>NZ_JBNDMA010000001.1:0-2405000 GCF_050436345.1 Paraburkholderia sp. WC7.3g
AGTGATGAAACGCGCGATATCGGCCGTGTAAACGCAAAAACCCCACCGCGAGGGGTGGGGTTTCTGACGGGGTAAGGAGCCTGACGATTACCTACTTTCACACGGGCAATCCGCACTATCATTGGCGTGGAGTCGTTTCACGGTCCTGTTCGGGATGGGAAGGGGTGGGACCGACTCGCTATGGTCATCAGGCATGACGGGTTGCTGCGTCGCGGGGTGCGCGCCACAGCCAATCTGGAAGAAGTAGTTTCTGGTGATGCTCACCAGGGTAAGGCAGGTTGTGTTGTTTCTGGCACAACACTGATCTCAACCGTGTGTGGTCTGCATAAGACCCTGCGCTTTGCGCAGGGTGGGGCATCCATAAGCGCTGAAGCGCTAACGGCTGCCGACACACACCGGTTATAGGATCAAGCCTTACGGGCAATTAGTATCAGTTAGCTCAGTACATTACTGTACGTGCACACCTGACCTATCAACGTCCTGGTCTTGAACGACCCTTCAAGGGGCTCGAAGCCCCGGGGATATCTCATCTTAAGGCGAGTTTCCCGCTTAGATGCTTTCAGCGGTTATCTCTTCCGAACATAGCTACCCGGCGATGCCACTGGCGTGACAACCGGTACACCAGAGGTTCGTCCACTCCGGTCCTCTCGTACTAGGAGCAGCCCCCTTCAAATATCCAGCGCCCACGGCAGATAGGGACCAAACTGTCTCACGACGTTTTAAACCCAGCTCACGTACCTCTTTAAATGGCGAACAGCCATACCCTTGGGACCGGCTACAGCCCCAGGATGAGATGAGCCGACATCGAGGTGCCAAACACCGCCGTCGATATGAACTCTTGGGCGGTATCAGCCTGTTATCCCCAGAGTACCTTTTATCCGTTGAGCGATGGCCCTTCCATACAGAACCACCGGATCACTATGACCTGCTTTCGCACCTGTTCGACTTGTCAGTCTCACAGTCAAGCACGCTTATGCCATTGCACTATCAGCACGATTTCCGACCGTACCTAGCGTACCTTCGTACTCCTCCGTTACACTTTGGGAGGAGACCGCCCCAGTCAAACTGCCTACCATGCACTGTCCCCGATCCGGATCACGGACCAGGGTTAGAACCTCAAACAGATCAGGGTGGTATTTCAAGGTCGGCTCCACGCAAACTGGCGTTCACGCTTCACAGCCTCCCACCTATCCTACACAGACCGGTTCAAAGTCCAATGCAAAGCTACAGTAAAGGTTCATGGGGTCTTTCCGTCTAGCCGCGGGGAGATTGCATCATCACAAACACTTCAACTTCGCTGAGTCTCGGGAGGAGACAGTGTGGCCATCGTTACGCCATTCGTGCAGGTCGGAACTTACCCGACAAGGAATTTCGCTACCTTAGGACCGTTATAGTTACGGCCGCCGTTTACCGGGACTTCAATCAGGAGCTTGCACCCCATCATTTAATCTTCCGGCACCGGGCAGGCGTCACACCCTATACGTCCACTTTCGTGTTTGCAGAGTGCTGTGTTTTTATTAAACAGTCGCAGCCACCAGTTTATTGCAACCCTTTCACCCTTCTGGCGCAGGCCAGTCAGGCTATGAGGGCGTACCTTATCCCGAAGTTACGGTACCAATTTGCCGAGTTCCTTCTCCCGAGTTCTCTCAAGCGCCTTAGAATACTCATCTCGCCCACCTGTGTCGGTTTGCGGTACGGTCACTGTGAAACTGAAGCTTAGAGGCTTTTCCTGGAACCCCTTCCAGTTGCTTCGTCGCCTAAGCGACTCGCCTCGCACCCTTGAATCCCGCGCCCGGATTTGCCAAAGCGCCTTCTCCAATGCAAGGACCGGGACTTCCAACACCCGGACAACCTTCCGCGATCCGTCCCCCCATCGCATTTCACAATGGTGCAGAAATATTAATCTGCTTCCCATCAGCTACGCATTTCTGCCTCGCCTTAGGGGCCGACTCACCCTACGCCGATGAACGTTGCGTAGGAAACCTTGGGCTTACGGCGAGGGGGCCTTTCACCCCCTTTATCGCTACTCATGTCAGCATTCGCACTTCCGATACCTCCAGCACACTTTCCAGTGCACCTTCGCAGGCTTACGGAACGCTCTCCTACCATGCACATTACTGTGCATCCGCAGCTTCGGTATATGGCTTAGCCCCGTTACATCTTCCGCGCAGGACGACTCGATCAGTGAGCTATTACGCTTTCTTTAAAGGGTGGCTGCTTCTAAGCCAACCTCCTGACTGTTTTAGCCTTCCCACTTCGTTTCCCACTTAGCCATATTTGGGGACCTTAGCTGGCGGTCTGGGTTGTTTCCCTCTTGACACCGGACGTTAGCACCCGATGTCTGTCTCCCGTGATTGCACTCTTCGGTATTCGGAGTTTGCTATGGCGTAGTAATCCGCAATGGACCCCACAACCATGACAGTGCTCTACCCCCGAAGGTGATACACGAGGCACTACCTAAATAGTTTTCGGAGAGAACCAGCTATTTCCAGGTTTGTTTAGCCTTTCACCCCTATCCACAGCTCATCCCCTAACTTTTCAACGTTAGTGGGTTCGGTCCTCCAGCACGTGTTACCGTGCCTTCAACCTGGCCATGGATAGATCACCTGGTTTCGGGTCTACACCCAGCGACTGGACGCCCTGTTCGGACTCGCTTTCGCTACGCCTGCCCTAATCGGTTAAGCTCGCCACTGAATGTAAGTCGCTGACCCATTATACAAAAGGTACGCCGTCACCCCTTCGCAGAGGCTCCGACTGTTTGTATGCATGCGGTTTCAGGATCTGTTTCACTCCCCTCCCGGGGTTCTTTTCGCCTTTCCCTCACGGTACTGGTTCACTATCGGTCGATCACGAGTATTTAGCCTTGGAGGATGGTCCCCCCATCTTCAGACAGGATTTCACGTGTCCCGCCCTACTTCTCGTACACCCAGTCCTTCCATGCTGTTTTCGTCTACAGGGCTATCACCTGCTATGGCCGCACTTTCCAGAGCGTTCGACTAACAATACAGATAACGTGTACAGGCTGCTCCCATTTCGCTCGCCACTACTCTGGGAATCTCGGTTGATTTCTTTTCCTGCGGTTACTTAGATGTTTCAGTTCACCGCGTTCGCTTCGCGTAGCCTATGGATTCAGCTACGGATACCTCAGAAGAGGTGGGTTTCCCCATTCGGACATCTCCGGATCAAGGCTCGTTTGCCAGCTCCCCGGAGCTTTTCGCAGGCTACCGCGTCCTTCATCGCCTGTGATCGCCAAGGCATCCACCACATGCACTTGTTCGCTTGACCCTATAACGGGTGTGTCTCTGTCGACCAGTGTTAGCGCTTTAGCGCTTACTCTGGTCCCATCCCCGGAGGGGACAGGTTCCCGAAGGAGTCGACCATTCACGTTCCGCTACAGGTTGAGTATTCGTGTTGCGCCGTATTCCAAAGCGATCTCTCGATCACCTTTAAAATACATCGATACAATCACAACCCTGATTCACCTACTCACACACCCATCTCCAGGCACGCTTTCGTGAATCTCCTTACTACTTCTTCCTGATTGTTAAAGAACGACAGCCGATATAAAGCTCGTGCCTCATACCGCCCTGACTGGCTCAATCGCCAATGCGCAACGCTCTGCCTTCATGCAGAGCCCTGCGCATTGAGGATTGGTGGAGGATGACGGGATCGAACCGACGACCCCCTGCTTGCAAAGCAGGTGCTCTCCCAGCTGAGCTAATCCCCCAGTCCCACAGCTATTCCAGAGGCCCCAGCCCTTCAGCTCACCAGACAAGACACTGGTGGGTCTGGATGGATTCGAACCATCGACCCCCGCCTTATCAAGACGGTGCTCTAACCGGCTGAGCTACAGACCCCTGAGCCTGTCTGCGTTTTCTTTCATCACCACAGCCGATAAGCGTGAGCACTTGATGCGAGCAATGCTCGACTCTGGAAAGGAGGTGATCCAGCCGCACCTTCCGATACGGCTACCTTGTTACGACTTCACCCCAGTCATGAATCCTACCGTGGTGACCGTCCTCCTTGCGGTTAGACTAGCCACTTCTGGTAAAACCCACTCCCATGGTGTGACGGGCGGTGTGTACAAGACCCGGGAACGTATTCACCGCGGCATGCTGATCCGCGATTACTAGCGATTCCAGCTTCACGCACTCGAGTTGCAGAGTGCGATCCGGACTACGATCGGTTTTCCGGGATTGGCTCCACCTCGCGGCTTGGCAACCCTCTGTTCCGACCATTGTATGACGTGTGAAGCCCTACCCATAAGGGCCATGAGGACTTGACGTCATCCCCACCTTCCTCCGGTTTGTCACCGGCAGTCTCCCTGGAGTGCTCTTGCGTAGCAACTAGGGACAAGGGTTGCGCTCGTTGCGGGACTTAACCCAACATCTCACGACACGAGCTGACGACAGCCATGCAGCACCTGTGTTATGGCTCCCTTTCGGGCACCCCCGGCTCTCGCCAGGATTCCATACATGTCAAGGGTAGGTAAGGTTTTTCGCGTTGCATCGAATTAATCCACATCATCCACCGCTTGTGCGGGTCCCCGTCAATTCCTTTGAGTTTTAATCTTGCGACCGTACTCCCCAGGCGGTCAACTTCACGCGTTAGCTTCGTTACCAAGCCAATGAAGGCCCGACAACCAGTTGACATCGTTTAGGGCGTGGACTACCAGGGTATCTAATCCTGTTTGCTCCCCACGCTTTCGTGCATGAGCGTCAGTATTGGCCCAGGGGGCTGCCTTCGCCATCGGTGTTCCTCCACATCTCTACGCATTTCACTGCTACACGTGGAATTCCACCCCCCTCTGCCATACTCCAGCGCTGCAGTCACCAATGCAGTTCCCAGGTTAAGCCCGGGGATTTCACATCGGTCTTACAGCACCGCCTGCGCACGCTTTACGCCCAGTAATTCCGATTAACGCTCGCACCCTACGTATTACCGCGGCTGCTGGCACGTAGTTAGCCGGTGCTTATTCTTCCGGTACCGTCATCCCCCAGGGGTATTAGCCCCGGAGCTTTCTTTCCGGACAAAAGTGCTTTACAACCCGAAGGCCTTCTTCACACACGCGGCATTGCTGGATCAGGGTTGCCCCCATTGTCCAAAATTCCCCACTGCTGCCTCCCGTAGGAGTCTGGGCCGTGTCTCAGTCCCAGTGTGGCTGGTCGTCCTCTCAGACCAGCTACAGATCGTCGGCTTGGTAGGCCTTTACCCCACCAACTACCTAATCTGCCATCGGCCGCCCCTTGAGCGCGAGGTCCCGAAAGATCCCCCGCTTTCCTCCTCAGAGCGTATGCGGTATTAATCCGGCTTTCGCCGGGCTATCCCCCACTCCAGGACACGTTCCGATGTATTACTCACCCGTTCGCCACTCGCCACCAGACCGAAGTCCGTGCTGCCGTCCGACTTGCATGTGTAAGGCATGCCGCCAGCGTTCAATCTGAGCCAGGATCAAACTCTTCAGTTCAAACCTGTTACTGTTTTCGGTCCATCTCTGAACCGGTCGCTCACTCAACGTACTGACGATGATCAATCCGTCTTCCGACAGATCAACCTTCCTCTGATACTGTGTGAGGCTTCTCGATACTGTTGCCTGACAGCAGGTTCCGCAGAACCCGCCGTCGCACCGCGCATCAAGCGCCCACACTTATCGGCTGTTAGTTTTTAAAGATCGTTCCGCCCAACCCGCAGCACCTGCACCACAACCACCGGCACCGCTTCGTTTGCGTCGCTGCATCTGCAGCAGAGAAACGAGATTATGGAGAGCGGCCCGTGCCCCGTCAATACCCTTCTCACCATTTATTTTAAAAAGTTGAAGAGCTTAAAAATTGAGCAACCTCGCGCGAGATTCCAATTGCTTAGACATCCGAGTTAATTTGCCAAAAACCCAACAAGGACAAATCAAAGTAGTCCGCGCACAGCTCGAACCCACCACCCTCCCCCAAAATTAAAGTTTTACTCTTCCCTGCCGAGAACCAGATCATCCCGCAACTTAAATCAGCCGCCGAATATGGATCATCCCGTCGACGCACACGTCGATGAAGAGCCGCCCGCCGCTGCATCGCCGGCGCTCGAGCCTGAAACGGTGCCGGTAGGCACGCCCCTACCGTGGCCGATCGTCGATGCCGACGGCACGTTGCTCTTCGCAAGCGCCACGACACTCGCGACCACCGACGAGCGTGCCTTCCTGTTTCAACACTTCCACCCGCAACGCGGCGACCTGCCCGGCCTCAGCGCACAACAACCGCCGGCGCCCACGGCCCAGCCTGAGCACGCCGGTGAACTGACGCTCAAGGAGATGCACCTCGAGATCGGCGCATTGATCGGCATGCGCTCGCAGCCCGGCAGCGGCGCCACGATGCACCCTTGCCGCATCATCGGTTTCGCGCCGAATCATGCGCTGTTCGTCACGCCGCCGATACAGCAGGGCCAACCGCTGCCGCTCACGCCCGGCGAGAATGTCGAGATCGTCGCGATCGCGAGTCAAGCCGTGTTCCGTTTCGTCTGCACGGTCGAAGCAGTCTGCCGCCTGCCGTTCGACTATGTGGTGTTGTCGCGGCCTGGCGCGGTCCGCCGGTTACGCGAGCGCAAATCGATCCGCGTCCATACGCACCTGCCCGTGCGATTTGGCATCGGCGGGGACGGCGATACCTACGAGGGCCTCGGACTCGCGAACGGCATCAGCACGCTCGGCATGTCGTTGAGTGCGCCATGGACACTCGGCGAGCTAGGCGAGCGCTTGCGCATAGCGTTCCGGCTGAAGTCGGCCGAATACGATTCGCAGATCGAGACGACGGCCGTGATCCGCAACGTTCAGAAGGGCAAAACGCCTGGCGAACCGTCCATGCACGGGCTTGAACTGGGTCAACTCGATGCCGCTCAACAGATGGCGATGAAGGTGTTCGTGTTCGATCGTCAAGAGAATGTGCAGCACTGGTCCAACGGTCTGAAATGAGCGGTACGGCTGGGAAGCAACGCACCTGCAGATGCAGATGCAGCGGGGCCGACCACGCTACGCACGCATCGATCAGCCGATCAGGTCTTCCAGCGTCAACCGCCGCGCTCCCCACGCATTGGCGAGCACTTCGCAGCGGCCGAGCCTGATCGCACCACGCTCGAAATCGACGAATACGACTTCATCGGCGCCGGCCGGACGCGCGGGTTCGTCGCGCGTGCGGCCGTCGGTCAGAATCCATAGCCAACGCTGCTGGGCCGGCCGTCGCCGCGCGCTGCGCTCGAGCAGTTGCTTGGCGCGGCGCACGCCCGACGCGAGCGGCGAACCGCCGCCTCCGCCGACCGGCGCGAGCCATCGCTCGTTCCACCAGCGCGGCACGGCGGGGCCGAAGCGCACGTCCGCGCCCGCACCGCCGAAGCAGATCAGCGCGGCCTCGGCGCGCATCGCACTCGCACGGTCGAACAAACTGATCAGCAGACCCTTCGCGAGCGCGAGGCGCTGGCCCGCCAGCATCGACCCGGAGCAATCGAGCACGAAGCAATGCAGCACCCCGCCGCGCGGCATTTCGCGTACGAAGCGCAGATGCTCGCGACGCAGCGTGCGCCCGCGCATCGCGGCGAGCGTCGCTGGCCATGCGATGCGCCGGCCCGGTGCGGCACGCGATGTATCGCGCGAACCCGCCCCCGCCCCTTGCCGCCATCGAAAACCGCTGCGCGAGTCAGCGGCGGCGCCTTTCCGATGGCTCAGCGTTTTTTTGCGTCGAGCGGAATCACGCCTTTGACAGGCACAGCCGCCATCGGCTCGGGCGGCAGGTAGCCCCAGTCGGGGTCGGCGGAAGACGTCGTGGATGCAGCTGGATGGCCAGACGCACTGCCTGCGACGTCCTGTGGCCGCGCCTCGCCTTCCTGCTGGCGCTGATTCGCATGTGGCGCATCATGCTGACGCCGCCGATGAAGCAGCACCGCATCGGCAACGCGCTCCACATGTCGCACCGTCACCGCATCCGCCCGTTCGAAAGCAGCCAGCGCGCGCGCCGCGCGCAGCATCACGAGGTCGGCGCGCAGGCCGTCGACGGCCGCGTCGATGCATAGGGCGCTCACGCGCGCATGGACGGCGTCATCGAACGACAGCAGCGGCAGCGCCGCGCGCGCCGCGCAAATTTGCTGCACGTACGAAGCCTGTTGCGCCGCATAAGCGGCACGAAAGCCAGTGGGGTCGACATCGAACGCAAACCGCGCTTTCACGATCGCTTGCCGCACCTGCGGCTCGAACGCATTCTGCAACTCCACCATCAGACCGAAACGGTCGATCAGTTGCGGCCGCAACTCGCCCTCTTCGGGATTCATCGTGCCGATCAGCACGAAGCTCGCGTCATGACTATGCGACACGCCATCGCGTTCCACGGTATTCACGCCGCTCGCCGCCGCATCGAGCAACGCATCGACGAGCGCGTCGGACAGCAGATTGACTTCGTCGACGTACAGCACGCCACGGTGCGCCTTCGCGAGCAGCCCCGGCGAGAAGCGCACCGACCCGTCGCGCAGCACGGTTTCGATATCGAGCGTGCCGATCAGGCGATCCTCGCTCGCGCCAAGCGGCAGATCGACGAACCGTCCTTCCGGCAGCAACTCGGCAAGCGCGCGCGCGGCGGTCGACTTCGCGGTGCCACGCGGTCCGCTGATCAGTACGCCACCCAGGCCCGGATCGATCGCCGCGAGCACCAGCGCCTGCTGCAACGAGGTCTGGCCGATCAGCGCCGCAAACGGAAAAACCGGCCGCAGCGCCGTGCCCGACGCACAGCCTGCGCTGCCAACGTCGTCCGCTCCCCGCATCGCTCCATTCATGTTTGTCTTCCTTCGATCTGCTGTTCGCTCGCGAGCAGATGCGTTTCCACCTGCGCGGTATAGTCGCCCGGTTGCTGCCACAGGCCGCGCTGCATCGCTTCGAGCAAACGCTCGCAGATCGAATGCAGCGCATGCGGATTGTGCCGTTGCATGAACGCGCGCGTATCGGCGTCATTCAGATAAGCGTCGGCGACGAGCGCGTATTGATGATCCGCGATCACGCGCGCGGTCGCGTCGTAGCCATACAGATAATCGACGGTCGCGGCGATCTCGGCCGCACCCTTGTAGCCGTGACGCTTCACGCCGTCGAGCCATTTCGGATTGACCACGCGCGAGCGGATCACGCGCGCGATCTCCTCGTGCAACGTCCGCACGCGCGGCGCGGCCGGATTGCTGTGATCGGCATGATAGATACGCGGCTGCTGACCGGCCAGATGCCGCACCGCCGCGACCATGCCGCCCTGAAACTGGTAGTAGTCGTTCGAATCGAGCACGTCGTGCTCGCGGTTGTCCTGGTTCTGCAGCACGAGGTCCATCGCCGCGAGGCGGGCGCCAAACGCTTGATGCGCTTGCTCGCCCGCGCTGTTCTGCGCGTACGCATATCCGCCCCACGCCTGATACGCGTTCGCGAGATCGGCGTCGCTCTGCCATTGGCGTGAGTCGATCATCTGTTGCAGACCCGCGCCGTACGCGCCGGGCCGCGCGCTGAACACGCGCCAGCCGGCGCGCTTGCGCGCTTCGGCCGGGTCCATGCCGCGCGCGATCAACGCATCGCGTTCACGCTGCACGCGCGCGCGAACCGGATTCAGCTGCGCGGGTTCGTCGAGTTCGGCAACCGCTTGCACAGCCGCATCGAACAGATGCATCACGTTCGCGAACGCATCGCGAAAGAAACCGGATACGCGCAACGTGACGTCGATACGCGGCCGGTCGAACGCCTCGATCGGCATGATCTCGAAGTCCGTCACGCGATGGCTGCCGGGCGCCCACTTCGGCCGCACGCCGAGCAACGCGAGCGCCTGCGCGATATCGTCGCCGCCGGTGCGCATCGTCGCGGTGCCCCAGACCGACAGGCCGATCGCGCGCGGATAATCGCCGTGCTCCTGCAGATGCCGCTCGATCAGTTGCTGCGCCGATTTCAAGCCGAGTGCCCACGCGGCTTGCGTCGGCACCGCGCGCGTGTCGACCGAATAGAAGTTGCGGCCGGTGGGCAGCACGTCGGGCCGTCCGCGCGACGGCGAGCCGCTCGGACCCGGCGGCACGAAACGTCCTTCGAGGCCGCGCTTCAGTTGCGTCATTTCCTGCGGACCGCAGGCGTCGAGGCGCGGCAGCACGTCGTCGCGCAGGCGCGCGATCACCTGTGCCGCATGCGGCAGACTTTTGTCGGCTACCGGTACGGCTCGCGAACCATTCGCGTCATCCCAATCGACACCGCACACGCCGCGCAACAACTCGCCCGCGAGCAACTCCAACCGCTCGCGCGTATCGCCGGAATGTCGCCATGGTGCGTCGCTGACCTGCTGCAATACTTCGGGACGTGGGCCGTCCCATACGGCTGCCCAATCCACGGTCAACGGATCGAACCGATGATCGATGCGCAGATCGCGCGCCAGCGCGTCGACGAGCCCCGCATTGCCGCGCTGTCCATCGCCGATCGGAAAGCGCCCCAGCGCGAGCAGCGTATCGCGCCGCTGCACGCCGCGCGGCGACTGCCCGAACGTATGCAGGCCATCGCGAATCTGCGCTTCCTTCAGCTCGCACAGCCACGCATCGACGCGGGTGAGCAGCGCGTCTTCATCGTCCTGACCGTTCGGAGCCGCGAGGCTCAACTCTTCGTGCAGCCGATGCTCGACGATCGTCGCCAGAATCGTGCGGCGCAGCAGCTTCGCGCGACGCGGATCGACCATCAATGCCTCGTAGTATTCGTCGACCTGGCGTTCGAGGTCCTGCAGCGGTCCATAGTTTTCGGCGCGCGTAAGCGGCGGCATCAGATGATCGACGATGACCGCCTGCGCGCGCCGCTTCGCCTGGCTGCCCTCGCCCGGATCGTTGACGATGAACGGATACAGGTGCGGCATCGGCCCGAGAATCAGATCGGGCCAGCACGCGTCGCTCAACGCAACGCTTTTGCCCGGCAGCCATTCCAGGTTGCCGTGCTTGCCGACGTGCACGAGCGCGTCGATGCCGAACTGATGGCGCAGCCAGAAATAGAACGCGAGATACGCATGCGGCGGCACGAGCTCCGCGTCGTGATAGCTCGCGTAGTCGCCTTGCTCGCGCGAACGCGAAGGCTGGATGCCGACGAACACCTGCCCGCAGCGCCAGCCGGCGATCACGAAGCGACCGCGCCGCAGCGTGGGGTCTTGTTCGGGCTTGCCCCAGCGCGCGTTCAACGCGTCGCGCACGCTGGTCGGCAATGCGTTGAAATGCGCGAGATAGTCGTCGAGTGCAAGGCTTTGCAGGGCCGGACGCAGATCGCGCACCACCGGATCGTTGGTCACGCCTTCGGTCAGCCGGTTCAACAATGCGTCGCCGTGTCCGGGCAATTCGCCGACACGATAGCCTTCGTCGCGCAGCATCGACAGAATGCCGACCACCGACGCCGGCGTATCGAGCCCCACGCCATTGCCGATGCGCCCTTCGCTCATCGGATAGTTCGCGAGGATCAACGCGACCTTCTTGTCGGTGTTATCGAGCGAACGCAGACGGCACCAGCGGCGGCTCAGCTCGGCGAGAAAACGCACCCGTTCGAGGTCGGGCTGATAGCGGACCACGTCGACCTGCGTATGCGCACAGCGATACGCGAGCCCCTTGAAGCTGATCGCGCGCGTGATGATGCGCCCGTCCACTTCGGGCAGCGCGATATGCATCGCGATGTCGCGCGAATTGAGGCCGTGATTGTCCTTCAGCCAATCTTCGCGATTGCCGCCGCTCAGGATCACCTGAAACACCGGCGCGTCGCCGGCCAGCGCGAGCGGCTCGGGATCGTCGATCGCGGACGCGGCGAACGCGGTCGTGTTCAGCACGAGCGCGGCACCATGCTGCGCGCACAGCGACTGCACGACATCGCGGCTTAGCGCATCCTTCAACGACGTGATCGCGAGCGGCAGCGGATTGAGCCCTTGCGCTTCGAGCGCATCGATCATCGCATCGAAGACCGCGGTATTGGCGGCCTGCAGATGCGCCTTGTAGAACAGGATCGCGACGACCGGCGCGTCCCGCCGCCAGCGCGCCTGCCAGTCGGCGATGGTCGGCGTATCGCGCTCAGGGTGATACAGCGACGCGGCTGGCAACGCGCGCGGCGGCTCGGGCTCGCGTCCCCAGTCGAGCACGCGATAGGCGATGCAGCGCAAAAACGCCTCGGCGTTCTGCGGGCCGCCCTCGCGCAGATAGCGCCACAACTGCTGACATAGCTCGGCGCTCGCGGTGCTGCGTGCGAGCAGATTCGGATCTTCCTGCAGGTCACCGGAAAACATCGCGAGCGTTTGCTGTTTGCGCTGCGCGAGCGCGACCACCTGCTCGATGCCGTACGGCCAATACGTTTCGCCGCCGAGATGATCGACCACGACGACGCGAGCATGCTGCAACACGTCGTCGATATAGAAATCGACCGAGGCCGGCTGACGCAGATAGGTGACGTTCGCGAGCCGCACGCTCGGGAAGCCGTCGCCCAGACGCGGCACCACGCTTGCGAGCAGCGACAGCGTGGTATCGGCGGAACTGAGCACGACGATATCGGCGGGCTGCTGATCGATGCGGATCACGCCCTGCGTATCGTCGACGAAGCCGCCCGGCGTCGTGCGCAGCAGATGCATACTGGCGCGCCCGTTATGCCGTCGCGTTCGACGTCGCGCCAAGCGCCGCGTCGAACGCCTGTTGCAGCGCGTGTCGATCGAGGTCTTCGCCGATCAGCACGAAGCGGCTCAACGCGCCTTCGCCATTTTCGCCCGCCTGCCAGCGCCGGTCGAAGTAGCTGTCGAAGCGCCGGCCCACGCCCTGGATCACGAGACGCATCGCCGCGCCCGGCAACGCGGCGAAGCCTTTGACACGGTAAATCGTGTGGCTTTCGACAAGCGCCTGCAAGGCGGCGAGCGCCGCGTCGCGCGAGCGCACACCGGCCTGCACGACGACCGAATCGAATTCGTCGTGGTGATGATCGGGGTCGTCGGCGGAACCGTGATGGTCGTGACGCAGGTGGATCGTCTGTTCCGACGCCGCTTCGAGGCCCAGCAGCGTATGCAGGTCGAGCCGCCCCTGCTGCGCGCGTACGATCTTCACCTGCGGCGGAATCTCCGCGCGGATCGCGGCTTCGACCTCGTGCTGCCGCGCATCGTCGATCAGATCGGTCTTGTTCAGAATCACCAGATCGGCCGCCGACAACTGGTCTTCGAACAGTTCGTGCAGCGGCGACTCGTGATCGAGACTCGGATCGGCCTTGCGCTGCGCATCGACGGCAAGCGGGTTATCGGCGAACTGGCCGCTTGCGGCGGCCGGCCCGTCCACCATCGTCACCACCGCGTCGACCGTGAAGCCGTTGCGGATTTGCGGCCAGTTGAACGCCTGCACGAGCGGCTTCGGCAACGCCAGCCCCGACGTTTCGATCAGCACGTGATCGAGTTCGTCACGGCGTTCCGCGAGCTTTTCCATCACCGGAAAAAATTCTTCCTGCACGGTGCAGCACAAACAACCGTTCGCGAGTTCATACAATTGCCCTTCGGTCTCGTCACCGTTTTCATCGCAACCGATGCCGCAGCCCTTGAGGATTTCCCCATCGATGCCGAGCTCGCCGAACTCGTTGACGATCACCGCGATGCGCTTGCCGCCCGCATGCTGAAGAATATGCCGCAGCAGCGTGGTTTTGCCGCTGCCGAGAAAGCCCGTGACGATCGTGACGGGAATCTTGCGCAATTGAGTTTGCATCGTGAGGTCCATCCGTTGGCGACGGCATGGCCGCGACAACGGAAATACAGAAAGCGGAGATGAGGTCATGAACGCGCCGCCGCATCCCCGCGGCGTACGTTCTGCTTCTTCAGGCCGGTATCCGGGCTGGCGAAAGCGCCGCTTCCCCTTCCCGGCCGAGTGGTTTCTCGTCCAGTGGTGAGATGTCGACGCGACCTTGCGCGAGGACATCGAAGCCGGCACCGCGGTGCCCCGGCCATCGAGCCGGAACCGCTTTTCGCTTACCGTTGCGGGGACAGCACAGGTTAGCCGTTGCAGAGCAGGTGGCTCCCTGTTTCCCGTTTAACTGCATGCGCACGAACGCGCACGCGAGCACCCAAAGTGCGTGCGAGTGTAGGCCCGCGACCTTGCGCAGTCAAGGAACCCAGCGTGCCGAAAAGCGCCGCCGACGCTTATCCGGCAAGGCGCCATGTGCTATCGTATGCGCGCGTTTGGTGCTCGCACATGCGTTCGCGTGTGCAGTTAAACGGGAAACAGGCAGCGCGTCGCGCGTTCAACCTGTGCTGTCCCCGCAACGGTAAGCGACCTGCGGCGCGCGATTCGATTCGCTGTCGATTCGGACGTGCCGCGCATGCGTTTTTGATGCCACTGTCCCGCGAATCCGCAAACCGGGACGGGAAGGCAAAGCGCGTGAGGCCGCCAGCCCGGATACCGGCCAGACGCGGAGGCGGCGCCGCATGCATCCGTGCATCAGGTTGCGCCGCCGGCCGCCGGAATCCGCGGGGAACGGATGTGAAGGCGTAGCAGCGCGGCATCGCGCGTGCCCGGATTCGCTGTACCGCATGACCTCTATGTTCACCGCCGCGCGCGCTGTCGCACGCCGCTTCTCTTCTTCCATCACCGCATGGCGCGCGCCGTGCACGCCGCGATGACGCGCGCCTGGCTGATCGGCGCCGGTCCCGGCGACGTCGAACTGATCACGCTGAAGGCCACCCGCGCGCTCGCGCAGGCCGATGTCGTGCTCGTCGACGATCTGGTGAATCCCGACGTGCTGCAGTTCGCGCGCGCCAACGCGCAAGTCGTGTACGTCGGCAAACGCGGCGGCCATCCATCGACGCCGCAAGCCGACATCGTCGCGCAAATGCTCGGGCATCTGCGCGCGGGGCGCAGCGTTGCGCGGCTCAAGGGCGGCGATCCGTTCGTGTTCGGCCGCGGTGGCGAAGAGTTGCAGGCGCTGCAGGCCGCGGGAATCGAAGTCGACGTGATCAACGGCATCACGGCCGGCATCGCGGCGCCCGCCGCGCTCGGCATCGCGGTCACGCATCGCGATTACGCGCAGGGCGTCGTGTTCGTCACCGGCCACGGCGCTGGCAGTGGCGAACCGGACTGGGCCGCGCTCGCCGCGACGCGCATGACGCTCGTGATCTATATGGGCATGCGCCGGCTCGGCGAGATCGCCCGCGCGTTGCTCGCGGCCGGCATGTCCGCCGACACGCCCTGCGCGGCGATCGAGTCAGCGACGCGGCCTGAGCAGCGTCATGTGCTCGCGCCGCTTCGCGAGTTCGCCGAGGCGGTCGCGCGCGCGGGACTCGGCTCGCCGGCGATCGTCGTGATGGGCGGTGTGGCGTCGCTCGCACTGGCGCGCGATGCGGCCGAACGCGACGCCGGCGTCGCTCGCGAACCAGCAGCGAGCGCGACACGACACGGACGCGGACGCGCGATCAAAACGCTGAGCGTCGGCATCGGTTGCCGCTTGCACAGCGAAGCCGTCGATATCGAAGCCGCCGTACGCGCAGCGCTCGGATCGAATGCCTTCGAGCAGATTCGCGCGATCGCGACGATCGACACCAAAGCCAACGAAGCAGGTCTGCTCGAATTCTGCTCACGTCATCAGCTGCCGCTGCAACTGTTCAGCCGCGAGCAGATCGCCGCCGTACCGGTCGCGTCGCCGTCGGCGGCGGCACACACGCATCTCGGCGTCGATGGTGTGTGCGAGCCGTGCGCGCTGCTGGCGGCAACGGCGCCGGACTGCACCACAACCGCGCAAAACGCGCGTCTAATCGTACGCAAGACCGCGCACGCCGGCATCACGGTGGCGATCGCAGCGGCGAACAACGCTGCCCTTAGCGACGCGACCCCATCCCATCCCGCCTCTCAAGACCAGGACCCTCGATGAAAACCGATCTGGAATCGCATCAACGCATGACCGAACGCCGCCGCGAAGGCCACGAAAAGAAGCAGGCCGGCGCGACCGTCGAAAAAGGCCTGCTGATCGTCAACACCGGCACCGGCAAGGGCAAGAGCACGGCCGCGTTCGGCATGGCCGTGCGGGTGCTCGGCCACGGCATGCGGCTCGGCGTCGTGCAGTTCATCAAAGGCGCGCTGCATACGTCGGAGCGCGATTTCCTCGGCGCAATCGCGCTGTGCGATTTCGTTACGATGGGCGACGGCTACACGTGGAACACGCAGGATCGCGAGGCCGACATGGCGACCGCGCGCAAGGGCTGGAACGAAGCGCGGCGGATGATCGAAAGCGGCGACTATCAGATGGTGATCCTCGATGAACTGAACACCGTGCTGAAGTACGAGTACCTGCCGCTCGACGAAGTGCTTGCCGTCATCAGCGCGCGCGCGCCGATGTTGCACGTCGTCGTGACCGGACGTCACGCGCCGGATGCGCTGATCGAAGCCGCCGACCTCGTCACCGAAATGCGCGCGATCAAGCATCCGTATCGCGAGCAGGGTGTGAAGGCGCAGCGCGGCGTGGAGTTCTGAGCGTTGGCCGTCTCCAAGGCGACTTCGTCCGGGGCGTCCCCCCAGGGGACTTCCTTCGGGGCGCGCCCCAAGGGGACTTGCTCCGCGGCGTGTCCCGCGCTGTTCATCAGCGCGCCCGCGTCGGGACAAGGCAAGACCACGATCACCGCCGGTCTCGCGCGCTATCACCGACGGCTCGGACGTCGCGTGCGCGTGTTCAAGACCGGGCCGGATTTTCTCGACCCGATGATCCTTGCCCGTGCGAGCGGCGCGCCGGTGCTGTCGCTCGATCTGTGGATGGTCGGCGAAAGCGCGTGCCGTAACCTGCTCGCGCGGGCGGCGCAACAAGCGGACCTGATCCTGATCGAAGGCGTGATGGGCCTGTTCGACGGCACACCGAGCAGCGCCGATCTCGCGACCACTTTCGGCGTGCCGGTGCTCGCGGTGATTTCCGCGCAGGCGATGGCGCAAACGTTCGGCGCGCTCGCGTTCGGCCTCGCGCGCTTCAGGCCACAACTGCCGTTTCATGGCGTGCTCGCGAATCGCGTCGGTTCCGCCCGGCACGCGCAAATGCTGCAGGAAGCGCTGCCGCCCGGCTTGCGCTGGTGCGGCCACATCGCCGAGAGCGATCAGATCACGTTGCCCGACCGTCACCTCGGTCTGCACCAGGCCGACGAAATCGACGATCTCGAAGCGCGCCTCGATCGCGCGGCGGATACGCTCGCGTCGACCGCGCTCGCCGAACTGCCGCCGCCGGTCGATTTCGGCGCGCCCTCCGCCGAGGTGCTGCCGCGTCTGCTGCAAGGCAAACACATCGCGATCGCGCGCGACGCCGCGTTCTCGTTCATCTATCCGGCCAACGTCGCGCTGCTCGAAGCGCTCGGCGCGCGGCTCAGCTATTTTTCGCCACTCGCCGACGAAGCGTTGCCCGCCGACACGCATGCGCTCTATCTGCCCGGCGGCTATCCCGAGTTGCATATGGCGACGCTGGCGGGCAACGCGAACAGCGCCGCATCGATCCGCGCGCACGTCGAGGCGGACAAGCCGGTGGTCGCCGAATGCGGCGGCATGCTCTATCTGCTCGACACGCTGACCGACGCGCAGGGCACGAGCGCGCCGATGCTCGGTCTGCTGCCCGGTCACGCGACGATGCAAACGCGCTTCACGTCGCTCGGCATGCAGCAGATCGACGGCGTCCACGGCGCGCTGACCGGCCACACATTCCACTACTCGAAGCTCGCGACGCCGCTCGCGCCGCAGCGCTTCGCCACGCGCGCGCACAGCGATGCGCCCGGCGAAGCGGTGTTCCGCGTGGGTCCGATTGTGGCGACCTATATGCACGCTTACTGGCCCTCCAACCCGGCTTTTACGGCCGCTCTCTTTCATGGCGAAGCCTTTTGACGACCCCGAGCGCGACGCGGTCTATCGCGCGATATACGAACGCCGCGACATGCGCCACTTCGTGCCCGATCCGGTCGATCCGGCGGTGTTGCGGCGCCTGCTCGACGCGGCGCATCACGCGCCGAGCGTCGGCTATATGCAGCCCTGGCGCATCGTGCGCATCACCGATGCGGCGCTGCGCACGGGCTTGCGCGACATCGTCGAACGCGAACGGCTCGCCACTGCGGACGCGCTCGGCAAGCGCCGCGACGAGTTCATGAAGCTGAAGGTGGAAGGCATGCGCGAATGCGCGGAGCTGCTCGTGATCGCGTTGATGGACGGGCGCGAGCGACACGTCTTCGGCCGCCGCACGCTGCCGGAGATGGACCTCGCGTCGGTCGCCTGCGCGATCCAGAATATGTGGCTCGCCGCGCGCGCAGAAGGACTCGGGCTTGGATGGGTGTCGCTATTCGATGTCGACGCGGTGCATCGGTTGCTGGGCATGCCAGAAGGTGCACGGCCGGTCGCGATTCTGTGCCTCGGCCACGTCGACGCGTTCTATAGCGAGCCGATGCTGGAAACGGAGCGCTGGGCTAGCCGTCTACCGCTCGCCGATTGCGTGTTCGAAAACCGCTGGGGGCGCGACGAGCCGGCGCAGGAATAACGGTACGCACGGCCCCGGCGATCCTAAGCTGCGTTTTAGCGCTGCAGCGGCTTCATCGCCTCGACGTTCGGCACACCGCTCGTCTTGTCGATACTGAGCTTCACGCGCCAGTCGGCCGGCGCGTCGAACGGCAGCTTCGCGAGCGCGGTTTTGACGAGCAACGGCAACGCATGCAGCGGGTCCGCATCGCGATCCATGAACACCGCGCTGACCTTGTAGCGCTCGGTGCCGCTCGCGAAGTCGAAAAAGCGCAGCGTCAGCGCATGCTGATACTCGCGCCCAAACAGCAGCGCGCCCAGACCGTCGCTGCCCGCGCCGCAATCCGCAGCCACGCAGTCCTTGCCGCCGATACCGATCGACGCCGGCCGCGTGCTATACGCGATCGACAGCAGATAATGCGCGGGCTTGCCCGCCGTATCGACGAACCCGTGTTTCGCCAGCTCGTCGCGCAGCAGCTTTTCGGCTTGCGGATGGTCGGCGCTGTCGTCCTGCGACTGCGTGCGCGCGAGCGAATAGGTCTGCTCGCCCTGCAGCGTAACGTTCCGATCGGCGCCGCTAGCGGAGACGGTGTGCACGTCCGCGCTCAGACCCGCGCAAGCGGTGAGGCTCGCCGCGGCCAGCGCGGCACAGAGGTGGGCGATCTTTGCCATTATTGCTTTCTCCCGAGTACAGCGAATACGTCGAACGCGGCTCAGGCGCGCGGTGCGCTCAATTCGTCGAGCGGCGTGTCGTCGAGCGCGGGCAGCCAGATCGTAAAGGCCGTCCCCTCGCCAGCCGCACTGTCGACCTCGACACTGCCCCCATGGCGCGTGACGACGGTTTTGATGAACGCCATGCCGAGTCCCGCGCCGCCCACTTCCGGGCGCTCGGCCGTGTGAAAGCGGCGGAACCGCTCGAACAAGCCCGCCTGCTGGTCCTTCGGGATGCCGTAGCCCTGGTCGCGGATCGTACACGACACGCGCGGCGCCTCGCTGCCCGCGCGCTTTGCCGCCGGTTGGCTCGCGAAGCTGCACACGATGCGCGTGTCGGGCGGACTGTACTTGACCGCGTTGTTCAGAATATTGACGAGCGCGCGTGTCATCAGCGAGCGGTCGGCGCAGATCCAGGGATCGTCGGCGTCGTCGCGGGCTTCCGTATGCAGCGTGATGCGCTTCGCGTGCGCCTGCGGCCAGACTTCGTCGCTCGCATCGATCACGAGTTCGGTCAGGCTCAGCGGCTCGAGCACATAGACCTGCGATTCGGCGCGCGCCAGTTGCACGAAGTCGTCGGCGAGCGTCAGCGCGCGTTGCGCATAGCGTTCAATGCGCTCGAGCAGGCTGCGCGCGAGCACCGGCTCGGCCCGCGCGCGCTCGATCTCGACCAGCGCGATGATCGATGCCTGCGGCGAGCGCATGTCGTGCGACAGCAGCCGCAGCGCATCTTCCCGCTGACGCTCGGCCACATGCAGCGCCGACACGTCGACGAGACCGGCGATCCAACCGGTCGTCTCGCGCTGCGCGTTGGTGCAGGTCGCATAGCGCAGCAGATGGTCGCGCTCGTTCGCGTCGCGCACCTCGACGCCCTGCGCCATCAGCGCGGCGAACTCGCCGCGCGTCGGATCCAGCAGCGCCGGCCAGTGCGCGTGCGCGTACAGATTGCGCCCGCTGTCAGAGGCCGCCCCCGCATCGATCGTCTTGACGAGCGTGAGGCCGCCGAGCACGCTCTGCATCGGCCGGCCCTCGGGCATCGGCGCGCCGAGCCGCGCGAAATGCGCTTTCGCCGCGTGGTTCGCGATCAGCACCATGCCGCCCACATCGCTGACGAGAATCGGCTCCGGTACGCTATCCAGGCTGTCCCACACGAAGCGCGTCATGTCCTGCACCCGTTGCGCGGCCTGAGCCATCAGCGCCATGTGTTGCGCGAGCGCGTCGCCGCCGAACTCGCGTCGGCGCTTCGGCGTTTCGGGCAGCAGATGCGGCTCGTCGGCGAGACGTTGCAGTTCGCCGCGCAGATACGCCATCGTCATTTCGAGGCGTCGCCAATTCCAGATCGGATAGACGATCACGACCCCGAGAATGGCCGGCACCGGCGATACCCACAGCCTGCCGCCGTAGAGCAGCAGCGCGCTGCCGGCCGCCGCGAGCAGCACCAGCGCGCCGGTCAGCAATAGCGAGCGGCGCGGCGACAGCACGAGGAAGCCGGCGAGCAGCGCGGCGAGCGGCCCGAGCGCGGCCGCGAACACGACCCATAGCCCGACCGGTTGGATCTCGCGGCCGGTCAGCAGCGTGTCGAGCACGTTCGCATGGATGTAGACACCGGGCAGCGGACCCAGCTCGCCCGACACCGGCGTCGCGAAGCGGTCGTACAGACCCGCCGCCGTCACGCCGATCACGACGATGCGCCCGCGCAGCCGATCGGCCGGCACCTTGCCGGCGAGCACGTCGGCGAAACTGAGCTTCGCGTAGTTCCCGGCATTCGGCCCGAACGGAATCAGGAAACGGTCTTCGCCTCCGTCGGCGCTGCCGCGCGCGGGTTCGTTCGTGCGGTGCGGCGGCAACCCGCCGCGCAGATGCAGTTTGCCGCGTTCCACCGCGTCGGCGACGGGCACCGTCAACTGCGGCCAGCGCGAGCCGTCGTCGCCCTCGAAGCGCGCGACGCTGCGCGCAATGCCGTCGCTGTCCACCTCAAAATTGATGTGACCGAGTCTGGCCGCCGCCTGCGCGAGCGGCGCGACGGGTTCCTCGACGGTGCGGGCGCCGCTCGCATTGGGCGGCGTCAGCAGCAGGGGCAAATAGGTCGGGCTCAGAGCGATTGCATGGGCGAGCCGGGAGTCGTCGGCGTGGGGCTCGGTGAACAGCACGTCGTAGATCACCGCGGCGGGTCGGGCCGCGGCGATCTGCTCGAGCAGCCGCGCATGCACGCCGCGCGGCCACGGCCAACGGCCCAGCTCGTCGATGCTCGCGTTGTCGATCTCCACGACGACGATGTCGGACAGCAGCGGCTGCGCGCGCAGCTTCAGAAACTGGTCGTACACCAGCCGATCGATGCCGGCGCCGACACGCCCGAACGACGTCAGCAGGATCACCACGAGGCCGAGACAGCCAACGCTCACCCACTCGATCAGAAAGCGTCGGCCGGCACGCCGTCCGAAACGGGCGCGCGGATCGAGGCTCAGTCGCGTAGAAGTGGCGGGCAAGAGGCGATGGAGTCGGGAAAGAGAGGACGGATCGGCCAGCAGGCCGGCCCCGAGAATCTACCAGCGTCAGCGCGCCAGCGTAAAGGAGCGGACCGGGCTGCTCTTTTCGTAGAAGTGGCCGTTGTCGAACTGCTCGGCGACGATCGTCCAGTAGTAGACGCCCGGCGGCAGATCGCTGACCACGAGTTCGCCGTCCGGCAGATCGGTGCGATCGATCACCGGATGGCCAAGATCGGCGGTCTTCGCGAGCACGAAGCGGAAACGCGTCGGCACGACGCTGTGGCTGACGAACCAGCGGAACTCGTAGTCGCGGCTATTCGCACGCTGCGCGGCCGAAGCGTCCAGCCCCAGTTGGCGGCGCTCGAACGCGTACACGTTCGGCAGGCCGTCGAGGCCGTTGCTATCGGTCGATGCGACGCGCACGAAATAGGTGCCGTCCGGCAGATCGCCGAAGTCGGCGTGCGGCGCGTTCACGCGCAGGTCTCGGACCAGATCGAGCTGATCGGCGTCGTGCGAAATCTGCAGCCGATAGCCGAGCGCGTGCTCGGCCGGGTCGACGTCGAACGCGACGGTCTTGCCGTCCTGCACGCGCGCCGGCTGCGCGAGCGAGGGGGCCGGCAACAGCTGGACCGGACTGCCGACCGCGCCGCCCGAGTTGGTGACGTTGCCGAAGCTCGCGTTGACCAGTTGCCCGGACGCCTGCAACGGCATGCCCGGCGCCGGCGCGGCGCTTCTGCCATGCTGCGTGGCCGGATCGACGCCGACCGCGCCGTCGAGCACGGCCACCGCGGTGGTCTGCATGCCGCCGTCGTAATCGACCCGGAAACGCGTGCCGCGCACCCCCGCGACGACCGACGGCGAACGGATCTGGAAGCGATCGTCGCGTCGCGTCGCATGCGTGACCTGGCTCTCGACTTCGCCGGCGCGCAGGTCGAAGATGCGATCGGCCGCGCCGGTCAGCGTAACGTGCCGCAGTTTGTCGATATTGAGTTCGCCGTTCTGCGCGACCGTCACGTACGAGCCGTCGGGCAGCTCCAGCGTCGCGAACCCGTTGGCGCCGGTACGCAAGCGATCGCCTTCGCCAAGCGTTTGACCGGTCTTCAGCGGCAGATAAGGAGTCGAGTCGAACGCGTGCTCGACCGGACCGCTGGTTGCGACCACGCGAGCCGTCTCCCGCTCCTGGCGCAGCCGTTGGGACGGCAGACGCAGCACGATGCCGGCCGGCATGCGGCGCGGCGCGGGCACGTGATTGACGCTGCTCAACAGCGCCCAGTCGGTCGGGTCGGCCATATAGCGAGCCGCGATGTCGTATAGCGTGTCACCTTCGTGCGTCGTATACGAAACGTAGACCGCCAGCGCCTTGGTTCCGGCCTTGCCACGCGCGGGCTGCGCGTGCGCGAGCGCGCCCCAGCCGGTCGCCCCCGTTGCAATCAGACAGGCAACCGCAAGCCACGCAGACGCACGACGGCCGGGTACGGCGGCGCTGCTCGACGCCGCTGCGTCGACGCAGGCCGTCACGCCCCACCCGCTTCTTCTGTAGGTTCGTCGTCGTCGGCCGGCGGCGTATCGGTTTCCATCCGCTCGAGGCGGTAACCATAGCCGTAGATCGGCGTCAGCCGATAACCGTGCTCCGGGCGCAGACCGAGCTTGCTGCGCAACATCGACACGTGGGTGTCCATCGTGCGCGACGGGATGTCCGTGGCCTGCTTCCAGATCACGTCGAGAATGTGTGCGCGCGACAGCGGCCGGCTCATATGCTGGAACAGCAGCAGCGCGAGATCGAACTCTTTCTGCGTGACGGAGACCGGCGTGCCGCGCACGACGACGTGCTTGGCGCTGAGGTCGAACTCGAAGTCGCCGAACACTTCCCTGGTCGCCGGCGGCTTCAGGTAATAGGCGCGGCGCAGCAGCGAGCCGACCCGCGCGAGCAACACCGCGGCCGACACGGGCTTGACCAGATAGTCGTCCGCACCGGTATTCAGAATCGAAGTGATGTCCGTTTCGCGGCCGCGGCTCGTCATGAACAGCACCGGCAGGCGCCCGGACAGGCTTTCGCGCACCCAGCGCAGCACTTCTTCGCCGGACATGTCGGGAACGTTCCAGTCGAGCACGAGCAGATCGAACGTCTGGCGGCGCAACTGGCGCACGAGTTCGCGCCCTGCGCCATACGCGTGACAAACGTGTCCAGCGGCGGACAGCGTTTGACACACCAGGTCGGCCTGCGCCGAATCATCATCGAGGACTGCAATTCTCATAAAACCCCACAACGCAACCGCGCCTTCGTGGCTGACACCGGTAAACCGGCTGACGACCGGGATGACGGCACCGCGCCGCCGATCCGGCTTCCAAAAAAACTCCGGCTGCAACTTTTTGACCAATGGTCCCTCGCCGTACCCCTCGCCATGACGCTGCTTTCGCGAAATCGAAATCAGCGCATATATGAATTGTCATAGCGAATTATGCAGGGCAGATCATGATAATCGAAAACCCTCTGTCTTCCCGCTTGCCACCTACCGGCAATCCGTCGCGAAAAACCCTGATTGAAAAACGGTTGACGCGCTTTCCAGGTTCTTCTGGTCCGCCAGCACTGGCCGGCGCTCGCGGGGAAGTCACACTGAAGATGGCCAATCCTTACTGGAGCGCCTTTTGGCCACGTACGCTTATCCGCTTTAAGATTCCTTCTACGTACTCTTATTTAACAATTGCGAGGTCAGTATAAGAATAATCTCAAAAGAAATCGTTTAAATATTGTCAAGTCGGTCTGACGGATTTTGAGATACGAACGCAGAAACCCGAAGAAACCATGAAAGCGCCCTTATTTCAAGGGCTTGCTGGCCGACCTCGAAAAACGCGATTTGGTGTCTGCGGGTACTGGATAGTTACAATACTTCGGCGATGGCGTAACATCCGCGGCGTAGCTTCTAAAAACCTACGCCGCCATGACCAAATTCGACGCCCGTAGGGCCAAGCAGCTGGAGTCCGGCCAGCATATCGCATTCGATGATTTCCCCGGTCTACGTCTTCAGGCGACCCAAACCCGACACACCTGGACCTACCGCTACAAGTCCCCGATCGACGGCAATATGCGTCAGGTCAAACTCGGTGGATGGCCGTCAATGTCATTGCCTGCTGCCATCGCCGAGTGGGAGAAAAAGCGCGGTGAGCGCGACGCGGGGCATGACCCGGCGCTGGCGAAACGCAGGGCGCGAAGCAGCGCCGAAGATGACCCCGCTGCTACCGGCGCATACCTGGTCCGTCATGTCGTGGCCGACTACCTCGCCGGGCACGTCGAGCACAACGCCAGCGCTGCCGTCCAGTCGAATACCAAGTACGCATTGGGCGATCCCATCAAGGATATTCTTGACCGCAGGCCGGAAAGCATCACGCGAGAAATAGCCTTCAGACTGCTCGAGGGTCTGCGTGATCGTCCGACCTACGCTAACCGGATCAAGACCGATCTGGCCGCAGCATGGGATTACGGGCTCGATGCCGGTCGCATTAAGGAAAATACGCCGAACTGGTGGCGCCAGATCATGCGCGGCAAGCTCCGCAGTAAGGGGCGCACACGCAACGGCGAGCGCGTGACTGGCAAGCGTATTCTCAAGGACCCGGAAGTCGCCACCCTGGTCCAGTGGATGCCGATCCTTGGCGCGGACGTCAACGACGTGGCGCAACTCTATCTGTGGACGGGGCAGCGCGGGAATGAAATCGTCGCGATCCGCGGCGATGAAGTCAGCGAGGAATCCGATGGCCTGTGGTGGACCGTCCCGAAGGACAAAACCAAAAACAGGCGGGTCGAGCGGGCCACTGATCATCGCGTGCCGCTCGTCGGGCGCGCCGAACAGATCATCCGCCGCCGCCTGACCGAATTTGGCCGGGGCTATCTGTTCCCCTACGCAAAACCGAAGCGCGGCAGGGCTTCGGCAAAGTCGCTGCGGCACGTGACGCAGGCCAGCATCGGGCAGATCATCGCGCGATGTATGCCCTATTGGAATGGCAACAATGCACTCGTCACCGATCCGCCGATCCCGGTGACCGGGTGGACTCCGCACGACCTAAGACGGACGGCCCGGACGATGCTCGGCGCGATGGGATGCTCGAATGACGTCGCAGAGGAAATCATCGGTCATATCAAGCCGGGCATCGTTGGCGTGTACAACCTGTACGAATACGACTCCGAAAAACGCGAATGGCTCACGAAGCTGGCTGAGCGACTTGATCGGCTTGTCGCCGTTTGACGCCGGTATTTTCTGGTGGCAGCAAGTCTGCCAGTGGGCGCGCCTCCGCCCAATTCTGCACCTCTCGAGCCAGCCAGCCGACCCGGCGCCCGGACAACAGCCTGGGTTCCGGAAACGTCTTGTCCCGGACCATCTTCTGGACCGTCGTCGGCGACAGCGAAAGCGCGTCGGCCACTTCTTTCAGCGAGTAATAAATCTTCATTCCCTCTCTCCCAATCCCCAATCACGTTTCGTTGTGGCGATTACGCGTTCCGCTGCTTTCGTCATGCCGCCTGCTTCCTGTCCGGTAGAGGCGCCCGCCGGATCGCGTACGTAAGCGGCGACTCGTTCGCGTCTGCGTACCTGCACACTGGGTATCGCTTGCGCACCGCATCCAAGTCGAACTTGATCCGCGGGCACCCGACGTACTCGAAGACGGCCTTGCGCAACCTGTTCCGGTAGACGCGAACCAATCCGGAGTTCGGGTACTCGATAAACTGCGGTCCCCATACGGGGTCGTTGTAGACGTCGCAGAAGATGATGTAGCTCGTGCTCATCCCTTCACCTCCCCTTCTTCCACCCGTTCAATCGCTTCCAGCGCCAGTCGCAGGGCGAATTCCGTTCGCGGCCGGTCTGCGTTGTTGGTGATAGCCCATTCCAGTTCGGCCCTCAAAGTTTCGAGTTCGGTCATTGCGGCTCCCTGCCACACAAAATTCTCACCATCAGCGCGCACCGTACCGGCTGATTCGGAAATCGCTTCCACAGCCATTCGATCATGCGTTCTGTCTCAGTCATCGTCGCCCCCCTCAAGCCCTCATCGCCGCACGCCCAACCTGCGGACTCGGTTTCCGAACCACTGCGAACCCAAGTAGCCCGACTGACACTGGCCCGTCAAGATCATCGGCCAGCATCTGCGCGAATGCCGTGCATAGGCCGGCAATCAGTTGTGGTGTCGGCTGGCGCGCTTGGGTGTAGGCGTGGGCTTGGTCCATGAAGGTGCGGCGGTTGTAGGTACGGTTCATTCGTCCTCGTCGTGTTTATCATGCGGACAGTGACGCCCTGACTTGACCGGCTCGCCGTCTCGTATCTGTGGGCAGTGCGCCCACGAGCACTCGCCGTCACGGGCTGCGTGGCATCGGGCGGCCGGCGCACGCATCACGCGGAGAATCGCAGCGACGTCTGGCGGAATGTCAAAGAATCCCAGCGCGCCCTTGCACGCAACCAGTGGGAGAGCCTTCGCGTCGGTCAAATGGAATCCGAATTGGCCTTCCATGTGCCACGGCGACAGGCGTTCTTGGCTGGGTATGCAGTTAGATACCGTCGCTACGCCGACTATGCCGCCGCGCTCCAAGTCAGCCATTGCGGGCAGTCGGATTGCCTTCATCCCGTCGAATCCACCGAACATCAAATAATCTTCGACGTCCTCGTATTCCGCGCGCGTCATGCCTTTGCTTGCGTGAATAAGCACGCGCCCGCGGAACCTCGTCGACCACGTGCGGTTTTCGATATCCTTGTAGCCGTTGGTGATCAGCCACGCCCATGGTTGGCGAATGGATAGCGCTTTCATCCCGCCTCCGGTGAAAACATATCGATGGTCTTCGTGTCGCGCTCTGGCTCGGGTTCGACCGGCCCGATGAACTTGGCGTGCTGCGCCCAGTCCTCGGCGAGTTGCTTGGCGTGACTGGCGGCGCTACCGGGCCATGTGATGACTTCCATCGACACGTAGCACGGCTTTCCTTGCAGGCATTCCAGCATGGCTGCCATCAACTTCTCCGCGAGCACTTCCGCCTCGCGCTTGCCCGGTGCCGCAATGATGTCGTCCGGGCCTTGTATGTGGACTGCGTAGAGGGTCATGGCTGTTCCTTGGGGGCATCTGGCAACGGCATCCAATGCGTCGGCTTCCACATATCAAACAGGAAGTGATTGCCGATGACCTTGATGTTCGGGTGATAAACCCCAGTTTGAATCTGTGGCTCTCCTTCTGGCATGTAGACCAAAAACTCGCCCTTATCTGGCGCGGTCTCAATCGGCTGCCACGAATCCCGCCCGCCTCCATTCTCAAGATCGGTGGCGGGAGCGGTGTAACCACTGTGCTTATCGGCGTCGTAGTCGAGAATGAACGGCTCGACATCAAACTCGCCGATCAGCCAGCGAACCCGGTCCGCCTCGTAGCGCACACGGTCGGGATACTCGGAGCGGTCAATCGTCATGCCGCTGGCAATGTCGCCACGGTGCAGGATGGCCGTCCAGTTCGTCTTGCCGTTGCTCTCCAGCACCGATCCGTACCATACCGACAGCTTCGGCACCGCCGACTTTGCAGCGGATTCAAGGGCGGCGATCTTCGCGGCTTGCTGCTCGATCAGGTCGGCGGCCGATCGTGCGGCCTCGCGCCGGCTGAATAGGTGGCCGCTTCCCGGCTCCGCTATCTCGCGGAGAATCTTCAGGGTGAGTTCTTCGGTCATGTCGTCTTATCCTTTGAAAGCGCGCGGATGGCATTCGCGCAGTTTTCTGCGCCATCCGACATCCCTTCGACGTGCGGATTTGCTCGATTGACGTCATCGATCGGAGATTTCTTGTAAGCATTCCAATATGCCTCCGACCGCTCGTCGCACACCTTCGCTGCTTCCTCAAGCGCCGCATCCCTGATCTGCGATCCGTCCTGGGGTGGGGTGGCGTTTATTGCCCACAGTTTCCCGCACGCTTCCAGATGAGCCTTGCGCGATTCCTCTAGAGAGCGCTCCACCCCAAAGTAGGCATGATATAGCGTGCCCCGGCCATCACAGTGCTGGCAGTTGATCGTCTGTTCATAGGCGTCGGGACCGTTGTCGCTCATTACATTTTCCTCGCCTGAACCTTGGCAGCGCGGACACCATGCGTCGCAATGCTCAGGATCGGTCGTCACCGCCTGCACAGTCGCCTGATCGCTTGCAGCGGCGCAGCCCGGAAAGCGTGCGATCGTCTCTGCGACGACGTTCCATGCGAAGGTGTGCAGCTTGTCCAGTTGATCGCCGTCCGGATGGTAGGCGCTCACGCCAGCGGCTTGCAGAAGCGTGTCGATGACTCGCGGCGGAAATTCGAACGCCGATCCGCTGTCTTTTGTGGTCATTTCGGCTCCTTTGCGCGAGTGTTGTGTTCCTCCACCGTGCGCAGCGGCAGCGATGGGTTCTGCTCGAACGTCGATTCAACAAGCCACACACCGAATGCCGTCGTCGAGTACTTGCCGAAACCGAGACTGTTCACAACGCCCAGCTCGGCGAGGCGTTTCATCGTTTCCTTCCGCACCGTGTAACCATCGGCGTCGCTGTCTTCCAACTGGCTATGAAAAACGAACAGTTGCGCCGCGTCTTGTTCACCGAGAAAGCGTTCCGCCAACTTCGCCTGATCCGTCACCGCCTCGTCTGCTTGCTCGCTGGCGCGCGGAAGGATCGCGTCCTGCATCCACGCTGCCGCCTGATTGAATCCCTTCGCATAGCCGTCAGCCCATTCGGTTTCAATGCTCCAGCCTGTCAACTGGATATTGACCAGGAACACGGCGCACATCGGTCCCGTCCCGCCTGAGCGAACCACGTGCGCATTACGGCCACCGAGCAGCGCCTTGTTGATGTACACCGGCTCTTTCAGCGGCTCGATCACTTCCCGATCCGGCTCCCTATCTGTCACCGTGGCTTGCGTGGATGCGGCGCGGGCATTGCGCTGATGCCACGAATCGACACGCCATGCTAGTGACTCGTCCGATTCGTGAAGCAAGCGCGCCGGGTAGCTGTCGTCGCTCACAGTCGCGGCAGAGTGAGGGAGAGGTGCGACGGTGGCGAGAGCGGCTTGCCATGCGGCCCAGCAATGATTGAAGTGAAAATTGTTGATGCCTTCTTCGCTGGCCCATTGCTCAAAGGCTTCGCTCGGCTCGCTGGCTTCGGGTTGGTTGATGTTTGGCATGGCAGGGTTCCTTTAGGCGCTTACTGCGGCTTGCGCGATGCTTCAAGAATTGGAAGGTTTGCCTCTGTCGGAACGTAAATGACCTGACCGTGACCTTCCGCGTCCTTCAGGTTGTTGATCCACAGATAGCGCAGATACGCCTCGTTGTTCTTCAGCGACTCACCGATGATCGCGTTGGCCTTCGCTACGCCTTGGGCGCGCACCACTTCAGCGTCTGCGTAGCTCTTAGCACTCTCCAGCTTCGCTTGGGCGTCTTGCACCTGGACCTGCTTCGAATATTGCGCCTTGGCCAATTCGGCCTCGCCTTCCATGCGCTGCGAATAGACGCGATACGGAGGGTACATATCGCAGCCCGAAAGCAAAATCGTTACAACGGCGGTCAACAGGATTACAGTCGTTTTCATATCGTCTCTCGCAATATCCGCCAGCCGGAGCACTTATCCGTCCGCAGTTAAAAAGAACCGCCCGTACTGCGGCGGCTTAAACACACGCGAGCGGGGATTGCCGCTCGGTTTTGGGGTGCCCACCTCCCAGCGCTTACCGAGATCAGCGCCGGAAGGCTTCATCGTGGCTGGGTGGTGGGCGGTGAATCAGGCGGCGTGCGCAAGCCCGTGTGCTGCCGCTTCGATGTGCCGGATCAACGCCGCACAGATTTGCGGGAAGACTTCCTCGTGATATAGCTTCGCCGCCTTGTCGGTGGCTGCGTGCTTGAACCCGAGCGTAGCCAGGCCTTCGGCGCTCAGTGCGATCGGCGCCAGGCGTTCATTGATCTGGCCGAGGCGAAGCGTGGGGGCGCCAGCCGGAGTTGTAGCAACCCATGGCGCAACCTGCACTTGCTTCGCTGCGATCGGTGCCGGCGCGATGACTGCCGGCGCGGGGATCGGCGATGCCTTGGCCTTCTCCGCTTCCGCCTGCTTGTGGTGCTCAATCCGCGTCGTGACTGCCAACTGGAAATCTTCGGCCGCCTTCTGAATCAGCGTCTGCAGGTCGCGGAACAGGAAAGCGTACTCCGCATGCTGCTTGTACCAATCCAGCTTGGCTCGCAGGTCACGCGCAGCGGCGTCCGCAGCAATCTTGCCATTTGCGAGCGCCGTATCGATCGCATCATGCAGGCTTTCAAGGGTCCGCTTGTTCTTCGCTGCACTCACAAAATCCGGCGCCCCCACTTCGAGCCGAACGTCACCAAGACCCAGATCGGCAATCAGCGCTGCGCAGTGATCCGCGAACTTCTTTCGGCCGCCCGCGATGATTGAATCCTTAACCTCGGTCTTACGCTTCGTGACCAGTTTGTCGAGATCGAGACGCACGCGGCGAGCCTCGGCGCTGATGTCGTCGATCGCGCGGAACAGTTCGTCGATGCTTTGCGTCTGACTCAGCGCATGTTCTTTCGCCGCCTTGAGTCGGGATTCGACGTCTTCGCACCACTTGACCGTCTTTTCCGCGTCCGCAAAGTGCTGGTCGGTCGTTAGTTCGCGGTTGATGCCAGCGAACACGGCCAGCGCGTGCGCCTTGAAATCTCGCAGGTTGCTATGCTTGACGACGCCGGTGAGTTCGATGTGCAGGGCGGGAAGAGTTTCCGGCGTGTGGCCTACTGGCTTGGCTTCGATGATTTCCGGAACGTAGGAGGCCAGATCCTTTTCGAACTGCGCCCAGCCCGCGATGATTCGGTCGAACCACGACCGATCCGGGTAGACCTCCATGTATTCCATGTTCTCGCGCGTACCATCCGAGCACACGAAGATCACCTTTTGAGCGCCGGCAACCAGCATGATTTGTTGGCATTGCGGCTGATATTCGTCTGGCAATACCTTGTTGTGTACCGATTCAGCCAGCGCCGTGTTCCACTGCTTGTGCTCGAAGGCGATCTCGTCGTCGAGCGTCAAGCCGTCGCAGGATGCCGACAGCACGCCCAGCGAGCGCGTCACCGGATACAAGTCCTGCCCGATCAGTTCTTCGATGATCGGACGGGACAGCGCTTCGACCTCATGGCCGTAGTCCAGAATGTTCTTCTGAACCCAGTCGCTGAATTCCTTGGGGTTCCCGGTGTGCTTCATGTGAAGCAATTCCGTCCTCTTGGCCTTTGTCGAGATGCCCAACATTGCGGCGGCCTCTGAGGCGCCAAACTTCGTCAAGCGGAACTGCGCCCATTCATCGCTGCCCTGAATCAGATCGTGTGTGATGCGCTCAGTCATTCTCATGGCTCCAGGCGTCAATGGTTAGCTTCATTTGTTCGGAAAGCCGCGTCTTCGTCTCGATCATCTTGACCAGCTCGGCGGGCGTCTTTTTCTTATCGACGATCAACTTTCGCCATTCAGGCGACTTCTTTTCGAAATCCTCATCGGAGCAAACTGGAATCACCTTCGCCGTCGTGGCGCCGTCATTCGATCCACCCTCGCCGCCCTGCTCAGCCTTGTTCTCCATTACCGTCTTCCAGGTGGCCTCGCCGTCCTTGATCGCACCGTAGATACCGCGCAGATCAACCAGCTCGGTCGGCGAGCAGGCGTCGAGCGAGTGACCCAGATACTTCGTCAGGTCTTCGACCTTCACCCCGATTTCGGCGAATGCATCGGCGATGCGCTTACGCTCCGCGCCAGGGTCACGCGCGGCTTCATTCATCCTGACAGCCTTGATGATTTCCTCGGCTTCGTCCTGCAGATCGCCGGGGATAATCCGCAGACCAAGCGTCCGGACCGCCTTCGAGATAAGTGCACCGCGCTTGTTGAGCAAGTCATCATCGTTGGCCGGGACGGTGTAGACCATCTTGCCGTAGCTATTCTTGCGGACTGAGACATACGAACCATCGTCGGCCGGCTTCGATCGCTCGACCGTCTTCGACACCCGCACATCCAGCGGATAGGTCAGATTCGATTCGAGGTCCGTCACGCTGACGCAATGAATCTCCTTCGCGTCGTCCTCAAAGGTCATGGACGTCTCGACCAGCACGTTCTTCATGCAGCGTAGAGCGACTTCCACGAAACGAATCCCGAGACCCTCGACACCCTGCCCGATCGGCTTACGGTAGTAGGCGCTCTTGTTATGCGCGAAGGATGGACGTTTGCACTCGGCCATCAGGTCTTGCCGCACCTGATCCCAGTTTCGAGGCTGGCGCATCGCCATGACGTAGCGGGCCTCGACCATCGCTTTCGCCTTGGCGGCGATGGCCGTCGATGCGGTTTCGACCAGCGCATGCGTGGATTCATTTGCGCCGAATTCCTGGCGCGTTGTAAGTGCTGTGCTCATGCTGCTTCCTTTATCTGCATTGGTATCGGCTTGAATGCCGTCTCCAGATCGATCCGCGCTATTGCCAGATCCGTCATCAGCCGCGACGGCATCGCGCAAGTCGGATCACGGTTCCATGCATCGTCTATTGCCTTCATAGCGGCGATTGCTTCAGCTATGCGGGTGGCGGAGATGTCGCTCATGCCGCACCCCTCGTCCATTCCCCATAAGGCATAGCGCGCCGCTGCACCCGATTTGCTGGCGCCAGAAGATACTTATCGCCCAGCGCCTCAATCGCCCGTTGCCGGCGTTCCTCGACGGAATCGACGTACTCGCTCATCTGGCGAATGGCCCGCTTGCGTTGTGCTTCGTATGCGTCGGTCATGCCTGCTCCTCAATAGCTTGGATTTCCGCGAGCCGCGCGAGAAGCGCGGTTTTCTCTTCTAGCAGCGCGTCTTCGAACTTCTTCTGCATGATCGCTAGTGCCTTGTCAGCCAGGGCGGGGAAGTTGCTCCTGATCACCTCATCAAGAGCGCAGTCGAAATTCGTGTCCTTCCAGTAGTTCTGAGCGCTGGGGCTTTCCTGGTGGCAAATCTCGGTATCGACGTCCACCTTATGGAGCTTTCCGGTCGTGTGCAGATGAGGCTCCGGCGCGCCATATTTGGCCACGTATTCAGCGGCATCTTTCCATTGCTGCTTCAGTTCATCGGCTTTCATCTACCCTCCGATCAATCGGTTAAGGACAAGGCCGGCAATCGATACAACCGATGCGGTGACGGTCCACATGAGTATTTCTGCTTGGCGCTGGCGTTGCTCGGCGGCCAAGCGGTCTCGACCGGCGTCTGATATCAGCGTTGTACAGCCGTCGTGTACCTCGTATGTGGCGCTCATCAGAAACCTCCGTATTGCCTGTAGGTGCGCGAGTAGGCGTCGACCTTCTGCCAGCGCTCGTCGTCCCATTCCGATGCACGCTCGGCCTCAGTCAGCGGCGGCTCATCGTCCAGATGCGAATCCAGCTCGCGATCCCGTTTGGCCTCGTATTCGCGCCAGGCCTGCGCATTTGCAAATTTGCCCACGGCTATCTCCTATCTCAAAAGGAGTACTACGTATTGAAGAAGGCTACTCGCTGCATCTGCCCTCACCCAAGTTGTTCCGCCTACGGCCAGCTGCGCAATAACGGCTCGGGATCGCGGGACAGCATCCGCTTTGGCCCTCATGGGTGACGACGAAAGGCGCTCTGTTTCAGGGCATCCCGCCCGCTACCGATCATCGCCACACATCAGGGCGGTGCCTTACGGGCACCAGTCGAGCCACTGCTCACCAGAGTTAGCCCGCTATCTCGCTTGCGCGCTTTCGCGGACCCCAATCATCAGGAATCGAACCTGACTCCCGCCTCTCCAGACCTCGGCCAGCGAGCCGGAATCGAACCGGCCTTTCTCGGAGCGCTTACGCGCAATTCTTGGCCCGAATCCCACGGACCCCGGCAATCTAGAAAATGAACCAGCCGCCGTGGCTTAGCCTGCTCAATCCAGCGGCCCAAACAGAGCCGCCCGAAACCGTATCCACGCCAGCCAGTCAGCCAGCTTCTGCTCGCTGAAAGCCGTGTTCGCGACGTCTGCCCAATAGGCCCAGATATCGTCGGTGTACATACTCACACTTCCCTCCGTTCCTGCCATTGATGCTCGTCGGTGAACCCGCTCTCACGATCCTTCCGATAGGCGCCGTTGATGAAGGCCAGAGCCATCAGCACAAGCGCGGCGTACGCGAGAATTCCGGGGATGATGTATTGGTTCATAGTTGCCTCACAGGTGGGTCGCGAAAGGGGGTCGCGGAGTGTTTGTGCATCATTCCTATTGCGAGGCATCATATTGAGTTACCGCGAACCGTCCGTATGTCGGGCGAAAGTCCGCAACGCCGATCAGGATTCCAGCCTGTGTCAACACGCTATGCAGGTCGGATGGTTCGATGTATTCCGGCGTCAGAACCATAAAGTCAAACTGCGCTTTCCAGCCCTTCTTCATGGCTGGCCGGGTACGGTTGACGCCCGCGCGCTGAATCACGACACGACGGCGGTCCTCGTAGTCCCACCTATCGGTTCCGAGTGATGCGAGTTGCGTCAGGCTGACAGCACCCGCCTTGTACAAATCCATCGCGCTCTTTCGCGGGCTGCGTGGATCTTGTCGAAATTTGGCCGCGAAGATGATCGACTGGCGCACATATTCGCCAGGGAGCGCGATCATTCCGTCATCGTCTCGATAGACGTACGACTCGATGTCGTCGGTCTTCTTCGCCGTCGATCCCTTCTTGGCCTTCGCCTTTTCGTCGACCGCCTCGTTATTCCATCGATGCATCAGCAGATCGCTCGTGCCCGTCAATGTGAATGTCACGCGGTATGGCTGCGATGCGTTGATCGTTGTTTCGCCGCCATTGCTGAAATTCGAAAGTTCTGTCATTGCGTTCATGTTTTCCTCATGAGGTAACCATGCCTGTCCGTGCCATTTAGCCTTCATGGTGAAGGCGTATCTGCACTGTACGACAATCTCTATGATGAAGGCAAGCGAAACCTGCCTCTATCATGAAGATTTTTTGTGCTATCCTTTGCGCATGGCTACCTCAATCGACCAGTCCGACTATATGAAGACGGCCCTTCGGCTGCCGCGCGATTTGCATGCGTGGCTGATGGAGTTTGCCGCAGCGCAAGACGTATCACTGAACGCTGTGATTGTTCAGGTGCTTGACGAGAAGCGCGGGAAATTGCCAATCGTCGAGATCGGCGAAAAGTCGCTCGACGCGATCGAAGCCCGATTACGACACGCGCTCAAGCACAAATAGCGAAGCCGCCCACGAGGCGGCTTTTTTACGACCCAAACTTGATCAGCCGCCTTCCCGGTGGCTTTTTTATCCCCGCCGCCATGCTCAAACGCCTACTCGCTACCCTCCTGCTTTTCGCCTCGCTGCCCGCTTTCGCACAGTTCACGCCGGGCCAGATCCTCACCGCTGCGCAGCTCAATAGTGCGCTGTCGGCAAAGCTGCCCATTGCGGGCGGTACACTCACTGGGCCGCTGACGGTGCCGTCTCTGTCGGTTACCGGATCTCCTATTCCGCAAGCGTCGGGTGGGACTGGGGCGACAAGCATCTCAGCACCTGGAGGGGCTTTTGACACGCTGTGTTCGTCGACCATTGGTCAGTTGTGGGTGCGAGCTACTGGCGGCTGGGGATGTACTGCGCTCGGGTTTGTTAGTCCGGTTTGGTGGGGTGCCGATCCTACTGGAGTAGCGCTCAGCACGTCTGCGTTCAATAGCGCCATCACGGCCGCCCAATCTGCCGGGTCACAAAGCGGTGTGGTCTCGGTGCCAGTCGGTAAATTTTTGGTCAGCGGCATTACGGTATCGGCCGCCAATCTTTCTTTCATTGGCGCTGGTGCGCCCGGCGTCAATTCCGGGCCGACCATCGTCGCGGCCAGCACGAGCGCGGACGTTTTTACGATCACCGCGCCGTATGTGAATTTTCAACATCTCTCATTCTATTCACCGACGCCGATGACGGCGGGGGCGTTCCTCAATTACCAGTCTGGATCGACTCTTTCGTACCTCGAAAATGTCTACATGGTGAACGGCTATAACCCGCTGATGATAAACGCAGCGGGCGCAATTCACGCGCATGTGCTGGAAATCCGCGATTTCAATGGGAAAGGGATCACGATCAATGGCAGCGGTGACCAATATTTAGATGGCGTCATCATTGACATGGACAGCGGCAGCTACACGCCGCAGGCAGGTATCGCAGTTTCGAACAGTAACGGCTCCATTACGATCACTAATTCGGATATTCTGCATGCCCATCATAATCTGTTGATCAACCCCGGTTCAGGGCAAGCCGTTAAATGGCTTTACATCGATGACTCATATTTCGACAGTTGCGACTGGACATACAGCAGTTCAACGGGCAACGGCATCAATGTCGCTCCGACCGGGACAGGTAGCGTACTGGGTCTGATGATCTCGAACTCGTGGACCGCAACCTGCAACAACGGCATTTACCTGGGTGGACTGTCAACGACAACTATTGATGGGGTCCACCTATCGAACGTCATGTCGGTGAACAATGTCCAGGACGGTCTTTACGCGACGTATGCGAACCACATCAATTTGTCCAACGTTGCAGTCGCCGGAAACTCGAACGTCACAACGGGCACGTATTCAGGCCTCGAGTTCGGCACAGGTGCGAACAACATCACGATCACGGGCGGCGTGATCGGCGTGACGGCCGGATTCGCGTCTCAGCAGAAGTACAACGTCCAGTTTGATTCGGGGTTCACCGGCGCCGCATACTTGTCAAACGTGAATTTGCTGGGCGCAACTAGCGCGTCGATCTCTAACGGGAATGCCAGAAACAACACCGTCAATGTCGCAAACGCGGCCGGTTATAACTCGCAGGGCCCTGCCGGTATCTCGCTTGGCGCTTCGCCCTACACATACAACTCTACATTCATGGGTCCGCTAATGGTATCTATGTACGGGGGAACTTTATCTTCGGTGACGGTGGGCGGAGTTCAGGTGTGTAACGCGACCCCCTGCACATTCGAGATACCCAGCCAAGGCTCCTTCATTGCGACGTACTCGTCCGCGCCAAGCGTCGCAATCTTCCTGCCATAACACCCATTCGCTAGAACACCCAGCCGCTCTCGCGGCCTTCTTTCCGAGCCCGCCACGTGCGGGCTTTTTCTTTTTCTGCACGGGGCCTTCCCCTATGACCATCGGCGATCAGGCCGCAGAACTCGCGCGCAGCGACGTTATTGCGAGCGCGGTTAAATCTCTCCCCCCGGTATCAGTCGCGAGCGCGACGTTGCTCGGTTATCCGATGGCTGACTGGGTTCTAGCCGCGACGCTGCTGTACACGATATTGCAAACAGTGGCGCTAGTTCGAGACAAGTTCTTGCCGCATCGCAGGAAGCAAAAGAAGGAGTGAATCGTGACGCCTCAAGACTTCATCGCAGCGATCTCGCCGGCCGCCAAGACCTCCGCGCTCACCACGAAGATTCCTGCCAGCTTCACCGTCGCCCAAGCCGCTCTCGAGTCAGCATGGGGCGCACACTGCCCATGTTTCAACTTGTTCGGGATTAAGGCCGATCCATCATGGAAGGGCCCGGTCACTTCGCAGATCACGCATGAAGTCGTCAACGGCAAAACCGTCACTATCACCGCGAACTTTCGCGCGTATCCAGACTGGCTGGCGTCGATCAACGATCACGCGCAATTCCTGCTGACGAACCCGCGGTATCGGCCGGCGTTCGCCTATACCACGGGCGCGCTGTTCGCTCAGGCGGTCCAGGCGGCGGGGTATGCGACCGATCCTCTTTATTCGGCAAAGATCGCGTCGATTATCAGGGCACACAACCTTTCGTCGCTCGACGTCTGATCCCGGAACACCCTCACCCCACCGACCCGGCCGCGCGCCGGGTTTTTTTTGCGCCCACAGGATTCCTATGGCTGATCAGCTTGATTTCGTTATCGATCAAGGTGCCGACTGGCCCGTTCAACTCGTCCTCAAGAACGATGATGGCTCGCTGATGAAGCTCGCTGGCTGCCAGGCGCGCCTCACATGCCGCGCATTTCCCGCAAGCCCTATTGTCTTGATTGACCTATCTACGGTGGCCGGGACGATGACGCTCAACGGCCTCGACGCTCAGATCAATTGGACCGTTCCCGGTGCTCAAACAGCACTCTACACACCACAGTCTGGCGCATTCGTTCCGAATGCCCTGATGCCGCAGGGCACGGTGCCATTCGGTGTCTATGACCTGTTCATCAAGACGGCTGGCGGCCAGCTTATCAAATACCTCTGCGGGAAGATCCTCCTTTCCCTCGGCGAGACCTCTCCTTTTTAAGGATTAGCGCATGGCTATTGTTCAAGTCAGTACTCCCGGTCCGCAAGGGCCCTCGGGACTCAATTGGCGTCAAGCATGGTCTGCGACTGCAACCTATGCGCAAGGTGATGGCGTGTCGTACAACGGCGCCTCGTACACCGCACTCTCCGCGAGTGTGAATGTCGTCCCCGGCACGGCACCGATGCAGTGGAGCTTGCTCGTACAGGCGCCCGCGATGGCTGGCTCGACTGGCTCCGCTGCTGGCTCATCGGGCTCGGTTCCAGCTCCCGATGCGGACGACCAGGGCTGCTTTCTACGCGGTGATGGCACCTGGGCGGCGGGCGCAGTCTCGGGCCTCACCTATAACGGCTCCGGACAACTCACTGGCTACACGGAAGACGGTATCGCCTACGCGCTCGCCTACAACGGCGACGGCACGCTCAACACGATCACGGGCGGCGGCTCGGTCGGAACGGTCGCGTACAGCAATGGCGCCGTAACCGGCATCTCCTACACCTGAGGACACGATGGGCTTTCTTTCTTACGTCATCAATCTGCCGGCAAAACTTGGTCGAACCACGAGCGCGGGCAGTGTGTCGGTTACGCTTTCGAGCGACGATGCGGCAGTAGCGGCACTAAATGCCATTGAGGCATCGGTGGCCGCTCCTTCCCTACCGAGCGGCGCGTCCACATCGGCCAACCAGACGACTGCCAATACGGCGCTGTCCGCTATCGAAACTAGCGTCGCAGCGAGTGCAACGGCGGCCAACCAGACGACGGCGAACACGTCTCTTGCAACAATAGCCGCCGCTCAGGGTGCAGGCGGCACGAGCATTTCTGAGCCCGCTGGAGGCTCCGGGTTGTTGGGTTGGCTGTCAGGTATATACAAATCCCTCACCGGCACGCTCACCGTCACGCCCTCTGCGGCGACGCTGACCGATCACAGCGGAACGATCACGACCGGTGGAACAGCTCAAATCCTCATGGCTGCGAATGCGACGCGCAAAGGGTGGCGCCTGCAAAACACGTCGGCCGGCGATCTGTGGTTCAAGGACGTTGGAAGCACGGGAACGGACGCCAGTTCGGGCGGCATGGGCTGCTTCAAGGTCGCATCTGGCGGCTATTACGAAACGCCGTCTGGCGGCTCGTCGCAAGGCGTAATCAGCATCTTCGGCGCGACAACTGCGCAATCCCTTAGCGCATCGGAGTGGTAAGCCATGCTTGATAACAATAGCGCTGTAGCCCAGGCCGTAGCCAAGGGCTCATCGTCGGATGCTGGCACGCTGACGGGTGCGGAATTTGTCCCGCTGAGTCGGGGCGCGGGACTCCTGCAAACGACGCTCACGAAGATCGCCACCTTTGCGATCCAGACGTTTCAAGGATTCACGCAATCCGGCACGGGCGCCGTAGCGCGCACGGTGCAAAGCAAGCTGGCGGACGGGGGGCCGACGCTTCTCGATTTCATGCTACCGGCCATGCGCGCGGATGCACTTTCTGGCGCCCCCTCGCAGGATCACACGACGGCCGTGCAGGCCGCGTTCAATAGTGGCGTGCCTACCCTCAATGTACCAAGCGGGGCAGTGTTCCAGTTGACGACGGACCGCTCACGATCACCAGCAAAATGCGCCTCACCGGCAACGGCGAGCTGCGCTTTGTGTCCGGTATCACCGGCTCAGCAGCGATTACGGTTAGCGCGGACTATTGCGAGTTCGACGGCGTCTTCGTGACAAACCCGAACCTGCTACAGGAGCAGACGGGTAATCGGATGTCAGCCATTACGTTTCTGGCTAACTACGGGAAAGTCGTCAATTCGACGGTCCAGTATTTCCAGCATGGCGTCATTGTCGAGTCTACTGGCGAGTACCACGACTTCATCATCAGCAACAACAAGATACTGGATTGCATCGGTGCGGGAGACGGGCCGAGCAACACGACCTCCGGTAACGGTGAGGACCGGGGCGACGGCATCACAGTTTGGGGCTGCTGCGCCACGATTACCGGCAACCTTGTGACGGCCAAAGCCGGGCAGGACTGCCGCATCGGCATCCACATGGAAGGAATGCCGACATACCACGCCGATAGCTACCCGCTGGAAGAAAACCTCGGCACCATCAGCGGCAACGTCGTGCGCGGATCGTTCCGCCGCAGCATCGTACTGGAACAGGTCAATAACGTCACGGTCTCGGCCAATACCTGTCAGGGTGCGACATGGTGGGGGATCGCGGTTATCAAGGCGATTGCCTGCACCATCAATGGCAACACCATTCTGTACACGCGCGCTAGCACCGACCAGACTGGCGGCTCATGGTCGCCCATCCATGCTGGCGTCAACCTTTACGGGGGTTGCATCAACTGCGTGGTGAATGCCAATACTATCGACACGTCGCGAGGGTTCGCCGATACGGGCATCTACCTACAGGGTCTGAACTCCGACTCGCAGGTGCAGGGCACGCAGGCTGCAACATCGACCGGCACTGCGACGCTCACGCTAAGCGCAGTCAATCCGGTCATTGACGTTGGGCAGCTTGTCACCGGTACTGGCGTACCTGCCGGGACCTACGTACTGAGCGTGATCGGCACCACGCTCTATCTCAGCAATGCGGTTACCGCTGGCACGCCCACGCTGACCTTCACAACGCACGACCGTGGCGTGGGCAATGTGGTCACTAATAACACCGTGTTGTGCAACGGGGGCCAAACGCAAAGCGGTATCTGGGCGCAGTACCAGGATTACCCGGTTATCAACAACAATGGCGTGCGCAATCCCACGACCTACGGCGTCACCGGCTACGACATCGCTTATCCGGTTATCAACGGCAACAATCTCGCTGGGTTCAAGGGCGTCAACTACGGCATTCAGTTGGTCTCCAATACGACCGCAGTAGTCATCAACGGCAACCTGATTTCAGGCTTCACCGTGGCCGGCGCCGTGGGCATTGGGGTTCAGAACCGGGTAGGGGGCGTGATTTCGGGCAACTTCGTGACCGGGTCTCCAACGGATATCGACCTGTGGGCCTGCACTCAGATGGTGGTCACAAGCAACAATTCGGTGGGCGCAACCACGCACTACAGCAACGGCACCGGAACCGGCATGACGCTCGCGAACAATACCTACAGTTGATGCTGGCCGGATAACCGTTTCCGTTAGTCCCTCTTCGACACAATGCATAGCCACCTTCGGGTGGTTTTTCTTTTTCTGACATGACCAATCAAGCGCCAACCGTCCCGCGCGAGCACATCGTCACCGAGACAATTGTCGAGACCGAGTATTTTCCAGACCATCCGCCACGCACTGAATCGGCAACGTTCCGCCATACCAAGTCAGCAGGCCACAAAGCCGGTTTGCGTTGCGCCATCAGCGGCCAGCGGAACCCCGAATATCACCACATATGGTGCGAATGGGCTGACGCGGACGCCGTCGACTGGGTAGCCGTGAAGGCAATCGCAACTGGCGAGATCACCGAGATTCCAGTGTTGGACGCGATCACCGACCAACCGACCGGCGAGACGTTTCCGGTAGAGCAATCCGCCATCTGGATGATCTGCAGGATTACCGAGGCGCGCGGCTTCGACTGGCACGCATTCGAGCCGACCAAGCCCGAAACCTTCATCGACAGCCCGCAAAACATGCTGCCGCTCGCCGAGAAATTCCACCGCTCGGCAACGCACGGCATCCATCACAGAACAATGCCGACGTTCGTTTTTCAGGGCTATCCCCGCAAGTCCGGATTCGTTTTCACGCCCGACGAGATCCCCACCAAGGAGTAAGCATGAACAAACTTTCCCCCGCCCAAACCGGTGCTGCCGGCGCGGTAACGGCCGCTGTCCTGTCCGTCCTGGCTGCCATCGTCAAGCACTACCACATCGATCTCGACGGCGACGCTCAAGTCTCGATTGCTGTCGGCATTGTGTCCGGGGCTCACTGGCTAGCGCAAACGCTCGTCTCGCGCGCAGCGAAGAAGCTGCCGGGTGTACAGCAATTTCCGACCGGCACGCAGGTAACGATCAATCCGCCAGTGTCAGTGCTGAACACGGCGTCGACGCCCCCACAGCAATGAGCCGCCTCGCTATCGCGCTAACGCTGGCTGGGCTGCTCGGCGGCTGTGCCGGAAGCGCCACGTTCAGCGTTCGCCCATACACCGACCCGGCCACGGGAAAAGTTGAATGCTGCGAAGTATCAACGATGGACTGGCGCGACATCGGAACTCTGAACATCGACGCCACGAAAGGCGCTGATGGCGCAATCGTCGTGCACTACTCAGCCGCGGCTATCGGTGCTACAGCCCCGCTCAACGCCCAGGGCACCGTCATTTCAAACGTAGCAACGGCGGCCGGCAATACGGCAGCCGCCATCGTCAAATTGGCCCCTTAGCCGTTCACTTCCTCTCGCCGTTCACGTTCCGTGGACATCGGCGCTTTCTGAACAAGGATTCCATCATGCGTTTCATGCCCTTCGTTGCGGCAGGCGTTGTTGCGTCTGTCGCGTTCCTCGCTGGTTGCAGCGGCACCGCACCCACTCTCACCTTCCAACAGCAAGTACAGATCACGTGCGGCCTCGCCAGAGGCGAAATGACCATCCTGCAATCCGATGGTGTCTTCACTGGCGGCGCTGCGGACACGGCGTCGAAAAAGGTCCAGCCGGCGATCGATGGTGTGTGCGCTGCCGCCGCGAATATCACGGACATTCAAGCGCTTGTGAATGCTGCACTGCCGGCGCTTAAGGTCGTCATCGCTGGCTCGTCGCTCTCGCCTCAAGCGCAGAACGAAGCAAAAGCTGCAATCGATACTGTCATCCTGGCGGCGAATGCGGCTATTGCGCTGCAGCCTGCTGTGGTTGCTACGGTTCCGGCATCGGCAGCCGCGGCCGCTTCCGCCCCTGTCGCGGCGAGCCAGTAAGATGGACTGGCAAGCGCTAGCATTGGCTTGCCGGCGCGCGAACGCGGCCTATATCGAAAACGATGGCGACTCGAAGGCCGCTTTCTATGCGCTCGGCGATACATGGATCTCGCAGCTACAGGATGAGTCTCACCAAGCCGTCCTGTCGGTCGACAAGGCCGGCGCGACGTGGTTGTCGATCAGTGGCACGCGCGCGAGCGATGGGCAATTAGCCGATGTCTGGCGCGATGTTGCGCTGACTCCGGTCTCCATCAAGGGCGGCCATGTCACGCGGGGCGCACAGTCGGGCATGGTCCATGTGTTCGATTGGGCCATGTCGACCGCTCCTGTGGGCACGGTGTTCAACCTGACGGGCCATTCGTTGGGCGCGGTCTCCGTAACTCTGGCTCCCGGCTATCTGGCGGCCAATCAGATCGGCACCATCACATCTCTAGCGGCGCCCAAGTTCATCGCGGCGGATTTCTTCGTGTCGCATGCCGCAGTGTTTCAGCGGTTGACGGCGGTAGTCTCGGGCGCAGACGGCTGGTGTTCTTTCCCTTGGTTCGATTCCCGTTGGCAGTGCCGCGCCCCCACCAGGACTATCTGGTTGAAAGACGATATCGGAACGTTTCAGGTGTTGATCGACGGCAATCAATGGCCTGGCGGCTGGAGATTCGGCGACCACGATATCGGCCATTACCAATCTCGGATCGAAAGGATCGCCTCGCTGGATTTGACGCCAGAGGCAGCCTAGGGCATATCGGGCCAGAATTTATTGCCCTTCGACATATTTTCTGCGCCCGGTATCACCTGCAAGTTGGCTTCGCAATGCAGCCCGCACACTAGGCGATCCCCTGCAAATGGGCCTGATACTGCTTTCGGCCCAAGGATGGGCACGATGTGGTCAACGTGATGCCATTCGCCCGTCACCATCCCGAGAAAATCGGCGGCGAAATAGAATTCGGACATCTTGTCCCTATTCGCCCAAAATGGTGTTACCTGGCGTATAGTCAATCGACGATGGATGACGCTTGTCCGTTTGGCTAGTTTGTGCCTACCTGGATTATCCTTTGCCCATTGCCTCGTAGCGGCCCTGGATGCTTCCGGGTTCTTCCAGTATTGCTCCGCGCGCTTCTTTCTGAATTTCTCAATGTTTGACCGATATGCGAGAGACAACCGCGTCGATACTTTCTCGTGGTTGGCTTGCGCATAGACCTGTGCCGCTCTTGATCCGCAGGGTTTGCAGTGAGATTTCCACTTACCAGCGCCATTCGGCGAAAACTGGTCAAAGGGCTTCAGTTCGCTGCACTGACTGCAGCGCTTATAGAACAGATCGCTCTGCACGTCGAGCGATAGGGTATGCTTGGCCTTAGCCATTGCCGCATCTCCGCAATAGATGGGGTGGTGGTTAGGGGCATCAAGCGTTGGCGCGCTTGGTGCTCCGCCTCATCATTCTACTGTGTTTTTATACAGTTGTGCGCAAGATTTAGGCAATACACGGTGGCTGGCGATTCTCTGATCACGACATCGACGGCTATCAGAAGCGACTTGAGGCGCTAGCTGCCGGGCAAGTCAAGCCCGCAGCCTAGTTCAGTCGTAACTCCGCCCGTAGTCCGATAGCGTTTACCTATCAAAGCCTGTTAATGCGGTTTACAGCCTCCGGGCTGTAGCCGCTACTTCCTTCCTGCATCTTCGCAATCAGCCGCATCCGGTAGTCCTGATCAGGCTCAGCGCTGTTCCGCATCAAGTCCACGAACGGAAATGAGCCGATCACATCAAGGTCTTCGCCGACCATGAACGTTACTGAATGGCGCGGATCGCCATATTGATGCATTCCGCCAAGGTAGTACACGATCGCGTAGTCGATTGCATCGCGAGCTGACGCATGGAAAGAATTCCTTGTCACGATCCCATCGCCGTAAAAGCGCGGCGTGAATTCGAACACTTGCCACTCGCCGTTATCGTTCTCTGAAACGCTCAGGCAGTGCTTCGCCATGAAGTCGAGCCGTTCGGTATCTGTCACACTCCCTCCTCTAGCCTGCCACTCGGCAGCGTCAATTATCCTTCCCGATCGCAGCAGCGGCGCACGTGACGGCGCGACGCACGGATGCCGCCACATCATCGTCGATCGGCTCTGAATGCCCACCCGTTCCGCCATACACCGAAACTTCTGGTCGATCGTCCGGATGATTGAAGGCGATCGATAGGCGCAGCTTCGTTGCCAGCCGCAGCGCGTCTCCGTCGTCAGTGAGTGGGTCCCACGGCGTCAGAAACACGTCTCCGGCATCGTGGGAGGACTGCTCATTCTGCCATTCGATTTCTATCCCTGCCGCTCGTGCCGCGCGTTCGAGCAGTTCTCTGTCGGTCATTGTCCGTCCTTTGGTTGTTCTTGGTCGTCAGCGCCTATGCATCGCACCCACCAAACGCACCCGCGCTCGGGCTGCGCCTGCACCTGTTTTCGGTCGCCGTATAGGCATAGCGCATGTTCGCCGCCCGCGACGTCGCCGGCCAGTGTTCACATTTTCGACACTGTCGATCGGTTGTGGCGTCGGGATAGCGGAAGTGGGACATCAGGCAATTCTAGCTTTCTAATCGGATTCGCTCACTGGCGTAGGAAAATCCGGCGTTGTTTTCGGCGTAGGTTTTGTATCACCGTACCACCAGATAAGGCCAGAAACAATCGTTTAAACATTGTTAGATTTCGCCGCGCATCAGTTGCCATTCGAGGCAATCGGCCAGGGTCGAGCACGAGATTGAAAGCGACGCCGAGCGGCAGATCGCGGGCAAAAAAATGCGGCGCCGCCCCTGTCGAAGCAACGCCGCCGATAAACACTACACACGCTCGCCGGGGTCTAACCGCACGAGTAACGTCACGTTAGCCCGGCCGAAAGTCGTCCTCAAGATGAAAGAACTGCCTTTGTAACCGCCGCCAAAGTAGTTATTACGCGCCGCCCGCAGCCCCCGGTTCGCAAGCCCCGCACGGCGCGAGTTCGAAAATTGGTATGAATTGAAGCCACGCGAAGCGGGATTTACAACCCAGACGTTTTGTTACAGTCTGGCCCCCTTTGGTGTTGGGGCCGCGCGTCAGAATGCCCGGCAGCCTCGTCGCGCCGCCGGCTCGCGCGGTCAGCGGGCGCCTTCAATCTCCGGCATCGGCGCGAACAGCGCGTCGAGGTCGTCGTCCGAAAACTTTGCGGCGCCGGCTGCGTCTTCCGCAAGAATGCTGTCCGCGAGCCCCGCCTTGTGTTCCTGCAGCTCGACGATCTTTTCCTCGATGCTGCCGGCCGCGATCAGCTTGTACACGAATACCGGCTTGTCCTGTCCCAGCCGATGCGCACGGTCGGTCGCCTGATTCTCGGCGGCCGGATTCCACCATGGGTCGTAGTGGATCACCGTGTCGGCGGCGGTCAGGTTCAACCCCACGCCGCCCGCCTTCAGGCTGATCAGGAACAGCGGCACCTCGCCCTGCTGGAACCGGTCGACCGGCGTCACGCGATCGGCCGTGTCGCCGGTCAGCATTACATAGGGGATCGCGGCCTCGTCGAGCGCTTCGGCGATCAGCGCGAGCATGCCGGTGAACTGCGAGAACAGCAGCACGCGGCGTCCTTCCTCGATCAGTTCGGGCAGCATCGACAGCAGCAGATCGAGCTTGGCCGAGCGCATCGCGCGTTCGCCGCCATTCGGGGCCGCGCCGTCCGTGATACCACTCGCGATGCGCACGAGTCGCGGATCGCAGCACACCTGACGCAGCTTCAGCAACGCGTCGAGCACGATGATGTGGCTGCGCGCGAGCCCCTGCGCGCTGACCGCCGCGCGCACCTTCTGCTGCATCGCCGTGCGCACGGTTTCGTACAGGTCGCGCTGCGCGCCTTCGAGATCGACCGGACATACGATTGTCGTCTTCGGCGGCAGCTCCTTCGCGACCTCGTCCTTGCGACGGCGCAGCATGAACGGCCGAATGCGGCGCGCGAGCAACGCGCGGCGCACGTCGTCGCCATTCTTTTCGATCGGGTTGCGCCAGCGTCGCGTGAAGTCTTTCTGGCTGCCGAGAAAGCCCGGCAGCAGAAAATCGAACTGCGACCACAGCTCGCCGAGATGATTCTCGAGTGGCGTGCCCGTCAGACACAGCCGATGGCGCGCGCGCAACCCGCGAATCGCCTGCGCGGCCTTGGTGGTCGCGTTCTTCACGTACTGCGCTTCGTCGAGAATCAGCAGATGGTAGTCATGCTCGGCGAGCACCTTCTGATCGCGCCACAGCAGCGCGTAAGTGGTCAGAATCAGTTCATGTTCGCCGATCAGCTCGAACCGCTCCTTGCGCTGCGGCCCGTTCAGCACCAGCACCTTCAATGCCGGTGCGAAGCGGCGCGCCTCCTCGCGCCAGTTGTGCACGAGCGTGGTCGGCACGACGATCAGCGCGGGATGCGCGAGCCGCCCCGCTTCCTTCTCCGCGAGAATGTGCGCGAGCGTCTGCACGGTTTTGCCGAGCCCCATATCGTCCGCGAGCACGCCGGCCAGATCCTGTTCGCGCAGGAACTGCATCCAGTTCAGGCCCTGGTGCTGATACGTGCGCAGCTCCGCCTTCAGACCGCGCGGCACCGGCACTTCGCGCAGGCCCGGGCCGGCTTGCAGACGTCGCGCCAGCTCGCGGATCGAGTCGTCTCCGCTGAACTGCCAGCGGCCGGTGTCGTGCAGCGCATCGAGGCGGCCGGCATCGACCGCGGGCACGCGCAGCGGCGCGCCTTCGGCAAGCGCGCCGCCGAGCGAATCGAACAGATCGACCAGCACACGCACCACCGGCTTCAGACGATCGGCGCGCAGCCGCAGGCGCTTGTTCTCCTCGGTCTTCAGCTCGATCGGCTCGTCGTCGCGGATGCTCTCCAGCGCGCCCGACAGCCAGCGCCGGTCGCGCCGGAACAGATCGGCCAGCAGCGGCTCGAGCCGCACGTTGCGCTCGCCGACGCGGATGCCCATCTCCAGGTCGAACCAGCCGTCGCCGGCTTGCTGCGCGGTGCCGTCGATCGCGTCGATCTCGATCACGTTGTAGCGGAACTCCGGCGCCATCGTCACGCGCCAGCCCTTCGCGACCAGATCCGGCACCGCGTCGCTGACGAACCCGGACCACGCGTCGCTGTCGGGCAGACCGAGCATCGTGTCGGGCAACAGGCGCGACGCGTGCAGGTTGCGCGTCGGCACCTTTTGCAGACCGGTCTTGCGCAATTCCAGCAGACGCTTTTTCTCCGCGTCGTAGCGCCGGCGGATGTGGATCACGTCGCCGCCCGGCAGCGGCACCAGCGTCACGTTGCTGTCGGCGTTGATGCTGACGCCGTCGTAGTCGAAGCTCGCGGCGGCCAGCTCGACTGCGGCGGCGTTGCGCTCCGACGCCTTCGCGGTCTTCGCCGCTTTCAGCCCCTTCGCCGTGCCCGGCGGCACGTGGCTGTTCAGCGCCAGCACGGGCACCGGCTCGACGTCGATCACACGGATCGCGGGCGCGTCGTGGGTCGGCGGCAGCGGCAGCTCGGGCGCGATCTCGCGCAACACCGACGCGACCAGCGGCGCCTCGGCGAGCGAGATCGGCGGCATCGCGAGGTAGTCGGGCAGTTGCTGGAACGGCAGCGACAGTGGCACGACGCCCGCTTCGTTGGCGACGCCGTCTACGTACCAGACCGGCTCGGTCGGCAGCACCATGCTCGCGCGCGGTTCGGTGCGCAACACCGGACGCAGGCGTTCGTCGGCGAGCGGCTCCCACTCGATGCGCCCGGGGCGGTCGGCCGCGCGCGCGAGCGGCGTCGGTCCGGCCTGGCCCGGCGCGGTCCTGAAGTCGAAGAACAGGCGCCCGGTCGCGATCAGCTTTTGCAGCGTTTCCGCGCCACTCGTGCCACGCAGCACGAACTGGCCGAGATCCTCGCGCGAGCGGCCGAGCCACAGGCCGCGCAGGATCGACAGGTCTTCGTCGGACACGAAGCGCGGCTGCCTGAGCAGCGCGCCTTCGACGTCGCCCCAACTGTCGCCGACTTCGATGATCACGCCGTCCGCGTCGCAGCGCGCGCGATGCAGCACGACCTCGTGATGCATACGGAAACGCGACCAGTTGAGCAGATACGCGAGCGTTTCCTTGCGCGCGGCGGGCGTCTTGCGGGCGGCATCTTTTTCGGCGGCGGCGTCGGCCGCGCGGGCGCGCGCGCGAAAACGCTCGAGCCAGCTGACCAGTTCCGGTCGCACGCCGGGAGATGGAGATGAAGACGGCGATGGCACCGGCGGCACGCCCGGGATCGTAATCCGTCGTGGGATGAACACCTCCGACGCGGCTGGGTCGCTGTCGTCCTCGACCTGCGTGATGTGATCCATCTCGTCGTGGTAATCGAGTTCCGCGAGCAGCAGCGCCGCAACGTGCTTGCAATTGCGGCCGACCGGGCACGAGCACTCGCCCACTGCCCACGGCGACCCGCCATCGGTACGAAAGCGCACCCGCGTCCGGTACGGCTGCGGCTGCGAGCCCTGCACATCGCCGGACAGCATCTCGCCGTGCCATTTGACATTGCTGACCGCGCCCACCGAGCGCGCCTTGGCGACGGTCCGCTCACCGAGCCATTCCGCAATGCGTTCCCGATCGAAGAAAACTGACGACATGCGCGTGCATTCCTGTTCAAACCGGCGAAGGCAAGCGCGGGCGGGCCATGACCGGGCGCCGCGCGACGCTTGCTCGCGACGCCCGGCCGATTCTGTCCAGCTGCGACTTGCCAGTGATAACCGGCCATTTTACGCGTTGGACGAAAATCGCTGGGGCGGGCGATCTGGACAGTTTAGGAATGGTCCTGCCATCCGGCACCGGCGCCCCCGTTCAAACCCATGCGCGCGCCGGTGGCCCTGGCGGCATCAATGGGTGCCGACAGCCGGCGCGCCCGAGTTCGCGACGTGGCTCGCGGCGACCGCCGCTTGCGCGGCGAGCGCCTGCTTGCGCTGCTCGACCTGGCGTGCGAAGACGGGACTGACATCGGGGTACGACGCGTCGGTGATGTAGTCGAGACCATTTTGCTGCGCCTCGATCAGTTCCTGGTACACCTCAGCACGCGTCTTGCCCTGCGCAAACGCGCTAGACGAAGCGGCGAGAACGACGAACGACAAAGCGAGAAACGAAAGCTTTTTCATGATCGACTCCTGAGACAGTTGTGCGGGTTCGCACCACGGAGAACCACGGGTCGGCGGCGTTTATTCCTCGATTCACGGTGTGAAGAAAACATGGCTAACCCGGGGAATAAATGCGCACCGGCCCGTGTTTGCCTTCTGATAGCCGCAATCAAGATCGCGCATGATCATGACCTCGACCCACCACCCCCGCGGCGCCCCGCCCTCCGAAGACGACATCCAGGCGTATGCCGACGGCACGCTGACGCCCGAGCTTGCCGCGTCGCTGCGCGACTATCTCAGCAAGCATCCGGCGGAAGCGCGGCGTGTGGCCTTTTATGATCGGCTCAACGCACAGATCCAGGCCACGTTTCAGACCACCGAGGAGCCCGAGCATGGCCACCACATTGGCGCATCGCGCCGCTTGCGCAGGCGCGCGCGACCGGCCGGTCGCGCGCGCAGAACGCTGGTCGCGCTGGTCACGCTCGCACTGTTGCTGATCGCCGTCAGCGGCTGGCTCGCAGCGACTCAGGTGTCCGCGCAAGCGCTCGATAACGCCGCCGTGATGGCGCTCGCCGAAGCCACCGCGCGGCCCTTTTCCCCGGCATCGCCGACGCGCGTCGATCCTGCCGCGCCGGATCTCGGCGCGATCGGCCTGCGCCTCGTCGAGCAACGCGTGCTGCGGCTCGGGCCATGGCAGCGCGCGAACAAGCTCGTCTATCTGAACGGCGATCAGCAGCCCGTGGTGGTGCTGTCGGCGGCGGCGCCATTTGCGCGCGAGGAGCCGCAGTGGGCCGCGCGCCGCATCGGCGAGCTGCGGCTGTTGACGTGGAGCGCGCGGCGGCAGCGCTTCGTCGTCGCGGGCAATGCGCGCACTCACGGCCTGATGCGTGCCGCCGATGTGATGAGCGGCGCTGACGTCGGCGCGCGCCGCCCCGCGGAATAAAATGCGCTGACAGGTGTTTGCAGCTCGAACGCATCGTGCGACGGCAGCCTCCGCACCCGGCCCGACGCGAATCGATGCCGACGCAAGTGAAGCCGATGCCACCCCCAACGGCCCCTGACCGGATCAACCATGGATGTTCGTGACGAGCTGATGGAGCACGTGCCGCGTCTGCGGCGCTATGCGCGGGCGCTGATCAACAATCGCGAGCTCGCCGACGACCTCGTGCAGGACACGCTCGAACGCGCGCTCGGCCGCACCCGTCTGTTCCAGCCGGGCACCGATCTGCGCGCGTGGCTCTTCACGATCATGCACAACGTGTTCGCGAATCAGGCGCGCAAGGCATCGGCGCGCGCGGTCCACCTTGCGGTCGACGACGACAGCATCGCCGAAAGCGAGCTCGCGGTGCCGTCGGGCCAGACGCGATCGCTCGAAATGCGCGACCTCGATTACGCGCTGCAGCGGCTGCCGGTCGAGCAGCGCGAGGTGCTGCTGCTGGTCGGTCTCGAGGAGATGAGTTATGCCGATGTCGCGCTCGCGCTGAACATTCCGATCGGCACGGTGATGTCGCGGCTGTCGCGCGGACGCGAACGGCTGCGGGCTTTGATGGCGGGCGCCCAGCCCGGTGCGAAATTACAGGTGGTGCGATGAGCGAGCCGCAAATGCCAATCGGCGAAGAAGACTTGCACGCGTACGTGGACGGCACGCTGTCCGGCGAGTGGCGTGACGAGGTGGAGCGCGCGCTCGAACAGAATCCGGAGCTGGCCTCGCGCGTCAGCGATTATTTTTCGTTCAACGGTCTGCTTCACGAGCGCTACGACCGCGTGCTTAGCGAGCCTGTGCCGAAGCGTCTTCTGACGAGCGCGCCGCGTCGCGCGCGACTGGCCGCGAACTGGCCGCGCTTTGCCGCGCAGTTCGCCGCGCAGTTCGCCGGTATGGCCGCGGCGCTCGTGCTCGGCGTGGGCATCGGCATGCACCGCAACGATCTGATCCCACCCGTTGCGATCGATTCACCCGGCACGGTTGCCGAAACTCAAACAGGAAATCGTGCGGTCAGCGCGGACAGCGCCGAAGGTTTCGCGCGCCAGGCGGCGCTCGCGCATGTCGTCTACATGCCGGCGATCGATCGGCCGAGCGACATGAACGCCGATCACGAACAGGACTTCGTGCAATGGCTCGCGAACCGGCTCGGCACCCAAGTTCACGCGCCGATGCTGTCGAAGAGCGGTTTCATGCTGTCGGGCGGCCGCCTGCTGCCCGGTGACGACGGCCCGACCGCGCAGTTCATGTATCGCGGACCGAACGGCGAGCGCGTCACGCTGTGCATCTCGCATCGTCGCGAGAACGCGAATACGACGGCGTTCAGGCTGTATCAGGCGGGGCCCGTCAACGTGTTCTATTGGGTCGACGGCGATTTCGGCTATGCGGTGTCGGGTGGAATCGATCGCAACGAGCTGTTGCAGCTCGCGCATGATGTCTATGCGCAGTTGACGGGGGCGGCGCCTGGTTGAAGCGCAGGCGTGCCGCGCCACGCGGTTCGCGCATCAACGTAGTGGGTTGTGCTGCTCCGACATCGCCGCGTCATCGCGCGCGGTGCCGCGCACTTCACGCGGCGTCACGCCCAGCAGACGCGACATCCACTGCGCCATATGGCTCTGATGCGAGAAGCCGGTATCGAGCGCGATCTGGCTTGCGCTGAGGCGTCCTTGCAGCAGCAGTGTTCGTGCGCGCTCCACCCTGCGCTGTATCACGTACTGATGCGCGGGCACGCCGAGCGTGTCGCGAAACAGCGCCTTGAAATGCGGCACGCTCAGTTGCGCGTGAGCGGCGAGCTCGTCGAGCGTCAGACGCTGATCGAGATGCGCGTCGATAAACTCGATCACGCGCGCGGCCGTGCGCGGCGCGAGCGTGCGCCGCCGCTTGCCGGACACGGGCTCGGCACCGATCAGACGCACCAGCATCGCCGTACACAGACTTTCGGCGTAGAGCGGATCGGACGCGTCGTCCGCTTCGAGCTCCGCGCGCAATGCCCACGCGAGATGCTGAAAGCGCGGATCGCGCATCTGAAAGCGCGGGCGCAACTGCGCGTCGGCCGATTTCAGCGCGAGTTGTTCGACGGTTCGTCGCGCGAAGTCCTCGGCAAACCAGATGCTGAAAATCGTGCAGGCGGCATCATCGTTCCACTGACCTTCGAGCCCCGCGGGGATCACGTCCGCATCGCCGTGCGCCTGAATCCGTGTGAGGCGGCGCGCGTCGCACAGACAGCGTGCAGTTACCGGCGCGCCGACATGCACGCCCACGCGGTGATGGCGAAACGCGGGTAGCCGATGCAAACCAGCCGACACGTTGACCAGCTCCGCACCGAAGCCCTGCCAGCCGAGCGCCCTGCTCGTGCGTACGGCGACGCGCGAGCCGCTATGCGGCGCAGGCGCGCGAATCGGGGTGACGGCGTTCATCGCGGGTCTCCTGAGTGTCCTGAATGACGGCGAGATGCCTGCATTGTGCGGTGTTTTTGGCGGCTTCGCCGGCGTGACGGAATTTCGTAGCTCGCGGGCGGCCGACGCGATTCGCGCGACTGCCGGAGCGTGGCTGCAAAAAATCATCCCTATCTGCGCAAAAAAATCCATATCTGAGCGCGCGGCGAGCGCGACGTCCCTACCATCAATCCAACGCGATCCTCAAAGGAGCACAACGTGTTCGTCATATTCGGAGCTTCGGGTCATGTGGGACATGCGAGCGCCGCCGCCTTGCGTCGCGCGGGCCACGAAGTACGCGCGGTGGTGCGCGACGCAGCGCAAGCCGAAACGCTCGCGGCCATCGGTTGCGAGATCGCGCTCGCCGACCTGAACGACGCGAGGTCGGTCGTGCGCGCCATCGACGGCGCGCACGCGGTGCAATGGCTCTGTCCGGTGCCGCGCGAGCATGACGATCCGGCGGCGGCGATGCAGCACATCATCGACACGGGCGTCGCCGCGTTCCGCGCGGCCGCGCCGCCGCGGCTCCTCGCGCTATCCGACTACGGCGCCGAGCACGTGGGCGGCACCGGCATCACGACGCTGTTCCACTACCTCGAAACGCAGTTGCGCACCGTCGCTTCGCCGCTGACCTTGCTGCGCGCCGCCGAGCACATGCAGAACTGGGCACGCGTGCTGCCGGTCGCGCTCGGCCGGGGCGTACTGCCGAGTCTGCACGATCCGCTCGACAAGCTGTTTCCGACCGTCGCCGCGCAGGACGTCGGCGACCTCGCCGCGCAGTTGCTGCTCGATGGCGGACCTGCGCGCGCGACGCCGCGGGTGGTCAGTATCGAAGGGAAAGAGCGGGTGAGCGTGCTCGACGTTGCGCGCGCCTTGGCGGAACTGTCGGGGCGGCCGGTCGTCGCTCGCCAGGTGCCGCGCGACCAATGGAGCGCGATGCTGCGCGGCGCCGGGCTTGGCGAGCGGCACGCGCAACTGATCGTCGATCTGTACGACGCGCACAACGCGGGCCGCATCGACGTCGAGGCGGGCATCAGCGAGCGACGCTTCGGCGCCACGACGTTGAAACAGGTGTTGGGGGCGCTGCTACCGCGCGTGGCCGGTGCCGAGACGGCGGCGCGGTGAGCCGCATGGAGGTCCGATCAACGAAAACCGCAATGCGACGGATGCGCTGCGTAACGCCTGCACCGCCGACGAACCCAGGCTCACGCGCCGAGCACTGGCTACGCGCAGCGATATCGCTATCGAGCCTGATCGGCTGGCGCGCGCTTGCAAACCTGCTCGCTGCGGTTCCCGACAGCAACGACGATTTCGGTGTGTTCTAGTTTCTCAATCATGGGGCGCGCGCGGGAAATGCGCCCCTAAGGCGCACGCTTCGTCACGCCTTCCTGACGAATTCAGACTTCAGACTCATCGCGCCAAAGCCATCGATCTTGCAATCGATATCGTGATCGCTATCGACGAGACGGATGTTCTTTACCTTCGTGCCCATCTTGATCACACCGCCGGAGCCCTTCAGCTTCAGATCCTTGATGACCGTGACCGTGTCGCCGTCCTGCAGGATATTCCCGGCCGAATCGCGATACACCTTGCCGGCCGTTTCAGCCGGATCGGCCGTTGCATCCGCAGCCCATTCGTGCGAGCACTCGGGGCAGATGTAGACGTTCCCGTCCTGGTAGACGAACTCGGAATTGCATTTCGGGCAGGGAGGTAATGCGCTCATGTGTCATTCCTGGTGCCAGGCATTGGCGTTTGCCGCCTGGTCAATCACGGATGCCGGCAGGCATCGCGCGAGATGAGTAAATCAACGCGTGGTCGAAGCTGGCAGCACGCGCTGCCGACCGGCGCGGCCTGTCTCGATAATTCCAGGCACGGAGAGAGGGAATCCAGATCTTATGCGACGGCAAAGGCCAACCGTCCGGTGAAGTCATAAGAACGGATATGTGTCACGCCACATATCCGTTCTGCGGGAACGTCTTCATGTTTCGCGGCAAATCCCGATTTGCAAATGGTAGTTGCAAAACTCCGCCACTACCTGCCTTAGCCCCATCCCCGTTCTTCCGGATGGCGACTCAGAATGCGACGCCAGAATTTTACACAGAAACTCAGAAAGCGCTGATGTGGAATCATCCAGAGGGAAGGAGCAGTCTGCGCCGACGGGTGGCACCTGGTTCCCCGTCGTGCAGGTTTCGTCATTAACAGTTCAGGCTGTTCACCGTCAGTTTGAAGTCGCGCGCGCGATGTGCCGGCTCGAATTTGGAGTGGCGTTGCACGCTCACGTCGCTACTGGCTGCATCTCGGTTGCGTCGGCAAACGCTGTCCGACCCGCACCGAGCGATTTCGCCCGGTACATTGCGCTATCAGCAGCGCGTATCAATGTTCGGGCATCAAGACCAACGCCTTCGGCGCCTTCCGCCAGCATGCACACTCCAATGCTGGCGGAGACGGCAACCGGATGTCCACCAACGGTCCGCACGCCGCTCAGGATGGCATGAATACCGTCGGCAATTTTTCGCGCGCCTTCCCTACCATTTACGTGGTGGGCAAGGACCACAAACTCATCTCCGCCCAATCGAGCAGGCATGTCACCGCGGCGCATCCGGCTTACCAGAGCCGTGGCAAAACTCCGTAGCAATTCGTCCCCTACTGCATGCCCGTGGGAGTCGTTCACTTCCTTGAAACCGTCCAGGTCGATGAGAAACAAAGCAGTCTGACCGGCTGCGGCGCCTCGAGCGACCCGCGTCCGGGCAATCGCCTGCTCGAGCCGGATGCGATTGCTCAGCCCCGTCAGCGGGTCGGTCGCACCTTGTTTTTCCAGTCGATATACGAGCACCGCCAGGTACAGCGACGTCGCCGCGACGCTGAACGTCACGCCGAGGCCGGCCGTGATGTTTGTCCGCCACCACGGTTGCCAATGCATCAGGCCGACGAGGCCGGCAAGCGCCACCGCACACGACAGTCCGAGCATTCGTCGGCCGTAACGGCAGCCGGCACCAACCAGGAACCAGAAAACGACCCAGAGCAACGGAAGCGCGGCCTGACCACCAACCGCCAGGGCCGTCGTCACCGTTGCCTGATCGATCAGCGTGGTGACGGCTAATCTAAGGTGTGAGCGCGCTGGCACCAGCGTCGCGGTGACGTACGTCATGGCTCCGAACATCACATAAAAAACGACCGTCGCCAGCGTCGCGTAGACACTCTTCGAGTGATAAAAGTAGGTGGCAGCCACGTACGCGAGAAGAACTACAGTTCCAAGTGATATGCGCAGTATCGCCTGTTCCTTCTCGGGGTTCTTCGGAAACGCGCCAAACACCGCCTGGCCGGGCCAAAATTGAGAATCCACCTCGCCCATGCCAACTACCCTCGCTAGAATTCAGGTTTTGCCGTTATTCACATTTGTTCGCTCTGCGCCAATCGCAACGCCGAAACCGCTACGAGCTTGGCCCACGCGATTCAAAGGCTATCGGCATTGCCGCCCTCATTCTTGAACCGCGGCAAGCAGGCCAACTGCTTCCAGTCCCAAACCAATCCGGTGCATGGAATGCAGGCGAGGAGACCAGCCCATATCAGCAATGGCGCAAGCTAAGACGATAGGCTCGTCGCCAACGGACGCGCCGATTGCTCGCGGGTAGATTCGCAAGTTCAGGGATGCCTTTCAAAGTCCCAAGCTTCGTCATCGCCAATTCAAACGCGTTGATTCGCGGCATGAAATTGTCGACGATCTTCGGCCCGTTGTCGACTGGCTGAAAACGGCACGGAAACGGCCCCGTCATAGTCCGACTGACCCGAGATACGTGTTGTCGACCAGCATGCGATCGCCTGCGTCGGGGCAGCAGCGAGGGCTGAGGTAGCAGCCAGCAGAGCCGCCAGCATTGAGAGCGCTTTCGTGTCCAACCTTGACGACAAAACCTATCGGGGCGCCATGACGCGCAGCACCGGATCAACGGAAAGCTTCAAAGGTCATGTGCTCGCCGCTCGGCAGTTTCGCCGCCACACGTGCATCAAAGCGCATTCTTCCCTCGGCGTAGGTTTTCTCGAGGGAACTAGTTTGGATCGACTCGGACAGACCTGAAATCCCCGCTATTCGTTTTCGTCGAAGTATTGAAGAGGCCTTGGCGGGCGGGCCTCCGGCGACCGACCTACGCCAAACCCTACGCCGGATCAAACCGTAAAACTTTGCAAATTAATGTCGCGTTTCGGCAACAGAGCAAAGAAAGGGGGACTCGCCGCTGCAGGACCGGACAAACAATCACTGCGTAAGCGCGTTCGGTCCCACTCCAACACCCACTCGATCGTCAATCGGTGACGGGGACCCTTGTGTATACGGCTTCTCCGGCCGGTCGGGAGTGACGATACCGTCAGCCATACCGAAAAATCCAGTCGGCAGTTTTCAGCTCTGGACAGACCGCAACAGAGAATCCACGCGCACTTTCGTTCAAACATCGCGAACACGGGGCATCCGAATGCCGACTTCTTCAGGAATACCGTCTTCGATACCGTCAGGCACTTTCCAGCGCGATCCTGGCAAAGCTTGAAGAAGCCATGATTCCAACTGCGGCCATGTTACCGGCCGGAAACGATGCAAACCGTGCTGCAACCCCGGCGAGCGCAGCGCAGCGGCCGCTCGACCGGAAGATGCTGCGCAACCACGACTGGCAAGTGTCTCAATCTTCAGCAGGCGCGATCAAACTCATGTCAAGGGCAATTGTGCGTATCGCGAAACCCCGCATCGGGGAGCCCGCGCGATTCTCAGAGCCGATCAGGACACGCTAGCACGCGTCGGGCTGAGTCGGAGTTCGCCTCCATGGCGGGCCGTCGTCCCGGCGCGCTCCACGTCGGCTTTCAAGGTACAACGACCATTCGTCTACTCGCACAGGGAGACTGGAGTTCTTGAGGTTTGTTCGTTCTTGAGGTTTGTTCCATCGGCCTGAGCCGTCATTCGAGCATCGGTGCCGGTCAGACGGGTATGGGGCGCTTTCCTGTCATTCACAGGTCGGTGGTCGCGAATGACTCGTCCCGCGGAAAGCGAATGAGTACTTGCGACCCGTTGCAGACAGTCGCGCGGTCTGCCATCCGAGGGCGGCTAACGGAGTGGTTCGGTCATCCGCCCCGACGATAGTTCGAGCAGCGGCGACATTCAAATTCGGGATTTGACAAGGCGACTAACACTGGGCGACTACGCAGCATCCATCCCGCTATCCGTCTTGGCCTGCGCTGCCGCCGGTGACGTTATGAACTCAAGAAAGGCTTCGACCGCTGCTCGTTTTCGCGACGCCGTGCATAAAGCCGCAGAGAAAGTCGTGACAAATTGGATTTCGTCCGGCAGTGACCCGATCAGTGTCACACCCTCAAGCCCCGAAAGTTCACTGAGCTGCTGGAAACCAATATCGACTTCGCCGCTTGCGATCAGCGATCCGACCGGCACCCCGGGCGACGCTTGCACGAGGCGCGGCTCGTCCTCGCTCGCTGAAACGTCGGCAGAAATGCCCCATCGTTCCAGGACTTTGAGGACGTGCGTGCCGCTAGGTCCGGTCGAATAACCGACCGCGCGTACCTTCAGTACCGAGTCGCGCAACGCCGACTCACTTCCGATATCCGGCGGACTAACGCCCGTCTTCACTGCAATCCCAATTGATGAACGGACGACGTCGACGAGGCTGCCTTTATCGATGCGGCCCTCTTGCGCGAGGCGTTCCATCGCGTCGGACGCGAGCAAGACGATATCGAACGCTTCTCCGTCAACCACACGCTTAGCAGCCGCCACGCCGCCGACCGATTCGAACTTGACGTGTCGGCCCGTTTCATATTCATATTGAGCAACTAGCCGTGCGAGCAACGGCCGCGTCGCCATTGACGATATGCCTTTGAGATCATCCGACATAACGTAAGCCCGCCTTTTCCAGCGGCTCGCGCATCTTGTACATGTCGAGTCCGAGTACGCCACTCGCAAGCTTCGCGCGCTTTTCCTCTTCGAGCGCTTCGCGTGCGGCGGCCTTGTCGAGCACTTGCTGTGCCGATGCGGACGGAACGACTACGACACCATCGTCATCCGCGACGATCACATCGCCCGGCGTGACAATCGCGCCAGCGCACACCACGGGAATGTTCACGGACCCCAGCGTCGCCTTCACCGTGCCTTTCGACGAGATGGCGCGACTCCATACGGGAAAGTTCATCTCTGTCAGCACGCGCACGTCGCGCACGCCGCCGTCGATGATGAGCGCACGCGCGCCGCGCGCCTTGAAGCTTGTCGCGAGCAGATCGCCGAAGAAGCCATCGGTGCTGTCGGTCGTGCATGCCGCCACGACGATATCACCCGGGCGAATCTGCTCGGCCGCTACGTGCAGCATCCAGTTGTCGCCCGGTTGCAGCAGCACGGTCACCACCGTGCCGCTCACTTGCGCGCCGGTGTAGATCGGCCGCATGTACGTCTTCATCAGGCCCACGCGCCCCATTGCTTCATGCACCGTTGCCGAGCCGAGCGCGCCGAGCTTCTGCGCCGCTTCCGCATTCGCGCGTTCGATGTTGCGATACACCACTCCGAGTTCGTACATATCAGCGTCCTTTCGCTTTGAGCGCCGCATCCAGTCGCGGATACACGCGGCGCGCGTTGCCTTCGTAAATCTTATAGCGCGCTTCAGGCTCGATGCTCGCCGCCTCGACATAGCGCTTCGTGTCGTCGAAATATTGACCCGTTTCTGGATCGATGCCACGCACCGCGCCGATCATCTCACTCGCGAAGAGGATGTTGTCGACGGGGATCACGCGCGTCAGCAGATCGATGCCCGGCTGATGATAGACGCAGGTATCGAAGAAGATGTTGTTCAGCAAATGATCCTTCAGCAAGGGTTTTTTCAGCTCTTGCGCGAGTCCGCGGAAACGTCCCCAGTGATACGGCACCGCGCCGCCGCCGTGCGGAATCACGAACTTGAGCGTCGGGAAATCGCGGAAGAGATCGGACGTGAGGCACTGCATGAACGCGGTCGTGTCCGCGTTCAGATAGTGCGCGCCCGTCGTATGAAAACACGCGTTGCAGCTCGTGCTCACGTGGATCATCGCGGGGATGTCGTACTCGACCATCTTTTCGTAGATCGGATACCAGTAACGGTCCGACAGCGGCGGGCTCGTCCAGTGCCCGCCTGACGGATCCGGATTCAGGTTGATCGCGACATTGCCGTATTGCTCCACGCACTTCACGAGTTCAGGAATGCACGTCGAGACATCCACGCCCGGGCTTTGCGGCAGCATAGCCGCGGGCACAAAGCTATCTGGGAACAACTGGCTCACGCGATAGCAGAGTTCGTTGCAGATCGCGGCCCAGGTACTCGACACTTCGAAGTTGCCGATGTGATGCGCCATGAAGCTCGCCCGCGGACTGAACACTGTGAGATCGAGGCCACGCTCGTGCATCAGGCGTAACTGATTGACTTCGATCGATTCGCGCAGTTCGTCGTCGTCAATGTGCAACTCCGATGCCTCCGGCATCTCCGAAGGATTCTTGATGCCGGCGATTTGCCGATTGCGCCACGCTTCGAGCGCCTTTGGCGCGGTCGTGTAGTGGCCGTGTATGTCGATGATCATTGCATGGTTCTCACAGTTGTTCACGCGAAAAATGCCGGCCACTCGGGCCGAAGTCCGAGCGGCCACGCGGCACGAGATTACGGATTGGTACAGGTGAAACTGCTGGCTTGGGACGGATCTCCCGAGCCGTTGTAGCGGGGATAACCCGGGTAGAGGCAAAGCGGCCAGCTTTCGGTGGCGGTGTTCGCAGCCGCGCTGATGTTAGTCAGATTTCCAGGGGCGACACCTTTTTCGACCCAGTTCTCGAATGCAGACATCAGATCCGCGCCTCTGGGGGTGCCGGCGTTCGTCAGACCGACATGAGTCGTTCCCGGGAAGGTATAGAGGCGTACGAAATCATTCACCGTTGCCTGACCCATTGTTTGTACTACACGGAGGTAGTAGGCCTGCGTCTCCGCCGGGGGCACTTCTGATGCACCGCCAGCGTAGATCAGAATCTTTCCACCCTTTTTATGGAACGCGCTCAGATCAGTGACGGAAGAATCAAGAATGCCAGAGACCTGCTGCATTCGAGCTGCGTTCGATTGATCATTCCAGTTCCACGTTCTCGGATCAAGCGACGCATTCTGAGTGAAGATATACCTAGCCGCTTCGTTCCCAAGCGTGTAAACACCAGAGTCAGTGCCTCCGACGTTAGGTTCGGGTGCGGACGGAACTGGTCGACTGCCAAGGAAAGTCGACTCGTAGTACGAGCCATTTCCGATCAACTCAGTTCCCCACGGTTTGCCCTGAATCGACTGAAGACCGTTCGAAAGTGTATAAGGCAGAGTTAGCCCGGCTCTACTGTTGTTCACCGCCGCGATCTGGGCATCAGACAGGCAAGTGTCGCCGGTGTCGGTACCGCCGGGACAACGCAAAGGCGTGATATCGGGCTTACAGGCCGCTTGGTTGGCAATGATGCCGTCCTTGAGGCCGTCTAGTTCGTCGCATGCAGACATGACGAAGTTCCCCAACAACAACACCTTGTTGTTGTCGATCCAGCCGGCGCCATTGTTGGCAAAAAAGCCCTTTGCGTTATTGAGGTGCGAAAGCCATTGGAGCGATAGGTTCTGAACCGGATCGCCTGCAACAACGCCATCGTAGTCGTCGGGATAGCGCTGCGCGACCTCCAGCGCTTCTCGCCCACCTTCCGAGAACCCAATTAAATACGTCTTTGTGGGTTGAGCAGCGTACCGCGCGACGATGATCTGCGTGGCGGCGTCCTTAACCTTCTTCAACGCTGCGTAGCCGAAATCTTGAAGCGCTTCCGATTTCAAGGCAAAGCTCGCGTCGAAAACAGCCCCCTGATGGCCAGAATCGCTTGAATAGGTGGCGTACCCTTTAAACGGGAACGCAGCCGCAGCCGCTGGCGTTGCCCAGTGCGGGCCTGTTACCGGCGTGATCGAACCGTTATAACCTCCGCCGCCGCCTTGAATTGCTTTGCCGTTCCACGAAGTCGGCAAGGTAACGTTGAAGTTGATGTTGTAGCCGTCGGCGGTTGGAGCGATTGAAGCTGCCACGGCGCAGGTCTCGGGCGCCGTGCTTGTCGCAGCGACCACCTTGGCCGAAGAAATCGTTACGCCCGATAACTTGAGTGAGGCAATCTGATCACAAGACATGGGCTGCTGTGCAGCTTGTGGTTTCGTATTGCCTGAGTTGAGGGATCCGCCGCAACCACCGATAGCGAGTGTCCCTAAAACCGTTGCTATTCCGAAAGCCAATGTTGAGCGTCGCATTCCATGTCTCCAGTACGATTTTTTAACATTCAAACGCGGTGGCGAGGACAATTCGCATTTGCAAATCGAGAATCAACTTGTCCTGCTGTTCGACCTTCCAATAATGATTCATAGCGGTCCTCACCCGTCCTGAACCCGTACGATTTAAAATGACTCGTTTTCTAAGGCAGCGTTACCGCCCCGTCCGAAAACGCGACTGTCCGCACAGCCGTGATAACAGTGTCATTGTCTGACGACGAATAACTCTCGACGCATAGGAAATCTTATGTTCTTCCTGTAACCAGCCGTGCCAATTTGCCTTCGGTCTATTTCACGCCGACTCGTTTTCCGACGCGCTCAGCAGCCAGTCTCGCAATGCAGCGTTGACCGCAGCGGGTTGCTCCATGGTTACCATGTGCCCGGCCTCCTCAACGACGCACATCACCGAATTTTCGATCGCCTTATGCATCACCTCATGCCGGGCGACAGGGCTCCATCGATCTTCTCGGCCGCAAAGCAACAGGGTGGGACAGCGAATTTCGGACAGAACCGGTGTCGCGTCAGGCCTCGTCAGTAAAGCGTGAATCTGCGCTTCGAACAGATCAGGGCTACTTCTTTCGATCATGTCCAAAATCGCTTGATACACCGGCGTGTCGAGTGTTTCAGTTCGCACCATTCCCAGCGTCCACTCAATACCCGCGGCTCGCATGCCCTCGCGGGAAGCAATGTCTAGGAGGCGTAATCGCGACGTCTTTTCCTCCTCGCCGGCAGGACCGTTCTGGCGAGCCTGGTATCCCGTGTCGAGTAGCGCCAATCGGGTCACTCGGCTCGGCGCAAGGCGGACCACTTCGAACGCGACGCGCCCTCCCATGGAATGTCCTGCGACCGCGAATCGACCCGGAACGCTGTCAAGGACAAATTGCGCCATGTCGCTTATCGTCCTCAGACTTCCGTAGTTGGGAACAATGCAGTTCGCAATATCCGAAAGCTCATCACACTGGCTGGCCCATACTGCTCGATCGCACAACAACCCCGGCAGAAGCACTAACGGGAAAGACACAAGACGCCTCCTTTTAAACACGGGAATCTATCCCGATGTCGCAAGGCTTAGCTGACCGGCGTGTCAGCTAAGCGACTTCGTAGAAATCAGAACTTCACGTGCAACCCCACGCGACCCAGCCACTGCGTGGCGCTGCTTGAGGCCGCCGTGGGACCGGTGAAGCCCATGATGAGTGCATGAGCACCTTCGTTGGCTCGCTGATAAACGGTCATTGCATAAACGCTCGTCCGTTTCGACAGGAAGTACTCGGCCGTAAATGCGCCTTGGTGGGCGTGATTGTTGTCTACGACGTCGTTTCCCTTCATATATGCGTAGCTGGCGCTTAGCAGGTTGCGGAAATACCTCGCACGGAAGTCATCGCGAAGGATGGTAAAAGCGTTGATCTAGTAAGTTCACCCACTGGCCAGGAGATCATGCGCGGCGCCGACACGTTCACCGAGAGTCTGTTTTCCGTGCGTAAGCTCAACGATTTCGTTCCGAGCTCACATCCGCTGCGCTCGATTCGCGTCATGGCGAACGAGGCGCTGGCGAAGATGGATCGGTTGTTTGCCGGGATGTACGAGGCCGACATCAAGGGAGGCCGGCCGAGCATCGCGCCGGAGAAACTGCTGCGGGCCATGCTGCTTCAGGTGCTGTACAGCATCCGGTCTGAACGCCAGCTCATGGAGCAAACTCAATACAACCTGCTGTTTCGATGGTTTATCGGTCTGTCGATGGACGATTCAGTGTGGGTGCCGACGGTGTTCACGAAGAACCGCGAGCGTTTAATCCGGCACGATGCGGTGGTCGAATTCTTCAACGAAGTGCTGTCCATCGCGCAGAAGCAGAACTGGTTGTCGAACGAGCACTTCAGCGTGGACGGCACGCTGATCCAGGCGTGGGCGGGCCACAAGAGCTTCGTGCGCAAGGATGGCGAGGATGGGGATAACGACGGTGGCAGCGGCGAGAGTGACTTCAAGGGTAGCAAGCGAAGCAACGAAACGCACGAGTCGAAGACCGATCCCGATGCACGGCTTTACCGTAAGGGCAAGACGGCCAGTGAATTGCGTTATATGGGCCACACGCTGACTGACAACCGCCATGGGCTGGTGGTCAACGCCCGTGTGAGCCGGGCTGACGGACATGCAGAACGTGAAGCGGCCAAGGTCATGATCAACGACGCGCGGCAAGTTGCGGACGATGCCGCTGCGCAAATCACGCTGGGGGCGGACAAGGGTTACGACGCACAGGAATTCATCGAAGCTTGCCAGCAGATGAAGGTCACGCCGCACGTGGCGCAGAACACCTCGGGTCGGCGTTCGGCGGTGCCCGATGCGATTGCGCGCAGCGTGGGCTACGCGATATCGCAGCAAAAGCGCAAGCTGATCGAACAAGGTTTTGGGTGGGCGAAGACGGTAGGCCGCATGCGCCAGGTGATGGTGCGCGGGTTGAAGAGAGTCGACCAGATGTTCGTGTTGAACATGGCGGCCTACAACCTCGTGCGCATGCGCTCTCTGGGACAGGTCCGCCCGCAGTAGCCAAAATCGCGGTAATGGGGCGAAAAATGCGCCTCAAGCCGTCGAAAAAGAGCGGAACCGGCGTTGAAATTTCGCAATGCATAAAATCTGTGGCTGTAACCGCTCAGCAAGAGGGACGTTGCTTCTGCTGGGGTGTATTTCCGCAGCCTGTTAGAGCGACGTCTGGTCGTACAAACCATTGCGCACCAGCGGAGCCTTGGTAGACAGAGGCGCGGTTCTCCATATTCTTGACCGTAACGAAGAGGCCGCTGACACGCACGGGACCAAATTGGTAGCGTGCGCCGGCGCCCCAGTTACGAACCCCTACCTGTGGACCAATTGTGCCCGCGGTAACGGGATACTTGACGTAGGTATAGGCTGCGTCTGCTCCAAACGGACCATTGGCGTAGGAGAGCGAGAAGCTCATCGCGTCTCCTGTCCCCATCGAACCGGCCACGTTCCCGAAGCCATACATCGCACCCGCACTCAGCCCGGCGAAGACAGGGCTGTTGTACTTGACCGAGTTAGCGATGCGCCCTGCAGCGCGATACCAATCGAAGTTGCCTGTGGGATTGGACGGCAACGCCAATTTCTGGAATGGGCCTGCACCCTGACCATAGAGGTGTCCCGTGTACACGGCGGGGTCATCGCCTGAGCTGTAGAGAGAATCGCTCATGAAGTCGTATTGATTCCCCAGCGTCAGCGTGCCGAACTGCGGGTTGGTTAGACCGACGTAGGAGTTACGGGAAAAGATACTTTGTCCCGGCAGGAATGAACCGTTGTTTAGCCCGAACTGGTTAAGGAGATAGAAGATCGCCTTCGTTCCCCCACCGAGGTCCTCCTTGCCAGAGAATCCCCATATGTTTGGGCCGTTGATGCCGTCATCCGTCTGCCACGCGCTGTGCCCGCCGTGGTTGCTAACGTATGTGATGCCGGAATCAATCATGCCAAACAACGTGACGCTGCTTTGGGCGTGTGCGTTCACCGCCATGCAACCGGTCACAGATGCCAATGCGGCAACAACGCTCTTCTTAACCATGCCAATGTCTCCAATCTACTTTGTTGTTGTACAGCAACCGTTCTAAGCCGCCTTAGCCACCAGCCCATGCGGATCCAGAACAAACTTCTTAGGCACGCCAGCGTCGAACTCCGAGTAGCCGGCTGGCGCGTCGTCCAGCGAGATCACCTGAACGTTGACGACCTTCGCGATATCAATCCGATCCCACAGGATTGCTTGCATCAGATTGCGGTTGTACTTCATCACCGGCGTCTGGCCAGTGAAGAAGCTATGAGACTTTGCCCACCCAAGCCCGAGCCTGACTGACAGGCTGCCTTTCTGTGCAGCGGCGTCAACAGCGCCCGGATCGTCGGTCACATAAAGGCCAGGGATTCCGATGCCACCGGCGACTTTGGTAACTTCCATTAGCGAATTGAGAACTGTCGCTGGAGCCTCATGCTGCGAGCCATCATGGCCATGACCCCGTGCTTCAAATCCGACGCAATCGATGGCGCAATCGACTTCGGGTTCGCCAAGGAGAGATGCGATTTGTTCGGCAAGCGTTGCATCGAGAGACAAATCAACGGTCTCAAATCCAACGGCGCGAGCATGAGCCAGCCGGACCGGATTGACATCTCCGACGATCGTTACTGCCGCCCCAAGCAACCGAGCAGACGCGGCAGCCGCCATCCCGACCGGGCCGGCGCCAGCGATGTAGACAGTCGAACCAGGGCGTACTCCGGCAGTAACAGCACCGTGATAACCGGTGGGCAAGATGTCCGAGAGGCAGGTCAGATCCCTTATCTTTTCCATCGCCCGATCGCGATCAGGAAACTTGAGCAGATTGAAATCAGCAAACGGAACGAAGACGTATTCCGCCTGACCTCCAATCCATCCGCCCATGTCGACATAACCGTATGCCCCCCCTGGTCGTCCGGGGTTGACAGTCAAACAAACACCCGTGTTTTGTGCCTTGCACATCGGGCAACGGCCACACGCGACGTTGAAGGGAACCGAAACAAGGTCTCCTTTACGCAGCGTTACCACATCCGAGCCAAGCTCAATTACTTCGCCAGTAATTTCATGTCCCAACACGAGTCCCGGAGGCGCAGTGGTGCGCCCGCGAACCATATGCTGATCTGAACCGCAGATGTTCGTCGAGACAACACGCAAAATGACGCCGTGATTCGCTCGTCTTCCCGCAGGGTCGATCATTTCCGGATATGCGATTGACTGCACCTCGACTTTTCCGGGACCGATGTAGACCACACCTCTGTTTCCGCTCACGGCTATCTCCTGTTTGGTCATGAAATCTCTAAGAACCCGAGACGGCTGTCGTCGATGCAAAATCGCTGCCGGCGACACCGGCTACGGTCCCACACCGCGACGAACCCCGCGGCGATCAGCAACAGCTAAAAATGGTTTGATACGATCAATCTTTCCAACTAGAGGTCAATGACAAGCCTGGCCGTTTTGGAACGCGAGCAGCATGGGGTGAACTGGTCGTTCCGCATGTGCTCCCACTCCGTCAGGAAGACATCTCGGTGATCCGGCAACCCGTCGAGAACGCGAGTAACACATGTTCCGCAGACGCCTCGTTCGCATGACGTGGGGACGAGAACGCCATGCTCTATCAGCGCTTCTATCGCTGTCTGATTGGTCCGCACCCGGATCACTTCGCCAGAGCTGGCAAGTTCGATCTCAAATGGCTTGTTCGCTTTCCTATCGTCTTGCACCAGAGATGCTACGGAATCCGTCTCGGACGCGTAGATTTCTACGACGTCGCCTTCGTTCAAGCTGTGAAGGGCTAACGCGCTGCCGATGGAGTTGCCATCACGCAGAACGCCAAGCAGGTCGCGACGCGCTCCGGAACCATTCGTGCCTAGTGAATACATCCGAACGCATTCGCCAAGCACGCGCACATCGATGCTCACGCCCAGGCTGAAAGACGGCAATGTCTCCGAATTCTCCGATTCCAGTTCCAGAACGAAGATCTCAGGCGCCGTCTGGCGCTTCGCGTTTACTCGAACCCTGAACATGTCGACGGCTCCGCAAGTTCACGCATTACCCTTTGCTGATGCTGACGGTTGCAGCAACTGGGCGGGAAGCTTCCGTGAGGCAAACGTCAAGGCTAGAAAGGCCGCACCAGCAACGAAACATGGAGCCGAAGCAACTTTCAGCAGAACCGGCACGCTCATACCCGTAGCCAGAAGCATGGCTCCGCTCATGGTGCCGAAGACGGACCCAAGGCGGCCCCATCCCGCCGTCCAGCCAATACCGGTTGCGCGGACTGCAGTCGGGTACATGAAGCTTGCAAGGATGCTTGATCCGGTTACACAGGCGCCGCAGGATGCGCCTACTGCCGCGATCACAACGCCGGCAAGCACGAGATCGTTCACGACGTTGCCAATAACGATCAGGCATGTCGCAGCAATCACAGCACTAACCACCATGCAGACATACCGGTTGTAGCGGTCCATCAGATAACCCACGATCAAGCTTCCGACAGGTGACCCGATCAGGAAAAGACTGAGCAGCAACGACGTTTCACCCAACGAGTGTTTTGCGCTATGCAGGAGAATTGGCAGCCAGTTGGTCAGAAAATACACGACCATCAGCGTGCCGAAAGACGCCACCCACAGCAGTAAGGTAGAGCCCGCGAGTCCATCCTTGAAAAGGTCGGAAACCACAGCGCGGCTTTCAGCTTCGTTGCGCGCCACGAAGGTCGCCGACGTGAAATTCATTTCGGGAGCAATCTTCCACATGATTCGCCGCACCTTCGCCTGTCCCGTGTGGCGAACGAGAAGAAAGCGAACTGAGTCGGGCACCCTGATCGCAATGACGACGAGCAACAGCAAAGGAAGTACGCCGCCAACAATGAACATGGATGACCATCCATGAACCGGAATCAGTCTGGTGGCGACGAAGCCCGCGATGCCACCGCCCAGCGGGATACCGCAACCAAGCCATGCGAGTTGCGTCGATCGTCTGTCGCGTGGGCACATTTCGGCGATCAGGGCCATAGCGCTCGGTCCAGCGCCGCCAAGACCCAGACCGGCCAGGAAGCGGAGTCCGACAAGTGCGTTGAGTTCATGTACAAGGGCCGACACGAGAGTGAACCCGCCAAAGACGGCAACCGAGGCGATAAGAACCCGCTTGCGGCCAAGTTTGTCAGCCAGCGGTCCGCAGAGGAACGCGCCAACAGTCAGCCCGGCGAGGCCGGCTGTAAATAGAGGCCCTAGTTCCTTGGGAGCGAGGTGTAACATGCCGGCGAGCGATGGGGCGACGTACGCAATCATCACGGCGTCGAAGCCGTCGAGAACGAGAACTGCGACACAGATTGCGATGACACTGAGTTGATAGAAGGACATCTTTCGTCCATCAATAATCGTCTGGACGTCGACGCTCTGCCCGGTCATCTGTTGGTTCAAACTGCCATTCATGATTGTCTCCTATTCGTCCGCAGGGCTCTAACAGGCTGCGGAAATACACCCCAGCAGAAGCAACGTCCCTCTTGCTGAGCGGTTACAGCCACAGATTTTATGCATTGCGAAATTTCAACGCCGGTTCCGCTCTTTTTCGACGGCTTGAGGCGCATTTTTCGCCCCATTACCGCGATTTTGGCTACTGCGGGCGGACCTGTCCCAGAGAGCGCATGCGCACGAGGTTGTAGGCCGCCATGTTCAACACGAACATCTGGTCGACTCTCTTCAACCCGCGCACCATCACCTGGCGCATGCGGCCTACCGTCTTCGCCCACCCAAAACCTTGTTCGATCAGCTTGCGCTTTTGCTGCGATATCGCGTAGCCCACGCTGCGCGCAATCGCATCGGGCACCGCCGAACGCCGACCCGAGGTGTTCTGCGCCACGTGCGGCGTGACCTTCATCTGCTGGCAAGCTTCGATGAATTCCTGTGCGTCGTAACCCTTGTCCGCCCCCAGCGTGATTTGCGCAGCGGCATCGTCCGCAACTTGCCGCGCGTCGTTGATCATGACCTTGGCCGCTTCACGTTCTGCATGTCCGTCAGCCCGGCTCACACGGGCGTTGACCACCAGCCCATGGCGGTTGTCAGTCAGCGTGTGGCCCATATAACGCAATTCACTGGCCGTCTTGCCCTTACGGTAAAGCCGTGCATCGGGATCGGTCTTCGACTCGTGCGTTTCGTTGCTTCGCTTGCTACCCTTGAAGTCACTCTCGCCGCTGCCACCGTCGTTATCCCCATCCTCGCCATCCTTGCGCACGAAGCTCTTGTGGCCCGCCCACGCCTGGATCAGCGTGCCGTCCACGCTGAAGTGCTCGTTCGACAACCAGTTCTGCTTCTGCGCGATGGACAGCACTTCGTTGAAGAATTCGACCACCGCATCGTGCCGGATTAAACGCTCGCGGTTCTTCGTGAACACCGTCGGCACCCACACTGAATCGTCCATCGACAGACCGATAAACCATCGAAACAGCAGGTTGTATTGAGTTTGCTCCATGAGCTGGCGTTCAGACCGGATGCTGTACAGCACCTGAAGCAGCATGGCCCGCAGCAGTTTCTCCGGCGCGATGCTCGGCCGGCCTCCCTTGATGTCGGCCTCGTACATCCCGGCAAACAACCGATCCATCTTCGCCAGCGCCTCGTTCGCCATGACGCGAATCGAGCGCAGCGGATGTGAGCTCGGAACGAAATCGTTGAGCTTACGCACGGAAAACAGACTCTCGGTGAACGTGTCGGCGCCGCGCATGATCTCCTGGCCAGTGGGTGAACTTACTAGATCAACGCTTTTACCATCCTTCGCGATGACTTCCGTGCGAGGTATTTCCGCAACCTGCTAAGTCTAAGAAGTCCTCTAATTTGCGCGGGATCGATTTACTTAAATGAACTTCGTTCTTACGCCGAGGCCGGTACCTTACGGGTCTGAAGGAATTCCTCGAGGGATTCGCCGCGCATCGACGCATAGACCTGCAGATTGCTCACTTTGGTCACGCGGGCGAATTTCTCCAAAACGAAGAAAGTGACGCCGTATCGCACGAGTCCAAGCCAGTCTCGGGCTTTGACCAAGTTCTTCTCTTCCTCGGTCAGCTTCGACTGTGCGAAAGCGCCTTCGATATCTCGCGTCACCAGCTCGCGGAACGTGGGGTCGCGATGCATCCAGAAGAAGCGGTTCAGGCGCAAGGTTTTAACGCTTCGCGACACGTCGAAGACATAGGTGCCTTGCAAATCTTCAATGCCTCTGAGTTGCGGGTTCATTGCACTTCCTTTGCTTTTTCCAGCGTGGTCTGATTCGACGCGTTCGTCTCAGGTTCGTAGACGGTGACAGCCATTGCCGTCGTCGTCGGAAGGTAATAGTTTTGATGTAGGCAACGCACTGAATCGCCAAGCGCTGCCCGCATGGCGAGCCACATAATGACTTCGACGCTTTCGGCGCCGCCTAGGCGAATGAAGTCTGCATGACGCATCGACGCCAGTTTCTTCGGGTCTTCAGCTATGAGACGGAGAAACTCGTGGTCCCATTCCGTGTTGTTGAAGCCGGTGCGTTCGCCGTGGATCTGATGTGAAAGACCACCCGTACCAACGACGACGACCTTCAAATCCTCGGGGTAAGATTCCACTGCTCGCCGCACGGCTTCTCCGAGCTTGAAACAGCGGGTCGGCGTTGGCAGCGGATATTGAAGAACATTCACCTCGATTGGAACAATTGCACCGGGCCAGTCGGGGTCATGCGGCCACATAAGGGACAGGGGCGAATTGCAGCCATGGTCCAACGCCCGATCCTGGAACGTGGCAATATCAAATTCGTCGTTGACGAGACTATCTGCCATGTGTGCCGCCAGTGCGGCGTGACCCTTGATGTTCGGCAGTGGGCGACGACCTGCACCTTCGTCGGCCATCTCGAATTCCGGCGATACACCGAGCGCGAAAGTGGGATAGCAGTCGAAGAAGAAGCTGTTGGCATGGTCGTTGTAGAACATCACCATGACGTCGGGCTTCACTTGCTGCAGCCAATCGGCCACCGGAAGATAGCCCTCAAAAAGGGGACTCCACGCAGGGTCGCTCTGACGCTTCGCGTCGTACGCCGCTCCAATAGTGGGAACATGCGATGTTCCGATACCGCCTACGATTCTTGCCATTACGGTTTCCTTAAGCTTTGTACGCTTGCGCCACTGGTCGCGGACTACGGCGCATGATTTCGTCGGTCACTGAGCAGGCGGTCGCGCATCCTCGGCGCGTCCACCGCATTCGCGCGTACTTGATGGATTCGACGAAGCACGTTGTCTCTCGGTCGCTGCCATGCGCAGAAGAATTTGACGCATCAGCAGGCCTGGCTTGTCCGGCGCGAAGTTCGAGTCGAACTGGGGTTCGACGTCGGAGGTCACGGCTTCAAGGATCCACTCGAGGGCGTCGACGTCTTCCTTGTATGCCTTGTCAGATGCCTCATACAGGAAGGCGTCGGCCTCTTTGTCTTCGAGATTGAAGTTCCGGCTGTTGAACCACCAGTAATGGATGCTTCCGTTCGACTCCGGCGTGAACGCATGCGTGATGTTGAAGCGATACGTGCGCGGTGCGCCGCTAGGGTCATTGTTGTCGACGATGCGCGCGTACGCCGTGTGCAATCCAGGCGATACGAAACGCGCCTCGGAGAAGCGATCTACCGGCCGCCCCATGAGACCCGTCGGCACGCCATATACGCCCGGCGGCGGCGAGTTCAGTAATGCGCGGTCGATTATGACGACATCCCCTTCCACGCGGACTTTAAGTTTGGAGCGTGCGTACTCTGGCGTCCCAATCGCACCCGGATGCAAGAAAGGAAAGTGTGTCTGATCGAGCAGGTTTTCGTGCATCGACACGTAATCCGATCGAAGGTGGAACGTATCGCCAACGCTCTTCCAATCCGGACCGGACAGCCAATGGGTATCGGGAACGAGGCTCTCGTCGGCGCGGTCCGGGTCGCCCATCCAGATCCAGACGAACGGCTTGCGCTCCACGGTTGGGAAGCTCCGGACATGCGCATTGGTTGGGACGATCGGCATGGCCGGCATGTTCACGCAGCGGCCGGACGGGTCGAACTGCATGCCGTGATAACCACACACAAGGACATCGCCTTCAAGTCGGCCTTTAGCAAGAGGAAACGAGCGATGCGGGCAGCGATTGCGTACCGCTACTGTCTCGCCGGCAAGCGTGCGATATAACGCGACGTCCACGCCTAGCAGCCGGCGGCTGAGGATCTCGCGCGAAACCTCATCGCTCGTGGCGGCCACATACCAGCAGTCGCGAACGAGCGGTGTGGTTTGGTCAGCGAAGCCACCAGGCGTGAAGCCGGGAACATCGAACTCGGACGATGCATCAGCGATGCGAATAACGTCATTCTGGGCCATGAAAATCTCCTTCAATTGGTATCAGGCGTCGAGAACGATCTCGCTTCCGGCAGTACGCGATACGCAGATGCACATCTGGTCGCCGGCTGCCTTTTCTTCGTCGCTCAGGTAAAAATCTCGGTGTTGGAGCGGACCATCGCTCGACACGACCCTCAGCGGACACAGACCGCATTCGCCCCTTCGGCAATCCCACAACACCGGCACGTTCGCAGCATTCAGCGCATCGAGGATGCTTGCATCAGCACTTACATGAACGGTCTTGCCGCTGCGTGCCAGACGGACGTCGAATGCGTGCGCATCCCTGTCTCGCGCCACGCCGAACATTTCGCTACGTACGCGCGAAGCGTCCCATCCGATGTCTTTCGCCGTAGCGTGGGTCGCCTGCACCATCGGGCCGGGACCGCAGACATAGACCTGAGTGTCTTCGGGTTGACGCTTGAGCAGCGCAGCAAGGTCGGGATGACCGGCGACATCGCTGTAATGGAAGACTGCCGCTTCGCCGGCGAGAGTCGCGAGTTCGTCGTGGAACGCCATCTGGTCCCGATCACGCCCCGCATAGACGACCTCAAAGGGACGGTTGCGACGTACAAGGCTGCGCGCCATCGAGAAGATGGGGGTAATGCCGATACCCCCCGCGATCAACAGCACATTCTCTGCTCGGCGGTCGAGCGGAAAATTGTTGACCGGCGGCCCGATCTCAAGCCGCGTGCCCGGTTGAAACGTATCGTGAATATGCGCCGAACCGCGCGCATCGCTATCGCGCTGAACGGCAATGCGATACATGTCGCGTGCGTCGTCGTCCTGATGGTCACCGCCAATCAGCGAGTAATGTCGTACGATAAGTCCACGCGTTGGCGATACGGTGTGAACGGCGATATGTGCGCCAGGTGCATACTCAGGCAACGGCTGCCCGTCGACGGACCTGAGCAGATACTCCCGGACGCGATCCGTGAGAGACCGTACGCGCGCGACCTCAACGCTAAAATTCTGTCTTGCCATTTTGCTTACCTCATGCCTGTCCGATGTTTCGGTCCATGCTGGCGCTGTCGCGTCCGGAAAGACGCGTGGTCAAACTCGCCAAAGCACGGCGCACCAGCATTCGAACGAAGAGACCCAACTCTGTAGCCGAAGCTGAGAACAACCTACCGTTTGCATAGTGCCCGCTGGCTTAACGAGGCCACGCTGGGCTCTGGAGCGAACCCGCCCAGACTTCGGCAAATGCCATCATCGAAAAGAGCCGGAGACATCGGCCGTAGAAGCGAAGATGAACAAGCAATCACCTACCCGATCGGCGGCGAAGAGTTGCACCTGTCTCCATATTTTTTCGTGCGATGGCACCTTAGAAGTGATGCTTGACTGTTATTCTATTGATGCTTGTCATGATTGATTGACGCAATTTTGTGGTATCTGTGAACGAATTTCTGCATCAATCGGCGCTCTGGACATGGCTTGAGAGAGAACCGAACGCCGCGACGGGAGACAGACAGTGGACGTGATAACGCACGTACGGACCTTTGCTGCTGTAGTGCAGCATGGAAGTTTTGCGGAAGCGGCGCGGGAGTTGGACATCGCGCCGTCGGTTGTGGCACGGCGCATCGGGCAGTTGGAAACGGAACTGAACGCGCGCCTGTTTGATCGCACCACGCGGAGCGTGGTACTCACCGAGGCTGGCGAGCGATTTCACGTTCGCGCAGCGAGTCTTGTTGGAGAGTTTGACGAACTAATTGCTTCCGTCGAGCGTGACGCAGGAAGTCTTCAAGGGCAATTACGCGTGATGTCACCGACGACCCTGACAATGCGCGAGCTCGCGCCGATTTATTGCGCGTTTCTTCAAGAGCATCCCCACATTACGCTGGAAATCGCACTCGTAGATCATTCCGCGAATCCCGCGGAGAGCGGATTTGACCTGTGCATTAGCGGACGCCTCGCCAGCTACGACGGTGTGGTGGACATCCCGTTAAAGCCGGTCCAGCCGCTGTTATGCGCTTCACCGGACTATCTGGCATCCCACCCTGCGCCCGTACATCCGAGGGATCTATCCAGCCATGACTGCCTTGTCTTTTCCGGTACCGGAACATCTTGGCAATTCCAGTCACAGCGGGGAACAGTTTCCGTAGATGTGCAACCTCGACTGCAAGCGGATGACAATCTCACGCTCCTGTGTGCAGTCCGTAACGGCCTCGGCCTCGCGCTGTTACCTTACTATGTGGTCCGCGAGGTTCTAGCGAGCAAGGAGCTCGTAGAAGTGATGCCCGAATACAAGCCTCAAGAGAACTTCTTCAAAGCCTACGTACCCCGACGTCGGATGAACGTCGCACGAGTAAAAGCATTCATTGACTGGATTACCGTGAAGTGGGCGACCGCCGAGGATTCTCCGGTGAAGATCGCCTAGTTGTTGCCAAGGCGCAGCCGCATGTCATTTGAGCAACACACAAACTGGATCAAACTTTTCGCAAACGGGCGACATGCCCGATTATTTACTGAGCCGGACTCACTATGAACACGACAGAGGCATCACTGAGCCAGATTAACAGATACCTTGTGGAGAACGAATGTCGACAGCTTATCGTTGCTGCTGCCTTTCTGATCGACGGGGGAAAGTACGCTGACTTGAACACGATATTCGCTCCAGCCGCGCAGTTGATGCGACCGAACGGCAGCGCGCTTGAAGGATGCGACGCCATCATCGCGTCATATGCGTCGCGACCGGTTGATCGCCTCACACGTCATCTCATTCTGGGAACGTGGTTCACCTCGATAGCAGAACAAGCTGCTACTTCAACTACGCAGGTTCTGCTCTGGACGGCCAGCACAGCCGACAATCCGGGATCCTTTGGCAGACCAACAACGGGCCCACAGATTGTCGGGCGAATTGAAGATGAATTTTGTCTCACGTCTAACGGCTGGAAGATTTCGAAGCGTAGCGCGTATTTCGAGCTGAATTCAGGCAACGCTTGACGAGGGATGGTCGGGCCGCGGAGACTCGGTGTCGAGCGGGGCTTTCTCGACCTAGCGACTGTTTGAAAAAACACGAAGACAAATGACCGCTGCCGGAGGGGAAGCGGTCCTCTGAACGGCGGCGGCAAGAATGTTGGCAACGTCGGCTAATGGCCGAGAGTACCAGTTCCGTCAACGTTCTACAGAGCTGACGTTGGAGTCGTCAATGGCAGCTTTCCGGCGAGGTGGGTGAACGCGTACTGCCGGCCATGAGCAATGGGATGGACTCCTCCTCACCCGACTAGCTCACGGCGCATGGTTAACGACGTGTTCGACGGGTCAACGAGGAGGAACCCGAGATGGACATTATTCGCGTTGGGATTGATCTCGCAAAAAACGTTTTCGTGCGACCAGCAAGTCGCGTGAGTTTCTGTTTCACATGAGCAGGTATGACTTGATGAAACCGGTTGTTCCATCAACCGTTCCCTACCCGGACATGCGGAGCCGGTAACAGCTTGGTGTGAAGCTCCGGGGACAACGTAGCCGCCGGGTATCCGGTACGCCGAGCCGTGACGCAAGGCGGAATCTGCCAGCACGAAGGCGGAGAGGAGCAAGGGATGAGCGGGTACGACCAACATATGTGAACTTCCGTTTAACGTCGTGATCGTTAACAAGCCAAACGTGCTGACAGGCTTGAACCAAAACGGTACGCGGTGAGGAATGGTCCCTGAATACTGGACCATCATGGACAGAACCACCGCCGGCGAAGCAGAAGGGTCCGCCCCGCTCGGAAATTCATGCGGAACTGGGTAAGCCCATAGTGCTGCCGGCAACGGCAGGCGAACCGCAAGGAACCCTGTCGGCGCTGTGGGTAAAGGAATGCGGAGAAAGCGAACGCCCGGCTGTAATGGACGGGATACGGGCTGAAACATTGCCCGACGCGAAAGCGGGCAGACTTCCGCGCGGTCATTCATGGCGAGAGAACCTTGACCAATCGTTATACGAGGGAAAGCAGATGACGGCGATCGGCGCGAAAGCGACCGGGGCCGGTGCGTCCTCGCGCGCTGCGCAGATGTGGGATCAGGCGAACTGGCCGCACATGGTGGCAGAGGTGAAACGACTTCAGGTGCGTATCGCCAAGGCAACTCGGGAAGGCAGATGGGGCAAGGTGCAAGCATTGCAACGTCTGCTGACCCGCTCGCATAGCGGCAAGATGTTGGCCGTGAAGCGGGTGACGGAGAATCGCGGTAAGAGAACGCCAGGGGTGGACGGCAAGATATGGTCATCCCCGGCGGCCAGGTGGAAAGGAATGTTGTCGCTTCGACATCACGGCTATCGTGCGATGCCGTTGCGGCGTGTCTACATTCCCAAGAGTAACGGCAAGAAGCGTCCGCTGGGAATTCCCTGTATGCGGTGCCGGGCGATGCAGGCGTTATGGAAGCTCGCTCTGGAACCGGTGGCGGAGACACTGGCGGACCCGAATTCCTATGGATTCCGGCCCGAACGCTCGACCGCCGATGCTATCGAACAGTGCTTCAATGTTCTGGCGAAGCGAGCTTCGCCAGAGTGGATTCTGGAAGGTGACATCCGGGGATGTTTCGACAACTTCAGTCCGGACATTTTCAAGGTAGTTGTCGCCTCAAGTTTTAGATTTCAGGCGGCCTTTCGCTCCCGGTTATCGCGCTGTGGAGTGCCTGCCAGGTTGTCGGTTCGATCCGGGTTCAGATGTACAGCACTTACGCGCTGCCAGTTGCGCGTGCGGACTTTCCATCGGAGCGGATTGCGTTGCCTGGCAGTCTCGTAGAGCGCCGCGCGTCGATCCAGAATGTCCTGGTCGAGGTTGGCATGACGCTGCGCCGGCGTCACGAACCGTATCGCGCTGTGACGGTGTTCATGGTTGTACCAGCGCACCAGTGCACCCACCCAGGCGCGCGCGGCGAACAGGGTATCGAACGGCTTGAGTGGGTAAGCAGGCCGGTACTTCAGGGTCTTGAACAGCGACTCGGAATAAGGATTGTCGTTGCTCACGCCCGGGCGACTCAACGACGGCATGACGCCTAACGCCTGAAGCGTGGCGAGCATCGTCGCGCCTTTCATCGGGCCACCGTTATCCGAATGCAGAATCACCTGATCGGGCTGTATCGCTTCGCGTGCGCAAAGGTCCCGGAGGACTTCGCTGGCCAGCGCGCTGCTTTCCTCGGCATAGACCTGCCAGCCGACAATCTTGCGACTGAATACATCCAGAAACAGGTATAGATAAAAATACTGTCCACGGATCGTCGTCGGCAAATATGTGATGTCCCAGGAATACAGCTGGTTCGGCGCATCGGCGCAAACCGAACGGGGTTTGCTGCGAGCGTGGGCTGGCCGTTCGCTGCGCCGGTGGGCGAGTTGCTTCTCGGCCTTCAGTACCCGGTAGAACGTCGATTCGGAGGCGATATAGCGTTGCTGGTCTGCCAGTCGCGGCACGATCTGGCTTGGCGGCAGATGACCGAATTCGGGCGAGTTGGCGACCGCCAGCAACTCGGCGCGTTCGTCGGCAGAAAGCTTGTGGCGCGGTTCATGATGCCGCAACGAGCGCCCGTCCGCCGCGTCAGGTTCGCCGCGTTGCCAGCGCTGAACCGTCCGGGCACTGAGCCCCAGAATGTTGCACGCGCGTGCCTGGCGAGCCCCGGCCAGGGTCGCCTCGCTGATCAGGCCGATCAATGCCTTGCGCTCTTCAGGGGCCGTCATTCGGCCTCGCCCTCGAACAGCGCGCGATAGTTTTTTTGCAGCACCAGTAGCGCCGCAGCTTCAGCCAGCGCCTTCTCCTTGCGGTTCAACTCGCGCTGCAGCTGGACATTGGCCTGCTTCAGATCCCGCACCTCCTGGGCGCTCTCGCGCCGGCTACCACCGAGTCCACCAGCGGCGCAGAAGTCCGCTCGCCACTGTGCGAGATGATGCGCAAACAAGCCGCGCTCGCGACACCAGCCGTTCAACGCTTCGTCGACCAATCCGTGGCTCTCCTGCAAGGCCATCAGCCGTTCTTCCAGCGACCAGTCTTCCGGACGCTTTGCATGTCCGGAGCTCGAGCTCCGGTTCGCGGCGGCTGCACCTCTCATCCATTTCCTCAATGTCAAAACGTTCACGTTCAATTCGTCGGCTACGGCTCCAACCGTTCGGTTGCCGCGCTGTAGCACCTTCGACAGCGCCTGCTCCCTGAACTCGACAGAATACGTTTGTTTCGCCTTCAACTTGCACCTCTGACTTTTCTTGATAAAGAAATTCAGAGGCGACAACTACTATGCCGCCGGGGGAGTCACCCCTGGCTTCTGGAGCACGTACCGATGGATAAGGATGTCCTGCGCAGATGGCTTCAAGCTGGATATATCGATGAGGGAACCCTGTTCGAGACGCAGGCGGGTAGCCCGCAAGGGGGAATCATCTCGCCGGTGATCGCGAACATGGCGTTGGATGGACTTGAGGCAGCAGTTTATGCGAGCGTCGAAGCTCGCGCGTAGCAAGGCCCAACTCAACGTCGTCCGCTATGCCGATGACTTTATTGTGACCGGCGTGTCGAAAGAAGTGCTCGAATTCAAGGTGCTTCCGGCGGTCAGGCAGTTTATGGCCGCTCGAGGTCTGGAGCTCTCGGAAGAGAAGACCCGGATCACGAACATTGCGGACGGTTTCGATTTCCTTGGCCAGAACGTGCGCAAGTACGACGGCAAGCTGCTGATCAAGCCGGCAAAGAAGAGCGTCAAATCACTTCTCGACAAGGTCAGGGAAATCATCAAAGGCAGCGCGAGCGTCACACAGGAGGCGTTGATCCAGAAACTCAACCCGGTTATCCGGGGATGGGCCATGTATCACCGTCACGTCGTGGCGAAAGCGAGCTTCTCATCGATAGACTCGCACATCTGGCAACTGCTCTGGAAGTGGGCAAGACGTCGACATCCCATGAAAGGAGCACGGTGGGTACGGACGAGATACTTCCGGGTCGACGGACACCGGTCCTGGGACTTTGCTACGAAGGGTCTGGCTGATGGGAGCATCAGTGGGTTTCGGCTCTTCCGCGCAATGACGATCCCGATTACGAGACACGTCAAGGTCCGGGGACTGGCTAATCCATTTGATCCGTTGTGGCTCAATTACTTCGCCCGCCGTCACGCTGCAAAACGTTTCGTCAAGTTGTTCGGTGCCACGCCATGGTGCTGAAGAATGGCTTGAGCCGGATGCGGGGTGACTCGCCCGTCCGGTTCTTAGGGGGCGGCGGTGCAGTAATGCACTGCTGCTACCCGACCAGGTGCACGGCGTCGATCGAAGCGAGAAGCCGGTGTGGCGCCGCAAGCTTACCCGTAGGGAATGGCTGGACGTCTTGCAGCGAACCGTTCCTTTGCGCGCCGTGATAGGGATGGAAGCCTGCAGCGGTGCACACCATTGGGCGCGGCGTCTTCAGGTGATCGGATACACGGTCAAGCTGATCGCCCCGCAGTTTGTGAAGCCGTACGTCAAGAGTAACAAAAACGACGCAAACGACGCCGAAGCTATCTGTGAAGCGATGAGTCGGCCAGGCATGCGTTTCGTCGCCGTCAAGACCATCGGGCAGCAGGACGTGCAGGCAGTTCACCGCGTTCGCGCCGGATTGATGGAGCAACGTAACGCAAAGGCAAATCAGATCCGCGGCCTGACCTCCGAGTACGGCATCGTGGCGCCCAGAGAGATTCTCCAGTTGCGACGCGCTGTTCCTGTTTGGCTGGAAGACGTGAACAGCGGTCTGAGCGACCGTTTCCGGCGCCTGCTCACGGGGCTGTGGGAAGATCTGCGTTCCCTGGACGACCGGATCCGCGAACTCGACCGCGAAATTGCCGCAATTGCTACATCCGATCCAGTAGCTAGACGTCTGCAGCAACTACGTGGTGTCGGGCCGATGGTAGCAACCGCGCTAATCGCAACCGTGGGCGATGCCAGACAGTTCGCCAATGGCCGACAGATGGCCGCGTCGCTCGGACTAACGCCCAGGCAAAACAGTTCCGGAGGAAATGAACGGCTGCTAGGAATTAGTAAGAGAGGCGACGCCTACGTGCGCTGCCTGTTAATTCACGGTGCGCGCGCGATGATCCAGATGGCCAGACGACGGACTGATGCACTAAGTCTGTGGGTTATGCGCATAGCGGGAGACCGGCACCCGAATATTGCAGCCGTGGCGCTGGCAAACAAGACGGCTCGAATTGCCTGGGCGATGATCACAAGGGAAACCGACTATCAGCCGGAGCTTGCTGCGCACTGAAACCGAGAGCAACCAGCTGTACCTTCATCCACGATTGCAAAACAAGCCGCACGATGGCCAACAGGTCGAACCGGCGCTGATCAAACCCGCGAAGGACCGAGGCCTCGAGCCCGTAGGAGCGATTGGGAGTCAGCGCGCGAATAGCCCATCAGGGTCCGTTGCCTCGCAGAGGCACATTTGTACGAGACCCCCCGGCGTCACACTAGATGTCGCCTCTGAATTTTCTTAATTTCAAGAGATCAGAGGTGCAAGTTGAAGGTGAAACAAACGTATTCTGTCGAGTTCAGAGAACAGGCGCTGTTGAAGGTCTTACACCGCGGAAGTCGCACCATTGGATCCGTGGCAGATGAATTGAACATGAATGTGATGACCTTGAAGAACTGGATGAAAGGTGCCGCGGCATCAGCTCGGAGTGAGGGCTCCGGGCACGCAAGACGACCGGAGGACTGGTCACTGGAAGAGCGTCTGCTGGCCTTGCAGCAGAGCCATGGGCTACTCGACGAAGCACTGAACGCGTGGTGTCGTGAACGGGGTCTGTTTGCTCATCATCTCGCGCAGCGGCGCGTGGACTTCTGCGCCGTTGGCGCGACCGGGGGCCGGCGTGAGAACGCCAAGGAAGTACGTGAGCTCAAGCACGCGAACACGCAGCTTCAGCGCGAACTGAACCGTAAGGAGAAGGCACTGGCGGAGGCGGCCGCGTTGCTGGTGCTGCAAAAAAAGTATCGTGCGCTGTTCGGGGACGAGGTCGAATGACGCCCCTCGAAGAGCGCAAGGCATTGATCGGTCTGATCAGCGAGGCGAGCACGGGTGGTGCTCGCCAGGCGCGCGCGTGTGAGGTGCTCGGGCTGAGTGCCCGTACCCTTCAGCGCTGGCAGGGCGGCGAGCCTGACGCGGTGGATGGGCGCTCTTTACGGTGCCATGAGCCGCCTCACAAGCTGAGCGCTGCCGAACGTGCCGAGCTGCTGGCGGTCGCAAACTCGGCCGAGTTTGGTCACTTGCCGCCCAGCCAGATCGTTCCACGTCTTGCTGACCAGCAGCGCTACATTGCCTCGGAATCGACGTTCTACCGGGTGCTGCGCGAGGAAAAGCAGCTCGCACACCGGCGCAGCGAGCGGCCGGCCAACACGCGCAGCAAGCCCCGCGCGGTCTGTGCCTACGCGCCGAACCAGCTGTACAGCTGGGACATCACTTACCTGCCAGCGACGATTCGTGGCCAGTATTTCTATCTGTATCTGTTTATGGACGTGTTCAGCCGAAAAATTGTCGGCTGGCAGGTCTATGCCGAAGAGAGCAGCGCCCTCGCCAGCGAGGTCCTCAAGGATCTCTGCGCGCGTGAAGCGATACAGCCCGATCAGGTGATTCTACATTCCGATAACGGCGGGCCGATGAAGGGCGCCACGATGCTGGCCACCTTGCAGGCCCTAGGCGTCATGCCGTCATTGAGTCGCCCAGCCGTGAGCAACGACAATCCGTTCTCGGAGTCGCTGTTCAAAACGCTCAAGTACCGGCCCGCCTACCCGCTGCACGCGTTCGACACCCTGTTCGCCGCGCGTACCTGGGTCGCAGAACTGGTGCGCTGGTACAACCACGAACATCGTCACAGTGCGATCCGTTTCGTGACGCCTGCGCAGCGCCATGTGAACCTTGATCAGGACATCCTGGATCGACGCGCAGTGCTTTATGAAAGCGCACGCCAGCGCAATCCGCTGCGCTGGAAAGGCCCTACGCGCAACTGGGAGCGCATCCGTGCGGTGCATCTGAATCCCGATCGTGCCGACGATCAGGGTGTCATTCCAGAACACCATAACCAGGAGCGAAAAGCAGCCTGAAATTTAATCGTCGAGGCGACATCTACATTGACAACGGCCGGACTTGAACCGGTGGAACACATCATGACCAACCGCATCCGCATGGCCGTGCTCACCATCAATGCCGAAGGCTCGCCCGACCTCTCCCTGACTTTCGTTGAACCCACCGATCTGCAATACAACGAAGGCAAGCACTACGACATGGCCCTCGCCCGCGCCAAAGATGAAGGCTACCGGGCACCGATGATCGCCTTCGAACAAAACGACGCGGCTGCAGACGTGCTCCGCCACGCCGCTGAATTCATGGAGGGTGACACCGACGAGGTATAACCCATGCTGGCAGACGGCGAGCCGTCTGCCCGTATCCAATGGACGCCAGCCCACCATCCGGCCAGCCCGCCTGCGCCCGCGGCCAGCAGCATCACAATCAGTCCGCCGACGACCAGCCCATAGCACGCCCGCACGAGCCGCCGTAGGGCGACGCGCTCGAATGACGTGAGCGTCGTATCGATCCGTTTCTGTTGGTCACGTACGGCGACAGCCGTCGCCCCCACGAGCCGGTTACCGGCAACGCGGGCAATGTGATTCGCCGCCCGCTGCGTGAGTGTAGCCAGCGCCTCATCGTTCAGCGCCGCAAGCGCGGCCCGGTAGCGCGCCTCATGTTCATCGATCATCTGCCCGGCCAGTTCAATCGTGGCCTTGCAGCGCGCGAGCGCGTCACGATGCTGCGTCATCAACGCATCCGTCGCTGCCCGCGCCTCCGTCCGCACGACATCCAGACTGCCCGCGCCTGCCTGCCGGATGCGCTCCGGCATGGCCTCGTAGAGTCGCCCGTAGTGCTCGAGCATGACCAGCACAGACCACAGCGCATCGTTGTCGCGGAGGTTGAGCGCACTCGATACCCGACGCATTCGCAGCACACTGGCATCGTCGGGCAATTCGCCCGCGACGTCGAGAAACAGACAGGCGAGCTCGTCCACCGGCCTGCCCTGCCTGCTATCCATCGACCGTTACCTTGGCGAACATGGCATCGCACAACGAACGCCAACGCAATAGCTCGACCCGTTCACCGATATGCATCGTCTCCGCTGCCTTGCGAATCGACATGCGCTGACTGCGAAGCTCGTCCGCGACCCGATCCGCAAGATCAGGAAAATCCAGTGAGTGACCGCGCGATTCGATGGAACGGCGAAGCTGCGACCCCTGATACAGCGTGAACTTGTCCGCCGGACCGAAGGAGCCATTGCGTACGACGTTCATCACCGCGTCCGGGAACGTCTCGTTGAAAGCGCTCAACAATTCAAGGCTGTCGCGTTGCCGGTTGATCACCCACAGGACAACAAGCCGGCGCCGAAGCTCGCCAAGCGCGCCGGCCAGTGTCGCCCCGAACTGCTCAACACCCGTCTGGCTCCGCGCCGCCGTGTTGACAACGATCGCTGCGTCTCGTTGCTCGTCGCAGAAATTGACAAGGCCGATCCAGCCGTCTGCATCGTCCAGGTTATAGGCAATGCAGCGCATATCATCCTGGACTGCTTTCATCACGTCTGGGTTGGAGGTATCCGTTTCCACAAGCGCCGCATGAATATCCCGCCGTAGCAGATAATCGGCCAGCGCGAGCGCAACAAAACTCTTGCCTACGCCGCCCTTGCTGCCACCAACGAGATAGATGGGGTAAGTCGTCATGTCCATTTGAATCCTCTAAAGGTTCTCGGTGTCAGGCCTGATCTCGAATGAGAACGCGTCACGCATCACCATGCTTCCCGGCCTACTGACAATCTCTCCCGCATGCTGCTTTGGATTTTCTCTGACAGCCTCCGCGCGCGGTACATCGTCCTTGCTTACCTTCTTCGTACGAGGCGATGGCGCGGCATTGTCTCGTGCCGATTCCTTTGCAGACTGTCGAGCTGGTTTGTCTTTCTTCGATGGGTATAACGCGTACTTGACAGAGCCAACGCTAAAATCAACGCCCTTCTTCCGTGCATGTTCAACGATTTCTTCCAGCGTATATCCCTTCTTCCTCACCGCACCGATTACCAGACGCATCTCTTTCATCGCATCGGTAATAGAGACGCGCTGCTCGGCCTCTGGCTTGACCGGCAGTGATTCCAGAGCGCGGACAAGCTCATCCCATTGCGCCCGGGTATAGCTTTTCGCAACTGGCATGGCTCGCTCCGTCGTGCTCTCTTTATCCCATCTTGTTCACTCGGGAAGACCTCGTCAACACCTGTTTTTGGCCGGATTTTTGCTATCGGAACATCATGGAATCAGATGGATCGCGTTGGAATAAAAGAAATATTTTGGACACGTCTGGCACGAGCAACGGACCGGGCCGATGTCCGGAAAGACATAGCGAAGGGATTCCGGGCAAACTTCACGACGGCGCAGGCGCAGAACGATCACAGGCAACGGGCTGAATCGTTCTGGCCATCAGGATTCACACAATGGAACTGCGAGCCGATAGAGACACGATAGTCTCGCAGACTATATCCCTTACTCTACGAACTCCCGATAGCCCTGCCTGCATATCTTTGGGAAAGACCGGCGAGATTTTAGGAGATCAACAGCCGCCCGAAGCTGAATCGACGTTGCCGATTCAGCGCGTGCGATCACCGACTCCAGCCGCGGCCCTCGCAGACATCTGACATTCGGGTAGCGGCAGTGGACCGGATCACTACGCCGAAATCCGCCTGCCCAGTATGCAGACTCGTTCAATCGACATCCCGCACCATGAGATACGGTGTGCGGTCGAGCAAAGGAAGAACAGCGAATTCAGGGGGTGCATCCCGCGGACGCATCTGGCCACCTTACGGAAATTCCCGGCCAACCTCGCTGAAAGCGCTTAGCCGGGAGATAAAAACGGACATTGAAACGAGGTATGGCAGGATAGGCTTGCGCCGGTTTTTGGCGCCATGCGCATTGCCACATCCGTCCACTAACGCCGATGGAATCGGGAGAGACAGTCGAGTTCGTCGCCGGATGCAAACGCGAGTCGATCTCGGCGACGAGCACGTCAACGTATCTTTGCACTGCCAATATGGCGCAGCGTCTCGAGCGAGCCATCCATACGCTAGCTCTGCCCGAACGCACCCACCGCGCACGTTTCTCGCGAAGCCTCACCGATGACGACGGCTATCTGGTATCGCGGAGATAGATCGAACGGAATTAAGCCACTTGCTACCGATCGATCGTCTCAGGCAGTGACCTACCGAGAGCAGTCGCTTGCCTTCCCTCCCGGTTCTTGCCCATGTCCTCGAATATATTGGAAATATGGAAGAGAACGAAGTTATCCGCGTTCTATTCAAAGCTGTTCGCCGCCGAGCCGACCCGAGTGGAAAGCGACTACGCGAACTGGATGCTGGACGATCCGCGCATCAACTTCGCCATTTCCACACGCGGCAGTGCCGCCGGGGTGGACCACCTGGGTTTCCAGGTGGATGACGCCGCTGGACTGGCCGAGCTTAAAGCGCGCGCAGAGGCTGCAGACATGGCATTGCTGGACGATGGCGAGACCACCTGCTGCTACGCTCGTAGCGACAAACACTGGATCACCGATCCGCAAGGCATTGCATGGAAACACTTCCATTCGCTGGGAAACATCCCGGTGTTCAGCGAGGGCAAGCAGAAAGACGTGCCCACCGAAGGCTCCGCGTGCTGCGCGCCGCAAGCGCCGCGTGGAAAGCCGGTCGGCATCGCGGTGAAATCTGGTTCGTCCTGCTGCTGGAGCGTTGCCATGGCCGGCAAGACCACTAACGTCCTGATCCTCTGCACCCACAACTCTGCACGCAGCGTGCTGAGTGAAGGCACGCTCAACCATTGGGCACAACTGCTCGGCAAAGACGTACGCGCTTACAGCGCCGGCAGCGCACCGAGCGGCCACCTCAATCCGTTCGTGCTGGAGGCCCTTGCCAAAGCTGGCATCGACACTGCGGGATATCGCAGCAAGAGCTGGGATGAGTTCGTCGCGCAAGGCGCGCCGCAGATGCGTATCGTCATTACCGTGTGCGACAGCGCAGCGGCGGAGCAGTGTCCTTACTGGCCCGGCAGTCCAGTAAAGGTGCATTGGGGCTACACCGACCCGTCCAACGCGCCGGGCGGCGACGAGAGCAAACGTCAGACCTTCGAACTGACGCGCCAGGCGATCGGCTACCGCATGCTGCACCTTTTGGCGTTGCCCCTCGATACGCTCACCAATACCGAGCTTCAGGCCGAGCTCGAACGCCTTTCGCAGGACTAAGCCATGACCGATCTGCGCAGCCGGCTTACCGCCGAAGCACTGGGAACGGCGTTGCTGCCGGCTATCGTCATCGGCGCGGGCATGATGGCCGAACGTCTGGCGGGAGGAAACGTCGCGGTGGCGCTGCTTGCCAATACGGCGGCCACGGTGGGCGGGCTGTACGTCCTGATCGAGACCCTGGGGCCTGTCAGCGGCGCGCATTTCAATCCCGTGGTCAGCGCCGTGATGACAGTTCGTGGTGAACTGCCTGGTGCCGCGCTGGTCCCGTACATCGTCGCTCAGTTCCGAGGTGGCGGCAAGGCTGGCGCTGGCATTAGCACACGTGGCGCGTGGGGCGCGGTTCCGCGCAAAACAACAGATGTTCGTTAATTATGCTAGCGCCAGCAAATTGAAAGAAAGGTGAAGGGAAAACGTCGCATACCTCAGCATCGACACCCCGCAATCATGACAGGTCAGCAGATCGCAGCGGATAGCGGTGCATACGTCGATCGTCGCCGAATCACGCTTGATATCCTTACAAGATTGCGGCGCACTTGCGCGCGCCCAGAATGCGCCTGGATCTGATCAGCAGACTGCGCCATCGGACTAAAGTCTCATTGTCCTGTCGGAACGTTCGCACCATCATTAGAAGGGGTACAGCGCGCTCAGCGCACCCAACCGAATGCAAGTTGAAGGCCTGGTGCGCCGGACGGACGATGTGACAGGAGACCCTTCCTGACCTGCGCCTTGCGCAGGCGACGGCATCGAAACCGGCCCGGTCGGACATCGAGGCTATTGCGAAGCGCTCGCCCTCCAGACGCGAACCCTCCTGGGGGCCGTCTCGTCATGCAAATTTCACACATGGCGCTCTCTAATAGAAGCCGCGGTAGGTCTTTCGCGTTTCCGAAACGGTTAAAGACCAAGGATCCATCATGGTCTGGCTAGCCGATACCCTGCGACACTATCCTGAGATTGCCCTATTCCTTGCGCTCGGAATCGGCTACTGGGTGGGCGGGAAGAGCTTCAAGGGCTTTAGTCTGGGTGCCGTGACAGCGACCCTGCTGGTGGCGATCGCCATCGGGCAGCTTCACATCACGATTTCGCCCAACGTTAAATCTGTATTCTTTCTGATGTTCCTGTTCGCCGTAGGCTATGGGGTCGGGCCGCAGTTTGTGCGCGGCATTGCCAAGGACGGCGCACCTCAGGCACTGTTTTCCGTCGTTCAATGTGTGCTGTGCCTCGCCGCACCAATCGTTGCCGCGAAACTCGCGGGTTACGACGTCGGATCCGCGGCCGGGCTGCTCGCCGGATCGCAAACCACTTCGGCATCCATGGGTCTGGCCACAGATGCCATCAACCGGCTTGGCCTACCGGCAGACCAGACAAAGGCGCTGCTCGATGCGATGCCGACTGCGTACGCGGTGTCGTATATCTTCGGCACCGTTGGCTCTGCGTTGATCCTCGCCACTCTTGGCCCAAAGCTGCTGGGCATAGATCTGATCGCGTCATGCAAGGAGTATGAGGCGAGCTTGGGCGGCACGCAGGACCTGGGCGGCCCGGGCCAGGCATGGCACCGCTACGAATTGCGCGCCTACCGGCTTCCCGCCGACACCCGGGCTGCCGGCAAGACGGTGAGCCAGGTGGAAGCACTCGAGCCCGAAGGGATGCGCCTGTTCATCGAGCGGGTCCGGCGTGGGACCGTGATTGAAGAGGCGACGCTCGATTTCGTTCTTCAGCCAAATGACGTGGTAGCGGTAGCGGGTCGCCGGCGAGCAACTCATCGCGTTGCTCGGAACGAAGGACAAGGACGTGGGCAGCAGCGGCGACCAGCCTGTTGCAGTTCAGGCAAGAGTCCAGGAAGTGGACGACCCTGAACTGCTCGCCGTACCAGCAGAAGGCGTGGACGTCTATGTGACCAGCAAGGCGGTGGACGGAAAGACGCTGGCCGAGCTTGCCACGTTACGCGCAGCGCGTGGCGTCTACCTGAGAAAGATCAAGCGCGGACCCACCGAAACGCCGATCCCTGTTCTGCCGAACACAAAGTTGTACCGCGGAGACACAGTGACGATTGCCGGGCGCACACAGGACACGACTGCCGCCGCGAAGGCGCTCGGCGTGCTGGACAGGCCAACCAGTGTGACTGACGTGGCCTTCATGAGTCTCGCGATCACGATTGGCGCGCTGGTCGGCACGATTGTTATCAAGGTCGGTGCTGTTACGATCACCTGGTCCACCGCCGGTGGCTCGTTGATAGCTGGCATTGTGTTCGGCTGGCTGCGCGCGATTCATCCCACGTTCGGCCGCATACCGGAACCGACTGTCTGGTTCATGCGCACAGTCGGATTGAATGTGTTCATCGCGGTAGTTGGCATTACGGCGGGCCCCGGATTCGTCACCGGTCTTCAGCACCTGGGTGTCAGCCTGTTCCTGTGGGGCATTTTCGCCACGTCCGTTCCGCTGATTCTCGGCATGTTCATCGCCAAGTATGTGTTCCGCTTCCATCCCGCCATCCTGCTGGGTGTGTGCGCCGGCGCGAGAACCACGACGGCGGCGCTCGGCATGGTCTGTGACGCGGCGAAGAGTCAGATCCCCGGCCTCGGATACACGGTGACCTACGCAGTCAGCAACACGTTCCTGACCATCTGGGGCATGGTGCTCGTGATGATCATGGCCTGACGCGGCCCACAGGGCCGCCGCAACCCCAACTTCGTGGCGACGGGCTGGCGTCCCGGCACGGTCGCGACAACGTGCGGGATCGCCCGCTGGAGGAGTCGCCGAAGGACGTGAAGCGGGAACTGCATACCCGTTACGAGTCGATCAGAACTGAGCCGGACAAGCTGAAGTTTGTCTTCCCGGTCAGAACACCGGTAGCGCTGTCCGACCGCCTCGATCAATTCCCTTCGTGTTGCCATGCTGAGCCGCCTCGTCATAAGTCGCCCCCGCCAGCATTCTGACAGGTAGCAAATTACATGAGGCAACGACCCCGACTCGGTAGCAAATAATTTGAGTCAATGCGCCGGCCGTGCTGCTTGACGTTGTCTACTCGGCTTCATCACGGTCCTGCATACGTGGGGGCAGAATTTGCTACGCCACCTGACCCGAGCGATGTGCACTGACCGGGATCAGCACCATCCACGCGCACGTTGGTCTTCCCCCATGCGGCCAACGCGAACCCGTTCGTGCTTTAGCGTCGTCGCACCATCACAATGCCGCGAAACTCTGGATTCCCTGCCCATTGACGTCCGCATTCCCGCTGCGTTCGCACAACGGGCCCGGACAACCGCCGGGTCCCGGCGTGCGCCAACCGTGCGCCGAGCATCGCAAATCACCGCGACTATCATCCTATGCCCATAGACGCCAGCGCGTGTGGAGCGGTTTAGCATAAACATTTTTTTGATTACCGATCGCGGACTGACCCCGACCTGCCGGTTCACGCGTCAGTTGCCGCGATCGCCAACGGCAATCGCAACCGTACGGCCGCTTTCGGAGCATGCGCGATGCGCCTGCAATCGGTCATCTACGGACATCCGCACTCTCACATGGACGTTCGAATGGCGGCTCTGCCCGGCAAGCAAGCCATTCAATTCGCGAGGACGAACGATGCTTCATCGGCCCTATGGAAAGCTTCGCATAAGGCCGAAGTCGAGTCGTTCGCGGGTTTTCCTCGAAGGGCAGCAACGGATCGCTTTGCGTCGGACGACGCATGGCGCCGATGGCGTCCAACAAGCCACATTCGAGTTTGTCCTGGGGAATCATGAAGCAGCTGCCGTGCTGAGCCAAAGACCGCTGCGTGGATTCGCTTTGTCCACTCCCGCCTTGGCCTCAGACATAGGCCTTAGCGCGGTGAACATCTTCCCGTGCCACGTCACAATCCAGCGGGCTTTATTACCACGAGACCCGGTGACCGCAGACATTTACCCGTTCAACATCCTGCCGCCATCCGCGACGATTTCTGCACCCTCAGTCCAGGGTACCTGGCGCTTTGGCGATAACGAGGTGGCGGTTGCCGGCCGCTTTCGCCTCAAGTCAGCGGACGCCGTTCGCGACGCGCTGCTCTATGGTGTCGGCGTCGGGTATGGCTCGCCGTGGCTTTTCGGGGTCGCGCTGCGAAGCGGGGCTGTGCGGCCGCTTCCCGCGGACCACACGCCGTCGCGCGTTGTTAGCCGCTGACGTTGCGCTTTCGCGACTGGCCAGTGACCACGAGGAAGGCTGCGTACGCGCCAAAGCCGAACAGGCCGGTGCACACGACAATCAGGCTGATTATGTGAAATACGAAGCTCTACGGTAGGGTGCCACGAGCTTCGGCGCCATCAGCTTCACGGTGTGGCCATATTGCTGGAACAGGCGGGCCCAGTGATGGGCGCCGGAACAGGCTTCCATGCCGATGAGGCAAGGCCGCAGCTGGGCGATGAGCAAGATGAGTTGGTCCCGCATGACGCGCGGCCTAACCAGCACAACCTTGCCGGACTCGTCCACTCCGTGAATCGCAAACACGTTCTTGGCCAGATCGATTCCCACGGTGACAACAGGCATGGACTTCCCCTCTTGTTGGTGTCGATGAAGGTTCGAGACTCCATCATGGCACTGTGATACCAATTCGCGGCTTCCACCGCAGCCTTGGGACGGAGGAAGTCCCTTTCATTCGCTGAGTAAGTCCACCGATTGTGCGCCTCAAGCGTTATAGAGCGCACAGGAAACGACAAACGCAAAACACGATGAAGCAACAAACGCTCGCGATGGCCGCAGATCAAGGTGCAGGATTCGAGACCCGACGCAAACGCACGCGTCGCGACGAGTTTCTCGACACGATGAATTCGATCATGCCGTGGGCGGAACTGGGCGCGGTGGTCGAGCCGTTTTACCCGAAACGGGGCAACGGCCGCCCGCCCATTGGCCTGGAGCGCATGCTGCGGATTCACTTTATCCAGCACTGGTTCAATCTGGCCGACTTCGCCTGCGAAGAGGCGCTTTACGACAGCACCAGCCTGCGTCGCTTCGTGGGAATTGATCTGGGCTGCGAAGCCGTGCCCGACGCAACAACGTTGCTCAAATTCCGGCGACTGCTTGAGACGAACAAACTGGGTGAACGACTCTTTGCCGAGGTGGGGCGCGTGCTGCAAGCCAGCGGGATGAAGCTCAGCAGCGGCACCATCGTGGATGCAACGCTCATCTCTGCGCCGAGCTCGACGAAGAATGAGCAGAAGGCGCGCGATCCGGAGATGCATCAGACGCGCAAAGGCCAGCAGTGGTATTTCGGCGCGAAGCTGCATATCGGCGTCGATAGCCAAAGCGGCCTGGCCCATAGTGCGGTGGTCACTGCCGCCAACGTGCACGACAAGGTGCGACACGTGTCGCCGTCTGCCGCGCGTTAAGCGGCATGTAGTAGGCGGAAAAGCTCATTCTTGTCTTGTCACGCGGGGCGTTCGGGAAAAGATCGCCGTGCCGTGACCTGCTGTACGACCAGCAGTTGCCTATCCAGACATGCGTAACCGGTAACGGTTGGGTATGAAGCTCTGGAGACAACGCGTCTCTCGACTGACGGTTCACCCCGGCGACGGGGAAGGAATCGACACTGCCAGCCGCCGTGCGGTGTGGGATGCCAGGCAAGTTCCGCATGCGCAACATAAGTGAACTGTTGATAAACCTCGTTAGCACGAAGGGGCCAAAGCGGCTGTTAGGCCCTGACCAAAAGGTGTGCAGCCGGTTGCTTCCGTCTTGTCAGGGAGTACGTCGTCACAAGGGCTGCCGGGGAAGAGACAGGCGCTAAACGGACAGGCCCGGCGGAATGTTCGGGTCGGCAAGGATGGGAACGTGGTAAGCCCAATTGTCCGCCCACGCCAGCTTTTTGGCGAAGGCAGGTGACTCGCGAGGGAAGCTGTTGGACAAGTGGGTATGAGAACGTGGAAAAAGCGAAGGGTGGTTGGTAATAGGCCACATAGGGGTTCAAAATTTGCCCCGATCTGAAAGGATGCAGACTTCCGCGTGGTGCAGTTGTCGTAGGCCTACATTTGAGATTCCGCGAAGGGCAGCTTGTGAGTAGCCGGACATGTTCCAGGTTCAGCGCCCTTGGCCTCGGTAACGAGGTGGATTCAACGATGTGACGCGTACGAAGGTCGTATGCAGTGCCGGTGCGACCGGCGTCAGTACGACGCTTAATGCTGTGCTCGAGCCGTATGCGGGGAAAGCCCGCACGTACGGTTCTTCGGGGGCCCCACTGCCGACAGGCAGCGGGGCTACCCAATCATCCCCTGCCGCAATTGCTGCACGGGCAGGAGCAACGCGTCTACGGTGATAGCGCCTACGCGAGCCAGAAAGCGCTGATTCGCGGCAAAGCGCCCAAGGCACGCGACTTCACCAATCAGCGCACGCGCCGTGCGGGCGAAGTCGACGAGGTAGCGCGCGGCAAGAATCGCAACAAGTCGAAGATCAGGGCCAGCGTCGAACATGTATTCGCAGTAGTCAAGCGCCTCTGGGGTTTCACCAAAGTGCGCTATCGCGGGCTGGCAAAGAACGCCAACCGTGCTTTTGTAGCGCTGGCCCTCGCCAACGTCTATCTGTCGCGCCGACGATTGATGGCACAGGTGCGCCCCTTGTGGGCGAAAAGCGGGCCAAAGGCCCGTGCAAATGGCCCGAAAGGGCCGAAAACCAGAGGTCAAAGCTCCGCTCACGGTGATCAGACCTCGAATCATTTTGAAATCGAGATTTGCGGCGGCTTGTTCAGCGTTGCCCTAAACGAATGAGAAATGCAGAACGGAGCGACGTACACTGGATGCTCGACCTGGGCGACAAGAGTCATCAGCGTATCGGCGTATCGGTGTATCGGCGCATAGACAGTTGCCCTCTTTGCTTTCCTCGCGCACCGCGGTCCACCCGAGTGCTCATCTTCAGGCAGGGAAACGGTCGCGGACTTCTGTTCGACTGGAGGGGCCATGGCATACGTACAGCGATGGCGGGACCGCGCCGCGCCGTTGCGTCACGGAAGCATGATCGCGCTTCTTGTGCTCTTCGTCATGATGGTGTTCGTGGTCCCGTTCGTCACCGCGTCGACTAGCGTGGCCGGTCGAATTCTGCAGGACGTGCTTCTCTCGCTGATCCTCCTGAACGGACTAATAACCGCGACGGATCGATCCGGAGAGTTCGCGCTGATCTCGCTGGTCGCCCTCGTGGCTCTCGTTGTGGTCTGGGCGGGATGGCTCCTCCCGACAGTCCTCACGCTGGCGATACGTGACGAAGCGACACTCCTTGCACTTGTGCTGCTTGGCATGGTCGTTGGAATGAGAGTGTTCGGCCCGGGCGCGGTGACACGTGACCGGATCGCCGGAGCTGTCGCGCTTTACATATTGGTGGGAGTAGTTTGGGCTGACGCGTATTACCTCGTCAGCCTCTACGTTCCCGGGGCGTTTGCAGGCGCTGTGGAGGGGGCCCGTGCAAGTTGCTTTGCAATTGACTGGATCGAATCGAGCGCCCGCGATATCTCCTCGCGCTCGGCCAGCGTCAACGCCAATCTGGAGCGGCGTCGCTGTGGCGGCCGGATTCCGCCCGTCTCAGCCAGAATCCCTTGTGCCGATGAGTGGTTCCGGTCAAAAAGCTGGGCAAATACGCTGGAGGGATTCGCCCTTCTGCCAGCGCTCCCACATCAGCGCTTTCTGGGTCTCGGTGTAATAAATCCGGCGTCGTTGCTTCATCTGCAACACTCCCACTGCTTGCGCAGCCTCTAGTGTGTTGCATCCACCGGTTGAATCCGCATTATGAAGCGGCCAGTCGGGCAGAGAGGCCGCTCGTCGCCCCGGCGGTAGTCTCGCGCCATGCGCCGCAAACTCATGGAGTGCAATCGCTGGCTGAGGCCTTTGAACACACTCCCTTCGTGCGGATCGCCGAAATGAAGCAGTACGCTGCAACGGACGCTGGACGGCAGACATGTCTGATTCGCATGCAGCGAACGCATTGGATGTTCAGATATCGAGGCGTGTGATCTTGGAACCGGCCAGCGACACATTGAACATCAGCCCTGAGTCAGTCAGGATGAACACTTCGACGGGTGCGGTAACAGTGGACGAGTCGATCGTCCCGTTGGCGCCGACCTTAACGAGCGCCACCGACGCATCGCCGGACACCGACCAGCCGCTGGCGTTGCGAAAGCTGTTGAGCGCGTCCTGCGTCATGAACAGGTAAATGACGGCCTTCGTCTGGACGCCAAGGATTGCGCCAATCGATCCTGACGAGGTGCTGTAGTAACCAACGGTGCTGCCTCCGATACGCAATGCGCCGTCACCGTGCTCGCCGCCGATGCCAATGCCTGCCTGAACCACGTTCGGAAACATCAGCACGCCTTGCGCTTTCGCGACCAGTTCCTTCGAGCCCGACACCTTCGCATACAGCTTGGCCAGTGCGTCGTCGACGCTCGCGTCGATCGCTTGACGTTTCGACGTGTTGACCGCGGCACCGCCCGACGATTCCGAAGTCGTACCGCATCCGGAAAGCACCAGACAGCCTAGGGCCATCGCAACAATACCTTTTAGCAAAATGCCTCTTGTTTGCATTGCGGTTCTCCTTGCACTTGACGAGGAAATGAGCGGACCCGGGACGAGAGCGCTGTATTTTTTATAGCACAGCACTGAGTGGACTACGGTTCCCAATTTTTGGACGTCAGCGCCATATCTACGGCCCCGAACAGATCAAGCTGTTGCTCGAGGGTATTGCCTTCAAGGATGATTTCGCTTGAGCACCTTCTTCAGCACGGTTCGTGCCATGCTCATTTACACCATGGACGGCAAAAATGTTCTTCGCCAGATCGATACCAACTGTCGTAATGTTCATGATGGGCGCTCCCCTCGGTCAGGTGGTTGCTTAGACACTTCCACTTTGGCACATCCATGCCGTTGGAGGTTGCGGCGCACTTGCGCGCGCCCAGAATGCGCCTGGATCTGATCAACAGACTGCGTCATCGGACTAAAGTCTCATTGTCCTGTCGGAACATTCGCACCATCATTAGAAGGGGTACAGCGCGCTCAGCGCGCCCAACTGAATGAAAGTTGAAAGCCTGGTGCGCCGGACGGACGATGTGACAGGAGACCCTTCCTGACCTGCGCCTTGCGCAGGCGACGCCATCGAAACCGGCCCGGTCGGACATCGAGGCTATTGCGAAGCGCTCGCCATCCAGGCGCGAACCCTCCGGAGGGGCGTCTGGTTATGCAAATTTCACACATGGCGCTCTCTAATGAAGCCGCGGTAAGTCTTTCGCGTTTCCGAAACGATCAAAGACAAAGGATCCATCATGGTCTGGCTAGCCGATACCCTGCGACACTATCCTGAGATTGCCCTATTCCTTGCACTCGGAATCGGCTACTGGGTTGGCGGGAAAAGCTTTAAGGGGTTCAGTCTGGGCGCGGTGACAGCGACCCTGCTGGTGGCGATCGCCATCGGGCAGCTTCACATCACAATTTCGCCCAATGTTAAGTCTGTGTTTTTTCTGTTGTTCCTGTTCGCCGTAGGCTACGGGGTTGGGCCGCAGTTCGTGCGTGGCATTGCAAAGGACGGCGCGCCTCAGGCACTATTTTCGGTCGTTCAATGTGTGCTGTCCCTCGCCGCACCAATCGTTGCTGCGAAACTCGCGGGTTACGACGTCGGATCCGCGGCCGGGCTGCTCGCCGGGTCCCAAACCATTTCGGCATCCATGGGTCTGGCCACAGACGCCATCAACCGGCTTGGGCTGCCGCCAGACCAGGCAAAGGCGCTGCTCGATGCGATGCCGACTGCGTACGCGGTGTCGTATATCTTCGGCACGGTTGGCTCTGCGTTGATCCTTTCCGCTCTTGGCCCAAAGCTGCTGGGCATAGATCTGGTCGCGGCATGCAAGGAGTATGAGGCGAGCATGGGCGGCACGCAGGACCTGGGCGGCCCGGGCCAGGCATGGCACCGCTACGAATTGCGCGCCTACAGGCTTCCCGCCGACACTCGGGCTGCCGGCAAGACGGTGAGCCAGGTGGAAGCACTTGAGCCCGAAGGGATGCGCCTGTTCATCGAGCGGGTCCGGCGTGGGACCGTGATTGAAGAGGCGACGCTCGATTTCGTTCTTCAGCCAAATGACGTGGTAGCGGTAGCGGGTCGCCGGGAGCAGCTCATCGCGTTGCTCGGAACGAAGGACAAGGACGTGGGCAGCAGCGGCGACCAGCTTGTTGCAGTTCAGGCAAGAGCCCAGGAAGTGGACGACCCTGAACTGCTCGCCGTACCGGCAGAAGGCGTGGACGTCTATGTGACCAGCAAGGCGGTGGACGGCAAGACCCTGGCGGAACTCGCCTCGTTACCCGCAGCGCGTGGCGTCTACCTGAGAAAGATCAAGCGCGGACCGACGGAAACGGTGATTCCTATTTTGCCAAAAACAACATTGCACCGCGGAGACACGGTGACGATTGTCGGGCGCACGCAGGACACGACTGCCGCTGCGAAGGCGCTCGGCGTGCTGGACAGGCCAACCAGTGTGACTGACGTGGCCTTCATGAGCCTCGCGATCACGATCGGCGCGCTGGTCGGCGCGATTGTCATCAAGGCCGGCACTGTTCCGATCACCTTGTCCACCGCCGGTGGCGCGTTGATCGCTGGCATCGTGTTCGGCTGGCTGCGCGCGATTCATCCCACGTTCGGCCGCATACCGGAACCGACTGTCTGGTTCATGAACTCGGTCGGATTGAATGTGTTCATCGCGGTAGTCGGCATTACGGCGGGCCCCGGATTCGTTGCCGGTCTTCAGCACCTGGGCGTCAGCCTGTTCCTGTGGGGCATTTTCGCCACGTCCGTTCCGCTGATTCTCGGCATGTTCATCGCCAAGTATGTGTTCCGCTTCCATCCCGCCATCCTGCTGGGTGTTTGCGCCGGCGCGAGAACCACGACGGCGGCGCTCGGCATGGTCTGTGACGCGGCGAAGAGTCAGATCCCCGGCCTCGGATACACGGTGACCTACGCGGTCGGCAACACGCTCCTGACCATCTGGGGCATGGTGCTCGTGATGATCATGGCCTGACGCGGCCCACAGGGCCGCCGCAACCCCAACTTCGTGGCGACGGGCTGGCGTCCCGGCACGGTCGCGACAACGTGCGGGATCGCCCGCTGGAGGAGTCGCCGAAGGACGTGAAAAGGGAATTGCATACCCGTTACGAGTCGATCACCACCGAGCCAGACAAGCTAAAGTTTTTCAACCGACAGGTCAGAAGCTCGACAGCAACCAGGTTTGGTAACGGATTTTTTGAACCGTCGTGTGCGTCTTTACAGCGCCATGACGTGCATGCGAAAGACCCATCATTATCTTAAGGAGCTGCACATGGAAACGTCGATCGAGAAGATTACCCCTTATGACGAATTCAATTATCCGATCCCGGAGGCAGAGTTCCCGAAGGCGGGTATGTCGGCGCGCGCAGCGGCGGCCATTGTCATCAGTTCCGAATGGACCGATGCCAATCCGATGCTGAACATGTCGTCGTTCGTCACCACGTGGGCAGAGCCGGAGGCAGCGGAGACGGCAAAGCGCAACATATACAAGAACTACATCGACCACGACATGTATCCGGAGTTGTTTGCGATGGAAACGCGGATGGTGAAGTGGTTGCATGAGCTATGGAACGGTCCGAATGGCGTGGAGCCATACGGCACGGCAACCGTCGGGTCGTCGGAAGCCTGCATGTTGGCGGGTCTCGCGCACAAGTGGAATTGGCGCCAGAAGCGTGAAGCGGACGGCAAGGATGCAAGCAAGCCCAATATGGTGACGGGCGGCAACGTGCAGATCGTGTGGAAGAAGTTCCTGCGGTACTTCGACGTTGAACCGCGCATCGTGCCACTGAAGCCGGGCAACTATCGGCTGACGGCTGAAGAACTCGACAAGTACGTCGATGAGAACACGATCGCAGTAGTCGCTATTGCCGGGCAGACCTTCACCGGCGAGGACGATGACATCCAGGGCATTCACGACTGGCTCGACGGCTACGAGAAGAAAACCGGGATTTCGATTCCAATGCATATCGACGGCGCGTCCGGAGGCTTCGTCAATCCCTTTCTTTATCCTGACTACAAATGGGACTTCCGGTTGCCGCGCGTACAGTCGATCAATGCATCCGGGCACAAGTACGGTCTCGTGCCGCCCGGACTGGGCTGGGTAGTCTTCCGCGAACGCAAGGTTTTCAACGAAGATCTTGTGTTCTACGTGAACTACCTGGGCGGTGAAATGCCAACGGCGACGCTGAACTTCAGCCGCAATGGTTTTCAGATCGCCGTCCAGTACTACATGTTTCTGAGGATGGGATTCGATGGTTACAAGCGAGTCATGGAACATACTCTGAAAAATGCCGTTGAACTGCGAGAAACGCTTGTGCAGAGCGGCTATTTCATGATCATGAACGAGACTCAGCGCATCCCTGTTGTTGCCGTGACGCTCAACAAGAAATTCACCAACTTCAACGAGTTCGACGTATCGAACAAGGTTCGTGAAAAGGGCTGGATCCTCTCGGCATACACGATGCCTCCAAACGCCACGGATGTGACGAGCCTGCGGGTCGTGATCCGGCCGCACATCAACCACACTGTGGCGCAACAGTTGGGGCGCGACATCATTAGCGCATGCAAATACCTCGAAGAGCACGGCGGAAACGCCACGCCACCAAAGCTGCATGCGCACGCGGCAGAAAAGACGACGGCTGCGAAATGTTGATGCGGGTATTCCGGCGGATGAGCAAGGGTGTCACCACCGCTGCCTGCGGAGCTCGTTCTGGATCCACAGAACGGGATCAATTCGGACACGCCCGTTACGGTGACCCCTTCAGTGGTCTATAGGGTGACCGGCAGCAATAGTATGGACAGTTGTTGGCGACAGTGCGTTTTGTGCGTTTCCGTGAATGCGCAACGAACAGCCTGACTGCCTCTGGCACCAGCAGGCTCAGGTTGGGTGATCCAGATCCCGCTGCCGCGAGCGACTTTGGAGCGAAGCATGCCGGTCTTCAGAACAATACGTGTGCTGCGTTTTGTCGTCGTTGCCCTGGCGGCTGTCCCTCTGACGGGCGGGTGTGCCTACTCGCCGTCCATCGGGGTGCTCGGCGCGTACTTTCCCGACTGGCTGTTCTGTATCGTCGCCGGCGTCGTGCTCACGGTCGTCATCAATCTGATTCTCAAGCGCTTGCAGGTCGACCATCTGCTGGGGCCTTCAGCCGTGGTATATCCCTCGCTAGTCACCTTCCTTTCACTCGCTGTGTGGCTGACGCTGTTCCAACATTGAATCTCCTCAGGTGGATGCGATGGCGACGACTGCCAGCAGGACATCGAAGAGAAAGTGGCCGGCCATCATCCTGGTGGTGGTAACGCTATTGCTGCTGCTTTTCGTCGTCCGCCAGCTGGACCGCGCGCCTCGCACCGACGACGCCTATGTCTACGCGGATACGATCGACGTCGTGCCCGAGGTCAACGGGCGCATCGTCGAGCTGGCGGTGCACGACAACCAGGCGGTGAAGCAGGGCGATCTGCTGTTTCGCATCGATCCACGTCCGTACCAGGACGCGCTGGCGCGAGGCCGGGCGTCCCTCGTCGCGCTCGACCGTCAAATCGAGCTGACCCAGCGCACGGTCAATGCGCAGCAGTACAACGCGGCGTCGGTGCGTGCGGCCGTCGAGCGCGCGCGAGCCGCAGCCAGTCAGGCGTCCGATACGCTACACCGCACGGAGCCGCTGCTGTCGCACGGCTATGTGTCGGCGGAGGACGTCGACCTTGCGCGCACCGCACAACGCGCCACGCAGGCCGAACTAAGCGCCGCGCAACTGCAGGCGCAGCAGGCGGCAGCGGCTGTGAGCGGTGTCGATGCGCTGGTCGCGCAACGTGCCGTCGTCATCGCCGAGATCTCGTCTGCGGAGCTGAACCTCGAATATGCGACCGTGCGGGCGCCGTTCGACGGACGCATCGCGTCGTTGAAGACTTCGACGGGGCAGTTTGCGTCTGCGCTCAAGCCTGTCTTCACATTGATCGACACGCGCCACTGGTACGTGGTCGCAAACTTTCGCGAGACGGAGCTCAAGGGCATCCGGACGGGAACGCCCGCCACGGTCTTTCTGATGAGCGATACGGGCCAGCGCTTCCAGGGCAGCGTCGACTCGATCAGCTACGGCGTCGCGCCCGATGAAGGCGGCCCTGGATTGCCCGGCGCATTGCCGCGCATTCAACGCACGATTAACTGGGTCCACGTCTCGCAGCGCTTCCCGGTGAAGATCCGCGTCGACAATCCGAGCCCGGAGCTGTTTCGCGTCGGGACATCGGCGGTGGCTGTGCTGCACCCTGGGCGCGGCCACGACGGCGAAAGCCGCTGAGGAGCGCCCATGGCCGCCGCCGACTACCTGCCCGTCACGCTGCGCGATGCCGACGCTTTCCTCGCGCGCGAGCTTGCGCCTTTTCCCGGGCGTCTCAATGTGATGTTGCGTTGCGTCTTGACGAGCGCAATCGTGATCGTCGCGTCGATGACGCTCGAGGTACCGTCGCTCGCGCTGTCGCTGCTGGTGGTGTTTTACGTCACGCAGTCGAATGTGGTGGTCACGCGGCTGGTCGGCTTGATGCTCATCGGTGGGTCGACGCTCGCGATCGGTCTGTCGATCCTGTTGCTGAAGTTCACGTTCGACTACCCGTTACTGCGCATCGTCGTCGCGAGTCTGCTGTTCTTCGGCAGCGTGTACCTGATACGGGTGCTGAAAATCGGCGCCGTATTCGTCATCGTCGCCATCGTCCTCATCTACGTGCAGAGCTTCGTCGACCAGACCGATCAGGCCGACCTGTTGATCCGGGCGGTGCTGTGGGTCTGGGTCGCCATCAATTATCCGATCGCGCTGACGCTGGTGGTCAATACGCTGCTATTGCCCGTCGAACCGCAGTTGCAGCTCAAGGCGGAAATCCATCGGCAACTGACGGCGTTGGAAGCGCGGCTGACGCAACTGATTGACGGCGGCAGGAACGCCGAGCCGATCACCTTGACGGCGGTCCAGCAAGGCGCGCTGACGCTGCAGAAGCTGCTGCGGTTCACGACGATGCGTGACGCGCGCTATCGCGAGCATCAGACGTTGCTGCTTGCGTGCATCGCGACCGTGTCGCGTCTGTATCGCGGCGCGAGCGAGTTGCCGGATACGTTGGCTGGTGCTTCGGCGGCGCGGCTCAAGATCTTGCGCGAACTGGACGCGAACGTCAGGGCGCTCGACGAGTCGGTGACGTCGGGCGAACCCTATCGCTACGTCGACATGGCAACACCAGAAGAACGCAAGGCAGTCGACACGTTTCCCGCCGCAGCCGCATTGCAGCGCGCGCTGCACGCATTCGCCGAGCTGGATCCGAGCGGCGCCGCACCCGGCAAACCGCCCGCGAGCGAACCGATGGTCGCGCCCGACGCATGGAGCAATCCAGCGTACATGCGCTTTTCGCTGAAGACCCTGCTTGCCGTGCTGGTCTGCTACGTGTTCTACAACGCGGTCGACTGGCAAGGCATTCACACGATCATGCTGACGTGCGTGGCCGTCGCGCTGCCGAGCCTCGGCGCATCGATGCAGCGGGCCTTGCTGCGCGTCGCCGGGGCGGTCATCGGCAGCGCGGTGGCGCTATTCATGGTCGTGTTCGTGATTCCGCACCTCGACGACATTGTCGGCCTGCTGCTGATGACCTTGCCCGTCGTCGCGCTCGCCGCCTGGATATCCGCTGGTTCCGAACGGATCAGCTACGCGGGCGTCCAGCTGATTCTCGCCTTCTCGCTCGCGTTGCTCGAACAGTTCGCGCCGACCAGCAATCTCACTGAAATCCGCGACCGGATCGTTGGCGTCCTGCTGGGTGTCGGCGTGGCGACCTTCGTGCAGATGTCGTTCTGGCGCGAGGGCGAAGGCGACGTGCTGCGGCAAAAACTCGCGACGATGCTGCGCGCCATCGCCAGGCAGTTGCGCGCGCCACAGGCGGGCGTCGAGATACGGGATGAATTGCCCGCTGAGCAGCGCCAGCTGCAGGCATGGGCCACGCTGGCCGACTGCGAGGCGACGTTGTCGCGCGTCGCACTCGAGCCCGGCTGGCAGGAAGGGGAGCCGGCCCAACTGACACTGCGTGCACAAACCGTCCTCGCGCAAGGCCGCGAGATCATGCTCGCCGGCAATGCGCTGAAGAACACGCTGGCGGCACAAGCTGGTTTGGCAAGTCCGCAAATGGACCATGCAGCGCGCGCCGTTCAGGACCAGGCCAGCGCGGAAATCAACCGATACGCGGACGATCTTGCCGCCAATCCGCCTGTCGCCCACGCGCCCGAACGCATCGGCATCGGCATCGCCGCGCAGCCTCTCGAACCCGCCGACGTGCCACTCATCGCCGCAGCGCAAGACCTGTCGCGGCAGGTAGCGGGGCTGCCGGACTGGCGCATCGAGGCACCCGTCACGGCGTCCTCTTCGCAGGCCGTACGAACATGAGCGCGCGATCCGGTCCCCGTGTTGGGTCGTGGCGTCGCTGCGCCCTGTGCATCGCGTGGTCGTTGTGCCTCGGCCTGCCGGGTTGCGCGCTGATCCACAAAAACGGTACGCCGTATGCCGAGATTTCGCCCGGGCAGATCAATCTTGCTGACGACATCCATCTTGCGCGAGAAGGTTGGCCCGCGGCACGCTGGTGGGACCGCTATGGCGATGCGCAGCTCGACGCGCTCATCGAACAGGCGCTCGCCGACGCGCCGACGATGCTGATTGCGCGAACCCGCGTCGCGCAGGCGAAGTCGGACGTCGAGCTTGTCAGAGCGGGGTCGAGCCTTCAGGTGGTGGCGCAGGCGTCGCTGAATCGAGAGCACGTTTCCGCGAACGGCTTTCTCCGCGCGTACTCGATGAACATACCGGCGATAGGGGCGACGGGCCCCTGGTACACCGAGGGCACCGTCGGACTTGGGGCAAGTCTGAACGTCGATATCTGGGGCAAGCAGCGCGCGCAGGTCGCCGCGGCGCTCGGCGTGAGCAATGCGCAGCTTGCCGAGACGTCCGCCGTCGAACTCGAAATCTCGACCGACGTCGCGCAGCTGTACTACGGCATTCAGACGACTTACCAGCTTATCGATTTGCTGAACGAATCGCACGAGGTAGCGGTGTTCTCCGTGGAAACACACAACGCGCGTGCGGTGCGCGGCCTGGAGCCCCAAACCCAGTTCGAGGAAGCCCGTGCGCAGCAACTCGCCATCGAACGGCAGATCGTTTCGGCGCAAGCCCAGATACGGCAGTTTCGCGAATCGTTGCGAGCGTTGGTCGGCGCGGGACCCAACGGCTTGCCTCCGATCGAGCCCGTTGCGTTGCCGCGCCCGCAAGCGGCCATGCCCGCGACGCTTTCTTATGAACTCCTTGCCCGGCGGCCCGATCTTCAGGCGATGCGCTGGTACGTCGAGGCATCGTTCGACCGGATCGATGCAGCGAAAGCGGCGTTCTATCCGAGTTTCGACATCAAGGCATTCTTCGGCTTCAATGCGTTGCACCTCGCCGACCTCTTCACACACGCAAGCAAGCAGATCGAACTGATTCCGGGCCTGTCTTTGCCGATCTTCGATGGCGGCCAGCTCAACGCGAACCTGAGCGGCGCACGTGAGGGCAGCAACCTGTTGATCGAGCAGTACAATCAGGCCGTCCTCAATGCGGTACGCGATGTCGCGCAGACGGGCAGCAGTCTGCAAGCCCTCGATGCGGAGACCGGGTTGCAGCAGCAACGGATCGAATCCGTTGCGTTCGCGCGAGACAGCGTTGAAGCGCACTATCAACGAGGGCTGACCAGCCGCCTGGCGGCGCTCCAGGCGCGGCAGCCTGTGATCGCCGAACAGATGACGCTGCTCACGCTCAACGCTCAGATGCTCGGTCAGGAGATTGCATTGACGAAGGCGCTCGGCGGCGGCTATCGCGCCGATCCGCCCGTCGAACTGAAGCCGCGTTGAACGGCGCGCTGACAGGATTCAGAACTGCTGTGTGCGTAGCGACTCGAATTCCGCGCGGCACACATCTCCAAACTTGGCGAGGATGTCGATCGAGCCATCCTCGAGCATCGCGCGAATCTCGATGAAGGACTTGTCCGGCGCAAGGTAAGTGTCGTCGATCTTGCGTCCGATCACGTCGTCTTCGGCTCTCGCGATAGAACTTGACCACTACGGCGAGTTCGCCTTCGGTCAGCAGGCGCGGCTGGGTCCTGGTTTGTTCCAAGGTTGGCAGCGCCTGCGAAGCCGCACGTCCGCGCCAGTCAACGCAACAAGTTCTTCAGGATCGCCGCTGCGATATCCCGACTCACCAAACCCAGCGCGTGATCGTGGGCGGCGACAAGCGCGTCGTAAGCCTGCCCTTGTGCAGGCACGCGTGCGAGCGTGTGCCCGGCGATCGGAGTAGCCTTCCCTGGAGGCCAGATCGTCCACAGTGCGTCGATAGTCGCCGTGTCCCCCGGTACGGAATCGAATTGCATCACGTCAACGCGAACTCGCCATATCGGCACGCCACCCGAGTCTGCCGCGTATACGCTTACCTGTTCGGAGCCAAGCAGCACCGCCAGATTTCCAGCGATAGTTCGCTGGATATTGCCCTTCAGCGGCTCGGCCCAGCGCTGGAACTCGTTAGGCCACACCTGATTGTCGGCAACGCTTACGACGATTTGCTGCCGGTCAACTAGTTGTGGAATCGTGACCGGGTTCACCACGACATATAACGGCACCGAAGTTCCCATGGTAATGAGTGTCGCGTCCGGCTTCAGCCGGTAGAAGTTAGACGCGGGTGAGCTGCCGCAGCCGCCAAGCGACATTGCAAACAGGACCAGAACGAATGGCACAAGGGCGCGTGTCACGGCTGGGTCTCCTTCTGCTTGCCGCGAATCAACGCTTCCGGATGCTGCTCCAGATAATCGGCAAGCGTCCGGAAGGCCGTCGCTGTGCGCGAAAGTTCCTGTACCGCATCGTTCGCGTTCTGCTGCAGGGCCGAGTCCGGCTGCAGCGCATTGTTGGCCGAGTCAAGCGCCGCGTGGGCCGCGGAGAGTGTGCCGTGCGCCTGCGGGACAACCTCGGTGTCGAGTTGGTCGAGCAGCGTCTTCGCACTCGACAGCGTCTGTTGCGTATTCTTGCCAATCGCTTCAAACGGAATCGTGTTCAGCTTCGCCAGGAGTTCCGTGACGTTGTCCTGAAGCCGCTGCAGGTTACCGGGTATGGTCGGCAGCTCAGGAGGTGATGACGCCCAGTTCACCGTGGCTTTTGGCGCGTTGGGAAAGAATTCGGCGGTCAGGTACAGTTGCCCGGTCAGCAGATTGCCCGTTTTAAGCTGGAGACGCATTCCCTTTGCGATGAGGTGCTCCAGCAGCGCGTGAGGATTGTTGCTCAGGCGGCCGCCGGCGCCAGTGCCCGTGTTGGTCTTATAGTGGGACGCGAAGAGTTCCGGATACAGATTGATTTCCACTGGAATGGTCAACCTCTCCGTCTTGGGATCAAAATTTGTATAGATCGCTGTCACTTCGCCAACCACAATGCCACGGAAGTCGACCGGCGCGCCCACGGTCAATCCACGAATCGATTCCGTGAAGTTCACAACGTACTTTTCGACGACGTGATAGTGCGCCTTCATCGCGTCAGCCCGATCTGGGAACAACGTAAAGGTTGAGTCGCTCGCAGCGACGGCCTCGTCGACCGCGCCCGGCAGCGACTCGAATGCCACGCCGCCGATCATGATCGACACGAGCGACTGCGAGTTCACCTGGATGCCATTCGACCCGACTGTCACGTCGACGCCGCTTGCGTGCCAGAAGCGAGTATCCGCAAGAACGAACCTGTCATACGGCGCGTTGATAAATACGCGCAGCGTCACACCGTGTCCATCAGGATCGAGCTTGTAGCTGGATATCTGTCCGACCTGCAGCCGTCGGAAGAACACCGGCGTGCCGGCATCGAGCGAGCCCATATTCGTGCTTTTCAGGACGAATTCGCGCCCCGGCACATCATTCGTGATCACCGGCGGGACTTCGAGACCGATGAAGTCGCGACGTCCGGTCTTCGATTTGCCTTTGTCCATTTCAATGTAGGAGCCGGACAGAAGCGTGCCGATGCCGGACACTGTCCCGCCGGATATGCGTGGGCGGACGACCCAGAAGCGGGTGTCGTCGACGAGCAGTTTCGTCGCATTTTTGTTGATGTCCGCGGACGCGATGACTCGCGTGCTATCGGGGGTCAACGTTACGGTCTTGATGACCCCGATATCGACGTTCTTGAGCTTGATCTTCGTCTTGCCCGCCTCAATACCGTCAGCGGTTGCGAAGCCAATCGTGATCGTTGGCCCCTTCTCGATAACCGCCTTGACAGCGAGCCACCCTCCGATCAGGACCGCGATGATGGGTACGAGCCACACTACTTGCAGGCGCCAGTGCGACCGCGGCACAGGCTCCGCGTCGGGAAAATCAGGCTTTTTCTCGAGTCCTGACATGATCTTGCTCCACTTCGTCCCATATCAGGCGGGCATCGAACGCCATCGCCGCGAACATCGTCAGCACCACCACTGCGCCAAACGCGATTGCCGCGTTACCGGCCTGGATCGTCGCAAGTGCCTGGAACTGCACGAGCGCGACGAGCATCGTGATCACGTAGATGTCGAGCATCGACCAGCGCCCCACAAACTCGACCATTCGATAGATCCGTGTGCGCTCGACGGCGTGCCAGCGCGAGTGCATCTGCGTCGAGATCGTCAGGTATCCGAGTGCGAGGATCTTGAGCATCGGAACAGCGATGCTGGCGACGAACACGACGATCGCCAGCGGCCAGGATCCGGATGTCCAGAGGTAGACGACGCCAGAGAGGATCGTGTCGTTCTCTGTCCCGAAGAGCGAGTTCGTGTACATCACAGGCAACATGTTGGCTGGGATATACATCACAATCGCGGCAATCAGGAAGGCCCACGTGCGCGACAGGCTTGCTGGCTTGCGCAGGTGCACCGTCGCACCACAGCGAGGGCAGTGGAACGCGTGAGCATTAACGACCTGCGCGCTTGCGAGCAGTCCACAATCGTGACACCGCGCGAGACCGCATCGTGCTGCGGTAACCGCACCTTGCAGTGACGCCCCGTCCAGGCCTGGCTCCGCGCCCGTGTGCTCAACGGCGGTGACGCGCGACCACAGGTTGCGCGAGTCGAAAGCTGATCCGGCCGCCGCCAATACGAACACAAGTAGCCCAAACGACCACAGCGCGGGGCCCACCACCACGCCTGCGATCGCGGACAACTTCACGAGGGCAACCAGCAAACCGAGGATCAGTACTTCGGTCATTCCCCAAGGCTGGCAGAGATGGCACAGCCGGAATATGGCCGGACCGCCCCAAGGTACACGGTCAAACTTGAGTGGTATTAGTAGCCATAGCATGCTCACCGTCTGCAAGATCGGCATCAGGACCGTGGTTGCAAACACCAGTCCCGCAATTGGCCACTTCCCATCGTGGTACAGCGCGCTCACAGCGCCCAGGAGTGTCGTCTCAACGACAGTCCCATTAACCGACAGACCGACAATCGGATACACGTTTGAAATTGCGAAGAGTACAACTGCGGCGATGGACAGCGCGAGTCCGCGATCGAGGCTGTTGGGGAGCTCGCGCCACAGCGGGGCCCGGCAGCGCCGGCATCGCAAACCGCCGCCCTCCGGCACAGCCACCTCCCGCTGCAGGAGATCGCAGTCGTGGCAGGCGATGAGTTTCCCGTGATCCATTCGGTCACCTGTGAAACAGGTTGCGAAACCGCGGCTTGCGGTTGCGACTGTCCGCTCTCCCGCGCCGGCACGGTCATCTGTTCAACCAGGGCCACCCAAACGCCAGATCAGAACCCTTGGGTGCGCATGGTGCGGCAGCGTCAGCGCACCGTCATCCTGGGTGTCTTCGCCCCCCAACTTCCGAACCGGCCATCAGTCCGTACTGATCGAAGATGAGCCCATAACGTTTCCTTCAGTTGCCAACTGTCTGTTGAATACAGTCCCGCACCCATGCCCGTCACGACGACGGTCCACGTGGCTGTCCGGCTCAAGTTTGGTTAGCGGTCTGGTCTATCGCAATGAGACCTTGGTCTCATTGCGATCTCGACGAGAAGCGTGCCTTCAGCGCAGGGCGTGCAATTAAAAAGGACTGAGGCGAGCGTGGCCAACTCCGTCAAAGTGATAGTTCTAGGGTTGATCGCACAGGCTGATCGCCCCAACGAGAACTGAGCCCGTTCATGAGCTGAGCGCAAGCAGGGCTAGCGTAGGCCTTTCTCATCGAGCGAAAGCAGGTTTGCTGCGGCGATTCGCTCCAGTGACCGTGACATGGAAAAGCCTCGCTCCGTGCTTAAGGAAATGACTTTCCGAGCGCCGCTCACGGCTCCTTGCAGATACTGTCGCGGCGCAAATGCTGGCGCAAACCTTTATTCGACAGTTCTTACCTACCGTGGCCGCCGCATTACTCCCTTCAGACTGCTGCACACGTGCGTGGCCTGGCGCACGCCGATACTCCATGGCGAACGACCGTTGTGTCTTGACAGCGGTTCCCCTGGACCGACGAGTGGTTACGATCAAAAAGCTGGGCGAACTGGTTCTGGTCAACTGCTTTGGTCTGTCCAACATGAGCGCGGTGATGAACCGCGTCTCGCTGCTCGAGATGACAGAGTCCGACGTCGATCAGTACTTCAGTCTGCTCTACCGGGTTCTCGCCAACAAGGCATCGGACCGGCCCGTCCCCGTGCCGACGCCGCAGTAAAATGCCGCCGCCGTTAGTCAATTCTCGCGATCGGTGGTCGCCGAGCTTGGCGGCGATCAGACGGACATCGAACGGTTCGTGTTCTACGCATCGAACCCTTCGAAAGTTACGCCATCGGATATGTGCTGGGCGACAAGAGTGACCTTGCACGCGATCATCGCCATGCCGGACCCCGAACGGGATATTGTCCTGCTTCGCACGACGACGCCGGACGGCAGTCACGACGCGCCGCCCGCGCAGCAGTCGGGCACGCCGGACACAGCCAGGCCATTATCCACATCGTCACAGCCAGATAGTGCCGATGCGCGCTAGCGCAGGGAGATTGAAGGTGTCCATCGCGTCGTCAGTCCCGCGCATCTCCGTGGCGCTCAATGGCACGGCGCATCGATTCGTCATCACAAGCGGCTTCACGCCGCCCTACGCGCGTCACTGACGCCGCCGCGATGACCTACATTGCGACGGCGCCCGGCGATATCACGACTACAGCACTTTCCCCTTCTCCAGATTCTTCCCGGTAGCAGCGTTATAGCGCTCGACGTAGTCATCCATCAGCGCTCGCACTGCGCGTCCGATCTTCCGGTAATCCGACTCGTTCAGGTTGGCTAGCGAAATTCGCCCGGAGCGATGCTGAGTTCCAAATCCGAGCCCGGGAAGGACGACGACTCTTGTCTCGCTCGCCAGTCGGAAGAGCAGTTCCGACGGCTTCGTGTTCTGCTCCAGCCACTGGACGAACTCATTGCCATAGGTTCGGCCGCCGAGGAAATGCAGGTCCAGTATCGAGTAGTAATCCACCTGATTCAGGTCATCGTCTTTGAAGGAGATCCCGATCTCCTGGTACAACGCCCGCTTGCGGGCGCGGATGAGCCGCTTGAGGGCTTTCTTGTACGCGTCTGGCGTGTCCATCAGTGAGAACAGCGAGAACAGAACCATCTGTACCTGCTGCGGCGTAGAAAGCCCCGCTGTATGGTTCAGCGCGACCGTGCGGCTGTCCGCCACGAGACGGTCGATGAACTTGAGCTTGTCCGGCTCGGTGGTAATCGACTCATACCGGTGATGCAATTCCTTCTTCGCATCGTTTGGAAGCTGTGCGATTAGCCGGTCGAGCACGTTGTCCTTGTGCGTGACAACGGTGCCGAGCCGCCAGCCCGTGGCGCCGAAATATTTGGAGTACGAGTAGACAAGAATCGTATTCTGCGGTGCGAGAGCGAAGAGCGACACGAAGTCGTCCGCAAACGTCCCATAGACGTCGTCGGTGAGCAATATCAGATCAGGCCGCTCTTTGACGATGTCCGCGATGTACTGGAGGCTTTCATCGCTAAGCTTGACCGACGGCGGATTGCTCGGATTGACGAGGAAAAACGCCTTCACCTTCGGGTCGCGCAGCTTGTCGAGTTCCTGGTTCGAGTACTGCCAATTGTTGGCGACATCGGCGTCCACGTTCACCACTTCGAGCTGGTAGTCGTTGAGCCTGGGTATCTCGATGTAAGGGGTGAAGATAGGCCGCCCCAAAGCAATGGTGTCTCCCGCCTTGATGAGGTGATTCTGCTTCATCGTATTGAAGATATACGTCATCGCTGCCGTCCCGCCCTCGACGGCATAGATGTCGAACTCGCCAATGAACGGATGCTTTCCGATCATCTCGCGACGCAGGTAATGGCCGACGATGACTTCCGATAGTTTCAACATGCGGTCGGGCACGGGGTAGTTCGACGCCAGAATGCCTTCGCACATCTCGTACAGGAAGTCCCCGGCGGGCAGCCCCAGTTGGTCCCGGACATACGAAACGGCACTGGCTAAAAAGTCGATTCCAGCGACCCCCCTGTTCTCACGAAGAAACAATTCGAACCGTTCCGTGAGCCCGTCGCGTTTCGGAAATCCGCCGACTCCTTCGGGCATGTAGGCGAATGAGCGCTCGGATTCACGCATCGCGAACAGACCCAGTTGCCAGAAGCCGTGTCGCGGAATGGTGGCGAGAAAGTTCGGGTTTCCCCTCCCCGCGTTGAGCATCGAAGCATTCGCCGGCCGCTCGACGGCACCGCCGCCGGCTGCCTTGATGAGTTCGTCCTTGAGTTCGAACGGGCTGAGCGAAGCGAGTGCTGCCGCCTCTCCTTTACCTCCGTCATGCTGCTTGTGCGACTTGGACATCGAACACCTCCACGAGCGTATCGATCGATAAACGACGAGCGGCGGCTAGGAAAGAATCATCACAACGACCATGCCCCATATCGTCAAAAGTGTGTTGCCTACTGCATAGGTTGCGGTGTACCCGAGACCTGGAACTTGGCTCTTCGCGGCGTCGCAAATCATCCCGAGCGCCGCGGTGGTCGTTCGCGCGCCGGCGCAGATGCCGAGCAGAATGGCCGGGTCGAATTTGAACAGGTACTTCGCGATGTCCATGCCAAGAATCAACGGAACGGTTGTGCTCAAGATGCCCCATAGAAAAAGACTCACGCCAAGCTGTTGCAAGCCTCTGACAAACCCGGGGCCGGCCGTGATACCGATGACCCCAATGAACACGTTGAGCCCGACGGAATTCATGAACCAGACCGTTGGCTCGGGAATCCGGCCGAACGTCGTGAATGGCTCGATACCAGCCGAACCCAATGCCCGCAATAAGCGCGCCGCCCGATGTCGAGAGCGTCAAAGGTATGGTTCCGGCCCGAATCACGATTGATCCAATCAGCGCGCCCAGCGTAATGGCAAGGCTCACGAAGGCGATGTCAGCCACGCTCGTCGGGCGGTCGAGAACGCCTAAGGTTTTCGCTGCCGCCGTCGTATCCTGCGTACGGCCAACGATCGTTATCGTGTCGCCGCGATGCAGTGTCGTGTTCGGCAGAATAGGAATTTGCGTCTCCGTCGGGCCTCGCCTGATTTTGCGCAGGTAGACGCCGCGAGCGCCCGGCAAATGAGCAAGCTCTTGCAACGTCTTTCCTTCGACCTCTTTGGACGTGATGTACACGTCGACCCCTTCGACCGGAACCGCGAGCAATTCCGGGTCGTCCACTTCGGCGGCGCGTTCGGCGATCAGTGAAACGAGCAGTTCACGCCGGCCACCCACCGCCGCGATATCGTCTGCCTTCAGCTCCATGTCGAGCGTCGCCTCGAGAATCGCGCCGCCCCGGCGGATTCGCTGAATAAAAAGCCGCGCACCGTCCGGAGCGTTGGCTTCCGCGGCAGCGACCGTCATGCCGACGATGGGTGCTCCCGGCGCGATCCGATAGGCGCGAAGCTCGAACTTGTGCCATGCCTGTCCCGCACCTCCGAGTTCTTTTCCGCCGCTCAATCGGGCCTCGTACTCTTTGCAGGCGGCGACAAGATCGATGCGCAGAAGAATCGGACCCAATATCCCCAGAATGACTGCCGAGCCGATCGTGCCGAAGATGTAGGTGACGGCGTACGCCGTGGGCATGGCGTTCAGCAGAGTTTTCGTCTCATCGGGCGGAAGACCGAGACGATTGATCGCATCAGTGGCGAGTCCCATCGACGCCGAGATGGTCTGCGAACCGGCGAATAGTCCCGCTGCGGACCCGAGGTCGTAGCCGGCGATTTTGGCTGCTGCAACGGGGACGACGAGGCAAAGAACGCACTGAATGACCGAGAAGAGTGCCTGCGGTAAACCGTCTTTGGCGATGCCTCGAACAAACTGTGGCCCTACCCCGTAACCAACGGCGAACAGGAACATCAGGAAGAAGACCGATTTGACGTTGGCCGAGATGGTGATGCCGAACTGGCCAATTGCGATGGCGGCCAGCAACGTAGCGGTCACGGCGCCGAGGCCGAACCCTTTGTAGCTTTTGCCGCCGACCCAGTAACCAATACCAAGCGAGAGAAAAACAGCAATTTCCGGATATTGCCGAAGGGTTTGAGCAATCCAGGACATACGGCCTCCTTGTTCCAGACATAACGGCGAGCCGCGCCGCCGATTAGGTCGATATCGTCATTTCAGTGCGTCGCTTTTGCCGGGAATTGCGAACGTAGCGGGCGCATTTACCCTCCATCGTGCCAGGTGAAGAAAAAGCTTGCGCGAACGCCAACCCGCTCTTCACCAGCTCGCTTGCTCAGCGGGTGAATTGCGTATGCAGATGCTTAATTGCTTGCTGAAACGCTTGACTACTTACTCAGCTTAATTGGCTTAATTTGACTTGATTGCACGCTCGTCGCCAGTTGGCGGCGGTAATCGCTATTCGTGAAGTTGATATCGGTATTGCGGGCTTGACGCGTGGTGACTTGTTCCACCTGGGACTGGCTGCCCAATGTTTCGTGAAACAATCAGCGCTCAATATCGCAAATAGTCCGGAAACCCATACGCGTCTGGACTGCTGGATTCGTTGCTATTAGAGGATAGTAGACTCCCTCATCGAAACCTAGGATTAGCGCGTCAAAAAACCGGGGACGTCCCCGCCCGGCTTGCCGGTAGGAAGCGCCGACAAAAGCTGAGCGGCGATCTTCTGCGGCTCCAGCGTATTTAAAACGACATCAAAATGCACCGGGTTATCCCCCGCTGCGCTCCTTGATGGTGCCAGCGGAAGCGCCGGTACACTTTGACCGATGTTGAACGCGATGCCGCAGTCGACGACCTGATCGCTTTAGTCGGAGCGGTGGATGGGGTTCTCCAAATGCAGGCAGAGGCAATGCAGACTATTTCCTCAAAATCAGCAGTCGCAAGTATGCCGCCAACGACACTGCTGCCATTCGCAAGACCTTGCTCGATGCCTATCGCTGGCAATACATCGTTTCCGGCGTCAAGGAGCCGCGCTTTCAACGCGACTTGTTCGGCAAGATCAACGAGGCGCAGAAAGACCGCGTCCTATCGGCACTGGCTCCCCTGATGAACTGAGACCGCTCTGTTGAACGGCGCGGCGGAATGGATTGCAGCGAATCTTTCCGTCGCACCGCCGACATGATTCCGGAGGAGCTCATCGAGTACAACGGTGAAGTGACCAGCTGGCGGCGCGCCGCTGCCCGTCAGCGGTCCGGGGCCGGTCATACGTTCGCGTTCAGTCGTTCCGACGCAGCGTGATCGACGGCAGCCGCGGCGGCAACAGCGCCCGCTGGATCATGCCTGTATTCCCAACTGCGAGACAATCGAGGCAGGCAATCGGGTATTCATCCGCGCACTCACTGACATCAAGCCCGGCGAGGAGCTCTTCATCGACTACGGCCTCGAAGTTGAAGCCGAGATCAGCGAGGACATCCCGGTCCCCGGTATGCATGTCACTGCGGCGCTTCCACCTGCCGTCAGTCCATACTCGGTTACAGTGCGACGTCACTGTAACCGTGGCGTGCTAGCGTGGGAGCACCGTCTACGGACGATCGCTCTTCGGTAAGCGCCCGTGCATGGGACTCGCGATTTTCGGAACGCCGCGCGCCGCCCGGCAACGGGCCGGTGCCGACGCCGAGCACGACCTTTACGGCGGTTTGCAAGCTACAACGGCCGTTGGTCGACTCGCACGGGAAGACCGGAGTTCGGCCTTATGCGAAGCTTTCCATAAGGCAGAGTTGCTTCCATCGGGCATCCGGCCGGTTCCGAGGTGAACTGGCCGTTGGAATGACGACTTTGTGTGTTGCGCGAACGGCAACTCTTGGCCGATCCCGGAAATCGAGCGGCCTCCGGTGATCGTCGGCCGCACCGCCGCGTCGAACTTCCGTAGCCGACCCCAGTCGGCCATAGCAGCTCGCACGCTGGTCGTCCGTTACCGGATGTGGAGGGGCCACGCATACGGGCGAGCCGAACATCGTATTCAACGAGCGGCACGGCCCGGTCACTTCAAGGGTGAGGGGAAGCATTCCTGAATTCCATCCGTGGGGCGGCGGGCGGGTGTCCCGGCGCCAAGCTCGACAACTTCCGGAGTTCAGTCGTCCTGCTGTTCAGCCATTTCTGCCGCCACATGAAGTCCATTGTCCATGGCGGCCCCTTCTGTCGCGTAAGTGATTCCCGGTTCGTGCCGCACTTCTTTGATCGCGTCTCCAGTATGGTCAATATGGACAATCTCAAATGTGTACCCGCCTTCAGCCAGTCGGATCGGTTCAATACGGTAGGTGTGTTTGCCCTTGCTAATCGTTCTTGCCGGCACCGATTTTTCTCCTTTGCGTCATCTTTCACCGCCACCGATATTCCGCGTCTGTGGCTTCTGAACTGTCGCTAATGGCAGGTTAGGCTGCTGCCAGTCCGCCGGCTGACAAGTCCCGCCTCAATCTTCCGACCAGGCGTTTGCACAGCCGCGCAAGGACCATGCCGCGAGAGGGGCTGCGCACTCGCCTTTGACGTGAGCGTTGTCGGCCGCTCACTGCGCATATGGTTTCAAATGGGGCCGGGGTCCAGCGCGGTGGGAATACGGAGTTCCGGGGCCGCTATCGGACTTTGGTCCCATTGGTCTCACCCGCCTGGCCGAGTAGGCTGAAAAATCCGTCGACGATTGGACGGCGACATATCCGCAATACCTCCGGGAGTTCATCATGAAATTTCTTGTGGTTACCACTTCGGCCATTTTCGTTGCAGTGCTTTCGAACCCGTCCGTTTGGGCTCAAGACAATTCCGCAACCAGTGCGCCGGCGGCTGCAGAGCATCCCGACGAAATCGTGAGGATGCACCAACAGGTGGCCGCAGCCAATCGTGTCTATAACAAGCACGTAGCCGCTGCACAAAAAGTTTTCGATGAGAAAAAGGCAGCAGCCAAAAAAGAGCGTGATACTGCCATAGCGGCAGCACATCAGGGTGTGGGCCAATAGGACGACGACGTTCCCGGCACCTCAATGGTTCCTTCGGCAGCAACAGCCAAACGCGACCATGCTATTTGAGCCCACGGACGACGTTACGCTCCCTGCTAAGCAAGTGCAGTCACCGACATAGATCAGGCCGTGTGGTCCGCCGTTGATCGCGATCGGGCAGCCTTCGACAACCAGCCGAAGCCGCCTGTCATCAGTGCGGCGTGATGTCGCCTAGCGCTCGGCCACGAGGACGCGTTGTGGGACAATCCAGTTCGGCAACCACCAGTCTGAAGGGCGAACGCCATGGATTCGTCATACATCAAACTGACAACCCCAATCGTCGACAGCCGGTCAGCGCTGTGGTTCTCCGCGTATGGCTTCGGGTGGGGATACTGCGCCTTCGAACTCAGACCGGAGGTTGTTTGCGAATACCTCGGAGCGGCAGACGACAGCCAGAAGCAGTTGCTGCTCGCGTTTCAGTTGGGAAAGCAAAAGTTAGTGGGAGTTGCGGAACGCAAAATACCTCCATCGAGTGGAGAGCGCATCGAGATTACTGGCCAGGATCTTTAAGCTGCGCTGCAGCAGTGCACACGACCGGCCGGTTCGGTCTAAGCACCCGTCATTCGCGCATGAAGTCGGACTGACCGGACCTGGCCGGCTGCTGCCTGACGTCGAGGGACGGCACGTGACCCACTTCAGCCCTCGACCCATCGCGACGTCAGCGGCAGCTTTCGAAGGCGGATTCAACCGGTGAATGCAATAGTTTGCTGAAATCGTTCGGCGGGCGTCTCGTAGTCCAGCGTCTTTCTTGGACGCTCGTTCAATCGTCTTGCCACAGCGTTGAGTTTGGCCTGCGAATACATTGACATGCACGGAACCGACCATTGATCGGCTTGAGCGGCTCGGTTTGAGCAAGCCGAAACGGCCGCTCTTGGACGCGTGCCGCCGATCGCCATCAGGAGAAGCCGGGCCATCAAGGGTCATTCGCCCACATCGGTGCCCGGACTTTGGAACGTCGGTTACACCCAGGAAGCGGCCATCGGGTTCACGATTGCGAACGTTGCTTCTTGGCCTTTGCGGTTATTCGGGTATGCAGCTTGATGGCCTTTGACGAGCGACCATTCTCGTCAAGAGAAAGTCCGGATTCGATCCACCGACAGGTATCTGCGTCCGCTTTTCCAGATCTTTGATTCCTCCTTTCGACGCGAGCCTTGCGGCAATAATGCCAGGATCGTCGTAAGCGAAAGTTTCTGAGAAGTGATCGGACCAGTGAGACATGCCATGCAGGAAGACAACCCGAAGTACGCGTTGCAGATCGCGGATGCGGTCGCTGAACGCATAGAGAGCCTGATTGTCGACGGTGTATTGAAACCGGGTCAGGCGTTGCCTTCCGAGCGACGCCTGATCGTCAAACTGGGCGTATCGCGGTCCGCGCTGCGAGAAGGGCTGAAGGTGCTGCGGACACGCGGGATTGTCGAAACTGCGCACGGACGCGGGTCGTTCGTTGCGGCTCTTACTACGGCGCGGCTGGGTGGGCGACGCTGCCGATTGGCGGCAACCAGGGCGTCGAGTCTGGCGCGCAGTTCGGCGTCCGACACGGCCCCTTCGGCACTCAGACCCGCCAACTCGCCGGTCAGCGTCTGGTACAGATCGGCCCAGTTAACGATGGTGCTGACGCCATTGACTGCGTGTCGCCAGAGATCTGCCACGCGTCGCTGCAGCATCAGAATCAACTGGTCGGCAGCGGTTAGCAGGCAGTAGCGCAGGAAGCAGGCAACCTCCACCGTACGTGCCGGTTCTTTGATCCTGGCCCCTGCCGACGGTGGTCTGGAGGCCAGCCGTCGGGCGTAGCGGCGCAGGACGAGGTCGGGAAGATCTCCCAGGTGCTAATGAACCTCCAGGCCGTAGAGCAATTCGATGCGTTCGAACACCTCGCTGATCTGCCGTGTTGAGTGCCTGGCGGGTGTCGCCCACAGCCAACTCTGCTGCGTCTGGCCATCAGCACGAGGCTCAGCAATCGCGCGGCGCCAGCGATCAAGCGTCCCCGGCTTAACCACCGCGCGAATCGTTGCGCCGGTCTCGGCCTCGAGTTGCGCAAGCGCGGCGGCGATCAGAGTGCGGATGGCCCGGTCGTGGACGATCAGCAGCCGGTGGTCGTACAACCATTGTCGGGCACGAACGAGCAACTGTTCACGGTCAGCGCATCGGCCTACCTCGTCCCGCAGTTCTCGCACCAGGGCGCGGCGCCGATGCTCGCTCACCCATCCGAATCCAAGGGACTCGCAGGCAACTTGCTAGTGGTCGAACAGGGTGCGGCCGCGGCCATACATCGCGCGCAACGTTGCGAGTTCCGGGGCGTCGATGCCGAGCTCGCCGCTGAGGTGGCGCCATAGCACCGATGGGATGACGAGAAAAGCGTCGAGCAGACGCCCGCTCATGCGCAGGAAGCCGATGTGCAGCGCCAGGCCAAGCTTCAGTCGGTTGCCGCGCCGCGCCGCGATCAGTTCGCGCTCGGCCGGGCTGAAGGTAAAGAAGGCCTGCAACTCGAAGGTGCTGAGCTCGCGCGGCAGCTCCCGCATGCCCAGGTACGTCGTCTGCCAGCCCTGCATCGCGCGCCTCCGTCGGTGGGACGTTCACGATACGCCGCAAAAAAGCGAACAGCAACGTCAACAAAATCAATGGCTTACTACGTGACCCCTGCCCCCCCCGTCGTTACTGGCTTTGCGTACCGTCACTTATTGCACTGATACCACCCCCCGACGAAAAAGAATGCGAGAACCGCACCCTGAAGGCCCGAGTCCAGGACGGGTTCATCATCCATCGTCGCAGAGAGGTCCCGCTGATCGCGCTCGTTTTGCTGGCCGGCTTGGTACAACCACGAGTTATCTTCTCGATTGCTCATTAGCTTCTCCTCTCCAGGCGAGTCTAGGTTGATCAATACCCAGGGTATCAGGCGGGTTTCAATTCACAAACGCATTGCAACACGTTAGCGAACCCTGACGGCTGCGGTTTAGGCATCCACGGAGGTCGATGCTGTATGGACCAGGACCAAAGTCCGATGTCCGCCGTCCCTCGCACGGGCTACGCTGGATGAGCGATACACAATCGTCAGTGTCGACGCGTCCGTACTGTCATGTCTGCCCCCGAGACCACCTTGAACGGGCTCCACGAAACGAGACCCACAATGACCGACGCACCACGCCCCGAAAACAGAAACGAAAGCAGGAACCAGGCGCCTGTCGCCGGATCGCGCGCGGTGTTTTCCCTCGCCCAGTGGCTGCCTGCCTACCGGCCGCACTGGATGGCGCGCGACGCCATTGCCGGCGTGACCGTGGCGGCCGACGGCATTCCGGTGTTGCTTGCCTACGCAACGCTGGCCGGAGGCGACCCGGTGCGGTTCGGCCCCATTTGCGTTTATGGTCCCGCCCGCGGGTCTTCACAGGGAGGAATACAGCATCAGACAGCGAGTGAGCGCGCCTGGCACCAGCCCGATACCGACGCCATCTCAGGCGCATCAGATCAGTTTGCGGGCGAGCCGTGGATCCCGTCGGTCCGGAACTGTCGATGCTCCTGCGTTTCTCGGAGCGGTGCACGACACAGCGTGTTCCGCGTACGTCCAGACCGGCTGCAGAAAAGCTTCATCGTTGCAAAGGAGAGCTCTATGAAGAACATGAAATTTCTGGTCATTGCCGCCTTGGCGGCCATCCCGCCAGCCGCATGGGCACAGCCACAAAGCGTGGAAGTGACGAAAGCGCCGGGCCAGGCCACCATAAAGGGCACCACCCGGGTGACGGCCACCGTGCAGAACATCGATCCCGCGACGAGAACCGTGCTGCTGAAACCCCAGAACGGCAAGATCGTCGAAGTGCAGGTTGGGGAAGAGGCGCGCAACTTCGACCAGCTCAAGGTGGGCGACGTCGTCACGGCCGTTTACCGGCAATCGCTCACCCTGAGCCTCCAGAAAAACGTCGGCGCAACAGCCTCAACCGAAGAGCAGCCGATCATGGAGCGCGCACCCGAGGGTGGTAAGCCCGGCGGCACCGTGGGTCGGCAAGTAACGATCGTCGCCGACGTCGTCGCGGTCAACCCCAATAGCAGGACCGTCACGTTGAAAGGCCCCAAGGGCAACACGGTAGACCTGAAGGTCGAAGATCCTGCGCAGTTCGCCAACATCAAAAAGGGTGATCAGGTGCAGGCGGTGTACACCGAAGCGCTCGCCATTTCCGTAGAGCCAGCCGTCAAGAAGTAGCGACCCTCGCCAGCCGCCACGTTCGCGCGCGGCGGCTGGCTTGAAGGTTCGGCATGCATCCGGTCTCCGATGCGGGTGTTGCGTGGTCGCTTCAGCCGCAAGACACCCGCTTCAGGCGATCACGACCGCGTTGCGGCCGGCCCGCTTTGCGCCATACATCGCCGAGTCGGCTCGAACGATGACCGCTGCCAACGATTCGCCCTTGGTGCTTGTTGCGACGCCAGTTGACAGCGTTACTCCGTGCAGCTGCATTCCCTCAGCAGCCATGCGTATCCGCTCCGCAACACGCGTTCCGTCTTCCGGCTTTGTCCCGGGGAGAAGCACGACGAACTCATCGCCACCCCACCGACACGCGAGGTCCCATCCACGGATACTGCCCTTGATCGCGTCAGCGACGCCTTCCAAGGACGAGGTCCCCGGTGTGATGTCCGAGCGTGTCGTTCACGCTCTTGAACCGATCGCAGTCGATGGCCCAGCAGTGTGTTGAACCACCCGTCCTGGAAACGTCCATACTCGGACTCGAAGGCGGTGCGTCGCATAAGTCCGGTGAGCTTGTCATTACGGGCATCTTCGTAGAGCACGCCGACCATGCTGTTGAGCGCATTCAGGGAGAAGGCGTTGCACGCGTCGGACCTTGCTATCTCTTCCACCAGAACATGCGCGTGCGTGGCCGCGTCCGCATATTGCATGTTGTGCCGGACAATGCCGTCGATGACACCAACGCTGATCGCGTCACCGACCCCGAGAAGGTTTTTTCTCTCGTCGAGAGCGGGTGGCTGGATCCTGATATGTCCGCCGTCGCGCAGATAATCCACGGCACCGCGCTCGCCGCGCGTGACAAACAGAGTCGCGTTGGCGATGCCGACGCCGCTGTTTCGTGGGGCCCGGGCTTGCGCTGGGGGATCGTGGGGCCGAGTCTTCTGTATCACCTCGGCGGCGGTCAGGGTGGTATCGAGCATTTCTTCGATCAGTTCACCGGTCCACTGACGGCCTGGTGGCATGTGCTCGGAACGCCAGAACTCACTCCGGACGTGCGTGCGACCATCATTAAAGGCGTACATGAAGAGGCCCAGTCGCGCTCGCAGCAGGAACTCGCGACTTATCGCGATGAGGTTCTGATGGGGCTGCTTCGGCTGCGAGATAAGGAGTGATGCCGTCGTCGAAAACACCAGCGGTCGCGACCTTCTGCTCTCGTACAAGGGCGGCAGCATCACCGTAACCGTGCCGGCCAATGTGCCGGTCGTAACCTTCGCGCCGGCAACGTGCGCTGACCTGACGCCGGGCTCGGATCAGAAGCCACAAATTGCGCCGCCGGTATTTCTTTTCTTGCCGTTGATGCCAGGCGAAGCAGCAATTGCGAGTGCGCAAAAACCGATGGGGTGCTCCAAACTCAATCACGAATGACCTGGATGCGTCCTGCCTTGACTGCTGCTTTCAAAACCGTCCAGTCTGCCTCATTCTGTTCCGCATAAGCGAGCCCGAATCGCTCGATGGCCTCGTCGAATGCACTCGACTTTCCAACATATCCGCTGAGCAACGCGGGGTCCCCCGCTTTCGCCATCGAATGGGCGAGCACGTGAGCGCAGGAAACCGCATATTCGCCGAGATCTTCAACGTCGAAACTGGTGAAGTCGAACGCGCCCTTCATGTCGCGCAATTGCCGCACGTAGAAGTCATTGCCCGTGTGGTGCAGCTTCGACCATCCGAGAAAAATGTCGCTGGCCGATTGCAGCAGACGCTGCCCGTTCACCACACGCTGACCGTGATTGGAATAACGACTCGGCGGCAGGTAATCCTCCAGTACGGAAGCCCGCGCCTCCTTGAGTTGAAGGAACAGTGGACACTGTCCGTCGGCCATGAAAAGCGCCTCGTAGCAGCGCGTCCCCACCGACCCAATACCCACCACGCGAATGGCGACATCCACCAGTTCATAGCGATCGAACAATGCGCGCCTGTCATCGGGGAGGGTCAAACGGTAGTCGGCGAAGAAATGCCGGACCAGCGCATCGTACTGCGCATGATCGCGTGGGCTCGCCAGTGGGACGTGATACACGAGCGGCGGAACGTCCTTGATGCGCAGCTTGCCATTGACAAGCTCGGTTACATGAGTCGTCACGGAACGCGACGACTGCTGCCGCGCCTTGTCGATGACGGCCAGTTCTTTTCTTCTTTCCTCCGTCGAATCGGCAATGGCCAACATGCTCGCGGCCTTGAACTGGTAGTACCAGACGTCGAGCGTGTCCATCCGGCTGAACTCGGCGATCCGTTGCCGGAACGTCTCGCATAGCCGGCGCACCACGCCGCGCTGATCACGCGTCGCAAGTCCGCGTTCACGCCCGGCAATCACGAACGATGTGGCCAGTCTGCGCATATCCCAGTCAAATGGGCCGGGCAGTGTTTCGTCGAAGTCGTTGGGTCCGAAAAGAATGCGCCGCTCCGGGCTCGCAAACAGTCCGAAATTGGCCAGATGCGCATCGCCGCCCAGTTGCACGATCAGGTTGGAATGCGGCAGTTTCGACAGGTCGTATGCCATCAGCGGCGCGGCGCCGCGATAGAAGGCGAATGGATTCGCGACCATACGTCCGTAGCGAATGGGTATCAGCTCAGTCACCCGGCCCACGTTGGACGCGTCGAGCAATGCGATGGGATCGCGATTGTCGATCTTGCAGTCCGCCAGCTTCGCGCGCGGCACCTTTCTGCGTGCCGCCTTGCCCTGCTCGATGCGAGACGTCAACGAGCCACGCCCCGCAAACAGCGTGGACGGGTCTTCCTGCGCCGCCAAGGTCATCGGATCGGCGGGTTCCGTAGCATGTTCCTTGCGCTTCGCGGCAGCGGATTCGGGCACGTGTCACTCCCATTCTCAGTTCATCGTCAAAGCGGCGTGGCTTCATTCCGGTTTGGCGTTTGGCGAAGGCCCGGGTGCAGATGGCGAAAGATCGCTCAGAGCGTCAATCGCGGCATCGACCGTCGCAAAGATCTCGCGATGGGCGCCTTGCGCACGCAGTGCCTTATACCGCTCGATCTCCCGCCGCACACCCGTCGGAAGCGCAACAGCTGCGACACCCACACCACGCCGGTCGAGCTCCGTACCCAACTGGATCAACGTCTTGCCCGCCGTGTAGTCGATATTGTTGATCTCCGACGAGTCGATCACCACCCAGCGCAACGGCGGACTCGCCTCGTTGACGAGTTTCAGCACTTCTTCAGTGAAGCGGCCGGCGTTCGCATAGAACAGGTCCGCTTCGAACCGGTAGACGACGATGCCGGGCGCGGCGAGCACATTCGGCGCGACAGGATGCGTGACCCAACGGCCGGCGGGGCTGCGCGTCAACACACGCGTTCGCAGCCGGTAGCTATGCCGCGCATGCGCGATCAACGATAGGACGACGGCAGCGAGAATCCCGTGCATCACATCGACAAACACGACCACGCCGGCCGTGAGTAACGCGACGACGAATTCGTCCTTCTGCATGCGATAGAGTTCGACCATGCCTTTCACGTCGATCAGCTTCACGCCGATCATGAAGACGATGGCCGACAGCACGGCGGCAGGCAGAAAACTGAGCGGCCTGGTAAGGAACAGCAGCACCAGCAGCACGATGACGGCCGTCGTCAGATGGGTGACCTGGGTGCGGCCACCCGCATCGTCGACCATCTCGGTCTTGGTCGGACTGCCGTTCACGACGAAGGTACCCGTAAATGCAGCCGCTGCGTTCGCGGCCGCGAGGCCGATGATGTCGGCATTGTCGTCGCCCTTCTCGTTGTAGCGGTTGGCGTACGCGCGCGCGGTCGCTGCACTCTGCGCGATGATGACGATGAAGCACGAGGCGGCCGTCGCCAGCACCTGGTTGAACTCGCTTATATGCAGCGGCGGCAGGAACAGCGACGGAAGTCCGCCTGGCACTTCTCCGATAACCGCAATGCCGTGCCCGGCGAAACTGAACACCGCGCTGGCCACGATGGAGCCGATCACGGCGATCAGCGCACCCGGCGCGCGCGGCGCCAGACGCTTGCAACCGACGATCACCGCGAGAACAACAAAGGAAAGCACTGTGGTCGGATAATTCGCCTCGGCGACGCGCTGAAACACGGTCACCATCTGCATGACCGGGCCATGCCCTTGCTTCGCGAGCCCGATCAGCCCGGCGAATTCGCCCGCCGCGACCTGCACCCCCACGCCTGTCAGGAAGCCGATCAGTGCGCTGCGGGAAAGGAAGTCGGCCAGAAAGCCCAGACGAAAGACGCGCGCAATCACGAGCATCACGGCAACCGTCAGGGCCACTGTGCTTGTGAGGGCCACATATTCCTTGCTGCCTAATGCTGCGATGGCCGTCAGCGTACCCGCGAGGATGGCAGCTGTCGCGGAGTCTGCCGCGACAACCAGTTGACGCGACGCACCAAAGATCGCAAATGCGATCAGCGGAAGCAAGATCGTGTAGAGGCCAGTGACGGTGGGCGTGCCGGAAATCTTCGTGTACCCCATCACCTCCGGGATGCCCAAGGCCGCCAGTGTGATCCCGGCAATGATGTCGTGCGGCAGTTGTGCGGGATTGACGGGCAGAAGCCCCTGCAGGAAGGGCATGCGATGCAGATGAGACTGCGTGGAATCCGCTGGTTTCATGGCGCTTCCTCCATCCGGGTTGTGAGCTTGCCGACCAGCGCATTCGCCACGATCTCATCGACGATAACCACGCCGGATGCCCCCGCGCTCTCGAACAGCCCCTTTCTCAAGGGATTTTCGCCAGGCACTACAATCGTAAGCGAGGCATTCAGCGTATGCGCCAGCAAGGTGATCGCCAGATTGTTATTGCTGTCCGGCGTCGTCACGACCAGCGCTTTGGCGCTATCCAGCCGCGCCCCCTTGAGCACGTCGTCGAACACGCCCGGCGAACCGAGCACAACCATATGGCCGCGATCCGCAGCCCGGTCGGCCTGATCCCGATCGCCCACGAGGATGAGCACGGTCTGTCCGGCTTCGCGCAAACGGTTTGCGACCAGTTCACCCAGCGAATGGAATCCAACCACTACGACATGATTGGCGAGATGTGCGAGCTTGCCTTCCATGACCCTGTTCTCCCGATAAGCCATTACATCGTCGCCCGATAGCATGCCCGTGAGCCTTGACACCGCGAATCCGCCGATCAGCAGCGTCGCGAACATGGCCAGCAGCATGAAGATCTTCTGCGACTGATTAAAGTCGGTAAAGTCACCGAGTGTCGAGACGAGATTGACCCCATCCCAGAGGGCCGCGAACACTTTGTCAGGAAAAGAGGCATTGGACTGATCGAGCAAGACCAGCCCGGTGGCGGCGCCGCCCAGCAGCAGTACGAGCAGGCCGACGGTATGGCGCGCGCGGCGGTGCCATTCGCGAATACGGATGCCTCCAAGACGCGGCTCATCGACACGGAAGATCCACACGGTTACCTCGTATAGTTAGTCTGATCGAGACAACAGCGAACCCAACGCCAGACAGACACGCTCGTCTTTTTTGCGCCAGTAGTCAATAGTCAAGAGCCCCAGGATTCACCGTGCCTGTAAGAGCAAAGCGTCACCCTTTGTCTCACAGACGCAGCAGGCCCGAAACGCAATAAAAGAGAGAAACCCGATCCTGAACTCGTCAAGCTGGCAGACAGCCTGCTGGCGAATTACCAGCAGCCGGAAGACCTGATAGGCGAGAACGGCCTGCTCAAGCAGCTTACCAAGATGCTGGTGGAGCGTGCGTTAGAGACGGAGATGTCCGAGCACCTGGACCATGGCAAGAGCGAAGCGGTGACCAATGCCACGGGCAACACCCGTAATGGTCATAGCGCCAAGACGCTGCAGGGGGAGTTTGGCGAGTTGCCGCTCAACATCCCGCGCGACCGTCAGGGGGCGTTCGAGCCGAAGCTGGTGGAGCGCCATCCGACGCGCTGGACGGGCTTCGACGACAAGATCATTTCGCTGTATGCGCGTGGCCTGAGCGTGCGCTATATCCAGGGGCACCTGGAAGAAATGTACGGCACGGAGGTCTCGCCGACGCTGATCTCGGCGGTCACTGACGCCGTCAGTGATGAGGTGAAGGTCTGGCAGGCCCGTGCGCTCGACGCGCTCTATCCGATTGTCTATCTCGACTGCGTTCACGTCAAAGTGCGCGACAGCGGCGCGGTGCGGACCAAGGCGGTGTACCTGGCCATCGGCGTGAACATGGCCGGCCACAAGGAAGTCCTGGGCCTGTGGATCGCCCAGACCGAGGGGGCCAAGTTCTGGCTGCAGGTGGTCACTGAGCTGAAGACGCGCGGCGTGCAGGACATCTTTATCGCCTGCGTCGACGGGCTTAAAGGCTTTCCTGAAGCCATCGAAGCGGTCTACCCAAAAGCGGCCGTGCAACTGTGCATCGTGCATATGGTGATATGGTGCGCAACAGTCTGAACTTCGTGCCGTGGAAAATGCAGCAGGAAGTCGCCGCCGACCTGAAGACGATCTACACTTCATCGACCCTCGAACCGGCCGAACAGATGCTGGGCGCCTTCGAGGCCAGGTGGGACAAGGACTATCCGTCCATCGGACAGAGCTGGCGACGCAACTGGGCACGTGTGATTCCGTTCTTCGATTACCCGCCGGAGATCAGGAAGGTGATTTACGCCCGGAGGAAGTCCCCTTGGGGGACACCACGAATGCCATAGAATCGATCAACATGAGCCTGCGCAAGGTGATCAAGACCCGCAGCTCGTTCCCAACCGATGAGGCCGTCACCAAGCTGTTTTACCTGGCCCTGAACAACATCAGCAAGAAGTGGACGATGCCGATCCGCGACTGGAAGGCTGCACTGAACCGCTTCACGATCCAGTTCGAAGAGCGGCTGGTGCCGGGTTAAACCTCAACCCGTTTACACAAAATTCCGGACACCCCCATCGGAGCCTGATCGATGTTTCGATTTGAGCCGCGATCCATCTTGCAGTGTCCTCTTCGACCCATAAGCTGCAACCGCATCCGCTCATAGAGGTTCCCTCGGGCAGGTATCGATAGGCCGCGCCAGTATCCAACACGCATCTCTGGTTTTCCTAAGCGAACGAACTGCTGCTCCGCCGACCCACATTTGGACGGCTAGCAGCCCCCAAGCCGTCAGAAATGGGACTGCCTTACCGATAAACAGGTTGTCGCTGGCACAGTTCGCGCATTGATATACGAGCCTCAAGCTCGTGAGCAACGAACGCGGCCGGCCCCTCAACGCTACCCAAAATTCCACTCCGTTCCCGCGAGAGCCGGTCGTCGTGTGGGGGCAAACGTGGGGGCAAAATTGGCCCCAAACGAAAGAGGCTCTCAGAGCCGAAGCCATGAGAGCCTTATATCTATTGGTCGGGGCGAGAGGATTTGAACCTCGTTGAGGCCTTGCTTGGTAAGGCTTTGCGAGGAAGTTGTGTTAAACCGGGTTAAAACGGCGCCACAACCTTTACGAATTTTCTTTCGTATTCTTTACAATACAGACACAGGCGCGCCACGGGCTCGCCTCAAGGCCCTCGTCACACGCTCCTTTGTGCTCGTCCTCCCGCGTTGCGGGGCCTTTAAGATTCGGTTTTTTTCGTACGCCAGGCGTCCGGAACCGACCCTTTATAGATAGTCCGTCCCGCTTTGATCGATACTGGTGGGACTGGCAGCGAGCTGCCAATGCAGGCGGAACATGCACCCGTGGACTACGAATAAGTCGACCCAAACGCTGGACGATTGCCGAGTTAGCTTCGAGTCCACGGGTGCGCTTGCGCTCGATAACGAATACTCAGGGTTCGCCGTCGCACCGGCTCACTATATTGCCTTCGCTGAACGCAAGCATGCATGTCCCTACCGGGGAATCTATCACTTGCTGAGGTTCACATGGCACCGCTATCGAACCAGCAATTCAAGGCTTTCGTCGGCATCGACTGGGCCGATACCAAACATGACATCTGCCTGCAGCAGGCTGGCGACGACAGGCGCGAGTTCGACTGCATCCCTCACCAGGTTACACGCATTGATGAATGGGCAAAGGCGTTATATCAGCGCTTTGGTGGTCCCATCGCGATCGCGCTTGAGCTGGCCAGAGGGCCGATCGTCTCTGTGTTGCAGAAACATGCGTTCGTCACACTGTTCCCGATCAACCCCGCAATGCTCGCGCAGTACCGCGAGGCGTTCGAGCCGAGCCGGGCCAAGGACGATCCTACCGATGCCGAACTGGCACTCGACCTGCTGCTGCGCCATCCGGAGCGGTTTGCCCCGCTCCGGCCGTAGAGCGCCGGCATGCGTTCCGTGCTGAGCCTGATCGAACAGCGTCGTGAAACTGGTTGGCGACAAGACCCGGTTCACTAACCGGCTAACCAGCGCACTCAAGCAGTATTACCCTCAAGCCCTGGAATGGTTCGAGGACATCGACACGGTGCTGTTTTGTGATTTCCTGACCCGCTGGCCAACTCTGCCAGCAATCAGGCGCGCGAACAGAAAGACCCTTGAAACGTTCTTCCATGCGCACAACTGTCGCCGGGCCAGACTGATCGAGGGACGTCTGGAATCGATCCGTTGCGCTGTGTCGCTGACTGGCGATCCCGGTATCGTTGCACCTCACCGGTTGCTCGCGCTGACGTTGATGGCGCAACTGCGCACAGCGCTCGCTGCGATCGACGTGTTCGATAAGGAAATCGCGGCAGTCACACGAACGCTGCCCGACTTCGACCTGTTTGACAGCTTGCCCGGCGCAGGTCCGGCATCTGACGCCTCGTCTGCTGGCTGCATTCGGCGAGCAACGTGACCGCTTCAGGGGCGCTGATGAACTGCCGAAGTACTCCGGCATCGCGCCGGTCACCGAACGCAGCGGCAAGAAGTGCTGGGTGCACTGGCGCTGGCAGTGCCCGACATTCCTGCGCCAGACCTTCGTTGAATGGGCGGACCAGACCATCAACAAATCGTTCTGGGCGGGCGCCTATTATCGGCAACAGCGTGCGAAGGGCAGTTCGTATCAGGCCGCCGTCAGGGCGTTGGCGTTCAAGTGGACACGGATCCTCTACCGCTGCTGGCAGACCGGAACACGGTACGACGAGAGCGTCTACCTCAACGCCCTCAGGAAGCGTGGTTCGTCACTCCTCCAGCACCTCGGGCTTCCGGGTAACCCTTTCCGGTCGACGGTTACGCAGCTCGTTCCGGGTCGGGGGGCTTCGATTTGACGTGATGTCGCGAGTTGTCCACGGCCGGCCAGCGGGTCGCGTGCTACGACCATGACGCTGGCCGGCGGTGGGCAACTCGCCGGGCCAGCAACGTGCAGGTCAACCCGGGAGGGCTTCGGAAGAACAGGCTCCCGTTCAAAAAAACTTGACGGACCACCTCAGGGCGTGACTCAGTCATACGATGCCAATAAACCTCTACGGCCGCTCGGAAGGGACTACGGTCGTTGGCAAGTGTGCACGGATCGTTTCGGCCTTGAAACGGGCGCCCGGGATCGCCTCGCGGCGATCCGTCATCGGTTCGACTGGCTCGTCACCGGCCAGATCGTGCAGCCCGATCCGGCAGCCTGGTGCGCAGCCCCGGTCGCCACGACATCAACCCGGCGAGGCGAACCGATTCTAGCGTTTGACGATGGCGGAGCGCGGTCTATCGCCGATGCACACGACGATCCTGCGCTCTGTGAATCGCTACACGCCGGAGCGATCCTGCAAAGTATTTTTGCTGCCGCTGGCATGATCGACAATAATGGGTGGGGGGTATGTCACGGCAGTGCTTGAACGCGATCAATCCATGGAGAACATATCATGCTCAAACGTCTGATATTGATGCTCACGGTCCTACTGATGTTGCCTATTTCTGCTGCTCGGGCCGACGAATATACGGACACCCTCAACCTATTCAAGAACGCGGGAGAAAGCGGCAGTCTTCTGCATAGTGCCTATGGTTATGCTGTGTTTCCGAAGATTGGCAAGGGAGGGGTCGGTATAGGCGGTGCCCATGGGAAGGGTCGCGTCTATGAGAAAGGGAAACGTATCGGCGATACATCGATGACTCAGGTCACTGTGGGCTTGCAACTTGGCGGCCAAGTGTACAGTGAACTCATTTTGTTCGAGGATGAACGAGCCCTCAAAGAATTCACCAATGGTAACTTTGAATTCGGCGCAGATGCCAACGCGATCGCGATCACTGCGGCGGCTGGCGCGCAGGCAGGCACGACGGGCACGTCTACTAACGTAAGTGGCGGCAAGAAAGATGCCAAAACGACAGGCGCCTATCGAAAAGGCATAGCTGTGTTTACAGTGGCCAAGGGTGGGCTGATGTACGAGGCAAGCGTTGGCGGCCAGAAGTTCTCTTACACGCCTCGTTGATTTTCGCCGAGTGTTAAAGGTAGGCCATTGAAAGGCCGAAACTTGCGCGAAAGAGACGCATGAGTGTCCGCCGAAGCGAAAGCATGAAAGGCTGCAACTGGCCGGCTGCTGCCTGACGTCGAGGGGCGGCACGCGTTAAGGATTAATCGACGCCTGCCCTCATTCACATGGCTGCGCGCGTGCTGCGGCGCGTGCGGGCAGGCGTCGATTAAGCCTCGAGGGAGGAAACCGCGGAGTGGTCCGTGGAGGTCGGAAGCTTGCATGGCTATGGCGATTGATAGCCCGGCATCCTCAGCCGTGCCCGGGCAAGATGGTCAAAACGTGAGGCTGGACTGGCCTAGGCACCTGGACGATGGGGTCCATTTGCGCGATGGCGAGCGTGAAGTGGATGTGCCTGAGACGCCATGAGGCGCCATGCGCAAACGTCCGCTCGTAGGCCGCGTTGCCGCAAAGCCGACGTTGGTCTGGTAAGCACAGAACCGTAGCGTTCATGTTGCGCCCCGCGACATTGGTGGTGCCCGAATGGGTGCAGTGCGCGCGATGATATCGATGATGATCATCGGGGCACCGCAGTGCCGGCATATGAAGGTAGGTTGGGCCTGGATGACGGAGTCGTCGGATGGCGGGTCGAACCGCGGCGCGACGTGCAGCAGGTCGCGCACCTTCGCGAGATTCGCGCGGCGCACCGGATTGGCGAGCAGTCCGTAAAGGCGGATGCGGTGGAAGCCTGCGGGCAGCACATGAGGCAGAAACGGCGCATGAACTCGCTGGCCTGCAGCGTCATGGTCTTGTAGCGTGTGCGCCCCGTCGCACGGTAATCCTTCCAGCGGAACGTCACGCCGCGCTCATCAAGGGCGAGCAGACGCTGGTTGGAGATGGCCACGCGGTGCGTGTAGCGCGACAGGTAGGCGAGCACCGCTTCAGGTCCCGCAAAGGGGCGCTTGGCGTACACAAACCACTCGCAGGTCCGCAGCGGTGCCAGCCACTGCGCAAAGGCGGCGCGATCGGCGAGCGCCGCATACTCGCCAAAGAACTGCAGCTGGCCGCGCCGGTGGGTATCGGTGAGCGCTTCAAGGAAGCGACGCCGGAACAGGCGCGAGAGCACGCGCACCGGCAGGAAGAAGCCGGGACGGCAGGCAATCCAGCGCCCGCCGTCGGACGACAGCCCCCGCCAGGGACGATGCCGTGTACGTGCGGATGATGCGTGAGCGCCGAGCCCCAGGTGTGCAGCACGAGCGTGGCACCTATCTGGGCTCCGAGGTGGCGGGGATTGGCGGCGATCGTGCGCAGCGTGTCGGCAGCGATGTCGAACAGCAGCCCATAGATGACGGTCTTGTTGTACCAGGCGATCGCGCTGATGGCGGCGGGTAGCGTGAAGACGACGTGGTAGTACTCGACGGGCAACGTCACCTTTATGACTTGCGCACGACTTCGCCGTCGCGGGACAGAAGCGTGGCCGCGACGATATCGTCGGAGAGACCAATGTCCAGCGCGCCTTTCCCCGAGCTGAAGAGTCTGTTCGCCGTCGCGGCGTGCGGAGCCACCCGGGACGGAATAGCGTCCTGTGGGATCCAACATTTTTGCGTATACAAGTCAAGTGCGCATATACGCCATAAATCGACTATCTTTTTGATTTTAAATCAAACACTTGAACTTCACATTCGAGTCCTCTCCTGAGCCCAGCGGCAAAGGTCTCGTACGACGGCCATGGATAAGCGGATCGCGCTCGGCTAGTTCGAGGTCGAGCAAACCATGCTGCGATGGCACGACACTGGTCGGCAGATGAGGCGCTGTTCATCGCGTCAAGAGTATCGTGAGGACGACCGCCTGGATCGCACCGCCGTCTCAGTTCCGGCCAAGAACCGCTTTTCCTTCAGGTTCGATGCGAAGTTAGCGATTTTTGGACACGGATCGGACACGGGGTGGGTGGGTGCCATGCAACGCTTTCGCGGGAAACCGCGAGAGTCCCGCCCCTGCGCTCCCCCGAAAGACGCTTCAATGCTTATCTGCTCTCAGGTTCGCCCGGCAGCATTCGAAAGCGCTTGCGAGGCTGAGGCGACGAGCCATGGGTGATTCCTGCCCGTCGCAAGGTTGGCGGACCCGCGTGCCCGCGCAGCGTTTCGGCGCAGATCGGCGACCCCCATCTGTCCCATCCCCGGCGAGTGCCATCTACAAAACAAACGACGAATTTGCGCTCACGCCCTTGGCTTGGCAGCCGGCAACCGGACGTGTCACGATTTACGACGCATATCGTCAACATTTTCGAGCAACCTGCCTCTTCTTAGCACCTGAATTTTCTGGCGGCAGGAGCTTAGCGACTGGGCGTGTGTCAGCCCAGTACTGAACCTCACGTGCGAGCCACCCTATCCTCCGCCCCGATAGCAACCGTGGCTCTGGAAACGTTTTCTCGCGAACCAGTTGCTGTACGGTCGACGGTGACAGAGAGAGGGCCTGAGCCACTTCTTTCAGAGAGAGACAGATTTTCATGGCGGCTTAGCCTTCGTCGGTTTCCGTTGGATCTTGACTACCGTCAATAGGACCGAACTGACGATGTGCGGCGATTCATCTTTGCGCTTGGTGTACTTCAAAACTTAATACGCGGCGTTAGGTGTAGCAAACGCACCGGAGAAACAAAAATGCCATTTTCCCGCCCAATTGCCAAATGAGGCGCTTCCCGAGACTACCGGGAAATACCATACGCTACACGACGCCAGGTCGAAAACTGCTTAACGCTCGTTTCCTGGCGTTGATCCTTCTTATTTCGATGTTCAACGGCGCTTCACTTTCGTCGGGCTGCGTTGGAAGAACGAAGGCTCGCGCTGTTCACCGCATTTCCAGACTGATCGCCAGCCCATACCCGTTGATAGCGGTTTGTGAAATTGTTCGATCGGAATCCACGAGAGGTGCACGGCGGCCGCAGGAAGGACTCGAGCCGTTGAAGCGCCCGCCGCGACGTCGCATATTTACTCGCGCAACATCGTCTAACCACCAGCAAGCAATTTTGCCCTGCGTCGAAGACCGGCATAGAGACCGTGTTACTTCCTTGGAGGATATGTCGCCGCGATCTCTTCCAAGCGATGCGACAGTTTCGTGAGCCACTCGCGCCGCTCTCTATCGTAGGTATGCCGGTTATAGATACCGATGATTCCAGGCTGGACATGACCGAGGACGGCCTCGGCGATTTCGTTCGGACAACCAAGTGTTGCAAGCAGTGTGCGGGTCGTGCGTCGAAGATCGTGGGCGGACCAATGCGTCACGGGTAGTCGCGGGCGATCATGGTTCGGTGCGATTTTGCAGTACGGCTGATGATAGTAGACGCCGTGCTGGACCACGGTCTGGCCCATCGTCTTCCCACGCGCCGAAGGAAACAGAACCGTCCCCTTTGCCTGATCGAGCCGTCGCCGCACAATTACTTCGGCGCGGCCCACGAGCGGCACTCGCAGATCCGTTGCTTTCTCGTTATTAAGGCCCTTTGTCTTTTGTTTGGGAATCGTCCACCAAAGACCATCGCTTTCGTCGGCGATCTCGGTGCTCTCCATAGCGACAATCTCGCCCCCTCTTGTGCCAGTCCACAGGTAGAGCGTCAATGCATCGGCGACAGTCAAGCTGAAATTCGGCAGCCATCGCATCAATGTGCTCAGTTCCTCTACCGAGAGCACCCTCTTTTGTGTCCCGGTATATTGGCCCTCGACCTTGCGCCCTTTGCTCTTCAGTCGCCCTCTTAGAACTTCCTTCCACCAGTTAGCGGTGTTTTCAGGAAGACGACCAGCATCGAGCGCGTAGTGCCAGGCACCGCCAAGCTCCATGCGAAGGCGAGCTGCGAGCACTGGAGTCGACCGATATGATTCGAGCAGATCGAAAGCCGCGGCGCGCGTGATGGTAGCCGCAGGCTTATCCGCGATAGGCCCTAACATCGCTTTGAAGATACGTGCGACCTCGACTGCACCTTTGGTCTTCCGGTTGACTTCTACATGCCCCCGCAGATAGTCGCGGCACAGTTGTTCGACGGTGTAATTGTTCGGTGATGGACGAGTAGCCTCTGCTTCCGTCATTCGACGCAGTGCGGAAAGCTCGGCGCCCGAGTCTCTCTCGACGCGGCTCTTCTCCCACGCGGCGATGGCTCCGGCAAACGACATTGCTGGCCATTCACCGAGCTTCACTTGCCGCATGCGGCTATCGACCGGTGACTTGTAGCGATACGTCCACGATTTCCGGCTCGTAGACGCTTGCAAGCGCAGTCCGGGAAATCCATCAAAGGTCATGTGATCGCCGCTCGGCAGTGTGGCTGCGGCACGTGCATCGAAGCGCATTCTTCCCTCGGCGTAGGTTTTTCTGAGGGAAGAATATCCGGCGTAGGTTTCCTTGGCAACGCCGAAAAAAACCTACGCCGACGTTGCAAGTTTAGACATACGGAGACAAGCGTCGATGTGCCGACTGGCGCCGCCAATAGGAGTTCTTTCTGTTTTATTTTCAACCACTTGCGGACTACTTTGGCTCTCCTTGGGAGACCGCAGACAGATCCCGGCTTCGCGCTATTCGTTCTCGTCGAAGTAATGCCCGAACTTCAGCTGCTTCGTACGGATATACCGCTCGTTCTCCTCGCGCATCGGAATCGCCAGCGCGACTCGCTCGCACACCGGAATACCGTGCTTCGACAGCGTGTCGAACTTCTCCGGATTGTTGCTCATCAGCCGCACCGACGTGACCTTCAGCGTGCGCAGAATGCCCGCGGCCGAATCGTATTCGCGCGAATCGTCGGGCAGACCGAGATCGAGGTTGGCTTCGACGGTATCGCGCCCCTGCTCCTGCAGCGCATACGCGCGGATCTTGTTCGACAGGCCGATGCCGCGTCCTTCGTGGCCGCGCAGATACAGCAACACGCCGCAACCCTCGGCCGCGATATAACGCAGCGCGAGATCGAGCTGCTCGCCGCAGTCGCAGCGATAGGAGCCGAGCACGTCGCCCGTCAGACACTCCGAATGCAGGCGCGTCAGCACGGACGACTGGTTGGCGACCTCACCCATCACGAGCGCGAGATGTTCGGCGCCGCTGTCGACCACGCGAAACACATAGGAAGTGAACGTGCCGTAGCGCGTGGGCAGCGTGGCGGTGGCGTCGAGCACGACGCATTCGCCGGTGACGGCGCCGTCCGCTGCGGGCGATGAATCCTGAGACGTGAGCATGGCGTTGAACAATGGTGCTGGCATGAACCCGGGCGAGCCGGGGATAAGGTGTGGACTGCGAGTTTACCGCTAATCGGCATGCCGCACGCGGATGCCCCTTCGCGGCCACGGGACGCTGCCCCCGCAACCAGCCCCCGCAAGCACACACACGACACCAGCACGACACACGGAACACGGGACACGACAGCAACCGCGCGAAACGCGCCAATCCAGCGCGCATCGTCCGGCGTGCCCCAGGTATTCCCGGTGTACCGCGGGCGCAGGTCGCGCCTATACTTGAACCGCCTGTCCCTCACGACAGCGCGCCACTTCGGCGTGCTGCACTGCGAAACGGAGCCGCTCCATGACAAGCGTTGCACAGCTTCTTAAAACGAAACCGAACCCCTCCGAGGTCTACACGATCGGCGCCGACGATTCCGTCTACGAGGCGATCCGGTTGATGGCCGAGAAAGGCATCGGCGCGCTGGTGGTGACCGACGGCGATAGCATCGCCGGCATCGTCACGGAGCGCGACTACGCGCGCAAGATAGTGCTGATGGACCGGTCGTCGAAGGCGACGCCGGTGCGCGACATCATGAGCAAGGCGGTGCGCTTCGTTCGCCCCGACCAGACGACCGAAGACTGCATGGCGCTGATGACCGAGCGGCGCATGCGTCACCTGCCGGTCATCGACAACGAGCGGCTGATCGGCATGGTGTCGATCGGAGACCTCGTGAAGGACATCATCGCGGAACAGCAGTTCACGATCCAGCAACTCGAGTTCTACATTCACGGCGAACGCATTCACGGCGAACGGCCCTGAGATGGAGCGCGGCGTTCGCTGATCGACAGCGTATCGATCGTCGTTGCGGGAGCGGATGCAAAAAAAGCCCAAACCTCGAAAAGCTTGGGCCAAGCTACCTTGCGGCAGCGGAGGTTCCTTCGGAAAGAGGAACGCAACGCGCGCACGGAAGACACGCTCGCGGACGCATCGGTGCGGCACGCTCGATTGAAAACAGTACCAGGTGAGAAACGCTGTGTGCGCCGTCAAAAGAAGCGCACACAGCGTCGTGGTGCCTGCTTGGTTACCGAAATTAGTTACCGAAATAGACGCTCTTCGCGCCGCTCATCGGCTGCGTCATGCTGCCCGCTTGCGACGACCCGCTCATCGGCGCACCGTAACCGCTCGTGTCAGCGGTCGGGCGGGTTTGCGCGACAGCCGGATTTTGCGCTTGCACGCGCTGTTCGGCGGCCTGGATGTCGGCTGGATAATTCGGGTCGCTCGATGTCGCCGGGTTGTAGCCCGCGTGCTCCACTTGGATCAGTTCGCTGCGGACTTCCGCGCGGGTAACCGGCTGCTGGCTCGACTGCGCGAACGACATGACCGGCGCGGCGAGAACGGCTGCAATAGCAACTGCCTTGATCAGCGATTTCATGATGACTTCCCTCCAATGTGGTTTTATCTGCACCGCGGACACCGTGGGGTGCACCGCATAAGTTCAGTCTAGTCACCGCATCGCCAAGGGAAAACCCTTAATTGCGAGATAGAAAATTGTTTCATTCGCAATAATGACGGGGAACATCGTCGAACGCGTCGGTTAGCATGATTTTCCCGTAACAATTGTCGGGATCGTAACCTTTGCGTCTGATGTTTCCAAAATACGTGTGGGCTAAGAAAAATCCGCTCCATGCCCGCGGAGACGTCTGAATTGACGTACGCGCGTGGCCGCTGTCATGCGCCCGAATGCGGAATCGTCAGTAGCTTGCGCGGTCCGCTGACGAACGAGCTGCCCGGCTCGAAAAATCGCAACGGCCGGTGCATCTCCCGCGACAGACCAATGCGCGTCGTCACGCCGATCGGTGCGTCGCCGGTCTCGATCACGCCGATCCATAGCCCCTGTCCCGTACACAGATCGCGGCCGTCGAACGCCTGCCCGATGCCGAACGCCACCGTCAGCCGGCCGGGTCCGCGCGCGAGATCGCGCAGCGGCACGCCGGGACGGCGCGCTTCGATCAGCGGGAGTCCTTCGAGCGGTTCGATCGCGCGCAGCAGGATGCCGGCGCCGACCTCCTCCGCTTCCGATGACATGTTCAGCATGTACGAGACCCCGTAGGTCAGCCGCACATACGCATGACCGCGCGCGAGGAACATCGACCCGTTGTACGGACGGCGTCCCGTGAACGCATGGCTCGTCGAATCGCCGAGCGGATAGGCCTCGGTCTCGACGATGCGTCCGCTGAGGCGTCCTTCGGGCAGATCGTGCACGAGGTATTCGCGGCGCAACGGTCAGCCGCACATACGCATGACCGCGCGCGAGGAACATCGACCCGTTGTACGGACGGCGTCCCGTGAACGCATGGCTCGTCGAATCGCCGAGCGGATAGGCCTCGGTCTCGACGATGCGTCCGCTGAGGCGTCCTTCGGGCAGATCGTGCACGAGGTATTTGCCGACCATGAAGCGCGCGAGCTCGACCGTGTCGACCGGCAGATCGTCGCGGCGCAACGGGCGGATGGGAAGAGGCTCGTTTCGCATGCGCTGGTTTCCTGAAATCGATCCTGAAAAGGCAGATCGGCAGATTCGTTGTGCCGAAGCCTCATTTTCTCCGCCATCGAAGTTAACATGGCACTAATTGTTGTATCGTGTGCTTCCGGCCGGTCACACGGCCGTTTGCATGTTTCGGCCGCAAGCGTTCGCACGACTGCTGTAACCGTTCAATTCGCATTGCATCCCGCTGTACCCGCTGGTGAAAAAATGCCCCATCCGGGGATCGATGTTCCTACGACAACAGGAGATGGTTGAATGAAAGCATTCTCGGCAATCAAGATGATCGGCGGCGCGCTGGTCGTTCTCGCTTCCCTCAATGCGTACGCGCAGAGCAGCGAGGCGGCCACGTCCGCAGCGCCGGCGGCAACGACGCCGAGCGCCAAGCAGACCCGCGCGGCCAACCGCGCGTTGCAGCGCAAAGTCCGCGCCGCGCTCGCGCGTACGAAGGGCGTGACCGTCGGCAACATCACCGTGCGCGCACGCGACGGCGCCGTCACGCTGGAAGGCTCTGTGCCGGAACAAGCCCAGATCGAACTCGCGACGAACGCTGCTCAGGGCGTGGCAGGCGTGACGTCGGTGAAGAGCGCACTGACGATCCGCGCGATCGGCCAGTAAGCGGGTCGAACAGCTGAAGAAGTTGCGGTAAAAGCAGCAAGCTGGCGTCGACGACGAAACCCTCGCCCGACGCCAGTTCCCTCACCGGTCCCACCCTCCGCCGTCGCCCTCCGCCCTTATCATTTAATGGCTTAACGCCTGTCGTTAAGACATTACTTCAACCGGCACGCGCACCGAAAGGAAGCCCGCATGACTTCACCCGCGACTGTCTTGCCCCGCTGGACCGTCGGCGCGCCGATCCTTAGCTGGATCGTGCTCGGGGCCGCCTACGCAATCCCAGGCAACGCACTGCTGCTCGCGCTGGTCGGCGTGTCGCTATGCGCGGCCGTGTTCGCCGCCGTCCATCATGCCGAAGTGGTCGCGCATCGCGTCGGCGAGCCGTTCGGCACGCTGGTTCTCGCGGTCGCCGTCACGGTGATCGAGGTGGCTCTGATTGTCTCGGTGATGCTGACGTCCGGGCCCGAGAAAGCCGGCCTCGCGCGCGATACGGTTTTCGCGGCGGTGATGATCGTCTGCAACGGGCTCGTCGGGCTGTGTCTGCTGGTTGGCGGCATCCGCCATCGGGAACAGGACTTTCAGAGCCGCGGCGCGGCGGCCGCGCTGGCGGTGCTCGCGTCGCTGTCGGTGCTGACGCTCGTGATGCCGAATTTCACGACCACCAGCCCCGGGCCGGTCCTGTCGGCGTCGCAGCTCGCGTTTGCCGGTGTGTCGTCGTTGGTGTTGTACTGCGTGTTCGTGTTCGTGCAGACGGTGCGCCATCGCGACTACTTCCTCGCCGGCGTGCCCGACGAAGACGTCCATGCGGAGCCACCGGGCGCGCGCCTCGCAGCCGTCAGCGGCGTGCTGCTGCTCGTGAGCCTCGTCGCGGTCGTGCTGCTCGCGAAAGTGCTGTCGCCCGTGGTCGAATCCGCGGTGCTGAGCGCGGGCGCGCCGCCGGCGGTGGTCGGGATCGTGATTGCGTCGCTCGTGCTGTTGCCGGAAGCGTTTGCGGCGCTGCGCGCGGCGCGCGCCGATCGTCTGCAGACCAGCCTGAACCTCGCGCTCGGCTCGTCGCTGGCGAGTATCGGCCTGACCATTCCCACCGTCGCCGGCGTGTTCCTGTACATCGGTCAGCCCATCGTGCTCGGCATCGACGGCAAGGACATGGTGCTGCTCGCACTCACACTGGTGGTCGCGACGCTGACGCTCAGCACCGGACGCACGACGATTCTGCAAGGCGCGGTGCATCTATCGCTGTTCGCGGCCTATCTGTTTCTGTCGTTCGCGCCGTGATGCGATGCCGTATCCGGCGCAGGCGGACGCCGCCTCAGTCTTCCCAATGCTCGGCGATCCAGTCGCGGAACAGATTCAGCTTCTGCTGTTGCGCGACCGCGTCCGGATACACGAAGTAATAACGCCAGCCGGTCTTCAGCACGGTATCGAACGGCCGCACGAGGCGCCGGGCGGCGACGTCCTCGTCGATCAGCGCGAGATCGCTGATCGCGACGCCGAAGCCCTGCGCGGCGGCGTTGGTCGCCATGTCGAGCGTATCGAAGCTCGGGCCGAGTTCCGCGTCGATCGTGGCGGCGCCCGCCGCATCGGTTTCCGCGATTTTTGCGAGCCACATCCTCCAGTCGCGATGATCGCGCGTCGGATGCAGCAGCGTGTGGCGCGCGAGATCGGCGACCTGCGCGAGCGGCTTGTCCTTTAGCAGCTCGGGCGTGCAGACCGGCGTCAGACGTTCCTCGAACAGCGACACCGCCTGCACGTCCGCACCGGGCGACGAACCATAGATGATCGCCGCGTCGAACGGCTCGCTCTGGAAATCGACGTCGTGCTGCCAGGTGGTCGTGATCTGCACGTGCAGATCGGGATAGTCGGACTGGAAGCGCATGATCTTCGGCAGCATCCAACGCATCACGCAGGTCGGCACCTTGAGCGCGAGATCGGTGCGCTGCCTCGTCAAGCGCAGCGACATTTCCTCGATCCGCGCGAAGCTCTCCTTGACCGCCGGCAGCAGCATTTCGCCCTCGGCGGTCAGCGTCAGCCCCTTTGCGTGCCGCTTGAACAGCGGAAACTTGTAGTACTCCTCGAGCGCGATGATCTGCCGACTGACCGCGCCTTGCGTCAGGCAAAGGTGATCGGCGGCACGCGTGAAGCTGCGATGGCGCGCGACGGTTTCGAAGATCTGCAGCGCGTTCAGCGGCGGTAGGCGTCGCATCGGATGTCCAGGATCAGAAAAAATCATTGCGTGGCTGGAGCAGCGCCCGCCGCCGCCCTGCAGTCAACCCCACAGCATACGCGATCGGCCCCGCGCGCACGAGCCGGTGCGTGGGCAAACCCGCATGCGTTCGGCTCATGGCGCGCGTGGCAAGGTGCGCGCCTGGCGAACGTCGCACCGCGGTAGTGCGAAAAGCCTTCAGCAACCGCACCAGAACCGAGCTTTCCTCATACCTCGGCGCACGCCGGGATTCCTCAGCCAGATATGGACGTTAACCCGCATACGCCATCGCCCGTAGCTTCCGGCCGCGTCGCCAAACCGCTTGCCGCTGGGTTCGCGGGCGGCAAGCCATGAGCGTACGTCATGCCATCCATGCGCATATTTCGATTGTTGGGTGATTTTGGCAAACCTACAGTGCATCCACTCGCGGTATATCCGGCAGCGGTCACGGCGAATCATGGGCAACGGGCGTTCAACACAGGAGACCGTCATGCAGCAGATCAAACGAGGTAGAAGGCAGGCCATCAAGACAATCGGTACGGCGCTCGCGGCATCCGCACTGCCGATGCCGTTCCTCAATCTGCGCGCACAGGAGCACAACTTCAGCGGCAAGACGCTGCGCATCCTGACGTGGTCGGACGATACCGGCACGGCCGCGCTGCGCAACATCGCCGCGACATTCACCGCGAAGACCGGCGCGAAGGTCATCGCCGACCGCGCCGACGGCACCTCCGGCATGGTCGCCAAAGTCAAGGCGAGCGGCGATCGCCCGACCTACGACGTGATCACGCTCGCGGGCGTCGGCGCATCCGGCCTCGCCGACGCGGGCCTGCTGATGAAGCCCGACCTCGACCGCCTGCCGAATCTCAAGGAAGTCGCGCCGCCATACCGCACCGGCGCGAACGGCTTCGGCGTCGGCTATCTGCTGTGGTCCGACGGCCTCATCTACAACACCGCGACAGTCAAGACCCCGCCTTCGTCGTACGAGGCGCTGTGGGATCCGAAATACGCCGGCCGCGTATTCCTGCCGCCGCCCGAGTGGGCCGAAGCGGTCGATCTCGCGATCATCGCAGCGAAAATGAACGGCGGCTCGCAGCAGAACATCGAGCCCGGCTTCAAGAAGCTCGCGCAGCTGAAAGACCACGTGATGACGCTCGGCGAGAACCCGAACCAGGTGGCCGACCTGTTCCGCACCGGTTCGCTCGATATCGGCGGCATCTACTCGCCGGCGTTTTTCCCGGACCAGATCCGCAAGCCCGAGTACAAGATGGGTGTGACCTACGGCATGAAGGAAGGCTTCGCGACGCAACTGATGTTCACGGTGATCCCGAAAGCGCATCCGGGCGACACCGACCTGATCCACGCGTTCATCAATCATTCGCTCGATGCCGGCGTGCAAGGCCGCATGGCCGCCGACGTGCTGAACGGCCCGGTCAATTCGAAAGCGATGATTCCGGCCGAAAGCCGCGCGTTCGTGCCGAGCCCGCAACAGATCGCCGAAAAAGCCGTGCTGCATGACGACAAGGCGCTCGCCGTCGTGCAGCCGGCGTGGATCAAGCGCTACACCGAAATCTTCTCGGCGTAACCACGATGCTCGCGCGCTTCTCGCGGCGTGCCGCGATGATGCCGGACGAAGCGGCGCCGGGCCCGACGCCCGGCGCCACCGCTTCCGCCTTTGTTGCAACTGCCGTGACCGACCCCGCTGCTGGCGCAACGATGCTCGCGAGAGCCCGGCCCTGGCTGCTGCTCGCGCCGATCCTGCTGTTTCTGGCCATACTCGGCGCGGCCGCGCTGGTCGTGCTGCGAATGAGCTTCGGCACGTCCGGCAACGAATGGCGCAGCTTCACGCTGCAGAACTATGCGGACCTGCTCGACGGCTACTTCCTTAAGTCGTTGTGGCTGACGCTGCGACTCGCGTTCCAGAGCATGCTGTGCGCGGTCGTGCTCGCGATTCCGGTCGCGCTCGCGATGGCGCGCACGACATCGCGGCTCGCGCGGCGGCTGCTGCTCGCGGGTGTGCTGCTGCCGCTGCTCGTCAATCTGCTGCTGCAAGGCTATGGCTGGCTCGTGATTCTCGGCCCGGCCGGTCTGCTCAATCACGCGCTGCTCGCGAGCGGACTGGTCGAGCGTCCGGTGATGTGGCTGTATCGCGAGCATGGTGTACTGCTCGGGCTGATCCAGACCGCGTTTCCGCTCGCCGTGCTGCCGCTTTCCAGCGCGATGCGCGCGGTGTCGATCTCGTACGAGGAAGCCGCCGCGACTCTGGGCGCGACGCGCTGGCAAACGCTGCGTCACGTGCTGCTGCCGCTCGCGATGCCCGGCCTCGTGTCGGGCGCGCTGCTGGTGTTCGCCTACAACGCCAGCGCCTTCGCGGTGCCGCTGCTGCTCGGCGGCCGGCGCGTGCCGATGCTCGCGGTGCTGGTGCACGATCAGGTCGCGCCGCTGTTGAACTGGCCGGCCGCGTCCGCTTCCGGCGTCGTGCTGATGATCGCGACGCTCGCCGTGATGGCGCTGTCGCAACGACTCGTGCGCCGCACCCAACGTCTGACCAGGGAGCCTCACGCATGAGCACGCCGCTGCCGACCTCGCGCCTGCCGCGCACCGAACCTGGTTCGCCACGCTTGCCGCGGCTGCCCCAGACGATGCCCGGCCAGCTCGGCCGCGCGACCGCGCTCGTCGCGGGCGTGGTGCTGTTTGTCGCCGCGCTGCCGATCCTGACGATGATCGCGATGTCGTTCAGCGCGGCCGACACGCTCGAATTCCCGCCGCATGCGTACAGCCTGCACTGGTATCGCGCGGCGTGGCACAGCTTCGTGTCACCGGACGCGACCGATACGCTGTCGATGGGCGCCGCGCTGACCACGAGCCTCGTCGTCGCGTTAGCGACGATGCTGATCGCGACGCTGGTCTCCGTGCCCGCCGCGTACGCGCTGTCGCGCTACCGTTTTCGCGGCAAGCCGGTGGTCGAGCAACTGGTCGCGCTGCCGCTCGTCTATCCGCTGGTGATGCTCGGCCTGTCGCTGCTGCTGGTGTTCAACGTGCTGCCGGTCGAGCTTGGCGTCGGCCGGCTTATCATCGCGCACGTGATTCTGGCGCTGCCGTTCACGGTGAAGAACTGCGCGGCGTCGGTCGCGTCGATCGGCCCCGAGTTCGAGGAAGCGGCGCTCGTGATGGGTGCGAGCCCCGGACGCGCGCTGATCGACGTGGTGTTGCCGCTGATGCGCCCCGGCATTCTCGCCGGCATGCTGTTCGCGTTCATCGTGTCGTTCAACGAATTCACGGTGACATTCTTTCTGTACGGCATCGACACGATGACGCTTCCCGTCTGGCTCTATAGCCGTACGGTGTCGTCGCTCGATCCGACCGTGTTCTGTTTCGCCGTGGTTATCGTCGCGATCGACTTCGCGCTGATCTGGCTGCTCGAAAAGCTGATCGGCGACGAAGGCGTCGCACTGTGAACCCGCCACCCTGCTGGAGCCTGCGATGACCCATCTGACCTTGCAAGCCGTCACGCGGCGCTTCGGCGCCGTGCATGCCGTCGACGACGTCGATCTGAGCGTGCCCGACGGCAAGCTGGTGTGCTTTCTCGGCCCGTCCGGCTGCGGTAAGACCACGCTGCTGCGGATGATCGCCGGGCTCGAAACGCCGAGCTCGGGGAGCATCCATTTCGCCGGCCGCGACATCACGCGGCTGCCGGCCAACCGCCGGGACTTCGGCATGGTGTTCCAGTCGCTCGCGCTGTTCCCGCATATGACGGTCGCGCAGAACGTCGCGTATCCGCTGAAGCTGCGCAAGGTCGCGAAAGACCGGCAAGCGCGCCGCGTCGCCGAACTGCTCGAACTGATCCAACTGCCGCACATGGCGAACCGGCCAGTCACGCAACTGTCGGGCGGCCAGCGCCAACGCGTCGCGATCGCGCGCGCGATCGCTTCGGAGCCGCAACTGCTGTTGCTCGACGAACCGCTGTCCGCGCTCGACGCGAAGCTACGCGAAGCGATGCAGGTCGAAATCCGCCTGCTGCAGCAACGCCTCGGCATCACGACGATCATGGTCACGCACGACCAGCGCGAAGCGATGACGATGGCCGACGAAATCGTCGTGATGGAGAAAGGCCGCATCGCGCAGGTCGGCAAACCGCTCGACATTTATCGCGATCCGGTCAGCGAGTTCGTCGCCGACTTCATCGGCCTCGGCAACATCCTGCCGGTGCGATACGACGGCGCGGGCCTCGTGAGCCTGCCGGGCGGACGGCGCATCGCGGTGACGCCGAACCCGGGCACGCCGCTCGCCGATGCGCGACAACCGGCTGCGGCCGGCGACGCGATCCGCCTGTTGATCCGGCCCGAGGACGTCTGCGTGAAGGCGGCCACGGAAGCACCGAACCCGAACCGGCTGCCCGGCACGGTCACGTTCATTCGCGATGTCGGCGCGTCGCTCGAAGCGACGATCGATTGCGTTGGCTTCACGCTGACCGCCGCGACCACGCCGCGCGAAACGCCCGGGCTCGCGCTCGGCATGGCGGTGCTCGCCGAGTTGCCGCCGCACGCGTGCAGATTGATCGCCGCGCGCGCCGCCTGATACCCGAATCCATCACACACATTTGCTTCAATCACTACCGTATTACGACAGAGGAACAAACCATGAACCAGCGCCCCGCTCTCCAACCGACCCGCCGCGTGTTCGCGACGCTCGCCACGACGCTCGCGATGGCCGCACTCGGCGCGCTTGCCGCGCTGCCGTCGGCCGCGCATGCCGACGCGCTCGACGACATCGCGAAGTCCGGCACCGTGCGCATCGGCGTGTTCGAGGACTATCCGCCGTTCGGCTCGATCGGTCCGGACATGAAGCCGGTCGGCTACGACATCGACGTCGCCGATCTGATCGGCAAGGCGCTCAATGCGAAGGTGGACCTGGTGCCGGTCACCGGCGACAATCGCATGGCTTTCCTCGCCGACCACAAGGCCGACATGCTGCTGTCGGTCGGCCAGACGCCCGAGCGCGAAAAAGTGATCGATTTCTCGCAGCCCTATGCGCCGTACTACCTCGCGGTGTTCGGCCCGAAGTCGCTGCAGGTGAAGACGGCCGCCGACCTCGCCGGCAAGTCGATCTCGGTCGCGCGCGGCACGCTCGAAGACCTGAGCGTGACGAAGATCGCGCCGCCGTCGGCGAACATCAAACGTTTCGACGATCCGAACGGCGCTATTTCGGCGTTTCTTTCTGGTCAGGTACAGTTGATGGTGGTCGGCAACGACGTCGGCGCGACGATTCTCGCGCGGCATCCGGCGAACGATCCGGAGCAGAAGTTCGCGCTGTTCAGTTCGCCCGATCACGTCGGTCTGAACAAGAACGAGCCGCGCCTGAAGGCGAAGGTCGACGAAACGATTGCCAAGGCCCGCAAGGACGGCACGATGAACGCGATTTCGCAGAAGTGGCTGCGCGCGCCGCTGCCGGCCGATCTTTGAACTCTGTGGCGTGGTTTCCTGAAGTCCGCGCCCCCACCTGATCCTACGATGGGCACGAGGCCATGACTTACGCATTCGATTTCAGCGGCTTCGGCCTTTACGCAGGGATGCTCGCGCGCGGCGCCGCCGTGACACTCGGGCTCACCGCCGTGTCGACACTGGCGGGCGGGCTCGTCGGTATCGCCGGCGCGAGCATTGCGGCGGCCGGACCGAAGTGGGCGCGCTGGCTGGTCGCGAGCTACGTCGAGCTGATCCGCAACACGCCGTTTCTGGTGCAGCTGTTCTTCGTCTTTTTCGGCCTGCCGAGCCTCGGCATTCATATCGACGAGATCCAGGCCGCGATTCTCGCGATGACCGTCAATCTCGGCGCGTACGCGACCGAGATCGTGCGCGCCGGCATCGATTCGATTTCGCGCGGCCAGGTACAGGCCGCGCAGGCGCTCGGCCTGCATGGGCGCCAGGTGTTCCGCCACGTCGTGCTGCCGCAGGCGCTCGCCAACGTGTTTCCCGCGCTGCTCGGCCAGGTGCTGATCGTGATGCTCGGCTCGGCCGTCGTGTCGCAGATCTCGGTGCCCGACCTGACCTATGCGGCGAACTTCATCCAGTCGCGCAACTTCCGCTCGTTCGAGAGCTACGTAATCATTACGGCGGCCTATCTGCTGATGTCGATCGTGTTGCGGCAGTTGTTGAACCGCTTCGGCCGTAGGCTGTTCGCGGGCCGCGCGGCACGTGGCCTCAGCAGCGGTAGCAACAGCAGTAGCGGCAACCACGGCTTGCCGCGCAACTGGCGCAGCCGCCTGATGTGGCGCGGCGCGCGCACCCTGCCGACGGAGCGTTGATCATGGTCGAATTCACGCTATGGGATATCGCCCGCAATCTGCTGCTCGCCGCGCGCTGGACCGTGCTGCTGTCGCTGATCGCGTTCGTCGGCGGCGGGATAGTCGGGCTCGTGCTGCTCGCGATGCGCGTGTCGCCGATTACCTGGCTGCGGCGCATCGTCGTGCTGTACGTGGAAGTGTTTCAGGGCACGCCGCTGCTGATGCAGCTCTTTCTCGCTTTCTTCGGCTTGCCGCTCATCGGCATCGACGTGTCGCCGTGGGCCGCCGCGGCCGTCACGCTGACGCTCTATACGAGCGCGTATCTGGTCGACATCTGGCGCGGCTGCGTCGAAGCGGTGCCGCGCGGTCAGTGGGCCGCGGGCGCGAGCCTCGGCATGACGTTCGGCCAGCAGCTGCGCTATATCGTGTGGCCGCAGGCACTGAAGATCGCGGTCGCACCGACCGTCGGATTTCTCGTGCAGGTGGTGAAGAGCACCGCGCTCGCGTCGATCATCGGTTTCATCGAACTGACGAAGACCGGCACGATGATCACCAATGCCGCGTTCCGGCCGTTTCCGATCTACGGCATGGTCGCGCTGATTTACTTCGCGATGTGTTTTCCGCTGACCTGGTATGCGCGCGTGCTCGAAAAGCGGCAGAAGGTTGGGCAGCATCGGTGAAGTGAGGGGAAGTGAGCTTGCCACCGCCTGCAAGTGAACGCCTTGTGCGCAATGTGATGCGTGGACGAGCGCTTCAACCAAGTCCGAATGTGGTCCTCAGGCTTGCATCGACCGGACCAGCAGGCATGAAACGGCGCAACTTGCTCAGCAACGATGCCTGTCCGGCTGGCGTGCGGCGCATACGCCAGGCGCCAAGCGCCGCTTCGACAATCGTGTTTGCCACGCCATCGGGCTCGGGGGCGCTTTTGACACTGTTCACGACTGCGCTCGTCGCAAGGGCACGCTCGCGGTCATAGTCGGCGATTTTCGAACCCGCCTGGGGCGCATTGATGTCGAGATTGGTCCTGGTAAAAGTCGGTTCGACCAGCGATGCGCGTATGCCGAACTGGCGCACCTCATGATCCAGGGTTTCGGTCAGCCCTTCCACGGCATGCTTGGACGCCGAATAGAGTCCCATGTAGGGCGCAGGGAGAAACCCGAGCACCGAACTGACATTGACGATCCTTCCACCGCGTTGCACCCGCATATGGGGGAGGACAGCCTGTGTGGTGCGCAGAATGCTGAATACATTGGTATCGAACAGAGACGAGGCCTCGGCGGCCGACGTTTCCTCGACCGCGCCAATCATGCTCGTTCCTGCATTGTTGACAAGCACGTCGATTCGCGTCGCGCGATCGATGACGAACTGGATTCCAGCCAGGACCGAAGCATCGTTGCGAACATCCATCTCGAGCAGCTCGACTCCCGTGATAGGCGCCGCTTTTGCGATGCTGCGCACGGTGCCAAATACGCGGCACCCCCGCCCGGCAAACTTCTCGGCGGCGGCGCGTCCGATACCCGATGACACGCCGGTAACAACGACAACAGTGGAATTCGACATGAACAGCTCCCTTCAGGTGGAATTGATGGTGTTTCTTTAACTGCGCGTGTCGAGCGCTTCCTGCAGCGTTTGCCCGGAAGGCTGCGCCTGCTGATGCCGATCTTTGCGCGAGCCAGCGGTACTGTCGGGTCGAATCTTGAACCAGATCGAATACATGGCCGGCAGGAACACCAGGGTCAAAATCGTCCCGGCGAACGTGCCGCCGATCAGCGTGTAGGCGAGGGTTCCCCAGAACACCGAGTGGGTCAGCGGAATGAAAGCGAGGATCGCCGCCATGGCGGTGAGGATCACCGGGCGGGCACGCTGCACAGTGGCTTCGACGACCGCGTGGAATGGATCCAGGCCCGCGTGTTCGTTCTGATGGATCTGCCCGATCAGGATCAGCGTGTTGCGCATCAGGATGCCCGACAGCGCAATGAGGCCAACCAGCGCATTGATGCCGAACGGCTGCCGGAACAGGATCAACGTTGGCACCACCCCGATCAAGCCCAGCGGGCTGGTCAGGAACACCATCACCATCGCGGAGATCGAGCGCACCTGGAAGATGATGATGATGAGCGTAACCGCCAGCATGATCGGGAAGAGCGGCAACATGGCGTTCGTCGCTTTGGCCGATTCCTCGATGGAGCCCGCCTCTTCGATACGGTAGCCGGTCGGAAGCTTGGCGATGATCGGTTGAAGCTGCTTCGTGATCGCCGTCGATACGTCCGGCGGCTGCAAGTTGTCGGCGATGTCGCCACGTACCGTGATCGTCGGCACGCGGTCGCGCCAGCGCATAACCGGTTCCTCCATGCGCACGTCGACCTTGCCCACCTGCGACAGCGGGACGCGTTGCCCGCCCGCGCCAGCCAGCGTGAAGTCGCCGATCCGGGCCGGATCGAGCCGGATGTCGCCGGCCGAACGCGCCATGACCTGCACGGTTCGGATGTCCTCACGCACGGCGGTGACAGGCACCCCGCTGAGCAGGAATTGCAGCTGTTGCGCCACGGCACTGGAAGTCAACCCCACCGCTTGCAAGCGATCCTGCTGCAACGTGAAGTGCAGCGTGGGCGTGCGCGTCCCCCAGTCAGCGTTGACCGTGCGCATCATCGGACTGACATCCATCGCCTGCTCGACTTCTCCCGCAATACCGCGCAGCTTGTCCGGGTCCGGGCCAGAGATACGGTAGGCGACCGGGTACGGCGAATACGGACCGAACACGAGTTGCGTGACCCGCACGCGCGCCTCGGAGGCGAGACCGTTGGCGACTGCCTGACGCAGTCGCTGCTTCAATGCGTCGCGCTCATCCTGGCTGTCCGTGCGCACTACGATCTTCGCGAACGACGGATCGGGCAGTTCCGGTCCCATCGCCAGGTAAAAGCGCGGCGCACCTTGCCCGACGTAAGCGGTGACGATCCTGGCTTCCTTCTGTCTGGCGAGCCAGGCTTCCACCTTCTGCGTGGCGGCGCTGGTTTGGGAGATGGACGTGCCATAGGGCATCTGCACCTCGACCAGCACTTCAGGACGGTCGGAGATCGGGAAGAATTGTTTCTTGACCACGCCCATGCCGACGATGGCCAGGACGAAGAGGCCGACGACCGAACCGGCGACCAGCCACTTGCGCGCGATGACGCGCGTGAGCAGTTGACGGAAGCGGTTGTAGCGCGGCGTGTCGTAGATCGCTTCGTGGCCGCCTTCGACCTTTTTGAAATCGGGGAGCATCTTTACACCCAGGTAGGGCGTGAAGACCACCGCGACGACCCACGATGCGATCAGCGCAATGCCGACGATCCAGAACATGTTGCTGGTGTATTCGCCGGCCGTGGAGCGCGCGAAGCCATTGGGCATGAAGCCGACGGCCGTCACCAGCGTGCCCGCCAGCATCGGCGCGGCCGTATGGCTCCACGCATAGGCAGAGGCGGCCACGCGGCTGTAGCCCTCCTCCATCTTCACCACCATCATTTCGATGGCGATGATCGCGTCGTCCACCAGCAGGCCGAGCGCGAGGATCAGCGATCCGAGCGTGATGCGGTCGAAGTTCTTGCCGGTTGCGGCCATCACGACGAACACGACCGCGAGTGTCAGCGGTACGGCCGCGGCAACGACGAGGCCCACGCGCCAGCCCATGCTGACGAAACTCACCAGCATGACCACCAGCAGCGCGACAAAAAACTTCACCATGAACTCGTCGACCGCCGAATGAATGTTGACGGCCTGATCGGTGACTTTGGTCAGGCTCATGCCCAACGGCAGCCCGGCGTTGACCGCGCCGACTTCGCTGTCCAGCGCCTTGCCGAGCTCGAGCCCGTTCCAACCATCGCGCATGACGATGCCCAGCAGCAGTGCCGGTTCGCCGTTGTTGCGGATCATGAACGTCGCCGGATCTTCATAACCGCGCGTGACGGTGGCGATGTCCGACAGCTTCAGCGTGCGGCCCTGCGCCACGACTGGCGTGTCGCGGATCTTCTGCAAGTTGTCGAAGGCACCGTCCAGGCGAATGAATAGCTCCGGACCTTTGGTCTCCACGGAGCCGGCCGGCGTCAGCGCGTTCTGACCGTTGAGTGCGGCGAACACATCCTGCGGGCTCACGCCCAGCGTTGCCAGGCGGTCATGTGAGAGCTCGACATAGATCCGCTCCGCCTGCTCACCGATGATGTTGACCTTCTTCACGCCCGGCACGTGCAGCAGCCGTTGGCGCAGCGTCTCGGCATCGCGAACCAGCAGGCGCTGCGGTTCACCCTTCGCCTTCAGGGCGAACAGCGCGAAGGTGACATCCGCGTATTCGTCGTTGACCATCGGTCCGATCACGCCGGATGGAAGATTGCCTGCCTCATCGCTGATTTTTTTCCGGGCCTGGTAGAACTGTTCCTGCACTTCCGACGGCGGGGTGCTGTCGAGCAATGTCAAGGTCGTGAAGGCGAGGCCTGGTCGTGTGTAGGTCTCGGTCCGGTCGTACCAGCGCAGCTCCTGCATGCGCTTCTCGATCTTCTCGGCGACCTGATCGTGCATTTCCTGCGCGGTGGCTCCGGGCCACGCGGTGATGATAGTCATCACCTTGACCGTGAAGGCGGGGTCTTCCGCCCGGCCCAGCTTGAAGAACGAAACGAGCCCCGCCAGCGAGATCAGGCAGATCAGGAACAGGGTGACGGAGCGCTCGCGCACAGCGAGCGCCGACAGGTTGAAACGGCCTTCGCTCACGGACGGACTCCCTCGGTCGACATCGCGACGGCTTGACCTGTCACCCGGACCCGCTCGCCTTCGCGCAGCAGCTGCGCGCCGAGCGCGACGATCCGGTCGCCTTGCCTGATCTCACCGGCGACGCGGGCACTATCGTCGTCCAGATGTTCGACGGTAACCGGCCGCCAGGAAACCTTTGCCGGTTCGCCGTTAATGACCCACACCCCGGGTCCCTTGCCCCCGTCCAGCAGTGCACCAATCGGCACCTGCAAACCACCCAGCACCGCGGAACGCGCGTCCGGAATCTGGATCGTGACCGTGGCGCCCAACGGCGCATTAGCCAGTTCTCCCTGCAGCACATACCGCGCTTCAAAGGTCCGGGTATGAGAATCCGCAGCGTCGGAGAGCTGGCGCAGCGTGGCCGGTACGCTCACGCCGCTGTTGCCGAACAGCGTGGCTTGCGCGACCGAACCGACGGCGGGGCGCAGGGTTTCCGGTAGCTGGACAACGGCCTCGCGAGGCCCGGCGTGCGCCAGGCGCACCACGGGCTGGCCGGCGCTGACGACCTGGCCCGGTTCGGCCAGCGTTTCCATCACGACGCCATCGCCGTCCGCCAGCAGTTCGGCATAGCCGGTCGCGTTGCGCGCAACGTCGGCGTCAGCCACGGCCGCGCTGAGCTGCGCTTTGGCGGCATCGGCCGCCGCCTTGATCTGGTCATAGGCCGATGCCGATATCGCGCCGGTGCCGCGCAGGTCGCGATAGCGCTCCTCATCCTGCGCGGTCTGCTGCGCGCGTGCTCGCGCGGCGGTGACCGCGTCCTGCCGGGCCTGCGCGGCAAGCTTCAGATCGATGGGGTCGATGCGCATCAGCGGCTGACCGCGCTTGACAGTTTGTCCGGCATCCACCAGCCGCTCGAGCACCTTGCCGGAGACGCGAAATCCCAGGTCGCTCTGCACGCGCGCGGCGACGGTTCCGGTAAACGAACGGGACGCGGGGATCGCCGCCTGAGCGATGGCGGTGCGCACCAGGGGCGCCTCGGTGCGTGGATCGGACGGTGCTTTTGCGCCGCAGGCGGCTAGCGCAAGTGGCAGTGCACAGACGACTGTAGAGGTAGCAAGGCGACGTCGGAGCATGAAAGACCCATTGACGGTGTGATCGGGACTTTCATTATGGTTATAGTGACTAAATTAGTCAATAGTCACACGTGGTTGTCGTGTCACGGCGACAGGCTGCGGAGTACCAGACTGGAGAGCTGCGCGGGCGCGAGCTCGGTGGTATCGAGGTTGTACTGCAGTAGCAAGGGGTTGAGGTAGGGGCGCATAACCAGATAGATCGCCATGGCGGTTTCGTCCAGTGGCGTCTTGCGTTCGAAGTCTCCGCTTTGCCGGCCTTCCTGCAGAACATCCCGCAGCAGGTTCTGCACGCGCGCTTCGTAGGCCTGCACCGCCTGCCAGTTTTCCGTGGCTGCCGAAGCGGCGATGTCGTAGAGCTTACGGTCCTGGAAAAACAGCCGAAGACTCGCTTCCGTAGAGACCCTGAACATCCGCCGCAGCTTTTCCGGCGGCAGCACCGCCTCCGCGACAGCAGTTCGGACGTCGCTTTCGATCTCGTGCAGGCAGTTCGCGCAGATCATCTCGCCGATCGCCTGCTTCGACTCGAAAAACTTGTAGATGTAGGCCTTCGAAAAGCCGATGGCCTTCGCGAGGTCGGAGACGGTCGTCTTTTCATAGCCGTATCGGCTGAAGTGCTCGGTGGCCGCGGCAACGATCTGATCCCGTACCTCGTGATCGGCGGGGCCGCGTGCCGGGACGGGGAGAGTAGTAGCTTTTTTCATGGGTATAGCATACAGGAATGGACAACCAGTGACTATTTGGTATTATGGTCACGCCCCCCGGAACCTTGCGAAGACGCCCATGCTACCCAAACACATCCTTGCCGCGGTCATTGTCGCCAGCCTGTTGGCAGGCTGCGCTGTAGGCCCCGATTATGTCCGGCCCAATGTAGCCATGCCGGACCAGTTCCAGGGCCAGGCCGCGGTGGACCACCGGCATGCGGCGGCCAGTGCCGACCTGGTCACGTGGTGGACGGGTTTCGGTGATCCGCAACTCACACGGCTCGTCTCGCTCGCGCTGGAACAGAACCTGGACCTCGCGCAGGCCGCCGCTCGCGTGTCGCAGGCGCGCGCGGGACTTGGCGCGGCGAATGCCGCGCTGCTGCCGTCCGGCAATGTCAGCGGCCAGGCGGCGCGAGTCTACCAGTCGGTTGAAACCCCGTTGGGGCGAGTCCTGAATTCGACGCCCGGTTTCGATCGCTACGGCAATGATTACGAGGCTGATTTCAACGCGAGCTGGGAACTGGACGTGTTCGGAGGCCTGCGCCGCGGGCGCGAAGCGGCGCTTGCCGAATACCAGGCTTCGGAAGCCGGCGCGGTGGCCACGCGCCTGGCAGTGGCGGCGCAGACTGCCGATATTTACATCACGATTCGTGGATTGCAGGCCCGTCTGAAGGTTGCCCGGCGGCAGGTGCAGACGCAGCAGGATCTGCTGTCGACCATCAAGCTCCTGTATGACAAAGGATTGGCGGCCGACCTTCAGGTGAGCCAGGCTGAAGGTGCGCTGGCCCAGGTACAGGCATCCATCCCGGTCCTCGAGGCGGGTCTGGATGCGGCCATGAACGCGCTGGACGTGATGCTGGGTTCGCAGCCCGGCACGCATCGGGCGGAACTGGTCGACGCTGGCGACATCCCGGTTGCCCCGCAGATCGCGGACACCGGATCGCCGGGAGAGTTGCTCAGGCGCCGGCCCGACCTGATCGTGGCCGAGCGTCGCCTGGCTGCGTCGAACGCGCGCATCGGCGTCGCGATCGCAGAGTATTACCCCAAGGTGTCGCTCAGCGGACTGATCGGCAGCGCCACCTCGGTGGCCAGCGGCAACCTGTTCAGTAGCGGCGCCAGTCAGGCCGCTGGCGTGCTGGGCCTGCGCTGGCGTCTGTTCGACTTCGGCCGCATCAACGCGCAGATCGGCCAGGCCAAGGGCCAGCAGGCCGAGATGCTCGCCGCGTACCGGCTGGCAGCGCTGCATGCGACCGAAGATGTCGAGAACGCTTTCTCGGCACTGGTCAAGCGCGAGGAACAGACTGCGGTGCTCGACCAGGGAGTGAACTCGCTCGGCCGGGCGCGAGCCGCCTCGTTCGCGGCCTATCAGAAGGGTGTCGTCAGCCTGATTGAAGTGTTGCAGGCCGACGAGAACCTGCTGCGAGCCTCGGATGAGCGTGTGCAGGCGCAAACGGAATCGGCACGCGCGGCGATTGCTGCCTTCAAGGCGCTCGGTGGCGGTTGGCAACCGAGCGAATCCGAGGCGGTCGCCATCAAATAGCAACCGTACACAGCCGTAACGCCTAACCCGGAACGTGAAACCTGGCCATCGTTCCTTGCTTGATGAGGGCTTCGCCGCATGCCATCCGAACGAATGACGCGAGCAGAAAGCCGCGAGCAGACCCGGCGGCGCTTGCTCGACGCAGCGGCGTCGTGCATCGCCGAGAAAGGGTTTGCTGCGACCAGCGTGGAGGACATCGCCGCCAAGGCCGGCTATACCCGCGGCGCGTTTTACTCGAACTTCAGCAGCAAAAACGATCTATCCGTCGAACTGCTCCGTCTCGATCACCAGAAGATGCAAGAAAACTTGCAGAAGTTGCTAGACGCCGCTCCGTCCATCGAAAACCTGCAAGTACAACTAGCCTCGGTGTACGCGCAGTGCTATCGCGACGACAACCACTACATCATCTGGGCTGAGGCGCGCTTGCACGCCATGCGTGACGTGAAATTCCGGCAATGTGTGAACGCCCTATGCATGGAAAAGCGCGACATGATTGCGTACTTCATCGAGCAGTTCTGCAAGCGCCTTGACATACAGTTGCCAAGCCCTTTCGCCGACCACGCGCTCGCCGCTATCGCATTGATCGACGGCATCCTTTACTTCAACAAGACGATGCCCAATGAGTTGTCGAACGCTTCGGCCCAAGCGATTTTGAGCAACGTTTTTACAAAGATGTTCTGCAATGCGCCAGTCCTGACTGAAACATAGTTTGATCTTGCGCCTCTTCCACAGATACACCGACCAGCCGATCACCGCGCCGCCCGGGTCGACTGTCGCAGCTTCGCGACCTCCGCCACGCCGAGCGCCGGCGCGCCGTTGTTCCAGCCCGCGCGCACGAAGCTCAGTACGTCGGCGATCTGTTGATCGTCGAGCACCGCCGCGAAGCCGGGCATCGGGAACGGCGACGGCATGCCGTTGATCACCAGATCGCCGGTGCCGTTCAGCGTCACATTGATCAGCGACGACGCATCCTTCGCAAGCACGTTCGGATTGCCGGCGAGCGGCGCGAGCATCGGCGCGAAGCCGCGTCCGTCGACGCCGTGGCAATGCATGCAATACGCGGTATAGACGCGCGCGCCGGCATCGTGCGCGGGGCGATCGAGCGACACCTTCGTCGCCTGCGGATCGTACGTGTAGGGCGCCGCACCGTTGCCGCTGGCCGGCGGCAACGACTTCAGATACGTCGAAATCGCCGCGACGTCCTGATCGTTCATGGCTTGCGTGCTGTTGTTGATCACGCCCGTCATCGAGCCGAACGCCGAAGCGTGGCGATTCGCGCCGGTCTTCAGGAACGTGCGCAGATCCTCGTCGCTCCAGCGGCCAAGCCCGGTGTTGTGCTCGCCGGTCAGGTTCGACGCGAACCAGCCGTCGAGCAGCGCGCCGCTCAGGAACGCACTGCCGCTTTCGTCGAGCGCGCTTTCCTGGAACGCGACGCCGCGCGGCGTGTGGCACGACCCGCAATGCCCGAGCCCTTGCACCAGATACGCGCCGCGATTCCACGCGACGTCCTTGCCCGGCTTGTCGCGGTACGCGCCCTTCTCCAGAAACGCCATGTTCCAGAACTTCAGCGGCCAGCGCATGTTCAACGGCCATTTGATATCGGACTCGCGATTCGCCTGCTGCACGGGTGCGACGCCGTGCATGAAGAACGCGTACAGCGCCTTCGCGTCGTCGTCGCTGACCTTCGCATAGGACGGATACGGCATCGCCGGATACAGGTTGTGGCCGTCTTTCGCGACACCCTCGCGCAGTGCCCGCGCGAAGTCCGCTTCGGTGTAGCCGCCGATACCGGTCTGCGCGTCCGGCGTGATGTTGGTCACGTAGATGCGGCCCATCGGCGTGCTCATCGGCAAGCCGCCGGCGAACGGCTTGCCCTTCGGCGCCGTGTGACAGGCAGCGCAATCGCCGAGTTGAGCGAGATAGGCGCCGCGTTGCACGAGCGCCTGGTCGGCGGCGGAGCGGGTTGCCGGAGTTGCCGCCCCGGCAGGCACCTGCGCGAGAAACGGCAATGCCACGCACAACACCGCGCCAAGACCCTTCAGCGTGTTTTTCATGTCGGGCTCCTTGCGCGTTACGCGCTGTGCAGTTGACGGCCAACCGGCAACTGCCGCAGCCGCTTGCCGGTGGCCGCATAAATCGCGTTGGTCAGCGCGGGCGCGAGCGCCGCGGTGCCAGGCTCGCCGATGCCGCCGGGCGCCTCGCCGCTCTTCACGAGATGCACGTCGATTGGCGGCGTCTGGTCGATGCGCAGCATCCGATAGTCGGTGAAGTTGCTCTGCTCGACGCGGCCGTTGTTGATCGTGATCTCGCTATAAAGCGCCGCTGTGATGCCGAAGATGATGCCGCCCTGCACCTGCGCCTCGATCGTGTTCGGATTGACGGCCATCCCGCAATCGACCGCGCAATTGACGCGCTTGACTGTCACCTCGCCCTGCTCGACCGCGACCTCGACGACGATCGCGAAGAAGCTGCCGAACGCGTGCATCACCGAAATGCCGCGCCCTTGCCCCTGCGGCAGCGCGCCGCCCCAGTTGCCGGCTTGCGCTGCGAGATTGAGCACGTTCAGCGCGCGCGGTGATTTGCCGAGCAGGTTGCGCCGGTACTGCACCGGATCGATCTTCGCGTGCGCGGCCAGTTCGTCGATGAAGCTCTCGACGACGAACGTGCCGCGCGTCGGCCCGACGCCGCGCCAGAACGCGGTGGGCACCGCGTGCGGTTCCACGCGTACGTAGTCGATCAGTTGGTTGGGCAGGTCGTACGGCAGATCGGCGGCGACTTCCACGGCGTCCGGATCGAGTCCATTCCTGAACGCGGGCGGCGCGAAGCGCGCGATGATCGACGAACCGGCAATGCGGTGCTGCCACGCGATCGGTTTGCCGTTCGCGTCGAGCCCGGCCGAGATCGTGTCGTAGTAGTACGGCCGGTACATGTCGTGCTGGATGTCTTCTTCGCGTGTCCACAGCACCTTGACTGGCGTCGACACCTGTTTGCCGACCTTCACGGCCTGCGTGACCATGTCGGTTTCGAGCCGCCGCCCGAAGCCGCCGCCGAGCAGATGGTTGTGCACGATGATCTTGTCGGCAGGCAAGCCTGTAACCGCGGCCGCCGCATCGACGACGCGCGTCGGCACCTGCGAGCCGAGCCAGATTTCGCACGCGTCGCCGCGCACGTGAACCGTGGCGTTGACCGGCTCCATCGTCGCGTGCGCGAGGAACGGCTGCTGGTAGATCGTGTCGACACGCGACTTCGCGTCGCCGAACGCGCGGCCGACATCGCCGTCCTTGCGCGCCACCGCGCCGCCGTGCTGCGAGGCCGCCGCGAGATCGTCGACGATGCGCTTCATCGACACCTGCGCGCCCGCGCCTTCGTTCCACTTGATGTCGAGCGCCTGCAGGCCGCGCTTCGCGGCCCACGTGTGAGCGCCAATCACCGCGACCGCGTTGTCGAGCCTGATGACTTCGCGCACGCCGGGGATCGTCTTCGCATGCGTATCGTCGACGCTCGCGAGCGTGCCGCCGAACACGGGACAGTTCGCGATCGCCGCGTAGACCATGTCGGGCAAGCGCACGTCGAGGCCGAACTGCGCGGTGCCGTCGACTTTTTCCGGCGAATCGAGACGCCTGGCCGGCGTGCCGATCAGCTTGAAATCCTGCGGGTCTTTCAACCGCACGTTCTGCGGCGCGGGCAGCGCGGAGGCGGCCTGCGCGAGCTGGCCATAGCTCGCGCTGCGATTGCTGGCCGCGTGAATCACCTCGCCGGCCTGCGCATGGCAACTGGCCGGATCGACCTGCCACTGCTGCGCGGCCGCGTTGATCAGCATCACGCGCGCAGTCGCGCCGGCGTGGCGCATCGGCTCCCACGCGAAGCGGATCGACGTCGAGCCGCCGGTCAACTGGCCGCCGAGCAGCGGGTCCTTGAAGAGCGTTTCGTTCGGCGGCGCGTGATCGAGCGTGACCGCGTCGAGCGGCACTTCGAGTTCTTCGGCGATCAGCATCGGGATCGACGTATAGACGCCCTGTCCCATCTCGACCTTCGGTATCACCAGCGTGACCTTGCCAACAGTGTCGATCTGGATGAACGCGTTCGGCGCGAACACGCCGCTTTGCGGCGCCTCGTTCGCATCGCCGCCGATCACGCTGCTGCCCGCCTTCCGATCCTGGCTCGCGGCCGGCACGCTGAAGCCCAGCAGCAGACCGCCGCCGGCCGCGGCGCCGACCGTCACGCCGAATTTGAGGAAGCTGCGCCGCGAGATGCCGCGCGCAGGCCGCGTGTCGAGGTCCGACGGCTGCGCGCCGTTCTGTGCATCGAGCAATCCCTGCGACATGTCAGGCCCCCTTCGCGGCATGCTTGATCGCCGCACGCACGCGGTGGTAAGTCCCGCAACGGCAGATGTTGCCAGCCATCGCGGCGTCGATGTCGGCGTCGCTCGGGTTGGGATTGCGCGCGAGCAGCGACGCCGCCGACATCACTTGCCCGGACTGACAGTAGCCGCATTGCACGACGTCGAGTTCACGCCAGGCCTGCTGCACTTTGTGGCCCGTGGCCGTGGCGCCGACCGCTTCGATCGTGACGATCTTGCGGTCGCCGACCGCCGCCGCCGGGAACACGCACGAGCGCACCGCGACGCCGTCGAGATGCACGGTGCATGCGCCGCACTGCGCGATGCCGCAGCCGAACTTGGTGCCGGTCAGCCCGACGAGATCACGCAGCACCCACAGCAGGGGCATGTCGGGCGGGGCATCGACGGAATGAGTCTCGCCGTTGATATTGAACGTGGTCATGAGCGGCTCCGGTGGGGGCGTTGTTGTGGTCGCGCGGTTTAGATCGCGACGTCGCACCAGACCGCGAACACCTGCCGGTTTTGTTCGGCATGTCGCGCTAATACGCAGTGAAAAGCGGCCTGTGATCGAGCGGGTGTCGCCAGAAAGCCGGCCGATTGTAGTCGGGTCGAAAGAAGTTCGCTTTGAAGGGGCCAGGCGGTACATGTCGCGCTGTGCGCGCTGGATCGCATGTGTCGGCGGGACCGATGCGTTACCATCAACGGATTGATCCGTTAGCGTGATCGCGCGACCCGCTGCATCGCACCGCGCGGCGTTGCGATGCACGATTCCGCCGAGTCACCTCAGCCGCAGGAGCCGCCGATGAACGACCCGCAATGCACTCAATTTCTCACGGACATTCGCCGACCGTTGCTTGCGCTGCACAAGGCGATTCTCGATCACGAACGCGCCGCGTACGAAAAGGAGTTCGGCCCGGTGACGCCGGCGGCCTTCTTGCAAGTGCTGATCAACGGTTCGGGGTTTCGCTGGCTGGCGCCGCTATCGACGGTGATCGCGAGCGTCGACGAAATTCTCGACGACACGGAAGCCGATGCCGGCGACCGTCTCGCGACCGCCGAGGCCGTGGTCGGCCTGTTCTCGCCCGATCAACCCAATAACGGCTTCCTGCCGCGTTATCTGCCGCTGTTGCAGGCCGATCCGGCGATCCTGCATTATCACGGCGAGGTTTCGCGGTTGCTGCGCGGTGTGCAAATCACCTGACGGCGGTTCGCCCGGAGCACGGCGGCGGCGTCTGCGCTGGCTGCCGGCTCCTGTATTTCCTCACCGTTGATAAACGGCTGCGGATCGAGGCCGCATCGTGGATGGTCGGTACTCTTTCGCAGATTCGGCGGACTGCTGCCGCGTGACGGTACTTTCGCAACGATTTGACGACCGCCACAATGCGCGGTCGATCAAACTACCTGGCTTTGCTGACTAAATTCAAGGTGAGCTTTTGCGGGACCGCCGAAGCTCAGCCGCGCCCCTGCGGTAGATAAGGCAGCGGATCGACCGGCTTGCCGTCGCGCCGCACTTCGAAGCCGACCGACACACGCGAGTTGTTCTCGTCGCCCATCTCGGCGATCTGCTGTCCCTTGCGGACGACGTCGCCCATCTTGACCAGCAGCTTGCGGTTATGCGAGTACGCGGTCAGAAAGTCCTTGTTGTGCTGCACGATGATCAGGCTGCCGTAGCTGTTCAGTCCCGTGCCCGCGTACATCACCTTGCCGTCGGCTGCGGCTCGCACCGGATCACCCGCTTTGCCGCCGATCTCGATGCCGCGCGTTTCGCCCGGCTGGAACGCTTCGACGACGCTGCCGGCGGCAGGCCACGCAAGCGTCACGCTGCTCGCATGCCGGCGGGTTTCCTGCGTGACTTCGCGGACTTCGGTGGCGTTCGGAGCCGGCGCGGCGGACTGCGTCGAGGCTTGTGCCGAGGTTTGCACTGACGTTTGCACTGACGTTTGTGAAGCAGTCTGCGTTGTGGATTGCGCCGCGGCCTTCGCGGCGGCCGCCGCATTGGCTGCCTTCACCGCGCGCACCGTCTCCGGCGACGCGACGTGCAGCACCTGCCCCGGCTTCAGCCGCGCCGACGCCTTCAGCCCATTCCACGCCTGCAGCTGCTTGACGCCGATGTGATGATGCTGCGCGACCCGCGCGAGCGTGTCGCCACGCCTGACGCGATAGACGAGCGGCGGCGATTTTTTCAGCGGCGTGTTATCGCTGGCACCGATCGACAGCGGTGCGGCTGCCGTCTGATCGCTAGAGGCGGTTCCCGCCGTATTCGTCGCCAGCACGCCGGACGCCGTGGCGGCACTGCTTGCCAAACCATTCTGCCCATCCGGCTGCCCGAGGTTCGCACATCCGCTGACGGCCAGCGCAACCCATGCGCCGGCCAGACTGGCCAATATCGTTCTGTCGAAACGCTTTGTCATCTTGCTCGACTCCTGCTGCATAGATAAGCAAGCCGGAATGCCGCGATGCCGCGGGCAAGGCGCGCGATCTTCGGCCGCGCGGCCTTCCCGACGACATGGCGAAGCCGCGTCGTAACGCACTCATCCCGTGCCTGTCTGCCAATCAAATTTCTCGGGGATTCTAAAGTGTCGTTTAATAAAAACGCCCGGCCCCACACACTCTGATACAGACGTTACGAGCCGTATTTCCGCGTTACGACGGCCCGAGTTCTGGACGCCGACGACGCACACATCGCCGCCTGCCTGCGGCGCGCGCTCACACTTGTTGACATTCGACTTATCGGCAGGCGCGGGTCGAACTTGAATGGCCGGGCGTCGCGGCGGAGAGCGCAAAAAAATCAGCCTTCGAAATCCGAAGGCTGACTTTTTGCGTTGACGGGCGCCGAACTAGAACCTATGCCGGATCGCCGCGCGCACGACGACCTGCTTCGACGTCGACGACGGCGACTGCGTGCCGGGGATGAATGCGTAATCGAGGATCGACAGCGTCGAATCGCCGGTGACCTGTTGATAGGCACCCTGCAGATAGACGTCGGTACGCTTGGACAGGTTGTAGTCCGCCATCAGGCCGAACGTATGGATGCGCGGCTTCACGCCGCCGTTCGATGCCTCGTAGGTTTCCATCGTGTACACGTACTGCGCGCCGACGAACAGCACCGGCGAGATCTGATACTTGCCGTTGATCTCGAAGTTCTGATACTTGAGCGAGTTCAGCAGCACGCCCGGTGGCGTAACGGGCACGAGCGGCACCAGCGGCTCGATACCGAGATAACCGTTTGCGGTCGGCTCCAGATAGTTCGAGTTGCTATAGACGAAGCCCGCTGTCGCGGGTCCGAACGTATAGGTAATGCCGCCGCCGAACACGCGCAGGCGCGTCGCGACGAAGCCGGCGTCGTTCGTGGTGATCGCGCCGTTCGAACCGTTGCCCGGATTGTCGGCCTGCAGATAGGCCGCGGCGACCAGCAGCCCGCCGTACGTGTACTGCCCGCCGAAGCTGTAGGCGCGATTGTTGGCGAAGCTCGTGTCGTTGCTGAAGCTGTAGGTGCCGCCGAACTGGAAGCCCGAGATCGCCGGACTCGTGTACTTGACCGTGTTGTCGAGGCGGAACGTGTTGTCGGTGTTGTCGTTGTCGTAGGGATGCGAGAACAACGCGCCGGCCCAACTGCCGTTGGCCGTGGTCTGCGCCAGATAATCGACGACCGAATCGTATTGTCGGCCGAACGTCAGCGTGCCGTACGACTGCGAGCCGAGTCCGACGAAAGCCTGCCGGCCGAACAGGCGGCCGCCCTGGCCGAGCCGCCCGGAATTCAGATCGAAACCGCCCTCGAGCTGGAAGATCGCCTTCAGGCCGCCGCCGAGATCTTCGGAACCCTTCAGGCCCCAGCGGCTGCCCTGCGCAAGACCGCTCGCGAGTTCATAAACATGGCCGCGGCCGACATTGTTCGTATAGTTGATGCCTTCGTCGATCACGCCATACAGCGTGACGCTAGTCTGCGCGGCGGCAGGTGGAGCACAAACTGTACACGCAGCAATGCAGACAGCCAGCGCGAACACTTGCTTGTTCATGACGATCTCCCTGCACCGCTCTTTCCGGAAATCCTCACACGACATCGTCTGTCCGTCCATGAGAGGATGTGCCGATCGTCGAGAATGTTGCTAATTCTCCACTGCGCGTCGCTTCCTCTTTTTTCGTGACGCCGCTTCAGGTAAGCGACAGCCGCTGCTGTTGATCTCGCTGCGTCATTGCCACGAAAAGAAATATAATCCTGCGCCATTGCTGCGATGCAACGGAACTTGACGCCGCAGCGAAGGTCATCATGACAGCCCGTTGACGACTGCCTCGCGAAGGCGGCCCGAAGCGACCTCGAAGCGGACCAGGCGACACCAGCATTGGACGCCTCCCCGCCGCAGTATCAATCCCATATTAAAAAGCCCTGTGAGACGCCCGCCGCGCTGGATCAGCGCGCCGTCGCACGGGGCTGCTTTTTTGACGCAAACAATGACCAGGTCCTCCTCCCGTCTGATCGAACTCGACTTTTTTCGCGGACTGGTTCTGCTGATCATCGTCGTCGATCACATCGGCGGCAGCATTCTGTCGCGCATGACGCTGCATGCGTACGCGCTGTGCGACGCCGCCGAAGTGTTCGTATTCCTCGGCGGCTTCGCTACCGCCACGGCCTATGCGGCGCTCGCCGAGCGACGCAATGAGACGATCGCGCGCAGTCGCTTCCTGCGCCGCTCGTTCGAGATCTATCGCGCGTTTCTTGTCACCGCCGGGCTGATGCTGCTGGTCAGCGCGGTGCTCACCGCCTTCAGCATCGACGGGCCGAATCTCGCCACGACCGATCTGGACGACCTGATCGACACGCCGCTTGCGGCGCTGCGCGACATCATGCTGCTGCGCCGCCAGCCGTACCTCGCGTCGGTGCTGCCGATGTACGCGTTCTTCGCGCTGCTGGTGCCCACGATCCTGCCGCACGCGCGCAGCAAGCCGTGGCTGCTGCTCGCCGGCAGCGTCGCGCTGTGGGCCGGCGCGCCGGCGATCGGCAAGTACCTGCCCGCCGCGCCCGACATGCAGTGGGACTTCAACCCGTTCGCATGGCAGCTGATGTTCGTGCTCGGCGTGCTCGCGCGCTGCCAGCCGGTTTATCAGCGGATCAGCGCGCACCGCTTCGGCTGGCTCGTGAGCGTGCTGGCGTTCGCGGTGGTCGTGGGCGCCGCGTACTACAAGCTCGTTGTGCCGCATGCGCCGCTGGCCGCGAGCCTCAAGCAAAACCTGTCCTACCTGCGCGCGGGCAACTTCGTCGCGATCGCGTGGCTCGTCGCGAATCTGATCGAGCTCGGCTGGGCGAAGAAGGTCGCGCGCCGGCTGCCGTGGATCGGCTTGATCGGGCGTCAGGGCTTGCTGTGCTTCATTGCCGGCGCGGTGATTTCGCTGGTGGTCGACTCGGTGCTCTACGCGGCGACCGACGGTTACCTGAACTATCCGCTCGGGCTGCTCGCCGATGCCGCCGCGGTCGGCGCGCTGTTCGCGGTCGCGCTGGGCGCGGAGCCGCTGAAGCGGTTGATCGGGCGGTTCGTTGCCGGGCGGCTGCGGACGTCGGGCTGAACGAAACGCGCCGTCTGTCGCCCTGCCCGTTCCTTTTCAGACAGGGCGCCATTGCTGATAGCATGACGGCCGCGCGCGAATCCCGCGCCAGCCGGCCTTCCACACTGACATGCGTCGATTCCTCTGTTTCGTCCTCGCACTGCTTGCCGTCGACGCGCCCGCGTTCGCAAGCACGGTCGCGAGCCACAGCTTCCACTCCGATGCGCTCGGCCGCGACTGGAACTACACGATCTATCTGCCGGGCGGCTATCGCGCGGACGGTCCGCGCCTGCCGGTGCTTTACCTGCTGCACGGTAATAACGGCGACGCCAACGACTGGCTCACGCAAGGTCATCTGCAGAGCGCCGCGGACACGCTGATCGAGCGCAAGGAGATTCCGGCCGTCGTCATCGTGATGCCGCAAGGCGGCACGGACTGGTACGTCGATCGCAAGGAAAAGATGGAGAGCGCGTTCTTCGACGATCTGCTGCCCGAAATCGAAACGCGCTACGCGGTCGCGACGCAGCGAGGGGGCCGGATGATCGGCGGTGTGTCGATGGGCGGTTTCGGCGCGTTGCGCTACGCGCTCACTCAGCCCGAGATGTTTTGCGGCGCGCTGCTGCTCAGTCCCGCGATCTATGCGAACGAGCCGCCGCGTGGGTCGGCGGCGCGGCGGGTCGGCGTATTCGGCGAGCACCAGTTCGATCCGCGCGTGTGGCACGAACTCAATTATCCGGCGCAATGGGACCGCTACATGAGCCGGCCATACCGCCTGCCGATGTTCATCGCTTCCGGCGACGACGACCTCGACATCCAGGCCGACGCATCACTGCTGTACACGCATCTGCGGCTCGCGGGCAATCCCGCGGCGCTGCGGATCATCGACGGCGGCCACACGTGGGACGTATGGAGCGCGCTGTTGCCCGCCGCGCTCAAATACACGCTCGGCTGCGTGAAGCCGCCCGCGCAGGAGCATCCGTCGAATCAGCGGCCTTGAGCCGGGGCGGCACGGCACCGCGCGCGCAACACCATCCTGCCCCGCGCCCATCGACGCCCGCGTTACCCGACGAGATCGGTCCACAACACCATCAGCACCGTCATCAACGCGGGGCCGATGAAAATCCCGAGCAGCCCGAACGTCTGCGCACCGCCGAGAATGCCGAACAGCACGAGCAGGAACGGCAGACGGGTCGAGTTGCCGATCAGCACCGGCCGCACGAAGTGCTCGGCGACGAACACGACGATCACGCCGAATACCAGCAGCCCGGCCGCCGCGGCCATCGAGCCCTGCACGAGCAGCCACAGGGCCGCGAGACCGAACACGATCGGCGCGCAGAACGGCAGCATCGCGGCGATCGCGGTGACGAAGCCGAGCAGCGCCGCGTGCGGCACGCCGGTCACAAAATAGGCGACGCCAAGCAGCAGGCCTTCGCCGACGCCGACCACGATCAACCCGGACACCGTGCCGCGCACCGCGGTCCCCATGTGCGCGACGAGGTCCGCGCCGCTATCGCCGAAACCGCGTCGCGCGGCCTTCAGCAGCGAGCCGGATAACCGCGGCCCCGCCTGAAAAATCACGAACAGCGTGACCAGCATGAACGCGAACACCATTGCCGCGTGCGCGGCGCGCGCGCCGAAATGTCGGCCGAGCGTCATCACCGTGTCGCTGTGCAGGCCCTTCATCGCGGCCGAGTCGCGCAGCGGCTGAGCGAGATTGGCCTGCCACCACGTCGTGATCTGCTGCACGCCGAACGGCAGACGGTTGATGAAGTCCGGCAGCGCGATGCCGTTATCCTGCACGCTGCGGAACCAGTCGTTCAGGTCGTGCGCCTCGCGCAGCGCCTGCGCGAGGCCGAGCCCGACCGGCAGCAGCACGAGCACGGCGATCACCAGCGTGAAGACCGTCGCGAGCAAGGTCGTGCGCCCCTTGAACCAGCGACTGCCCGCCGCCTTGTGCAAGAGCGGCCACAGCGCAATCGCGACGACCGCGGCCCACGCCACCACCACGATGAAATCGCGCACCACCCACAATGCGAGCAGCACGAGCCCGATATAGAGCACGACCGCTGCGGCCTTCTGCCTTTTCAAGTGCTCAGTGGCGACGGACGACGCTTCGGGAGAGTTGGGAGGGACTGCGGGAGGGCGTGGAATCATGTGAACTCTTGTGTTTTTAAACGGTATGCGCGTGAGCCGACCTGAAAAACTCGAACCCGGTACACTGACGCCTCGGTTTCGCCGGCCGACAATCACATACATCTTAAAGGAAGCGTTGCCGGCCCTTTCCAGGCGGCTCCCCTTGTCGCGCCATGGGCAACACAGCGTTGCAAAAAAGCGTTCATTGTTAAGAACTCACATAAAAAGGGCTGCAACGTCCGTCATTTCAGCTAACCGCGAATGTCAAGCCTGATTGTTGCTATATGCGGAACAGTGTTTCAACGGGGGCACAATGGCTCTTCGGCGCGCGCGGGACTAAATTCGGCACTCCACAATACGGAGCCGATGATGACCCTGGAGTCCATCCCCCTCGACGGTAGCAATGGCGTACGCATCGAAATTCTCGAGAGCTCCGAAACGACGCTGGTCATCCGCTGGGTCGAGCCGGGGCGCTGCCATTATGGCGAGCAGCGCTGGCGCCGCCGCTCGGCGCATTCGTCCGGCACCTGCGCGGTGTCGCGCCGCAAGATCCGGCGCGGTGACGCGGTGTTCAAGCCGGCTGAGCGCCCGGCGCCGTCGAATGCGTCCGCAATGATCTGTGCGGAAATCCTCGAACCGCTGCTCGAAGCGGCCTAGCGCAAGCAGCGTTCCCACCTCTGCAAGCGGACCGCGCTGGTTTTGCCCCCGTTGACCCCAAGCTCGACCTGCCTACTGCCCAAGTGCCCTTAACGCCTGCGTGCCCGGTCGCCGCGGCATCGCACGACGCGCCACGCCGCAGGCCCCGCTCCCGGTTGCCGCCCCGCGTCTCGTGCGTTAAGGTGGGACTCGTTGCGCCCGCTCGAGCGCCGGCTCGCTATCCGGCGCCGGCGGCGCGCCTTCCACCACCGCGCCGCGCCCGCCGCGACGCCGTTTGAGGGCCGATCATGGCAGAAGACACGCCGCAGACCCGCGCGGCCACCGCCGTTTCCACGCCTCCCGCTTCCTCCGCTCCTCCCGCTTCGCTGATCCCGCCGCAGCAGTTCTCGCTCGACGTGCTGCTCGAAAAATATGCGAAAGGCGACGAGCAATCGGCCGACGATGTGTACCGCCGCGTCGCGCGCGGCGTCGCCGAGGCCGAGCCGCCCGAGTTGCGCGCGTCGGTCGAATCTCAGTTCATCGACAACCTGCGCCACGGCGCGCTCGGCGCGGGCCGCATCATGAGCGCGGCGGGCAGCGGCATCGCCGCGACGCTGATCAACTGCTTTGTGCAGCCGGTCGGCGATTCGATCCAGGACGTCGACGACCAGGGCTTGCCGGGCATCTACGTGGCCCTGCTGCAGGCGGCCGAAACGATGCGCCGCGGCGGCGGCGTCGGCTACAACTTCTCCGCGATCCGGCCGAAGGGCGCGCGGGTTCACACCACCAGTTCGGCCGCCTCGGGTCCGTGCAGCTACATGGACGTGTTCGACGCGTCGTGCCGTACCGTCGAAAGCGCGGGCTCGCGGCGCGGCGCGCAGATGGCGGTGCTCGACTGCAACCACCCCGACCTGCTCGAATTCATCGAAGCCAAGCATTCGAAGGGGCGCTGGAACAACTTCAACGTGTCGGTCGGCGTCACCGACGAATTCATGCGCGCGGTCGAAAACGACGAGCCGTGGCAACTGGTCCATCGCGCCGAGCCGTCGCCGGCGCTGCGCGCGGCCGGCGACGTGCGGCAGCGCGAGGACGGCCTGTGGGTCTACAGCGAGCACCCGGCAAGCGCGATCTGGGACCGCATCATGCGCTCGACGTACGACGTCGCCGAGCCCGGCATCGTGTTCATCTCGCGGATGAACGAGGACAACAATCTGCGCGCCGTCGAAACGATCCGCGCGACCAACCCGTGCGGCGAGCAGCCGCTGCCCGCATACGGCTGCTGCAACCTGGGGCCGCTCAATCTGACGCGCTTCGTCGTCGATCCGTTCGCGCAACTGCAGGGCCGCCAGCCGTCGTTCGACTGGGACGAACTCGCGCGCCGCACCCGCACGCAGGTGCGTTTTCTCGACGACGTGCTCGACGTCACACTGTGGCCGCTGCCGCAGCAATACGACGAATCGCGCGCGAAGCGGCGCATCGGCGTCGGCTTCACCGGCCTGGGCGATACGCTCGTGATGCTCGGCCTGCGCTACGACTCGCAGGAAGGCCGCGATTTCGCGGTGCGCATCGCGCGGCTGATGCGCGACGAGGCGTATCGCGCGTCGGTCGAACTCGCGAAGGAGCGCGGCGCGTTTGAGCTATTCGACGCCGCGCGCTATCTGGAAGCCGGCACGTTCGCGTCGCGCCTGCCCGACGACATCCAGCAGGCAATCCGCCGCGACGGCATCCGCAACAGCCATCTGCTGTCGATCGCGCCGACCGGCACCGTGAGCCTCGCGTTCGCGGACAACGCGTCGAACGGCATCGAGCCGGCGTTCTCGTGGACCTATACCCGCATGAAGGTGATGGCCGACGGCGGCCGCGAATCGTTCGACGTCGAGGACTATGCGTACCGGCTTTATCGCGAGCTCGGCGGCGACGTGAGCCGGCTGCCGGACTATTTCGTCAGCGCGCTGCAGATGTCGGCGCGCGACCATCTCGACATGATGGCGGCCGTGCAGCCGTACGTCGATACGTCGATCTCGAAGACCGTCAACGTGCCCGCCGACTATCCGTTCGACGCGTTCGAAAGCCTCTACTTCGATGCATGGAAGAGCGGGCTGAAGGGCCTTGCCACCTATCGCCCGAACGACACGCTCGGCGCGGTGCTGAGCGTGGCGCCGGCGCAGGCCGACGACACGCTCGCCGAGATGGACCAGGACCCGCTGCGTATCGCGATCGATCATCGGCCCAAGGGCGAATTGCCGGCGATCATCGAGAAGGTCGAATATCTGACCCAGGCGGGCAAGAAGTCGCTGTACGTCGCGGTGTCGTTCATCGAGGTGACGGGGCGGCTCGGCGGCGACGACGTGACGATCGAGCGGCCGATCGAGTTCTTCATTCCAACCGGTCAGCGCGACGAGTCGCAGCAGTGGATCACCGCGACGATGCGTTCGCTGTCGCTTGCCGCGCGCGGCGGCTTTGTCGCGCGCAATCTGCAGGATATGCGCAAGGTGTCGTGGGATCGCGGCCAGGTGCGGCTTGGCGACGTGCAGCGTCTCGACGGTCATCGCGCGCCGCGCTGGCACGATTCCGAAGTGGCCGCGCTCGCGTTCGCGATCCAGCAGATCCTGTACCGACGCGGCTTTCTCGACGCCGAGGGCAATCAGGTGTCGTCGCGGATGCTCGCGCGTTTGCCGCGCGGGCAAATGAAAACCGACACCGCGCTGGCCGCCGATTTCGGCATCCGTCCGAATCCCGACGATAACGCCGACACGTTGCTGCAGCCGAACGGCACGCAAGGGCTGCATACGATGCTCGGACGCAAATGCGGTTCGTGTGGCGCGAATGCGGTGATTCGCAAGGACGGGTGCGATTTCTGTACCGCGTGTGGAGAGGTGGGGGCGTGCGGCTAGTGTGACGCTCAGCCCGGCAGTTTGGCTGCCAGCACGTCCACCTTGACGATGCCCGGTGGCGACGCGAACAGCTCGCCGGCCTTCTCCATCAACGCGGCCGCGACCTTGCCGTTCAGATGCGCGTCGCGGCCGGCTTCGTCGTCGAACGCGTCGAAAATGCCGTACGTCGACGGACCGAGCTTCAGACCGAACCACGCGGCGGTGCCCGGTTCCTGTTCGACGAGCGGCAGGCCGCCGAGCAGAAACGCCTCGACTTCCTTTTCCTTGCCGGGCTTGGCTTCCAGACGGACATACAAAGCGAGCTTGACCATCATGCGACTCCTGGTGAGTGCGGCAGCGAGCGGTCCTTTCAAAGCGCTTTGAAAAGTATAGGCGGCGTCGGCCGAAGCGGCGCCGGACTTAACGCGCGGGCAAGTCACGCCCCCGGAAAGCGCAGCTCGAAACGCACGACGCCTGGCAGCGGACACACCACGCGCGCGCTGCCGCCATGCAGATACATGATCGCCTTGACGATCGCAAGCCCGAGTCCGTTCGATTCGGTGAATGCGCTGCGCGCCGCATCGCCGCGATAGAAGCGGTCGAACAGCCGCTCCAGCTGCGCGGCGGGAATCGGTTCGCCGTCGTTTTCGACCGTCACCAGCGCGCCCGCTGCGTCCTGCGCGCCGCGCAGGCGCACGATCGTGTCGCCCGCGCCGTAACGCACCGCGTTGACGACCAGATTGTTGATCGCGCGGCGGCACAGCAGCGGATTGGCCGACGCCACGCCCGCCGCGTCGACTTCGAAACGCATCCCGCGTTCGTCGGCCAGGCCTTCGAAATAGTCGGCGATTCTGACGAGCTCGCCATGCAGATCGACCGGCTGCCGCTCGATCGACAACGCCGCATGATCCGCATGCGCGAGAAACAGGATGTTCTCCGCGATATGACTCAGGCGATTCAACTCCTCGAGATTCGATTCGAGCAGTTGCTGATATTCGTCGGGTTCGCGCGGCTGCGCGAGCGCCACCTGGGTCTGGCCGACCAGCGCGCCGACCGGCGTGCGAATCTCATGCGCGAGATCGGCGGAAAACTGCTGCAGGCGTTGATAGCCGTCGGCGAGACGATCGAGCATCGCGTTGAACGCGTGGGTGAGTTGACGCAGTTCCACCGGCGCCGCCTCGTCGTCGAGCCGTACCGCCAGATTCGTCGGGCTGATTTGCGCGGCGCGGGTGGCGATTTCGCGCACCGGTCGCAGCGCGCGGCGCAGCACGCAGTAAGCGAGCAGCGTCGCGGCCAGCATGCCGGTCAGCGTCGCCAGCACAATGCGGTTGCGGTACTCGGCCAGCATGCGCATTTCATGCGTCATCGGATGGCCGGCGATCACCTCGACTTCGGCGCCATCCTCGCGCGCTGTCGCGCTCGCGATTGCCCAATGTACCGGCACGCCGTCGGGCAGGCGCGTTTGACGGATGTCGGCGGCGCGCGGCGGATTGCCGGCCGGGTCGGTTGGCAGATCAGGCACCGCGAGCCTGGCCGGATTCACGTCGACGAACGGCGCTTCGCCCGGCCGGCGAAACAGCAGCACGTCCTCTTCCGCGCCGAGCATCGTCTCGAACAGCAGCGGGCGCTTTTTCAGTTCGCTAACCGAATAGAGGTCGTGCACGATGCGGATGAAATGCTCGACGCGGCCGCTCAGCACGACGTCGGCGCGGCGTTGCAGCGAGACTTCGGCGGAATGATAGAAATAGGCGCCAAGCGAGCCGATCACCGCGCAGGCGATCAGCGCAAACAGCAAGGTGGTGCGCGCAATCAGCGAGCGTTCAGTCCACAGCTTCATGGACCGTCACCGAACGTGTAGCCGATGCTGCGTACCGTGTGGATCAGCTTCTTGTCGAACGGGTGATCGACCTTCGCGCGCAGGCGCTTGATCGCCACGTCGACCACGTTGGTGTCGCTATCGAAGTTCATGTCCCACACTTCCGACGCAATCTGCGAACGCGACAGCGCTTCGCCCTCGCGGCGCACCAGCAGATGCAGCAGCATGAACTCCTTGTTGGTCAGCGCAATGTCGACGCTCTCGCGCGTGACGCGGCGGCGCAACACGTCGAGCTTGAGGTCGGCGACTTCGAACACGTCGCTCTCGCGGGTCACGCCACGCCGCAACAACGTGCGAATGCGCAGCACTAGCTCGGTAAACGAGAACGGCTTGACGAGATAGTCGTCGGCGCCGAGTTCGAGACCACGAATGCGGTCGCTGACCTGATCGCGCGCGGTCAGAAAAATCACCCGCAGATCGCGTCGTGCGCGCAACGCCCGGATGATCTCCCAACCGTCGATGCCGGGCAGCATCACGTCGAGCACCACGAGTTCGTAGTCGTGCTCGAGCGCCAGGTGCAGGCCGTCCGTGCCGGTGCGCGCGAGGTCGACCGCGTAGCCATTCTCGCGTAGGCCCTTCTTCAGATAATCGCCGGTCTTCGGATCGTCTTCGATTACGAGAATGCTCATGATGCTCGTTGCTCCTGCGTGCGATTCGACCCGAAAGGCGCCGCCGCGCGTGCAAAAAAACGCCTGATGAAAGCGCCTGAAAAAACACGCGGCGCTCCCGGCGGCCATTCTACGTGGCCACCATAGGCCGTTGATGACGTTTTTGTCATCCTGCCGTCACTCTGAAGAGCCGATGCGGAGCCTACTCTGAGCGCGCCGTTCACCACGCTGCATCCCTTTTCCTGGAGTTGCCTCATGAAGACCCGCATGAAGATAGCCCGCGCACGAACGCTGCGCGCCCTCGCCGTCCCCGCACTCGCCGCCGCGCTGTTCGCGACGATGTCCGTGGCTTCGGCCCAGAACGCGACGCCGACCGGCGTGCGCGGCACGGTGACGTCGCTGTCGGGCGATCTGCTCAAAGTCCACACGCGCGACGGCCAGGACGTCGACGTGAAGCTCGCCGCCGACACCCCGATTCGCGGCGTCACGCTCGCCAACGTCAATGACATCAAGCCGGACAGCTACGTCGGCACCGCCGCGATTGCGCAGCCCGACGGCACGCTGAAGGCGCTCGAAGTGCATGTGTTCCCGGCGAGCATGCGCGGTTCGGGTGAAGGCCATCGGCCGTGGGATCTCGGCGCGAACAGCACGATGACCAACGGCACGGTCGGCTCGCTGGTGGTCAGCAACGGCCGCACGATCACCGTCAAGTACAAGGATGGCGAGAAGAAGATCGTGATTCCGCAGGACGTGCCGATCGTCAGTCTGGAGCCGGGCAGCCGCGCGTTGCTCACGCCCGGCACGAAGGTCGTGCTGTTCGCGCACAAGGATGCGGACGGTTCGATGGCGGCGAATTTCATTTCGGCCGGCGAGCATGGGGTGACACCGCCGATGTGAAGCGACGCGTCGTTCCCACTTTTCCACCTTGCCTTTCAAGCCAATGCCACAATCGCAAGCATTTCTGATCGTTCATCCTGTCGTCGTTCGCGTCACGCATTGGATCAACGCGTTCGCGATGGTCTGCATGGTGATGAGCGGCTGGGCGATCTATAACGCGTCGCCGATCTTTCCGTTCCGGTTCCCCGCATGGGCGACTGTCGGCGGATGGCTCGGCGGCTCGATCGCATGGCACTTCGCGGCGATGTGGCTGCTGTGCGCGAACGGGCTGCTGTATCTCGCGTATGGCGCGGCGAGCGGTCATTTGCGTCGCAAGCTGCTGCCGGTGCATCCGCGCGACGTGGCGCGCGATGCGGCGCTTGCGTTGCGCTTCAGACTGCCGCACCGGCCCGGCGCGTACAACGCCGTGCAGCGCGCGCTGTATTTGTTGGTGCTGCTGCTCGGCGTGCTGCTCGTCGCATCGGGACTGTCGATCTGGAAGCCGGTGCAATTCTGCTGGCTGACCGCGCTGTTCGGCGGCTTCGATCTTGCGCGGCGCGTGCACTTCGTCGCGATGGCCGGCGTAGTCGGTTTTGTCGTCGTGCATCTGCTGCTGGTGCTGCTGGTGCCGGGCACATTGCCGCCGATGTTCACCGGACGCGCGCGGCGCAGCGCGCCTCGCATCGATCCAGCACCCGACAGGACTCGCGCATGAGTACCCCGCAACCAACCGATACCGCGCACGATACGCACGCCGATGCAGAAGACGCGGGCCGCTCACGCATCGTGCTTGCTGAGCACCGGCCGCGGATCGAGCAATTGCAACGCCGTTTATTTCTGCGCTCATCGCTGTCGATCGGCGCGCTCGCGATGCTGTCCGGCTGCAACCTGCAGGACAACGATGCCGTCGACAAGGTGCTCTGGGCAATGTCGCGCTGGAACGATCGGGTGCAGGCGTGGCTGTTCGATCGCAACAAACTCGCGCCGACCTATTCGGCGCGCGAGATCACCGATCCGTTTCCGTTCAACGCGTTCTATCCCGAGTTCGATGCGCCGGATGTCGACGGCTCGACTTATCGCCTCGAAGTATCGGGGCTCGTCGCGGACAAACGCAGTTGGAGTCTCCAGCAGTTGCGCGCGTTGCCGCAGGCCTCGCAGATCACGCGTCACGTGTGCATCGAAGGTTGGAGCGCGATCGGACAATGGAGCGGCGTGCCGTTTCGCACGTTTCTCGAACGGATCGGCGCCGATCTGAGCGCGCGTTATGTGGGCTTCAAATGCGCGGACCGCTACTACTCCAGCCTCGACATGGCGACCGCGCTGCATCCGCAAACGCAATTGACGCTCGATTTCCGCAACGCGCCACTGCCGGCCAGATACGGTTATCCGCTGAAGCTGCGCGTGCCGACCAAGCTCGGCTTCAAGAACCCGAAGCATATCGCCGCGATCTTCGTGACCAACACGAATCCGGGCGGCTACTGGGAAGATCAGGGCTACAACTGGTTCAGCGGGCTTTAGACCGCGGTGACGTAACGCGGCACCGGCTTCGGCACGCGCGGCGGCGGCGCATCGTGCGCGACGCGCATGCGCTTGACCTCGTCGACGGGACTCAGGCCGAACAGCCGCTTGAACTCGCGGCTGAACTGCGACGCGCTCTCGTAACCGACCCGCGCGGCAGCCGCGCCCGCATTCAAGCCATCCTGCACCATCAACAGACGCGCGTGATGCAGACGCGTGGTCTTCACGTACTGCATCGGCGAGGTCGCAGTGACCGCCTTGAATTGCGCATGAAACACCGCGAGGCTCATGCCGGCTTCGGCCGCGAGCGTATCGACATCGAGCGACGCGTGGTAGTCCGCATGAATGCGCCGCAGCGCCTTCGCGATGCGGCCGAAGTGATTCTGATGCGTGAGCGCCGCGCGAATCGCGCCGCCCTGCTCGCCGGTCAACACGCGATAACAGATTTCTCGCACGATGCCAGGCGCAAGGATCTGCGCGTCGAGCGGCGACGCGAGCGCTTCCATCAGACGCTGTACGGCGTTGCTCAGCGTGGAATCGAGCGGCGTCGAGTAGATGCCGACCGGTTCGTGCTGCCCGATGCCCTGGGTTTCGTTGAGCGCCATCAGCAACTCGGCGACCATCGTCAGATCGACGCGCACGGACATGCCGAGAAACGGCTCCTGTTCGCTCGCCTCGGTCTCGCATTCGAACGGCAACGGCACCGACAGCACCAGGTACTGCTGCGCGTCATACTGGAACACCTGATCGCCGAGATAGCCACGCTTGCGTCCCTGACAGACGATCACGATGCTCGGCTCGTACATGACCGGCATACGCGGCATTGGACGATTCGCACGCAGGAAGCTGACGCCTTCGAGGCTCGAGCGCGTCATGCCGGCATTCGGCGCGAGCAGATTGAACAGTTCCAGCACGCGGCGTTGCGCGGGGTCGTCAGTAACGGAATCGACAGCTTGAGTGGACATGACGATAAGGTGACAGCCAAGAGAATAATGCTTTGAATTTAGCATCAAACAGCCTATCGCGGTGTCCCATCGGAGTTTTAGGCAAGCCTTCAAGACGATCAGGTATTCCCCCAGCGGCGCCGGGCTCCTAACATGGGAATCCTGCCGGATCGCCTTTTCGCCGCGCGCAGCGTGCGCGGTCATCGGCCGCCATGAGCCGACAGATTGCCAACGGCGGCCACGGCGCTTGCGCCCCGATCCCGGTTCATGCTGCGGCCCGCCGCATTCGCATCCTCGTGTTGCGGATCGCCGGCGCGTCGCAGGTTGCGCCATCACCCTTTTTGCTGGAGCTACCCATGAGCATGACGTATGCCTATGCAGCGACCGACGCCACCGCGCCGCTCGCCCCGTTCGAAATCCAGCGTCGCGCACCGCGCGCCCATGACGTGCAGATGGAAGTGCTGTACTGCGGCGTATGCCATTCCGACCTGCATCAGGCGCGCAACGAATGGAAGAACACGATGTACCCGGTGGTGCCGGGCCACGAGATCGTGGGCCGCGTGAGCGCGGTTGGTCCGAGCGTGACGAAGTACAAGGTCGGCGAGCTCGTCGCGGTCGGCTGTCTGGTCGATTCGTGCCGCACCTGTGCGAACTGCGCGGAAGGTCTCGAGCAATATTGCGAGAACGGTTGGGTGGGCACGTATAACGGTGTCGATCGCGTCGACGGACAGGTCACATACGGCGGCTATTCGACGCAACTGGTCGTCGATGAAGCATTCACGCTGCGCGTGCCGGAAAATCTCGACCCTGCGGGCGTCGCGCCGTTGCTGTGCGCGGGCATCACCACGTATTCGCCGCTGCGCACGTGGGGCGTGGGCCCGGGCAAGAAGGTCGGCATTGTCGGCCTCGGCGGTCTCGGCCATATGGGCGTGAAGCTGGCGCGGGCGATGGGCGCGCATGTCGTGCTGTTTACGACGTCGCCGTCGAAGATCGAGGATGCGAAGCGGCTTGGCGCGCATGAGGTGGTCATGTCGAAGAATCCGCAGGAAATGGAAGCGCATGTGAATAGCTTCGATTTCATTCTGAATACGGTGGCTGCGCAGCATGATCTCAATCCGTTTTTGAATCTGCTCAAGCGGGATGCGACGATGACGTTGGTGGGTGCTCCAGAGCACGATCATCCGTCGCCGCAGGTGTTCAACCTGATCTTCAAGCGGCGCCGGCTGGCGGGGTCTCTTATTGGGGGTATTGCCGAGACGCAGGAGATGCTCGATTTCTGCGGTGGGCATGGCATTACTTCTGATATTGAAATGATTCCGATGCAGAAGATTAATGAGGCTTATGAGCGCATTCTCAAGAGCGATGTGAAGTATCGGTTTGTGGTTGATATGGATTCGTTGAGGAAGTAATAGTGGTTTTATTGCCGCGCAGCGGGTGGGTTTTTGCGCCTGCGGCGCGGGTTCTGTTTGTTGTTGTGTTTTTTTGCCTTCGCTTTTTTCGCTGTTCTTTGGGTGTTGGCCTTTTCTTGATTTCTTGTCGGTCTATTAGCGTTGCCCCTGTGCGGGGCGGCACCTACTTTCTTTGCTGCTGCAAAGAAAGTAGGCAAAGAAGACAGCTTTAAACCGCAAACTCTTAAGCGGGTCCCCTGGCTTGGAAGGGGTAGTGGTGCATCTGGAATCCGTGCTCCCGCACATTCCGCGGTAGTGACAACGCAGTCATTCTTCCGGCGGCGCTGCGCGCGCCGAAACCCCGTTCCCAAACCATCGGTTGGTTCTCCTGGCAGACCCGTCCGCGACGCACGCAGTGCGGAGTGGGAGCGGATGACGGCTTTGTCACCGAGGTGGAATGCGCGAGGGCACCGACTCCAGATGCACCACTACCTCACGCAGACCGAGGGACCCGCTTATGAGCTGGCGGTGTAAAGCTGTCTTCTTTGCCTACTTTCTTTGCAGCAGCAAAGAAAGTAGGTGCCGCCCCGCACAGGGGCAACGCTAATAGACCGACAACAAAGCAAGGAAAGGCCAACACAGCAAAGAACAAAGACAAAAGAGCACAGGCAAAAAAAAGAAAACCCATTTGGAGCAAACCAGTGATCGACAGAATAACTGCAATGCGCACATTCATCCGAATCGTGGACACCAACAGCTTCACCCGCGCAGCGGAGTCATTGAACATCCCACGCGCGACAGCGACGACAATCGTCCAGAACCTGGAAGCCCTGCTAGGCACAGCGCTATTAGTCCGCACGACCCGCCGTCTAAGCATCACGCCTGAAGGCGCCGCCTACTACGAACGCTGCGCGCAAATCCTCGCCGACATCGACGAAATGGAAGCCAGCATCCGCAATTCGACCGACAACCTGACCGGCCGCCTACGTATCGAAATGCCAGGCGCGGTCGCTAGCGCAATCGTGCTTCCGTCGCTAGACGACTTTCACACCCGCTATCCGAACCTCGACCTCGCGATCGGCGTCAGCAACCGCACCGTCGATATGGTTTCCGAAGCAATCGACTGCAGCATCCAGCTCGGTGAATTGCCCGATTCCAATCTCGTCGCGCGGCAACTCGGCACGCTCGATCAGGTGACCTGCGCGAGTCCGGCCTATCTGACCCGCCACGGCACGCCCGTCGATCTCGACGAGTTGCGCGCGCACGTCGCGGTCAACTGCGTGTCGCCGCATAGCGGCCGCGAATGCGACTTCGATTTCGAAGTGGATGGCGAAGCGCGCAAGGTCAAGCTCAACGGCTTCGTGCAGGTCAGCGACGAACAGGCGTACCTGACCTGCGGACTGCAAGGACTCGGCATGATCCAGCCCGCCCGCATCGCCGCGCAGCCCTACCTTGATTCGGGCTTGCTGCATGAAGTGCTACCGCAATGGAAACCCGTGCCGATGCCGGTCTCAGTCGCCTATGTGAAGAACCGCCGCGTGTCGCCGCGCGTGCGCGCGTTCGTCGATTGGCTCGCGGAGCTGTTCGAGAACGCCGGGCACGTCGAGCAGGATCTGTCGCGGGTGCGTCAGTTGCTGCGCGGCCTGCATCCCGCGTGAAGCGGGTGCGCTTGCGCGTTCACTGGTCCAACGGCCGCACCGGCACCGGCCGCGTCAACAGATCGACATAGAAATCAAAAAACGCCGGATTATCGAATCGCTTGACGACCGTCATCTTCTGCAATCCCGGCGGCGGTGAACTCGTGTAGCCCGTTGCCTTGCCATCGTTGGCGCCGAAGCTCGTGTCCACATCCACCCACGCCTCGACGGTCTGCGTCGCGAACGACGGATGCATCAGATACGCGAGCGTCAGCGTGTCCCAGATGTTCGTCGTGTAGTTCGGATTGGTCTCGAAGCCGTTCTTGCCGTCGGAACCGTAGCCGTTCAGCGTCTTGAACAGTTGCGTGACGATGGTCTGCTTCGCCGGATCGTGCGCGACGCGATCGTACAGCGCCTTGTCCATTTTCACGGTATCCGTCGCGTCGAGCGGGATCACCGTCTGTTTGATCGGCAGACGCAGGACCGCTTTCGCCGCTTCGGGATCGAACCACCAGTTGAACTCGGCGGTGCGGGTGGTATTGCCGGGTACGTCGATCGCGCCGCCCATGTAGATGATCCGCTTGATCTGCGGCACGATCTCTGGATGCTCGCGCGTGGCCAGCGCGATATTGGTCAGCGGGCCGATCGCAAGGATCGTCACTTCGCCCGGATAACGCTTGACCGATTCGACGATGAAGTCCACCGCGCTCTGGCTCTGCACCTTCGTGTGCGTCGCGAAGCCGTCCGGCGGCGCGACGAGGTCGCTAGCCGATTTTGGCTCGGGCTTGCTCCATGCGCCAATGTAACCGTCACCGCCGGGGAATTCCTCCAGTTCGCGCTGGATCGTCCCAAAGTCGTGCGACAGCGCGTAATTGGCGCCCGCATAGATGCCGATCTGTCGTTCGACGCCAAGCCGCTCGACCGATTTCAGCGCATCGGCAACACCCTGCTTTAGCCACTGATTGCCAGACACCACGGTAATGCCGAGCACTTTCAGCGAGCCCTGCGCCTGCAATTGCGCGGCCATCACGCCGAGCTGGCCGTCGTCGCCGAGCGTGTTGTAATCGCTGTCGATGATTACCTTCGGCGGATCGCTCCGGGCATCGAGACCGCTGCTGCCGCAAGCCGTGAGAGGGAATGTGGTTGCCACGCTTGCCGCCCAGATCAATGCCACGAGAATTCGCCTCATCGATGCCTCCTTCGGAATGCCTCCGGGTGACGCGGACTGACAATCAACGCGCAAGCGACAGCGACAGCGAAAACAAAAGCGGCTCGCGACGCCACTGCAACGTCACGAGCCGCCTCAATTACCGCGCTGTCGAATTCCGTTACTGCGATTCCTCCGCCCACACGGCGTTCTCCCGCGTCATCAGCGCGGTCGATGCCGCCGGTCCGAACGTGCCCGCCGAATACGAGCGCGGCCGCTCGCCCGACTTCGCCCAGCCCTCGAGAATCGGCTCGGCCCACGCCCATGCCGCTTCGAGTTCGTCGCGGCGCATGAAGTGCGTCAGACGTCCGCGGATCACGTCGATCAGCAGACGCTCATACGCTTCCGCGCGACGCTCGGTGAACGCCTGCTGCAGGTCCAGGTTCAGGCTCACCGGCAGCATGTGCATGCCGCTGCCCGGCTCTTTGGCGAGCACCTGCAGCTGGATCGACTCTTCGGGTTGCAACTGGATCACCAGACGGTTGCCGTAGGTGCGCCCACCGCTCGGGATGATCGAGAACGGCAGATCGGAGAATTCGATGACGATCTCCGACAGCTTCTTCTGCATCCGCTTGCCGGTGCGCAGGAAGAACGGCACGTTGGCCCAGCGCCAGTTGTTGATCCGCGCGCGCAACGCGACGAAGGTCTCGGCGCGGCTGCCCGCCGGCACGTTGTCTTCCTCGAGGTAGCCCTTGACCGCCTCGCCATCGACCGCGCCGGCGGTGTACTGGCCGCGCACCGTGTCGCGCGCGATGTCCTCGGGCGTCATCGGCCGCAGCGAGCGCAGCACCTTCAGCTTTTCGTCGCGCACCGCGTCGGGATCGAGCGACACCGGCGGCTCCATCGCGACGATGCACAACAGTTGCAGCAGGTGGTTCTGCACCATGTCGCGCAGCGCGCCGGTCTTGTCGTAGAATCCCGCGCGGCTGCCCACGCCGACCGTTTCGGCCACCGTGATCTGCACGCTCTTGATGTACGGCGCCTGCCACAGCGGCCCGAAAATCGGATTACCGAAGCGCAGCACCATCAGGTTCTGCACGGTTTCCTTGCCGAGGTAATGGTCGATCCGGTAGATCTGCGCTTCGTCGAAATGCTTGCCGACCGCATTGTTGATCTGCTGCGCGGACGCAAGGTCGTGGCCGAGCGGCTTTTCGAGCACGACGCGCGAATTGCCGTCGACGAGCCCGGCCGACGCCAGGTTATCGCAGATATGGGTGAACAGATCCGGCGACGTCGCCAGATAGAACACGCGGTTCACGCCGTCGCGCGACGCTTCCTTCAGGCGCAGGTAGTCCTCGGGCGCGTCGACGTCCATCCGCACGTATTCGAAAATCGCGAGAAATTTGTCCCACGCGGACGCGTCGAACGCCTTCTTTTCGATGAAGGGCTTCGCCTTCTGCTCCATGAATTCGCTGATGTATTCATCGCGCGACCAGGGCTTGCGGCCGATCGTCAGGATGCGGCTGTCCGGCGGCAGGTTGCAGTGCAGATGCGCCATGTACAGCGCGGGCAGCAGCTTGCGGAACGACAGGTCGCCGGTGCCGCCGAAGATGATCATGTCGAGCGGCAGGTCGGGTGTGGCGGAAGCTTGTTGGGTCGTCATGGCACGGTCGCAGCGTCTAGGGAGAAGGCGTCGATCAGAAATCGGCGGCTGGCGGACAGGCTACGGCTCACGTCCGCTATGGCGCTTATTCCGGCAAACATCTATGGTGCAACGTTTTGAGATAGTTTGCACGGCAACATCTGCCGCAGGGTAGCGCAAGTTGCCAACCTTGCACGCCAGACGGCTGTTTCTTCGGGATATTTTCGCGATTTTTTCTGCCTCGGCCGCTGGCCGTCAGCCCAGCGCCAGCGCGTCGCGCGCGACCCGGCACGCAGCCAGATCCCACGCCGCGCAGCCGACGCTCTTGAACACCACCGGCCCCACCGGCGCGGGCCGCGTCTGATCCAGCACCGCGGCGATCCCGCCCACCCGCGCCCAGTCGACGCCGGCCTGGATGAAATCGCCGGCCTCGTGCTGCGCGCCGGCCAGGTCGTCGACGAACAGCGCGCTGCCGGCAATCGTCGTGGCGCCGATCTCGACCATCTGCGGCGTGAAAGCGCCGACGCCGATCACGAGCCGCCCGGCACGCGCCGTCTCGTCATAGACCGGCTGTTTGCTGGTGGTCAAGGCGATCACGACGTCGACCGAAGCGGGAATCGCCGCGCCTGCTTGCGCGAGCGGCCGCAACTCGCGCACCTTGCCGCGCTGGGCCGCGCAGAACGCGTCGGCGCGCGCGGGCGCGCTGCCCTGGACCCATACGCGCGCGTCGGGAAACAGCTCGCCGATCGCCTCCAGATGATTGAGCGCCTGCGTGCCGGTGCCGATCAGCAGGAATTCGCGCGGCGTGCTCCCGGCGAACGTCGCGATGCCGAGCATCGACATCGCCGCGGTCCGGCGGCCCGTCACGGTCGGACCGTCGAGGACGAACAGCGTCTCGCCGGTATCGGCATCGAAGACCATGACCTGACCGTGGATCGTCGGCAGATGGCGCGCGCCGTTGCTCGCGCACACGTTGACGAGCTTGTGGATCGCGAGATCAGGCGCGGTGGCGGGCATCGACAGCATGATGCCGCCGGCGTTCAGCGGCACCACGAGCCGCTCGGGGCTCGCGATGCGCGCTTGCGCGTAGTCGATGCTTGCGCGCCTCAACGCGTCGACAAGCGCTGCGTAGGGCATCAGCCGAGCGGTGGCGGCGGCGTCGAAGATCTGCGTGGTCGGGCGGGTCATGGGCGGGACGGTCCAGTGCTGGATGGAGTGGACATGACGTCACCGTAACCGAGCGCAAAAAAATTCGCCAGTCGTGAGCCCGTTCTGCTGCCCGCCGTCTTTGCCGTGGTTTTAGTCGCCGTTCTTGCCGCGGCCGAGCGTCATCCCGCGCTGCGCATAGAAACGCGACATCGTCGCGAACGACAGGTACACGTCGGCCTGATGCGGCGCGACGCCCGACGGGTTGTGAAACCACACGCCGTCGCGATCGCGGCCGTGCAGCAGGATCAGATGACCGCCCCGCTGCCGGTTCGACCGCTCCGGATAGCGGATCTCGGGGCTCACCGACACGATCGCGAGCGTATCGGCGTCGAGCCGCGCCGCGATCTCCTCGAGCGACGCCTGCGGCAGCACGTCGATCTCCAGGCCGAACGCGGCGCCCGCCCAGTCGGCGAACGGCCGGTAGATCAGACCGTCGACGCCGCCATCGTCGCGCAGCCGGTACACGCCGTGGCGTAGCGCGTCGTCGAGCAACGCGGCGCGCGGCGCGTGATCGATGCCCCAGTAGTCGAGCGCCGATTCGAGGCAGGTCAGCCCGCACAGGCGTTGCGCCCAGAAGCGATAGCGCTCGGGGTCGGCGAAACCGCTGCGCTGCCAGTGCGGGTCTTCGCACGGGTCGCGCCGCTGTTCGACGATGTCGCGCACCCACTCGGGGCTGCCCCATTGCGAGTAGTACGGGACGTCGGCGTGGCGGAGGGCGGGTTCGGTCATCAGGGGTATCGGTCGGGTCGGGTTGCGGGGGGTTACAGCATGCTGCGCGGCCGCTTCATCGTGCCGTCGAAGAAACGCTGCAAACGGAACGCCGATAGATCCAGCGACGCCTCGCCGCCATCGTTGAGTTCAGCGAGCAGCTTGCCGACGATCGGCCCCATCGCGAAACCATGACCGCAGAAGCCGGTCGCGACGGTCAGGCCGGGGACCTGCGGCGGCGCATCGATCACTGGAATGCCGTCGGGCAGCACGTCGATGAGCCCCGCCCACGCCTCGACCACCTGCGCGTCGCGCAACGCCGGAAACAGCGCGCGCAGCTTCTTCAGCGCGCGCGGCGCATGGCGCGTGTTCGGCTGCGGATGCGGGTCGCGCGGATATAGCACGCGTTCGGCGTCGGGCACGCCGCCCGGCAAACGCTCGCGCAGATCCCGCAGACAGGCGCCGTTCAGATGGAAGCTGAACTTCTCGCGCTGTGTCCACAGTTCCGGCAAAAACCATTTGAGCGCGCGCAAATGACCGAGCGTCATGTCGACGTCGACCTGCATGTCGTCGGCGAGATTGATCGCGCCGTTCGCGCGCTGCCGGATGCCGAGGCCGTGGCCCCAGAACGTCGACGCCGTGACCGGCGGCAGCGGATTGGTGCGCATGCAGGTGCCGCGCACCGCCTGCTGCGGCAGTTCGAGACCCAGCGTCCTGAGCAGGCGCCAGCTACTGGCGCCGGCCACGCAGACGAAACGCGCTGTGCGAATCGTGCCGCGCTCAGTGACCACACCCGCGATCGCGCCGCCCCCGCGTTCGACGCCGAGCACGCCGCAGCCCTCGAAAAACCGTGCGCCGGCTTCGGCGGCGCGTGCCGCGAAGGCAGCGGCGACACGGCGCGGTTCAGCCTGACCATCGCTCGGCGTGTACAGGCCGCCGAGCGCGGGACCCTGCATGCCGGTCACGACGGCGTCGATCTGCCCGCGGTCGAGCGTGCGGGTGTCGAGGCCGTACTGACGCGCGACATCGATCCATTGCCGGAAGGAAGCCCAGTCTTCGTCATGGGTGGCGACATACAGGCAACCGCCCTGACGCCATTCGAGATCGAAGTTCAGCTCACGCTCGAGTTCTTTCCACAATGGAATGCTCGCCATCATCAGCGGTACCTCGGCGGCTTCGCGACCTTGCTGACGCACGAAGCCCCACGCGCGCGACGACTGCTGCCCGGCGATCCGCGACTTGTCGAGCACCGCCACCGACAGGCCGCGCCGCGCCAGGTAATAAGCGGCCGCGCAGCCCATGATGCCGGCACCGGCGATCACGACGTCGGCGTGGGTGGGGAACGGTTGGTCGGCGCAAGTGAAGGTCGAGTGCAGCGGGTAAGTCGTGGTCATTGGGTGGGCAGGTCGCAGAGGTGGGCGTCATCTTCGCAGCGGGCGCCATTGTCCGCAATGCGAAGGCGGCCCGGGCATGCTCGACCTCGCGCGGATTCTGCAACAATCGGTCGGCTCGACACGATGCCGGCGCGCTGAACGCGCCCCGCCCGGGGGCGTCGCGGCTAGCAGCCGGTTCCGTCGCCTTCGGCACGGCTCATGCGTGGATTCCCCAACCGTTTCGTCATCGATTCAACGGTAGAATACTTTTTGATGCCTAACGCATCAAAGTCACCGGCACGGCCGTTGCGTCGCTTGCATCAGCGACCTCGGCGGGCGGTCTGACAAAATCATAATTTGTGAATTTATTTACGGTACATTTGCCTTCCCGCGTGGCCTATTCATGCGCATTGCATGCGCAAGCTCGGCCTGCGCCTGTCAAAAGCGCTCCACCTGTACCTATTAACCCGGCGGATTTTCACGCAGCATGGCCAACGAAACACACTCACCCGACTCCATCGCGGTTGCCGAGCGCGTGCGCGAGTTGATGAGCCGGCATGGAATCGGCAAGCGTCAGCAAACCACGGAGCTATGCCGCATCCTCGATCTGAGTTTTTCTCAGGGGCACCGCAAATTGCGCGGCAATAGTCCGTGGACCCTGTCGCAGATCAAGAAAGTCGCCGAGGTATTCGACGAACCCGCGGCGCAGCTGTTCGGCGCGCAGTCGCTCGATCCGGGCGTCGTCGGCGCGGTCGCCCAGGAGGCCGTGTTCTGCATCGGCGCGACCGAAATCGCCTGCACCGCGTGGGTCGGCGCCGCGCTCGAGCCGGGCAGCCGTCCGGAGTTCGTCGCGTATTCGCGGCTCGGTCAATGGCGCGTCGCGCGTCATGATGGCGCGCTGTATCAAACCGCGTACGAGGTTCACAAAATCGAGATCTATCCGCGCCGCGCCGAAACCGACAAGCCGACCATCGCGGTCGTCGACGACGACCGCTCGAGCGCCGACAACCTGCGCGACTATCTGGAGCGCAGCGGCTTCACGGCGGTCGCGATCTATGGGCTCGCGGCGTTCGGCGAGCAGTTGCAAACGCAGGTGTTCGACGGCGTGATCATCGACTGGCTGTTCGGCGCGCAGACCTCGGCGGCCGCGATTCGCGCGGTGCGCGCGTCGGAGAACCCGGACGCGCCGATCTTCGTGCTGACCGGCGAGCTGCTGACCGGCAAGGCCAGCGAATCGGAGATCAGCGAGGTGATCCGCGACTACGACGTCGCGTGCTACGAGAAGCCCGCGCGCATGGCGATTCTCGTCGCCGATCTGTCGAAGCGGCTGAATCGGCCCTGAATCGGCCCTGAATCGCGGGCGCCGACGCGCGCCCTGTGCGCGGCACCACCGCCGTCACGACCGATGCCGCGCCGCCAGCGCCCGCTGCAGCGCGTGCTTCAGATCCTCGTAATGGACTGGCTTTGACAGCGCCTCGAACACCGACGGCGCGCCCGTCGCGCCAGTTTCGCCATCCCGCACGACCTCCGGCGCGTACGCGCTGACCACGATCACCGGCACGCCCGCCGACGGTCCGCCGCGCGTCGCGAAGTCCTCGAGAAACGTGTAACCGTCGCGCTCCGGCATGTGCAGATCGAGCAGCACCACTTCGCAGCGATGCGCGTCGAGCCACGCGAGCGCGTCGTTGGCATTGCCGAGTGCGACCGCGTCGTAGCCCATGTGCGCGACCATTTCGCTGAGCGACTCTCGGATCAGTCGGTTATCGTCGACGATCAGCACGCACGGCCGCGCGCCGCCCGGCTCGGCTTGCGCCGCGACGTCGGCCGGCTCGACCGTCGCGACCGGCACGACCGGAATGCTCACCGTAAATGTAGTGCCCTCGCCGAGCGCGCTCGCGACGTCGACCGTGCCGCCGAACAGCTTCACGAGCCCCTGCACGATCGTGAGGCCCATGCCCGCGCCCTCGAAGCGGCGCGTGCGCGACGCGTCGAGCTGCGTGAACTCCTCGAAGATCAGCGGGATCTGCGCAGACGGCACGCCCGGCCCGGTATCGCTGACGACGAAAACCAGCAGCGCCGGCTGCTGCCGCAGTTCGACGCGCACCGTGCCGGTCTCGGTGTAGCGGATCGCGTTGGTGACGAGGTTGTTGACGATCTGCCGGATCCGGTGCGGGTCCGACTCGACGAGCCCGCTCACGCCGCTCGCCTCGCTCTCGAGCTTGAGCCCGCGCGCCCTGGCGAACCTCGTGTGTTCATCGACAATCGACGCCAGCAGCTCGCGCGGCTCGAAATGCTGGTGCCGCAGTTCGAGCTTGCCGGCGCCGAGGCGCGCGTAATCGGTCAGATCCTTCATCTGCGCTTCGAGATGGCGCGCCGCGGTTTCGAGCCGCTGGATCACCTTGCGGTCGGCTTCCGAGTGATAGTTGAAGCCGAGCAGTTCGACCGACGACACGATCGCATGCAACGGCGTGCGCAGCTCATGGCTGATCATGCCGAGAAACGCGTCCTTCGCGAGGCTCGACTCGTGCGCCGCGCGGCTCGCCTGATGCTCGGCTTCCAGCGCCGCGCGCTGCTGACGCATCAGCCGCGTGCGGCGCCGGCCGTTGAGCGCGAGCAGCAGCGTCGCCGCCGCCGACAGCAACAGCAGCAACAGACCGCCCGCGAACAGCATGCGGCGCTTGTCGATGAAATCGCGGTTCATCGCCTCGCGGTCGGCGACATCGGCGAAACGGCGCGACAGCGCCAGATCGTTGACCTCGTCCCAGTGCTGGCGCAGTTGCGCGTCGATCCGCGCGGCACGGGCTCGGTCATGCGGCAGTACGTCGATCTCGGGCTGCAGTTCGTCGAGCACATTCTCGAGCGCGTTGATTTCGTCGAGCTGCCGGTGCAGCAGAGCGAGCTGCGCCGAGAGCCGCTGCGTCGAGCCGGCCATTACGCGCAGCTTCGATTGCAGCAGCTGGAAGCGCAGCAGCAGCCGCTGATAGTCGTCGTCGGCGCCGGACTGATACAGCAGCAGCTGGTTCTCGAAGCGCGCGTACGCAATCTGCAGTTGCGCGGCGTCCCAGTAGAAACCGTCGTAGGTGCCGGTCAACTGCTCGGTCGCGCGCGGATTCAACAGGTTCGCATACAGTAGATAGCCGATCGCGCCGACGGGTGCCGCGAGCGCCGTCAGCCAGATCAGCACGTACAACACGCGCCGCCACGGACGGCGCGCTATTTGACGATGAGGGCCTTGATCTGCCATACGAATTTCGAGTCGCCGAGCGCGCCAGTCAGTTCATCAGGAAAAGCGTCGCGCGGGTAGATCAGGAACAGCGGCCCGAAGTCGCTGAGTTTCAGGCGCTGGCCGTTCATGCTGTACGCGACGATGACGCCGTAGCGTTCGCAGTCCGCCATCGGCACGGTATATGTGTAGTCGTCGAACGTACGGAGCTCGATTTCGGTGCCGTGCGCGCCGACGACCTTCAGGATGTCGGCGAGCTTGGGGCCGGTGAACGTCGAGCGTGGCGTCCAGGTGGTCGAGGTCGTGATCGTATGCACAGGCAGCGCGAGCAGCTGGGCCTCGCTGAAGTGATAAGTGCGGTGCGCGGCGTCGTTGGTGTTGGCGATCTTGCCCTGCACGTCGAGCGACAGCGCCGGCGACTGCTGCGCGCCCGGCTGCGCATCCGCACAACCAATGGTCAGCCCGACGATCAGCCCCATCAGCCCCATCAGCGAGCGCATCCGCCAGGACACAGCCGTTGCGCCGGTCGCATTGCGCGGCGTTGCCATCACGTTGGCCATTTGCTTTTTTTATCCGTTTTCGTTGATTCGCCAGACTGCAGACGGCGACATGGTCAGCCGATCTCATCGCATGCGAGGTATTGCGCCGTGCCGTGCCGTGCCGTCAGACGCGCGCCACCCCGACACGCGACCTTTGACCCGCATGCATAATATCGCCAAATCCACTGTCTCAAAAGCGGGGGACTCGCGGTGTCGCGCCTGGGCGTCGGTCGCGACGCGCGCATCCCCGCGGACCATTGCCTTCCATCGCGCCATGCGGCGCCTCGATAGTCATGAACAAGCCGGTCCTGCCTCTGACGTACGAACAGCTCGATCACTGGATCGAATCGCTGCAGCCCACGTTGCTCGCCGAGCGTTTCACGATGGCGCTCGGGATTCTGCGCGGCGGCGCACCGCTCGCGTTGATGGTGTCGCACGCGGTCGGCGTGCCGGTCGCGTTCCTGCGCTACGACCGCCAGACGCGCGCGGTCGCATGGGATTCGACGCTGCCGATCCCGCCCGCGGGCTCGAAAGTGCTGTTGTGCGAGGACATCGCCGGGCGCGGTTTTACGCTTGTCGATTGCATCGCGTTTCTGCAGACACACGGGCTCGAAGTCAAAACGCTGACCGGCGCGGTCGATGATCTGAGCCGCGCGCAGCCTGACTACGCGATCGACGCGCGCGGCTACTTCGCCCTCTTTCCGTGGGAGCGCCAGGCGTACACCGAGCGCTACCGCGAGGACTGGGCACGCGTCGAAGCCGGCGCCGCGCCCGCGATGGCCAGCGACCACGAATACGCGACGTACGCAATCGACCTCGACGGCATCCTGCTGCCCGACGTACCGCTCGCGCGCTACGACGAGGACCTCGACGCCGCGCTCGCCGAGCGCGACGCGCTGCTGCCGTTCGAGGCGCTGCCCGGCATCGACCCGCGGCACGTGCGGACGATCATCACGGGCCGCCCGGAAATGGATCGCGCGCGCACCGCAGCGTGGCTCACGCGACACGGCTTCGCTCACCTGCAACTGGTGATGCGCGCGCCTGGCCTGCACGACGACAGCCCCGCCGGCGCGGCCGCGCACAAGGCGAGCGCGGCGCTGCGAGCGGGCGTCACGCACTTCGTCGAAAGCGATCCGGTGCAGGCGCTGCTGATCGCGCAACAGGCGCCGTTGCTACGCGTGATCTGGTGGGATGCGCTGACGCGCACGGGGATGCTGGTGAGCGCAAGGGCGTGGCGTTGAGCGCTACGTTCCGAGTGGGCGCTGCGCAATGCGGCGCCCGGCCGCCCCCGCTACTTCTCCTTCCGCTCGCGCAGTTGCAGATGCCGTGCGGCCCGCTGCGACGCGACGATGATCAGCTTCATCGTCGCGCGCGTCGCGCCGACGAACAGCTTGCGCGCGATGCGCTCGTCGAATCCGTCGAAGTCGATCTCGGTGAAGATCACGCACGGCGCGGCCTGCCCCTTGAAGCGGTAGATCGACTCGAACAGCACGTCGCCTTCGCGATATTCCGGGTTGCCGAACAGATCGTATTTGCCGGTAAAACTGCGCAGCCGATGCGGTCCGAGATGATCGAGCGCGCTCATTGCCGAACCCTCGCGGCCGCGGAACGACAGCACCGCGATGTCCTGCTTGCGAAAACCGAGCGATAGCGCGTGCGTGATTGCGCGCTTGGTTGCGTCGATACTGCTTTCGGCGCCCTGCGCTTCGTCGTAGACCGACACCGAAACCTCGGAGCCGTCGAACGGACTGCCCGCCGCGAGCGCCGCGGCGAGCGGCACCGACGCGCCCAGCACGTCGCGCAGATAGTCGAGGATGTCGCGAGGACTGCGGTAATTGGTGGTTTCCTTGAGTGTGGTCCAGCCCGGCAACGAGACCGGCTCGCGCATGTACAGATTCTGCAGCGGGTCTTCGAGCCACCACCACGCGCCGCCCGGCCGCAGCAGCCGCTCGAGCGCGGCAACCCACGGCTGCTGGAAATCCTGCCCTTCATCGACGATCAGCACATCGAACCGCCAGCGTGGTTCGATCGGCGTGTCGGCGAATACGGTCTCCAGTTGATCGAACACCTGCGCGGACTGGAAATCGGGCGCCCGGCCCGCGTCGCGCGCGATCCAGTCGCAAAGCTGGTGATAGTTCGCGACCTTGGCCTCCGGCGGCGCGACCCGCGCGATGTGATCGGCGAGCGGCCGGTTGAAGCACACGTACAACGGCCGCTCGCCGCGCGCGACCGCGTCCTTCATCACCTGCACCGCGAGTTGCGTCTTGCCGGAGCCCGCCGTGCCGATCACCCGCAAACGGAACGGCACGAATTCGAGCCGGCGCGCCCATGTCGCGAGTCCGCCCGCGAGGCGCGTGACGAGCGTGCCCGCCTGCCCCACGAGCGCGCTCGTGTCGAGCGTCAACGCGAGTTCGTCGGCGAGAAAGTGGTGAATTTTCGACGCGCACGGCAGGCGCGGTTCATTGGCCGGCAGCGCTTCGCGGATGATCGCCGCGAGCCGCTCGCGCCGCGTCGCGTCGACGATGCGAGCCGGATTCACGCCGGCGATCGCCGCATCCTTGACGATATGGTCGGGGCAGTACAGCAGTTCCTCGATGAAATACGTGCCCGCGCCGAACGCCGCGGTAAAACGCCGGTGCAGACTCTCGATCGTATGCGCGAGCGCGATCGCGACGTTGCGTTCCGTCTGCAGATACACCTTGACGAGCCCCTTCGGCGTTTCTCGCAGAAAGCCGGTCTTCTGCTCGATGATCATCAGGCGGCCGGCGGGACTCACGATCACGAAATCGGCCTCACCGAACACGGAGAAGTTCTGGTTCAGGCGCGTCCAATGCACGCCGTGATACACGGTGTAGTCGGCGGGCAGGGCCTTTTCGAGTAGCGCGAGTGTTTCACGTTCGCGCGCCGCCGCGCCGGTCGCTTCGAGGCTCTTCCAGTCGTCGGGAACAATGCGGGCCATGCGGTGCCTTAGTGGTTTGGATGCGCGAGTCCGCTCGCTTCGGCTCGGCGCGCAATTCGGGGTGTGGTTATTGTACGCAACGCGGTCGCGGCCTGGCGCGGTGGAGCGCCGACTCGCGCGGACGGTGCCTTTCGTACGTCGCGCAAAGCTACGCGCTTCGTGTATCGTTACTGGCTGAACGCCGCGCGCGAGGTGCGGCTTGCCAACCGTAACAAAAAAGGATTTACCGGATGATTACGATCTGGGGACGCACCAATTCGGTCAACGTCCAGAAAGTTTTGTGGTGCTGCGACGAACTCGTGCTGCCATTCGACCGCATCGACGCGGGGCTCCAATTCGGCCGCAACAACGAACCCGACTATCTCGCGATGAACCCGACCGGCAAGATCCCGACGCTGGTCGACGACGACTTCGTGCTGTGGGAATCCAACTCGATTCTGCGCTACCTGGCGATGCAATACGGCGAATCGAGCCTGCTGTATCCGGCCGAGCCGAAACTGCGTGCGAGCATCGACCGCTGGCTGGACTGGTCGCTATCGACGCTGCAAGCCGCGGAACGTCCCGTGTTCTGGACGCTCGTGCGCACGCCGCAGGCCGAGCGCGACACCGCGAAACTCGCTGCCGACGTAACAGCGGTCACCGTGCTGTGGCGCCTGCTCGACACGCATCTGCAAGGCCGCTTCTTTCTGGAAGCCGACAAGTTCACGCTCGCCGATATCGTGATCGGCGCGTACGCGAAGCGCTGGTTCGGCCTCGACGATTTGCAGCGGCCGCCGCTGCCGAATCTGGAGCGCTGGTATTCACGTCTCGCGACGCGCTCCGGGTTCAAGAAGTATGTGGATTTTCCGTTGACCTGAGCATGGCGCGAGTCGGCGGAAACGGTTCAGGTATTCGCGCGACCCGCAAACTCTTCAACCTTGCTCGCAGGGCCCGACACGATCAGCAGATCCCCCGGCACAACAACCGTGTCAGGCCCCGCGTGCTGGAACTCTTCGTCAGCGCGCCTGACGGCCACGACCATGACACCGAACGCCTCCAGAACGCCGCAATCTGCGAGCGGACGGTTGTGTGTCGGCGCCGGAGCATGAATCGTGGCGACGGCAAATCCTTCGCCGAATTCAATGTAGTCCACGATTCGACCTGTGATCAGGTGAGCGATCCGTTCACCCATTTCCGCTTCCGGATAAACCACGTGATGCGCGCCGATGCGCTGGGCAATCTGGCCGTGTTCCGTGGTCACCGCCTTCAGCCAGATGTCCTTGATCTGAAGTTCCGTTAGGGCCATCACGGTCATCAGGCTCGCCGAAAGGTCGCTTCCAATGCCCACGATCGCATGAGGGAAGTCGGCAACGCCCAATTGACGCAGGGTATTCACGTTGGTCGAATCGGCCCGGACGGCATGCGTCAGCCGGTCCGCCCATAGCTGCACCTGCTGCTCGTCCCGGTCGATTCCCATCACGTCATGGCCAAGCCGAAGCAGCGACTGGGCCACGGCACAGCCAAACCGCCCCAAACCGATGACGACCACACTGTCGCCTTTCGAAAAAGAGAGCGAGATCCTGAACAGGTCAGCCAACAATTGGATGCTCCTCGGGGTAGCTATATTGCGCACGCCGCTCAACCAGCATTAATGACGTCGCAAAGGTAATGGTTCCAACCCGGCCGACGTACATCAGCGCGATGATCACGAACTGGGCCGGCGCAGGCAGATCACCCGTGATACCCGTTGACAGACCGACCGTACCGAACGCCGAAATAACTTCGAAGATGACCTGATCGGTAGGGAAATCGGTGATGTGCAAAATGATGAGTGTGCCGGCCGTGATCATCACGGCACCCAGAGCCACCACGGTAATCGCTTGCCGCTGCGCCGACGCGCTGACACGGCGCCCAAACGCTTCGATATCGCCACGCCCGCGAATCTCTGCGATCACCAGCAAGGCCAGAATGGCGATGGTGCCGATCTTGACACCCCCTGCCGTTCCCGCGCTGCCCCCGCCAACGAACATCAGGAAGAAATGCAGGGCCCAGCTGTCATGACGCATTGCGCCAATGTCGAGCGAGTTGAAACCCGCCGTGCGCGCGGATACCGAGGCGAAAGCTGCCGAAAGGAGCTTCTCTCCGAACGGCATCGGACCCAGGGTTTTCGGATTGGTCCATTCGAACAGCAGCAACGCAAGAAATCCACCGAGCAGCAGCGCCCCCGTGACCACTAAAGTGAGCCTGGTGTGCAATGAAAGCCGACGGGCACCCCGAAGTTTTTCCCGCAGATCGTACAGAACCGGAAACCCGATTCCGCCGACGACAATCGCGATCATCACCGGTACCAGCATCGATGCGTCGGCGGCATAGCGCATCAGACTGTCCGAGTGAATTGAAAAGCCCGCGTTGTTGAACGCGGAGACCGCGTGGAACCATCCACTCCACGCGGCCTCGCCCCATTGGAAGCTGTACCCGAGATGAAGCCTGACCGTCAGCCAGAGTGCCGTGGTCAGTTCAGTGACGAGCGTCACGACGACCACCAGGCGCGCCACGCTGCCGATGTCCCCCAGACGGAGCGTGTGCGTTTCGACCTGGGTGATCAGCTTCGCTCGCAGCGGCAAGGACCGGTTGACCATGAGTCCCAGCAAGGTGGCTGCGGTCATCATGCCGAAACCGCCAATCTGAAACAGCCCCAGGATGACCCACTGTCCAAAGCTTGACCAGTAAGTGCCCGTATCGACAACGACGAGTCCAGTCACGCAGACTGCGGAGGTAGCGGTAAAAAAAGCGCTCAGCCACGGTGCTGCCACACCTTTGGCCTGCGACACGGGCAACCTCAAAAGGAGCGTCCCTGCGGCAATCGCAAAGAGAAAGGCTAAGGCTACTGCCCGGGATGGGTGCAGCAGTTGTCTCATGGATACCCCGTCAAACACATTCAGAGACTGACTGACAAAGAATAGGCATTTTTTGCCAGTAAGGCCCCCATTTTTGTTTGTTGTCAGTTGTAAGCCAACTCTGGGGAATGCCGTCGGCCCTGCGGAGCAAACCTGTTCGGGACGCTTTCCCGATGCCCGGGAATCCGATTCTCTCCACGCTTCGACCGGCGCGGCACTTGCATCCCCGCCTGCCTCTATAATCGACGCATGAAAACCGCCAAGTCCGCCGCGACCGGCCATCCGGTCACTCCCACACCTGCCGCCCCCACGGCCGATGCACACGATCATCATGCGCATCACGACGCGCATGAGCCGTCGCTCGCACACGGCTCGTCGCAGGAAGCGGCACTCGCGCTCGCCGAGGACTACTGCCGCGAACGCGGCGAAAAACTCACGCCGATCCGGCGCAAAGTGCTCGAACTGCTGCTGAACTCCGGACGCGCGACCAAGGCCTATTCGCTGCTCGACGAAATGCGCCAGATCCACCCCGGCTCGGCGCCTCCGACCGTCTATCGCGCGTTGGATTTTTTACTGTCGGCGGGGCTCGTGCATCGGATCGAATCGATCAATGCATTTACTGTCTGCCATGATCTGACGCAATGCCAGCACGGCATTCTCGTCGTCTGCCAGCAATGTGGCAGCGTCACCGAGTTGTATCAACCGAAGCTGCGCCAGGCCCTCGTCGCGCAGATCGAGGACGCGGGCTATCGGCTCGCGAGCGATGAAATCGAGTTGAAGGGATTGTGTGCGGCCTGTCAGGCGGCCCAGGCGGCCAGCGCGGCCGCGCCAGTAGCCGCGGCGAAATAGCGGCGCGCCACGTGTTGGCTGCGCAACGCCGTGAGACGCGCCGCGAAGCGTCGATGACCGCGCGCTGCTTTGAGAAACCACGTCCCCCGCCGCGCGCCGGCCTGCTCTATCGACAAATTCACTCCCACGAAAGCTGCTGCGAAGCGTCGATCATCCCGCCGCGCGGGCGTCGATCGCGTCGTGCAGCAGCGTCACGAGCGCTTCGGGTAACGCGGGTTTGGTCATGAAATGCTGGAAGCCTTCGCCGATGCTGCGCAGGCGGTATGCGTCGTCGGTATGGCCGGTGAGGGCCACCGCCACCGAGGGGGAATGACCGCCGCAAATCTCGTGATCACGCAGCCGCTGGATCAGATAGAAGCCATCCATGGCCGGCAAGTCGAGGTCGCAGACGACCGCGTCGGGAAGCAACCGCATCGCCGCCACGACGCCCTCTTCCGCATCCGCGACCGCGCAAACCTTCGCGCCTTCCGCCTCGAGTAACAAGGTCAACGATTCCCGGCTGTCCGGGTCGTCCTCCACCAGCACGATCGTGGCCTGATCGAGCCTCATTGCTGCGTTCATCGTATGTTGTTGCTCTGAAAAACCGGTTAGGCCGTCCGAGGTAGCCAAGGTTTCACTTCGTGTTTCATTTTGCTGATTGCCGCCGATTTGCGCGGCCAGGGTGTTGCTGTCCATGGTTCCGACTCGATTTCGCACGCCGAGTTGCAGACAGGTCCGCGATGGTAAGACATTGCTCCGCACCTTCCGAGTACAACGCGTGCGCACGGTAACGCGCGAAAATTGCACGCCGATGAAAAAACGGCGTTCGACGCACACCGCGATTTATCTGCTGACTGTCAGCAGTTTTCCGCGGCTCGCCGATCGCCGGCACCCGATGTTCCGGCGCGGTTCATACGAACCCCGTTCGCACGGCCTTCTCCGCCCGGTATCGATTCTGTCCTTCATATTGTTTGCGCGACGCGGCGCTGTGGTTTGTTTTGCGTCGTTCGCATCCGCTGATTCTGTAAGCATGTCGCGTGCCTCGTTGCAGCGGTTCGCTTGCCGCGAACAACGGCTGCGCGGTGCTTGCTACTGACCGGCGATGTATTGGCGCTGGCCCGCTAATGGTTGGCGCCGCGGCGCTATCATCGTGGGCGCGCATCTGCGGCATGCTTCGCTTCGTGACCACCCGCACGCGCCTATCGATGTCCCCGCATCCCGACCCGAGACCAGCCGACACCATGTCCGCCACATCACCCGCGCTTTGCGCCGCGACGCTCGACATCCTTCGTCACGTCAGCACCGCCACGCTAACCACGCAGCTATTCAAGCGCGGTCTGCGCAACACCTTCATGCAGGGCGTCGCGCCGCTCGGTCCGCAACGCGGTGCGAATCTGGTCGGGCCGGCGTTCACGCTGCGCAATATCCCGTCGCGCGAAGACATCGACGTGCTGGAGCTGTTCGCGGACCCCGAGTGCGCGCAGCGCAAATGCGTCGAGACCATACCGCCGGGCCATGTGCTCGTGCAGGATTGCCGCGGCGAGCGCGGCAGCGCGTCGTTCGGTTCGATTCTGTCGCTGCGTTTGCAGGTGCGTGGCGTTGCCGGCATGGTGTCAGACGGCCCGGTGCGCGACAGCGCGACGATCGCCGCGCTCGACATGCCGGTGTTCTGCTCGGGCGCGAGCGCGCCGCCCAATCTGATCCGCCATCACGCGGTCGATATCAACGTGCCGATCGGCTGCGGTGGAGTCGCGGTGTTTCCGGGCGACGTGATCGTCGGCGATGGGGATGGAGTCGTCGTGATTCCGCTGAAGATGGCCGACGACGTCGCGCAAGCCGCGGCCGAGCAGGAGCAACTCGAAGCGTTTCTAACCGAAAGGATTCGTGCCGGCGCCGTGCTGCCCGGCACCTATCCGCCGAACGACGAGACGAAGACCGCGTTCGACGAGTGGAAGAAAAAATCCAAAACCCAAGGGCCTTTTTAAAGGACCCGACGACCGGCGCGCCACACCGGCCGCCAGTTCAATCGCCGTTGCGGGGCCCAATGCCTTGCACCAGCAACGCCACCGCATGCCGTGCGATCTCCGCGCCGCCGATATTGCGGCGCAACGGATCGTTGCGCCACAGCTTCGAGGTGGCAAGCGGCAGAATCGTCATGCCGAGCAGCGTGACGAACACGAGCGCAGGCTCGATCGATGCATTCAGGCGCCCCTCCTTCTGCCAGCGCGCGATCGCCAGCAGCGACGCATTCTGATGCGCGAAACCGAAACGCTCATGCATGCGCTGGCGCAGCAGCCCGCCGTCGCTGATCACTTCGCGCACCCACAGCGACGCGAACCACGGGTTATCGCTCGCGATCTGCACGAGCCGCTCGGTGAGCTGCGTGATTGCCGCGACCGGATCGTCGGGATTCTCCTGAAACGGCAGGCCGAGGCTCGCGCGCAGCGGCGCGAAACACTCGTCGATCAACACGTCGAGCAATTGATCGCGCGTCTTGAAGTAGTAGTGCACCATCGCGGGCGTGAAACCGGCCTCGCGGGCGATCTCACCCAGCGACGTCTCGACGATGCCCTGCCTCGCGAACAGCGTGAGCGCAGCCCCGAGCAAACGCGCGCGCTGTTCGGGGCCGCGCGCCGCTCCCGTCGGCCGGCCAGGGCGACGACCGGCCGATACAGCCGGCGCGGCGCTTGCGACTTTCATGGTTTGAGCAACCGTTCGCGTTGCCTTGGGCTTGGGCTTGGGCTTCGACTCGCCGTGCTCTTTCGCGGCCTTCCGCGCGGGCGGTCCCGCATCGGTGACGGCGTTGTCCGTCGCGGCGTGGTCAGGGGAGATCCTTGTCATTGCATTGAATTTGACGTGGGAGGCGATGTCGCATATATTAATCTCTCCGTTAATTAATTTCAACGCGTTGCAGCCATGGAACAACCCGCCACGAACCCGTCCGCCGACTCCGCGCAGCCGGACCCGCGCTCGGCGTCGCCCAGCGCCGACCATCCGCCAATCCGGCTGCTGTTTCCGGCGCTGCTGCTGGTCATGCTGCTCGCCGCGCTCGACCAGACGATCGTCTCGACCGCGCTGCCCACTATCGTCGGTGAACTCGGCGGACTCAATAACCTGTCGTGGGTCGTGACCGCCTACCTGCTCTGCTCGACGATCGTCGTGCCGCTGTACGGCAAGTTCGGCGACCTGTTCGGCCGCAAGATCGTGTTGCAGACCGCAATCGTCATATTTCTCGTCGGCTCGGCGCTGTGTGGCATTGCGCAGAACATGAGTCAACTGATCATGCTGCGCGCGCTGCAAGGCCTCGGAGGCGGCGGCCTGCTCGTCGTGACGATGGCGGCGATCGCCGACGTGATTCCGCCCGCTGAACGTGGCCGCTACCAGGGCGTGTTCGGCGGCATCTTCGGTCTCGCCACCGTCATCGGTCCGCTGCTCGGCGGCTTTCTGGTCGAGCAATTGACGTGGCGCTGGATCTTCTACATCAACCTGCCGCTCGGCATCGTGTCGCTGATCGTAATCGGCGCGGTGTTCAAGCCGCACGTGCGCCACGTGAAACACACGATCGACTACATGGGCGCCGCGTTTCTCGCCGGCGCGCTGACCTGCGTCATCCTGTTCACGAGCCAGGGCGGCACCATCCTGCCGTGGTCGTCGCCGCAACTGTGGTTCACGCTCGGCATGGGCCTCGTATCGATCTGGGGCTTCATTCACGAAGAACGCAGTGCGGTTGAACCGATCATGCCGCTCGGCCTGTTCAAACAGCGTACCTTTCTGATCAGCAGCCTCGTGAGCTTCATCATCGGTGTGTCGCTGTTCGGTTCCGTGACGTTCATTCCGCTCTATCTGCAGGTCGTGAAGGGCTCCACGCCGTCGCAAGCCGGCATGCAGATGCTGCCGATGATGGGTGGCCTGTTCATCCTGTCGATGGTGACAGGTCGTGTGATCAGCAAGATCGGCAAGTACCGGCTGTTTCCGATCATGGGCACGTTCCTCGTGTCCGTGGCGATGCTGCTGCTCGCGCGCCTGCAGATCGACACGCCGATTCATGTGATGTATCTGTACATGGGCCTGCTCGGCTGCGGCCTCGGCATGGTGATGCAGGTGCTGGTCCTCGCGGTCCAGAACAGCGTCGAGTTCAAGCACATGGGGGTGGCCACATCGGGCGTCACGCTGTTTCGCTCGATCGGCGGCTCGATCGGCGTGGCCAGTTTCGGCGCGGTGTTCTCGAACGGCCTTGCCGGACGCCTCGAAAAGCTGATCCCGCCCGACACCGAACTTCCGCACGCGTTGGGTCCGGCCGCGATTCATCAGCTACCCGAAGCATTGCGCAACGACTATCTGCATGCGTTCGCGGGCGCGTTGCATACCGTGTATCTGTCGGCCGCATGCGTCGTGGTGCTCGCCTTCGTGCTCGCGTGGCTGCTGAAGGATCATCCATTGCGCAAGCACTGAGCGTGCTTCGACGCCCGATCCGGATGCTGATGCAAACGCTTACCGGCAAGCGCCAATAGCAGAATGATGACGAGGCCGGGCGCACGACGCGCCGGCCTCGTTGTTTTTTTGTCGCGCTCACTTCGCGCAGCGCAATGCTTCCGGTTGCCTTCATTTGTCGCGAAACAACAGCTACATACACTCGTTTCGAGCGCATGCCCAAGGTTTCTTCATACCTCCGAATGAGCGGTAGCGCACACAATCCAGGGGCCAACCGCGTTGACGTCCCCCGTGAAACACCACATATTGGAAACAGTGGAAACGCAGGCGCTGCCTACGTCTTCGCGACTTCCGGCGCATGTGGATCGTGGTTCCGCGGACAAGGCTCCAGCCTCAACACGATCCGGAGCATGCCATCACGGCATCGTTTTCCAAAGGTGGGTCCACGGCATGTCCACCCAGACCGCAACCGGCCAGACGTTTCCTACACCCTGCAAACGCTGCGGTGGCGCACTGTACCGACAAGTCGACGCCTGCCCTTACTGCGGCGCCGCGCATCCGTTCGATCAGGACGATCCGCACATCCGCACCGGTATTCCAGGCAGCCGCGCGAGCGCCACGCACAAGCCCCTGCCCCGCTTCGACGACGGACCCGGCACACGCGATGAAACCGCGATCGCCGCTGCCGCGATTGCGTCCGAACCGTTGTTGCCGAACCAGCCGGCCATGCAGACGGCGCTCGTGGCGACCGACACCACTATCCCGCCTTACGAAGACCCGATGTATGCGCCGCGCAGCACTGCGCAGACGATCTGGCGCGTGTTGTACGTGATCGGCGCGATTGTCGCGATCGGCCTGGCGTATGTCGCTTACACGCTATTCAGTGACGGTGGCGATTCGGAAGATAAAGGCGTGGAGCAGGTTACTCAGGGCACCAGAGCAACGACCGGCATGATCGCACCGCTTGCGTCCGCGCCGGTAGTCGCTCCAGCGCAGACCGCGCATGCGCAGGCCGCAGCCAGGCCGACGACACCACCCGTGACCGAAATGGCGGCCAAGCCCACGCCTGTCGTGCCCGCTGTTCCCGTCATTCCCGCGACACCGGCCGCGCCGCCGATGGCCGCGACACCGGTGCGACCCGCGGCGCAATTCCACGACGCCGGACAAGCCTTGCAGGTCGCGCGGACCGCGTTCCGCACGAACGATCTGTCCGCCGCGCAAGCCGCTCTTGCGGCCGCGCAAACGTTACAACCCGGCAACAGCGACGCGCAGGGTCTGGCCGATCAGATGCGACCGCTCGTCCAGCGTCGCGATACTGCGCTGCAAGCCGCGCAAGCCTGCGTCGCGCAGCAGACGTGGCCGTGCGCGCGTCAGCACGCGAACGAGGCGCTCGCGATCGACAGCGGCAACGACGCGGCGAAGGTGATCCTCGAACGCGTGATTCGCGAGACCGGCTGGGCGCCGCTGACTCCGCCGCATGCGGCGACGACGGACGCCGCGCCAGGCGCGCCGCTCGCGCAGGCGCTACCGTCACCATCGCTGTACGCCGGCGCGCAAGCGCAAGCGAACGGCGAGCCTGTCGCAGCCGCAACGGACGCCGACGTCGTGAGGACCGCGACGCCGCGGAGCAACTAGCGTTCACGCGCGACGCCGACCGTTCGAGTAGCGCCACGCAGACGCGAACGACTGGGCCGTCGCGCAAAGAATATTGATTCGCATACCGGATCAAATCGCCGCCGTCTGTGCCGAGTCGCACATTATCGTGCGTCCTCTGAGCGGAAACAGACGGAGCGACCCTCGCGGCAGCTTGAACATGACATCGCAGCCGGATCACTGGTGCTTCCACGCGCCACGCGTGAAGCGGGATCAAACTGACCGATAGGTAGAAAGATCATGCTGAAGAGTCTTTTCGCGGGCTGGCTGGGGCTGGTGTTACTGGTCGTCTGTGCGCTGGCCGGCGCCGAACCGGCGCACTACAAGATCGTCACCGGGCCGGAGCGCGGCACGTATATCCAGATCGGCAACGATCTGTCGAAATGGGTGGCCCAGCCGATCGGCATCGACCTCGAAGTCGTGGCGTCGAAAGGCTCGGCCGAAAACGTGCAGCGCATGCGTTTCGAGCCCGGTGTAAAGCTCGCGCTCGTGCAGTCCGACGTGTACCAGGCGTTCATCGACATGGCCAACTCCGGCAACCCCGATGCGGGCACGACGATCCGGCCGCTGCGGCTGATCATGCCGCTCTACGACGAGGAGATCAACGTCGTCGTGCGTGCGGATTCGCCGCTGAAAACGCTCGCCGACATCAAGGGCAAGACCATCAGCGTCGGCCTGCTAGGCAGTGGCACGGCGCAGTCGGCGACGACGCTCTATCGCCTGATGTTCGGTCAGCCGATTCCCGAGCAGAACGTCGTGCATCTGAGCAATGAGGACGCGCTCGCCGCGCTGATCGTGAAGAAGATCGATGTCGCGATCATCGTGGTCGGACAGCCGGCAAAGCTGTTCAACGACATGAAACCCGACCTGCTGTCACAGTTGCGTCTGTTGCCCGTCGATCCCAACGCGCCGGAGACGAACCGCGCGAAGCAGACCTACTTTCCGACTACGATCCACCAAAGCAGCTACCCAGGCTGGTTGAAGGAAGACGTGCCGGGTCTGACCGTCAAAGCGTTTCTGGTCACCTACGATTACGGCTTGCGCGACACAGTCAGCAATCTGAATCATTTCGCCGACTCGTTGTGCGCGAACTTCGACAATCTGCAGGAGCATGGCCATCCGAAATGGAAACAGGTGAAGCTGGAATTGCCGACGCTCGTGCACGGCTGGAAGTACTACGGTCCGGTCGAGAAGCATCTGCGCGCGTGTCTCGCGCACCGCAGCGCGGCAATGAGCGCAGCGGCCGCGCAACCCGCGCCGAAACCACACACGCCTTGCTCGGAAGAAGAGCGGATGCTGTTGCTATGCAAGTAACGCGGTAGCCAGGACCGCGAACGCAAGGTTCAATGCAGTTCGTCTCAGACACGCTCGCGCGCTGCGTCGGCCGATACGGCGCACGCTTCCATCGCCCGTTGCAATGCCTCATACACCTTCGGGCGATTGCATTGCGATACGTTGAAACGCAGAAAGGCCGCCGCCGCTTGCGACGCGCTGAACACGTTGCCCGGCGCGAACACGACGCCCGCCGTTAGCGCATGACGCGCGATGTCGGCGGCATCGAGCTCCCCGGGCAAGCGCGCCCATACGAACAGGCCCGCGCGCGGCCGTGTCCAGATAGCGAGGCCCGCATAGCCGAGACGCCTGACGGTCTCCCCCATCGCATCGGCGAGCTTCGCACGCATCGTCTCAAGATGACGCCGATACGTGCCGTCGACCAGCATCCGATGCACGACGCTCGCCGCGAGCTGACCATTGCCGAACGAGGTCGCGAGCTTCAGATCGATCAACGGTTCGATCCATTCGGCGCGCGTCGCGATATAGCCGCAGCGCACCGCAGCCGACAGCGTCTTCGAAAAGCTGCCGATCGACACGACGCGCGCGAGGCCGTCGAACGCGGCGAGGCGCGGCGCGGCTTCGTCTTCGAAGTCGGCGAAGATGTCGTCTTCGACGATCAGCAGATCGTGCTCGCCGGCGAGTTTCAGCAGCCGGTGGGCGACAGCCGGCGCGAGCGTCGCGCCGGTCGGATTGTGGATCGCCGAGTTCGTCACGTAGAGCCTCGGACGCTGCTCGATCAGCGCGCGCTCGAACGCCGCGAGATCCGGTCCTTGCGGCGTGTACGGCACGCTCGCGATGCGCACGCGATGCGCACGCAGCAACGCCTGAAAATTGAAATAGCACGGATCGTCGATCAGCACCGTGTCGCCGGGTTCGAGCAGGAAGCGGCACACGAGATCGAGCGCATGGGTGCCGCCGTCGGTCAGCACGATCTGCTCGGGCGGCGCATCGACGCCGTGCGCGCAGAGCCGCCACGCGAGTTGCTGACGCAGCGCGGGCAAGCCGGCCGGGCTCGCGTAATCGGCCAGCAGCGACTGCGGATCGCGCGCGACGGCGCGCAGCGCGCGGCGCACGCCATCTTCCGGCAGCCACGAAGCCGGCATCCAGCCGCAGCCGGGTTTCAGCGCTTTCGAGCCGGTCTCCAGCGACTGCCGCGTGAGCCACAGCGGATCGACCTCGCGATCGAGTCGCGGCCCGAGATCGGCGAGCGCGAGCGGCGGCGCATGGCCCGACACGAAGAAGCCGGAGCCGCGCCTCGCGACGATCACCCCTTCGGCGACCAGCCGGTCGTATGCTTCCACCACGGTCGACTTCGACACGCCGAGCGTATCGGTCATCGCGCGAATCGACGCCACGCGCGCGCCCGGCATCAGCGAGCGGCTCGCGATGCGCTCGCGCAGATTGTCCATCACGAGGCCCACGCGCGTGCCCGGCACCGTCTCGCTGCTCCCGTTTTCTGTCATCTGTACTGCTCCATGTTCGGTACAGTTTGTGCAAACTGTACTGATCTGTAGCTTACCGTTTACGGCCATGGCGCGCATCATGAGACTCTTTTCAGCGCACGGATGTATGCAATGGACAAGACAACCAACGGCTGGCTCAGCGGTTTCGCGGGCGTGCTGATTTTCAGCGGCTCGCTGCCGGCCACGCGGCTTGCCGTGCAGGGCCTCGATCCGGTGTTCCTGACGGTGGCGCGCGCGACGATCGCGGGCAGCCTCGGTCTGCTGCTGTTGCTGGTGTTCCGCGAGACGCGCCCCGAGCGACGGGATCTGCTGCCGCTGGTGGTGGTCGCGCTCGGCGTCGTGGTCGGCTTTCCGTTGCTGACCGCGCTCGCGCTGCGTCATGTGAGCGCCGCGCATGCGATTGTGTTCATCGGCCTGCTGCCGCTCGCCACCGCGATCTTCGGCGTGTTGCGCGGCGGCGAGCGGCCGCAACCGGCGTTCTGGCTGTTCTCGGCGCTCGGCAGCGCGGCGGTGGCAGCGTTCGCGCTGCGGCACGGCATCGACGCATCGCCGCTCGGCGACGCGCTGATGCTCGCCGCGATCGTCCTCTGTGGGCTGGGCTACGCGGAAGGTGCGCGGCTGTCGCGTCACCTCGGCGGCTGGCAGGTGATTTCGTGGGCGCTCGTGCTGTCGCTGCCGCTGATGGTGCCGCTCGCATGGTGGACGCGGCCCGCGTCGTTCGACGGCGTCGGCGCGGCCGCGCTGTGGGGGCTCGCGTATGTGTCGTTGTTCAGCATGCTGATCGGCTTCGTGTTCTGGTATCGCGGGCTCGCGCTCGGCGGGATCGCGGCGGTCGGCCAACTGCAGCTGCTGCAGCCGTTTTTCGGGCTGCTGCTCGCCGGCGTGCTGCTGCACGAGCAGGTACCGCCGTCGATGATTATCGTCACGGTGATCGTGGTCGCCTGCGTGGCGGGCGCACGGCATTTCTCGCGCGCGGCGCCGACGCGGCGGGCGGTCTGAGGCGGCTCGACCGTCGCACGGCAACCACCTTTTTTCAGGATCGAATCGCGCGAGCCGTGGATCGATATGTCATCATTTCGCAGATTGGCTCAACCAGCGCCCCGCACCGCGACTGACGATGACGACCGCCTTTGCCCAAACCGTCGAAGCCCGTTTTGCCGAACTCACGCCGACCTCGAAACGTGTCGCCAGCTACATGCTCGCGAATCTCGACCGGCTCGGCCTCGAAACCGCCGACCAGATCGCGCAGCAAGCCGGCACGAGCGGCATTTCGGTCGGCCGCTTTCTGCGTAGCGTCGGCTATCGCAATCTCGACGATCTGAAACGCGAACTACGCGGCACACAGCAGCGGCCCTGGCTGATCACGGACCGGCTCGACGCGTTCCGCCGCGGCGCGAGCGACGGCGCGCAGACCGGTGAACCCCCTCCGGGCGCCGCGGACGGCACCTCGCCGCGCGAGGCCGCGCTCGCCCAGTCGCTCGAACTCGAAATCAGCGCGATCCATCACGTGTACGAACTCGCACGCTCGCCGGCGTTTGCACGCGTCGCCGAGCGCATCGCGAATGCCGATGCGGTCTATATCCTCGGCATCCAATCGACGCGCGGCATCAGCAACGCGTTCTACAGCTACCTCGAATACATCCGTCCGCGCGTGTTCTATTCGGACGGCATGTCGGGCTCCTACGTCGATTCGCTGAACTCGGAATTCAGCGCGCCGTATCTGATCGTCACCGACACGCGCGCCTATTCGACGACCGCGCGACGCTTTTGCCAGGCCGCCTCGCGCCGCGGCCTGCCGTTCGCGCTCGTCACCGATATCTATTGTCCGTGGGCGCGCGATTTCGACGGCGACCTGCTGCAGGTGAAGACGGACGTCGGTCAGTTCTGGGATTCGCTCGCGCCGCTGACGTGCCTGTTCAATCTTCTGATCTCGGCGGTCGTCGAACGCCTTGGACCGGCTATCGACGAACGCGTGGCGCGCAACCGCGAGTTGCAGAGCGAGTTCGATCAGTTCGATCTTTGACCGGCGCGGTGGGGTGTCGTGCTCGCCACGCGCTCCTGCCAAGGCTACGTGCCCTGCGCCAGAGCCGTAATCTGATCGGCCGACATTGCACAGCGATAGATGCGAAACTCATCGATCGATCCATTGAAATACGGATCGGCGGCGTACTGCGAGCGTCCAATCCAGTTCTGGGCAGTCGGTCCGACGCGCCACGGCGCAAAAACAACATCGTTCGCGCCGCCGATCACAGTGCCGTTCAGATACAACGTAGCCACCGTGCCGGATAGCGTCACGGCAACGTGCGCCCATTGGCCTGTTGGCAGCGCGACGTTGGCGTTGATACCGCGCTCGCCGTGCCCGCCATTGGTGGTGATCGCAAAGCGCATGACGCCGGTGGAGTTCTTCGGCGTGAGGAACAGGTAGCGCCCCGTGCCCGCGCCGAAATCGAAGATGCGGGCCCATGCGTTGCCGCCGTTCCAGAAGACCCAGGCAGCGATGGTGAAGTCCGACAGATCGGCGACGACACTGTTGGGCAGACTGACGTAGCCGCTTGAGCCGTCGAGCGACACTGCGTTACCGACTCGGCCCGCCACATGAGTCGCGCCGCCGACGAGCGCGCCGGCATGACCGTTGCCCGTCGCGTCGGCGGCGCTCGCGCCGCTTGTTTCATCGAACTTCAGATACGTATGCGGTTGCACCACCGTCACGGCGACAGCCTCTGACGAGTCTGCGCTTTCGCCCGACGCCGTCTGCGCGCTTACGACGTAATACCATGTTCCCGCTGACGGACTGTCCGTGTACGTCAACGGATCGCCGATACCGCTGGCAATGATCGTATACGCTCCGCCTGAACTGGACGCACGCTTCACGCTATAGCTGATGCCGTTAGCAACGCCCCACCATGACAGCATCACCTGTCCCGCGCTCGCGAACGCCGTGAGACCGCTCGGCGCAGCGATGGGTGCGGCCGCATCGCGTGTACACGTAAGCGTGCCGTAGCCCAGTTGATCGTAGCCGCCGCTGGTCGTGCCGTAGTCGCCGCCGCCACCTTCGGGTTGGATCGCCAGCGCGAACCTGGTCGACCATGGTGCCGCAAGCCCTTTGCGATTCACGTAATGATTGTAGACGAGTGCCCAGCAGGGCCGGACCGTGCCCTGCGAGGCGGTCGAAAAGTCTGCTTGCGTCACGTCGACATTCGAATAGCTCGCATACGGCACCGTGAGGTACGTGCCGTCCGTCTGCACGAGATTCGCCTTCGCCACGTATTCCGCACCGGCGAGAAAGCGATTGTTGTCATAGCCGTACAGGTCGACACCCTGGTTCCACGCCATCTGGCAGAGTGCACCACCAAGCGCGATGCCAAGCGTGTTATGCCCCTGGTCGCGGCCCGTCTCCTGCCATTGACCCAGATAGCCGGGGTGCAGGTAATAAACCGCTTGTGCTATCGCCCCGTTACCGGCCCCATCGATGAAATAGTTGACCGCCTGATCGAACAACGTGTGGTCGTCGCACAGCACGCCGATCGCCATGATCGACGCCATGTTGCACAAGTCCCAGTTGGCCCAGTAGTGCGTCACGTCAGTGTTGTTGTGCCGGTTGAGAAAGTCGACGTTGATCGGATAGAAGACGTTGAGCATCATCGACTGAAACGCCGCAAAATCGCCTGCCGCCCAGCCCGCATAGCTGCGCATGATTTCGCCGGCGTTCGCGAACTCGTAGCCATAAATACCGGCTGCAAGATCGACGTTGCTATCGCCGCCAAGCCGCTGCAACGTCGAAGACCAGGCATTCATGATCTGCACAGCTTTGTCAGCGTAGGCCGTGTCGCCCGTCACTTTCCAGTACAGCGCGCATGCGTACGCCGCGGCGATGTCGTTGTACAGCACCGGATAGTTTTGCGCGCCGCTTCCCCCGCGATCGACTTCGACCTGAGGGCGCGGCGACCACGACAACCTTGTGTGGCCGTTAGCAATCAGCTTCTGCCAGCCCTCGTACCACGGCGACGCCTGTCCGGCGACCTTCTGCGCCATCCGTTCGAAGTCAGCCTGCGTATGCAACAGTCCGGGATGAACGAATGCGCCGCTTGTGGCGATGTCCGTCGCGCCATTAGCAACACGAGCGAGGGTCACGCTCGATGTCGAGGCCCGACTCGTCGTGCGGGTCATCGTCGTGGCTGCGGGGCTGATCTCGCCGTTGCAGCCCGACAGCGCGAGTGCACCCAGGCTATACAGAAAGGTTCGCCGCGAAATCCCTGTGCTTTGTTCGTTGCTGCTCTTCATATCGTTCCCGTGTTGTGAATGAACTTGCAGGCGAAAGTGCGATGCCAGCCGGGGACCGCATATCGTCGACGTCAGATACTTCTGGCAGGCATTCCTTCGCAAACGTTTGCTTTCGCGCCGCCATCGTTCTAGAAGTGCGAAGCGGCACTCCCCTGTTAACGGAAAGCGATGCCTATTCGCTTAGCGCGAATGGGGTAGGGAAATGCTGAATCTCGTGTAAGTTAAAGCTGATGAGGTAACGGAACGCGCTGATAGATAGCAGGTGACGGGTGTCACGCATCGCTCACCCATCCCCACGAAAATCCTCGAACGACCGATTTTTTGACCCGCTTCAAAACCGCCTCGACGACGGGCATAGTGGAGGCTCTCAGCCTGACTACGCCGGCCATCACAGGACCACTGCATGAGTTCAATCCGCTCACCGCTCGACGCCCCGCTCATCCGCGACGCCACCGAAGCCGACCTCCCGGCGATCCAGGCGATCTACGCGCATCACGTGCTGACCGGTGTCGCGTCGTTCGAAGAAACCCCGCCGTCCGTCGACGATCTGCGCGCCCGGCTCGCATCCGTGCGCAGCCACGGACTGCCGTATATGGTCGCGGAGATCGGCGGCGACGTCGCCGGCTATTGCTATGCCACGCCGTATCGCCCGCGCGCCGCGTATCGCAACACGATCGAAGACTCGATCTACGTCAACGACGCGTATCGCGGACGCGGCATCGGTCGCGTGCTGCTGCAAGCGCTGATCGAACGTTGCGAGAGCGGACCGTGGCGTCAGATGATCGCGGTGATCGCCGATGGCGGCAGCGGCGGCTCGCTGTCGTTGCACACGCAACTCGGCTTCGAGCTGACCGGCACGTTGAAGGCGGTCGGCTACAAGCACGGCCGCTGGCTCGACACGACGCTGATGCAACGCGCGCTCGGCCGCGGCGCATCGACCGGACCCGACGACGCTTCAGACCCGGCAGGCGGCACGCACAGCTAGGCCCGCGCTGGTGACTGGCCAGCGGCGAGCGCCATGCGTTTGGTCGACACGCATCGCGCGAATGACGGGGATAGCGGCGCCGGGACCGCTGCAACGAGCGGTCCGGCGCCGGATGCAAAACCTAACGTGCGCGCGGCAAACGCGTGAACAAGGTCGGATAGTCGATCACGAGGCCATCGCTATCCACACGCAGATTCGCCGTGAACTCGCGAAAAATGCCTTCATACCGATACTCGCCATTCAACTCGACGCACGTGTATGCCTGCTCGGCGCGCGTTACCTGCAAGTCCGGCGTCGAGATATACGCGACCTCGATCGGCTGACGCTCGCCCTCGGCCAGTTGCAGGCGGCGGATCGGCAGCGTGTTGGTGTACGGCGTCGCGGCGATGTCGATATCGATACAGCCTTCGATCGCGCTGAGCGCGAGGCCGTGCCCGTCGTGCCAGTGGCCGTCGCCATCGCCGTGCAATTCCAGCTCGCCACCGCCGACGATCTTCAGACGCGCGTAGCGCGTGCGCCAGTGCGCGTCGCAGCGCACCGCGTAGTGCAGTCCGTACGCCTTGCCATAGCGCTGCCCAACCACGACGCTTTCGACGGCGAAGCCGTCGTCGCGCGCATCGAACATCAGATGTTCGATGCCGTCGCCCTCTTCCGAGGCCCATCGCAATTCTCGCATCGACGTCTCCTGGCGAAACGGCGCAGCGGGCGCGCCGGGCTCTTATCGTAGCGCGAAAACCCGCGCGGCATGCCGCCCCAATCCAGGCGCTTGCGCTAGCCGACGCAGGTTTCGGTGTCGAGCCGAACTCGGTTGACATCATCGTCACCGACGTAAAGCGCGAAAATTGGGCAACGGGTGGGCGTCTGTGGTCGGAGGCCTGATCGGCCTGGAGAAAGCGATCTCGTGCTGACGTCGCGTGCTGCATGCTGAAGTCACAGGGATGCCGCGATGATCTGACAGCGCTGGCGAGACCGGCGCTTTCGATGCATCAAAACGGCGCACCGAAAAAAAAAGCTGCGCACTCGACATGCGCAGCTTTGCGAGACTGACGACGCAAAAAAACTGCGTCGATGTGGCGGCAAAACAACGCGCCGCCATGTATTCAGTAACTGTTTAGAACTTGTGGATGATACCCACGCCAACCGCCGTCTGGCTGCGCGACGAGGACGGCGCACCGTTCTGGCCGTCACCGATGCTTGCCACTGCGTTGATGATGGACTTGCCGTTGCCCGACAGCGTCTGGCCGCTAGCGCGCTGATACGCTTCGAGTGCGTACAGACCGGTGCGCTTGGACAGCGAGTAGTACTGCGACAGGTTGAACTGGCTGTAGCTAGCCGTGCTCTGAATGCCGTTCGACGACGTTGCACGGGTGTAGCTATATCCAGCGGCCACGTCCAGCACCGAGATCGGCTTCCAGTGCAGCACTGCGCCACCGGTATTCCAGATCTGCGTGTCGTGGAACAGCGAAGCCTGGCCCGCAGTGTATTTCACGTTCGAGTATGCGAACGAAACGTCCCACTGCGAGCTGAACGCGTAACCACCCGTCACCGCAATGCGCTGCTGCTTCGCTGCGGTCTGGAAGCCGTTGTTGATTGCCGAGACGGACGGCTGAGTGCCGTTGTTCGACGCCGTGGAATTCCAAGCGGGGGTGGCAACGGTTGCCGCGTTGTCAATGCGCTGGATACCTGCCGCGACACCGATCGGGCCGTTCAGGTACTGTGCCGCAACGCTCCAGGTTTGGCCGGCTGCGAAGCTGCCCGGGTTGCCGCCCAGTGCGTACGAACCGCTAACCGTCAGACCGGCAAAGCTCGGCGACGTATAAACCAGTTGGTTGTTCACCCGGAACGTCGTGTCCAGCGAGTCGATATCACCCGGATGCGCACCGTATGCACCGGTCAGCCACGTGGTCGGGCTATACGGCGAGAGCAGCGTGTAGTACGAGGTGTAGCCGCGGCCTGCCGTCAGCGTACCGAACTGCGCGTTCGTCAGACCGACCCATGCCTGGCGGTTGAAGGCCAGACCCGACACGCTTTGCGCGCCAGTTGCGCTGTTGAAGCCTTCTTCCAACTGGAAAATCGTCTTCGTGCCGCCACCCAGATCTTCCGAGCCCTTCAAACCGAAACGGCTGCCTGCCCAGATGCCGTTGATCATCTTGACTTGCGAGGCGCCAGGGACGGTCTGCGGTTTCGCCGCCGTGGTCAGCGACGCCGAGCTGTTCTGCCAACCCAGGCCCGTATCGACGATACCGTAAAGCGTCACGCTGCTTTGCGCATGTGCGCCCAGGGCGACCAACCCCAAGGCCGAGGCTAAGAGAGTCTTTTTCATTTTTACTCCTTTGTTAATAACTTTCTGACGCGGCCTATGCGAGCGCCGCTGAGTGTGGATAAGACGTTTTATTTGGATCAGAACACCGGATGGCCGTTGATGATGCTCGGTAACCAGGTCGAGAACCACGGGACATAGGTGACAATATTGATGGCCGAGAAGATAGCGAGGTAATACGGCCACGCCACCTTAGTGGTTTCACCTATGGACACATTGCCAATTGCGCAACCAATGAACTGCACCGAGCCAATCGGCGGATGCACCAGACCCAATGCGCAGTTCAGCAGAATCATGATGCCGAACTGGACCGGGCCCACGCCGTTGTGCATCGCCATCGGCAGGAACAGCGGGGTCGTGATCAGGATGTGCGCCGCCATGTCGACGAACGTACCGAGGAACACCTGAATCACGTTGATGTATAACAACATCAGCCACGGCAGCGAGGTCGCGCCGTCGAGCATGCGTTCGATCGCCTCCGGAATCTCCAGATACGCCATCTGGAAGCGCAACATGTTCGACACGCCGATCAGCAGCAGCACCACGCCGGTCGTTTTCGCGGCCTTGCCGAGCGCATGACCGAGCTTCTTCATCGTCAGCGAGCGATACACGACGATGGTCAGAATCAGCGAATAACCGACGGCGATCGCGGCCGCCTCGGTTGCGGTGGCGATACCGCGCGCCACGCAGAACAGAATGATCGCGATGACCATCAGACCCGGCACCGCGCCGATGAAGGTACGCAGCACGGCCATCCAGCCCGGAAAACGCTGCAGTTCGGTCGAACCGTCGGGACGGCGCGGATAGCCGAACTTGACGGCCTGCCAGTAAGCGGCGATCAGCACGAGGCCCATCACCCACAGCACCGGCAACAGACCCGAGAACAGCAGATCGCCGATCGACACGCCGCTCAGCTGCTTGCCGTTCAGCACGCCGCTCACGCCTTGCGCCGCGAACGCGTAGATGATCATGTTGGTCGACGTCGGCATCAGCGCGCCGGCCAGCGACGAGTGCGTGGTTACGTTGACCGCGTAGGCGGCGCTATAACCTTCGCGCTTCATCATCGGGATCACGACGCCGCCCATGGCCGACGTGTCCGCGGTCGGCGAACCCGACACGCCGCCGAACAGCGTACAGGCGACCACGTTGGCCATGCCGAGGCCGCCGCGGAAATGGCCGACCGTGGCCTGCGCGAAACGCAGGATGCGGTCGGCGATGCCGCCGTGGAGCATCAGCTCGCCGGAGAAGATGAAGAACGGGACCGCGAGGAACGAGAAACCGTTCATGCCCGAGATCATCGACTGCATCGCCGTCGCCGTCGGCAGGCCTTCGAACAGATACGTCAGAACGCAGGACAGGCCCAACGCAAATGAAACCGGAACCCCTAGAAAGAGGAAGACAAGAAAACTGGCGGTAAGAAGGGCAAGTTCCATGATGGTTCTATTTTTGTTCCGTGGCGGAGAGTTCGAGCGTATGCGCCTTCGGGGTGCTGGCGAACAGATCGAGCAGATGCTCGATCGAGAACAACGCGATGCACACACTCGCGAAGATCGGGATGCAGTAGCGCACGCCTTCCGGCACGCCGATGATCGGAATGCGGTCGCCCATCGTGGTTTCCGCCATCTCGAAGCAACCGACGAAAACCGCCACCGCGAAAGCGACCAGACACAGGTGCTGAATCCCTTTCGCGATCACCTGGCCCTTCTCGGGCAGTTTCTTGACGAGCGAGTCGAGTCCGATGTGACCGCCCTCGCGAACCTTCAGCGCGGCGCCGAACATCGCGATCAGGATCACCTGCAACAATGCGATGGGCTCAACGAAATCGGGCGCGTCGTTAAACACGTAGCGCAACACCACGCTATAAATCACGAGCAGGCAAAGCGCGGCGAGGCTAAACGACGCCACGACCAGCAGCACGCGAAAAAGAAAATCATTTGGGCGTTTCAGGAAACTCATGACCCTGTCCTTGCTTACGACCGACCTTGTGCTTGATGTTCCGCCGTCCCGGTGTGACGCGATCTGAACGCGCGCGCGACATCGCGCGGCGGAAGGTCTCGCGAGTTTCCTCGCGGGACCATTCACGCCGCTGTTGCGACAAGCGTTGCTATTGCTGATTGCGTCCGGGACGCGTGACTTACTTGATTGCTTCGATCTCGTCGACGATCTGCTTCATCTGCGGGGTCTTTTCGTACTTCGCCCACACAGGCTGCATCACCTTCACGAAAGCCGCGCGGTCGATCTGCGAAGCCGTGATGACCGTTGCGCCACCCTTCGTGACGGCCTTCTGTGCGTCGGCTTCGCGCGCGGTCCACAGCTTCTGGTAGTACGGCACCGAGTCGGCCGCGGCCTTCTTGATGATCTGCTGCTCTTGCGGCGACAGCGTGTCCCACACCTTCTTCGAGAACACCAGCACTTCCGGCGTCATCGAATGCTGGGTTTCCGAGTAGACCTGAGCGACTTCGAAGTGCTTGGTTTCTTCGTACGACGGCAGGTTGTTTTCGGCGCCGTCGACGAGGCCGGTCTTCAGGCCCGTATAGACTTCCGAGAACGGCATCGGGGTCGGCGTGCCGCCCATTGCCTTGATTTCGTCGACCATCAGGTCGGACGGCTGCACGCGGACCTTCAGGCCCTTCATGTCAGCCGGCGACTTGATCGCCTTCTTCGCGTACATCGAGCGTGCGCCGCTCTCGTAGAACGTCAGCGCGATCATGCCCTTCGCCGTGAACGCGTCGAGAATCTTCTGACCTTCCGGACCGTACATGACCTTGCGGAAATGGTCGACGTCGCGGAACAGGAACGGCAGCGACGGGATCATCGATTCCGGCACGATTTCGTTGAACGCAGCACCGTTGGCACGCGCCATGTCGAGTGCGCCGATACGAACCTGGTCGATCGTGTCGTTTTCCGAACCCAGCGCGCTGTTGCCGAACACCTTCACGGAGTCCTTGCCGCCGGTCGCCTTGCCGATCTCCTCGCCCATGTACTTCACCGCCATGTTGGTCGGGAAGGTGTCGCCGTGCACGTCGGCAACGCGGAACACGCGCGCTTCAGCCGACATCGTGCTGAACGCCAACGCCGCGGCTGCGACGATCATCGAAACACGGGAAGAGGCAAACTTCTTGTTCATCGTGACATTCCTTGAAAAATGGACCATCCCATCGATAGCGGATGTGACATGGTTTTGACGCGTCTCCGGCTTCGCGCTCACCCCTTCACAGGTGCGGGCGGTGGCCGTACTGGCTGTGCGACTTCCCCGGCACAGATAATCCAGCACTCCAGTGGACAACTCGACTACTTACTTCAATCACGCCGGCCGGCTTCGGATATGTACGCTGCATCGATCGCAGCCGCATTACGAACCTGAAACCCGCCGCATCGGGCTGCCGCACAAGCACAGAAAGCCATTTGTTTGGGCTCATATGTTGTACGACGACATATGAAGTCTATAAAAGGGGTTTTAACTTGTACAGACGGTATTTACCCGCATCAAGAAAAGCGCCGGTACGTATGACCGGCGTGGTCCGCCACCAAGGCGTCATGCCGGCTGGCATTGGATGGCGAGGGAATCGGCGAGGTCGCCGGGGGTGTTGTTTTTGTCGACGAAACGCGTGGGGTCGTGGCCTTCACACCACACGTTGTACGATGAGTGACAAATATAGGGCCACACGAACGGCATCAAGAAATGAAAACGCCGGGAGAAAAACTTCGTCCCGGCGCACGCTTTACGTAAGCAACATTACAATTTGCCCGCAAACTCGGGCTCAGGCAGCCCGCTCACGCCGGGCCGCAGCGCGAACACATGGCCGTCGTGCTCGCTCGCGCCGTTGGCCGGGCGAATCGACGTGACGAACAGCGTATCGAGATCCCGCCCGCCGAACGCGCACATCGCAGGCTTGATGGCCGGCACTGGAATCTGCCGGTCCAGCTTGCCCTGCGGCGTAAAACGCAGCAACAGACCGGCGTCGTTCGCGCAGATCCAGTAGCAGCCGTCGGCATCGACCGCCGCGCCGTCCGGGCGGCCCGAGTAGTGATGCAGATCGGCGAACACGCGGCGGTTGCGCGGCTCGGCGGTTTCGACGTCGTAGTCGAACGCCCAGATCAGCCGGCGCAGCGGATGCGAGTCGGACAGATACATCGTCGTGCCGTCCGGCGACCAGCCGAGGCCGTTCTGCGTGATCAGCGAAGCGACGACCGGCGCGGACAGCACGCCCTTCTCGTCGAAGCGGTATAGCGCGCCGCCCGGGATCGCCGCCGCCATGTCCATGACCATCGTGCCGGCCCAGAAGCGCCCTTGCCGATCGCATCGGCCGTCGTTGAAACGCATGCCGCCGTGCGGGAATTCAGGCGCCGCGAGCTTGCGCAGCGACGCTGTCAGCGGCTCGCCGCTCGCCGCTCGCGACGCGTCCGCGAGCGTGACCGCGAACAACCCGGTCTCGCAGCCGGCGAGCACGGTGCCGGCGCGATCGAATGCGATACAGGCGACCTGTTCCGGGAGCAGCCATTCGGTGCGCTGGCCGGTCGCGAGCGAGCCGCGCACGATTTTTTTCGCCGGAATGTCGACCCAGTACAGCGCCTGCCCGGCCGCGCGCCAGACCGGGCTTTCGCCCGTGGCAGCGGGCAACGGACCGGCCGCTTCGAGCCGCTCCACTTGCGGATTCGCGCTCATTATTTGGGCTCCCGCTTCGGCTCCATCGGCCCGGCGAGCACGAACGGGCCACCCTGGTACAACTGAGTCGGGTCGTCGAAGCGCGTGTCGGGGGCGCTCGGCGGGAACAGGTGCTCGAATTGCGCCGAGCTGTCTTGCGGACGGTAGCCGAGGAACGCCGCGTTCGTGTTGTCGACCCACGAGATGCGATTGTCCGATACGCCATAGACGATCGCGTGGCCGACGCGGTTCGTGAACAGCGAGCAGCGCACGAGTTCGATGAAGTCGCGGTAGCTCAGATACGTGACCAGCATGCGCGCGGTCTTCGGCTGCTCGAACGACGAGCCGATCCGCAGACATACGGTTTCGAGGCCGAAGCGGTCGAAGTAATAGCGCGACAGCGATTCGCCGAAGCACTTCGTCACGCCGTACAGGCCGTCCGGACGCAGCGGCGCTTCGGTATCGAGAACCGACGTCACCGGATGGAAACCCACCGCGTGATTCGAGCTCGCGTAGATGATGCGCTTCACGCCGTGCTTCTGAGCGGCCGAGTACAGGTTGTACAGGCCGCGGATGTTCGCTTCGAGCAGGTCTTCGAATGGCGCTTCGGCGGAAATTCCGCCGAGATGCACCGCCGCGTCCACGCCTTCGAGCAGCGCGTGCACGGCCGCTTCGTCGGCGAGATTGACGACGGCCGCTTCCTCGTGCGCGGCGACTTCGCCGAGCGGCGCGATATCGGACACGCGCACGATGTCGGCCCATTGCGCGAGCGCGGGACGCAGTTGCTTGCCGAGGTTGCCCGCGGCGCCGGTGAGCAGCAGACGGCGGAATGGTTTCTTTGCCGCGGAGCGGTCAACGTTCAAATCGGTCATGTCTCTTTGCTTTTGGAATGGCGATCGGGTCATCTGAACAGAAAGGCGAGCGCTGGTTGGACCGGCGCTCGCCTGAGGTTGGACGGGACAAGGTGCCTGATCAGGTCACCGGCGCCGGGTTGAACAGCGTCAACGCATTGTGCAGCCCGAGCTTCTCCGCGCAGGTTTGCTGGCGGCCGCTCGCGACTTCGAGCATCAGGCGGAACAGTTCCCAGCCCACCTCCTCGATGCTGGACTGGCCGGTCGCGATCGTGCCGGCGTTGATGTCCATCAGATCGTGCCAGCGGCGCGCGAGGTCCGAACGCGTCGCGACCTTGATGACCGGCACTTCGGCGAGGCTGTACGGCGTACCGCGGCCGGTCGTGAACACGTGCAGCGTGATGCCCGAGGCGACCTGCAGCGTGCCGCAGATGAAGTCGCTAGCCGGCGTCGCCGCATAGATGAGGCCTTTCTCGCTCACCTTCTCGCCCGGCGACAGCACGCCGGAGATCGCCGAGTTGCCCGACTTGATGATCGAGCCCATCGCCTTTTCGACGATGTTCGACAGGCCGCCCTTCTTGTTGCCGGGCGTCGTGTTCGCGCTGCGGTCGGCGCCGCCGCGCTTCAGGTAATCGTCGTACCACTGCATCTCGCGGATGATCGCCTGCGCGACATCCGCGTTGGCCGCGCGCGCGGTCAGCTGATCGACGCCGTCGCGCACTTCGGTGACTTCCGAGAACATCACGGTCGCGCCGGCTCGCACCAGCAGGTCGGTCGCGAAACCGACGGCCGGGTTCGCGGTCAGGCCCGAGAACGCGTCGCTGCCGCCGCACTGCACGCCGATTACCAGATCCGACGCCGGACAGGTCTCGCGACGGCGGTTGTTCAGGCGCTTCAGGTGGCCCTCGGCCATCTTCATGATCGACGTGATCATCGACTGGAAGCCGACGTGCGATTCGTCCTGCAGCACCACGACATCACCGTTCAGGTCCAGCGCGACATCGCCGATGTCGGCGACGTCGTCGACGACCGCGGCCGCCGCGATCGGAATCGTGCCCGGCGGCATCAGACGCTCGGGCTGCAGCTTCTCGCAGCCGAGGCTCACCATCATCACTTCGCCGCCGAAGTTCGGGTTCAGCGCGATGTTGCGCACGGTGCGGATCGGCACCATCGCGTCGGGCGCGTCGATCGCGACGCCGCAACCGTAGGTGTGGCCGAGGCTGACGACGTCGTCGACATTCGGATATTTCGGCAGCAGTTCGGACTTGATGCGCGTGACCGCGTGTTGCACGACGTCGGCCACGCACTGCACGGTGGTCGTGATCGCGAGGATGTTGCGCGTGCCTACCGAGCCGTCCGAGTTACGGTAACCCTCGAACGTGTAGCCTTCGAGCGGCGGCATCTCCGGCGCTTTGATGGTGGCGATCGGCAGGTCTTCGAGTCCCGGCGGGCTCGGCATGCGGATCACGTGCTCGTTGATCCAGCTGCCCTTCGGCAGCGACTTCAGCGCGTAGCCGATCACGACGTTATAGCGGATGACCTCGTCGCCCTCGGCGAGATCGGCCAGCGCGACCTTGTGGCCCTGCGGCACACGCTCGCGCAGCCTGAGGCCATCGGCAAATACCGCGCCTTCCCCCAGACCGCCGTCGTTGACGACGATCGCAACATTGTCATTGGGATGAACGCGGATGTAGAGCGGAGTTTGTTCCATTGATCGATCCTAAAGGCGTGATAAGCCTGCTTCGCCTGCAATCATACGTCATCCTACAACAACGAAGTTTGCCCGGATGTTCCGTATTTACCCTATAGCGGTCATTATGCCGTGAAAACATCGTTGAGTTACCGGATTCATTGTTGTACGATGACGTATAAGAAATCTGATTTTCAAAAGATTTTCTACTAGTACGACGTCCGTCGTACTGGTTGGATCCAACTAACGACTCACTCTAACGACTCAATCCGACGCCTGGATATTTGATCATGACGACACCGCAGGAACCTCAAGCAGATCGTTTCGGAAGGCCTCCTGTCCTTCCCCATCACCGACTTCGACGCTAACGGCGACTTCCGCGCCGACACTTACGCAGAGCGCCTCGAATGGCTCGCTCCGTACGGCGCTTCGGCGCTGTTCGTCGCCGGCGGCACGGGCGAATTCTTTTCGCTGACGCAAGACGATTACACGCAAGTCGTGCGCACCGCGGTCGAAGTTTGCAAGGGCAAGGTACCGATCCTCGCCGGCGCCGGCGGCCCGACCCGCGTGGCGGTCGCCTACGCGAAGGAAGCCCAGCGCCTCGGCGCGCACGGCATCCTGCTGATGCCGCACTACCTGACCGAAGCAAGCCAGGACGGTATCGCCGCGCACGCCGAAGAGGTCTGCAAGTCGGTGCCGAACATGGGCGTGATCATCTACAACCGCGCGAACTCCAAGCTCAACGCTGACATGCTCGAGCGTCTGGCCGACCGTTGCCCGAACCTGATCGGCTTCAAGGACGGCGTGGGCGAGATCGAAAACATGGTGACGATCCGCCGCCGCCTTGGCGAGCGCTTCTCGTACCTCGGCGGCCTGCCGACCGCGGAAGTCTATGCCGCCGCCTACAAGGCGCTGGGCGTGCCGGTGTACTCGTCGGCGGTGTTCAACTTCATCCCGAAGACCGCGATGGACTTCTACCGCGCGATCGCCGCTGACGACCACGCGACGGTCGGCAAGCTGATCGACGAATTCTTCCTGCCGTACCTGAAGATCCGCAACCGCCGCGCAGGCTACGCGGTCAGCATCGTCAAGGCTGGCGCGAAGCTGGTCGGCCACGACGCAGGTCCGGTGCGCGCACCGCTGACCGATCTGATGCCGGAAGAAATGGAACAGCTCGACGTGCTGATCAAAAAGCTCGGAGCGCAGTAAGGCACCGGCGCTGGGGCTTCGAGCGAACAAGCTCGCGAGCCTCATCGATGAGGGCCGCATAGACGGCCGCGTGGCGAACGCCCGGCACGACAACCTCGCCGGGCGTTCGTGTGTTTGCCCGACCGGCAGGTGGTCTGCGGCCGCCCGGCGTGCAGAGTACACCTCACCCGAAAATACAGGAGATGACCCATGGACTTGAGCCGCTCGGCCAGTTCCACCGACGCCGCTTCTAGCGCGGCACGCACCAAGGTCCGCTACGGGATCCTGCTGCTGATCTTTGTGATCACCACCCTCAACTACGCCGACCGCGCGACACTGTCCGTCACCGGTTCCGCAATGCGCACCGCGTTCAGCCTCGACGCGATCCGCATGGGCTATATCTTTTCCGCATTCAGCTGGGCTTACGTGCTGTCGCAACTGCCGGCCGGCTGGCTGCTCGACCGTTTCGGCGCGCGCCGCGTGTACGCGGCGAGCATCTTCTCGTGGTCGATATTCACGCTGCTGCAGAGCTCGGTCGGGCTGCTCGGCAGCGCCGGCGCGGCGATCACCGGCCTGTTCGTGCTGCGCTTCGTGATGGGCGCGGCCGAGTCGCCGGCGTTCCCGGCAAACGCGAAGGTCGTCGCGAGCTGGTTCCCGACCAATGAGCGCGGCACCGCGTCGGCGATCTTCAACGCCGCGCAATACTTCGCCGCGGTCGTGTTCACGCCGCTGATGGCGTGGCTCACGCACGCGTTCGGGTGGGAAATGGTCTACGTCGTGATGGGCGTGGCCGGGCTGCTGCTCGCTCTGACGTGGCTGAAGGTCATGAAGAATCCCGCCGACCACCCGCGCGTGTCGCGCGCCGAGCTCGAGTACATCGAGCAAGGCGGCGGCCTCGTCAGCGGTGCGCGCAAGACGGGCCCGGACGATGTTTCGAAGGCCGGCGGCTGGACGCTCGTGCGTCAGTTGCTCAGCAACCGCATGCTGCTCGGCGTCTATCTCGCGCAGTACTGCATCAACGTGCTGACCTACTTCTTCCTGACGTGGTTTCCGATCTACCTCGTGCAGGCGCGCGGCATGACGATCCTGCACGCGGGCCTCGTGGCCTCGCTGCCGGCGATCTGCGGCTTTCTCGGCGGGGTGCTCGGCGGCGTGCTGTCGGACGGAATGATCCGCCGCGGCTGTTCGCTGACCGTCGCGCGCAAGGTGCCGATCGTCGGCGGCATGCTGCTGTCGACCTGCATCATCGGCTGCAACTACGTGTCGACCGACTGGATCGTCGTCGCGCTGATGTCGCTCGCGTTCTTCGGCAAGGGCATCGGCGCGCTCGGCTGGGCCGTGGTCGCCGATACGTCGCCGAAGGAAGCGCTCGGCCTGTCCGGCGGGATCTTCAACATGTTCGGCAACATCGCCGGCATCGTGACGCCGATCGTGATCGGTTATCTCGTCGCGCGCACGGGCTCGTTCAATGGCGCGCTGGTATTCGTCGGCGCGAACGCGCTGATGACCGTGATCAGCTATCTGGTGATCGTCAAGGACATCCGGCGGGTCGAGTTGCGCCCGGCGTGAGCCGGTTATAGGCTCGGTTATCGTCGCGGTTATCGTACTTCCGGCCTACGGAGCCGGCGCCTCGCGCGATCTATTCGCGCCGAGGCGCCAAACTTCGGGCCTCCGCTGATATAGGTGACATTTGTGCCGGAAACGATCCGGCGCTTATATATTCAGTCGTCAGACGACGATATAATAAGAATGCAGGATTCCCAGCGGTCTTCAAACAAGGAGCGTTTTCGATGGCTACACCACTAGCATCCGCGGCACCGCCACGACGCGCTCGCAATCTTGCCGAGTTCGTCGTCGGCTACGTCACCGAGCAGATCGCGGCCAACGCGCTGAAGCCGGGCGACAAACTGCCGACCGAATCGCAGCTGATGAGCACACTCAGCGTGAGCCGCACGGTGATTCGCGAGGCGATCTCGCGCCTGCAGGCGGGCAAGGTCATCGAGACGCGGCACGGCATCGGCAGCTTCGTGCTCGAGCCGCAGCGCGAAAAACTCGGCATCGACATGGTGCCCGCCACCACGCTGCGCGACGTGCTGTCCATTCTGGAACTGCGCATCAGCCTCGAAACCGAATGCGCGGGTCTCGCCGCGCAACGCGCAAAACCGGACGACCTCGCGCGCATGCGGACCGCGCTCGACGCGATCGAGGCCACGCGTCACAACGGGCTCGACAGCGTCGACGCCGATCTGCAGTTCCATATTTCGGTCGCGCGTGCAACGGGCAACCGCTATTTCGTCGACATCCTGTCGCAGATGGGCAGCGCGCTGATTCCGCGCAACCGGCTCGACTCGGCTGGCATCGCGCGCGCCGATCCCGACGCGTATCTGTCGCTCGTGAACCTCGAGCATGAAAGCATCCTCGAGGCGATCAGCCGGCACGACGCCGAAGGCGCGCGCGCGGCGATGCGCATGCATCTGTCGAATAGCCGTGAGCGGCTGCGTCGCGCGAACGAAGTGAGCGAAGCGAACAGCTGATTCTCGCGAAGCTGGCGGGCAAAAAAATGGCCGGGAAAACTCCCGGCCATTTTTTTTATGTTGCGATTGCCGCCGCCCTTCCCTTCGATGCGCGCCCGGCCGATCGGCCCGGGCGCATCCGTTCAGGACGGCGTCACGCGATCAACCGCGCGTGAGTTCGCCGTCGCGACGACGCCACAATTCCAGCGGATTACCGTCGGCCAGCGTTTGCGGCAGCAGCTCGGCCGGGAAGTCCTGGTAGCACACCGGGCGCAGGAAGCGGTCGATCGACGTCGTGCCGACCGAGGTCGCGCGGCTGTCCGACGTTGCCGGGAACGGGCCGCCGTGGACCATCGCGTGGCACACTTCGACGCCGGTCGGGAAGCCATTGACCAGAATCCGGCCGGCCTTGCGCTCGAGAATCGGCACCAGCTTTTTCGCAGCCGCGACATCGGCGCTATCCATCAGCAGCGTCGCGGTCAGTTGGCCGGCGAAGTGCTCGGCGACCTTCAGCATTTCCTGCTCGTCCTTGCAGCGGATGATCGTCGACACCGGGCCGAACACTTCGTCTTCGAGCGCCGGGTTCGCGAGGAACGTCTGCGCGTCGGTCACGAACAGCGCCGCGCAAGCCTGGGTCGGGCCGGTCGCGGCGACGCCGCGTGCCACGACCTCGACGCCCCTGGTCGCGGCCAGCTTGCCTTCGCCGTCTTCATACGCGGCGTGGATGCCCGAGGTCAGCATGGTCTGCGCCGGCTTCGCGGCGAGCGCTTCCGATGCCGCCGCGACGAAGCCCTTCAGCGCGTCGCTGTCGATCGCGATGGCGAGGCCCGGGTTCGTGCAGAATTGGCCCGCGCCGAGCACGAGCGAGTCGACGAAACCGCGCGCGATGCTGTCGCCGCGTGCCGTCAGAGCGTTCGGCAGCAGGAACACCGGGTTGATGCTGCTCATTTCCGCGTAAACCGGGATCGGCTCCGGACGTGCCGCCGCGACACGCATCAGCGACGTGCCGCCCGCGCGCGAACCGGTGAAGCCGACCGCCTTGATGGCCGGGTGCGCCACCAGCGCCTCGCCGACCGAATTGCCCGCGCCGACGATCATCGAGAACACGCCTTCGGGCAAATCCATTTCCTGCGCGACGCGCTGGATCACACGACCGACCAGCTCCGACGTGCCCAGGTGCGCGCGGTGCGCCTTCACGACGACCGGGCAGCCCGCGGCCAGCGCCGCGGCCGTGTCGCCGCCCGCCACCGAGAACGCCAGCGGGAAGTTGCTCGCGCCGAACACGGCGACTGGGCCGAGCGCGATCTTTTGCATGCGCAGATCCGAGCGCGGCAGCGGCTTGCGCTCCGGCAGCGGCGAATCGAGCGTCGCGTTGAGCCACTGGCCCGCGCGCACGGTCTGCGCGAACAGCTTCAGCTGGCCGGTGGTGCGGCCGCGCTCGCCTTCCAGACGCGCCTTCGGCAGGCCCGATTCAGCCTGCGCGCGTTCGATCAGCTCGTCGCCGAGCGCGGTGATGCCGTCCGCGATACGATCCAGAAACTCGGCGCGCACTGAGAGCGGCAGTTGACGATAGGCGTCGAACGCCTGCTGCGCGAGCGCGCACGCCTGCTCGACGTTCTCGACGGTACCGCTGCCGAACACCGGCTCGGCAATCTCGGAACCCGTGGCAGGATTGAACGCGCGCAGCGGTTTTTCTTCGCCGCGCACGGCTTTGCGACCGATCAGCATTTCGCCGGTAATAGGCATTTTTTGGCTTTCCTTAATGAAGGCTAAAGATATAGGTCATCCTACAACATTGCGGGGGCTCCGTGCAACCGGGAACGCTTGTCGGACAGGGACATACGGGTATACGCGCCCGTTACAACCGAGGCGCGCGGTGCTAATCTGCGCTGGTCATACGACGACTTATAACCTCGCATTTCGCGCGGTTTTGGCATTGTCGCAGCTTTTCCCGATCCATCGCAGTTCGAGGAGACACCGCATGCTCGCCGTCACGCCATACGAATCCTTGCCCAACCGCTTCCGGCGCGCGGTGCGCGAGGGAAAAACCCAGATCGGCTGCTGGGCGTCGCTCGCCAGCCCGATCGCCACTGAACTGCTCGGCACGGTCGGCTTCGACTGGATGCTGCTGGACGCCGAACACGCGCCCAACGACGTGCTCACGCTGATCCCGCAGTTGATGGCGCTCAAGGATAGCGGCAGCGCTCCGGTCGTCCGACCACCGGCTAACGACAGCGTCGTGATCAAACGCTTTCTCGACAGCGGCTTCTCGAACTTCCTCGTGCCCTTCGTCGACAGCGCCGACGACGCCGCCCGCGCGGTGGCCTCGACGCGCTACCCGCCGCAGGGCATCCGCGGCGTGTCGGTCGGCCATCGCGGCAACCGCTATGGCACCGTGCCCGACTACTTCGCGATCGCCAACGACAACGTCTGCGTGATTTCGCAGATCGAAAGCCGCAAGGCGGTCGAGAATATCGACAGCATCCTCGCGGTGGACGGCATCGATGCGGTCTTCATCGGTCCGTCCGATCTCGCAGCCTCGTATGGCCACCTCGGCAACGCGAGCCATCCGGACGTGCAGCAGGCGATCGCGCATGTGTTCGAGCGCGCGCAGGCGGCCGGCAAGTCGAGTGGCATTCTCGCGCCGGTGCAGGCCGACGCGGAACGTTATCTGTCGATGGGCGCGCGCGTCGTCGCCGTCTGCGCGGATCTCGGGCTGCTCAAGGGCGCCGCGCAGGCGGCGCAGAAACACTTCATGCAGAAACAGGCGGGAGAGGCTTGACGCAGCCGCCACGACATCTTTGGAGCATTCCATGAAAAAAGCAGGCTTTATCGGACTCGGCATCATGGGCAAGCCCATGGCCGCCAACCTTCTGAAAAACGGCGTGCCGCTCGCCGCGTTCACGCGTAGCGGCGTGCCCGCCGAGCTCACGCAGGCTGGCGCGGTCGCATGCGAGAACCCCGCCGCGCTCGCCGCGCACGCGGATGTGATCTTCATCATGGTGCCGGACACGCCGGACGTCGAACGCGTGCTGTTCGGCGAGAACGGCCTCGCGAGCGCGCTGCGCGCCGGCCAGACCATCGTCGACATGAGCTCGATCTCGCCGATGGCGACTCGCGACTTCGCGGCGCGCGTGCGCGGAACCGGCGCCGACTATCTCGACGCGCCGGTGTCGGGCGGTGAAGTCGGCGCGAAGGCCGGCTCGCTGACCATCATGGTCGGCGGCGAACAGGCCACGTTCGACAGCGTGAAGCCCCTGTTCGACATGATGGGCAAGAACGTCACGCTGATCGGCGCGGTCGGCGCGGGCCAGGTGTGCAAGGTCGCCAACCAGGTAATCGTCGCAGCGACCATCGAGGCGGTCGGCGAAGCGCTGCTGCTCGCGTCGAAGGCCGGCGTCGATGCGGCGCGCGTGCGTGAGGCGCTGATGGGCGGCTTCGCATCGTCGCGCATTCTCGAAGTGCACGGCGAGCGCATGACCAGGCGCACGTTCGATCCGGGCTTCCGCATCGAACTGCACCAGAAGGACCTGAACCTCGCGCTGTCGACCGCGCAGGCGCTCGGCGTGTCGCTGCCGAACACCGCCACCTGCCAGGCGCTGTTCAACGCGTGCGTCGCGCACGGCGGCAAGGCATGGGACCACTCGGCGATGGTGCGCGCGCTCGAAGTGCTCGCGAATCACGAGATCGGTCAGAAGACCGCGTGATTTGACCTGGGTTCGAAATAGTTGCGATCGGGTTGTCCGTCGGTCTTCATGTGACTGATGGCCGACTCGATCGCAATTCGTCGCCTGATCAAGAGCGACGCTCTTTCCGCGGCATCGCTCTGAATTGCCGCCTGATCCAGCGCTTCCAACCAGCGTAGGACCATCAACGCGTGAGCATGGCTCGCGACCTTTAGTCTCCCCTCAGTAACGGCAGTTGCTTTCGCAATTCCATTGTGAGCTACTCGCCCAGCTTGCGCCTGTTCACAGCACACGACGTGGGTATGGCCGCGCTGCCATGGCATTCGCCTCCATGCCCTTGCGCCATCCAATCCGACCAACGTCCGTTCGAGCGAACCATCGGGGACGCAAGAATCATCCTTCGCCCATTCCCTCTCTCTGTACCCGGTTGTTAGCTTGATCGCCCCAACAACGACAGAGAAATCCAAAGTGTTCAATGACCCAAATCCGGACGGCGTGCGTGTCGTGCTCAGCGCGCCACAACTGGCGGCGGTGCTGACCCGCCAGTCGATCAGCTTCAGCGAAATGCTTTCCAACCGGCTATGGGGCGGGCTGCAACTCGTCGGCGGCCTTCTGGAAATGGTCGGAGCCGGAGCGCTGTGTGTGATGCCGGAACCGACCATGGCAAGCAAGGCCGGATGCGTTGTGTTCGGCGTACGCGGCTCGGACACAGCGGCCGCTGGCTTGCGTCAGATCTGGACGGCGCGAGATACGGCGACGCTGACCCAGCAGGGCACGACGAAACTCGCCGAAGCGATGAAGGCCAGTCCCGATATGGCGAACAATATCGGTCTGTGGCTCGATATGGTCGTGCCGTTTGGCTTCGCTAGTTCGGTCAAGGCTATACGGACTTCGCGGATCGTGATGGGCCGGATCAGTCTGGGCATGCACGAGGCGAAGGCGGGGAGCCGGATTGGCGGACATACGCTGCTGAAGCACGTCGGACGGACCGAAGCGCAGTTGCGGGAAAGGCTGCGCCTGGAACCGAAAAGAGACGTGGTATCGTCGTTTAGGGATTTAGCGGCGGCCGAATGGTCGATCTCTAGAGTGATGGAGTCCAACGCGTCTGAGATCAGGAATTGGGCTCAATCAAATCCGAGGCGATTTCTGACTTTATCTCAGGACGTCGGAAAAAAGGTAGGCTATGGAGTTATTCGGGAAACCGGAGAATTCAAGGACATGAGCACCGTTCATATCATCGTTAAATTTCAAGAATTCAACGGGATGCCATATTATATTTTTACGTCTTATCTACTGAAATGATGAACAAAGAGTCATATCCTCAGTTCTATGTCTTGTTTGGCGGATATCTCAACCAGGATAGTGATCTGTTAGGCGATAGCCTGGCGGAGGTTGTATCGTGCTTCAAGGGAGACAGTTCTACAGAAGAAATCGCAGAGACGCTGCGCGAAATAGATAAATATAAAAAAGAAGCAAGCGAGAATCTTGACCAAAAGTTTTACGAAGATTATGGATTTAATTTCTATCCGAAATTGTGGGGATACACGACCGCATCCTTTTTTGACGAATTAAAACGCCTGCTGGACGACTAATCTGCTTGCCGGCTGCAACGCTCGCGGCGCAACACCGCATCCCGCAAACGGCCGCAAAACCGACAAAAAACGGTGCCCACTCATGGGGCGCCGCTTCTTTCACCCGATCGGCCCACCGGAGCCGACCGCAGATCACATTACTTCGCCGTCACCGCATCCGGCAACGTCCACTTCGGCTCCGGCATCTTGTCCGAACTCCTGGCCATCAGGCAGACCACGGCCGCGGCAATCAGGTCGAATACCGCCAGCACGACGAACAGCGGGCTATAGCCGATCTGCGTAACGAGCACGCCGAACAGCGCGGTGAACGCAGCGGCGCCCAGATAGCCGGCCATGCCGCCCATGCCCGTCGCGGTCGCGACTTCGTGTTTACCGAACATGTCCGACGTGATCGCGTACAGCGCGCCCGACAGCGTCTGGTGCGCGAAGCCGCCGACGCACAGCAGCGCCACCGCCACGTACGGGCTCGCGACGAGACCCACGCACGCCGGCCCGATCATGAACAGCGCGCCGACCACGAACACCATCTTGCGCGACGTGAACAGCGACACCTTTGCATACTTGTGGAACAGCGGGCTCAGATAACCGCCGAGCACGCAGCCGATATCGGCGGCGAGGAACGGCATCCACGCGAACATCGCGACTTCCTTCAGGTTCATGTGACGCTCGGTCATCATGTACAGCGGAATCCACGCGTTGAAGGTTTGCCAGGCCGGCTCGGACAGAATCCGCGGAATACCGATCGCCCAGAAATCACGGCTCACCAGCATCGCGCGCCAGTTGCGTTTCGGCGTGCTGACGTCATCGTGATGCTTCGCTTCCTGGCCACTCAGAATGTAGTCACGCTCGGCGGCGCCCAGCAGCTTCTGGTTGCGCGGATGCTTGTAGGCGAGCATCCACAGCATGCTCCACACGATGCCCGCGACGCCGACGATCACGAACGCCAGTTCCCACCGGCCGTGAAACAGCGCCCACACGACGAGCGGCGGCGCAAGCAGCGCGCCGATCGACGAGCCGATATTGAACCAGCCGATCGCAACCGACCGCTCTTTCGCCGGGAACCACTCGCTGGTCGCCTTCACGCCAGCCGGAATACCGGCCGATTCGGCGAGACCCAGGATACCGCGGAACACCGCGAGGCTGCGCCAGCCCGTCGCCCACGCAGCCGCCGCGCAAGCCACCGACCACGCCAGCGCGAACACCGCGAAGCCGAGCTTGGTGCCGATCGTGTCGAGCACGAAACCGGCGACCGGCTGCATGAACGCATAGCAGAGCTGCCACGCCACGACCACGTGCGAATACTGCTCGGTCGTGATGTTGAGCTCCTTCATCATCGTCGGAGCCGCGACCGACAACGTGTTACGCGCCAGGTAATTGATGATCAGGCCGGCCGCGACCAGCGCGACCATCCACCAGCGAATACCCTTGATCTTCATTGCTGCTACTCCTCGTGATGCAATGCCCGTCAAACCGAACGGGACTTAAGCCTTGCGCGAATAGTCGATGCCGACGAAGCTGCCGCCCTGGTAGCGCTGGCACAGTTCATCGAGCGGATTCGGGCGCGACAGGACGTCTTGCGCGTAGTCCTCGGCGTTCTGCTTCGGCTCGTAGCCGAGGCACGCCGCGCCGCTGTTGTCCCACCAGCTGCGCGTGTTGGCCGACACGCCCCAGATGGTCAGGAAGCCGACGTCGTCCGCTTCGATGCAGCGCTCGAGGAAATGCATCAGGTCCTTGTGGCCGAACCAGGTGCTCAGGTGACGCTGCTCGGTCGGGCGCGCGAGGCAGCTGCCGATGCGCACGCACACGCTTTCGATGCCGTGCTTGTCCCAGTACATGCGCGCGAGCGCTTCGCCCCATACCTTCGACAGGCCATAGAAGCCGTCCGGGCGCAGTTCGCAGTCGAGGCTCAGATGCTCGGTGACCGGATACATGCCGATCGCGTGATTCGAGCTCGCGAACACGATGCGCTTCACGCCGTTGCGGCGCGCGCCTTCGTAGACTTCGACGAGGCCGCGCAGGTTGTTCTCGATGATCTCGGGCAGCGGACGCTCGACGCTCGTGCCGGCGAAATGGATCAGCACCTCCACGCCGTTCAGCAGACGGTCGACGACCGCCGGATCGCGCAAGTCGCCGTTCATGACGTCTTCGCCGTCGACGAGCGGCGTCAGCACTTTCGAGCCCGCGGCCGAGCGCAACGGCACGCCGCGCGCGACGAATTCAGCACGTACCACGGAGCCGAGCTGGCCGCCGGCGCCACTCAGGGCAATCTTCTTCATAGAGGTTCCTTTCACTGCGCCGCGCGCTAGTTGTACGATAACGTACTATCTGCGATGACCAAGCGGATTTCAACTCGGCATTTACCCTTAAATCGCAAAGGCCAGGTTCCGCATCCCATTTAAAAAACAAAGAGATGCGAACATCGTGTTCGTGTGACATCGTATAACTCGCCTACCCTCGCGGGCGCCGGGCGTTCGGCGCGAGCGGCGCGTCTGAACGCCGCCCGCACTTTCAACCGATCACATCATTGCGTTACCGATCGCTCAGGAGCCGATGAATTCAAGCAGGTCGGCATTGACCTTGTCGGCCTCCACCGTGCACATGCCGTGCTGGCCACCCGGATACACCTTTAGCGTCGCGTTCTCGACGATCTTCGCGGTCTGCCGGCCGGCTGCGTCGATCGGCACGATCTGGTCATCGTCACCGTGCAGCACAAGCGTCGGTACGTCGATCTTTTTCAGATCTTCGGTGTAGTCGACTTCGGAGAACTGCTTGATGCAGTCGTACAGCCCCTTGATCGAGCCGGCCATGCCCTGGCGCCAGAACGAATCGATGACGCCCTGCGACACCTTGGCGCCCTCGCGGTTGTAACCATAAAACGCCACGGCCAGGTCCTTGAAGAACTGCGAGCGATCGTCGACGACGCTCTTGCGAATGCCGTCGAACACGTCGATCGGCAAGCCGAGCGGATTGTCGGCGGTCTTCAGCATCAGCGGCGGCACCGCGCCGATCAGCACGGCCTTCGCGACGCGCCCCGTACCATGCCGGCCGATGTAATGCGCGACTTCGCCACCGCCCGTCGAATGGCCGACCAGTGTCGCGTCCTGCAGGTCGAGGTGTTCAATCAGCGCGGCGAGATCGTCGGCGTAGGTGTCCATCTCGTTGCCGTCCCACGGCTGCTCCGAGCGGCCATGACCGCGCCGGTCGTGCGCGATCACGCGAAAGCCCTTGCTGCCGAGAAACAGCATCTGTGCATCCCACGCATCGGCGGTCAGCGGCCAGCCATGCGAAAAAACCACCGGGCGACCCTTGCCCCAGTCCTTGTAGAAAATCGAGGTACCGTCTTTCGTCCTGATCGTGCTCATCTGCTGACTCCTTGTCGATGAAGTCTGCCGTCGCCGGCAGGTGGATGAAGCGAAGCTGCTCGCGAAGCATGCGCGCGACGCATGCGCGCGACGCATGACAGAACGCCATGCGGATACGGCAATGAGTAATGACCTATTGAGAAATTCCGCTGCGAAATAACATCAACACCAAATGAATGGCGAACGGATAATGCGCAACGAATACTGAAGAGAAATCGCTGAGACGGCGAGGCGGCAGCGTGCATCGTAGAAGTAAAAAAATGGCCCGGCTAGCACGCCAACCGACGAAGTCGGTTTGGATGGATCGATTGTCGGCTGGCGACGGATACGGCCCGCGAGCTTGCCGCGCAAGGCTGCGCGAAACGCATTGCTGCAGCGCGGTCGATTGACGCAGCGCACGCCACGACGCACATACGGCGATGCATCAGCCGCTAAAAGAAACCTGATAATCATCAATGGGTTGCCCCATTAACAAGCGCATTTCGCATAAAACAACGCGGTTCATTGACGCACCTCGCATCGCAGCAAATTTTGTTTCGATCCCCTACTCTTGCGCCATCTGCCCAGCGCAGTGCGCCCGACATCGGTCGACGCGCGTAAGTCCGCACATGCGGCTATCACGCACAACAGGATCATGAACTCCGCACTATCGGCATTCGATCTCGCTCGCATCCAATTCGCGTTCACCGTTTCTTTTCACATTGTTTTCCCCGCGCTCAGCATCGGTCTCGCCAGTTTCATCGCGGTTCTCGAATGGCGCTGGCTGAAGACCGGCAAGGCCTACTACAAAGATCTTTGTCTGTTCTGGTCGAAGATCTTCGCAGTGGCCTTCGGCATGGGCGTCGTCTCCGGCGTCGTGATGAGCTATCAGTTCGGCACCAACTGGTCGGGCTTTTCCCGTTTCGCTGGGCCCATCACCGGTCCGCTGCTGATGTACGAGGTGATGACCGCATTCTTTCTCGAAGCGGGTTTCCTCGGCATCATGCTGTTCGGCTGGCAGCGCGTGAGTCCGCGCGCGCACTTCGGCGCGACGCTGATGGTCGCGATCGGTACGCTGATCTCGACCTTCTGGATTCTCGCGTCCAACAGCTGGATGCAGACGCCGCAGGGCTTCGAAGTCGTCGACGGCCATGTCGTGCCGCTCGACTGGTTCAAGATCATCTTCAATCCGTCGTTCCCGTACCGGCTCGCGCATATGGCGCTCGCGGCGTTCATCGTCGCCGCGCTCGTGGTCGCGGCGGTCGGCGCATGGCATCTGCTGCGCGGCCGGCGCGATCCCGCCGTCAAGAAGATGTTCTCGATGGCGCTGTGGCTGCTGTTGATTCTGACGCCGATCCAGGCATTCGTGGGCGATCAGCACGGCCTCAATACGCGCAAGTATCAGCCGGCGAAAATCGCGGCGATCGAAGGCTTGTGGGATACCGAAAAAGGCGGCACCGCGCTGAACCTGTTCGGCATCCCCGACATGAAGGCGGAAACCACGCGCTACGCGGTGTCGGTGCCGCACCTCGGCAGCCTGATCCTCACGCATAGCTGGGACGGCGAAATCCGCGGCCTGAAGGAATTTCCGCCGCAGGACCGGCCGGATTCGACCGTCGTGTTCTGGAGCTTCCGCATTATGGCCGGCCTCGGCGTGCTGATGATCGCGATGTCGATCGCGGCCTGGGTGCTGCGCCGGCGCGGGCGCCTGTTCGAAGCGAAGTGGTTCCAGCGGCTGTGCGTCGCGATGGGGCCGAGCGGCTTCATCACGCTGCTGGCCGGCTGGGTCACCACCGAAGCGGGCCGTCAACCGTGGGTCGTGTACGGCGTGATGCGCACGTCGCAGGCGGTGTCGCCGCTGACCACGCAGCAGGTCGGTCTGTCGCTGATGACGTTCGTGGCCGTCTACTTCCTCGTGTTCGGCACCGGCATCTACTACATGCTGAAGCTGATGCGCTCCGGTCCCGCGCTGCCTGGCGGCATGTCGCACGACAGGCCGCCAGCCCTGCCGCAGCCGACGCCCGCGCAGACCGCGCGCCGCCCGCTGTCCGCCGCCGATCAGATGATCGACGCCGTCTAACCCACGCTTGAAGAGAAAGAACATGGACGTAACTGTCGTATGGGCCGCGATCATCGCGCTGGGCCTTTTCATGTACGTCGTGCTGGACGGCTTCGACCTCGGCATCGGCATCGTCTTTCCGTTCTTCCCCGACGAAAAGGAACGCGACCTGATGATGAACACGGTGGCGCCGGTGTGGGACGGCAACGAAACCTGGCTCGTACTCGGCGGCGCCGCGCTGTTCGCGGTGTTTCCGGTCGTCTACTCGACCGTGCTGTCGGCGCTCTATCTGCCGCTCGTGTTCATGCTCGTGTGCCTGATCTTTCGTGGCGTGTCGTTCGAGATCCGCGCGAAGTCGCGTCGCACGAGGCATCTGTGGGACCTCGCGTTCATCGGCGGCTCGGCGGGCGCGGCGTTCTTCCAGGGCATCGTGCTCGGCGCGTTTCTGCAGGGCATTCCGGTCGCCGATGGCGCCAATGCCGGCGACGGGTTCGGCTGGCTCACGCCGTTCAGTCTGCTGACGGGCCTCGGGCTCGTCGCGACCTACGCGCTGCTCGGCTGCTGCTGGCTGGTCGCGAAGACCGACGGCGATCTGCAGCGGCGGCTGCATCGCGTCGTCTGGCCGTTGACCGTGGTGCTGCTCGGCTTCATCGCGCTCGTGAGCCTATGGACGCCGCTGATGGATGCGGGCATCGCACAACGCTGGTTCCATGACGGGATCTTCTACCGTCTCCTACCGGTGCCGTTCCTCGTCGCGCTCTGCGCATTCTTCATGCATCGCGCGGTGCGCGCGCGCCATCACAACACGCCGTTCGCGCTCGCGCTGGCGCTAGTGCTGCTCGGCTATCTCGGTCTGCTCGTGAGCCTGTGGCCGTATGCGATTCCGTCGAGCATCACGCTATGGGAAGCCGCCGCGCCACGCACGAGCCAGACGTTCACGCTGGCCGGCGCGGCGGTGATCCTGCCGATCATCGTCGCGTACACGACGATGGGTTACTGGGTCTTTCGAGGCAAGGTGCGTCATGGCGACCAACATCACTATCATTGAAACGCAGCGTGCCCGCACATCGGCGCCCGCTGCCACTGCCGCGACGCCCAGCCGCAAACTGCCGGGCTGGCTGTGGTTCATCGCGCTATGGTGCCTCGGCGTTGCGGCGGCGATGTCGCTCGGTTTCGCCTTCAGGCTTCTGATGAATGCAACGTTGTTTGCGGTCAGATAGCGGCACGCGAACCCGTTTCGATCTGGCGAGCATAACCTGCTCGAGCGCGCAGAAGCGCTTCAAAAAAGGTACGCGCGGCTCGTCTACGTAGCAAGCCGGAACCTATGCGCGGGAGACCTGCCTTAACATCACGAAGCGCATCGAACGATGCCGGCAGCCGGCCACGCGCGTGGCGAAGTTAATCATGCTGCAACGGCGCATGCTGCAACGGCGGCAGCCCTCAACGGACAGGCTCGACTCGCGGAGACATCATGAAGTTTCTTGTAGCCGACGACCATGAACTGATCCGCCAAGGCGTCAAGGGCATGCTGCGCGGCTTCGATCCGGACGCCCAGTTCGACGAAGCCGACAGCTGGGAAACCCTCGCGAGCGCCGCGCGACCCGACGCGAATCACGATCTGGCGATCGTCGATCTGCACATGCCGGGCATGAGCGGCGCGATGTCGCTCGAAACGCTGCTGAAGGCGAACCCGGCGCTGCCGGTCGTGGTGCTGTCCGCGGAAGAATCGCCCGACGAGATGCGCGCGGTGCTCGCGGCCGGCGCGCTCGGCTTCGTGCCGAAGCGCCAGCCCGCCAGCGTGATGCTGAAGGCGATCGAGCTGGTGCTGTCCGGCGGTGCCTATGTGCCAATCGAGGCGCTCAGTCTGCTCGGTTCGCGCGAGACGCAGGCGGCCGGATGCGCGGGGGCCGATGCGAATGGACCGGCTGTCGTGCCGGTTCCGAGCGCCGCTCCGCAGAGCGAACCGCTCAGGCAGGCGCCGTCGCTGCAACCGCACCAGCAGCATCTGCTGGAGAACCTGTCACCCCGTCAGCAGGACATCATGCGGCTCGTGCATCGCGGCTGGACCAACAAGATGATCGCGCGCGAGCTCGGCGTCGCCGAAGGTACGGTGAAGGTGCATCTGTCGGTGATCTTCCGGGCGCTCGGCGTGCACAACCGGTCGACGGCGATCGCGGTGATCAATGGATGGCTGGAGGCGGGGAAGACGTTGTAGCGCCTGGCGCCGCGGGCGACGGCGCTGGGTCGGCCTCCGCCGCCCGTTGCCCCAACACCACCGCGCTCGCCAGCCGTCCCTGGTCCACCGCCTCCTGCCACAGCATGTCCAGCGTGCGCCGCAATCGTGCCGGCGTCACCGGCTTGTGCAGCACTGGAATTCCCTGCAGCGCGAGCGCCGCCAGTTCCGCCGACGCCATATCGCCAGTAATCAGCAGCGTCACCACATTGCCATGCCCCGCGTGCGCCAGCACGCCGCGCAATGCGCTGAGCGCCTGCGCGCCGGTGCGGTGATTCGCGAGCTGATAGTCGCACAGCACCGCGTCGGGCACGAAGCCATCCGCGAGCGCGGCGAGCGCCGCGGCTTCGTCACGCGCACCGCGCACGTTGCAGCCCCAGCGCTCGAGTAGACTCGCGAGGCCCTCGAGTATCGACGGATCGTCGTCGATGCACAGCACGCGCCGCCCTTGCGCGGTCGGGCCGCCCACGACCGAATCGTTCAGACTTGCGACGATGCCGCTCGCGTCGCCCGCCTGCACCGCAAAGCGGAACACCGAGCCGCGCCCCGGCGCCGAGCGCAGCTGCAACTCGCCGCCGAGCAGACCGACGAGCCGCCTGACGGTCGGCAGCCCGAGCCCGTGCCCTTGGCGCGCGTCGCGCTGCGGATTCTCGACCTGATAAAACTCCTCGAAGATGCGCTCGTGCTCTTGCGGCGCACATGCCGACGCCCGAATCGCGCACCTCGATATAGCCGCCCTTCTGTCGCCCCGCGCGCCGCAAGCCGAGCCAGATAGCGCCTTGCTCGGTGTAACGCACCGCGTTCGACAGCAGATTGCTCAGCACGCGTTCGAGCAGCACCGGATCGTCGTAGACGACCATCGAAGTCGGCGCGATGCGCAGCGCGAGCCCCTTCGCCGCGGCTTGGGGGCGATACTGGCTGCCCACCCGCTCGAACAGCTCGGAGAGCCGGAAGTGCAACCGGATCACCTGGGTCACGCCGCTTTCGAGCCGCGCAAGATCGAGCACCTGGTTGAACAGCTGATTGAGCGCCTCGACGTTATAGACGATGTGCCCGGCGGTCTTCGCGTGCTGCGCGGGCGTCGCCGCCGGGTCGTTCAGCGACGCCGCGAGCAGGCCGATCGCATGCAGCGGCTGACGCAGATCGTGGCTTGCCGCCGCGAAAAAGCGCGTTTTCGCGAGGCTCGCTTCTTCGGCGACGCACTTTTGCGCGGCAAGGGATTGCGCGAGGTATTGCTGATCGACACGCGCCTGCACGACCTGGCGAAACAGCTTGCGATAGCTCATCGCATAGACATTGATCGCGCAGAAGAAGAACGCCAGCACGATCGCCAGTATGGTGCGATCGAATGTGTGCGAGCCGAAATGCAGCACGATCGACGGCAGCAGCAGGAACGGAATCGACGTCGAAAAATTGAGGAGATCGAAGCCATTCGACATGAACACGCCCGCCGCGAGCGTCACCAGCATCACGGTATGCAATAGCGGCAGATCGGTCTGCGGACTCTGGAATGCGAACCACACCGCGAAGCCCGGCCCGCTGTAAAGAAGCACGCCGCGCAGCGCGTGCAGATAGATCCAGTCGCGCGGCGACACCAGTTGCGGATAGCGGCGATTGCAGATCCACAGCGCGAGGCCCGCGCAATTGGCGAGCGCATAAAAAACGAAGCATGCGATAAACAGCGGCGGCGACGGCACATGCGGCCAGTAGATCGCCACCAGCACCGCGATCGAAAACCAGTGCGAAAAGAACGCGATCGGGTCCTGCGCGTAGAGCACGCGCACGAGGTCTTCGTCAATGGCACGCCGGATCGGGTCGGCCCGCATGGGGCGTTCTCCTGTGTCGATCGGAACGGGAGCAAAGGCCAGGCACTGACGAGGCGGCGGTGCGAAAGCCCATCCTTCTGACGAATAGTCAGCAATCCGTCAGAAGGTTTACCCGGCAGTTTACCCATCAGCTAACACTTAATCCATATAGGCGAAGGCCTTGCGGCGAACCATACTGCATTCACGTTTCAACGCGGCATGTCATTCGTCTTCCCTCGCCTCGTGGCCTACGCGCCGCGGCCCGCCGCGCTCCCCGCCAACCGTGATGGAGGTTTCCATGGGCGCAGTCCCGAGCTACGAGTTCGCCCGCCAACTCGACGACGCGATCCTGCCCGAGCTGTGGCGCAGACGCACCCGGCTCTCCGCGGACGAAATGGTGTCGATGGTCGAACTGGTCAAGCGCGCGTTGCGGACCTACCACCCGCTCGAATTGCAGGCGCTCGGCGAGGACAAGGAAGAACTGGTCGCCCAGTTCATCTACGCGAAGGTGCTGCGCCTCGCGCCCGGCCACACCGAAACGAACGCGTGCGCAGACAGCGCGCCGTCCAACAGCTACGCGGTGTGCGCGTATTTCCGCCGCTATCTGATCGACTGCCTGCGCAGCGCGTGCCATCAGCGCAACGTGTCGATGGAAACCGAGGGCATCGCGCAGGAGATCGATCTGCACGCGCACGCGCTCGAAGACCCGGTGGCAAGCGTGCTGCTGCAATACGGCCTCGACGAACAGCACTTGCGGCGCGCGGCGCGCGAGTTCATCGAAGCGCTCGACGAACCGGAGCGGATCGTGTTGGCCGGCAGCCTCGGCTGGTGCTCGGAAGGCAAAGGCGGGCTCTCGGCGGTCGCGGCGCAGCATCGGGTGCCCTCTTATCACTATCGCGCGGTCAAACTCGGCGTCACCATGAAAAAGACGGCCGGCGCCGACGAATTTTCCAACACGAAGATCGGCCGCTGGCTCACCGATGTGCTCGGCATCGCGATCGACGTCGAGAATCGCGCGGCGATTCTGGTCACGCTGAATCTGCTCGCGGCGGAATCGAGCGATAGCGAATTCAATGAAGTGGCCGCGTAATAGTTCGGAGAACCAACAGGCCACATAAGAAGCGCGACAACAGCGCATGACCACCCGGCCGGGCACCACCGGCAACGGCCGGCCAGTCATGCCGCCCTGAGCGTCGCACGCTACGACTTCGGCGCGCCCTCCACGGCGCGCTTTTTTTCCCGCATATTCCGCCTACGATAAAAAAGCTGCCATCGCACGCCGTCTTTGTTGCGAAGTCGAGCTTCCGTTCCCCGCATCCGATTCCAGACGAGGTGGTCCTGATGAACCGCTTATCGAGCGCGCCGACGGCGCTGCAACGCCATTACGAAGTGGTCGTGATCGGGTCGGGCTACGGCGGAGCGATCGCCGCGAGCCGTATGGCGCGCGCCGGACGTCGCGTATGCGTGCTCGAGCGCGGACGCGAATTCATGGCCGGCGAGTATCCGCGCACGCCCGTGCAGGGCGCCGAGCAGATCCAGTACAACACGGCCGAGGCGCAGATCGGTTCGCCGCTCGCGCTGCTCGAAGTGCACGTGAACGAGGACGTCAACGCGGTGGTGGGCTGCGGACTCGGCGGCACCTCGCTGATCAATGCGAACGTCGCGCTCGAAGCCGATCCGCGCCTGTGGGACGACCCGCGCTGGCCGGCCGCGCTGCGCGGCGACCCGGCCGGGCGCGACGACGGCTATGCGCTCGCCTGGAAAATGCTGTCACCGTCGCCGGTGCCCGACGATTTCCCGCCGCTGCCGAAGCTGCAGGCGCTCGAAAAATCGGCGCGGGCGCTCGGCATGGCCGAGCGCTTCAGCCGTCCGCCGATCACGGTCACGTTCAAGGGCGGCCCGAACGCGGCGGGCGTCGAGCAGCAGCGCTGTGTCGGGTGCGGCGATTGCAACTCGGGTTGCAACTACGACGCGAAGAACTCGACGCACATGAACTATCTGCCCGACGCGGTCGCCCACGGCGCGCAGATTTTCACCGGCACGGCCGTGCATTCGGTGCTGCGCGATCCCGACACACAGCAATGGAAGGTCAACTTCCAGCTCGTGAAGCTCGGCCGCGAAAGCTACGACGCGCCCGATCTGTTCGTGCTGGCCGATATCGTCATCGTCGCGGCAGGCACGATCGGCTCGACGGCGCTGCTGCTGCGCTCGCGCAACGCGGGCTTGAGCACGTCAGAGATGCTCGGCCAGCATTTCACCGGCAACGGCGACGTGCTCGCCTTCGCGTACAACACCAGCGACACGATCAACGGCGTCGGCTGGGGCGAGCACCAGCAAGGGCAGATTGCGCCGGTCGGGCCGACCATCACCGGCCTGATCGACAATCGCGCCGGGCAGAACGACGTCAAGGATGGCTATGTGATCGAGGAAGGCTCGCTGGCCGGCCCGGTCGGCGAAGCGCTCGTCGGCATGCTCGGCGCGGTCGCGCCGCTCGAAGGCGTGGATGCGGCCGGGCCACCGTCGCTGCTCGAGCGCATGGCCTACGACGCGCGCGCGATCGAGAGCCTGCTCCGCGGCCCGTACCACGGCGCGCTCAATCACACCCAAAGCTACCTCGTGATGGCGCACGACGACGAAAGCGGCCGCATCACGGTCGGCGACCAAGGCCGCGCGCGCATCGAATGGAAAAACGCGGGGCGCCAACCGATCTTTCAGCGCATCGAGGACGTGCTGATCAAGGCGAGCGAGCCGCTCGGCGGCAAATATCTGCGCAACCCGATTTCGACGAAGATCGCCGGCCGGCGCACGGTGACCGTGCATCCGCTCGGCGGCTGCGGCATGGGCGAGGACGCCGGGCACGGCGTGGTCGATCATCTGGGCCGCGTATTCAGCGGCACGGCCGGCGCCGCGGTGCACGACGGCCTCTATGTGATGGACGGCGCGGTGATGCCGATGTCGCTCGGCGTCAATCCGCTGCTGACCATTTCCGCGCTCGCCGAACGCAATTGCAAGCTGCTTGCCAAAGCGCACGACTGGTCGATCGATTACACGTCGCAGGGCGCCGCCGCCGCGCCGCCCGCGCAGAAGATCGGCCTGCGCTTCACGGAGACGATGGTCGGCACCTATACGCCCAACGTGGCGGGACAAGCCGCAACGAGCCCGATCGAATTCACGCTGACGGTCGACTCCGACGATCTCGCCGATATGCTAGGCAACCCGGATCATCTCGCACGCACCGCCGGCACGCTGACCTGCCCCGCCCTCTCCGCGCAACCGCTGACGATCAGCGACGGCACGTTCAACCTGTTCGTCGTCGACCAGTCCGACGTCGACGAGCGCAACATGAACTACCGGATGACGCTCGACGCGGTCGAAGGCAACACCTGGTATCTGACCGGCAAGAAGATCATCACGCGCACGTCGCCGATCAACCTGTGGGAGCAGACCAACACGCTGTATGCGGAAATCCGCGCGTCGGCGCGGGACGATGCGCCCATCGTCGGCACCGCGACGCTGATCATCACGCCGGAAAACTTCCTGAAGCAGCAGCGCACGCTCGAAGTCACGCACGCGCCCGACCTGAAGACGCGCCTCGAATGGACGCTGAAGTTCGGCAAGTTTTTCGCGGGCGTGCTGTTCACCGAATACGGCGGCGTGGCCGCGCCGCTGCAGTTCTACGATCCGTACACGCCACCGCGCGCGAAACGCACGCTGCGCGCGCCGGCGCCGCAGGTCACGTACTTCGACACGCCCGACCGCACGAGACTCAAGCTCACGCGCTACTTCGATCCCGCCGCGGGCAAAGCCGCGAAGCCGATCCTGCTGATCCACGGCTCGGGCGTATCGAGCCGCATCTTCTCGACCGATCTGATACCGACCAACCTCGTCGAATATCTGTACGCGTCGGGCTACGACGTGTGGCTCGTCGATCTGCGCGTCAGCATCGAACTGCCGAGCGTGCTCGTGCCGACCAACGTCGACAAAGTCGCGCGCGAGGACATTCCCGCCGCCGTCGCGAAGATTCGCGAACTGACCGGCGCGCCGAACATTCAGGTACTCGGCCACTGCCTGGGCGGCCTCGCGCTCAGCATGTCCCTGCTGTATGGGCTCGACGGCGTGCGCTCGGCGGTGATTTCGCAGGTGTCCGCGCATCCGGTGCCGGGCACGTTGCAACGGATCAAGGCCGGCTTGCATATTCCCGACCTGATGCAGCATCTGCGCGTGCGCGATCTCACTGCCTATACGCAGGAAGATTCCTGGCCCGCAAACCTGTTCGACGAAGCGCTGCGTCTTTATCCGCTCGATCACGGCGAGGGCTGCGGCAATCCGATCTGTCATCGCGCGACGTTCCTGTACGGCCTGCTCTACGAGCACGACAAGCTGAACGAGACGCTGCATGCGAACCTGCAGGAACTGTTCGGCATTCACGACATGGCCGTGTTCCAGCATCTGGCCACGATGGTGCGCGCGGGCAAGCTCGTCGATGCGCGCGGCGACGATGTGTATCTGACCGGCGCGAACGGCATGAGAGGACTGGAGGGCCTGCGTCTGCCGATCGGCTTCATCCATGGCGAGAAGAACGAAACCTATTTGCCGGTCAGCACCGCGCGCACTTACGACCTGTTGCGCGAGCGCTTCCCCGACGAACCGTACGAGCGGCATCTGATTCCGGGCTATGGGCATATCGACTGCATCTTCGGCAAGAACGCGGCGGTCGATGTTTATCCGTTGATCGTCGGCTATCTGAACGCGCATTGACGGCTCAGAACAGCTTGCCCGGATTCAAAATGCCGTTCGGATCGAGCGCACGCTTGATCGCGACCATCGCCGCAAGCTCGGCCGGTGAGCGCGAAATCGGCAGGAACTCGCGCTTCAGCGAACCGATGCCATGTTCCGCCGACACCGACCCGCGCAACGGTCCGAGCATCTCGTAGACGAACGCATAAACCGCGTGATGATCGACGCCGGGAATCGAATGACCATCCACGGTCAAATGCAGATTCGAATCGCCGATATGCCCGAAAAAATACGATTGGTTGCCGGGCCAGCGCTGATCGAGCGCCGCGCGGCAACGGTCGACGAACGCGCCGATCTCGCCGATCGGCAGACTCACGTCGAAGTTGATCGGATCGAGCTTGAGCGGAAACTCCGCCGTGCATTCGCGGATCGCCCATAGCGCGCGCGCATCGGCGACCGACTGCGCGATCACCGCGTCGCGCAGCGTGCCCGCTTGCAGCGCATCGGTCAGCGCCTGGGCGAAGCGTTCGCCAGCGTCGTCCGCATCGAAGCCCGCGTGCTCGATCAATGCATAGAGCGGATGCGCGGCGTCGAACGGCGAGCGCGCGCCCGTCAGCTTCATGCCGAAGTCGTAGAAGTCCGGCCACATGATCTCGAACGCGCCGATGTCGTTGCCGAATCGCGTCGCGAGACGACGCAACAGGCTCACCGCGGCATCGTAATCGTCGAGCGCGACGAGTGCCGTGTGGCGTGCGGCGCGGCGCGGATGCAGCCGCAGCACCGCGCGCGTGATCACGCCGAGCGTGCCCTCCGAACCGATGAACCAGTGCTTCAAGTCGTAGCCGGTGTTGTTCTTGACCATCTTGCCGAGCGAACTGAGCACGTCGCCATTGGCGAGCACCACTTCGAGCCCGAGCACCTGGTCGCGCGCGGTACCCGACTGGATCACGCGATTGCCGCCCGCGTTGGTCGCGAGATTGCCGCCGATCTGGCACGAGCCGCGCGCGCCGAGATCGAGCGCGAGTTCGAAGCCGGCTGCTTCGGCAGCTTCCTGAGCGGTTTGCAACGTCGTGCCGGCACGAACGGTCAGCGTGGCCGACGCGGTGTCGAGTTCTTCGACGCCGGCCAGGCGGTCGAGCGACAACGCGATATCGGTGGCACGTGCGATCGCGCCGCCCGCGAGTCCGGTCATACCGCCTTGCGGCACCACCGGCTGACGCGCGCGGTCGCAGATCGCGAGCGCGCGCGACACTTCGTCGGTCGTGCGCGGCAACAGCAGCGCCGCCGGACGCGTCGGCTCGTGGCGCGTCCAGTCGGTCATCGCGTGTTCGCCGATCTGCTCGCCGACGCGCACCGCGTCGGCGCCGAGCGCGGCGCGCAAGGCCGCGAGTGTCGCGGCGAGCGGCGCGGTCGCGCTTGCGGTCGGTGTCGTCTTGTCGTCAGTGATGCTCTGCTCTGTCATGCAGGCGTTCCTTGCTGTGCCGTCGCGGCGAGTTTCTTGCGATAGCCCATCGAATCGTTGATGCGGCCGAGGATATAGTCGCCCGCGGCGACCGGCTGATATTTGCTTTGCGCGTCGCTCGCGCCGAGTTCGCGCGGATCGACGAGCGCGCCATAGGTCGGATCGTAGAACGTCGCGATCGAATAGCGCTCGCGCCCCGACGCATTGATCACGCGATGCAGCGTCGAGCGAAAGCGGTCGTTGGTCCAGCGCGCGAGCAGATCGCCGACGTTCACGACGAAGCTGCCATCGACGGGCGGCGCCTCGACCCACGTGTCGTTGGCGATTTCGCGCACCTGCAGGCCGCCGACCTGATCCTGCCACAGCAAGGTGATGCAGCCGTAGTCGGTATGCGGCGCGACGCCGAACTGATCTTCATCCGATTGCGGCGGCTGCGGCGGGTAATAGACCATCTGCGTGCGCTGCATGCGCTTGGTGTAGCGCGGCGCGAAGAAATCGGCTTCGATGCCGAGGCTCACCGCGACCGCGCGCAGCAGATCGGCGCCGCATGCGCCGACCGCCTCGTAATAGTCATACAGCACCGGCCGCAACTCGGGCATGAAGTCCGGCCAGTTGTTCGGCCCGCGCAGTGCTTGCCCCGCCAGCACGTCGGGATCGTCCTCCGGCAGTTCGAGGCCGATGCTGAAGAACTCCTTGTAATCGGGGCGCTTCGCCTGGTACATCGTCGCGTCGCCAAGCGCATTGAAACCGCGATGCCGATGATTGACCGCCGCGCGGCGCTTCGTGTCGACCGGAAACGCGAAGAACGTGCGCGCCGCCCGCGCGGCGGCATCGATGGTCGCCTGCGGTACGCCGTGATTGACGATGTAGAAAAAGCCGATCGTCGTACACGCCTGATGAATGTCCTTCGCGACACGTTGCAGCGCGTGCGCATCGCCCGCGCGCACGCCGGCGACATCAATGATCGGAATGCGAGTGACGGGCATCGCGCTGCTCCTTGATGGATCGTTATTGCAGTTGTATATACCGCCAAAAGCATCGCCGCAAGTTGCTTTGCGCGCCTCGATATCAGGGCTTTTCTCTACTCGCGCGAGCATTTATTTTTCGCTGGAAACGCGGTATATACTGCCCTGCAAGATCCGATATCGCGCTGGCGGCGCGGCGGGTCGAGAACGAAGACTTCAACACGCCGGCAACCCGACACCTATTCGCCCCCGGAGAACCCCATGCGTATCCTTGCAGGCTGGAAATGTCATTTGGTCATGCTGGCGCTGTGCGCGGCAAGCGTCACCGCGCACGCCGAAGACCAGCTCGCCAAAGTGAAGAAGGCCGGCGAACTGGTGGTCGGCACCGAAATGCAGTTCGCGCCTTTCGACTTCCTCGAAAACGGGCAACAGGCCGGCTTCAACAAAGACCTGTTCGCGGAGATCGGCAAGGACATCGGCGTGAAGGTGCGCTTCATCGATCTACCGTGGCCGAGTGTGCTGCCCGGTCTCGAAGCGGGCAAGTTCGATATGGTCGGCGGCCCGCTGACGGTCACGAAGGCGCGCATGGAACGCTATACGTACACGCTGCCCGTCGCCGATGCGACCGACGCGCTTCTCAAGCGCGCGAGCGATGCGTCGATCAAGCAGTCGTCGGATATCGCAGGCAAGACGGTCGGCGCGGGCAAAGGCAGCGCGCAGCTCGATCAGTTGAAGGGCTATGCGGCCACGCTGCCGAAGCAGCCTGAAGTCCGCGAGTACGTCGACAACAATCAGGCTTACGCGGACCTCGCGGCGGGCCGCATCGCCGCGGTGGCGAACTCGATGACCAACATCGCGTATGTCGCCAAGCAGCGTCCAGAGATGTTCGCGGTCGTGCAGCCGCCGTTCGGTGCGAAGGTGTACTTCGCGTACGCGTTGCGTAAGGACGCCGACAGCAAGCCGCTCGCCGACGCGTTCAACGCCGCGCTCGTGAAGATGCAGAAGGATGGCCGTCTCGCCGCGTTGCAGAAGAAGTGGTTCGGTGTCGCGATGGAAATGCCGGCCATGATGCCCACGCCGAATTACTGAGCGCCTTTTGCGTCGGCATCACGCGTTGCGCGATCGTTTCATCATCGCGCAGCGTGCGTCGCCCGCCGCGTTCCACCGGCTGCGATCCATGTTCAACACGACTGTCTTCGTTCAGGGCCTGCCGCTGCTGTTGCATGCGGCGCTCGCCACCGTCGGCATTTCGCTGACGGGGCTCGTGATCGGCTTCTTCGTCGGCATCGGCGTCTGCACCGCGCGGCTGTCGCAGCATCGCGCCGCGCGTCTGGCGGGCGGCGCGTACGTGTTCTTCTTTCGCGGCGTGCCGATGCTCGTGCAGTTGCTGCTCGTGTACTACCTGCTGCCGTTCGCCGGCATCAACGTGTCGCCGATCGTCGCCGCGATCAGCGCGGTGTCGTTGTGCTCGGCCTCGTACATCGCCGAAATTCTGCGCGGCGGTTTTCTGAGCATCCCGCCCGGACATCTCGAAGCCGCGCGCATGCTGGGGCTTTCCCCGCTGGATACGCTGCGCCGCATCCTGGTGCCGCAGGCATTCCGCTTGACGCTGCCGTCACTCGTCAACGAAATGGTGCTGCTGATCAAGGCTTCTTCGCTGATCTCGGTGGTCGGCGTCGCCGAGTTGACGCGCACCGCGCAGAACATCGCCGCGAGCACTTACCGGCCGCTCGAAGCGTATGTCGCGGCCGGCCTCATCTACTTCGTGATCTGCGGTTCGCTTGCGCTGGTCGCGCATGCGGCCGAACACCGGTTGCAGCAGCACGCCTGACCGATTCCACGCCTACCTTGACTGCGCCATGCAAACGTTCGACCCGACCGTCATCACGCACAACCTGCAGCCGATCGCCGCCGGCCTCGCGACGACGCTCGCCAGTTGGGCCGCGGGCGTCGCGATCGGTCTCGTGATCGGCTTTCTGATCGCGGTGCTGCAACTGTTCTGCGGACGCTGGCTGCGTGCCGCGCTGCGCGTCTATATCGAGCTGTTGCGCGGCACGCCGTTTCTGGTGCAACTGTTTCTGCTGTACTACGCCGGCCCGTCGATCGGCCTCACGCTCGAACCGATGACGGCCGGCATCGTCGGTCTCGGCCTCTACGGCAGTGCGTATTTCGCCGAGGCGTTCCGCTCCGGCTTCCAGTCGGTGCCGAAAGGTCATCTGGAAGCGGCGTCCTGTCTCGGGCTCACGCGCTGGCAGGCGATCGTGCGCATCCAGGCGCCGCAGATGCTAGTGCTGATCGTGCCCGCGCTGACCAATCTGATCATCGTGCTGAGCAAGGAAACCGCCGTGCTGTCGATCGTCACGGTGCCCGAACTGACCTTCGTGCTGACCGGCATCGGCTCGGCCACCTTCGCTTTCGTCGAAACCCTGCTGGTGCTGTGCGTGTGCTACCTCGCGCTGGTCGAGCTGACCTCGCGCGCGGGCATGTGGGCCGAAGCCCGCCTCGCACGCTTCATGGCATGATTCCGGGACACCTATGAACGCCATCGCCGACATGCCTTCCTCCGCGCAATCTGCCGCGTCGTCCGCCAGCGCAACGGCGAACGCGCCGAATGCCGCGCCGCTGATCGAAGTGCGCGATCTGCGCAAACGCTTCGGTGATGTCGAGGTGCTGCGCGGCATCGATCTCGACATCGCGCGTTCCGAAGTGGTCTGCATCATCGGGCCGTCGGGCTCAGGCAAGAGCACGCTGCTGCGCTGCCTCGCCGCGCTCGAAACCTACGATCACGGCGACGTGCGCATCGAAGGCGAACTGCTCGGCTATACCGAACGCAACGGCAAACGCGTGCGTGCGTCGCAGGGCGACATCAACCGCGTGCGCCGCAACGTCGGCATGGTGTTCCAGCAGTTCAACCTGTGGCCGCACATGAGCGCGCTCGGCAACGTGATGGAGGCGCTGCTGCGCGTGCGGCGCCTGTCGCACGACGAAGCGCGCCGCCGCGCGAACGTGATGCTGGAGACCGTCGGCCTCGCGCACAAGGGCGACGCATATCCGGCGAAACTGTCAGGCGGTCAGCAGCAGCGCGTCGCGATCGCGCGCGCGCTCGCGATGGAGCCGCACATCATGCTGTTCGACGAACCAACTTCGGCGCTCGATCCGGAGCTCGTCGGCGAAGTACTGCAGGTGATGAAGCAGCTCGCGCGCGACGGCATGACGATGGCCGTGGTCACGCACGAAATGGGCTTTGCCGCGCAGGTCGCCGACAAGGTCGTGTTCATCGATCAAGGTCGCATTGCCGTGCAGGGCAAACCGCGTGACGTGTTTCACGATGCCGCGCAGCCGCGCCTGCGGCAGTTTCTGCAAAACTATTTCGACCGCAATGCGTTCTGGACCCGCGGCCCCGACGACACCAGGCCGCTATGAGCGCCACCGTTCGCAACAAGCCTCACCGCAAATCCTCCGCTAACGCGGCCAGCGCCACGGCCAGAATCGCGCGCGGCAGCGACGAGGCGCCGGCCGCGCGCTACGAACAGGTCAAGCAGCATATCCGCCAGATCATCGAATCGGGCGAACGCCAGGCGGGCGACCGTCTGCCTTCTGAACTCGACCTCGTCGCGACGCTCGGCGTCTCGCGCATGACGGTCAACCGCGCGCTGCGCGAGCTCGCAGACGCGGGGCTCGTCACGCGCGTATCGGGCGTCGGTACTTTCGTCGCGCCGAACAAGCCGCAGTCCACGCTATTGATGATCGCCCATATCGGCGACGAGATCCGCTCGCGCGGCCACGCGTATCGTTGCGATATGGTGCTGTTGCAGCGCGAGACCGCGTCAGTCACGGTGTCGAACGCATTGGGGCTGGCGCCGGGTGCTTCGGTGTTTCATGTGATCTGCGTGCATCGCGAGAACGGCCTGCCGGTGCAGCTCGAAGATCGCTATGTGAATCCGGCCGTCGCGCCGGATTTTCTGCAGCACGATTTTTCGGCGCTCAAGCCGTCCGAGTATCTGCTGACGGTCGTGCCGATGCACGATCTCGAACACGTGGTCGACGCGGCGCTGCCGACGCCCGCCGAAGCCGAGCTGCTCGAAATTCACGCCGAGGAACCGTGCCTGACGCTGACGCGCCGCACGTGGACGGGCAGCGTCGCCGTGACGTTCGCGCGCTTCGTGCATCCGGGTTCACGCTACCGGCTCGGTTGCCGCTTTTCGCCGAGTACGTCGCAGCGCCAGGGGTAACGCGCGCTTCAGGCACCGTACTACACGGTCCCCGCCAGATGAAAACGCGACGCCGGATGCCATAGCCGCACCGACGTCGCGACGTTCTCGCCGACCCACGTACGCCGCCACAGCAGCAGACACGGCTCGCCGATATCCATCATCAGATGACGGCGCACATAGGCGTCCGGCTTCTGCGCATAGATGCGAAACTCGGCGCGCTGCACGGGCGCGAGCCGCACCATGTAGTGATTCGGGGTTTCGACCGAGAAGTCCTGGCGCAGATAATCAGGGAACACCTGCGGATTGACGAAGCGGTCCTCGTACTGGATCGGCTCGCCCTCCTCGCTGTGCACGATGCACGAATGAAACGCGGGGCCGCTCGCGAGACCGAGCGCTTGGAGCGCATCGGCATCGTCGCTCGGTTCGAGCGTCAGCACGCGCGCCGAATGACGATGACCGCGCGCGGCGATTTCATCGGCGATATTGCGGATCTCCAGCACCGTCGATTCATACCGCCGCGGCGCGACGAAGGTGCCCGAGCCTTGCACGCGCGTCAGCACACGCTCGGCCGTCAACTCGCGCAGCGCGCGCGACACCGTCATGCGCGCGACGCCGAACTCCTTGACCAGTTCCGTTTCGGAAGGAATCAGTCCGCCCGGCTTCCATGCGCCTTCACTGATGCGCTGAACCACGTAGCGTTTGATCTGCTCGTAGGCGGGCATTGCCTTGACCGGCGTGTCGCGGTCGTTATCGCGGATGGCGGACTCCTGGTTCCGCTCGGCCTGTGCGGCGGATGTTTTGTGCGCCTGCGTCGTTGTTTTCACTCCAAACCTCATCGGTGGTTCGCCGGTGGTACATGAGGTACACCGTGGCCGGTTCTCCGTCGGCCGGGCCCAATCTTACCCGGTTCGACAGCGGCGAGACCACTGGGACGCGCTACCAGATGAACGGCACGAAACGGTAACGCACACGAGCCATGTATTCGGTGTAGCCGTCGAGTTGCCCGGCGAGCAGCCGCTCCTCGCGCACCGCGCGCCAGCCCATGCCGTACGCCATTACGGGCAGCGCCGCGAGCCCCCACCACGAGCCGAGCTGCAGCGGGGTGCCGACGAAGAACACCAGCGCGGCCGCGTACATCGGATGACGGACGTACGCGTAAGGGCCAGTGTCGGCGACCTTGTGCCCGCGGCTCGCCTGAATCTTGACGACCGGCGCCGCATAGCTGTTCGCGCGAAACACGAAACGGCACATGAAGATGCACACGAACACGCACAGCGCGCCGAAGCCCATGAGCCACACCGGCAGCGGCGCGGACCAGCGAAAGCGCATCGCGTCGAAGCCCATCAGGATCAGCCAGCCGCACCACGCGGCCCCGACCGCGGCCATGAACACACGATCCCAGCGGCTCTGCTGCGCCTGCACGAGCGGCGCGAGCCGCTCCGCGAGCAGCGCGGGATCATGACGCGCGAGCCACAAGCCGAGCCACAGGCTCAATACCGCCAGTTCGAGCAGATACCACCACGCGGCCGGCCACGCGAGCGTGCCGGCCGCGCCGAACAGCAGCACGCCCATGAACGCCAGCCACGCCAGCGATTGCAGGATCAAACGCGTGAGCATTTGCGGCTGCCTCGTGCGGTCTGGTTACGCGCTGTCGTCGCGCGTGCGCACGCGCTCGAACACGTCGGCGATATCGATGTCCTCCAGATTCAAACCGAAGCGCTCACGCAGACAGTCGGCGAGTTCGGCGGCGCTCGCGAGGCGCCGTTCGTTGACGATCCGCCCTTGTGCGTCGCGCTCGTTGTACTGATCGTTCAATAGCGCGAGGCGCAGTTCGGGCAACACGCGGCACGCCAGCAGGTTCTGCACGAACTTCGAATCCGGCGACGTCGACGTGTACCAGTTCGAGATTTCATAATCGACCCACTCGACTGCGCGCAGATCGACGTGATAAACGCGGGTCCAGCTCTCGTCCGGCGCCAGCACCTCCAGATAGACGGTGTCGTGCCCGGCGTCGGCGAGACGGAACGTGCCGAGCGGAATCGGCTGCGCGAGGCCGGGGGTCAGCCGCAGCGGCGCGGTCAGCGTCACGGCGCCGAAGCCGACGTCGGCGATCCATTCGTCGCCGTCGATATCGACGCGCAACACCATATGCGTACGCGGCGCAATCGTGCCGGGCGCGCGGCCCCACACGACGCGCGCAAGCATCGGCGTGACCTTGAAGCCGAGTTGCATCAGCACGTTCGCGAACAGAATGTTCTGCTCGAAGCAGTAGCCACCGCGCTTGTCGGTCACGAGCTTGCGTTCGACGGCTTCGGGATCGAGCCTGACCGGTCGGCGCATCAACGGGTTCAGGTTCTCGAACGGGATCGCGGCGGGATGGAGCCGGTGAATCGCCCGCAGCACGTCGAGCGTGGCGGCGCGCGGGCCCTGATAGCCGATCCGGGCGAAGTAGTTTTCCAGATTGACGGAGTGGGACATCGGCGGAATTCCGGTTGGGTTGCGGGTTCGACGCGATCATAGCGGCTTTGGGCTCCGCAGCGACCGCGCGTGGCGAAGCGCAAATGCGCCTATAGCCCTTTCAACGCCGATGTCGCGATCGACGGCACGGTAATGCCGTGGCTCGACGCGAACTGCACGGCCGAGCTCAGCGTCGACATCAGCGACTGCAACTGCCCAGGCGCCGATTGCGCGATATACGAAGCGCTTTGCGCGGTCTGCGGATTGAGGCCCGATTGCAGCAGCGACGACGGACTCATCTGACCGAGGCTGCCGAGCCCCGACTGCAAGCTCGAATACTGGCTCACGCCCTTGCCGAGCGACGATAGCCCCTCGGTGAACGCTTCCTTGTTGACCGGCGTCGCAGACGCGCCGCCACTTGCATGACTGGCGAACGCTTCGGTCAGCTTCTGCGACAGCGACTGCTGCGTGCTACCGGCCTGCGTCAACTGACTGACCGACGGCGCGCCGCCGCTCAAGAGTCCCGCCGCCTGCTGCGCCTGGCCGGCCGCACTCGTCATGCCCATCGCCGACGCGAGACTCGATTGACCGCTCAGCACCTGCTGGTTCGCGCCCACGTAGCTCTGCAACAGCTGTGACATGCCGCCCGACGACACGCCGCCACCCGCCGGGTTATCACCGCCGCCGATGCCGAACTGCTTCAGATTCAACTGCGCGTGCGCCGCGCCGCCCAACAACAGACCGCCGCTCACCAGCAACGAAACCAGAAGACTGCGCTTGCTCATTTCTACCTCCTTACTTTGACTTTCGGGGTGACTCGTGCGCTTCGACATCTCGCGCTTTCGCACGTTCGGCCTGACCACATCAAAACGTTTCGATTACGTTTTAATTAATACCTGCTTACGCCCGCATAAAGTTTAAGAGCAGTCCGTAAATCCGGGAATTACATGCCAGCGATATTGTTGCGAATCGTTCTCATTTGTGTTGACTCCCGTAACGCGCCTGCGTACGATCACGCCATCAGCCGCTTTGGCAGCCTCGGACAACACGCGATGTCGCGCCAGGCAGTCGCAAATTGATCGCAACGGTCGAAACAACACTAAAAGGATTTCGATGAAGTTCGCCCAACTCAATGGACCGCGCGCCAAAGCGCGTCCTTTTTGCGACTCTTCCGCAGCTACAGGCGCAACTCATCGTACGCGTTTGCCTTCGATGCGGCACGTTGCACTGTGCACGGCTTTCGCGTGGGCCTCGTTGAGCGCCCACTCGGCGCTGGCCGAAGCCAATCCCGACGCGAATCCGGAAGCCGCTGAAGCCGACCTGAACATTCAGGCGACGCAGACCAACCAGTGGACGGGCCTCTGGAACCGCCAGCAATTGCTCGGCGACATGGGCGGCCTGCGTCCGTGGCTCGGCAAGTACGGCATGACCTTCACGCTGACCGAAACCAGCGAAGTGCTGGCCAATCTGCGCGGCGGTCTCGAACGCGGCGCCGATTACGACGGGCTGACCACCGCCACCTTGCAGATGGATACGCAAAAGGCGTTCGGCCTGCCGGGCGGCCTCTTCAACGTCAGCGCGCTGCAGATTCACGGCGCGAACCTGAGCGCGAACAAGCTCGGCACGCTGAACACGGCGAGCGGCATCGAGGCCGCCGACGCGACCCGCCTGTGGGAACTCTGGTATCAGCAGTCGTTCCTGAACAAGCGCGTCGACGTGAAGATCGGTCAGCAGAGTCTCGACCAGGAATTCATCACGAGCACGTATGCGGCCCTGTTCCTCAACACGATGTTCGGCTGGCCCGCACTGCCCTCGTACGACATGCCGTCGGGCGGTCCCGCCTATCCGCTCGCGGGTCTCGGCGTGCGCGTGCGCGGCCAGATCACGCCTTCGTTGACCGCGCTTGCCGGTGTGTATTCGGGCGACCCGCTCGGCAACGACCCGAACAACATGAGCGGCACGAACTTCAACCTGCATAACGGCGCGTTGTGGATCGGCGAGTTGCAGTATTCGATCAACCAGCCGGCCGAAGGCGAAATGGTCGGCAAGGGCGGCGGCGGTTTGCCGGGCACCTACAAACTAGGCGTCTGGTACAACACCAACAAGTTCGCCGATCAGCGTTACGACAACATGGGGCTGTCGCTCGCGAATCCGGGCTCGACCGCCATTCCCGCCAATCACCGCGGCAACTACAGCTTCTACGCGGTCGCCGACCAGATGGTGTGGCGCCCCGACCCCGACGCACCGCGCAGCCTCGGCGTGTTCGCGCGCGTGATGGGCGCGCCGGGTGATCGCAACCTCGTGAGCGTCGCGGCCAACCTCGGCGTGGTGCTGAAGGCGCCGTTCAAAGGCCGCGACAACGACAGCGCCGGCCTCGCGCTGACCTACATCAAGATCGGCAGTCACGTAAACGGACTCGATCAAGACTTCCTGGCATTCAACGGCAGCCCGTACGGCGTGCGCACCAGCGAAACCGCGCTCGAAGCGACCTACCAGTACCAGGTCAATCCGTGGTGGCAGCTGCAGGCCGACGCCCAATACACGTTCAATGCCGGCGCGGGCCAGAACCCGACCGACCCGACGCAGCCGCTGCGCAATACCTTCGTCGTCGGCGTACGGACCATCATCAACTTCTGAGGCTGCCCGCCGCGCGCTCTTAACCCAGCTAGCACACGCAACTCCACGTAACCGGACCAGCACTGTTCATGCTTTCGATCGTCACCGCCACTACCGCTTTGTGCGCCCGCACGGAGGCCCAATCGTGAACCAACTCACGCGCAAGTTTTCATCGCGCGCCGCGCGAGCCCTGCTCGCCGCGATGGCCGGCGCCGCCGCTCTCACGATGGCCGCCAGCGTGCAGGCTGAGCCGCAAGGTTTCCTTGAAACGATCAAGCGTCACACGACGCTGATCAACACCGTGCCGGATAACGGCGACCAGAATCCGTACGCGCTCGTGGTCGCGCCGGTCAGCGCGGGCACCGTGAAGAAAGGCGACGTGCTGGTCGGCAACTTCAACAACTCGACGAACCTGCAGGGCACCGGCAGCACGATCATCGACTATCACCCGGACACCAGACAGATGACGGTGTTCGCGACCGTGCCGCGCGATCTGAAGGAATGCCCGGGCGGCATCGGCTTGTCGACCGCGATGACGATGCTGAAGTCGGGCTGGGTGATCGTCGGCAGCACGCCGAGCAACGACGGCACGACCGGCACCAAGGGCGCTGGCTGCCTGATCGTGATCGACCCGGAAGGCAAGATCGCGTCGACGATCTCGACGCCGAACATCAACGATCCGTGGGGCAACATGGCGATCGTCGACAACGGCACGAGCGCGACGCTGTTCGTCAGCAACGCGGGCTTCGGCGTCGGCGGCGCGCAAGGCAATCCGCCCGTGTTCAAGCAGGCCACCGTGCTGCGCCTCGACCTCGACGTGCCGGAAGGCAAGCCGCCCGTCGTGAAGCAGGAAACCGTGATCGGCAGCGGCTTCGGCGCGCAGGCCGACAAGGGCGTGTTCCTCGTCGGGCCGACCGGCCTTGCGCTGTCGGCCGATCAGAAGCTGCTGTACGTGTCCGACGCGATCGGCAACCGCATCACCGAGATCGACGATCCGCTGACGCGCGACAGCAGCGCGGGCGTCGGCCGCCAGTTGACCGCCGACGGCCTGCTGCATCGTCCGCTCGCGATGGTCACCGCGCCCAACGGCCACCTGCTCGTGACCAACGCGTTGAACGGCCAGGTCGTCGAAATCGATCCGGCGACCGGCAAGCAGTTGTACGCACGCTGGATCGACACCGACAAGGCGCAGTCGCCCCCCGGCAACGGCGACCTGTTCGGTATCGCGATGACGCCGCAAGGCGACGGCTTCTACTACGTCGAGGACGACGTGAATACGCTGGTGCTCGCGAAGTGAGCAGCACCCAGGCTTCAGGAACATGAAGTGACCATGACAAACGATCAACCCCCGCGGCCGTCCCGACGCGGCTTCCTGAAAGCGGGCGGCGCCGCGGTCGCCGCCGGCGCGGGTCTCGGCGCAACTCTCGGCGCCGGGCTCGCGAGCTCGCAGGCAGCGCTCGCGAAAGCGCCCGCGCATAGCGCGCAGAACACCGATCCGCAGCTCGCGGTCGAGCCGTTCTACGGCCCGCATCAAGGCGGCATCGTCACGCCGCAGCAGAGTCACACCTACGTCGCCGCGCTCGATCTGACCACCGACAAGCGCGACGAAGTAATCACACTGTTGCGCACGTGGACCGAAGCGGCCGCGCGCCTGACGCGAGGCGGCACGGCCTTCGCGCTGTCGACCGGCGACGGCGGCGACGGCGGCGACAACCAGGCCGCCCCCGATTCCGGTGACGTGCTCGGCCTCGGCCCGAACGGTCTGACGATCACGTTCGGCTTCGGCCCCGGCCTGTTCGAGAAGGACGGTAAGGACCGCTACGGGCTCGCGTCGCGCCGCCCCGCCGCGCTCGTCGATCTGCCGCGCTTCAACGGCGATCAGCTGATCAAGGAGAAGACCGGCGGCGACCTGTTCATCCAGGCGTGCGCGAACGACGCGCAGGTCGCGTTTCACGCGGTGCGCCAACTGTCGCGCCGCGCCTACGGCGTCGCGGCGATGCGCTGGGGCCAGGCCGGTTTTCTGTCCGGTCCGCGCGGTCAGACGCCGCGCAACCTGATGGGCTTCAAGGACGGCACCAACAATCCGTCGACCGCGAAGCCTGAGCTGATGAACCAGTTCGTGTGGGCCCGCGCAACCGACGACGCGCCGTGGATGGAAGGCGGCACCTACACGGTCGTGCGCCGCATCCGCATCACGCTCGAGCACTGGGACAACACCGAGCTCGGCTTCCAGGAACAGGTATTCGGACGCCACAAGTACAGCGGCGCGCCGATCGGCGGGAACCACGAATTCGACGCCGTGGACCTGAAGGCCGAGGACAAGGACGGCAATCCGTTGATTCCGGAGAACTCGCACGTGCGTCTGTCGAATCAGGCGAGCAACAACGGCGCGCAGATTCTGCGCCGCTCGTATTCGTACAACGAAGGCACGAACTTCTATATCGAGCGCTGGCCGCCGTGGCGCCAGGAAACCGAGTACGACGCGGGGCTGATTTTCATCGCGCATCAGAGCGACCCGCGCACAGGCTTCATCCCGATCAACGACCGGCTCGCGAAGTTCGACATGATGAACCAGTTCACGACCCACGTCGGCAGCGCGATCTTCGTCGTGCCGCCGGGGGCGAAGCCGGGTTCGTATGTCGGCGCCGGGCTGTTCGACACGTGATGCAGCAAATGAAGAACGCCGGGCGCGCAGCGCCTGGCTCGCTCAACACAATCAAAATGGACTCCTGCAACATGGCTTATTCCTGGTTTGCCACCCGTCTGCGCGCGCTCGGCAGCGTCGCCGCGCTGTCGCTCACCGCGCTCGCGACGATGCCGTCGTCGGCGGCCCATGCGGCGTCGATCACGCTGTACAACGCGCAGCACGAGCAGGTCGTCAATCTGCTCGCGAAGGACTTCGAAAGGCAGTCGGGCATCACGGTCAAAGTCCGCAACGGCGAAGGCCCGGCGCTCGCCGCGCAGATCGTCGCGGAAGGCGCGGCCTCGCCTGCCGACGTGTACTTCACGGAGAACTCGCCGGAGCTGATGCTGCTCGAGGAAAGGGGTCTGCTCGCGAAGGTCGGTGAAACGACGCTCGGCGCTGTACCGGCGCGCTTCAATTCGCCGAGCGGCGCGTGGGTCGCGGTGACCGCGCGCGAGAGCGTGCTCGCGTACAACACGACGAAGCTGCAGGCGTCGCAGTTGCCCGCTTCGCTGTTCGACCTCGCGAAGCCGGAATGGAAAGGCAAGCTCGGCATCGCGCCGAGCGACGCCGATTTTCTGCCGCTCGTGAGCGCCGTGCTCGCGCTGAAGGGCGAACAGCAAACGCTCGTATGGCTGAAGGGCCTGAAGGCCAACTCGCAGATCTTCGACGATGACGAAGGCGTGGTCGCCGCGGTCAATCGCGGCGCCGTCGCGACCGGTCTGATCAACAACTACTACTGGTCGCGTCTGCACGCGGAAATCGGCGACGCGAAAACCCGCAGCGCGATCTATCACTTCGGCCACGGCGACGCCGGCGCGCTCGTCAACGTATCGGGCGCGGCCGTGCTGAAGTCCGCGCACAACGCGGACGGCGCGCAGAAGTTTCTCGCCTATCTGGTTGGTGAACGCGCACAGCAGTTGATGGCGAACAGCCACGTGATGTTCGAGTATCCGTTGCACGCGGGCGTCGCACCGGACCCGATCCTCAAACCGTTCGCCGAACTGACTCCGCCCACGCTGACGATCCAGCAGCTCGGCGACGATAGCCAGGCCGGCAAGCTGCTGCGTCAGGCAGGCCTACTGTAAATGAGCGAAGCACTGTCAGCCGGTCCGCCGGCTGTCCCTCCTGCCCCGGCTCGCGCACGCACGCGCGCGCCGCGCGGCCTGTTTGCGGCGGCGGCACTTAGCGCTTTGCTGGTGCTGCTGCCGATTGCGTTGACGTTCTGGCGCGCGGTGAACTTCGGTATCGGCGACGCGCTGGATCTGATCTGGCGGCCGCTCGTCGGCGAGCTGCTCGTCAACACGGTGTTGATTACCGTCACGACCACGCTGGTCTGCGCGGTGCTGGGCACGGCCGCCGCGTGGTTCGTCGAACGCACGCATCTGCCGGGACGCCGCGCGTGGGCCGTATTGTGCGCCGCGCCGCTCGCGATGCCCGCCTTCATTTCGAGCTATGCGTGGGTGTCGTTGAGCGAGGACTTGCAGGACTTCAACGGCGCGCTGCTCGTCTTGACCTGTGCGTATTTTCCGCTGGTCTATCTGCCCGTCGCCGCCGCGTTGCGCGGCATGGACCCGGCACTCGAGGAAAGCGCGCGCGCGCTCGGCTGCAACCGCTGGACCGGCTTCGTGCGCGTCGTGCTGCCGCAACTGCGGCCGGCATTGCTCGGCGGCATGCTGCTCGTCGCGCTCGGCGTGCTATCGGAGTTCGGCGCGTTCACGCTGCTGCGCTTTCGCACGTTCACCACGCAGATCTACGCGGAATTCCGCATCGGTTTCGACGGCGGCGGCGCATCGCTGCTTGCGTGTCTGCTGATCGTGATCTGCCTCGTCGTGCTCGCGTTCGAGTTTCGCGTGCGCGGCGCGGCGCGCTACGAGCGCGTCGATCGCGGCACGCGCCGCGCGGTACTGCGCTACCAGCTCGGCGCTTGGCGCTGGCTCGTCGTCGCGGGTTTTGCGCTGCTGACGCTCGCGACGCTCGGCGTGCCGCTCGGCATGATCGGCTTCTGGCTCACGCAGCCGGGCGCGGCCGCGGTGACGCCCGCCGATGTCTCGCCCGAACTGCTGTGGAACGCGACGGTGTCGTCGCTCGGTTTCGGCCTCGCCGCCGCCGCGCTGACCACGGTGCTCGTGGTGCCGCTCGCGTTTCTGCTGGTGCGTTATCCGACGCGTTTCGCGACGCTGTTCGAGCGCACCGTGTTTCTCGCGCAGGGCGTGCCGGGGCTCGTGATCGCGCTCGCGATCGTATCGCTCGCGGTGCACGCGCTGCAGCCGCTCTATCAAAGCGCGACGCTGCTGGTCGTCGCCTACGCGATCCTGTTCATGCCGGTCGCGCTCGTCAGCGTGCGCGCCGCGTTCATGCAGGCGCAGCCGCGCCTCGAGGAAACCGCGCGCGCGCTCGGCCTGAACGGGACGCAGACGCTCATGCGCGTGGTCCTGCCGCTCGCGGGCCCCGGGCTCGGCGCGGCCGCGGCGATGGTGTTCATCTCGGTCGTCACCGAGCTGAATGCGACGCTGCTGCTGTCGCCGCTCGACACGCAAACGCTCGCGACCCAGGTGTGGGCCGACACGTCGACGATGGCGTTCGCCGCCGCCGCGCCATATGCGGCACTGCTGACCGGCATCTCGCTGTTCGCGTCGGGGCTGCTGTTCGTGCTGCTCGGGCGCTCGGCGCTGCTGGGCGAGCGCGGCTAACACGCGCCGGCTTTTTTCATCGCTGGTTTATTCGACCTTCTTCGGATTTTCATGAGCGAACTTCGTATCCGCGGACTGCGGAAATCGTTCGACGGTCACCCGGTGCTGCATGGCATCGACCTTTCTGTCGAGCGCGGCACGCTGCTCGCGCTGCTGGGGCCCTCGGGCAGCGGCAAGACGACGCTGCTGCGCCTGTTGTGCGGCTTCGAGCGCGCGGACGGCGGCAGTGTCGAGATCGACGGCCGGCGGGTCGTCGGCGACGATCTGCACGTGCCGTCCGAACAACGCCGCATCGGCTATGTGCCGCAGGAAGGCGCGCTGTTTCCGCATCTGTCGGTCGCGGACAACATCGTGTTCGGCCTGCCGCGCGCGCAGCGCCGCGCTCGGCATCGCGTGGCCGAGCTGCTGGAGCTGGTCGGCCTGCCCGCGCATTTCGGCGAGCGCGCGCCGCAGCAGTTGTCGGGCGGTCAACAACAGCGTGTCGCGCTCGCCCGCGCGCTCGCGCCTGCGCCGACGCTGGTCATGCTCGACGAGCCGTTCTCGTCGCTCGACGCCGCGTTGCGCGTCGAGACACGCCAGGCGGTCGCGAGTGCGCTTGCCGCAGCCGGCGCGACGGCCGTGCTGGTCACGCACGATCAGTCCGAGGCGTTGTCGCTCGGGCATGAAGTCGCGGTGCTATGGGACGGCCGGCTGATCCAGACCGCGACACCCGAAGCGCTGTACCGCCGGCCGGTGACGCGCGAGCTTGCGTCGTTCGTCGGCGAGGCGGTGTTGTTGCCGGGCGTCGCGCAACAGGATCGCGCGAGCTGCGAGCTCGGCGAACTCGCGCTGGCCGCACCGGTCGGCAATGGCGCGGTCGACGTGATGCTGCGTCCCGAGCAGATTCGTGTGCTGCGCGCCGATGAAACCGCGCGCACAGGTGTCGCGCACGACGCGCTCGTCACTGATGTGATCTTCCAGGGGCAGGACGCGAGCGTCGCGCTGCAATTGCAGTCCGCGACGCGGACGATGGTGCGCGCGCGCGTGCCCGGTTATCTGTGCCCGCGGCCCGGCGAGCGCGTGCGGCTCGCGGTCGAAGGAGAAGTCACCGCCTATTCGCGTGCATAAAAGGCTGAGGCAGCCATTCGCAGCTACCGCAACGACAGATCCTGCATCATCTGCTGCGCCAGATAATCGCAGGTGGGCCGATCCGATTTCGCGCTGCGCGCGACCACGATTTCGAGCGGCGCGATTTTCGGCAGACCTTGCGCGTCACCGAGGATTGCGAGTCGCGGTGGCACGCTGCAACGTGTCAGCGCAATCACCGACAATCCCGCATCCACGGTCGCGACCAGCCCCATCAGGCTCGCGCTGCTGAACGCCGCGCGATAACGGATGCGCGCGCCATCCAACGCGGCCAGCGTGTGCTGGCGCGCAACGCAGCCCGGCTCGTACAACCCCACCGGCAACGGCGACGCCTTCAGCACCGGCGTGTCGACCGACGCCCCCACCCACACCATCGGTTCGCTGCGCACGAATTCGCCACGCAACCTGCGGTCGCGCGTGACGAATGCGAGGTCGATCTTGTTGTCGGCGAGCATCGGCGCGAGCGCCGTGCTCTGCGCGCAGACGATCTCGATCTCGACGCGCGGATACAGGGTCGCGAAACGCCGCAACACCGGCGACAGCAGCGACGACACGTAGTCGTCCGGCGCGCCGAGCACCACGCGCCCGGTCACCTCGGGCCGCACGATCGCCGACCACGCCTCCTCCTGCAACGCGAGCGCCCGCCGCGCGTATTCGAGCAGCGTATTGCCGGGCCGCGTCAGCGCCAGGTTGCGCGTGTTGCGCGCGAACAGCGTCGTGCCGAGCATCGTTTCGAGGCGCTTGATCTGCATGCTGACCGCCGCCTGCGAGCGATGCACGCTCGCCGCCGCCTTCGTAAAGCTGCCCGCCTCCGCGACCGCGACGAAGCTGCGCAGCAGATCGACGTCGAATTCAGGATTCACGACTTATCAACGTGGCTTATGGAATTGCTCAATTTAATTCGTTTGTGATCGGTCCGCAAGCGGCGCAATACTCGCAGGCATCATCTTACGGAGTCGTTTCGCATGTCCCTCACCTCACGTCAGCAAGGCGCGATCACGCTGGCGAGCGGCGGATTGCTGATGGGCACGATCGGCGTTTTCGTCGAAGAGGCACGGCTCGATGCACTGACGCTCGTGTTCTTCCGCTGCCTGTTCGGCTTTGTGTCGCTCGCCGCGTATTGCGCGTGGAAGGGCGTGTTCACGCGCGCGCAGTTCACGCCCCGCACGGTCGTGCTTGCGCTGATCTCCGGCGTTCTGATGGTCACGCAATGGGTCGGCTTTTTCGATGCGATTCATCGCACCAGCATCGCGGTCGCGACCGTCGTGTTTCATGTCCAGCCGTTCTGGGTCGTGCTGATCGGCGCGGCGCTGTTCAACGAGCGGCTCGGCGCGGACCGGCTCGGCTGGATCGCGACGGCGTTCGTCGGGCTCGTGCTCGCGTCGGGCGTGATCGCGGCCGGCAATCTGCAAGGCCACAGCAGCTATCTGATCGGCTTGAGCGAAGCGCTGCTCGGCTCGCTGATGTATGCGAGCGTCACGCTGATCGCGAAGAGCCTCGGCGAATTGCGCCCGCATCTGCTGACGCTCACGCAATGCGCGGTCGGCGTGATCTGCCTGCCGCTGATCGCGCCGCTGGTCGCGCCTTTGACGCTCACGCATATTGGTCCGATGCAGTGGTTCTGGCTGATCGGCATGGGCGTGCTGCACACGGGACTGTCGTATGTGCTGATTTACGGCGCGCTGCCCAAGCTCAGCACGCCCGTGATCGCGGTGCTGCTGTTCGTTTATCCGCTGACCGCCATCGTCGTGGATGCGCTCGTGTATGGCCGTGCGCTGTCGCTGTCGCAACTCGCGGGCATGGCGCTGATCGTCACCGCGAGCCTCGGCGTCAACCTCGGCTGGCCGTTGCTCACGCTGCTGAATCCGGGCGGGCGCGCAGTCACGCGAAGTAAAGCGCGCCGCCCTCACCGGCTTTTAATGCGCTCTGTCACTGCGGCAAAGTCTCGCCGCGCGTCTCCGGCGCGAACGGAATCACGAACAGGCCGAGGACGAACACGAGCGCGGTCAACGCGAGCGGCACGCCCAGCGTCTGCATATGCAGCACCGCCGCGCCGAGCAGAAAGTTGACGCCCGCGCCGACGAATCGCCCAAACGACGTGCAGAACGCAAACGCGGTCGCGCGTACGCGGGTTTCGAACTGCTCGGGCAGCCACAGGCTGAACAACGCGAAGTTGCCGCCGAAAAAGCCGAGCACGAACAGCCACGCGATGAACGGCGCGAGCCCGTTCGGCAGATAGAACGCCCAGCCGAAGCTCGCCGCGATCGACACCGCCATCCCCGCGAAGTACACCGCGAGCGTCATCTTGCGGCCGATGCGCTCGGCCAGTGGAGGCAGCGCGAGACAACCGAGGATCGTGCCGATCGACAGCAGGCCGGTTGCGAGCGACGCGGTGCGAATCGAATCGCCCTTCGACATGCCGGCGCGCGTGGCGAGCTGGATCACCGCGGACGGTTCATAGACAGCGCCCGCCCACAGTCCGATGATCGCGATCGTCAGCAGAATGCACGCGACCCACGTGCGACGCCGGTAGGCCGGTCCGAGGATCTCGCGCAGCGGCTTCGCGCGCACCGTCTTTGCGTCGGCCTTCTGCCACTTCTCCGGCTCCTTCACGCGCAGCAGAATCAGAATCGCGACGACGACCGGCACAGCGCCTGTCAGGAACATCGCGCGCCAGCCGAAATGCACGCCGACCGTGTAATTGAGCGCAGCCGCGAGAAAGAAGCCCGCGTAGTAGCCGGTCTGCAGATAACCTGCGCCCATCTTGCGACGATCCTCGGGCCACGCCTCGGCGACGTAAGTACCCGCCAGTGCCCATTCGCCACCGATCCCGACGCCCGCGATGAAGCGATAAATACCGAGCTGCCACACATTGGTCGAGGTCGCGGCGAGCCCGGTGAAAATCGCGAACGTAAAGATCGTGGCCGCCAGCACCTTGGTGCGGCCGAAGCGATCGGCGAGCGGTCCCCAGATGAACGACAGCCCCCAACCGACCAGAAACAGCGCGAACAGGATCGAGCCCGCGAGGCCGACGTTCGACGGTGTCGCCGCGACGCCCGACCGCGGCAACAGCTCGGTCAGCGCGGGCGTGAGCACCAGCGCGTAGATAAACGAGTCCATGCCGTCGAGCGTCCAGCCGGCCCACGCGCCCCAGAACCCTGCGATCTGCGAACGATTGAGCGGCGTGCGCTGACGCGCGACCGCTCGTCGGTCGGTTACTGTATTCATCATGCTCCTCCGGCCTACGATAGTTGAACGTAACGAAGAAAAGGACGGGCGCGCTTGGGGTGGCTTGCCGAAGTTGATTGATCGGCGATGTCCTCATACAACTCAATCAGAGAACGGCGGGGGCACATTGCCGGGGGGAATCTGGTTCAAGTCTTCCGGGTTTGCCCGCGCTGAAATGCGCCTCTTTTTATATATAATATTTGATACTATGACCGATGCAACCGAAGGTTTTCCCCTGGACGCCGCGATATCCGGTTCGTTTCTTCCGGCCGCCGCGCCGCGCGAAAGTACCTCGCACATGATTGCGGAGGCGCTGCGCGCGGCGATCGTCGACGGCACGCTCGCGCCTGGCGCCCCGCTGCGCCAGGACGCGATTGCCCGGCATTTCTCGGTCAGTGCGATTCCCGTGCGTGAGGCGCTGCGCCAGCTCGAAAGCGAGGGCTGGGCACGCGCGGCGGTCAATAAAGGCGCGACCGTCGCGCCGCTGTCCGCCAACGAAGCGCGCGAGATCTACGAGATCCGCTCGGCGCTCGAAAGTCTCGCGCTCGGCCTTGCGATTCCGCATCACACCGCCGCGACGCTGCGCGAAGCCAGGGACTTGTGCCGCGCCGCCGAGCGCGAAGAGGATCCGTCGCTATACGTCACGCGCAATGCCGCGTTTCATATGTGTCTCTATGCGCCCGCCGGCCGGCCGCAGCTCGAGGACATGATCGGGTTGCTGCACCGGCGCGGCGAACGCTATCTGCGCCTGAAGTTCGGCTTGCCGTCGTACAAGGGCGAGTCCGACAACGAGCACGCGGCGCTGCTCGAAGCGGTCGAGCGCCGCGATATCGCGGCAGCGCAGTCGCTGGTCGTCGCGCATCTGCTCGGCACCGGCGAGCTGCTGCACCGTTTTCTGACCGAGCGCGCGCGCGAAGAAGCCGCGCTTGCGCATCAACCGAAGCCGCGCGGCCGACGCCCGCGCGTCACCACCGGGAGCTGACCCAGCCGATGACCGAGCCGATGAACCATCCCGCCGAAGCCGCCGCCTCGCTGTCCACCGCCCGCTCGTGGACGACCCGTCGCGACGAAAAGAAGCGCCGCCTCGCGGCCATCGCGCCGTGGCTCGAAAACGGCGTGCTACCCGCACACCGCATCGTCGATGCCCTCCAAACCTTGATTCAGCCCGGCGAGCGCGTCGCGCTCGAAGGCGACAACCAGAAACAGGCCGACTTCCTGTCGCGCTCGCTCGCCAACGTTGATCCTCACAAGCTGCACGACGTGCATCTACTGATTTCGAGCATTAGCCGTCCTGAGCATCTGACGCTGTTCGAGCGCGGCATCGCGCACAAGGTCGATTTCTCGTTCGCGGGGCCGCAGAGTCTGCGCGTCGCGCAACTGCTCGAAGACGGCCAACTCGAAATCGGCGCGATCTATACGTATGTCGAACTGTATGCGCGGATGTTCGTCGACCTGACGCCGCACGTTGCCCTGCTGTGCGCGGATAAGGCCGACCGGCACGGCAATCTGTACACCGGCCCGAATACCGAGGACACGCCGACGATCGCCGAGGCCGCCGCGTTCCGTCACGGCATCGTGATCGTGCAGGTCAACGAGATCGTCGACGAACTGCCGCGCGTCGACATTCCGGGTTCGTGGGTCGACGTGGTCGTGCAGGCGGACCGGCCGTTCGCGGTCGAGCCGCTGTTCACGCGCGATCCGCGCCATATCGGCGACTTGCAGGTGCTGACCGCGATGATGGTGATTCGCGGCATCTACGCGCCGTATGGCGTCACGTCACTGAATCACGGCATTGGCTTCGATACCGCGGCGATCGAACTGCTGCTGCCCACCTACGGCGAATCGCTCGGCCTCAAAGGCAAAATTTGCCGCAACTGGACTCTCAATCCGCATCCGACGATGATCCCCGCGATCGAATCGGGCTGGGTCGACAGCATCCATTGTTTCGGCAGCGAGGTCGGCATGGAGGCGTATATCGAGGCGCGCCCCGATGTGTTCTTCACCGGCAACGACGGCAGCCTGCGCTCGAACCGCGTGCTGTGTCAGTTGGCCGGGCAATACGGCGTCGATCTGTTCATCGGCTCGACGCTGCAGATCGACGCGGACGCGAATTCGTCGACGGTCACGCGCGGACGCCTCGCGGGTTTTGGCGGCGCGCCGAACATGGGCCACGATCCGCGCGGCCGGCGTCATTCGAGCGAGGCGTGGCTGAAGCTGTTGAAGGGCGACGGTGCGGTGTCGCGCGGTCAGAAGCTCGTCGTGCAACTCGCGGAAACGTACAAGAAAGGCGGCGAGCCGACCTTCGTCGATGAACTCGACGCGGTCGCCGTCGGCGCACAAAGCGGCATGCCGATCGCGCCGGTGATGATCTACGGCGACGACGTGAGCCATGTGGTCACCGAAGAGGGCATCGCGCATCTGCACAAGGCCGAGGGCATCGACGAGCGGCGCGCGGCGGTCGCGGCGGTGGCCGGTGTCACGCCGATCGGCCTGCGCGCGAAGCCCGGGAAAACCTCGGAATTGCGCCGGCGCGGCATCGTCGCGTACCCGGAAGATCTCGGCATCCGGCGCGGCGACGCGAAGCGTTCGCTGCTCGCGGCGCGCAGCATCGACGATCTGGTCACGTGGTCGGGCGGACTGTACGCGCCGCCCGCGCGCTTCCGGAGCTGGTGACGATGGCGTCCGCTGCTGCTCTTCCTGAACGGTTGGACGCGCCGCATGCTTCGGTCCTGCGCGATGCATGTGGCAGGTCGCCGGCCGCGCCGTTTTCCGACGCGCAACTCGCGCGCGAAGCGACCACCGCGCTGATCGACGAGGCAGAGCTCACGCCGAAGCCCGCGCTCGTCGACCGGCGCGGCAGCGGCGCGCATCGCGACCTCGATCTCGCGATCATGCGGCGCTCCGCGCACGCGCTCGAACCGACGTTCGCGGCACTCGCGCGCACGGCGCGCCGCCGCGGCGAACCCTCGGCGCTGCTGCGCGCCGAGCTCGCGCAGATCGGCCGCGCGGGCGAACAGGACATGATGCGCGCGACGGGCGGTAGCAATGCGCATCGCGGCGCGATCTGGATCATCGGCTTGCTCGTTGCAGGCGTGGCGCTCGAAACATCGTCGAGTTCGTCCATGCGTGCGCACAGATCTGGCGATCCCAACCACCTCGATGCTTCGCGCGTCTGCGCGCTGGCCGCGCAGATCGCCTGCTTCCCGGACCGCTTCGCCGCTGCGTCCGATAGCCACGGCGAGCGGGCGCGTCAACGCTATCAGGTCGGCGGCGCGCGGCGCGAAGCGCAGGACGGCTTTCCGCACGCGCTCGACGTCGGTCTGCCCGCGTTGCATGGCGCACGCGCACGCGGCCTCGACGAAAACACCGCGCGCATCGATGCGCTGCTCGCGATCATGAGCACGCTCGACGATACCTGCCTGCTGCATCGCGCGGGACTCGCCGGCTTGCAGGCGGGGCAGCGCGGCGCGCGGCGCGTGCTCGACGCCGGCGGCAGTTCGACACCCGCGGGCCGCGTCGCGCTCGACGCGCTCGAACGCGAACTGCTGTCGCTGAACGCATCGCCTGGCGGCGCGGCCGATCTGCTTGCCGCCACCCTCTTTCTCGACATGCTGGCGCATCGCGACGCCAGCCGGAGCTGAGCCTGATGGAACATCTGACCTTCGACTATCCGGCGCAACGCGCCGTCACGACCCGCGCGCACGTCGGCGTGGTCGGCTCGGGCGACCTGGAAGTGTTGCTCTCGCCCGCCGCTGCCGATGCAAGCGGCCCAGCGCTCGCCGCGCATGTGGTCGTGCGCACCAGCGTCGACGGCTATAGCCACATCTGGAAGAGCGTGCTCGACCGTTTCTTCACGCGCTATGACGGCGCCGCGCACATCGAGATCAACGACTTCGGCGCGACGCCGGGCGTGGTCGCGTTGCGGCTCGCCGAAGCGGTCGAAGCGGCCGAGGAAGGAGACAGCGTATGAGCACGAGCGCCAGCGTTCACAGCGCGCCGCTGCTGCGCGAGAGCCTCATCGAACTGCCCGCGCGCGAGCGCGCCCGCCGGCTGCTCGATGCGGGCAGCTTCCGCGAACTGCTCGGACCGTTCGATCGCATCGAGTCGCCGTGGCTGCCCTTGCAGGGCATCGTCTGCCAGGCCGACGACGGCTGCGTGATCGCGCGCGGCACGATCGACGGCGAACCGGCCGTGGTCGCTGCGATCGAATCGGCATTCCAGGGCGGCAGCATCGGCGAAGTGTCGGGCAGCAAGATCGCCGCGGCGCTCGAGATGGCGCTGCGCGACTGCGAGCGCGGCAAGCTGGTGCGCCCCGTCGTGCTGTTCGAAACGGGCGGCGTGCGGCTGCAGGAAGCGAATCTGGGGCTCGCCGTCATCGCCGAGATTCAGGCGGCGATCGTCGCGCTGCGACGGCACGTGCCGGTGGTCGGCGTGATCGCGGGCATGGTCGGCTGCTTTGGCGGCATGTCGCTCGCGGCCGCGTTGTGCTCGTATCTGATCGTGACGAAGCAGGGGCGGCTCGGCATGAACGGACCCGAAGTGATCGAGCAGGAAGCTGGCATCGAAGAGCTCGATGCGAGCGATCGTCGCCGGGTGTGGCAATTGATCGGCGGCGAACAGCGCGTCGCGAGCGCGCTCGCCGACATGCTCGTCGACGACGATGCCGACGCGGTGCGTGCCGCCGTGCATGCCGCGTTCGCGCAGGGCGTGCCGGCCATGCATCGCAGCGAGCAGGTCGACACGTTCCTGCAGCGGCTCGCGCGCATCGATCCGGCGAACGTCACGCCGCAAACGCTACGCGATGTGTACAACCCGCAGCGCCGCGATGCATCGAACCAGGAGCAGACATGAACGACACGGCACTCACGCGCGGCGCGCGCTGGTTCAACGCACTGGCAGGCGAACCGTCGAGCGCGGCGCCCGTCTGGAGCGGCGATGCGCCGCTCGGCGGCGACACCGCGCGCTTCATTACGGTCGTGCCCGATGCCGCGAACCGCTTTCCACGCGCGACCACCAACGTGGTCGGGCTCGAACAAGGCTGGCAACTCGCGCGTGCGGTGCGCGAAGCGATCGATGCGGATAACAGCGCTAGCATGCGCCGCCCGATCGTCGCGATCGTCGACGTGAAGAGCCAGGCGTATGGCTATCGCGAGGAAATGCTCGGCATTCACCTCGCGTGCGCGGCCGCCGTCGACGCATACGCGAGCGCACGCGAGGCCGGCCATCCGGTGATCGCGCTAATCGTCGGTCCGGCGATGTCGGGGGCGTTCCTCGCGCACGGCTATCAGGCGAATCGCATCGTCGCGCTCGACGCGCCCGGCACGATGGTCCACGCGATGGGCAAGGAAGCGGCCGCGCGCGTCACGCGCCGTACGGTCGAAGCGCTCGACGAACTCGGCGAGATGATCGTGCCGATGTCGTATTCGATGACGTCATTTGCGAAGCTGGGGCTGCTCGACCAGCTGATCGAAGGCATCGACGCGGATGCGCCCGACGCGGCGCAGATCGAGCGCGTGCGCGCGGTGCTGGTCGAGCAGATTCGCAGCGCGCGCGACGGGGATCGTACGCTCGCGCATCGGCTGGAATCGGCGGCGGCGCGGCAGAATCGCGCGGCGTCGATCGAGGTGCGACGGCGTCTTGCCGAACAGTGGGATGCCGTGTGATGCGCGCGTGTGCGGTTGCGCCCTTCCCCACTGCGCACGCCACGTCGTGCGACGCGCGGTGGCGGCCGCATGATCTGCTGCGCTTGCGGCGGCTGGATTCGCTCGATGCCGAACCGGCGTGGGTTCGCGACGCGTTCGAACGCGCGCCGTATGCGGTCGTCCGGCGCGCGTTCGCTGCTGATGGTTTCGTCGCGATCGGCGTACGCGGTGCGCAGCGAGCGCAACGCTACGGCACATGGGTGCATGCGGACGATATCGTCAGTGCCGTGGCGCCGGAATCCCTCGCGCAGACGCAAGCCGATGCCGGACGTGACGCTTTGCCCTCTTTCGTTGCACTGCTTTCGTTGCAACGTGATCCGGGCGGTCCGCTTGGTGGATTCGTTTGGGGACCGATTGGCAGCACCGGCTTTGAACTGGCGACGCACGTGCCGACTGTCAACGCAACGAGCGACCTCGATCTGTTGATCCGCGTGCCGCAACCGCTGGCGCTGCATGTCGCGAGCGCTTTGCTGGAGCAGCTGCAAACGCTCGCGGCGCGTATCGGCATTCGCATCGATGTGCAGCTCGAAACGCCCGCGGGTGGCGTGGCGCTCGCGGAATGGGCCGCGGGCAAGGCGCGCGTGCTTGCCCGCGATGCGAGCGGCCCCCGCTTGATCGCCGATCCGTGGGCTGCTGTTGTTCACGATGGCACCGCCTGATGCTCGCGCTTCTGTTCCCCGGCCAGGGTGCGCAGAGCGAAGGCTTTCTGCATCGACTGCCGCAGCATCGCGCGGTGCAGCACACGCTCGCTGAAGCCTCCGACACGCTCGGCATCAACGTGCTGACGCTCGACTCATCCGACGCTTTCGATTCGACGGTCGCGGTGCAACTGGGCTTGACCATCGCGGGCGTCGCGATCCTGCGCGCGCTGGCCGATGAAGGATTGGTGGCGCAAATCAGCGCGGGGCTGTCGATCGGCGCGTATGCGGCAGCGGTCAGTTGCGGCGCGGTGGCGTTTCGTGACGCGTTGAAGATGGTGCGGCGACGCGCCGAGCTGATGGAAACCGCTTATCCGGCGGGCTACGGTCTCGCGGCCGTCTCCGGCTTGAGCGAGCAGCAGGCGCAAACGCTGGTTGCACAGCAGGCCGCAGAGCAACGGCAACGCGTGTATATCGGCAACGTCAATGCACCGCGCCAGATCGTGATGGCCGGCGCGGACGATGCGCTCGACGCGTTCATCGAACGCGCGCTCGCGGCCGGCGCGCGCAAGGCCACGCGGCTCGCGGTCAGCGTGCCCTCGCATTGCGAATTGCTCGCGCATGCGAGCGACGAACTGCTGGCGTACTCGCGCGCGTTGCATTTTGAAAGACCGCGCGGTGTTTATATCGGCAATCGCGGTGGACGCCCGTTATATACGGCCGATGCGATTCGCGAAGATCTTGCGACCAATATGCGTTACACCGTGCGCTGGTTCGATGCGCTCACCGTGATCCAGGAAATGGGCGCGCGGGTGTTGGTCGAGGCGCCGCCGGGGCAGGTGTCGGCAGATATCGTGAGGGAGAATTTTTCGGAGGTCAGTGCGCTGGCTGCCAGTACGTTGCCGTTTGACAGGTTGGTGGGGACGGTGCGCAGGCGGTTGGAGCGTGGCTGACGGGGTGTGCTTTGCGATGTACTAATGCGGCTGGGCCAGGGGCGTCTGGGAGCTTCGGCCAGACGCCGCTCGCAAGCCGGCGTCGGCGAATGGTCGCTCTCACCGATGTGGAATGAGTCTTCCCGACCCGTTTCCGCCGGTCAAAATCGTCGAGAGCGGACATTGGGGACGGCGCTATGTAGAAGCGTTCGCGCGAGACCGACTACCGCAGTTCGAGTCGTTGTAGGCGGGCTTCGTTCGTCCGCAGAATATACGACCGCGTCTTGCCTTCGCACGAGCCGGTGGTCGACGTCAAAAATGTAGGCAACGTCAATGCCAATGAACCGTCCCGCCGAATGGCGGAAGCGCGAACACTACGAACGTCCACAGCGCATTCGTCGCCAATTTCAGTAAGCGCTGACAGTGCATAGTACGGCAACAAGGATTTTGGGCCGGGGCCGTCTGGCGGCCCGAAGACCGCCATGAATTGGTGAACGTTGTTCCCGCCACCGAACCCTTCGATGATGAAGGCTGCAATCGCGATCTTGCCGAAATTCGATACGTCAATGAACTGCACCTGCCTGTCGTGTGGCGCCTCCTCCGCATACTCGTCCTTCAGCACGGCGATGAGGCGATTGACTTGCGAGTTGATCTGACGCGTGTCACCTTTGTGGACGCCTGAGTCGGCCGCGTGTCCCGCGAGCGCCTGTAACATGAAAAAAATGGCAGTTACAGTTACGACGACAAGACGGGCGTATTTTGAAACCACTGACGCCGCAGGCAATCTCGGTTTTCTAGTTTTTGCAAACATGTAGTCCCCTCCTCAGGTCGCATGCATTGTCGACGATACAGCCCGTCGCGTCGAATGTCCCTTTCTGGCCGATGACTGCCTCATGCAATGGGCACACATCGCTCGAACTTCGCAAGGCCGCGATCGGCGACACGCGACCGTTGTTGACGATGGACGAACACGCGTGGATGTCTCCAATTGAATGGCAACCTGCCGTACGTTGATTGCGGCGCAAATCCGGCTTCGCCGACCTGCCGCCGAGGATTCGCCCCGGAAGTGATTCATCGGGCAGCCTTTATGCAATTGAGCAAGCGGACTTGCTCTACATGCACAGCGGACGCCACTCCGTCGCAATCATAGTAACCACAAGAGAGGCCTGCACTATTGTCGTTGCGGATGATCAAGAAAGAAGCGCAGCATTTCGGCACTCGCATCCGGACCGGTAGCGTCCGTATAACTGCCTCGTGCATTGCCGCCTGCCCAAGCGTGCCCTGCGCCATGAATGGTCCACAACTCGGCGTCGATACCGTCGTCGGAAACCAGCCGCGAGACGGTACAGGCGCGTCGGCCCGCGTCGACCCGACGCCGTTCGCTGCCGGCGTCCGGCCGTGCGTCGAACCTCTGCACGAGCCGCGTGGCATTCGCTACGTGCACGGTGGCATCCGCGTCACCATGAAAGACGATCATGGGCCGTCTCGGTGACAAGTCTGTATCGCCTTGCACGCGCCGTGCGTTTCGGGGGTGCTTGCCGCCTTTCATCGCCGCGAGCGCGGAGGGTAAATTGTGCGCGCACCGTGCCGGAAGACCCGAATGCACGCCGACCGCGGCATACAGCTCGGGATACTCGGCGATCATGATCGCCGCCATTGCGCCCCCCGCGGACATCCCCGCGACGTACACGCGCGCAGGATCGACGTTGTGGGCCGAGATGATTTCGCGCGTGATGCCTGCGATCAGCGACGGCTCGCCGCGCTCGCGATGCTGATCGTCAGGTTTGAACCAGTTCCAGCACTTCGACGGATTCCCCTGCCGCGGTTGCACCGGATAAGCTACGAGACATCGATGTCGCTCGGCAAGCGCGTTCATCTGCGTGCCTGCTGCGAAATCGTCGGCGTCCTGCGTGCAGCCGTGCAGCATCACAATCAGTGGCAGCGGCTCGCCGGCGCCCCCCGCCGGCACATACAGCCGATATTGACGGCGACCGGCGGCATTGGCATACGCAAGCGTGATGAAATGTCCTCGTTCCTCCACGTCAAGGCAGTCTTCTCGCGCCTTGTGCGCGGTCGCTTCCTTGGTCTTTGCAAACGGGAAGACAACGGGCTCTGGCGTCTTGTCCCGCGACACAGTTTCGTTCACTGCACCGACGCTTTCCCCTCGCAGTGCGCGCGTTGTATCGCTTCTGTCGCTTCGGCAACGCCGCGGGTACGCAGCAAAGTCATCGCTTCGTGCATTGAGTTCAGAAAGCCTTCGTTGAGTTTCATCACATTTGTCCGATTACCGGCGTTGAGGGGGTGGGCCTCGCGCGGCTAGTGGATTCTGCCAGCAAGCGCCGTCTTGACTGCGGGCGAAGCGTGAAAGGCTCCCAGCACCACGACGCTTTCGATAGTCGCGAGCGCGAGTTCCGGGGAGACATCGGCGGCAATGCTGGCCAATCCCAGGACCTGAATGTTGAGACGCTCGCGCGCGGCTCGAATCGCCTCGAGATCCTGCCTGGAGAAATGCTGCAGCCCGAGCACAAGCGAACGACGCGCAACCGTTTCCTGGACGACCCGCGCATGTAGCGCGAGCTGGTTGCGAATCGCCGTTCGGATCAGGTCGGTCCGGTTCGCATAGAAGCCTTCTTCAACCAGGAGATCGATCTGCCCGAGATCGACGGGTCCGAGATTGATCGTGATTTTTTCCGAGTCGCCGCCTTTCGAGCGGAGGGTGTCCAATACCGCGGGTTTCTTCATCGCACCATCCTTTCACCATCTATGTGGATGGTTATAGGATGGTTTTAGATGCGCCGCAACATAAAATTTGGGGGCGAGACGCCTTCTGGGCTCGCCGCTAGATAGAGCGCGGATATCGCTCAGTGGTTGTCGCGTGACTTTCCCAAGCGCTATCGCCGGTCGATGCGCACATGGATAGCTACGAGGTACTGGAGGACGCGGCAGCGGTTGAATACTGCGATGAGCCTCCTCGGCGCTTCGCGGAGCAACTCGACTGCCGGTCTCATCGTTGTAAAGGCCGGTTACAGCGCTGGGTTTGTGACACGCGCCTTCCTTGATCTGGTGGCTCAATACTATTCGTTTAACAATAGCCGAGGCCCTACTCGCTGAGCAGAACCTTCCGCACGTCGGACTCGGGGGCAATGCGCTCACCCTGCCCCGCTTGACCGGGCACTGGGCATCCAGTGATGTCGCGCCTGCAAGGTCCGACTCGATCGTGCCGCCAGGGTAGGCCGTACTGGATTCGAACCAGTGACCAACGGATTAAAAGTCCGCTGCTCTACCAGCTGAGCTAACGGCCCGACTCGACTCGCCCGATGCCCGCCGCGACCCGGGCACTTCCCGCCTGTTTGGCTAGCCGATGTCGATCGTGCGACTCGTGGATCGCGCCGGCTCCGATTTTGGCACGGTCAACGTGAGCACACCGTTATCAAATTTTGCCAATGCGTGGTCGGGGTCGGCGTTTTCCGGCATCGGGATCGTGCGCATGAAGCTTCCATAGGCGCGCTCGAGCCGGTAGCAGCCGTCTTCCTCGCTGCGGACGTCCTGCTTCTTTTCGCCGCGCAACACGATCGCGCCGTCCTCGACGCTCACAGTCAGGTCTGCGCGCTCCATCCCGGGCAGTTCGGCGGTCACGCGAAGCATCTGCCCTTCGTCGACGACGTCGATGCGCGGCTGGAAGCGCGATGAACTGAAGTCGCCAAACCATCGTTCGAGCGCGCCGCGACCTGCAAACGGGTCATGGAAGAATTCTTCCACCGCTCGCCACGGTTCGCGTGTGAACAATCGCGGAATGTCAGGCCACGAGGCACGCCACTGTTCGCTCGCCTGGGGGCTTTCCGGGGTGTCCGCATCGGACTTGCGGGCCGCCCCGCGTAGGAACTTGAACGGGTTCCACTTTTTGGGGTCGGTGTTCATCGTATCCTCCCTTTAAGGTCTGGCTGAAGAACCGGATGGCGGCCAGACGACCGCCACCGGTTTTCTCCCCGCCGTTGCTCTCCACTGCCGACTTCACTCCGTGCGCACCTCGATCCGGCGCGGACGGGCTTCGTCGCGGCGCGGTATCGTCAGCTTCAGCACACCGTTCTTCAGGTTTGCATCGATTTTCGTTGCGTCGAGGTCAACTCCAAGGGAGAACGAACGCGCGAAGTGAGGCTGGCGGATCTCCGCATGCTGCAGCCGCAGCCCCGCCGGCGTGGGCACCACCGCCTCGGCCTCGATGGACAGGTTGCCATCGTGCACCTTCAGATCGAGCCGGTCCTTTGTAACGCCGGGCAGATCCGCCCACAGCGTGACGCCCTGGCTATCCTCGAAGATGTCCACGGGCGGCGTTAGCGTGATCCGGTGTTGTGACGGGTCGTCTTCGCGGCGGGCCAGCGCCGCTTCGTCTTTCCTGGCAAGTTCCGTGGTGTCTTTCATGATGTCCTCCTCAGTTCTGCGACGGGTTTCATTGGACGGTGATGGCGCGCGGCTTTGACGTCTCCCGCTTGCCGATGCTCACGGTCAGGCAGCCATTGGTGTACTGCGCCGTGACCTTGCCGGGGTCCGCTTGCTGCGGCAGTTCGATGACGCGCCGGAAAGCGCCGACGAACCGCTCCTGCGCATAAGTACGCAGATCGTCGCCGGCCGCTTCCGGCCGTACGGTCTCGCGCTCGCCGCTGATGGTCAGCAGCCCCTTGTCGATCGACACATCGAGCTTCGCCGGATCGACGCCTGGGGCGAACGCGACGATCTCGATAGAGTCGTCGGTCGAGCCGATGTTGATCTGCGGGAAGGCGCCGAAGCGCCCGGAACGGATGCTGGACGGGAAACCGCCGAAGAGGCCCGCCATCTGCCGTTGCAGACGGTCGAACTCGCTGAAAAGGTCGGTCCCGAAATAGAGATCACTCATGATCGTTTCCTCCTTCGATGCAGCAGGGAAACGAACCGGCCTACGCGCTCCAGTCCGTCTGCCGTGCTGCGGCAAACAAATCGAAACACGCAGCGCGCCGGAATGCCGGCGCGACTGCCTGAGCGGAATTCAGAATAGAATCCCAAACAAAAATTTCAAGGGGATTTTTGCGACTTTCTGTTCTTGAAGCCAGGTCATCACATCTCTATCTTTATGTAGTAGGTGATGGACCATGCGAGGACAAGATGGAATTCGAATACGATTGGCTGACCCTTGGCCGGCACCGAATCAGGTTGCGCTCAACAAAGGGTTTCCCGACCGAGACGATGCGCACGGCGGTCGAAGTCATCCGGCTGGCGATCGACAGCAACATGAGCGCGCGTGCGCGGCTGGTCGAAGTGGTATTCCTGCAGGAAAACGCTTACGAAATCGCGATCGGCACCACGTTCGCCGACGACCGGCTTTGCGCGCCGCAGTTGGAGGCGGCGATCGCGACCGTGCTGGGCCTGCAGCCCGCGCAGGTCGATATTTCAGTGACCGTGGTCACCCAGGAAGAGGTCGATCTGCACTTTGGTGTCTACGAGAGGATGCTGGCCGAAAAGCTCGGCGTGGTGCCGCCAATCCAGTGATGCGTCGCGGCAGGCAACGTCAATCCCCGTTTGCCGTCCCATCCGCACGCGGGAGCGACACTGAAAACGAGGTCTCCGTCTCGTCGGATCGCGCATCGATCGCGCCGTGATGGGCCTTGGCAATTTCGCTGGCAATATACAGACCCAGCCCCAGGCTAGTCGCGCTGTCATGTTCGCCTTGTTGGTCGGCCCCCCGCGTCAACGGATCGAAGATGCGCGCCAGGGATTCACGCTCGATGGCGGGTCCGCTGTTTCTGACATCGATATGAACCTGCGTTGCATCTCCGGTCACCTCCACGCGCACCGGCGTGTCCTGTGCTCCATACTTGATGGCATTGAGTACCAGATTCTGAAGCAATTGCTGCAGGCGCCGGCCATCCCACACTCCCTGTAGATTGCCCCTCACGTGAAGCTCGATCTGCCGGTCAGGGTGAACCGCACGCAGTTCATCGATTTCGTCGGCAAACACGCGCGCCAGGTCGATACTCGTGGGCATCACGTTGATGCCGAGGCCCAGCCGCGTCCGGTTGAAATCGCACAGGTCATCCAGCAGCGCCTGGATCCGGGCTCCGCTACGTATCAGGCGGGCGGCTGCTTCCGATACCCGGTTCCCCGCATTCAGAGCGGCTAGATATGATGCCGTCATCTGAATCGCCTGAAGCGGGCTGCGCATGTCGTGTCCCATCATGCCAAGCAGCAGGTTTCGATTCTGCTCGACCTGTGCGCTGAAAAAGCGGACCGATTCGGCAAGTGCCTGGTCGATCGCTTCATTGAAGCGAACGATGTCGTTTAGATCAGGTGCTTTGGGCTCGCAATCGTCCATCCACAGGCGAAGTACGCTTGCACGCAGTGCGCGGTATTCGGCGGCGAGCTGGTTGATATCGAAGCCGGCTCGCGCCCTCAACAGGGCATGCGTTTGTGCGGCTGTTTCGGTCGCATCGATCAGCGCTGGGGCTTGTCCCAGCGATTTTTCGCACTGGGCTTCCCTGGTTTGCGAAGTTCGCAGGTCCTTGGCTACGGCGTGCAGGATTTGTTGCGCGTCGTTACGCAATCCCGATGATTCCATGTTTGCCGCCGCCGGCAGCAGGGTGGCGGCGAACGCCTCCCACTGCGCCAGAATTGGCTCCATGTTTCGGGAGATAAAGTCGGCAAGTCGCATGTATGCGTCTCCATTCCGTAAACGGGACGTTTGGAGGCGGTCAGCATACTACGTGAATATTGGTGGCGGACCCAGGTGAACACCCCGCTAACAGCTCGATCTCTCTTTTGTTGTGGGCGTATGCAATTCAACGAGGGCCAGGTATTTGCGAGCGCCCGCGTCGAAGGGATTGATGTGCAGTAGCCGGTTCTATTCCGACGCGACGCGCCTGAAAGGCTGGAGGACCCTGCTCGCCTCCTGACGATCGATCATCCAGCCGGGATAGTAGGGAGGCAAAGCACTCACGACTTCAAGACGCGCAAGCTCATCCTCGGTGAGGACGACATCGATCGCGCCGAGATTATCTTCGAGCTGTTCGACCCGCTTGGCGCCGATAATGACGCTCGTGACATACGGCTTGGCGAGCAACCAGGCGAGCGCGATCCGGGCGACCGAGACACCGCGCGCGTCGGCCATGGCGCGCATCTCTGCAACGCACGGCCAGGCCCGATCAGGGTCGACCGGCGGAAAATCGAAATGGCTGCGCCTCGAACCTTGTTCGGTTGGCGCCCCGGGGCCAAACTTTCCGGAAAGCAAACCGCCGGCGAGGGGCGACCAGACGAGGAGCCCCATCCGCTCCTCGATGACGAGTGGCACCAGTTCGCGCTCTACGTCACGTCCGGCGATCGAATAGTAGGCCTGGAGCGTCTCGAAGCGCGTGGCGTGTAGCGCTTCGCTCAGCCCGAGCGCCTTACCGATCTTGCCTGCGCGCCAATTCGAGACGCCGACATAACGAACTAGCCCCTGCCGCGTAAGATCGTCGAGGGCCCGCAGCGTCTCTTCGATCGGCGTGACAGGATCGCTGGCGTGTATCTGGTAAAGGTCTATATGGTCGACCTGGAGCCGTTCCAGGCTCCTCTGCACGGAATCCATGATGTGACCGCGCGACGCGCCCTGATCGTTGGGTTTCGGGCCCATCACGCCGGCTGTCTTGGTAGCTAGCACGATCTCGCTGCGTGGGACTCCGATGTCTCTGAGCGCCTGTCCGACGAGGCGTTCAGACTGGCCGAAGGAATAAATGTCGGCGGTGTCGATGAAGTTGATTCCCTCAGCAAGCGCGCGGGCAATCAGTTGGTTCGCCTCGTCCTGACCGAGTGCGCCGATCGCCGTCCACATGCCGGCGTCAGCATTGCCGCCCATCGTCATCGTGCCGAGGCAAAGCTCGGAGACATAGAGGCCGGTGCGGCCAAGTTGCTTGTATTTCATGACAGTTTCCTTCGAGATTGGCTGGACAACATGCGGCGGCGTCCGGTCTGTCGGTTTTCGCGCACCACAGATTTCAGCTGCTTTGAAATCTTCCGGACCGAAACTGCCCGGCGATCATCGCGACGCGTGCGCCATAGCGGCGGGCCGTTTCGAGATCCCCTGGCGACATCTCTTCAGGCGACGCGTCGGCAGGTGTCTGCGCCATTGGCGCGATGTAGGAGCCCATGCGATTCAGGTCGTCGCGCATTGAGGCTTTCACGTTTGCCGGCTTGATATCCATGCTGATCCAGATGCCGCCGTGCTGCCCAGCCAGCAGGAAGAAGTATTCGAGCGTATTGAGCTTGTCGCCGTTGATACTCGCGCTATTGGTAAAGCCGCCAAAGATCTTGTTTTGCCACCCGCCTTCGAACCAGGCCTTCGAGGTTGCGTCCGCGAACTTCTTGAACTGCCAGCTAGGGCCGCCCATGTAAGTCGGCGAGCCGAACAGGATCGCATCCGCGCCGTCAAGCGTTTCCCAGGCATCCTCGGCAAGGTTTCCGTCGCTGTCGATTGCGGCGAGTACGGCGCCGGCGCCTTCGGCGATAGCTGTTGCCATACGCTCGGTATGCCCGTAGCCAGAGTGGTAGACGACGACCGTTTTAACCGGAGAGGTGCGTTGATTCATGGTTGTTCCCTTTCGTTCGAGTTGTCCTGTGGACGACATGGGAAGCTAGTCTACTGAGTCACAATTGAGCTATAAATGACGGCAAATAGAACGTTCTGTTACTCCATGGGTGAACAATGCAAAACCTTGACGCACTTCTGATCTTTGCCCGCGTCGCCGAAATGACGAGCTTCACGCGTGCGGCCGAAAGCCTGGGTATCCAGAAAGGACGTGTCTCTATGGTGATCCGTGGGCTCGAGCGAGATGTGGGGGCCACCCTCCTGCATCGGACCACGCGAAGTGTGCAACTCACTGAAGATGGGCGCGCCTTTTATTCACGCGCACGAGACCTGCTGGCCGAAGTACAGGAATTGCAATCCATGTTCTCGGGTCATGGCACACCACTACGGGGAAGGTTGCGCGTCGACATGCCCACCGAATTGGCACGAAGCGTCGTGGTTCCCGCACTACCGCAACTGATGGCGGCGCATCCAGAGTTGGAACTGGAACTTTCCAGTACCGATCGGCGTGTCGATCTCGTCCAGGAAGGGTTCGATTGCGTGATCCGTCTGGGTCCGATCGTCGACGAGACGCTGATTGCCCGACCGCTGGGCAAGCTGCGCATGACAAATGCCGCGAGCCCGAGCTATCTGGCACGGTACGGCATACCGCATACGCTCGACGATCTGAGCAGCCAGGGACACCGGATGGTCCACTACACGCTGACACTCGGCGCGAGGCATGCCGGATGGGAATACCCAGACGGGGATGGCTATGCGGCGCTTGCGTTGCCAGGCGCGATGCAGGTCAACAGTGTTCAGACCTATCATGCAGCCGGGCTTGCGGGGATTGGGTTGATCCAGGCGGGATATTCAGCGCTCGCGCATCACATCGAAAGCGGCGCGCTAGTGGAGGTTCTGCCCGACTTACGTCCTGAGCCCCTCGCCGCCTCGCTCGTCGTGGCCCATCGGCGTAACCTGTCGCCACGCGTCCGGGCCTTTATGGATTGGATCGAGGGGGTATTGGAGCCCTATTTTGACTAAGGCGGGTGTAGCGGCTCAAAGGGGCAACGGACAACAGCCTCCCTCACCACGGGATCGTTTCATTCTCCCAGCGCGTGAACGTGCCTGTTGGGCTGTCCGGGCCCAGCAGCGCGACGCGCACCGCTTCGCGAGCGCCTTCCTCGACGGACTCGGTGCCCAAATAGCCGTTGAGGTTCGTTTTGGTAAAGCCCGGGGAGACCGCGTTGACCTTGATCCCGTCCGGTTCCAGCTCGACCGCCATGGCGACCGTCAAGGCGTTGAGAGCCGTTTTGGACGCCGGATAGACGGGGCCGAAGATCGCACGGTAGGCGAAGGCCGGGTCCGAGTTCGTCGTTAGCGACCCAACGCCGCTCGACACGTTGACGATGCGGGCGCCCGGCGTCGCGCGCAGAAGAGGCAGCATCGCCTGATAAACGGCGAGCACGCCGAACACGTTGGTGTCCCACACCGCGCGCATCTCATCGAGGGACACGTTGCTCGGGCGAGTCGTCTTCGCGTACTCCTCGACGGACTGATCGGATCGCTTTTTCGTGTTCGAAATGGCGGCGTTCTGGATCAGCACGTCGAGGCGGCCGAAGGCGTTGCTTACGCGCTCCGCCGCGGCTGTGACCGAAGCCTGATCCGTCACGTCGAGCTGGAGCGCGTGGCCGTCCGGCCCCACCTCCTTGGCCGCAGCCTGGCCGCGTTCGAGATTGCGCGACCCGACCAGCACAGTGAAGCCGTGTGCCGCGAGATCCTTGGCGATCTGAAGGCCGATGCCTTGATTGGCCCCGGTGACCAGGGCGACGGGTTTGTCCTGCATGGCAATCTCCTTGTGGTGTTGCGCTTCAGCGCGCAAAAGCCGGTTCCGTTTTTCAGTTCAGCTCAGCGCGATGCCGCTGGCTGGTTAGTGAGTCTCGGCCGCCCAGGCTTGGGCATCGGCGCCGGCCGGGAGGCGCATCGGCGCCGACGGATCGGTCGCTGCGCGCCACACCGCTTCGGCGACGTCCTGCGCCCGGGTGGTCGGGGCAGACGCATCCAGCATCCGCGCGAAAACGTCCTTGACAAGGTCCGCATAGGCTTCGTGGTCGAGGCCATGCATGTGGGCGCGCGCGTTGTCTCCGAAGCGGGTATCAGGCGCACGTCCCGGCAGCACCAGCCGCACCCGTACGCCGAACTGCTCGAGTTCCAGCGCCATCGATTCGGTGAATGCGTTCACCGCCGCCTTGCTCGCACGGTATGCGGCAATCAGGGGCAGGGCCTTCAGCGTCACGCTCGACGTGACGTTCACGATCACACCGGCCCTGCGCTGGCGGAATTGCGGCAGCACCGCTTGCGTCAATGCGATCGTGCCGAAGGCGTTGGTTTCAAAAATTTCGCGTACCGTGGCGATCGGGGTTAGCTCGGCGGGGGACGCCGCGCCGAACCCCGCGTTGTTGACGAGGACGTCGATCGGCCCTGCGGCCTCGACAGTCGCGCGAATGCTGTCCGGGTCCGTGATGTCGAGCGCAAGCACGCGCAGACCGTCGGCGGGCGGCAGTACATCCGCGCGCGGCACGCGCATTGTGGCGATGACGTGCCAGTCGCGCGCGAGGAAGTAACGGGCGATCTCGAGGCCGAATCCGGAAGAGCAGCCGGTGATCAGTACGGTTTTCATGGGGACTCCTGTAGGGCGTGTGTCCGTACGATAAATCGCCAAGGCCGTACTTGCTACAATCGATCATCCGAATTTCATTTGCAGGAGTCCGGCAATGATTGACCCGTTGGCCGAAGTCGTGACGCTGCTGCAGCCGGGCGCCCGGTTCTCCAAGCTCGTCCACGGCGCGAGTCCCTGGCACATTAGCCGCTCGGTCGCCGGCCAGCCGTTCTATTGCGTGATTCTCGAGGGCGGCTGCCGCATCGCGATCGACGGACATGAGGCCATCGAGCTCCTGTCAGGCGACTTTGTCCTGATTCCGGCGGCTTACGGCGTAGCGATGTCGAGCCTCGAGCCGCCATCGCCGGGCGTCGAGACGCGGCCGCCCGCCGCGCTGGGCGACGGCGAGTTCAGAATCGGCGACCCCGATCGCCCCATCGACGCGCGCATGGTGGCCGGCCACTGCAGTTTCGGCTCACCGGATGCATCGCTGCTGGTCTCGCTGCTCCCGCAACTCGTGCATGTGCGCGGCGAACAGCGGCTGGCCACGCTCGTGCAACTGGTGCGAGAGGAAACACGGGAGCAGCGGCCCGCGCGCGAGGTCGTGCTCGCACGACTGCTGGAAGTGCTGCTCATCGAAGCGCTGCGGTCCGCGGCACAGACTAATGCGTCGCCGGGCCTGGTGCGCGGGCTTTCCGATGGCCGCCTCGCGGCCGCGATCCGCGGGATGCACGAACATCCGACACGCGCCTGGACCGTTGCTGAACTCGCGAAGGAGGCCGCACTCTCGCGCTCGGCCTTTTTCGAGCGCTTCAGTCGCACGGTCGGCATCGCGCCGATGGAATATTTGCTCGCCTGGCGCATGGCACTCGCGAAGGACCTGCTGCGTCGTCATGAAGGCCGCATCGCCGAGATTGCGCAGCGCGTCGGCTACAGTTCAGCCAGCACCTTCAGCGTCGCCTTCACGCGGCACGTCGGTCGGCCGCCCACGCAGTATGCGCGCGACGTGCAGGCGGTCGCGAACGGCGCATGAGGCGGCTCAAACAGGCTGTTCTCCGATGTGGACGCGCGTTCCTATGCGATCCGCACTCACCAGGAATGTCCGTTATCGACACCGCTACAGCCCATCGAATGTCCGGCGTCTACGGCCGATGGATGACCGCAGGTGGCCGATTGCACCAGTTGGACGCCCGTTAGCGGAGGCAGTTCGGTTTGCGGGTATGCATCGTGCGGGAGTCTGCGAACCGGCACACCAGTGCTGCATCACTGACGGAGGATCAATGGAACACCAGGAGCATCAATCTTGCATACGGGCTTGTGACGCCTGCGCTGCCGCTTGCGATCATTGCGCAACGGCATGCCTTTCGGAACAGGACGTTGCACATATGGCCGAATGCATCAAGTCAGACATGGACTGCGCAGACATTTGCCGTCTGGCTTCCGCCGTCATGGCTCGAGGCAGTAGTCGCGCGAAGGATATTTGTTCGTTGTGCGCGTCGATCTGCAACGCCTGCGCCGCTGAGTGCGAAAAGCACCGGCACGAACACTGCAAGCAATGCGCAGAAGCCTGTCGGAACTGCGCGAAGGAATGTCGGGCTATGGGGCAGTAAGAAGGGCTCGCTCGCCGAGGTCGCACATGCATCGACGTGCCGCTGCCTGCGCACTGCGCGGTGACGGCTACGCTCGGATCGCACCGGACAGGGATCGATATCGACCGGCAGCATGGGCGTTGACCACGTGCCTGCACGTCAAGGCGCAAAACCATCAGAATAAGGCGCGAAATGTAGAGATTCCCCGACCGGTTTTGACAAAATCAACTGCTATGCTTGAAAACTTGAACCCGTTCACTATCGCGGCTTTTCCAGGTAATTGATGCCGCAGGTCTCGCCAAAGGCAGTCCATCAGCGCCCATACCCGGAGTCGTCAACGTCCCGCGAAATTCGCAACCCGATGTCACAGGGTAGCGAGAGCCGGTACTCCGGAAACGAGTTGCGCAGGTCTCAGCATGGCCCCGCACTGATATGAGGGAGAAATGCATAAACCCATCGACACTGAAACGATCCCGAGCAATGAATTGCAGCAGGTCAGGACGGCTTATGCCAAGCTTTGCGAGGACTACATTGCACATCGTAGCGACGGTGAATACGTGGACTATGTGCAATCTGTCATTGCCAACGACGCGAGTCTTGATCGCCACGTGCGCGCGTTCGAAATTTACGCACCGTATATCAAGCGTGGGATGAAGGTGCTCGACTGGGGATGCAGGCACGCCCCAGATTCATGCATGCTCCGCACGCTCTACCGTGACATCGACATATATGGCTGTGACATCTGCGAGGATGGGCAATTCGCGGAGTTCTATCAGTACGCCGGACTATCTTTCGCATCGCTCGATCATGAATTTCTGCTGCCCTACGAAGACAATCAATTCGATGTGGTGATTGGAAGCGGTGTGCTCGAGCACGTGGCCCGCGAACAGAAGAGCCTCGATGAGCTTTGGCGCGTGCTGAAGGACGACGGTTTGCTGATCATCACATTTTTACCTAACCGCTTATCGGTCACCGAAAACGCATGCCGAGTCATGAAGAAGTACACCGGCCATAATCGGCTGTACAGCCTCAGCGACGCTAAGCGCCTGTTTCTCAGGTCGGGGTTCGTTCTCGAGGAATGCGGCTATCATCAGGTCTTTCCCACTTTCGCAAAAGGTATAAAGGGAGGCGGAGCGCTTAACGCACTTGCCAATATAGGCATGAAGCTGAACCGGCCTTTCGAGCGGATACCGATCGTCAATGCGGTGTCGGCTAATCTGTTTTTCATCCTCCGCCGCGTGCATGAGATGTAGCAGGCGCCCCCCGGGCGGCCTATCTCGCGGGATCATTGCGCAAGGCCGCGCCCTCCTGTTGCGAAGTCACGAATCCTCTCAATGCGGGGGTCAGTCGAAAGACGAGCTTCTCTATTTCCACCACGAAGAAAAACAGCACGCCACCAGCGACGAGCCACGCCCACGCCGACAGGGGCAGAGCCTCGGTGTCGAAGATGGCATTGAACGGTAGCGTATAGGTGAACAGAAGCTGCAAGACCACGACACCGGCTATTCCGTACCACAGATAGCGATTGCCCAGATGGGCGCGCACCGACAGCGACGAGTCGAGCAGATAGCGGATGTTGAGCAGATAGAACACCTGGCCGAGCGTAATGGCGTTGACCGCGGCCGTGCGCGCCATCGGATCCGACGCCCCTTGCCCCTTCATCCAGAAGAAAGTCGATAGCGTATAAAGCACGAGCGCCGCGCCCACGAAGAGGATGCGCCAGATGCCGAAGCGCGTGACGATCGGCCGGTCGATTGCTCGGGGCGAACGGCTCATCACGTCTGCCTCGTGTGGCTCGAACGAAATGGTCAGGCCGAGCGCCACGGATGTAATCATGTTGACCCACAGGATCTGCGGGGCCGTGATCGGCAGCGTGAATCCGAACAGGATCGCCACCGCGATCACCGCGCCTTGCGCGACATTGGTCGGCAACATGAACAGCATCGCCTTCTCGATGTTGTTGTAGACCGTGCGCCCCTCCTTCACCGCCGCGGAGATCGACGCGAAATTGTCGTCGGTGAGGATCATCCCTGCCGCCTCCTTGGTCACCTCGGTGCCCTTGATCCCCATTGCCACACCGATGTCCGCCTTCTTGAGCGCCGGCGCATCGTTGACGCCGTCGCCCGTCATCGCGACGATCTGCCGATTCGCCTGGATCGCCTTGACGAGCCGCAGCTTGTGCTCGGGGCTGGCGCGGGCGAAGACGTCGACGCCGCGCACGCATTCCATCAGCGCCGCATCGTTCATCGCCTCGATCTCGGTGCCGGACACGGCCGTCTTGCCGTCGCCGATGCCAAGCATGCGTGCGATCGCCGCCGCCGTGATCTTGTGGTCGCCCGTAATCATCGTGACGCGGATGCCTCCGCCGTGGCATTCGCGCACGGCATCGATCGCCTCTTTGCGCGGCGGGTCCATCAGGCCCACGAGGCCGAGCAGCACGAGGGTCCGCGGCAGGTCCTGCGGCCCCAGGCCGCCCGTACGGAGGCCCGGGTCCGACAGCCACGCCAGTCCGAGCACGCGCTCGCCTTGCGCGGCGAGCCGGTCGCCCTCCGTGGCGAAATGCTCGCGATCGAGCGGCGCTGGACCTTGCGCCGTTTGCTGCCGGTCGCAATGGTCGAGGATCACCTCTGGCGCGCCCTTGACCAGCAGCATCTCGCCGTCCGCCGAACGGTTCAGCGTCGCCATGAACTTGTGCTCGGACTCGAAGGGAATCGCGTCGATCCTCGGACCGGCGGCGGTCTCGGCGGCCCGGTCCATACCGAGCTTGGCGGCGAACGGATAGAGCGCACCCTCGGTCGGGTCACCCTCCACTTTCCATTTTCCGTCTTCCTCGAAGAGCTCCGCGTCGTTGCACAACAGCGACACGCGGCCCATCAGCTTCAGCACGTCCGGCGCGGCGCCGAGCGGCTTGCCATCGGCGCTGACCTGTCCCTCGCTGGCGTAGCCGTCGCCCGTGACGGCGTAGGCCGCTTCCGCCGTCACGACGGAGGTCACCATCATCTCCATCAGCGTCAGCGTGCCCGTCTTGTCCGAGCAGATGCGCGAGACGGCGCCCAGCGTCTCGACCGCCGGCAGGCGGCGAATAATGGCGTTGCGCCGGGCCATGCGCTGCACGCCGATAGCAAGCGTGATGGTGATGAGCGCGGGCAGCCCTTCCGGGATCACCGACACGGCAATCCCCACGATGGCCTGGAACAGCTCGACGAAAGTCATGTGGCCGAGCCAGTGACCCCACGAGAACAGCAGCACGCTGACCCAGGCGATCACTGCCGTGATCACGTAGCCGAATTTCTTGATCTGGCGCAGCAGCGGCGTCTCGAGCGCGCTGACTTCGGCGAGCATCTGGTTGATCCGGCCGAGTTCGGTCTGGCTTCCGGTCGCCACCACGACGCCGGTTGCCCGGCCCGACAAGACCATCGTGCCGCAGAACGCCATGTTCTCGCGGTCGCCGACCGTGGCCTTGGCCGGTACCTGAGCCGTGCTCTTCTCGGCCGGGACGGATTCGCCAGTGAGGGCCGCTTCTTCGGTGCGCAGGTTCCTTGCGTCGACGAGACGCATGTCCGCCGGGATCTTGTCGCCCGATTCCAGTAGCACGATGTCGCCAGGAACGAGTTCCTCGGCGGGGATCAGGCGAACCTCTGCGCCACGCAAAACGCGCGCCTCGGCGGACAGCATGTTGCGAATCGAGTCGAGCGCCTTCTCGGCGCGTCCTTCCTGCAGGAAGCCGAGCAGCGAGTTGAGGATGACGACGGCCAGAATGACCGAGCCATCGAGCCAAAGGCCCAACAGGAACTTGACGAAACCGGCCGCGAGCAGCACGTAGATCAGAATGTTGTGGAGCTGCATCAGGAATCGTGCGACCGGCCCCTTCTTCTTGCCTTGCGGCAGGCGGTTCGGCCCATAGGTGGCCAGCCGCCCGGCCGCTTCCGTTGCATCGAGGCCCTGCGCGGAATCGACGTTGAACTGCCGCTCGATGTCACCGGCCGGTATCGCATGCCACGGCGTCGCACTGTCAACTGAGCTCATCCTCGTCTCTCCCGGTTCCAGTGTTTTCGGGTCAGGGGGCCGCTCTCAATGGCCTGGATCGCCCCCGGATTGATCGGGTGTCGTGCCGTCCACCGCTTCGGCGTCGAGCTCCGCCCTCGCCGCGGCGAGATCCTTCATCTGCCCTTGCGTAGGTTTCGGATATTCGAGGTCGAGCTTCTCGACGGCCTCGACGATCGCGGCCGCGACGACGAGGCGCGTGAATGGTTTGTTGTCGGCGGGCACGACGAACCACGGAGCCGCTTCGCAAGCCGTCGCGCGGATGGCCGCTTCATAGGCGTGCATGTAGTCGTTCCAGTATCGACGCTCGCGAACGTCAGATGCGGAAAACTTCCAGTGCTTGTCGGGATTGTGAAGGCGCTCCATGAATCGCTTCTTCTGCTCCCCGTACGACAGGTTCAGATAGAACTTCAGGATGACCACGCCCTGGCGCGTGAGATAGTCTTCGAACCGCGCGATGTCGGCGAGCCGCTCGTCCCATAGGTTGTCGCCGAGCCGTGCCGGCGGGATCCTCTGCGCATCGAGCAGATGCTGATGCACGCGCACCACCAGCACCTCCTCATAGTAGGAGCGGTTAAAAATACCGATGTGCCCGCGCTCAGGCACTTTCCTGCCATAGCGCCAAAGGAAGTCATGAGAGAGTTCCTCAGCCGACGGCTGCTTGAACGAGATGACATCGCACCCCTGCGGATTGACGCGCGACATCACGTGCTTGATCGTCCCGTCCTTTCCCGCCGCGTCCATGGCCTGGAACACCAGCAGCACGGACCAGGAATCCTGCGCGTAGAGGATTTCCTGCTCCATCGCGAGCCATTTCGAACCGCGCTGCAGAAGTTGCAGCGCCTCTTCCTTATGCATTTTCAATCCCAGCGTGTCGCCGGGATCGAAATTCTTCAGGAAGAAATCGTTGCCGCTCGTGACGCGGAACGGATCGGTGTACGCCCGCACCGCGTCGAGTATTTCCGTGCGAACCATCGCTGTTTCTCCACGACATCTGCAATCAGTTGCACGATTCGCGGATTGCTGTCCGGGCTACCGGAACGCGGCGTGGGCTGTCTTCTGGCGTTTCACCGAGGCTGTTCCGGACGAGCAGCATCGCAACCGCAGTCGCACTGCGCACAACTCCTTCTGATAATAGGTCACACGAACAGAAACGTGCTCATCGGCACGTCGACGTTCCAGATCAGCGGCGCGATCGGCTCGGTTGGCATTGGCTATCTGATGGACAGGCGTTATCCCGGCGCCCTGCCCAACACCTGCGAATCCGACGCCGCCGCCGTCGTCGACGTCGACGTCTCGTCACGCACGTGCCCATGCCCCGTCGTCGTGACCGCGTTGGTGCCACCCGGCCGACGCACCGACCTGGCGTGCCGCTCGATCAACCGTTGCAGCAAACAGAACGCGCACAGCAGCGCGCCGATCACGATCCGCGTCCACCACGAACTGAGCGTGCCGTCGAACGTGATCAGCGTCTGAATCGTGCCGAGAATGCCGACACCGAACAGCGAACCGACCACATATCCGACGCCGCCGGTCAGCAGCGTGCCGCCGATCACCGTCGCTGCAATCGCATCGAGTTCCATGCCCTGTCCTTGCAGCCCATAGCCCGACAGCACGTAGAACGTGAACACCGCGCCACCGAGCGCCGAGCAGAAGCCGCTCAACGCATAGACGCCGACCCGCGTGCGCGCGACCGGCAGCCCCATCAGCAGCGCCGAGCGCGGGTTGCCGCCGACCGCATACACGTTGCGTCCGAAGCGCGTGAAATGGGCGACATAGATCGCGGCCGCAAGCGTCGCGAGCGCGATCAGCACGTTCGCCGATACCGAACCGACGCCGACATTGAGACGAAACGCGGAGATCGCCTTGAACGTCGGATCGGTGATCGTGATCGACTGCGTCGTGATCAGAAAGCACAGGCCACGCGCGAAGAACATCCCCGCCAGCGTCACGATGAACGCCTGCAGGCGGAAGTAATGAATCAGCGCGCCCTGCACGGCGCCGAATACGGTGCCCATCAATAGCACGATCGGAATGATGAGCCAGACCGACACGTGCATGTGCTCGGATAGCACCGCTTCGACGATCGTCGTCAGCGCGACGATCGAGCCCACCGACAGATCGATGCCGCCCGACACGATCACGAACGTCATGCCGATCGCGACGATCAGCAGGAACGCGTTATCGACGAGCAGATCGAGCAACACCTGCCACGAGAAGAACCCGGTGTACATCACCGAACCAAAGCCGAACAGCGCGCAGAACAGCAGGACCGTCACCGCGATCGGCAGCGTGCGCGGATCGACCACGCGGGCGAGTGCTTCGAGAACGCGCGTCATCGTGCCACCCCGCGCGATCTGACGAGCGACGCGCCGAACGACACCGCGAGCGCGCGCGCCGCTGGCGACTGGATCACGCTGACCGCGAGCACGACGGCCGCCTTGACGACGAGCGTCGCTTCCGGCGGCACGCCGATCGAATACGTGGTGTACGTCAGCGTCTGGATGATCAGCGCGCCGAGCACCGTGCCCGCGAAACTGAAGCGGCCGCCGAGCAGCGACGTGCCGCCGAGCGTCACGGCGAGAATCGCGTCGAGTTCGAGCAGCAGGCCGGCATTGTTGCCGTCCGCACTTCGCACGTTCGAGCTGATCAGGATGCCGGCCAGCGCCGCGGTCAAGCCCGAGAAGCCGTACACCGCGAACACGATCGCCTTCGAGCGCAAGCCGACCAGCCGCGTCGCAACCGGGTTCACACCGATCGCACGAATGAACAGACCGAGCGCCGTGCCCTCCACCAGGGCGGCGGTCGCCAGCACGGCTACGGTCGCGATCCATACCGAGCACGGCACGCCGAGCCAGTAGCCGCCACCGACGAACAGATAGCCGGGCGCGCCGATCGGGATGATCTGCCCGGCGGTCAGCAGTTGCGCGATGCCACGGCCCGCGACCATCAGAATCAGCGTCGCGATGATCGGCTGCATGCCGACGAACGCGACGAGCAGCCCGTTCCACATGCCGCTCAATACGCCGACGACGAGCGCGGCCACGAGCGCCTGCGCGATCAGCGCACCGCTCGGCACGGCTTCGGTCGCCAGTATCGTCGCGGCCGCGGCGCCCGCGATCGCGACCACCGCGCCGACCGAAATATCGATGCCGCGCGTCGCGATCACGAGCGTCATGCCGATCGCGACGAGCACGAGCGGCGCCGCGCGATTCAGGATGTCGATCGGCGCACCGAACAGATGGCCGTCGAGCATGCGCAGCGCGAGAAAATGCGGATTGACCGCGAGGTTCAGTCCGCACAGCAACACGAGCGTCAGGCATGGCCACAGCAGCGGACGCTCGACCCCGTCGCGCGCGAACCAGTTCGATAGCTTCATTCGCCGCTCCCTGCGATGAGTCGGTAGATGTTGTCTTCGTTCGATGCCTTGCCGGCCACCTCGGCGATCTTGCGGCGATCACGCAGCACCGCGACGCGGTGGCTCACGCGCAGCACCTCGCTGATCTCCGACGAGATGAACAGGATGGAGAGGCCGTTCGCGCACAGCGCGAGCAACCGGTCCATGATGTCGAACTTCGCGGCGACGTCGATGCCGCGGGTCGGCTCGTCGAGAATCAGCAGTTTGGGATCGGTCGCGAGCCAGCGCGCGAGCAGCGCCTTCTGCTGGTTGCCGCCCGACAGCAGCCCGATGGGCTGCTCGGCGTCGGACGCCTTGATGCCGAGCCGCTCGATCCACAGATCGGCGAGCTCGCGCGCGCGTTGCCGGCTGATCTTGCGCCACCAGCCACGCCGCGCCTGCAACGCAAGCAAGATGTTTTCGCGAATCGACAGCTCGGCGACGATGCCTTCCTTCTTGCGGTCTTCCGCGCAATAGCCGATGCCGTGGCGCACCGCGTCGTGCGGCGTGCGCAGCCGCACGACGCGCCCCTCGACGAGGATCGTGCCGCTGTCCGCGCGATCCGCGCCGAACAGAAGCCGCGCGGTTTCGGTGCGGCCCGAGCCGAGCAGACCCGCGAGGCCGAGAATCTTGCCGGCCTGCACTTCGAGATCGATCGGCTGCAACGTGCCGCGGCGGCCGACGCCGCGCAGCTCGACGAACGGCCGCGCGGCCGCGGCGTCGGTTGCGTCCGCGTGGTCCTGCTCGATGTCCTGCAGGTCATCGGCGGCCTGCCCTTCGTGCGCCGCTTCGCGCAGACGCGCGCTCATGCGCTCGTGACCGACCATCTTCGCGACCAGCTGATCCGCGGACAGATCGCGCGCGAGATATTCGCCTTCGCGCTCGCCGTTGCGCATCACCGTGATGCGATCGGAGATCGCATAGGTCTGCTCGATGAAATGCGTGACGAACAGAATCGCAATGCCCGATTGCTTAAGATGTCGAAGTATTTTGAAAAGCTGCGCGACTTCGCCGTCGTCGAGGCTCGAAGTCGGCTCGTCGAGAATCAGCACACGCGCATCGACGGACAAGGCTCGCGCGATCGCGACCATCTGTTGCACGGCGATCGGATAGGCGTCGAGCGAGCGCGTGACGTCGAGCGAGACGTCGAGGCGCGCGAGCGCTTCCTGTGCGCGCCGCTTGATGTCGGCCCAGTCGATCGCGCCGAAGCGGCGCGGCTGCCGCCCCGCGAAGATATTCTCCGCGACCGACAGATTCGGGCACAGGTTCACTTCCTGGTAGAGCGTGCGCACGCCGGCCGCCTCGGCTTCCTGCGGCGAGCCGAACGCGACCACCTCGCCGCCGAGGCGGATCGTGCCTGCATCGGGTGCGAGCACGCCTGTGAGCACGTTGATCAACGTGGATTTGCCGGCGCCGTTCTGGCCCATCAGCGTATGGACCTCGCCGGGAAGCAGGCGGAAGTCGACGTGTTGCAGCGCCTTCACACCCGGAAATGTCTTGCTGACGCCGGAGGTCGCCAGAATCGGTTCGCGCGCGCTGATGTCATTCTGTCGGCTTTGCGCGCCCGGCGCGCCGCGTTTCGGCTGGTCCGGCTGATTCGGTTCGGTAGCGGAATGGGTCATGGACCTCGCTCGATCGGCTATGCATGGTTCGGCAGGCTCCAGCGGCATGCCCCGAGGGCGCATGCTCCTGAAAAGAGACCGCCCGCTGCAGAAGCGAGCAGCCCGGGCGGTCAGGCACCACTGGAGAAACCTGTTCGATGCGTCCGTACTGCACGTCTCCTTCGCGCCGTGGGCCCGTTGGCCCCGGCGCCTGAACACCGCACATGCCGCGGCACTCGCGCGAACGGTGCCGCGGCGTCGTTGCGCGCCGCGTCAGTACTTACGCGACGGCAGAGTTTGCGCGGCCACGCTCATCGGGAAGACCGTCTCCTGAGTCAGGATGCGCTTGGGCAGCGGCTTGCCGGCCATCACGTCCTTGACCGCCGACATCAGTTGCGGTCCGAGCAGCGGGCTGCACTCGACGTCCACGTTCATCTTGCCCGCGGCCATCGCCTGGAAGCCGCCCTTGGTTGCGTCGAACGAAACCACGACGATGTCCTTACCCGGATGCATGCCGGCTTCTTCCATCGCCTGGATCGCGCCGAGCGCCATGTCGTCGTTATGAGCATAGACGACGTTGATCTTGTTACCGTAGGTCTTGATGAACGCTTCCATCACCTGCTTGCCGCCGGCGAGCGTGAAGTCGCCGCTTTGCGACGCGATGACCTTGAACTTCGGATCGTTCTTGATCACTTCGATCAGACCCGAGTGGCGGTCGTTGGCCGGCGCGGAGCCGACCGTGCCCTGCAGCTCGGCGATATTGACCGGGCCTTTGTCGTCCTTGTAGTGGTCTGCGAGCCATTTGCCGCCGCGCCGGCCTTCCTCGAGGAAGTCCGAGCCGATCATCGTCACGTACAACGACGTGTCCTTCACGTCGATGTTGCGGTCGGTCAGGATCACCGGAATCTTCGCGGCTTTGGCTTCGAGCAGCACCGGTTCCCAGCCCGATTCGACGACCGGCGAGAACGCGATCACGTCGACCTTCTGCGCGATATACGAGCGGATCGCCTTGATCTGGTTTTCCTGCTTTTGCTGCGCATCGGAGAATTTGAGTTTGATACCGGCGTCAGTCGCCGCCGACTTCACCGATTCGGTATTCGCAGTGCGCCATGCGCTTTCCGCGCCGACCTGCGCAAAACCGAGCGTAATCTGTTTATCCTCGGCATGCGCGCCAGGTGTGGCCAGCGTCAGCGCCCCGAGACTCGCGGAAAGCGCGAGCGCGCCCAGAGCGCGACACGCGGCACGTCGTGTATTCGCCATGACAGTCTCCAATCGTTGTTGTGTAGACGACCCAGCGATCGGCCCGGCCCTCGTGGCCCTCACGGCGCATGGATCGTGATGTAGCGTACTGTGCGAGGCGTTAACCGTCCAATCACATGATTCGCGCCGTCGATACCAATTTTGATATAACGCGGTGGTCAGGGCATCGCGGGTCGCTGCGTCACGTTGGCGTGACCCTCGGCGTGACCCAGCGAAACGTCAGATTGATGCGCTCGCCACTCACGCGCGGCTCCTTCGGCACCCGATGACGCCACTGCGCCTGAGTGTCGCCCTTCATCACGAGCAGGCTGCCGCCCTTCAGCGAGAACGATTGCACGACACCGCTGCGGTTGTGCCGTAGATCGAACCTGCGCGCGACGCCGAGGCTCACCGACGCGATCAACGGCTGGCCGCCGAGTTCGGGCTCGCGGTCCGCGTGCCAGCCCATGCTGTCGGCGCCGCTGCGGTAACGATTCAGCAGCACGCTGTTAAAACGCGCGCCGCTGGTCGCCTCGACAGCGGACTTCAGCTCCGCGACGGCGGGCGTCCACACTTGCGGCACGTTGCGGATGCCCGAGTAGACGTACACCGCGTCCCGCTCGCCCTGCCAGGCGGTCAGACGCGGCAGTGCAACGCGGCCGGCGGGTGTGCCGATCATCTCCTGGCGCCATTGCACCTCGTCGATCAGGCGGGCGAGCAGGCGCTCGGCGTCGGCCGGTGCGAGCCAGTCGGGATACCAGTCGACGTCGGGCGTCGGCAGGTCGTTGAAAAGATCGGAGGTCATGGGAATGCCTGGATGCAAGCGGACGAGTAAAAACCCTGGCTATTATGACGACAACGGCACACCCGCTGATTCACGCGCGTTGCTCTGTCATTCGACGCGGCTCTCCGCGTTCCCTTTCTTCTTTCGCAAAAGACCACTTTCATGACACTTTCCGATCAGGCGCTCGCGCAGCTGTTTCGCGACGCGCGGACGCACAACGACTGGCAGAACAAGCCGATCGACGAGGCCCTGCTGCGCGAGCTGACCGAGCTGGTACTGCTCGGCCCCACCTCGGCCAATTCGAGTCCGGGCCGCTTCGTGTTCGTCAGGACGCCGGAGGGCAAGGAGAAACTGCGCCCGGCGTTGTCGGCTGGCAATCTCGAGAAAACCATGGCCGCGCCCGTCACGGTGATAGTCGGCATGGACATGGCCTTCTACGAGCGTCTGCCGAAACTCTTTCCCCATGCGGATGCGCGCAGCTGGTTCGTCGGCAACGAGCGGTTGATCGCGGACACGGCGTTTCGCAATTCGACGCTGCAAGGCGGCTATCTGATTCTCGCGGCGCGTGCGCTCGGTCTCGACACCGGGCCGATGTCGGGCTTCGATCAGGCCAAGGTCGACGAAGCGTTCTTTGCGGGCACGACGGTGAAGTCGAACTTCCTGATCAATCTTGGCTACGGCGATCCGTCGAAGCTGTTTGCGCGCAGCCCGCGTTTTTCGTTCGACGAAGCGGCGCGAATGGCGTGACGGTGCGTTGATGATGAATGGCGCGAGTGTCGCGCCACGCGGCGGATCGAATCGCGTCAGATCAGCACCGCGATGTAAAACACCACGGTGCCGATCAGCGCGCCGAAGAAGCAGAAACCCTCTTCGGCCTCGTCGCCATTCGAGCGCAGCCACGCGCCGACCACACCGAACAGGCCCGCGATGCCGAGCGCGACGCACACCATCACGATGTCGAACAGCGCGCTTTTGCCGAGCTCGGAGAAATCGATGTTGCGAACGCCGATGTAGAGCGCGATCGCCATCAGCGAGATGCCGACGAGCGGCAGCATCACATGGCTGCCCTCGCGTCCGACATGATGCTCATGATGAACATGATGCACGTCGTGCGCGTGATGCAACTGGTGACCCGATTTGAGCAGTTTCATGGTGTGTCTCCCCCCGCCCTATCCGCCCTATCTTTCCCGGCGACAGAACCAGACGAGGCCGAACCGCCGCTGCGCGGGCCCGGCAACAAGCTGGCCTGTGTCAAGCATACTCCACGCAGGATTACAATTCAAAGCCCATTTAATTCGCTTGCATAGGCATTGAATCGCGTGGCGCGCGGCCCTATGTGCTTGTTCCAAGCACGGATCGCGCCTGCCACGGGCGTACCCCGCTCGTGGCTCGTTCCGGCGCCTTCCGGCCCGCGTGTCGTGCGGTGCGAGAGCACGAATTTTGCGGCCACAGCAGGGGACGAAGCATGCCGGTAGAATGACTCGCCGCGTTCGCCAATCATCGCGAACGCATGCATTGCCCGCCAACCGATCGCCGCCGCGCTGTCGCCGATGTCGGCCCCTTTGGCTTCCTTCCCGCCACGATCCTCTTTATGCGACGTTCATCGTTTCTGTTCCGCATCATCCTGATTGGCGTCCTGCTGCATCTCTACGTCGGCTTGCGCCTGATTCCCGACATGCCGATCGACGCGGCCGGCCGCGGGCTATGCGTGCTGTGGCTGCTGCTGTCGATCTACCTGATCCCGGTCGGCATGATGGCGCGCGGCTTCAAGCGCCAGCCGCTCGGCGATCGGCTCGCATGGGTTGGCCTGCTCGCGATGGGCTTCTTCTCGTCGCTGCTGGTACTGACGTTCGCGCGCGACCTCGTGCTGGCGTCGCTGCTGACGATCGACGCGATCTGGCCGAACACCCTCGCAATCGCGCATTGGCGCACCGGCTCGGCGGCGGCGGTGCCGCTGCTCGCGCTGCTGTCGACGCTGATCGGCCTGTTCAACGCGCGCCGTCGCGCGCGCGTCGTCACGATCGACGTGCCGATCGACGATCTGCCTGCCGCGCTCGAAGGCTTCACGATCGTGCAGATCAGCGACATCCACGTCGGCCCGACGATCAAGGGCCGCTATGTCGACGCGATCGTCGACGCGGTGAATCGGCTGCAGCCGGATCTGATCGCGGTGACGGGCGACGTCGTCGATGGCAGCGTGCCGCAGCTGAGCCGGCATACGCAGCCGCTGTCGCGGCTCGCCGCGCGGCACGGCGCGTTCCTCGTGACCGGCAATCACGAGTACTACTCCGGAGCGAACTCGTGGATCGCCGAGTTTCGCCGGCTCGGCTTGCGGGTGCTGCTGAACGAACACGTGATCGTCGATCATGACGGCGCGCGCGCCGTGATCGCCGGCGTCACCGATTACTCGGCGGGCCATCATGACCCCGCGCATCGCAGCGACCCGGTCGCGGCGCTCGCCGGCGCGCCGGGCGACGTGCTGATCAGGGTTCTGCTCGCGCATCAGCCGCGCTCGGCCGAAGCGGCCGCGGCGGCCGGCTTCACGCTGCAGCTGTCCGGTCATACGCACGGCGGGCAGTTCTTTCCGTGGAATTTCTTCGTGCGCCTGCAACAGCCGTTCACGGCGGGCCTCGCGCGCCTGAACGGCCTGTGGGTTTATACGAGTCGCGGCACCGGCTATTGGGGTCCGCCGAAACGACTCGGTGCGCCTTCTGAAATCACGCGCTTGAGACTCGTGCCGGGTGAACCGGATTGAACTCTACGTTGGCAGTCCGCATTAATTAATTGCTATAGCAAACCCGCAAGCACACTCCTTGCCGATCGCGGCTTGACCAGGCTTTGCGCAGCTCCCACATTTCATTGTCATTGCCGTACTGCCGGTGAAGCGCAGCATGACTGCGATGTCACGCCGATGCCGCACGGTCTGGCCATAGGTGCGCGCGCGTATTGAGCCGCGCACACACCCGCCTGCTTTTACCGTACCCGAGGTAGACGACGTGACTGTCTCACGCGTACGCTTCACGCTGCGGCAGCATGCACGCCAACCTTTCTGAACGATGACACTCGAATTCTTCTTGCGGCTTCTGACCGCTTTTGCTTGCGGCGTTGCGATCGGCCTCGAACGACAGATGCGCCAGCGCAATGCCGGCCTGCGCACGATCACGCTCGTCGCGAGCGGCGCCTGCCTGTTCGTCACGCTTGGCGTGCTGACCGGCAACGGCGTCAGCGGCATCACGCAGATCGCCGCCTATGTGGTGTCGGGCGTCGGCTTTCTCGGCGGCGGCGTCATCATGCGTGACAAAGGCTCGATTCAGGGGATCAACACCGCGGCGACACTGTGGTGCTCGGCGGCCGTCGGCGTGTTGAGCGGCGCCGGCCACTACGGGCCGGCGCTCGCGGGCACCGCGGTCGTGCTGCTGACCAACACCGTGCTGCGCGAAGTAAGCCGGATGATCAACTCGACGCCGGTTTCAAACGCCGATCTCGTTCGCGAGTACGTGTTGACGATCGTTTGCCGCGAAGCCGACGAGATTCACATTCGCACGGCGATATCGAACTCGATGTACTCGGCGCCGCTGTCGTTCCAGAGCCTGACGAGCGAGGATGTCGAGGATGAACCCGGGCGCATTCGCGTGACGGCGACGCTGAAGACGCATCCGAAGGATCAATCGAAGCTCGAACAGATGGCGAGTCGCCTGAGCATGGAAAAGAGCGTGTCCAGCGTCAGTTGGACCGCGCGAGAAGCAGAGCCGACGCCCGAGTGAATCGCGGCGCGCAAGTCACCTTTGTTCGCACGCGTCGTCTACACTTAGCTGGCAGCAAATTCAGATAACGTTAATTCCGCGTCCTGAACATGGACTGTCCCATAACCTTCGACTAAGCTCTGTCACTGTGATTTGTTCACACTCAACCATGGAGTCTCGAATATGGAACACGGCATCATTGCATGGATCATCATCGGCGCGATTGCGGGCTGGCTCGCCGGAGTGCTGGTCAGGGGCGGCGGCTTCGGCCTGATTGTCGACATCATCGTCGGGATCATCGGCGCGTTCATCGGCGGCTGGCTCGCCGGCGTGCTGCATATCTCGCTCGGCGGCGGCTGGATCGGCTCGATCATCACCGCGTTGATCGGTGCGGTCATTCTGCTGTTTATCATCCGGCTCGTGCGACGAGGGTCCTGAGCACGGCATCCAATGACATCAAGCGCCAGCGGGCTCGTGCCGCTGGCGCTTTTTTGTTGCCGGTCGCATGTACTTCTAGCGCTGCAATTGCGGACGCCGCTGCTCGGTGACGACCACGTCGACGTCGTGCTCGTTGTGATCGCAGTGCGGCACCATCGGCACGATGCTCGAAATGCGGCCGTCCTTCGCGGTCGACTTGCTTGCGAACACCGCGCACGACGCATTGCGCGCAAAGTCGCCCGACCCGCCGATGCCGTTCATCATATGCGTGCCGCCCACATGCGTCGAATTGACGTTGCCGTAGATATCGAATTCGAGCGCGGTATTCAGCGCGATCAGACCGAGCCGGCGAATCACTTCGGGATGGTTGCTGACTTCCTGCGGACGCAGCACGAGCCGCTCACGATATCGCCCGATCTCGCCGAATACCTGCGCCTGCCGAGCGGCCGACAACGTGATCGACGCGCCGGATGCGAACGCGACCTTACCGGCGTCCATCAGATCGAAGGTCGAATCTTGCAGGACTTCTGAATAAACTTCGAACACATCGAAAGGCGAATCGACGAAACCCGCCAGTACCGCGTTGGCGATCGTACCGATGCCCGCCTGCAGCGGCGGCAACTGCTTCGACATGCGGCCACGCGTTACTTCGTGCTGAAAAAATTCGATCAGGCGACCGGCGATCGACACGGTTTCCCGATCCGCGGGCAGCACCGTGGACGGGCTGTCGGCCATGTCGGTGATCACGATCGCCGCAATTTTTTCGGGCGGAATCTCGATGGCAGGAGTGCCGACCCGGTCCTGCGCGCGCACGATCGGCAGCGGCTCGCGATGCGGCCGGCGCCCCGGAATCCAGATGTCGTGCAGGCCTTCGAGCCCGAGCGGCTGCGCAAGATTGATTTCGACGATGACCTTGTCCGCGAGAATCGCGAAGCTCGCCGAATTCCCGACCGACGTCGTCGGCACGATACCGCCGCTCTCCGTGATCGCGGCGGCTTCGATGATCGCGACATCGAGCTTGCCGAGCTGGTTCGCGCGCAGCATCTCGACGGTCTCCGATAGATGCTGATCGACGAACATCACTTCGCCGCGATTGATTGCGTCGCGCAGCGTCTTGTCTACCTGAAACGGCAGACGGCGCGCGAGCACGTGCGCTTCGGTCAGCATGCGATCAACGTCATGATCGAGCGAGGCGCCCGTCATCAACGTGATGCGCAGCGGCTCGCCGAGCTGACGCGCACGCTCGGCAAGCGCAACCGGCACGGCCTTCGCGTCGCCCGCGCGCGTAAAACCGCTTGCGCCAACGCGCATGCCGTCGTGAATCAGGAGCGCCGCGTCGACAGCCGTGGTGATCTTGCCGCGCAGCGCGGCGCAGCGAATGCGGTCTTCATACATGCAAGGAAGTCTGTCCATAGTCGCCAGCTCCGTCTAGTGGTGCGCACGTCTGCGGTGTGCTTCGCTCAATAGGCGGTTGCCGCTCCCGTCGCGGCGTCTCGATCGGACGGCGTCGCGTGCAGGTGTTGGGTCGCGTGACATGGTCCGCGACAGGTGTTGCGCGTGACGCAACCGGGCTTAGCTGCCGAAGTAGATGTTGCAGAAGCTCATCGGGCCAACGCATTCATCGGCTTTCGCTTTTGGTGCTTGCACGTGCTTGCGAGCGGCAAGCTTATCGGTGCGCTGACCATCCACTTGTGCAACCTGCTGCGCGGGCTCGGTCGGCGCGGTTTGCGCATAAGCGGCGGCAGCGGTGGACAAAGAACACGCAATCAGGACCATCTTCAACACTTTCATCTCATTCTGCAGGGGTTACGACTACTGTGACGAGTACTGCGAGGCAGTGACGAAACTATATGACCGCCACCTACGCGGATAAACGGGGTCGCCTGGAAGGGATCTTTCCATATGGCAGAAAGATCCACGAAGCATTGCTCAACGAGGATTGAACGGCGCGTCCTTGTCGAGCAACGCGTTACGAATGAAGTGCGGACGGCTCAAGATGCGCTGCAGATCGTGACGGCGGGCGCGATCGGCATGCACTGTCTGCAGCACCAGCGAAGTGCGTCGCGCCGTCGTCGTGAACGGTGTGTCAGCAGCATGCGCAGTTGTGAAGTCAAATCGATCGCCGGTTGGTTCTGGATCGCGACCAACTGGCCGAGCGGCGGCCTCGCCGTGATTGGCCCAAACGTTGGTCTGTGCGTTGACCTCCACTGCGCCACGCGCCACCAGAATGACCGATGATGACCGCCGAGCGCAGGAACGTGAACAACACGGCGAAGTGGTTGGTGCGGCATAAAGGTTTGATTGTGCGGTGGCTTTTATGTGGGCTCGATTTGCGTCGCCGTGTCGAAGTCTGCAATCGATTCCTTGGACGCAGCTTCGAGTGGCCACCTGGTTTCGCGTACCCGCGTGGCAGGTTCGCTCGAAACAGGCGCAGGTCAGCAGCTACGCGCGATGCTTCGACGCCTGCTGCAGCTTGTACCTGGACCAAGCCTCCCAGTTCGTCGAAGTACGGACCGATGGCCGCGAGTATCGGCGCGGCACGGCTCGTTCGCAACCGTTTGAGCAACTAATGCAGTGCGTGCAGACGCGTGCACGCATCCATGAATTCGCAATTCAGACGCGCGAGATGCGCACTGCGCGAGCGCATCGCCGGATCTTCGAACGCGACGAACGTGCGTGTTGCTTCGGAGCCGGCGATTTCGTCGACGAAATCCGCGAAACGCCGTTCGAACCGATTGCGCTCGAGCCCGCGTGCGAGCACCTCGACAGCGAACGCGGTAAAAATCGCGAACCTGACCTGAAGGTTACGTCGTAGCGCAAGGCTCGAGCTCTGCGGCAGCAGCAACGTGCTGAGCGCACTCGAACACACGATGCCGACCGCCACTTCCGCCGCGCGCGCGACCGCCGCGAGGAACAGTCCTTGAGGCGCCATGACGTTCGGAATGCCGATCAGCGCGGCGGTGTAACCTGCGAGCACAAAGCCGTATCACCTGAAATGCCGATACCGGACCGCCGCAGCAATACAGGCGCTCACCCACAAGATCATACCGAGTATGTACAGTTCGGGCTTCTGAACGAACAGCCCGCCGAGCACGAGTGCGGCCACGGTCCCTACTGCTGTTCCAAGAATCCGGTAAAAGCTCTTGGCAAGCACCTTGCCGCTGAACGGTTGCATCAACACAAAAACCGCGGTCATTGCAATGCGCGGCTGCGGCAGATCGAGCAGTATCGCGATGCCCAGCGCGAGCAGACCGGCGGTGACCGTCTTCAACAGATGCAGCCAGTTCATACCGTCGCTGCTGGCCCAATCGCGCATGGCCCGATTGAGTTTGGCTCGGCCGAGTCGTCGCCGCATGTCCGCGCGCGGACCGAAAAAATCCGCCCGCGGTTCAAACGCATGATCGGGTTTCTACTGAAAACAGTGCGCCCCACGCGGTGGCTGAAAGAGGCTCCGGGCAGAATCGCTGACACCGGGGCAGGCGAGGCGCCGATTGTAGGTGCCTGCGATGCGCGCATTAAGACGACGGGTGCAGAACATCTGTTCCAGAATGGACAACAATAGAGTTCTGAGACTGACGGAAAATATGATCCTGGTCATGAAACAGAAGGTTTGATGGACACGCTACAAAATATGCGAGTGTTCGTCCGGGTGGTTGAAGCCGGTAGCTTCACCGCGGCCGCGCAATCGCTCAATTCAACGACCGGCGCGATGTCTCGCGCAGTCTCGGAGCTCGAAGCACATCTGCGCACGCGGCTGCTGAATCGCTCGACGCGTCGGCTTGCGCTGACCACTGCCGGCGAGCGCTATCTGAAGCGATCGCAGCAGATCCTCGCGGACGTCGATATCGCGGAAGAAGAAGCCAGTTGCGCGCACGAGCGACCAAGCGGCGCGCTGCGCATGCATAGTTTTGCGAGCATCGGCCAGCACTACGTTCTGCCGGCCATTTCGCGTTATCGCGCGCTTTATCCTGATGTGACCGTCGAGTTGACGCTGTCGCAGCGCATGCCGGATCTGTTCGAGGGCAGCGCCGATGTGGCCGTGGTCGGCGCATCGACGCTGCCGAATTCGGACCTCGTATCGTTCCCGCTGGGGACGACGTTCAGCATCCTGTGCGCATCGCCGGCCTACGTGCGCGCGAACGGCGCGCCGCAAAAGCCAGCGGACCTTGCGCGTCACGAATGTCTGATCCTGCATACGCCGGCGTTCCCGCCACATGAATGGACGCTCGACGGCCCCAACGGCAGTGAGATGATGGAAGTCAACGGACCGGTGCATGTGAACATCGCCGAATCATTGATCGTGGCGATCCGCGAAGGCATGGGCATCGGCATGGTACCGCTTTACGCGGCCATTTCGGGGTTGCGCGATGGCTCGCTGGTCCGTGTGTTGCCGGAATATATGCTACAGAAGTCGACTGTTTATGCGCTATATCCGTCGCGCAAGTTCATCGACGCAAAGACGCGCACGTGGGTCGAATTCCTGCGCTCGCATCTGCCGAATGTCATTGCGCGCGACGAAGCATTGCTTGCTGAGGTCGCGCGGTGCGATGTTCCAGTTGGACGATGAGATGAAGGTCTATGCTCATCGCGACACCGTTGATTTCCTTGGAACATCAACGGTCTTGCAGTCATCGTCGAGCAATCGATGAGGCTCGATCCGTTCGTGTGGGCAGAGTGTATATTCAGCAATCGGAGTCGCGATCGCGTCAAGATTGGCGTCGTGTCGTTGTAGTGTGACTCGATTGCAAGGAGCTGATCGATCAATCGTGAACCGCCCCGGGTTTGGCGGAGGCTCCAACTCTTGAGAGAATGGAGCCATGAACAAGAAGGTAACCAAGTTTTCCCCGGAAGTCCGAGAGCGCGCAGTGCGCCTGGTGCGCGAGCAGCGTAGCGAACATCCGTCGATGTGGGCGGCGGTCGAATCGATTGCGCCGATGATCGGCTGCACACCGCAGACACTGCACGAGTGGGTCAAGCGCGACCAGGTCGACAGAGGTGGCGCCGAGAATCCGGACAGGTCGGTAAGTGGAAAAGCTGGGGCGTGAGTCGGTCATAATGGCCGGCAAAGGAACCAGAAGATGACGAAACGCAACCGACGGACACACTCACCGGCGTTCAAGGCAAAGGTGGCACTCGCGGCGCTCAAGGGCGACAAGACGCTGGCCGAGCTGGCCCAGCAGTTTGATGTGCATCCGAACCAGATCACGGACTGGAAGAAGCAACTGCAGGAGCGTGTTGCCGAAGTGTTCGAGACGGGCCAAACATCGGCCGAGCCCCCGGTCGATGTGAAGGTGTTGCACGCGAAGATCGGGCAATTGACTCTGGAGAACGATTTTTTGGAAAGCGCGCTCGGCAAGGCGGGATTGCTGAGCGTAAAGCGATGATTGATCGCGAGCACGCATTGCCGGTGAGCCGGCAGGTGCGGCTGGTGGGCATTGCCCGTTCAAGCGCCTACTACCAACCGCACCCGGTCAGCGAGGCCGATCAGGAGCTGATGCGGCGGCTCAATGAATTGCATCTGGAGTAATGAGATGGTCACCCCCACCCTATGAGCGGACTACGCTGTAGGGGTTTCCTTTGTGGAGAGGCCCATCATGCAAGACGTGACACTGGTAGGAATTGATCTTGGCAAACATTCGTTTCATCTCCACGGTCAGGGTCGGGCGCAAACACGTCGGCACGCTGATGAAGCGCATGGGCATTGAGGCGCTGTACTGCAAGCCGAACACGAGCCGCCGTCATGCGAAGCACAAGATCTGGCCTTATCTGTTGCGGGGCATGACGATCAATCGGGCAAACCAGGTCTGGGCACTGGATACGAGCTATATTCCGATGGCGCGCGGCTTCGTCTATCTGACCGCCGTGGTGGACTGGGCCAGCCGAAAGGTACTGGCCCACCGCGTGGCGATTACGATGGAAGCGATGCACGCTGTCGAGGCGTTGGAAGAAGCGTTTGCGAAATACGGGCAACCTGAAATCGTCAACACCGACCAGGGCAGCCAGTTCACCGCGACAGCGTTCACCGACGCCGTGCTCAGCAGGGGCATCCGCCTGTCCATGGATGGCAAAGGCGCCTGGCGCGACAACGTATTCGTCGAACGCGTGTGGCGCAGCGTGAAATATGAAGAGGTGTATCTGAAAGCCTATGAATCAGTCAGCCATGCGCGCCGCTCCATCGGCGATTACCTGAATCTTTACAACCAGAAACGGCCCCATTCGAGTCTGTCCGATCAGACGCCGGATGAGGCATACTTCGCGACGCTGCCAGCGATCAAAGCGGCAGCTTGATGACCCCGGCGCTTCCACTTATAAATTCGATCTGACTGTCCGAACCAACGGCGCCACCTCTGTTAGCCGTCGTTCATCAACACGGCGGCGGGCTTGATGCGGGCATAGCTGCCTTGTCGACTGCCCCCGTCGCCAGACTAACGCGCCTTCGCTCGCCTCCCGCAAGCTTCGCCGTCCATTGCGGGCATACTGCGTATTTCGGTCCAACGTGACCGACCGTTTCGGCATCGTGACCGGCGATTTCGGGAACGTGACCGAGGATTTCGGCAACGTGACCGAGGATTTCGGGAACGTGACCGAGGATTTCGGCAACGTGACCGGTCGCAACGACAGGCGGGTTTGGCGTTGCGCGTGACCCCAGCCACGCGGGCTATGCTCGACGGCTTTGGCCGGAGAGACGATGCCCGCGCACCGGATGAACACGCGCATGATCAAAGACGTTTTACGACTGAAGTTCGACGGCGGCTTCTCGCATGATCGAATCGCCGCGTCGCTAGGCATTTCCAAGGGCGTTGTCACGAAGTACGTCGGCCTGGCCAAGGCGGCCGAACTCGACTGGGCGAGCGCTTGCGATATGGATGAGGGCGAGCTCGAACGGCGTTTGATGGGCAAGCCCGCTGGGCCGGCGGCTTACGCCCAACCCGACTACGGCCGCATTCACCAGGAACTGCGACGCAAGGGCATGACGCTTACGCTGCTCTGGGAAGAGTACCAAGCCGAGTTTGCCGATCGGCAGACCTACCGCTACACGCAGTTCTGCGAGCACTACCGGACGTTCGCCAAGCGGCTCAAGCGCTCGATGCGCCAGATCCACCGCGCCGGCGAGAAGCTGTTCGTCGACTTCGACGGACCCACGCTGCCGTTGACGACGGGGCGGCGCGCGCACGTGTTCGTCGCCGCGATCGGCGCTTCGAGCTACACGTTTGCGTGCGCGACGCCTGCCGAGACGATGGAAGACTGGCTTGGCGGCATCGCACGAGCACTAACGTTCTACGGCGGCGTGCCGCAACTGATCGTGCCCGACAACCCGCGCGCAATGATCGCCGAGCCCGATCGCTACGAGCCTCGTGCGGGCGACACCGTGTTGGACTTCGCGCGCCACTATGGAACGTCGTTCCTGCCGGCGCGCGAACCTACCGACCGCAGGACAAGGCCAAGGTCGAGTCGGCCGTGCAGGTCGTCGAGCGCTGGATCATGGCGCGTCTGCGCCACCATGAGTTCGGCTCGATGCAGTCGGTCAATGAGGCGATCAGCCCGTTGCTGAAGTACCTGAACGAACGTCCCTTCCAGAAGCTGCCCGGATGCCGCGCCACTGCGTTTGCGCAGCTCGACGCACCCGCCTTGTTGCCGTTGCCGGCCCAGCCGTACGAACTTGCACGCTTCAAGACGGTGACCGTGCACATCGATTACCACGTCGAGGTGGGTAAGCATCGGTACAGCGTGCCGCATGCGCTCGTCGGTCTGAAGCTCGAAGCCCGCATCACCGGCGGCGCCATTGAACTCCTGCATCGCGGGCGTCGTGTGGCGAGCCATGCTCGCAACGACCGAGCTGGCGGCTACACGACCATCGTCGAACACATGCCTGCTGCGCACCGCGCGCACCTGGAATGGACGCCACAGCGTCTGATCCACTGGGCGCGGCAGATCGGCTCGGCAACGGCGACGCTCGTCACGCGATTGCTGGAAGAACAGCGCCATCCCGAACACGGCTATCGGGCGTGCCTGGGGCTGCTCTCGCTGTCGAGGCGCTACGGTCGTGAACGGCTGGAAGCCTCATGTGCTCTCGCTCTCGAACTCGGTGTGCATCGTTACCGGCATGTGCGCGAGATCCTGCTCAACAACCGCGACCGCGCCGTCGCCATGACACCGGCGGACTGGACGAGCCCGAGCCATGCGCACGTGCGTGGCCCCGGCTATTACCAATAAGGAGGCGCACTGCGATGATGATGCAACAAACCCTGACACAACTGCGCACGCTCAAGCTCGACGGCTTCGCCGACGGTCTCGAAGAACAACTCGCGCAGCCCGGCAGCGCCAAGCTGAGCTTCGAGGAGCGCCTGTCGTTGCTGGTCGACCGGGAAACCCACTGGCGCGATGACCGGCGTCGCACGCGCTTGCTCAAGCATGCACGCCTTAAATATCCGCAGGCCCTGATCGAGGATCTCGATACGCGATCGGGTCGCGGCATCGATGCTCGCGCGCTCACGAGCCTGGCGCTGGGCGACTGGGTTCAGTCGGGCTACAGCCTGCTCATCAGTGGCCCCACGGGGGGCAGGCAAATCGTGGCTCGCGTGTGCGTTGGCGCAGTACGCCTGCCGGCGTGGGCACTCGGCGCTGTATCTGCGTGTGCCGAGGTTGACCGAAGAACTGAGAATCCTGCACGGCAGCGGCGGCTTCACGAAGTGGCTCATGCAAGTCGCGCGCGTTGACGTCTTGCTACTCGATGACTGGGGCATGGCGCCGCTCGACCCGATGGTACGCAACGACTTGCTGGAGATGATCGACGACCGCGCGGCCGGCAAAGCCACCATCGTGACCAGTCAATTACCCATCGAGCACTGGCACGGCTGGATCGGCGACGAAACGATTGCCGATGCCATGCTCGACCGACTCATGCAGCGACATCACCGCATCACGCTCAAGGGCGAGTCGCTTCGAAAGGCCGCTCCAAACGCTCAAACAAAGGAGGTCGTACTCGACGAAAGCTGATCCAAAAACCTAGAATCAACCCCGCGCAACATCGAACCTGCCAAATCGGTCACGTTCCCGAAATCGGCGGTCACGTTCGCCGAAATACGCACTTACTAACCAGTGCGTAAGTAAGCGAACATAAATCGACGCCATGGTCTAAGCTTTAAGGGGTTTAGGGAGAGGCGAGATGCGCGAGGACGACGGCCGGCAGCTTTCACATGCAACGCTGGAAGAGATCCGCATTCGGGCTGTCAAGCGTGTCGAAGCTGGCGAGTCGCCGGAGGACGTGATCCGCACGCTGGGATTCTCGAGAGCGCGTATTTACGAGTGGTTGGCGGCCTGGCGCGAAGGGGGCATCGAGGCGTTACGAGCCAAGGCAATCCCTGGTCGACCGATGAAGCTGCCGTCCGAGGCTATCCGCTTCGTCTATCAGACGGTCACAACGAAGAACCCAATGCAGATGAAGTTCGAGTTTGCATTGTGGACGCGAGACATGGTGCGGGAGTTGATTCGCGATCATTTCAACGTCAGGCTCTCCGAGGTGTCTGCCGGTCGACTGCTGCGCAAGCTCGGGCTTTCACCCCAGCGGCCGCTTGCGCGTGCTTACCAACGCGACCCTGAACTGGTCGAGTCATGGATGCAGAACGAATACCCGGCCATTGTCGGGCAGGCCAAACGCTGCGGGGCACAGATCTTCTTCGTCGACGAATCGACGGTGCGATCGGACTATCACAGCGGCACGACCTGGGCACCGGTCGGTCAAACACCGGTAGTCGAAGTCACTGGCGCGCGCTTCAAGGTGAACCTGATCTCAGCGATCAGCCCGCGTGGCCAACTTCGATTCATGTGTTTCGAAGGCAGCTTCAAGATCTCCGTGTACGTCGACTTCGTCAAACGACTGATGCTCACCGCCGATGCGCCTGTCTTCCTGATTGCCGATGGTCATCCGGTACATCGTTGCAAAGCGATCCGGCAGCTTGGCGCGGAATCGGATGGGCGCCTTTGTCTGTTCTTCCTTCCTGCTTACTCGCCAGACCTGAACCCGGACGAGTTGGTATGGGGTTATCTCAAACATCACAAGATCGGCAAGCTTGCCATCAAAGGTCCGGGGCATCTCAAGCAGCGAGTTCGAGCGGTTCTGCGCTCGTTGCAGAAGATTCCGGCCTTGGTCCGATCCATGTTTCAACATCCGTCAGTCCGCTACGCGGCATGATTCATGTCCGGTTACTTTGTTTCGGCTTAGTATGTTTATGTGCAGATCATATGCGCAAAGAAGCGTCAGTAGTCGGCCCTGAACAATTCGTTTCGTCACGCAGATGAAGCCACGCCGCTGACCGGGGAGCGGTTTTGAAGCCGAGCAAAGCGACGAGAATCAGGGCGTAAAAAAGCCGCAGCTTGCGCAAGATCATCCGCAGGTTATAACCGGCGCCGCACAGCACCGCATGCAGTGCATCGCCCAGCGCACCCTTAAGCCAATTGCGACCGAGCTTGCCGTCGGCCTTCATGTGCCCGATGGCCGGCTCGATTGCGCTGCGGCGTCGGATCATTGCTCGCAGGCCTCGCGTGATGCCGCGTCGCAATCCGGGGTGATAGACCTTCACACCATCGACGGCGACGCCCTTGTAGCCACGATCGACGACGGCGATCTCCGGCTGTACGTCGCTCAGGATCGCCGCCTGCTCCAGCGCTTCAGCCAGCGTGTGCCCATCGTAGGGATTGCCCGGCATCGAACGAGCTCCGACGACCAGACCTTCCTTGTGCGTCGTGGTAATCGACACCTTCACGCCGAATTCGTACGGCTTGCGTGCCTTGCCCTTGGCCAGACACTCGACTTCTGGCGCATGCAGTGCGTAAAGCTTGTTTTTGTCCTTCTGCTTCTGCGTGAGAATGCGCTTCGTGCGGCCAATCAGATCTTCCAAAGCCGCTCGACTTTGCTGAGCGACGCCGTCCAGCTGCCGCTCGACGTCACGCATCACGCGCCCCACGCGCGAGCGCAACGTGCGCAGCGCTTTCTTCATCCGCTTGTACTGCTTCGCATGCGCATAGCGGCCGATCTGGCCCGCCAGACGCGGCGCTTCTCGGTTGTAGTTCTGCCGAAGCTTCAGCCCGTGCTGGGCCGCAGCCTTCACCAGATGTTCCCTGCAACATTCGAGCAGGCGCGAATCGGTGGGATGCGCTATCGCCTTCTCCATCACCGTCGTATCGACTATCACCCGCTTCAGGCTCGAAGTCTTGATCACGTTGGCACGTTTGGCTGCTTCGATCGTCTCGGCCAGCAGCTCTTCAATGCCGGCTTCGCCCATCCGCTTGCGCCAGCGCGTCAGGCTCGACGGATCGATCGGCGGCTTCGTCTGCAAGTACGTCTCGCCGGTGAACACCTGCCAATACGGGTTCTCCAGCCATTGCCAGACGACCTCCTCGTCCGACAGGTCGAAGGCGTGCTGCAAGTACAGCAGCCCTGCGATCAAACGCGGCGACGTCGCCGGTCGGCCACGATGCGACACGAAACTGGCGCTCATCGCCGTGCTCAACCGATCCCAGTTGGGCAGCGACAATTGTCTTGGCCGGTCGTTGACGCTTGTTTTGGCCGGTGGTGAGGAGTCGTAGGCGGCGTAGCCGCCGGAGACGACGAGCCACCGGCAGCGCCAGGTCGACGGGGCTTTAGGATGGGCTGATCGAAGCTTGAAGAAGAAGCGGTCAGCTCATGTCTGGAACCCGCATTACCGACCAACAGGTTCATCTCTCTCAATAAACACATCGCAAGGTCTTGATTTTGCGAGGAAACAGGGGTAAGTTTGAAACCCAGTTTTTCGGCCCGACGGGCAAGATGATGCATGACGCGTTGACGGTAACGCTCCTCGTAGTAGTCTTGCCCCTGATCGATAAATTCGCCGCCTTTCGTCAGCATCGCATAGATCAGACGCGCCAGCTTATGCGCGGTCGCCGTGATGGCCTTGGGTCGGTCCAGTCTGGCGCACATGCGCCGGTAGTAGGCGCCCAGTGCAGACTGGCTGGTACGCAGTGCTGCGGCTGCCAGACGTAAAGCGTGTGCCGCACGGTTAGTAGTACGTTTGCTCGCGCTGGACAGCACCTTGCCCCCGGAGATCTTCGTTCCAGGACACAGGCCGAGCCATGCTGCAAACTGCTTGGCGCTTCTGAAGCGCGAGAGGTCCGTGCCTGTTTCGGAAATCACCTTCAGTGCGGTTGCCGTGTCGATGCCGTTAATGCGCGTCAGATCAACACCGCACAGGCCAATCAGGTACGTGCGTAAGTCGAACCGTGGAGCATTCTTGCCGCGCGAACGACGCTGAGGCTTATCCAGGCTTCCAGCATGCTTTTGCAGCGCGGCCAGCATGGCCTCAAGCTGCTGGTCACACACCATCAGTTGCGTACTGTATGCGTCATACAATGACATGGCCTGCTTCAGTGTGAACAGGTGCTCGTCGCGCCAGTTGCCCTGCAATGACTTGACGATGTCCTCTTCACTGGCGCGGATGCGGGCGTGTTTCATTCTGGCCAGGGTCACGGCGTCCCGCTCGCCGGAGATGATGGCGCGCACAATCTTCTGTCCCGTTTCGCCCATGATGTCGGAGATCACGTTGGCGAGTTGAACGTTCATTTGCGATAAGGCTTTTTGTATATGCTGGACGTGTCGCGCCTGATAGCGCAACAGCATATCCCGTTGCCGTGAAACAGCCCGCAAGGCGCAGATTTCGTCTGTCGGCCGAAACGCTCCCGACAGCAACCCGTAGCTCATCAGTTGTTGCAACCACTGGCAGTCAAGCACATCGCTCTTGCGGCCCGACACATTCTTTACGTGCCGGGCATTGACCAGATGGACCGTGAAACCCCGTGATTCCAGCAACTCGTACACGGGTATCCAGTAGACTCCGGTCGACTCCATTGCCACAGTGTCGATGCCGCAGGCTGTCAGCCAAGTGGCCAGCTTCTCCAGCTCACAAGTGAAACTCTTGAACTCGCGCACAGGTTCGTCGTCACGATCAGCAGGCACCGCCACATAATGGCTTGCCGAACCAATGTCGATGCCCGCCGCGTTCGGACAGGCTATCTCCAGCGTTGTTCTTGTGCGCATTGCCATGACTTTCGTCCTTTGGATTCGAGGTTGCCGCACAGGTTCGGGTACGTCGTTGTACTCACTCTCTCAAACGGGATGGCCGTTCATCACGGTCTCACCAGTGTCGCCGACGTGACCCAGGACCACGCTCTATCGCGGGCTGAGATGCACCATTGATGAATCGGTCTTCTCCCGCGCGGAATTCAACCTTACCGCAAGGGCGTCGCCACATGTTTATTGCAAACGCCTTTCGGCCGGCGCACCGATTATTTCGCTCTATATGAACAAGCGCAAACAGCATTCTCAGGAAGTCGCGGCCGCCAAGACCGGTATCAGCGTGCGTACGGCACGCCGCATCGAGCGCGATGCCACGTTGCCCTCGCAGAGGCCGCGTCAATCATGGCGGACCCGCCCGGATCCCTTCGTTGACGTATGGGACAGCGAAGTCGTACCGCTGCTGCGCAACGCGCCCAACCTGATGGGCATCACGGTCCTGCGCAAGCTGCAGGATGATCACCCGGATCGTTATCCCGATAGCATGCGGCGCACGCTGGAACGGCGTATCCGCCAGTGGCGGGCCCTTGAAGGGCCGACCCAGGAGGTGTTCTTCCCCCAGGAACATCAACCGGGCGTGCGCGGACTGTCAGACTTCACCGATATGAGCAAGCTGTGCGTGACGATCGGCGGCGCCCCATTCGGTCACCGGCTGTATCACTTCGTGCTGGCGTTCTCGCGCTGGGAGTACGCGAACGTTGTTGAGGGTGGCGAGAGTTCCGAGGCCCTCGCAGCGGGATTGCAGAACGCGCTATGGCAGGCCGGCGGTTGCCCGCGCGAACATCGTTCTGACAGCCTGTCGGCTGCCTTCAAGAATCTGACAGAGCAGGAGGACTTCACGAAGCGTTACGCAGCGCTACTTGACCATTACGGCATGGAGGGCACGCGCAACAATCGTGGCCTGGGTCACGAGAACGGCAGCGTGGAATCCTCGCATCGGTATCTGAAGGAAGCGGTCGACCAGGCCTTGATGCTTCGCGGCCATCGCGAGTTCGCTGACCGGGCCGCGTACGATGAATTCATCCGTGAGGTGGTGATGCGCCGAAACCGGCGCAACGCTGCGGCGTTTCGCATTGAGCGCGCACAGTTGCAGGATTTGCCTGAACGTCGTACCACTGACTTCGCCGAGGAAGAAGCGCTCGTGACCCGCTGCAGCACGTTCACTGTGCGGGGCATCCTGTACAGCGCGCCGTCGCGGCTGATCGGCCACCGGCTGAAGGTTCGGATCTATGGTGACCGGCTCGACTGTTACCTGTCCGGCGCGCCGGTGCACAGCACCGCGCGAGGTTCCCGTGCAGCCGACCACCGCCACGCGCTGGATTATCGTCACTTCATCGATTCTCTCAAGCGCAAGCCGCAGGCGTTCAGGGGGTTTGCGTTTCGCGACGCGCTGTTTCCCCGTGAAGCCTACCGCCGAACCTGGGAGAAGCTGGAGGCGCAACTGACGCAACGTCAGGCATGCAAGACGATCGTGGGGCTGCTCGAACTCGCAGGACACCATGGCGTTTGAAGCGTTGCTGGCCGAGCGGCTCGACGTCTTGCTCGAAGCAGGCGAACTGCCCGATCTGAAGCAGTTGCGCGATGAATTCGCACCACGTCAGGCCCTATGTCCCGAGGTGGTGGTCGAGATGCCGCCCGTCGCGGTCTATGACGAGCTGCTCGACAAGGTGGCGGCATGAACATCCCCGCCCATGACAACGGCCGTCTGGCCCTGATGCTGAACGAATTACGCCTGCCGACGATCGGCAGGTTATGGCCCGAGTTCGTTGAGCGCTCTGACAAGGAAGGTTGGCCGGCTACGCGATTGCTCGGGGCGCTGCTCGAGCATGAACTGGCCGAACGTGCCAAACGACGCATCGAGCGGCACCGGACCGAGTCGCCTCTGGACCCGACCAAGACGCTGGCCACCTTCGACTTCGGCATGGTGCCAATGGTCTCGAAGGCGCATGTTACTGCGCTGGCTACCGGAGATTCGTGGCTGGAGAAAGGTGCCACGATTCTCCTGTTCGGGCCGCCCGGTGGCGGCAAAAGTCATTTAGGTTCGGCCATCGGACATGCTCTGATCGACGTCGGCTATCGCGTGCTGTTCACGCGCACCAGCGAGCTCGTACAGAAGCTCCAGGCCGCGCGCCAGAGTCTGCAACTTCCATCCGCGCTCACCAAGCTCGATCGGTTCGATCTCATCATCCTGGACGACCTGTCGTACGCGCGCAAGGACCAGGCTGAAACCAGTGTGCTGTTCGAACTGATCGCCGAGAGGTATGAGCGCAAAAGTCTTTTAATAACGGCCAATCAGCCGTTCTCTGGCTGGAATGACGTGTTCCCCGACCCCGGCATGACGGTCGCAGCCATCGACCGGCTCGTCCATCACTCGACGATCTTCGAACTGAATGTAGAAAGCTATCGCCGTCGAAAGGCCAACGACAAACAGAGCGCGCGCCGACGACAATTACCCGACGACAATTACGATGGAGGCGCGACAACTATGAATTAGCCAGCGACAACTACACCCGTTGACCGGCCAAAATAATTGTCGCTGACCGGCCGTGCTGCTTGACGCTGTCTACTGTCCGGATTCTCGGCGCCACCTCTCCGAGCCCCCGGTCGATGTGAAGGTGTTGCACGCGAAGATCGGGCAATTGACTCTGGTGAAACGCGCGATATCGGCCGCGTAAACGCAAAAACCCCACCGCGAGGGGTGGGGTTTCTGACGGGGTAAGGAGCCTGACGATTACCTACTTTCACACGGGCAATCCGCACTATCATTGGCGTGGAGTCGTTTCACGGTCCTGTTCGGGATGGGAAGGGGTGGGACCGACTCGCTATGGTCATCAGGCATGACGGGTTGTTGCGTCGCGGGGTGCGCGCCACAGCCAATCTGGAAGAAGTAGTTTCTGGTGATGCTCACCAGGGTAAGGCAGGTTGTGTTGTTTCTGGCACAACACTGATCTCAACCGTGTGTGGTCTGCATAAGACCCTGCGCTTTGCGCAGGGTGGGGCATCCATAAGCGCTGAAGCGCTAACGGCTGCCGACACACACCGGTTATAGGATCAAGCCTTACGGGCAATTAGTATCAGTTAGCTCAGTACATTACTGTACGTGCACACCTGACCTATCAACGTCCTGGTCTTGAACGACCCTTCAAGGGGCTCGAAGCCCCGGGGATATCTCATCTTAAGGCGAGTTTCCCGCTTAGATGCTTTCAGCGGTTATCTCTTCCGAACATAGCTACCCGGCGATGCCACTGGCGTGACAACCGGTACACCAGAGGTTCGTCCACTCCGGTCCTCTCGTACTAGGAGCAGCCCCCTTCAAATATCCAGCGCCCACGGCAGATAGGGACCAAACTGTCTCACGACGTTTTAAACCCAGCTCACGTACCTCTTTAAATGGCGAACAGCCATACCCTTGGGACCGGCTACAGCCCCAGGATGAGATGAGCCGACATCGAGGTGCCAAACACCGCCGTCGATATGAACTCTTGGGCGGTATCAGCCTGTTATCCCCAGAGTACCTTTTATCCGTTGAGCGATGGCCCTTCCATACAGAACCACCGGATCACTATGACCTGCTTTCGCACCTGTTCGACTTGTCAGTCTCACAGTCAAGCACGCTTATGCCATTGCACTATCAGCACGATTTCCGACCGTACCTAGCGTACCTTCGTACTCCTCCGTTACACTTTGGGAGGAGACCGCCCCAGTCAAACTGCCTACCATGCACTGTCCCCGATCCGGATCACGGACCAGGGTTAGAACCTCAAACAGATCAGGGTGGTATTTCAAGGTCGGCTCCACGCAAACTGGCGTTCACGCTTCACAGCCTCCCACCTATCCTACACAGACCGGTTCAAAGTCCAATGCAAAGCTACAGTAAAGGTTCATGGGGTCTTTCCGTCTAGCCGCGGGGAGATTGCATCATCACAAACACTTCAACTTCGCTGAGTCTCGGGAGGAGACAGTGTGGCCATCGTTACGCCATTCGTGCAGGTCGGAACTTACCCGACAAGGAATTTCGCTACCTTAGGACCGTTATAGTTACGGCCGCCGTTTACCGGGACTTCAATCAGGAGCTTGCACCCCATCATTTAATCTTCCGGCACCGGGCAGGCGTCACACCCTATACGTCCACTTTCGTGTTTGCAGAGTGCTGTGTTTTTATTAAACAGTCGCAGCCACCAGTTTATTGCAACCCTTTCACCCTTCTGGCGCAGGCCAGTCAGGCTATGAGGGCGTACCTTATCCCGAAGTTACGGTACCAATTTGCCGAGTTCCTTCTCCCGAGTTCTCTCAAGCGCCTTAGAATACTCATCTCGCCCACCTGTGTCGGTTTGCGGTACGGTCACTGTGAAACTGAAGCTTAGAGGCTTTTCCTGGAACCCCTTCCAGTTGCTTCGTCGCCTAAGCGACTCGCCTCGCACCCTTGAATCCCGCGCCCGGATTTGCCAAAGCGCCTTCTCCAATGCAAGGACCGGGACTTCCAACACCCGGACAACCTTCCGCGATCCGTCCCCCCATCGCATTTCACAATGGTGCAGAAATATTAATCTGCTTCCCATCAGCTACGCATTTCTGCCTCGCCTTAGGGGCCGACTCACCCTACGCCGATGAACGTTGCGTAGGAAACCTTGGGCTTACGGCGAGGGGGCCTTTCACCCCCTTTATCGCTACTCATGTCAGCATTCGCACTTCCGATACCTCCAGCACACTTTCCAGTGCACCTTCGCAGGCTTACGGAACGCTCTCCTACCATGCACATTACTGTGCATCCGCAGCTTCGGTATATGGCTTAGCCCCGTTACATCTTCCGCGCAGGACGACTCGATCAGTGAGCTATTACGCTTTCTTTAAAGGGTGGCTGCTTCTAAGCCAACCTCCTGACTGTTTTAGCCTTCCCACTTCGTTTCCCACTTAGCCATATTTGGGGACCTTAGCTGGCGGTCTGGGTTGTTTCCCTCTTGACACCGGACGTTAGCACCCGATGTCTGTCTCCCGTGATTGCACTCTTCGGTATTCGGAGTTTGCTATGGCGTAGTAATCCGCAATGGACCCCACAACCATGACAGTGCTCTACCCCCGAAGGTGATACACGAGGCACTACCTAAATAGTTTTCGGAGAGAACCAGCTATTTCCAGGTTTGTTTAGCCTTTCACCCCTATCCACAGCTCATCCCCTAACTTTTCAACGTTAGTGGGTTCGGTCCTCCAGCACGTGTTACCGTGCCTTCAACCTGGCCATGGATAGATCACCTGGTTTCGGGTCTACACCCAGCGACTGGACGCCCTGTTCGGACTCGCTTTCGCTACGCCTGCCCTAATCGGTTAAGCTCGCCACTGAATGTAAGTCGCTGACCCATTATACAAAAGGTACGCCGTCACCCCTTCGCAGAGGCTCCGACTGTTTGTATGCATGCGGTTTCAGGATCTGTTTCACTCCCCTCCCGGGGTTCTTTTCGCCTTTCCCTCACGGTACTGGTTCACTATCGGTCGATCACGAGTATTTAGCCTTGGAGGATGGTCCCCCCATCTTCAGACAGGATTTCACGTGTCCCGCCCTACTTCTCGTACACCCAGTCCTTCCATGCTGTTTTCGTCTACAGGGCTATCACCTGCTATGGCCGCACTTTCCAGAGCGTTCGACTAACAATACAGATAACGTGTACAGGCTGCTCCCATTTCGCTCGCCACTACTCTGGGAATCTCGGTTGATTTCTTTTCCTGCGGTTACTTAGATGTTTCAGTTCACCGCGTTCGCTTCGCGTAGCCTATGGATTCAGCTACGGATACCTCAGAAGAGGTGGGTTTCCCCATTCGGACATCTCCGGATCAAGGCTCGTTTGCCAGCTCCCCGGAGCTTTTCGCAGGCTACCGCGTCCTTCATCGCCTGTGATCGCCAAGGCATCCACCACATGCACTTGTTCGCTTGACCCTATAACGGGTGTGTCTCTGTCGACCAGTGTTAGCGCTTTAGCGCTTACTCTGGTCCCATCCCCGGAGGGGACAGGTTCCCGAAGGAGTCGACCATTCACGTTCCGCTACAGGTTGAGTATTCGTGTTGCGCCGTATTCCAAAGCGATCTCTCGATCACCTTTAAAATACATCGATACAATCACAACCCTGATTCACCTACTCACACACCCATCTCCAGGCACGCTTTCGTGAATCTCCTTACTACTTCTTCCTGATTGTTAAAGAACGACAGCCGGTATCAGGCTTGTGCCTCATACCGCCCTGACTGGCTCAATCGCCAATGCGCAACGCTCTGCCTTCATGCAGAGCCCTGCGCATTGAGGATTGGTGGAGGATGACGGGATCGAACCGACGACCCCCTGCTTGCAAAGCAGGTGCTCTCCCAGCTGAGCTAATCCCCCAGTCCCACAGCTATTCCAGAGGCCCCAGCCCTTCAGCTCACCAGACAAGACACTGGTGGGTCTGGATGGATTCGAACCATCGACCCCCGCCTTATCAAGACGGTGCTCTAACCGGCTGAGCTACAGACCCCTGAGCCTGTCTGCGTTTCTTTCATCACCACAGCCGATAAGCGTGAGCACTTGACGCGAGCAATGCATAGCTCTGGAAAGGAGGTGATCCAGCCGCACCTTCCGATACGGCTACCTTGTTACGACTTCACCCCAGTCATGAATCCTACCGTGGTGACCGTCCTCCTTGCGGTTAGACTAGCCACTTCTGGTAAAACCCACTCCCATGGTGTGACGGGCGGTGTGTACAAGACCCGGGAACGTATTCACCGCGGCATGCTGATCCGCGATTACTAGCGATTCCAGCTTCACGCACTCGAGTTGCAGAGTGCGATCCGGACTACGATCGGTTTTCCGGGATTGGCTCCACCTCGCGGCTTGGCAACCCTCTGTTCCGACCATTGTATGACGTGTGAAGCCCTACCCATAAGGGCCATGAGGACTTGACGTCATCCCCACCTTCCTCCGGTTTGTCACCGGCAGTCTCCCTGGAGTGCTCTTGCGTAGCAACTAGGGACAAGGGTTGCGCTCGTTGCGGGACTTAACCCAACATCTCACGACACGAGCTGACGACAGCCATGCAGCACCTGTGTTATGGCTCCCTTTCGGGCACCCCCGGCTCTCGCCAGGATTCCATACATGTCAAGGGTAGGTAAGGTTTTTCGCGTTGCATCGAATTAATCCACATCATCCACCGCTTGTGCGGGTCCCCGTCAATTCCTTTGAGTTTTAATCTTGCGACCGTACTCCCCAGGCGGTCAACTTCACGCGTTAGCTTCGTTACCAAGCCAATGAAGGCCCGACAACCAGTTGACATCGTTTAGGGCGTGGACTACCAGGGTATCTAATCCTGTTTGCTCCCCACGCTTTCGTGCATGAGCGTCAGTATTGGCCCAGGGGGCTGCCTTCGCCATCGGTGTTCCTCCACATCTCTACGCATTTCACTGCTACACGTGGAATTCCACCCCCCTCTGCCATACTCCAGCGCTGCAGTCACCAATGCAGTTCCCAGGTTAAGCCCGGGGATTTCACATCGGTCTTACAGCACCGCCTGCGCACGCTTTACGCCCAGTAATTCCGATTAACGCTCGCACCCTACGTATTACCGCGGCTGCTGGCACGTAGTTAGCCGGTGCTTATTCTTCCGGTACCGTCATCCCCCAGGGGTATTAGCCCCGGAGCTTTCTTTCCGGACAAAAGTGCTTTACAACCCGAAGGCCTTCTTCACACACGCGGCATTGCTGGATCAGGGTTGCCCCCATTGTCCAAAATTCCCCACTGCTGCCTCCCGTAGGAGTCTGGGCCGTGTCTCAGTCCCAGTGTGGCTGGTCGTCCTCTCAGACCAGCTACAGATCGTCGGCTTGGTAGGCCTTTACCCCACCAACTACCTAATCTGCCATCGGCCGCCCCTTGAGCGCGAGGTCCCGAAAGATCCCCCGCTTTCCTCCTCAGAGCGTATGCGGTATTAATCCGGCTTTCGCCGGGCTATCCCCCACTCCAGGACACGTTCCGATGTATTACTCACCCGTTCGCCACTCGCCACCAGACCGAAGTCCGTGCTGCCGTCCGACTTGCATGTGTAAGGCATGCCGCCAGCGTTCAATCTGAGCCAGGATCAAACTCTTCAGTTCAAACCTGTTACTGTTTTCGGTCCATCTCTGAACCGGTCGCTCACTCAACGTACTGACGATGATCAATCCGTCTTCCGACAGATCAACCTTCCTCTGATACTGTGTGAGGCTTCCTGATACTGTTGCCTGACAGCAGGTTCCGCAGAACCCGCCGCCGCACCGCGCATCAAGCGCCCACACTTATCGGCTGTTAGTTTTTAAAGATCGTTCCGCCCAACCCGCAGCACCTGCACCACAACCACCGGCACCGCTTCGTTTGCGTCGCTGCATCTGCAGCAGAGAAGCGAGATTATGGAGAACTTCCTTCGGATCGTCAACAGGTTTTTATCACTCGCCTGACCTGCCCACGCCGCTGAAACCCCCGCCATCCAAGGCTTCCCGCTTCTCCGTGCCCCGGCGTCCGGAGCACGAAAGAGCGGAATTCTAGTCGCCGCCATCGGGACTTGCAAGCGATATTTTGACGCGCGCGGCGCAACCTACCGCGACCCAACGCACCTCGACTCAAGCAGTCGCATGCGCGCGCATCGCCCGTTCGACCACGGCCAAATAACGGTCGATCTCCGGCGTCGCGCGACCCTTCTCTTTCGCGCGATCGTCCCATCGGCGCAAACGCATCGCGTCTTCCGCGTACGGTTTCTGCATAAACGCCTGCGCCTCTTCCTCGCTGAAGATCCCGCCCTGCAATTGCAGGCTGCGCACCGAGTCGGCGGACAGCTGGCCGAAATAGGTGGCGTCGATCGCGCATAGGCAGCGCTTCGCGTCGACGTGCAGACGAATCGGCTCCAGCACCGCATCCGACAACACCGGCCGCAAAAACGGCAAGGCGAAATACTGATGCAGATCGTCGACACCTCGCTCCGTCGGCGTCTCGCCTTGCAGGTTCAGCAGATGCCCGAGGTCGTGCAAAAACGCCGCGGCGACCAGTTCGTCGCTCGCGCCCTCTGCCTCGGCCAGCGCGCCGCTCTGCAACGCATGCTCGAGCTGCGTCACCGGTTCGCCGCTATACGCGAGGCTGCCGTGTCGCTCGAAAAGCACACGGATATCGTCGAGACTCAATGCCACCTGTTACTCCCAAGGTAACGACAACGACTTCAGATTAGTAAAGCTCTTCATCGCTTCCTGAACGCCTTCCTTAGCCCAGCCCCGAATCCTTGATGCCGCCGAATGGCGTCAGCCCGATCCGGTAGCCCGGGACTTCGCACACATTGACCGTGCCCACGCGCAGCTCATTAATGAAGCGCGTGATCGCGTCCTGCCGGTTCGTACACACGCCCGAAGACAACCCGAACCGCGTCCCGTTCCTAATGCGGATGGCGTCGTCGAGCGTCTCGAATGCCCACTTTGTGCGCGACCTCGTTCATCGGATGATTAAATGGTGTGATCGCGGCGATCACGCCCGCGAGCGGCTCGCGCTGCGAGAACACGCGACGCTTTTTGCCATGCGGCGTCAGATCGGCAGGAGAAGCGCTGAGCGTCGTCGCGCAACGCCTCGATCGACGCAAAGCGGAACACGTCGGCGACGCGGCCGCCCTCGTAACGCGAGTCCTGCTTCGACAGCCCCGACTCGAGCGAGATCAGATCCGACGCCGGTTCGAAGCGCTCGCGCAGCAGCACCGCCGCGCGCTCGAGAATCTGCGAACGCTCGAACACGTCGAGCGTGCGGGCGCGTGTCGCGCGCTCGCCGCCGAGGCGCAGCGCTTCGGCGCGGAACGCCGGATGGTCCCGCAGCGCCGTGTTCATGATGCCGATACGTGATTGAGCGCGACGTCGAAGATATCGAAATTGCGCAGCCGATTGCCTTCGCTGCCGGCGGCCGAAGGCTGAACGCGCCGGTTGAACAGCAGCGGCACTTCCTGCTCGGAAAGTCCGCCATGCGAGCGCAGCGGCACGGTGAGCCCGGACAGGTCGTGCTCGTCGCGCCGCGTGCCGAGCACGACATGCCTGGTGCCGATCACGACGAGATCGCCGATGCGATCCTCGGGCAACCCGAAGCGCGCGCACGCGGCGCGCCGATCGAGCGCGACTTCGATTCCCGGCAGGCGACCGATCCGCGCAATCACGGACACAGCGTCGATCTCGCGCGGCAAATAGACCGTCGCGAACGAACCCAGCGCGCCGTGATGCACGACATACGGGTCGGTGATCGGCAAAATCACGCGCGCCGTCGCCGCGCCGAGCCAGTCATCGAGCAGGTCCTGCAGATAGATCACGTTCGGCTCGCCGGTCTTCGGATCGTGCTTCGCGTTCATGCCGTGGTCGGCGGTGAGGCCAATCACCCAGCCAAGTGCGTCGAGCTTCGCGAGATAGCCGTCCATCATCGCGTAGAACGCGTTCGCGCCTTCGGTGCCGGGCGCCCATTTGTGCTGGATATAGTCGGTCGTCGACAGATACATGAGGTCGAGCTCGCGTGTCTGCGCAAGCCGCACGCCGGCCGCGAACACGAACTCCGACAGCCCCGCGCTATATACGTCCGGCAACGGCAGACCAACCAGAGCGAGCACGTCGTCGATTCCATTTTCCTCGCGCGTCACCTGGTCGGCTTTTTCCGCAGAAAAGCAGATGCCCTTCAACTGCCAGCCGAGCAGCGCGCGCAGTTTGTCCTTCGCGGTGACGACGGCGACCGCGGTGCCTGCGTCGGCGGCGGCCGCGAGCAGCGTGGGCGCGCGCAGGTAGGCCGGATCGTTCATCAGCACCGCCGCGCCCGCGCCGTCGTTCGCGTCGGTGTCCCAGAAGTAGTTGCCGCAGATGCCGTGCACGGACGGCAGCACGCCGGTCACGATCGACAGGTTGTTCGGGTTCGTGAACGACGGGATCACGCAGTCGCCGCGAAACGCCGCGCCGTCCTCGAGCATCGAACCGATGAACGGCGCGACGCCGGCCGCGACCGCCGCTTCGAGATAGGCAAACTCACAGCCGTCGACACAGACGACGACCGTCGGTTGCGAAGGCAGCCGGTAGCTTCGGCCGTTGACTTCGATCGTGCGTTGCTCGAGGTGTGTCATCGCGTGCTTTTCCATTACAGGGTTGTCACTGTCAAGGTTTGATCGCCTGTGGTCCGTTCGCGGGTCGTGTTGCCGAAGCGTTCGCCGCAGCGTCATCGCCCGCGCGAGCGAGCCGCGCCCGCGGCCGCCGGGATGCGTCGCTCGTGCACCGCATCGCCCGCCACCGCACAGGCCGCATGCGCGCGCATCAACTGTGCGGCCTGCTCGGCATCGCGCGACGCAAGCGCGGTCAGAATCGCGCGATGCTCGGCCAGCGAATGCGCCATCGCGTCGCCCTGCACGACCAGCGCCGCTCGCCGAAACAGCTTCAACTCGCTGACGAGCCGGCGATACGTGTCGTACAACTTCGAATTGCCCGCCGCCGCGACGAGCGCATCGTGAAACGCGACGTTCGCGCGCGCATACGCATCGTGATCGTGCGACGCGAGCGCGGCGCGCATCGCGTCGACCCAGTCGCGCAGCACCGCGAGCTTGCCCGCGTCGATGCGCGCGGCCAGCATCCGGCACGCCGCCTCTTCGAGCACCGCGCGGACCGCGTAAATCTCGTCCGCCTCCGCGAGCGACACCGTCCGCACGAACACGCCGCGATTCTTCACGGTGCGCACCAGCCCCGCCTGCTCTAGCGCGCGAAACGCCTCGCGCACCGGCCCGCGCGACACCCGCAGCCGCGCCGCCCAGTCGGCTTCATTGAGCTTCTCGCCCGGCGCCAGCGAGCCGTCGACGATATGCCGCTCGATCTCGTCGCGCACCAGCGTCGTCAGCGAGTGGCGGCGCACGACCTCGATCGGATCGACGGAAGCTGAGTGCATATAGTCAGTCATTTTGACACATTTCGCCACATCGATCGACGCCAACTGGTTGACGTGCGTGCACCAGATCACGAAAATCGCCCGGCGGTCAGTCGGGTCGGACGGGTCAGTCGATCCGGCGGCGGGGAGCGCGCGCCGCGATCAACAGCAGCGCGACCAGCGACACCAGCAGCAGAATCAGCGACAGCGCGGAAGCCGGCAGGTAATAGCCGCGCTCCACCTGCCCGACGACGACGATTGGCACCGTCGCGAAGCCCGGCGGATACACGGTCAGCGTCGCGCCCAGTTCGCCGAGCGAAAGCGCAAAGCCGAGCGCGAGACTCGCGCGGATCGCCGGCACCAGTTGCGGCAACACGACGCGGCGCAGCACCATCGACGGCGGCGCTCCAAGGCTCGCGGCCGCTTCGCGCAGCACGGTCAGCTCGGGACGCAGCGCGGCGGCCGCGCAGCGGTAGCAGAACGGCAGCACCAGCGCGAGCTGCACGAACACGACGATCGCCGCCGAGCTCGATAGATCGAGCGGCCGCTTGTGATACGCGATCAGCACCGCGAGGCCGAGCACCACGCTCGGCACGCCGTTGGGCATCATCGCGATCGTATCGACGACGGCGCCGAGACCGCGGCGGTCCCGTCCTTCGAGCGCGAGCGCGAGCCACAAACCGAGGATCGTGCCGAGCACCGCGACGCCCATGCCGACTTCGAGGCTGGTCGTCAGCGCGTCGAAGTCGCTCGAACCGAGGCGCTCGAACCAGCGCATGCTGAAACCGTCCGGCAGAATCGTGCCGGACCAGTGTGAGGCGACGCTCGACAGCGCAACCACCAGCACCGGCAGCACGAACAGCCAGAAGCACAGCAGCGCGGCGAAGCCGAGAAACAGACTGCCCAACACACGCACCGCGAAGCCGTGCCGCACCGGCCGGCCCTTCTTGTGCATGACCGGCAGCACGGTCGGATCGAGTTCAACGGCCATGACCGGCTCCTTTCACCTTGCGACTATTGACGCGCCGGTACAACGCGTACAGCGACAACGACATCAGCAGCATCACGACCGCGCCGGCGGCGGCGGTCGGCAGATCGAGATCGACGGTGGCGGCGCTATAGATCGCGACCGGCAGCGTGATCAGATGCGCGCTGCCGAGCACCAGCAGAATGCCGAACTCGTTGAGCGTCAGCAGAAAACACAGGATCGTGCCTGCCGCGATACCCGGCCACGCGAGCGGCAGGATCACCTTGAACGCGACCATCAGGCCGTTCGCGCCGAGACTGCGCGCGGCTTCGATCAGCCGCTGGTCGAGCAACGCGAACGATGCCAACGTCGGACGCACGACGAACGGCGTATAGAACACGACTTCCGCGAGAATCACGCCGCCGATGCCGAACAGGAAATCGAGCGGCGGCGCCTGCAGGTTGAACAGCCGCTGCAGCCCGATGCTGACCGAGCCCTGCGAGCCGTACAGAAAGATCAGCGTGAACGCGACCAGAAACGACGGAAACGCGACGAACAATTCGAGAAAGCGCGTGACCATGCGCGCGCCCGGAAACGGCTTGAAGAACAGCAGCGACGCAAGCGCCACGCCGAGCAGGGAAGCGAGGCTCGCGCTCGCAAACAGGATGCCGAGCGTGGTGCCGATCACGCCGCGCGTTTCGGGGTTGCTGAAGAACGTCGCGTACGCGTGGCCCGAGAGGCCATGCGCGTCGGTCAGACTCAGCATCACGAGCCGCACGAGCGGATAAATGACGAGCGGTCCGAGCACCACGACCGCAATGAACAGCAGATGCCATTGCGCGAGGCGCTCACGCCGCTTCACGGCGGCCGCATGCGCCGCGGCGCTCGCGAGACGGCGCGCGGCGGCGTCGGCCTCCGCTTGCACGGCAAGGCCGAGCGGATCAGGCGTGTCAGGGCTTGATAAGGACGACATCGTCAGCCTCGTAACGCAGGGAAACACGCGCGGCCTTCTCCGGCGTCACGCCGTGACCGCGCTGCATCGTGACGAGCACAGGGTCGTTCGGCAGCGCATCGAGCACGACCGATACCGACAAGGCCGCGCCATACCATTCGACCGACGCGATCGCGCCGTGCACCTGCCCTTCTCCGGGCGGCACGATGCGCAGCGCCTCCGGACGCAGACACGCGACACGTTCGCGTTCGTTGTAGCGCGCGTCGTCCATACCGAACGCGACCTGCGGCGGCAGCAGATTGGCCGCGCCGAGGTAACGCGCGACGAAGCCGTCGGCCGGCGTGTCGTACAGCTGCTGCGGCGTGCCGAGTTGCGCGATACGGCCATCACGCATCAGCAGCGTGCGGTCGGACAGCACGAGCGCGTCGTCCTGATCGTGCGTCACGCAGATGATCGTCAGATTCGGCAGGCGCTCATGCAGCGCCTTCAGTTCGGAGCGCACCGACGCGCGCAGATTGGCGTCGAGCGCGGACAGCGGTTCGTCGAGCAACAGCACGTCCGGCTCGATCACGAGCGCGCGGGCGAGCGCCACGCGCTGCTGCATGCCGCCCGACAGTTGCGCGGGCATCACGTGACCGGCGTCGCCGAGTTGTACGAGCTTTAGCGCGTCGGCGACGCGGCGCGCGACGTCGCGTGACGGAATCCGCCGTGCGCGCAAACCGAACGCGACGTTCTCGAATACCGTCAGGTGCGGAAACAGCGCGTAGCTCTGGAACAGCAGACCGAGATTGCGCTTGTGCGGCGGCACGTGCGTCAGATCGCGGCCGGCCACCGTCAGCGTGCCGGCCAGACCGTCGGCCTCGATAAAGCCCGCGATGAAGCGCAGCAAGGTGGTCTTGCCGCAGCCGCTGCGGCCGAGCACGGTGAGCAACTCGCCGCGCTCGATGGTCAACGACAGATCGTCAAGCACCGTGCGCGCGCCGAAGCGGACCGTCAGGTGATCGATCTGCACGCCGCCCGGCGCGTCCGCACGCGCGGCGTCGAGCGCATCCAGCGGAGCGCCAGGCGCAGTGGGGTGAGCGAGACTGGCCGTATTCACCGGGGTCGTCCTCCAACAGAATCAATGCTGAGGCGGCGCCGCGCACTACGCGCGAAGCGCCGCCTGAATCGACTTACTTCGGCTTGACCACTTCGGTCTGTTTGCCCGACGAACCGATCACGTCGCTCTTCCAACGGGCGGTCCAGTCGGCCTTCTTCGCCATCACGTGGTTCCAGTCAACCGGAATCAGCTTGACGCCGCTGATCGCCTGCTTGACCGCTTCGCCGTTCTTGCCCGCGAGCGGCACGTCGCTGCGCCCCGGAATGCCGAAGATGTCCGGCACCTTCGACTGCACTTCGGTCGACATCAGATAGTCGATCAGCTTCTTGCCCTCGGCCTGGTTCGGGCCGTTCTTGATCAGCCCGATCGCGTACGGCAGCTGGAACGTGGTCGGCTGACCGCCGGGGGCGGCGGCGAGGAACACCGGCTTCAGCGACAGTCCGCCGTTGGCCGCGTCGTCGAGATCCATCTGCAGATCGCCGTTGGCGACCGCGATCTCATTACGCGAAAGCAGCACGTCGAGATAGCCCGTGCCCTTGGTGTGGAACTTGGCGCTCTGCTCGAGCTTCTTCAGAAAGTCGAACGCCTGGTCTTCGCCCATCAGCGACGAAGTCAGGATGATCACCGCCATACCGTCGCCGGCGGTCGCCGGATTCGAATACGCGACCTTGCCGCTGAAGTCCGGGTGCAGCAGGTCCGCGAACGTCTTGGGCTCGGTCTTCGTGACTTCCGGGTTGATCGCGAACGAGAAGTAGTTGTTCACGAAGGTCGCCCACGCGCCGTTCGGCGCCTTCGCGATGGCCGGCACGTTCTTGTAGTTGGCGCTCTGGTACGCCTGCAGCAGACCGCTCTGGTCGGCCTGCTGGATGAACGGCGGCAGCGTGACGAGCACGTCGGCCTTCGGCTGATCCTTCTCGATGGTCGCGCGGTTCACGACTTCGCCGCTACCCGCCGTGACGATATTGACCTTCACGCCTTCCTTCTTTTCGAAGGCGGGCAGCACATCCTTGTACAGATTTTCGAGGCCGTCGGCCGTGTACAGCACGACGGCGTCGGCCGCATGAGCCTGCATCGCGGCACCACCGAACGCCGCCGCGGCGACGAGCGCCGGCAGCAGTTTGCGCGCGAGACCGGCCGCGGCGTGAATGGAATTCGTCGTTTTCATGTCGCTCTCTCTCCGAAAGGCTAAAAACCAGACGGTCGGGGATAACCCATACCTGTAGTGATTGAACGGCGGCACGCGCCGCTTGCGTGTTGCCCGCTGCGGTTGCCGCGCCGGTCTGTCGTGGATTGCAGATTGCCGACAACTTTGCCGCTACTCGCCCAGCCTGACTGACAGCCGCCTACGACCCCGCGCCGCCTGCCGCGCCTGAACGGGCACGGCAAGAATCACAAGTTTCGATGACAAGGCCGTGACCATTTTGCCGAATTCCAAAAAAAGACACAATTTGCCAATTCAGGCCAACCGATAGACCTCGCCGCGCCACGCAAAAGCGAAGCGCCGCGCGCCGATACGGTGTGGATCGTACATGGCGAAAATGACGATGTATGCACGATGCGTCGGAGAAATTGCGGAGGGTGCGCCGGCGGCGGCGGCGGGCGGTGCGGTGCTCGCGGACGCGGGACTCGCGTGTCGCGCTGGCCATGCTCGGGGGCCTGCGCAGTGCGGAACCTGAAGCGAAACCCGCAGCTTTTTTTACTTAGATTTTGGCGGGTGCGCAATGGCGCTCAGAACGAGTGGCATAAGAACGCGGCCGAGACCGCCCCACCTGGCCATCTCATGCGATCAGAATCTCGGGGCCATGCGCGGTGATCGTCTTGCCGAGCGTGCGCTCGGGCGCGAGCTCCGTGACCAGATAACGCGCCGACTCGATGCCGTTGATGCGCACCGGCGTCACACGTCCGAACTTCGAATGATCGGCGACGATCAACACCATGTCGGCCGCGGCGATCATGCGGCTGCGCACTTCGGCCGCCATGCGGCTGTAGTCGGTCAGATAGCCGTCGGGTGAAATCCCGCCCGCGCCGATGAACGCAAAATCGGCGTGGTATTGCGTCAGCTGCTGCACGGTGTCGAGGCCGAAGGTGGCGTCCTCGATATCGGACAGCTCGCCGCCGAGCAGCGTCACGCGATTGTCGTTGCGCCGGCCGAGCAGCAGCGCGATGCGCCAGTCGTTCGTGTAGACCGTCAGCCGATGCCGGTCGAGCAGCGCCCGCGCTACCGCCTGCGTGGTGCTGCCCGAATCGATGATCAGCGACGCCCCGTCCGGCACGAACTCGGCCGCGCGCTCGCCGATCGCGCGCTTCGCGCCGGCATTTTCGGTTTCGCGGGTATCGAGATCGGGCTCGCGCCGATCGCTCGACAAGGCGCCGCCGTGCGTCGTCACGAGCAGGCCGCGGCCGGCCAGCGCATTGAGATCGCGGCGGATCGTTTCGCGCGATACGTTCAGTTCGCGCACCAGTTCGGCGACCGACAGCGCGCCGTTCTTTGCGACTTGCGCGAGGATGTATTGATGACGTTGTTCTGCGAGCATCTGTGAAGACCGGAAACCGGCACGCTTGAGTTTCGCCGTGGTTGAGGAAGGCCGCCGTATTGTATTACGCGTATTACACGTTGTTGGTGCTGGTGAGCAGGCGGCGCTAAGGGCGCGCTGTTGGCACGCTCACGTCGCCTCGCACCGCCGTTGCGCGCGAACCCGCCAGCCATGGCGCCGACCTGCTAACCTTGACGGCTCGACTCGTCGACCATGCGGTGAGCGCAACGTCGCCGCCCAGCCGAGTCCCGCGCACAACGCCTCGACCGTCAACCGAACCACCGATGCCGCCACTGTTTCGCCGTCTACTGCTGCTGTTCCACGCGCTGCGTTACGGCGCGCGCCTGATCTGGCTCGCCGCCCCACCCGACCACAAACTGCACTGGATGATCGAGCTGATCGGCCGCGTGCATGCGTCGGAGCGTAGCGGCGAGCAGTTGCATGGTCTGCTGCCGGCGCTCGGTCCGCTCGCGAGCCGCTTTGCGCAGACGCTCGCCGGGCGCCCGGAGCTCGCGACCGGCACGCTGCATGACGCGCTGGATGCAATCGATCACATGGAAGTGCCGCTGTCGCCGGATGACTCCGCGCTGGCTTTGGCGCGCGCTTTCGGCCGGCCGCTCGCCGAGTTGTTCAGCGCGGTCGACCTCGAGCCGGTACGCAGCGGCTTTGCCGAGCAAACCCATTTCGCCCGACTCGCGGTGCCGATCAAAGGTCACCACGAAGTCGCGGTCAAGCTCGTGCGCGCGCGGCAGTTGCAACAGATCGGCGATGAACTCGCGCTGTTGCGCTGGGTCGCGCGCTGGCTCGAAAAGCTGTCGCGCGTCGCACGCCGGCTGCAGTTGCGCGCGCTCGCGCAAAGCTTCACCGACGACATCCTGCGCCGCTTCGACCTGCGCGCGGAAGCCGCAAACCTGAGCCAGACCGGCCACCATTTCGACGGCGACAAGCGCATCGTCGTACCGGACGTGATCTGGGAACTATGCACCGACCACACGCTGACGATGCAGCGCATCAACACGCTGCCCGCGAGCGACCTGCCCGGCCTGCACGCGCACGGCATCAAGCTGGCACCGCTCGCCGCGCATATCGTCGAGGTGGTCACCGAGCAGGCATTCGAGCATGGCTTCTTCCATGCGACGCTCGATGCGCGCCGCGTGCGCGTCAGCATCGAGCCGGACACGTTTGGGCGCCTCGTGCTCGCGGAGTTCTCGATCATGGCGACGCTGTCGAGCGACGAGCGCGAGTTCTTCGTGCACGGCGCGACCGCCCTCTTCGACCAGGACTACGGGCGGCTCGCCGACATGCATCGCGAGGCCGGCCACGTGCCGCCCGACACGCGTGCCGAGACCCTTGAAGCCGAGTTGCGCACGCGCGCCGAAGCGCACTTCGCCGCGGCGCCCGAGGATCGCTCGGCGGGTTCGCTGTTTCATCATCTGCTGCACGGCGTGCAGCCGTTCGACGGCCACGTGCCGGGCCGGCTCGCGACCGCGCAGCGCTCGTTCCAGCAGGCAGAGATGCTCGCGCGGGCGCTGCATCCGGGCGTCGATACCTGGAACATCGCGCGCGGCGTGCTCGCCGATATCGCGCGACGCGATCTCGGTCATCGCGGCTGGCTCAAGCGGCTGTCGCAGGAGGTGCCGCATCTCGCGCATATGCTGCCGCGCGTACCACAACTGGCGGTGCGCTATCTGCAGCGGCACGAGCGCACCGGCACGCCGCAGCAGAATGCGCAGCTGCTCGCGGATCTCGCGCGTGAATACCGGCGCACGCGCTGGCTGTTGTGGGCGTGCGTCGTCTGTGGCGGCGTGCTCGGAGCGGGAATGACGCTGCTGGCATGGTGACGGCCCCGAGCGTGCGTTGCAGCTTCGAACAAGACGCGAGCCGCCTGTGCCGCCAACATGGCGGCTTTTTTACGCCGTCCGCTTCAATGTCCGCTTCAATGCCCGCCTCAATGCCCGCTTCGATGCTCGCTACCTTTCTTGCCGCCGTCTTCGTCGTGCTGTGGTCGACCGGTTTCGTGGTCGCCCGCGCGATCACGCCTTACGCCGATCCCAATCGGTTTCTGCTTGCCCGCTTCGGCGGCACCGCGCTGGTCTTCGCGCTGGCCGCGCTCGTCGCGCGCGCAGCCTGGCGGACGGGACGCGACTTCGGCAAGCACCTGGCCGCGGGCGCGCTGCTGCAAGGCGTCTATCTCGGCGCCGGCTACTGGGCCGTCGCTCAAGGTCTGAGCGCCGGCGTGATGGCTCTGCTCGGCGCGCTGCAGCCGCTCGCGACGGCCGCCGTCGCCGCGCCGCTATTCGGCGAGCGCTTGTCGCGGCGCGGCTGGAGCGGCATGGCACTCGGCCTCGCCGGCGTGGTACTGGTGCTCGCGCCGAAGCTCGCTGCCGCGACGCCACCTACGCACGGCAACGCACCCGCGTGGCTGGTCGTGCTGATATCGATCGTCGCGGTGGGGGCGATCACCGCGGGCACGCTGTTCCAGAAGACCTCGCTCGCGAACGCCGACATTCGCAGCGCGAGCGCCGTGCAGAATGTCGGCGCGGCGGTCGTCGCGGGGGTGCTGGCGCTGGCGCTCGGCGAGCATCGCTGGATCGCGTCGCCGACGCTATGGGCATCGCTCGCGTGGGGTGTCGTGATGCTGTCCGGCATCAGCGTCACGTTGCTCGTCTGGATGGTCCGGCGCGGCGATGCGGCGCGCGCGACCGCGCTGATGTTTCTCGCGCCGCCGCTCGCCGCGCTCGAAGGTTACCTGGGGTTCGGCGAAACGCTGCTGCCGGTGCAGATCGCCGGGTTTGCGGTCGCTCTGGCTGGCGTGCTGCTGGCGAGATCGTAACGACCACCTGGCGGCGGCGATGCGACACAGCGCCCGTCAGTCCGCCGTATCCGCGCGCGCGGGCATTTTCGCGCGCGCAACCGCGCCGGGCGCCGGCGACCACGCCGGCCGACTCTTGCGCTGCGAATCGACGACGACGATATAGCGCCCCGCCCACGGCATGTTCTGCCGATCGCTTTTCAGCACCCACAGCGATTGGCCGGAATCGACCAGCTGCGCATACCCCGCGTCGAGAATCCCGTAGTGATCGAGAAACGTATTCAGCGACGCGGGTATCCGTATGCAGCCCTTCGAATGGCGAATGCCGAGCAGCGGTTCGAGCCGATCGGGGTCGGTCGCGTGCATCTGGAAGCGCATCTGCGACATGCCGCCCTTGCCCCAGCCGCGTTCGCCCTGCGCCCAGCCGAGGTCGAAGATGCGCATGTCGCGCCGGCCGTAGCCGCGAATGTGGTTTTCGTTCTGCGTGCCCTCGGAGCGGAAATCCATGTTGTCCGGCGTATGCTCGAACACGCCGAGCGGCGTGACGAAGTGATCGTACTCGCCGGGCCGTCCGGTGGATACTGGCGATGCGCCGATCATCTGCCAGCTATCGGCCGGCGCCGGGCGGAAGTAAATCAGCAGCACCTGCACGTTCGGATTGCGATCGACGAGCACCACGTACTCGCCCGACAGATTGCCGAGCTCGTTCTCACTGAGCGCCTTCTCCAGACGGCCGGCGTACGCGCGCTGCTCCGCGGCGGGCAGTCTGAGCCGGCGCGTCACGTCCTGCGCGAATATGTCACGTAGCAGGAACGCGCGGCGCGGATCGACAACGCCGGCCGCGTCGGGCGCGGCGATGGTGGCGGCGTCGATCGTGGTCAACTGCCGGCTCGCGCTATTCGATGCTTTGGCCGGATTGGTCAGATTCACCGCATGCGCCGCGGATGCCGGCAGGGCTGGTGACTGTGCGGTGTCGAGCGCCGCGGCATGAACTTGCGTCGCTATTGCGCCGGCACTCGATACAACGCCTGCGCAAACCCACGCGCAAATCCTCAGGCGGTTCAATCCCCGCTGGCCACGCCGATCTGGGTATGTCATCGCGTCTTGGAGCAAACATGATTATTATTGATTGCACGCCGTGTCCCTACGGCGCTCGGAACGAACGATATTACTCAGCGAACTGAGGCGTGTCGATGAAAATACCGTCGAGTCCTCTCTCTTCGAAATGATTGGCTATTTTCCGACAATCGACGTATCAGACAAAAGACAATTAATGCGCGATTAAAACCGCCATCGGAAAATCAAGCCAATAAAGCGGAACACGATTCATTCCACGAAAGATCCACCGAAAGCCGCGGCGCATCCCGATACTCAAACCGTTTTTCAAGGCCGCTTTTAATCCGCTTCAAACGATTTTTCTCACGAGGAAAACAAGATGATGGCTCAATTCGATCCAGCCGACCGCCAGGCCAGCATCGCGGCCGAAATGCACATCGCCGCCGAATTCGACGCGAACCGCGAAATCGAGCGCCGGGTTGATTTTCTGGCGCACTATCTGCGCAGCAGCCACCTTAAAACTTATGTGCTCGGCATTAGCGGCGGCGTCGATTCGACAACGGCCGGACGTCTCGCGCAACTCGCGGTCGAGCGTTTGCGCGCGAACCATTACAACGCGCGTTTCGTCGCAGTCCGCCTGCCTTACGGCAAACAACGCGATGAAGCCGATGCGCAACAGGCACTGCGCGCAACAGGCACTGCGTTTCATTCGCGCCGACGAAAATGTGACTATCGATATCAAGCGGGCCGCCGATGCGATGCTCGAGTCGCTCGATAAAAACGGCGTATCGTTCGCGGACGAATCCCAGCGGGATTTCGTGCACGGCAATATCGCCGGATGGGCGATGAAAAGGCCGCCGACGGCTCTCCGATACGAACAAACGCGGTGGGCATGCGCGCGTCGTCGCCCATGTGCACCGCCTTCGAAAAGAATCGAGCTTACCGCTTGGCCGGCGGTTCGCCGCTGAACAGGTCGGCGCTCGCTTCGAGCGGCTGGCCGCCCAGATGCTTGCCGTGAATCTGCCGCGCGATCACGTCGCCGACATACGGAACGCTCGCGTCGAGTTCGACCGTCGCGTATGCGCTGGGCTTGCCGGCGTCCACCACCTCGACGTGTTTCGCGTAATGGCCAAGTTCGCGCTTCAGAAATTCCCGCACGTCCTGCTCGCTGCACGATTCGGCGATATTGCGCACGGTCAGGTTCATGCGGCCTACCCTCGCCGCGCCTGACGGTCCGTCCGGCCGTCATGGCTTGAAATGCGCACCGGTCGCAGCGCGGCACGCTGCTTCGCCTGAGCCGCGGCGAGTGCGCGAAGCGCGACGACGCCGGTCGCGCCGGCCAACCCCATAGCGAGCCATGACAAGTAGAAGGCCATCGTTCAAATCTCCTGTGCGAATTTTGTCCTGTTGTCAGGATAGCCCGCTTCGACATCGGACACACTAGACGCAGTGTCCTCGTCGATGCACTGTACCTGAATCAGTCGCGCCAACCCTAAATAAGCATCAGCTGCTTCAGCAGCCGGCATGCCTGGCCGGCCCCGGCCTGGCACGAAGTTGTATCGTCGAAGGCATCGTACGGGGGACATGGGCGAAGGCGGACTGATCGCGCCGATCAGTCCGCCGCTTGCACGTTCGCCGCGCTCACCCACCAGGCATTCTTGCCCTGCGGCAGACGGACCAGCACGGCGGAAGGATCGTCGACGCCGTCGTCGGCGATCTGGCACACCGGCAGGCCGTCGGGCAGACGCTTCACTTCGCCGGCGGCCTCGAATAGCGCGATGCGCCGCGCATTCAGCGGGCGCAGTTGCCGATACACGTCGAAGCTGAGCGCCGCGGGCACGTCGCCGCGAATTTCGAGCGCATCGGCGCGCGCGCAATGCGCGGGCGCGGCGGCAACTGCGGCGGCGCTGCCGCTCAGGCAGCCGATCGTCAGCGCAACGGCGGCGAGACGGGAATGGGTCATCGTGTTTCTCCGAAAAAAGTGAGGGGCAGCGAACCGTCGTTTCGCGAGGAATGCGCGGGCGCGCCGATGCGCGACGCGCTCAACGCGGGCTCTCACGCTGACGCGCGTCGCCGCGCCGGCTGTCTTCGCTGTCGACGCCATCGTCGTCGCCGGTCGCGACGTCGAGCCGGCTCACGTCGCAGGACGCCTGGCCAAAACCCGCATATACCGCCGACCAGTTGCCGACGATCGCCGCTTGCGCCTGCGCGAGACTCAGCTTGCCTTCGCAGACACAGCGCTTGAGCATCGCCGCCGCGCGCGCCTTGCGACGCTCACCCTGCGGGCCGGCCCACGGCAACAGATCGAGATTGGCCGGCGCATCGGGCGATCCGCCGAGCACGATCGGCACGCGCCGGTCGAGCGCGAGCCCGGCGCCGTCATCCATCTCGATGCCGCGCGCGGCAAGCATGCGATCCTTGTGCGCCACCAGTTCGTCGAATGGCGGCGCGACGGTTTCCGCATAACCTCGGCGGCAAATCGTTTGGCCGATCGACTGCTGGGTCACGCGTTCGTCGAGCACGGCGCTCTGTTGCGCGACGGCGTCCCCGATGAACAGCGCGAGCAGCGCGCCGACGCTGACGAGCAGCGTACGATGCGTCGCGCGCACGCGCGGGCAAAAGACGCGCTTGCGCGCGAGCCGCGACGCGTTGGCCACGTCATTGCTGCGGGTAGTGTCGCGGGAAAGACCGCGCCGATGTGTGTCTGCGATGCCTGCGTTCATTCGTCTGCGCGCCGGCGGCGGCACGCGGTAATCCAATTCGCCAGGCAATTAAAACACATTCAATCTGGATAGTACAAAAGCCGCATATGGCTGCGCGCGTGCCCGACCGATTCGGCGGGGCCCGCGCGCAGCTTGCCGCCGCTACTTCGCAACCCGCGCCTGCAAAGCGCGGATCCGCCCGAGCGCTTGCGCGTTCGACACTGTCGCTTCGTACATCTTTGCGAGGTCGGCTTTCAGCGCGGTGCGCGAACCGCCGTCGAGATAGACCATATGCCCCGACGGATAGAATCGCGCCGACAGGTTCTGCCGCACCTGCTGACTGAGCAGCGGCATTTGCTGCAGATCGAGCACGGTCTGATAGAACGGCGTGACGAAATCGAAGAAGCCGTTCGCCGATAGCACCTTGAGGTCGGGATTGAGCGCCATCACGGCCGCAAGATCGCCGGCGGTGTACAGAATGATGTCGCCTTTCGAGTCGACGCCCTTTTGCGCGCCGGTCGGATCGATATGGCTGAAATCCCAGTACTTGAACGCCTGATCGTTGAGGTCGGTGAACGACGAGTTCGACGTGTACTTCAACTGCTCGTTCAGATACACGTTCCACATCGTCGTGTAGACGCCGGTAACAGCCGTCATCGTCGGATCGTTGCCGCCGGAGTTCGGGTCGATCTTGCCGGCGATGCCGGTGTCGATTGCGGTCACGCGGCCGTCGTAGGCGCCGAGCGCGAGGCCTTGCGACTTCAGCAACGTGGTCAGGAACAGCGAATTGCCGCGGCTGTCGTAGCCCGCGATGTCGAGGCTCCACGCGAGCAGCGTCGTTTTGTCGATGCCGGTGTATTCGCTGAGTTTTTCGACGGTCGCCGAATCTGTGGTCGGAAACTTGCGCAGCGCGGCCAGGTAGTCGGTGCGCGCGAATTGCGCGACCTCCTCGGCGAACGCGCCGAGATCGGTCGGGCGCGGCGCGGCGCCGAGCTTCTTGTGATACCACGCGTCCGCGGCCGCCGTGGGCAGCGCGCCGACCGGATTGCCCGATTGCGTGTAATCGAGAATCGACGATTGCAGCGTGATGCCGTTCAGATCGACCCCATCCTCGTGCAACCGGTACGCGAGCACGCAGCTACGAGCGGTGCCGTAGGACTCGCCGAACAGATACTTCGGCGAATTCCAGCGGTTGTTCTTCGTCAGAAAACGCTTGATGAACTGCTTGATCGAATCCGCGTCCTGATCGACGCCCCAGAAGTCGCGATTCTTCTTCGGCGCGATCGCCGCCGAATACCCGGTGCCGACCGGGTTGATAAACACGAGGTCGCTTTTGTCGAGCAGACTGTCCGGATTGTCTTCAAGTGAATACGGCGCGGGCGGTGTGAAGCCCGGCATCGACGTTTTGATGCGGCTCGGCGCGAACGAGCCTAGCAGCACGAATACTGACGAGGACCCCGGGCCGCCGTTATAGAAGAACGTGACCGGCCGCGTCTCCTCCGTCTGATTGTCCTGCGTGAACGCGACGTAGAACATCCTCGCCGACGGCTGCGAGCTGCTCGGATCGACGATCACCAGATGGCCCGCAGTCGCCGTGTAGTGGATCTGGTGTCCGCCGATCGTCACCGAATGATGCGTGATCGCGGCCGTCTCGACCGTTTCGGTGACTGAATCGTCCGGGCCGTTGCCATAGGCAACCGGATCGAATAGCGGCTGGTCGCCGGCCTTGTGCGGCGCGCTTGTGGCGGTGAGCGCGCCTGACGAGGCCACGGCATGTGTGTTGTGCGGCGAATGCTGACTACCGGAAGCTGATTCTGTATTCATGATCGCTCCAAGGGTTCGTTTTACGTGCCGTGCGTCTTCGTTCTTACGTCTTGTCGTTGTGTTATGGGCTGTGTTGCAGACTATAGTGCGCCCGCCACCTTCGCGCCATTGGGACTGCCAAGTCCGGTGCAGGCGTCCCAGCCCTTCGACGCCGCGAAGCTGCCGTTGTTGCCCTGCGTAATGTCGTTGCACACGCCCGGCGCCTTGTACAGCTTCGCGTTGACGAAGCCGGCCGGCTGTCCCTTCGCCGCGTTGATGCGCGCGATCAGCGCCGCCCACAGCGGCGCGACCGCGCTGGTGCCGCCCACCACCGTTTGCGTGCCGTCGATCAGCACGTCGTAGCCGGTCAATGGCGACGCATCGCCCGCGACATCCGGCACGCCGCGTCCGCTGAGCGGCTGGCTGCCGCTCCCCGTCGCCGTGGCCGACAACCCCCCCTGCCACGCCGGTACCGGAAACGCCGTGCTGACGCCGCCGCCACTCGCACCGCCCTGCGCGCCGTCGTTCCACACGACCTCGCGCGTGATCGCCGAACCCGACGCGCTCAGGTGCGTGCCGCCGCAGGCGAGCACGTACGGGCTCGACGCCGGGAAGTCGACCGCGTCGCCGCCGCCCGAGCCGTCGCTCGACCCGCTGTCGCCCGAGGCCGCGCAGACCGTCACGCCGAGCGCCGCCGCGGATTGCAGCACGCTATTGAGCGCCTGCATCGACTGGCTGGTCCAGACCGATTCCGGCGCGCCCCAACTGATCGAGATCACCGACGGCTTGTTGGTCGTGTCGTGCACCGCGCGGCTCACCGCGTCGATGAAGCCGGCGTCGCTGTTCTGCGTGAAGTACACGGCGATGGCCGCGCGCGGCACGATCGCACCGACGATCTCGATGTCGAGCGTGACCTCGCCGTCCGGCCCGTTCGGGTCGCCGCTCGGCTGGTTGCCGGCCTGATCGACGCCCACCGGGGTCACGGTCGGCTCGCTCACGCCGAGGCTCGAGAAATAGGTTTTTAGGTCCGACGTGTTGTAGCCGCCGCCAAGCTCGATGATGCCGACGCACTGGCCGCCGCCGTCACCTTGCGGAAACTGGTAAAGCGACGCGAGCTGCGGCGGCGTGTACGACACCTGCAGGGCGCGCGCCGGCACGAACGGCGGCCGGATGCGAAAGTGCGGCCGCGCCTGCGGCCGGTTGTCGAGCCCGAGCACCGCTTCGACGACGCCATGCAGATCGTCCGGCACGCTGATCGCGCCGGCGCGGCCACGGAACTGGCCGGCCACGTGGTGCTGGTAGAGCTCGAGCTTGACCTCGAACGCGCTCTGGAACTGCGCGATGGTGCCGCTTAGCAGAACCGAGCGCGCCGCCGAATCTTCGCGCGCGACGGTGAGCCCATGCGCGGCCGCGAAGGCGCGGACCTTCCCGATGTCCTCGGGCGCCGCGCCGTAGTCCTGGGCGAGCGCCTCGCGCGACAGCGGCTTAACGCTCGCGTCGCCGGCCGCGATGCGTTTCATCAATGCGTCGAACTGCGCCTGCTGCTGGCGGCGCAGTATCACGAAGACCTCGATCCGCTCGGCGGGATCGCATTGCCCGATGACCTTCGTGCCCTGCTCGACCTTCCGCTCGCTGCCCGGCAATGCATGCTTGGTGACCATGGTGTCAATTCTCCTGTTTGCGTGGCGGCGCACACGATCTCACACGACCGCGTGGCCCGGCGACGGGCAAGCACGCCACGCGCCTGCATGGGCGCATCGTTTCGCGATACGCCAGCAGGGGTTGATCAAGAACTTCTTCCAAGCGTCCGACCAAGGCATTCGAACACAGTTCCGGCGCGCGCGGCAGTCGTCCGAATGGCTAACGCGCGGCTGTGGATGCGGCACGCTATGATGCTGAAGCGGCATTCCCGCCGTTTCATTGCCGCGCGCGCCGTCTGCGCGCACGATCGAGAAATCAGAGGAACCCATGTCAATTTCGATGTATCAAGCATCACTGCCTGTGCTGATTCGCGGCCTCACGAATCTGCAGGCGATCCTGGGCAAAGCCGAGGCGCACGCCGCCGCGAAGCAGATCGAGCCGGCGGTGTTCACGAATGCCCGGCTCGCGCCGGACATGCTGCCGCTCGTACGCCAGGTGTATATCGCGAGCGATACCGCGAAGGGTTGCGCGGCGCGCCTCGCCGGCGTGGAGCCGCCGAAGTTCGAGGACGTCGAGCAGACTTTCGACGAACTGCGTGCCCGTATCCAGAAGACGATCGATTACCTGAAGGAATTCAACGCGGCGCAGATAGACGGCTCGGAAAGCCGCACGGTCACGCTGAAAATGCGGCCGGGCCCGATCGAGTTCACGGGATCGTCATATCTGTTCGGTTTCGTGCTGCCGAACTTCTTTTTCCACGTGACGACCGCGTACGACATCCTGCGTCATAACGGTGTCGAGCTCGGCAAGCTCGACTATCTGGGCGGATTGCCGCAGTAAAGGAAGCGGGCGGGTCGTCGATCGCGCGGCGCCGCGCTCACGCGTGCAGGCGCGGCTGGAATGCGATCACCGCCATGCCGGCCAGCGTCAGCGCGGCGCCAGCCGCGTCCCACAGCGTGGGTCGCACCTCGTCCACGACCCACAGCCACGCAATCGCGACCGCTACGTACACGCCGCCGTAGGCCGCATACACGCGGCCCGCGGCGGTGCCATGCAGCGTCAGCAGCCAGGCGAACAGCGCAAGGCTTGCCGCACCTGGCAGCAACAGCCATGCGGAGCCGTCCTCCTTTAGCCAGCGCCATGGCAGGTAGCAGCCGAGAATCTCGGCAACAGCGGTCACGACATACAGCAGGAAGGTTTTCATCGACGGACGTGAGAAGGTGGGTTTTCATCGACGGACGTGAGAAGGTGGTTGTGTCGCAGCGGGTGGGCGCGCCCGCCTGTTCTGCAGCGCACCGGTCTCGCGGCCCGCTGCGCTATCGGCTTTATTAACACAATCACCTGGCACTGAAAAAGTAAGCGGTCGGCGACGCCCGTCGCCCGCTGACCGCAACGCCGAGCCTCAATCCAGCGAAAGCCGCAGCGCAAAGCCGATCAACGCAGCCGAAAACGTCCACCGCTGCACCGTCTGCGCCAAAGGATGGGCGCGCAGCCAGTTGGCGATGCGCGCTGCCCCGATCGCATACAACGCGTCGAAGCATACGCCGATCGCGAGCAGCACGACGCCGAGTTCGATCATCTGCCACACCACAGGCCCCGCTTCCGGCCGCACGAATTGCGGCAACAGCACCGAGCAGAACAATAGCGCCTTCGGGTTCAGCAGATTGGTCAGCAGACCTTTGACGAACGCGCTCCGCAACGGCCGCGACGCGTCGGCCGCTTGCGTGTCGCGTGAACCGGCGGGCAACGCGAACCCGGGCGAGAGGAAGATCTGAATGCCGACCCACGCGAGATAGATCGCGCCGGCATAGCGCACCGCGTCGTACAGCCACGGCGCGTTGCGCAGCAGCGCCGCCATGCCGCAGGCCGACAGCGTCACGTGGGTCGCGCGCGACACGCCGAGCCCCGCGGCCGCCGCGAAGCCGCTGCGCACGCCGCGCGCGATGCTGGTTTGCAGGATCAGCGCCATGTCCGGCCCAGGCACCGCATAAACGACGATCAATGCCGCCACATAGACGGCCAGCAGGTGAGCGGAAATCATCGGAGCCTCCTTGTTCTTCGAGGCTCCATGTTGCTATCGGATGTGGAGGGTTTGCTGGCGATTTTCTGTTCCGCACATCTCCGCAATGGTGGAATGCGCTAATATTTCGTCATCCTATGGCGTCTTCCACCCGCCCTCAACAACCACCTCCGGACCATGCCCGCCGACGACCTCGACAAAACCGATCGCGCGATTCTCGCCGCGCTGCAAAACGACGGCCGCATGTCGAATGCGCGTCTCGCCGAGATGGTCGGCCTCAGCGAGACACCGTGCGCGCGGCGTCTGAAGCGCCTGGAGAAGGATGGTTATATCGACCGCTACCGCGCGGTGCTGTCGCGCGCCGCGCTGGGTCTGGGCGTGGTCGCATTCGTGCATGTGCGCTTCGCGGTGCACGACCGCGTGGTGGCGACGCGCTTCGAGCGCGAGGTGCAGGCGATCCCGCGTATCCTGTCGTGCCACAACGTATCGGGCAGCGCCGACTACATCCTGCAGATCGTCGCGCGCGACCTCGACGACTACGGCACGTTCATGCGCGACGAACTGCGCGGCCTGCCGGGCGTGACGTCGGTCGAATCGGCCTTATCGTTGCGCGAAGTGAAAGCGTATGGCGGTCTGCCGCTCTCCTGAGCGCGAACGTGGCATAGTCACCCGTTAGTCCCTTTTTGAGGCGGCGCGAGCCGTTCCGACGCAATCCGACGACCCCGGAGTTCTCATGGATCACGACAAGGCGCGAGCCGAAGAAACGGCCGCAATGGATCGCGTGTTGACCGCGACCACGCGCGTGCAGACGGCGTTCGCGTCGTTGCAATCGCAATTCCCGCCGGCCGGCAGCGGCAAACCCTCGCAATTTGCGCTGCAGACATTCGACGCCGCGCTGCAGGAACTCGAAGACGCGCAGGCCGCGTTCGACGAACTGCTCGGCGATCTGCTCGACGGCAATCGTTGAGCGCTAGCGGGCGTTAGGCCGGCGTGTAGCCGGCTTCCCGCACGCTTCGCGCCGCCGCAGGCGCATCAACGCGCGTCCGTCTCCACCACCGGCTCGCAGAGAATCGGAAAGTTGATCGAATTCGCGACGTAGCACTTCTGATGCGCGACGTGATGCAGATGCGCGGCCCGTTCGACGTCACCGCCCGCGCGGATCGTCACGCGCGGGCGCAGCACGATCTGCGAGAAGCGACCTTCCTGCGCGGTGTCGAGCATCGTGCCTTCCGCGTCGTCGCGATAGTCGAGCACGACGATGCCCGCGTCAGAGCACAGATGCAGATACCACAGCTTATGACACGCGCTCGCCGACGCGACCAGCAGCTCCTCGGGATTCCAGCGCGTCGCGTCGCCGAGAAACGCCGGGTCCGACGAGCCCGGAATGTCGGGCTTGCCGCCAGAAGCAATCACGTGATCGCGGCCGTAGTCGCGGTAGCCGGACGTGCCGCTGCCACGGTTGCCGGTCCATTGCACCGATACGTGGTATTTGTGTTCGCCGTGCGCCATTCGCTTCCCCCGGTGGTCGGATCGGACCTGCATTCTATATGCGCTGCGCTAGCGCGGCGGCGCCGCGCGGCCGCTCACGTTCGGCGCGCGCGGGTCCGGATTCATGTACAGCGCCGTGCCGTTCGCGCGCATGTTGTTGGGTGCGGCACCCGAGCCGGTCGCGCCACCGGAGCCGAGGCCATACGAGCCGCCCGCCGACATGCCGGGCCCCGGCACGGCACTCGGGCTGACGCCAGTACCGATGCCCATCGCGACAGCCGCATTGCCGGTGCCCGCGCTAGTGCCGGCATTGGTGCCCGCACGGGTTCCGTTTTGACTACCGCCAGAATTGCCCAGTTGCTGGGCCTCTACCGCCCGCACGGCTCCAACCGCCAACAGAGCCGCAAGCAACACCAACCGCACGATCCCACCTGTTGCTGTCTTCATAGCTACCTCCGAGTGCATCGATCCGCCGAGCCACGACATCCATTCTGAGCCGATCGCCCGAGCGATGCAGCGGCGCCGCTCCCGCCCGCGCCCACGGCAATTCTGTGCGCGTTATGATCGGTCGTTACGCTCGAACGGCCGACCGCGCACGATGGAGCACGCCTACATCCACCTTTTGCATCTGCTCGCCGGCCACTCGACGTGGATGCTCGCGGTCGTGTTCCTCGCCGCTTTTCTCGAAGCGATCGCGGTGATCGGCACCTTCATTCCCGGCAGCACCGCGATGTTCCTCGCCGGCGCGCTGACGGGCACCGGCACACTGAGTCTTGCGTGGGTCTTCGCGTGGGCGATCGTCGGCGCGGTCGCCGGCGACGGCATCAGCTTCTGGCTCGGCGATCGCTACAAGGAACGCATCGTCATTCTGTGGCCGTTGCGCACGCATCCCGGCGTGCTCGACGCGGGTCAACGCTTCTTTCTGAAGCATGGCGCGAAGAGCGTCGCGCTCGCCCGCTTCATCGGCCCGTTGCGGGCGATCGTGCCGGTCGTCGCGGGCATGATGGGCATGCGGCCGCTGCGCTTCTTCGCGATCAACGTGCTGTCCGCGTTGCTGTGGGCGCCCGCGCACATCCTGCCCGGCGTCGTATTCGGCGCGTCGGTGCTGCTCGCGGGCGCGGTGTCGTTCCGGCTCGTCGTGATCATCGCGATGCTGGTGTGCATCGTTTGGCTCAGCTTTCGCGGCGCAGGGTTTCTGATGTCGCACGCGAACGCGTGGTCGAGCGCGGCGGGCCGTCGTCTCGGCAGTTGGGCATGCCGCCATCCGGGTCCGCTCGGGCGGGTCGCGCGGCGCATGCTCGACCCCGACACGCCCGATGCGACCCACCTCCTCGTGACGTCGCTAATCGTGCTGATGGCCGGCGCGCTTTTTTTCGGGGTCCTCGAGGATGTCGTCAGCGGCGATCCGCTGACCACCGTCGACCTGTCCGTCTATCATTTCCTGCAATCGGTGCGCACGCCGTGGGGCGACTCGGTGCTCGCGGCGCTCGGGACGCTCGGCAGCGGCATCACGCTGATCGCGCTGATCGTCACGGTTGCCCTATGGATGGTATGGGAGCGGCGCTGGCGCACGATCACCTACTGGCTCGCGGCGGTCGCGTTTTCGCAGCTGCTGATTCTCGGGCTGCAACTCGCGATGCGCCGCGCTCCGCCCAATGAGCTGGTGACGAGCCACTTCGTGTTTCCGAGCAATCACGTCGCCGCGACGGTGATCGTCTATGGCTTTCTCGCGTTCCTGCTCGCGCGCCGGGTCGGCAAGCTCGAAGGCGTGCTGGTTGCGGGGGCGAGCATCATCGTCGTGATCGTGGTCGCGCTGGCGGGGGTCTACTTCGGCCGCTACTGGGTGTCCGACGCGATCGGCGGGGCGGCGCTCGCGTATGTGTGGGTCGCGCTGATCGCGCTGACGGCGATCTGGCGGCATCCGCAGCCGCCGCCGCAGCGCCGTTTGATGCCGCTCGTGGTGCTCGCGGTCGTGGCGCTCAGCGTTGGCCTGCAGCTCGGCGTCGCGATGCCGACGCCGCCGGACAGCGCGCCGCAACCGCCGCCCGTGCAGCTCACGCAGGCTCAGTGGCAGCACTCCGAGTGGAAGCGTCTGCCGTGCTTTCGCTCCGATATGGGCGGTGATCGCAAGGAGCCGCTGACGCTGCAATGGGTATCGGAGCCTGCTTCGATACGCGAGCAGTTGCGCGCGCAGGGCTGGGTCGAGGGCACCGACGTGTCTGCGCACAGCCTGCTGTCACTCGCCTCGCCCGACGTCGCGGCCGTGTCGCTGCCGGTGCTGCCGAAGCTGAACAACGGCGTGCCATCGTCGCTGGTCTTCATGCGGCCCGGCGAATCGCGCGAGGAGCGCTACGTGCTTCGCTTGTGGCCGAGCGGCTACACGGTCGACGACGGCACGTCCGCGGCGCCGCTGTGGGTCGGCGCGCTTGCTCACGAGCGGCTGACGCGGCCGTCCTGGCCGCTGAACATTCTGCACATCGAGCGCGACGCGAGCCCGTCCGAAGCGCGCACCAGGTCGGGCGCCGGGCTCGGCGCGACGGTCCTCGCGGAGGTCGATTGTCGAGGCGTGCCGGTGTCGCTGCTCGTCTCGCCGACGGAGTGAGCGGCATGTCCAGGCATCCGGGGAAGCCCAAGGCACCCCCAACTCAACGATTCGATAAAGGAGACAACCGTGGGCCGCTTTGCGACCGAACGACTCGATGACGCGTCTATGGGCAATTGGCGTCACGCGCGAAGCGCCTGTTGCGCCATATGCCGCGGGTGAGCGAACTCGAAAATGCGTCCGCGCCGGAGCGATACCGGCAATTCGCCTATTGAAGAAAGCATTCAGCCGTCCCATTCGCCGCGCAACGAATTGCCGAAAAAGCGACTCGCCGATTGACGCGCAATTGCCATAACGAAAATGACTGATCCGGCGACGGGAAATACCAGCTCGCGATTGACACGCGATTTGACATTAAACCTTCGTTGCGCAAATGCAACGACACGTCCGCATTACCCGCATTTCCGCCCGCTATTTGCTCCGATAGCGCTGCTGATTCTTTTTTCCACTCACGCAATAGGTAATGGCACTGGCAGAATGGGCAAAAATCCGGATTGCGGGAACCGGCATGCGTCGGCGTTTCCGAAAGAAACACGCCGGCCCTGATTCTGTACCCAATTGCGCGCTTCAACCCTATCGTCTGATTGCGACCCGAACTCGTAGACCAATAGGAGCTCCCTGTGCGGAATCGATTGATGTCTCGCGTGAAGAAGGACCGCCAGTTCGCCGTGCGCAGCCACCGCTCGCGAGTTCCCGGATTATCCTCAAGTCCATTTTCCAGCTCGTTTTCCAGCTCGTTTTCCAGCTCATTCTCCAGGCTACTGCCCCGCTTATCGCTTTGCATCGGCGCGCTGGTGCTCGGCAGCTACTCTGTGTATAGCGTCGCTGGCGTTTCCGTCTTGCGTCCGCCGCGCGAAGCGCTATCGAGCAGTCCGCTCGAAGTGACGGTCGTCTATGCCGGCGATCAGCCCGGCGGCACCGAAGTCGACGTGCCGGCGCAATTGACCATCGCGATCAGCAATGCCGACACGATGCCGCACCGGTTGACGCTCACGCGCGAAAGCGGCGCGCCCGATCATCTGAAGCTCGCCGCCGGCGAAATGAAGGCGGTCCGCTATACCGGCAGCTGGCCCGAATGGGCGCGCGGCGCAATGCAGATCGACGTGCCGGAACTCGACGTGTCGCCATCGTATGTGCTGCTGACGCGTCCGCGGCACTCCGGCAACGACGCGGCGCTCGCGTCGGCCGGCAATGCACATGGAACAATGGCGGCAAGCACGGCGAGCGGCGAACCGTCGTCGACCAGCTTGATCGCGTCGTCGCCCGCACCGTCGCGACCCGATGCGCCGGTACCGCAAATCAACACTTTCCTGAGCCGCTTTTCCGCGTACGAACCGACCTATTTCGCCGATGGCTCGAACGGCGACAACCTCGCGAAATTCCAGCTGAGCTTCAAGTTCCGTCTGGTCATTCCGGACGATCCGCGCTCGCGTGGGTTGGTGGACAACCTGTACTTCGCTTATACGCAAACCTCGTTGTGGGATATCCGCGAGTACTCGGCGCCGTTCCGCGACACCAGCTATAAGCCGGCACTCTTCTACTATCTCGAAGACACCGGCTGGAAGAGCAAGTGGTGGAGCAGGATGGGCATGATGGCCGGCTACGAACACGAATCGAACGGCCGTGACGGTCCCGAATCGCGCGGCATCGACATTCTCTTCGTGAAGCCGATCTGGGATTTCGGCGATCTCAACGGCTACCATCTGACGGTCGCGCCGAAGATTTATTACTATGCGCACATCGCCGGCGAGAACCACGACATCGCCGACTATCGCGGCTATGTGGACCTGCGGCTCATCTACGGCAGTCACGACGGCTGGCAACTGGACACGACACTGCGCAAAGGAACGCGGGGCGGCAAAGGCAGCATCGATACGCAGTTCACCTATCCATTGGCGAAGCTGATCAATAGCCGCTGGGGCGGGTACCTGTGGCTTGGCTTCTTTTCCGGTTATGGCGAGGACCTTCTCGACTACAACCAGCATCGCTGGATGGCGCGAATCGGCTATAGCATCACCCGCTAATCCGGAGTTCGCCTGAGATGCAAGCAAAGGACCGTCGAGCGGTCCTTTTTGACATTCAATTACGGCGCGCGACGCGCCGTAATACATCGAAAGTTTTACCGACATTCTTTCAGAAGTTCGCCCAAAGCCGATTCCCAGCCGGCGGGCAGCTCTTCTCAGAGCGCTCTTGAATGCCTGTGTGCACGAACAGACGGGCGCATTCGCGCGGATTTCTCTAGAGTTGATGGGTCGCCGGTCCGACCGGCTGGCCACGCCGCGCGCTGACTTTTCCAGCGTCTATTCAAAACCAAGGAAAAACCAATGAAAACCGCTCTCCTTCGAGACGTGTCAATTGTTTCAAACGAGCCAACCGGACTTCTTTTGCATCGGAATAGTGCACCGATCGAGCTCAAACACGAAATTCGCCCGGAACAGATCCGCGATAGCTTGCCGACCCGTCAGGGGGGTGTCGGTTTTCTGTTTCACGCGACCGACTGGGAAACTCTTTCATTTTCTTTTCATAACGTTCGCGAACGAAGCGAATCGTTCGAAGAGGAATTGTGGAAAACCAGGCCTTTCATCGCGTCGCCGATCTATTCAGGCTCGCAGGTGATCGGGGCGAATATCGCGTGCCCGGTGCCGCTGGAAATGTGGCTCGGCAGCCCGCGCGGCATCAAGCGTTTTCGCGAGACGCAATTCTTTCCGGCGCTCGAACTCGCCAGAAAGGCGGGCTTGAACATGGTCGCGATGGGCGCGTCGACGCCGTACGCGTGCAATTACGGCGCGCTGCCGCGGCCGATCAAGCCGCCGCACATTACCACCGGGCACGCGGCGACCGCGGCGATGCTGAAGGACTGGGCGATGCATTGCTGCGAGCAGCTCGACCTCGAACTCGGCAACACGAAGCTCGCGCTGTTCGGCGCGGCCGGCCGGCTCGGCACGACGGTCGCGAAGTATCTGCTGTACAAGGATGCGCCCAAGGAGCTGGTGTTGATCGATCTGCCGGACAAGATCAACCTGCTGATCGATCAGGCGAAGGAACTGCTCGCGTCGGACCTGCTCGGCAAATCGAAGGTGTCGGTCCATACCTTCAGCCCCGACACGCCGCTGCCGGACTTCGACGGCGCGATTCTCGCGAGCAGTACGAGCGTGCCTTACCTTACCGCGGCCGATCTCAAACGCGCGCAATTCTGGATCGACGACTCGCATCCGCGCGCCGCAAGCGTCGAAGCGGAACTCGCTTCTCGCGGTCACACGCTCTATATTGAATGCTTCGCGCGTGGCCCCGCCGGACTCGACACCGCGTTCCCGTTCAGGCTGCCGTCCACGCGCGACTGCTACACCTGTTTCGCCGAAGGTTATTCGGCGTGGCAGGAAGGGATCGCATCGGATTTCATCATCGGCAGCCCGCCCGTGTGGTCGGTCTCTTATACTCATGGTCTTCTGAAGAAGTACGGCTTTTCGGTCGGTCCGTTCCACGGCAAGAACGGCGATTCGCTCGCCGAAGTCGTCGCAGCAGAACAATGCAATACGCATGAAATGATGGGGTCCTGATGAACTTGGAGGCCTGATGGCGATACCGCGCGAAAGCATGCGGGATATGCTGGAAAGAAGCAGGTTCGCAATCCGATGGGGAGGCGCACTCGGCCTCCTGTGTCACCCCATCTATTACGTCGTCTGGACCTACATCCTGCCGCAGCCCTACGATAACCTGCTGCTGCGGCTCAGCGCGGCGGCCGTCTGCGTTCCGCTGCTGTTCCATGCACGCTGGCCGAGGCGCTACAACCCCGCGCTGCTGATCTACTGGCATTGCTGCCTGATCTACGTGCTGCCGTTCGTCTGCACGTTCCTGACCGTCAGAAACGGTTTCTCCACAATGTGGATGATGACCGAGGTCATGATGATCTTCATTCTGGCGCTGTGTATCGACAACCCGCTGCTGCTGATGACCTGCATCGGAATCGGTGTGTTTTCCGGCGGGCTCGCAGGCGTGCTGAGCGCGCCGACGCCGGTCGTTCTCAGCGCGCAGGACAAGTCCAATCTCGCGCTGCTGCCGGTGGTCGTGCTGTGCAGCATGGCGTTCAGTCACGCGATCAGCAAGGGACGCATCTTCGTCGAAAAGAACCGTGCGTTGCAGGCGCTCGCGGGTTCCATCGCGCACGAGATGCGCAATCCGCTGAGCCAGTTGCGGCACGTGCTCGACCGGGTCGAAGAAGCGCTGCCGGCGGCGAGCGAAGCGGGCGCGGCGCCCACGCTGACGGACGGCACGGCCTCGCTGATGTACAACCATCTCGCGCAGGGGCAATTGTCGATCGAGCGCGGCCTGCGCATCATCGCGATGACGCTCGACGAAGTCAGCGCGAAATCGATCCGCCCGGACAGCCTCAGCTACCTGCATGCGGCCGCGACGACCCGCAAGGCGCTCGCCGAATACGGCTTCGACAACGACAGGGAACGCGCGAAGGTAAGCCTCGTCGTCAGGCGCGACTTCGTGTTCAAGATCGACGAGACGGTCTATCTGTTCACGCTCTTTAACCTGATCAAGAACGCGCTGCATCACGTCGTCGCATATCCGCAGGCGACGCTGACCTTGACCGTCGACCACGACTCGGTAATCGTGCGCGACACCGGCCCCGGCATCGCGCCGGAGATCCTGCAGCATCTGTTCGAGCCGTTTCGCACGGCCGGCAACTCGGGCGGCACCGGGCTCGGGCTCGCATACTGCCAGCGCGCGATGCGCGCGTTCGGCGGCAGCATCGACTGCGAATCGGAACCCGGCAAGTTCACCGCGTTCACGCTGCGCTTTCCGCCGGTGGCAGCCGACGAGGTCGCGGAGCACGAGCGGCGCCTGTTCGAACGCGCGATGCCGGCGTTCAAGGCCAGGCGCGTGCTCGTCGTCGACGACGACGACACGCTGCGCGCCCGCACCCGCCGCGTGCTGACGAAGGCCGGCGCCTATGTCAGCGAGGCGTCGAACGGCGAACTCGCGCTCGCCGCCTTGCAACGCGTACCGCTGTATGACCTCGTGCTGATGGACATCAGCATGCCCGAGATGGACGGCTACGCGGCCACCGAGCGCATCCGTGCCGCGCGCGATTGCCCGAACCGCAACGTGCTGATCGCCGCCTATACCGCCGAGCCGGGCAACGCGGTGCGGCTGCGCGCGAGGCGCGCCGGCATGGACGAGATCATCAGCAAGACGTCGAATGTGCAGGAGCTGATCACCGCGGTGCAGGCCCTCTTCGACAACGGCGCACGGCATCAGCAGGGCGAGCCCCCTGACGGCTTCGCCGGCAGGACGTTCGTGATCGCCGACGACGACACCTACAGCCGGCTCGTCGCGAAGGCGTATCTGGAACGCTGCGGCGCGAGCGTCATCGAAGCCGACCACGGTCAGGCGGTGCTGACCAGGCTGCACGAAGACGGTTTTATCGATGCGATCCTGATGGACATGAACATGCCGGGTATGAGCGGCATCGACACGACGAAGTCGATCCGCGCGCGCACCGATGCCTATGCGACGGTGCCGATCATCGCGCTGACCAGTCATTCCGATAGCGAAGCGGTGCAGGCGTGCTTTGCCGCCGGGATGAACGAGGTGTTGATCAAGCCCGTACAGGCCGGCTCGCTGTATGCCTGTCTCGCGCGGCAGTGCGGCACGCGCGGCGCGCTGGTTACGGACGCGCCACAACGAATCGTGGAAACCGCGGGCGCCACGGGGCAAACGGATTTTGCGGCGACGCCGGTGGCGCCAATCGTGGAAACCGCGGGCGCCACGGGGCAAACGGATTTTGCGGCGACGCCGGTGGCGTTGACTCCAGCTGTCGGCGCGCCCGCGTCCGCGATCATCGCCGAAGAAAACCTGCTCGACGAACCGCACCTCGAGGAACTGGTCTCGCTCGATCTGCTCGACGAATCGTTCCTGGGCGGCATCGAACAGATTCGCTTGCTCATCGAGCGGCTCGCGGCAAACAGCACGGCCGTGGACATCAAGGCGACGCACGTAAGCTTGCACGCGCTGCTTGGTGTCAGCGGCAACATCGGCGCGAAGGCGCTGCATCGCTACGCGCGGCAGATCTATCCACGCGTGATCGCCGGTGAGTGGCCGGTTGAAACCGACTGGCTCGCGCGGATCCGCACGTTGGGCGCGCGCTCGACCGATGCATTGGAGCGGTATTACGCGTCGACGAAAGGCCAGCGCGCTCATCGCGACGCGCTGAGCGATTGAGCAATCTCGCAGCGCGCACCGCCAAGGGCGCGCCGTCGCCGTTAGAACTTGTGCAGCACGCCGATCGCCACCGCCAGCTGGTTCGCACCGGTCTTCACGGTCGTCGTCGCCACCGAGGTCGCCCAACCCGTCGCGCTCAGCGCGGCCTTCGAGCTGTTGATCACATACGTGATGTCGGTGTACAGCGCCGTGCGCTTCGACAGCCAGTAGTCCGCGTTGACGCCGGTGCTCAATGCGTGCGCGTCGACCCGGCGATACGCGTGGTAGTAAGTCGCGGCCGCGAGGTCCAGCGCCGGCGTCACTCGATAGCGCACGCCCGCGAACGCCATCGACTGCGGCGGCGATGCGGCGAGCGTCGACTGCACATTGTTCAGCAGCAGTTCATAGCCGCCGTACAGCGTCGCCTTGCCGAGCTGATACGACCCGCCGGCCAGGTAGCGCCGCTCGCTGTCGCCCGAAGACGCGATCGCCGAGCCTTGCCGCTGCTCGTACACGAACGTCAGGTTCAGCGGCCCCTGTACATAGCGTCCACCGATGTCGTACTGCTTGCCGACGCGGAACGAACCGGCCACCGGCACGCTGTAGGTGACGGCGTCGTAGCCGAAGCTGTAGAGCGCATTCAGCTCGAACGGTCCGACGTGGCCGAGATACGAAACCGAGTTATCCGCGCGACCGACGAACTGCGCGTCCTGCGCGGAAAGGCCGTAACTCGAATAACCGAGCGGATCGAGCGCGAGGGAGTAGCGATACATCGGCGTCATCTGCCGGCCGAGCATCATCGCGCCGTAGCGGTTCGATTCGATCCCGACGAACGCCTGGCGGCCGAACAGCCGCCCCCCTTGCTGCAGCGCGCCGGTGTTCATCGCCATGCCCGATTCGAGCGTGAAAATCGCTCGCAAGCCGTTGCCGAGATCTTCGTTACCCGTGAAACCCCAACGCGAGTTCAGCCGATTGCCGCTGCCAAGGGCGACCTGCGTGCCCGACGATCCCTGCGACGTGGCAGCGTGGGTCACGTAGGTCACGCCCGAGTCGACGATGCCATACAGCGTGACCGACGACTGCGCGTGCGCCGCGCCGCTGATGCCGATACCGCACGCGAAAAGGACCGTCGACGGCCCGGCGAGAGGCTTGTGCTTCACCATGTGTCTCCTGCTGGAAATTAAATTGTTGTGTAGAGCGAGATAGCAATCGTTCGACCGCTGTCGTCAGGGAAGCGATCATTCGCGTGCAATGTGCGGGTTGACGAAGAACATCGCGACGACCGCGATGGCGGGTCCGATCGCGAGCGTGAAGAGCGCGAGCATGAACGAATGGCTCGCGCCATACAGCGAGCCGACCACCATCGGCGACACCGCGCTGCCGGACTGCCAGATCGCATTGGTCCAGCCTGCGCTCGCGCCTGCGAGACGCTTGCCGGACGCATCGCTGATCTGTGCCATCAGCACCGGCAGATAGCCGAACGAGAACGCACCGAGAATCGGCGCGACCAGGTAGAACTGATGCACCGTCGAGCAGTAGCCGAACACCAGCAGCGCGATCGCGAACGCGGTCAGGCAGCCGATCGACATCATCCGCCGCGACACGCCGGGCAGGTCGGATATCCATCCGAGCGTCGGCTTCGCGATCACCGCGCCGATGCCGAACGACGCGACGATCGATCCGGCGACGACCGGCGCGATTCCGTATTGCCGGGTCATCAGCGCGTTGCCCCATGCACCGAAGCCGACGGTCGCCCACAACCCGCCGCAGCCCGCGATCGAAAGCGCGACCAGGTTACGGTTGCGCAACAGGCCGAGCATTTCCTGCATGGTGTTGCGCGCGGGTTTCGGTTCGTTCGACGGGCGGTTCTTCAGCAGCAGCAACGTGACGATGCCCCACGCGAACGTGACGATGCCGAGCATATGGAATGCATTCGACCAGCCGTGGCGCGCGGAGAACGACGGCACGACCGCATTCGCGATCACGACGGCGAGCGACGTCGCGGTCGTATAGAGGCCCATGGCGCGACCACGGTCGCGCGTGAACCATGCGGGAATGATCTTCATGCCGGCCGAGTAGTCGGCGCCCGCCGCGAAACCCATCGCAGCCTGAATCATGATGCCGAATCCGAGCGAATGCGCATAGCCGAACGTGAACGTGAGCACGCCGAGCGGCAGCAGCGCGAGCGTCAGCATCGCGCGGCCGCCGAGCAGGTCGGTCAGCATGCCGCCGACCACGTTCGCAATCACATAGCCCGCGTAGAAAGCGGTCACGAACGCGCCGAGCATCGACACGCTGATGCCGAGCGACGCGCCGACCGGCGCGGCCACCGTACTCCACGCAACGCGGACCACATAGCTGAGCAGAAACGCGGCCCAGACGATGAACAGCGCGACCCAGCGATACGGACTCGCGTCGGCGCTACTCGCATCCCGCGCACCGTTCGCCGTCCAGACGCTCGCGGGCACACCCTCCGACGAGGCCAGATTTTTCTCCATGACTCCTCCAATGCCGGGCGTGCCAGCGGCCGCCCGTTCTCTTTCTTTCCGATGGATGGCGCCGGCCGCCTGATGCGGCCGGGCCGGCGATTGCCGTTACAGGTCGAGCACGAGCACCCTCGACTTCGCACGTGAGCAGCACGGCAGGAACTGGTCGTTGAGGGCCTGCTCCTCTGGCGACAGAAACAGGTCGCGGTGATCGGGCTCGCCTTCGAGCACCCGCGTGATGCAGGTGCCGCAGATGCCCTGCCCGCACGACACCGGCACGTCGACGCCCGCCGCCGCGAGTGCCTGCGTGACCGTGCAATCGGCCGCAATCGACACGATGCGACCGGAGCGCGCAAGCCGCACGTCGAACGACGCGCCATCGCCCGACGGCTGCGTCGCCGCGAAGTATTCGTAGTGCAGACGCTCATCGTTCCAGCCGAGCGAGCGCGCCGTGTCGAGCACCGCGTTCATGAAACCCTGTGGGCCGCATACGTATAGATGCCGGTTCGCACCGGCGCTTGCCAGCAGCGCGTTCAGATCGAGCATGCCGTGCGCGTCGTCGAAGTGGTATTGCACGTTATCCGCCCACGACGACGCGGCGATCCGCTCGACGAACGCCGCACGGCTCTTCGAGCGCGCACAGTAATGCATGTCGAACGCCGCGCCCATCGCTGCCAGATGCTCAGCCATGCAGAGAATCGGCGTCACGCCAATGCCGCCCGCGAGCAACAGTGGCTTCGCGTCCTGCTGCGCGAGCGGGAAGTGATTGCGCGGCACGCCGATGCGAATCGCGGCGCCTTCGTTCACTGCGTCGTGCATGCGCCGCGATCCGCCGCGCGACTCGGCATCGCGCAACACCGCGATCTGATACCGGTGACGTTCGGCTGGCGCATTGCACAGCGAGTACTGCCGCACCGGCCCACCCGGCACGTAGACGTCGATATGCGCGCCCGCCTCGAACGGCGGCAACTCGCGGCCGTCTACGTCGACGAACTCGAAGCCGACGATGCCGTCGGCTTCGTCGCGCCGCGCGGCGACACGCACCATCAGTGTGGAATCGGTCATGTTCATGCGGGCACCTCCGCTCACATTGCCGACAGGCCGCCGTCGACCATCAGCGTCGTGCCGGTGATGTACGACGCCTCGTCGCTCGCGAACCACAGGACCGGCCATGCGATCTCTTCGGGCGACGCCCAGCGGCCGATCAGCGACGTGTCCTGGCGCTGCGTCTTCAGCACTTCGACGCTCTTGCCCGATGCAATGGCCCGCTTCACGTGGAATTCGGTCAGCGTCGAACCGGGGCACACCGCGTTCACGCGCACGCCGTTCGCGGTCTCCTCGAACGCGAGCGTGCGGGTCATCGCGAGCATGCCGGCCTTGGTCGCGTCGTACAGGCCCATGCCCTTGCGGCCCGTCACCGCGTAGCACGACGATACGTTGACGATACTCGCGCGGCCCGCGCGACGAAGGAACGGCAGCGCCGCGCTGCAATAGTTCGACGTGCCAACCAGGTTGACCGACACCATCGCCTGCCACTCGGCCGGCGTCGCATCGGCGAGCGCGCTGTAGTTGCGCATCGCCGCGTTGTTCACCAGCACGTCGAGCCGGCCGAACGAATCGGCGGCGAGTTGCACCGCGCGCACCGCATCGGCGTCGTGCGACACGTCGGCCGCGAATGTCTCGATACGCGCGGACGGATCGGCCGCCTTCAGTTCGTCGGCAACGCGCGCAAGCGCCTCCGGGTTCGCATCGACGAGCACTACGGCGGCGCCTTCCGCGCAGAACACGCGCGCGGTCGCGGCGCCGATGCCACCCCCGCCGCCGGTGATCAGCGCGACCTTGCCCTCGAGTCTTTTACGTTGCTGCATTACATGCCGGCGCGAAGCCGGCCTCCTTTTGCGGAATAGGCGGGATGTCCAGTCGGACCGGACAAAACCACGCGGGGCCGGACCGACGTCCGGCGCGGCGATGCATCAGATCGAGTAGATCGGCAGGTCCTTGCCGTCGTGAAGATGGATCACTGCCCATTCCTGCGGCTTCTGATCGCGCGGCAGCAGCACGCCGGCCGCACGCACGCGCTGCTGGTCGGCGTCGATCGCGGGCGGATCGGTGTCGGGTACCAGCGCCGTTGCTGCCTCGTACATCATGCGGCGCGCCATCACGATCGCGCGGTCGGTCGGCAGCAGCTTTTCCTTGCTGTGGTCCTGGATCGGACCCATGCTTTCCTGCAGCGACGCGTCCTGCATCGCGAAGCCGAACACGCCCGAGTACGCGCGCTTTTCCTTCTGTGCCTGGCGGTCGATCAGGTAGTCGTTGTCCTTGTTCGCTTTCGGACGGAACGTGCCCGGCTCGTACTCGCAGTGAATGCCCTTGCCGGCGTTCAGGTCGGCCAGTTCCTGCTCGTCGAGCGGACGGTCCGGGCGGAAGTTGATGCTCCACGCCCAGCAGGTGTGATCGTCGATCGGCACCCACACGTGGCCCGCGAGCGAGTGATCGCCGAACGGCGGGATCAGCGTGTACCACGGGAACAGCCACTGCGTAACGCGCCAGTAGTACGAATCCGGCTCGCCGTTGCGGCGGCCGAACAGTGTGAGGCCGAACGGCTGTTTCTCGATCTCGAAGATCACGTTGCCGTCCGCCTTGATGTAGTCGAGCGCCTTCGTGCCCTGGTGCATCGGGTCTTCGTCGACCTCGTAGCGGTGCACGTAGGACACGTGGCTCGTGTCGATCCCGCCTTCCATCGCCTGCAGATAGTTCGATTCCTGCAGGCGCTTCGACACGAACACGTGGCTCTCGGGCAGGTTGCACCACTCGAGATCCGGCGGCGCCGGCTGGCGGTCCTTCGGACCCATGTACGCCCATACGATGCCCGCGCGTTCGATGCATGGATACGCGGTGATGCCCATGTGCTTGCACGCCTGCGGTGCGGACGGCACTTCCACGCAGTTGCCGTCGCGGTCGAATTTCAGGCCGTGATACGCGCAGCGGATGCCGTTCTCTTCATTGCGGCCGAAGTAGAGCGACACGCCGCGATGCGAGCAGAATTCGCCGATCAGCGCCGGCTGGCCTTCGGAATCGCGAAACGCAAGCAGCTTTTCGCCGAGGATCTGCACGCGTACCGGCGGGCAATCGGGCTCCGCGATTTCGCTCGCGAGCAGCACCGGCACCCAGTAGCGGCGCATCAGATTGCCCATCGCCGTGCCTGGGCCCGTGCAAACCAGGGTGTCCGACATGTTCTTGTCCATATTTCCTCCGAATCCGGTTGTCCGTAGTATGAGAATGTCGTCTCATTGTACGGACAGAACAGTCGACGTCAAGTTCTTGCCGTTAGGGAGTTTCACTACAATGAGCAATCGATGCGGCCAGACGCAGAAAGGAAATTTCAAATGGAAGAAAAAAAGCCGCACGAAAACGTGCGAGCAGTCGAACGGGCGCTAGAAATTCTTCTGGCTTTCCGTCCGGGGGACAAGGAATTGACCGTCGCGGAGTTGCTGACCCGCGTGGATCTGAGTCGTCCAACGCTGTACCGGCTGCTGAACACGCTCGAACAGAATGGCTTTCTCGCGTCGTCCGGCGAGCCGCAGCGCTTCAGGCTTGGCAGTTCGGTCGCGCAACTCGCGCACGCGTGGATGGCGAACAATACGATCGCGCAACTCGCTCAGCCGATGCTGCGCGAGCTTTGGGAGGCGACATCGGAGACGGTCGCGCTGTTCGTGCCGGAGGACACGTACCGGATTTGCGTAGCCGAACTGGAGAGTCCGCAGCCGCTCAGTTTCCGCCGCGGGGTCGGATATCGCGAAAAGCTCGTGCTCGGCGCGAGCGGCCGCACGATTCTTTCACAGATGCCGCTGTCGGCGGACGATCTGCGGCGCTATCTGACCGATTCGAATCAGGACGTCGCGGCGCTCGCCGCCGACCTCGACGCGGTCCGCGCACAAGGCTTCGGCACCAGCCATCACGAGCTGATCGCCGGCGCAGTCGCGGTGGCCGCGCCGTTCTTCAACGGCGCGAACCAGGTGGCGGGTTCAGTGTGCATCTTCGGGCCGAGCGTGCGCGTAACCGATGAGCGGGTCGCGCAGTTCGCCGAGTTGCTCAAGCGAGAGGTGGGAAATCTGTCACGTGCGCTTGGCCAGCAAGGGGAAACCGGACGCGGGTTGGGCGGGACGCGCCGCTGAACTCGGCATCGGTGATGCCGGCCAACGACGGGAGTGTCGTCGGGAAATCGACGCTCTGTTCCCGCTCGCGCTGATTCAGGGCTGAAGCAAAAAACTCACGCGTCTGACTGTGCGTTCATCACGCGCCGCGCGAGCGTCGCATAAGCGAGTGGTTCGAAACGATCGAGCCCATCCTTGACGCCAGCAACGTCGTGATTCCTGGCTTGCTCTTCCATCTGAGCGCACGCATTGGCCACTTCGGCCTCCCGAATCATCGCGAAGGAGCCGCGTACCGAATGAAGATGAGCAAGCACCGTTTTCATATCGCCACGTTCGATGGCGACATACAGCGCCTGCAGCGATTCCTTCAGCCCCTCGACGATCGCGGCATGGATGGGCTCGGGCAATGGCCCGTGCGAGATGTCGCGCCTGTCCGCGGTGTCAGTGGCGGGGCGCTTGCCGGCCTCGTTGACCAGCCGCCGCACCGTCGCATCCATGGTGCCAAGCAGGACGGGCTTGAGCAGGATCTCGTCAATCCCGGCGTTCGTGCATCGCGCACGCACTTCCGCCGCCACGTGCGCAGTGATCGCGATGATCGGCACCGTCGCGCCTTGGTCGCGCAGGCACCGCGCGAGCGCGTATCCGTCCATTCCCGGCATATTGATGTCGGTCATCACGAGATCATAGTGGCGCTCGTTAAAGCGCCGCAATGCCGTGCCGCCACTATCGGCCATATCGGCTTCATAACCTAGCGTGGCAAGTTGCGCGACGATCAACTCACGGTTCGCAAGCTGATCGTCGACCACGAGGATGTGAATCGCCTGGGCGTCGATCCCGGCGGACTCAAATTCAGCTTTACTGTCTAGTGGGGCGCTGACCGGGGCGCCTGTACTCACCGGAAGCGGCAACGTCACGACAAAGGTACTGCCGGCATTCAACTCACTCTTCACCAGGATCGTGCCCTGCATCAATTCGGTCAGGCGCAGACAGAGCGCGAGTCCGAGTCCTGTTCCGCCATAGCGCCTGGCAATCGACGAATCAGCCTGTGTGAATGCATGAAACAGCGTCTCCTGCTGCTGGGGCGTCATGCCGATGCCGGTGTCGCTCACGCCAATGACGACCGGGGAATCGTCGGCCGTGTCGTCCTTAAGGTAAACCTCGAGCAGTACGTCGCCCGTGGCGGTGAATTTAATCGCGTTACTGACGAGATTGACCGCAATCTGCCGGATTCTCGTTGGGTCACCCAGATAGTGCGGGGCGAGCGCTTCGTCAACCATGCAGTCGAATTCGAGTCCCTTCGCATGCGCAACGGGTTCGAACATCGCAGCGACTTGTCGAATGACTTGACCGAGATCGAAGCTGATCGACTCGAGCGTCATCTGCCCGGACTCGACCTTCGAAAAATCGAGAATGTCGTTGATGATGCCGAGCAGCGCAGTGGACGACGATGTCACAACCCCTACCCGCTCCTCCTGCGACGGTGACAACGGCGTGCGTCCCAGCAACTCGAGGTTGCCGAGAATGGCATTGAGTGGCGTACGTATTTCGTGGCTCATCATCGCGAGGAACGCCGATTTCGCATGGTTGGCAGCGTCCGCCGCCGCACGCGCCTCGTCTAACTTGCGCTCGGTGTTCTTCAAAGTCGTGACGTCGGAAAAACTGCAAAGCAGCACGTCTTTTCCGCGATACTTGGTGCGCACCATGCTCACTAGCAGATCGTCCACGCGGCCGTCGGCAAGTCTGAGCGGCATCTCCAGATCGGACTGCCACGCGGGCGTGCCGGGGCTGCGGTCATACAGACTGAGCAAGCGCGCGTGCAACCTCGGTTCATCCGGATGCGTATTCGATTCGTAGGTCCGCATCAGGTTGCTCTGCAACAGAATCTCGCCCTGCTCTAGAGACAGCAGCGCGAATCCGGACGGTGCCGCAGCAACCATCGTGCGATTCAACGCTTCACTTTCGAATATTCGCTGCGAACGTTCGTAGTCTGGCTTGAACAGCTTTTGATCGAGCATCAACAGAAGCACCCACATGAAACCCACTACCAGTAGCATCGCAGCAAAGTAAACCGCGAGGCGTGCACCTATGTCACGCCAAATAGTGCGCCACGTGAATGCGTGAACGAGCGTCCAGCCGGAGTCCGTTACCTGCGCGCTGGCCATGAACAGTCCATTCCGGGAGCGATGGACTCCTCCCGCGGGTTGCATTGCTTGCGCACGGGAATTGAGAATCCGTTGTGTCAGCGCGGCGCCGGTACCCGGCTTGGCTGTGCTGAGGATCACATTGCCGGCGGAATCGAGCAGCAGCGATTGTTCATCGTAGCGCCCCTCCCCGGTAAGCATTTCGATCAGGGGGCCCACGTAAATCTTGCGGACAGCCACGAGGAATATCTTGCCCTCGCTAAATGCCCGGCATGACCAGACGGATGGCGGGCTGTTCGCTAAACGGATCGGTGGCTGGCGGGAACCAGGTCGAACTCCTGTCCTCGCGTAACCGCTTGACCACCGTTGGGTCCGCCAGGTCACCGATGTCCGGTGCGATGCGATCGAGGAGCTCATGGACGTCTTTCACGCCGCTCTGCTTGAGCACATCGTCGGACGCCGGGGCAGGAACAATGCCGAAGAAGCGCCGGTCAGGTGAATAGAAATAGCCCGCTACTGGATTGGTCTGCACCTTGGCCCAAGGTCCCAGACGATAGTCAAAGTCAACACCGAGCGCCAGATACGGCGCGAAACCGGATGCGGGCTGCGACGGAGTGACATCGCCGAGCATCATCACGGGGTCGAAATTCGCGTGCCTCTGCAGGATGACTCGTCCATGCTGCGCGGCAAATTCGTCGATGAGGGCCGGGGGTGGAGGTGCTCGCGTGCCCCACGTCGATTCTTCATGCAGGATGGCGGCTCTCAGCGTTCTTTCCCGCTCCAGAAACTCTAGTTGCAGGCGAGTCTGCCGTAGAGCGAAATCAGTATAGCGATCCTCGATGTAGTCCGTGACCGCCGATCTCAGCACGACGCCGGTCAATAGCACCAGGACCAACGAGACAGCAACGCCCGCCCCCATGACTAGTGTCCGCTGATAGCGGTTCAGTCTGCTCGGCTCATCGACGCGTGAATCGCCGTTGGGCGTGTGAACCACGCGTTCATGCCTGCTTGAATCTGTGCTCTGTGATGGCATGGCGGACCTGAATCAGGGACGCAAGGAATGATTTCCGCATCATACGGCGATTCCGACTCGTTGCGTGTTTGATGTCGATTGAGCCGCCTGTGGCGGGTGGTGTTTGCGGTTTGCGCCTGTCCTCGCCTTCACTTCTGGTGGTCGCCTGTTACGTGAAGCTCGACTAAACCCCGTTCGGCGCGCCGTTGCACTCGTCAGCGCAAGCATTGGAGACGGGCATTGCTGAACTGCTGATAGTTGATGGAAGACATGGGGCACCCCTTTCCATGATCTGCCGTCCCTTCAAGATTTCTGACCTTTCCATGATCTGCCGTCCCTTCAAGATTTCTGACCTTGCCACGCTCTCCGCGTTAGCAGGCAGTACCGCCATCTCAAGCGCTGCAGCGCTCAAATACAGGCGCGCGCCGATTCGGACCTGACCTATTTTTGCCTAATCTCAAAAATATAGACTGAACCCAGTTACAGAAATTTAGCAAAAGCCGGCCCTGGATTGACTCAGCAGAAATCTGGCCGATTCGTACTGCGGCCATGAGCTTTCTGGATCGTCATCACTCCCGTTTTTGCAGCTGATATTGAACAGCAAGAAATGGCAACGGCGATTTTGCATTAGTTCGCATAACTCAATTCTTTTTCAAACTTTAAAAGGAATCATGTCATGAACAAATCCTATGTCAGCATCTGGAGTGAAGCCCTTGGGTCGTGGGTGGCAGCCTCGGAGAATACGGTTACGCGCGGCAAGCTTAACAAGGCAAGGGTTTGTGCAGTTGTGGCGACTGCGGTTGTGGCCGCGGCATCCTGGGCACCGGTAGCGCACGCTCAGTACAACGCGGGCGGTGGTGAGCTAACGTCAAGAGTGGTGTATGGGCAACTTGAAGGCAGGCGCTTTCAGGCGGCGAGTTTCTGCTGAACCCGTTGATCGTCTTTCACCTGTTCGCCGTCCTTGAAGGCAATGCCCTCCAGCAGCAGCTTGATCTGTGCAGGGCCGTTGATACGGCGCCAGGTTTTCTCGGCTTCCTCGATCAGCTTGAATGCCAGGCCCAGGAAGGTCGCTCGCGACACGCAGTTGCGCGTACGCGTGGTGCGGTGGCGCACGGTCGCGAACGTCGACTCGATCGCATTTGTCGTGCGCAGATGCTGCCAGTGTTCCGCCGGGTAATCGTAAAAGGCCAACAGGCTTTCCCGGTCCTTCTTCAACGTTTCGGTGGCTTTCGGATACTTCGCCGCGTAGACCGTCACGAAACGATCGAAGGCGGCGTATGCGTCAGCGCGCGTCGCGGCCATCCAGATCGCCTGCAGGTCTGCTTTGGCTTTGCCTTGCTGCGACTTCGGCAGCGCATTGAGCACGTTGCCCATCTTATGGAACCAGCAGCGCTGGCCTCGCGTCGCAGGAAACACTTCTTCCAGCGCGGCCCAGAAGCCCATCGCGCCGTCGCCGATCGCCAGCAGCGGACCAGCCTGCAGGCCTCTCGATTTCAGGTCGAGCAGCAGTTCCTGCCAGGACGCCTTTGACTCCCGGTACCCATCGCCGATCGCCACGCGCTCCTTGCGCCCATCCGGCCTCACGCCGATGATCACCAGCAGGCACTGGCCGTCCGAATTCTCGCTTCGCAGCCCCGTGTGGATCCCGTCGACCCACCAATACACGTAGTGCGATTTCGACAGATCACGTTGGCTCCAGCTGGCATGTTCGTCGGCCCACTGCGCCTTCAGGCGGCTCACCACATTGGCCGACAGACCCTTGGCATCTTCGCCTAGCAGGACGCTCAGAGCCTCGCTCATGTCGCCTGTCGAGATGCCTTTCAGATACAGCCACGGCAGCGCAGCACTCACGCGTGGCGACTTCCTCACATACGGCGGCACAATCGACGAATTGAACTTCACACCAGATCCTGATCGATCGCGAACCTTCGGGACCTTCACGGCAATTGGCCCAGCCGCTGTCAACACTTCGCGCTCAGGCAGATAGCCGTTGCGCACCACGGCGCGCTGGCCGTGCAAGGTCTTGACGTTCTCGAACCGCTCCAGCAGCGCCGCGAGCTCGGCTTCGATCGCCTGCTGGATCACCTGCCGGGCTCCGTGCCGCACCAGTTCGTCCAGACCCAGACCGGCTCCCGATAGACCAACGACTTCTTTTTCCGTAAACTTGTTCATGGTGGATGGTTTGTTGTTTGCTGGTTTCCGACTTCGACAATCAGATTCTCAGCTGAAACCTCCACCGCCTACAATCTCCCGCCTCAACTCCCCCGTACACCACTTCCGACTTTAGCTCGGCGGTGGTGTTGCCAAGGGATTGCATTCGATTGCAATCGGCTCAGGGGCCAAGACTGATGGTACGAATGTCAACAGCATAGCCATGGGTTATAACGCTTTCGCAACTTCTGGTACGACGGCAGGTGCATATAGTGCTACTGCTATCGGCACCAATGCGAACGCAGACGGTGATGGTGCTGCCGCGCTTGGTGATAACGCCAGGGCCATTGCGGACAAGGCGACTGCAATTGGCCGCAGTGCAATAGCCGACGCGACCAATTCGAGCGCAATCGGCGCAGGCGCCGCAGCTCGCGGGAACGGCTCGACAGCAATCGGCGGAGATTCCGTGGCGAGCGGGGACGGAGCTACAGCAGTCGGCCTTCAGTCGACCGCATCGGCTCAGAACTCAGTCGCTTTGGGGTTTGGTGCGGTCAGCACAGGTGACGCTGGCATTGCGATTGGGCAGCTAGCTACTGCGAAAGGGAATGGCTCTATGGCGATGGGTGTATACGCTTCTTCGACAGGGGACTACTCAACTGCAATTGGTCTGCTCGCTGATTCAGCAGGGGACAGCTCGGTGGCACTGGGTCGTGGTGCCTCTGCATTCGCGGCGAATTCGGTCGCTTTGGGTGCGGACTCGACGACCGCCGCCGACCTGAGCGCAGCGGCCTACACTCCAGCGGCGTCGACTCTGTCCGGCACTGCGCCGGCAGGCGAAGTATCGATAGGGTCGTCTGGCCAGGAGCGGCGCTTGACGAATGTGGCGGCCGGTTCGTCACCGACGGATGCGGTGAACGTCAGCCAGTTGCAGTCAGAAACAACGAAGTCGAACGCGATTGGGGCGAGCACGGCGGCGGCGCTGGGTGGCGGATCGAGCTATAACCCGACTACCGGTGCGATCAGCGCGCCGAGCTACAGCGTGGGCGGTACGACGGTCGGCAGCGTGGGTGATGCAATTACCAACATCGACGGCCATATGACGCAGAACACGACGAACATCGTCAGCAACGCGACGGCAATCACCAACCTGGACAGCCGCGTGACCACGGTGGACGACCGCGTCACCAGCATCGACGGCCGCGTGACCAGCGTGGAAGGCTCGGTCACGAACCTGACGCAGCAACTGGACGGCGGCAGCGTCGGTCTGGTGCAGCAGGACGCGACCAGCAAGGCCATCACGGTGGCCAGGGGCCTGGACGGCACGACGGTGGACTTCGGTGGTACCGATGGCGTGCGCACGCTGAGCGGCGTGAAGGCCGGCGCGCTGGGCGACACCAGCACCGAAGCGGTGAACGGTTCGCAGCTGCACGCGACCAACCAGAACGTGACGACCAACACGGCCGGCATTGCGACCAACCAGACGGCGATCACCAGCATCGACGGCCGCGTGACCAGCGTGGAAGGCTCGGTCACGAACCTGACGCAGCAACTGGACGGCGGCAGCGTCGGCCTGGTGCAGCAGGACGCGACCAGCAAGGTCATCACGGTGGCCAGGGGCCTGGACGGCACGACGGTGGACTTCAGTGGCACCGATGGCGCGCGCACGCTGAGCGGCGTGAAGGCTGGTGCGCTGGGCGACACCAGCACCGAAGCGGTAAACGGTTCGCAGCTGCACGCGACCAACCAGAACGTGACGACCAACACGGCCGGCATCGCGGCCAACACGACGAACGTTGCGGCCAACAAGACGGCGATCACCAGCATCGACGGCCGCGTGACCAGCGTGGAAGGCTCGGTCACGAACCTGACGCAGCAACTGGACGGCGGCAGCGTCGGCCTGGTGCAGCAGGACGCGACCAGCAAGGTCATCACGGTGGCCAGGGGCCTGGACGGCACGACGGTGGACTTCAGTGGCACCGATGGCGCGCGCACGCTGAGCGGCGTGAAGGCCGGCGCGCTGGGCGACACCAGCACCGAAGCGGTGAACGGTTCGCAGCTGCACGCGACCAACCAGAACGTGACGACCAACGCGGCCGGCATTGCGACCAACCAGACGGCGATCACCAGCATCGACGGCCGCGTGACCAGCGTGGAAGGCTCGGTCACGAACCTGACGCAGCAACTGGACGGCGGCAGCGTCGGCCTGGTACAGCAGGACGCGACCAGCAAAGCCATCACGGTGGCCAGGGGCCTGGACGGCACGACGGTGGACTTCAGTGGCACCGATGGCGCGCGCACGCTGAGCGGCGTGAAGGCTGGTGCGCTGGGCGACACCAGCACCGAAGCGGTAAACGGTTCGCAGCTGCACGCGACCAACCAGAACGTGACGACCAACACGGCCGGCATCGCGGCCAACACGACGAACGTTGCGGCCAACAAGACGGCGATCACCAGCATCGACGGCCGCGTGACCAACGTGGAAGGCTCGGTCACGAACCTGACGCAGCAACTGGACGGCGGCAGCGTCGGCCTGGTGCAGCAGGACGCGACCAGCAAGGCCATCACAGTGGCCAGGGGCCTGGACGGCACGACGGTGGACTTCAGTGGCACCGATGGCGCGCGCACGCTGGGCGGCGTGGCCGAAGGTGCGATTGCTGCGGGCAGCAAGGAAGCCGTCAACGGCGGCCAGCTGTATGCGAACTCGGCGAGCGTCGCCGCGGGTCTGGGTGGCGGCTCGGCCGTGAACGCGGATGGCACGATCAGCGCACCGAGCTACAGCGTGGGTGGTACGACGGTGCATAGCGTAGGCGATGCCGTCACCAACCTGGATGACCGGGTCACGGAGAACACCACGGACATCACGAAGCTGCAGACGCAGGTGGGCGATGTCGGCACGCAACTGTCGGGCGCGGTGCAGTACGACCGTCACGCTGACGGCTCGGTGAACTTCGGTTCCGTGACGCTCGGCGGAAGCCTGAGCGCAGGCCCGGTGATCCTGAGCAATGTGGCGAACGGCACGAGCCAGTATGACGCGGTGAACTTCGGCCAGCTGTCGGCGTTGCAGGACCAGGTGACGGGTCTCGACGGGCAGGTGAAGGATCTCGGTTCCCAGCTGTCGAACATTCAGCCGGTCACCCCGGATGTTTCGTCGCCGGACCGCAACAATGACGCAGTGGCCAATGCGGCGACGCCGGGTACCGGTGTGGGCAGCACCGTGGCCGGGGCAAACGCCAGTGCAACAGCAGACAACGCGGTGGCAGTGGGCTCCAATGCGGCGGCAACCGGCGTCAACTCGACGGCCATCGGCACCGGCTCGCAGGCTGGCAATGCGAACTCGGTGGCGTTGGGTCAGGGTTCGGTGACGGATCGCGATAACTCGGTATCGGTGGGTTCGGCGGGTAACGAACGCCAGATCACCAACGTCGCAGCGGGTACGGCGGACACGGACGCAGTCAATGTCGGTCAGATGAACAGCTCGGTCGCACAGGGCGTTCAGCAGGCCAACAACTACACCGATCAACGCATCAACGCGACCAACCAGGCGGTCAACAATCTGGCCAGGAACGCCTACTCGGGAATCGCCGCAGCCACCGCGCTGACGATGATTCCGGAAGTCGATCAAGGCAAGAAAGTGTCGTTCGGTATCGGGGCAGCGACCTACAACGGTTATCAAGCTATCGCACTGGGCGGTACGGCTCGCATCAAGAACAACATCAAGGTGAAAGCGGGTGTCGGCATGTCCGCCGGTGGCACGACTGCCGGGATCGGTGCCTCGTATCAATGGTAAGCAGTTGGCGGGAAGGGGCATGATGCCCTCTCCCGCTTCTTCACGAGCCCAGACTTCTCTCGTGGGCACAAAGTGGTAATTGAAATGCCCTTCTACAATCTGCCGTGGCGACTTGCCGTGCCTCGGGATAGAGTTGCAGCGATCGGGCTCCAGCGGTCGAGTTGATTCGGACAGGGGAAGTGAGTTGCACGCGGCAACTCAATTGTTCTCAGCCTGGAGTTGCCGGATGCGCTGCTGATCCGCTCTCAGCGGTTTGCCCTCTCCGGGACCGCCAGCATGCTCAGCGTCGTACCGAGCCGCGCAGCGCGGCACGGCTGCCTTAGCAAAGTCTAACGAGCCGAGGTCTTCTGCTGACTGTCAAGGCTGGCCTGGCAGTCAACGCGGTTCAGAAATATTTGACATCAAGACCGCCGCGACGCAAGGCAGGCATGCGTTCAGCGCAGGATCGCTTCCTGTGTTCATTCGGTGGAGGGAGGACTGTCCGATGTTTTCTGCGACGAAGTCACCATTCCATTTTCCAACGCATATCGAAACAGATCGATTTCTCGTTCGATACCGAGTTTTTCCATCGCCTTCGACTTCTGGGTACTGATGGTCTTCTTGCTGCGACTCAAGCGTTCGGCAATCTCGTTCACTGTCAGGCCAGACGCAAGGAGGCGTACAACTTCGGATTCGCGCTGGCTCAAGACGTCCGAGGAGCCCCTGCCACGCCGGTTCCAGTCGATCGACTGGACGATCTCGTTGATTGTCGGCGAATAGTACTTGCCGCCGTGATGCACGGCATGAACGGCGGGGATAAGGTGGGTGGCAGCATCGGACTTGCTCACGACGCACGTTACACCTTGCATCACGAGCGCACGTACTACCGCCGGATTGTCCAGCATCGTTAGAACGACGATCTTGAGGTCAGGGTACCGGCGCTTGATCAGCGAAAACAGAGCAATTCCATCGCCGTATTCGCCTGCAGGCATCGCGTAATCGGATACGAGAACGTCGCATGGCTTGCTGTTGAGAAGCGCGATCAGTTCAGTCGAGTTTCTCGCTGTCCCGACCAGCTGGATCGTGCTCACCTCCGCAAACTCGTGTTCGATACCAATCAGCATCATGGGGTGGTCATCAGCGAGTATGACCCGAATCTCGGAAGCGGCCATATTGTCAACTTGATTGAAATAGGACATCACTATGATAGTCACCTGAAGGTGCGAATGCTCAACGGGTATACCTTCACGTTATGCGATCCCTCGCTTATTGCAGCCAAATATGTAAGGCTTTTAACTCATTACGTCGCCGTATGGACTTTAAATTTTCCTGCAACACGCGCGACGCGACCGCTCCCACCTTTTTGTGTCGCCAGCTATCGCCCCATTCGTAGTAGTGCCTTCACCCGTATCGTTAAATACCGATATATGATTCGTCCTGTAGCGATGCAATTGCGCGCACGCCGCCCGGCGTGCCGGTTGTCGAATCACCTGAACCCATCCCATGACCCCTGATTTCGACGCGATCCACAAAGCACTGGCCAACCCGGTTCGCCGGGAGATTCTCGGTTGGCTGCGCGAGCCGCACGCGCATTTCGCCGATCAGGAGCTGCCGCTCGATCACGGCGTGTGCGCGGGTAAGATCGACGCGCGCTGCGGCCTGTCGCAGTCGACCGTGTCGGCGCACCTGGCCGCGTTACAGCGCGCGGGGCTCGTCACGTCGAAACGGGTCGGTCAATGGGTGTTTTTCAAACGCAACGAGCCCGTCATTCAGGCGTTCCTCGAATACATGAACACGAAGCTCTGAGCGCCGCATTCGCATCGCCGCGTTTCCTTTTTCACGCAGTTTTTTTGAGGCTCGGGTCCTGCCCGCCGCCAAAGGTGAACTCTCATGCCCACTCTTTTCGATCCGCTGCAAATTGGCGATATCACGCTACCCAACCGCATCATCATGGCGCCGCTCACGCGCCAGCGCGCCGAGGAAATCCGCGTGCCGAACACGCTGATGGCACGCTATTACGCCGAGCGCGCGAGCGCCGGCCTGATCCTCAGCGAAGCGACGTCGGTCACGCCGCAAGGCGTCGGCTACGCGGAAACACCGGGCATCTGGTCGCAGGAGCAGGTCGAGGGCTGGAAGCTCGTCACGCAAGCCGTGCACGACGCGGGTGGCAAGATCTTCCTGCAGCTGTGGCACGTCGGCCGCATTTCGGACCCGGTGTTCCTGAACGGTGAGCTGCCGGTCGCGCCAAGCGCGATCGCGGCGGGCGGTCATGTGAGCCTCGTGCGTCCTGAGCGTCCGTTCGTGACGCCGCGCGCGCTCGAGCCCGATGAAATCGCCAGTGTGGTCGAAGCGTTCCGCAAGGGCGCGGAAAACGCGAAGGCCGCGGGCTTCGACGGCGTCGAAGTGCACGGCGCGAACGGCTATCTGCTCGACCAGTTCCTGCAGGACAGCACCAACAGGCGTACCGATGCTTACGGCGGCCCGATCGAAAACCGCGCGCGTCTGCTGCTCGAAGTCACCGACGCGTGCATCAGCGTGTGGGGCGCGAACCGCGTCGGCGTGCATCTCGCGCCTCGCCGCGACGCGCACACGATGGGCGACTCCGACCCGGCCGCAACGTTCGGCTATGTCGCGCGCGAACTCGGCAAGCGCAAGATCGCATTTATCGCGGCACGTGAAGCGCTCGGCGACGACCGCCTCGGCCCGCAGTTGAAGCAAGCGTTCGGCGGCCCGTACATCGCGAACGAGAAATTCACGAAGGAAACCGCGCAACATGTGCTCGACGCCGGCGAAGCGGATGCGGTGGCCTGGGGCCAGCTGTACATCGCGAATCCGGATCTGGTGCGCCGCTTCGCTGAAGATGCGCCGCTAAACAAGCCGGTTCCGGCGACGTACTATGCGCGCGGCGAACTCGGCTACACCGATTACCCGGCGCTGGAAACGGTGTAATCGGCAGTGACAGCGGACTCATGTCCGCTGTATGGAATTGCAACGCAGAGCGGCGGGCGTGACTGAATTTGAGTCACGCCCGCCGCTTTTTGTGCGCTAGACAAGATCGCGTCGCATGAACACCCGTTTCGATTCATCGAGCCCGCGCGCGATATGCGCGTCGCGCCGCGCGAGCAACGCCGCGTCGAGTTCCGACATGTCGAGGTCGCGAAATCCGAGCCGCCGATAGTACGGCGCGTTCCACGGCACGTCGCGATACGTCGACAGCACGAGTTGCGTCAGTTGCCGCATGCGCGCGATTCGCGCGACCTCGTCGATCAATGCCGCGCCGATGCGTCTGCCCGCGTGCGAGGTCAGCACGTCGATCTCCTGAACGTAAATGCGCGCAGGCTGCGGCTCGAACATCACGAAGCCTGCGCAGGCCGCGTGTTCGTCGAGCGCAATGATGATCTCGCGCGCCTGGATCTTGCGCTCGACGATCTCGCGTGCCATAGGCGGCGCATCGGCAATGCCGGTCATGCCGACGCTGACGAAACGCAGACCCGCTTCGAATTCGATCGCGCGAATCGTTTCGGCATCGTGCGGCGCGGCAAAACGGAAGGTGATCGCGCAGTCGTGCAGCATGGCGTTGCATCTGATGAGGACCGTCCGAGTTTGACATCGGCGCCGCGACCTCGACAAGCGGCAAACGACATAAACTCGCGCAAGCGCCTCCCCGCACGCTCGCGGGACTACACTCATCACATCCGAACGCCACCCGAGCCCCACACCGACATGAATTTAATGAATGTGCTGCAGATCGCGCTGCACCTCGACCAGCATCTGAGCGCGCTGATCGTGCAATTCGGCACGGCAATCTACGCGCTGCTGTTCGTCGTCGTGTTCGTCGAATACGGCTTTCTGCCGCTGTTCTTCCTGCCCGGCGATCCGCTGATTTTCATCTGCGGCGCGCTCGCGGCCACCGGCGCATTGAACGTGTGGATCATCGCGCCCGTGCTGTTCGTCGCGACGGTGGCCGGCAGCATCGTCGGGTATGCGATCGGCCACGTGGTCGGCGACAAGGTCTACACCCGCAACTACTACTGGCTCAATCGCGATGCGCTGCGCCGCGCGCACGTCTTCAGCGAGACGCGCGGCCGCCTGACCTTCCTGTTGTCGCCGTACATCGCCGTGGTGCGCACGTTCGCGCCGTTCGCCGCGGGCGTGTCGCGCATGACGTTCTCGCGCTTCGTCGCGTTCGTCACCGCGGGTGCGGCGCTGTGGGTCGTCTCGCTGATCGCGGCCGGCTATCTGTTCGGCAACGTGCCGGTGGTGCGCGAGCATCTGAGTTCGCTCGTACTGCTGGGCCTCGCACTAGGCGGCGCGATGCTGGTCGGCGGCGCGGTATGGCGCTTTTTCACCCGGCGGATGCGGGCGCGTTGAGGCCACCGCGTCGGCGCCCGGACGTACGGCCCCCCGACGCTTTAAAACTTGACCCGGGCGAGATATAAAGGCCATCGGCTCCGTCACCGGCGCCTTGCGCGCCGCGCGCGTCCCACGATGGGGCTGCTGCTCGGCGCCGGCGCGATGTTCGGCATCGGCTGCACGGCGGCCGCGCTGATCCGAACTACGTGCTGTTCGGGATCGTGCTGATCGCGATCGGCGTGTCGACGCAGACCTTCACCACCTCGACCAATAGCCTCGTGCAACTGACGACCGAGCCCGCGATGCGCGGCCGCGTAATCGCGATTCTGCTCGCGATCGCGCTCGGCGGCACACCGCTCGGCGCGCCGGTAGTCGGCTGGGTCGCCGACCGTTTCGGCCCGCGCTGGGCGCTCGGCGTCGGCGCGGCATCGGGCTTCGGCGCGGCGCTCGTCGGTCTTGTCTATCTGATGCGATACCGGCAACTGCGCTTCTATCGCGAAGGCTGGCGCCTGCGCTACAGCATCGAAGACCCGCGTCCCGTTACGGCCACGGTCATTCCCGACTCCGTCACGACGGTTCAGCGCAGCGAGCTGGACGAGGCGGAAGAGGATACGGCTTCGAGCGTGTGAGCGCCGCGGCACGGCAACCAGCGCATACCGCCCACACGTCAACCCCTTGCTGGGAAACCCGATGCGGATCGTTTCGGCAATGGCCGCTGGTTTGCAGCCCGATTGAATCCAATGCCCGGGACACCGTGGCCGTGGCTCACCCATTCAGGAAAATCCTGGCTTGCGCGACGCCCGTTTAAAGACGCCAATGATCCAGCCATAGACGCTGACAAAAACATTTCCCATCAGGAGACGTCATGCAAACGAACGCATCGGCAAGTAGCGGGCATCGCTCACAGACGCGCAAGGCAACCGCCAGCGGCTGGATCGGCTCCGCACTCGAGTACTACGATTTCTTCATCTACGCGCAGGCCGCCGCGCTGATCTTTCCCCAGCTGTTCTTTCCTTCCGGCAACCCCAGGATCGCGATCGTCGCATCGCTTGCCACCTACGGCGTCGGCTACGTCGCGCGGCCGATCGGTGCACTCGTACTCGGTCACTGGGGCGATACGCACGGGCGCAAGAACGTCCTCCTCGTCTGCATGTTCCTGATGGGTGTGTCGACGATGGCAGTCGGTCTGCTGCCGACCTATCAGCAGATCGGCTTTCTCGCGCCGGTGCTGCTCGTCGTGCTGCGGCTGATCCAGGGCTTCGCGGTCGCCGGGGAAATCTCGGGCGCCAGCTCGATGATCCTCGAACACGCGCCCTTCGGGCGACGCGGCTATTACGCGAGCTTTACGCTGCAAGGCGTGCAGGCCGGTCAGATTCTCGCCGCCGCGATATTCCTGCCGCTCGCCTATTTCATGGACGACAACTCGTTCAACTCGTGGGGCTGGCGCATTCCGTTCCTGCTCAGTTCGGTCGTGCTGATCGCCGGCTACATCATCCGCCGCGAAGTCGAGGAAACGCCCGCGTTCGCCAAGGAAGACGCGAGCGGCGCCGTGCCGCGCTCGCCGATCATCGAAGCGTTCAAGTACAACTGGGACGACATGCTGCGCGTCGTGCTGTGCTCGCTGATGAACGTGATCCCGGTCGTCGCGACGATTTTCGGCGCGGCCTACGCGGTGCAGCCGTCATACGGCATCGGTTTTTCGAAGAGCCTGTATCTGTGGATCCCGGTGATCGGCAACATCGTCGCGGTGCTCGTGATTCCGTACGTGGGCAATCTGTCCGACCGGATCGGGCGGCGTCTGCCGATCATCGTCGGCTCGCTCGGTGCGGGGCTGCTTTCTTTCGCGTATCTGTACGCGATCAGCATCCGCAACGTGCCGCTCGCGATGGTGATGTCGATCCTGATGTGGGGCGTCATCTATCAAGGCTACAACGCGATCTTCCCGAGCTTCTACCCGGAACTGTTCCCGACGCGTTCGCGCGTGTCCGCGATGGCAATCGGCCAGAACATCGGCACGACGATCACCGCGCTGCTGCCTGCCCTGTTCGCCTACGTCGCGCCGCCGGGATCGCACAACGTGCCGTTGACGATCGGCGCGATCACGTTCGCGATCACGATCGTCTGCGCGATCGCCGCATGGAGCGCGCGTGAGAACTTCCGTGTGCGGCTCAGCGACCTCGGCGAAAAGAACGTCGTGCCGATCGACAAGCTCAGCTACGACGCAATGCGCGCGCAGAGCATGGCCGAAGCGAAAAAGGCAGCTGCCTGAGCCCGCTGCGCGCGTACAGCCCGATCATGGTGTGCGCGACAACCTGATCGCGCGGCGGTGTCGGCGCACGGCTAGCGCCACGTTTCGGTCAGCTCGTTCGCCAGCACCATCTTCTGGCGGACCACCTCGGTGAAGGCCGCGTCGATGCCCGCCTGCGCCTTCAGAAATTTCAGCGCGGCGGAGTGCACGGCGCGCAGCGCTCCGCCGTCGATGCCCGTCATGCGCGCCGCGCTGCGTCGCGTTTCAACGACCAGATCGCGCGCACTCGTGAAGTCGGGCGACAAGTCGCATTGCGCGTCGAACGCGGCGCGCAAACCGGTGGCGTAATCGCGCGACTCGCCGAGCCGGTCCATATCGATCAGCAGATCCACGCCCTCGCCCATGCGCAGCGCGCAGAGGATCCACAAAACGATGAACGCGCGATACGCGTTATCGCTGTCCACCGTGCGCGCGAATTGCTCGCACGCGACTGCATACGCGTCATCCGGCATCGACGGCAGCGGCGGCAAACGCACGCCGCACACGCCGATCGCTTCGCGCACCAACGGGTCCATCTGATTCAAACCGAGCACGCGAAACGGCGCGGCGACAAAAAACGCATTGCTCCATTGCTGCCGCAGCAGCCATCCCGACGCGAACTGCGACGCGGGATTGCGCAGCACGCCCACGTGCAACGCCTGCCCGAACGCGCGCTTCAGCCACGGCAGACGGCCGCCCGTGCGGCAAAACTTGAAGACCGGAACGCGGCCTTGCTCGATCGTGGGTTCGCTCAACGCGCGCAGATACGCCTGCAATGAGGAGAATGTCGCATCGGGCTCGCGCGTAAAGCGATCGATGCTGAAGCGCCTGTCGTAACCCGCCACGCCGCGCGCCTCTTCACGCAGAAACGGCCGGTATTCGTCGAAGTACGGCGCGGCGAGCGGCGGGTGTCCCGAGGTCAAGCTTGGACGCGAGGCGGGCACGTCGGCGGGTTTGAGATCCGCGAGCACGTTGCTAAGCGGTTCGTAGAAACCGGCCGCGCGCTCGAGTTCGCGCAGCCGCGACCACACCCACGTGCCCGCGCTGCGCCAGCCCGTGTGCAGAAACACCGCCTGTTTCAGCGGACTGTTGGGCGCGGAGTCGCTCGCGGACGAGTCATGGGGCAACGGCATGGGACTTCTCTTCCAAGGTTCGAATCAATAGACCGGAAGCGCCACTCTACCCTGTGATCGATCCGGACGCATTATGCTGCGAGATTCCACGCTCCCCGTGTTGCACCCACCTTGCACTCATGAACGATTCGGCCGATATCCGCTTCCTCCTCACGCTGCGCGCAAGCGGCAGCCTGATCGCCGCCGCGCGACGACTCGCGCTGTCACCGTCGGCGGTCACGCAGCGCCTGCAGCAACTTGAAAAGAAGCTCGGCGCGCAGCTCGTGAACCGCAGCGCGCGCCGCCTGCAATTTACCGACGAAGGCCTGCTGCTGTGCGAGCGCGGCGCCGAGCTGATCGAGCGGTTCGACGCGTTGTTCGACGATCTGCAGACTCGCCGCGGCGGCCTCGTCGGCACGCTGAAGATCAATGCGCCACTCGGTTTCGGGCGACGTCATCTGGCGCCGCTGATCGGCGAGTTTCAGCAGCAGAACCCCGATATCGACGTCGCGCTGACGCTATCCGACAGGCCGTTGACCGAAACGCTCGAGCGCTTCGATATCGTCGTGCATATCGGTGAGCTGCCGCTGTCGAACCTGGTCGGCTATACGATCGCGCCGAACGCGCGCTTCGTCTGCGCGGCGCCCGCGCTCGTCAAGCGAATCGGCGAACCCGAATCGCCGGATGCGTTGAGCCGGCTGCCGTGCATCGTACTGCGCGAAAACAACGAGGACGTGTCGCTGTGGCAGTTCAGCAAGGGCCGCACGCGCCGCAGCGTGCGCGTGTCCGCGCATCTGAGCTGCAACGACGGCGACGTGATCCGCCAATGGGCCTGCGAGGGGCGCGGCGTGATTCTGCGCTCCGAATGGGACGTCGCCGACGACCTCGCGAAGGGCAAACTCGTGCGCCTGCTGCCGGGCTGGAAAGCGCCGGACGCGAACGTGATCGCGCTCACGCACCAGCGCGCAGGGCTGCCCGCGCGCACTCGCCATTTCATGCAGTATTTGCAAGGCCGCTTCAGGCCGTCGCCACCGTGGCGGCGATGATTCAGTTGGCCTGAATCCAAGAATCAACCTGCGTGAATGCTGACGCATCATCGCGGACCTATAATCGATTCATCGTCAACAGCCGGCTCACAGGCAATCATGACTGCAGCCGCTCATTCCACCGACACCCCAGCCTACCCCGACGCGGTCCTATTCGATCTGCTAACCGCCCTGCTCGATTCGTGGGCCTCATGGAACCGCGCGGCCGGCTCCGACGAAGCAGGCCGCGCATGGCGTGCCGCGTATCTGCGTCTGACGTACGGCTGCGGCCGCTATGTTCGCTACGAACAACTGGTGCGCGAGGCCGCCGCGCAAGTCGGGTTACCCGAATCGGCCGCGAGCGCGCTCGAAGCGAACTGGCTAGACCTGACGCCGTGGCCCGGCGCGCTCGACGCGCTGCGCGCGCTCGCACCGCACTGCAAGCTCGCGGTCGTCACCAACTGCTCGACACGGCTCGGCTCGCAGGCCGCCGCGTTGTTGCCGGTGCGCTGGGACGTGATCGTGACCGCCGAGGAAGCGGGCGTCTACAAACCGGACCCGCAACCGTACCGCCTCGCGCTCAACAAGCTCGGCGTCGCGCCGCAGCGCGCCGCGTTCGTCGCCGGATCGAGCTATGACATGTTCGGCACCGCGGCCGTCGGTTTGCGGACCTACTGGCACAACCACGTCGGCCTGCCGCTCGTCGCGGGAGCGCAGCCGCCCGAGGTCGAAGCGGCATCGCTCGACCAGTTAGTGCCGTGGCTCGCAGGTTTCGGCCGCGATCGCCAGCACTGAATCTCCCAACCTCACCTCGCTCCTCAGGTGCAAGCATGAAACTCGAACAGATCGAAACCCCGGCCGCGTTGATCGATGTCGCGCGGATGCAGAAGAACATCGCGCGGATGCAGGCGAAGATGAATACGCTCGGCGTCGCGTTCCGGCCGCATGTGAAGACCACCAAGTGCCTCGACGTCGTGCGCGCGCAGATCGCCGCCGGCGCGCGCGGCATCACGGTGTCGACGCTGAAGGAAGCCGAAGCGTTCTTCGCGGCCGGCATCGGCGACATCCTGTACGCCGTCAGCATGGTCCCGGCGAAGCTGCCGCGCGCGCTCGCGCTGCGCCGCCAGGGCTGCGATCTGAAGCTCGTGGTCGACAATCCGACTGCCGCCGCGGCGATTGCCGCGTTCGGCGATCAGCACGGCGAATCGTTCGAGGTCTGGATCGAAGTCGATACCGACAGACATCGCTCGGGTATCCAGCCCGAGCAGCAGACGCTGCTCGACGTCGGGCGGATTCTGCACGAGAACGGCGTGAAGGTCGGCGGCGTGATGACCCATGCGGGTTCGAGCTACGAGTTGAATACGCCCGAAGCGCTCGCCGCGCTCGCGGAGCAGGAACGCGCGGGCTGCGTGCGCGCCGCCGAACGGTTGCGCGAGGCGGGCATCGCGTGCCCGGCCGTTAGCGTCGGCTCGACGCCAACGGCGCTCGCCGCGCGGTATCTCGAAGGCGTCACCGAGGTGCGGGCCGGCGTCTACGTGCTGTTCGATCTGGTCATGCGCAACGTGGGCGTCTGCACGCTCGACGACATCGCGCTCAGCGTACTGACAACCGTGATCGGTCATCAGGAAGACAAGGGCTGGGCGATTCTCGACGCGGGCTGGATGGCGCTAAGCCGCGATCGCGGCACGTCGCGGCAGTCGCATGATTTCGGCTATGGGCAGCCGTGTCTGCTCAACGGCACGTTGCTGCCCGGTTATGTCGTCAGCGGCGCCAACCAGGAGCATGGGATTCTTGCGGCGGCTCCGGGCGATCCGCAAGCCGACGCACCGATCGAGGACATCACACAGCACTTTCCCATCGGTATGAAACTGCGCATCCTGCCGAACCACGCGTGCGCGACCGGCGCGCAGTTCCCCGAGTATCACGCGGTGGCGCCGGACGGCAGCAGCGTCGAGTGGCAGCGGTTTTACGGCTGGTAAGTCAGCGCGTCACGCATCCTCTTCCGACAACCCCGCCAGCAGATCGTCGAGCTCGCGATAGTGCGCGTCGAGACCCTTCGAAATCACGCGCACCAGTTCGACGCTCGTGTCCGTCAGCGGCCGTGGTCGTGCCGGATGAGACACTCGGCGTCGAGGCCGGCGAAGGCGCCGCCTTCTACTTCCCCTACTCCCCTGCCGGCCAAGGCAACCCACGCGCCGACCAATCCAGCTCGACCCCCATCACACAGCGCCCGCTCGCCAGCTGCACGGCCAGTGTCACCGCGATGCACGGCCGGCCGCTCGCGAGCGAAAGATACGGATTGCCGGTGATCGCCTCGCCGGGCAGCAGCACCGCATTGCGGAAGTACGGCCGATGATCCCAGCGCGCATCGCGCGGATTCGCGACCGGCTGCAGCGACGCGGCGTCCTTGACCCAGGCCGGCCCGCGCAGCTCGTGACCGAGCTGCCGGCCGGTGTCGTCGAGAATGAAGCAACTGATGCAGCGCCCAAACGTGGCGAGCACTGCGAACGCGTCGTCCATCACGACACCGGTGCGCAAGCGGTCGGCCGCGCGCAGCAGTTCGAGCCGATACGGCTCCACTTCGGATTCGAACAGCGCATGCTGATGCGCGCGGCCTTGCGCGATCACGTCGAACGCTTCGTCGATCTGGCGATGCACCGACTCGGGCGGCGCGATCTCGACAGCAGGCCGGCCGAGCAGATAGCCCTGCGCGAAATCGACGTTCGATTCGACGGCGAGAATCAGCTCCTCTGTCGTCTCGACACCTTCGACGACCACCAGCATCCCCGCCTGATGCAGCAGCGACACGAGCTTCGGCAGGATCGGCTGCTGCGTGCCGTGCGTGGTCGAGCGAATCAGCTCGCCGTCGAGCTTCACGATGTCCGGCCGGATCCGCAGCAGCCGGTCGAGATTCGACTGGCCCGCGCCGAAGTCGTCGACTGCGATCAGGAAGCCGTGCTGGCGATAGCCCGCCGCCGCACGCGACATGTCGTCGACGCTGCCGCCATGCGATTCGAGGATCTCCAGAATCACGCGTTCGGGTTCGAGCCCCGCGGCGCGCACGATCTTCGTCAACTGGTCGGCGTAGCCGTCAGCGATGAAGGTGGCCGGCAGGATGTTCAGGAACAGCCACGCATCGCCGGGCAGCGCGCGATGCGCGTTGCCGAGATGCACCGCGTGGCTCGCGCGGTCGAGCGCGCCTTCGTCGCTCGACGGCTTCGGCGCGAACATCACGACCGGCGGCACCAGCGTGCCGTCGTCCTGCTCGCCGCGCAGCAGCGCCTCGAAACCGACCTGCTTCTGATGCGACAGGCTGTAGAGCGGCTGGAAGTGCGAGATCAGATAGAAGTCTTCCCAGCGATAACGCGCCGCGCCCGCGCTCGGGTCGTGGTCCGCGGCGCGTGGCGCGAACATATCGTCGAACGGTGGCTGCAGCGCGTCGAACGGTGGCGCGCGCTCCGCGCAGACACGGTTGCGGCCCGTCAGCTTCGCGCGCAGCAACGCTTCGTCCGCGCGATCGAGCAGCACCATGAAGGTTTCGCCGGGCCGGTGCTCGGCGACTCCGAAGCTCGCGGTCAGACAGCCGTCCGGCCGTTCGATCGCGGCGATATCGACGCGCAGCCGCTCGGCGAGTTGCAGCGCGCCGGCGAGATCGTCCTCGAGCAGCAACGCGAACTCCTCGCCGCCGATGCGGCTCACGCTATCGTAAAGCGCGGCCGCGTCTTTCAACACCTGCGCGACCTGGAACAGCGCCTGGTCGCCGACCGCATGGCCGAAGCGGTCATTGAGCGACTTGAAGCTGTCGATGTCGACAAAGATCGCGCTGATCCGCGCGCCCGGCGCTAGCGTCGCGAGGCGCCCCTCCGCGTGCTTGACGAAGGCGCGGCGGTTTTGCAGGCCGGTCAGCGGATCGGTCGCGGCGAGCTGCGCGAGCTGGGTCTCGAGCAGAAAGTGATTGCGCCGGAAACGGTAGAAGCCGAAATGGAACACCACCGCAGTCGGCGCGCCGATCGCGATGACCCACGTCCATACAGCCGCGTCGACCTCGGGCGAATGCGTTTTGCCGAGCAGCAGCGCGATGGCCACCGCGTAGAACAATGCGCTCCCGGTGAAGAAATGCATGGGCGTGAGCCACAGCGGCGCCGCGCAGATCGGTATCACGACGAGCGCGGGCAATAGCCACGTCAGCGGATCGGCGAGGCCGCGCGCATTCAACACGAGCCCGCCGACGAGCACCAGCATGTATGCGACGCCGATCGCGCCGAACCACGCCGTCGACTTCGTGCGCGGGATCGCCAGCACCAGCAGCGCGAGCACGAGCGCGCACAGCAGCCGGTAGCCGAGCGGCGCGGGCGGGGCGCCGACCAGCTCGCGCGCCGTGACCATGCACAGGAACGCGATCACCGTGAAGCCCATCGTCACGAGGGAAAGCGGCCGCTGAAGGTCGAGCGAGCGCCGGTGAAAGCGCTCGCGCATGGTCGGCCGAGGCAGGGGCTGCGTCGGGATGGCTGACATAGAAGGCTGATCGATCACGCTGGGTTTCCGGTCACTCCGCCAATGGTTATCGGCCTAGGTTCGACAAACATTTAGGTCTAACGTAAGACGACGTATGACGCCGATGTTTCAATTTATTTGATGCAGCGCAAATTTCGCATTGACGTGTCTCCAATGCGCATCACTAAACGTAAAGCTTGCCACCGCAAAGTGGCTAAAAGTTAATGTCTTAAGTAGACTTCCGACGATGTGTGCCCCACACACTAGACAAATCGGTAGAAATGACGTAAACGGCGCGCGATTGCCGAACTACTCCGATATCGAATGGCTGTCACGTTCGCGCCTGAGCGGCGGCAGCGACCACTTCCGGAAAACATGGTCCCTATTCTCAACTATCTGCTCGATCGCCAAATTTCACCGCAATGGCGCGGCATGCTGAGCGCACTGGCGAGCGAGTTTGAAGCGCAAATCGGACGCGACGAGCTGCGTCAGCTCATGCATCGCGTCGGCAGCCGTTTCGCGCTCGCGCATCCGCTGCCCGCCTGCGCGTCGACGGCCGAACTCGAGCAGGCGTTGAATTCCTACTGGCATCAGATGGATTGGGGTTACGTCGCACTCGCCGATGAGGTCGAGTCGCTGCGCATCATTCACTATTGCGCGCCGCTGCCCGCGTTCGGCGAATCGGCGCTCGCGTGGACGCCGGCGTTTCTCGAAGGCGCCTACCAGACGTGGTTGAGCGCGTTGGGCGCGCAGGGCTTGTCGGTGGTGCAGACGCGCGCGTTCGGCGAGGACAGCTCGCTCGAATTCCGCCTCGGCCGCCATCCCGCCTGACCGACGGCGGCTCCGCACGCATCGGTGCGTGCGACTCATCGGCACGACTCCAGATGCACGACGCGCGAACGACATACCAGCTTCAAGGTAGTGCGCTGTAACGCAAGAAACGTGCGACGGTCATACGGCCGCCACACGGAATCAGGGACGGCAGTCCAAATACACGGTATGCAACAGACGACGGCATCATGAGTTCATCGAGCGACATCGAAAAACTATTCGAGCAATTCGGCGGCGACGCCAACGCGTACCAGGAGATCGGCCGCGAAAACGACGCGCGCAGCGCGCGCACTCGTTGGCCGCTGCTCGTGACGCTCGATCTGACACAACCGGCCATTCCGGCAATCGGCCAGCTTCGCGAAGCGACAGCACAGCCGCCGGTGAGCGTGGCGTCACGGCTCGGCGTCCAGCAGGACACGACACCGAAAGACATCGCATCGGTGACGCGCGCGAAGGCGCCGCTGTTCGCGCGCCCGCACCGGCGTGACATTCCACCGGTGCCGGTGGCTGCCGCCCAGCCGGCGACGCCGAGCGGCGCGTCGCGCTTCAGTACGGCCGATGCACTCGACGAGGCCGCCCCGCGCGCGGCGGCAGGCGTCGCGGCGTCGGGCATGGCTGCCGCGTCGGATGTTCGGGTTGCGCCGGTTGCGCCGGTTGCGCCGGTTGCCGCGGCGCCGCTGGCACCGGTGACCCCGCCTGCGGTGCCGCCCGCAAGCTTCCCGGCCGCGTTCCAGTTCCGCGCGCCGGCCCCATCGATGCAAGCGCTGCAGGCCACGCAACCCTATACGGCCCAGCCCGCGAAACCGGCCCAACTGCCGTCGATCCTCGGCAAGATGTTTGCCGTGCAGACTCCGATTGCGCCGCCGCAAGCGACCGCGACCGCGCCCGCGCCCCAGACCGCGTCGCTGAACTCGGTGTTCGATCGTCTGCGCGGCACGCCCGCCCAACGCACGCAGGCACCCGCCGGCGCCGTGCGCGACGGCTTCGCCTCGTGGCTCACCAACGGTCCGCGTCGCTGATGAAAGTCATTGCCGTGGTGTCCGCCAAAGGCGGGGTCGGCAAGACCACCCTCGCCGCCAATCTCGCCTCCGTGCTCGCCAGCAGCGGCCGGCGCGTAATCGCACTCGATCTCGATCCGCAGAACGCCCTGCGTCTGCACTTCGGCGTGCCGCTCGACAGCATCGACGGCCTGTCGCGCGCGACACTCTCTGGCAACCCGTGGCAAACAGTGATGTTCGACGGCCTCGACGGCGTGACCGTGCTGCCTTACGGTGCGCTGCTGGAGGACGACCGCCGCCGCTTCGAGGCACATGTCGACCAGCATCCGCAATGGCTCGCGCAGTCGCTGCAGCACCTGCGGCTCGACGCGTCCGACATCGTGATCGTCGATACGCCGCCCGGCTCGTCGGCCTACGTGCGAACCGCGCTGAGCGCGGCCACCTTCGCGCTGAACGTCGTGCTCGCCGACGCCGCGTCGTACGCGGCGATCCCGCAGATGGAGCGGCTGATCGAAACCTACGCCGCGCCGCGCGCGGACTTCGGCGGCGTCGGCTATGTGGTCAACCAGATCGACCAGTCGCGCCAACTGACCAAGGACGTGCTAAAGGTGCTGCGCCAGATGCTCGCCGGCAAGGTGTTCCCCGGCGTGATCCATCTCGACGAAGGCGTCAGCGAGGCGCTTGCCTGCGACGCCACGTTGATCCATTACGATCCACTGAGCCAGGCCGCCGCCGATTTCCGCGCATGCGGCGCATGGCTGATGGCGGCGCTCGACGCGATCGCCGCCCAGCCAAGGAACGTCGCATGAGCAGTCCAGCCTCCTCGCGCGAGCCCGAGGGCGGCGAGCCGTCGCGGTTCCAACGCTTCATCGACGCCAGCTTCTGGAACAGCCGCATCGTCACCGGCCTCGTCACGCTGATCGCGCTGTACATGCTGTATTTCGTGTTCTCGGTGCCGCTCCAGTTCTATCAACAGCTGAGCTTCGCGACCTTGTGCTTCGTGCTCGCGCTGCTGTTTCGCCGGCTGCCCGGCCGCTACGCGACGATGGTGATGATCATGCTGTCGATCGTCGCGTCGGGCCGCTACATGTACTGGCGCCTGACCGAAACGACGTACTGGGAGCATCCGCTCGACGCCGCCTGGGGTCTGCTGCTGGTGTCCGCCGAACTCTACTCGACGATCGTGCTGCTGCTCGGCTACTTCCAGACCGCGTGGCCGCTCAAGCGCAAGCCGCTGCCGCTGCCCGCCAATCGCGACGAATGGCCTAGCGTCGACGTGTTCATCCCGACCTACAACGAGCCGCTCGCCGTCGTGAAGCCGACCGTCTACGCGGCGCTCGCGCTCGACTACCCGGCCGACAAAATATCGATCCACGTGCTCGACGACGGCCGCCGCCCCGAGTTCAAGGCGTTCTGCAAAGAAGTCGGCGTGAACTGGACGATCCGCACGCACAATCGCCACGCGAAGGCCGGCAACATCAACGAGGCGCTGAAGATCACGAGCGGCGAGTACCTCGCAATCTTCGACTGCGATCACATTCCGACCCGCTCGTTCCTGCAGATCGGCCTCGGCTGGTTCCTGCGCGACAAGCTGCTGTCGATGCTGCAGACGCCGCACCACTTCTTCTCCGCCGACCCGTTCGAGCGCAACCTCGGCACCTTCCGCAAGGTGCCGAACGAAGGCGAGCTGTTCTACGGCCTCGTGCAGGACGGCAACGATCTGTGGAACGCGACGTTTTTCTGCGGCTCGTGCGCGCTGCTGCGCCGGAGCATGGTCGAAGAGATCGGCGGCATTGCGGTGGAGACCGTGACCGAGGACGCGCACACCGCGTTGAAGCTGCACCGCCTCGGCTATACCACCGCGTATCTGGCGATTCCGCAGGCCGCCGGCCTCGCGACCGAAAGCCTGTCGGGCCACATCGGCCAGCGCATTCGCTGGGCGCGCGGCATGACGCAGATTTTCCGCATCGACAATCCGCTCACCGGCAAGGGGCTGAAGATCGGCCAGCGCCTGTGCTATCTGAACGCGATGATGCATTTCTTCTACGGCGTGCCGCGTCTCGTGTTCCTGACCGCGCCGCTGTCGTATCTGTTCTTCGGCGCGCATGTGATCGAAGCGGCCGCCAGCATGATCGCGATTTACGCGCTGCCGCACATGATGCACGCAAGCATCACGAACTCTCGGATGCAGCGCCTGTTCCGCCATTCGTTCTGGGCCGAGGTCTATGAGTCGGTGCTCGCGTCGTACATCACCGCGCCGACGCTGCTCGCGATGATCAACCCGAAGCTCGGCAAGTTCAACGTGACGGCCAAGGGCGGCGTGATCGAGAAGAGTTACTTCGACTGGTCGATCTCGCGGCCGTATCTGTTCCTGCTGCTGCTGAACCTGCTCGGTTTCCTCGCGGGTCTCGTGCATATCTACATGAACTGGCACGTGCGCAGCATCGTCGAGACCACGCTGCTCAATCTCGCGTGGACCGGCTACAACATGCTGATCCTTGGCGCGAGCGTGGCTGCCGCGAGCGAGCGCCGTCAGATCCGCGCGGTGCCGCGCGTCGCGATGAAGATGCCCGTGATGCTGAAGTTCTCGACCGGCCGCACGCTCGCGTGCGAAACGATCGACTACTCGGAAGGCGGCGTCGGTGTCGCGCTGCCCAGCACCATCGAAGTGCCGATGCACGAGCGCGTGAGCGTGTCGCTGTTCCGCGGCGACGAGGAGTACGCGTTCCCCGCCACCGTCAGCTTTACCGAGCCGGGACGCGTGGGGCTGCGCTTTTCGTCGATGTCGCGCGAACAGGAGTACGAGTTCGTGAAGACCACCTTCGCGCGCGCGGACGCGTGGACCGGCTGGGCCGAGGGGCGCGAGCACGACACCCCGCTGCGCGGTCTGTCGCACGTACTGAAGGTCGGCGCGCGCGGCATCGCGGGTCTGTTCGAGCATCTGTACGACGACTTGCGCGGTTCGGCCAGGAGCCGTCCAGCGAACCTCAAGAAGCTGAAAACGAAAGACTGATCTATGGGCGACAGGATGGCGAAGGACAATATCGAACGCCCGGCTCACGGGCGCAACAGCACTGGACCCCAATCGCGCTGGTTTGCCCGCCACGGCTCGTGGCGCTCGCGGCGAATCATGCGCGGCGTCGCCTGCTGGCTCGCGCTGCAGACCGCGCTGGCGTCGTTCGCGCCGCTGGCCGGAGCAGCCACCCCGGCAGCCACCCCGGCGGCCACCGCCGGCGCGCCGCAAACCGCGCAAGTCGCGACCGGTGTCGGCAACGTGCCCGCGCCGAGCGCGGCGGTGCCGTTCGATCCGAACGCGATCTCCCAAGGCCCGCTCGCCACGCCGACGCCCGCGCTGGCGACCTCGTCGGTGAAGGCGCTCGGCATGCGCACGCCGACCACCGCCGAGCCTGGCACGCTGGTGCCGGGCCGCCGCCGTCAGATGCTGACGTTCGCCGACTTCGGCGCGCTCGATCCGCTGCAATTGCGCGGTGTCGACGGCCAGAACGGCATCGCGTTCTCGGTGCGCGGCGACGAGGTCGTGACCGGCGCGACGCTGCATCTGATCTACAGCTACTCGCCCGCACTGCTGGCGAATCTGTCGCAACTGAAGGTGCTGGTCAACGGCGAAGTCGCGGCGACGCTGCCGCTGCCGCACGAGCAGGCAGGCATGCTGGTCGCGCGCGACATCACGATCGATCCGCGCTTCATCACCGACTTCAACCACCTGAACCTGCAGCTGATCGGCCATTACACGACGGCCTGCGAAGACCCCGCGCACTCGTCGCTGTGGGCAACCATCAGCAATGCAAGTTCGCTCGACCTGACCTACTCTTCGCTCGCGACGAAGGCGGAGCTGGCCGCGCTGCCGCAGCCGTTCTTCGACCGCCGCGACGTGCGCCGGCTCGAACTGCCGTTCGTGTTCGCGCAGAAGCCGGGCAACGGCACGCTCGAAGCGGCCGGCATCGTCGCGTCGTGGTTCGGCTCGCTCGCCGGCTATCGCGGCGCGGTGTTTCCCGCCCAGTTCGACGACGCGCCGCTGTCGGGCAACGCGGTCGTGTTCGCGACGAGCGACCAGCACCCGGCCGGCGTGACGATTCCCGAGATCACCGGGCCGACCATCGCGGTGGTCGCGCGCGACGCGAACGCGCGCGGCAAGCTGCTGCTCGTGCTCGGCCGCAACGAGGCCGAGCTGAAGACCGCCGCGAAGTCGCTCGGTCTCGGCCATAGCGCGCTGTCCGGCGCGAGCGCGACGATCACGTCGCTGAACGAGATCACGCCGCGCGTGCCGTACGACGCGCCGAACTGGCTGCCGACCAACCGCGCCGTGCGCTTCGGCGAGCTCGCCGATCCGAAAGACCTGACCGTGTTCGGCTACGACGCCGACGCGGTGCGCATCAACATGCGGGTGCCGCCCGATCTGTTCATGTGGCACACGCTCGGCGCGCCGATCGATCTGCGCTACCGCTACACGGTGCGGCCGGCGCGCGATCGCTCGTCGCTGAACATCAGCGTGAACAACGGCTTCGTGCAGGCGCTGCCGATTCCGGCGCGGGTTGCGTCGGTGTTCGAGCTGAGCCGCTACTTCAACCTCATCATGCCCGACGGCACCGCCGACGCGCGCCGCAACATCCGCATCCCGCCGCTGCTGATGACGCCGCGCACGCAGCTGCGCCTGCACTTCTATTACGACATCCCGAACACCGGCGAATGCGCGGGCCGCCTGCCGCAGAACGTGGTCGGCGCGATCGATCCGAACTCGACGATCGACCTGTCGTCGTTCCCGCACTACATGGCGCTGCCCGATCTGGCCGCGTTCGCCAATAGCGGCTTCCCGTTCACGCGGATGGCGGACCTCTCCGAGACCGCCGTCGTGCTGCCGGACGACGCCAATGCGAGCGACTACAGCCTGTATCTACTGACGATGGGCCGCATGGGCGAATCGACCGGCTACCCGGTCGCGGGCGTCAGCGTCACTCATGCGGCGGACATCGATCGCTTCGCGGAGAAGGACCTGCTGATGTTCGGCGCGCCCGGCAAGCAGCCGCTGCTGCAGCGCTGGTCGAAGTCGATGCCGTTCTCCAGCGACGGCGCCGCGCACATGTTCCAGCTCACCGACCTCGTGTTCAAGCTGCAAGACTGGTGGCACGGCGAGCGCGGCGTCGAGCGCACGCCCGCGCGCGCCGATCTGACGATGGTCAGCTCGAACGGCGCGGCCCTGCTGACCGGCTTCGAGTCGCCGCTGCACATAGGCCGCAGCGCGGTTGCGCTGATCAGCGCGGCCGGCCCGTCGGACGCCGATCTGTCCGCCGCGCTGCTCGACGCCGACGTGCTGCCGAAGATTCAAGGCGCGATGGCCGTGATCCACGGCCGCGACGTCACCATCACGTCGAACGGCACCGCCTACTATGTCGGCCGCCTGTCGCCGCAGGAGTATCTGCGCTGGGCGCTGTCGTCGCATCCGCTGCTGCTGTTGCTCGGCGGCGTGCTCGCCGCGCTGATCCTCGCGGGCTTGTGCTACCGGACGCTGCGCGCGATCGCCGCGCGTCGACTGAAGGACTGATGGAACGGATATGACTCGTATGCGGTTTCGGATCAACAGAAGAACCTCTTTTGCGCTGGCGCTCGGTATCGGCATGGTGGCGTCGGCGAGTCTTGCGGGTTTGAGCGGCGCCGCTCAGGCCGCGCAGAACGGCCCCGCATGCGGCGACTGGAGCGCCTGGCGCAGTTTCGTCGAGCGCTTCGTGCAGGCCGACGGCCGCGTGATCGATGATTCGACGCCGGCCCAGCAGACCACCTCGGAAGGCCAGTCCTACGCGCTCTTTTTCGCCCTGGTCGCCAACGACCGCGCGAGCTTCGACAAGCTGCTCGGCTGGACCCGCGCGAATCTCGCGGGCAACCAGTTCGACGCGCAGAACGTGCGGCTGCCGGCATGGCAATGGGGCAGGAAGCCGGACGGTTCGTACGGCGTGCTCGATCCGAATTCGGCGTCGGATTCCGATCTGTGGATTGCCTACGATCTGCTGCAGGCCGGCCGCCTGTGGCGCAACCCCGCCTACACGCGGCTCGGTCAGGCGCTCGCCGAGCGCATCGCGCACGACGAAGTCGTCAGCCTGCCCGGCCTCGGGCCGACGCTGTTGCCGGGCGCGCAGGGTTTCAGGAACGGCAACGTCACGCGTCTGAATCCGAGCTATCTGCCGCTGCCGGTGCTGCGCGCGCTCGCGCACGAGGTGCCGGACGGCCCATGGGCCAAGCTCGCCGACAACGCCTTGCAGTTCGTCAAGACCGTCTCGCCGCATGGCTTCGCGCCCGACTGGGCGGCGTGGCAGAACGGCCAGTTCGTCGTCGATCCGAACAACGGCGACGTCGGCAGCTACGACGCGATCCGCGTCTATCTGTGGGCCGGCCTTGCGTCGCCCGCCGATCCGCTCGCGAAGCCGTGGCTCGGCGCGCTCGGCGGCATGCGCGCGAAGGTCGCGCAAAACGGCTTCCCGCCGGAGAAGGTGTCGTCAACCACTGGCGCGTCGAGCGGCGAAGGCCCGCTCAGCTACTGGGGCGCGCTCGCGCCATACTTCAAGGCGCTCGGCGACGAGCATGGCCTCGGCCTCGCGCGCACGCGGCTCGCCGCGCTCGACGCGAGCGTGCCGGGCCGCGAACCGGTTTACTACGATCGTGTGCTGGGTCTGTTCGGCTCGGGGTTCATCGATGGCCGCTACCGCTTCGATGAAGCCGGCCGTCTCGTGCCCGCCTGGAGGACTGCATGCGATTGAACGCGCTCGCCGTGTCGCTGCGCATCGCGCTGGCCGTCGGCGCGGTCTTCTGCGTGGCCGCGGCCGCGCCCGATGCGCTTGCCCAGGCGACCAAAGATCCGCTGAGCGTGCTGATCGACCAGGGCAAGTACTGGCAGTCGCATCAGCGTGGCGACCTCGCCGAGCAAGCCTGGCGGAAGGTGCTCAGCATCGATCCGAAGCAGCCCGACGCCCTCTTCGGCATGGGCATGGTGCTCGCCGATCGCAAGGACGGCGCGGGCGCGCAGCAGTACCTCGCGCGGTTGAAGGCGGCCGCGCCGAACTATCCGAATCTCGATGAGCTCGGCCGCCGCCTCGGCCAATCGAGTCCGCGCGACCAGACGATCAACGACGCGCGCCGGCTCGCGCAAGCCGGCCAGAGCGCGAGCGCTGTGCAGGAGTATCAGCGCGCGCTGACCGGCAAGCCCGCCACGCCCGAGTTGCAGCTCGAGTACTACCAGGCGCTATCAGCGACGCCGCAAGGCTGGGACGAAGCGCGCCGCGGCCTCGAACAGCTCGCGCACGACAATCCGAACGACCCGCGTTACGCGCTCGCGTCCGCGCAGCATCTGACCTATCGCGACGTGACGCGGCGCGACGGTATCGCGCGGCTGCAAAAGCTCGCGGGCGACAGTTCGGTCGGCGCGGCGGCGAAAAAGAGCTGGCGCCAGGCGCTGCTATGGCTCGACGCGCGGCCCTCCGACGCCGCGCTGTACGAGTCGTACTTCCAAACCGCCGGTGACGATGCCGCCGTGAAGGCGCGCTTCGAATCGATGGTGCAGCAAGACAGCGCGGCGCGCGCCCGCGCGCAGCAAAACGCCGCGGCCGACACGCGCGGCCGCGTGATCGCCGACGGCTTCGCCGCGCTCGACCGCGCCGACATCGTGACCGCGCGCGCGAAATTCTCATCGGTGCTCGCAAACAGTCCTAACGATACCGACGCGCTCGGCGGCATGGGCATCGCCGCGCTGAAGCAGGAGCATTTCGCCGAGGCGCGCACTTACCTCGACCGAGCCTCGCGCGGTTCCAATCCGGCACGCTGGAAAACCGCGCTCGACAGCGCGACCTACTGGACCTACACGAGCGATGCGATCGGCGCGCGCAGCAACGGCGAGTTCGCGAAGGCGAAGTCGCTGTTCGAGCGCGCGATCGCGCTGAATCCGTCCGACGTGACTGCGCAGGTGCTGCTCGGCGAAATGCTGCTCGCCAACGGCGACCCGGCCGGCGCCGAGCAGGCGTACCGGATGGCGCTGCGCCGCCAGGCCGACAACCCCGACGCGATTCGCGGGCTCGTCGGCGCGCTCGCCGCGCAGGGACGCGCCGACGAGGCGCTGCAGTTCGCCAATCAGCTGAACGCGGAGCAGCGGGCGAAGGTCGGCGGCATCGACCGTTTGCGCGGCGACGCGCAGGCGGCGCAGGCGCGCGCCGCCGAAGCGCGCGGTGATCTCGGCACCGCGCGCAGCCTGTTCGAGGACGCGCTGCTCAACAAGCCCGACGATCCGTGGCTGCGGCTCGACCTCGCGCGCATCTACGTGCGCCAGGGCGCGCTCGCGAACGCGCGCAGCATGATGGACGGCCTGCTCGCCTCGCACCCGGACATGACCGATGCGCTCTACGCGAGCGCGCTGCTGTCGGCGGAAACGCAGGACTGGTCGACCGGTCTCGCGCAGCTCGACCGCGTTGCGCCCGCGCAGCGCACCGACGCGATGACGGCGTTGCAGCATCGTCTGTGGGTGCATCAGCAGGCCGACCTCGCGACGCGCATGGCGAAGAACGGTCAGACGCAGCAGGCCATCGCGGCGTTGCGCGCCGCCGAACAAGTGGCCGGCAACAACCCCGAACTGATCGGCGTGATCGCCGGCGCGTACCAGCAGGCCGGCGACCCGACCCGCGCGCTCGGCCTCGTGCGCGGCGCGATGAGCGCGGCGCCCGGCAACCCCGATCTGCTGCTGCAATACGCGGGCATTCTGTCCGCGGCCAACCAGCAGGCCGAGCTCGGCACCGTGATGCGACAGTTGCAGGGCATGCAACTGACGCCGCAGCAGCGCGCCGACTTCAACGACCTGAATCTCGGCATCGTGATCCGACAGGCCGATGCGGTACGCCAGCGCGGCGATCTCGCGAGCGCCTACGACGTGATCGCCCCGTGGCTCGCCGCGATGCCCGACAACCCCGACCTGCAGGCCGCGCTCGGCCGTCTGTATGCGAGCGCGGGCGACGATCGCAGCGCGCTCACGAGCTACCGCGTCGCGCTGCAGCGCCGCCCCGACGATCGGAACCTGCTGCAGGCGGCGATCTCGGCCGCCGCCGGCGCGAAGCAGTACAGCTATGCCGAAACGCTCGCGACCCAGGCGCTCGCACTCGCGCCCAACGATCCGGGCGTGCTCGCCACCGTGGGCCGCATGTATCGCGCCGAGGGCAAGCTGTCGCTCGCGTCGACCTATCTACAACGCTCGCTGGTCGCGGCCAATACGCCGCTGGCAGCGAACGCGCCCCGCAACGCGGGCACCAACGTGCCGCGCGGCTGGGAAACGGCGATGAGCCAGATCGGCGCGACGCCGCTGCCGGGCACCAATCCCTTCGAAGGCAAAACGGCGATCGTCCGTTCGGGCGACGCCGACAATGCCGCGCGTCCCGCGCTTCCGTTCCTGAATACGCAGTCTTCCTCGACGACGCAGACCGTGCCGAACTATCCGCCGCCTCCTCAGCCCGCGCCGTATGTCGCGCCGTATGTTGCGCCTTCTAGCGCGCCTGCCGCGCAGCCCGCGCCCGTCGCCGCACCGTACGGAGCGCCCCGCTCCGCCGCCGGGCTCGGCGGCTACGGACAGGAATCCTATGGGTCGAGCCAGTCGGGCGCGACATTGCAGCCTTATCCGGGGCAAGGCCAGGCGCCAGTGCAGCCGATGCCTCAGCAGCAGTACAACGCGGGTTACGCGCAGCCGCAGCCGTACGGGCAGCAACCGGCATACGGGCAACCGGCGTACGGGCAGCCGGCGTACGAACAGCAGCCCTATGGCGCACAGGACGGCTATGCGGCGACGCCGTGGCCGATGTCGCCGGCCGCACGCGAAGCGCAGGCCAACGCCGCGTCGACGCCGTCGCTGCCGTACGGATCGACACGCGCGAGCACGAAAAAGAGCACTAAGAAAAACCCGGCCAAAACCAGCCAACCCGCGCCAGTCTACGGCCAGCAGCCGCCGCCCTATCCGCAGCAGCAGGGCTATGCGCAGCCGTATCAGCCGTACTCCCCGCAGCAGCCGTATCAACAGCAGCCCTACCCGAACCAGGGCTACTACGCGCAACAGCCGTACATTCCGCAGCCGCCGGCCGGCTACGCTCAGCCGTACTACCCACCCGGCAGCAACGCGCAACACAACCCGCAATCGAACGTCGCGAACGCGCAGACGCTCGGCGTCGCCGAAGAGCTTGCGCAGGTCAATCGCGAGCAGTCGAGCACCGTGTCGGGCGGCCTGATTTTTCGCAATCGCGTGGGCGAGGACGGCCTGTCGTCGCTGACCGACATCGAGGCGCCGATCCAGGGGCGCATCAAGGCGGGCAACGGTCACGTGGTCGTGACCGCGACCCCGGTCACGCTCGATGCAGGCACCGCTTCGAACAGCACGTCGACGCTCGCGCGCTTCGGCGCGGGGCTTTCGACCGCGTCGTCGGAATCGGCTGCGGTTGCCGGCAACAACAACTACGGTAGCCAGACCGCGAGTGGCGTGGGCCTGTCGGTCGGCTACGACAGCCGCAGCATCAGCGGCGATATCGGCGTGACGCCGATCGGCTTCCGCGAGACCAACATCGTCGGCGGCGCGCAATACAACGGTGGCATCACCGACAAGGTCTCGTACTCGATCGCGGTCGCCCGCCGCGCGGTGACGGACAGCCTGCTGTCCTATGCGGGCGCGCGCGATGCGGCCTCTGGCCTCGAATGGGGCGGCGTTACGTCGAACGGCGCGCTCGCCAGCCTCACGTGGGACGACGGCACGAGCGGCCTGTACGTGAACGCGTCGTATCAGCACTACATGGGCACCAACGTGCCGAGCAACAACGCGGTCAAGGGTGGCGGCGGCGTCTACACGCGTCTGCTGAAAGACGCCGACCAGATGCTGACGGTTGGCGTGAACACGACGATCATGGGCTACAACCGCAATCTGTCGTACTTCACGTACGGCCAAGGCGGCTACTTCAGTCCGCAACAGTACGTGATCCTGAATCTGCCGGTCGAATGGTCGGGCCGCGCGGGCCTCTTTACGTATGACGTGAAGGGTTCGATCGGCGTGCAGCACTATCGCGAGGATGCGTCGAACTACTTCCCGCTGAGCGACGGCTCGACGCGGCAAGGCGACGCGGCGGCCGCCGCGCAAACCCTCGGCAACGGTCTGATCGCGGTCTACCCGGGCCAGAGCAAGACCGGCGTGTCGTATTCGATCAGCGGGGTCGGCGAATATCAGCTCGCGCCGCAACTCGCGGTCGGGGCGACCGCATCGCTCGGCAACGCTTATCAATATCGCGAGTGGCTCGCGGCGGTCTACGTGCGCTACAGCTTCAACAAGCAGACCGGCTTGCAGCCGTTCCCGCCGGTGCCGGTGACGTCGCAGTATCTGTCGTTGTCCAACTGACGGATGCGCTCAATGGGTCAGCCCGAGGCTTGCGCTTCAGAAGCCGCAAGCCTCGGGCTTTCGCGTTCCTCACTTCGGAAATGCGGGCGCTTCTTCCGCTTTCGCCGCGCAGCAAACGCGCGTCGCGGTAAATGTTGCGCTTGCATTCAAGCACTTCGCAAACCGGTCCGTTTTCGGACAGGCTTATTGGCCAATCCCCGTCCCGAATAGCCCCTACGAGGGATCAACGAGACAACGTTGTGCCCTACAATAATTGCAGTTTCGCAAGGCCGCGCGACGCGCGCGAAGCCCTCGAAACCCGGTCAAGAGCCAACCACTTTCGACGTAATTTCAGGTGGAGCGCGGCATGCCCTTTCCGGCACAAGACTACGGCTGCGCCGGCTGGCGCGGCGAGATGGCGCGACGCATCAGCGAATTCGACTGGCGCGCGACCAGCCTCGGCCCGATTGAAAACTGGCAGCGCAGTCTGACCTCGACGGTCCAGTTGATGCTCGCCTCGCCGGTGCCGCTCGTGCTGTTGTGGGGCGAGCCCGGCTACATGATCTACAACGACGCGTATGCGGTTTTCGCGGGCGGCCGGCATCCGTATCTGCTCGGCCGTCCGGTCGAAGACGGCTGGCCCGAAGTCGCCGATTTCAACCATCAGGTCATGGTCACCTGCCTCGCGGGCGGCACGCTGTCGTATCGCGACAAGGCGCTGATGCTGCTGCGCGACGGCAAGCCGGAAGACGTGTGGATGGATCTGTACTACAGCCCGGTCGCGGGCGACAGCGGCGCGCCGGCCGGCGTGCTCGCGATGGTTGTCGAGACCACCGGGCGCGTGCTGACCGAGCGCCTGCGCCAGCAAGCCGAAGCCGAGCTGCACGAGACCAACCAACGCTTGCAGCTCGCGCTGAACACTGGCGCCGTGCTCGGCACCTGGGTGCTCGATCTGCGCACGGGCGAGGTCAGCGGCGACGAACGGTTCGCGCGCACCTTCCTGGTTGCGCGCGACAAAGCGTCGAAGGGCGTCGCGCGCGATGCCGCGACGCAGATGATCCATCCCGACGACCAGGCGCTCAACGACCGCCTGACTGCCGAAGCAATCCGCAGCGGCGAGCCGTATCGCGCGGAGTATCGAATCCGGCGGCCGGACGGCAGCTATATGTGGGTGCAGGCGAACGGCCGCTGCCAGTTCGACGAACACGGTGAGCCGACACGCTTTCCGTGCGTGCTGATCGATATTCACGAGCGCAAGATCGCCGAACAGCAACTTCTTCAGCTAACCGAAACACTTGAACAGCGCGTCGCCGATTCGATCGCGGCGCGTGCGCTCGCGGAGGAACAACTGCGCCAGGCGCAGAAGATGGAAGCGATCGGCAGCCTGACGGGCGGCGTCGCGCACGACTTCAACAACGTGCTGCAGGTGATCAACGGCAATCTGCAGATGCTCGCCGCCGACGCCGACGCCGACCCGGTCACGCGGCGGCGTCTATCCGCCGCGACCGATGCGGTCAAACGCGGCGCGAAGCTCGCCGCTCATCTGCTCGCGTTCGCGCGGCGTCAGCCGCTGTCGCCGACCGTGCTGAATCCGCGCCGCCTGCTGACCGGCATGAGCGAGATGCTGCACCGCGCGCTCGGCGAAACGGTGCGGATCGACACGGTGCTCAGCGACGACTTGTGGAACGTGCAGGTCGACCGCAATCAGCTCGAAAACGCGCTGCTCAATCTCGCGATCAATGCGCGCGACGCGATGCGCGCCGACGGCGTGCTCACCGTGCGCGCGACCAACCGCCTGCTCGACGCCGCTTTCTGCCGGGACAAGCCGGAGCTGTCACCGGGCGCATACGTGGAGTTTTCGGTTACCGACACCGGTTCGGGCATGCCGCCCGACGTGCTGCAACGCGTGTTCGAGCCGTTCTTCACGACCAAGCCCGACGGCCACGGCACCGGCCTTGGCCTCTCCATGGTGTTCGGCTTCGCGCGGCAAAGCGGCGGGCATGTGTCGATAGAAAGCGAAGTGGGACACGGCACCGCGGTGTCGCTGTTCTTTCCGCGCTGCTGCGAGGCGGAGACGCCGGAGACCGTCGACGGCACCGCGGCGTCGGTGGGCGGCGGCGAGACGATACTCGTCGTCGAGGACGATGCCGACGTGCGGTTGACCGCGGTCGAAATGCTCGCGCAGCTCGGCTACAAGGTGCTGACCGCGTCGAACGGCGACGCGGCGATCGAGTTCATCGACAGCGACGTACCGATCGATCTGCTGTTCACCGACGTCGTGATGCCCGGCAAGCTGAAGAGCGTCGAACTCGCGCAACGCGCGGCCGCGCGCACGCCGCCGCTGCCTACGCTGTTCACATCGGGCTATACACGCGACGAAATCGTCCACCACGGCAAGCTCGACACGGGTATCACACTACTGTCGAAGCCCTACCGGCGCGACGAGCTTGCCCGTATGGTGCGCAACGTTCTGCGCGCGGGCGCCGCGCGCGCGGACCATGCGGCCGGGATGCGCGAAGCGGGTATCGCCGCGTGCGTGCCGCCCGCCGCGTACGACAGCGCGAACCCGCATGGCGCTACGAACCCGAAGGCGCCGCGGCAAGCGTTGAGAAAAGAGCCGAAGAACAAGCCGCAAAAGCAGAGCCAGCCGCGCGTGGCCCGCGCAGCCGCGCGCGTGCTGTTCGTCGAGGACGACACCGAATCGCGCGAGGCGCTCGGCGAACTGCTCGGCGCGCTAGGCCTCGCGTGCACCGCCGTCGCGAGCGCGGAAACAGCGCTGCCGCTCGCGAACACCGAACACTACGACGTGCTGTTGACGGACCTCACGCTGCCCGGCATGTCTGGCGACGAACTCGCCCGCGCGGTACGGCGCGTCCAGCCGGAAATACGCGTGCTGCTGGTGTCGGGCTACGGTCGCAGCGCGGAGATCGGGGCGCCGATTCCGGGTGCGCGGCTACTCGGCAAGCCACTCGATATCGCCCAGCTACGACTCGAGCTCGCGCAATGGCTCGACCATACGGAGGCGGCGGCGTCGTCGTAACCCCGAGCGCGTATCGCCTGAGCGCTGGCATGCTTGCTTCGGCGGCGTCTTGCGCGAACTCGGCGCCCCCGGCGGAGCCAAAAGCCGAGGCCCGAAATCGCGACCTGGAATGGCTTATATTGTTGGTAAGGATGAGTACCCGCAACGGCGCGGCTCGATCCGCATGAGCCGCGCGCGGGTATGATGCCGGGCGCGGCGCCCACCGCGACCGCTTCCGGTGCCGCATTTTTGCCACGAGAACCATCATGCCTGCCCAACACGACGAAGTCCCCGGCGCTCACGACACGAAGCACAAGGCGAAGCGCAAAACGCTGTCGCTGTCCGTGCGCAATCTGCTGATGGTCGCCATTGGCGTGGCGATGTTCTCGATCGTGGCGGGCGTCGTTCTGTACAACCCGATCATGTACGGCGACGAGATCCCGAACTTCGGCATCATCCTGATGCTGACGGTGCCGGTGATCGCTGGCGTCGCGTTTCGCGTCGGGCTCGACGCGTGGCTCGATCGGGAGTGAGCGGCAACACGCCACGCCGCCGCGCCGCCACGCCGTTTTGCGCTTATGCCGCCTTGACCGGCAAGACGACCCACACTTCGAGGCCGCCGCCGTCGCGCGCATGAAACTGCAGGCCGCCGCCGTGCAGCCGCGCGATCCGCTCGACGATCGACAGCCCCAGCCCCGTGCCGCCCCCGTGCGCACGCGCATTGCTGCCGCGCTGGAACGGCGCCTTCAGCTTTTCCAACTCCTGCGCGGTCAAAGCTTTGCCGCGATCGCCGACCGCGACCGTGACCGCGTCTTGCGTCGCCCACGTGCGCACCGCAAGCCCGCTGCCGCCATAGACGATCGCGTTCTGCATCAGGTTCATCAGGAGCCGCATCATGCTGATCGGCCGATATCGAACGGCCGGCAAGCTGCCCAGCGACAGTTCGAACTCATGCCCGAGCCCCGCGAAGTCGCCGGCGAGCCGTTCGATCAGCGCGTTCAGATCACCGGGCTGGGCTTCCTCGCGCTCGCCGCTGCCCGCGTAATCCATGAACTGCTGCAGGATCGTCTCGATCTGATCCAGATACGATTCGGCGGCGATCACGAAGCTGCTGTCGGCCCCCTGCGGCATCGCCATGGCCATCGACAGGCGCAGCTTCGTCAACGGCGTGCGGATGTCGTGCGAGATGCCCGCGAGCATCAGCGCGCGCGTCGATTCGGCGTCCTGTAACGCACGCGTCATCTGATTGAAAGCACTGCCCACGGCGGCGATTTCGGCGGGGCCGTCGGTCGGCAATGGCGAGGGCAAGTCGCCGGCGCTGACGCGGCGGGCAGCTTGCGTGAGCTCGTGCAACGGTTCGTTCAGATGCAGCTGGATCGCGTAGCCGGCGAGCGCGGCGAGCACGCCGAGACCCAACGATAGAAAGATCGCCGCTTCGAGACCGCTGCCCTGCGCGTCCTCGGGCATCGGCAGCGCGATCCAGTATGGCGCGCTCGCTGCGGTACCCGCGGTGTTGCCGGAGCCGGCAGCCGGCGCATGCATGCGAATCCACAGCCGCTGCGCACCCTCGGTCTGCCACCGCACGGGCATATCGGCAGGCAGGTGCTTCTGCAGGCTGTCGAGAAAGACGCCGCGCTGATAGGTGCGATACGCGCGCCACACATCGTACGTCGGCGTGTCGGTCGCTTCGGGCGGCAACTGCTCGCGCGCGTCGAGACGCGCGCTCAGCGCCGTGCGCGAGGCGGGCGGCGTCGCCGCCAGCAGGTTGTCGAGCGTGATCACGTAGGTCGCGAACACGGCCGCCGCGCGCTCGACGCGCGGCCGCTGCACGTAATGCAGCAGCACGACGATCGAGCAGATCTGGCTCAGCATCACGAGCGCGATCAACAGCGCGATGTTGCGCGCGAGCAGCGTGCGCGGCAGCAGCGTGCGCGACAGCGAGCGCATCATGATTCGACGTCGGCGACGAGCATATAGCCGACACCCCAGACGGTACGAATGAAACGCGGCTTCGACGGATCGTCCTCGACGATCTGCCTCAAGCGCAGCACCTGCACGTCGATGCTGCGATCGAGCGCTTCATGGTCGCGCCCTCGCGCTCGCGCGATCAGGTTGTCGCGGCTTACCGCGCGATTCGGCGACGACGCGAGCGCAACCAGCAACAGCATCTGCGCGGAATGAATCTCGAGCGGCTCGCCCGCGCGTGATAGCTGCTGCTTGCCGACATCGAGCGTGAAATTGCCGAAACGCACGCGCTGCGAAGTCACCGTGACATCGCCCGCGGCCATCTTCTGGCGGCGCAGCAGCGCGTTGATTCGCGCAACCAGCTCGCGCGGCAGGAACGGCTTCGCGAGATAGTCGTCGGCGCCGGTTTCGAGGCCCGTCACGCGATCGAGCGGATCACCCTTCGCGGTCAGCATCAGGATCGGCAAGGTCTGCCCTTGCGCGCGCAGCTTCGCGCAGATCTCGAGGCCGTCCTCCTCGCCGATCATCAGATCGAGTATCAGCAGATCGAACGGCTCGCGCTCCAGATAGCGATTCAGACGCTTGCCGTCCTCGGCCGCGCGCACGTCGAAGCCGTGACCGCGCAGAAAGCGCAGCAGCATGTTGCGCAACTCGGCTTCGTCGTCGAGCACGATGATCCTGGCGGGGCGTTCCATCTGAAAGCTCCTCGATATCCGCGCCGCTCAGTGGGCGGACCCGCGTTCCTGCATGAATGCCTCGATCTGCGGCAGCGTGATGTAGCCGGCCTTCTGCGTGTCGATCTCGTCAAAATGACGCGCGAGCATCGGCATGCCGGACGCCGCCTGGTCGCGGGTGAGCTTGCCGTCGTGCGTGGTGTTCGCGTTTGAAAAGCGCGTTTGCAACTGCTGCTCGATGCGCTCCATCCGCTGTTGGCTGATACCTTGCGGCGCGGCCGCCTGGGCGAACGTGACGGTAGACGCGCAGCACAGCAGCACGGTGGCGAGCAACTTCTTCATGACTGACTCCTTCGGTTGAATCATCGAGCGTCGCCTGCCTGAGTGCCGCGATCCGTTTCGATGACAGGCCGAATTCTTGGCCAGACGGCGCGCGATCGCAATTCAACAATCATGTCGAATCATGTCACGGCGCCGGGTGCTGCTGCAGCGTGACACCGAATGAAATCAGTTTGCGGTTCCGTTTTGCGGACCTGCTGCTTATCGTTCCGTCTGCCGTCCGTCGGCATTCCACGTATCAGGAGTCCCAAATGACCATCCGTCTCGCCTGCGCCTCGACTTTCACCGCTATCGGTCTTGCCTGTTCTTCCGCCGCCTACTCGAGAGTCGTCGTGTATCTGCCGACCACCGTGATCTACGCGCCGCCGCCACGGCCGGTCCACTACCCGGTGCCGATCAATCCGATGTATGTGTCGGCACCGCCAACCGCCATTCCAGTGGCCGCCGCGACCATCGTCGCCGCGCGGCGTTGACTGCGCGGCACGCGGGGTGCCGCGCGTAAATCTTGCGGGGATTTTGCCGCTTCTTGCCATCGCGCACCGCGTCTCGCCCGCGCACGATGTAACGCTTTGCACCGTCAAGGCTGATATTGACTATATATAGGCGGGATGGAACGAAGCTTGCTGCCGTTTTTTAGGTTCTCGCGCCCATTTCCACCCTTCTTTTCCCGGACTGTGCAATGAGTTACCAACATATCGACAAGGAAATTGCCCACCTCGAGGTCGTTTTCAACGCACTTTCAGCGCGCGACCGTTTTCCGCTGTCGTATTGGCATCGTCGGCTGCATGCGCTGAACCGTTTGTCGATGGTGCCCGCGCAACGCGAGCGCATCGCGCTGCTCGAAGCGAGGCTGCGCTCGGTCGGCGCGCGACTGGACCCGCTCACCGGCGCGACGCGCGTCGGCTCTTCCGGCACGCCCGCGCGGATGACATATGGGCCAGGCGCCCGTTCAGCCAGTTAGAATCCGTGCCCCGAGCGCCAGCACGAGCGCGGGCACCATCACCAGCGCGCCGACCTTCAGGAATTTTATGAAGCTGACGTCTTCGCCTTCGCGGCGAATCGCGTTGAGCCACAGAATCGTCGCGAGTGAGCCGGTGATCGACAGGTTTGGCCCGAGGTCGACGCCGATCAGCAGCGCGTCGATCACGCGCTCGGGGCTATGCGCCTGCATCACGGTCGAACTCGCGATCAAGCCGGCCGGCAGGTTGTTGATCAGATTGCTGAGGAACGCGATGCTCGCGCCGGCCCACCCGGCCGCGGCCATTTCGTTGTGTTCGGTCGCACGCCGCAGTTCGCCCGCGAACATATTGATCACGCCGGTGTGATCGAGCATCTCGACCAGCACGAACAGCCCGGCGACGAGCGGCAACACGTTCCACGAAATTTCGCGGATCATCGGCAGCGGCGATCTGCGCTCCTTGATCAGCACGACGAGCGCGGTCAGCGTGCCGAGGAGCGCGGTGGGCAGGCCGAGCTGGATGTCGTATGCGGAGACTGTCAGCAGCGCGCCGGCCGTCACCGCGATGCCCGCGAGCGCGACGCGCCCGCTCGCCGGCAGCTCGACCGCATCGAGATTCGCGTCGCAGACGCCCGCGAGCGCCTCGCGTTGCGTCCAGCGCAGCATCACGAAGGTCGCGGCGATCGACAGCACCGACGGCAGCGTGAAGCGCAACATCCAGGGTCCCAGCGGCGGCGTGTGATTACCGTACAGCACGATGTTGGCCGGATTCGAAATCGGCAGCACGAAGCTCGCCGCATTGGCGACGAACGCGCAGACGAACAGCAGCGGCAGCGGCGGTGTCTTCGCTTTCTTCGCTGCCGCGAACACGGCGGGCGTCAGTACGACGGCGGTTGCGTCGTTGGAAAGAAACGCGGTGATCACGACGCCGAACAGATACACGAGTAGGAATAGCTTGCGCGGCGAACTGCGCGCATGATTGACCGCGAGCACCGCGACCCAGTCGAACAGCCCTTCGCGGCGGCCGACTTCGGATAGCAGCATCATGCCGAACAGAAACAGATAAACGTCGGTGCCCTTGCCGATCGCTTCGATCGCGAGATGCAAAGGCAACAGGCCGAGCGTGACGAGCAGCACCGCGCCGGCGACGGCCCACACGGCTTCGGGCCATTTGAACGGCCGCGTGATCACACCGGTAGTGGCGAGCGCGGCAATACTCCAGGAAAGAAAAACGGAATTCACGGCTTGAGCCTGGATAACGGGTTATCTCGGTGGCTGCGCAAAAGCGCGGGCACTCTTATTGTTCGGGGCAACAAGTTACCACACCGGTACTACGGCGACCGGTACGTAGCGGTGAGCGAGCGGTGAGCGTGCCGTCATGCGCGTATCTTTCAATGCGCATGCAATTCGTCACGCATGTCTTTCGTTACGATTAGCGTCACCGCGACAACGATCTGTTCCCGCGCACCCGCCTATTCAGTTTGAATTGGCATCCCTACTATCCGCATTCTCACGCGGCCTCTCTCGCGAGCAACGGATAGAACACGATGCAAACCCACGCTTCCGGTCCCACGCGCTACCACGGCGGCTCGATCGCGCTGCACTGGCTGATCGCCGCGCTGATGATCTGCGGCTTCTATATCGGCTGGATCATGACCGATATCCCCGGCTTCACGCCGACGAAGCTCAAGTACTTCTCGTGGCATAAATGGATCGGCGTGACCGTGTTCGCACTCGCGCTGCTGCGCGTGCTGTGGCGCACGACACACCGCGCGCCCGCGCTCGATGCCGCGACGCCCGCGTGGCAGAAGGCCGCCGCGCATCTGGTGCACGGCCTGCTGTATCTGCTGATGCTCGCGATTCCGCTGTCCGGCTACCTCTACAGCTCGGCCGCCGGCATTCAGGTCGTGTATCTGGGCATCGTGCCGCTGCCGACGATCACCGGTCCCGATCAGGCGCTGAAGGCCGCGCTGCGCACGGTGCACGGACTGCTCAACTACACGCTGCTCGCGCTCGTGATTATGCATGTGCTCGCCGCGCTCAAGCATCAGTTCGTCGATCGCGACGGATTGCTCGCGCGCATGGTGCCGTTTCTGAAGACCGAGGCATAACGACATGACAACTTCAGGAAAGCCATAGCCGTCACCGATTGGCTACGACTTGTTGGCAATCAAATTCCTCGCGGTGTGCAATCAGGCCGCGAAGCTCGGATAGCATGCGTACCATCATGAAGACACCCTTTTATCATTCCGCTAATCGCGCGACGCTCGCGTCTTTCACGGCGCTTGCGCTGTTCGGCGCGAACCTCGCGCACGCCGATGTCGACCTCGCGAAAAGCAGCGTCATCGCGACGACCAAACAAATGAACGTGCCCGTCGACGGCAAGTTCAGGAAGTTCTCCGCGCAACTGAATTTCGATCCGACGAAGCCGGCCGCGGGCAGCGCGAACGTGTCGATCGACACCGCCAGCTACGACCTCGGCGCCGACGACTACAACAAGCAGGCGCAAGGCAAGGAATGGTTCGACAGCGGCGCCTTCCCGAGCGCGACCTTCGTGTCGAGCTCGATCGCGCCGGCCGGCGGCAACCAGTACAAAGTGACCGGCAAGCTGACGATCAAGGGCAAATCGCAAACGGTCGTCGTGCCGGTCGTGATCGCGAGCCAGGGCACCACGCAAACCTTCGACGGCTCGCTGCCGATCAAGCGCACGCAGTTCGACGTCGGCACTGGCGAATGGAAAGACACGTCGGTGGTCGCCGACGAAGTCGTCATCAAATTTCATCTGGTCGCGGCGAAGAAATAAACTACCACGCCGCAGCACCGCTTTACCCTTCGACCTCTGGAGTCCAACTTGAAGCAATCCTTCCTACTCGCCACCGGCGCGCTCGCCGCTGCCTTATCGTTCAACGCGATGGCCGCCACCGAAACCTACCTGCTCGATCCGACGCACACGTCGCCGAGCTTCGAGACCGACCACTTCGGCGGCCTGTCGATCTGGCGCGGCAAGTTCCAGAAAAGCAGCGGCACCGTCGTGCTCGATCGCGCAGCGAAGACCGGCACGGTCGAGGCGACGATCGACCTGAGCTCGGTCGGCATCGGCAACGACAAGCTCAACGAGGAACTGGTCGGCGACAAGTTCTTCGACACCGCGAAGTTCCCGACCGCGACCTACAAGGGCACGCAGATCCGCTTCGACGGCGACAAGCCGGTCGAAGTGATCGGCACGTTGACGCTGCACGGCGTCACGAAGCCGGTCAACCTGAAGATCGAATCGTTCAAGTGCATCCAGCACCCGATGCTGAAGCGCGAAGTGTGCGGCACCGAATCGGTCGCGACGTTCAACCGCGACGATTTCGGCATCGATTTCGGCAAGGCGTATGGCTTCAACATGAAGACCACGCTGCATATCCAGGCCGAAGGCGTCAAGCAGTAACCGCATCGCGCCCGGCACGGCCGGGCGGCGAACTACTGGATCGCGGGCCGCCGCGGCGGCCCTGACCGGCAGCGGGCGCGGCAAGGTACCATGACGGGCTGGCGCCATCGCAACGCGCGCCTTCACAGCTCCCGTTTATTGCCATCGCCCGCTGCCCCCCATGAATTCGCCGCCCCGCCGCATTGCGCACCTCGATATGGACGCGTTTTACGCGTCCGTCGAGCTGCTGCGCTATCCGGAGCTGCGCGGCCGCGCGGTGGTGATCGGAGGCGGCCGCAACAGCGCGCCAGAGGTGCTCGAAGACGGCAGCAAGCGCTTCGCGAGGCTGCGCGATTACGCGGGGCGCGGTGTCGTCACCACGTCGACCTACGAAGCGCGCGCGCTCGGCGTGTTTTCGGCGATGGGCATGATGAAGGCCGCCGCACTCGCGCCCGACGCGATCCTGCTGCCGACCGACTTCGATTCATACCGCCACTACTCTCGCCTCTTCAAGGCGGCTGTCAGGACGTTCACGGACCGCATCGAGGATCGCGGCATCGACGAGATCTATATCGACCTCACCGATCAGCCGGGCGAACCGGCCGACCTCGGGCGGCGCATCAAGGAGGCTGTTCGTCAGGCCACCGGGCTCACGTGCTCGATCTGCATCGCGCCGAACAAGCTGCTCGCGAAGATCGGTTCCGAGCTCGACAAGCCCGACGGCCTGACGATCCTCACGTCCGCCGACATACCGCTGCGCGTGTGGCCGCTGCCGGTGCGCAAGGTCAACGGCATCGGCCCGAAGGCCGCCGGGAAGCTGACCACGCTCGGCCTCGCGACGGTCGGAGACCTGGCCGCCGCCGACGCCGGGTTGTTGCAGGACAACTTCGGGCGCAGCTATTCCAACTGGCTGATGGAGATCGCGCAGGGTCACGACGAGCGGCCCGTGGTGGTCGAATCGGAGCCGAAGTCGATCAGCCGCGAGACCACGTTCGAGCGCGATCTGCATCCGCGGCACGATCGGCCGGCGTTATCGAGCGCGTTTACGGGGTTGTGCGTACGCGTCGCCGACGATCTCGTGCGCAAGGGCTACGTGGGCCGCACGATCGGCATCAAGCTGCGCTACGACGATTTCCGCACCGTCACGCGCGACCTGACGCTCGACCAACCGACCGCCGACGCGACCGAAATCCGCCGCGCGGCGACCGAATGTTTGCGACGCGTGCAGTTGGACCGCAAGCTGCGGCTGTTGGGCGTGCGCATCAGCACGCTGACATCGGCGAGCGAACAGGCGCTCAAGCCGCGCCTGCCGGTTCAGGTCGACTTGCCTTTCGCGAGCGGCGAATAGGCGGTATCGGCGGCGACACCGGTCGCAGTCGCATTGGCGTTCGCGCGAGTGGCCGGCACGTCGCCCGACGTGGACATCACCGATGCCGCCATCGAAAACGAGAACGTGTTGACGCCGTTCGCGCTGTGCGCGGATACGGTGCCGCGATGCATCTCCGCGATCGCCTTCACGATCGCGAGCCCGAGCCCGTGGTTTTCGCGGCTATTGGTGCGCGAGACTTCCGCGCGATAGAAACGGTCGAACAGGTGTTCGAGGATGTCCGGCGCGATCGGCTCGCCCGGATTCGCCACGGCGACGCGCACCTGGTCGCGCATCGGTCCTTCCCCGCGCGCGATCGTCACGCTGATCGACGCGCCGGGTTCGCAATGCTGGATCGCGTTCATCAGCAGGTTCGTGCACGCGCGGCCGAACAGCGAGCGATTCACGCGCGCGACCGCATCGCCGTGCAACCGCGCATGCACGCGCGCTTCTTCGAGTGGAATCTCCAGAAACTCGAGCGTATGCGCGACTTCCGCCGCGAGCGACACCTCGATGAGCCCCGTCGCGCGTTCGCCCTGATCGGCGCGCGCGAGGAACAGCATGTCGTTGATGATCGTGCGCATCCGCTCGAATTCTTCGAGATTCGATTGCAGCGTGTGGCGCAGATCGTCGACCGAGCGGTTGCGCGTCAGCGCGACCTCGGTCTGGCCGATCAGGATCGTGACCGGCGTGCGCAGTTCATGCGCGACGTCCGCGTTGAACGATTCGAGCCGGCCGTAGGCGCCGTCGAGCCGTTCGAGCGCGCCGTTGAACGAGTTCGCGAGGTCGTTCAGTTCGAGCGGCAGCGACGCGGTATTGAGCCGCTGCGAGCGGTTGTTCGGACTGACCGCCGACGCGTCGCGCGTTAGACGCGTGAGCGGCGCGAGGCCGATGCGCGTGACCGAGTAGCTGAGCAGCAGCACCGCGAGGCTGCCGAGCGCGGACAGCGCCGCGAGCGCCGAGCCGAACACGCGCATCGTGCGCAGGTTCGGTGAATAGCTCGCCGCGACCTGCAACTGCACCGGCGGCCGCGCGGCATTGGCGGGCAAGGTCACCGTCGAGGTCAGCATGTCGGGGCCGCCGCCCGCCGGCGCGATGCGCGCATAGCCCCCCGACCAGCTCTTCGTGACGGTGCCCTGCACCGGCGTGCCGAAGTGATAGCTCGGGTCCGCGCTCGTCACCGAGTACACGGTGCTGCTGTCGTGCGGCGTCATGTCGGTGAGTTTTTCGCGGCACGTCCGCCATTTTTCGGGTGTCACCGCGTGATAGACGATGATGCGCGCGATCTGCGTGCGATCGTCGAGCGACTCGCGCAGATGATGTTCGAGCTGGGTGCGCAGCACCAGAAAGAGTCCCGTGCCGACGAGCGTAAACACGAACAGCGCGACCAGCGCGAACATCGACGCAAGACGGCGGGCAATCGAACGGTTCATGATGTCTCGGCCTCTTCGCGCACTTCGAGCACGTAGCCCATGCCGCGCACCGTGTGCAGCAGCTTCGACGGGAACGGGCCGTCGAGCTTCGCGCGCAGCCGCTTGATCGCGGTTTCGACGACGTTCGTGTGGCTGTCGAAATTGACGTCCCACACGAGTTCGGTGATCGCGGTCTTCGACAGAATGTCGCCCTGACGGCGCGCGAGCACGCTGAGCAGTTGAAACTCTTTCGCGGTCAGGTCGAGGCGCACGCCGTCGCGCGTCGCGCGGCGGCCGATCAGATCAACGAACAGGTCGCCGACGGAAATCAGCGTGGACTCCTGCGAACGCGTGCGGCGCGCGAGCGCATGCAGACGCTCGACGAGTTCGAGGAACGAGAAGGGTTTGGTCAGGTAGTCGTCGGCGCCTTCGCGCAGGCCGCGCACGCGATCGTTCACGTGATCGCGCGCGGTCAGCATGATGACCGGCGTCGACTTGCGCATGCGCAGCGCCTTCAGCACGCTGAAGCCGTCGCGCTTAGGCAGCATCACGTCGAGGACGATCACGTCGTAATCGAATTCGGTGGCCAGATGCATGCCTTCCTCGCCGTCGAGCGCGACGTCGACGACCCATCCCTGCTCTGTCAGACCGGAGCGCAGGTAGTCCACCACCTTGTGCTCGTCTTCAACGATCAGCAATTTCATCCGCATCCTCTGTCAACTTTGCATTATACGAACCGCTCTTGACTCGTCTCCCGATCCCACTGCATCGGCATGGAAGCTCGGCGGGGCGATTCAGCGTGCAGGAGCCGGCGCGTCTCCGTGCTGCGCGCCGCGTGCTGGCGCTTGCTGCGGCGTCGCGGTGGCGCTCGCAACGTTTGCTGCCGCGTTTGTCGCGTTAGCCTCGTTCGCGGCCAGCGCGCCGGCTTGCGCGCCGCCATCCCAGCCGCCGCCGAGCGCCTTCACGAGCGCCACCGACAGCGTCAACTGCTGGCCGCGAATCTGCACATCCGTGCGCTCGCTGGTCAGCAGCGACTCCTGCGCGTCGATCACGTTCAGATACGCAACGAGCCCACCCGAATAGCGATCGTTCGCGAGCGACAGCAGCCGCCGCGCATCCTCGACCGCCTCGCGCGACTGCTTCGCCGCGCCGTCGAGCACCGACAGTCCGGTGATGCCGTCCTGCACCTGCTGGAACGCGCTCAGCACGGTCTGCCGATAATTCGCCTCGGTCGCCTGATAGCCCTCGCTCGCGTACTTGACGTTGGCCGCGCGCCGCCCGCCGTCGAAGATCACCTGACCGACCGTCGCGCCGAGCGTCCACATCAGCGTCGGCGCGCTCAGCAGATTGGCGAACTCGGTGCTCTCCCAGCCGATGCCCGGCGTCAGCGTGAGACTCGGGAAGAACGCGGCCTTGGCCACGCCGATCTGCGCGTTCGCGGCCGCCATCGCGCGTTCCGCCGATGCGACGTCGGGCCGCCGTTGCAGCACGTCGCTCGGCACGCCGAGCGGCACCGTCGGTGCCTTGATGTCCAGCACCTTGGGCTCGATCGCGAACTGCGGGGCCGGCACGCCGACCAGCGCGGCGATTGCATGCTCGTATTGCGCGCGCTGATTCAGCAGCAGCTGGGCCTGCACGCGCGTCGAATCGAGCTGAGATTTCTGCTGCAGCACGTCGAGGCCCGATACCGAACCCAGATCGTGCTCGGTGTTCACGTAGTCGAGCGCTTTCTGCTGCAGCTTGACCGACTGGTTCAGCACGTCGATCTCGTTGTCGAACTCACGCAGCGAGAAGTAGTCGGTGGCGAGGTCGGTCGTCAGCACGAGGCGCGCGTTCGCGAGATCGTCCGCCGACTGTTCGGCCGACGCCTGCGCGCCCTCGACCTGACGACGGATGCGCCCGAACAGATCGGTGTCGTAGCTGATCGTCGGCCCGAGCTGAATGTTGTTCTGCACCGTCGATTCGGTCGGCGTCGCGTAGTTCGTCAGCGGCCGGTCGTGCGAAATGCGAAAGCGCGAGGCCTGTGCGGAGAAATTGACTTCCGGCACGCGCTGCGCGCTGACATTCGCGAGCGTCGCCTTGGCCTGCTCGTAGTGCGCGCTCGCCACGGCGAGCGTCTGGTTCTGCGCGAGCGCCTGGGTTTCGAGCGTCGCGAGTGTCGGGTCGGCGAAGCCCGTCCACCAGTCCGGCGCGAGCGGCGCATGCGACGGCGCCGCGACGCGCCAGAACGAATCGGTGTGCCATTCGGACGGCACCTCGGCCTGCGGCCGCTGATAGTCCGGGCCGACCGTGCACGCGGCGAGCAACGCCGCGCCGGCGACAGCGCTCAGCGCGGTGAACGCGGAGCCGCGCGTGCGCGCCCGGCGTGAAGCCGCGAACATCACGACGCCCCCTTGCCGTTCTTCTGCGGCTGCACCTGCACGTGATCGCCATCGGCGATCGAGTCGCTCGGATTGATGATGATGCGATCGGTCGGCGTGATACCGCTTTCGATTTCGAGCTGCTGTCCGAGGTCCACCGCGATCACGACCTTGTGCAAGCTGACGTTGCCTTTCGCATCGACGACCGCGAGTCGCGGCCCTTCCGCGCGAAACAGCAGCGCGTTGCCGGGCACCATGAGGCGCGCATGCGCGGTGGCCGGCACCGCGACCTGTACATAGGCGCCCGGGCGCAGCTTGTCGTCCGGATTCGGCAGCGTCACCTCGATCTGCAACGAACGCGTGGGCACGTCGATCGCGCCCGACATGTGCGTGATCGTGCCGTTGAACTGCTGGCCCGGCAGTTCGGCCTGCGTAACGACGACCTTCTGCCCGACCTTGACGTTCTGCGCGTACGCCTGCGGCAACTGCACGTAGACGCGCAACGGGTCCGACTGCGCGAGCGCGAACAGGGCCCGGCTCGTGCCGCTGCCCGCGTCGATCAGATCACCGACGTCGACGTTGCGCTGCGTGACCACGCCGGTAAACGGCGCGACGATCCGTTTGAACGATTCGAGCTGCTGCAGCCGCCTGACGTTCGCATCGGCGGCCGCGAGATTCGCGAGGTCCTGGGTGTAGGTGCTTTGCCGTTCGTCGAGCTCCTGCTGCGACACCGCATCGCGCTGGCGCAACTGCTGCCAGCGCTCCAGCGAGCTCTTCGCGAGCGCAAGGCTCGAATTGATCTGCTGACGCTGGGCGAGAGCCTGCGCGAGTTCCTGATCGATTTCCGGCGTGTCGAGCTCGGCGAGCAGTTGCCCCTGCTTCACATGCGTGCCGATATCGGCGTGCCAGTGCAGCAGATAGCCGGTCGCGCGCGCATAGATCGGCGACTCGACATAGCCGCGCAACGTGCCCGGCAGCAGCGTGTCGTCGCCGCCGTCTGTTTGCGTCGGCGTGACGACGTTCACGTACTGCGTGGCGTTCTGCTGCGCGATCGCCGCGACTTCACGATTTTGCAACACGTTCGCGATCACGGTGCGCAGCGCGCCCACCACGAGCAGCACGAACACGATCACGACCACGAACTTCGCGCGCTTCCATTCGCGATGGCGCGGCGGCAGCAGGTGCTCTCCCTGTTCGGTTTCACGCGTGGGGATCGCTAGCGATGCATGAGTTTTTTCGGTCATCTCAGTCAACCATCGTTTAACTTTTACGCGGGCGTCGCCGCACTGCTGTGTTCCGGCGCCGGGCTGCCGCTATGGCCGCCGCTTCCACCGCCATCCTCACCGCCGTCGCCGCCGCCGTTGTCGCCGCCGTGCTTATGACGGCGCGCGAGCCACGAGTGAATCCCCGCGAACACGAGCGGCACGAAAAACAGCGTCGATACGGTCGCGAACAGCAACCCGCCGATCACCGCGCGGCCGAGCGGCGCATTCTGCTCGGCGCCTTCACCGATACCGAGCGCCATCGGAATCATGCCGATGATCATCGCGAACGCGGTCATCAGCACCGGACGGATCCGGCTCGCGCCCGCTTCGAGCGCGGCCGTGAGCGGCGGTGCGCCGGCCGACAGCCGCTGGCGCGCGAACGACACCATCAGAATACTGTTCGCGGTCGCGACGCCCATCGTCATGATCGCGCCGGTCAGCGCCGGCACGCTCAGGTGGGTGCCGGTCAGGAACAGCATCCACATGATGCCCGCGAGCGCCGCCGGCAACGCGCTGACGATGATCAGCGGATCGATCCACGACTGGAAGTTGACGACGATCAGCAGATAGACGAGCACGATCGCCATCGCGACACCGATGCCGAGTCCGAAGAAGGAAGTGCGCATCGTCTGTACCTGACCGCGTACCGTGATCGAGCTGCCCCGCGGCAGCGAGCCGCGCACCTCGTTGACGATCCTGTCGACCTGATTCGCGACGCTGCCGAGATCGCGCTTTTCGACGCTTACATAAAGATCGATCACCGGACGGATGTTGTAGTGCGTGACTTCCGCGAACTGGCTGCGCGGCGAGACCTGCACGAGGTTGCCGAGCAGTTGCGTCGGGCCGTTCATCGTGGCCGACACCGGAGTGCGCAACAGTTCGTCGATCGAGGAGACCCGGTACTGCGGCGTCTGCACAGCCACCCTGTATTCCACGCCGTTCCTGTTGTTGATCCAGAAGCCAGGCGACGTCTGCGAGCTGCCCGATAGCGAGACGAGCACGTTCTGCGCGACATCGTTCGCGGTCAGGTTCAGTTGTTGCAGGCGCGTACGGTCCATGTGCAGATCGATCACCGGTTCATCCAGCTTCTGCTGGATATGCGTGTCGACGGTGCCGGGAATCAGCCTCACCTGCTTCAGCAGCTTGCGCGCGACGTCGAGGTTGCCCTGCTGATTGGCGCCGGTAATCTGCACGTCCACCGCGGCGGGCAGGCCGAAGTTCAGGATCTGCGTGACGATGTCGGCCGGCTGGAAGAAAAACTCGACGCCCGGGAAACGCTGCGGCAGGAGCGCGCGCAGCTTGTCCATGTATATCTGCGACGGCTTGTGGCCTTCGTTCAACGCAATCTGGATCTCGCCGTCGAGCGTGCCCATCGTGCCCGCGTTGCTATACGACAGATTGATACCGCTATACGGCACGCCGAGGTTGTCGAGTATCGTGCCCAGTTCTCTCGGCGGCACGACTTCGCGGATCACCTTTTCGACCTCGTCGGCGAGCCGCGCGGTTTCCTCGATACGCGTGCCGGTCGGCGCGCGCATGTGCAAGCGGATATCGCCCGCGTCGACGCTCGGGAAAAAGTCTTCGCCGAGCGTGAAGAACAGGCCCATCGACAGCACGCAGAAACCGAGGAACAGTGCGCCGAACATCTTGCGACGCACGAGCAGGCTGCTCAGGATCATGATGTAGGCCGCGCGCATGCGCTCGAAGCCAGCGTCGAAGCGGTGATACAGACGCATGAGCAGATTCGGCTTCGTGCCCGCCTTCGGCTTGTGCGCGTGGCCCATCAGCAGCATCGCGAGTGTCGGCACCAGCGTGCGCGACAGAATGTACGACGCGAGCATCGCGAACACCACCGCTTCCGCGAGCGGCACGAACAGATAGCGCGCGACGCCGGTCAGGAAGAACATCGGCACGAACACGATACAGATACACAGCGTCGACACGAGCGCCGGCACCGCGATTTCGCCGGCGCCGTCGAGAATCGCATCGTGCAGATTCGTGCCCATGTGCAAGTGCCGCTCGATGTTCTCGATCGTCACGGTCGCGTCGTCGACCAATATGCCGACCGCGAGCGCGAGCCCGCCCAGCGTCATGATGTTGATGGTCTGTCCCAGCGCATGCAGCACGATCAGCGACGTCAGAATGGACAGCGGAATCGAGATCGCGATGATGCAGGTGCTGCGCCAGTTGCCGAGGAACAGCAGGATCATCGCGGCGGTCAGCGCGGCGGCCGCCAACGCTTCGCGCACCACGCCCTGCACCGCCGCCTTCACGAACACCGACTGGTCGAACAGCGCGGTGATCTGCAGATCCGACGGCAGCGCCGCGCGCGCGGCCGGTAAGATGCCTTTCAACGTATCGACGATCGCCAGCGTCGATGCGTTGCCGTTTTTCAGCACCGACATCAGCACGCCGCGATGGCCGTTCTGCCGCACGATGTTGGTCTGCGGCGAGTAGCCGTCGCGCACATGCGCGACTTCGCGCAGATAGGTCGTCGCGCCGTTGACGGTGCGCACCGGAATATCGTTGAGGCCTTCCAACGTCGGTGGCGAACCGTTCATGTCGATCGTGTATTCCTTCGGGCCGATCTTGGCCGTGCCGGTGGGCAGAATCAGGTTTTGCGCGTTGAACGCGTTGACCACGTCGGCGGGCGTCAGGCCCTTGGCCAGTAGCGCGCGCGTGTCGAGGTCGACCGAGATCAGCCGCGATTTGCCGCCATACGGATAAGGCACGGCCGCGCCCGGAATCGTCACCAGTTGCGGACGCAGGAAATTCAGCGCCGCGTCGTTGAGATCCTGCTCCGACAGTTTCGGACTCGACAGCCCGAGCTGGATCACCGGAATACTGGAGGCCGAGTAGCTGATGACCAGCGGCGCCGTGGCGCCCGGCGGCATCTGCTTCAACTGCGCCTGCTCGATGGCGACCGTCTGCGCGATCGCCGTCTGGAGGTTCGCGTTCGGCTGCAGAAACACCTTCAGGATCGCGATGCCGGCGAGCGACTGCGATTCGATATGTTCGATGTCGTTGACCGTCGTGGTCAGACTGCGCTCGTTGACCGACGTGATGCGGTTGGCCATGTCCTCGGCCGACAGCCCGGTGTACGTCCAGATGATGCTGACGACCGGAATGTTGATTTCCGGCAGCACGTCGACGGGCGTGGTGAACAGCACGAAGGGCGTCGCCAGCACGATCAGAATCGCCATCACGATGAACGTGTATGGCCGCTTAAGCGCTACGTTGACGATCCACATTGAAACGGGCCAGAGAAAATGCGGGTGGAGAAAGGATTGAATCTGAGCTTATGCTAGATCGGTCCCACCAACGCCTGCATGGCGCGAAAATGGCTAAATTGTCAGGAAGCTTGTTGAAAGCCGATGCGCGATTTTCGAAGGCTAACGACAATCGCCGGACTTGCGTCGAATTAGCACCGGGCAAACGTTTGTTGATTAAATATACGCGCAGTTAATGGAACGTTTGCTGATACGCGGGCACGGCTTTCGCGATACGCCATTTTGCTCCACACGGCCGTGCGCTCCAAGGTACAAAGGCCGGTTGACCTCGAGGGTCGACCGGCCTTTTCATTCGCAACTATCCGCCCGTTAGTATCAACGCCCGCGACGCTTACCTGGCGAACAGCGACGACATATCGGCGAACGCCTTGAACTCCAGCGCATTGCCCGACGGATCGAGAAAGAACATCGTCGCCTGCTCGCCGACTTCGCCCTTGAAGCGCACGTGCGGCTCGATGATGAATTCGATGCCGGCCTTCCGCAGTTTGTCCGCGGCGGCCTGCCATTGCTCCATTGACAGCACCGCGCCGAAGTGGCGCACCGGCACCGCGTCGCCGTCGACCGCGCTGGTATGACGATGACCGACTTCGTCCGGCGCCAGATGCGCGACGATCTGATGACCGTAGAAATTGAAATCGACCCACGCGTCCGAACTGCGCCCTTCCGGACAGCCTAGTAATTCGCCGTAAAACTGGCGCGCCGCGGCGAGGCTATGAACAGGAAACGCCAGGTGGAACGGCGGCAAAGCGGTTTCGGCAACGCTCATGATGGGAAGACTCGCTGGGTGGTGTGGGTTGATGTGACCGGCGATCGCGACCGACGAACCGGCCGATGCGAGAGTCAGTTTAACCATGAATAAAAATGCTGAGAAACGATATATATTTGATCTGACCATCACCAAAATCGATTGATCGATCATGCTCAACGAGTTGAAAACCTTCATCGCGGTCAGCCAGTACGGCACGTTTTCCGGGGCGGGCGCACGCATCGGGCTCACACAATCGGCCGTCAGCGCGCAGATGCAGCGGCTCGAGGCGGAACTCGGCTTCCAGCTGTTCGACCGCACCGGCCGCTCGGCGACGCTCAATGCGGCGGGCCGCGAAACGCTCGCGCTCGCGGAGGAAATGATGACGCTGTACGCGCGGCTCTCCGAGCGCAGCGGCGGCGCCGCCGAAAGCGGCATGCTGCGGGTCGGCGCGATCGCGTCCGCGCAGGTGTCGCTGCTCGCCGACGCGCTCGCGCGCTTTCGCAACGAGCGTCCCGGCTGGCGGATTCGCGTGGTGCCGGGCGTGTCGCTGGGACTGCTCGGCCAGGTCGACTCGGGCGAACTCGATCTGGCCGTCATCATCAAGCCGCCGTTCGCGCTGCCGTCGGAGCTCGAATGGCGCACGCTGGTCGCCGAACCGTTCGTGCTGCTCGCGCCGAAAAAGCTCGCGCGCGGCGGCCGCTCGTGGCGCGAACTGCTGCGCAGCGAGCCGTTCATCCGCTACGACCGGGCGTCGTTCGGCGGACGGCTCGTCGACCGTTTTCTGCGTCGCGCGCGCGTTGGCGTGCGCGACGCAGTCGAGCTCGACGAGTTGCAGGCGATCGTGCAACTGGTCGCGCGCGGCATGGGTGTCGCGCTGATTCCCGACACGGCCGGGCTCGCCAAATGGCCGGCGAGCGTCGTGGCACTCGAACTCGGCGATGCGACCTTCGAGCGTGAGATCGGGCTCGTGCTGCGGCCGCGCCATAGCCGGCCAGTGGTCGCCGATGCGTTGGCGGAGTGCATTGCAGGCGCGGCGGATGGTTGAGCGCTCGTCGCGGCGCGTTCGACGCGAGTTCGATTCGAGTGTGCTGCCAGCCGAACGCGCAACTGTATCTGTGAGCCGCGCGCGACGGCGCGCAGAATCGTCGTTTCATTCAACCGGCTGTGTGGCGCGTCGCGTTGCATTGCGTCGCCAAACACGAGCCCCGTCCCGACTTGTGCCCGCCATGATCGCCAGCCCTGTGCTCACCGCCGATGTCCTGATCGCCTACAGCGCCTATCTCGTCGGCACCGCGAGCCCTGGGCCGAGCAATCTCGCGATCATGTCGCTAGCGATGAGCGCGGGCCGGCGTGCGGCGCTGGTGTTCGCGCTCGGCGTGGTGTCGGGCTCGTTCTCGTGGGCGCTGCTAGCGTCGCTTGGGTTGTCGGCGGTGCTGGCCACTTACTCGCAATGCCTCGTCGCGATCCGGATCGCGGGCGGGCTGTATCTGCTGTGGCTCGGCTTCAAGTCCGCGCGCTCGGCGTTGAGCGCCGACAAGCCGGCCGCGAGCGCGGCGCGCATCGACGAACCGCTCGGGCGGCTCTATCTGCGTGGTCTTTTGCTGCATCTGACGAATCCGAAAGCGGTACTCGTCTGGCTGTCGATCGTGTCGCTCGCGATGTCGCCGGTACACGGCGCCGCGCACGTGATGCCGGTCGTGCTTGGCTGCATGGTGATCGGCGCGACGGTGTTCAGCAGCTACGCGATGCTGTTTTCGACGGCGTCCGCGCGGCGCATCTATACGGCGATCCGGCGCTGGCTCGATGGCTCGCTCGCGGTGATGTTCGGCATTGCGGGGATCAAATTGTTGACGTCGACGCGTTGAGGTGGGTTCGGCGCACCGGGACGCTGTGGGCCGCCTGCGTTGTTCTTCTAGATATCGAAGTACAGGTAAAACTCCCATGGATGCGGACGCAATTTGATGGTGTCGATCTCGCGGCTGCGCTTGTAGTCGATCCAGGTCTGGATCACGTCGTCGGTGAAGACATCGCCTTGGCGCAGGAACGTGTTATCGGTTTCGAGCGCTGCCAGCGCCGCCTCGAGAGAGCCCGGCACCTGCCGTATCTTGCGGGCCTCTTCGGGCGGCAGATCGTAGATGTTGCGATCGAGCGGCGCGCCGGGATCGGTCTTGTTTTCAATGCCGTCGAGGCCGGCCATCAGCATCGCCGCGAAAGCGAGATATGCATTGGCCGACGGGTCCGGACAGCGGAATTCGACGCGCCGCGCGTTCGGCGAATCCGAATACATCGGGATGCGCGCCGCGGCCGAACGATTGCGCTGCGACATCGCCAGATTGACGGGCGCCTCGTAGCCCGGCACCAGCCGTTTGTAGGAATTCGTCGTCGGCGCGCAAAAAGCCATCAGCGCGGGCGCGTGCCGCAGCAATCCGCCGATATACCAGCGGCACAGGTCGGAAGTCAGCGCCCAGCCGCCCGCGTCGTAAAAGAGGTTCTGTTCGTCTTTCCACAGGCTCTGGTGGCAATGCATGCCGCTGGCGTTGTCGGCAAACAGCGGCTTCGGCATGAAGGTTGCAACCTTGCCGTGCCGACGCGCGACGTTCTTGCAGATGTACTTGTAGATCATCACGTTGTCGGCCATGCGCGTGAGCGTCGCAAAGCGCATGTCGATCTCGTTCTGTCCCGCGGTCGCAACTTCGTGGTGATGCACTTCGATCTGTACGCCTGCCTGCTGAAGCGTCAGCGCGATCTCCGAGCGGATATCCTGCAGCGTGTCATGAGGGGGCACCGGGAAATAACCCTCCTTATAACGCTGCTTGTAACCCAGGTTGCCGCCGCCGTATGCGCCTTCGTCCCGACCGGTGGTCCAGTCGCCCTCGCCCGACTCCACGTAGTAGTAGCCGCAGTGCTGATCCTGGCCGAAGCGGATCGAGTCGAAGATGAAGAATTCCAGCTCCGGCCCGAAATAACACGTCGTCGCGATGCCGGTCTGGCGCAGATAGTTCTCCGCTTTTTTCGCGACGTAGCGCGGATCGCGCGAATACGGTTGCAGCAGCACCGGATCGACGACGTCGCAAATGATCGACAGGGTCGGCGTGCCGCAAGCCGGGTCGACGAAGGCCGTTGCAGGGTCGGGCCTGAGCAGCATGTCGGACTCGTGGATCTCCTGAAAGCCGCGGATCGATGAACCGTCGAAACCGATGCCGGCGCTGAACAGGTCGTCGTGAACTTCGGGGAGCGTGATCGATAAATGCTGCCAGAGTCCGGGCAAATCGGTGAATTTCAGATCGACGATCTGAATACCGTGCTGTTTGACCAGCTCGATCACGTCGCTGGCGTTTTGCGGTCGCGTGACGCGATAGCCGCCCGCTTCAGCGGACACCGCAAACGGCGACCCGGTGGTTCCTTGCGTACTGGCCATGAACTTTGCCCTCTTCCGCCCCTTTACCGTCCGTGTACTTATAGTCCAACGTTAGTACGTCCGCGTGCGAAAACAAGGCGGCAGTGAACGGGCCTAGCGGTCTTGCGACAGTGCCTTCAGATGGGCCTCCCCGGCATCTCTGGCAGCGGCGGGGGTCGCATACGTCTCGTCCGAAACGAGCGAGCGTTTGACCTCACGAGCCCCGAAGTCGACCAGCGTGATTACCCAGACATGCTCGCCACTGTGTTCGGCCGTTTGCACGAAGGCGCGCACGTCGCCCGTGTCGTTTGCTTTCATCGTGATCTCCTTGTGGAAAAGCCGCGCGGGAAAAGGCTGCGCGACAATCAAGCCGTTCGCGAGCCGCAGGGCTGTCCTCACGGCGCGCGTAACTTGATCTTAGGCAATGGAATCGCTCGTTTGACGGTTTTCTCGCGTCCGAGGTGGCGCACCGCCGATGCGCTCGGCGGCGATCAGGTAGCTGGGTATTGATCGTGAACGGCGCTTTCAGGCGCTGACTGCTTGCACACAACGCGTTAAAGCGCTGGTAGTGCGCACGGTCTATTGCCAGACTTGCACGCCCGCATCCAGATACCCGATCTCCTTCGTCTTGCTGCCTGTCAGCAGGCACGAGGTCGAAACGGCCCGCGTGCGGAGCGCAATCCGGCTCACGTCTCGCAAATGCGCATAGGATTTCAGGCGAGTTGGCGTTTTTGGTGTGATGTCCCGTCTCACGCTCTTGATAAACACGTACTTATAGTCGCTCTCGGTGTCGTTTTCGGCCAGGTAATTAGCCAACCAGGCAGTCGCAATCGAAATGACGCGATTCCTTGCTTCATTGGCGTTATTCTGGGCTATCGACTTCCCCATACTGACCGTTCCGAAACCGGCCATCGGATGCTTCGCCATCTTGCGTGTGCCGCCCGGTTTCCGGCTCCGTCCTTCAATGTCGTCCGGAGCGGGTTGCGCGTCCGTCGCGCCCGCATGCATCAACATCGATGCCCAGGAATAGTACTGGCCGTTTTGCCCATAGCATATTTGCTTCTCGATCAGGTCGAGCAGCATGAACGTCGCCATGAAAACGCCGCCTCCTGACTTGTCCCGGTCGGCGCCGCCCTCGCTGATCAGCAGTCCCGCGATAGTGTTGGCCAATTCGACCGCGTCCTCGTCGCCGCTGGTTTGCCCCCACAGCAATTGCCGCGCCTTGGTAGCGGCTGTCGAATAAACCTTCTCGACCCGCCGTGCCTTGCGGGTGTACACCGTCTGCTTCTTCGGGTCGAATTCGCGCGCCTTATCGGCCGACTCGCTTGCGGATACCACGTGCGAAGTCGCCTTGAGGACATCCCCGGCGAACAGGTCAGCCGGAACTTCAGTCACGTCCGACGTGTTGCTCTTCAAACCTTTCGCGGCTGCGCCCCACTTTGCAATGAGCCGGTCTGCGACTTTGATGAACACGGTTGCTTCACCGACTGTCTGTTGGCTCAACCAATACCAGTCTCCGATGCCAAGGGGACCGTAGGGAGCGTCGAACGTACCCTCGCCGTGTGGTTTGCTCGCGGTTGGCTTGATGCTTGCTATCAGGTTCCAGATGTCCGCATACAGCAGGTGATCGACATCTAGCGATTTGAATGCTCTCCCGAATCCGATCTTCATTTTCGACCTCACAAAAAATGGTTTGGATCCAAAATTCGCATGTCGCAATGAAGCCTTCGCGCAAGTTGGCGGAATCAGCACCATCTTCAACCCGAATTGCTCGAGTCATGCCTTTTCAATTCCGCGCGTCAAGCCGCAATTGAACATGACTGCCGCGCTACCTATCTTATTCAAATTCGCAGCGGCTTTCGTTGCTTTGTCGCTTCGGCGCATTTGACCCAGGCCGTTACGGCGCCCCCTTGACCCGCTCATGGGGCTTCTCCACGCCGGCCATGCTCAGCGCCTCATGCAGCGTGCCGAAAATGCAGCGCTCCTCGACGATCGGCGTGATCCCATGCCGATCCATATCCGAGCGCAAATAGGGATTCACCCGCGCAAAGATCACCTCGATCCCATTGCGCTTGAGCGTCGAGCACAACTCGCCCACCGAGCGCGCCGCCGAATAATCGACATCCGTAATCGCGCTCGCATCGACGACGAACCAGCGCACCGCGTTCGGTGCGTGATCGATCAGGCGGCGCATATCGTCGACGAAAAAATGATCGTTCGCATAGAACAGATCCGCGCCGAAGCGATAGACGATCAACCCCGGCGCGGTCTCCGTGCCGGGCACCGCCGGCACCGGCACCCACATGCCGTCGCCGTTGGGCGCGAGCATCATCGTGTGCGGCCGGTAGCTGTGCCGCACATGACGCAGCAACGACAACGCAACCGCCAGCAGAATGCCGTGCTCGACGCCGATCAGCACGACCGCCGCCGCCGTGGACAATGCTAGCCAGAATTCGCCGGGACTCTCGCGACGAATCGAAAAGAGCGACTGCACATTGACCAGCCCGACCGCGATCGTAAAAACGATGCTCGCGAGAATGCAGTGCGGCAGATACTGCAGATAGCGGCTGAAAAACAGCAGCACGATCACCACGACCGCCGCGAATACGAGTTGCGCGAACTGGCTGCGGGTGCCCGCGCGATCGGCCATCGCGGTCTGCGTCGGGCTGCCGTTGACGACGAACGCGCCGGAAAACGCCGCCGCCGTATTGGCAGCCGCGATGCCGAGCAGATCCGCGTTGGTATCGACCGACTCGTGATAGCGCTCGGCGAAAACGCGGCTCGCGGCAGCGCTTTGCGCGACGATCATCACGAAGCACGACGCGGCGACCGGCACGAGATCGAGCATCTGCTGCCAGCTCACCGACGGAATCCACAGCGGCGGCAATCCGCCCTCCACCGGCCCGAGGATCGAGATGCCGTGCGCCGCGAAACCGAACGTGTCGCTCGCGGCAATGCCCGCGACGACCGCGATCAACGGCACCGGCAAGCGCGGCCAGAAACGCTGGCAGACGAGAATCGCGACCACTGCGAGCACCGAGATCGCCAGCGTCGGCCGATTGATCTGCGCGGCCTCGCGCACGACGAGCAGCAGTTGATTCACGCTGCTCGCCGCATGCCCGGGCACGCCGACCATGTCGCCGAGCATCGCGATGCCGACCTGCACGCCGACGCCGGCGAGAAAGCCGACCAGCACCGTGCGCGACAGGAAATCGGCGAGAAAGCCGAGCTTGAAGATACGCGCGACGAGCAGCAGCGCGGCGGTCAGCAGCGCGACCATCGCCGCGAGCGCCGCGTATTCGGCGCTCGACGCGGGCGCCATCGTCGCCAGACGGCTCGCGAAGATCGTCGCGGTGGCCGAATCGGCGGCGACGACCAGATGCCGCGATGCGCCGAAGAACGCGAACGCGACCAGCGGCAGGAACACCGTATAGAGCCCGGTGACGGCCGGCATGCCGGCAATGCGCGCATAGCCGAGCACCTGCGGAATGTCCATCGACGCGAGCTGCACGCCGGCCAGCGCATCGCGCGCCGCCGCAACCCGGCTCAAAGGAAGAACGCCCTTCAGCGCGCCGGCACGTGCGGCCATTTTCTGCAGAGAATCTCGCATACGCGATGCTGACCCAAAACGAAGCTAATCGCGCATCGTGCCGCGAACCGGCATGTCAAGGCAAGACTTGACGAGGATAGGACGGGCTATTGACGAAAACGGAAACGAGAAAGCAAACCGAAAGAAAGCAAACGATTGCTTATTCAAACTTACGACAAGCTAACGACGCGTCAACCTCAATGCGAAAATTTCACGGCGCGGCCGCAGCGAAAAGCGCGCAAAGATTCAACGTTTGAACTGGCCTGTCAGCGGATCGACATGGCGCGCAAAACCGAACAGTACAGCGATGCAGATCGGACAGACGATCAGAAAAATGGTCAACATCACACTCACCCCGTAACAACTTGTTACCAGCAAGTGTAAAGAAATTCAAAGTTAGTTTAATGGGGGAAAACCGCAAAGCACTATTGCGAAGGATTACCGCGGCCTTAAAACGGCTGTCGCATACATAAGTGAAAACGCGAATCGGCGCGCCACGTCCGTCTAACGGATCCCGCCGCGCGTATTTTTCTTCGCCATCGGCGCTGGCCCGACCGATTCGCGCATCGTCACGCTGAGCGGGAAGTCGCGGAAGATCTCCCACGTGGTGCCGTAACACTGGTTGATCAGCCAGCGCACCGCGTTCCGCGTAAGCTCGGCGGTCGGAATATGCACCGACGTGAGCCCTGGCGCCGCGTATGCGGCCGAGTAGTCGTCGTCGTAGCCGATCACGGAAATATCGTTCGGCACTGAAATGCCCGCCTGGTGGAAGCGCGCGAGCACGCTGACCGCCATCGTGTCGTTCGCGCAGAACAGGCCCGTCACGCGACGCTGCGTATCGAGCAGTTTCTGCGCGGCCTCGTAGCCGCCTTCGGGCGAGAAGTCGGATTCGATCAGCGGGACGTCGTCACGCGCAATGCCGGCTCGCGCGAGCTCGGCGAAAAAGCCATCGATCCGCATCACGTTGTCCGACGCGGTAGCGGGCCCGCCAATCACCGCGATGTCGCGATGTCCATGATCGAGCAGCGTGCGCGCCGCGAGTTCGCCGCCGCGCCGATGATCCGCGCTAAACGACGCTTCCGGCAACTGCTCGAACGCGCGATTCAGGAACACCATCTTCGGATGCATGCCATGCAGCATGATCAGGTCTTCGTCGTGCAGATCGTGGCTGATCACGACCACGCCGTCGCAATCGCGGCCGATCAGGAAGCGCACCGCCTCGATCGCCTGCTCGCGCGGCGACACCTCGCCGCAACCGGTCGCGACCACGACATGGCGCCCCACCGCGCGCAGCTCGGTGTCGGTCTGCTTCAGAATGGTGCCGTAGTAGGAACCGAAAAAGGTCGGCACGAAGATGCCGATGATGCCGAGCTGCTGCGTCGCCATCGCCCGGCCGATCGACGACGGGCGGAAGTTCAGCGCCTCGATCGCCGCCTTCACGCGCGCCGCGGCATCGGCGGAAATCGGTCCCTTGCCGGAAATGGCCCGTGAGGCGGTCGACATGCCCACACCGGCCAGTTCCGCGACGTCCTTGAGTGTTGCCACGCGGTTCTCCATCAAGCCTGTCTCGACGAGCCGCTTCGCGCGTGACGCGCCGCGGCGTTATAAGCGCGCGCCGCTCGCTTCGTCGAATAGCGAGACATGCGCGGCGTCGAACGAGAACGCCACGGTGTCACCCTCCGCAATCGGCGCTTTGGTCTGATCGATCGACGCGATCTGGTCGCCATGATAGTCGAGCCAGATCACGCGGTGGTTGCCCATTGGCTCCATCAGCGAAACTTTTGCGCGCTCGCGGGCGCTTTCCGTGATATGCACGTCTTCGGCGCGTACGCCGAGCACGCAGGGCACGCGCTGCGCCGGCGCCTCCTTGAACGCGTACGCCGACACGTCGATCCGCACCTGCCCGGCGCAAAAGTGAAGCGCGCGGTCGCGCGTCTCGAGCGTGCCCTTCAGCAGATTCATCGCCGGCGAGCCGAGGAACGTAGCGACGAACAGGTTGTCGGGGCGCGCATAGACCTCGGCCGGCGTGCCGAACTGCTGGATCACGCCGCCGCGCATCACGGCCATGCGCGTCGCGAGCGTCATCGCCTCGACCTGGTCGTGCGTCACGTAGATCATCGTCGCGCCGAGGCGTTGATGCAGTTGCTTCAGCTCGCGGCGCAGCTCGGTGCGCAGCTTCGCGTCGAGATTCGACAGCGGTTCGTCGAACAGGAACACGTCGGCTTCGCGCACGATCGCGCGGCCGATCGCGACACGCTGCCGCTGTCCGCCAGACAACTGCGACGGCTTGCGCTTGAGCAGCGGCCCCAGTTGCAGCATCTCCGACACACGCGCGACACGCCGCGCAATTTCCGCCTTCGGCGTTCCATTGATGCGCAGCGCGAACGACAGATTGCGCTCGACGCTCATCGTCGGATACAGCGCGTACGACTGGAACACGAGCGCGATGCGGCGATCCTTCGGATCGGCCCACGTCATGTCCTCGCCGGCGATCTCGATGCTGCCGTCGCTGGCGTCGATCAAGCCCGCGATGCTGTGCAGCAGCGTGGACTTGCCGCAACCCGACGGCCCGAGCAGCACGACGAATTCGCCGGCGAGCACGTCGAGATCGAGGCTCTCGATCACGGTGTTCGAGCCGAGGCGAATCGTCAGATTGCGGACCGCGACATTGGCGGGATGCGTGAGCACCGCGGCGTCGGAGCCAGCGTCCGCGCTGGCACCCGGCACGCCGGCCACGTCGATCGTATTAGCCATGTCTGCCATGCCCTACCCCTTGACGGCGCCCGACGCAATGCCGCGCACGAACCAGCGGCCCGAAATGAAATAAACCGCGAGCGGCACCATCGAGGTCAGAATGGTCGCCGCCATATTGACGTTGTACAGCCGCTCGCCGGTCGTCGTGTTGATGATGTTGTTCAACTGCACCGTCATCGGCAGATTCTTCGTGCCGGCGAACACGAGGCCCAGAATGAAGTCGTTCCAGATGTTCGTGACCTGCATGATCAGTGCGACGACGATGATCGGCGTCGACATCGGCAGCATCAGTTGAAAGAAGATGCGCCAGAAGCTGCCGCCGTCGATACGCGCGGCCTTGAACAGCTCCTGCGGAATCGACGCGTAGTAATTGCGGAACAGCAGCGTCATCACCGGCATGCCGAACATCGTATGGATCAGCACGATGCCGGGCAGCGAGCTGAACAGATGCACGCTCGCGAGCACGCGCACGAGCGGATAGACCATCACCTGCACCGGAATGAACGCGCCGACCAGCAGCACACCGAACAGCAGAGCCGCGCCGCGCGGCCGCCAGAACGACAGCGCGTAGCCGTTTACCGCACCGACCGCGATCGACAGCACCGTGCTCGGCACGACGATCCGCACCGAGTTCCAGAAGCCGACGCGAATGCCGTTGCAATCGAGCCCGGTGCAGGCCGACTGCCACGCCGCGCTCCACGCGTCGAGCGTGAAATGCATCGGCCAGCCGAGCAGATTGCCGAGGCGGATCTCGCTCATCGGTTTGACCGACGTGACCAGCATCACGTAGAGCGGCAGTAGAAAGAACACCGCGGCGCTCAGCAGGAACGCGTAGATGCCAATGCGTGCCGGCGAGAACGCCGAGCGGCGATGCCGCGTGTGCGTGCGATGCGGTACGCCGCCTTTGAGCGTGGAATCGAGCGTGTTCATTGCCTCTCCCCGCGCAGCGCCGCGCGGCTGCGAGCATAGAAGAACGGCGCGAGAATCGCGAGCACCGTCGCGAGCAGCACGATCGATGCCGCCGACGCGAGGCCGATGTTGGCGCGCCCGAACAGATAGTCCATGATGAATTTGGCCGGCACTTCGCTCGCGGTGCCAGGGCCGCCCTGCGTCATCGCGACGACCGCGTCGTACAGCTTCACGACCATCACGAACAGCAGCACGAACGCGGTCGAGATCGACGGTCCGAGCATCGGCACCACGATGCTCGCATACACGCGCCAGCGCGGAATGCCGTCGATGCGCGCGGCTTTCCACAACTCTTCGTCGATACCGCGCAGGCCCGCGAGCAACAGCGCCATCACGAGCCCTGACGCCTGCCACACGGTGGCGATCACGATCGTGTAGATGACCCAGTCCTGATCGACGATCCAGTCGAAGCGCGCATGCGTGAAGCCGATATTGCGCAGCACCTGCTGCGCGCCGAGCCCCGGATTCAGGATCCATTGCCACACGAGCCCGGTCGCGACGAACGACATCGCGTACGGATACAGAAACACCGTGCGCAACGCGCCTTCCGCGACCACGCGCTGATCGATGAAGATCGACAGTAACAGACCGATGACCATGCACGCGATGATGAAACACGCACCGTAGATCACGATGTTCTGCAGCGACACGAGCCAGCGGTCGTTGTGGAACAGCCGCACGTACTGCGTGAGGCCCGCGAAGTCGTTCGACGGAAACGTGTGCGAATTGCTGAGCGATACACGCGCGGTCCAGACCATCGTGCCCAGGTACGTGAACACGACGGTCAGGAGCATCGGCAGCAAGGCCAGCCAGACCGCGATCGAAAACCGCCTGTTCAGCGGTTTATGTCGCGGCCCGGGTTGCGACTTGCCGTGTGGTTTCGAACCCTCGGCTGGCAGCTTCAGCGCGTGCATGGCAGGTTTAGCCCTTCAATGCGCTGGCGAACGCTTTCTGCGCGTCGTCGACGGACTCGTTCTTGTTCCAGAAGTTCGTCACGACGTCGGTCAGCGCGCCCTGCGTATCCGGCGACAGCAGCATTTCCGGATTCGGCAACTGGCGCGACTTGTCCTTCATGATCGCGATGCCCTCCTTCGCGCAGACGTCGAGGCTGCTTTCGTCGACGTCAGACCGGATCGGAATCGAGCCCTTCTTCGCGCTGAACGCGACCTGCGCGGACGGCGAGGTCATCACCGTGGCGAGCAGATTCTGCGCCTTGATCGCCGACGCGCTGTCGGTCTTCGGGAACACGAACACGTCGCCCGCGACCAGATACGGCGAATGCGGACCGAAGCCCGGGAAGCAGCCGAAGTCCTTGCCCGCCGTGTGATTCGCCGCGACGAACTCGCCCTTCGCCCAGTCGCCCATGATCTGAACGCCGGCCTTGCCCGAAGTCACGAGCGCGGTCGCGTCGTTCCAGTTGCGGCCAGGCGAACCTGGATCGACGAAATCGTGCAGCCGCTTGAACGCCACGAGCACCTTCTTGAACGCCTCGGAGTTCACCGCGGTCTGATCGTGATCGCGATAGATCTTCATATACAGGTCCGGGCCACCCACATCGGCGAGGACCGCGTCGAACGTGATCTTCTCCTGCCACGGCTGGCCGCCGAACGCGAGCGGAATCACGCCCGCGCTCTTCAGCTTGCCCAGATCGGCGATGAATTCGTCGTAGCTTTTGGGCTCGCTCGCGATGCCCGCTTTCTGGAACACCGGCTTCGAATAGAAGAACCACGCCGGCATATGAATGTCGACCGGCGCCGCGTAGAAATGGCCCTTCACGCGGATACTGTCGAGAATCGACTGCGGGAAAATGCCGTTCCAGTTTTCCTTCGAGGCGACGTCGTCGACGTTATTCAGCAGTCCCTGGTCGATCAGGTCGTGAAACTGCTTCGACGTATTGAACTGGGCGGCGGTGGGTGGATCACCGCCGACGATCCGGTTGATCGCGGTGGCACGCGCCTGATCTCCGCCGGCGACCGCGTTGTCGACCCATTGGCCGCCGGCCTTGTCGTAAGCGACCGCAAACTGGCGAATCGCGGCCGATTCGCCGCCCGAGGTCCACCAGTGAATCACGTTAGCCTTGAGCGGCTCTGCGTGCGCGACGACGCCATACAGCGCCAGTGCCGCAACCACGCCTCGCAAGACCATTCTGTTGCTGTTCATTCCGTCTCCTCCGGGCTCCTTGCCCGTGTGTCAATCGAAATACCAACCAGCTCCACCCGGTTTTACATCGTTGTTGCGTCGTTTTAATGGTGTTGATTACGCTTGCGCGTTGCGATCTTCGAGGAATTTCGACACCAGCTCCGCGCTGCGCTTGATCGTGCGTTTCTGCGTCGGATAGTCGACGTGAACGATGCCGAAGCGCCGCTCATAGCCGAAAGCCCACTCGAAGTTGTCCATCAGCGACCACAGGAAATAGCCGCGCACGTCGACGCCCGCCTTGATCGCCTGATCGACCGCGGCGAGATGGCGCTTCAGGAACGAGATGCGCTGGGTGTCCTCGACGCGGCCGTCTATCACCTGGTCGTTCGATGCCATGCCGTTCTCGGTGATGTAGATGGGCGGCAGATTGGCGTAGGTATCCTTGAAACCGGTCAGCAGATCGCGAAGACCATCAGGGTAAACCTCCCAGCCCATCTGCGTGCGCTCGACGCCCTCGAGCGGCACGTCCTTGAAGCCATGCCCGCCGTCGCTCGCCACGTTGGTGCGGAAATAATAGTTGATGCCGAGGAAATCGAGCGGCGTATTGATGGTCTGCATGTCGTCGTCGAGCACCAGCGGCTCGCTGCCCGGCCACAGTTCGAACAGGTCTTGCGGATAGTCGCCCTTGAACAGCGGATCGAGAATCCACGCGTTGTGCTGAACTTCGAACAGCTCGGCCGCGCGACGGTCGGCGGCGCTGTCGCTATCCGGCGTGCCGCGTCCGACGTTCGCGACGATGCCCTTGTGCGAGCGCGGATCGTTCGCGCGCAGCACCGGAATCGCGAGACCGTGCGCGAGCAGCAGATGATGCATGGCCTGCGTGGCGAAACGCACGTTCGACAGTCCCGGCGCGTGACGGCCGTCGCCGTAGCCGAGGTACGCCGAACACCACGGCTCGTTGAGCGTCGCCCATGCATCGACGAGGCCGTGCAGCTCGCGGCTCATCAGGTCCGCGTAATCGACGAATCGGTACGCGGTGTCGCGATTGAGCCAGCCGCCGCGATCCTCGAGATGCTGAGGCAGATCCCAGTGATACAGCGTGACGAAAGTCGTGATGTTCTTCTCTTTGAGCCGCCCCAGCAGACGCTTGTAGAAGTCGAGCCCCTTGCGGTTCGGCGCGCCGTTTTCGTCCATCACGCGCGGCCACGCGGTCGACAGCCGGTACGCTTCGAGGCCGAGGCCCGCGAGCAGGTCGACGTCCTGTTCCCAGCGATGATAGTGATCGCACGCGACCGCGCCGGTGTCGCCGGCCAACACCTTGCCCGGTGTGGCCGAGTACGTGTCCCAGATCGACGGCAGGCGGCCGTCTTCGTTGACCGCGCCTTCGATCTGATACGACGCGGTGGCCGCGCCGAGCAGAAAGTCCTTGCGCCACAGCGACGAATCGGCGGGCGGCGTGAAGGGATCGGTATGCGGGTCGCCGTGAGCGCTTGAATGGGCTGCGTCGATGACTGCCGATGCATCGTTTTCCACGGATTCTCTCCTGCGATGAGGTCGTTGAACCGGGTGTGATGGAAGCTGAGGCGCTCGCGTTCGAGCTTACTGTGAACGCTTGAATGGAAGCGCTTCCACACCGACCAGCGAACGATAGCAGCGGGCGAATCCCAGCAGCAATCCGGGTTTGTCTGGAGCGATTTCTGGCATGCGCGCGACGAGGATGCCGGGCGCATCGACGGCTATTCGACTGGAGCGTAGGGTTGCAGCTTGCGGGGGGAAATGGGGGGCAGCCGTTCAGCGCAAAGTCTCAGATCGTCGGCAATCAGCTTATCCAGGCAAGGCGATCCGGTCCGCGGCGCAACGCAGGAACGCAAGGCACTCCGCGGCGGGCAACGGCCGGCTCAACAGGAAGCCCTGCATTTGATCGCAGGCAAGTTCGCTGAGCGTGCGGAATTGCGACTCCGTCTCGACGCCCTCCGCCACGACATCGATCTGCAACGCGCGCGCTAGCGTCACGACGGCGGACAGCAACGCGCCGCCCCGTTGGCCGTCGGCGTCGAGATCGCGCATGAACGTGCCGTCAATCTTGATCTGGTCGAACCCGAAGCGCTGCAGATAGCAAAGGCTCGAATATCCGGTGCCGAAATCGTCGATGGCGACGGTATAACCGCGCGCCTGCAGCGCTTCGATCGTGCGGCTCGTCTTCTCGATGTTCTGCATCGCTGTCGTTTCCGTAATCTCGAACATCAGGCGACACGGTTCGACGCCGGCTGCCCCGATCAGCGCATCGATGCGGGCCACCAGGTCCGGCACGCTGAACTGGATCGGCGAAAGGTTCACCGCCACGCAAACCGCGGGCAGCCCTTGCGCGTCCCATAGCGCAATGTTGCGGCAGACTTCACGCAGCACCCAATCGCCGATCTCGACGATCAGGCCCGAGCGTTCCGCGATCGGGATGAATTCGAGCGGAGGAATCTCGCCCAGTTCAGGATGACGCCAGCGGATCAGGGCTTCGACGCCAGTCACCGATTGCGATGCAACGCTGAACTTCGGCTGGAAAGACATACTGAGTTCGCCGTCGCTCAACGCACGATGCAGATCGCGCTGCAGGATCAGCGACTTGAGCGCGGTGTGCTGCATTTCCGGCTCGAACATGCGGAACGTGTTGCGGCCGCTTTGCTTGGCGGCGTACATCGCGGCGTCCGCGCTATGCAGCAGTTCGTCCGCATTGTCGCCATCATGAGGGTAGATCGCTATGCCGATGCTCGCACTCACGCGCAGCGGCAAGCCGTTGACAACGATCTCCTGGCTCAGCCGCCGCAGCACGGCATTGGCGACCGCCGCGGCGGACGACGCATCGACCACGTCGTCGACCACGATCACGAATTCATCTCCGCCCAGCCGCGCGACCATGTCGGTATGGCGCAGGTCGTGGCGCAATCGCTCGGCGCACACTTGCAGCAGATCGTCGCCGACGCGATGGCCGAGCGAATCGTTGATTGACTTGAAGCCGTCGAGGTCGACGAAGAGCACGGCGAACGGCGATTCGCTGCGCGCGGATTCGGCGACCGCCTGTGCGATGCGCAACGAGAGTTGCTGGCGGTTCGGCAGATTCGTCAGCGCGTCGTGCGTGCCGAGATAATGCAGTTGCCGGTTCGCGCGCTTGAGCGAGATGGAGAGGCTGCTCGTAAGAAAGCCGAGCAATGCGAGCGTACCCACTAGCACGGTGAACGAAGTCGCCGTGACCACGAGTCCGTCTCCGTTGAGTTCGCTGTGCGCGTTGGTCGCCGCACAGCCGAACCCGCGCGGCAAATCTGCCATGAGCAGAAATGCCGCAGCTATCAGAAACACCCAGAAACACCCGCATTCCGCTTCTATTTTTTATCGGGCGAATGCGCTCGACTACGGCTTGTCGTCCTCGCGATCGGGGTCGACGGCGGGATCGAGCGGCGGTTCATCCGGGTCCTGCGATGGACCGACGTCAGGCAAATCCGTCTGCACGACGTCGGACTGATCCGGGCGGATCGGGTTCTCGTCTTTGTTCGGTGCGGTGGCCATGGCGCCTTCTCCTCGGTTCGTTGCCATACCTGATTCAAGAGCAAGTTCCGCTCCCGATCGAAAGGCGGCATACCCTTGCCGGTCGCGAATCGAAGCCCATTTGAGAACGGCTATGCCGATAAAGGCGAGAATAGCAACGCGACGACCACCCGCGACTGGTCGACTTCAACACCCGATCTGGAGGCCCTCCATGAACGAAGAAGCGCTACGTGAAGCCTTGAACGCACACTGGCGAGCGTCGGCGGACGGCGATCTCGACGCCGAACACGCTATCTACGATGACGATGCGATCTGCGACTATCCCCAATCAGGCGAGCGCATCCACGAACGAATCAATCTGCAGGCACTGCGCGGTCATCATCCCGGCAAGCCATCGGGTTTCGAGGTCAGGCGAATTCAAGGCAACGGCAATCTGTGGATAACCGAGTACACCATCAACTATCAGGGGCGCATCGCTTACACGGTCAGCATGATCGAGTTCCGCGACGGCAAGGTCATCCGCGAGACCCAGTATTTTGCGGACCCGTTCGAGGCACCGGATTGGCGCAGTCAATGGGTCGAGCGGATCGGCTGAAAAGCGTGTTGCGGCCGTGTAGGACCAAGGTCCGATTGATGAGAAACGCGCGCGTGCCACCATGTCTGCCAGGGCCGAAGCCCGAACTGACCGAGGTTCGCGATGCGGCAGGCAAAGATCGTTATCGTCGGCGCCGGGCTTGTGGGGGGATCGGCCGCCCTGTTCGTGGCGTTGGCCATTCCGAGCGCGAAAGTCGTGATCATCGACGTCGCGCGGGTGCGCGCTGAAGGACAGGTTCTCGATCTCGCCCACGCCGCGGCATTCTGGGGGCACAGCCGTTTCCGGGCCGGGGACTACGAAGACGCGCGCGACGCCGACATCGTCGTGATCGCCGCTGGCGCCGGCGTCAAACCCGGGGAAACCCGTCTGCACCTTGCCAGAACCAATGCGGACATCGCGGCCGGAATTGTCGAGCGCATCGCACCGCTCGCGCCGCAAGCCATCTATCTGATCGCGACCAACCCGTGCGACGTGCTGACTGGCGCCGTTTACAGTCAACTGCGTTGCGTGCGCGAGCGCGTCATCAGCACCGGCACCTCGCTCGACACCGGGCGGCTGCGCTCCCTGCTGTCCGAACGGCTCGGCGTGGTGGCATCCGCGATTCACGCTTATGTGCTCGGCGAGCACGGCGAATCGGCCGTGATCCAGTGGTCCGCCGCGACGGTCTGCGGCATGCCCCTCGAAACCTTCCTGACGAGGAACGGCAAGGAACTGGGCCCCGCCAGCAGGGATCTGATGCTGCGCTCCGTACACGAGGCGGCGAAGCTCATCAAGGAAGGCAAAGGCGCCACCCATTACGGCATCGCTAGCGCGATAGGAAGGATCTGCGAGGCCATCGTGCATGACACCGATCTGATCCTCACGGTTGGCATCGTGCAGACCGAAGTGGAAGGCGTACCGGACGTGTGCGTGTCGCTGCCGATGGTCGTCAATGGCGCGGGCGCGCGGTTGATCGCCTATCCGGAACTCGACCCTGGCGAGCGGGCAGCCCTGCTAGGCAGCGCGCGCATCGTCAAGGAGGCGACGGAAAACGTGCTCCACGAGCGGTGACGCTTTCGCGCGCACTCCGCAAGCACCCAGCAACGCTGGCAAGCAGAGGTCCATCATGGCTCCATCACCTGCCAAGGTTTCACAGCCCACCAGTTCCCCACCCACCTCGCCGAAGCCGTCGGTCGGACTGCCGGCCGGCGTCTGGAAATATCTCGTGCCGGTCGCGGTCGGCGTCGTGCTGTGGTTCCTGCCCGCGCCCGCCGGCCTTCAGCCCAAGGCGTGGCATATGTTCGCCGTGTTCGTCGCGACCATTGCCGGCATCATGACCGCACCGCTGCCGATGTCGGTGGTTGCCATCATCGGTTCCACCATCGGCGTGCTCGTCGGCGTGCTGTCCTTTGCCGACGTCACCCGATCCACGGGCACTGACCTCGTATGGCTCGTGATGCTCGCGTTTTTCATTTCACGCGGCGTGATCAAGACCGGCCTTGGCCGCCGGATCGCGCTGCTGTTCATGCGATTGTTAGGGAAGCGAACGACGGGCCTCGGCTATGGGCTCGTGTTGACCGAACTGGTGATCTCCCCCGCCATGCCGAGCATCACCGCGCGCGCGGGCGGCGTGATGTTGCCGATCACGCGAGCGATTGCCGAAGTGCTAGGCAGCCACGCCGACGATCCGCAATCACGCGCGAAGGTGGGACGCTATCTGATTCTCTGCGCCTTCCACGCGAACATCATCACGGCGGGCATGTTCATCACGGCAATGGCGGGCAATCCGCTCGCGGTCAAGCTCGCCGCGGACCAGGGCGTCTCGATCAGCTGGCTCGACTGGGCGGTGGCGGCATCCCTCCCCGGTCTGTTGTGCCTCGCCGTCATTCCGATCGCCATGTTATGGATCGCGCCGCCGCAGGTCAGACGCACCCCCGATGCCATCGACCTCGCGCAAAAAGAGCTCGCAACGATGGGCCCGATTTCGGCCAAGGAAATCATCATGGCGGCCATCTTCATCGGCTTGCTGGTGCTGTGGGTGTTCGGCGACGAACTCGGTGTAGGCGCGACGCTCGCGGCGGCGATCGGCGTTTCGTTGCTGTTCATCAGCGGCGTGCTGACCTGGCAGGACGCGTTGAACGAAAAATCCGCCTGGGACACGATGATCTGGATTGGCCTGCTCATCATGCTGGCCTCCAAGCTCAACGAATATGGCATGGTGAGCTGGTTCGGCAAGGAATTCGGCGCGCACCTCGCGGGCTTCCCGAGGCTAGCCGTTTATATGCTGGTGGCGGCGATCTACGTTTATATTCACTACTTTTTCGCCAGCGCTACCGCGCATATCAGCGCTCTGTTTCCACTTTCCATGGCGCTGATGGTCGCCGCCGGCATCCCGCCCTTCGTCGCCGCGGTCGCCCTCGGGATTCTGAGCAACGTGAACGGTTGCCTGACCCAATACGGCATCGGCTCCGGTCCGGTCATGTTCGGCGCGGGTTATGTGACGCAGGGCGAATGGTGGAAGGCGGGTTTTCTGATGAGCCTCTTTTATATGGTTGCATGGCTGGTTGTCGGGCCGCTCTGGTGGAAGGTGCTCGGGCATATTTGAGCGATTCGCGCCGGGTCAGAAGGCCACGAAACTTTCGCTTGCAGATGCTGTATCGTGAGCGCCTTTGCCCTTGCACGGGTCCACGATCTCCATCTAGATGTCTCAGATGATTCCACTGCACCGCGATCCCGCTTTCTATCAGCTCCTTGCCGACAGCTTCGCCAAACTGCTTGGTCGCCCCCTGGTGCCGCAGGCCATGCCCGTGGACGAAGCTACCGAATGGCTCTATGAGCGTGCCCCGTTCGCGGTACTCGCGCACAACACCGATCCCGACCCGCTCTTTATTTACGGCAACATGGCCGCGCAGCGCCGCTTCGGATACAGCTGGGATGAAATCACCCGACTGCCGTCCCGACTTTCCGCCGAGGCCCCGAATCGCGAGGAGCGGCAGCAATTCCTGGCACGCGTGCAGCGGCTGGGCTACGAGGCGGGCTACAAGGGCGTGCGTGTCACCAAGTCAGGCCAGCGCTTCATCATCGAGGAAGCCACACTGTGGCAACTTCTCGACGCGGACGGCAAATTGCACGGCCAGGCCGTTGTCATCCCGCGGACGCGCGACATCTGATCGCTACGCCGGGCGCACGTCGCCGCGCGTTCCCGTGCTACTCCCCGCTTTTCGCGGCAAACACTTCGTGTGCGGCGAACAATGCATTCAGTGCTGCCGGAAAGCCCGCATAAAGTGCCATCTGCATGAACACCTCAACGATCTCGTCGCGCGTGCAGCCGACGTTCAGTGCCGCCTCGATATGGACCTTCAATTGCGGTTGAGCATTGCCGAGCGCAGCCAGGGCCGCGATCGTCGCTATCTCGCGGGCGCGCAGATCGAGTTGCGGCCGACTATAGATGTCACCGAAGCCAAATTCGATCAACAGGCGGCCGAAGTCTGGAGCGATAGGCGCCAGCGCTGCGACTACCTTCTCGCCGACTTCACCGTCGATCTCCCTCAGCTTTTGCCACCCCTGCGCGTAGCGGTCCTGGTTTGCGTGCGTTGTATTGAATCCGGTATCCATGACGGGTCCTCTTCCTGTTGATGTGGTTGGAAACTGTCGTCATGTCGCGCTGCGTTCCTTGTGGCGGTCTCGTACCAGACGATCTTGTCCACGATTGCAGCAAGATTCGCCTGCAGCTCAGCGATATGCACCAGGACCGTGTCTCGATGCTCAGCGAGCATCTCGCGACGCGTATCGTACGTAGAGTCGCCTTGGGCGCGCAGCTCAGAGAAGACCTTTATCGAGGCTATCGGCATTCCCGTCGACTTCAGGCGCATAACGAATTGCAGCCAGTCCAGATCGGCTGGCGAATACAGCCGGTGTCCGGCATCGGTTCGCCCGACTGCTCGCAGCAAGCCCGCTTGCTCGTAGTAACGCAAGGTATGCGCGGAAACACCAGTGGCTGCGGCCACCTGACCGATCGTTAGCGATTTCGACATGACGGACTCGAGGTTAGGACTTAGAGTGCACTCTAAGTCAAGCGAAACGCGGTGTCAGCTGGCCATGCGCGAGCGCGGGAAAAAGCGCAGCAGTCGCGGCGAAGAAACTGCGTCGCCCGTTACCGGTAATCTGCCCATCACTCACCGCCAGTCGGGGCGGTACGGGCGAATGACCAAGATTGCGGCTTGTCACCGGTCGGGCGTCGCGGACAGGCCACCACTGCCGCCGCTGCACGATGTTGAAGCAAGCTGAACCGGGCCAAACGGCTCTATGCTTACCGGCATCGAGTTCTTCGGCGACGTCGCCTATGCTCAGTCGTGATGGTGCCGGTTCGTCGCGTGACTTCGCTTTGCATAGCCCCGCCGAAGCGGGGCGATTGAACGATCAACGAACGGCGAATGGCTCGGAACATGGAATTGGGAACCGCCTCGCATCGCGAAGCATGAACTTCCACCCGTCGACGTATGGTCTTCTTTCAGTGCTAGTCTCACTGAAAACGTGTTTGTTGTTGTCACTCCGGTCGGTTTTTGGGGGCGGGAATTGGCACCACCCTAGAATGCGGAAGATGATCCGAATAGGCTTGCTTCGCTCGTCCGGCACCAGCGTCGTATCGGTAAATAATGTAGCGCTCAGGAGACTCGTTCCGCCCGCTATTGGGTATCAGTACGACTAGCCCTTTTGGATCAAGGTAGATGGCGGCGGGGCGTTCGCGCTCGGCGAAATCGACACGCTCCCATCGCCCCGATTTCGTGTTGTAGCGGATCGCAACGCCTTGGAGATAGTTCGATGTGAAGTCGCCGGATATCACGAATACGCGCTCCTTTGAACCGATACATGCCACCTGTATTCCATCGCCCCGCGATTGATCCTCGTCCCCCGCATAAAGGCGCACTGGCGCGGTGCTGTCCTTGCTAAGATAGAAAACCGCCGTGCCATCTATGGGATGATCGCGCAGCAATGCGAGCGTATGACTTTGATCGCTCCCGAGTTCGCAACGCGTGACCATTTCCATACCGATAGCGGATTGCGAATCGGCGACGTAGCCAATACACAGGATCGCAATAAAGGCGGCTATTCTCATTTCACCATATCTCGAAGGGACCGCATTGAATCAGGATCGGCGGTCAGGCGGTCCGCGCACCCCTTGATTTTCTTATAGTAGACGCCGTTAGACAGGCCGCGATAGAGTCTATACGCTGCATCAACTGAATGCGCCTTGTCTAGCCAGTATTGCATGTACTCTGTTCCTAATCCGATATTTGTTGCATCGTCGGTAAGTTGAGAGGAAGCATGTACCGCGGCAGCTTCCGCGAACAGTTGGTGCGTTTGCGCGTCGCTTGGCATATGGCCCAACGTCTTTTGTGCCCTATATTTATAGACCTGTTGCACTGCGCCTTTCGTCATCTGCATCAAGCCTTTTGCAGTGCTACCGGCCGGCGAAGCGCTAGAGTCAAAGCGCGATTCCATGTAGATTTGGCAAATTACCAGATTGTCATCGAGAGTCGATTTGTTGTTCGCCCGCACCAACTGCCGAATCTCGCGTAGGCGTGCCGAATCGTCAATCTGCACCGTTACCGGTGTGGTATCCGATTTCGGAGTAAGTTTCGCCTTGTGCTTCTTGATTACCTTGTGCGTCGTGGTCATAGATATTTGTCCCACTCTGGATTAATCGGGACGTGTTCTTCGAAAACGTGGAGCGTCACGGATTCGGATTGTGCACCTGATATCTTAACGGTTCGGCCCTGTGCGTCCGTTCTGTGTTCTGCACTACTTCCATCTTCGCTGACGATTCGATACGGAATGCCCTGCAAAGGCGTTCCGGTGTATTGGTCAGTTAACCGGAAATGCTGGTCGAAACGTTTCAGTGAGCGCCCGCGACAATCGCACGCCCATGCGTAACTCAGGGCTTCAGCCATGGCGTAACCGTTTGAATACGACTTCAGCCTATCGAACGGAAACCATTCGCCGGTTTCGGCGTTCAGCACCATTGCGGATGGCATTAGCGGGAAGTTTGAGTAGACTGAATAGGTGATACGGCAAAGCATGCATTCTTCCTCGCCGCCGGTTTCATCCTGTTTCTGTTGTTCCATTTGACCTCTTTCGATTTTCCAGAACGCACCGGCAAATTAACCATCTAAATAAGCCACGGTCAACAGGTTTAATTTGAGATTAAAAGGTTTTGACAAATATTCGCAATGATTCCGAGCATGCCATGTTCAAGCGGAACTTTCCGATGAGCCTCTTTTTCACAGTTGTATGGCTGGTTGTTGGCCCGCTGTGGTGAAAAGTGCCAGGGCATTATTTGAGCGATTCAGCGTCCGCCGTCGAAAGCCCTGAATACTCGTGCGGAGTTGGATCCGGCCGCCGCCCTCTTCGGGGCAGTAACCGGTCCATAGCCGGAGCTTCGTACGTAGTCGCTGTTTCGTCAGTGGCTGCGGCCACCTGACCTGTAGAGTGCACTCTAAGTCAAGCGAAACGCGGTGTCAGCTACGCATCCGCGAGTGCGGGAACAGGCCCGCGTGCAGGAACGGCAAGCACAACGCCTCCCCGAGCTGGAGGGCGTCAAGCAGACCCATAAGCGAGCGCACGCCGAGCGCACGCCAGATGATCGGAGCGCGGCTTACTGCCGGCGTCGCCCTCGCTTCAATCAAACTGTGGCTGCCCTTTGTCCACGAGGCAGGATCGCATCGAAAATTACGATCACGATTCATTAGTCGAACTTGACCAAGTCCTTAAAGATCAGTTGACCCCAGCTATTTCCGCGCGCCTGCTCAGAAAGCCCGCGAAGTTTGATCGGCGAGAAACCGAGATTTTCCGCAAGCGCACCAATCTCCGCTGCGGTGCCGTCATCGTCGCTCGCCAGGAACACGACTCTCCTGCCACCATGTACGGCCGGATCCTGGTCAAGGACGGCAGCGACCAAATGGTTGAAGCCCCTAACCAGTCTTCCACCAGTGAAGGCCTGCGCGACGACCTTGGAAGAAGGCTGTCCTCCCAGTTCCATAGGGGACACGCCGTAGGCACTGGACCCCGCTCGGTCGCAGCCTGGCCGACGCGATCGTCCCGCTGTGCACATGGGGAACCGAGAACATGGCGGAAATGACAAGCATCTTCGCCAAGCGCGACACTTTGCCCTAGCAGGATGCTGAAAACCCGCTGAGACGGACGACCCCCGCAGTCGAAAAAGCGCAGCAGTCACGGCTTAGAAAGTGCGTAGCCCGTTACCGGTGATCTGCCTTCACTCACAGCCAGTCGGAGCAGTACGGGCGAATGACGAAGATTGCGGCTTGTCACCGGTCGGGCTCAGCGGACAAACGCGAGCCATTGCAGGAACCAGGCGGCGACCTCCTCAAGTCGCCACCGCTTGCGCTTACGGCAATGTGATCTGACGGGTGAATTCGGCCGTCACGTTGGGAGCTGTGGCTGTGCCGAATACCGGGTAGATGGTTTTGGGCCCGCTGGCGGTCAGCCCCATGTAATCGCCGAGGAAATGGCCACGCGCCACAGGAGCGTTAAGTATATTGAACGAGGCCGTGGTCAGTCGCCGCTCGTTGCCCCAATTAGCGGGGCTCGTGCACGCGGACGAAGACGAGGTCGGGCAGAACAGCGCGAAATTGTCCGTGCCCTCGCCGCCGGCAGACGTGTTCGTGTCGTTGCGAAAGTCGTAGTAGGTCACCACCACGGTCTTGCCGTCGCCCGAGGCAACCACTGCGGGGATGAAGGCCTGCTGACGGCACGGGTTGGCGGCATTCGCCGGCGTCTTGTTGATCATCACCGGCGTCGACCAGGTGACCCCACCGTCATCCGATTCGCTGAAGACAATCCCGGTGATCGCGATTGACCCGGCACCGGGAGTGGTGCAGGTGGCTGTCGAAAAGCGATTGTCCTCCCACGCGAGATAGATTGCCCCCGTGACCGGGTTCACAGCGATACTGTAAAGAATGGCGGCATCGCGCACCGGCTGGCCGGTGTCCGGCGTGACCACTCCCGCTGCGCGAACCTGAATATCGTTGACGAACGTCGGTGTGCTCCAACTCGCGCCCTTATCTGTGGACTTGATATAGCCGATGCTGAGACCCGACGTTGTGACATTGATTGCAGTGAAGAAATCACGCAGGGTCCCATCAGGCAACACCCGTACGATGTTGTCGATCGTCTGTGCGTTCGTGCCCGGTTGATAGATCGGGGCGGCCGTGCTCCAGGTCACGCCGTTGTCGATGGATCGCGAGAAGAAGCTCGGGCCGGTGAAATTGAACTTGGAGACCGGAGCACCACCCGCTGCACGGTTGCGCAATTGACGCGCGATTTCGACACCGTCGTTTCCCGCGAGCAACTGATCGCCGGCCTGGCTTGGCGGGAAAACGCTCAGTTGATCCCACACCGCATAGACGTAACCGTTCGCCGTCGGATCGGCGGTGAGCGAGTTCTTGTCATTGAGCGCGTGCGGCGAGGTGGTGCGGATCAGCGCCACGGGAGCCTGCCAAGTCGCGCCGTGGTCGACTGAGCGGCTGACCAGCAACCCGCTATTGCGCGCCCCAAACGGAGTCGTCGGCTTCATCGGGTCGAACACCAACGAGAAGAAGAACGCGGTGCCGTCTTTTGCGAAGTCTACCCACGGATCGGAGGCGCGACGGAATTTGCCGCCGGTGCAATCGGTAACGCCGGATGGGATCGTATTGGTCCACGTGCTGCCCGCATCGTTGGAGACGACGCCGACGAGTCCGCGTGAGCCACCGTCGTCCCAGCGGTCCTGCTGATGGCCGACGAGAAGGCGGGACGGGTTGGTCGGATCGGCCGCCAGCCATGGCTCGATCGACGTGGCCGGAAACAGGACGCTCCCGAATGCGGACTCCTGTGCATTAATCTGGTCCGCAGTGCATCCGCTGAATGGATCGCCCGCGGCCACCGTGACGAGCGGGCCGACCACTTGCGCCTCGGCGCCTGGGACGATCGCGCACGTGAGCGCGATGACGCTGCCACCTGCAAAGCCGCAGGAAGCAGAACGGGATAGCCGTCTGAAAATCGATGTCATGTTGTGCCTCGCGAAAAGGGTAATACGCTTGCGCATTGCCGGTTTTCCGTCACCGGCACCCATCTGAAAACGACTTGTTTTTGCTACCGCCCTTCGAGAGTTGTATCGATGCACGTCCGAAGCCACCTATGGCAACACACTAGGATGCTGCCGCCCGATTTGTCTGGAAAATTCGTCATGTATGCCAATTCGTGACACGCCATCCTCATCGCTATTGACGTGGTATGGGGTTTGCAGAAGGACGATCGAAGCATGTATGCGCTTCCTGACCTGCGGCCATCCGGGATCCCGCTTCGCCGAGCACCACTTTCGCGCGCGGCAGACGCTGATAGGACAGATGACAGATGCCGCGCAGAAACGCGTGCCGCGAATTCGATGCGGGCTCAACCCGGATGCAGCGAACTCACCAGCGCCTTCAGATTGGACGGGCGCACATGGATCATGCCGCCACGCGGGCTGTCGATATCGGCGACGTCGAGATAGTTGACGAGCAGGGCGCGGACCGCGGCCGCATCGGCGGCCGGCAGCAGATCGGCGCGCACGTAGGCGGTACTGATGGCGCTCGCCTCCTCTTCTTCGTAATGGTCGCGAAGGTCGTAGCGGCCGACCGCCATCGAGAACGTAAAGCCGATGATCAGCGCGAGCAGCGTCAGCGTCGCGGCCTGGATCACGCTGAAGTCGTCGTGGGCATCGTCGGCAATTTTTCTGAAGCGCCGCAACATCGTCGCGCCGATGCGCGCCGCCAGCCACATCAATGCGAACGACACGAGGAACACGAGCTCGGCATGATTCAGAACGTTTGGCATGACGCGCGTTTTTCTTTTGCTGAGGGTCTGGGAACGCTGACGGACTGCGGCGATGACGACGATGCATGCATATGCGCCTGCATGATAAGCGTCGCGGGCAGGCCGCGACTAGCATCCCGCCCCACCGAACCTGCGCCGATACGTGCCCGGACTCGTCAACGTGATCCGGCGAAAATGCCGCCGCAACGACTCCTCGGACCCGAACCCCGCCAGCTCGGCGACGCGCGCCATCGGCAGCGGTGTCGCGGCTTCGAGCAATTCACGCGCAATCGCGACGCGCTCCCTGACGAGCCATTCATAAGGCGCCATGCCGGTCGCGTCGCGGAACTGCCGTTGCAGCGTGCGCGGGCTCATCGCCGCGCGCCCGGCGAGCGAGTGCAGCGTATGCGGCTCGGCCGCATGGCTGCGCACCCAGTCCATCAGCTTCGCGATACGTCCGCTTTCGTCGCGCGGTATCGGGCGCGGCACGAACTGCGCCTGACCACCCTCGCGATGCGGCGGCACCACCAGCCGTTGCGCGACGCGATTCGCGACCGCGCTGCCATGATCGCGCCGCACCAGATGCAGCAGCATGTCGAGCCCGGCCGCCGATCCCGCCGACGTGATCACCTGCCCTTCATCGACATACAGCGCATCGGGCTGCACGCGCAGCTGCGGGTAGCGCTGCTGCAACTTGTCCGCGTAACGCCAGTGGGTCGTCACGGTCTTGCCGTCGAGCACGCCGGCCGCCGCGAGGACGAACACGCCCGAGCAGATCGAGCAGAGCCGCGCGCCGCGCTCATAGGCCGCGCGAAGCTTGCGCAGCAGCACGGCAGGCGGCACTTCGTCGGCATCGCGCCAACCCGGAATCACGATCGTGTCGGCGCTCGCGAGCAGCGTCAGCGTGTAGGGCGCGGCCAGCGTGATGCCGCCCGCCGCGCGGATCGGACCAGGTTCGCCCGCGCAGACCGCGAAGCGATACCAGGGCACGCCGAGCTCGGGCCGCTCGAGCGCGAACAGTTCGGTCACGCAGCCGAATTCGAAGGTGCAGAGCCGGTCGTAGGCCAGCGCGACGACGAGATGATTGTGCATGGCGCGATGTTACCGAAGATTGACGATCACGCCACTTATCCGGCGACCCGCCACCCGCCACAATCGACCGTGCCTGAAACGCGCGCGCCAGACCATCCGATCAACTCGACCCTTCCTTGACATGACTGACGACCACCTCACCGCCGTCCCGAACGCCGTCACCGCGATCCCCGCCGCCGACAGCGCCGCCGCGCTCGCGCACTTCCACGCGTCGCTGCGCTTCGAAACCGATTGCGCCGACGTGCACGCCGCCCTCGCGAGCGGCGCACCCGGCTTCGTACTGCTCGATGTGCGCAGTCCCGCGCTATTCGCGCAAGGCCACGTGCCGGGCGCGCTGAATCTGCCGCACGGCAAAATCGTCGCGTCGAAGCTCGCGGCCTATGCGCTGGACACGTTGTTCGTCACCTACTGCGCGGGCCCGCACTGCAACGGCGCGGCGCGCGGCGCACTGCGGCTCGCCCAGCTTGGGCGGCCCGTCAAGCTGATGGCGGGCGGCGTCACCGGCTGGCTCGACGAGGGGTTCCCGCTGAGCCGCTGAGCCGCCGGGACGCCGATCCGCCGTCCGAGCCGTGCTCCGATGCATAGCGTGGCTCGCAATCCGACACGCGTTCCAGCGCGGCATCCGCCGCCGTCCGCGCGCCCGTTTTGCCCCCTGTTCGCAAATCGCAAATAAGTTAAACAAAAGTTCGAAGAGTGCCGATAAGATGTTCAGCCGGACTCCTCCCGGCGGACCCAATATGCAGAGTTCATATAATTTCTGGCTCGTCGCGATTTCGTTCGCGGTTGCGACCCTCGCGTCGTACACCGCGCTCGACCTGACGGGCCGCATCTTCCTGCTCGGCTCGGCGCGCCGGCGGCATGCATGGCGGCTCGGCGGCGCGTTCGCGCTCGGCGTCGGCATCTGGTCGATGCACTTCGTCGCGATGCTCGCGTTCTCGCTGCCTATCCCGCTCGGCTATGACCTCGCGACGACCGCCTGCTCGCTGGCCCTCGCGATCGGCGCTTCGTATCTGGCGCTTTCGATGACGACCCGGCAGCGCCTGACGCCGGGCCGGCTGCTGATGGGCGGCGTGGTGATGGGGCTCGGTATCGCCGGCATGCATTACACCGGGATGGCGGCCCTGCAAATGGCGCCCGCGATCCACTATCAGCCGGCACGGTTCGCGGCCTCGATCGCGATCGCGATCGGCGCGTCGAGCGCCGCGCTGTGGATGGCGCGCGCGCTCAGCAACGAAGACGTGCGCCATGTCGCACGCAAACGTCTCGCCGCGGCGCTGGTGATGGGCGTTGCGATCAGCGGCATGCACTACACGGCCATGGCCGCCGCCGACTTCGCGCCCGGCGCGATCTGCGGCGCGGCCAACGAGATGGACGCGCAATGGCTCGCCACCGCGGTGATCCTGCTCACGTTCGCGGTCCTGATCGTCACGCTGATGCTGTCGCGCTTCGACGTGCGCACCACCTTCCTGCTCGGCGCGGTATCGAGGCTGAACGGCCAGATCGTGCGACTCGCGACGCTCGACGCGCTGACCGGCCTGCCGAACCGCGCGACGCTGACCGAGCGGATCGAACGCGCGATTAGCGGCGCGCGCCGCCAGCGCACGACGTTCGCGGTGCTGTTCATGGATCTCGACGGCTTCAAGACGATCAACGATTCGCTCGGCCACTCCGCCGGCGATGCGGTGCTGTCCGCATTCGCGCAACGCCTGCAGCAATGCGTGCGTTCGAGCGACACCGTCGCGCGGCTCGGCGGCGACGAGTTCGTCGTGCTCGCGGAGGACCTTACGTCCGCCGACGACGCGGCCGCGCTCGCCGACGGCGTGCTCGAGCGGATGCGCCAGGGCACGTGGAGCGACGCGCAACCGCTGCAGGTGATGCCGAGCATCGGCATTGCGCTCTATCCGCGTGATGGCGACAGCGTCGAGACGCTGCTCAAGCACGCGGACGCCGCGATGTACGAGGCGAAGCGCGCGGGCCGCGGCACCTACCGCTTCTTCGAGCGCACGATGAACGAGGCCGCCACGCGCACGTTGAAGATCCAGCAGGTGCTGCACGAAGCCTTCGCGAACGATCGTTTCTCGCTGCTGTTTCAGCCGAAGTTTCATGGCGGCGGCGAGGTGCTCGCGGGCGCCGAGGCGCTGATCCGTCTGCACGATCCCGAACTGGGCGCGCTGACGCCGCTCGAATTCATCCCGGTCGCCGAGCGCTCCGGGCAGATCGTCCAGATCGGCTACTGGGTCGTGCGCGAAACCTGCCGGCGCATTCGCGGCTGGATCGAACAGGGCCTGCCGACGATGAAGGTGGCGATCAACCTGTCACCGCGTCAGCTGCTGCAGCCGGAGCTCGTCGAGACGATACTCGACATCGTCAGGACCGAGGGCGTCGCGTGCGAGCAGATCATGTTCGAGATCACCGAGACCGTCGCGATGCAGGACGCCGCGCGCACCGTCGAAGTGATCCGCGCGTTTCAGCAGAGCGGCTTCGACATCTCGATCGACGACTTCGGCACCGGTTATTCGAGCCTCGCGTATCTGCAGCGCTTCCGGGCGAAGCAGTTGAAGATCGACCGCTTCTTCACCCACGGTCTCGACGCGAACGGCGCCGCGGGCAGCGCGATCGTGTCGGCGATCATCGCGCTGGCGCACTCGCTCGAAATGGACGTGGTCGCCGAGGGCGTCGAAACGCAATCGCAGCTCGACAAGCTGCGCTCGATGATGTGCGACGAAATGCAGGGCTTCCTGCTCGGCAAGCCGATCAGCGCTGACGACTTCGGCGAAATGCTCAGAGGGCGAATGATGGCCGCGTCGGCGAAGCGCGGCCCGGACCGTTTGCCCATGCGCGCATACCCATACGCCGACGCTGGCGGGGCCGATCTGATCTGATCGGCTTTCGTCCGCCTGCGCTTCGAGCCTTCGACGCTTGGCGAACCAGGCCGCCGACAAAATAGCTTGACTTCTACGTGCGGGAAACTAATATACGCACCGCGTATATCACCACGTTTTGCTGCCTCACTCCCCCGCCCCCAAAATTTGCGACAGGTGCCCTGATGAGCGTTCCGCAACAAGCCTTCCTACGCGATGCGATGCGTCGCCTGAACATGACGCGCGACACGTTCGCGAACCGCATCGGCGTGTCGCGCCGGGCGCTGGATACGTGGCTGCTGCCGGACGACTCGCAGGAATCGCGGGCGATGCCGGAAATCGTCGAGCGCTTCGTGTCGGAGATCGTTGCGAACACCGAACCCGGTGAAAGATATACGCAAAGCGTAGACTCGCAATCGCTCGCGAGCCAGATGCTGTTCGAAGGCAAACCGCAACTGCTGTCGGTCGATCAGTTTTCGCGCGACGCGGTCGAGGCCCTGTTTCGCGTCGCCGACATCATGCAGCCGATCGCGCGGCGCCGCAAAATCTCGCGCGTGCTCGAAGGCGCGGTGCTCGGCAATCTGTTCTTCGAGGCGAGCACGCGTACCCGTGTGAGCTTTGGCGCGGCGTTCTGCCGGCTCGGCGGCTCGGTGTGCGACACGACCGGCTTCACGTTTTCGTCGATGGCGAAGGGAGAATCTATCTACGACACGAGCCGTGTGATGAGCGGCTATGTCGACGCGCTGGTGATCCGCCACCCGGAGCAAGGCTCGGTGGCCGAATTCGCGCGCGCGACCAACGTGCCGGTGATCAATGGCGGCGATGGTCCCGGCGAGCATCCGAGCCAGGCGCTGCTCGATCTCTACACGATTCAGCGTGAATTTTCGCGGCTCGGCAAGATCGTCGACGGCGCGCACATCGCGCTGGTCGGCGACCTCAAGTACGGACGTACCGTGCATTCGCTGGTGAAGCTGCTGGCGCTGTATCGTGGCATCAAGTTCACGCTGATTTCGCCGCCGATGCTCGAAATGCCGGGCTACATCATCGAGCAGATTTCGCGCAACGGTCATGTGATCGAACAGACGCACGACCTGCCCAGCGGTCTGCGCGGCGCCGACGTGGTGTACGCGACGCGCATCCAGAAGGAGCGCTTCAGCGACGAATCGTTCGAGGGCTACACGCCCGATTTCCAGATCAACCAGGCGCTCGTCGATAGCAGGTGCGGCGCCGACACGCTGATCATGCACCCGCTGCCGCGCGACAGCCGCCCCGGCGCGAACGATCTGAGCACCGACCTCAATCACGACTCGCGACTCGCGATTTTCCGGCAAACGGACAACGGCATCCCGGTGCGGATGGCGATCTTCGCGGTGCTGCTCGGTGTCGACAAACAGGTCCAGCATTCGATGCGCGATGCCGCGTGGCGCCCGCCGGTCTACCTCGGCCCGGACGACGCGGGATTTCACGGCATCGATTGAAGCGGACAGCGCTTCGCCAATCAGGCCGCGGCGCGCGCGTCACGCATTTCGCGCGCCGCCTGCCTGAACCTGCCGGCAAAGAACAGCACCTGATATTTGACCGCGTTCGACCAGTATTTCCATGTATGTCCACCGGACCGCTCGGCGTAATCGTGCGGCACGCCGAGTTCGACGAGCCGCTCGTGCAGCAGCCGGTTCGACTGTACGAGCGAGTCGTTCACGCCGCAATCGATCGTCAGCGCGATATGGTCACGGCCGAAACCCTCCGCACTCGCGACGATCGCTTTGCTGTTCCAGAAGTTCGCATGTTGCATCGGGTCGCCGAACACACGCTCGATGCCGGGCTCGTCATCGCTGCCGCGCGGGTCCACCGCGCCGCTGATGCTGCCCGCCGCGCCGAAAGCGTCGGGCCGGTCGAGCGCAATGCGTAGCGCGCCGAAGCCGCCCATGCTCAAGCCCGTGATAGCGCGCGCCCGCTTCGTCGCGATCGTGCGGAAATGGCTGTCGATATAGGCCACCACTTCGGTGCCCACGTAGGTCTCGTAGCGGCTGCGCGGATCGACGGGGCTATCGATGTACCAGCTGTCGCGGCCGCCGTCGGGCATCACGAGGATCACCTGATAGCGGTCGGCGAGCTTGCCGATATGCGAATTCGCGGTCCAGTCGGTGTAATTGCCGCCCGAGCCGTGCAGCACGTAGACGACCGGAAAGCGCGCAGCCTGGTTGCCACGCGCGTATTGATCGGGCAGCACGACTGTTGCGTCGAACGTCCGATGCATCGCCGCGCTCGGAATCGTGACGACGCGCGACTGGAACGCCCACGCCGGCGATGCGATCAGCATCAGAATGAGCCAGAACGTACGGACTGGATTCATGGTGGGTCGCCCTTGCGCTTGCTTGCGGCTGCTTACGTTCGTCAGGCATCCGAAGAAGAGCGCCCCGGCATGCCTCGGCCTATGTCCGTCGACGACTGTAGCAATGGCGACTTACAACCAAATTTCAGCGAACATCCGATCCAGTCAGGCTTCAGCCGCTTCGTCGGCTTCAGTTGCTGTCTCTGCGCCCGCATCGTCGACGTGCGCGGCAAATCCAACCCGCCCCGGCGCGAGGTCGTCCCGCAATGTGAGCGCCGGAATCGCATACGCGCCGCCATTCTGTGACCGGAACGGGATCGGAGCGGTCGTCCACAGAGCGTCGAGCCGTCGCCCTAGCGCCTCGCTAACCTCGGCATACTTCGCCTCGTCGACGCAGCTGGTGCGATAGACGACGAACGGCGGCAATACATCGAAGCCTGGGTAATACAGCACGCCGTGCTGGATCGGGAATAGCACGTCGTCGATCGGACCGTTGATGCCCCGCGCGCTGTAGTGCGACTCCCAGCCGCCCGTCGTGACGACCAGCATCGCGCGTTTGCCCGCGAAACGGCCTTCGCCATAACGCTCGCCCCAGCGCGCATCGGAATGTTCGCCGACGCCATACGCAAGACCGTACGCATAGACGCGCTCGACCCAGCCCTTCATGATCGCCGGCATCGAGAACCACCACAGCGGAAACTGCAGAATCACCGCATCGGCCCACTTCAGCTTGTGCTGCTCGCGCGCGATGTCCTCGCTCTGCAAGCCGTTCTCGAACGCATGCTTCGATTCCAGCGACGGAAAGAAGCGCTCGGCGCCGTGACGCTCGCTGGTATCGTTTGCATCGAGCGACGCTTTCCAGTTCATTGCGTACAGATCGGACACCTGCACCGTATGGCCGGCGCGTTCGAGATGCCGGACCGCGAAGTCCTTCAGCGAACCGTTCAACGATTTCGGTTCGGGATGCGCGTAGATGATCAGAACGTTCATGGTGGGACCTTCGTGGCTGAAAACAGTCACGATAGGCATCGTCGAGGTATATTGGAAATGAATTCCCAATATGTCAGGTATTGCCATGGTTAATCTCAGAAGGCTCGACCTCAACCTGCTGGTCACGCTCGACGTGCTGCTCGAAGAGCACAACGTGACCCGCGCCGCCGAACGGCTGAACTTCTCTCAGCCGTCGGTCAGCGTGCATCTGGCGAAACTGCGTGACGTGTTCGGCGATCCGCTGCTGTTGCCCGGACCGCGCGGCATGCGGCCCACCGCGAAAGCGCAGGCATTGCGCGAGCCGTTGCGCGAAGCGCTCGACGCGCTGCAGCGTGCGGTCGCGCCAACGAGCCCGTTCGACCCAGCCGCGGCAACGCAAACCTGGCGGATCGCCGCAACCGACTACGCGGAGTCGACGATCATCCTGCCGATGCTCGCCGGCCTGCGCGCGGCGGCGCCCGGCACGCGTCTGGCCATCGTCGAGGCGGCGCCGCCGCGGCTCGCGCGCCAGGCCGAACAGGGCGACATCGATATTGGCTTTCATACGAGCGAAGGCGCGCCCGAAGGCTTGCGCCGTCGCGTGCTGTTTGCCGAGCGCTATGCGCTGGTCGGCCGCGCCGGTCATCCGAAGCTGAAGCGCCGGCCCACCCTCGCGCAGTTCTGCAAGCTCGAACACGTGATCGTGTCGCCCGATGGCGGCGGCTTTTTCGGCGTCACCGACGAGACGCTCGCGAAGGTGGGGCTCGCGCGCAAGGTCGTGCTGTCGGTGCCGCACTTTCTGTTCATGCAATCGGTGCTCGCGAGCACGGACCTCGTGGGAATGCTGCCCGCGCGCCTCGTGCGCGGCTCGCACGCGCTGCGGATGGTCGAGCCGCCCGTCGAGGTGCCGGGCTACGAGATGGCAATGCTATGGCATGAGCGCGTGCATCGTGATCCCGCACATCAATGGCTGCGGGAGTTCATTGCGGCATCGATTTGAGCCACGCCGCGATGTCCAAGCCGAACCTCAGCCGTTTTCAGCGCCGATCGCATCCAGTTGATCGAGCACCTCGTCGCTCAGCTTCAACTGCGCCGCCTGCAGGTTTTCGCGCAGATGGCCAACCGAAGACGTGCCCGGAATCAGCAGAATGTTCGGTGCCCGATGCAACAGCCACGCGAGCGCGACCTGCATCGGCGTCGCGCCGAGATCGTGCGCAAGCGCCGACAGTTCCGTCGATTGAATCGGCGTGAAGCCACCCAACGGGAAAAACGGCACGTAGGCAATGCCCTGCTCCGCGAGCGCATCGATCAACGCATCGTCGTCGCGATGCACGAGGTTGTAGTGGTTCTGCACGCACACGACCTTCGTGATGCGCTGCGCCTCGGCAATCTGAGCGGCTGTCACGTTGCTCAGGCCGACATGACGCACGAGCCCGCGCTGTTGCAGCTCGGCGAGCGCCGTGATCTGCTTTTCGATCGAACCCTCGCTCGGCTCGTGCACATTGCCCATCACGCGCATGTTGACGACGTCGAGTGCGTCCAGCCCGAGATTGCGCAGATTGTCGTGCACCGCGCGCTCGAGGTCGGCGGGCTCCTGCGCCGGCAGCCACGCGCCGGCGCTGTCGCGCACCGCGCCCACCTTCGTGACGATCGTCAGATCGCTCGGATACGGGTGCAGCGCCTCGCGGATCACCTGGTTGGTCACGTGCGGCCCGTAAAAATCGCTGGTATCGATGTGGTCGACACCCGACGCGACCGCTTCGCGCAGCACCGCGAGCGCCGCGCCGCGGTCTTTCGGCGGCCCGAACACGCCGGGGCCGGCCAGTTGCATCGCGCCATAACCCATGCGCCGCACCGGGCGGCCGGCTAGCGCGAAAGTGTCGATGGAACTGGAGTTCGGCATGACGATTTCCTTGTGAAGTGGTGAGCGACAGTATCGCTGGAATTGCGTTGTTGAATAAACCGGTCTAACGTGTACGGGTTGTTCAAAATTCTGCACAATCAATCCGATGGAACTGAACGATCTGGCCGCCTTCGTCTCGGTCGCCCGCGCCGGCGGCTTTCGCGACGCGGCGCGCGGCAGCGGCGTGTCCGCGTCGAGTCTGAGCGTCGCGGTGCGGCGCCTCGAAACGAAGCTCGGGCTGCGCCTGCTGAACCGCACCACGCGCAGCGTCGCGCCGACCGAAGCCGGGCTGCGTCTGATCGAGAAGCTGACGCCGCTGTTCGGCGAAATGGAAGCGGCGCTCGACGTGCTGAACGGCTTTCGCGACAAGCCGACTGGCACGCTGAGGCTCAACGTGCCGTCGAGCGTCGCGCGCATCGTGCTGCCCGACGTGCTCGCGCGCTTTCTGAAGACGTACCCGGATATTCGCGTCGAAGTGGTGGTCGAGGATGGTTTCGTCGATGTGCTGGCGATCGGCTGCGATGCGGGCATTCGCTACGACGAACGCCTCGAGCAGGACATGATCGCGGTGCCGATCGGCGCGCGCGTGCAGCGCTTCGCGACCGCCGCGTCACCCGCGTATCTGGACGCGCACGGCCGCCCCGGGCATCCCGGCGAACTGCTCGCGCATGCGTGCCTGCGCGGACAATTCGCGAGCGGCGCGATGCCGACGTGGTACTTCGAGCGCGATGGCGAACTGGTGCAAATGAATCCGACCGGACCGCTGCTGGTGCGGCCAGGCGCCGCGATCGACCTCGCGGTCAGCGGCGCGCTCGCGGGCCTCGGCATCATTCATCTGTTCGAAGACATGCTGCGCCCGCATCTGGACAGCGGCGCGCTCGAAGCGATTCTCGAACCGTGGTGGCAGCGCTTTTCAGGGCCTTTTCTGTACTATCCGGGCCATCGTCATGTGCCGGCGCCGCTGCGCGCGTTCGTCGACTTCCTGAAGGCCGACTCAGCAGGGGTCCTCAGCAATGATGTGACACGCAATTGAGGTATAACGACGGCGGCAACGGCGACTCGTGCCACATCAGCATCGTGCTGCGCAGAGTTTCGCGATCGTCGTCAGAAAGAGTTCCGCGCCGATCGGCTTCAGCAAACACGCGTTGCAGTACCGCGCGTCGCTGTCCGAGGGCGGAACAGCGGTATGGACCAGAATCGGTACGTTGACGGATTGAGGCATCGATTTCAATCGGCGGCACAGCTCGGCGCCTCCCATGATCGGCATCATCCAGTCTGTAACAACCAGGTCGGGAACGTGAGCGACGACGTCAGCGAGTGCTTCGGCGCCGTTGCTCGCGCAAGTCACCTCATACCCTTCGCTTTCCAGAATCAGCCGCCATGCAGCTAGAATTTCCGGTTCGTCGTCCACCAGCAATATCGAACACATCATGGTTTGCGGACGAAATTTGCTTCTAGTCTGAGTAGAGTCTCGCAAGCCGTGTTCCACAGACGGCAATTGCGCGGATAATGACGCGGATTGCCGGCGCGCATCGGGTCGCCTGGCCGATTGGCGGCGAAACAGGCCCGCGGCGCCCCCGCAAATCGAGGCGTTCGCAACCGTTCGCGAGCAGGTACGTTGTAGAAACTCCATCCCGGTATCCATCATGACCGACAGACGGGTAGGCCCGCTGCGCAATTTCTCCGACTTCATCCGCGGCGAGCGGGACCGCCTGACGCGGCAATGGATGCAGGCCGTCTCCATCGACGCCAGTCTCGCCGAACCGGACCAGCTCACCTATCAGCAACTGGCGGACCATCTGCCGGAAATTCTCGAAGTGCTGTGCGTCGCGCTCGATGCGGAAGATCTGGGACGCGTTGAAACGTCGATCGAACGCGACGGGAAGAAACACGGCAACGTGCGCTGGCGCCAAGGTTACCGGATCGAAGAGCTGGTGCGTGAACTGGACCTCTTTCAGAAGGTGCTCACCGAAGCGCTCGAACAATTCGTCGAGCGCGACAGCACGTGCACGCGCCGCCACGAGAGCCGCGCGCGGCGACTGATCGCCGAAACATTCAGCATGGTCACCTATGCGTCGATCAAGGAAGTGGTCGCCGAACGCGATCGCACGATCGATGAATACACGGAGCGGCTCGAACGCGCGAATCACGAATTGACGCTCAAGCAACGGCTGGTCGGCGATCTGTACGAATCGCGCATGCAGATCACGCGCTGCGTCGCGCACGATCTGCGCAACTTCCTCAACGCGTTTTCGATCGCGCTGCAACTGATCGAGCGGGCGCCGTCGCAAGCCGATACCGCGTTGGCGCTCGCGAACCGCCAGGCCGCCGACATGAAGCAACTGGTGGACCAGATGGTCGAATACTCGGTCATGCTTGGCGACTCGGCGCCGCTCGCGCTCGAAGACGTCGACTTGCGCGAGCTCTTCGACGAACTGGTCGCGTCGACACGGCCGTCGATCGACGCGAAGGGGCTCGCGTTGCGCAGCTCGTTCGACGCGGCGCTGCCGGTCGTCACGTCGAACCGGCTGAAGCTCAAGCAGATCTCGCTCAATCTGTTGTCCAACGCGATCAAGTATACGAAGTCGGGACAGGTCGAATTCCGCTTCGCGACGCGTGGCGCCGAACACTGGATCATTCGCGTGTCCGACACCGGCGTCGGCATTGCGCCCACCGATGCGGAGCGCGTGTTCGACGAGTTCGAGCGCGCGGCCGGTGAGGAAATTCCGGGCACGGGGCTCGGGCTCGCGATCGTCAAGGAGCTATGCCGGGTGCTCGAGGGGCAGATCGAATTTGCGTCGCGCGAGGGCGTGGGGACCACGTTCGAAATCCGGTTTCCGCTGCGCGTTCAGTGAGCCGATCCATCGCATGATCCGTTTGCACGTTCAATGCAGTTGCGGTGCAGGCCGGCCCCGGCCCGCGGGTAGGCACTCGCTCATCACGCCGTTCTGCTCGCTCAATGCACGCACGACCACCTCCGACGATTTGCCGTCACGCCGCGCGAGCTCGGCCAGATCGAGCAACGCGGCGTAGCGCGCGGAACAGTCGCTCGCTGCGCTGGTGGCCGGCTTCGCGCGAAACTCGCGGTTGGGCTCGAGGTACGCGTTTAGCCCTAGCAGTGTTGCCATCACGATTGTCGCCAGCGCGGCTGCTTTGCTGAGCGCGCGCCACGCAGACACGGCGGCTCGCGAGTAGCGCATGGCGCGACGTGAGCGCCACGCTTCGACGCAGGTTCTGATTCGCATCGCCGCGCTCATCGTCAGGCCCAATGCGCCGGCACCCACACACGCCCGAACCAATGGCCCGGCACCCAGACGGCAGCCCGCGGTGCGACATACACAGCACGCGGCGCGATGTAGACGGCCGGCGGAGGCGGAGGCGCCACCACCACCACCGGCGGCGAAACGTAGGCCGGCGGGGGCATCACCACGACGGGCTTCGGCGGCACGTAGACGACCGGCGGCGGCACGACGACCGGAGGCGGCGGCGCGACCACTATCGGCTTCGGCGCGACGACCACGGTCGTGCCGGTCGTCGTCCCGCCCGCAACCACCACACCGCCTGTTACCACCGTACCGCTCGAGTTCACCGTGTTGCCCTGCGTGCCGGTCACGCTCGTCGACGTCGTCACGACGCCGGGCGCGACCCGCGTCGCGGTGCCCGAGTGATAGACGCTGTTGTCCGGGCCCGTCACCGTGCCCGAGCGCGCGCAGGTCGACCCCGCGCAATTCGTCGACGCCGCATGATTGACCGTATTGCCGTTCGACCCCGTGATCGAGCCCGACGACGAATACTGGCCCGGCGCGGTGCGCGTCACGTCGCCGGACGTCGTCGCCGTTTTGCCGTCGGGGCCGCTCAACGCGCCGGTATGCGAGCAGGAGCCGCCCGCGCAACTGGTGTCGCCGGAGTGCTGCACCGAGTTGCCGTAGCGGCCCGTCGCGGTACCCGAGTTCGAGAACTGGCCGGGCGCCGTACGCGTGAGCGTGCCGGTGTTGCTCGCGAAGCCGCCATACGGGCCGGCCACGCTGCCCGCATGCGAGCAGCTACCGCCACCGCACGAGCCGTAGTGCGCGCCGTTATAGACGCCGCGCGACGTGTACGCGGTGCCGTGACCCGACCACGCGAACGCCGATGCGCTGCCGAGTGCGAGCACGGCGGCGGCCGCGCCGAGCACCGCGTTGCGCAGCGCGGCTCGCGCCAGGCGGGCGCTGACCTTGTCGGAACCTGCGAACGAACGATTTTTCACGGTATGTCCTTGCTGGATTCGGGCCACTTGCGTCACTGCCGCGTGGCGACGAACGGACTATAGAAGGACACACCGCGGAAATCATCACGGAAGATATGTCGAGCTGTTTCACCGCGACGCGGGCCCGCCAGGCAAGGCTTCGCCGCCATCCGGCGGGCGCCGCGACATGTTTCGACATAGTTTGCGAAGCCGACGCGGCCACGGACCGCTCCCGCTAGCTCGCCCCGTCACTGCCCGACAGGCGTCACCTGCATGGCGGCCGCCGACACGAACGCCGCATGCACGGTATCGCCGATCTTCACGTCGCTGAGATCGACATCGGGCGCGGCTTCGAAGGTCTGCGTCTGGGATGCGCCGCGCAGCGTCACCAGGCGCTGTTTGCGATCGATCTTCAGCACGGTGGCGAGCACCTCGGTCTGTCGCGCCGCCTCGTACCCGCCCGATGCCGGTGTATAGCTGTGCCTGTCGGCGCGCTCGCGAATCCCCTTGCTCGCGCTGCTTGCCTTGTCGACCTTGGTGAGCACCGCATTCTTGTACAGCACGTCGACGCGATCGCCGATCTTCAGCTGATCGAAGCCCGCAACCTGCTGGCTGACGAGCACGATCGCGACGTCGCCGTGCGGGCCCTTCAGTGTCAGTGAGCGGTTGCCCGCATCGATGGCGACGATCTCCGCCGTCATATGCACCGGCTGCGCCGCGCTCAGTACCGCTTGCGCGGTGCTCGCCATGTCGTCCTGCGCGCGCACCGGCGGGGTCGCGGCCGCCACCGCGATGGCCAATGCTGCCGCTAGCGTCGCTGTTTTCATCCGCGTTCTCCTCGAGCAAGGTTTCAATAGTGCTTGACGGTCGGTCATGCGGGCGGCGCGCAATCGCTTCGCGCCCCGTAGCATTCGTGCCCGACGCGTTGAACTCCGCGTCTTCGGAACCACCACGTCAAACAGTATGACGCGAACGATCGGCCGACGTATGCGTCGGCAGGGCCGCCGACAGCCGCCAGAAACGCAATGTCAGTGCGGTGCTATCATCTATACCCATAGGGGGTATGCGTATGTCACATCTGAGTGAACACAAAGACGACTTATTGAAGCGCGTTCGCCGCATCGCGGGCCAGGTTCAGGCTATCGAGCGTTCACTGGAATCGGACACCGATTGCGAAAAAGTCCTGCATCTGGTGGCCGCGACACGCGGCGCAATGAACGGCCTGCTCGACGAGATCGTCGAGGCGCACGCGCGCGAGCATGTCGCGCATCCCGACCTGACGGCCAGCCAGCGCAAAAAGGGCGTGGATTCATTGATCGAGGCGATCCGCCGCTATTCGAAGTAGGTTTCTATGACTGACAACATGATCCACAAGCACGAGCACTCGTTTCTCGGCAGCTCGCACGACGAAAACGCACGCCGGACCCGTTCCGTCGTCGCACTCACTCTTGCCATGATGATCGGCGAGATCGCGGCCGGTTACATGACCGGCTCGATGGCGCTGCTCGCCGATGGCTTCCACATGGCGACGCACGCTGGCGCGCTCGGGATTGCGGCGCTCGCGTATGCGTTCGCGAGACGCAACTCGGCAAACCACGCTTTCAGCTTCGGAACAGGAAAAGTGGGCGAGCTTGCCGGCTTCGCTTCGGCGTTGATTCTCGCGCTGGTGTCGCTGGGCATCGGCATCGAATCGGCGTTCCGACTCATCCATCCCACCGGTGTCGCGTTCGGGCAGGCAGCGGTGATTGCGGCGATCGGGCTGGTCGTGAACATCGTCAGCGCGTTGCTGTTGTCGGGCGGCCATGCGCACCATGGGCATCATGGGCATCACGATCACGACCAACATCATCATCACCATCATCACGGCCATGCGCACGGGTCCGACAACAACCTGCGCTCCGCCTACCTGCACGTGCTCGCCGATGCGCTGACCTCGGTGCTGGCAGTCGTGGCCCTGCTGGCCGGCCGCTATCTCGAGTGGGTGTGGCTGGACCCGCTGATGGGCATCGTCGGTTCCATCGTCATCGCGCGCTGGGCATGGACGCTGATGCGCGACACGGCCGGCGTGCTGCTCGATAAAACCGACGAGCACGTTGCCAGCGAAATCCGCGAAATCCTGGACTCGCACGGCGACGCCGAGATCGCCGACCTGCACGTCTGGCAGATCGGCCCGGAGGCGCGAGCGGCAATCGTTAGTGTGCGCACGCACGGCAGCGTCACCGCGGAGACGATCCGCGCGCGGCTCGCGCCAGTGCATGAGGTCATGCATCTGACAGTCGAAGCGGCGTCATAACGGCCGCGCCCGGCGAAGCAAGGCGCAATCAAAACAAAGGGCCGGCGTGTCTCGACGACACGCCGGCCCTGCTGCTTTGTGCTATTCAGCTTGCGCCGAAACCCGCAAAGCGCGAGTACGAACCCGCGCGCTAAAACAACTCACGCATCACACGCGCTCGATCGCGATCGCAATGCCCTGGCCGACGCCGATGCACATCGTGCACAGCGCGAAGCGGCCCTGCGTGCGTTGCAACTGATACGTCGCGGTCGTCACCAGACGCGCGCCGCTCATGCCGAGCGGGTGGCCGAGCGCGATCGCACCGCCGTTCGGGTTCACGCGGGGATCGTCGTCGGCGACGCCGAGGGCGCGCAGCACCGCGATGCCTTGCGAGGCGAACGCTTCGTTCAACTCGATCACGTCGAACTGATCGATCGTCATGCCCAGACGCGCGAGCAGCTTCTGCGCGGCGGGTGCCGGGCCGATGCCCATCACGCGCGGCTCGACGCCGGCCGTCGCCATGCCGAGCACGCGGGCGCGCGGCGTCAGGCCGAAGCGCTTCGCGGTTTCTTCGTTCGCGAGCAGCAACGCGGCCGCGCCGTCGTTCACGCCCGACGCGTTACCGGCCGTGACCGTGCCGTCCGGACGCACGACGCCCTTCAGCTTCGCGAGCGTTTCGAGGCTCGTTTCGCGCGGATGCTCGTCCTGCGTGACCGTGATCGGATCACCCTTTTTCTGCGCGATCGTCACGCCGACGATTTCCTGCGCGAGCGTGCCGTCGCGTTGCGCGCGCGCGGCCTTCTGCTGGCTACGCAGCGCGAATGCGTCCTGGTCGGCGCGGCTGATGTTGTAGTCGGTCGCGACGTTTTCGCCGGTTTCCGGCATCGAGTCGACGCCGTACAGCTTCTTCATCAGCGGATTCACGAAACGCCAGCCGATCGTCGTATCGTAAATCTCGGCCTGACGCGAGAACGCGGTCGGCGCCTTGCCCATCACGAACGGTGCGCGGCTCATGCTTTCGACGCCGCCAGCGATCATCAGTGCGGCCTCGCCCGACTTGATCGCGCGCGCGGCGATGCCGACCGCATCCATGCCCGAGCCGCACAGACGGTTGACCGTCGAGCCCGGCACGTCCTTCGGCAGACCCGCGAGCAGCAGCGACATGCGCGCGACGTTGCGGTTGTCGTCACCGGCCTGGTTCGCGCAGCCGTAGATCACGTCGTCGATCGCGGTCCAGTCGACGTTGTTGTTGCGCTCCATCAGCGCCTTGAGCGGCACCGCGCCCAGGTCGTCGGCGCGCACTGACGACAGCGAACCCGCATAGCGGCCAATGGGGGTGCGAATCGCGTCGCACAGGAATGCTTCGGTCATGGGATGTCTCCAGTTGAAATGCTGCGTGCGCTGTGCCGCGGTCGGCTTTGCGCCATGACGCCGGTTCGATGCAGCGAGGCATCGGCCCGGTGGCCGACGGCCGCCGGCAGGAAGCTGCAAATGAGCGGCGGCGCGCGGCCGTCACGTCGGAGCAGCTTAGCGCAGGATCGTGAACGATGGGCTTCGGAGCGACGAGCTGCGGCTCTCGCGTCTTCCTCGCCCGGCCTCATGTTCTTTGTGCGAACGTACGGTCATATATCGAACAAACCAGGCTCGATGATAGGCGTGGGCACGAAAGCGTGTCAAGCACGGCCGCAGCCGTGCCAAGCGATACCAGGGAATACGCGGAAACGGGATCTTCAGCGAACTTCGATTCCTTCATCGGCGATGTAGCCGCGGATCACATCCGCGAAACTGCGCTCGGCCGCGAGCCCGAGCCGTTCTGCGCGCGACGTATCCCACGCACCGGGCCAACTGCCGACGATCTTCTCGATGCGCTCGTCGGGCTGCCGCACGATGCGGCTCGCGACCGCATCGCCCGCGACCTCGCGCAGTGCCGCGATCATTTCGTCGACGCTGACCGACAAGCCCGGCAAGTTCAGCGCGCGCTGCTTGCCGAGCGCGGCGCCGTCGAGTTCGAGGCCGGCGATCAGGCTGTCGATCGCCTTGCGCGGCGACAGCAGCCACAGCCGCGTCGAACCGGCGACCGGACACACGGCCTCTTCGCCATTGAGCGGCTCGCGGATGACGCCGCTCGCAAACGACGACGCCGCCGCATTCGGCCGCCCCGGCCGTACGCTGATAGTCGGTAGCCGCAGTACGCGGCCGTCGACGAAACCGCGCCGCGAATAATCGTTCAGCAGCAGTTCCGCGATCGCCTTCTGCGCGCCATACGACGACTGCGGATTCAGCGCGGTGTCGTCCTTCACGAGCGCGGGCAGATCGCCACCATAGACGGCGACCGAACTGGTGAACACGACGCGCGGTTGGTGCCCGCGCTGACGGCAGATTTCGAGCAGCAGCCGCGATGCATCGAGATTGATGCGCATGCCGAGATCGAAGTCCGCCTCGGCCTGGCCGCTGACAATCGCAGCCAGATGAAAGATCGCCGACGTTTGATCGTCGATCACACGTTCGAGCACGCTGCGCTCCGCGATATCGCCGACTTCAGTGCGCACGCGCGCATCGCCGAAATCGTGGGCGCGCACGACGTCGAGAAGCACCAGCCCGGTAATCGCTTGCGCTGCGCCGTGCGCATCTTTCAGCGCGCCGCGCGCGAGCAGTTCGCGCGCGAGACGCTGGCCGAGAAAACCCGCGCCGCCGGTAATCAGTACTTTCATGGTTAGGTGTCCACTGTAGTTGTCAGCGATAGCAGCAAAAGCAGCGAGATCAGCAGGGATCAGCGAAAGCCAGCGAAGCTCAGCGCCCCGCGTCGAGATAAGGCTTCAGCCAGCCCAGTCCCGCCGAGGTCCCCGCGCGCGGCCGGTATTCGCAGCCGATGTAGCCGTCGTAGCCGAGCGCATCGATCAGATCGAACAGGTACGGATAGTTCAGTTCGCCGATGTCGGGCTCGTGCCGCTCCGGCACGCCGGCGATCTGGATGTGGCCGATGCCGGCCATATCGCGTTTGAGCTTGATCGCGAGATCGCCCTCGACGATCTGGCAGTGATAGCAATCGAACTGCACTTTCAGGTTCGGCGCGCCGACTTCGGCGCAGATCGCCTGCGCGTCGTCCTGTCGATTGAGGAAATAACCGGGAATGTCGCGCGTGTTGATCGGCTCGATGACGATCGTGATCTGATCGGCTTGCGCGGCTCGCGCGGCATAGGCGAGATTGTTCAGGTACACGTCGCGCTGTGTTTTACGCTGCGTTTCGCCCGCCTGATCGCCGCCGATCAACCCCGCCATCACATGCAGCTTGCGATTGCCGAGCACTCGCGCGTACCCGAGCGCCGTGTCGACGCTGCGGCGGAACTCATCCTCGCGGCCGGGCAGCGATGCGATGCCGCGCTCGCCGCCGTGCCAGTCGCCGGGCGGTGCATTGAACAGCGCCTGCGTGAGGCCGTGCGCGTCGAGCCGTGCCTTCAGTTCGTTCGCGCGGTACTCGTAGGGAAACAGGAATTCGACCGCATTAAAACCATCGCGCGCGGCCGCGGCGAAACGATCGAGGAACGCGTGCTCGTGGTACATCATCGACAGATTGGCGGCGAAGCGAGGCATGGTGGCAGCTCCTTTAAGACAGTGCGATGCGGTGCGCGGCCTTCATCGGTCATGCGCCCCGCTACCAGCGCGCGCCGAACGCGGCACAGAGTTCTTCGATCGCGGCGGGGTCGAGCGGCGCGGGTCGCGGATTCGTCATCAGCCACAGGCGCGCGGTCTCCTCGAGCTCTTCGAGCACATACGACGCATGCGCGACCGAGCGGTCCCACACCACCGGCCCCAAACGTTCGAGCAACACCGCGCGCACCCGATCGGCCAGCGCAGCGATCTGCGCGGCCACTTGCGGATCGCCCGGGCGTCGATAGCGAATCAGCGGTACATGTCCTACTTTCATCACGTAGTACGGCGTGATCGGCGGCAACACGTCCGCTTCGCTCCACACGCCCGCGAGCGTCAACGCGACCAGATGGGTCGAATGGGTATGGACGATGCCGCGCGCGTCGCCGTTGCGCGCATAGATGCCGCGATGCAGCGCGAGCGTTTTCGACGGCTTGCCGCCCGACACCGCGTGGCCATCCGCATCGACCTTCGCGATGTCGGCCGGATCGAGGCGGCCGAGGCACGCGTCGGTCGGCGTGATCAGCCAGCCGTCGTCGAGCCGCGCGCTGATGTTGCCGGCGCTGCCGACGGTATAGCCGCGCTGATACAGACTCGCGCCGACCGCGCAGATTTCCTCGCGCACGCGCGCTTCGGTGGATGTATGAAGTGCCGGTGCGTCGCTCATTGCGCGGCTCCGTCGAGATGGCCCAGCGCCTTGTCGAAGAAGTCGGTCGTGCCGAAGTTGCCGGACTTCAGCGCGAGCGCGAGCGGCTCGGCGCCGGTCGTCGCCGTGGCCGGCACGCCCGGATCGATCTGCGCGCCGATGCGCAGCATGCGCACGTCGAGCGCCTGCACGACCGCGCCCGAGGTCTCGCCGCCCGCGACGACGAACTTGCGCACGCCGCGTTCGCGCAGGCCGCGCGCAATCGACGCCAACGTCATCTCCACCAGATGCCCGGCCTCGTTGACGCCGAGTTCGCGCTGTACGGCCTGCACCTGGTCGGTCGATGCGGTCGCATAGATCAGCACCGGCTCCGCGTGCGCGAAGCGCTGTTGCGCGAACGCGAGCGCCTCGCCGACGACATCCTCGCCGCGCGCCGCCGCGAGCGGATCGATGCGAAACGCGGGCCGCGTCGCGCACCATGCGGCGACCTGCGCGTTGGTCGCTTTCGACGCACTGCCCGCGAGCACCGCCGACAAACCTCCGACACGCGGCAATTGCGCGGCATGGGTTTGCTCGCCGAGCAGAGCCGCGCGCCGAAAGTTGGCCGGCAAGCCGAGCGCGACGCCGGAGCCGCCGGTGATCAGCGCGAGATCCGCGCAGGCCGCGCCGAGCGTGTGCAGATCGGCGTCGGACACCGCGTCGGCAATCGCGATGCGCACGCCGTCGGCGCGCAACGCGGCGAATGCGGCGCGCGCGCCCGCGTCGCCTTGTGCGAGCGCGTCGTAACGCACGAGCCCGACCTTCGATTGAGTTTGGCGCCGCAGCACGCGCACGAGGTTCGCGTCGCGCATCGGCGTCAGCGGATGGTTTTCCATGCCCGACTCGTTGAGCAGCGCATCGCCGACGAACAGATGACCGCGAAAAATCGTGCGGCCGTTCTCGGGAAACGCGGGACACGCGATCGTGAACGACGCGCGCTCAGCGAACTCGGCGGACAGCGCGTTCAGCAACGCATCAGTCACTGGGCCGATGTTGCCTGCATCGGTCGAATCGAAGGTCGAGCAGTATTTGAAGAAGAATTGCCGGCAGCCTTGCGCGCGCAGCCAGGCGAGCGCGGCGAGCGATTGCGCGACCGCGTCGGCGGCGGCGATCGTGCGCGACTTCAGCGCAACGACGAGCGCGTCGGCGTCGAGCGCTTCGTCCGAGGTGGGCACGCCGATCGTCTGCACGGTACGCATGCCACCGCGCACGAGCATGTTGGCGAGATCGGTGGCGCCGGTGAAATCGTCGGCGATGCAGCCGAGCAACGCGGGTTTCGTCTGAGCCGTCATGACCCGCCCCTCGCCTATTGCTTCGCCGGCAATTCGATGCCGGGAAAAATCTTCACCACCGCCGAGTCGTCTTCGCCACCGTGGCCCGCCGTCGACGCCATCATGAACATCTGATGCGCTGCCGCCGACAGCGGCAGCGGAAATTTGGTGCGACGCGCGGTATCGAGCACGAGGCCCAGGTCCTTCACGAAAATATCGACCGCCGACAGCGGCGTGTAGTCGCCCGCGAGAATATGCGGCACACGATTCTCGAACATCCACGAATTGCCCGCGCTGTGCGTGATCACGTCGTACAGCGCGTCCGGGTCGACGCCTTCGCGAAGGCCGAGCGCGAGCGCCTCGGCGGCCGCCGCGATATGCACGCCGGCCAGCAGCTGATTGATGATCTTCACCTTCGAGCCGACGCCATGCTCGGCGCCGAGCCGATACACGTTGCCGGCGATCGCGGCGAGCACGTCCTCGCACGCGGCGTAAGCGGCCGTGGGACCGGACGTCATCATCGTCATTTCGCCCGACGCGGCGCGCGCCGCTCCACCCGATACCGGCGCATCGAGCATCAGCAGACCGGCCGCCTCGACGCGCTTGCCGAGATCGCTCGCGAATTCCGGCGCGACCGTGGCACACGCGATCACGACACCGCCCGGCTTCATCGCCGCGAGCGCGCCATGCTCGCCGAACAGTACGGCTTCGGTTTGCGCGGCATTCACGACCAGCGTGATCACGACCTCGCAATGCGCGCCGAGATCCGAGGGCGTCGCGCAGCCTACGCCGCCTTCATCGACGAACGCCTGCAGCACGTCGCGCCGCAAGTCGCACGCGTGAACGCCAAAGCCCGCGCGCAACAGCGAGCGCGCGACGCCGAGCCCCATGGCCCCCAAACCTATGACACCGACATTTCTCGACATGCGTGACCTCTATGGATTGGTGCTGCATTCGTGGATTCACGCGCGTCAGACGATGCCCGCCTCGGCAAGTCGCCGCGCCGCGTTGTACAGATGCGTCTGCGCGGCATTGCGCGCCGCCATCGGATCGCCGGCACGAATCGCGGCGGCGATCGCCGCGTGCTCCTCGCGCACCTGCCGCGAGAAGTCCTCGCGCAGCGCCTCGTTGCGACGCGTAACGACCGTGCCCGCCTGGAGGTACTGATTGACGAACGTCAACGTCTTCAGGAAATAGGGATTGCCCGTCGCCGCCGCGATCGCGCGATGAAACGCGACGTCTTCGGCAACGCCGTCTTCGCCGTCGGCGACCGCCCGTTCGATGCGCGCGAGCGCGGCGTCGATCGCGGCCATGTCGGCATCGCTGCGGCGCATCGCGGCTTCCGACGCGACCTCGGCCTCGATCGCGCGGCGCAGCGCAAGGATGTGCACGACCGAGCCCGGTTCGACGGCTTCCGCATAGTCGATCCGCAGCGGGCGGATCGCGCCGTGCCCGGCGACGAACACGCCACTACCCTGGCGCGGCTCGACCACCCCCTCGTTCTTCAGCCGCGACAGCGCCTCGCGAATCACCGTGCGGCTCACGCCGAACTGTTGCGAGAGCACGGCTTCGGTCGGCAGCCTGGCGCCGCGCGCGAAGGTGCCCTTGTCGATCTGCTTCAGCAGTTGCTGCGCGACGGTGTCGCTCAACGCGCGCGCGGGAATCTTGTCGAACATGGTGGATCGGTGGGATCGGATGCGGTGAAGTGATCTGGTTATCGGGTCATCATACAAATTTGAACCGCGAATCGCATTCACGCAAACCCTGGGTTTTTTGAACGGATCGGCGTTATTTGGCGAAACAGAAGGCTTAAGCTATCGTCTCGCCTTTGCGCCGCCACGCAAAACGCGGCGCCGCATCGAAATCAACGCGCGTCGCACGTCCTTCGTGCGCACTTTTCCGACACCACGATCAAGGTCCATGAGCAAAGCCCTGCCGCCGTCTTCCGTCGCGCCCGCCAACGCCGAACCGGCCCCGGAGAAACCGGGCGACTCGTACGTGCAGTCGTTCGCGCGGGGCCTCGCGGTCATCCGCGCATTCGACGCGACGCGCCCCGAACAGACGCTCACCGACGTCGCCGCGGCGACCGGCCTCACGCGCGCCGGCGCGCGCCGGATCCTGCTCACGCTGCAAACGCTCGGCTACGTGGAAGCCGAGGGGCGCCTGTTCCGTCTGACGCCGAAGATTCTCGACCTCGGCTTCGCGTACCTGACCTCGATGCCGTTCTGGAATCTCGCCGAACCGGTGATGGAGAGCCTGTCGGCGCAGGTGCACGAAAGCTGCTCGGCGGCCGTGCTCGATCGCACCGAGATCGTCTACGTGCTGCGCGTGCCGACCCACAAGATCATGACGATCAACCTGTCGATCGGCAGCCGCCTGCCCGCGTACTGCACGTCGATGGGCCGCGTGCTGCTCGCCTCGCTCGACGACCAGACGCTCGACGCAACGCTGAACTCGTCGCCGCTCTACGCGCACACGCCGCGCACCGTCACCGACAAGGAAGAGTTGAAGAGGTTGATCGAGCAGGTGCGACGCCAGGGGTGGGCGATCGTCGATCAGGAGCTCGAAGGCGGCTTGATTTCGCTGTCCGCGCCGATTCGCAATCGCCAGGGCCGTGTGATCGCCGCGATGAACATCAGCGGCAACGCGCAGCGCAATTCGGCCAAACAGATGGTGAAGGCGTTTCTGGAACCGCTGCAGCAAGCCGCGCAGACGGTCTCCGAGATGGTCGCGCGACGGGGCTGATGAGGCGCGCACTGGGTCGCGCCCCGCGGCGTTCGCTGCGATCGCTCACCGCGCGAGGTAGCGCTCCACCAGCCGCGCCCAGAAGGCTGCGCCGATCGGCAGGTTGCGGTCGTTGAAGTCGTAGTGCGGGTTGTGCACCATGCAGCCGTCCTCGCCGGCGCCATTGCCGATGCGCAGGAACGTGCCCGGCCGCTGCTGCAGCATGAACGCGAAGTCCTCGCTGCCCATCAGGATGTCGGTGTGCTCGACCACCTTGGCGTCGCCGACCAGCTCGCGCGCGACCTGCACCGCGAAATCCGTTTCGGCGTCCGTATTGATGACGACCGGATACCCTTCGATGTACTCGACGTTCGCCGTGCCGCCATAGCTCGCGGCCTGCGATTCGGCAAGCTCGATGATGCGCTTCTTCAGCAACGCGCGTACCTCGGGGCTGAACGAGCGCACGCTCAGTTCGAGCCGCGCGCTGCTCGAAATCACGTTGTTCGCGGTGCCCGCGTGCATCGAGCCGACCGTCACCACGGCCGGCTGCGACGGATCGACGTTGCGCGCGACGATCGTCTGCAGCGCCATCACGATGCTCGCGGCCACCACGACCGGATCGACGGTCAGATGCGGACGCGCCGCATGCCCGCCGATGCCTTCTATCGTGATGATCGCCTTGTCGCCCGCCGACATGAACGGCCCCTTGCGGAACAGCAGCACGCCCGGCTCCGCGCCCGGATGGTTGTGCAGGCCGAACACGGCGTCGCACGGGAAGCGCTCGAACAGGCCGTCGTTGATCATCTTCAGCGCGCCGCTGTCGATGCCGCTCTCCTCGGCCGGCTGGAAATACAGATGCACGGTGCCCGAGAAATTGCGCGTGGCCGCGAGCCGTTGCGCGGCGCCGAGCAGGATCGTCGTATGGCCGTCGTGGCCGCACGCGTGCATCTTGCCGTGGGTGCCGCTCGCGTACGGCAGGCCGGTCTGCTCGATGATCGGCAGCGCGTCCATGTCCGCGCGAATGCCAATGCTGCGCTGACTGTCGCCCACTTTCAGCGTGCCGACCACGCCGGTCTTGCCGACCCCGCGCGTGACCTGCCAGCCCCATCGTTCGAGCTTGTCGGCGACGAGCGCCGCCGTTTGCACTTCTTCGTACGCGAGTTCGGGATGGTGATGAATGTGATGGCGAATCTCGCGCAGGCTCGCGGCGGCGGGCTCCAGATCGGACACTTCGGTCAAACGCGGGGTCTCGTTCATAGTTGGTATGGCTCCAGTGAGTAGCCTCGCACTATAGCCACGCCGTCAGGTTCGAATAAGATGCTATTTTTTTCACCCTGATTAACGCGTCTTATATTGGGGCCTACCCTTATGAAGCTGCAGCAGTTGCAGGCCTTCGTCGTCGCCGCGCGTCAGCGCAGCCTGCGCGCCGCCGCGCGTGAGCTTGGCGTCACACAGCCGGCCGTCACGCATACGATTCGCGAGTTGGAGAGCGCGCTCAACGCGGAACTAATGGTGCGCAGTGTGCGCGGCATCGAGCTGACCGCGTGCGGGCTCGCGCTGTTGCCGCGCGCCGAGCAGTTGCTCGGTGACATACGCCGCACCGTCGAGGCCGTCGAGCAGGTGAAGGGGGAACTGGCCGGCAAGGTCAGCGTCGGCACGATGCCATCGCTCGCGCTGACGGTGCTGCCGCATGCGGTGTCGAGCTTCCGCGAGAAGATGCCGCTAGTCAACCTGCATCTGGAGGAAGTCACGGTGCCCGATGCGCTCGCGCGTTTGCGCAACGGCGCGCTCGATCTCGCGGCGATCCATCACGTGCAGGCATTGGACAGCGACCTGGTGCAGGTGCCTCTGTACTCGACGCAGTTCGTCGTCACGATGCGCGCCGGGCATCCGCTCGCGAACGTCACGCGTCTGTCCGAACTGCTCGACGCCGAGTGGATCGTCACGGTCGGCGCCGATCATTTCCCGCACAGCGTGATGATGGCGATGTTCAGCGCGCACGGCCTGCCGGTGCCGAAGCGGCTGTTGCGCGCGCCGTCGTCGTTTGCGGTGACGCTCGGGCTGGTGTCGCAGACCGACGTGATCAGCTGCTTCACGCGGCCGCTCGCGCAGAAGGTCGCGCCGCTCGGCATTTGCGTCGCGCCGATCGAAGACGCGCTGCCGAACTACGATCTAAGCATCATCTCGCGACGCGATCTGCTGCCGACGCCGGCCGTGCAGCAGTTCGTCGCATGTTTGCGGCAGGTGACGCGGGAGCGGATGGAGGCCGTGCAATAAGCCGCTTGCCCGGGTGAGCGTGCGCTTGCGCTATGGGCTCACGCGCTCCTTGAGCACTGTGATCAAAGCGTGACCCGCGTCTTCGAGCGCGCCGGAGTTGTCGATCGTCGTGCAGCGCACGCCGGCGGGCAATGCAAACGGCGCACGCCGCGCGAGCCGCGCCGCGACCTGTTCCGCCGATTCGCGCGCCCGCGCGCCGAGCCGCGCTTCGAGAATATGGGGCGCGGCGCTCACATGCACCACTTCCGCGCGTGGATAGCGCGCGAGCGCATGCTGCACGTACTGCCGCGAGCCGTTGACGACCACCGTGCAGCCGCGCGCGAGCCACGCATCGAGTTCGATACCGATGCCATAGCGCAGCGAATGGCTCGACCATTCGAGCGCGAACAGGCCGAGCAGCGAACGCGCGGCGAACTCCTCGACGCTCAGTGTGACGTGCACTTCCCCATTGCCGCTCGGCCGCGTGATGTAACGATGCGCGAACACGACCGGCTCGCCGGCAAGCCGCTTGCGCGCGAATTGCAGCAGCGAGTCCTTGCCCGCGCCCGACGGCCCCATCACATAGATCAAACGCCCAGTCATTGGCTGCTCACCGCGCGTTGCTGCTTATCGTTGCCATAGCCGCGTTGCGCGCCGTCGCTGAACGGCAGCGCCCGCCACAGAATGAACGGGTCGCCCGGCGCCGGCTCGACGAACAGCGCGGCCTGATCGACCGCGAGCGGCCCAAGCGCGGGCGTGCGCTCACGCCACCAGGCGAGCAGCGTCGCGCGCTCGTCGGCATCGGCGAGCGAACTCGACAACGTCATGTGAAAACGGAACTCGTCGAACACGTACGGATAGCCCCATTGCAGCAGCAACGCACGTTGGCGCTCGCTAAGCGGCGCGGCGAGCCGGCGCTCGAGATCGGCCGCCGACGGATGCGCGCGCAGCCCGTCGAGCGATTGCAGCGCGTTCGACGCGAGTTCGCGAATGCGCGCCTCGCCATCTGCATTCGCGGGACGCATCGCGACGAAGTCGCCCAGCATGGCCGCTTCCACCGGCAACGCGAACGCGTGCTGCGCGAGCGCCCACGCACGCGCGGCCGCGAGCACGTCGTGCTGCGTGACGCCGGCGCCGGGCCGGAACGGCGCGACCAGCGTGCCATGCCAGCCATAGCGGCGCGGCGCGTCGGTCAACGCGGCGAGCGGGCGCGTCAGTCCCGGCGGCTGCGGCTGCGCGCAGCGCTCGCCGCTGTGCGCATCACGGCCGAGCCATGTCGAGCCGGCCCGCCACCAAGCGGATTCACGCGACGGCGCGTAGTACAGCGCAAAGCGCGCTTCGGCACTCCATGCGGGGCCGCTCACAGGTCGTGCTCCACGAGCAGTTGCACGCGGTCGGCCGCGAAATGCGTGAAGCCGTATTTGACCGGCGTGCCTTGCAGATCGACGTCGACGTTCTCGACCCACAGCACCGGCTGCTGACGGTTGATGTTGAGCCGCCGCGCGACCTCCGGCTCAGGCAGCACGCTGCCGATGCGGCTCCACTTGCGCAGATAATCGTCCACGCCGAATTCGGCCAGCGCCTTCGTCGTGCCACCGAGGCGTTGCACCACCTCCGGCAGATCCGGAAAACGCGTGGCCGGATACCAGCTGCGCGCGAACGTGAGCGGCACGCCGTCGGACGCGTTCAGCGATTCGATGCGATACACGGCCGCGCCCGCGCGCAGACCCAACGCCTTCGCGACAGTGGGCTCGGCCTTAACACGCGCCGCCGACAGCATCGTGCCCGCGGGCGAGTGATGCTGCTGACGCAGGTTTTCGGTGAAGCGCGTACGGCGGCCGATCGAATAGTCGATCGCGCCGGGCTGCACGAACGTGCCGCGCCCCTGCTCGACGCTGACCAGGCCGAGCGCGGCGAGGCCGAGCATCGCGCGACGCACCGTGTGGCGGTTGACGTCGAAGCGCTTCGCCAGCTCGCCCTCGCTCGGCAGCCGCCCTTCTTCGCCGAACCCGCTCGCCGCGATCTCGGCGGCCAGGATCTGTTCGATCTGTCTCCAGACGGCCACGCCCGCGCCGCGTTCGAGCGTCGTGGCCGGCGCCGCGCTGTCGTTCGATGTCATGGTGCTGTCATTCCCTTCGGTTCAAATGATCGCCATCACGTGCATTGTAGTGCGCGAGCCGTGATGGAAATATGAAACGTCAGCCTTGTACGACAGTCCAGACTTCTATGCTTATAAACGTCTAGACGTTTAGACGTTTAGATGAATAGATGCTCCAATGTACACTCGCTGGATCGATAGGAAATCCGATGAGCCCGAGTTCCGTTCCTCCCTCTTCGCCGCTGCCGGCCGTGTCTTCGGCGGCGCGGCGCGCCTGGATGGCCGTGCTGGCGCGTACGCCGCGCGCCGACCTCGAAGCGGCGCTGCAGCGCGCGCTGCAAGGCCGCCCCACCCCCGCGTACGACTGGCTGCGTCCCCCTGAAATCGGCCTCGCGATGGTGCGAGGGCGGATCGGCGGCAGCGGCGACCCGTTCAATCTCGGTGAGGCAACGCTCACGCGCGCCACGCTGCGTCTGCATGCCAGCGGCGACGCCGAGGCCACCGTCGGCTTCGCCTGCCATCTGGGACGCGACCGCCGTCGCGCCGAACTGGCCGCTCTCGCCGATGCTTTGCTGCAGATGCCCGAGCATCATGACAGCCTGCAGCGTCAATTGATCGAGCCGTTCGCCGCGCAACAACGGACGCGGCGCGCGCAACAGCAACAGGATGCCGCGGCGACGCGCGTCGAATTCTTCACGATGGTGCGAGGCGACTGATGGAACATTCACCGATTGCGTTGTCCGCGCTGACGCCGGGTTTCGCGGACCCGGTCCACGATACCCAGGCCGTGTTTCGCACGCTGCTCGACGCGTTGTCGCGGCCCGGCACGATCGGCGTGATCCATGACGTGCTGCCCGCGTTGCGCAACACACCAGTTGAACCCGCCGCGTTCGCCGCGCTGCTGACGCTGTGCGACTACGCGACGCCGGTCTGGCTCGCGCAGCCCGATACCGCGCTCGCGTCGGCGTTGCGTTTCCATACCGGCGCGCCGCTCGTCGAGGCGCCCGGCGCGGCCGCGTTCGCGTATGTGCACGATGCCGACGCGTGGCCGCCGCTCGAAAGCTTCGCGCCCGGCAGCGACGAGTCGCCCGAACAGTCGGCCACGCTGCTGATCCGCGTCGACGCGCTGAGCGGCGGCACACCGGTCACGCTCAGCGGACCCGGCATTCGCGGTACCGAAACAATTTCGCCGGTCGGTCTTCCCGCGCGGTTCTGGCAAGAACGCGCGATGCTCGCACCGCTGTTTCCGTGCGGCATCGACTGTTATCTGGTTTGCGGCCTGCGCGTGATCGGCCTGCCGCGCACAACTGAAGCGAAGGTGAACTGATGTACGTTGCCGTCAAAGGTGGGGAACGCGCGATCGAGGCGTCGTGGCGCCTGCTCGACAAAGCGCGCCGCGGCGATACGCAGATCGCCGAACTGAGCGTCGCGCAGATTCGCGAGCAGTTGCGGCTCGCGGTCGCGCGGGTGATGACCGAAGGCTCGGTCTACGACGAAGAGCTCGCCGCGCTCGCAATCAAGCAGGCGGCCGGCGATCTGGTCGAAGCGATCTTCCTGCTGCGCGCGTATCGCACCACGTTGCCGCGCTTCGGCTATACGCGTGCGATCGATACCGAAACGATGCAGGTCGAGCGGCGCATCTCGGCGACCTTCAAGGACCTGCCCGGCGGCCAGCTGCTCGGCGCGACCTATGACTACACGCAGCGTCTGCTCGATTTCGCGTTGCTGGCCGATGGTGATGGTGCACAGCAAGGCGTGACGCGAGGCAGCGGGCCGGTTCCGCAAGAGCCGCCCGCGCCGGAATCGATGCCGCGCGTCGTGTCGCTGCTCGACAAGGAAGGCCTGATCGAACAGGAGCGCCCGACACCCGATGGCGCGCAACCCGGCGATCTGTCGCGCGAACCGCTCGCGTTTCCGGCGAGCCGCGCAACGCGTCTGCAAAATCTCGCGCGTGGCGACGAAGGCTTCCTGCTCGCGATGGGCTATGCGACGCAGCGCGGCTACGCGCACTCGCATCCGTTCGCGGGCGAGATCCGCTTCGGCACGATCGCGCTCGAGATGGACCTCGACGAACTCGGCGAAGCAGTCGACATCGGCGATATCGACATCACCGAGTGCCAGATGATCAACCAGTTCGCGGGCAGCGGCGCGGTGCCGCCCGCCTTCACGCAAGGCTACGGTCTCGCGTTCGGCCACTCGGAGCGCAAAGCGATGGCGATGGCGCTGGTCGATCGCGCGTTGCGCGCCGAAGAACTCGGCGAAACGCTCGCGTCGCCGACGCAGGACATCGAATTCATGCTATCGCATAGCGACAACGTCGAGGCGTCGGGTTTCGTGCAGCACCTGAAGCTGCCGCATTACGTCGACTTCCAGGCGGAGCTGGAACTGGTACGGCGTCTGCGCGCGCAGCATCACAGCCACGATGAAACAAGCCGCGAGACCGGCAAGGAGCAGGCAGCATGAACGCGCCCGACACCGCCGTTGCCAACACCTCATACGACAGCGCCGCACACGGCTACAACTTCGCGTATCTCGACGAGCAGACCAAGCGCATGCTGCGCCGCGCGCTGCTGAAGGCAGTCGCCGTGCCGGGCTACCAGGTGCCGTTCGCGTCGCGCGAAATGCCGCTGCCGTATGGCTGGGGCACCGGCGGCATCCAGGTGACGGCCGCGATCATCGGCAAAACGGACACGCTGAAGGTCATCGATCAGGGCTCGGACGAAACCACCAACGCGGTCAACATCCGCCGCTTCTTCGCGCGCACCACGGGCGTGACGACCACGCGGCATACCAGCGAAGCGACGATCATCCAGACGCGGCACCGGATTCCTGAAACGCCGCTGACCGAGCGGCAGATCCTCGTCTATCAGGTGCCGATGCCCGAGCCGCTGTACCGGCTCGAACCGCGCGTCGCAGAATGCAAAAAGCTGCATGCGCTCGCCGATTACGGATTGATCAGCGTGAAGCTGTACGAGGACATCGTGCATCACGGCAGCATCGCGACCACCTACGACTACCCGGTGATCGTCAATCATCGCTATCTGAGCTCACCGTCGCCGATCCCGAAGTTCGACAATCCGAAGATGCATATGAACGCGGCGCTGCAACTATTCGGCGCGGGCCGCGAACGCCGCATCCACGCGATTCCGCCTTATACGCCGGTGCGCAGCCTCGACTTCGACGATCATCCGTTCGAAGTGCAGAAGTGGCAGCACGCGTGCGCGCTGTGTGGATCGAAGGAAAGCTTTCTCGACGAAATGATCGTCGACGATGCGGGCACGCGCATGTTCGTGTGCTCCGATAGCGACTACTGTCACGAGCGGCGCGGCGACGGCGATATCGAACCGCCAGCAGCGCTGCCGCGCGCCACGCGCGAAGGAGAATCCGCATGACGCCGCTTCTGAGCGCACGCGCGCTCACCAAACAATATGGCGGCCGCAACGGTTGCCGCAACGTGAGCTTCGATCTGTATCCGGGCGAGGTGCTGTGCATCGTCGGCGAATCGGGCTCGGGCAAAACCACGCTGCTCAATACGCTGGCGCTGAAGACCGAGGCCGATAGCGGCTCGCTGCACTACACCGCGTCGCATGGCGACTCGCTCGATCTGCGCGCGCTGTCCGAGCCGCGCCGCCGTCTGCTGATGCGCACCGAGTGGGGCTTCGTGCAGCAGAATCCGCGCGACGGCCTGCGCAGCGGCGTATCGGCCGGGGCCAACATCGGCGAGCCGTTGATGGCGGTCGGCGCGCGCCACTACGGCGAGATTCGCCGCACGGCCACGCAATGGATGGAGCGCGTCGAGCTCGACGCGACGCGCATCGACGAATTCCCCGCCGCGTTTTCGGGCGGCATGCAGCAGCGTCTGCAGATCGCGCGCAATCTCGTCACCGGTCCGCGGCTGGTGTTCATGGACGAACCGACCGCCGGTCTCGACGTGTCCGTGCAGGCGCGTCTGCTCGATTTGCTGCGTACGCTGAGCTCGACGCTGCATCTGTCGGTGCTGATCGTCACGCACGATATCGGCGTCGCGCGTCTACTCGCGCATCGGCTCATCGTGATGCAGGCGGGCGAAGTCGTCGAAGCCGGCCTGACCGATCAGGTGCTCGACGATCCGCAGCACCCTTATACGCAAACGCTGGTTTCCTCGGTTCTGCCGGTTTGAGGCTCACAATGCGATCCACTGAGGTAGTCATCGACGCAGACAGCAATGCGCGCCACGGCGAGCGCGCTTTCGCCGACAACGCGGCGCTGATGCTGCGCGCCACCGGCATCGGCAAGACTTTCACGCTGCACGGCCAGGGCGGCGTGCGGATCGACGCGCTCGCGAATGTGTCGCTCGAGGTCGAGCGCGGCGAATGCGTGGTGCTGGTCGGGCCGTCGGGTGCGGGCAAGAGCACGCTGCTGCGCTGTCTGTATGGCAACTATCTGGCGAGCAGCGGCTCGATCGCGATTCGCGACACCAGCGATCACGGCCGGCCTGTCACGATCACCGGTGCCGAACCGCGTGAGGTGCTGCGTCTGCGCCGTGGCGTGGTCGGCTACGTGAGCCAGTTTTTGCGCGTGATTCCGCGCGTGCCGACGCTTGCGCTGGTCGCCGAGCCGCTGGTGTTGCACGGCGTCGCCGAACACGAAGCCAGCGCGCGCGCCGCTGAATTGCTCGCGCGGCTGAACGTGCCCGAGCGTCTGTGGTCGCTCGCGCCCGCGACGTTTTCGGGCGGCGAGCAGCAGCGCGTGAACATCGCGCGCGGTTTGATCGCCGGGCATCCGCTGTTGCTGCTCGACGAGCCGACCGCTTCGCTCGATGCGGAAAACCGCGACGTGGTGGCCGATCTGATCGTCGAGGCGCGCGAGCGCGGCGCGGCGATCGTTGGTATCTTTCACGACGAGGAGACACGCAACAAGGTCGCGACGCGCCGCCTCGAACTGCGGCCGCCGCTGCGGCACCAATCTGAAACCAGCCCCGACTGACTACGGAGCAAGTCGATGTTGATCAGCAACGCTCGCATCGTGACGCGAGACGAAGAATTCATAGGCGCCGTGCGCGTCGAAGACGGCGTGATTCGCGACGTCGAACGCGGTGGGAGTTCGGCGCGCGACGCCGAAGACTGGGACGGCGATTATCTGCTGCCCGGTCTGATCGAACTGCATACGGACAATCTCGAGAAGCACCTGGTGCCGCGTCCCGGCGTCCAATGGAATACCGACGCGGCCTTCGTGATCCACGACGCGCAGGTCGCCGCAGCCGGCATCACGACGGTATTCGACGCGCTCGCGATCGGCTCGCGCTCGAACGTTGGGCTGCGTAACCGCGATGTGCAGACGCAATGCGCCGATTCGCTGCTGCGGCTGTCCACGCGTCGACTGCTGCGCGCCGAGCACTTTCTGCATCTGCGCTGCGAGATCGCGACCGCCGACGTACTAGAGGTATTCGATTCGCTGTGCGCGCATCCGCTGCTGCGGCTCGCGTCGGTGATGGACCATACGCCGGGCCAGCGCCAATGGCACGACCGCGAGCAATGGCGCCGCTACCAGGAACGCAACGGCAAGATGAGCGACGAGCGCGTCGCGACCGCGCTCGCCGAGCTTGCGGTCGAACAGGCGCGTTACGCGGATGCGCACCGCCGCGAGATCGTCGAGCGTTGCGGGCGGCTCGGCATTCCGGTCGCGAGCCACGACGACACGCTGATCGAGCACGTCGAACAGGCGAAGGCCGAGGGCATCGTGCTCGCCGAATTCCCGACCACGCGCATCGCCGCGCAAGCCGCGCGCGAGCACGGCATCGCGACGATCATGGGCGCGCCGAACATCGTGCGCGGCGGCTCGCATTCGGGCAACGTGTCGGCGCTCGAGCTCGCGCGCGCGGACCTGCTCGACATTCTGTCGTCGGATTACGTGCCATCGAGCTTGCTGAGTGCGGTGTTCGATCTCGTCGAAAAAGCGGGCTGGCCGCTGCCGCGCGCGATGGCAACGGTCTCGGCCGAACCGGCGCGCACCGCCGGCCTCACGGATCGCGGCGCGATCGAGCCGGGCCTGCGCGCCGACCTCGTGCGCGTGACGATGCTCGACAGGCTGCCGGTGCCGCGCGCGACTTATCGCGGCGGAGTGCGGATCGTTTGAGTGGGCTATATGAGCGCGCCTGCGTCTCAGCTCGACAACGGCACGCGCTCAGGTTCGTCCGCCTCGAACCAGGCGGGGTTGCGCTCGGCGATCGGGCCGAGCGACACGAGGATTTCGCGCAGATGGCGGCGCATCGCGTCTTCGGCGGCTGTCGGGTCGTGCGCGCGCAGTCCGGCCAGGATCTTCGCGTGCTGGCGGATCAGCAGATCGAGCGGCGACACATCGGGTAGGCTCAGATAGCGCACGCGGTCCATTTGCGCCTTGATGTCCTGGATCGTTTCCCACGCGGCCGTGCAGTCGATTGCCCGGGCGATCGCGTAGTGGAACGCTTCGTCGAGCGCGAGAAACGCGGCCGTGTCGTTCGCTTTCGCCGCGAGTTTCTGCTCGCGCAGATTCTCGGCGAGCGCCTGCAACTGCTCGTCGGTAATCGAAACCGCCGCCTTGCGCACCACCGCGGTTTCGATCGCCTCGCGAATGAAGCGTCCTTCGCGCACCCGACGCGGAGAAATCCGCTTCACGAAGGTGCCGCGCTGCGGCAGCACTTGCAACACGCCCGCCTCGACCAGCTTGATGAATGCTTCACGTACAGGCTGGCGAGACACCTGAAACATGTCCGAGACCTCCTTCTCCGACAGCGGCGTGCCCGGCACCATCTGGCCGACGAAAATCGCCTCGCGCAGCGCGCGGAAAATCTGTTTGCCGATCGGCTCGTGAGAATCGAACGACAGGTGTGCGGTCAGGTCGGGCAGCCCGACGCGCGCGTTAGCCTGCGCGGCGGCGCGGCCACGCTTGCGTGGCGCGCTCGACGCGGCGGCGGAAGAAGACGGGAGCTCGGCGAGATGATTGCTGGTGGGCATTGGCAAAGCAGCGAATAGCGGCGGATCGGAAGCGAATAAAAGCTCCGCACCATACTACCATGCGCGCTCGACCGTCAAAGTGCCCGCGCGCGGCTCACGCACCCATATCAAGGAACAGACGGCGCCGAGCACCGCAATCGCGCCTGCCAGCACGAACGCGCTGCCGTATGCACCATGCGTCGCCTCGACGATAAAGCCGGTCACCGCCGGCCCGATCACGCCGGCCAGGTTCGCCAGCAGATGCACGAAGCCGCCCACGCCGCCGACGTGTTCGCGCGGCACGGTGTCCTGGATCACGGCCCAATAGACGGCGCCCGTCGCATAGAGGAAAAAGATCGACACCGACATCAGCGCGACCGCGCCCTGCATACTGGAGACGCGCCCGGCGAGAGCAACGCACAGCGCCGCCGCGCCGAGGCAAGTGCCGAGCACGAGCTTGCGCGACAACAACGGCTTGCCCGTGATGCGCAGAATCAGGTCCGAAATGAAGCCGCCGGCCGCGAGGCCGATGCTGCCGAGCAGCCACGGAATCACGGTCGCGATGCTCATGTCGTGCAGGCTCAGGTGATGCGCGTCGGTCAGGTAGCTCGGGAACCACGACAGAAAAAAGAACAGCACGTAGTTGTAGGAGAAGAACGCGAACGCGGTCGCGAGAATGATCGGCTTGCGCAGGAAGTGGCCGAGCCCCGGCTTGCCCTGCTCGCTGCCGCCTGCGTGTACAAACGCGGGCTCGTCCGTCTGGCCGGCGCGGATCAGGTCGAGCTCGGCCGGCGTAATGCGCGTCTGCTGATGCGGATGCTCGGTCGTCGTCAGCGACCACAGCACGAGCCACGCGAGGCCGAATAGCATGATCGCGACGAACGCCCAGCGCCAGCCGAACTGCACGGCCATGAAACCGACCACAGGGCCCGCCAGCGCGCCGCCGAGCGGCGTGCCCGAACTGATCACGCCGATCGCGCTCGCCACCTCGCGGCGCGGAAACCAGTTGTTGACCATCTTGCTGGTCGATGAGCTGAACGGCCCTTCCCCCATGCCGAACAGCACGCGCAGCACGATCAGCGAACCGATGCCGCTCGCGAGCGCGGTCGCGCCGCAGAACACCGACCACACGCCCATCGCGGTACCGAACACCCGTTTCGCGCCGACCTTGTCGGACGCCAGACCGCCGACGAAATTGAATAGCGCATAACCGATGAAAAAGCTGCTGAACACGACGCCCATCTGCGCGTGCGAAAAATTGAGGTCCTTCTGGATCAACGGCGCGGCGATCGACAGCGCCGCGCGATCGAGGTAGTTGATGACGCCTGCCAGGAACAGCAGCGCGACGACGAACCAGCGTTGACTCTTGATCATCGGATGTCTCCTTCGGTGGCGCCTCTTGATGGGCGTTCGACGTTGCTTCCGGGTTTGGGTTGGGGTGGCGGATGGCGCGCTTCAATCGAACGTCAGATGGACCTTCATCGACTGCGAGCGGTCCAGCGCAACTTCGAATGCATGGTTCGCGTCGTGCATCGCGAACGCGTGCGTCATCAGCGGACGCAGGTCGAGCTTGCCGGCGGCGATTTCGTCGGCGGCCACCGCGTATTCGTCGGTAAAGCGAAACGAGCCGCGATAGCAGAGCTCTTTCGCCATCACGAGATTCGCCGCGACCGGCGACTGCCCCGCCGGCAGATTGCCGACCTGGATCACGGTGCCGCCCGCGCGCGCCGAGCGCAACGCCGTGTCGAGCCCCGCCGGACTGCCCGATGCTTCGATGACGACATCGAACGTGCCGCGCCTGTCGGACCACGTCGCGATCGTCGCGGTATCGGCGGCATTCACGGTCTGGTCCGCGCCGAGTTGCCGCGCGAGCGCCAGCGCGCGCTCGGACAGATCGACTGCGACCACGCGATGCGCGCCGGCGCGTCGCGCCACACTGAGAAGCATGCAGCCGATCGGACCGCAGCCGACCAGCAGCACGCGCGCGCCCACCAGCGAGCCCGCCTGCCTCACCGCATGCAATGCGACGGCGAGCGGCTCGGCCATCGACGCCTGCGCGAAATCGACGCCGTCCGGCACCGGCACGCATTGCCGCGCGGCCACGACGATGTGCTGGCGGAACATGCCCTGGGTGTGCGGAAACGTCGACGCACTGCCCATGAAGCGCATGTTCAGGCAATGATTGGGCATCCCGGCCGCGCAGAAGCGGCATGTGCCGCACGCCAGACCCGGATTGACGGCGACGCGTTGCCCGCGCGCAAACCCGGGTTGCGCGCTGACGCCCTCGCCGAGCACGTCGATTTCACCGGCCACTTCGTGGCCGAGCACGAACGGCTCGCGCACCGCGAAGTCGCCGCTTTTTCCTTTGAAGTAGTACGAGAGATCCGAGCCGCAGATGCCGCCCGCGCGTACACGTACGCGGACCTCCCCCGGACCGGGTTCGGGTGGCTGCATTTCGTCGATGCGGATCAGTTTCGGTTCGTGAAGTACGGCTGCGAGCATGATGGACTCCAGGGTTAGCGTCGCGGGCGCGTTCAACGGCGCGCAAGCGGAGAAGACGGTGATGACGATGCGAACGCAGCGGGTGAAGGCTGTCTCGGTGATTCTGTTTTCAGTGAGCGGGAACGTTGGGCGTCTGGACGCTCACCAGTTCCACAACGTGCCGTCTTCCAGACGCGCGACCGGCAGGTAAGCCGGATCGTACGGATAACGCGCTGCCGCAACTTCGTCGATGTCGACACCGTGACCCGGCGCTTCACCGGGATGCATGATGCCCTTGTCGAAGCGCCACGCATGCGGGAAGACGTCGAGCGCTTCAGCCGGAAAGCCCATGTATTCCTGAACCCCAAAATTCGGCACCCACAGGTCGAAATGCAGCGCGGCACCCATGCAGACCGGCGACAGATCCGACGGACCGTGGCAGCCCGTTCTCACCTGGTATAACGCAGCAAAATCCGCGATCCGCCGCAGATGCGTAATGCCGCCAGCATGCGTGAGCGTCGCGCGGATATAGTCGATCAACTGTTCCTCGATCAACTGCTTGCAGTCCCAGATGCTGTTGAATACCTCACCGACCGCAATCGGCGTGACGGTGTGCTCGCGAATCAGCCTGAAACCGGCCTGGTTTTCCGCGGGCGTCGGGTCCTCCATCCAGAACAATCGATACGGTTCGACGGCTTTGCCGAGCCGCGCCGCTTCGATCGGCGTCAAACGGTGGTGCACGTCGTGCAGCAGATGCGTGTCGAAGCCGAAACGCTCGCGCACGGCCTCGAACAGTTTCGGCACGAAGTCCAGGTATTTTTCCGACGACCAGCTCTGCTCTTCCACCGCACCCTTGGTAGCGGGCTCGTACATGCCGTTGCCCTTCGCGACGCCATACACCGAGCGCATGTTGGGCACGCCGCATTGAATGCGGACGGCCTGATAACCGGCCTCGATATGTTCGGCGTAACGGTCGAGCGCTTCGGGAATATCGCGGCCTGTCGCGTGGCCGTACACCATCACGCCTTCACGCGACGCGCCGCCGAGCAGCTTGTAAAGCGGCATGCCCGCCACCTTGCCGAGGATGTCCCACAGCGCCATGTCGACCGCGGCGATCGCCGTCATCGTGACGGGACCGCGCCGCCAGTACGCGCCTTTGTAGAGGAATTGCCAGGTGTCCTCGATACGCGCCGGATCGCGGCCGATCAGCAGCGGGCAGACGTGGTCCTTCAGATACGAAGCGACCGCCAGTTCGCGGCCGTTCAGCGTGGCATCGCCGATGCCGTGGACGCCTTCGTCGGTGACGATTTTCAGCGTGACGAAATTGCGGCCGGGGCACGTGACGATGACGTCGGCGCGAACGATTTTCATGAGTGCTCCTGGCAGAAAACGGGGAACCGCGATGACGGGCGAACCGGACGTGGCGGCATAAAAATCACTGCATCAGCCTGTCTCAAGCTGTTTGAACGATGCTACCATACAAGTATAGTTACTCGTCAAATCAGGGTTTCCCCGCCCCACCAGGACCACTTCCCATGACCGCCGCGACCGTCGCCTTGCCGCCAAACCGCCTGTCCCGTGATGCGCTGCCCACACTGCAGGCACATCTGCTGTCGCCGCAATGGAGGGAGCCGCGCATCGGCATCGTGCATCTGGGGGTCGGCAATTTTCATCGCGCCCATCAGGCGCTTTACACCGAAGAGGCGATGCTGGCCGCCGGCGGCGACTGGGGCATTTGCGGCGTGACGCTGCAAGGCAACGTCGGCAAACGCAACGCGTTGATGGAACAGCAGGGGCTTTACAGTCTCGTCGAACGCGGGCCCGACGGTGCGAAGGTGACGGTCATCCGCGCGCTGCGCGAAGTGCTGGCGATGCCCGCCGACGCGGCCGCGATATTCGCGCGTCTCGCTGACCCGCTGGTTCGGATCGTTTCGCTGACCGTCACGGAAAAAGGCTATTGCCGCGACGCGAAGACCGGCGAAGTCGATCTCGATGATCCCGCCATCGCGCACGATCTCGCTGCTCCGCTCGCGCCGCGCACGGTGCCCGGTATCCTCGTCGCGGCCTTGCGCGCGCGGCGCGACACCGCGAACGGGCAGCCCTTCACGGTGCTGTCGTGCGACAACCTTGCGCACAACGGCGCCGCGCTGCGCCAGGTGGTGTGCTCGTTCGCACGTCGACTCGACGCCGCGCTCGCCGACTGGATCGCCGCGGAAGTCGCGTTTCCATCAACGATGGTCGATCGGATCGTCCCCGCCACCACCGACACCGAATGCGTGAGCGCAGCCGAACAGCTCGGCTACCGCGACGCCGCGCCGGTGCCTTGCGAGCCGTTCAGACAATGGGTGATCGAAGATCGATTTCCGCAGGGCCGTCCCGCGTGGGATGCGGTCGGCGCACAGCTCGTCGGCGATGTGATGCCGTTCGAACTCGCGAAGCTGCGCATGCTGAACGGCACGCATTCGACGCTCGCCTACCTGTCGATGCTCGGCGGCTTCGACACGATCGACGCAGCGATCGCCGAGCCCGCGCTGCGCAATCTGATTCACGCGATGATGACCGACGAAATCGCGCCGACGCTGAGCCTGCCTGCATCGTTCGACATTGCCGGCTACCGTGACGCATTGCTCGCGCGTTACGCGAACCCGGCGCTCAAGCACCGTTGCGCGCAGATCGCAATGGACGGCAGCCAGAAGCTGCCGCCGCGATTGCTCGCGACCATCGCGGCCCGCATCGACGCGGGTCGACCTTATCGCCGGCTCGCGCTCGCCGTCGCCGCGTGGATGACATTCCTGCGCGGCCACGCGGACGACGGCACGCGCTACGAAATCAACGACCCGCTCGCGGATAAACTGAAAGCGCTTGCGGCGTCCGCGCAACGCGACACCGTGGCGCTGGTGAACGCGCTACTCGGCGTGCGCGAAGTGTTCGATGCGAAGCTCGCGGCTCACGCGGCATTCAGAACGACGCTCGATGACGCGTTGCGTCTGTTGCAGCAACAAGGCGCACGCGGCGCAATCGCGGCGTGGCAATAGAAAACGCTGATCGGCGCGAATAAAACCGCATCACGCGGTGGGCTCCGCCTCGCGCCCCTCGGTCCCATCGCGCGCGGCGTGCGCCCGGGCAAGCTCCCGCGCCTGTTCGTCGAGCCGCGCCGCGAGCAGATCCCGATAGCGCAGATACGCGCAACGTCCGCCCGATTTCGCCGCATACATCGCGGCATCGGCATTCAGCAGCAGTTCCTCGGCATTGCCGCTGTCGTGCGGGAACTCGCTGATGCCGATGCTCGCGCCGACCGTCATGCTATTGCCGTCGACGCTCAGCGTTTCGTTCAGCGCATCCATGATGCACGCGGCGATCGGGGGCGTGACCTCCGCCGCGCGCGGCCCTTCGATCAGCACGATGAACTCGTCGCCGCCGAGCCGGGCGACCACGTCCGTGAGATACAGCACGTCCTTCAGACGGCGCGCGATTGCGACCAGCACCTTGTCGCCAACGGAGTGGCCGAACTGATCGTTGATCTGCTTGAAGCCGTCGAGGTCGACGAACAGCACGGCGAGGCCTTCGCGGCGGAACCTGGCCTCGTCGATCGCGCTTTCGAGCTTCTGCATGAACAGCATGCGGTTCGGCAAGCCGGTCAGCACGTCGTGCGAGGCCAGATGCACGAGCTCGCTCTGCTTGCTGTGAAGCGCATCCATCTGCGCACGAATTTCGCGGCGCAAACGCTCGAAGCAGCGCGCGAGCACGCCGATTTCGTCGGTGCGTTTGAGCGGCAAGGTGTGCATCGCGTGCTCGGCGAACAGGTGGGTCGCCGCATGCGCGAGCAGATGCAGCGGCTTGGTGAGCGCCCTCGCGAACAGAATCGCCAGCAATACCGACAATGCGCTGAACACCAGCACCATGCGAACGATCCGCGAGCCGAGCTGATTGGCGCCGCTCAACACGTCCTCGAGCGGCTTCGCAAGACCGAGCACGATGAAGCGGTTGCCCTCCGAACCGCCGAACGGCCGTCGCACGAACGCGAGCACGCGCCCGGCCGTCTCGCCGGACCCCGCGAGACCGTTGACGAGCACCTCGCTCTGCCGTTGCTCGAACAGCTGCTTCGTGGCCGGGAAGCTGTCCTGCATCAGCACGCGCCGGCCGCGGTCGAAGCCGAAGGTTTGCGACGCGTCGGGATGAACCAGGAAGTCGCCCCACTCGTTCGCCAGATAGACCTGATAGTCGCTCGGCAGATCGCTCTGCAAACGCCGCAGCATGCCGGCCAGATCGATGTCGATCACGACGGCGCCGAGCACCGTGCCGCGCGCGTCCGCGATCGGCGTGCCGAGGCGCAGCGTCGGCTTGCCTTGCGCCGCATGCGTGCCGGATTCGTGATTGACCGAAATCGGCGACGTGTAGATGCGGCCCGGCGAAAACGCGAGCGTTTCGAACACGTAGGGGAACTGAGCTTTTTCCTGCAGACCGTCACCCTTGACCCGCACGAGACCGTCGCTGTCCCGATCGAAACGGATCAGCTCCAGCCCGTGATGCTGCCGCGTGATCAGCCGCATCTGCAGATACTCCGGGTGGTGCAGCATGAAGCTCGAATACACCTGCGCGAGCCGCTCGCGGGCAAGGTTCGGGCCGATGCCATCGTCGGTCTGCGCGACGATTACCGACGACGGCATCGTCGCGAGCACGAGCGCGTCCGCCGCGACGTCGTCGATCGATAGCGCAATGCGCTGGCCGAGCAACTCCGTCGAAGTCCGCAGGCTGTGCTCGGCTTCGTTGACGAGCATCGTGCGATTCGCGCGATACGCGTAATAGCCGGTCGCGCCCGACGCCAGCACGCCGATGCACGCGAGCAGCACCGATAGCTTGAAGGTCAGGCCGCGGTGCAGCATCAGAAGCGCTCCGAACGGTCGCCCGACACGATCCGCGTCCACAGTTGCTCGCGGCGCTCGATATCTTCGACCGGACTGATCCACACGATGTGCGCGGTGGCGCTGCCTTCGGCCGGCCCGCTGAGCGTATTCGCGAGCCCCTGGCGCTGCGTGAGCAACGCGCTCACGCTCGGTTCGAGCATGTAGTTGATCCACGCGAGCGCGAGCGGCTTGTCGGTCGCCGCGCGCGTCATCGACCAGCAATCGAGCCACGCGAGCGCGCCTTCGTCCGGAATCACATAGCCGACGTCCGCGCCCGCGCGCCGCAGCAACTGTACCTGCTGCGTGCCGTAGTTGCCGAACATCAGCGCGACCTTGTGCTGGATGAAGAACGCGGTCGCCTCCTCGGGCAGCGTGTAATAGGTCAGCAGGTTGCGGCGCAGCTCGACGAGCTTGTGCGCGATGGTGCGCATCTGCGCGGGGTCCAGTTGAAACGGATGCGGATAGCCGAGCGCGAGCGCGGTGAGCGAGAAGTTGTGCTGCGCACTATTGAAGTCGAGCACCTTGCCGCGATACCGCGGGTTCCACAGTTCGAGCATCGAATGCGGCGCAACCGGAATCTGCTGGCGATCGTAGATGAGCCCCATCGACGAATACGTGAACGGAATCGCATACACCTTGCCCGCCGACGTCAGGCCGTCGATCGAGCCGAGCGCCTGGAAACGCGGCAACTGCTGCTTCGTGTTCGGCAGACTCGCGAGATCGAGCGGCGCGAGCAGATTCGCCTGCGTATAGCGGCGAATTTCGGCGGTGTTGGCGGCGAGCACGTCGAACGGCGGCGTGCCCTTGCTGTGCATCTGCGCCCACAGCGCCTCGTCGGAATCGACGAGCGTGACCTCGACCTTCGCGCCGTAGCGCGTTTCGAACGACTTCACGACGTCCGGGTCCGCGTAGCCGGGCCACGCCAGCACGTGCAGCACTTTGTCGGCGGCCACGGCGGGCGTCGCCGCGCCGACACCCGCGCACAGGCACGTGGCTATTAGAAAGGGCAAAACACGGGCTAAAGCCCCCGACCAAACGACGCACCAAAATCCGGATGTGCCAATCGATGAAAATCCCGACGCAACGCTCGACGAGAAACCGCCAAAAAACCGGCGCTGCAATAATGCCGCGCGAGATGCCGCGCGAGCCCGCGCGCCGGCGCTCGCGATTTGCCGCTTGAAAGCGTGTTTGCAACAGCCTGTTTGATCCGCCGTGAACATCGTGTGCATGAATAACACCGTTAAGCAGAAAGGCCTTCTGGGCGAGCGCAAACGCGCGGCATTGGAATCTTGACGGCTGTCCGAGGACATACTTCAGAGCGAGCCAGCCCGCGCCGCGGTCGGCATCCAGCGCGCGGAGCATCGATGATAGCGCCAAAGCCTGTGTTTTTTGCATCGATCGAAACGGCGGCCAAGAATGTCGGGCGCTAGTTAATTAACGGCAAATTCAGGCGCGAGCTTTAACGATCCGTCCGCGTTTCAAACTCGCGTTTCAACCCAGTTTTCGGCGAACTCGCGAGAAAACCGTCGCAAATTCCAGTCGATTGCGCTCGCCGCCCACCGTATTACCGCTCGCGCATTACACCCCCGTTACGCAAACCCCGCCAGGCGTGTACGATCCCGGCACACCGGCTTGCGCGCAAGCGTTGCTCTAGAGGGCTTCCTCCCGCGCCATCCGGTGTTCTACTAGCTTCCCAATATTTTTGAACTGATAAGCTTGGCGCGCGTTGCAGGCCACCCCGGCTTGCAGCCTGACCAGAAGCCCGGTCGCGAGTCGCGCCGGGCGTCCCAAGGCGGCACAACCGTCGAGGGCGTAATTGAACTACACCGAGGAGTAAAAACAGTGAAGAAACTGCTAGCGGCTTTGACAGTTGCTCTGCTTGCCACCGTCTCGATTGGCGCACACGCTAAAGATTGGTCGACGATCCGTTTCGGCGTTGACGCCAGCTATCCCCCGTTCGAGTCGAAAGGCGCGGACGGCAAGCTCGTTGGCTTCGACATCGACCTCGGCAACGAAATCTGCAAGCGCGTCGGTGCGAAGTGCGTGTGGGTGGAAAACGACTTCGACGGCATGATCCCGGCGCTCAAGGCGAAGAAGTTCGACGGCGTGCTGTCGTCGATGTCGATGACGCCGCAACGCGCTGAGCAGATCGCCTTCTCGTCGAAGCTGTTCAACACGCCGACGCGTCTCGTTGCGAAGAAGGGCTCGGGCATTATGCCGACCGCTGAATCGCTGAAAGGCAAGACGGTAGGCGTCGAACAGGGCACCATCCAGGAAACCTACGCGAAGACCTACTGGGAACCGAAGGGCGCGAAAGTCGTGCCGTATCAGAACCAGGACCAGGTCTACGCCGACCTGATTTCTGGCCGTCTGGACGCGGCACTGCAGGACGCCGTGCAGGCCGAGCAGGGCTTTCTGAAGACGCCGCGCGGCGCGGGCTTCGACTTCGTCGGCAAGGACCTCGACGATCCGAAGATCCTCGGCAACGGCGCCGGCATTGGCATGCGCAAGGAAGACACCGATCTGAAGGCGAAGGTTGACAAGGCGATCGCCGACATGATCAAGGACGGCACCTACAAGAAGATCGAGAAGAAGTACTTCGACTTCGACGTGTACGGCAGCTAAACCGCCCGCGCGCGCCGCACGGCGCGCCGGCAGCTTGCCCAAACGGGCTCCGCGACGCGGAGCCCGTTTTGTTTTGTGGCTCCACATCGAGCCACATCAAGCCACATGCTGTGGCATATCGGCTAAGATCGTGCGACACGCGGCCGCCGTGAGACAGGTTGCCGTAGTCCGCGCACGCGGACCCCGCGCGCAGCCGGCGCGTATCTTTCCCCTTGCAATCAACCACCTAGCGCGGCTGCTCCGAACGGGCCGCGAAGCCAAAACCATGCAAACCCAGACCCATCCGCTGATTGCCCCGTCGCTTGGCACCGCCCGCGAACTGACGAGTTTCCACTACGGTCCCGGCGGCGGGCAAAAGATCTATATCCAGTCGTCGCTGCACGCGGACGAGCTGCCCGGCATGCTGGTGTCGTGGTCGCTGCGCCGCAAGCTGGCCGCGCTCGAAGCCGCGGACAAGCTGCGCGGGGAAGTCGTGGTGGTGCCGGTGCCGAACCCGATCGGTCTGAACCAGCATCTGCTCGGCCAGATGCTCGGCCGCTTCGAAACCGGCAGCGCGCAGAACTTCAACCGCAACTTCTACGACCTCGCCGAGCTCGTGCTGCCGGTCATCGAGTCGCATCTGACCGGCGACATCGACGCGAACCGCGCCGCCATCCGCGCGGCGATGCGCGAAGCGCTCGACGCGCAGCAGCCGACCACCGAACTCGGCTCGCAACGCCTCGCGCTGCAAAAGCTTTCGTACGACGCCGACGTCGTGCTCGATCTGCATTGCGACTGGGAAGCCGCGATGCACCTATACACCAATCCGGAGCTGTGGCCCGACGTCGAGCCGCTCGCGCGCTACCTCGACGCGAAGGCGTCGCTGCTCGCGCTGAACTCGGTCGGCAATCCGTTCGACGAAATCCACAGCTTCTGCTGGTCGGATCTGCGCAGCCGTTTCGGCGAGCGCTTCCCGATCCCGAACGGCGGGATCTCGGTCACGATCGAGCTGCGCGGTCAGCGCGACGTGTCGCACGAGCTGGCGGAAAAAGACGCGCAGGCGATCATCGAGTATCTGACCTCGCGCGGCGTGATCGACGGCGAGCCGGCGCCGCTGCCGCCGCTAGAATTCCCGGCGACGCCGCTCGCGGGCGCCGAGCCGCTCGTCGCGCCGATCAGCGGCGTGCTCGTCTATCGCTGCGCAGTCGGCACGCGGGTGGACGTGGGCCAGGCAATCGCGGATATCGTCGATCCGTTGACGGACCGGGTCGTCACGATCGAAAGCAGCGTGGCGGGCGTGCTGTACGCGCGGCATCTGGCGCGCTTCGCGACGGCCGGCCTCGAGTTCGCGCGCATCGCCGGCGCGACGCCGTTCCGCAGCGGCTCGTTGCTGAGCAACTGACACCAAAGCCGCTGCGACTATCGATGTGTCGCAGCCGGCCATGTAACTGTATTTTCAACGCACGCACCTGAAGCAATCGATCGCCCGCCGCGCGGCGGGCGTTCCGCTGCCACGCGTTGCCCGCCTCCCCTTCAGGGTCGACCGACCCGCCCCGCCTCCGGTACGCCGGCAAAGTGTCGCGCCGACACGACACCGTGAAAAGATTTTTTCACTGTCACATACGTTACTCAGCGCCCCCTTAAATTGCCGGCCATCGCGCGACATTGCCGCAGAGCATCGCGTCGCGATCGCTAAAATTTCCTAACCGGAGAAGTATTTTGAACAAAAAAATCCTGACCGCCGCTACGCTCGCCGTCTTCGCCACCGCCGCTCACGCACAAAGCAGCGTCACGCTGTACGGCTTGATCGACGCGGGTATCAGCTACGTGAACAACTCGAAAACGGCCACCGGCCACAGCAGCCTGACCAAGTACGACGACGGCGTCGCGAACGGCAGCCGTTGGGGCCTGCGTGGCACGGAAGACCTTGGTAATGGCCTGAAGGCGCTGTTCGTGTTGGAAAACGGCTTCAGCAGCGCGAACGGCACCGCCGGCCAGGGCGGCGCGATGTTCGGCCGCCAGGCGTACGTTGGTCTGGCGCAGAACAACGTCGGCTCGCTGACGTTCGGTCGCCAGTACTCGTTCTCGACCGACTACCTCGGCTCCAACTACGCGACCGGCGGCCAGACCGTCGCGGGTAACTACGCGTACCACATCAACGACGTCGACCAGCTCACGTCGAGCCGTATCAACAACTCGGTCAAGTACAGCAGCGCGAACTTCGCCGGCCTGACCTTCGGCGCGATGTACGGCTTCTCGAACACGGCTGGCGGCTTTGCCGGCACGCCGGCTACGGGCACGGCGGCTGCCCCGGTCGCGGGTTCGTCGCGCGCTTACAGCTTCGGCGCGAACTACGCTAACGGCCCGTTCGGTATCGGCGCGGCATACACGGACATCCGTTACCCGGGCCAGGCATCGCCGGCCTTCTCGACGTCGCTGGCTAACGTGACCTTCCCGACGATCGGCACGGGCCAGATCCAGGATCTGCGCACGGTCGGCGTTGGCGGCCGTTACGCATTCGGCCCGGCAACGCTGTGGGCGCTGTACACGAACACGCGCCTCGCTCCGATCTCGGGTCAGTCGACCACCTTCGCCGCCTACGAAGCAGGCGCGAAGTATGCGTTCACGCCGGCGATCACCGCAGGCGCAGGCTACACGTACATGCACCTGAGCGGCGCGAACGTCGGTCACTGGAACCAGGTGAACCTGAGCGGCGACTACGCGCTGTCGAAGCGCACGGACGTGTATGTGCTGGGTATCTATCAGATCGCGTCGGGCCACAACGGTACGCAGAATCTGCAGGCACAGATCGGTTCGAGCACGAGCTACTTCAGCACGTCGGGCGTCGGCGCCGACAACCAGCTCGCGTTCCGTGTCGGTCTGCGTCACAAGTTCTAAGCAGACGGTTCGCGGTGGGGAACACCTGTGTTCCCTGCGTGGCTGCATCGATGGAAAGCGCCCTGCCCAGGGCGCTTTTTCGTTTGCGGCGCGAATTCAGTCGGGCAGCTCAGTGTTCCCGATCTGGATCATCACAGTTGTGCTTTGCCTTTTCGGCAACGCTATCTGCCAAATATTGTAATTGTCGATCAATATCGTCCACGCCAAGATCGGGTCACGCTTCGAATCCCGCGCCCGCTCCGCCCTCGAGACACTGCCGGCGCGCCCCCACACGCCGCCACAGGACTTCGTCATGAGCATGGACTCCGTCACCACCGCCGACGCGCTCGCGCCGCACGACTCGCGTTCGAGCGTATCGCGGCTGATTCTCGCGACCTCGATCGGCAACGCGCTGGAGTTCTACGATCTCGTCGTGTACGGCTACTTCGCGGCCGTGCTGTCGCGTACGTTTTTTCCGGTGCACGACCGCACCGTGTCGCTGCTGCTCACGCTCGGCACCTTCGCGCTGTCGTATCTCGCGCGACCGATCGGCGCGCTCGCGCTCGGCTCGTTCAGCGACCGCAAAGGCCGCAAGGCATCGCTGACTTTATCCATTGCAATGATGACCCTCGGCACCGGCATGATCGCGATAATGCCGTCATACGCGGCGATCGGCGTGCTCGCGCCGATCGGCGTATTCGCGTCGCGGCTGTTGCAGGGATTTTCGGCGGGCGGCGAGTTCGGCAGTTCGACCGCGTTTCTGATCGAACATGCGCCGGCGCGCAAAGGCTTCATGGCGAGCTGGCAGTTCTCGAGCCAAGGCGCGAGCACGCTGCTCGCATCGCTGTTCGGCGCGGTGTTGACGAGCACGCTGACGCCCGCGCAACTCGAGGGCTGGGGCTGGCGCATTCCGTTTCTGTTCGGCATGCTGATCGGTCCGGTCGGGTTCTACATTCGCCGCCGCATCGACGAAACGCCAGAGTTCGAGCGCGCGGAAAAATCCGCCGCGCCGGTGCGCGAATTGCTCGCAACGCAAAAGGAACGGGTGCTCGTGTCGATCGGCGCGCTCGTGTTGACCACCACGGCCAACTACATGCTGCTCTACATGCCGACGTACGCGGCGCGGCAGCTTGGGCTGGCGCCGTCGTCGGGCTTCATCGCGACGCTCGTCGCCGGTCTGATCATGATGGTGCTCACGCCGATCGTCGGTCATCTGTCCGACAAGGTGGGGCGCGTGCGCATCATGCTCGGCGCCGGCGTGGTGTTCTTCGCGACCGTCTATCCGGCCTTCGTGCTGATGAACGCGCACCCGTCGCTCGGTTCGTTGCTCGCCGCGGTCACGTGGGTCGCGTTGCTGAAGGCGACCTACTTCGCGCCGATTCCGGCCTTGATGTCCGAGCTGTTCCCGACTCGCACCCGCACGACTGGCATGGCGCTCGGCTACAACATCGGCACCACCGTGTTCGGCGGCTTCACGCCGCTCGCCGTTGCCGCGCTGATCGCGGCGACCGGCAATAATCTCGCACCCGGCCTCTATCTGATGCTCGCAGCCTTGCTCAGCCTTTTCACGGTGATGTGGGCACGCGTGCGACTGCACGTACGCTAAGCCTCAGTGTCGCTGGCTTCGTTGAACCGACAGGACCTTATCCATGCAAGACCGTTTGCGGCAAGCCGTGCAATTCGCGGTGGATCATGAATCGCTTTGGGACCGCCATGTGGGTGGCGCATGGGGTGTGCACGTGAACGACCCGCCGCCGTGGAACAAGCTGCTCGGTCCGGTGCATGATCGCGGGCCGGTGTCCGGCGCGATCGCCGTCGACGGCCGCGTGCTGACGAGCTGGGGCGAACCGGATCGCGCTGATCTGACTTTCAGCGTCGCGAAGATGTACCTCGCGCTACTCGCCGGCGTCGCGCACGATCGCGGCCTGTTGCCCGACGTCGACGAACCGGTGTGCGCGCGCGTGCCCAACATCGGCTTCGACGACGAACACAACGCGCCTATCAGCTGGGCGCATCTGCTGCAGCAAACGAGCGAATGGCGCGGCACGTACTTCGGTTTGTCGGATCAGGCGGACCACTACCGCGCGGTCAATTTCGCCGCGCCGCCCGATGGTAAGAAGGGCGACCTACGTCCTCTGCAACGGCCGGGCACCTACTGGGAATACAACGACGTCCGCATCAACCAGTTCTCGCTCGCGCTGCTGCATCTGTTCCGTCAGCCGCTGTCCGAGGTGTTTCGCGAAGCGATCATGCGACCTTCGGGCGCGAGCGAAAACTGGCAATGGGTCGGCTACGACAACGCGTGGGTCGAGATCGACGGGCGACGCATGCAGTCGGTGCCGGGCGGCACGCACTGGGGCGGCGGTATGTCGGTCGGCGCGAACGACCAGTTGAAGATCGCGCAGATGCTGCTCGACGACGGGGTCGCGAACGGCCAGCGCGTGCTGTCGTCCGAATGGATCGCGCGCATGCGCACGCCGTGCGCGATCGCGCCGTTCTATGGGTACCTAGTGTGGCTCAACACCGGGCGCAAGGTGTTTCCGAACGTGCCGGCGTCGAGCTATTTCGGCGTCGGCGCAGGCAGTTCGTTCACGTGGGTCGAACCGGAGCGGCGCATGACGGTGGTCGTGCGCTGGCTGAATCCGGCCGCGGCGAACGAGTTTTTCGGGCTCGTGCTAGACGCGGTCGACAGCCTCGGCCGCTAGCCGTCAGTGCGAATGCCGCGGCACGGTGGAACCTCGACACCCAACGAGGAAGTCGAGATCGCAACCCTCGTCGGCCTGCAGCACATGGTCGATATACAGGCGCCGGTAGCCGCCACCTTCCGGCGGCTGGGGCGGCACATGCTGCGCGAGACGGCGCGCGAGTTCCGCATCGCTGATGTCGAGGTGCAGCGTGCCCGCGTCGCAATCGAGCTCGATCCAGTCGCCGTCCTGCACCGCGGCGAGCGGGCCACCGGCCGCCGCTTCCGGCGTCACGTGCAGCACCACGGTGCCGTACGCGGTACCGCTCATGCGCGCATCGGAAATGCGCACCATGTCCTTCACGCCCTGCTTCAGCAGCTTTGGCGGCAGGCCCATGTTGCCGACTTCGGCCATGCCCGGATAACCCTTCGGCCCGCAGTTCTTCATCACCAGCACCGAATTCGCGTCGACGTCGAGCGTCTCGTCGACGATGCGCGCCTTGTAGTGCTCCAGGTTCTCGAACACGACCGCGCGTCCGCGATGCTTGAGCAATTCGGGCGTCGCCGCCGACGGTTTCAGCACCGCGCCGCGCGGCGCGAGGTTACCGCGCAGCACGCGGATGCCGCCATCGGCTACGAGCGGCTTGTCGAGCGGACGGATCACCTCGTCATTGGTGTTGGGCGCATCCTTCACGTTGTCCCACAGCGACTTGCCGTTGACCGTCAGCGCGCTGGGATGAGGCAGCAGGTTCGCTTCGCCGAGCCGGCGCAGCACGGCCGGCAGGCCGCCCGCGTAATAAAACTCCTCCATCAGGAAACGGCCCGACGGCATCAGGTCGACGATCGTCGGCGTGTCGCGGCCGATGCGTACCCAGTCGTCGAGTTCGAGATCGATACCGATGCGTCCCGCGATCGCCTTCAGATGAATCACCGCATTGGTCGAGCCGCCGATCGCCGCATTGACGCGAATCGCGTTGATGAACGCCTCGCGCGTGAGGATCTTCGATAGCTTCAGGTCTTCGAGCGCCATTTCGACGATCCGGATGCCCGACATATGCGCGAGCACGTAGCGGCGCGAGTCGACCGCGGGAATCGCCGCGTTATGCGGCAGCGACGTGCCGAGCGCCTCGGCCATGCAGGCCATCGTCGACGCGGTGCCCATCGTGTTGCAGGTGCCCGCCGAGCGCGACATGCCCGCCTCGGCCGACAGAAACTGATGCAGATCGATCTCGCCGGCCTTCAGCGATTCGTGCAGTTGCCACACCGCGGTGCCCGAGCCGATGTTCTTGCCGTCGAGCTTGCCGTTCAGCATCGGGCCGCCAGTCACGACGATCGCCGGCACGTCGCAGCTCGCCGCGCCCATCAGCAGCGCGGGGGTCGTCTTGTCACAACCGGTCAGCAGCACGACCGCGTCGATCGGATTGCCGCGGATCGCTTCCTCGACGTCCATCGCCGCGAGATTGCGCGTGAGCATCGCGGTCGGGCGCAGATTCGATTCGCCGTTAGAAAACACCGGGAACTCGACCGGGAAGCCGCCCGCTTCGTAGACGCCGCGCTTCACGTGCTCAGCGAGCTTGCGAAAGTGCGCGTTGCACGGCGTCAGCTCGGACCACGTGTTGCAGATACCGATCACGGGACGCCCGTCGAACTCGTGATCGGGAATGCCCTGATTCTTCATCCAGCTTCGATACATGAAGCCGTTCTTGTCAGCCGTGCCGAACCACTCGGCCGAGCGCAATTTCCGCTTTTTTTCCGACATGCTAGGTCCTTGATGCATGTGCCGGGACCCTCACCGGCCAATTTGACTGAAGCGGCGCACCCCGGCGCTACTGCGCACGGTTGCCGCTCAGTGTCCAGGGATGGTGAAGTGTACGGAGCAGGTTGATATCTTTCCAATTATATTTTGGGTGATATCGATATCAATTCTGGTATCGATCCGCCGGCGCGCGCGGCCATTGGGCGAACGGACTGTGCCGACTTCAGGCCTCGCCGGTATTCGCCTGGCCGGCCGCCTTCTTACTGGAGGCTTTCGGTTGCGCGGAGCGAGCGTTCTTCTTCAGATGGCTCCGGTTGTAGTCGATCGCGGCGCGCACCAGCGCTTCCAGTGCGCGCTCGTCGACCTCGTCGCCCTCGAGGAAGTCGATCGCGCGCCGTGCGTTGCCTTCGAGGCCAGCGTTGAACAGGCCGTCCGGGTCGGCCAGGGCCGCCCCGTGCGCGAAGGTCAGCTTGACCTTGCCCTTGTGCGCGTTGGCGACCGCGATCATGCCGTCGCGTGACCAGACGGGGCTGCCCATCCACTTGAACTCCTCGACGATGTCCGGGTCCGCCGCGAGCACGCATTGACGGATGCGAGCGAAGGTGGCGCCGCGCCAGTCGATGAGGCCTGCGATCAGTTCGTCGATATGTTCGGAAGCGTTCATTGGGGTAAGCTCGAACCAATAGGATGCCGTAGCGATCTGATTATTCTAGTCCCCCTTCGGGTCGCTGGCGCACGTCCGCGGGCGAAGCACCGCGTTTTCCGCCGATCATTCGCCCGCAACCGGGAGGTGACGATGAACGCGATTCACGAGGTCTACCCGTATCTGCGAGTGCGCAATGCCGCGCAGGCTATTGAGTTCTACGCACAGGCATTTGGCGGCATGGAGCAGTTTCGCCTGACCGAGCCAGGCGGGCGCATCGGTCATGCCGAAGTGAAGATCGGTCCCGCGACCGTGATGCTATCCGATGAATATCCCGAGCACGGCATGCTCGGACCGACCGGCGACAACCGGCCGGGTGTGCTGCTGCATATCCACTGCGACGACGTCGACCAGCTCGTCGCACAAGCGGTCAAAGCGGGCGCAACCGTGGTCCGCCCGCTAACCGATCATTTTTATGGCGAACGCTCGGCGACCGTGCGCGATCCGTACGGCCACGAATGGCTGCTCGGCGCGCAGATCGAAGCGCTCACGCCTGAAGAGATGCAGCGCCGTTACACGGCGCTGTTCGACAGATAGTGGCTTGTTATAGTGGGCTCCTCGCGCTTAATCCCCCCGATGCGTGAGGTCTTTTACATTCCACCCAACGGTTTTTGCACGGTCAGCTTGTTGGTCACCGAAGTCACCCCAGCAACGCCTTTCGCGATCTCCGCGACCTGATTGACCTGCGAAGCGTCGGTGACCGTGCCATTGAGCGTCACCGTGCCGCCTTTTACGGTGACGCCGATATTGCCGGCGCTGATCTCCTTGTGCTTGCCGATGGCGGCATACACCTGCCGACGCAGCGCGCGATTGGCTTTCCTTTCGCTGACGGGCGATGCGGCGTTAGCTTCAGCCGCGGATGCGCCCGGCATGCTCGAAGGTGCACTGGCCGCCGGCTGCGACCATGCGTTGCCGGACGCGGCCAGAATCAATGTGGCAATCGCCAACGCGCGTGCCTGAATGCTTTTCATCGAATACTCCAGTTGTTATAGATGACGTAATCAGAAGCTATGACGGATGCCGATCATGGCCGCCGTGGTGGACACGCCAGGCGCAACCGGGGCGCCATAGACGATGGTCTGGTTCATGGTCCCCTTGTTGTCGACGTAACCCACTTGCGCGTACGCCCTTGTGCGCTGGGACAGGTTGTATTCCGCGCCCACGGCGACTTCGCTCGAATGGTTCGCCGAGTTGTTCTTGTCTTTCAGGTAGTAGTACCCGGACGTGATCTTGAAACGCGGATTGATCTGGTAGCCGAGGCCCCCCGAGATCATTTCGAAGTCCGCGGTGTTGCTATGGGCCGGGTTCTTGCCGGCGCCGTACGAGGCCGACACCGAAAATCCGGCGATCGTGTACATCGCACCGAAATAGTAGAAACGGTTGTTCGCAAGCCCGGTCGCCGGGATAGCGGGCGCCGCCGGGTAGGTGATCGGGTACGGGTTGGTATCGTGGCCGTTGTAATACAACGCGGACAGATTCAGACCGTAGTTCGAATACTTGAGCACGGCCGACTCGCGCGTGCCGCCCTGGAATTGACCGGCGACGCCGCCCGGCGCGTACTCGAGCGCGAGCGACGCGCCATGGAATTTCGGCGAGTTGTAGACGAGCGCGTTGCTGTCGTACAGCGCGCCGATCGGCGCGTTCGTGCTGGTGCCGGGCCAGCCGGCCGCCTGATTGACGCCCAGCCACGCGGTCAGAATACTACCGAAATACTGCGCGCCGCGGACGTCGGTTTCCGCCATCGCGTAGATCATCGGCACGATCTGCCGGCCAGCGTCGAAGGTACCGAACGGCCCGGATACGCCGACCGTCGCGTACTGGTTGAAGATCGCGGTAACGCCCGGCGTGTCGGACAGCCCGAACTTGCCGTTCGCGGTGTTGAACGCACCCTGCAGCTTGAAGTTGACCTTGTAGCCGCCGCCGATGTCTTCGCTTCCCTTCACACCCCAGAAGCTCGAATAGATGCCGCCGTCCTTCAGCTGATAAATTTTGCCCGTGTTCGGCGCGTGCGGCAGAAAAGTAGCCGCCGATGTGCTCTGATACAGCAGCCCGGTATCGACTACGCCATAAAGCGTCACTGACGACTGCGCATGAGCCGCGGTGGCGAAAATGGCCAACACGATAGCGCTACTTGACTTCAACTTCATTGTGTCTCCTTCGCGTACCGGCGGTGGCGCAAAAGCCGATGCTGCGGTCGCTTCAAGATGGTTGGTGGTTATGTGAGCGCCGGGTTCACCCGGTCGCCTTGTTGCGTGATTCGAACTGCGTTGCTGCGAGAGCCGCGCGTCAGGGCAGGTAGTAGTTGCCGAACTGATCGCGTAACTGGTTCTTCAGGACCTTGCCTGTTGCGCCGATAGGCACCGTGTCGACGAACACCACTGCATCGGGAGTCCACCAGCGCGCGACCCGGCCGTTGAAGAAGGACAGCAGTTCGTCGCTGGTCAGCTCGCTGCCCGGCTTTTTCACGACCAGCAGCAGCGGCCGTTCGTCCCACTTCGGATGCCGTGCGGCGATACACACTGCAGTCGAGACTTCCGGATGCAGATAAGCGACGTTTTCGATCGCAGCCGAACTGATCCATTCGCCGCCCGACTTGATCACGTCCTTGCTGCGATCGGTGATCTGCATGAAGCCGTGCCGGTCGATCGTCGCGATGTCGCCGGTCGGAAACCAGCCGTCGCACAATGGCGACTCGACGTCGGCGCCGAAGTACTGCAGCGTGACCCAGTGACCGCGCACCTGCAGATCGCCAGCGCTCTCGCCGTCCCACGGCAATTCATTACCGTGGGAGTCGACGATCCGCATGTCGATGCCGAACAGCGCGCGTCCCTGCTTCGCCTGAATCTTGTACTGATCGTCCATCGGCAGCGACTGCTGATGCGCCTTGAAGCTGCAGACCGTGCCGATCGGGCTCAATTCGGTCATGCCCCACGCGTGCAGCACCTCGACCCGATGGCGCTTCTGGAACGCCTCGGTCATCGCGGTCGGACACGGCGCGCCGCCGATCACCGTGCGTCGCATCGACGAGAAGGTCCCGCCCATCGCATCGACATGCGTGAGCAGTCCCTGCCACACGGTCGGCACGCCGGCCGACAGCGTCACGTGTTCCGTTTCGATCAGTTCATAGAGCGACTTGCCGTCGAGCGCCGGCCCCGGAAACACCAGCTTCGCGCCGACCATGCAGGCGATGTAGGGCAGTCCCCACGCGTTCACATGGAACATCGGCACGACCGGCAGGATCACGTCGCGCGCGGAACAGTTCAGCGAATCGGGCAGCGCCGCCGCGTAGGTGTGCAGCACGGTCGAACGATGGCTATACAGCACGCCCTTCGGATTGCCGGTGGTGCCCGACGTGTAGCACAGCGACGACGCGCTGTTTTCATCGAGCAGCGGCCATTCGAAAACGTCGTCTTGCAGCTCGAGCAGATCCTCGTAGCACATCAGCATGCCGGTCAGGTCGTTCGCTTGCGGCATGTGCGCGCGATCGGTCATCGCCACGAATACTTTCGGGCTCTTCACCCGGGGCGCGACGCTCTCGATCAGCGGCAGAAAGGTCAGGTCGAAGAACACGACACGATCTTCCGCATGCTCGATGATGTACGCGAGCTGGTCGACGTGCAGTCGCGGGTTAAGCGTATGCAGCACGGACCCGGAGCCCGACACCGCGAAATAGAGCTCCATGTGGCGATAGCCGTTCCACGCGAGCGTCGCGACGCGCTCGCCCTGGCCGACGCCGAGCGTCGACAGCGCGTTGGCCATACGGCGCGCGCGCTGCGCGAGGTGCCGATACGAATAACGATGGATGTCTCCTTCCACGCGTCGCGACACGATTTCCTGTTCGCCGTGATGGCGCTCCGCATGCGTGAGCAGCGCGGAAACCAGCAGCGACTGCTGCATCATCAAGCCTTGCATCTTTCCGTCTCCTGATTGGTTGTGGCGTCTCGCGCCCGGCCTACCCGGCCTTACGTTGCCGCGCTGCCGGCTCGCGCCTGCGAGGGCGTCGCGTTCGGCGCGTCGAGACTCACCACCACCTTTGAATCCACTATTCCGACCGGGAAGGTCGTCACACTCAATCCGCCTGTTCCCGGCATACAGCCCGTGCGCACGTCGAACCGCAAACCGTGCGCCGGGCAGCGCAACATGCAGCCTTCCAGCTTCCCGCTCGCGAGCGAGGCCCCGTTGTGCGGACATGCGTTGTCGATGGCGTGAAGCGTGCCTTCGATGTTGAACAGCACGATGCTGCGGCCATCGATGAAGGCCAGCTTGCGCTGGCCCGGCGCGAGCTCACCGGCAACACCCACCACGCTCTGACGCGACATCCCAGACTCCTTCTGATCCGGCGCGGGCCGCGTCACATCAGTACCAGGCGGCGAATCAACGTCTCCGCCATCGGCCATTCGCCAAAGCCCGCAGCGGGATTGAGGTGCCCCACTTCGCCGAGATCGACGAAGCGGCTGCCCCAGTCCTGAGCCATGTCCTGTACACGCTCGTACCGCGCGAGCGGATCGTTGCGGCTAGCACCGACGATGCTCGGGAACGGCAGCGGCTTGCGCGGAATCGGCAACCAGCCGTTCTGCTCGAGCGTATCCAGCTCCGGATAGCCCGCCGGCATCGGCGTCTCGAGGTCCGCGGGCGCCGCGAGCAGCGCAGCGTGAATCTCGCGCTTGTGCTGCGCCGCCCAATGCACGGTGATCATCACGCCCGCGCTATGCGCGACCAGAATCACCGGGCCGTCGATCCTCGCGAGCGCGGCATCGAGCGCCGCGACGCGTGCCGCGCAACTGAGCTTGTCGTGCTCGAGCGGCGGCACCGACAGCGCTTTCGGCAGCCGTTGCTGCAGCAGGGTTTGCCAATGCTCCGCGACGTGGTCGCGCAGGCCCGGGACCATCAGAATGGTCGGTTTCAATTCGTAATTCATGGGAAGCTACCTGCTAGTTCAGTACGGCTTGTCGCCGATGATGCCGGCGCGTTCCATCTTGCGATGGCACGGCGGGTAGTCCATCACCGCATAGTGCTGCGTGCTGCGGTTGTCCCAGATCGCGATGCTGTTCTTCTGCCAGCGCCAGCGCACCTGGTACTCGGGGATGTACGCCTGGCTGATCAGATAGCGCAGCAGATCGCCCGCGCCCGGATTCGCGTCCTGTCCGAAACGCACGCGTTCAGGCGTGTGATAGTTCGTGAAATGGCTGGTGAAGGCGTTCACGAACAGCACCTTCTCGTCCGTCTCCGGGTGCGTGCGCACGACCGGGTGCTCGGCGTCCGGAAACTGCGCCTTCAACGCGAGCCGCTTTTCGATCCGCATCGCGGCACCGAAGCTCGCCTCGATGCTGTGGCGCGCGCGCAGGTCCGCGATCTGCGTCTTCACGTGCGCCGGCAAATTCTCATAGGCGAGGACCATGTTCGCCCACATCGTGTCGCCGCCGACGGGCGGGCACTCCACGCAGCGCAGCACGGCGCCGAATTGCGGCGCTTCGCGCCACGTGGCGTCGGCATGCCACGCGTTTTCGTAGCGGTCGTTGGGCTGATCCGGGGTCTTGTAGATGCGCACGAGACCCGGATGCTCCGGATCGCTGCCCGCGACCGGATGGTCTTCCAGTTCGCCGAAGCGGCGCGCAAACGCCAGGTGTTCGGCGCGCGTGATGTCCTGGTCGCGCAGGAACAGAACCCGGTGCTTCAGCAGCGCAGAGCGGATCTGGGCAAACAGGCCATCGTCGTTGATCGCATGGGCGAGATTCACCCCGGTCAGTTCGGCGCCGATCGAGTACGTCAATTGTTCGACTCGCATGACTAGCTCCTCAGATCACGAAGACCGACGAACCCGTCGTCTTACGCGATTCCAGATCCCGATGCGCTTGCGCCGCATCTTCGAGCGCATAACGCTGATTGACCTCGATGCTGATGCGTCCCGACGCGATGAGTTCGAAGATTTCGCCGGCAAGCTCGTTCTTCTCGACCGGGTCGGCGATGTAGTCCGCGAGCGCCGGGCGAGTCAGATAGAGCGAGCCCTTCATCGCCAGCAGTTGCGGATTGAACGGCGGAATCGGGCCGGAAGCCGTACCGACGCAAACCATCAGACCGCGGCGCTTCAACGAATCGAGCGAGGCCTCAAAGGTATCCTTGCCGACGCTGTCGAACACCACGTTCACGCCGACACCATCGGTCAGTTCGCGTACGCGCTTTGCGACGTCTTCGCGGCTGTAGTTGATGGTGTGATCGCAGCCGTGCGCGCGGGCCACCTCGCCCTTGGCCTCGGTCGAAACCGTGCCGATCACGGTCAGACCCAGCAGCTTCGCCCATTGCGAAACGATCAGGCCGACACCGCCGGCGGCGGCATGCAGAAGGATCGTGTCGCCCACCTTGAAGTCGTGAATGCGGCGCATCAGATACGCGGCGGTCAGGCCGCGCATGGTCATGCCGGCCGCCGTTTCGCAGTCGATCGCATCGGGCAGCCGGATCAGCGGCGCAGCCGGAATCAGGCGTTCGGTGCTATACGCGCCGAGCGTGTTGATAAAGCCCGTGTAGGTCACACGATCGCCCACTGCCACGTTCGTCACGTCCGGGCCAACGGCTTCGACCACGCCCGCGGCCTCCACGCCCATCCCTGCGGGCAGCGGGACCGGGTACAGGCCGCTGCGGAAGTAGGTGTCGGCGAAATTGAGGCCCACTGCCTGATGGCGCAGGCGAACCTGTCCGGGGCCGGGGTTGCCCACTTCGACGTCCTCGTAGCGCAGGACGTCGGGACCACCGGTTTCATGAAAGCGAACTGCCTTTGCCATGTTGAATCTCCAATTCTTTACAAGATCTGCAATCTGCAGAGTTCGTTGCGCCCGCGGCGCAGTGACGGGTTCTGTTCACCACGTCGTCCGTGCGGCGCGCTGCGATGTCAGCGTGCGGCCTGCTCACGCAGGGTGTTCAGACGATCCAGGTCGCCCGAGTAGTTCCGTTTGCCGATCATGAATGCGGCAGCCGCGACGAGCGGTGCGAACGGCACCAGTTGCAACGCACCCAGCAGCCCGATCCGATCGGCGACAATGCCGGTGAGGACAGCCGCCGGCGCGAGGCCCAGCAGGTTGTTCGCGAGCGTCAGGGTCGCAAACGCCGAGGCATGAATCGTCGGCGGCGTGAGGTTCGCCACCATCGCGCCCGACGGGCCGCTCGCGCCGGCGCAGAAGAACATGCCGGCACCGATCACGACGAGTTGCCACGGCCCCGCGGGCATCTGGAAGCCAATCGCGAGCAGGACGAAACAGGCGAGGCAGAAAGCGATCGCGGCGACCCATTTGCGTTCCCGGGCGTTCTTGCTGAGCCGGTCAGCGAGGTTTCCGCACACCACCATACCCACCCCGGTTATCAGCACGAACACCGCTGCGCACATCGCGGCCTTGCCGGTGGCCATGCCGTAGTAGCGATTCAGGAAGCTCGGCAACCACGCCCACACAGCGGCGGGAACCAGCAGATGAAGGCCGCTGCCCACATAAGCGCACACCACGGACTTCGTCGAGAACAGTCCCCGCATCAGCGCGCGCAGGCTCATGCACACGCCGCGCGATTGCGCCTGCCTCGTCACGCTCGCCGGCTGCAGCTGCACGAGACGCTTTTCGGTGACGACCAGGCGGTAGATCACGACCAGCACGATCCCCATCGCCGCCATTGCGCCGAATGCCGAACGCCAGCCGAGGTGAGCCGCCACCGCGCCGCCGAGGGCCATGCCCAGCACCGAGCCGAATGCGCCGCCCGCCATGAAGGTGCCGGTCAGCGTGGAGCGCAGCCGCACCGGAAAAATGCTCAGGACAACCGCGATGCCGACACTACCGTAGGCCGCTTCGCCGATACCGACGAAGGCACGCGCAAGCAGCAACTGGCCATAGCTCGTCGCGACCGCGCAGCCCGCCGTCGCGAGACTCCACATCGCCGCCATCAGCACGATGCTCTTCACACGGCCCCAGCGGTCGGCGAGCACCGACAGCGGAAACGTGAGCACACCGACCATCAGCGCGACCACGCTGCTGAGCGAACCCAGCTGCGCGTCGGACAAATGCCATGCGGCCTTGAGCGGCGGAAACACGGCATTCAATACCTGCCGCGACATGTAGTCGGAAAGCAGCAACCCGACCGTCAACGCAAACACCACCCACGCATAAGCGCGCACGCCCGTCTGTGCTGCCGAAACTTCGCCCGTCGTGGGCCCAGCATGCTGAATCAGCATGGTTCTGTCTCCTTCCTGTCTGACGCCCTGGCGGCCGCCTTGCCCGCGAGGGCCAACGACCTGTTATGGATTCCGCTACCGGCTCCCCGCTATGCGCCGGGGAGCGCTATCCGTGAAGCCCGGCCTCGGCTTACGCGTCGGTCCGGGCTCCCGGCGATCACGCCGCGCGCAGCGGCATGTTCCTGACGCCGGCCTGGCGGTTCGGCGCCATACCGTTGGCGACGAGCGTCTCGTCGATCGTCTCGTACTGCACACCAATACGATAGATCTCGCGCGCTTCTTTACCAGTGGCAATCTCGCGCCCCAGTTCACGCGCGACGCGCACGCACTGCTCGATCTGCTGCACCGACGTGAAGCGCTTGCCGTGCTGGTCGATGATCGTGTCCTCGATGCCGCAGCGCGGATGCAGGCCCATCGACATCGCCATCATGTTGAACGGCAGCACGTTCTTCAGCAGCGACTCGGCGGTGAGCGTGCAGCCATCCGGCGCGCGATGCACGAAGTTGAAGAAGTTGAACGGATTCGGGCCGTCGAAGCCGCCACCGATACCGATCCACGTCAGGTTCAGCGGTCCCTTGTACACGCCCTTGCGCACGAGGCGCTCGAGCGTTTCGAGCGCGTGGATGCCGGTGAGCTGGAAGTGCGGCTGGATCCCCGAAGCCTGAAGGCGGCGCAGGTGCTCCTCGACCCATGCGGGGCCAGCCGGAACGGTCATTTCACTATAGGCGGTCATGAACGCGGGGTTGGACAGCGAGGTGCCTTCCAGATACTCCGGATAGAGCAGCTCCATGATGTTCATCTGCGTGGTGTTGATCGCGACCGTCACCTGATCGGGCTTCGGTTCGAGATCGGCCAGCATGTGGCGCGTGTCGTCGGACAGCCACTTCGCGCTCTGTCCTTCATCTTCCGGTGCAAACGAAATCGAGCCACCGACCTGAATGATCATGTCGGGCACCGCGGCACGCACACCCGCGATCAGTTCATTGAACTTCGACAGGCGCTTCGAGCCCTTGCCGTCCAGTTCACGCACATGCAGGTGCAGTACCGTGGCGCCGGCGTTGTAACAATCGACGGCCTTCTGGATCTGCTCGTCCATGGTGACTGGGATGTCTTCCGGGAAGTCCTCGGGCATCCATTCCGGGCCGTACGGCGCCGTTGTGATGACTACCTTGTCCTGATTCTCAGGGTGCAGCGAATCGTCGAGAAACTGCATTTGTTTGCCTCCGTCCAGTTTGGGGTGACGCTGTTCCGATGTCGCGAAGTCGCTTGAAATTCGCTGGAACATTTCGAACGCCATGTACCCACGATACGGCAATCGCACGCTACACTTTTATGATTGGGCGCCATCCTTTTAGCCATTCGTGCCACTTCGCGTTAACACCAATCTGTGCGCGAAGCAAGCGTTTAATGACAAGAAAATGACCCCGCATGTGAATGCGTCCGGAGAAACCACGATGGAAACAAGGGTGACGTCGGTAGCCATGAGCGGCTATTTCGAAGTGACGCGACGGCTCGGACTGAATCCGGTCGAGCTCGCGAAACAGGCCGGCATCGATGCCGGCGCGCTCGCGAATCCGGACGATCGCGTACCGATCGCCGCCTGCTGCCGGCTGCTGGAAATGACGGCCGAAAAGGCCTCCTGCCCAACTTTCGCGCTGCAAATGGCGGAAACGCGGCAGACCTTCGGCAGCGGCGTGGTCAATGTCCTGCTCGCGCACAAACGCACGCTGCGCGAAGTGCTGCTGGCTGCGGCCCAATACCGTCATCTGCTGAACGAAGCGCTGGCGGTCCATGTCGAGGACGCGGACAAAACGGTCACCATTCGGGAGGAACTCGTCGTCGAACCGGGTACCCCGACAACGCAGGCGATCGAGCTGGCGCTCGGTGTCCTCGCGCGGCACTCCAGCGCGCTGCTCGGCAAGTTCTGGAAACCGCGCGAGGTCCATTTCACGCACCCGGCGCCCGCGGACCTGACGTTTCATCGGCGCTTCTTCGGCTGTCCGCTGGAGTTCGGCAGCGACTTCAACGGGTTCGTTTGCGCGAGCGCCGATCTCGACTACCCGAATCCGCTAGCCGACCCTGAACTCGTGCGCTATGCGGAGAGCCTTGCGTCTCCGCTGAACGTGACCGGTGCGGAATCGGCCGCGCTCGAAGTGCGCAAGGCGATCTACCTGCTGCTGCCGCTCGAGCAGGCGAACGCCGAGCTGGTTGCTCGTCATTTGCGTCTGAGCGTGCGCACCATGCAACGCCAGTTGAATTCGGCCGGCACCAGCTTCTCGGATCAGGTGGAGGAAGTCCGCGGAGAACTTGCCGTGCGCTACATGAGCAATCCCAGCTATCCGATCGGACGGGTCTCCGCGCTTCTCGGTTATGCGCAACAGGGATCGTTCACGAACTGGTTCGTGTCTCGCTTCCACATGACGCCGCGCCACTGGCGCGCGAGCCATTCGAAATGATGAGGCGCGCCGCAAGTGAAGACAAAAAAACGGAGGGTGATGCACTGAACATCACCCTCCGTTCACGCGGTACGCGCCATGGCCATCCGGTCATGCGGCACGAAGCTTCACATACCGGCCCGGCGCGCTCTCGATGGTCTTGTACTTTCGATTGCCGAGCTTCGCACGCGCCTCGATCTGTTCGCCGGAATGCTGTTTGACCCAGTCTATCCAGTGATTCCACCAGCTACCGCGCCGCTGAACCGCCGTTGCGCGCCAGTCGTCGGCATTCTCGTCGCAGGTATCGTTGGTCCAGTAGCTGCGTTTGTTCTTCGACGCCGGATTGATCACGCCCGCGATATGGCCGCTTGCCCCCAGCACGAACTCGGTTTGACCGCCCAGTAACTGCGTCGATCGATACGCGGATCGCCACGGCACGATGTGATCTTCGTCGGCCGCCATCAGATAGCTCGGCATATCGATGTTGCCGAGATCGACGGGCGTATCGCAACAGGTCAGTTTGTTCGGCACGCACAGACTGTTTTCGAGGTACATATTGCGCAGATAGTAGCTGTACATCGGGCCGGGCAAATTGGTCGTGTCCGCGTTCCAGTAAAGCAGATCGAACGCAGCCGGGGTTTTGCCTTTCAGGTAGTTGTTCACGACATACGGCCAGATCAGATCGTTGGCACGCAGCGACTGGAATACGAAGCCGAGTTCGCGCCCGGGATAAAGCCCGCCACCACCGATCGTCCGCTCGCGCAGCGACACACCCTGCTCGTCGATGAAGACGCCGAGATCACCCGGGTCGTTGAAGTCGAGCAGCGCCGTCAACAGCGTCAGGCTCGCCACGGGGTCCTCGCCGTTCGCACGCATGATCGCCAGCGCCGACGACAGCATCGTGCCGCCCACGCACCAGCCCAATGCGTTGACCTTGTCGGCCCCACTGATGGCTCGCGCGACGCTGATCGCCTGCATCACGCCATCCTCGAGGTAGGCGTCCCATGTGGTCTGCGCCATGTCCTGCTGCGGATTGCGCCAAGACACGACGAACACGGTCAGCCCCTGCTCGCAGGCGAAGCGCACGAAGGAATTTTCCGGCTGAAGATCCAGAATGTAGAACTTGTTGATACACGGAGGAACGATCACGAGCGGTCTTGCGGCGACCTTCGGCGTCAGCGGTGCGTACTGGATCAGCTGCAACAGATCGTTTTCATAGACCACCGCGCCGCTCGATGTGGCAACGCTGCGGCCCACTTCGAACGCGCTTTGATCGGTGATCGAAATCGAGCCGTTGCCCAGGTCGTCGAGCAGTTGCGTCAAGCCCGCGAGCAGACTCGATCCGCCCGATTCCACCGCCGCCCGGATGACCTCGGGATTCGTCACGGCGAAATTCGCGGGGCTCGCGAAGTCGATGAATTGACGCGTGAAAAAGCGCAGCTTGTGCTTGTCCTTTTCATCGAGCGTGCTCGCCTCGACGAGTTCCGCGAGCGCCCGGGCATTGATCAGATAGCTCTGTTTCAGAAGGCTGTACCAGCCGATGCTGGACCAGTCGTCGGCGTGAAACCGCCGGTCTCCGTGCTCGGGCTCGGCGACCGACTTCACTGCCGGCCGCGCGCCGATCAGCCCGGCGACGGCGTCGCCCCACAGTTCCGCCTGCTGTTGCAGGTATTGGGTGCTCGCGTGCGTCATGGTGCCTCGCGCGACGAGCCCGTTGGAATCGATATCAGCGCGCTCGGCGTCGAGCACCGTCGTCGCGTGTCCATCCATGACGGGCGAAATGCGCCAGAAATCGAAGCCGGCGTTGACCCAGCCCGTGGAGAACTCGTGTGGCATGCTAAATGGCATTCTCATGGCGAACTCGCTGTCATCCGTTGGCGACGGCGGAAGCCGCGCTCGCCTCGACACGGTCGGCGCACGACGTCGGCATCACCACGGCGTCGCCTTCGATCACCACCTTGCCGCCGACCGTGCAAACGGTGGACAGCACCACGCGGCGCTTGTCGTGAATCAGTTCCTTGACGATAACTTCTGCCTGAACGGTGTCGCCGGGTCGAACCGGCGCCTTGAAACGCAGGTTCTGACCGAGATAGATCGTGCCCGGGCCAGGCAGCCGCCCCGCGATTGCCGCGGAGATGATGCTCGCGGTCAGCATCCCGTGAGCGATGCGCCCCTTGAAGGGTGTCGTTTGCGCAAACTGCTCGTTGATGTGAACCGCGTTGATGTCGCCCGACGCGCCCGCGAACAGCAGAATGTCCGCCTCCGTGATGGTCTTGGCGAAATGGGCGCTCATGCCCGGTCGCAGGTCTTCGAAATCGTATCCGTTAAGCTCATTCATGATTGTTCCACTTGCTGGGCACGTGTTTGCCCTGTGCTGGATGCATACTACGCATGGGGACGGGATCTCACCGCTGGATGCGGTTAGCCCAGAGCGTGCTCGAGCTCCGGCACGACGGCGAACAGATCGCCAACGAGACCGTAATCGGCGACGCTGAAAATCGGCGCTTCTTCGTCCTTGTTGATCGCGACGATGACCTTTGAGTCCTTCATGCCCGCGAGGTGCTGGATCGCACCCGAGATGCCGACCGCGACGTACAGTTGCGGCGCGACGATCTTGCCCGTCTGGCCGACCTGATAGTCGTTCGGCACGAAGCCCGCGTCGACGGCCGCGCGCGAGGCGCCGAGCGCCGCGCCGAGCCTGTCGGCCAGCGGTTCCAGCACCTTCGTGTAGTTCTCGCCGCTGCCCAGACCCCGGCCACCCGACACGATGATCTTCGCGCTCGTCAGTTCCGGACGATCGAGCTTCGTCACTTCGCGGCTCACGAACTGCGAGATGCCGGCGTCGGCTGCCGCTTCGATCTTCTCGACCGCTGCGCTGCCGCCAACGGCGGCGACCGCGTCGAAGCCCGTCGAGCGCACGGTGATGACCTTGACCGGATCTTGAGACTGAACCGTCGCGATCGCGTTGCCCGCGTAGATCGGACGCTCGAACGTGTCGGCGCTATCCACGGCCGTGATGTCGCTGATCTGCGCGACGTCGAGCTTCGCCGCGATACGCGGCGCGATGTTCTTGCCGTAGGCGCTGGCCGGCGCGAGGATGTGCGTGTAGTGCTTCGCCGCATCTTGCACCAGCGTCAGCACCGTTGCTTCGACGTTTTCCGCGAGGCCTGCGGCGAGTTGCGGCGCGTCGGCGAGCAGCACCTTCGCGACGCCCGCGATCTGCGCTGCGGCGTCGGCCGCCGCCTGCGCGTTGTGACCCGCGACCAACACGTGAATATCACCGCCGATCTTCTGTGCCGCTGCGATCGTGTTCAGCGTCGCGGCCTTGATCGACGCATTGTCGTGTTCTGCAATTACCAGGTTCGTCATTTCTTGGGTCTCCTCACAGCACCTTGGCTTCGCTCTTCAGCTTCTCGACCAGCGTCTTCACGTCCGGCACCTTCACACCGGCGGAGCGCTTCGGCGGCTCGGCGACTTTCAGCGTCTTCAGACGCGGCGTGACATCGACGCCGAGCTCCTCGGGCTTGAGCGTTTCCAGCGGCTTCTTTTTCGCCTTCATGATGTTCGGCAACGTCACGTAGCGCGGCTCGTTCAGGCGCAGATCGGTGGTGACCACAGCGGGCAGCGTCAGCGACAGCGTTTCCGCGCCGCCGTCCACTTCACGCGACACCGTTGCCTTGCCGTCCGCCACGACCACCTTCGACGCGAACGTCGCCTGCGGCAGATTCGCGAGCGCGGCGAGCATCTGGCCGGTCTGGTTGGAGTCGTCGTCGATGGCCTGCTTGCCGAGGATCACCAGCTGCGGCTGCTCCCTGTCGACCAGCGCCTTGAGCAGCTTCGCGACCGCGAGCGGCTGCAGGTCTTCGTTCGATTCGATCAGGATCGCGCGGTCCGCGCCGATCGCCAGCGCGGTGCGCAGCGTTTCCTGCGCCTGCGTCACACCGGCCGACACGGCGATCACCTCGGTCGCGACGCCCGCTTCCTTCAGACGCACGGCTTCTTCCACCGCGATTTCGTCGAACGGGTTCATCGACATTTTCACGTTCGCGATGTCGACGCCCGTCCCGTCCGATTTCACGCGGACTTTCACGTTGTAATCGACCACTCGCTTGACTGCTACAAGAACTCTCACAACACTCTCCTTCCCTATCGATAGGGCCGAGCCCTACCGCTTTAAATGGCACATCACGTCTCTTGATCGATCAAAACTGGTCTTCGCGCAGCGCCAATGCGCCTTCGCCGTCGCGAGCGCCGCGAATCGCCGCTTCGAGCGCGACTGCACGAGGCAGCACCTGGGTCGCGTAGCTGTGCGCGGTCGCGATCTTCGCGTCATAGAAAGCCGGATCTTCATCGCGTTTGTCGGCCGCGAGCACGAGCGAGCGTGCGACTTGCCAACCCGCGAGCACGATGCCCGCGAGCATCAGATAGGAGACACTGCCCGCGAACACCGCGTTCGGGTCGCTTTTGACGTGCTCGATGACGTAGCGCACCGCGCTGTTCAATGACTCGCGGCCGGCGGACAGATGCCGGTGCATCGCCTGAAAGGCGGCGCTCGAACGGTACGAGGCATGCGCTTGCAGCCCCGCCAATGTCATGTCGATCTGCCCGAGCAGCATCCCGGCCACCTCGCCGTTGTCGCGCATGGTCTTGCGGCCGACCAGGTCGTTCGCCTGGATCGCCGTCGTGCCTTCGTAGATCGGCAGAATGCGCGCGTCGCGGTAGTACTGCGCGGCGCCGGTTTCCTCGATGAAGCCCATGCCGCCGTGCACCTGCACACCCAGGCTCGTCACCTCCAGCGACATCTCCGTGCTCCAGCCCTTCACGATCGGCACCAGGTATTCGTAGATCGCCTGATGCTTCGCCCGCGTCGCGTCGTCCGGATGACGATGCGCGAGATCGCAATGCGACGCCGCCACGTAGGCCAGCGCGCGTGCGCCTTCGGTCAGCGCGCGCATGGTCGCGAGCATGCGCCGCACGTCGGGATGCTGGATGATCGCGACCGGCTGCTTCGCCGATCCATCGACGGGACGGCTCTGCACGCGCTCCTTCGCATACGCGACGGCCTGCTGGTACGCGCGATCCGAGATGGCCACACCCTGTACCCCCACGGCAAAGCGCGCAGCATTCATCATGATGAACATGTACTCCAGACCGCGGTTCTCCTCACCGACGAGCTGCCCGATCGCGCCGCCGTGATCGCCGAACTGCAGCACCGCAGTCGGGCTCGCCTTGATACCGAGCTTGTGTTCGATCGATACGCAGTGCACGTCGTTGCGCTCGCCGAGCGAACCGTCTTCATTGACGAGGAACTTCGGCACGGTGAACAGCGAAATGCCTTTCACGCCTTCGGGCGCGTTGGATGTGCGCGCGAGCACCAGATGCACGATGTTCTCGGTCATGTCGTGCTCGCCCCAGGTAATGAAAATCTTCGTGCCGAAGATCCGGTACGAGCCGTCGGCTTGCGGCTCGGCGCGGGTGCGCACGAGCGCGAGATCGGAGCCGGCTTGCGGCTCGGTCAGATTCATCGTGCCGGTCCACTCGCCGGAGATCAGCTTCGGCACGTAGCGTTGCTTCTGCTCTTCGCTACCCGCCGTCAGCAGCGCTTCGATCGCGCCGTCGGTCAACAGCGGACACAGTCCCAGCGACAGGTTGGCGGCGTTGAGCATTTCGATGCAGGGCGTCGACAGCAGCTTGGGCAGGTCCTGACCGCCGTATTCAGACGGATGTTGCAAACCCTGCCAGCCGCCTTCGGTGAACTGGCGGAACGCGTCCTTGAAACCGGACGTGGCGCTCACCGCGCCGTCCTTCCAGGTGCTCGGGCTGCGGTCGCCGTCGAAGTTCAGCGGCGCAAGCACGCCCTCGTGCAGCCGCGCGGCCTCTTCGAGCACGGCCCGCGCGGTGTCGGCGGTCGCGTCCTCGCAGCCGGGCAAGCCCGACAGTTGGTCGATGCCGGCCAGTTCCGTAATTGCAAACAACATGTCCTTGAGAGGCGCGACGTAGCTCATTGCCATTCTTCCGATCAGATAGTACGTAGGGGATGTCACCCGTCTTGCGGCGCTGCGGCCGGGGTAACGTATGGCTGAATCGTAGCGCCGGACAGGCCCTACCCGGTTGTCCAAACCGGACGATCTATTGACATCCCTGGCCACGCCGGCGGGGGTGGGCGGCGCGTCGGAGCCGCGTCGGCACGTATCGCCGACGCATTGATGTGACGAGATCAGCCACCCCGGCGATAGGCCGCCGGCGTGCTGCCCGTCCAGTGACGGAACGCTCTGTGAAAGGCGGTCGGGTCGCCGAAGCCGATGTCGCCCGCAATGATGGCGATGGGCTCGCGCGTGCCTGTCAGGCGCAGGATCGCGATGTCGCGGCGCAGTTCGTCCTTGAGCACCTGAAACGCGGTGCCCTCGGCGGCGAGCCGACGGCACAGCGTTCTGACCGAACAGTGCAGGCCTTCGGCCGCCTCTTCGATGGTCGGGACGTCGGGTAGCCGGGACGCCAGATATTCCCGCACGCGATGACTGAAAAGCTGCTCGTTGAACGACACGAAGATCCAGTCTTCGGGCGCGCGAGCGAGAAATCTGCGCAGGTTCGCCTTGCGCTGGCGCACGGGCATGTCGAAATAGGCACTGCTGAACTGCATCGAGGTCTGAGGGCAGTCGAACTTCGCCGGTCCGGGAAACAGATACAGATACTCGAGCGCGTGAGGCGGACGGGGAAAGGCGAATTGCACCTGCAACAACGCGATCCGCTGGCCGATGAGCCACGACGCAATCCCATGGGCCAATTTCAGCATCAATTCCTGGCCCAGTACGCCGGGTTGCGCGCCCGTGCTTCCCGGATGCAGCGTCAGACTCGCGACGAGTTCGCCCCGGCGCGACTCGAAGCGGAAGTCGTCGAGCACGAGATGAAAGAACTGGCCGAACCGGTGCATCGCGGTTTCGAGATTGGGCGCGTCCAGCAGGCTCAGGCACAGAAACTTGAGCGCGCCGCTGCGCAGCGGCCGCGAGAAAACGCCGGGCATTTCATCGTCGAGTTCGATCGCGAGCGCGCGATAGAGCGTCGAGAACTGTTCCTCGGTGACGCGCGCCCCAGGCTGGTCCAGAAGCGCACGCGGGATGTTCGCGGCCGACAGATGCCGGTCGACGATATCCGGCCGAGTCCCGACGCTGCCGAGGAAACCATTGACGAGCGAGATCGGCACGGTTGCGCCAGGAGCGTGCATGAGGTGGTTCCGCGAGGCGAAGACGCATCAGCATAGCGCCTCCCGTCGCATTCTGGCGATGCTTCAGCGAGTCGTTACGCGAGTGCCGGCGATTGGGTCGCCGCGGTACCGGTAGCCTGGCGCCTACTGCGCCGACGCGTGCGAGCGAAGGTACGGCACGTATCCGTTCTGAGTCTTCAGGATCTTGTCGGCGCACTCGTCGTAGTCCGAGCCCTTCTCGCTGTCGGGCCCGTACATGCCGCGGCACTGCGCGAACAGCGACAGCGTCGCGCCGCCCGTGCTCTTGTCCGCGCGGGTCGCTGAGAAAGCGGCTTTGCCCGAATCGTCGGGCACGTCGGTATCGATCGCGATCGCATCCGCGCGGATCACGTGCGTGTCGGAATGCTGCTCGATATAGCGCTTCGTCGCCGCCCAGGCGGCATCGCAATTGGCCGGCGTGCAATCGATCACCGCGTTGCGTTGCGCGGCGGCGAGATTCGGTTCGCTGTGAAGGATGTCCTGTTGGACGCGCTGCGCCTGCTTTTCCGGGGACGAGCAGGCAGCAAGTGCACAGGCGACGAGTGCGAAGGCAGCGATCTTTTTCATGAGTAGACTTCCCTGGGCAGATTCGAGCGCGATTATAGCCGCGTGGGGGAAGCGATTGCGCATTCAAGACTCAGCCGCCGGATCACACACCGCACCAGCCCCTAAGGAAACGCTGATTTATTCGGCTCGGCGGTCATCGCCGGCGTAGCTGAGGACGTTATAGAAGACAGCTCACGGAACAGACTCACGATGATGAAGAGGCAAATTGGCTTCGCGGAAGCGGAAATTGCAGGCAAGAGGCGAGTGACGAGGCGCCAACGCTTCCTCGCCGAGATGGAGAAGGTTGTTCCGTGGCAGCGATTGCTGTCGGCAATCGAGCCGTACTATCCGAAGGGCACGCGAGGCCGCCCGCCGATTGGCCTGGAGCGAATGCTGCGGATCTACTTTCTGCAACAGTGGTACGGGCTGTCGGACGAGGGACTGGAAGACGCGCTGTATGACAGCATCGCGCTGCGAGCCTTCGCTGGCATCGATCTGGCAGTCGAGAACGTGCCTGATGCAACCACACTGTTGAAGTTCCGGCGCCTGCTGATCGAACACGAACTGACACGAAAGTTGTTCGACGAGATTGGCATCTCGCTGTGCGAGCGTGGGCTGATGATGAAGGAAGGTACGCTGGTTGACGCGACGATCATTGAAGCGCCGCCGTCGACCAAGAACGCCGGGAAGAGTCGTGACCCGGAAATGCACCAAACGAAGAAGGGAAATGAATGGCACTTTGGGATGAAAGCCCACATTGGCGTCGACGCCGATTCGGGCCTGATTCACAGTGTGGTTGGCACGGCGGCCAACGTGTCGGATGTATCACAAGCGCATGCCCTGTTGCACGGACATGAGGAGCAGGCGTTCGCCGATGCGGGCTACATTGGCGTAGACAAGCGCGAGGAAATGGCGGGTAAGACCGTGAAGTGGAACGTCGCTGCCAAGCGGGGAAAGGTCAGGGCGATGCAGGAGGGAGCGCTGAAGGAATTGATGATCGCGGTCGAGCGAACCAAAGCGCAGATCCGTTCGCGAGTTGAGCATCCGTTCCATATCGTCAAGAACCTCTTTCACCATCGCAAGACCCGATACAAGGGCTTGGCCAAGAACACCGCGCAACTGTTCAGCCTGTTCGCTCTGGCGAATCTGGTGATTGCGCGAAATCTGATGCGATCGGTCCATGGGAGCAATCCGTCAGGCGCATGAAAAATGCGAGCAGCGAGGCTCGTTTGCGCGTCCAATTCAGCGAATTGAGCGTCGAATCGCTTTGTCATCCGGAAAATTCGACGCCGTCTCGACTGCAATTTGGGCAGTTGGGCCATTGATCAGCGTTTCCCTAAGTGTTCGCCACCAGCAATTCCTCCGCATTGGCCGGCGGACGCAGGCCATCCGTGCGACCCGCGAAATAGCGCTGCGTCAGATCGGCCGCGGACACATGCCGCGCCTCGTCAAAGCCGACTTCGTGCGCCATTGCGATGATCTGCTGCGGCGTGAAGAAGCTGATGAACGGCGTCCCACTCGCACGCGCGCCCTTCTCCGCCATTTCGAGTCCGGGGCGCACGTCCGGGTCCGCCATCTCCAGCGGCAGCAGAAACGTCATCGCGAACGTCGAGCCACGCGCGAGCCCGGCCACTTCACGCAGCGTCGCCGCGTTCGCCTCCTTCGTCAGATACATGCTGACGCCGGTCGACACCACGACGGCTGGCCTGCTTTCGTCGAACCCTTCGGCGACGAGACGCTGCCGCCAGCTATCGCCCGCTTCGAAGTCGACCGGCACGAACCGCAGCCAGTCCGGCAACCCGAAACCAAGCTCGCTCAGCCGCTGACGCTTCCACGCTTGCGGTCCCGGCGGGTCGACCTCGAACACGGTGAGCCGCGACGCGATGTCGGGCCGGCGTTGCGCGAAGCTGTCGAGACCGGCGCCGAGAATCACGTATTGACCCACGCCGCGCCGGGCCTGCTCGACGACCAGATCCTCGATAAAGCGTGCGCGCGCGACGATCGACGCGCGAAACGGCCGCGTGAACCGCGGGTCCATGTCGCCGCGGCTGCGCCAGTCTTCGGCGGGTGCCAGCAACTGCAAGCCGACTTCGTCTTCGAGCACGTGCGGCGGCGCGTCGGCCTGCACGTGCAGCGCACGCCATAACGCGACGCGCGCGGCGGTGCTGTCGGGTGCGGGGTGTCGTTGATCGCTCATGACTGTGTCAATCCTGTCGGTTCATTGGCGCCCGGTTACTTCAGGAACTGGAAATCGCAGCCCTCATCGGCCTGCAGAATTTCCTGCTCATACAACTTCGCGTAGCCGCGCTTCGCCGGCGTCTGCGTTCGCGCCGGCAACGCGGCGCGGCGTCGCTCGAGCTCGTCATCCGGCACGAGCAATTCGAGCGAGCGATTCGCGACGCTCAAGCGAATGCGATCGCCGTTGCGCACGAGCCCTAGCGGGCCGCCCGACGCCGCATCGGGCGTGATGTGCAGCACGATTGTGCCGTACGCGGTACCGCTCATGCGCGCGTCCGACATCCGCACCATGTCCTTCACGCCGGCGCGCGCGAGCTTTGCCGGAATCGGCAGATAACCGGCTTCGGGCATCGCCGATGCACTGGTGGGACCGGCATTTTGCAGCACCAGAAAATCGTCGGCGCTGACGTCGAGCTCGTCGCTATCGACGCGGTTGGCCAAGTCTTCGAGCGATTCGAACACGACCGCGCGACCTTCCTTCTCGAACAGTTTCGGATCGGCCGCCGAACGCTTCAGGATCGCGCCGCGCGGCGCGAGGTTGCCGAACAGCGCGACGAGGCCGCCATTGTCGCGCACCGGCTGCGCGTATGGCCGCACCACCGTGTGATCGACCCAGCTCACATCGTGCAGCCGGTCGCCGAGGGTTTCACCGGTCACCGTGCGGCAGTCGAGATGCAGCAGATGCTTGATCTCCCGCAGGATCGCCGGCACGCCGCCCGCCGCGTACAGGTCTTCCATATAGTGATCGCCGGTCGGCTTCAGGTTGACGAGCACCGGTGTGGTGTCGCTCAGTTGGTTCAGCCGCTGCAGATCGACCTTCACGCCGACACGGCCCGCGATCGCCGTCAGATGAATCATCGCGTTCGTCGAGCCGCCGATCGCGAGCAGCACGCGCAGCGCATTCTCGACGGACTGCGCGGTGATGATCTCGCTCGGCAGGATCGGTTTCGCGATCAGATCGAACGCGACGCGCCCGGTTTGTTCCGCGATGCGCAGACGGTCCGCATCGACGGCGGGACACGCGGCGCTATTTGCGGGCATCATGCCGAGCGTTTCGGCGATGATCGTCATCGTGCTTGCGGTGCCCATTACCGCGCAGGTGCCCGCGGTAGACGCGAGCCGTCGTTCGACGATGCCGATTTCCTGCGCGTCGATTTCGGTCGCGCGGAATCCGGCCCAGAAACGCCGGCAATCGGTGCAGGCGCCGAGCCGCTCGCCGCGATGCCGGCTCGTCGACATCGGCCCGGCGACCAGTTGCACCGCGGGCAGATTCGCGGACGCCGCGCCCATTAGCTGCGCGGGCACGGTCTTGTCGCAACCGCCGAGCAGCACGACCGAATCCATCGGCTGCGCGCGCGTCATTTCCTCGACGTCCATCGACATCAGGTTGCGAAACTTCAGGCTCGTCGGCGTCAGGAACGTCTCGCCGAGCGAGATGGTCGGAAACTCGATCGGCAGACCACCGGCCGCGAGCACGCCGCGCTTGACCGCCTCGATCATCTCGGGAAAATGCCGGTGACAGTTGTTGAAGCCGCTCGCCGAATGTGCGATGCCGACGATCGGCCGGTCCAGCATCTCGCGGCTATAGCCCATCGAACTCGCGAACGTGCGGCGCAAATACACGCTGAACTCGCGGTCGCCGTAGTTGGTCAGGCCTTTGGCGAAGCCGACCGGCTTGTTGCTGGGTTGATCGCTCATGGTATGTGCTTGCTCGGGTTGATCCGCCAATGCCACCGCGCTCAATGAAAAAACGGCAGCGTGAGAAACAGCTTGATGATGATCGCGTTGACGATGTCCATGAAAAACGCGCCAGTCATCGGCACGATCAGGAACGCGATATGGGAATGGCCGAAGCGGTTCGTGATCGCCTGCATGTTCGCGATCGCGGTCGGCGTGGCGCCAAGGCCGAGCCCGCATTGTGCCGCGCACAATACGACCGCGTCGTAGTTGCGGCCCATCACCGGAAACGTGATGAACACCGCGTAGAGCGCCATCAGCACGGTCTGCGCGATGAGGATTGCGACGATCGGCACGGCGAGCGCGGCAAGCTCCCAAAGATTGAGACGCATCAGCGCCATGGCGAGAAAGAGCGCGAGCGCCACGTTGCCGATGAGCGCGACTGCGTGCTGGTCGATGCGCACACGCGCCAGCGCGAGCGCGTTGTTCAGGATCACGCCGGTAAACAACACGCAAACGAAGGTCGGCAACTCGAACACGGTGCCCGCGATCCGGTCGGCCAACACTTCGCCGCCCGCGAGGCAGATCGAGATCAGCGCGAGCGTCGTGATGATTGCGGCGGGCGTGGTGGCCTGCTGAGCTTTCGGCTCCTCGAAGACCAGCGTTTCTTCATCGCGCTGCCCGACGCTCAGCAGTTCGTCGGCGCTGATTCGCCGCATCAGCAGCCGCGCGAGCGGACCGCCGAGCACGCCACCTATCACGAGCCCGAACGTCGCGCAGCCGATCGCGATCTCGGTCGCCGACTCCAGTCCGTGACGCTCGGTGAAGACCTGGCTCCATGCGGCACCGGTGCCGTGGCCGCCCGACAGCGTGACCGAGCCGCCGAGAATGCCGAGCAGCGGATCGACGCCGAGCGCGAACGCGAGCAGCAGGCCGACCACGTTCTGCAGGATCAGCAGCCCGCTGACCAGCGCGAGAAAGCGGATCAACACCGGTCCGCCCGCCTTCAGGCTCGACAGATGCGCATTCAGACCGATCGTCGAGAAAAACGCGAGCATCAACGGCACCTGCATCGTCGAATCGAACTTGATCTCGACGTGCGTGGTGATGCGCGTAATCAGCACGCAGATCGCGACGATGAGCCCGCCTGCCACTGGCGCCGGAATCGAATAGGCCCGTAGCACGCCGATCCATTGCACGAGCTTTTCGCCGAGGAGCAGCACGAGCGACGTCGCGACCAGCGTCGCATACACGCCGATAGTCATGAATGGCCTCCGAGTGGGAGCGTGACCACGTTTTCTGTTTTGCCGGCGCGACCCCGCGAATCAAGCTTCGGAAGCGCGCGCAACCCAGCGACATCTTAGCCAATCCGGCATACGCGTAGACCGACGCTACGAAATTCTTGACCAACGGACCCCTGACCCGCTTCCTGCTTTTGGAACGGGTGCCGGAGATCGTTGACTCCGGGAGTCCTGGCCGATCTTCGATATCAACAGCACCTGCGACTATGCTGCAAGTTCGACGTATCCCATTCCAAACGCGACATTTTTCCCGAGCCGATCAGTGTCGATTTTCTCATCACGGAGACGGGCAACGAAGGGTACCGATCCTGAGATCGCCCACACCTTTGCCAGGCTTTTCATGGACCATGATCAGAACAACCTCGTTCTCAACGAATTGGTCGAATTCGCACGCGAAAATCTACGGGTTCGCCCAGACACCGCGCTCGACCTCTTCCGTATTGCGCGTGGTCACGTCTCATTCCCATCTCACTGACAGGACGGATCGCAAAAAAACCGTCGTGTGATTTTGCGCGCCGTCAATAATGCCTGACTTTCAACCCAGCCCGACCTCGAAACTACGCCCCGGAATGGCTTTGTGCGTGACCCAGGAACGGACACACCCACTTTCTGCGCCTGACTCATGTGTTCGACGAGTGTGTTTACGCGATGTGGGTCGGAGAGCCCGACTGGGCCGGCCCCCGCGAAAACGATCCGACCGCACAGGCGCTCGGATACAAGATGGACGCGTCGAAGGTCGACAAGACGAAATTCCCTCGGTACCAGGCAGGGCAGACCTGTGCCAATTGCCAACTGTATCAAGGCAAACCCGGTTCCACGAATGGGCCGTGTCCGACCTACGGGGGCAAACTGGTCGACGCAAAAGGGTGGTGTAACGCCTACGTGAAAAAGGCGTAATTTACACGCCGTCGTTGTCATTGGCGTGGCAGCGATTTGCTGCGGCGACCAGCGCCAGTAGACCAGGTGATCGTGCACACGCCGATAAAGCGCGCTGCCTTCGGTCAATATGCGCGGTCGCGCGAGAGTTCGTATGCTGCCACCCTTCCGATGTTCGATCATGATCGCCGCGCGTTCTTCCGCACTCAGATGCTTGTAGTTCTTCTTCATCGCAACACCCTATCTCATTCAAGGTGTTGCACTTGGAACTAGAGACTAAGCAGTTCGGCCGGCATTCGGGCACGCCGATGCGCTTGCCCTTCAGGTCTTCAGGCTTGTCAATATCGCGATCCGCTCGCACATAGATCGAACCAAAACGAAACTCCCGCGACGGAAAGATCGTCACCGCGATGTGCAGCACCGGCCGCCGCTTGCCGTTGCGCGCCCCTTTCGCGCCGGTGTAGTCACCGAAAAAATTGCCCTCCGTTTCCTGTTTCGACGGATTCACCCCAGCATGCTTCCCGAGATCGATGACGACAACGTAGCCGTCCCCGCCGAAGCGCATCACACCACGCGCAGCCAGCGCCTCACAAATCAGATCCATCGGCGATGAATCTCGCCTATCTATATTAGGGATCGAATATCCCTGATCCTGCGGCACTTCCGACCATACGTACTTTCCCGGATGCCTCCAAAGGTTCTTGCCAATTTAACTAGATCTCTAATATAGTTGAGCAACACCTGTTGATGAAGGCGACCTGTCGCCGGGAGACATTCCATGCTGACCCACCAAGAAAATGAATTGCTGTGCCGCGTTGAAGGCGATGCCCCGATGGGCCAACTGATGCGCCGGCACTGGACGCCGGTTTGCCTCATCGAAGAAGTCAGCGAGCCGGATGGTGCGCCGGTCAAAGCGCGCGTATTTGGCGAAGACCTCGTCGTATTCCGGGACTCGGAAGGCAGCGTTGGTGTGCTGGACGAGTACTGCCCGCACCGTCGCGCATCGCTCGTCTACGGCCGCAATGAAGACTCCGGCCTGCGCTGCCTGTATCACGGCTGGAAGTTCGACGTCTCGGGCAACGTGCTTGAAATGGTGTCCGAGCCGGCCGCGAGCTGCATGACCGACAAGGTCAAGCACAAGGCCTACCCGGTGCAGGAATGGGGCGGCATGGTGTGGGCGTATATGGGCCCGCAAGACGTCATCCCCGAATTCGTGCCGCCGGCCTGGGCGCCGACTGCCGACACCCGCGCGAGCATCGCCAAGGCGCTGCTGCCGTGCAATTGGGCGCAAATCCTCGAAGGCGCGATCGACTCCGCGCACAGCTCCAGCCTGCATTCGTCCGACTTCGTGCCGGCACGCGTCGGCGGCGCCGAAGCGACCGGGAAGAACTGGTTGCGCCCGTCCACCGACAAGGCCCCGCGCCTGCAGGTCGAGCGCACCGACTACGGCTTCCGTTACGCTGCGCTGCGCCGCCCGATCTTCAACGCCAACACGCACGACTACGTGCGCTCCACGGTGTTCGTGGCGCCGGGAACGGTGCTGATTCCGCCGAACAATCTCTACAACGTTGCGAACATCAACGTGCCGATGGACGACACGAACACGGCGTTCTACTTCATCGCCTGGGGCGATCCGGAGACGACGCCGGAAAACGAAACGTGGCGCAAGTTCCTGCGTCAGCAGGTCGGTGTTGATCTGGACCAGTACTATCGTCCGCTGCGCAATCACGACAACCGCTTCTGGCAGGACCGCCAGGCGATGAAAGCTGGCAATTTCACGGGTATTTCGGGCTTCCCGAACCAGGACATCGCGATGTGGGTCACGATGGGCCCGATTGCGAACCGCTCGGACGAGCGCCTCGGCGCGAGCGATCTCGCCATCGTCGAATTCCGTCGCCGCATGATCGATGCGATCGCCGAATTCGAGAATGATGGCGAAGCAATTGGCACCGGTGCAAAGGCGATTTCCCGGGAAGTGTGTTCGTACCAGGCTGTCGTGCCGAAGGAAATCGACTGGCGCACGTATGCCGCGCGCTACGTCAGCAAAAAGAATCCGGAACCGGCCGACCAGCCGTCCGCGCTTGCAACGGACTATCAGGTCAAGCAATAACAGGAGGCACACGGCCATGGAGCAGCGCCGTTTGCGCATCGGGGTCGCAGGACTGGGACGGGCATTCTCGCTGATGCTGCCGACCTTCCTGCGCGACCCCAGAGTCCAACTCGTCGCTGCGTGCGATCCGCGTGACGAAGCGCGGCGGCAGTTCGCCGCCGACTTCGCTGCGCCCACCTATGCGGACGTGGCGGAGTTGGCGGATGACCCCAACGTCGAGATCATCTACGTTGCGAGTCCGCACCAGTTCCACGCGCAGCACACTGAAATTGCCGCGGCAAAAGGCAAACACGTGCTGGTCGAAAAGCCGATGGCGCTCGCCGCTGCGGACTGCGATCGCATGATCGCTGCATGCCGCGCAGCGCACGTGCATCTGATCGTCGGCCATTGCCACAGTTTCGACACGCCGTACCTGTGTACGCGCGAATTGATCAGTCGCGGCGATTTCGGCGCGGTGAAAATGATCCAGGCCGTGAACTACACCGACTACCTGTACCGCCCGCGCCGGCCCGAGGAGCTGGCCACGGCTGAAGGTGGCGGCGCCGTCTTCAGCCAGGCGGCTCACCAGGTCGATATCGTGCGAATGCTCGCCGGCTCGCGCGCGACGCGGCTGCGCGCGAGTGTGGGACGGTGGGATCCGTCACGCCCGACCGAAGGCGCCTATTCGGCGCTGATCTGGTTCGAGAGCGGTGCCTATGCCTCGCTCTCGTACAACGGCTACGGCTACTTCAACACCGAAGAGTGGAGCGGCTGGATCGGCGAAATGGGCGATCGTACAAGCCCCGACACGTACGGCAGCGCCCGCCGCCGTCTGGAGACGCTCGCGTCCTCGGGCGACGAAGCCAGACTCAAGGCGGCCGGCACCTACGGCGGATCGGCATACAAGCCGCCGACGGCCGCCGCGGACGAGCCGCCGCGCTTTCATCAGCATTTCGGTCCGATCATCGTCTCGTGCGAACGCGCGGACCTGCGCCCGCTGCCCGATTCAATCGTCGTCTACGGCGACGAGCAGCGCCAAACGCTGCCACTGCCTGCACCCGTCGTGCCGCGCGCCGAAGTCATCGACGAGTTGTATGGCGCGGTCGTCGACGGACACTCGCCCCTTCACGATGGCGAATGGGCAAAGGGCACGCTGGAAATCTGTATCGCGATTCTGAAGTCGAGCGAAACGGGCGCAGATATAACGCTTTGATAGTTCGAGGTAAGCGCAAAAGCCCTCACTGCCCTCGTTTGAACTGAGCCTGGTACAGTTAAAACGAGGGATTTTTTTGCCAGTGCTTCCTTCTACGGGGCGCACACATGCGCCCCGATCTCGTTACCCCTCGAACGCCGCGAAGCGCAGCGAAAAATCAATCGCCCTGACGTTCTTCGTCAGCTTACCTAACGAAATACGGTCCACGCCGGTCTCGGCAATGGTTCGCAGCGTCTGCTCGGTCACACCGCCCGAGACTTCCAGCTCGGCGCGCCCTGCGGTGACACGCACAGCCTCGCGCATCGTCTCGATCGAGAAATTGTCGAGCAGAATCGCCGTGGCGCCCCCAGCCAACGCTTCCTTTAACTCATCGAGCGTCTCCACCTCGACCTGCACGGGCACACCCGCACCCAATGCTCGAGTGGCGCGAAGCGTCGACGCAATGCCGCCGCCCGCCGCGATGTGGTTTTCCTTGATCAGAATGCCGTCGTACAGCCCCCGACGATGGTTTTCGCCGCCGCCAACACGAACTGCATATTTTTGCGCGAGGCGCAATCCCGGAAGCGTTTTTCGCGTGTCGAGAATTCGCGCAGACGTGCCTTCGACAATCCGCGTCATCACGCTTGTCTCGGTGGCCACGCCAGAAAGCAACTGAATAAAGTTGAGCGCGGTGCGCTCGGCGGTGAGCATACCGCGCGCCGGGCCAGCGATCCGGCAGACGGCCTGCCCTTCGTGCATCCGTTCGCCTTCGCCGACAAACCATTCAATCGTGATGCGCGGGTCGACCTGTTGGAGTGTTTCATCGAACCACGGTCTGCCGCACAACAGGGCGGGTTCGCGTACGGTCAAGACGGCGTCGGCTGAAGCGTCGGGGTCGATCAGTAGCGACGTCCAGTCGGCCTCGCCGACATCTTCCGCGAGCGCATCGCGGACATTGCGCGTCATCGCCGCGCGGGTCATTCCATCCATTCCAGATCCGTATTTTTTGAGCGAGAGAACAGCATGCCGTGTGCTGCCGTCGTGCCTGTCGTGGACATGGCACGCCCGTCCATATTATTAGATCTATAATGAATATGCTACTCGGGAAGGACCTGAAGCGCCGAGCTGCGCCTCAATCCTGATCGATTTCTTCGCCGCGTGCCGCGATCAGATTGCCCACTTCCCGCGTCGACGGAATACGCAGCGCCGGGTTGTCCGACTCGGATTCGTCGCGTGCCATGTTCTCGATGATCGTCAGCAGAACCTTCCGCGCGACGTTGATCTCGGTGGTTTTCAGGCCCTTGACGCTAATTTCGTTGACTTCTTCCGCGAGCGGGACGAGCTTGTTTTTCAGGCTCCGGCCGCGCGGCGTGAGATAGACGTGCGTGTTCTTGCGATTGCCGGGCTCATAGCGGCGTTCGACATACCCGAGCTTTTCCATTGCCGACACCGCACTGAACGTGGTGGGCGTGGTGGTGCCGGTCTCGTCGCTGAGCTCCTTCTGCGTAAGCCCGTCGGTGACCCATAGCACACGCAGATAAGCCCAGTGGCCGAACGAGACTTCATGCTGCGCCAGGCGCATTTGCAGACCGCGAATCATGGCGCGGCCTGCATCTTTCACCAGGTGAGCAAGACGATCATCCGGAACCGCCTCGCGCCAGTGCCGCAGGATGGGGTCCTCGCTCGCGACCCCGCCCTTGCCCTTGCCCGAAGTACGTGCTGCTGCCATACCTTCCTCGCTGTTATTGAGACCAGACCGGTGACAATCATAGCGCTTTAGCCCGCGCGCGAGGCACTGGAGCGGATCCCCTGGGACGCTCAGAACGTGTGGCGAATGCCCACGGTCATGCCCGCCTGGTCCATGCCTGGCGCAATGTCCACGCCTGTGCCACGAATACCGACATTGGAGAATGAACGATTGGAGACATACGCGCCCTCCGCATACACGTCGGTGCGCTTGGACAGCGAGTAGTCGACGAGCAATACCCCCATCGTCGGGCCGCCGTGCGGGTTGCGAAACTGCGTGTGATAGACGCTGGCGGAAATGGAAAGCGGCGCATTCACCCTCCAGGTCACGCCGCCCCAATAGAGCAGCGAGCTCGGCGGCACATCCGTATTGCGCGTGTTCAGCCAGCGCAGGCCGGCCAGCGTCGTGACCGGCCCGAAGTCGTACGACACGCCGAGCAGCGCGCGCTGCTGCGCATTGCTCTGCGTCGCGATCGAGGTGCCCTGCAACTGGTCGTACGTCAAACCGATGCTGAACGGCCCGCGATCATACAGGACCGCCGCGCTCATTTCGCGGCCCACCTTCGTTGCGCCGGGCACGCTCCCGCCGTTCGGAATCGTCGCGTCGAACCCGGTGCTGTACAGTGCCGCGAACGTGACGCCGCCGAGGTGCACGCCATAGCGCACCGAATTGTCCGCGCGATTCACGAACTGGCTGTCCATGCTTTGCGCGGAATAGCTGGGGTTGAACGTCAGCGCGTCGTACTTGTACATCAGCTCGTAGAGCAGGTTCTGGTGACGTCCGAGCGTGAGCGTGCCGTACGGCGTTGACACGCCAACGAATGCCTTGCGGCCGAACAGCCGTCCGTTCTGACCTGGCGCGCCGGTGTTCACGTTGAACCCGCCTTCCAGCGTAAACACGGCCTTGTAGCCGCCGCCAAGGTCCTCTGATCCCTTGAGCCCCCAGCGCGATCCGGCGAGATTGCCCGACTGTTCCCGGATCACCGAGCCCGTCTGACTGCCTTGGGGCACCCGATTGACGTACTCGACGCCCGCATCAACGATGCCGTAGAGCGTGACCGAACTCTGCGCATGGGCCGCCGTGCAGGCGAGCGTCAGCAACCCGCCGCAGGCGAGCGGGAATGTGTGTCTCTTCATGTTCATCTGTATTCTGGATTACTGAGTATATTGGATGTATTGTCCCCTTCCGCGCATCCGTCGCGCACCCAGCGCCCGCCGGATGCGCGACGGCTCCAACAACCGCCGCGAGAGGTCAGATCTTGAATCGCTCCAGGCTGGCCGGGTGGAACAGTTCGGCAGGCTGCAGGCGACGGCTCGACAATCCCTCGGCGTGGTGCTGCGCGAGGAAGCGGTCGATCACGTGCTTGTTGTTCGCGAATCCGTACGACCAGAAGTCGTGCCCCATCAGACGCCGTGCATTGCGCAACTGGTCCTCGACGAACGGCAGCGTCACCTTGGTCGCCGAGGTGTCGCTCAAACGCGCCAGCGCCAGTTCCTTCGATTGCTCGAACGCCTTCGCGATCGCGCCGGGCAGCCACGGGTGCTGATCCGCGAGCGTCTTGCGAATGCCCAGCGTGTGCATGATCGGGAAGAGCTGCCTGTGCTCGTACCATTCGGCGGCGCTTTTCTGCGGATCATCGAAAAGGTACTTGACCTTCGAATGCCCACGGTCGAAGCACGACGGCGCGCGCGGTCCAATCACGCCGTCAATCTCGCCGTCGGCCAGCAGGTTCGAGATCGTCTGCCCTTCGGGTGCGCTTTCCAGCACGACGCCTTCAGGCAGCTTGAGTGCAATCTTCTCCACGCGCGTCGGATCCTCGTAGCCGCCCCGCACCCAGCGGATATCCGACGCCTTCACGCCATATTCCTCTTCGAGAAAGAGCCGCACCCATACGTTGGCCGTAAGCTGGTATTCCGGCACGCCGATGCGTTTGCCTTTCAGGTCCTCGGGCCGGTCGATCCCACGGTCGGAACGCACGTAGATCGAGCTGTGTCGGAACGCGCGCGACGGAAAGACCGGCACCGCGATATAGGGCGAGGTGCCCGCGGCCGTCTTCACCGAATAGCTGCTGAGCGAAAGCTCGCAAATGTCGTAATCGGCGTGCCGGAACGCACGAAAGAAGATTTCCTCCGGGTCCTGCAGCATAAACACGGGATCGACACCGTCGATCTGGACGTCGCCGTCGATCATCGGCCGCATCCGGTCGTAGTTGCCCACCGCGATGGAAAGTTGAAGCTTGCTCATTCCTGCTCCTGTCTGACTGTCAAAATGCTGACCGTCGCGTGCATCGTCACGCGCCGGATTGCTGTGCCTGCCGCTCGCGCGGCACGCCGATGAAGACGGCGATGCCGCCGATGAAAACGAGCGCCGCCACCAGCAGGATGCCGGCCGAAAAGCTGCCGGTCACGCTCTTCACCCAGCCGAGGACGATTGGTGCGAAGAAAGCGCCCACCTGACCGAGACTACTGATCACGCCGATGCCGCCGGCGGCCGCCGCGCCCTTCAGGTAGTTCGGCGGAATGGTCCAGATAATGGCTGCGGCCGCGAAATAGCTCACCGAAACGAGACTCAGGCACGCGATGGCGGCAACCGAGTTGTGCGTCAGAACCGTCAGGAGCACCGCGCCCGTGGCGCCCGCTGTCGTCGACAGCACGAAGTGCCAGCGGCGCTCGAGCCGCAGGTCGGAGCTGCGTGCGATCAGCAGCATGGCAACCGCGCCGACGATATAAGGCAGCGCCGACAGGAAGCCGATCTGCAACAGGTTGGAAACGCCCGCCTGTTTGATGATCGTGGGCGTCCAGTAGTTGAGGATGGTTCCGCAAATGGGCACCGTGGCCCAGCCCGCGGCAATCACGTACACGCGCGGGTCACGCAGCGCCGCGAGGAGCGTGCTCGGCGAGTTATGCGGCTTGCTGCGACCTTCCTCGTTGAGCGCGCCGATGACAATTCGTTTTTGATCCTCGGTCAGCCACCTCGCATCTTGCGGCCGGTCGATCAGGTAAAAGTAAGCAACGACACCGGCAATCACGGCGGGCACGCCTTCAAGGAAGAACAGCCACTGCCAGTTACGAAAGCCCCAGACGTCCATGAAGTTTTGCAGGATGAATCCAGAAAGCGGGCCGCCGACAATCCCCGCAACCGCGATCGCCAGCAGGAACCGCGACGTGATACGAGCGCGGCGCTTCGACGGGTACCAGTACGAGAGGTAGAGGATGATGCCGGGCCAAAAGCCCGCTTCGGCCGCGCCGAGGAGCGTCCGGGCGAGATAGAACTGCCATGGAGCGGTCATGAACGCCATGGCAGTCGAGATGGCGCCCCACAGCAGCATGATCCTCGTGACGGTCTTGCGGGCGCCAATGCGCCGCAGCAACAGCGTGCTCGGCACTTCGAGCAGGATGTAGCCGATAAAGAACAGACTCACGCCCAGCCCGTACGCCGCGTCGCTCAACCCGAGATCGTGCTTCAGCTGCAGCTGCGCGAAGCTGACGTTGACGCGATCGAGATAGTTGAGGACCCAGCACAGGAAAAGAAAGCTCATTAGCCTTAACGTGATCTTGCGGTATGTCGCCTCCTCCGCCGCCGAGTCGGCTATGGCAGACAGGGATAGGTCCCCTGAGTGCAACGTTGAATGTGCCATGACTGAATCTCTCCGAATTTCACTCTGGATACCGGCGGGAACAGCGTCCCTCTCACCGTTTAATTAGAGCTCTAATATTCAGGTTACGGCGGCTTTATGTCGCTGGCAAGAACGGGTTTATACCGAGAGCAAGATCGCGAAAAATCGTGCGTCTTGACTTGCATCATTAGAGATCTAACCATAAGATGCAATCCATGTTGATGCAACGCAAGACTGGACTGGTCAGAAGGAGACAGACATGACGCCCCCACTGGAAGACGGTTTTCTTCGTCTGAAGATTGCTGGCAAGGAGAAGATCGCCCGTGACATCTGGCGCTTTGAACTGACCGACCCGCAAGGCGCGCCGTTGCCGCCGTTCGAGGCGGGCGCGAACTTGACCGTCGTGGTGCCCAACGGTTCGCGACGCAGTTATTCGCTTTGCAATGACTCGCAGGAGCGCAATCGCTACGTCATCGCGGTCAAGCGTGACGGCAACGGACGCGGCGGTTCGATGAGCTTCATCGACGATACGGCCGAGGACGACGCCGTGGACGTCTCTTTGCCCCGCAACGAGTTTCCCCTCGATGAGCGCGCAAAGTCATTCGTTCTCGTCGCGGGCGGCATCGGTATCACGCCGATGCTGTCGATGGCGCGGCAGTTGCGAGCGGAAGGCCTGCGCTCGTTCAAGCTGTACTACCTCGCCCGCGATCCGGAAGGCACGGCGTTCTTCGAAGAACTGACCAGCGACGAATGGCGTTCGGACGTGAAGATTCATCACGATCACGGCGACCTGTCGAAAGCATTCGACTTCTGGCCTGTGTTCGAGAGGTCGAAGTCGGCGCAACACGTGTACTGCTGCGGCCCGCAGGCGCTGATGGACACCGTGCGGGACATGACCGGCCACTGGCCGCCGGGCACGGTGCACTTCGAGAGCTTCGGTGCAAGCAATGCGGATGCGCGCGAAAGCACGCCGTTCACCGTGCGGCTTTCGCGCAGCGGCACGTCGTTCGACATTCCCGCCAATCGCTCGATCCTCGAGGTGCTGCGCGACGCCAACGTGCGCGTGCCGAGTTCGTGCGAAAGCGGCACCTGCGGCTCGTGCAAGACAGCATTGTGCTCAGGGGAGGCGGATCACCGGGACCTCGTGCTGCGCGACGACGAGAAAGAAACGCAGATCATGGTTTGCGTGTCGCGTGCGAAATCCGCGGAGCTGGTTCTCGATCTTTGAGTATCGCCGGCGGGGTATGACCGCCTCCGTAAATGCAGTTCTGCACGCTGTTTCTGAGTCAGGAAGTCCTGACGGCTGAAACCAGCGCTTCCTGAGACGACATTCCGCCAGCGCTGATTGAACGCATGCACCGATCTCCATAGCATCGATTCATCGTATATCGAAGGGAAAATCATGGCGGGCAACAGATCACTGCGTTCTGAGGTCGAAAAACTCGTTGGCCCGACGCGGGGCCGCGGGGCGTGCGTGCGTCTGCTGGACCGCTTCCGCTCGGCTGGAACATGCTGCGTGTGCATTCAAATCGATCGGCCGACCGGGACGTTTTCACTCTTCTTCTTTCGCCATGACGACGGCACATGGCACGTGTTTCCGCCGGGCCAGCGCCGTCCGGAAATGGGGATAGGCCGCCTGGCTGCCTGACCGTTCGGCAAGCTGCGCGCTTGGCTCAGCGACTGGTACGACCATGCCTTCGCCGTGGGCTACATCCACCCGATCGATTCAGCCCTTCATGAAACAATTGGCGCTCTGCAGTTCCGGGCGGCGGAGACCATTGCTCGAAAAACGGTGAAGTCAATCAATGAAACATCACATTGTCGGGCGTTATCGCGGATATGTTATCGAAGCGCACATGGAGCCGCGCACGGTCCATTTGTCCGATGGAATCGCGCTGACATATCGCGTCACGTGGTCGTTACGTAGAAGAACACGAAAACAACACGTCGCCGGTGACTTCGCCGATCCCGTTACATACGAGTCGGAGAGCGTTGCTCTCACGTGCATCGACCGCGAGGCTCGCGCTCTTATCGATGCCATGCTGGCGAATTACGCCGAGCACACGCCAGGCGATCTTCTGCAAACTTGAATGCAGAGAAATTCAACGCATACTGGCGCGACGACGGTTGCCTGCTGCCCATCGCAAGGGCGATGCATGTTGCGCGCGTTTCGCTGCCAGAACCCGTGCCTTGATGGGACTACCGGCTATCACGCGTTCTGCAGATCCGCGATCGTCGCCGCCAGGAAGCGCGCCGCTTCGCCGCCTGTCACGACGCGGTGATCGAACGTCAGGCTGAGCGGCAAGATCCGGTGCACGGCAGGCACGCCGTCTGCCGCGACCACCTGTTCGTGGATGCGCCCCGCGCCGAGGATCGCGACGGTCGGCGGCACGACGATGGGCGCTGCGTACTTCCCCGAAATCATCCCGAAGTTCGACAGCGTGATCGTGTTGCCGCGCATTTCTTCCGGCGGAATCTTGCGCGCGCGGATATCGGCGCGCATCCGGTCGAGACCACCGCGCAGATCCGCCGCATCGCGATGCGCGACGTCGCGCAGCACCGGCACGAAAAGCCCATCGGGCAGATCGACGGCAATACCGAGATCGATCTTCTCCAGTACGTGGCGTCGCCCCGTATGGCCGTCGAACCATGCGTTCAGTGCCGGCTCAGCGCGGCAGCCCGCGACCAGCGCCCGGATCAGACGGATCGTCACGTCGGTGTGCGGCGGCCACGCGTGAATGTCGGCATCGTCGATCACGGTCGCGGCGGCCACTTCGCTTTGCGCGCGCGCCATGTTCTGCGCCATCGCACGCCGCACGCCGCGCAGCACTTCGGGCGGGCCGACTTCGCCAGCTATCTTCGCGACGCGCTGCACGTCAGCCGCCGTGATGACGCCTTCCGGGCCGGACGGCGTCACCATCGAGAGATCGACATCCAGCTTGCGCGCAAGCGCGCGCGCCGCTGGAATCGCCTTGATCACACCGCCGCCCGCGCCGACGCCACCACTCGTGCCAAGCGACGCAGGCGCGTCCTGCACGACATGCTGGCCAACTTCCATATGGCCGACGACAGTGCCCGCGTCTGCATCGTCGCCCTCGCCTTCGAACGCGACAAGCGGCGCGCCCAGATGCACGATATCGCCCGTCCGTCCGAACAGCTTCGTGATGCGGCCGGATTGCGGCGACGGAATATCGACGATCGCCTTCGCCGTTTCGACCGACAGCAACGGTTGATCCGCGCGCACTTCATCGCCATCGTTCACATGCCATTCGACGATCTCCGCTTCCTGCAAGCCTTCGCCCAGGTCGGGCAGTTTGAAGATTTTCATGGCTTTATGACGCCTCCATAGCTTGCCTCACCGCGGCGGCGATGCGCGAGACACCTGGCATGTATTGGTTCTCGAGCCGGTACAGGGGCACCACGACGTCGTAGCCGGTTACGCGCTGCACAGGCGCGAGCAGCGAATAAAGTCCGCGCTCGGCGATATTGGCGGCGATCTCCGCGCCGATGCCGCCCGTGCGCGAGCCCTCGTGCACGATCACGCAGCGGCCCGTCTTCGCCACCGAGGCCAGGATCGTGTTCATGTCGATCGGCTTAAGCGTCGCGACGTCGATCACTTCGACCATCACGCCTTCCTGCGCCAGCAGATCGGCGGCGCCTTGTGCGTCTTGCACGGCACCGCCCCAACACACCAGCGTCACATCCGAGCCGTCGCGCAGCGTAAAGCAGGTGTCGAGCGGCAGCCCTTCGCCGTTGTCTTCCACTGTCTGCCGGAACAGCCGATAGAGGCGCGTCGGCTCGAAGAAGATCACCGGGTCGGGATCGCGAATCGCGGCCAGCAACAACCCGTACGCGCGCGCCGGCGACGAAGGCGTGACAACGCGCAAGCCGGGAATGTGCGCGAACAGGGCTTCGGGGTTTTCGGAGTGATGCTCGGGTGCATGGATGCCTGCACCGCACGGCGCGCGGATCACGAGCGGGCAGGTTAGGCGTCCGCGCGTCCGATGCCGCAAACGCGACGCATGATTGAGCACGTGATCGATCGTCGGATACAGAAACCCGCTGAACTGGATCTCGGCGACGGGCTTCAATCCCATCGCCGCCATGCCGATTGCGGTGCCCGCGATCGCTGTTTCGGCGAGCGGCGTATCGAGCACGCGTTGTGCGCCGAAGCGTGCCTGCAGGCCGACCGTTGCGCGAAACACGCCGCCATTCACGCCGATGTCCTCGCCGAGCAGCACGACGGCGGGATCGTGTTCGAGTTCGTACGCGAGCGCCAGATTGAGCGCGTCGATCATGTTCAGATCAGCCATGGTCGTTGCCTCCGTTCCGACCATGCCGACCATTGCCCGCTATCGGCGCGAATCGCTGCGCGCTTTCCAGTTGCTCACGCATGGCATGCGGCAGCGTCGCGTACAAGTGGTCGAACATCGCGGATGTATCGGGGGGCGGCACGGCGAGATACGCTTCGACGGCTGCTTCGACCTGCGCGTGACACGCGCGGCCGAGTTGCTCGTCCTGCGCCTTGTCCCAGACGTTCATCCGCATCAGATACTTGCGCAAACGCAGCAGCGGCTCGTAGCCCCATTGCTTCTGAATCTCATCCGAGTCGCGATAGCGCGTTGCATCGTCGGCGGTGGTGTGATCGCCGAGTCGATAGCTGAGCGCTTCGATCAGCGTCGGGCCGTCGCCTCGCCGCGCTTTCGCGAGTGCCGCGTGCATCACCTGATGCACGGCAATGACATCGTTGCCGTCGACCTGCAAGCCGTCGATGCCCGCCGCGATTGCCTTCTGCGCGAGCGTCTGCGCCGCGCTCTGCATGCTGCGCGGCACCGAGATCGCCCACTGGTTGTTGTTGACGACGAGCACGAGCGGCGCCTGCCAGACGCCCGCCATGTTCATCGCTTCGTAGAAGTCGCCCCTCGACGTGCCGCCATCGCCGAAGATCGTCACGGCGACGCGCGGCTCGCCGCGCAGCTTGAACGCGTAGGCCGCACCGGCGGCATGGCACACCTGCGTGCCAATGGGGACGCAATTCGGAAAGTCGAGTCGCGGCACGCTGAAGTCGCTGCCGCGTTCGTCACCGCCCCAATACAGCAGGCTTTCCGTCATCGTGACGCCGCGCAGCAATTGCGCCGCATGATCGCGATACGAAGGGAACAGCACGTCATCGGCTTGCATCGCGCTCGCGACGCCCACACCGATCGCCTCCTGCCCCACCGACGATGCGAACGTGCCGAGTTTGCCAGTGCGCTGCAGCGCAACTGCTTTGGTATCGAATGCGCGGGTCAGCACCATCGCGCGATAGAGGGAAATCAGCGCCTCAGGTTCCTGCGCAAAGGCCGGCAATGGCTGCACGGGCTCGCTTTCGGGACCGAGATATCGCGTATACCCGATGTGAAAACTGGCAGTCGTGGTCATGACCGCCCTCCTTGTTCTTCAGATGTCGAGTGCGTGCAGGAGATCACGTGCACAACCCGTGCCGGTTGGCGCGGACGTGCCCGGCGCCCTGAACGGCGGTTCGGGCGGCCTTATCTTTTGACAGGGAAAGCGGGTATAAGGTGCGAAATTTTCCTGCTGTGTAATGCGTGCCAATGCAGGCGGAGAAGCGCACGCATTGGCATTGCTCAATCGGGCGCTTGCCGATGTTGTCGCCACGCAATAACGTCACTGACCATCCGCGGTTCTGTCGCAATAAGAGCGTCGGAGCGAGGACGGTGCAGAGATATAGGATGATTTACATAGCCAGCGAATGGAGTCGCGAGGCAGGTGTCGGGTTCTTACGATCGCCGCCCAATCTTCGTCACATCTTGCGCCGGGGGCTCCCATAACTGATTTTTTTAATCACTGAAGTTTGTGCTCCTTTGCTCCACGGCCCTGAGAAAGGACGAAAAAGTCCGTAACTTCAGGTAATTGATGAACTCTGCTACGCTGCGCCCTTCACAACCCTTGCATTGAAACGATGGAAACCCCTTTCAACGATCGCGGCGTGTCGGTCACGCGCAACGCTCTCTCGTCCGCGGGCCAGGTCTTCCCGCTGCGCGATATCGTCGACGTGCAAGTCGTCACCGTGCAGAAGAACAAGGTCGTGCCGCTCGTGATCTCGGTGGCCGGGTTGATCGGCGCGATCGTCGGCGGCGTGCTGCACTCGGCGGTGGGCATCGTATGCGGGCTGATGCTGATCGTGGTCGGTTGGCTCACGTGGGTGACCCAGGACGTCACACATCGGCTGATGGTCAAGACGGCCGACGGCGAGCGCGAGGCGCTGATGAGCACGGATCGCGAGTTCGTCGAACGCGTCGGCGAGGCCGTGCATCGGGCGAAGGCGGCGAAGGCGGCGGCGGCGCCGAAGGCATGACGCGGTGCGACGAGCAAACATGACAACGCCGTGCGCGCCCGATCGGAACCAGCCCCGCACGACCACGTTGGCGTCATCGCGCACTCAGTCGAGACTGAGCGGACTGACGCGCCAGATATTGCGCGCATACTCGCCGATCGTGCGATCCGACGAGAACTGCCCCATGCCCGCGACGTTCTCGATCGCGCTTTCGGCCCACGCGTGCCGGTCGACGAAACGCGCATCCACCTGGTTCTGCGCCTTCGCGAACGCGTCGAAATCGGCGAGCACCATGTAGTGATCGCCCCAGTCGACCAGCGTGTGAAAGATATCCGAAAAGCGCAGTGGATCGTCCGGCGAAAAGAAGCCCGAGCGAATCTGATCGAGCGCGGTGCGCAATGCTTCGTTCTCCTCGTAAATACGCCGCGGCCGGTAGCCGCTTGCGCGCAGGTCGTCCACCTCGTCGGCAGCGTGGCCGAAGATGAAGATGTTGTCGGGCCCCACCGCGTCGCGGATTTCGATGTTCGCGCCGTCCATCGTGCCGATCGTCAAAGCGCCATTGAGCGCGAGCTTCATGTTGCCGGTGCCCGACGCCTCGGTGCCGGCCATCGAGATCTGCTCCGACAGATCGGCCGCCGGAATGATCAGCTCGGCCACGCTTACGCCGTAGTTCGGCACGAACACGACTTTCAGCCGATCGCCGATCAGCGGATCGTAATTGACCTTCTCGCTGACGTCGCCTATCAGCTTGATGATCGTCTTGGCCATCCGGTACGCGGACGCGGCCTTGCCCGCGAACATCACCACGCGCGGCACCCAGTCGCGCTCCGGATTCGCGCGAATCTCGTTATAGCGCACGATCACGTGCAGCACGTTGAGCAGTTGCCGCTTGTATTCGTGAATGCGCTTGACCTGCAGATCGAACAGCGCATCCGGATCGAAGCGCAGCTTCGTGTGATGCGCGAGCCGGTGCACGAGCCGCAGCTTGCTCTGTCGTTTGGCCTCGCGGAACGCTTCGACGAACTCGTCGTCCTTGCGCAGATTGCGCAGTTGCTCCAGCTCGAACAGATTGCTGCGCCAATGCTTGCCGATGCGAGAATCGATCAGCGACGACAGCGACGGACTCGCCTGCGCGAGCCAGCGGCGTGGCGTGATGCCGTTGGTCACGTTGGTGAAGCGCTCGGGATAGATGCGCGCGAAGTCGGCGAAAATGTCGCGGGTCATCAGCTGCGAATGCAGCTTTGACACGCCGTTCACCTTGTGACTCGCGACGATCGCCAGATACGCCATGCGCACGCGCCGCTGCCCATATTCATCGACGAGCGAAATGCGGCGGATCATCTCGGCGTCGTGGCCCGCGTGCTCGCTGACGTGCTTCAGAAACTGCGCGTTGATTTCGAAGATGATCTCGAGATGCCGCGGCAGCAGGCGTGACAACATTTCGACATCCCAGGTTTCGAGCGCCTCCGGCATCAGCGTGTGATTCGTGTACGAGAAGATCTGCGTCACGTGTTTCCACGCCTTGTCCCACGGCACATGATGCTCGTCGACGAGCAGGCGCATCAGCTCGGGAATCGCGAGCACCGGATGCGTGTCATTCAGATGCACCGCGACCTTCTCCGAGAAGCGTCCGAACGTGCTGTGCGTGCGCTGATAGCGGCGGATCAGATCCTGCATCGTCGCCGACACGAAGAAATATTCCTGGCGCAGTCGCAACTCGCGGCCGGCCGGCGTCGAATCGTCCGGATAGAGCAGCCGCGACACGTTCTCCGACATATTCTTGGTGTCGACCGCGTTGCGGTAGTCGCCACGATTGAATGCGCCGAGGTCGAGTTCCTCGGTCGCGCGCGCGGACCACAGGCGCAGCGTGTTGGTCGCGTCGGTCGCGTAGCCGGGGATCACGGTGTCGTACGCGGTCGCGTTCACATGCTCGGTGTCGATCCATTCGGTCTTGTCGCCGCGCTGCACGGTGCGGCCGCCGAAGTGCACCATGTACTTGATTTCTGGCCGCGGAAATTCCCAGGGATTGCCGGCGCGCAGCCAGTAATCGGGCGCCTCGACCTGCTCGCCGTTGACGATTTCCTGACGGAACATGCCGTACTGGTAACGGATGCCGTAGCCGAAGCCCGGAATGCCGAGCGTCGCCATCGAGTCGAGAAAGCACGCGGCGAGCCGGCCGAGGCCGCCATTGCCGAGCGCTGCGTCGGGTTCGATATCGATCAGCGCGTCCATGTCGACGCCGAGGCTCGCGAGCGCCTCCTTCATCTGATCGTGGATGCCGAGCGCGAGCAGCGCGTTGGCAAATGTTCTGCCAATCAGAAACTCCATCGACAGGTAGTAGACCCGCTTCACGTCCTGCTCGTATTGCAGGCGCGTGGTCTTCATCCAGCGCGCGACGAGCCGGTCGCGCACGGCCAGCGCGGCCGCGTGCAGCCAGTCGTGCGGGTGTGCGGTGACGGCGTCCTTGCCGACGCCGTACATCATGCGATTCGAAATTGAGCGCCGTAGCGCGTCGACGGTACTGTTGAGCTGGTCGAATTCCAGATCGACGGCTGTCATCGAAGCCTCCGGGAAGTTCGACATGGCAGACGCGAACCGCACTGGGGACGGACGGGAAGGCGCGTGCCTGTCGGAGCGGTTAAAGAAACAGAGTAGGACATTTTAGGGCTCGCGCACACCAGCGCGCGAGCGGACGATCATGCACGTGCCGTGCCCGGTGTGCTGGTCGGATGCCGGCGGATGCCGCCGCGGCGCGCGCCCGGATGTGGTGCAAAGCCGCGTGGTTGCGGCGCTCGCGGGGTGCATCGGCGGGCGTGAATCGATTTGACGCACATCGATTATTTTTTCGATGCATGACCGGCTGATGAAGCCCCGAATGCATGATGGATTTGGTGGCGGGCGCGCGCCGATCTGGAGAGGCCGGGCGGGATTGACGGTTAGTTGCGCGGGCCGCCCCGCTTACGATCGATGCGTCGCGATCAACGTGCCGCGAAATACCCTTTCACCGCGGCAATGAACGTATCGATATCGTCGCGCGACACGTCCTTGTGCGTGACGAAGCGCGACGCATACAGCATTTGCGTCAGGATGCCGCGCTCGTTGAGCCACGCTTCGAGCGGAGCGCAATGCTGCTGCGGAAACTGCGCGAACACCATGTTCGTCGCGACCGACTGCACCTTCACCTGTTCGATCGCCTCCAGGCCCACCGCCAGATGCGCAGCGTTCGCGTGGTCGTCGGCGAGACGCTCGACGTTGTGATCGAGCGCGTACAGGCACGCCGCCGCGAGCACACCCGCCTGGCGCATGCCGCCGCCGAGCACCTTGCGCCAGCGATGCGCGACGTCGATCAGCGCGCGGCTGCCGACCAGCACCGAGCCAACCGGCGCGCCCAGTCCCTTCGAAAAGCAGATCGACACCGAATCGAACGGCCCGGCGAGCGCCGCGACCGGCTTGCCCGATGCGACCGCCGCGTTGAACACGCGCGCGCCGTCGAGGTGGGTCGCGAGGCCGCGCTCACGCGCGAGCTGCGTCGCCTCGGCGACGTACTGCGCGGGCAGCACCTTTCCGCCGATCGTGTTTTCCAGCGCGAGCAGCCGCGAGCGCGCGAAGTGATCGTCGATGGGCTTGATCGCGGCGGCGATCCTGTCGAGCGGGATCGAGCCGTCAGCGGCGTTTTCGAGCGGCTGTGGCTGAATGCTGCCGAGCACCGCCGCGCCGCCGCCCTCATATTTATAGGTGTGCGCGAGCTGGCCGACGATGTATTCGTCGCCGCGCGCGCAGTGCGCCATCAACGCGGCGAGGTTGCTTTGCGTGCCGCTCGGGAAGAATAGCCCCGCTTCCTTGCCGGTGCGCTCGGCCAGCGTTGCCTGCAGACGCAGGACGGTGGGGTCGTCGCCCCAGACGTCGTCGCCGACTTCGGCCGCCGACATCGCCGCGAGCATCGGCGGAGTCGGACGGGTAACGGTATCGCTGCGCAAATCGATCATTGTGTGTCCCTGTGCGTCCATGGATGACAGCCTACGGCAACCGGCCGCGCGCACTCCGCAAGGAGCGCTCACGCGCCGGCAAACGAGCGTTACAGTGTATTCAATTCAGACGCCGCTGAAAATTGGCGCATCGCCGGGAGGCGCGCCGATCCGGCTGCGATGAGTCAACCGACGCTAGCGGGACGCTCAGCCGCCGGGCTTCGGCAGCCACTGGAGCGGATCGACCGGCTGGCCGTTCTGGCGCACTTCGAACTGAATCGACGCGACGCCGCGGCTATCGACACCGACCTCGCCGATCGTCTGCCCTTGCGCGACCGCGTCGCCTTCCTTGACGAGCAACTGGCTGTTCTGGCCGTACGCGGTGATCAGCGAATCGTTGTGCTTGATGATGATGAGTGGGCCATAGGCTTCGATGCCGGTGCCCGCGTAAACCACGCGGCCGGTCGCCGCGGCCTTGACCGGATCGCCGGGTTGCCCGCCGATCACGATGCCGTTGGATTTGCCCGGCGAAAACGCGCGCAGGATCGGCCCGCGCAACGGCCACTGGAGCACGACGCCCGGCTGCGGCGCGGCCGCGACGGCCGGCGCACCAGGCACGGCGCCCGGCGGCAGGTTCGCCGTCGAGCCCGGGGCGACCGCGGCCGGCGGCGTGATCACGCTGCCCGAGATCATCGGCGGCGACACGCGCAGCACCTGACCGGGCGCGACCGCCGCGTTGACCGGCAAGCCGTTCCACGCGGCTATTTCCTGCGCGCTGCGCCCATACGCCGAAGCGATGCCGGACAGTGTATCGCCCGGATTCACGCGATAGTAGCCGGCGGGCACCGGGACGGTCGCGAGGCTGGTCGTGCCCGACGGCGCGTTGCTGTAGAACGGCGTGCTTTCCCACGGCATCGTCGTCGTGCAGCCCGCAATCATCACGCCGAGCGCCGCCGCAATCAGCAGGCGCATCCCCGTCGGTTGCCATTGTTGTGTCATCTGATTTTCCTCGACGTGTGTGTCGATCTGATTCAATCGACGCAGTAGCAATTGCCGTGCCGTCACGCTTGCATAAAGTCGCGGCCGTCTCCGGCCGCTTGAATATTATGCGCGACCGCCGCACGGGCGCCGCGCCGGCGCGCGCCGTCAAACTGCGGTGTTCTTCAGACGCTGCCCTGCGTTTCGACGACGAGCACGCGCGCCGCGCCGAGCGGATGCGCGACGTGCTCGGTACCGACCGACGCGTAGAACACGTCACCCGTTTCGAGCACCGTCGAGCGTTCGATGCCGTCTTCGCGATAGCGCATCTCGACGCGCCCGTCGAGCACGGCAAATACCTCCTCGCCGTCGTTCACGTGCCACTTGTACGGCTGGTCGGTCCAATGCAGACGCGTGGTGATGCCGTTCATGTTGGCGATGTCGAGCGCGCCCCAGGCACGCGACGTGGTAAAGCTTCTGCTGCGGATGATCTTCATGGTCGATGAGCAATTGGCAAGCGCGCGAACCACGCGGCCAGCGCCGTCTGCCCACGGGCGACGGCGCTGGCGCGGCTGGCCCTATTATAGGTCGCGCGGCCCGCGTGACCTCGCAAGCAAGCCGCCGTGGCCGATTGGTCAGGTGATGGCAGGCGATCGGCCATCGCCTATACTCAGTCAAGTCGCGCGGGGCAGCTCAAGACAACGTCGGGATTCTGGGAGGAATCGAAGATGAATAAAGCCACCTTTCTGGCCGTGCAACTCAACGTCGACGATGTGGCGGCGTCTGCGGGCCTCGTCGAACTGCTGAACACGCATCTGGTTTTCGCCGCCGATGTCGCCGAGGCCGCTGATGCGCTCGTGCAACTGGCGAGCATCGCGGGGTTGTCGAGCGGCGTCGAGGCGAGCGTCGAACTGCCCGCGGTGGCGATCGAGCGGCTGCGCGAAGCGCTCGACAACCTGAGCGGCTATGACGAATCGTGGCTGCTCGCGCTGGAGCCTAGCCGTGCGCTGTTCGATGACATCGGCCGGCGGCAGCGAACGCTGCATTGACGCGAACTTGCCGCACAGTGGGACGCACACGACAAAACGCCATCCGATCGAACTGGATGGCGTTTTTTCTTGCCCGCCGCATTCGCGCTATTGCACGACGCGGCGTCCACTGCAGACTACGACTACCCAAGCACCTGCACACTTCTACTGCGATTAGTTGCCGAAGTACACCGAGTTGCGGTCGGCCTTCGCCGGAAGGACAGCGTGGCCCCCTTGCGACGTGCCGACAGCCGGAGCGCCGTAGCCGCTGGTGTTTGCCGCGTTGGCCGTGCCGTGTTGCGCATCGACGCGAGCTTGCGCTGCCTGGATGTTCGCCGGGTAGTTCGCGTAGTCGCTGGTTGGGTTGTAGCCGGCCTTTTCGAGTTGAACCAGTTCAGCGCGAACCTGGGCGCGCGTCACCGGCTGGCTGGCTTGAGCGAACGAAGCGACCGGAACAACGAGGGCGGCGGCGATGGCAACTGCGGAAATCAGAGTCTTCATGATTAACCTCCAAAGGTCTTGTTGTGTGGTGCGCTTTGGGGTATCTGCTTTCCCTCAGCGATTAAAAACAAGTTTAGAGGTGTCACGACCCTAGGGTAAACCCTTAATTCGATGAAACTCTATTGCTCTTGCCGCAATAAACGGCCCGGCGCGCCTACCACCATGGCACGCCGGGCCGTTTGATCAAACGCTCAACTCCACTGTGCGTGGAAGCTGCCCGGCTTGTCGATGCGTTCGAACGTATGCGCGCCGAAGAAGTCGCGCTGCGCCTGCACGAGGTTCGCCGGCAGACGCTCGGAGCGGTAGGCGTCGAAATATGCGATCGCCGACGCGAACGCCGGCACCGGCACACCCGCGTCGACCGCGGCCACCACGACCTCGCGCAGCGCCGCCTGGTAGTTCTTCGCGATGTCGCGGAAGTACGGATCGAGCAGCAGGTTTGCTAGCGCCTTGTCCTTCGAGTAGGCGTCGGTGATTTTCTGCAGGAAGCGCGCGCGGATGATACAGCCCGCGCGGAAGATCTTCGCGATCGTGCCGTAGTCGAGATCCCACTTGTACTCTTCCGATGCCGCGCGCAGTTGCGCGAAGCCCTGCGCGTACGAGATCACCTTGCTGAAGTACAGCGCGCGGCGCACCGATTCGATGAACGCCTCCTTCGCGCCTTCGAGCGGCTTACCCTGCGGTCCTTCGAGCACCTTGCTCGCGGCCACGCGCTGCGTCTTCAGCGACGACAGCACACGCGCGAACACCGCCTCGGTGATCAGCGGCAGCGGCGCGCCGAGGTCGAGCGCGTTCTGGCTGGTCCACTTGCCCGTGCCCTTCTGCGCGGCACGGTCGAGGATCACGTCGACGAGATCCTTGCCGGTTTCGTCGTCCTTCTTGCCGAAGATCCTGGACGTGATTTCGATCAGGTAGCTGTCGAGTTCGCCCTGGTTCCATTCGGTGTACACCTTGCCGAGTTCCTCGTTCGACAAGCCGACGACCTGCTTCAACACCGCGTAGCTTTCGGCGATCAGCTGCATGTCGCCGTACTCGATGCCGTTGTGCACCATCTTCACGAAGTGGCCCGCGCCGTCCGGTCCCATGTACGCGACGCAGGGCTCGCCGTCCGGCGCCTTCGCGGCGATCTCGGTGAGGATCGGCGCGACGAGGTCGTACGCGTCGCGCGGGCCGCCCGGCATGATCGACGGGCCTTTCAGCGCGCCTTCCTCGCCGCCCGACACGCCGGTGCCGATGAAATGCAGACCCGCCTTCGCGAGTTCCTGGTTGCGGCGGATCGTGTCGGTGAAAGGCGTGTTGCCGCCGTCGATCAGGATGTCGCCTTGATCGAGCAGCGGCTTGAGCGAGGCAATGGTCGCGTCGGTCGGCTCGCCGGCCTTGACCATCATCAGAATGCGGCGCGGCTTTTCGAGCGAGTCGACGAATTCTTCCAGCGTGAAAGCCGGCACCAGTTTGCGGTCCGGAAATTCGGCGATGAGTTCGTCGGTTTTCGCACGGCTACGGTTGTATACCGACACCGCGTGGCCGCGGCTCTCGATGTTGAGCGCCAGATTGCGGCCCATGACCGCCAGCCCCACCACGCCGATTGCCTGTTTGCTCATTTGAATTCTCCAGAGTCCAAAAAATGTCGTGCCGCCGCTGCAAAAACACTGGCGCGGCGGCGAGGGTGAAAGGATAAAAGAAATGCGCGCTTGCCGCTCGGTGGCGGGCAAGGACGCCAGCTGCTCGTGCCGTACTCCGGTTGGCGCGCGACGACCGATATTGTGCGCGCGTCGGCGCGCGCGCGGCGGGTTCGCTCCTGGAGCGGGCTGAGGTTTGGCGGAAGGCATGGACGAATGCGCGTCCCGTCGATCTACCCGCTACCCTGCCCGCTTCGTGAATACCAGACTGAAATTGTTCGCGGGCATCGAGACTACCCGTTCGCACGTGAGTCCCGCCGCGTCGCCGAGCGCGACCACCGCTTCCATGTCGCGCACGCCCCATTCCGGATCGCGACTCTTCAACCACTGATCGAACGCTTCGTTGCTCGGCGCCGTATGCGCGCCGCCGCGCCGGTAAGGACCGTACAGATACAGCACGCCGCCGTCGACGAGCCGCCGCCCGGCGCCGTCGAACAATGCCTGCGCCGCGCTCCACGGCGAAATGTGGATCATGTTGATGCAGACCACTGCGTCGAGCGCATCGACGCCCCAGTCGGGCTGATGCACATCGAGCGCGAGCGGCGCGCGCACGTTCGCGAGCCCCGCGTGCGCGGTCCACGCGGCAATCGAGGCGCGCGCCTCCAGATCCGCATCGCTCGGCTGCCAGTCGAGGCCGGGCAGCGCGCCAGCGAAGCAGATCGCGTGCTCACCGGTGCCGCTCGCGATTTCGAGCACGCGGCCGCTCGCCGGCAGCGCAGCGCGCAGCACGGCGAGGATCGGTTCGCGATTGCGTTCGGCGGATGGCGAATGTTGGCGGGCGTCGGTCATGGTCGGCCTTGCGCTTTCCTGTTGCGTTTCACGTTGGCTTCGAGCTGTTCGATCGTCGTCAGCATGGACGTTCCTGAAATTTCGATGGTGATTCGCGCGGAGTAGTCATTTTCAATCGCCAGCCAGCAGACCGGCGAGCGCGCTCAACGTATCGCCGCACGGCGCGGCCACCTTCAGCGACAGCAGCGGATCGGCGCGCGTGCGGCCTAGGTTGATCGCCGCGATCGGCTTGCCCTGGCGCTGCGCCCACACGCAGAAGCGGTAGCCGGAATACACCATCAGCGACGAGCCGGCCACGAGCACCGCGTCGGCTGCATCGAGCGCAAGCGACGCCGCTTCGACGCGCGGCTTCGGCACGTTCTCGCCGAAAAACACCACCGACGGCTTCAGCAGGCCGCCGCAGTTCGAGCATGCCGGCACGCGAAAGCCGCCGAGATCGTGCCACTCCAGATGCGCGTCGCCATCGGCGGCGGCTTCGGCCGTGACGTCGAGCAGCGCGGGGTTATCGGCCTCGAGCGTCTGCTGGATCGTCGCGCGCGACTGCTGCATGCCGCAGTCGAGACAGCTCACGCCGTCGATACCGCCATGCAGCTCGATGACGTCGCGGCTGCCCGCGCGCTGATGCAGGCCGTCGACGTTCTGCGTGACCAGCGTCGGCACGTGACCGGCCGCTTCGAGCCGCGCGAGCGCGACATGCGCGGCATTGGGCTGCGCGCGCGCGACGAGCGGCCAGCCGACCATGCTGCGCGCCCAGTAGCGCTGACGCATCGCGAGCGCGCCGAGGAATTCCTGCAGCGTGATCGGCGACGAGCGCTTCCATGCGCCGTTGTCGTCGCGATAGCCGGGAATGCCGGAGTCGGTGCTGATGCCCGCGCCGGTCAGCACGAACAGGCGCGGATGACGCTGTACGAAGCGATGCAGATCGTCGAGCGTGTGCGGGTCGTCCAGGGGTTCGGTCGGCGTGAGCTGAAGGTCGGTCATGACGGGGACGGTGGAAGGTCCGGCGCGAATCAGTGGCGGGGACGCGGGTTGCCGCGCGATGGTGCCGCGTGGGACGCATCGGCCTGCGGCTTCGACTTCGCGCCCTGCGTGTCCGGTCGCCGCGCTTTCCGCGCCTGCCGCTTGTGCCACGCAGCCAGCGCGAGCTCGTAGCGCTCGAGCGCTTCGTCGTAGAGATCGAATACACACTGCGTGCAGCCGCTATGACAGCAGTCGTCGAGATCGGGCCGCGCGGGCGGCTGCGGCGTCGGATCGTCGCTGGGTGTGGCTCGGGGCACGGCGGGTGGCTTCTGCGTGGAAAGACAGCGGAGCGCCCAGTATAAGTTGAACCCGCGCACCCCGCTCCCGCCGCTCGCCGCGTGGTGCGGCGCTTCGCTCAACCGCGCCCGACGAACGGCATTTTGCTCGCCATGATCGTCATGAACTGGACATTCGCCGACAGCGGCAGGTTCGCCATGTGCAGCACCGCGTCGGCGACGTGCTGCACGTCCATCAGCGGCTCGACCGCGATTTCGCCGTTCGCCTGGGGCACACCGCGCGCCATTCGCGCAGCCATCTCGGTCGCCGCGTTGCCGATGTCGATCTGCCCGCACACGATGTCGTATTTGCGCCCATCGAGCGACACCGCTTTCGTGAGTCCGGTAATCGCGTGTTTGGTCGCCGTGTACGCGGCGCTGTTCGGGCGCGGCGCGTGCGCGGAAATCGAGCCGTTGTTGATGATGCGTCCACCGCGCGGGTTCTGCGTCTTCATCAAGCCGAAGGCCGCGCGCGTGCACAGGAATACGCCGTTCAGATTGGTATCGACGATCGAGCGCCATTCGTCGATGCTCACTTCGTCCAGATCGACGGGCGAGCCGTTGCGTCCCGCGTTGTTGAACAGCACGTCGAGCCGCCCGAAGCGCGCGCGGATCGTGTCGAACAACGCGGCGACGCTGTCCGCGTCGATCACGTCGCACGATACCGCAAGCGCGTCGCCGCGCAGCGCCTGGGCTTCCTGCGCGAGTGCATCGAGCGGGGCCTGCCGGCGTCCGGCGAGCACCACGCTATAGCCGTGCTCCGCGAGCGTCAGTGCGCACGCGCGGCCGATGCCGCTGCCTGCGCCCGTTACCAGTGCCACTTTTCCGTTTGCTGTTTCCGACATCACGCATCTCCTGTTGTGCCCCGCACCATACAACAGCGAATCAGCGATCGCAAACCGCGCGACGTCTTTCAGCGCGCTTTCAGCGCGCTTTCAGCGAGTACGTCAGCGCCGAACCCGACACGTCGACGACCGCAACGGTGGTATCGTTCGCGCTGGCGCATCGCGCAAGATTCACAGCCTTCCCGGGACGGAAGAAGGCGTACCGGAAGCACGTTTGATGAATGAATGCCCGAACCCGCTGCGCCGCTGGCCGCGTAGCCGCAACTCCGCACTGCTGAACGGCACGATCGGCTGGCACGTGATCGCGCTGATCGGCCTGGCTGTCGCGCCGGCCGCGTGGCCGTGGTGGCTTGCCGCGATCGTCGCGAATCACGCGCTCTTTACGATCACCGGGCTGTTGCCGCGCACGACGCTGCTCGGACCCAACTGGACCCGCCTGCCCGCGAGCCCGCGCAACGCGGATGCGATCGCGCTAACCATCGACGACGGCCCCGATCCCGTCGTCACGCCGCAAGTGCTCGATCTGCTCGACGCGTTCGACGTGCGCGCGACGTTCTTCTGCATCGGCTCGAGAGTCGAGCGCTATCCGCAGCTCGCGCGCGAGATCGTCGCTCGTGGGCATGCGCTCGAAAACCATTCGCAACGGCACGTGCATACGTTTTCGATCACGTTTGCGCGCGCGTTGACGCGCGAGATCGGCGCCGCCCAGCGCACGCTCGAAACAGTCAGCGGCACGCGGCCGATGTTCTTCCGTGCGCCCGCGGGCCTGCGCAACCTGTTTCTGGAGCCGGTGCTGCGCAAGCTCGATCTGCGTCTCGCGGCCTGGACGCGACGCGGCTACGATACGCGCGAGCGCAACCCTCACGTGGTCGCGCGGCGCTTGCTCGATGGCCTCGCCGCGCGCGACATCCTGTTGCTGCACGATGGCAACGCCGCGCTGACCATCTCAGGCCAGCCGCTGATTCTCGCGGTGCTGCCGAGCGTGATCGAAGCGGCGCGCGAGCGGCATCTGCGTTTCGTCACGCTGCGCGAAGCGCGCGTCGACGCGTGACCGCGCACGTGCGGTCACACGGCGCGCACCGGCGCTACACGCGAAAATCCGCCGGCATGTCCTCGTCGGTGCGCGCTTCGAGCTGGCCGCCGCGGCACGCTTTGATGAACACGTCGTAGTCGCGCTCGACCTGATCCGCGTAGGCGCTCGCGTAGCCGTTCAGGGCTTCGGCGAACTGATCGCCGCGGCCGATGTACGAGCTGATCTCGATCGCCTGACCGCTCGCCTTCGCATGCGCGCGTGCCATCATCCAGCCGCATAGACGCGCATAGCCGTCGAGCAGATCGCTGTCGAACAGCTCGACATTCGCCGACAGCTTCATGTCGCGCAGCTGGCGGAAATAGAAATGCCGCCCGAGCGGCCCGGTCCCCCAACCGAGGAAGATATCGCTCGCGGCCTGCAGCATGCGCTGTCCTTGCACGACGCGCTCGCCCTGATGCTTGACCGCCGGCGACTTGTAGAACTGCGCGATGACCGAGGGCCGCGCCTCCTTCAGCTGCAGGAACAGCGGCTTGCCCATGTGATCGACGAGCAGCACGACGAGACAACGCGTGCCGACACTGCCGACGCCGACCACCCTGAACACGACGTCGTGCCTCGTGAAGTGATCGAGCAGCTCGCGCCGGTCGTGCGACATCGTCTTGCGGTACTCGTCCCACACATGCTCGACCATTCTTTCGACATTGCCGGTCCGGTAGGTTTCGGTTTCCTCGGCCGTCAACAGCGTGTTCGCACCGAGCACGTGAAACAGCGCGGGCGGCACGTCGTGGATCGTCCAGCGATTGCCGTCGAACGAGGCCATTTTTTCCAGCAGGCTTTCATGCGTGCGGCTCGCGGCCTTTTCCATGCCGCGCCGCACCGCGCGCCGGCGCTCGGGCGTCAGTGCGACCTCGGTCATGCGGTCGAACGTGATGCGGTCGTACCACAGGTCGAGCGCGCCGAGCTGCGCGTATTGCGCGACGCGATCGCGATACGAGCCGACCACGGTCATCACGAGGCTTTCGGCGGTGCCACGGCTCAGGCGCATCTGACGCGCGGCCACGACGAAGCTCGCGCACAGGCGTTTGAGGTCCCATTCGAACGGACCGATCGAGACTTCGTCGAAGTTGTTCAGGTCGAAGACCAGTTGCCGCTCGGGCGTCGCGAAGCCGCCGAAATTCATTAGATGGCCGTCCCCGCAGATCGGCATGCTGAGGCCTGTGTCATGCACCTTGCTCAGATCGTGCGCCTGCAGAATCGCGCTGCCGCGAAAGAACGCGAACGGCGAGGCCGCCATGCGGCCATAGCGCAGCGGCACCAGATTTTCGACGCGCCCCGCGCTGCTTTGTTTCAGCAGCTCGATCGGGTTGCGGTGCAACTCGCCGAGCGCCCGATGGCTCGAGCGTTTCGAATGCTCGCGCGCGGCGCGGCCGCGCGCTTCCCGTTCGGCAATGGTGCTGGCTTTCATGCTTCTTCTCCGTTTTGCGGTTCTTCAAGCGGCGATGACAGAGACTGCTTCGCGCGCATAGCGTCGTAGGAAATCGGGCGCGCAGTCGCGATCATAGCGGGTCGGTGGCCACGAACGCACGGTCGCCGCGCGGCCCGAGCGTCGTGCAGGGCGACATGCACGGCGAAAAGCCGCCGCAGGCAGACTGCTATCTAGCCCGCTTTCGGCTCCCGTAGTACACCGTAGTATTTTCGCCACCCCGGCTCGCCTGGGCGCGAAAGGCGTGCAGCCGCGCGTAGAATCGAGCGCATGCGCCCTACGCTCGTTCCGCAGCGCGAGCCCGAACTGCCGCTGCATACCCCCAGTCTGTCGTCGCTGACGTTGGCGGCGCTGATTGCGCTGATCGCATGGATGGCGATCCTCGGGCAAGCCGACCTGACGATCGATCGCACGCTCGCGCGCGGGCTCACCGTATTCGACGCGCTTGCGCGCATGAGCAGCTACCTGACCAATCTGACGGTGCTCGCCAGCGCGCTCTGCTTCACCTGCATCGCACTGCGGAAGCACCGCTCGCCGCTCGTGCGCTTTCTCCGGCAGCCGACCGTCGTGACCGCGGTGGTCGCGTACATGGTGTTCGTCGGCATTGCGTACAACGTGCTGTTGCGCGGACTGTGGCCGCTGTCGCCCTACCGGCGCCTGCTCAACGAGTCGCTGCACAGTGTGCTGCCCATGCTCGCCGCGCTGTACTGGGTGCTGTTCGTGCCGCGCTTTCATTTGCGGTTGCGCCACGGTCTGCTGTGGCTCGTCTATCCACTCGCCTATCTCGGCATCACGTTCTGGCGCGGCAGCCTGTCGGACTTTTATCCGTATCCGTTCATCGATGTCGACACGCTCGGGCTGCGCCAGGTGCTCGTCAATTCCGCGCTGCTGTTCGGCGGGTTTCTGATGCTGCTGGCCGTGTTCGTCGGCATCAATTTCAGGCGCCGGCGATGATATTCCAGCGCCTTCCGGTCAAGCGGATGCATTGCGCCCCGTCGCCGGGCGCACTTCTTGCACCCCTTTCGTCACTGACGCAGGCCGACGCCGCACCGGCGCGGCTTGCGCAGCGCCCTTGTGCGGGCGCGTTGCAATTGCAGCACGCGCGCACGTAAATATGACAACAGGAGCGAGGCATATGGATACGAATTCAGCGGCAGGCACGGTAAAGGAGGTCGCAGGCAAGGTGCAAAGCGCGGTCGGCGACGCATTGGGCGACACCAGTGAGCAGGTGGCGGGCAAGGCGCGCGAATTGAGCGGCAAAGCACAACAGTTATGCGCGAATGCGACGAGCCTCGTGCGCGACGCGACGGCCGAAAACCCGTTCACGACGCTGGCCGTCGTCGCACTCGCCGGGTTCGTGATGGGCGCGCTGTGGTCGCGCGGCGGTCGCGACTACGACTGATGCAGGCACGGCGCCGGATCGAAGGCGCCGATTCGAAGCGCGAAGCGATCGCGCGAGCAGTCGCATGAGCGGGCGATCGGCCGCAAGCGGATCGCCCGCTGCTTCGCTAGCCACTCTTCCTCTTGCGGTCCGCGCCCATCTGCAGGTCGATCCACGTCGGCGCATGGTCGCTCGCATGCGGTTCGCCACGCACCCAGCGGTCGACGCCCGCATCGCGCAGGCGCGGCGCGAGATCGGCGCTCAGCAGTAGATGATCGATGCGCAGCCCCGAATTCGTGTCCCAATGACGGCGGAAATAATCCCAGAACGTGTACACGCGCTCGTCGCCGAAATGCGTGCGCAGCGCATCGGTCCAGCCTTGCGCGAGTAGCTTGCGGTAACGCTCGCGGCTCTCCGGCTGCAGCAGCGCGTCCTTCAACCACGAGCGCGGGTTGTAGATGTCTTCGTCGGTCGGCACGACGTTGAAGTCGCCCGCGATCACGACCGGGTGGCCGCTCTGGTAGAGCTGCGCCGCGTGCGCGATCAGGTGATCGAACCACGCTAGCTTGTAGTCGAACTTGGGGCCGGGCTGCGGATTGCCGTTCGGCAAGTACAGACACACGATCAACAGGCCGCCGACCGCGGCCTCGATGTACCGGCTATGCGTGTCGTCTTCGAAACCGGGCAGACATCGCCGCCGCTCCAGCGGCGCATCGCCTTTGGCGAGAATCGCCACGCCGTTCCATGCGCTCTGGCCTTGCCACACGGCGCCATAACCGGCCTCGCGCAATGCGTCGACTGGAAACGCGCTATCGACCGCCTTCAGTTCCTGCAGGCAGACGACGTCCGGCGCCTCGCGCTCGAGCCATTGCAACAGCGCCGCGAGGCGCGAGCGGATACCGTTGATGTTGAACGTCGCAATGCGCAGTTTCGCCATGATCCCGTCTCCCTGGCGGCCCGGTTCGGTTCGGTTCGGGTTCGCGCTTATTGCGCCGCGACGTCGCACCACTCGATGGCCCACGAGCGCGCGCAGCAGATCGCATCGGCTTCGTTCGCGAAGCCGTCGATATCACCCGAATCGTGCGACACGAAAGCCTCGAAAGCCTCGTTACGCCGCGGCACGCGCGTGATCTTCGCGCGCGCGTAATAGACGCCGTCTTGCGCGTGACGCGCGCGGCAATCGATATGGAAATGCCTGTAGTCGAATTGCATCGGCTCTCCGGTCAAAATGCAACGGTTGGCCATGTTGGCGGCGTTCCAGCCAGCTCCGGGCGCCGCAGCAAACGACGCTAGCAGCGCCCATACCCGCCCCGCTCCGTTCCGGCTTTCATTGCGAATATTAGCGTGCCGTTATTGCACAGATCGGCTTTGCGCTTGCAGCGAGTTTTTCATACCGTTGTAGCTGCAACGGCATCGAAATTGCTGCGCAGTTGTTCTGTTTCAACGCGATGCGTTGGGCATCGACGCATCGCCAGCCTGCATTGACCTTTCAATGGAGTCAACAGATCGTCATGACCATGCCCACAGACTGTCAGCATTGCGGGGACGCCCCCGCTTCAGAGTCCAACCCTGAGCCCACTCTCAAGCCTTCACAACCTTCACGGCGCCGCTTCCTGCAATCGGCGGCGGCTGCCGCGACGATCGGTGCGGCGCCGCATCTGCGCGCGCAAACGCAAGCGCCGGCCGCCTCCTCCGCGCCGCAAAGCAATCCGGTGGTGCCGCCGCGCCCCGTCACATTGACCGTCAACGGCCGCGCGTACACGCTGCAGCTCGAACCGCGCGTGACGCTGCTCGACGCATTGCGCGAATACGCCGGACTGATGGGCACGAAGAAAGGCTGCGACCGCGGTCAATGCGGTGCCTGCACGGTGCTCGTCGACGGCCGCCGCATCAACTCATGTCTGACGCTCGCGGTCATGCATGAGGGCGAGAACATCACGACCGTCGAGGGACTCGCGAGTAACGGCGCATTGAGTCCGATCCAGCGCGCGTTCATCGAACACGATGCGTTCCAGTGCGGCTACTGTACGCCCGGGCAGTTGTGCTCGGCGACCGCCGTGCTCAGCGAATTCCGCGACGGCGCCGCGAGCACCGTGAGCGCCGACGTGCGCGCGCGTCCCGCCGCGCTGACCGACGACGAAATCCGCGAACGCATGAGCGGCAACATCTGCCGCTGCGGCGCGTACGCGAACATCGTCGCCGCAGTGCGCGCCGCGCACGACAACGCCTGACGGAGACCGACATGGATGCGATCTCCTACGAACGCGCTGGCGACGTCGCCGGAGCGGTACGCGCCGCGCAACAGCCGGGCGCGGTGTTCATCGGCGGCGGCACGAATCTGCTCGATCTGATGAAGGGCGGCGTCGCGCGGCCGGTGCGACTCATCGATATCACGCACATCGGCGGCCTCGATTCAATGGTGTCGCTGCCCGGCGGCGGCATCCGCATCGGCGCGCTGGTGCGCAACAGCGACGCGGCCAATCACGCGCTGGTGCGCGAGCAGTACCCGCTGCTGTCGCAGGCGCTGCTCGCGGGCGCGTCCGCGCAGTTGCGCAATATGGCGACGGTCGGCGGCAATCTGTTGCAACGCACCCGCTGCGGCTATTTCTACGACACCGCGTTCACGCAGTGCAACAAGCGCATGCCCGGCAGCGGCTGCGCGGCGCTCGACGGCCACAACCGCATGCACGCGATCCTCGGCGCGAGCCCGCAATGCATCGCGGTCAATCCATCGGACATGAGCGTCGCGCTGGCCGCGCTCGATGCGCTGGTGCGCGTAAGCGGCCCCAGCGGCGAGCGCACGATCGCGTTCGCCGATTTCCACCGCCTTCCCGGCGACCGGCCCGACGTCGATACCACCTTGGAGCCCGGCGAGCTGATCACGGCCGTCGATCTGCCGCCGCCGCTTTTCAGCGCGCATTCGCACTATCTGAAGGTGCGCGACCGCGCCAGCTATGCGTTCGCGCTGGTATCGGTCGCGGCGGCATTGCAGATGGACGGCGAGCGCGTGCAGAGCGCGCGCATCGCGCTCGGCGGCGTCGCGCACAAACCGTGGCGCGCGAACGCGGCCGAGCAGATGCTGAGCGGCCAGCCGCTCAGCCAGGCCACGCTGAAGAACGCCGCCGCGGCCGCGTTGAGCGGCGCGCAGCCGCGCCACGACAACGCCTTCAAGGTGCGGCTCGCGCAACACGCGATCGTGCGTGCGGTCAACCAGGCCGCCGGTTACGCGGGAGGTGTCGCATGAATCTGATCGGACAACCGCTCGATCGCGTCGACGGTATGCTGAAAGTGACCGGCGACGCGCGTTATGCAGCCGAATTCCCCAAGGCGCGACTCGCGCATGGGGTGCTCGTGACCAGCACGATCGCGGCCGGCACGATTGCGTCGATCGATGCGAGCCGCGCCGAGGCCGTGCCTGGCGTGCTGCTCGTGATGACGTACCAGAACGCGCCGCGCCTGCCGAATGGCGGCCGGCCCGCGCTCGCGCCGCCGGCCGGCCGGCGTCTGTCGCTTCTGCAGGACAACGAAGTGCACTACAGCAACGAGCCGGTCGCGGTGGTCGTCGCCGATACGCTCGAACATGCGGCCGATGCCGCGCGCCAACTGCGCATTGTCTATCGGCCGGGCGCCGCGGCGCTCGACTTCGCGCAGGCCAAGGCGCACGCGCACGCGCCGGACAAGCCGCAGGGCCGCCAGACCGACACGCAGCGCGGCAGCTTCGAAGACGGCATGCAAAGCGGCGACGTGCATATCGACGCCATCTACACGACGCCGTTCGAGCATCACAACCCGATGGAGCCGCACGCGACGATGGCGCATTGGGATGGCCCGCAACTGACGCTCTACGATTCGACCCAGGGCGTGAGCGGCACCGCGCAGGTGCTCGCGAAGACGTTCGCCATCCCTGTGTCCGACGTGCGCGTGATCTCGCCGCTGATCGGCGGCGGCTTCGGCTGCAAGGGCTCGTCGTGGTCGCACGTGTCGCTGTGCGCGATGGCCGCGCGGCAAACCGGGCGGCCCGTGCGGCTCGCGCTCGAACGGCCGCAGATGTTCGGGCCGGTCGGCGCGCGGCCGCGCACCGAGCAGCACTTCGTGATCGCCGCCCGCCATGACGGCACGCTGACCGCGATGCGCCACGACAGCATCTCGACCACGTCGACGATCGAAGACTGGACCGAGACCTGCTGCATGGTCACGCGCATGCTGTACGCGGTGCCCAACCAGGCGACGACGCATCGGCTCGCGCAGCTCAATGTCGGCACGCCGACCTTCATGCGCGCGCCGGGCGAGACCACCGGCTCGTTCGCGCTCGAATCGGCGATGGACGAACTCGCCGTCGCGCTGAAGATGGACCCGCTCGCGCTGCGCCTGAAGAACTACGCGGACAGCGACCCGCAGGAGCACAAGCCGTGGTCGGGCAAGTCGCTGCGCGAGTGCTATCAGATCGGCGCCGAGAAGTTCGGCTGGTCGCGCCGCCCGCACGCGCCACGTTCGATGCGCGAGGGCAACACGCTGATCGGCATGGGGATGGCGACCGCGACCTATCCGGCCAACCGAAGCGAGGCGTCCGCGCTTGCGCAGATTCTGCCGGACGGCACCGCGGTAGTCGCATCGGGCACGCAGGACATCGGCACCGGCACCTATACGGTGATGACCCAGGTCGCCGCCGATGCGCTCGGCTTCACGCCCGAGCAGATCCACTTCGCGCTCGGCGATTCGTCGCTGCCGCGCGCGCCGGTCTCGGGCGGCTCGCAGTCGGCGGCGAGCGTGTCGCCCGCGGTGCGCGACGCGGCGAGCCAGGCGCGCAGCCAGCTGATCGCGCTGGCGCTCGCCGACGCGGCGTCACCCGTGCATGGCCTGCCGCTCGACGACGTCACCGTCGAAAGCGGCTGGGTCGTGAGCCGCTCGCAACCCAACAAACGCGATCCGGCCGCGGCGATCATCGCGCGCTCGGGCGGCAAGCCGATCGAGGCGACCGCGACCGTGAAGCCCGGCGACGAGAAACAGAAGTACTCGTTCCACTCGTTCGGCGCGGTGTTCGTCGAGGTTCATGTGGATGCGGAGCTCGGCACGATCCGCGTGCCGCGCGTGGTCGCGGTGTACGACGTCGGCCGCGTGCTGAACCTGAAGACCGCGCGCAGCCAGATGATGGGCGGCATCGTGTGGGGCATCGGCGCGGCGCTGCAGGAGGAAAGCACGCTCGATGCGCGCTACGGACGCTTCACGAACGCGAACCTCGCCGAGTATCACGTGCCGGTGAACGCCGATATCGGCATGTTCGACATCACGTTCATCGACCGGCCCGATCCGTATATCAACTCGCTCGGCGTGCGCGGTATCGGCGAGATCGGCATCACGGCCGTCGTAGCCGCGATCGCGAACGCGGTGTATCACGCGACCGGCGTGCGGGTGCGCGATCTGCCGATCACGCTGGACAAGGTGGCGCGGACGTGAACGGGCCGGGAGACGGCTCGATTGTCGCTTGCCTCCCGCCCCGTTGCATCGCACAATCGGAGGCATTCCCGTCTACCGGTTTCCGCCGATGGCCTACGCCTCGCTCGCCACCGGCGTGTTGCTCGCCGCCGGTGTCGGCTCGCGCTTCGATTCGCACGGGCTGCACAATAAACTGCTCGCGCGACTGCCCGACGGCAAGCCGGTTGCGCATGAAGCCGCGCATCGGCTGCTGCGGGTCGTGACGCGGGTGATCGCCGTGGTGCGGCCGGGTTCCGACGCGCTCGCCCGCGTGCTGAACGATGCCGGCTGCGACGTCGTGTTTGCGGCAAGCGCCGAGCGCGGCATGGGCTCGAGCCTCGCCGCGGGCATCGAAGCGAGCGACGACGCCGAGGGCTGGATCGTCGCGCTCGCCGACATGCCGCGCATCGCGCTGCCGACCATCGAAGCGGTAGCCCGCGCGCTCGACAACGGCGCGCCGCTCGTCGCCCCGTTCTACGACGGCCAGCGCGGTCATCCGGTCGGCTTCGGCAGCGAGCATCGCGACGCGCTGCTCGCGCTGGACGGCGACACCGGTGCGAAAGCGCTGCTGGGCTCCCAGCCGCTGACGCGCATCGACGTCGACGATCCCGGCATTTTGCGCGACGTGGATACGCCGGACGATTTGCGCACGCTCTAGGGCCTGTTTGCAAGTTTCGCGCGCAAGCCTGGCCGATTGCGCCTAAGCTGAGGTGACGCCATGTTTTATTTCGCGCGCGGCGCCTTGACGACCGGTAGCTTCGACGCTTCATGCGCCCGCCTCGAACTCCACACGCAAGCCCATGAGCGAAACCGACCCACGCCTTTTCATCGTCTCGCCCCATTTCGACGACGCCGTCTTCAGCTGCGGCGCCTTGCTCGCCGCCCATCCCGACGCCGCCGTCTGCACGGTGTTCGCCGCCCCACCCGAACACGACATGCACACGGAGTGGGACGAAAAAGCGGGCTTCGCGAACGCCCATGAAGCGGTCCGCGAACGCACGGTCGAAGACAACCGCGCGCTCGAAGTGCTCGACGCGATCCCGCTGCGGATGCCGTTTCGCGACAGCCAGTACGCCGATTCGCCGTCGATCGGCCAGATGGCGGCGGCGCTGGAGGAAACGATTTACCGCACGACCGCGAACACGCTGCTGATGCCGCTCGGCCTGTATCACGACGATCACGCGCGCGTGTTCGAAGCGTGCTGCGAGATCCTGCCGCGGCTCACGCATCTGAACTGGTTCGGTTACGAGGAAGCGATTCACCGGCTCACGCCGGGCGCGGTGCAGGCGCGGCTCGCCGATCTCGCGCAACGCGGCATCGTCGCGACGCCGGCAACGCCGAGCGCGGGCCACACGATCGACGTGCAGCGCCGTGCGCATCTGAAACGCGAAGCGGTCAACGCGTACGCGAGCCAGTTGCGCGCGTTCGGCGCCGGCAATTACGACGACGTGTTCGCGACCGAGCGCTACTGGCAGCTCAGCGTGGGCCGCAAACGCGCGAGAAAATAGCAATAAGCAGCGAGCAGGAAGCGCGCCGAACGCCTACGCTTGAAGACGGACAACCGACGCGGCGGCGCGCATCGGCGGTAAAAGCCGCCCACGCCGAACTCGCGCATTTCAACCGCAAGAGTGACGCAATGAGCTACGACATGCACACCAGCCCGATTCCCGACCCGAACGCCGATCCGAACCGCGACCCGGAAGCCGACCCGCTCGTGCCGCCGTCGCCGGGGCATCATGTCGAGGAGCCGCAGCGGCCCGAGGGGCCGCCGGACAAGGATCCGGTGTAAGGAGCCGCGGGGCGGTGCGACGTCGGCGCCGCGCGGCCGAATCAACGCATCAGGTCGCTAAAGCCCCGCAGCAGGGCTGATTGGCGTTCTTCTATGCCCGGCTGGCAACTGAAAAAGCGCGACTATAGCGGAATTTTTTATAACAAGGCGCATGAGCGCCGCTAAAAACACGCAATAAATCCGCTCATTGATCAGATGGATAGCGATGCCAGACAGCGGGTTTCCCCTGCCTCGATCAACGCCATTTCGCGCCGTAAACACAGCGAGCGGCACCCGCTCGCAATCCACTGGACCCTACTGGCCAAAAGCCTATTCCCATCGCTATGACTCTGAACCGAAAACTGGCGTCGATGATCGCCGTTCTGTGGGTCGGCCTGATCCTGATCGGCGCGTTCGGCGCGTGGCAGAACCGCGCATCGATGATCTCGGACCGGCGCGAACAATTGCGCTCGCTGATCGAAGAAGCAAACCACGTCGCCGGACACTATTACACGCTTGCCCAGCAACATGCGCTGTCCGAGGACGACGCCAAAAAACAGGCGCTCGCGACGCTTGGGGCGCTTCGCTACGGCAAGGACGGCTATCTGTCGATCAACGACTCGCAGCCGGTCATGCTGATGCACCCGATCAAGCCCGAACTCATCGGCAAGAACCTCGCGAAGTTCACCGATCCGGCCGGCAATCATCTGTTCGTCGACATCGTCAACGCGGGCAATCACGACGGCGGCGGCTTCGTCGATTATCTGTGGTCCAAGCCCGGCAGCGAGCGGCCCGTCGCGAAGACCAGCTACTCGATGCACTTCGCGCCGTGGGACTGGTACCTGGTGACCGGCATGTATATGGACGACGTACAAAGCGCGTTCTACCGCAACCTGCTGCGCTGGCTCGCGATCACGGTGACGCTCGGTGCGCTCTCTACGGTCGTGATGCTGGTCGTGCTGCGCAGCATCCGCCGCTCGCTCGGCGGCGAACTCGAAGTGGCCGTCGAGCACGCGCGGCTCATGGCGCAAGGCAACCTCGCGACGCCGGTGCCGGTCGAGCCGCACGACGACCGCAGCCTGCTGCATGCGCTGCGCACGATGCAGGCGGGACTCGTCGACACGGTCTCGCGGGTGCGTCAGGGCACCGAGAACATCAACGTCGGCGCGAGCGAAATCGCGGCGGGCAACACCGACCTGTCGCAGCGCACCGAGGAGCAGGCGGCGGCGCTCGTCCAAACCGCGTCGAGCATGGATCAGATGACGGTCAACGTGAAACAGAACGCGGACAGCGCAACCCAGGCCGCGCAACTCGCGAGCGACGCCGCCAACGTCGCGACGCGCGGCAGCCGCGTGGTCGACGACGTGGTGCGCACGATGGGCGAGATCACCGCGAGCTCGCGGCAGATCGGCGACATCATCGGTGTGATCGACGGCATCGCATTCCAGACCAACATCCTCGCGCTGAACGCAGCCGTCGAGGCGGCCCGCGCCGGCGAGCAGGGCCGTGGCTTCGCGGTGGTCGCGGCCGAAGTGCGCAGCCTCGCGCAGCGCTCGGCGACGGCCGCCAAGGAGATCAAGGCGCTGATCGAAACCTCGACCGATACCGTCGAGACCGGCGCGTCGCTGGTCGCCAACGCGGGCGCGACGATGGGCGAGATCGTGCAGTCGGTGCGGCGCGTCAACGAGATTCTCGAAGAAATCAGCCATGCGTCGCGCGAGCAGAGCGCGGGTATCGAGCAGGTCAATCGCGCGGTCGGCGAGATGGATCAGGTCACGCAGCAGAATGCGGCACTGGTCGAGGAGGCCGCCGCCGCCGCGCATTCGCTGAAGGACCAGGTCGGCGTGTTGCGCGACGCGATTGCGAGTTTCGCGTTGCCGGCTTGAGCTTGACGCACCGCGCCCGCAACGGGCGCGCAAAAAAAAGAAGGCGCTCCACAGGCAGGGAGCGCCTCTTCAACACGCCGCGTCGGAGTCGACGCATCAATCGAACGAATCAGCCGCGCGGATTTTGCAAGTCCGCGCGGCCTTTCGCTTTCAGCTTCGCTTCGGCTCGACTTTGCTCCAACTCGAACGCGACGCCTTTCACAATCCTCGCATTTAAATTACGCGTTGTTTACAATCAGCCCGGCGATAGTCGGAGCCGCCAGGCCTCGTCGTTCTGGCGGCCTCGTTCAATCGAAGGTCTATCGTCCGCACCGCTCGCTGCCCGCCGCCCATGATCCGCCAGAAGAAACCGCCGTCGCAAGATCCGTACGCTGTTGCCGCGAAGAACCCGCTGCTCGACGCGCGACTGCCCGCGTGGCGCTCGAAGCTCGTCGTGCTGCTCGTGTTCGTCGCGTTCGCGACGCTCGCGCTCCGCGCGTTCTGGGTGCAGGTCGTGAATCAGGACTTCTACGTCGACCAGGGGCAGAAGCGCTATCAGCGCGTGCTCGAACTCGACGCGACGCGCGGCCGGATCGTCGATCGCAATGGTTCGCTGCTCGCGGTCAGCCTCGCGACCTACGAAATCTGGGCCTCGCCGAAGCTCGTCGACGAAAGCGCGTTTGCGCCGCTCGCGAAGCTGCTCGATCTGCCGCTCGCGGAACTGCGCCGGCGTCTGAGCGGTGAGCGCAGCTTCGTGCTGCTCAAGCGCCAGCTCGATGCCGACTCCGCCGCGCATCTGTCGCGCCTCGGACTCGCCGGCATCACGCAGATCGCCGACACCAAACGCTTTTATCCCGAGGGCGAGTCGGCCGCGCACGTGGTCGGCTTCACCGACATCGAGGACCACGGCCAGGAGGGTGTCGAACTGGCCGCCAACGCGCAACTGCAAGGCACGCCCGGCCAGCGCGAGGTGATCCGCGACCGGCTCGGTCGCGTGATCTCGGAGACCCGGCCCCTCGTGCCCGCGCGCAACGGCGCGACGATTCAGCTGACGATCGACCGGCGCATCCAGCAACTCGCGTACACGCAACTCAAAGCCGCGATCGCGCAGCACCGCGCCGAAGCGGGCAGCGTGGTCGTGCTCGATGCGCGCAACGGCGAGATCCTCGCGCTCGCCAACTACCCGAGCTTCGATCCGAACGACCGCACGCGCCTGTCCGGCCGGCAACTGCGCAATCGCGCGGTGATCGACACGTTCGAACCGGGCTCGACGATCAAGCCGCTGGTCGTCGCATTGTCGATCGACGAAGGCAAGGTGCGGCCGCAAAGCATCATCGATACCGCGCCAGGCTCGTATCGGATCGGCCCGGCCGTGATTCACGACACGTCGAATCACGGTGCGATGACGGTCGCCGAGGCGGTGCAGAAGTCGAGCAATATCGCGCTCGCGAAGCTAGCGCTGAACCTGCCGGCCGAGACGATCTGGACCAAGTATCGACAATACGGGCTCGGTACGAAGCCCGAGCTGCCCTTCCCGGGCGTGGCCGCCGGTAAGCTGCGGCCGTATAAGCGTTGGCGCCCGATCGAGCAGGCGACGATGGCGTACGGCTACGGGCTGTCGGTCTCGTTGCTGCAGATCGCGCAGGTCTATACCGCCTACGCGGGCGACGGCGCGCTGCAACGAGTGAGCCTGCTGCGCGAACCGCTGGATGCGGACGACCCGGCGTCGTTCGTCGATCGCAGCTTGCCGGTCACGACGCCCGGCACCGCGCGCGCGATCCGCCACATGCTGGAAATGGCCACGGGCATTGGCGGCACCGGACGCGCGGCGACGGTGGCGGGCTATCGCGTCGGCGGCAAGACCGGCACCGCGCGCAAGCAGATCGGCGCGGGCTACGCGAAGAATCGCTATCGCGCGTTGTTCGTCGGCATGGCGCCGATGAGCGATCCGCGCCTGATCGTCGCCGTGATGATCGACGACCCGGCCGGCAAGGCGTTCTATGGCGGTACGGTCGCGGGGCCGGTGTTCAGCGGCGTGATGGGTGGCGCGTTGCAACTGCTTGGCGTGCCGCCGGATGCGGCGCAAATGTGACGCGTAGTGCCCGTTGCGAGCGATCAGTCCCGCTCATCGCCCGCATCGACCTGCGCTTCGATACGATTGCGGCCGTTGCGCTTGGCCTGATACATCGCGCGATCGGCCTCGTCCAGCAGCGCCCGACCGAGCGACATCGCCTCGGCGGGGGTGCCGGCGACCACGCGCGCGGCCACGCCGATCGACACGGTCAATGCAATGCGCTCGCCCTGCTCGTCGCGCACGTCGAGATTCTGAACCGCAAGCCGCACGCGTTCGGCGACGGTCAACGCATCGCTGCGATCGCCTTGCAGCAGCGCGGCAAATTCCTCGCCGCCATAGCGCGCGACGGTGTCGCCAAGCCGCACCTGCTGTCGCACGCAGGCCGCCACCGCCGCGAGCGCGCGGTCGCCGGTCTGATGGCCGTGGCTATCGTTGATGCGCTTGAAACCGTCGATATCGATGAAAAGGCACGCGACCGGCGCGCGATAACGGACCGCGCGCATCAACTCCTCGCGCACGCGCTCGTCGAAATAGCGGCGATTCGCGAGGCCGGTCAGCGAATCGGTCATGCCGAGCTGCTTGAGTCGCTCGCGATGTGCGACATTGTCGAGACTCGCGGTGACGATACTCGCGAAGCGCTCGAGAATGTCGGTGGCCATGCCCGCGCCAAAGCGCGCGGAGTCGTCGCTGCCGAGGCATAGATAGCCGCTGACGCTCGTGTCCGAGGCGAGCGGCAACAGGAGCGCGCTGGCCGGCACATCGGTTGGCGCGGCGCCGAAGAACGCGCGCCGCGCGGCGTCGTCGAGTTCGCCGGGGCGGCCGAGCCACGGCCGATTGTCCTCGCACAATGATTGTGCGACGAGACCGCCTTCGCGCGATGTCTTTAGCTGCGCGTAATCGAGCACGTGCAGGTTACCCGGCTCGAGCAGTTCGAGCAGGATCGGCGCGCGGTCGTCGAGCCACAGCACCACATTGGCGAGAGCGAACTGCTGGGGTAGATGGCTGAACAACGTATCGAGAAACGACGCGAAATCCTGCGCGCCGATCAAGCGCAACTCGACGTTCTGGAAGCGACGCAACGTGCGCTCATTGTGCTGCACGGTGTCGACGAGCGAGCGAAGGCGCTCGGAAAGCGGCGTTGGGGCGAGATTCGTCACGGTATCAGTCAGGCGGGCCCTGCAGGCGAAGCGGGGTCGACGCCCCAACTCTACTGATAACGGCCGATCCACCGAGGTCTTGAGGACGGGTTCGCGACGTGTTGACCGCGACGCGAGCGTTCGCGCGCACTTTGGTCGGCTCGCGCTTGCATTCACTTGCACTTGCTTACAGGCAGTGAGATCCGTTTGCGTAATGATTGCGGTTCTTAAGTTTCGCTTAATTGTTCCCTGCAACCATTGGCGCTCATCCCCTGTTGAGCCGCCGGAACATCGGCGGCGCTTTTTCTTAAGGGGTGCCAAAAACGCGGCCAGAAACGGGCAGGCGCACGAGAAGAATGAGGTCAATCATGGTTGAAGAGATGGTAGTCGAACACCTGCGTGCGATGCCCGGCCATGAATGGACTCGCCAGATTCATTCCTGCAAGGTCTCCGATCCGCTGCAACCGCCCTGGGGCCGTTCATACCGGCTCGTCGAATGGACGATGAAGCACGCGCCCGAATCGAGCCGTCGCGTCGTTCCCGCCGAAAGTACTCCGCTCGAAATCGCCCAGGCCGTGGCCTCTCATGTGCCGGGCCGGCGCTTCTGTCATCAAGCTGATTGAGCGCTCGATTTGACGTTCAATGACGTTCAATGGCGCGCCGCGATCGCGTCGCAGTAGTCCAGCGCGTCCTCCAGCCTGTCATTACCCCAGAACATCTCAGCGCCGACAAAAAACGTCGGCGCACCGAAGATCCCCTTATTGATGGCCAATTCGGTCTGCTCGCGCAAGCGGAGCTTATTCGCGTCGCTTTGCGCGGCGTCGATCACGCTCTGCACAGGTAAGCCGACAGAGTCGAGCGCGTCGCTGACGACATCGATTGCACCGATGTCGCGATCGTCGACGAAATTCAGCTGCATGATCTTGCGGCACCAGGCACCGATCCACGGCTCGTTCGCCCCCAGCAGCGCGACGCGCATCGCGACAAGCGCCGCGCGCGGAAACGTGCTGGGACGCGTAAGCGCAATGCCGTATTTGCGGCATTGGCGCTCCATGTCTTTCCACACGTACGCGCCTTTCTCTTTTTCCAGTACGAAGGGCGAGTTCTCGAAACCGAGCTGACGAAATACCGGGCCGAGCAGAAACGGCCGCCACACGATCGTCACGTTGCGCGCCGCTGCCAACGCTTCGATACGCATCATGCTCAGATAGCTGTAGTTGCTGCCGAAGTCGAACCAGAACTCGATGGCGCGCGCCGTCGAATTGGTGTCTTCACGCATCGCTGGCTCCCGGAACTCAGCGTGTCTGCACCGCCACGCGCAGGCCGAGCGATATGAACAGCACGCCGATGATCTTGTTCTGCCAGCGCGTCAACCACGTCAAACGCTTCACGAGTCTGCCCAACGGCCGCATCGTCAGGACGATCAGCGTCGTATAGAGCGCGCTCATGGCGACGAAAATCAGCCCGAGCGTCGCGAACTGCGCAAACGTCGAACCATATTCGGGGCGCACGAATTGCGGCAGAAACGCAAGGAAAAACAGCGCGGTCTTCGGGTTCAGCACTTCGGCGGGAATCGCCTGCAAGAACGCCTTCGAACCCGACACCGGCGCGACGACCGGCAGATGCGCACTCGCCTGCTTTTCGCGCAATGCGCGAATGCCCAGATAGACGAGATACGCGGCACCGACGATTTTCACCGCATTGAAGGCCAGCGCGGACGTCATCAGCAGCGCGGAGAGGCCAACCGCGGCGCCCAGTGTATGCACGAAATCGCCGGCTGCGATACCGAGACCGGTCAGAATGCCGGCTTTGCGTCCGCCGTGCATGGTGCGCGTCAAAACCAGCAGCACGGCCGGACCGGGAATCAGGAACAGCCCGAGCACGACGGCAACGAACGTCCCCAGCGTGGATAGATCAAGCATGTCGTCTCCTTGCGCCGCGCGGCATCGAAATCGTGGACGCGCATTCAGCGGACCATTGTAGACGAACCCGCGAAGCTTCTGCGCGCCTGGCTGGCACGGACGATCCGTTACCATGACGGACATCGCGCCGCGTACCGCGTGCTTCTTTTCATCCACCGACGTTCCCGCCTTGCCCACCTATACCCTGCCCGCGCCATTGAGCGCGGAACTCGAGATTCGCAAGAGCCGCTTCATCGCGTATGCGATCCCGGTCGCCGATCGCGATGCCGCGATGGCCGAATTACAGCGTCTGCGCGACGAACATTCCGCTGCGACGCATGTGTGCTGGGCGCTACTCGCGGGCGGCCAATCCGGCATGTCCGACGACGGCGAGCCGTCCGGTACCGCGGGCCGGCCCATTCTCGAAGTGCTGCGGCATCACGATCTGGATGGCGTGCTCGCGGCCGTCGTGCGCTACTACGGCGGTTTGAAGCTCGGCGCGGGCGGACTGGTGCGCGCGTACACCGATGCGATCGCGTCCGCGCTGCTCGACGCGCCGCGCGTCGAGAGGATTGCTCAGGTTTCGCTGGGCGTCGAAGTGAGTTATGCCGACGAAGCCAAAGTACGCCGATGGATGGACGCCGAAGGCTATGCGCTCGTGCACAGCGCCTACGGCATGCTGGTGAAGATGACGATGCGCGTGCCGGCCAATGCACTCGACAATGCCAGGCGAACGCTGACCGATATCACGCAGGGAAAAGCCGGCTTTTTCTGAGCGGCTGAGCGCGCTTCCGGGGTAGCCCCGAGGTCCATCGCTACGGCGGCCCGTTATGATGGGGGCCCAGCCAGCCATGATGCGAGGCTCGCTGGCCGGATCGGCAAGGTACGCCCGGAGCACGTCTGAAGGTCGAGGGTCCGGTTCACTGCTACCATGCTGTTCTCCCACCGGGATGACTCCACTTAAAAGGCAACTCCTCTGACTTCGACCGCCACTTTCTCACGCATGACTGCTGCGCGTTCGCCGTTGAGAGCCGTCGTGCTCAAGGGCTGCGGCGCTGTACTGCTGCCCATGCTGCTGTCCGGGTGCTCGTGGTCATGGTTCGGCCTCAACAGCAACGCCAGCGCGACGCACGCGAAGATGTACGGCACCGGATCGCTCACCGTCGCCCCCGCGCGCGACTTCGCGTATCTGCCCGCGCGCGACGGTCATATCTCGCCGAACCGCATCGAAAATACCGCGATGACCGGGCTCGTGCTGAAGGACGACATCAGCCTCGTCGTGCGCAATGGCGTCGCGCATAGCCTGCGAGCGGCCGGTTTTCGCATCGACGACAACAAACGCGTGCTCAAGGGCAGTATCGAAACTTTCACGGTGGACGACACGCGCTCGCCGGCGCTGTGGACGCTGCAGATGCACTACGTGGTTATCGATGCGGCGACCCAGAAAGTCATGTACACGACCACGCGCACTGTGAAGCAGAAATCACCGAAATTCACCAGCAATACGATTGCGATCGAAGATACGGTCAAGCTCAGCGTCGATGCATTGATCGGGGAACCCGGCTTTATCAAGGCGGTGAACTGAACACGAGGCCAGCCGACGCGCGGCGCGGTTTCGCTACAATCCGGGTAACGCATCGCGCGCACCCTCCGCGCGATGCATCGTGATCCTCCGCCCGGAATCCAAGCCGTCATGTCCGTCACCGCCTGGCTATTCTTTTTGCCCGCCTGCTTTGCGATCAATCTCGCACCCGGGCCCAATAACCTGCTTTCGATCAACGTGGCCGCGCGTCACGGCTTCACGAAGGCATTCGTCGGCGGCACCGGCCGGCTGCTCGCCTTCGCGATGATGCTCACGCTCGCCGCGACCGGTCTGGCCGTCGTGCTGCATGCGTCCGAGTGGATCTTTCTCGCGATCAAACTCGCGGGCGCCGCTTATCTGATCTGGCTCGCCATCCAGTTGTGGCGCAGCGACGCACCCGCTATCGATACGTCGCAACCCCAGCAGGCCGCGCTCTCGCGAATTGCACGGCACGAGTTCTTCGTGGCGGCGGGCAATCCGAAGGCGATTCTGGTCTTCACCGCGTTCCTGCCGCAATTCGTCGACGTCGCGCAGCCGATCCTGCCGCAATTCGCCGTGCTCGGCGCGAGCTTTCTGTTGCTCGAATGGGTCGCGATTGCACTGTATTCGTGGGCCGGCATGTATCTCAGCAAATGGCTGATGCGCGCGAAGATCCGCCGCTGGTTCAATCGCTGCTGCGGCGGCTTTCTGGCGGCGATTGGCGTGAGCTTTCTGCTGGTTCGGCGCGGCTAAGGTAGCGCCGCTCCTGCGCAGCTGAAGTATTCGCGTCGTGACCTGTTCATAACGAATAGCGAATACATCGACGGAGAAACTTTAACTATCAGCATTCGTCGCTCCACCTTATGCTCGAACCGTGACCGGCCGCCAAGCACTGCAATGCGGCATTGGGCAAAGGGCTTTTTCATCGTCACGGAGCGACATCATGAAGATCTGCATCTTCGGAGCGGGAGCGATTGGCGGTTTAATGGGCGTGCAATTGGCGCGCGCCGGCGCGGACGTCAGTTTCATCGCGCGCGGTCCGCATCTGGCGGCCATGCGCGAACACGGCGCGCGCCTGATCATGGATGGCGAAACCTTCAGCGCGCCGGTGCGCTGCACGTCCGATCCGCGCGAACTCGGCGTCCAGGACTTCGTGATCGTCACGCTCAAGGCGCATTCGCTGCCTGGCGTGGTCGATACGATGCAGCCGCTGCTCGGCAAGCACACGGCCATCGTTACCGGCGTCAACGGCATTCCGTATTGGTACTTCTATCAACATGGCGGACGCTTTGCCGGCACTCGCCTCACGAGCGTCGACCCCGACGGTTCGCAATGGACGAAGCTCGGACCCGAGCGCGCAATCGGCTGCGTACTCTATCCGGCCGCGGAAATCGTCGAACCGGGAGTCATCAAGCACGTGTACGGCAAGAAGTTTCCCATTGGCGAACCGAGTGGCGAGCGTACTTCGCGCATTCAGCAATTGCACGAGATCATGCAGGCGGCCGGATTCGAAGCACCGATCCGCGACAATATCCGCGACGAGATCTGGCTCAAACTATGGGGCAATCTGTGCTTCAACCCGATTAGCGCGTTGACGCACGCAACGCTCGATGTCCTCACGAGCGACCCTGGCACACGCGCGGTTTCTCGCACGATGATGCTCGAGGCGAAGCGAATTGCGGATCAGTTCGGTGTGCACTTTCGCGTCGACGTGGAAAGGCGTATTGATGGCGCGGGTGCGGTCGGTGCGCACAAGACATCGACGCTCGTCGATCTCGAGAACCGTCGGCCGATGGAAATCGATCCTCTGTTGACCGTCGTGCAGGAAATGGGTCGACTCGTTGCGGAACCGACGCCGACCATCGACGTCGTGCTCGCACTAATCAAACTGCGCGAGAAGATGGCTTTACAGGGCAATTGACCGATACTCGATCATTCCTTTTCGTGTTGCAACACGACCCAAAGGATCGGATGCCATGCACCCGATCCTTTTTCGCATTGGACGCTACTGATCAATCGCCACCCACACCGCCTTCGGTTCCGTAAAGTTCTCGATCGCGACGTCGCCATGCTCGCGACCAAAGCCCGAATCGCCAGCACCACCCCATGGCAAACGCACGTCCGTGTAGCCGTAGGTGTTGATCCACACCGTGCCCGCCTTCAGGTCGCGCGCCACGCGATGCACGCGGCTCAGGTCCGCGCTCCACACACCGGCCGCGAGACTATATGAGGTGCCATTGGCGATTCGGATCGCGTCCGCTTCGTCGTTGAAACGGATCACGCTCGCCACCGGCCCGAAGATTTCTTCCTGCGAAATACGCATCTCGTGCTCGACATTCGCGAACACGGTCGGCTCGACGAAAAAGCCGCGATTGCCGACGCGCGCGCCGCCGGTCACGAGCGACGCGCCTTCCGAGCGCCCCGTCTCGACATAGCTCAATACGGTCTTCATCTGCGCAGCGGAAATCAGCGGTCCCATCGACGTTTCACGCAGCGACGGATCGCCGACCTTGATCGACTTCGCGCGCGTGGCCAGACGCTCGACCACTTCGTCATACACGTCACGATGCGCGAGTATCCGCGATCCAGCGGAGCACACTTGCCCCGTATTGAAGAACACGCCGGACGCCGCGGCTCGCACCGCATTGTCGAGATTCGCGTCGGCGAAGATCACGTTGGCCGACTTGCCGCCGAGCTCCAGCGTCACGCGTTTGAAATTGCCCGCCGCGCCCTGCAGGATGCCTCGTCCGACCGAGGGCGAACCGGTGAACGTGACCTTGTCGATACCGGGATGCGTGACCAGCGCGTCGCCCACCACGCTGCCCTTGCCGGTGACGATATTGAGTACGCCCGGCGGCACGCCTGCTTCGAGCGCCAGCTCGCCGATGCGCAACGCGGTGAGCGGCGTGATCTCGGCAGGCTTGACGATCAGCGTGCAACCGCATGCGAGCGCGGGCGCGATCTTCCACATGCCGATCATGAGCGGAAAATTCCAGGGCACGATTGCGGCGACCACGCCGACCGGTTCGCGCAACGTATAGGTCAATGCATCGGGACGCGTCGGCACGACCTGACCGTTGATCTTGTCGCACCATCCTGCGTAGTATTCGACGGTATCGATCGCGGCGGGCACGTCCTGACGCATCACCGCTGCAATCGGCTTGCCGCCGTCGACGCTTTCGAGCGCGGCGAGTTCTTCCATGTTCTCGCGCATCAGGCCCGCGAGCCGTTGCAGGATGCGGCCGCGTTCAGCGGCCCGAATCGAATTCCATACTTTCAATGCGCCGCGCGCGGCGCGCACCGCGGCATCGACGTCAGCGGCGCTGCCTTGCGCGACCAGCGCAATGGGCTCCTCGGTCGCGGGATTGATATCGACGGAATATTCGCCGGTGCCTGGCTGCACGCGCTTGCCGTCGATCAGCAGGTCATGTTGCCCGAGGTCGGTCTGGATTTCCATCATGAAGCTCCTTGAGTAGTCTAGGGTTCCTGCAACACGCTTCGCGCCACGGACGGCCTGAAAGTGTGGGTCGCGCCAACGATAGGCTCTGCTTCCGCGATCCGCGCATGCTCGGTCGTCGACGCGACGAACTGCGCCCACGCAGCAGCCGCATTGGGACGAAGCGAGCGATTCCTGCGGTGCACGAGTACCGTCGTCAATGTCGTTTCGGGCACCAACGGACGACTCACCAACGAAGCGCCCGGCGAAGACCAATGCGGATCGACAGGCAATATTCCGACACCAAGACCCAATTCGACCATGCGCTCTACCGCCGCGATGTGTCCCAGTTCCTGCAACGGCCGGCGTTTCAATTCGTTCGCGGCGAGTACCGGTCCGAGCGCGGCGCGCACCCCCGTATCGGCATTCAGCGTTATCAGCGGACATTCGCGCAACGCATGCCAGCCAATGCTGTCGTGGCGCGCCAGCGGATGAATGGATGGAAGCACCGCATGCAGTGGCGTAGTGAAAAGTACCTGAGCATGTAATAGAGGACTATCAACGGGCCCGGTCACGCAGACCGCGCCGAAATCCACTTCGCCCTGCTCGACACTGGCCAGCACGCCGCTTTGAGGTTGATCCCTGACCGACACGATCAGCTCGGGCAAGACCGACGCACACTGCGCCAAAGCCCGCGGCACCCAACCGGACGACAACACCGGACTACTCGCGAATACGACGACGCCCGTGTGTCCGTCGTAAGCAGCGCGCTCCTCCAGCAGCGTCAATTCGATTTCGTCGAGCAGCCGGCCAATTCTTCTCTCGAGACTCGCGCCCGCATTCGTCAGCTCGACATGGCGTGTCGTGCGATCGAACAGTTTCAATTCGACCGCATCTTCCAGTTCACGCACGCAACGGCTCACGGCCGACTGCGTCAGATCGAACTCGCGCGCCGCACGCGTGAAACTGCGCTCGCGCGCGACCGCGACGAATACCTTTAGCTGCTGCAGCGAAACGTTCATGACATCGGTTCCGGGCGCGCGACGCTTGTTACGTTATTCGCCGGTCTGTTCGGGCCAGTGACTCATTCGCGACGCGTTGCCATTGCCGGGAGCCGCGACGGCCAGCGCGCCCTGAGGTTGATTGTGCGATTCGATCCAGCGCGCACGCATCGGCTCGAGTATGAACTTCGCGGAAACGCCGGCTGCGATCGTGACGACGGCCGCGACGACGAAGACAAGGCTCCAGCCGCCTGTCGCCGCGAGCACCGACGCGATTGGCACCAGCAACGAAGCCGTGCCCTTTGCGGTGTACAAGGTGCCGGCATTGGCGGTCGCGTACTTGCTGCCGAACGTATCGGCGCAAATCGCGGGGAAGATCGAGAAGATCTCGCCCCAGAACAGGAAGATCAGCGCAGCGAAGACCATGAACGCATAGGGATTGCTGCCGAACTGCATCATGCCGAGCAACGCGAGCCCTTCGCCGATGAAGATCACGAACATCGTGTTTTCACGGCCGATCTTGTCGGATATGAAGCCGCATAGCGGACGCGTCAAGCCGTTGAAGATATTGTCGATCGACAGCGTGACGGTCAGCAGCGGCAACGTCATGCCGAGGAACGACATCGGAATGCGCGCGATGCCCCAGTCTTTCGCAATCGGGCCGATCTGTGCGGTCGCCATCAAACCGCCCGCCGCAACCGCAACGAACGACACATAGATCACCCAGAACACCGGCGTTCTGATCATCTGGCGCGCGGTGAAATCGACTTTCGATACCGCGAAGCGGCTCTTGCGTACGCCCTGCTGCCGCAAGATCGGCCGCGTCAACAGCATCGCGAGCAACAGGATGCTGACGCCTTGCAGGATGCCGAAAAACAGGAACGTCTCTTCATAGCCGCGGCGCGTAATCATGTTCGCAATCGGAATCACCGTCAGCGCCGCGCCCGCGCCAAAACCCGCGGCCGTCAGACCCGCGGCGAGACCGCGCCGATCGGGAAACCATTTGAGCGCATTGCCGACGCACGTTCCATAGACGCCGCCCGCGCCTATCCCGCCGATCACGGCGGCCAGGTACAACACGCCGAGCGTCGTCGCATGCGAATTGAGAATCCATGACAAACCCGCGCATACGGCGCCGGCTGCCACCACCGGGCGCGGCCCGAATCGATCGACGAGCCAGCCCTCGAACGGCACGAGCCAGGTCTCCGTCAGAATGAAGATCGAGAACGCGAGTTGGATCGACGCCTCGCTCCAGTGATGCCGCGCATGCATGGGGGCCACGAATAACGTCCACGCATATTGCAGATTCGCCACCAGCGCCATACACACCATGCCGATGACGAGTTGCCACCAACGGTTGCGCCAGGAATTGCGGGTCGTCGATTGCTGGGTGATATTGTCCATGAGCCTTGTCTCCACTATTTATTTAGTGCAGCCGGCTTACGCGCCGTGCTGGATGCGTCCCGCCTTATCGTTATGGCCCGAGAACTTCGCCATTCGGGAAAATGGAACTTGATGCTTCTGGTGCGTTTCCACGGAGCCCCCGAATTCGTCCTTCGATAAACTTCTTGCTTTATTCCGACCAGAACTATGCTTCACGCGGTAAGCATTGCAGCTTATTCACCACTCGTTTCGTCCGCCACACCGCATATCTATGCGTTAACCCGCGTATTGGTGCAGTGGCTATTCGGCTCCTTATACGATTCATGCTAGGGTCATTGCTGAATTACTCATAATTAAAGTTTGTTATTATGTTGATTCACGTTTCCTTATACATCGACCATGACGATGCGCAATGCAACTCTGCGGCAACTGAAGGTCTTTGAAACGGTGGCGCGCCATCTGAGTTTTTCGCGCGCCGCCGAGGAATTGCATCTGACTCAGCCGGCCGTCTCCACCCAGGTCCGGCAACTCGAGGAACATGCGGGGCTGCCTCTGTTCGAGCAACTCGGCAAAAAGATCTACCTGACGCCGGCCGGCACCGAAATGCTCCACTACAGCCGCGCGATCATGCAGCAGTTCCATGAAGTCGACGAAGCGATGAGTCAGTTGAAGGGCGTCTCCGGCGGCAAGCTGAATGTCGCGGTGATCAGCGCCGGCGACTATTTCTTTCCGCGGCTTCTCGCCGAATTCACGCGTCGCTATTCGGGCGTGGATCTGAACCTCGCCGTGCACAACCGCGAAGAATTGCTGCATCAACTGGCGACCAATCAGACCGACCTCGCGGTCATGGTGCGTCCTCCGCACGAAACCGACGCGACCAATGAACCGTTCGCGCCGCATCCCTACGTGATCGTCGCGGCGCCCAACCATCCGCTTGCGCACAAGCGCAATATCCGCTTCAGTCAACTCGCGAACGAAGCGTTCATCGTGCGCGAACGCGGCTCGGATACGTGGAATTCGATGGAAGAAGGTTTCGCCGGCCGTCTGTCCAATCTGAAGATTGCCATGGAGATCAAGAGCACCGAGACCATCAAGCAGGCCGTCATTGCCGGAATGGGCATCGCGTTTCTGTCTGCCCATACGATCAGCCTCGAATTGCAATTGGGACATCTGGTCGTGCTCGACGTCGAGAGCTTTCCGGTCATGCTGAATTGGTACGTCGTGCATAGGAAGAACAAACGTCTGCCGCCGGTTGCCGTCGCCTTCAAACGCTTCCTGATGGAGGAAGGCGCGGATCTGATCGAAAAGATCACGCGCGTGAAGGAATTGAGCGTGCATAAACCTTAGTCTATGGAAAGCCAATAAAACTTTAACTATTGCAAATCCATCGCGGCTTCTATGCTGCAAGCGAGTTGTTTCACTTGCAAGCCGAGGAGGCCGATCATGAACCACGCTCCGGTTGAATCCCGTATCGGTACACGCAACGCTCACGCAGCGGCGGCGGACCACGAAGACCATCCCGACGATGCGCACCTGAGCGCCTACAATGCCGCGTTCAGCGACCTTGGGCTGCGGTTCCGCTGGGACCGCGCGACACTCGACATGCTGAAAGAGTTCAACGGCGAGTTGGCGCGAATCACCGCTTATATCGAGCGCTATCACAGCCACCTGCATCGCGCGTACGATGCCGACTTTCTCGCGCAGCTGATTCTGCACAGGAAGACGCAGTACTACATCGAATTCGCGGTGGCAGTTGGCGAACAGAAGCATTGAAGAAGACTCCGGCGGCGGGTTCATCGTCCCGCCGTCTTCGCGATTGGCAATCAGGTCCATCCACACGGCACTCCCACAAGCTTGCGGCATGGGTGATCCTCCGTGATGCGATGTAACGGCAACAGCCGCACGGCTGCGCGGCCCGGCCCTCGTCAAACTATGTTCGCGGTATCGCCCAATCGCTGTGGCTCGTCGCGCTGCGCCGCGCTCAAGGTATTGGTCAGCGTGCCGATCCCATCGATCGTGATCGACACCGTTGCACCGTCCCTGATCGACCCCACGCCCACCGAGGTGCCACACGCGATCACGTCGCCGGGTTCGAGCGTCAGATCCTGCGAAATCAGACTCACCTGCTCGGCCGGGGAAAAGACCATATCGGCGAGCGGATAGTTCTGACGCTCGACACCATCGAGCGTCGTCAGCAGGCGCGCGGCCCGCCAGTCGAAACCGGTGACGATGGCCGGACCCACGCAGCAGAACGTATCGAAACCCTTCGCGCGACACCACTGCGGAAAATGCGGATTCTCGTTGAGCAGATCGGCGGCGGTGACGTCGTTGACGAGCGTATAGCCGAAGATCGCCGCCTCCGCCTGCTGCGCATCCACATCGCGACAACGCTTGCCGATCACGATGCCTAGCTCGCCTTCGTAGACGATCTTGCCCGCGTAGTGACGCGGCCGGCGGATCGGCTCGCCCGAGCCGATCACCGACGCCGCCGGCTTCAGCAGAAACAGCGGATGCGTAGGCACGGGCTTATCGAGCTTCGCCGCGAGCGCGTGATAGTTATTCCACAGCGCGACGATCTTGCCGGGCGCGCACGGCGCCAGTGGCGTCAATGCGCGCAGCGACAGTACCGCGCCGGTCGGCACCGGCTGCGCGAGACTTTCGTACTCGTGCAGATAGGCGCCTTCGACACAGCCGAACACGATGCCACCGTCGCCCGACATGAACCGCATCCACGTCTGCATGCCTCGCTCCTAGATCGCGCCAGCCGTTCGCAGCGCCATGATCTGCTCGGCCGAATAACCGAGCTCCGCCATCACTTCATCGGTATGTTCGCCAAGCAGCGGCGAGCGTTTGACGTCGGTCGGGCTGTCGGACAGCTTGATAGGATTGCCCACTGTCAGATACTTGCCGCGCTTCGGATGATCGACTTCGACGATCGTGCCGGTCTTGCGCAGCGAGGGCTCCTCGGCAATTTCCTTCATCGACAGGATCGGGCCGCACGGAATGTCGTATTTATTCAGGATCTGCATCGCCTCGAACTTGCTCTTCGTCATCGTCCAGCGTTCGATCTCGGCGAAGATCTCCTTCAGTCGCGGTAGGCGCGCGGGCGCCGTCGCATAGTCGGGGTCCGTGGCCCATTCCTCCTTGCCGATCACATTGCAGATCTTCGCCCACACGGGCGCCTGCGTGATGAAGTAGATATAGGCGTTAGGGTCCGTCTCCCACCCCTTGCACTTCAGAATCCAGCCAGGCTGCCCACCGCCCGACGCATTGCCCGCGCGCGGCACCGCCTCGCCGAACGTTCCGTTCGGGTATTGCGGATACTCTTTCATCACGCCGGTGCGCTCGAGCCGCTGCTGATCGCGCAGCTTGACCCGGCACAGATTGAGCACGCCGTCCTGCATGGCCGCGAGCACGCGTTGGCCGCGTCCGGTATGCGTGCGTTGATAGAGCGCGGTGACGATACCCAGCGCGAGATGCAGACCCGTGCCGCTATCGCCGATCTGAGCGCCGGTCACGACCGGCGGCCCGTCGTCGAAGCCGGTGGTCGACGCCGCGCCGCCCGCGCATTGCGCGACGTTTTCATACACTTTGCAGTCTTCGTAAGGTCCCGGGCCGAAACCCTTCACCGACGCGACGATCATGCGCGGATTCAATTCCTGAATCCGCTCCCAGCCGAACCCCATCCGGTCGAGCGCGCCCGGTGCGAAATTCTCGACCAGTACATCGCATTTCTGGATCAACGCTTCGAGCACCTGCTTGCCCTCCGGGTGCTTGGTATCGATCGTGACCGAGCGCTTGTTGTGATTGAGCATCGTGAAGTACAGGCTATCCACGTCGGGAATGTCGCGCAGCTGCTCGCGCGTGATGTCGCCCGCGCCTGCCCGTTCCACCTTGATCACGTCCGCGCCGAACCATGCGAGCAATTGCGTGCAGGTCGGCCCCGATTGCACATGCGTGAAATCGAGGATGCGCACACCGTCGAGTGCTTTGGCCATGTCGTATCTCCTGAACGATGAGGGTTATTTGTACATGGTCTGGTTTTTCGTGCCCGGCGCGTATTCACGCGGGTCGACCCAGATGTTGACCACCGCCGAGCGGCCGGTGCGATGAATCGCTTCGCGCGCACGCTGTAGCGCACTCGCGATCTGCGCGGGATCGCGCACTTCCTCGCCATAGCCGCCGAGCATTTCGGCAAATTTGCTGAACGGCACGTCGCCGAGCAGATTGCCGACGTTGCCGCGTTCTTCACCGTACTTGGCAAGCTGGCCGTAGCGGATCTGGTTCATCGCCGAGTTGTTGCCGATGACCGCGAGATAAGGTGCGCCGAAGCGGTTCGCGGTTTCCATGTCGAACGCGGTCATGCCGAATGAGCCGTCGCCGTAATAGCAGAGCACTTCCTTGTGCGGATGCGCGAGCTTCGCCGCGAGCGCGAAGCCGGTACCGACGCCGAGCGAGCCGAGCGCGCCGGGGTCCATCCACTGACCGGGGCGGCGCGGGCGCACCGCTTGCGCGGAGATCGTCACGACGTCGCCGCCGTCGCCGATATAGACGGTGTCGTCGGACAGGAATTCGTTGAGTTCGTACGCGACACGATAGGGATGAATCGGCGTGCTATTCGAGCGGAATAGCGGCATCAGTTTTTCGGTTGCGGTCGCTTCGGCGTCGCGCAACTGCGCCATCCATTTGCGACGCGCCTGACGCTTGTCGTCCTTGATACGACCGCTCGCGGCCTGCAGCACCGCGGCGAGGATCGCGCCCGGATCGCCGACGAGACCGAGGTCGATATCGCGATTCTTGCCGACCGTCCGATAGTCCATATCGATCTGGACGAGCGTCAATTCCTTGCTGATACGTCGGCCGTAACCCATGCGGAAATCGAACGGCGTGCCGACCACGATCAGCACGTCGGCATTCGCAAACGCCTGCGAACGCGTGCGATCGAAGTGATGTGGATCGCCCGGCGGCAGCAGCCCGCGGCTCGCGCCGTTGAAATAGCCGGGAATCTCGACGCCGCGCAGCAGCGCGATCGCTTCCTCGTGACCGCGCGCGGTCCACACCTGCTGACCGTACAGGATCGCGGGGCGCTCTGCATCGACGAGTAGGTCCGCGAGTTTCTCGATGTCGCGCGGATCGCCGATCGATTTCGTCGACGCGCGATAGTGGCCCGGCTGCGGCACGATCGCGCGCGCCGCGTCGACTTCGCGGTCGAGCACGTCGCGCGGAATTTCCAGGTAGGCGGGACCGGGCGCGCCGTTGAAGCACTCGCGCGCGGCCATCGAAATCATGTCCGCAACGCGCTCGGTGCTCGACACGCTCGCGGCGAACTTCGTGATCGGCGACATGATGTCGACGTGCGGCAGGTCCTGCAGCGAGCCCATTTTGTGCTGCGTGAGCGCACCCTGCCCGCCGATGTGCAGGATCGGGCTTTCCGAGCGGAACGCGGTGGCGATGCCGGTCACCGCGTTCGTGCACCCGGGACCGGCGGTCGTCACCACGCAGCCGAGCTTGCCGGTCTGGCGTGCGTAGCCGTCGGCCGCATGCGCGGCGACCTGCTCGTGGCGCACGTCGATGATGCGGATGCCTTCGTCGACGCAGCCGTCGTAGATATCGATGATGTGGCCGCCGCACAGCGTGAAGATCGTGTCGACCCCCTCGTTTTTCAGCGCCTTCGCGACCAGATGGCCGCCTGACACGACGCCCGCGTCGCGGGTCTTGTGCTTCAGCGTGTCGTCGGCGGTCGTGGTGGCCGTGGCCGGACTCAGGGATGAAACAACTGCGGACATGGTCGTCTCCTCAACAGTCAGGGGTGCAACGGATATCGACGGACGCGTCCGCTTCGGAATACGTCCGGCTGCACCGACGTCTCACGGCTTCGAACATACGGTATGTGATATATCACATTCATTCAAGGCCAATTTCGACAGTTAAACGGCGCGAAGTTTATGTTGCTCAAGCTTGGCCGACGCAGCTTTGCGCCGGATTTCCATGCATTGCGGCAATTGTTTCAAGGGAAAACACTGAGTCGCGGACAGCGGCGATGTCTGTTGATATATCACATACCATATTTTTCCGACCGTCAAGCGCGGTTTATCCCGCAGTGCGGCGATCGTCGCTTTTGTCTGCCACTCGCCGTCGCGGCTGCGATACGCCACATTTGCGTGCGGGCACGCAAAAAAGCCCGCGGTGCGTGCACACCGCGGGCTTTCCGAAAACGGCAAGGCAATCAGGCGTCTACGGCCCCCTCAATCGAGGAAATCGCAATTGGCTTCGACGAACGCCGCGAGATCGAGCGAATGCTGGCGCGTGAGCCGCTCGGCGAGTTCGGTATCGCGCTTTTCGAGCGCCTCGATGATGCGCAGATGATCGACGATCGAGCGCGCGGCCCGGTCGCTCTGCGAGATGGTCATGCGCCGGATCGCGCGCACGTGGATGAAGATGTTCTTGATCGTGTCGAGGATGATCTGCGACTTCGATAATTCGACGATCGCCTGATGAAACGCGATATTCGCGTCCGAATACTCGGCGATATGCTCGGCCGGCGTCGTATCGCGGAAATTGTCGAACATATGGCGCAAGCGGCCGATTTCCTCGTCGGTCGCGTGCAGCGTGGCGAGCCGCGCGGCCATGCTTTCGAGCGCCGCCCACATCTGGATCATCTCGACGATTTCGCGCTTGCTCTTGCGCACGATGTAGATGCCGCGCCGCGGCACCATGCGCAGGAAACCCTCCTGCTCCAGCAGCGTCATCGCCTCGCGCACCGGCGTGCGGCTCACGCCGAGCGATTCGCTGAGCACGCGCTCGTCGAGACGGATTTCGTCGCGACTCTGGTAGATATCCGCGTCGGCGATTGCCTGACGCAGCATCGCATACGCCTGATCGCGCAAGCTCACGCTCGCGCCAATAGGCTGCAACGACAGGGTCAACGGGGTGGCCACTGTTTCAGTTGGAAGTTCTGACGACATTCATCGCCTCTGCTTGAACACACGCGCGATTCGGCGCCGCTGCCTTGCCGCGCTGCTCGCTCAGACCCACGAAGCGGCCATGTTGCGATGCAAGCGCCGCGACCGATTCGGGAATCCAGTCGGTCAGCAGAACGGTGGCGGCACAACCCAACCCAACGACAGCAACGGCGAACAGCGCGAGAGGCACGAATTCCACGTGTAACTCCGGACGATTGAAAAATGGATTTCTCAATCATATGCTGCAATGCCGCATTTTTCCATAATTCTGTATGTAGTATATCAACGCCTGTTGTTTTAAGACTACTTTCACGGTAGCACGCCGCCGGCTCCGTGGGTTCGTCCATATCACCCGTCGCGATGAGGTGAGAAGTGCTCGGTGTAAACACGGAAAACGCGCGCTATGCGCGCATCCGCGTACGATGATCGCGCATTTTGCCGATCGCGCGGATTGTGAAATTCGCATCGTGTCATTAACCTTCCGGACATCCCGCTGCGGCTCGCTCGCGCCAAACGCCCTGCCGGCGCGGGCCGATCCGTTCGCGTACCCGCAAGACTGAGGAGACATGATGAGCACTACCCACCCGCAAGCCGCTGTGGCCACTCACCGCAATGCGCGCAGTCAGGCTCGCAAGGCCGCACTCGGCAGCTTTATCGGCGCCGTGGTCGACTGGTACGACTTCCTGCTGTACGGCATCGTCGCCGCGCTGGTGTTCAACGCCGAGTTCTTCCCCAACGTCGGCCCGGCGATGGGCACGCTCGCCGCGTTCGCGACCTTCGGCGTCGGCTTTCTATTCCGGCCGCTCGGCGGCTTCGTGTTCGGTCACTACGGCGACCGGCTCGGACGCAAGCGCATGCTTGTGCTCACGGTGATGATGATGGGTCTGTCGACGGCCGCGATCGGTCTGCTGCCGGCGTTTTCGACGATCGGCTGGTTGGCGCCGGTACTGCTCGTCACGCTGCGCGCGATCCAGGGCTTCGCGGTCGGCGGCGAATGGGGCGGCGCGGCGTTGATGGCCGTCGAAAGCGCGCCCGAGAAAAAGAAGGCCTTTTACAGCAGCGGCGTGCAGGTCGGCTACGGCGTCGGGCTCGTGCTGTCGACGGGACTCGTCGCGCTGATCAGCCGCTCGATGGACAACGCCGCGTTCCTCAACTGGGGCTGGCGTCTGCCGTTCCTGTTCAGCGTGGTGCTGGTGCTGATCGCGCTGTGGATCCGCTCGAGCATGGAGGAGTCGCAGGAGTTCGTCGAGAAAGTCGGCCAGCATGGCGAGCGCCGCGTGCGCCTGCCGATCGTCGAAGCGCTGCTGCGCCATCCGAAGGCCTTCCTGCTGATCATCGCGCTGCGGCTCGCCGAGCTGTTCACGATGTACATCGTGACCGCATTCGCGCTGAGCTACTCGACCACGAACCTGCACATGCCGCGCGAGTTTTTCCTGACGATCGGCTTCGTCGTCGGCGCGCTCAGCTGCGTGACGATTCCGTGCTTCGCGTGGCTCGCGGACCGCTTCGGTCGCCGTCGCATCTACATGATTGGCGCACTGGTCGGCGTGTTCAGCGCGGTGCCGTTCTTCGTCGCGCTCGAAGCGCGTTCGACCGTATGGATCGTCGTGTTCGCGGTGATGCTCGCCAACATCGCGCACGACATGGTCGTCAGCGTGCAGCAGCCGATGTTCACCGAGCTGTTCGGCACCGAGTACCGCTATAGCGGCGCGGGTGTCGGCTATCAGGTGGCGAGCGTGGTCGGCGGCGGCTTCACGCCCTTCATCGCGGTTGCGCTGGTCAGCTTCGCGGGCGGCTCGTGGCATCCGGTGGCCGCCTATCTGGCGATCGGCTGTCTGATTTCGGTACTCGTTGCAGCACGCATGAAGACCGGACGCAGCATCGATTGACACGTGCGCAATTCACCGTCGACACACGTCGGGCCGGCGCGGCGAAGAGTCCGCGCCGGCCCGTTGGCTTTTGCGCCGCATTTCTCCGCGCGGCTCGTTTTTTTGCTGGCTTGGCATAGCGCCTTGCGCTTTCATGTTCGCCCCAGCGTTTCCCCAGGATCGCACCTTATGACTGCGCACTTCATATTGCCGAGCCGTCATTCAGGTCCTATTGTCGAGCCAGGCGCGATATCCGGTGTGTGAACACGCGTCATATGAAATAAAAGTACATAGCATGACGAGACGGCCCGGGCGCGTTACACTGCGCCGCCTCATAAATATCCACGACGCGCCGTCGATAGAACGACGAGAAGGAGACCCACCTATGAGCAGTATCAGCGAACCGGGCGGCCAACGAGGCTCAGCCCCATTCTTTTCCAAACAGGCCACGATCGCACAGCCCGGCTTTTCGCGCTGGATGGTCCCGCCCGCCGCGCTCGCCGTGCATCTGTGCATCGGTCAGGCCTATGCGTTCTCGGTATTCAACGGACCGCTGACCAAAGTGATCGGCATCACGCAGTCCGCGCCCGATGACTGGTCGCTGACCGCGCTCGGCTGGATCTTTTCGCTTGCAATCGTGTTCCTCGGTTTATCGGCAGCCTTCGCGGGCAAGTGGCTCGAACACGTCGGTCCGCGCCGCACGATGTTCACGGCCGCGTGCTGTTTTGGCGGCGGCTTCCTCGTGTCCGCGCTCGGTGTGTATCTGCATCAGATCGTGCTGCTATACCTCGGCTACGGGGTGATCGGCGGCATCGGGCTGGGGCTCGGTTATGTGTCGCCGGTGTCGACGCTGATCCGCTGGTTTCCGGACCGCCGCGGCATGGCGACCGGCATGGCGATCATGGGCTTTGGCGGCGGCGCGATGATCGCCGCGCCGTTGTCGGTCGCGCTGATGAACCACTTTCATAGCGCGACTAGCGTGGGCGTCGCGGAGACTTTCGTCGTGCTCGGCATCGTCTACTTCATCGCGATGACGATCGGTGCACTCGCGATCCGCGTGCCGCCCGCCGACTGGAAGCCGGCCGGCTGGACGCCGCCCGCAGCAGCCCAGCACCGGCTGATCACGAGCAACCACGTGCATATCGATCAGGCGCTGAAGACGCCGCAGTTCTATCTGATCTGGCTGGTGCTGTTCCTGAACGTGACGGCTGGCATCGGCATTCTCGGCCAGGCCTCGGTGATGATCCAGGAGAGCTTCAAGAACACAGTGACGCCAGTGGCCGCGGCCGGCTTCGTCGGGCTGCTGTCGCTGTTCAACATGGGTGGGCGTTTCGTGTGGGCGTCGGCGTCGGACTGGGTCGGCCGCAAGAACACCTACTTCATCTTCTTCGTGCTCGGCGCGGTGCTCTACTACCTCGTGCCGAGCTTTGCCGCGAACGGACAGATCGCGCTGTTCGTGCTGACGTACTGCATCATCCTGTCGATGTACGGTGGCGGCTTCGCGACGGTGCCGGCCTATCTCGCCGACATGTTCGGCACGACGTTCGTCGGCGGCATTCATGGGCGTTTGTTGACGGCGTGGGCCGCCGCGGGCGTCGCGGGTCCGGTGCTCGTCAACTACATCCGCGCGTATGAAGTCGCGAACGGTGTCGCGAAAGCGGACGCGTACACGATGACCGTGCACATCATGGCCGTGCTGCTCGTGATCGGCTTTATCTGCAACCTGCTGGTCAAGCGCGTGGATGCGAAGCACCACATGACCGATGCACAAGTCGCCAAGGGCGCGTGAGGAGATCCGTATGTCGACCGTTCAAACCGTCCATCCGACCAACAAGGCGAAGCTCGCGGTGTTCTGGCTGTACGTGATGATTCCGCTTGCGTGGGGCGTGATCAATACGTTGACGCAGGCGATGAAGCTGTTCAAGTGATGCTCTGATGGCGTGCGCACTTCCGGCCTGGTTGACGGGCGGGGTGCGCTCAGGGTGCGAGCGGCGTGCCGCGCCGGCTAGCCACACCGCCCTTTCACTGCCCCAACCCACTGCGCGCGATCTGCTGCTCGACGAACTGCGCAAACAACGTATGCATATGCGTCGTCGGATGAAGATCATCGGCGAACATGTAGGTCTGATCCGCATTGGCAGTGACATAGGTCGCCGGCGAGCATAGCAGCGCGGTGTCATCGGGCGTTTTCCTGGCATCGCAGGCCTGGCCCGTATTCGACACGGCAAACCCGTTCGCCTGGAAGTTTCCGATGACCTGATTCGTCCAAGTGTACGAATCGACCTCGATCACTTTCGACTGCAACCCATCGGCTTGTAGCGCGGTATTCAATGTACCGTTGAAAAGCTGCGACAACTGCGTGAGGTTCGCGCCACCATCGGCCGAAGCGAGCCCCTTCGGCGACAGCCCGATATTCGGCAGATTGATCACCACCACATGCGCGCCGCCGTTCTGCACGATCTGCCCGACGAGCTGGGCGAGCGTCGTGGCCGCCGCCTGCACGATCGGCGCCGCGGCGGGCAGGTTGCCGGCGCGAAGCACATCGTTCGAGCCCGCCCACACGAGCACGAGCTGATTGGCGTTGAAGCTGCCGTGAGCGCTCAGATAGCTCGACAACTGCTGATTGACCGGCATTTCGATGTTGCCGATCACGTCGCTCAGGTATTCGTACTGGTTCGCCGGTGTCGCCACCGTCGAGCCGCCTTCCGCGTAACCGAGGCCGCTCTGCGCACTCAGTTTGTGCGTGAGATCGATCGTGAACGCCGCGCTGAGCGTATCGCCGTAGTACTGCGCGACGTCCTGAGCCCATACCTGACCGGGATTGGTCGTGAAACGCCCGCCGTTCACCGCGCTCGCGAGCGGTGCATAGGTCCCGACGTCCGACAGGCTGTCGCCGAACGACACCACCTGCAGCTTGACGCCGCCGGCCGGCCCGGCCGCCGTACTGCTGCCGCTACCGGTCCCGCCACCGCCGTTGCCGCCCCCGCCACAGGCCGAGAGCAATACGGTTGACATGGCAAAAACTACAGCGCATACCTTGTCACTTATTCCTCGCATTTGCTCCTCCTCGCCGGGCGGCGCCAGACGGTGTCGAGTGCCTCACGCGCGATCGGCGCCTGATCGGTACGCGACTCTTCGACCAGCATTGCCCATGCCCAGCAGGGAAATACCGACCGCTTAAAGCCTCTCGAACACCACCTGCTGCGCGCCGTCCCACAGCACCTTCGTGCCGAGCTCGCGCAACTTCTCCTTGCCTTCGACGATCGTCAGAAAATGATTGCCCGCGAGCTGCCCCAGCTTGCTCGCGAAGCAGCACGAGCCATACGCGAGGATGATCTCGGTCTCGCTATAGCCGCCCGGATAGAACAGGATGTCGCCGACCGACGGATGGCTCGTGTGATTCTCGAAGCCGACCGCGACGCCGTCGTTTTCGAGCTTGAACTCGCCGAGCGGCACCCAGCAGCCCTCGCCGCTCCAGCGCACGTGGATCAGCTTCTGCCGATACGGCAGCAGCTTCAGGAACGCGGCCACGGTGCGCGGCGCATCGGGATGGGTTTCGGCGATAAAGGTGTGGCCGCAGGCGGTCATTTTGAGTCGGGTCATCGCGGTTCTTCCGGTGTGTGAGGAGGTTCAAAGGCGATTCGATTCTGTCGTCCGATGCAAGGCTTCGACAGATACAGTTGCCCGTACTCCGGTCAGGCCAGTTAGACCGCGCCAGTCGCGGGCGGCCGGCCCAGCCGCCAGGGCTTGAGCGGCCAGCCATGCCAGCTTCCACGGCGCCGCCACGAAAGTTCGTAGTTTGCAAGCCGCGCAATGCAACGCACACTGCGCAAGTGCGTGATTCCGACTGGAAAAGCTCGCCGTCGCGGCGGGCGCAGGCAGGCTGCAGCCGGCATGCGTCCTAGCCGCGCAGTCGATAGGCGAGCGGCGTCACGCCATAGCCGCGCTTGAACCGCACCGAGAAATGACCGGCATTCTCGAAGCCCACTTCGAGCGCGATTTGCAGCACGGTTCGATCCGTCGCGCGCAGCAGCCTCGCCGCTTCGTCGAGCCGCAAGCGCGTGACGAACTGATGCGGCGTCTCCCCGGTTTCGCGGCGAAATACCCGAGCAAAATGAAAACTGCTTAGGCCGGCCTGCTCGGCCAGTTCGGCGATCGCCAGATCTTCGGCGAGATTGGCGCGGATGTAGTCGGTCACTCGCCGGATCCGGCGCGGCACCAGCCGTTCGGGTCGCGTCGCGCTGTCGCTTCGCGCGTCGTTGCCGCTCGAATAGTGCTGCAGCAGGTGCGCGGCGAGAGCGTGAACCAGCGTATCGACGTACAGACGCGAATCGGCCGGATCGCGGGCGGCGCGATGCAGCGCGGCAAGCATCGCGGCGATCAGCGGATCGTTGAAGCGCATCGCGTCGTCGAGCGACAGTTCGCGCGACGCGTCGAGGCCCATCTGTTGCGCGACGCTGTCGATCAAAGCGCGCTCGATGTGCACGTGCAACGTAGACAACGGCTCGTCGCTGATCGAATGCCAGCGCCACGAGATCGGCGTGGACGGCACGAACCACAGGTCGTTCACGCGCATCTCGGCGCTTTCCCAGCGTCCGCCGAGGTTGCGTTCGAGATGCTCGGCGCCGCTCGCGAGCGTCATCAGCGTAAAGTCGCGCAAACCGGGCGCTTCGAGCAGGTCTTGCCGCACCGGCTCGAGATACGAGCGCAGCACCAGATGCCGCCACTCGCGATCCACGCTCGACACGAGGCGCTGGCCGGCCATGTAGCGGTCGTAGGCGAGCGTCGTCGTGAGCTTGGGAATTCGTGCCATCAGATCCCTTCGAAGGAGGTGCCGTATGGAAGGAGAAGCGCCGCCGTACCCGTATTGCCGGTCCACTGTCAGCGCAAGATCACAAAAATGATAGCAAGGAACCGGCTACCGACATTTCACGAAATCGCTAATCATTGAGGTTGTCGTCTTTCACGCGTTTAGAACGCCGGAGCTACCGTTTCATGGAACATGAATGCGATACGCTGCCGCAATGGCTGACCGGCTCGCCGCAAGGCGAAGCCGGGCACGCGTCGGCAGCAAACCCGAGAGCGGCATCCGCCCAACCGGCTTACCCGGCCGGCGTGCGGCACGCCGCGAAATCAGCCCACGCGGCTGAAGCATCGAAGACGTCTCTGCGCGCCGCGAATGGTGCGACGCGCAGTGGCTTTCTGACTCTGTTCACCGAGGAGGAGATCGGCACGCCGTCGCCCGCGGCGTGCCGGGCCGCGCCGCTGATCAGTCCGCTGGGACGGTTCGGCAGCGCGCAGGACCGCATGGAGTTCGTGCGCCAGCGCATCAGGCAGTTGGGCTTCGACTCGTTCAGCTATACCGCCACGCGCACGTCGTCGCATCACAAGACGATGTTCGTGTTGACGAGCTACGAGTCGCAGGCGTGGCTCACGCGCTATTTCCGCGAACGCTATTTCGAACTCGACCCGCGTGTCTCGCTGGCGTCGCCGACCGGCATGCCGTTTCTGTGGAATACCGCGGATCTGCGCGCCGAGTTGCCGCGCGCGCAGTTGCGCAGCGAGCGGCTCGGCGCTCTGATCGATATGCTCGAAGCGACCGGCCGCAAGAGCGGCATTCTCACGCAGATGCCGCTGCCCGAGCCGGAGCTGAGCGCGAGCCTGTGCTTCAACTCGGAGATCGGCAACCCGCGCTGGATGACCGAATCGATCGTCGCGGAAACGCTGATGTTCGCGCACACGATTCACGAGTTCATCTGGACTCACGCGAAAAGCGTGATCGGCATCGCGCCCGCGCAGCAGCAGCGCGTCGCGCTGAGCAAGCTGCAGCATGCGGTGCTGAAGGCCGTCGTGCAGGGGCAACGTGACAAGGAAATCGCCTATTTCCTCGGGCTATCGCCGCATAACGTCGACTATCATCTGCGACGCTTGCGGCAGCTGTTCAACGTGCGCAACCGCGTGCAGCTGATCAATGTCGCGCAGGCGTATCTGTCGTAGTTGGCGTCGCCGAGTATCGATGAAGAGGGCGCGACAGCTTTTCGCTGTCGCGCCCTATGCTAATCGCGCGGTCTAATCAGCTTTTCAATCGATAGCCGGTCCTGAAGATCCAGCCGACGATCACGAGGAACACGGCGAGAAAAAGCAGTGTCATGCCGAGACTGAGGCCGACGTCGACGTCGCCCAGTTCATAGAAGCTCCAGCGAAAACCGCTGACCAGATAGACGATCGGATTGAACAGCGTGACGCCGTGCCAGAACGGCGGCAGCATGTCCACCGAGTAGAAGGCGCCGCCGAGGAACGTCAGCGGCGTGACGATCAGGAGCGGCACCAGTTGCAGCTTTTCGAAGCTGTCGGCCCAGATGCCGATGATGAAGCCGAGCAGACTGAACGTGACGGCCGTCAGCACGAGAAACAGCACCATCCAGAATGGATGCATGATCTGCAACGGCACGAACAACCCAGCGGTCGCCAGAATGATGAGCCCGAGCAGGATCGACTTGGTGGCCGCCGCGCCCACATAGCTGACGACGATCTCCAGATACGATACCGGCGCCGACAGCAGTTCGTAGATCGTGCCGGTGAAACGCGGAAAATAAATCCCGAACGATGCGTTCGCGATGCTTTGCGACAGCAGCGACAGCATGATCAGCCCCGGCACGATGAACGCGCCATAGCTGATACCCTCCACTTCCTTGATACGCGAGCCGATCGCCGAGCCGAACACGACGAAGTAAAGCGAAGTGGAAATCACCGGCGCGATGATGCTCTGCATCAGCGTGCGCCACGTGCGCGCCATTTCGAAGTTGTAGATCGCGCGCATTGCGTAGATGTTCATTGGTTTCCCCGCAGCAGGCTGACGAAAATGTCTTCGAGCGAACTCTGCGTGGTGTGCAGGTCCTTGAAGCGGATGCCGGTGTCGTCGAGCGATTTCAGCAGCGCGATGATGTCGGTGCGGCCGCCCTCGCCTTCATAGGTGTAGGTCAGTTCGTTGCCGCCGTTCACGACCGCGAGCCCGTAGCCGGCGAGCGAAGCCGGCAGCACGTCGAGTGGGCTCTCCAGTTGCAGCGTCAACTGCTTCTTGCCGAGCTTGCGCATCAGCTCGGTCTTCTCTTCGACCAGCATGATTTCGCCCGCATTGATCACGCCGATGCGCTCGGCCATCTCCTCGGCTTCGTCGATGTAATGCGTGGTCAGGATGATCGTCACGCCGCTCGCCGCGAGCGAGCGCACGAGCTTCCACATGTCGCGCCGCAACTCGACGTCGACGCCGGCGGTCGGTTCGTCGAGAAACAGCACGCGCGGCTCGTGCGACAGCGCCTTCGCGATCAGCACGCGCCGCTTCATGCCGCCCGACAGCGTGATGATCTTGTTGTCGCGCTTCTCCCATAGCGACAGGTCGCGCAGCACTTTCTCGATGTAAGCGGGGTTCTTCGGCTTGCCGAACAGGCCGCGGCTGAACGACACGGTGGCCCAGACGGTTTCGAACGCGTCGGTGGTCAGCTCCTGCGGCACGAGGCCGATCAGCGAGCGGGCCGCGCGGTAGTTGGCGCCGATGTCGTGGCCGTCCACCGTCACGCTGCCTTCGCTCGCGTTGACGATGCCGCAGACGATGCTGATCAGCGTGGTCTTGCCCGCGCCGTTCGGCCCGAGCAGCGCGAAGATCTCTCCACGGTTGATCGCCAGATTGATGTTCTTCAATGCCTGAAAACCGCCGGCATAGGTTTTCGACAGATTTGTGACCGAAACGATTGGCTGCATGGACTCGATGATGGCAGACACCGCTGTTAAATGATGGGAAACGGCGCGAACGGGCGCGCCGCATCCGCAATGTAATGGAAAGTGCGAAAGCGTGCAGCGCACGCAATGGCGCCGGGCGGCGATTTTACCTGGCGGCAATGGCGGCTGAGGTAACTATTGCTCTGCACATATGGGCTCAAGACGGGATTCAACGTTTGAGGCACACCCCTTGCGACATTCCGATCATGCGAGCGACCACGCGCTTGCGTGACATCAACCCTTTTCACGGAGGTAAATCATGAAACGCATGACCAGGACGATTTTTGCTTTCGCGCTCGTGATGGCCTTGTCGGGCGGCGGCGTCTACGCGCAGGCCGGTGGCGGCGCGGGTGCCGGTGCTGGCGGTAATGCCGGCGGCATGAGCGGCGATGGCGGGGGCCGGGGCGCCACCGGCGCCGGCGTCGGCGCCGGTGGCGGCACGACGGGCGGCGCGGGCGGCACGGCTACACCGGGCGTCGGCACCAACTCGGTCCGTACTCCGGACAACTCCGGCGCCGGCTACGGCTCGCCGGGTGTGACCGGCACAGGCGGCGGTATGGGCACCGGCACCGGCGCAACGCCGAATGGCGCGACGACCGATCGTTCGACGCGCGGCATGAGCAAAGGCATGAACAACGGCACCCGCAGCGGGACCGGCAACGGCATGAACAACGGCGCGATGGAGGACGGGCAGTAACGGCTGTTGAGCTTCGCCGGGCGACGCGGCATCAGGTTGCCGCGTCGCCGTTTTGATTGCGCGGTTCGCGCGTCCAAACAGGCGCTGCGACGACTCAAACCTTAAGGCTGCGCACAAACAAAGCTACTCGCCAGATTTACATTGCCTTTGCCGACATAGCGCGGGAAGCCGGGATAGCGGCACAGCGGCCGCGAGCGTCCATTCGTCGCCGCGGCGAGATCGGTGGCCGTCAACGTGTCGGGCGCGACGCCGCGCGTGACCCATGCGTCGAGCGCGCCGAGCAGATCGACCGATGGAATGAATACGCCGTTGCCATGCTGAAAACCCGGCACCATGTAGAGCCGCATGAAACCATCGACCTCGTCCTTTCCGAAGCGCGCGACCAGCGCGTCGTGATACGCGATCGTCTGATTCGGGCTGATCACTTCGTCGGCGAGACCTTGGAGTGTGATCAGCTTGCCGCCGTGCGCGATATAGCGTGACAGGTCCGGGTTCATCGAGCCGATCGCGCCCGACAGCGCGAATAGTTGCGCGCGATATTTGCCGGGCCGTTGCGGATCGAACGTCAACGAATCGAAGTGAACATCGCGCGCGACGAAGTAGCGCAGATAGCCGTCGCCTTGCGCGAACAGATAGCCGTTCGCATAGAAGGTCGGCACCGGTTGACGCCGCGGTTCATGCGCGAGCCCGAGCGCGCCCGTCAGTTGCGTGCCCTGGAACACGTTGTAGCCGCGATAGCCGCTCACGTCCCACGCGAGCCGATAGGGCAGCGATAGCCCGTCACGCATCACCAGCAAGGTGGCCAGTTGCGCATCGGTCAGACACGCATCGGGCGATGAAGCGTGCAGCGCGCAACGCAGCGAATCGATGATTTGCGATTCGTGCGCACGACACGCTTCGACGTCGCTGACGATGCCGTCCGCCGTGCCATCGAGCCGGTCGCACACCTCGAGCGTTCGTTGATAGACGCGCTCGAGCAGCGCCGGCGGCACGAAGCCGCCCGGCTTGCCGTATTCGGCCTGGCCGAGCTTCACGCCGATCAGTCGCACGCCGGAAAAATTCAGCGCGGGTAAATTGGCGATCACGCCGTCGTAGTCGTCGGGGAAGCGCTGCATCACCGTGTAGCCTTCGCGGCCGCCCGTCGAGCCGCCGGCAAAATACATGCGCTGCGGCGGCCTGCCGTACGCGCGCGCGATCAAGGCGAGCGCGACGTCGTGCGTCTTCTTCAGATGCGCGTAGCCGAAGTTCGTCACCGCCTCATCGACGAGACCAAACTCCGCGAGCGACGAATCGCCGACATGCCCCGAGTCGTCGCCGAACGTCGCATAGCCTCGCGCGAGCGGCGCGCGATCCGGCCAGAACGGCATCACGCCGGTGCCGCTGACGATCACGCCGTTGTACCCGCCGCCGCCGATCTGCAACGCTCGGCCGTTCCAGCGACGCGGCAGATTCAGATCGAAGCGGATGTCGGGCGTCGTCGGATTCAGTGCCTTGATGCGGCCCGTGATGCGGCAGTACTCGCCCCCTTGCTGATTGCCCGGCGCGGTCGCGCCGATCATCGCCGCGCTTTCGATCAACGCGCCGGCCGTCGGCATCTCGATCAGGTCGGGCGACAGCACCGCGCCAGCAATCTCCGCGCAGTGCATCGCAAACGACGTTTCTTTGGCCACCGCGGCCGTGCGATGCATCGCCAGCCACGCGAGCACGGCGACGCTCATCACGGTGGCGAGCCCAACGAACCTGCGCGTCGCGCGCATCGTGGTCGTGATGCGCGCGACGCGCTCGCGCCGCGTCATCCGTAACCCGCGCCATTCGCCTGCGCGCCCGATTGTTGCCCCCTCCGCCCGCTCCAGCCGCGTGCGATCATCAGCAGCGCGCCGATCGCGGCGAGGTCGCCGCCGAGCCCGAGCAGCACCCCGCGAAACCCGTGAAACGTGTGCGGAGTCGCCGTGTCGATGATCAGTGACACCAGCGTGCCGGTCACAAAGCATACGAGCCCGGCGCGCCCGACCGTCACCACGGCGGGCAACCGCCTTGCGAGCCACGCGATGCTGCCCCTCCGCACGAACCGGGCGGCGAGCCACGCGATGACGATGAAATTGATCACACGTTCCACGGAAAGATTCTGTTTGTGCGTGCCGGGCAAAGACTGCGTCAGCACGAAAAGTTTGACGATCGCGAACGCAAGCACCGCGATCACCGCGACGCGCGTGAACCACTGCGCGGCGTGGCTCGTATGAAAACACTCGCGCATCGGCCGCACGCGGCACACCATGCCGAGCACGAACATCAGTTGCCACGCAAACGGATTAAAAGCCCAGCCGGCAACATCGTCAATGCTGAATAACGCGGCGAGCGGCCGCGCGCCGGCCCACACCGTGAGGCTGACGGCGAGCGCGAGCGATGCCGAGCGGCGCGCGAGCGGCACCATCACGGGCACACCTAGCGCAAACAGCACGTACATCGGCAGCAACGCTGGACAGATACGGTTGCCGGCGAAACAACGCGATATCGAATGCGTCCCGCCACGGCTGCGATGCGAACGGCAGCCAGCCGCTCATTTCTACCATGGGCCGATTCAGATCGAGCCGCGCGAGAATCGCGCCGGACACCAGCGACAGCATCGCCGTCAACAAATACGCGCGATAAATCTCCCAGCAGCGTTTGACGAAGCGCAGTTTCGCCGCGTTTTCGCCGCGATGCGCAAGCACCGCCGTATACGCCGCCGCCGATGCATAGCCGCCGAGAAACACGAACACCTCGGCCGCATCGCACAACGCGTACGCGTGCAGCATCAGGTGCGATAGCGTGCTGCCGGGAATGTGATCGAGCACGATGACGATCAGCACGACACCGCGAAAGAAATCGACTTCGACGGATCGTCCACGACCACGGCTTGGGGTTTCCATTCGTCTTCTCGAAGAATGCGCGCCGACGGCACGCAAGGACGTCAATGGACACGCATCAGCGGCCCAATCTCGTGTGAACCACAACAGACCGGATCGTTCCCATGCCTTCGCAACGGCAATCTGAAATCGAAACGTTGGCGACTGGTAAGACTCCGTGCTTGTTTAACGATCGCGCGGAAAGTTTTGCGGCTTTTCATGCACGACACAGGGACGCCCGTACTGATGGACGCACGCGAGGCTCGAAAATAAATCATCGAGCACACGCTGCGATTTTTTTCGCTTTTTTTCCCCGTACGATGTTTTCGTGCTTTTCCGCCGCTTTGCGAATAGAGGTTTATGAAAAACAGAATTGCCGGATTCGATGGATTGCGCGCGATCGCCGTGATGATGGTGTTTCTGCAACATCGACTGTTCGGCGACATCGGCGAGATCGGGCATCTCGGCGTATGGATCTTCTTTGCGCTGAGCGGCTTTTTGATCATCGGCATCCTGTCGTCGCAGCGCGCCCGCATCGAATCGGGCGACAGCCGCTTCGGCGCCGAACTCGGGCGCTTTCTGTTTCGTCGCACGATGCGCATCTTTCCGATCTATTACCTGATGCTCGTCGTGATGTGCGTGCTGATGGCATTCGGCCTCGCGAATCCGGAACTCGCGAGCGGCATGCCGTTTCACTTCGTGTATCTGTCGAACTTCTGGATCGGCTCGGTGCTGCGCTACTGGCCGGGCCGCTATTCGCACTTGTGGAGCCTCGCGATCGAGGAGCAGTTCTATCTGGTGGTTGCGCCGCTGTTACTGCTGCTCGCGACGCGGCGACATCGAGCGGCATGTTGGGCGATCGTGGCGCTCGGCCTCGCTGCGTTGTTCGCGATGCGTGCCGCGCATTGGGACGAGATCACCCTCTATACGCACCCGTTGAGCAATGTCTGGTTGCTCGCGTTAGGCGGCGTCGGTGGTGGGATCATCTCGGACGATCGCGGCCGCGTGCGTGCCTGGCTCGGTCATGGCCTGACGCTGTTCACGCTGAGTCTCGTCGTGATCGGTTTATGCGCGGCGGAGCCGAGATGGAACATGCTCGACGATCCGTTGCTGTTTACCGCGATCAGTGCAACGTACGGAATCGGTATCGCGGCGCTGGTGACGTCGATCGCGTGTTGCCGCAATGCAGCCGTGATGGGCCTACTGCAGACACGTTGGCTCGCCGGTCTCGGGCGTATCAGTTACGGCTTTTATCTGTATCACAACCTGATCCCCGATCCGACGCATAACCGTCATGCCGAAGCGTTCTTTGGGGGCACCGTGCCGACGTGGGCACATGCGCTTGGTATCGTCGTGTCCTTTGCGATTTCGCTTGGCATTGCATTGCTGTCGTGGCGGTTGATCGAGGCACCGATTCTGCGGGCGAAGGCGCGAGGCGAATCGGCATTGAAAGCGGCGGAGAACGTGGCTTCCGAGGTCGCCTGAAAAGTCCCAGTGTTCCGTCAAGCCGCCGCGGGCTCGTGCACGATCTCCAGCGTGCTCTTGTGCTCGGCGATGAGCCGATAGACCGTTTCCCCCGGCACGGTCTCGTGCTCGAGCAACTGATCTGAAACGTCGCGCAGTACCGGCTGGTACGCGTGCAGTAACCCGTAGCAAAGTTCGTTGAGTTCCTTGAGCAGCACGTTCGCCTGCTCGATCGCGCTCCTCATTTGCAGGCCCGCGTACTGCGACGGCAGCGCCGCGAGACTGAACAGGTCACCGTCGCTGTTGAAACCGAACTTCGACACCATGTCGAGGCTGATACGTGAGGCCTCCTGCAAGTCCGACGCTGCGCCGCTCGATGCTTCGGAAAACATCAGAATCTCCGCGTTGCGTCCGCCGAGCAGCACCTGGATTTCGTTACGGATTTCCGTTTCGCGGTACAGGTGCTTGTCCTGCGCCTTCGTAATCAGCGCGACGCCCAGCGCGCCGCCACGCGGCAGGATCGTCACTTCCTCGAGCACGCCAGTACCGAGCAGCGCGGCGACCAGACCGTGCCCCGCCTCATGCACCGCGATGCGCTTGCGCTCGTCCTCGGTGAGCGCGCGCTCGGCGCCGCTCACGTCGCCGATGCGCGCGATCTTGATCGCTTCCATGAAGTGCTTCGCGGCGATTTCGTTATCGCCCGCCTTGCGCGCGATCAGTCCCGCCTGATTCACGACCATCGCGACGGTGGCCGGCGACAGTCCAGTCGTCAAACGCGCGAGCTGGTCGTAGTCGATATCCGCCGCTTTCGACTTGAGCCGCTGCGCGTAGAAACGGAAAATCCTGGCGCGGTCTTCGCGATCCGGCAGACGCACCTGCACCGTACGATCGAAACGGCCGGGGCGGCGCAATGCTTCGTCGAGATTGTCGGGATGGTTGGTCGCGGCCACGACGATCACGCCCTCGTTCGATTCGAAACCGTCCATCTCCGCGAGCAGCTGGTTGATGATCCGGTTGCTTTCGGCTTCGACCGGACCGCCGCCGGTGTCGGTGCGCTTCGCGAGACCGTCCGCTTCGTCGATGAAGATCACCGTCGGCGCGTTCTTGCGCGCGAGTTCGAACAGGTGCCGCACCTTCTGGATACCGACGCCGTAGTATTTCGCGCTGAAATAGCTGCCGGTGATCGAAATGAAGTTCGCCCCGCATTCGCCGGCCAGCGCCTGCGCGAGCCGGGTCTTGCCGACGCCGGGCGCGCCGACCATCAGGATGCCGCACGGCGCGCGCACGCCCAGCGACGAGAACTGCTTTGGATCGGACAGGTAACCGCGAATGTCGGCGAGCGCAGCCTTCGCTTCATTCGCGCCGATCACATCGTCGAAACGCAGCGTCGGCGTTTCGCTGAGCAGCTTCGCGCCGCCCTTCATCTCGCGCCTCATGAACCACGCCATGCCGCCGATCAGCGCGAGCGGCAGCAGCACGCTCAACGCGTCGCGCAACTGCCCGAACAGCAGAGTCCAACGCGCGCCGTCGCTGCGAATGTCGACGTCGGGCAGCCACACGAGCTGATACGCGGCGGCATCGGAGCGCTCGCCCAGCAGCAGCGCGTGCGAGAAGGTCGCGTTGTGATCGGTGACGAAGTACTTCGAACCGTCGCGCAGCGACACGAGAATCGCGTTGGGACTCACGCCGACCGCCGCGACGTTCGCTGCGTGAATGTCGCGCAGCATCGTCGAGGCGTCTTTCTCTTCGTGCGTCCACGCGGATGCATCGTGACGCATCTGGCTCGCGACGCCGCTCAGCGCGGACGTCTGCGGCTCGGCGCGATGCTGGAAATACCACACGCCCCAACCGACCAGCACCGCGATCAGCGCCGCCACAGCCGCCACCGCGATTTTGCGTGCGCGTCCTTTCACAAGCGATTTATTTCCCGGCTTCATGAGTCATTTCCAAAATGCGGGCTTGAACAAGCCCTTACTTAATCAAGCTGTCTGTCAAAAATACGTGTCGAAATCGGAAGTGGAGTCTGCGGAAAAATCGGCTGAGGCGAAGCGCCACATGGACGTGGCGTTGAGGACAATCCAGAAGGACGACAACACGTGCGTCCTGGTGATCCGCGTTGGCCGAAGGCAGTATACGGTAGGTACGCGTCTGTCGAATTCGCGGAAAAGGCCTACTCGTACCGCTATCCGGCCGTCGACACGCCGGAAGGGTAACGCGGCGAACGCGCGAAAGGCGTCGCCGCATTGGCTCCGGCGCACAGTTTATCAGCGTAAAAAGCAGTGCGTATTTTTAAATGTCTATATCTAACCGCACCCCAATTAAAATCAGTCAAAGTTACTGAGACAACGGCGAAATGCGGACCGCATAATGATCTGAAAATAGCCCGCCATTGAGTCAGGATGTCCGTGTCGTGGTTCCGATTCAGCGCGATGCCGTCGATCGCGCCGCTCGGGTTGGGCACCCATTTGAGGAGATTCGACTATGCAGCAGGCTGAAACCGCTTCGTTCGCGGCGTCGCTCGACACGGGTCTCAGCGGTGCAACGCGCGTGTATTTCATCGTCGGCGATCCGATTCCGCAGGTGCGCTCGCCGTCGGGCGTGACCGCCGCGTTGCGCGCGGCCGGCCGCGATGCGCTGGTGGTGCCCGCGCACGTCGCGCCCGCCGATCTGCCCGCGTTCTTCGCGGGCATCACGCCGATGCGCAACGTCGACGGCGCGATCATCACGGTGCCGCACAAATTCAGCGCCGCGAGCTATTGCGCGACGCTCGCCGAAGAAGCCGCGTTCCTCGGCGCGGTCAACACGCTGCGCCGCAACGCTGAAGGCGGCTGGCACGGCGGCATGTTCGACGGCACCGGCTTCGTCGCCGCGCTCGTCGCCGCGGGCTGCGAGCTACAGGGCAAACGCGCGCTGCTGGTCGGCGCGGGCTCGGCGATCGGCCATGCGCTGATTCTGCGCGGGGTCGGCTCGCTCGACGTGCGCGACAACGACGTGGCACGCACCGGCTCGCTGACCGCGCGGCTCAATGCGCTCGGCCGTGGCGCGGCGCGCGGCACGGGTACTGAACTCGGCTTGACGACATACGACGTGGTCGTCAACGCGTCACCGCTCGGCATGCGCGCGGGCGATCCGTTGCCGATCGATGTCGCTCGCTTGCCCGCCACGACTTTCGTCGGCGACGTCGTCACGAAACCGCCGCTCACGCCGCTGATCGAAGCGGCACGCGCGCGCGGCTGCCGTACCGTGACGGGCGCGCAAATGTTCGATCGCGTGTGCGAACGGATGGTGGAGTTTTTGCTGGAGCCGCCGGCGTCAGCGTAACGGCGCAAAAGAAGCCGGTGCGCGCTGCTACACTGCCGCGAAATGACCCGCATCAAATGCGGCGCGACGTTGCGCCGCGTTCAGATCGCCTTTTGCGCGCCAACCCATGCTTCGATTCGACAACCTCAGCAAGCGCTACAGCGACCGCGTCCTGTTCGAAGGACTGCATTTCGACGTGACGTCCGGATGCGTCGCGTTAAACGATGAATCCGGCAGCGGCAAGTCGACGTTGCTCGGCATCCTCGCCGGCGCGCTGGAAGCCGATACCGGCGACGTATGGCTCGGCGGCCATTCGCTGCGCGCCGCGCCGCATGCCGCGCAAGCACTGCTCACGTACGTGCCGGAAGACAGCATGAGCTGGCCCGAGCAAAGCGGCCGCGATTATCTGCGCGCGGTCGCGGCGGCGCGACACACCGCGCTCAGCGACGACGTGCTCGCGCTCGCCGAACGCTTCGGCCTCGCGCCGCATCTGGACAAACGCTTCGAGCAGATGTCGTATGGCAGCCGCAAAAAAATGTTTCTGACGGCTGCCGCGCTCGGCGAGACCCGCGTGCTGATCGCCGACGAACCGGCCGGCGGACTCGACGCGTCCGCGCGCGCGGTGCTCGCCGAGATGTTCAGAACGCTCGGCGCAACGCGCACGGTGTTTTTCACGAGTTACGACGAAGGGTTCACGCAGGCCTGCGAGGCGACCAGTGTCTGTTTCGCGGACCTTGCGAGGCGCGCCTGACCTGAAGCCGTCGCGCGCGCCATGCGAGGCGCACCGCGAATGTTCGGTGCTCAGATCGCCACGCTGATCTTGCCGAAATGCGCACCCGATGCCTCGTGCCGGAACGCATCGGCGAGTTTGTCCAGTTCGAACGTGCTGTCGATCACCGGCTTGATGCCGGTCGTCTCCAGCGCGCGCACCATATCGATCTGATCCTGCCGGCTGCCGACGATCAAGCCTTGCAGGCGCTGCTGCCGCGCCATCAGATGCGCGGTCGGCACCGGACCCTCGCGGCCGGTCAGCACGCCGATCAGCGCGATATGTCCGCCGATGCGGCATGCGGTGATCGACTGCGGCAGCGTGCCGGGCCCCCCCACCTCGATCACGTGATCGACGCCGCGCCCATTCGTCAGGTGACGCACCTGTTTGCCCCACTCGGGATTGTCACGATAGTTGATCGCATGATCGGCACCGAGTTCGCGCAGCTTCGCGAGCTTCGCATTCGACGACGACGTCGCGATCACCGACGCCCCCATCGCCTTGGCCATCTGCAAGCCGAAGATCGACACGCCGCCGGTGCCCAGCACGAGCACGCTGCTGCCCGCCTTCAACTGACCATCGACGACCAGCGCGCGCCACGCGGTCAACCCCGCCGTGGTCAGCGTCGCCGCTTCGGCGTGGCTGTAGCCGGCCGGCGCCTGCGTGAAGTAGTGGCTCGGCAGCACGACGACTTCGCGCGCATAACCGTCGATGCCGTCGCCGGGGGTGGTCGCAAAATCGCCGATCGCCGGCGAACCGTTTTCCCAGTGCGGGAAGAAGCACGACACCACGTGATCGCCGGCCTTGAAATCGCGCACGCCTGCGCCGACTGCTTCGACGACGCCCGCGCCATCGGCCATCGGAATGCGGCCCGCTTCGGCCGGCAGATTGCCGCAGACGACGCCGTAGTCGTGGTAGTTCAACGAACTCGCGCGAATGCGCACGCGAATCTGCCCAGCCTCGGGCTGACCAGGATCGGCGAGATCGACGACCTGCAGGCTATCGACGGTGGCGGGCGAACCAATTCTGACGGCTTTCATGTTTTCGTTCCTTGACGAGTGGCGCGCAAGCGCGAGTACCGCGCTACCTGACGGTCTGGATGACTTCGAAGCCTTCGAATTCCGGATGGCCGAGATACAGCACGCGGTTTTCGTTGCCGGCGCTGCGATGCGCGGCGCGAAACGCGTCGGACTTCGTCCATGCCTCGAACGACGCAAGGTCGCGCCAGATCGTATGGCTCGAATAGAGCACGTGATCGTCCTTGCGCGGTCCCTTCAGCAAATGGAATTCGACGAAGCCCGGCACCTCTTTCAGATGGGTGTCGCGCGTGGTCCACAGATGTTCGAAGGCGTCCTCGGAGCCGGGCGCCACTTTGAAGCGGTTCATCGCGATGTACATGCTGTCAGCCTCGTTGCGGTTGCATTTGATTATAGGCGGGCATTTCTTTGCCTTCACTTGACCTTACCACGGTAGAAAGCTCCACGATGTGCGACGTGCCCGCTAGAATCGCGCGGATCACTTCGCCACCCTCTTCATCAATGGAAAACCAATATGAAAAACCTTCGTGCGCTGCGCGCTCTCTGTGTGTCTGGCGGTCTGGCATTCGCGGCGGCGGCTTTGCCCGCTCACGCGCAACAACAGGGCATGCCCGGCATGGACATGCCGGATTCGGCGCATGCGGACGCGGGCGGATCGACACGAGCCTTCAAGGCGGCCGACGAGCGCATGATGCATGACATGAACGCCCCGGAATACACCGGCGACGCCGACAGGGATTTCGTCGCGCACATGATCCCGCATCATCAGGGTGCGATCGACATGGCGCAGGCGGAATTGAAATACGGCAAAGACCCGGAGATCAAGCGGCTCGCGCGCAATATCGTCAAGGCGCAGCGCGAGGAAATCGCGTTCATGCAGCGCTGGCAAAAAGAGCACGGCGGCAACTAACGCACCGCGAGCCTCACCAGCGTGGCTGCTTGCGCAACAGCGGCGTCATTGCGATCAGACCGATGATCGGCCCTGGCAGCAGCAGCCACGCGACGCGCTCATCGAGCGCATGAAATACGCTCGTCGACCACAGGATCGAGCACGCGGACAGGAAAAAGCCGAAGCTGTTCTGCAGCGTCAACGCGCCGCCGATCTTGTCGGCCGGACACGCCTTGACGGACAGCGCCGAAAACTGCGGCGAATCGGCGATCACGCTGATACCCCACACGAGAAGCAGTGCAAGCTGCGCGGCGGTGCCGAGCGCGCTGGTCAGCGGATAAATCGCGCACAGCGTGCCCGAGATCGTCAACGCGAGGGCGGCGGTACGCGCGCTGCCGACCGATTTGCTGAGCCTGCCGCCGAACAGGCAGCCGAGCGCACCGATCGCGATGATCAGGAACGACCACAACGCGACCGTGCCCGGCGCCGCCGGCGCGCCGCTCGCGAACGCGCGCTGCACGAGTAGCGGCGTCAGCGTCCAGAACGCGTACAACTCCCACATGTGACCGAAATAACCGAGCGCGGCCGCGCGAAACTCGCTGATGCGCACGACCTGCCCAACGCCCGCCGACAAACCGAAACGACGGTTGCCCGAGCGCCGCGCGTGCGGTCCCTCCCCGAGCGCGAGCACCAGCAGCGCGCCGATCACCGCGAGCACCGACGAAGTGAGCACCACGGTTTGCCACGGCACGCTCGACAGCAGCGCGCGAATCGCATGCACCGACGCCGTGCCGAGCGTCAGCATCGCGACCAGCAACGCGAGCGTCTGCGCGGCGCGGCGCGGGTCCCACGTGACGAGCAGCTTCATTCCGAGCGGGTAGATGCCCGCGAGCGCGACGCCCACGCCGAAGCGAAACACGAGCGCCGACGCGAGCCCGCTGCTGCACAGCGCGAACAGCGCATTCAAGGTTGCGCCGAGCACGCCGCAGACCGCGAACACTTTGCTCGCCGACACGCGATCCGCGAGTCCGGTGGTCGCCGACAGCAAGGTCCCGACGATAAAGCCGGCCTGCACCGCATTCGTCAGCCAGCCGAGATCCGACGCGCTCAGTTGCCAGGCGACCTGCAGATCGCGCATCGCGCCGTTTGCGCTGAACCACAACGACGTACCGAGCAATTGCGCAATTGCGATCACGAGCACCGCGCGTTTCGCGCGCGCGAGCTCGCGCGCCCCGTCGCCGGAATTCGTTGCGTCGGCGTCCAGCCCGTTCTGCATCGTGCCTCCTGCGCGTGGGTTTCGAGTCGGCCGCCAGTAGTGGTTATGGGGACAGCGCCTCAGCCCTGCTGCGGCACCCTGATCCACCCCTCCATCAACACGCGCGCGCTTCGGCTCATCATCGCCTTCGTGACGACCCACTCGCCGTCCTTCAGACTCGCCTGCGCGCCGACGCGCAACGTGCCCGACGGATGCCCGAAGCGCACCGACTCCCGCTCGCCGCCGCCCGCCGCCTGATTGACGAGCGTGCCGGCGATCGCCGCCGCGGTGCCGATCGCGACCGCGGCCGTGCCCATCATCGCGTGATGCAGCTTGCCCATCGACATCGCGCGCACCAGCAGATCGACGTCGCCCGCGCGCACCGGCTTGCCGCTCGACGCCACGTAATCGACCGGCTTCGCGACGAACGCGACCTTCGGCGTGTGCTGCCGCGTCGCGATCTCGTCGAGATGTTTGATGAGCCCCATGCGCAGCGCGCCGTGGGCGCGAATCGACTCGAACATCGCGAGCGCCTTCGCGTCGCCATTGATCGCGTCCTGCAACTCGGTACCCTTGTAGCCGACCGCTTCAGCGTCGACGAAGATCGTCGGGATACCCGCGTTGATCATCGTTGCCTTCAACGTGCCGACGCCGGGCACTTCAAGGTCGTCGACGAGGTTGCCGGTCGGGAACATCGCGCCGCCCGCGCCTTCTTCGTCGGCAGCCGGGGCCATGAATTCGAGCGGCACTTCGGCGGCCGGAAAGGTCACGCCGTCCAGTTCGAAGTCGCCGGATTCCTGCACCGCGCCATCGGTCATCGGCACGTGCGCGATGATCGACTTGCCGATATTGGCCTGCCAGATGCGCACGATCGCGACGCCGTCGCGCGGCACGCGGCTCGCATCGATCAGGCCCGTGCCGATCGCGAACGGTCCCACCGCCGCCGACAGATTGCCGCAATTGCCGCTCCAGTCGACGAACGCGTTATCGATCGACACCTGCCCGAACAGATAGTCGACGTCGTGATCTGGCCGGCTGCTGCGCGAAACGATCACGGTCTTGCTGGTGCTCGACGTCGCGCCGCCCATGCCGTCGATCTGCTTGCCGTACGGATCGGGACTGCCGATCACGCGCATCAGCAGCGCGTCGCGCGCGGCGCCCGGTCGTTGCGCGGCCTCGGGCAGATCCTGCAGACGGAAAAACACGCCCTTGCTGGTGCCGCCGCGCATATAGGTGGCCGGAATCTTGATCTGGGGAAGTTGGGCCATGAAAGTGTCCTGAGGTGACGTGTTCCTTGATGAAGGGCGATGCGGCGCGTCGAGCCGCATCGCCCTGCCTTGTTCAGGCCGCTGCCTTGGTCGATTCGAGAAAGTCCTGTGCGAAACGCTGCAGCACGCCGCCGGCTTCGTAGATCGACACTTCTTCGGCCGTATCGAGCCGGCAGGTCACCGGCACCTCGACCCGCTCGCCATTGCGGCGATGAATCACCAGCGTCAGATCGGCGCGCGGCTTGCGCCCGCCGATCACGTCGAACGTCTCGGTGCCGTCGATGCCGAGCGTCAGACGATTCACGCCGGGCTTGAATTCGAGCGGCAACACGCCCATGCCGACGAGGTTCGTGCGGTGAATCCGCTCGAAGCCTTCCGCGACGATCGCTTCGGTGCCCGCCAGCCGCACGCCCTTCGCGGCCCAGTCGCGCGACGAACCCTGGCCATAGTCGGCGCCCGCGATCACGATCAGCGGCTGCTTGCGCTGCATATACGTTTCGATTGCTTCCCACATGCGCGTGACCTTGCCCTCGGGCTCGATGCGGGCGAGCGAACCGGCCTTCACCTGGCCGTTTTCGAGCACCATCTCGTTCTTCAGCGTCGGGTTCGCGAAGGTCGCACGCTGCGCGGTCAAGTGATCGCCGCGGTGCGTCGCATACGAGTTGAAGTCTTCTTCGGGCAGACCCATTTTCGTCAGGTATTCGCCAGCCGCGCTGTCGGGCAGAATCGCGTTCGACGGCGACAGGTGGTCCGTCGTGATGTTGTCGCCGAGCACGGCCAACGCGCGCATGCCCTTCAGCGTGCGCGCGCCGGCGAGCGCGCCTTCCCAGTACGGCGGACGGCGAATATAAGTGCTTTGCTCGCGCCAGTCGTACAGCGGGTCGGCTTGCGCGCCAGTGTCGACGGAGACCGCGAACATCGGTTCATACACCTTGCGAAACTGCTCCGGCTTCACACTCGCCGCGACGATCGCATCGATCTCCGCATCCGACGGCCACAGGTCTTTCAGGGTGACCGCATGACCGTGCGCATCGACGCCGAGCACGTCCTTCTCGATGTCGAAGCGGATCGTGCCCGCAATCGCATAGGCGACCACGAGCGGCGGCGAGGCGAGAAACGCCTGCTTCGCGTACGGATGGATCCGGCCGTCGAAGTTGCGGTTGCCCGACAGCACGGCGGTCGCATACAGATCGCGCTCGATCACTTCTTTCTGGATCACCGGGTCCAACGCGCCGGACATGCCGTTGCACGACGTGCACGCATACGCGACCACGCCGAAGCCGAGCCGTTCGAGTTCGGGCAGCAGCCCCGCCTCTTCAAGATACAGCGTGACCGCTTTCGAGCCAGGCGCAAGTGAGCTCTTGACCCACGGCTTACGCACGAGTCCGCGCCGGTTCGCGTTGCGCGCCACCAGGCCCGCCGCGATCATGTTGCGCGGATTGTTCGTGTTGGTGCAGCTCGTGATCGCGGCGATGATCACCGCGCCGTCCGGCATCAGACCCGGCTCGTTGTCGACCTTGCCGCTGACACCGCGCGCGGCCAGTTCCGACACCGGCAAGCGGCGATGCGGATTCGACGGTCCCGCGAGCGTGCGCACCACGCTCGACAGATCGAACTCGAGCACGCGCTCGTATTCGGCATGCTTCAGCGTATCGGCCCACAAGCCGGTTTGCTTCGCATAGGTTTCGACCAGTGTGACGAGTTCGTCGTCGCGGCCGGTCAGCTTCAGATAGCGGATGGTCTGCTCGTCGATGTAGAACATCGCGGCAGTCGCGCCGAACTCCGGCGCCATGTTCGCGATCGTCGCGCGATCGCCCAAGGTCAGGTTCGCCGCGCCTTCGCCGTAAAACTCGAGGTACGCGCCGACCACCTTCTGGTTGCGCAAAAACTCGGTCAACGACAGAACCACGTCGGTCGCGGTGATGCCCTCGCCCGGCTTGCCGCTCAGCTTCACGCCGACGATATCGGGCAACCGCATGTACGACGCGCGGCCGAGCATCACGCTCTCAGCTTCGAGGCCGCCGACACCGACCGCGATCACGCCGAGCGCGTCGACCATCGGCGTATGCGAGTCGGTGCCGACTAGCGTATCGGGAAACGCGACGCCGTCCTTCACCTGCACGACCGGGCTCATGCGTTCGAGGTTGATCTGATGCAGGATGCCATTGCCCGGCGGAATCACGTCGACGTTGCGAAACGCGCGCTTGGTCCAGTTGATGAAATCGAAGCGGTCTTCGTTGCGGCGATCTTCGATCGCGCGATTCTTCGCGAACGCGTCCGGATCGAAACCGCCGCATTCAACGGCCAGCGAGTGATCGACGACGAGCTGCGTCGGCACCACCGGATTCACGAGCGCCGGATCGCCGCCTTGCGCGGCGATCGCATCGCGCAGACCCGCCAGATCGACGAGCGCGGTCTGGCCGAGAATGTCGTGACACACGACGCGCGCCGGGAACCACGGAAAATCGAGCTCGCGTTTGCGCTCGATGATCTGTTTCAGCGAAGCGGTCAGCGTTACCGGGTCGCAGCGGCGCACCAGGTTTTCGGCGAGCACGCGCGACGTGTACGGCAGCTTGTCGTAGGCGCCGGGCTCGATCGCATCGACCGCGGCACGCGTATCGAAGAAGTCGAGCTCGGTGCCCGGAAGGCGTTTGCGGTTGGCAGTATTCATGACGTAGGGACAGGACGGTTATCGGCCGCCGGACGGTATGCCGGCGGCGTCGGGCGGCGCTGCGCTCGCGCGCCGGCCAGACAGTGCGGGTAGTTTAGCTCGCGGCCTCAGCTCAAACGCGCTTCGCCAGCGGCACGAACGGCAGATCGTCCGGTCCGGTGTAATTCGCGCTCGGCCGAATGATCTTGTTGTCGACGCGCTGCTCGATGATGTGAGCGCTCCATCCTGCCGTGCGCGAGATCACGAACAGCGGCGTGAACATCGCGGTCGGCACGCCCATCATGTGATACGACACCGCGCTGAACCAGTCGAGGTTCGGGAACATGTTCTTCGCGTCCCACATTACCGATTCGAGCCGATCGGCGATCGAGAACAGCTTCAGGTTGCCGGCCTTGTTCGACAGGTTCTTCGCGACTTCCTTGATGACCTTGTGGCGCGGGTCCGAGATCGTGTACACCGGATGCCCGAAGCCGATCACGACTTCCTTGTTCTCGACACGGCGGCGGATGTCCGCTTCGGCTTCGTCGGGCGTCTGGTAGCGCGACTGGATTTCGAACGCGGCTTCATTGGCGCCGCCGTGTTTCGGGCCGCGCAGCGCGCCGATCGCGCCGGTGATCGCCGAGTAGATGTCCGAGCCCGTGCCCGCGATCACGCGTCCCGCAAACGTCGACGCGTTGAACTCGTGCTCCGCATACAGGTTCAGCGACACGTGCATCGCGTCGACCCACGCCTTGGACGGCGCGACGCCATGCAGCAGATGCAGGAAGTGGCCGCCGATCGAATCGTCGTCGGTTTCGACCTCGATGCGCTTGCCGTTGTGCGAGTAGTGATACCAGTACAGCAGCATCGAGCCGAGCGAGGCCATCAGCTTGTCGGCGATATCGCGCGCGCCGGGCAGGTTGTGATCGTCCTTCTCCGGCAGGACGGTGCCGAGCACCGACACGCCGGTGCGCATCACGTCCATCGGATGCGCGGCGGCCGGAATCCATTCGAGCGCGGCCTTCACGTTGGCGGGCAGGCCGCGCATCGACTTCAGCTTCGTCTTGTACGCGCTCAGCTCGGCCGGCGTCGGCAGCTTGCCGTGGACCAGCAGATAAGCGACTTCTTCGAATTCACATGCGCTGGCGATATCGAGAATGTCGTAGCCGCGATAGTGCAGATCGTTGCCGGTCTTGCCGACCGTGCACAGCGCGGTGTTGCCCGCGGTCACGCCGGACAGCGCGACGGATTTTTTCGGCTTGAATGCACCTGCGTTCGGCGTGCTGTTGTCTGCTTCGCTCATCGATTGTCTCCAGAAAGGGTGGGAATTTGGGTCACAGCTTCGATTGGGCCACCTTGTACGCAAGGAACGGGCCAGCCTGCGGACCGCCGGCTAAGTGCCTGATTTGACGCTAGTCTCGTCAAACGATCATGTGACGCGCCGCCTGCTCGATTTCATTAATGAAATTGCGAATTTCAAATCGGCAATGAATGCTCGCATAATGGAGATCCCAACCTACCCCGCCGCGAGCCGCCCACCTTGAGCACGCCTCTTTACGAACCGCCGCAGCGTCCGCGCGTCTGGGCGCTGAGCATCAGCCGCCTGCGCGATCTGTTCCTCGACATCGCCGGCGAATATGTGGAACACGCGGATGTTCGCATCGTGTCGCACGCCTTCGAAGACGCGGTGCGCGAAATCGAAGGCGCGGGCGCCGCGCGGCCTGACGTGGTGCTCGCGGGCGGCTCGAACGGCGCATATCTGAAAACGCGCGTGTCGGTGCCGGTCGTGCGGATCAGCCCGACCGGCTACGACGTGATGCATGCGCTCGCCCGCGCGCGTCGCGAAGGCGCGCGCGTCGCGCTCGTCACGCACGGCGACACGCCCGACGAAGTGCGCCGCTTCACCGCCGCGTACGCGCTCGACGTCACGCTCGCGTCGTATCAGTCGGCGCAGGACGCCGAAAGCGTCGTGCTCGATCTCAGCGATCGCGGCATCGACGTGGTGGTCGGCCCGGGCCTCGTCACCGACCTCGCCGCGAACGCGGGCATGGGCGCGGTATTTCTGTACTCGCGCGCGTCGGTGCGGGCTGGCTTCGACACCGCGCTGGAAGTCGCGCAGGCGACGCGCCGCGAAACCGTGCGACGTCAGCGGCTCGACACGCTGTTGCAGCATCTGCGCGACGGCGTGGTCGCGCTCGATGCGCAAGGCCGCGTCGAACTGATGAACCAGCGGCTCGCGGGCGTGCTCGGCATCGATGCGGCAAAGGCCGTCGGCCGCGCGCTGCTCGAACTCGCACCCGATCTCGCGGGCAGTCTGCCCGACGCGAACGGCGACAGCTTCTGCACGGTGCGCGGCGCGAGCTACGTCGTGCATCGCGGGCCGCTCGCGAGCAGCGGCGCGGCGCCGGGCACCGTGCTGACGTTCCAGGAATCGCGCGCGGTCGAGCGGCTCGATCGCACGCTGCGCGCGCGTCAACGCGTGCAGCAATTCACCGCGCGCTATCGGCTCGACGATATCGTCGGTGCGTCGGAATCGATAGAACGGGTGCGCGCGCAGGTCACGCGTTATGCGAGGTCGGACGCGACCGTGCTGATTCTCGGCGAGAGCGGCACTGGCAAGGAGATGGTCGCGCAGAGCATGCATCAACTGAGCGCGCGGCGCGACTTTGCGTTCGTCGCGATCAATTGCGGCGCGTTTCCGGAGGCGTTGCTCGAAAGCGAACTGTTCGGCTACGAGGAAGGTGCGTTCACCGGCGCGCGCAAGGGCGGCAAGGCGGGGCTGATCGAAGTCGCGCATCGCGGCACGCTGTTTCTCGACGAGATCGGCGAGATGCCATTGCCGTTGCAAAGCCGCCTGTTGCGCGTGTTGCAGGAGCGCGAGGTCGTGCGGCTCGGCTCGACGGAGCCGATGCGCGTCGATATTCGCGTCGTCGCGGCGACGCATCGCGCGCTGACTGACCGCATCGCGGCCGGCAGTTTCCGCGCCGATCTGTACTACCGGCTCAACATTCTCAGCATCGCGTTGCCGCCGCTGCGTGAACGACCGAACGACCTGCTGCCGCTCGCCGCCGAACTGTTGCGCCAGGCGGCCGTGCGCGAGCCGAGGCTGGCGGCGCGCGTGCCCGACGCGGATACCGCCGCGCGCATGCTCGAAGGTTTGGGCGCGGCGTTGCGGCGCTATGCGTGGCCGGGCAACGTCCGCGAGTTGCAGAACGTGATCGAGCGGATCGTGGTTGAACTCGCGGATAGCGATGCGGATATGGAGGCGAGCGCGGCGCTCGTTACGCGCGACATGCTGCGCGCGCTCGCGCCGGAAATCGTCGAACCCATTGCGCGCGCGAAGCCGGCGGCGCTGACGCTGCGCGAGCGGAGCCGTCATGTCGAGGCCGGTGAAATCCGCGCGGTGCTCGCGGCTCACGAAGGTGATCGCGATGCGGCTTGCGCCGCGTTGGGGATCAGCAAGACGACGTTGTGGCGCAAGTTGAATGCGGGGCGGTAGGTTGGGCGTGGTTTGAAATGCTACGCGGGAACGCTGTGCCGCGACGCTTTCGAATTCCCGGTCGAAAGCAGGAACCAGAGACCTAATGGCTTTATGTTCACCGGGATCGAGTTCATTGGCGTTGCGGGCTATGGTCAGTCGTGGTGGTGCCGGTTGCCTGCGTGATCGCCTTGGCATAGCCCCTTCGAAGCGGGGCCCTGTTCATGTGCTTACGCCCTTGAGCCCGAATCGCTGGAATCAAGGCCTAACGGCGAAAGGCCCGCTCGCCGGGCCTTTTCGCAGGAAAAAGCCCCGCTGAAGCGGGGGTAAAAAGCCGAACTCAGAGATCAACGAAACGCGGCAACAGGTCCTGATCGGCGAGGCGGATTTCGATATCGTTTGCCGCCTTGACGTGCTCCCGGTTATTCACATCAAAGACTTCATCCGTCACACTGACGATGATCGTGCCTTGCTGCTTGCCATCGCGCATGACAGGGATTAAGTCGCGCGCTTCGGGCACCTGGGCCACTGAGAGAGCATGCGGCAAGTAGAGCATCCAGCTTACGCCCGGGCGGTCTTCGAAGACCTGCATTTCGAAATACTTGCGGGGGCCGAACGTCACGTAGAACGGATCGTAGATCTCAACGACCTTCGCAATGACTTCGGCAACGGATCGACATCCGCCGAGCCGAGATGATGCCGGGTTTTTTTCATCCACAGCTAGTTCAAAAGATTGGGGCAAAAGCCTACCGCCATCGATTGAAATCGAGAATGCCGCCCCACCTTCATCTGTCTGGATGCCATTCCAAATTCCGATGGTCTTTGGCGCACCTTCACCTTTGCTCTTATAGCGGTCAGCAACTTCATTAATTGCTTCTTTTGTCGGCCGATCGTCTTGATAAACACGATACTTTAGCGCCTCCCTAAGATCGCCTCCTTTGAGATACCAGCTTTCAAGCAACCGGTCCTTCCGCGCCAGCAATTCAATAACCGGCGTGAGACGTTCGATATGAAAGAAAAAATCTCGGCCGGGAATGTTGTCAGGGTCTTGATGTTGCGAAAACAGGTTCATAGCCGACTCACGGTTGATAGATAGAGGAAACTCCGTTAGCTGCGAGCGTTCGCAGCATATAAGCGCGGGTCTTCGGCGTCTGAAAGTACCACATTAGTTTCGCAGGAAGATTGGCGCGCACAATCGCCCCCTGCGTCTTTATCTGATCCTGCATCGAATCGAAACCCGTGAAGAAGCGCAATACTTCCCCGTCCTCCCGTATGAACTGATCATAGTTTCCCTTCGCTTCCTGCAAAAGGCATTGCGAGTGCTGAAATCCATCAAAGTCTGTGGCAAACCATTCCCACTCCATATTCCAGCCCTTGCTGGTTTCGCGGCCTTTTCCGTCAGTCGTTATCCCGTATTCGTATCCGGTGATACGGGCCTGATAGCGACGCGGCTCAGGGTTCATGCTGTGGTTCCTTTCTACCTTTTTACCGCCTTTCTCGGGCGGGCACTTGCACGGCCTTTCGCGTTCGCGCGTCCGGTCACGCGGGAGCTCGCCCCATCCGCCGTCTGAATCCGCGCCAGTGCCGCTGCTACCCGCAGGACCAGCAGACGGTGCGGCGCTGGAAACCGGAACAGGCATAGGCATTGCCTGCGCCATTGCGTTTGCTGCGTTTCCGAGCGTCGCCGGGAATGGAATACCCATCAGCGTTTCTCCTTCATTTCCTGTTGTCTTTTACCCGTTGCCTGCATCAACATTTCGAATTGCTGGTCACCCGGAACGCCTGATTTGTGCAGCCATGCTGCGACCGCCGGAATCCTGTAAAACCCGGGCGTAGTTGCTTCCACATACAGGAAATCGACTATCGGCGCGTCATGCGTAAAGCGGAGTACCTTGGTTCGCGCGAAGGCCACGTTAAGCCGGTCGCGCAAGGTCGGATCATTGGCCAGTGCGGGATAATCGCGCACGATATGACCACGGATAAAGTCTACATAGTTGCGGTCTTCATAGGCTTTCAGAAGCGCCCATTGCCCTTCAGTAAATTCCATTGTCGTTGATGATGAATCGTTGTCTTTCGTTGAGGTATTGCCACGCGTCGGCAGCCCTGAAAAGCTCGCGCTCGCTCTTGCCGTGGCATACCGCATTGAGCGCATGCAACACCCTGGGGTCCCAGAAGCGCAGCAGGGCGGATCGTCCTTTCGGGATTCCGGTATCCAGGTGCGGGCGCAGCTTTGCGGCCTGCCTCTCCAGGCTCTCTGAGGTAATCAGCCAGATCACGCCAGGGCGGGCCTGTTCGAGTTCGCCCAGGTCCGCAAGATGCTCGCGCGCCGTCTTCGGATCAACCAGCCACGGCCCCGCGTGTGCGAGTGCCATGTCGTTCGTTGAATACGACTTCAGCGTATCGAACGGAAACCATTCGCCGGTTTCGGCGTTCAGCGCCATTGAGGACGGCATTGGCGGGAAGTTTGAGTAGATGGAATAGGTGATACGGCAAAGCAGGCATTCTTCCTTGCCTGCGGTTTCATCCTGTTTCTGTTGTCCCATTTGACCTCTTCTGATTTTCCAGAAAACGTCCGACGAATTAACCATCTAAAACGCGACACGGTCAACGACTTTAATTCGAGATAAAACCGTTTTGACAGATATTCACAATTGCCCTGCCTATCTCATTTTCAGTGCATCGGATCATGAGCCCCAGCAGGTTGTTCAGCTTCGCCACAGCCGACACCTGCGGCGCATCCGCCGGCTCCCGCCCGCCATCGCGTGGCTCGGGTATTCCCCCGTTGACCCGATCGATTTCATTCCTTACAGTGGCGCGCGTTCGCATAAAGAATCGTCGTTCCCTATACGAACAAAACTTCGTCGTCCGGCGCGGTTTCGTCAAGCCGATCCGTGCGGGTATGATTCATTGCCGAAGCACGGCCAGTTGACCCCGCGCAGGCATCGTGCGCCGCTGCCAGAGGCGTACAGTCTTAAAGAAGAATAGCTCGTCGTGTCGGGCCTTTCGCTGTCAGGAGACCATCATGAACCGCAGCCCCGCTGTGAACGTTCAAACCTTCATCAACGAGCATCCGTTTTCGCCGTTCCAGTGGCTGATTTTTTTCATGTGCTTCATCATCGTCCTGCTGGACGGTTTTGACACTGCTGCGATCGGCTTCATCGCGCCTTCGCTGATCACCGAATGGGGCATCGGCAAGCCCGCGCTCGCGCCGGTGCTGAGCGCCGCGCTGTTCGGGCTCGCGTGCGGCGCGCTCGGCTCGGGTCCGCTGTCCGACCGCCTCGGACGTCGCTCGATGCTGGTCGGCGCGGTGCTGCTGTTCGGCACCGCCTGCCTCGCGTCGGCGTTCTCGACCGGCATCGAGCAACTGACCGTGCTGCGCTTCGTCACCGGCGTCGGTCTCGGCGCCGCGATGCCGAACGCGGTCACGATGATGGGCGAGTACAGCCCGGACAACCGTCGTGCCACCGTGATCAACCTGATGTTCTGCGGCTTTCCGCTCGGCGCCGCGTTCGGCGGTTTCCTCGCCGCGTGGATCATTCCGCATCTGGGCTGGCGCAGCGTGCTGATCCTCGGCGGCGTCACGCCGTTGCTGCTGTTGCTGCTGGTGCTCGCCAGGATGCCGGAGTCGGTCCGCTACATGGTCGCGAATAACAAGCCGGCCGAACGGATTCGCGCGGCCCTCGCGCGCATTTCCGGCGACGCTGTGCAGGCCAGCGCGTTCACGATGACCGAAACCGCGCCGCAAACCGGCGGCAAGGGACTCGGCGTCGTGCTGTCGCGCTCGTACATCGTCGGTTCGGTGATGCTCTGGCTCGCGTACTTCATGGGCCTCGTGATCTTCTATGCGTCGATCAACTGGATGCCGATTCTGCTGAAGGACGCCGGTCTCACGCCGCAACGCGCGACGCTGATCTCCGCGCTGTTCCCGCTCGGCGGCGTCGGCGCAGTACTGGCCGGCGTGCTGATGGACCGCTTCAACGCGAACCGCGTCATCGCGGTGTGCTATGCGCTGACCGCCATCAGCGTGTACTTCATCGGGCAGGCCGCCGGCAACGTGGGCGCGCTCGTGCTGATCGTGTTCATCGCCGGCGTGCTGATGAACACGGCGCAGTCGTCGATGCCGGCGCTCGCCGCCGCGTTCTACCCGACCGCGGGCCGCGGCACGGGCGTCGCGTGGATGCTTGGCGTCGGCCGCTTCGGCGGCATTGCGGGTTCGTTCCTCGTAGCCGAGCTGGCGCGCCGGCACTTCTCGTTCGGCGGCATCTTCGCGACGATCGCGGTGGCGGGTCTGGTGTCGTGCGTCGCGCTGCTGATCAAGCAGGCGGCACGGCCGCAGGCGGCGGGAGTGGGCGCGTCGAAGACGGAGTCGTTCGGGCATTGAGCGTACGATGACGCATGCGCGCCAACGGACCGACAACGGTTCGATCGAGTGGTGATCGGAAGCCGCCCTGCGATTCGCAGGGCGGCTTTTTGTTTTGGTGGCTGCGGCATTGTGATCCACGGCAGCAAAATGCACCGCGCGCCGCTTCCCGATACACTACGCAGCTATTCACAGGCGCGCAGCCCGGCACCGCGGCCACCGCCGCTTCCGCGCCGCCGCCGTCTCATCTCAGGATTCCGGTAATGAAACGCGTAGTCGTACCCGCGCTCGTCGCGCTGTGCGTCGCGCTGCCGGCCGCTCAGGCCGTCGCGCAGAGCGTCAGCGATCAATGTTTCGCGCTCGGTGACATCGCCGGCCAGGTCGCGTCGTGGCGCGCCCACAAGAAGACCAAAGCTCAGGCGCTCGAGCAGGCCGCCCGCTATTACAAGGACCCGTCCGATCGCGCGGCCGTCGACGCGATCATCGAAAAGATCTACAGCCCCGACGCGCCGCACATGACGCCCGATCAGGCGAGCATGGCGATCACGTCGGAGTGCGTGAACCGGCACAAGGGGCAGGCTGCGCCGGCACAGTAACGCCGACGTGCGCTAGCGCCGGCGGAACGCATCCAGCGACGACAACGCATTGCCGTGGAAATCGAACAGCGTGTTGTTGTCCCACTGATCGCCGGCGCCGACTTTCCAGCCGACGTTCGGCGTCGGAATCCACTCGGGCTCCCACCAGAACACGCCCTTGCCGTGGCCGTCGGGGATCGCATTCACGATGTCGGTCACCGCGCCGAGAAACTGCGCCTGGCCGGCGGGCGTCTGCGGGTACGGCGAAGTGCCGACGTTGGTCATCGAGTCCGGTTCCGAATCGCCGTCGCTGGTCGTCCACGGATACGCGGTCTCGACGACGATCACATCCTTGTCGTAGCGTGTCGCAAGGTCGTTCACGTTGCCCTGCAGGTCGCTGAACGAGCCTTGCCATTGCGGGTAGTACGACAGGCCGATCACGTCGAACATGACGCCACGCTGCGTCATGCTGTCGAACCACCAGCGGCTCGTCGCGTTGTTGCCGCCGCTGTCGATATGCAGCATCACCTTGATGCGCCCGTCGACGGATTTGACCGCGTCGTGCCCTGCCTTCAACAGCGCCGCGAGGTTATCGAGCTGATCGTACTTGCCGAGCGGCCACAGCATGCCGCCGGTGATCTCGTTGCCGATCTGCACCCACTCGGGATGCACGCCGTCGCGCTCAAGCATCTGCAACACATTCGATGTATACGCCGACAGCAGCGCGCAGGTCTCGGTGATGTCCTTGCCGGCCCAGTCGTGCGGCGGGTACTGCTTGCCCGGATCGGCCCACCAGTCGCTGTAGTGGAAGTCGATCAGAATGCGCAGGCCGAGCGCGGCGGCGCGGCGCGCGAGCATGCGCACGTGCCCGGCATTGTTCCAGCCGGCCGCGGGACTCTGATTGGCCGGAAAGAAGTCAGGATTGCCGGGGTCATTCCACACCTTGATACGGATCGAATCGACGCCGTGACTCTTCAGAATCTGCAGGCAGTCGTGCGCCTCGCCATGCTCGTAGTACTTCGCGCCATTCGCTTCGAGTTCGAGCAACGTCGAGACATCCGCGCCCATCGCGAAGCGGCTCGCGCGCGCGGCGGCGTCCTGCGCCGTGGCGTTGCCGGGCGCCCCACCTTGCTCGGCCGCAACTGCGGGCGCGCCGAGCGTCGCACCGACCCCCGCCGCCGCAGCGGCGCCCGCCAGCCATCCCAGCATTTCTCTTCGGTTCATCCGTCATCCTCCATCGATTAAATGGCGGCTCTTTGCGGGCCGCCTGGTCCTGGTTTGATGCGTCCGTGTTGCAACCTACGGGTTTTGAACTGCGAGTTTTCAGGCTGCTGCTACCGCTTCCTCCCTGGTTGACTTCCTGACGTGACGTGACAACCACACCACGTCACGCGTCTTTCCACACGCAAACGTCGCCGGTATTCAGGCGCGGCTCGCCGAGCACGAACGTCGCATTGCGCGGCGCAGGCGCCTGCACCGGTTGCGCGCCGAAATTGAATGCGAAGGTCAGGCCGCCGCGGCGGCGAAGCCGCAGCCCGTCGGCCAGCACCAGCGTAGCGAGCCCGGCATCGTGCGCCGCCTGCCGCAACACCGCGCGATGCAGTTCATGCGACAGCCAGCCGGCCACATAGCGCACGTTGCCGTGCGTCAGCAACGCGGGCCACGCATCGTCGAAGCGAGCGGCGATGCGTGCCTCGCCATTGGCGCGCACATGCTCGCGCCAGTGCAGCGCGTGGCCCTCTGTGCCATCGATCGACAGCGCGGGCGCAAGCGTCGGCCGCAGCGTTTCGGCTTCGAGCACCTGGATCGGCAGCACGCGCTGCAACGCACCGGGCGGCAGATTGCCGGGAATCGCGAACGCGTCGGTTTTCGAGCCGCTGCGCGGGCCGAACACCCATTTCGCGTTCGAACGCGCGATCTGCTCGACGAGCGCGGCGTCGATCACCGCAAGACTCGGCACGACGACTAACTGGTAGCCCGACAGATCGGCGCGGCTCGACACGATATCGAGATCGAGTCCGAGTTCGCGCAGCGACTCGTAGTAGTCGAACGCGAGCGTCTGATAGTCGAAGCCCTTGCCGTGGCGCTGGATTTCGAACATCCACTGCGTGTCGTAGTCGAATACCAGCGCGGTAGCCGCGTGCGCGGGCGCGGCGAGCGTCGACAGGACCGTACTGCCCGCGATTTCACGCGCGGCCCGTTGTACCTCCAGCCCACCCGGCGACAGTTCGTTGTTGGGCAGATTGAGCCCGGAATGCATCTGCTCCTGCGCGTACGGGCACTGGCGCCACCGGAAATACGACACCAGCTCCGCGCCATGCGCGAACGCCTCGTATGCCCACAGCCGCACCATGCCCGGCGCGGGCACCGGATTCCACGGCGCCCAGTTCACCGGACCGGCCTGCTGCTCCATCACCCAGAAACGACCGCCGCCAACGCCCCGATAGCGGTCGTGATCGAACGCCGATACGTCGGGATGCCCGGTGCGCGCGAAGCGCGCCTTCTGCTCCTGCGGCAACGCGATCGATTCGGTGCGCGCGATCGGATAGCTGTCCCATGCGGCGACGTCGATCGCGTTGTCGGCGGCGAAACGATAGTGATCGAAGGTCGTGAAAAAGCCCATGAAGTTGTGCAACAGATCCGCGTTCGGCGCATGCTCGCGCAGCACGTCGATCTGCTCGCGATGGAAGCTCGCCACCTCGTCGGACATGAAGCGGCGGAACTCGAGCAGATGGATCGGATTCGCGTCGGTGGGTGTCAGCGTCGGCAGGCCGATCGCGTCGAACGACGGGTACTCCATGCTCCAGAACACGTTGCCCCACGCGTCGTTCAACGCGCCGATCGTTTCGTAGCGGCGCGCAAGCCACGCGTGAAAGCGCTGCAACGCCGCGGCCGAATAGCTCGGCACCGTGTCGTGGCAGCCGAGTTCGTTATCGGTCTGCCATGCGACGATCGACGGATGCCGTCCATAGCGCTTTGCCATCGCGGTGACGATGCGCACGCATTCGCGCCGGTACGTGTCGCTCGAAATGTCGTAGTGACGCCGGGAGCCGAAATTCCAGCGCGTGCCGTCCGAGCGCACCGGCAACGCGTCCGGATGCGCGTCGACGAGCCACTTCGGCGGCGACGCGGTCGGCGTGCCGAGCACGAGTTTGAGGCCCGCTTTCGCGAGCGTTTCGATCGCTTCGTCGAGCCATTGCCAGTCATATTCGCCGGCGCGCGGCTCCATGCGGCTCCACGCGAATTCGGCGATCCGCACATGCGTGATGCCGAGTTCGACCATACGTTGCGCGTCGTCGGCCCACATCGCGCGCGGCCATTGTTCCGGGTAGTAGCAGACACCAAGTTGCATGTGAAAGTCTCGTGGTGAGTTGACGTCGAGCCGTCGTTTCAATCGTGTTTCAAGCGGCGTTTATCCCTTGCTCGCCCCGAAAGTCAGTCCGGCGACGAAGTGCCTCTGCATCCCAAAGAACATCAGCACCGAAGGCAATGCGGCCAACACCGAGCCCGCCGCGACCAGGTTCCACGCGGTCGTCCATTGTCCTTTCAGCGCGGCGACGCCCACTGTGATCGGCGCGGCGTCGTCGCCTTGCGTGAGGCACAGCGCCCAGAAGTAGTCGTTCCACACGAACGTGAACACGAGGATCGCGAGCGCGGCGAGCGCGGGACGGATCAGCGGCAGCACGATACGCAAGTAGATCGTCCACTCGCTCGCGCCTTCGACGCGCGCGGCCTCGATCATCTCGAACGGCAGCTGCTTGATGAAGTTGCGTAAAAACAAGGTGCAAAAGCCAGTCTGGAACGACACATGAAAGATCACCAGCGCCCACACGGTGTTGAACAGGCCGAACTTCAGCGCCATGTCGCGCACCGGAATCATCAGGATCTGGATCGGCACGAAATTGCCGGCGACGAATGCGAACAGCACGGCCGTGTTGCCCGGAAAGCGGTACGTCGCCAACGCGAAGCCCGCCATCGACGCCAGCACGATCGCGCCGACTACAGACGGCACCGTGATCAGCACGCTATTGGCAAAGTAATGCAGCATCGGCGTTTGCGTGAGCGCGGTGCCGTAGTTTTCCAGTAGCGCGAAATGTTTCGGCCACGTCCAGTAGTCGCCCTGCGACAACTCGTCGGTCGAGCGGATCGACGTCAGCAGCACGGCGAGCATCGGCAGCAGCCAGATAAACAGCGCAAGCGGCAGCGAGGCCTTGTAAAGCGTGCGATTCAGCGGTTTCCAGCGTTCGACGGGAAGCGGATACATGACCTTGTACTCCTGAGGTTCAGGGAATCAGCGTTCCTCGCGCAGCATGCGGCGCAGATGGAACACGATATAGACGAGCATGATCGCGAACAGCACGACCGCAATCGCGGCGGAATAGCCTTCGCGGTAGTATTTGATCGCCTGGTCGTACATGAAATAGGCGAGCACGGTAGAGCTGTCGAACGGACCGCCGCCACTCATCACCGCGATCAGATCGAAGCTGCGCAGTGCGCCGATCACGGTCAGCACTACCGCCATGAAGGTGGCGGGCCGCAATTGCGGCAGTATCACGTGCCACAGCAGACGCAGCCCTTGCGCGCCTTCCATGCGCGCGGCCTCGACCACTTCGGGATTGATACCGGTAAGCCCGGTCAGATACAGCACCATGCAGAACGGCGTCTGCGGCCACAGCGCGGCGAAGATGATGCCGAACGTGACCGTGTGAGGATCGCCGAGCACCGGAATGCCACGGCCGACGATCAACCGCAGCAGCCCGAACGTCGGGTCGTAGAACCAGCTGAACACGAGACCCACCACGACGCCCGACAGCACGAACGGTGCGAAAAACAGCGACTTCACGACACGCATGCCGCGCACGTGCTGGTTCAGATACAGCGCGAACAGCAGACCCAGAGGCGGCGCGAGCAGAAACAGCGCAAGCCAGATCAGGTTGTTCTTTAGCGCCGTATAAAACGTGTCGGACTGAAACAGCTCGACGTAATTGGCGAGACCCGCGAAGGTCTTCGGCGTCATGCCGTCCCAGTTGTAGAAGCTCAGCGAAATGCTGCTGATGATCGGATAGATCACGCACAGCGTGAACAATGCGCAGCCCGGCAGCAGAAAGAAAAATGCGGCGCGATGCTGATGACGGCGCGTCGTCGAGACGCGACGGTGCCGCGCCGCGGGCAGGCGGCGCGCTGCGGTATGAGACATGGAACGGCCTCGTCGGAAATCGAAGGCGGAATCTGGGCGCTGAAGCCGGCCGCGATCACGCGACCGGCGCGGCGGGACTTACTTCTGGTAGATGCGCTTGCGCGTCGCTTCGAGATGAGCGAGCACGCCGTCGAGTTGCGACGGATCGCTGTAGAACTGCTGCATGCCCTTCATGCCTTCGTCGGCCATTTCCTTTTGCATATCGCGATCGTAGAACTGCGCGATGCCGCCCTTCGTGTTCGCGAGCGTCTGGAAGCCGACCTTCGAAATCGCATCTTCAGGCGGCGCCGCCTGGCTGTTCGACGGCAAGGTTCCCCAGCCCTTCGCAAGTTCGGCGTTGATCTTCGGCGTCTCCATGAACGCGAGCAGCTTGCGCGCGTCCGCCTTGTTCTTTGCCTTTGCCGGAACCAGCAGTACGTTGACGGGACCATCCTCGGCCATCGGTACATTTGCGTCGATCACCGGGAAGCGGAAAAAGCCGATCTGATCTTTAATCGACGGCGGGAAGCTCGCCGAAAAGAAGGTGCCCATCAGCATCATCGCGGCTTTGCCGTTGTTGAGGATCGGGCCGATCGAATCGACGTCGTACGACAGCGCGTTCTCGATGAAGTCGTGATTGTCGAGCAGGGTCTTCCACGTCGTGTAGACCTTCTTCACGCGCGGATCGGTGTATGGAATTTCGCCGGCCATCAGCTTCTGGTGGAATTCGTTGCCGTTGATGCGCAGATCGAGATAGTCGAACCAGGCGGCAAGCGTCCAGCTATCGCGCGCGGCCACCGCGATCGGCGCGACGCCGATTGCCTTCAGCTGCCTGTTGGCTTCGAGCAGTTCGTCCCATGTTTTCGGCTCGCTCTTGATGCCGGCCTTCTCGAACAGATCCTTGCGATAGAAGAAGCCGTACGCGTCATAGCCAAGCGGCGCCGCATACTGCTTGCCCTTGTACGTCGACGCTTCCTTGACCGACGCATACTGCTGCGACCAGCCGTTCTTCGCCCAGTCCGAGCTCAGGTCCTCGAGCAGACCGCGTTGCGCGTAATACGCCATCCGTTCGCCGTCGTGCCACGACACGACGTCGGGCGGATCGGTGGCGAGCCAGCCGCCCATCTGCACCTTGTACGCTTCCTCGGTCACGTAGGTGATTTTCAGGTCGATGTCGGGATTGGCTTTCTTGAACTGGTCGAATGCGTCCTGCCAGGTCGAGCGCTGATTACCACGGGCCGATACGTTGACGTTCAGCGTGGCCGCGTCGACTGCGGCGCCGCCGAGCGCGCCGGCCACCACGGCGGCGGCGATCGACACCTGTGCAAAACGGCGAAGGCGAAGAGCGATCATCTATGTCTCCTTGTCTACCTTGTTGACCGGCTACGCAACGTGGCCGGCGATGTAACCCGCTCTATGGCGGAATTCAGTCTGGCGAACCATCGATGCAGGTCCGCCGTCGTCGATCGATCAGGCGGCCGCGCGTTCCGGTTCGAACGTGCTACGCCGCAGCGCGAGTCCCTGTTCGTCGAACAGATGACAAGCAGCGGGCGGAACCCGCACGCGGATGCGCTCGCCCGCGCCGAGCGGCGTATCGCCGGGCGCCTTCGCGATCAGCGTGCCGCTCGCATGGTCCGCGTGAATATAGCTGTGCTCGCCGAGCCGTTCCGACAGAACGATCGAGCACGGAATAAACTGCTCGTCGCCGTCGAGCCGCAGATGCTCGGGACGCACGCCAAGCGTGACGCGCTGGCCGCGTTGCAGCCGTTCGCCATCGACGTGCGCGACCAGCTTTCCCACGCCCGCCGCAAACGACACCGTCACGCGCCCCGGCTCGATCGATTCGACCGTCGCCTCGATGAAGTTCATGCGCGGCGAGCCGATAAAGCCCGCGACGAAGCGCGACTTCGGGTGGTGATACAGTTCGAGCGGCGCACCGCTCTGCGCGATGCTGCCGAAGCACTCGGCATCCGCGCCCGCATGCAGCAGCACGATGCGATCGGCGAGCGTCATCGCTTCGACCTGGTCGTGCGTCACGTAGACGACGCTCGCGCTCGCGAAGCGCTGATGCAGACGCGCGATCTCGACGCGTGTCTGGCCGCGCAGCGCCGCATCGAGATTCGATAGCGGCTCGTCGAACAGAAACACGCCCGGCTCGCGAACGATCGCACGGCCGATCGCGACGCGCTGCCGCTGCCCGCCCGACAGCGCTTTCGGATGCCGCTCGAGCAGGCCCTCCAGTTGCAGAATCCGCGCGGCTTCGCGCACCTTGCGCTCGATCACGTCCTTCGGCTGTTTGGCGAGCTTCAATCCGAACGCCATGTTGTCGAATACGGTCATGTGCGGAAACAGCGCGTAGCTCTGGAACACCATCGCGACGCCGCGTTCCGCAGCCGGCACGTCGTTGACGAGTCGCCCGCCGATATGCAGTTCGCCTTCGCTGAGGTCTTCGAGACCGGCGATCATCCGTAGCAAGGTCGACTTGCCGCAGCCCGAGGGGCCCAGAAACACGCAGAACTCGTGCTGCGCAATTTCCAGATTCACGCGCCGGATCACCGGCGGATGGTCGCCGTAGGCTTTTTGCACATCGCTCAAATGAATCGTCGCCATGCTGTCTCCGCGTTGATTTAACCGCTTAAATTTTCGTCGAAATAAAATGCCGGGGCCTTGTGCCGACGGCATTTAATCGCTTAAATTCGAGTGCGACGGAAAAAGTCATGGCGGGTGTCTCCGTTGGGTTTTCGAGAAAGTTAGCAATGTCGCAGACCGTTTGCAACATTTGAAGTGTCCTCCCTAAATATGGGATAAGCCAACATGGTCACGCTGTCCGAAGTCGCGAAACGCGCGCAGGTTACCGCCGCCACCGTCTCCAACGTGCTTCGCAATCGCGAGAAAGTCCGCCCTGAAACGGCTGAGCGCGTATTGCAGGCCATCGCCGAGCTCGGCTATCGGCCGAACCTGAATGCGCGCGCGCTTGCCGAAGGGCGTTCGTCGACGCTCGCGCTCATGCTGTCGAACATCTCGAACCCGTTTTACCCGGAGTTCGTGCTCGCCGCCGAGCGCGCGGCGCGCAAGACCGGCCATTTCCTGATGGTCTGCAATACCGACGACGATGCCGAGATCGGCCGCGCGTATCTGAACCAGATTGCCGGCACGCTCGCCGACGGCGTGCTCGTGATGAACACGGACATCACGATCAACGACCTGTGCGCTTCGGCGACGCATAGCGCGCCGATTCTGCTCGCCATGTGGGAGCACCCCGAGTCGCCGCCCGCGCTACCGTGCATCGCGGTCGACTTCGCGCGCGCGGGCGAGCTTGCCGCGCGGCATCTACTCGGACTCGGCCATCGCGAGGTTGGCTTGCTGATCGGAGACGGCTGCGGCGGTTTGCAGGACGCGCGCTCGAACGGGTTTCGCGCCGCGATGCGCGCGTCCGGCATCGAAGCCGACGCGGCCGCGGTGCTGCAGATTCGCGATTCGATCGACGCCGGCTTCGCCGCCTGCATGGAGCTGATGGCGAACCGTCCGCAACTGAGCGCGATCTTCGCGACCAACGACCTGCTCGCGATCGGCGCGATACAGGCGTTGATCACGCTCGGCCGCTCGGTGCCCGACGACGTGTCGGTGATCGGCATCACCGACATTCAACTCGCGCATCAGGTGCATCCCGCGCTGACGACGGTAGCGATTCAAACCGCGGCTGTCGCGCAGTTGTCGATCGAGAGTCTGATCCGTTTGATCCAGACGCCGGAGCGGCAGCCGACGATGGTGCTCGGGCCGCCGCCCGAGCTCGTGGTGCGCGCATCGACGGGACCGCGCAAGAAACGATAAAGCGTTGGCTCATGCGCTGCGCCGCCATGCGCGTGACGATGTCGAACGCTTTCTGCGTCGCGCTGTCCGGCATCGAGCCAGCGCGCCTGCGCGGTCGGCTGATTCCGCGCAGGAACCGGCGCATCACCCCAGCGATGCAGCGGGTCATCGATTCGATTCGCGCGGCGTGAGGTTGTCGGCGAAGCGCAATTCGCCGCTCGCATTCGTGTCCGTATGAGCGCCGGCCGCGTCGAGCGGAATGTCAGGCCGCATGAAGAACGTCGCGACGATGCCGAGCGCGAGCAGGCCGAGCGAGCCCGCGAACGGCAGCGTCCAGCTGCCCGTGCGGTCCACGATCAGACCGAACACGATCGGCGTGAAAATCCCCGCGATGGCTGAACCCGCATTCACGAGCCCGCTCGCGACCCCGACGTGCCGCGGCGTAATGTCCATCGGCACGGCCCAGATCGGCCCGATCGTCATTTCGAGGAAGAAGAACGACAGGCTCATGCACGCGGTCATGACCGGCAGCGACTTCACGACCATCACCGGCGCGAGGAACACCAACGCGCCCAGAAACGCGCAGATGATCACGTTGCGGCGCGCCGCGACGACGTTGCGCGTGCGCTTGAGCACGCGGTCGCTCAGCACACCGCCCGCGGTATTGCCGACCACGCCGGACAGAAACACGCCCGCGGAGAACATCGCCGAGCTTTTCAGATCGAGGCCGCGGCCGTGCATGAAGAATGTGGGCAGCCATGTGAAGAACAGCCAGCCGGTCCAGCCGTAGCAGAAGTAGACGAGCATCGTCGGTGCGATGCGCTTCAGCAGACGCCGCCACGGCGTCGGCTCACGCGCCGATTCGACCGCGGATTGACGGACAGGTGGCAATGTCGATTCCTGCTCCGCGGTCATATGGCGATGCTTGCGCGGGTCGTCGGTGAAATACCACGCGTAGACCACGACCCACACGAAGGTCAGCGCGCCGACCGCGAGAAACGACACACGCCACGACGAATACGCGACCAGCAGCGCGATCAGCGGAGGCGTGATCGCATTGCCGAGCCGCGAGAACGAATGCGTGAGGCCTTGCACGAAGCCGCGCCGGTTCGAAGGGAACCAGTTGGTCAGTGCCCGCGCCTGCGCGGGCAGCGCCGCGCCTTCGCCGATGCCGAGCAGCAGCCGCGCGCCGAACAGCGACGCGAGCCCGCCCGCGAGACCGGTCGCGACCGTCGCGACGATCCAGATGCTCGCGCAGGTCACGAGCGTGAGTTTCGCGCCGAAGCGGTCGCTGACCCAGCCGCCAATCACCTGGCACAGCGCGTATGTGTACGCGAACGCGGCGAACACGAGGCCGACGTTGGTATTGCTCAGATGCAGATCGTCGCGGATCAGCCCGGCCGCCGCCGACAGGTTGACGCGATCGAGATACAAGATGAACGACATTGCGCACATGAGCGCGAGAACCGCCCGGCTGACCTTGGGTCGCAGCATCGTCTCCTCCGGATTGTCGCGTGAACCCGCGCCGATGCTCCGACGCTGGCGTCCGCTATGGCCTGTTTTGTGCGGACATTATCAGGAGCCGGGTGATAGTTGACTAATGAATTGTTTGGATACACCGATCACCGGGGGTTATCGGTTTCATCCTTCGCCCATAGCCAACCGTTGACTGTCAGGTGTAGCTTGGTGGCCCCGTTGTGGGTTTTCGGGAGTCGTACAAAGGCCATCAGCACCGACGCAGTACGGCGCAAATTAATCAACATCATTCGCTCACGCCATCTCGACCAATATGACATTCGGTGAAACCGGTAAAACCATGAGGGTACGATTCCTGACCTTCGGCCTGCTGCTCGCCAGCGCGCATGCGATGGCATCGGGGCGGGCGATCCTAACAGCGGATCAGGCAGCGGACCGGGCAGCCGAAGTCACCCAGACCTACCACCTATCCTCCAACCGCACCCAATGCCTGCTGTTCGACGTATCGGACGAGAAAAGCTATTTCATGGTCGGCGTTCACGAGAAACATACGCCCGAATGTGCCGGCGATCCGAATACGGCGCCTGTGCTCTTCTTTATGAAGTTACACAAGCGAGATGGCTATATCGTTACCAATCGACGTGATGGAGAACATTTCGCGCCACTCCCCCGCAAACCGTGATCCAGGACCCGCCATCATTGCCGAGGCGGGCTCGTACCGGGTCATGCATCGTCCTTGCCCGTGCGCGCGACGCTCAGCAGTTCTCTGACGCGTCGCGCGAGATTGGCCAGCCCACCGCCGCCAGACCGCGCGACGGCCTGTTGTTTGTGCGGCATACGTTGCAGATCGTGCCAGTCGTCATCGAGCGCTCTTGCGTGGGCGTCGGCGCTATACGGCCATTCGACCACCACCGCGCGCAGGCGGGCGGCACGCGAGCTTCTGTCGGCACGATCGATATACGCATTGATCTCCGATGCCTCGCTCCGCGCCGCTTCCTCCGAATCGACGGCAATGAAGTCGTTCAGTCCTTCAATGTGGACGCACCATAACTGTTCGCTCACGTCGTGTCTCCCGCTGCGTTTTTTTGGCCTGCCCGATCAGCCTGGCGGCAGCCGTGCAGACTCGGGTTCGGCTCTGAGCCGTTCCCAGTTCAGATCCGCGAAGCACGGACCTTGCGTAGCCTCACTGAATTTGACGTCGTTGTGCTTGCCGTTCCACTCCATCACCTTGACCTGGTCGTTCGCATCGACCGTGACGTCCCAGCCGATGCAGCGCGCAAATGGAATCTGCCTGTGCAGGCGTAGTACGGTGGTCATGCATTTGTCGAAACACGGAATCTTTACACCCGCAAAGCGCGCGCCCGAGTCTGGATGCGCATCCACCGCCCCCCAGTCGCTCATATACCCGTCGTCGCACAACTCGCCCGTTTCGAGTTTGACCGGCACGCATACCTCGCGATCGCTCAGCACATGCGTATCGTCCGCTCTGCCGAGCCGCAAGTAGCAGGCCCGAATCGAAATGCGGCCGGCGTCGTCCACCACGGTCGTGAAGCGCAATGTCGCCACGGGCTTCGAAGCAAACGTAGTGAACAGACGGTGCTGGTCGATGAACGTCTGAATCACGCCATTGCCGAGCGACCGGATGACCGCCGGGTCGAAGTTGGCGCGGTCGAAGAAATAGACGCCATTGCCCTGACCGGAGCCGTCGAGCTTGAATACGACGCGCTCGGCATGCTCGAACACGACGTCTTTCAGATCGCGCTCGGGCACCACGACGCTTTTATCCGTAAAGAACAGCCCATTGGCAAAGTACGCGACGTCCGGCAATTCGTCGCCGTCGAAGATCAGCCGTGAAATCGGCTTCAGGCTCGAAATCTTGCCGTACCAGCCTTGCAGATGCGGCACGACGACGATGCCGTAGTAGTTGTCGGGAATCCAGCCTTCCTTGAACGTGCCGCGAAACGCGGTATAAACGCGCAGCCAGGGTGCGTAGACCGCGTCGCCGAACACGTCTCGCGCGTAGGTGTCTGCAAGCCGCAGGTTGTTCGGATCGGGTTTGCCGTACCTGCTTTCGAGTCGCTGCAATATTTTTCTCGCCTGCAAACCGTGATCATGATGGAAGCGGTACAGCGAAACCCGCTTCGCGGTTCGTCTCACTACCTTCTCAACGCCAGATAGCATCATGCTCAGTATGCGTTTGGATGATGAAGTCCCTTGAAAATCGTGGCCAGAATGATCTTCACGTCGAGCCAGAACGACCAGTTGCGCAGGTAGTACAGATCGTGTGCGACGCGGCCCTCCATCTTTTCGAGGCGATCGGTCTCGCCGCGATAGCCGTTGATCTGCGCCCAGCCGGTGATGCCGGGTTTGATCCGATAACGGTGGATATAGCCCGACACGATGTTCTGGTACAGAACGTCGTGTTCGAGCGCATGCGGACGCGGCCCCACTACCGACATATCGCCGCGCAGCACGTTGAAGAACTGCGGCAGTTCGTCGAGACTCGTGCGGCGCAGGAACGCGCCGACGGTCGTGATGCGTGGATCGCCGCGCGTGGCCTGTTCGAGAATGCCCGGCTTCTGCTCGTGCAAGCGCATCGTACGGAACTTGTAGATCGTAAATACGCGGCCGTCCGCCCCTTTGCGGCGCTGCCTGAAAAACACCGGCCCGCGCGAACTCAGTTTGACGGCAATCGCGCAGCCCAGCAGAATCGGCGCAATCGCGATCAATGCGACGAGCGCGAACAGACGGTCGAACAGTTCTTTCTGCACCAGCGCATTCGGCGGCAGCGGCGACGCGGCGAGATTGATCGTCGGCAAGCCAAGCAACTCGGTCATGCTCCCTTCGAATAGCGCGAGCGTGCGCACGTCGGGCATGAAGCGCACATTGATCAGGTCGTTGCGAAACTCCGCGGCCAGCTTGAGAATCGCGCGCTCCTCGGTGAGCGGCAGTGCCAGCCACACTTCGCCGATCTGCTGTTCCCGCACGTAGCGCGCGAACTCGGCCTGCTGTTCGAAGACCGGTACCGACGAACGCGGCGGGATGCAGCAGCCGGGATGCAGGTTATACAACGCATTCGCGCGAAAGCCGGCGGCGGGCGACATCTCGATCTTGCGGATGATCTCATCGCAATGTTCGCCGCACGCCGCCACCGCGACGTGTTGCAGATTGATCCCGGCGTGGCGCATGCGGCCGAGCAGCGCATGCGTGGCCATCCGGCCGGCCATCATCGCCGCGCCCGAGATGCCGGTCCAGTACACGAACCAGAGCCGCGACACGAAGTCGATCTGGTGCAACGAGAACATCAACGCCATCGCGCAAGCCTGGACGACGAGCCAACCGAGCGCCACATGGCTCGCGAGCGCTCTTTTCGAGCGGCCGCGCCACGACTCGTAGACGCCGAGCGCCGGAAAGACCGCCAGAGCAAACGCCGCGGCGAAGGCGACGAACGCGAAGTAGAAGTTTCTTTGCGAGCCGCCGTCGAAGCGGATCTGCGAGGCCGCGCAGGCGCCCCCCACAATCATCGCGACGTCGAAAATTCTCGCCAGTAGACCGCTTAGCAAGCGCATCACAGCCCCCTCATAGCCGGTATCGGGTCGACTCCGCGGCATCATCAGTCACAGCGCCCGTACTTGTCGTCGAAACGGACGATGTCGTCTTCGCCGAGATAAGTACCCGACTGCACCTCGATGATCTGCAGCGGCACCCGGCCCGGATTTTCGAGCCGATGGCGAACACCCAACGGGATGTAGGTCGATTCGTTTTCGCCGAGAAGAAACTGCTCTTCTCCGCGCGTGACGAGTGCCGTTCCGCATACCACGACCCAATGCTCGGCGCGATGATGATGCATCTGCAACGACAGGCGGCCGCCTGGCATCACGACGATGCGCTTCACCTGAAAGCGATCGCCATGATCGATCGAGTCGTAAAAGCCCCACGGGCGGCGGACTTTTCTGTGCGCATCGGCTTCCGGAGATTTTTCGCGTCTGATCCGCGACACGAGTCCCTTGACGTCCTGCACATGCGAGCGATCCGCGACGAGCACCGCGTCGTCGGTTTCGATCACGATCATGTTGTTGGTGCCGACGCAGGCAAGAAGCCTGCCTCCTTGCGAGCGTGCATATGTCGCGGTGGCCCCTTCAAACAGCACACGGCCGCTCGCGGCGTTGCCGCAGTCGTCCTTGTCCATCGCTTGCCAGACGGCATCCCACGAGCCGAGATCGGACCAACCTGCTTCGAGCGGCACCACCACGCCGGAAAACGCCGACTCCGGTTTGCCAAGCTGCTCCATCACCGCATAGTCGATCGAGTCGGACGGAGAACGCAGAAACCCGTCAGCGTCCGGCATGATGCATTCTTCAGTCTTCTTCGCATCGCGGCACGCCTGAACGCAGGCCGCGTGCATGTCCGGCTGAAACTGTTCGATGATCGATAGCCACACCGACGCGCGTACCACGAAGATGCCGCTATTCCACCAGTAACTGCCCGATGCGACGTATTGGGCCGCGAGTTCCGCCGCAGGCTTCTCGACGAAGCGCTCGATGCGGCGCGCACCATCGGGCAACGCATCGCCGAGGCGGATGTAACCAAAGCCCGCGTCGGGCCGTTCAGGCGGCACGCCTAGCGTGACGATCGCGCCGTCGCGCGCATGCGTCGCGGCGATGTCGAGCGCGTGATGAAGCGCTTCCAGATTCGCGATCGCATGATCGGCGGGCATCGCGACGAGGATCGCGTCTTCGTCTTCCGCGCATGCCGTCAGCGCGGCAAGCGTCAGTGCCGGCGCCGTGTCGCGACGGCCGGGCTCGACCACGATCCGCGCGTTCACGCCGATCTCGCGTGCCTGTTCGTAAGTGGCGAAATAATGCTCGGTGCCGCAGACGATCACGGGATCGGCCGCGATGTTCCATGCGCCATCGAAACCCGCCATGCGCCCCATCGTCGCTTGCAGCAAAGTCTGATTGCCGATCACGTCGATCAGCTGCTTTGGAAACTGTTCGCGCGACACCGGCCACAACCGGGTGCCGGAACCACCAGCGAGAATCACCTGCACGAGCGTCGGAAACTCCAACTCGGCAGAGTCCGGCCGTATCGTTTCGACATCCAGCGCGGCCGCTGCCGCCGTAACCTTGCCCATTGCCAACTCCTTCGCATTGAAACCGCCCAGGAACGCCTCTGCCTGGACGACACCGTATAACGCGGTGTGCCGCGATCCACGCAAATGCTGTCTCATGCGATTTATCGACAGGGCGTCCGCATCGAACGGACCAAGACCAGCAGTTCAGTTCGCAGTGACAACATGCATGCGCCGACAGCGAATCCGGTTCGACCGGGAGGTACGGAAACTGACTGGCGGGATCGCAGTAGTCTGCTCGACAACGACGATCGGAAAACGATTGAAATCGAAAGAACGAGTGCGGCAAGACGTGCATCGAATCCTGTCGACGTCGTGCCCCGATGAATTCATCATAGTGAGGCCGCGTTGCGACGCGGCCCATCTGGCGCGAAGCGCGGAAGTTTTGGCGGCGCTCGCGGACTGCGTTTAGCAAGCTTGCGAACGAGCTTGCACTTGTATTGCAGTGGAAGCGCGCGATTGGAAATAACCGCTCACACGTGCTACCGTTTGATGAACGTGCCGCGGCATTCATGTCAAAGACAAACAATGGTGTGATGCTGCGCGGCCACACTGTGAGTTTTCCGCTTTTCCCAATCTCGCCATCGTCCAGCGCATGGGCACAACCCAACCGGCGCGCCATCCGCTATTCTGGAGTTGCAATGGCCTATCTCTCGCTACTCGCACTTTTCCTGACGGTCACGAACTTCGTGCCCATCAGTGCGATCGGCTTTGTTCCGCTGCTATTGCTCGCATGGCGCTTTTACGGCCGCAGTTACCCGGCGTTCATCACGCCGCTCACCGCTTTTTCGGCGCTCGCGATCGTCTCGACGCTGCTCTATGATCCGCAGTCGTTCGTCGACTTCGACTTCTATCGGCGCGATGGCAATTTTTTCATCTCCTATGCGCCCATTTTTGCCGGCTGCGTGTACGCCCATCGCTGGGATCTGAACAGGATCCTGCGCGCGTTGTTCATTTTCGCGGTCCTCGTCAATCTGCCGATGTACGCCTATTACATCGCCACGAACGGGCTGTTCAGCATCTTCGTGAACCCGGCCGACAGTTTCGGCAGCTACTTCATTGCCCGCAACGCGGCCGGCGGCTTTCTGGCGATGCTGTTCTGTCTCGGCGTAGCCTGCTACCTCCAAAAGCGCAGCAAACTGCTGATCGCGCTGCTCGTCTGCAATGTGCTGATGCTGTTTTCGACCTATAGCCGCGGCTCGCTGCTTGGCGCCGCGGCGGTTCTGCCCTATCTGTACTTTGGCCGCAAGCGCTGGATTCTGGGCTCGCTGATCGCCGCGCTGCTGGCCGCCTCGCTCGCCATCGCGATCTACCATACCGAGCCGAACGTCGACTACATGGGCTATACGTTCGCGTTTCACGCCAATGACGCCAAGGTCAACAACCTGAACATTCGCTACGAGTGGTTGTGGCCGCGAGCGCTCGCGTATTTCGAGCAAAGCCCGCTCGTCGGTCTCGGCTTCGGCTCCTTCGACGACCATATCGGCAGCCTCGCTTCGTACTTTCATCTGTTCGCGGTGCCGTCCGACATCGTGATCGAGCACAGCGACTCGCATGCTCACAACTCGTTCCTGAATATCCTGGCAGAGCTCGGCGCCCTCGGCTTGACGCTGATCCTCGCGTTCTTCTGGAGACTGATCGACTGGAGCAAGCAGGGGGCGGCGTATGCCGCGTTGGTCGCGGGGGGCCGGCAGTTCGCGGCGTTCCGCTTCGTTGAGATTTCGTCGGTTTGCCTGCTGGTGATGTCGGCAACCGAGCATCGGCTGGTCACGCCGTCGAATGTATTGATTCTTTCTCTGGTGATCTCGCTGCTGCTCGCCGCGCGTCCGCTAGCGGTCACCGCATTCCGGCCCGGTCCGCGCGGAGCGCGCAAGGCGGGCATCGCGGGTACGCGAGCTACACAACCCCCGCTCGTACCCCAGCGCCCGACTCACGGCGTAACGTCGGCAAGATGACGCTCTTCTGCCGGCAGCGACTGACTCGGCGCATAGGGAAGAAACTGTTCGACGCACGCATACGGAAGCCGGGCGTCGACGAAGCCCATCAGCGCGTTCTTGAAATTCTCCGACGAAAAACGCTCGGCATTCTTGCGGCACACGCGTGCGTCGAATAAGGCTACGTTGCTCTCGAACCGGCTAACGGCTTCGAGCAAGGACCCAGTGGTTTGCTCACCGAAGAAAACGCCGGTGGGTCGTTCTAGCGGCAATCCCACCACCGATTCAAGCGCGCCGCCGCGGCCGAAGGCGATCACCGGCGTGCCGCATGCCTGCGCTTCGACCACCGAAATGCCGAAGTCTTCTTCCGCCGCGAACACGAATGCGCGCGCGCGCCGCAAATGATCGACCAGCACATCGGAGGGCTGATGCCCGAGAATCTGTACGTTACCGCCGGCCGCCGATTTGATCTTCTTCATCTCGGGACCGTCGCCGATCACGACCAGTTTGCGCTCGGGCGTTTGCGAAAAGGCCTGAACGATCAGATCGATACGCTTATAAGGCACCATCCGCGACGCCGTCACGTAGAAATCCTCTTTCTCCGTACCAATGGACATATTCGCCAGATCGACCGGCGGATAGATCACGGTCGCTTCGCGCTGATAGGCCTTTTTTATGCGGCGCGCAATGAACTGAGAATTCGCGACGAGATGATCGACGCCGTTCGCGGAACGCGAATCCCAGCCTCGAATGTAATGAAGCAGCACCCGCGCCAAGACCGAGCGCAGACCTGTGTCCAGATGAGATTCGCGCAGGTACTGGTGTTGCAGATCCCACGCATAGCGGATCGGCGAATGAATGTAGCTGATATGCACCTGGTTCGGCCCGGTCAACACACCTTTGGCGACCGCGTGCGAACTCGAAATGACGAGATCGTAGCCGGACAGATCCACCTGCTCGATCGCGATCGGCATCAACGGCAGATAGGCGCGGTATCGTCTTCGCGCAAAGGGCATCTTCTGGATGAACGACGTGTTGACGGACTTCCCCTTCACGCAATCGCGGTCTTCGAGAAAATCGACAATCGAAAAGACGTCCGCGTCCGGAAAGCACTCGATGATGTTCTTCAATACTTTCTCGGCGCCGCCGGACACTACCAGCCAATCGTGAACAATAGCGACTTTCACTTCGACCTCCTGGTCACGAACCAACCAAACTTCCGCACACCCACGCGCTACTTCAGTCGTCCTTTGCGCCGCCCGCCTGCGTACGAAGCCCACACACCACCCGCACCCGCGCTAGTGCCCTCTCGGCGCCGGGCAACAGGCCGACCAGCTCGAGGTGAATCAATACGCTGAGCAGCGTCACCGACAACGCCGCTTCGCCGATCACCCGAGCAGACGCCATGCCAATCGCGCCGAAACGCGGCGCGAGAACCAGCGCCGACGCGAGATTGACCAGCGCCGCGGCGGCGCCGGCAATCGCGAGCACCCGGTCTTTCCTGCGCGGCACGAATACATAGAATGCGACCAGCTCATTGAAGGCCGCGAACGGGAACATCCATGCGAACACCTGCAATACATGCACACTCGGCTCGAACGCAGCGCCGAGGATCAGCGGCAACACGAAGGGCGAAAGCGTCAACGCGCCGCACAACACGAGTACGCCGTAGCCGATCAGCAACATGGCGCCGCGCCGCGTCGTGACATGCGCGCCTGCCTTGTCGCCCTGCGCGAGTTGCCGGGTTATCGTCGGAATAAAGACCTGCGCCGCGGGGGCCATCAGGCCCAGTCCGATCGTCGCGAAACGCTCAGCCGCGCCGAAATAGCCGACCTGCGCGGGCGTTGAGAACAAGGTCAGCAAATACGTCGACGATGCCGTCAACACGATCGAGCCAGACGAATAGCAGAACAGCATCGTCGAGTTGCGCACGAGCGGCACGACGCCGGAAAACCTGAGACGTGGCAAGCCGAGTTGCCATGTCGCCAATCCATACGAAACGATCGACGACGCGATAGCCGCGATCAGCGAACTCGCCAACACCCATACGGCGTCATCCGGTCCTTTGACGAGCGTCAGCACCAGCGCGAGACTCAGAGCGAAGCCGAACACTTCGATGATGATCGGCGTGCGAAAGTAATGCCGCCCCTGATATAGCCAGCCGAGATTCAGCGCCTGCACGATGCCGAGCAAGGTCGCGAGCAGGCCGATCAGCGGCTGCTCCGACAAGACCGGCGAGCTCCACGTCGCGACGATGCCGATGACCGCGCCGATCGCGGCGAGCACCAGGCGCGCGCTGACATGCAGCGAGTAAATCGCATTGCATTCCCGCGGCGACCGCGCTTTCGCCATCTCGCGCATGCCGACGAACGTGAAGCCGAAGCTGACGAGCATCCATATCACGTTCGACAGCGACATCGATGCGAGCACCCGCCCATACTCCGCCACACCCAGCACTCTTCCATAGAACGGCACGACAATGAGGAGGTACACATACCTCAACAGGTAGCCGCCGTACATAAATGCGATTACGTTTGCGCTCGCTCGTCTATCCATGCCGTCCCCCTTCGCCTCAGCGTCCTGCGACACGATGGCGCGCAAGCGGGTTCGCGATATAACGCACCGCGAAATCCGACAGCGGCGAGTAAGGCACGAGACATAGACTCGACAGTACGAGCGTGCCGAGCTTCTTCTTCAGGCTCCAGAACGGATTCGCGATGATCGTATGCAGATAGTTGCGCGAATCGAGCAGCATCCAATGCCAACGCCTGAAAAGCGTGGCGCGATAAACGGAAGAGCAGAACCTCGCTTTCTCGTGCGAGAAGTCGAGAAATGTCGCCGGTAGTTCGATGTCGAGCCGGACGTTGGCAATGTTGCGCAGGATGGCCCAGCGCATGTTGAACGCGCGCGGCGCTTTGGTCAGTTGTTCCGAGTTCGCGAACGACACGGATTCACTGCCCGCGTTATGCACCCGATAGCCGCCTAGCGACTTCGGCACGGTCGCGACAGGTCCAGTCAGCGCGACGCCATAGATTGCGTAAAAGTCCGCGCCATAGCGATTCACGCCCTCTTCGGGGACCGGGAAGATCTGCTTGAGCGCACTCACCCGGTAAGCATTGCCGGAGGCGGGCGGCGACGGATAAAGCCAACCGCGGCGCAACAGCCTGCCGCAGTCGTGTGGCGGCTCGCTATGCGGCACGTAGGCCCCCGTCAATGCACCTTCGTGGTCCATCACGTCGAGCCGGAATTGCACCTTGGCCCACTCGCCGTCCTCGAAAAAGCGCATCACTTCGGTGACCGCGGAGGGGTACAGCACGTCGTCGGAATCGAGAAAGATCACATACCCGGTGGTGAGCGACGCGATTGCGCAGTTGTAGGCGGATACCTGTCCGCCATTCTTCTTGCACAGCGGCAGCACGCGATCGCCATAGCTTGCGATGATTTCGCGTGAAGCGTCGGTCGAGCCATCGTCGACGACGATCACCGTGGTTGCCGGATAGTCCTGCGCGAGCGCCGAGTCGATCGCCGCGGCCAGATAGCGCTCGTAGTTGTAATTGCAAATCGCAATGGTGACCTGTTTCATGATGTGTCAACGCTATCCATCAGGTTCGATCCGCCGGCTCCCGGCGGCCGTCAAGCTCGCGAAATATCGCTATGCCACTCCCTGCGTCACACGACGTACCACCAGATAAGCCAGATGTTTGGGCGGATTGTTACCTGCGCCGTTCACCTGGTCGGGTACCTTGAATCGCACGTTCATCAAATCGTTGTCCCAATTCAATACAACATTGCCCGATGTGCTCGCCTCGCCGCTCAGCGCGTCGATGAAATCGGCCTGTACCGCGCGCGCGCGCAGCGCTTGCAGCCCGCCGATGGAAATGTTCTGCCAGCCCGCGCTGCTGCTCACCTGCATCACGAGGTCGCTGTCGGAAAGCAAGGAATTCGCAGCAACCCCCGGAGCGCACTGCAGCGGCTTCGAAAAACTCGCCAGATGCCCACCCGCGGTTTGATGCAACACGATCAAGCTTCGACCGGAAACGTTGTAGGTTCGTTCAGGCGGACCGGGATGCGTGAGGCGAAACGGTTCATAGCCGTCCCAGTGATAGATCATCGACACGTACTTGTCCGGATCGTCCCAATTCCTGCCGAGCGCCCACACCGCGAAATCGAAGAAATAGCGCGGCAAATAGTGCGGGTCTTTGATGTACTCGTTGCCAATCTCCGTTTGCCAGATGCCGCGCGCGGGACCGTTCTTCACGTATTGCTGATACAGCGATTCCATATCGGCGACCGGCAGATAATGCGTGTCGATGTAGTCGACCCAGTCGAGCATGCGCTCTTTCAATATGGGGCTGCGGTATTCGAGCCAGCGGCGGAAGTTGTCGAGTCCGCCCTGATCCGGCCAGCCGCCATAGACCACATACGAGCGATAACTGCGAATGATGCGTGCCGCCGGAATATGAACGCGCTCGACGTAATCCTGCATCGCGCGTTCGTACGGTTTCGAGCGCTTTTCGTCCTTGCTGAACTCCGGGCCGTGCCAGAACACGGACTGCGGCAAGCCGCCGGACAACTTGCCGGCCGCCTCGTTCCAGATCTGGAAATAGCGCAGGTTATAAGGCGGCGCAGAATACTTGCGGACCACCGCGTCGACATACCGCTTCCACGCGCCCACATCGACCGGTGCCGAATTGCTGTCGCCCGGCACACTCGCATTCCATCTCGGCGTAAAGCCGAGCAGCAGCAGCGAACCGATTCCATTGCGTTCGTTTCGCAACAGTGCCGGCGGCAGATCGCCATTGAACGCCGAGCCCGTTTTGTCGATGCGCATCGCCTCGCCGGGCCCATGAGGCTGACCGGGGCCGACCGTGTCGCGCCCCCAACTGATGCCCATCGCTCGCCACATCTCGATGTCAGCGGCCGATCCGGCCCAGCCGTTCGCGCCGATCAGATCGGTGATCATGCGGGCGCGCGCGTTGGCGGGCGCTGCGTCCCGTACCAATGCGACAGCGGGCCTGAGATTCGACAACGGCCCGGCCGCACCCGCCGCCAACGCGGCGAGTGTGCGCAATGCACGTCTTCTGCCAGCACGGGTCTTCATGCGATCCATGTTCGTACTCATGTTCGTGCTCACCCATCGCTAGCTCGTCGACGCGCGCGGCGTCAGTTCGGACAGCCGTTCGCCGGTCTTGACATCGAGGATGTCGAGCACCGTTTGCGCCGCGCGCTCCCAGCGAAACTCGCGCGCATGCAGCAGCCCCGCGTTGCGGTAACGTTGACGAAGATCGGCGTCGCTCATCATCTGCGCGATCCTTGCGGCGATGTCGTCCGCAGACGTCGCGTCGCAGTACATCGCGGCGTCTCCGCAGGCTTCCGGTATCGACGTGCGCGCGGACGCGATCACCGGACAGCCGCAATACATCGCTTCCAGAGGCGGCAAGCCGAAGCCTTCGTACAACGACGGAAACACGAGGCATCCAGCGTTCTCGTACAGCCCCTTCAGCTCCGCGTCCGACACGAATCCGGCCCACACCACCTGCCGCGAATGCACCGGATGCTCGACGCCTGCACTGCTGAAGATGCGCGGATACTGTTTTCCCACAATGACGAATTTGACGTCGCTCAGATGCCCGAGCCGCACGATCGCATCGAGCACGCCGCGCAGATTCTTGCGCGGGTCGAGACTGCCGACGACCACGCAATAAGCGTCCCTGTTCAATTCGAGCCGTTGCAACACCGAGGGGTCGGCAACGATACGGTCGAGATGATCTGCGCCGGGTGCCACCACTTTCACACGCGATTCGTCGATCTTCAGATGATGGCAGATACGCATTTTCGAAAACGTCGACACCGTAAGAACGATCGGACGCGTGCGGGGCAATAGAGCGAAACAGATGCGATACCAGAGCCGGAATTTCCTCGAGAAGCCTTGCGGCACGTCAAAGATGGCCATGTCGTGAACCATCACGACCTGATGGTGCTTGAACAGTGGATTCGTATTGCACAAACTCAGCAGTGTGACGCCGCGTGCGGCGATCGGCAGCGTGATCTGCTCCCACAACGTGCCGCGCAGCCACGGAAAGCGCCGTTGCCGCTTGAGCAATGCGCCCGGCTCGATCGTATTTTGCGGCACGAACACCTCGGGTTCGTCACCCGGTGCGGCGCGCATCTGCATGGCCCTCGTCAGCTCATACGCAACGCGTTGAACCCCCGTGACGGGCTGCGAAGTAAACTTTCCGTTGATTGCAAAGGCCATCTGATTCTCCGTTTTACGCCATCGCGAACCCGCGTTACCGCGTTGATGTTCCCCCACGCTCAGGCGCGTCGCGGCGCTTGCTGCTCGACGTCGTTGTTGCCAAAATCGCTGGCATAGTTCGTTTCGTAGCCATAGTTCTTGGTGCTTCGACGCAGCGGAATGCCGTTGAACACCGCGCCCGCAATGCGCCCTTCCGCGCGCTCCACCTTTCTGAGCGTGTCGGCGATCTCCTCCTCGCTTTGCATGCCCGAGCGCAACACGAGCAAGGACGCGCCCGCCTCGTTCGCGACGATCGATGCGTCGGTCACCGCGAGGAAAGGCGGCGTATCGATGATCACCAGATCGAACTGGGTCGACAGCCGCTCCAGTACATCCTTCAGGCGCGGCCTCATCAACAGCGCGGCGGGGTTCTCCGGGCGCACGCCGCACGACAGGAACGTCAATCCGTCGATAGGAGTCGCGCGCAACGCATTGCGTAGCGGCAAGCGTTCCGACAGCACTTCCGAAAGACCGCCACGATTGCTCTCGTTGAATAGCGAGGCGAGATGACCGCGCCGCATATCGGCATCGATCAGTACCACGCGCGAACCGATTTCCGCGTGCAGGATCGCCAGATTCGCGGCGACGAAGCTCTTGCCGGCGGACGGCGTGGGCCCGATGATCATCACGATGTTGTTGCGCGCGTGCGCGAGATCGCGCGTGAGGGCGGTCCGTACGCTGCGCAGCGCTTCGACCGACGTGTCGTGCGGAAAGCGCGCGGCGAGAATCCTGCTCTGCCCGCCGGCATCGAGCTGAATGTCGTGCAGACTTTTCGGCACCGGTGGATGGGCACGCCCGGCCATTGACGGCAGCGATTTGCGCCCCGCTGTCGTCGCATCCCGATCGAGCAGCAGTTGCTGATGGCTGAACAGAATCTCGCCAAACATCGGCACGCTCAACTCACGCTCGACGTAGCGCGGATCCGTCACGCCGATCATCACGTGGCGGCGCATGAAGACCAACATGACACCGGACACGATACCGAGTACCAGGCCACCGCCGAGCACGAGAATCGGCTGCGGCCTGACCGGCATATGCGGTCTCATCGCCTGGTCGAGAATGTGCGCGCCACCCGTCGTGCTGGCGCGGCGCACCTGCAATTGCTCGGCTTTCTGCACCATGCCGAGATAAACCGTTTCCGCAACCTTCTGCGCACGGATCAGATCGACGCTCGCGCGCTCCGACGCCGGCATGCCGTTGAAATGGTCGGAGAATTTCGCTTTCGCTTCTTTCAACTGCGTCAGTTGCTCGTCGACGTTCTGCACCCAGCGGCTCTGTTCGGTGTAGCGCTCGAGCAATTGCGTGCGCTGCAATTGCAGCGCCGCGATCTGCTTGTCGAGATCCAGACCGCCCTGCAAATAGGCTTGCGCCTCGTTGGTCGGCTGCATCGATTGCGCGTTCGAGCGGAAGTTCTTCAGCGCTTCCTCGGCTTTTCGCAGATCGCCGAGTAGGCGCGGAAGCTCACCGTTAATGAACGCGAGCGTCTGCGTGTCGTTCGATTGCCGGCTCGCCACCGCGTATGCGAGGTATTGCTCTCCCAATGCATTGGCGACGGCCGCGGCTTTGTCCGGACTCTTGTCGCGGTACTGTATCTGCAGCAGCCCCGAGTCCTTCACCTTGTCGCCGATCTTGACGAGACCCGTGAAGCGCTTGATGGCATCCAGTTCGTTCCAGCGGATCACTTCGAACTTCGTGCCCGGCCGCGCGTCGAGTTCCTTCACGAGCATCGACACGCCGTTCTGCTTGACCGGCATGCCGACCACGCCTGTCGCCAGCAACTCGCCGGACGGGGCGTGCAATTCGTAGGCGCCGTGCTCGAGCGCGGTCAAGGTCAGCTTCTCCTCCTCGAGTTCGCGCGGTACGTCGAGCGCGGCGATCTGCACACGCTCGCCGCCCCATGCATACGATTTCAGCCCGAGCCACGGCGCAGAAGGCTGTCCTGGCGTAGCGAATTTTTCGGCAATGTCGCCGAGCACCGGAAGCTTGTGCGGCTTCACCGAAATGTCGAAACGGAACTGGTCGATGACCGGCTGCAAAACCGACCGGCTTTCCATGACCGCCATTTCGGTGACAGACGACGGCGCCGGCGGCGGCATCAGTTCCTGGTTTTGCAACGCGAGTCCGAGCGCGTTCGGTTCAGGCGGGTCCACGCGGACGATTACGTCGGCAGAATAGATAGGTGTGGCAATCATAAGATACGCGACAGCGAGCGTGAGGACGACGACCGTCGTCACCACGATCTCCCAGATGTGGTCGCGCATTAACGTGAGCATCCCGCTGGCAGTCAGCTGTCTGCGCTCGGTATCAACAGCGGGATAGAGCGAGTTTTGCGGATAGTAATCCACCGGTCTGATCCTTGCAGGTTGATGAAACAAAACGATCGGAGATCGCCTTGCGTCGCCACGTCGTCGCCGTTTATGCCGCCGGCCGGATAGGCCCTCGATTGGCTGGCAGCACGGCGAAGCGACGTGCTGTGTCGGGTTAGGTCGGGGAGCCGTGTTCGGGGACCTCTCGAACCACGGAAGGCTACACACCTATTGCTTATCCACCGCGGCATTGCCGATTGTTCTTCTCACGAATCAGGGAACGCGAAGCCCGCCATTCACGTAATCCGCGATTGACAATTTCTCTCTCGATGTTGCGGTGAAGCATAGTCCGCAAAGGATCAAGGCATTCGCCGGCGGCCCAAAGTAAGGTGCTATTGGCCGATAACGCGGAGCCTTTTACAAATGAAACAGAAGCCAGAAAGGCTTGTTGCGATCTGCAATTGCTGTAACAGAGTTATACGGCAAGCACCGTTCATCGCGACAGAACGCGAATTGCACGGTCTATGTGCGAGAAATGACGCCGTTATCCCGCTAATCGCGCCGAAACCATGCCACTCGGCGCATTCCGTTGATCCCGGTTGATTTCGCTTGCAAGAATCGCGCTAATCGATCGGGAAAAAAATGCCGCGCAACGTTAATTGGTAGCACGCATTTCAGCGAATAGCGAGGTAATAATTTCTGCGATCCTGTCGATTACGCCAAAACACCCACGCATGCCGGCCAAGCTCGTCTCGCCCAATTCGATGCGCTAATCTCAATGCGTAGATTTTCCTGACTGGAGAAGCTCGCGTGATGAAGCACATTGGTCTATTCGTCTTTCAGGATTGTTCGATGGCAAGTACCGGCGCGATCGGCGACGCGTTCCGGCTTGCCAATGAGTGCAAGAGAACGGCTGGCGAAGAGGCGCCATACCGGTTTACCGTGGTATCCGACGGCGGCGGTCTCGTGACCAGTTCCTCTGGCATATCGATCTGGACGCAAGGACTCGAACGGTACTGTCTCGCCGATTTCCACGCGTTCTTCGTCGCGTGCCGCGACGTCACCGAAGTCGCGGAATCCAACGACCGCTTTCTATCGTGGATCTCGCTGCAAGGATCGATCGCATCGTTCGGCATGCAACAGGGCGCCAATCTGGCGGTCGTCTGCAACGATCCGCTGCAATCGATCGTGCCGATCTTTCTGTTCGATGACAGCGGTGACGCCGCGCGCACGCAAAGCAATGTGACGCCGACCGATCTTGCGCTTGCGCAGATCGAACGCGACATCAATACCGATACCGCCCGCAAGATCGGCCGCGTCCTGCAAACCGGCTACGCCGAGAAAAGCCGCTCGGAGTTCGACGACGTCAACATCACGACGACGACGGAGAAGATTCGCGAATCGGCGCGCTGGATAAAGGAGAACTACAGCAAGGCAATTTCGGTTGCGCAGGCCGCCGAATCGGTTGCAATGAGCAAGCGCAACTTCCAGCGCCGCTTTAAATGCGAGTTCGGCATGACGCCGCTCGAATATCTGCTGCGCACACGCTTCGAGATCGTTCGCTCGATGCTGAAGAACACCGATTTGCCGGTCGACAAGATCGCGCGCCGCTGCGGAATGGGCGACGGCAATCGGCTCGGGCGGCTATTCAAGGAGCGCTATGGCATGTCGCCGACGCAATTCCGCGCGCAACAGCATGTCGATGCGGAGGACCGCTGGCTGACGCCGGAGGAAAGCTGGAGCGCCGCGACCGAGATGTTGCGGCAGGCACCGCTGACACTTTGATTTCAATTCCCTGTTACTCCGAGGACGATTCGTCGACTCGACCGCAAAGGGATTAGAACATGACAATCATCAAATCGGCCCGGCTAGCCGCGGACGACGGGGCCGTCGCGCCGGAAAACATGGCCTCCCTACCGACCGGCGACGACGCCTTGTCCTCGCCCGGCGAGCGGCCGGGGCTGCACGCCGGTGCGCATGCCTCGCACGGGGAATCGCCGTCGACCGTGAGAAAGGTCAAGGAAGCGGCGAAAACGCTGTTGCCGGACGCCCTTTTCCTAAGCCTGTTACATCACAAATGCATTGGCCGCTATCCGAACCTGATTCGTCCAGTGACGTTCAACGAGAAGATCCTGCAGCGCAATCTTCACCCGGATCCGCGGTATATCGCGCTGACCGACAAGCTGCTGGTGCGCGAATATGTTGCCCGGAAGATCGGCGACCAGCATTTGATACCGCTGATCGCGGCGCCCGATGCGTTCACGCCCGAAGTGTTCGACGCGCTCCCCGATGCTTTCGTGATGAAAGCCAATCACGGCAGCAGCTACGTCGAACTGGTGAGAAGCAAATCGGAGACCTCGTTCGAGAAGCTGAAGAAGCTCGCCGACCAATGGCTGCGCGCCGAATTCTATTACGTCGGGCGCGAGCGGCACTATCGGAAGATCAAGCCACGCATTTTCTTCGAGCAACTGCTGCTCGATCAGCGCGGCCAGATTCCGGCCGATTTCAAGCTGCACTGCTTCGGCGGGCGGCCCGGGCGGCCGATCATCTATATCCTCGTGATCTCGGATCGATTCGGTAACGCGACGCACGGCGACGTGTACGACATCGACTGGAATCATCTCGACATCGCAATCGGCGACTACAAGCGCAGCGCGGCGCCCGCTCCGCGCCCGCCGCATCTGCAGGCCGTGCTCGATGTCGCGGCCCGTCTGTGCGAAGACTTCGACTACGTACGCGTCGACCTGTATGCGCCGGATAATCTCGTTTATTTCGGCGAACTGACGTTTACGCCCGGCGCGGGCGTGCTGCCCTTCACGCCGGACAGTATCGATTACGAGTGGGGCAAGCTGTTGGCCTGAACGCGCTTTCATGCTTAGATCGGTCCACCGCGGCGAGCGCGGCCGGCGATCAAGCCGGCGACATGCCGTTTTGCAGCTTCGCGCCGTCGGCCTCGCGTGATGCCAGAAACGCCAGCAGCGCCTGCGCCGCTTCGCGCTGGCGCGCCGCCGTGCAGATCGCGGCGGTGAAGCTCGTCGTGGACTGGACGGCGGCCGGAAGCTCGCCGAGCACGTCGACGCCCGGTACGTGAATCAATTCGCTCATCTGCTGAAGGCCAAGCGCGACTTCTCCACGCGCGACGAGCGTGCCGACCGGCACTCCGGGCGGCGCCTTCACGAGGCGCGACGCAATTTGCCGGGCAATGCCCCAGCGTTCGAACAGCTTCTGCAGATACGTGCCGCTCGGCCCCGTCGAGTAACCGATGCTGCGCGCACCGAGAATCGCGTCTCGCAGCGCCGCTTCGGTCGCGATGTCCGGGCGCGGTTCTCCGGCCGCGACCGCGACCGCGATGCCCGAGCGCGCCAGCCCGACGCGGCTCGTCGCATCGACGCGGCCTGCCGCCACGAGCCGCTCGATCGCGCCCGTGGCGAGCACGACGACATCGAATACTTCGTCATCCTCGACACGGCGCGCCGCGTCGACGCCGCCAACCGATTCGATCGCGACGCCCTGCCCCGTGCGCCGCGCGTATGACGCGGCGAGTTCGGCCAGCACGTGGCGCGTGGCCATCGACGAAATGCCGGTGATCGGCGCGCGCGTGGCTTGATCGTTGATTACTGGTACCACGCCTGTCAGTCCTTGTAATGCAGTCCGGCCTGTTCGAGCGGCCCGCGCATGTTGTACATGTCGAGACCGAGCACGCCCGAGGCGAGTTTCGCGCGTTTAGCGGCTTCGTTGGCCTCGCGCGCCGCGGCCTTGTCGAGCACCGCCTGCGCGGCGGCCGCCGGCACCACGGCCACGCCATCGTCATCGGCGACGACGACGTCGCCCGGCGCAACGAGTGCGCCCGCGCACACGACCGGAATGTTCACCGAGCCGAGCGTCGCCTTGACCGTGCCTTTCGCGGAAATGGCCTTGCTCCAGACCGGGAAGTTCATTTCGGTTAGCACGCTGACGTCGCGCACGCCGGCGTCGATGATCAACGCATGCGCGCCGCGCGCCTTGAAGCTGGTTGCGAGCAGATCGCCGAAGTAGCCGTCAGTGCTCTCCGCGGTGACGCCCGCGACCACGACGTCGCCCGGCCGGATCTGTTCGGCCGCGACGTGCAGCATCCAGTTGTCGCCCGGTTGCAGCAGCACCGTGACGGCCGTGCCGCTCGCGCGCGCGCCGGTATAGATCGGACGCATATACGGTTTGAGCAGGCCCGTGCGGCCCATGGCTTCATGCACGGTGGCCGAACCGAGCACGCCGAGTTTCGCGGCAACGTCCGCATCCGCGCGCTGGACGTTGCGATAGACGACTCCGATTTCATACATGATTACAGCCCCTTCGTTTTCAACAAGGCATCGAGACGCGGATAAACCCGCCGCGCGTTCCCTTCGTAGATCTTGTGACGCTCTTCTACGTCGACGTGCGCCGCTTCGATATAACGCTTGGTGTCGTCGAAATAGTGACCGGTTTCCGGATCGATGCCGCGCACCGCGCCGATCATCTCACTCGCGAACAGGATGTTGTCCACCGGGATCACGCGGGTGAGCAGATCGATACCCGGCTGATGATAGACACAGGTGTCGAAAAACACGTTGTTCAGCAGGTGATCCTTCAGCAACGGCTTTTTCAGTTCCTGCGCGAGGCCCCGGAAACGACCCCAGTGATACGGCACCGCGCCGCCGCCGTGCGGAATCACGAAACGCAGCGTCGGGAAATCGCGGAACAGGTCCGAACTCAGGCATTGCATGAACGCGGTGGTATCCGCATTCAGGTAGTGCGAACCCGTGGTGTGAAAGCAGGCATTGCAACTCGTGCTCACGTGAATCATCGCGGGAAGGTCGTACTCGACCATCTTCTCGTAGATCGGGTACCAGTAGCGCTCAGACAGCGGCGGGCTGGTCCAGTGGCCCCCCGAAGGATCGGGATTCAGATTGATCGCGACGTTGCCGTACTGTTCGACGCATTTGACGAGTTCGGGAATGCAGGTGGCCGCATCGACACCCGGACTTTGCGGCAGCATCGCGGCCGGCACGAAGTTCTTGGGAAATAGCTGGCTCACGCGATAGCACAGATCGTTGCAGATCGCGGCCCACGTGCTCGAGATTTCGAAGTCGCCGATGTGGTGCGCCATAAAGCTCGCGCGCGGACTGAAAATCGTCAGATCGAGACCGCGCTCGCGCATCAGTTTCAGCTGGTTGCTTTCGATCGACTCGCGCAGCTCGTCGTCGCTGATCTGCAATTCCGACACCTTCGGCATCCCGGACGGATTCCTGATGCCTGCGATCTGGCGGTTACGCCACGTCTCCAACGCTTTGGGCGCGGTGGTGTAGTGGCCGTGAATGTCGATGATCACCGTGATTCCTCAGTAGATGAATTTGACCAGCGGCGCGCGCCAAACGCTCGCGCGCCGCGTTCCTGCCTGCATCAATGCGCCGTATTCGGCTGGGCCACCACTTCGCCGCCGCCCACACGCTGGCTCGCCAGGATGGCGATGGCGGCCAGTGTGGCGGGAATCGCGAGCATCGCCAGGATCGCGCCGAACTGCCAGCCGAGGCCGAGCAGCGCGCCACCGATCGCCGAGCCGAAGATGCTGCCGAAGCGGCCCATGCCGAGCATCCAGCTCACACCGGTCGCGCGCGCAACGGTCGGGTAACGGCCGGGCGCAAATGCGTTCAGGCCGGTTTGCGCGCCGCTCATGCAGAAGCCCGCGGCAAACACGAGCAGGGCGAGCGACGAAGACAGCGCGCCGATGTAGCCGAGCCCGAGCACGCACAGTGCCCCGCCGATATACGCGGCGCTGATGACCGGCGCCGGACGCGTCTTGTCCATGATCCAGCCGACGAGGATCGCGCCGATCGTACCGCCGATCTGGAACATCGCCGTGACGTTGGCCGCGGTCGTGACGGACAGGCCCGCATCCTTCATCAGCGTCGGCAGCCAGCCGGTCAGCAGATAGATCACGAGCAGGCCCATGAAATACGTGACCCATAGCGCGATCGTCATCGAGCCATAACCTTGCGAGAACAGCACGCCAATAGGCTTGCGAGTCGGCAGCGGCGGTTCGTTCGACACGAACACTTCATTGCCGGTGAAGTGCACGCCGCACACCCGGCCGAGCACCTTGCCGATGCGCTGCACAGGCGCACCGCGCACCGCGAGCAGACGGGCCGACTCAGGCAGCAGCCAGATCTGGAACGGGATCAGCACGAGCGGCAGCGCGCCGCCGAAAATCAGCACCGAGCGCCAGTCATGAACCGGAATCAGCCAGCCGGCTGCGAAACCGATCAATGCCGAGCCGAGATTGAAGCCCGTAAACATCACGGTGATCAGCAACGCGCGCTTGCGTTGCGGCGCGTACTCGGACAGCAGCGTCGTCGAGTTCGGCATTGCGGCACCCAGGCCGATACCGCTCAACAGACGCAGCGCCGCCATCGAAAACGGCGATTGCGTGAACGCAGTTGCGATCGTGAACACGCCGAACACAAACACCGACGTAATCAACACCCACTTGCGGCCGATGCGATCCGACGCCGGACCCGCGAACAATGCGCCGATCACGAGACCGATCGGCGCCGCGCTCATCACGAGCCCGAATTCAGGGCGCGAAATCGCCCATTCATGAATGATGGACGGCGCGACGAAACCCATGATCGCGACGTCCATTCCGTCGGCGGTTACGATCAGAAAGCACAGCGCTACCAATAGCCACTGGTAGCGCGAAATAGGCCGTTCGTCGATGAACGCCTTGATATCAATCCGGTTACCGCTGGTAATACTCGTCATCGAAACTCTCCTGTCTCCTTCATTGGTCTCATCGCGTGCCCGAAGCGGGTTGCTTCGCAAACTACGTCGATCCCGTAACCATCGTGGCGATGGGTCCTTACACGCCTTACTCAAGTAACTGGCGTGAAGGTACGTTTCGTCTTTCGCGGGCCAAAGCGCGGGTTAACCATGTGATCGAAGCGAGTATCCGCATTTTCACCGTTCCGCATAGCGCCGGCGAAGCGGGGCCGATTCGCGCAAAGCCCCGTCGGACAAGCGCTCAGGTCAGACCGCAGGCCCTTGGCAGCGGGCTCGCCGAGTGCGACTTTGTGCACACCCTGATAAACACAACAGATGACTCGGGAACGAACTCGCATAACCGGTGTACCTGGCGACCGCCGGGTACGGATAGACCGGACGCGACGCCGTCACGTTGCTCGACGAATCGGTCTGATACGCCATCACGGAAGTCGGCACCTTGGCTTCTTCGGCGGCTCTCCGATACGCCGGCTCGTCCATCCAGATTACGCTCGGCACCATCGACATCTTGTGCGACTGCACGCCATAACTTTTTTAGATGCGAAAAGAAACAAATTGAAATGCATTGGGCCGCGATGAGTCGCGCTGAGATTTTCGAGTACTTCTTCGATCCCTATTGATCCGACTCGAACATAAAACTTTTATCTTTCAATGAACTACGATGCATACCAGGAAATGATGTGATCAGCGCGCCGCCGTTCGAGTTCGCATAAACCCCGCGATGTCAAACAGCCTGCTGTTCAATCAGTTGCGCTTTTCGGACCGGCCGCGCCACTTCCTCATCAACATCGCGCCGACTATATTGAGCCTCGTTCACCGGTGCTCGACTTGTTTTGCACCACGAAGACCAACCGAGATTTTCGTGATCCGCCAACACGGCACAGCTATACGGCTTCGTTTGGCAAAGCTAAATATAAAAGGAGATCATTTCGATGAAGAAGACGCAGATCGCGCTCGCCGTTCTCGCGCGTACCTCGATGTCGACGGCAGCGCATGCGCAAAGCAGCGTCACCCTCTTCGGCCTCATGGATACCGGGGCGACGTATGTGAGCAACCAGGGGGCAAAAGCAACATCAAGATGGATGACGGCGTCAACGGCCCGAACCTGTGGGGCATCAGAGGTTCGGAAGATCTCGGCGGTGGCACCAAGGCCATCTTCGAGCTCGTGAACCAGTACCAGTTGAACAACGGGCAATTCATGCCTAATTCGAGCTTGTTCAGGCGTCTTTCGTACATGGGGCTCGTCAACGATCGCCTCGGCCAGTTCACGCTCGGTAACCAGTACGACTTCATGACGGACTCGCTGTTCGCCAGCGGTAACGATCCCGCCAACGTTTCCGGCCACTTCTACGCATTCCGCGCGGGTCCGTTCCAGAAACTCGCTCTGCCGCAGAATCCGACCGGCGCCTTCGACTGGGACCGCATAACCGGCGTCAGTCTCAATGACTCCGTCAAATATCAGTCGCCAGTGTTCGGCGGGTTCAGCGCGGGCGCGATGTATGGCTTCGGCAACGTATCGGGCTCCATCGGCGCGGGCAATGCGACCAGCTTCGCGCTCAACTATGCGGCGAATTCTTTCTGCGCCAACGCCGCCTATACGAATGTGAAGTACTACACCGCGGGCTCGCCGCAGGTCAGCGTGCGTAACAGGGGTCTCGGCGTGCACTACCGGTTCGGCGCGTGGTTCACCAACGCGCTGTTCACGACCGTGCACAACTCGGCGAATGGCTGCTCGGTCTATGAAGGCTCGGTCGGTGCGCAGTACCGGTTCACACCGGCACTCACCACGGGCGCGTCGTATATGTACATGAAGGGCAATTCGGTCGTCGACAATCATCACGCTCACCAGGTCGCGGCGATCGTCGACTACTCGCTGTCGACGCGCACGAGCGTCTATGTGATGGGCCTGTATCAGCGCGCAAGCTCGGGTGGCCTGGCGCAGATCAACGGCACGAACAGCGCGAACGGCTCGTCGAGCGGCCAGACGCAGGCAGTCGCACGCGTCGGCTTGCATACGCACTTCTGATTCAACAAGTATTCGTGAATGGCCTGAAGGGCGAAGCCGCCACTCAGGTCATTTTTATTTTGCGGCGGCATAACGCGCCCCATCGCCCGGTGAAACCATCGAACCCTCTGCGCTGCAACCTTCGAGCCAGCGTCTGCCCGTCGTCAGGAATGTCGCATGCTGCGTTTCCCAAGCGGCGGGACGGCGTTCCTGTGCGGTGTGAATCCGTACCGACGCCGACGGCGTCCGCGTTGACGGCTCCCGCGGCACCGGAATGATCGTCAACAAGCATGGAGCGGTCTTGAGGCGCAACATGGTTCAACCCGGATGGGTGCGAATTACGCACTGGATCAATGCCGTCGCGGTCGTGCTGATGGTAATGAGCGGCTGGCAGATTTACGACGCGTCGCCGATCTTTCCCGCAATTGAGTTTCCACCTTCGATCACGCTTGGCGGCTGGCTCGCCGGAGCGCTGCAATGGCATTTCGCGATGATGTGGCTGCTGGTCGCCAATTTCATCGTCTATCTGGCGCTGAATCTGGCGTCCGGACGCTTTCGACGCAAGCTGCTGCCGGTCCGGCCGAAACAGCTGGCCGCCGATCTGCTCGCTGCGCTGCGCGGGCGCCTGAAACACGACGACCTCGCGCACTACAACTCGGTGCAAAAGTTTGCCTATCTCGTCGTGATCGCGGACATCCTGCTGATCGTGTTGTCGGGGCTCGCCATTTGGAAGTCGGTGCAGTTCCCGCTGCTGCGCACGCTGATGGGCGGATATGACAACGCGCGCGTGGTGCACTTCATGTGTATGAGCGTACTGGTGGTGTTTTTCCTCATTCACGTTGCGATGGTTGCGCTCGTGCCGCGCTCACTGCTGCTGATGCTACGCGGACGGTAGATCATGACGATCCGAAAACGAACCCCGCAACAAGGCACCTTCCTCGCGACGCATGGCGAATCGATCATTCGCGATGCTCAGCGCGAACTCAAATCGCCTGCGCGCCGGCTGTTCGGCCGGCGGCTGCTGACGTTAGGCGGCATCGCGCTGCTGTCCGGTTGCGATCTGACCGACGACAAGGCGGTGAACACCGCGCTGCGCCGCATCTCGTTCTTCAACGACGACGTGCAGGCACTGCTGTTCGATCCGAACAAGCTGGCACCCACGTATCCGGCATCGATGATCACACGGCCGTTTCCGTTCAATGCGTTCTATGGCGTCGACGAGGTGCCCGAGATCGATGCCGCGACCTACCGTCTGCAGGTCAGCGGCCTCGCGCACGGCAAGCGTACGTGGGCGCTCGACGAACTGCGCGCGCTGCCGCAGGAAAGCCAGATCACGCGTCTTATCTGTGTCGAAGGATGGAGCGCGATCGGTCGCTGGGGCGGCGTGCGCTTTTCTGATTTCCTGCGCCGCGCGGGTGCGGACACGAGTGCAAAGTACGTGTCGCTTCATTGCGCGGACTACAACTACTGGACGAGCATCGACATGCCGACGGCGCTCCACCCGCAGACGCTGCTCACGCTGACTTACGACGGCGACGTGCTGCCGCCGAAATATGGCTTCCCGATAAGGCTGCGCGTGCCGACCAAGCTCGGCTTCAAGAATCCCAAGCATGTCGTCGCTATCGAGATCACGAACCAGTATCCGGGCGGCTATTGGGAGAACCAGGGCTACAACTGGTTCAGCGGCTCGTGACGCAATGAGGTTTTTCTCCTTCCATTAACCATCCCGTTAGGAGTTCCTATGTCATTCCTCATCAAATCAGGCGCAGCCTTGTTGACCGCAACGCTCGTGGGCGCTGCTTTCGCGCAGGCGCCAGCCACGAACTCCGCGCGCATCCGGGGCGAAATCGTGTCGCACGACGGTGACACGCTCAAGGTCCATCGACGCAGCGGCGATACCGTGTCGATCGATACGAAGCCGGCAGCGAGCGTTTCGGCTGTGAAGACGATGCAGCTATCGGATATCAAGCCGGGCACATTTATCGGCACGGCTGCAACCACGGGCACCGACGGCAAGCTGACAGCAACGGAAGTGGTCGTGTTCCCAGAGTCCGCGCGCGGCACGGGTGAAGGACATTACGCGTGGGACCTGGGCCCGAAAAGCTCGATGACGAACGCGAATGTCGACACCGTCGTGCAGAGCACGAGCGGCCGGGATCTGAAGCTGTCGTACAAGGGCGGCAGCAATGTGGTGACGGTGCCGCCCAACGTGCCCATCGTCACGTTCACGCCCGCGGAGCGCAGCGACCTTACGCCGGGCAAGAAGGTGTTCATAGTCGCTACGCCCGCGTCGCAGGGGACTTATGTTGCGCAACGCGTCGTGGTCGAAAAGGACGGCGTGGTGCCGCCGATGTGAAGGCTGAGCTGGGCCTCGGATAGCGCCGCGCACGGCGTCATGTGTTGAGGTGACGCGGGCTGAGTCGTGTCAGGATCATTGCGCGCGGACCAACACGAGCAGTCGACGGATTGACAAAATATTACGTTTTTCACCGTGGTAGATCGCGTAGCATAGTGGGGGCATGTCCTGCGAGCGCCCCCACTCGCATTCGTCATTCAACCGCGGAGATTTCGGAAATGAGTATTTTTGGTGACATCGTGCACAAGCTGTTCGGCAAAGCGAAGCCGGACCAACCTCCCCCCGCGACAGAACCCACCCCCGACCCGGCCGCCGCGCAAGCCGCGACGCCCAGCGCTCCCGCGGCGCCCGCGCCGCTGACCGACGTCGACGTGGCCGCCGTGATGGACCAACTCGTCAGCGAAAGCGGACAGACGTTGAACTGGCGTACGTCGATTGTCGACACGATGAAGGCACTCGGCGTCGACAGCAGTCTCGAACACCGCAAGCAACTTGCGCAGGAATTGAAGTACAGCGGGGACATGAACGACTCCGCGAGCATGAACATCTGGCTGCATAAGCAGGTGATGCAGGCGCTCGCGGCAAACGGCGGCAAGCTGCCGCCCGATCTGGCAAGTTGAGCAGGACGAAACAGGCGTTTCGCTGTAGGCGAAGCGCAGTGGAAGTCGCGCAGTAAAAGTCAAACACTCAGAGCAGGTTGCCCGGTCGAAGCACGAAACCGGGCAACCGGGAACTTCTCCGCGCGGCTGAACACATTCCGATGGAAGACACGCGGCTATTGCGCCGCGGTGAGCTTGAGTCCCGGCCGCAACGGCTGGGGAGGCTCTTGAGGAGCCTTGCGTTCGTCCGATACCTGTTCGATGCCCTTTCTCGTGACTTCTTCGAGGAAGGTCAGGCGAGCCCGATAGTAATCGGCACGCAGCTGTGCGTCGAGCACCAGCTGTTCGGCCTGAAACAGTTCCATGCGCAAGTTGTTCAGCGCGCGTTCGGCCTGTTTCTCGGGAGTAGGAGCATGTTGTGAAGCCCAGTTAGCAAGCCACCTGATCATGGTGAAGCCCTCCTTGAGTTCAGTGCTCTGCGGCGACACAGGCTATCAAATTCCGGACGCGATGTGTGTTAATTCACTACTGATACCACAACACGCGCGAAGCGAAAAAAAGCCCGCACAGCAAAGGCGGGCAATCCCACTCTCCGTGAAAGCCTGTCACGAGGATGACACGCTGAGATCTTAGCGTTCTCGCAACGTGAGCGTCCGTGTGCTGGCGATCACTTCCGCGCGAATATATCGATCGTTGGTCCTCGCTCGCGCGCGATGGAAGCTACTGAAGCGCCGCCACATTTTTCGCAATGGCCCGCGCAAACTGCGCGATCTGCCGACCCTGCTCGATCAGATCCATCGCGAGCCGGAACGTGACCACGTCCGCCTTGTCCGCCAGCTGAAGCTTCGCGAGCACGACCTGACGCGCGGTCGCGGCGAGCTTGTCGATGCCGGCTTTCGCGTCGATCACCTTCGCGACTTCCTCCGGATCGGGCGCCTCGATCGTGCGGATCGCCTGCTCCAGATTGCGGATCACGGCCTCGGAAAACTGCGTAGTCGTCGCATCGCGCAGGCGCAGCAGGTCGATCTGCTGCGTCATTCGCTGCTGCCCGACGTTCATCAACGTCGTGCCGACAATGCCGCTGATGCTCTCGAGATGGCTCGTGACCTGCGTATAACCGACTATCTGCTGACCTTCGTCCTCAGAGTGCTGCCCCTGCGACAGGCGGCCGATATATTGAAGAATCTCGAAGGCGAGCCGGTCGCTTTCCCTGTCCTGGTCGAGCATCTGATTGATCTCTTCCATCGTGCCCGTGGACACCATCTGTGAGCCGCGTTGCACGACCTCGAGCACCTGCGCGCCGAGCCGGGTCAGCTCGATACGCACGCGCTGCAGTCCAAGCGCCGGCACGGTCAACGACGACTCGTCGAGATACTGCGGATCGCCCGCGGGTTTGGCCGCCTTCGTGCGCCTCGGCACGACCCGTTGCGCGAACCGCGCGATCGGACCGGTAAACCAGATCAGCAGCAGCGTGTTCGCCACGCTGAAAAGCGTATGCACATTCGCGACCTGCCGCGGCGCCTCGGCCGACAGGCGCGCGAGGCCTTGCAGTTCCGGATGCGACGGCGAGACCCAGCGCACGAACTCGGCCATCTGCGGAATCAGGAAGAGCGCGATCACGACGCCGAGCACATTGAACACCAGATGCACGACGCCGACCTGCACCGCCTCCGGTGGCTTGCCGATCGAGGCGAGCAATGCCGTGCCGCAGGTGCCGACATTCGCGCCGAGAATCAGCGTGATGGCGGCTTCGAGCGGCATCAGGCCCTGGCCGCTCAACGCAATGACGATCGCGAGCGTCGCCGCCGAGCTTTGCACGATCGCGGTGAAGACCGCCCCCACGATGACGCCGACGAGCGGATTGCGCATGTCCTGCATTGCGTCGATGAACGGCTGGTAGGTGCGCAGCGGATGCGTAGCCTCTCCCATCAGCTGGATGCCCATGAACAGCAGCCCTAGCCCCATCACGACGCGGCCGATCTCCCGCAGCAGTTCGCGCGGACCAAACGCGTGCAGCACGAAGCCGATCGCCAGCATGAATGGCGTCAGACGCGAAACGTCGAAGGCGATGATCTGCGCGGTGATGGTCGAGCCGATGTTCGCGCCCATGATCATCGGCACCGCCTGGGCCAGCGTCATCAGGCCGGCGGACACGAAGCCGACCATCAGCACCGTCGTGATGGTCGACGAGTTCAGCAGCGCGGTCACGACGGCGCCCGCCACCACGCCGCGAAACCGGTTCGCGGTCAGCACGCCGATCAGCGACTGCAGTCTCGATCCCGCGATCGCCTTCAGGCCGCCGGTCAGGAACTCCAGACCGAGAAGAAACAGCGCGAGGCCGCCGATCAACAGCCCGAAGATCCCAACGAAGTTCAATTTGCCGGGATCGATGTCAGCAAGGTAATCAGACATCCTGATGTGCCTCTGATGGTCACACGAATAGACACAGGAACGATGGACGGCTTTGCGCCCTGAATCGACGATCGTGCAGGCAGTCTGTTGCACTGTGTCCGGGGCACGTACTTAAGGCTAACGCTAAGGGTAAGAGGAAGATGGCGCGCAGGCAAGGACAGGAGGCCGGCCGGCGGGATCGGGCTACCCGGAGTTCGCAAAGCGCTGATCCGGCAATCGACGTAAATCATTGCGCCGTCAAGCAACCCTTCCGCACCTGATTTGGCAGTTAACCCGTAGGTGAAAATGCCCATCGTGCGGCCCGTTGGCGGCTGCCAATAATAGCTTCATCCTCCAATCGAACCTGCTCCAACTCACCCGAGACAACAAGGAGGACTCATGGCAAATCGTATTGCATACGTAACTGGCGGGATGGGTGGTATCGGAACCGCCATCTGCCAGCGCTTGCACAAAGAGAACTACACCGTCATCGCGGGCTGCGGCCCGAACTCGGCGCGCAAAGCCCGATGGCTGGAAGAACAGAAAGCGCTCGGCTATGACTTCGTCGCTTCGGAAGGTAACGTCGCGGATTGGGAATCCACCACGAAAGCGTTCGAGAAGGTCAAGAATGAAGTGGGTGAAGTCGACGTGCTCGTCAACAACGCGGGCATCACGCGCGACGGCATGTTCCGCAAGATGACGTACGAAGACTGGCAAACGGTGATCGACACCAATCTCACGAGCCTGTTCAACGTGACCAAGCAGGTCATCGAGGGCATGGTCGAACGAGGCTTTGGCCGCATCATCAATATCTCGTCGGTCAACGGCCAGAAAGGCCAGTTCGGGCAAACCAACTACTCCACGGCCAAGGCCGGCATTCACGGCTTCACGATGGCACTCGCGCAGGAAGTCGCCACCAAGAACGTGACGGTCAACACCGTGTCGCCGGGCTACATCGGCACCGACATGATCAAGGCCATTCGTCCGGAGGTGCTGGAAAAAATCGTCGCGACGATTCCGGTGCGGCGCCTCGGCACGCCGGATGAAATCGCGTCGATCGTCGCGTGGATCGCATCGGATCAGGCGGGCTTTGCGACCGGAGCGGACTTTTCGCTGAACGGCGGTCTGCATATGGGCTAACGGGAACGGCGCCGCGCGGTACGCGGCGCAACCGTTTTCCGTTATCGCCGTTGTCGGGTTCCGTGATGATGTCGCGGTCCGGCGCAAGCCGGACGCGTCAGTAAGCTTATGGCCAGAAAAGCGAGCCCCACTCGCGATGCAAACGCGAAGTCGCCGCGCCCGCGCCCGAAGGCGATGCTGCGGCCGATCGTACCTGCCAAAGCGGGCGAGATCTCGCTCGACTATCACATGACGCTCGAGGCATTGCGCAGCGGCGTCGCTAATCAATATCACGTCGGCAGCATGGCGCAGGCCATTTACATGGCGATGCTGCTGAATCAGCGCGGCTATGGCCCGGCCGTACCCGAGCTGTTTCGCGACGCGGAGGGCGCGATTCTGCGCTGCCGGCAGGCGGGACTCGAAACCGGCGTCTGCGTCGTCGATCACGACGCATACGCGCTACTCGGTCAGGTTCTCACGCTCTTCGATCAGCAGCTCGCGGCGGCGCCGGTGCAGGAGCTGATCGCGGTCAACGCGAAGCTGAAGACGCTGTTCAGCGAGGCCAACGGGCAATGCGACGGCAACGACAACACCGCATAACGAGCGCGTGGGCCTTCACTTGTGCAATGCGCCGCGCACGCTCGACACGTCGTTTCGCGTCACCGGTCCGGCCGTATTTCCCCATGTATTTCGAACAAACGTGAGCACGCGCGCCATTTCTGTATCCGTCAGCTTGCCGGCGAAAGACGGCATCTTGCGCGGCTCCGGTCCCGACCCGGTATGCGGACTGCCCCCGCCTTCGACCAGCAGGCGCACCAGTGACACGCTCGACGCCGACAGCACCGCGGGGTTGCCCGCGAGGCGCGGATACTTTTGCGGCACCCCCGCCCCATCCATCTGATGACAGCGCGCGCAATATGACGCGTAAATGCCCGCGCCGGGTCTTTCCACATCCCCGGTTTTCAGCGCCTGCACCGTTTGCAGCGCGGCGCTGGAGCGCGCATTGAAAAAGCCGCCTGGCGCATGCGGCGGCAGGCTCTTCAGATACGCGGCGATCGCCGCGAGATCGTCGTCGCTCAGGTACTGCGTGCTGTCTTCGACGACCTGCACCATGCTGCCGAACGGGATGAGTCCGCCGCCGTGGCCGTTTCGAAGGAAGTCGACGATGTCGGTCGCGGAACTGCGGCCGAGCCCCGAGCCCGGATCGGCGCTCAGGTTCGGCGCGAACCAGTAATCGTTGGTGCCTCCCGTCAGATAGGCCGATGCCGACTCGTCGTAGCCGCGCTCTTCGTACGCCGGTCCGCGCGGCGTGTGGCAGGCGCCGCAATGGCCGAGCGATTGCACCAGATACGCGCCGCGATTCCATTGCGCATCGCGTTTCGCATCGGCCTTGAACTGGCTTTTCGGCGCGAATGCCCAGTCCCAGAACATCAATACCCAGCGCTGGTTGAATGGAAACGGCAAGCGCGTTTGTGGGGCGGGCGCCGCGACCGGTTGCACGCCGTGCATGAAGTACGCGTAGAGTGCGTGCATGTCGTCGTCGGTGATCTTCGCGAACGACGGGTACGGCATCGCCGGATAAAGCCGCTTGCCACCGGGCGCGATGCCTTCGCGCAACGCGCGCGCGAAATCGTCATAGCTGTAGCGGCCGATGCCGTATTGCGGGTCCGGCGTGATGTTCGACGTATAGATCGTGCCAAACGGTGAACCCATGCCGAGGCCGCCGGCAAACGGCGGGCGTAGCGACCGGCGCCGCGCCCGGATGCGAGACGCGAGGCGCGGCTGTGTGGCAACCCGCGCAATCGGCGGCTTTGGCGAGGTACGCGCCGCGCGCCACCTGCGCGGCGTCCGTGGATGCGCTCGCGGCGTTCGCGGTGGCGTCGCCCGCGGCGGCGGCGTTTGCCGTCGCCGCTATCGTCAGCGCGCATGCGGCCGCGATGACGAAGCTGGCCGGGTTGAAAACGTTGTGCTTCATCACCACCACCTGCACGGCGACACGATCGCGACCGCGACATCCGTCGCGATCAATGCGAACAGAAACAGCGCGCTGCACATCACTGCGACGTGCGTCAGGAACCAGTCGAGTTCGGCACGCGTGCGGCGCTCGCCGTTCAGCGTACCCAGCTTCAGCGGCGCGACACGGCGAAGATTGCGCCACGCGACCCACGTGCCGAATACGCCCGCGACCAGACACAGCGTGCCGAGCGCGACCATCGCAGCACGCATCCACGGCACGAGCGGCGCGCCGAGCGGATGGTTGTACGGATAGCAGGCCTGCGCGGCGAGCGTCTCCGCGACCAACGTCTGCAACAGCCACGCGAACGGCGCCGCGAGCAAGCCGATCAGCACGTAAGGCATCGAGATGCGGGAGTCCCTGGGCACCGTCATCATGACCACTCCCGGAACAGATAGGGCGTCAGATAAAGCGTGCTGAAAATGAACAGCCACACGACGTCGACGAAGTGCCAATACAGCCCGCCGATCGACAGCGCCGCGCAGCGCTTGTCGCCGAAATAGCCGAGCGCGGTCCAGATCAGCAACAGCGTCAGCACGACGATCCCGACCAGCACGTGCGCCATATGAAAGCCGGTAATCGTGAAGTACAACGAGCCATACAGATGCGAGGTCAGGCCATACGGATGGTTGCGCCATTCGCGCAACTGGATGACCATGAAGATGCACCCCAGCACGATGCCAACCGCCATCGACGCGACACCCAGCCGCAACCGCCGCCGACGCACGCAGCGCTCGCAGAACCAGACGAACACGCTGCTCGATAGCAGAATGACCGTGTTCGCACCGCCGAGCCCGAGCTTCGGCAACCCCTCGGACGGCCAATGCTGCTGGCTCTGCGACGCCAGATACAGATACGAGAAGATCAGATAACCGAACAGCGCGCCTTCGGTCGTGATCAGCGTGAAGCAGCCCCACCAGCCGCTCGATCGCTCGCCCGCGCTGCCAACCGGCAACGCACGCGCGGTCTCGTCCGGTTCTCTCGACGAGCGATTCAGATCCAGCGCATCGCTCATGTCAGCCTCCCGCATCCTCGACCGCGACCGGCTCGCGCTGGAGCAGCGCGCGCTCGGGCCACAGCCACACGATGATCGACACTGCGCAGCCGGCCAGCATCGCACCCACGAAAGCCCAGGCGGTCAACGCGAGCCCCACGAACAGCAGCGCGGCGAAGACCGCGAGCCAGAACGGCGCGTACGAGTCTTCCGGCATCTTCAGGATCACGTCGGGACTCGCCTCGAGAGCGGTCGTACCCAGCGCTTCGCGACCTTGCGCGAGCAAATAGCCTTCGTCGAGTTGCGAGCGCGTCTGATCCGCGACGCCCGGCTTGTCGATTCGGCCCTCCCACAACGGATGCCGGCTCGCGAGCGTCGGCACCACCGCGAAGTTATACGGCGGCGGTGGCGAGCTGATCGACCATTCGAGCGTCGGCGCATCCCACGGATTGTTGCTGGCGAGCTTGCCGCGTTTCAGGCTCACCGCGATATCGATCAGAAACAGCAGCACGCCGGCGGCGAACAGGAACGAACCGAGCGACGTGACGAGATTCACCGTGTTCCAGCCCATGTCGGCGGGATACGTGTACATACGGCGCGGCATGCCGAGCAGCCCCGCGATGTGCATCGGGAAGAACGCGATGTTGAAGCCGATGAAGAGCACCCAGAACGCGAGCTTGCCGAGCCGTTCGTTGGTCATCCGACCGGTGAATTTTGGGAACCAGAAGTAGATACCGCCGATCACCGGAAACACGTTGATGCCAAGCAGCACGTAGTGCAGATGCGCGACGACGAAGTACGTGTCGGTGAGTTGCCAGTCGAACGGCACCGCGGCCGTCATCACGCCCGAGACGCCGCCGATCACGAACAGCAGCACGAAGCCCGCGAAAAACAGGAACGGCACGCGATACACGGGTCGGCCGGTCCAGATCGTCGCAATCCAGGCGAACGTCGCGACCGCGCTCGGCACCGCGATGACCATGCTGGCCGAGCCGAAGAACGACAGCGCGAGCGCGGGGATACCGGTCGCGAACATGTGGTGAATCCACACGGCAAAGCCGATCACCATCGTCGCGACCGTCGCCAACGCGACCGGCCCGTAACCGACCAGCGGCCGGCGGCAAAAGACCGGCAACGCATCCGACACGATGCCCATGGCCGGCAACACGACCACATAGACCCACGGGTGCGCGAAAATCCAGAACAGGTGCTGCCATAGCAGGGGGCGCCCGCTATTGAGCACGTCAAAGAAATGCGTACCGATGCGGCGGTCCATCCACAGCATCAGAAACGCGAGGCTCACCGACGGCACCGCCAGCAGATTGCCCCCGGACGCGGTCAGCGTGCCCCACACGAGCACCGGCACACGATCGAGCGACATGCCCGGCGCGCGCATCCTCAGCAGCGTGACGACGAAGTTCATCGCGCCGACCGTCGTCGAGATGCCGAGCAGCACCATGCCGAGCGCGTACACGTCGATATTCGGGCCACTGCTGTACTCGAGGCCGGACAGCGGCACGTAGTTGAACCAGCCGGCGTCCGGCGCCTGGCCCGTCGGAAAACCCGCATACAGGAAGATGCCGGCGAACAGGAACACCCAGTACGACAGCGCGTTCAGGCGCGGAAAAGCCATATCTCGGGCGCCTAGCACGAGCGGCCATAGATAGTTCGAGAAGCCGGACAGAACAGGCAGCGCGTACAGAAAGATCATCGTCAGTCCGTGCATCGTGAACAGTTGGTTGTACTGTTCGGGCGTCAGCACGGTTGCGTTGGGACGCGCCAGTTGAACGCGCATGATCAGCGCTTCGACGCCGCCCATCAGCAGAAAGATGAACGCGGTCACCAGGTAGCGCAGGCCGATCGCCTTGTGATCGACCGTCGAGAACCAGCCGCGCCAGCCGGGCCGCGACTCCCAGATTTCGCGCAGCCGCTTTTCCTGCTCGCTGCCGGGCTCGACACGGCCGCGCCGCGGCGTGCGGGTCAGCGCGGGTAGCGAAGCGGAAGCGGGATGATCGGACATTGAACGGGTTCCTCGAGTGCTGTGCGCTTCAATGCAGCGTCGCGAGATACGCCGACAACGCGGCGGCCTCGCTGGTGGTCAGCGCGATACTGGGCATCAATGCATCGGGTTTGATCTGCTGCGCGTGCTCGATCCAGTCGAGCAGATGGTCGGGCGTATTGCTCAGCGCGCCCGCCGCGATCATGCGACGCGAGCCGAGATGTGTCAGATCGGGCGCCTGCAGACCGGTGGCCTTGGTGCCGCGAATCGTGTGGCAACCCGCGCAGCGCTCTTCGAACAGATGCCGGCCGGCCGCGACCGCTGCGTCTGTCGGGGGCGGGCTGGCCGCGCGTCCCTGCGCGTCGCGCCAGGCGTTGAACGCGGCGGCGTCCTGCGCGATCACTTCGAATGCCATATGCGCGTGCTGCGCGCCGCAGAACTGCGAGCATTGCCCGCGATAAATGCCTGGACGGTCCGCCTGAATCCACTGCTCGTTGGTTTGCCCGGGAATCGTCTGCGTCTTGCCCGCGAGTTGCGGTACCCAGAAAGCGTGCACGACGTCCGCGCTTTTGAGCTGGATCTTCACCGGCTCACCGACCGGAATATGAATCTCGTTCGCCGTGCTGAAGTTGCGGGCCGGATTCGGGTCGCCGCTGTAATCGGCTCGCCACCACCAGTCGTAAGCGGTCACGGTGATCGTCAATTGCGGATGCGACGCGGGCGACGCCACCGATTCGAGCGTGATCAGCGCATAGATCAGCATCGCCAGCAGCACGACCGACGACACGGCGGTGCCGATGAACACCCAGCGTATGCCGCCGGGCTCGGCGCTCAGCGCATCCGGTTGCGCCGCGGGACGCTTGCGGACCATCGCGCCGATCAACAGGCCGGCGACGATCAGCGTGACCAGCGTCACGATCGCGGTGAATACCCAGCCGAGGTACAGCGTCGGACGGGCCGCTGGGCCGGCCGCGTGCAGGAAGTAGTTCAGCGGCGCCACCGGGTTCGCGTGGGCGGCGTGCGCGGAAGCGATGGCCAGCGCTGGTAACCACGTGACGCTGCCGCGCGTGACGCGCCGCCTTGACGTTCCGGATGCTGCCGCTGCTGTCACCGAGGACCCCGCTGATAGTGATGAGCTTTCAACACGCGTCGTCCCCTGCGAACGAAGCGACGCCCAAGCAGGTCAGCAAAAATCAGGCCGCGTATGGCGCGGGTGCGGGGGGAGGTTCGCGCTGACTGCGGCATGTCAGCAGAAGGGTGCATTCGCTCGGTTATGGGAATGCGTAAACCAGTCGTTGCATAGGCGTGGATTACTGCCGCAAGACTTTATTTTGATATTGGTCTTCTCAAAATAAATGGCCTTTAAAATGCGCGCTCGGCACAACTTGATTATCTATTCGTTCACTGTTATCGGTCGATCTGGAGGACTGATGTTTCAATGCGCGTTCGAATTGAATGGCAAGCCAATGAGCGAATCTTGGATTGGCGCCCTATCGTTTCCCGCATACTCTGGACAAGGGAGTTATATCAATAAAGCGGCGGGAATGTGCACGCCGACGTATGGTGCCATCCCCGTGGGCAGGTATTACATTTTTGATAGAAGGTCCGGAGGCGCTCTCGGCCGGTGGAAAGATCGGCTTAATCTGAATGGCAATAACAAGAGCGAATGGTTCGCGCTGTACGCTATCGACGGCGATATTGACGATGACAAACTCTTATGCGACGGCATCATTCGTGGCCGATTCCGATTGCATCCTAAGGGACGATTGGGGAAAAGCGAGGGCTGCATAACTATCGACCAACTCGCAGACTGGCATCATATACGTTCTATATTTACCAACACGCCGAAAGTATCCGTGCCTGGATCGGAACTTGAAGCGTACGGTGAAGTGATTGTGAGATGAAAAAATTCCTCATCTGCCTCTCGGTCGGCTTGAACTTACTGTTCGCAATCGTTGTCAATGCGCTGTGGTGGATGATGTATCCAGAAGCGCCGTTGAACTTTTCGAATCCGATATGGAAATGGGCGGTTCGCATGTACGGGGTCACGACGGCATATCAGGAATCCGACTTGGCGTTCTTCATGTCGTCGGCCGCTATCGTGCTAGGGTTCGCCGCAGTCGTGCTGGTTTTCCGATGGAGCATGAAGCGCGGTCAGCGAAAAGTTGGCGACTAGCCATCTCCGGTGGAAATAGTCGCTGCGTCAGCACCAAAAGATTCGCCCGAAGCCCGCCGCCCAGCGGGCTTCACTCGGCTAGCCCCTCTCGCACGTCCGGTCGCGCAGTTCTGAAAAACGTGTCGTGCCATTGCCGGCGCCCAGCGCTTTCGACAAGGCTTCTTGCGCTCGTCGACTGTGAACATTCTTCAGGGTAGTTTTGCCTTGACACGGTCCCACCATGACGGCGGTAGCTCGATTTCTCCATCCTCGCTCGCCGCCGATGTGTCATATATCAGATAGTCGTCGGTCCATAAAAGCCTGATTCGCTCGGGATATCGATAGACTCGCTCGGCAAGCAACTCCTTCGTAGCAGTCCGGTAGAGCCTCAAGGCAATGCGGTCGCGGGGCGGGTATGCATACCGGGCGATGTATTTCCCGTCATCCGATCTCTGATCATGAAAAGTGGCTTCTGTCATTTGCTTGACCGCGGTTCGATAGCCGAGCGCCGCCAGCGCGAGAATCACAGTCAGGGTGACGATAATCAGCCTGGCGGGAACCGACAGCGATGTCTTGATCTTGCAGACAAAAATTTCATTAGGCACGGTATCGCTTCTCGCTTTAGATTCAACGTTCGTCAATGACCTATGACCGGAATGCAGCACCACTGCTTCTAGCCACACGATATTAATAGCTAACTGACGGTTCGAAAGAAATCAGAGCACGCCTAAACGGCGATGATTCACAATCTTCTTCGCACGCTCGTCATCGCTCAACGTCCGCCCAACCAAAAAAGCCATGCGTTCGAACGTCTCCCCGCTCCGCTGCCTCGCCGCCCTGCTGATCGCGCTGCCCGTTGCCGCCGCTCTGCAAAGCTGCGCGAGCCCCGATGCGGACAATGTCGCGCACACCGGCCCGTATCGAGCCGACATCCGCCGCACCGCGCTCGGCATTCCGCACATCAACGCCGACAACTGGGGCAGCCTCGGCTACGGATACGGCTACGCGCAGGCGCAAGACAATCTGTGCACGATGGCCGAAAGCTTCGTCACCTATCGCGGCGAACGCTCGCGCTTCTTCGGCGCCGACGCGCGGCCCACGCTCGCCGCGACGTTCGGCCAGCCCGACAATCTCAATTCGGATTTCTTCTTCCGTTTCATCGTCGACGATGCCACCGTCGCGCGCTTCCGCAAGAGTCAGACCGACGACATGCGTGCGTTGATCGACGGCTTCGTCGCCGGCTATAACCGCTACCTCGCCGATCTCGCGCATGGCGATTTCCCGGGCGCGCATGCGGCCTGCCGCGCGGCGCCGTGGCTCGGCAAGATCAGCAACGCGGACTTGTACCGGCGTCAGATCGCGGCGAATCTGGCCGGTGGCGAGGCGCGCTTCATCAACGCGATCGCGACCGCGCAACCGCCCCAGGCGATGCCGGTGCCGCCGCAAAGCGCGTTGCACGACGACGCCCCCGTCGACCCACCGCTCGCCGAATTCGGCGGCCATGCGGGCATCGGCAGCAACGCACTCGCGTTCGGCGCGGACGCGACGCACACGGGCAGCGCGCTGCTGCTCGGCAATCCGCACTGGTTCTGGACCGGCCCAGATCGCTTCTACCAGGCTCAACTCACTATTCCCGGCAAGCTGAACGTCAGCGGCGTGTCGTTTCTCGGCGTGCCAGTGATCATGATCGGCTTCAACGACAACGTCGCATGGACGCATACCGTGTCCACCGCGAAGCGCTTCGGCCTGTTCAAGCTGACGCTCGTGCCTGGCGCGCCGACCCGGTATCAGGTCGACGGCAACAGCGAAGCGATGACGCCGACGCGCGTGAACGTCGAAGTGCGCGCGCCCGACGGTTCGCTGCATACGGTGTCACGCACGCTGTACCGCTCGCGCTTCGGGCCGCTCGTCAACCTCGGCGCGATGTCGCCCGCGCTAGCGTGGAGTGCGCAGCAGGCGTTCGCGCTGCGCGATATCAACGACGATAACTTCCGCGTGTTGGAAAACTTCCTCGAATGGAATCAGGCGACTTCGCTCGACGATTTCATCCGCATCCAGAAGAAGAACGCGGGTATGCCGTGGGTCAACACGCTCGCAATCGGCCGCGACGATCCGCGCGTCTGGTACGCGGATATCGGCGCGATTCCTGACGTGCCCGACGAACTCGCGCAGCGCTGCACGCCGCCAGTCGGCAAGGCACTGGCGCAGGCCATGCCCGGCGTGCCGGTCCTTGACGGTTCGCGCAGCGACTGCGACTGGCGCGACGAGCCGGGAGCGGTACAGCATCGTGCGTTGCCGGTCGCGCAGATGCCGTCGCTGCTTCGGCGCGACTATGTCGGCAATTTCAACGACAGTTACTGGCTCAGCAACCCGGCCGAACCGATGACCGGCTACGCGAAGATCATCGGTCCGACCGGCACGCCGCAGTCGCTGCGCACACGGCTCGGCCATACGATTGCCGCGCAATTGCAGAACGATCCGCAGGGCGTGAGCGCCGATGCGCTCGGCCGCGCCGCGCTCGACAGCCGCTCGATGTCGGCGTTGCTATTCAAGCAGCCCGTGCTCGACCGTCTGTGCGGTAGCGACGCGCTGGCGGCCCTGCCGGCCGATCCGAACGCCGACCAACAGCGCTCCGCGTGCCAGGTACTCGCCGCATGGGACGATACGGCCGCGGCGGGCGCAGTGGGTGCAACGTTGTGGGACGAACTCTGGCGGCGGCTGCTGACGATTCCGCCCGCGCAACTCTATGCGGTGCCATTCGACCGCGCGAAGCCGTTGACCACGCCCGCGGGCATCGCCGCCGATCCGGCGAAGCTCGCCGCCGCGCTGCATGACGCGCTCGCGGCACTGCAACGCGCCGGCATCGCTATCGATGCGCCGCGCGGTGCGGCGCTCTATGTGCAACGCGACCACGAACGCATTCCGCTATACGGGGGTTGCGACGCGGGCGGCTATTTCACCGCGGCGTGTGCCGCCCATCCATTTGATGCGAGCGGCTATTCGATGAACGTCAAGCCAATGGGCGACACGTATCTTCAGATCGCGTCGTTCGCCGGCGATTGGGTGATCGCACGCACGCTGCTCGCGCCATCCGAATCGGACGATCCGGCGTCGCCGCACTATGCCGACGGCACACGCGATTACGCCGCCCAACGCTGGACGATTATTCCGTTCTCCGAAGAAGCGATTGCGCACGATCCGGCGTTGAGTGTGCGCACGGTAGGTTCGTCGGATTCTGAGGGAAAAGCGCAATAAATAAGCGGTACGACGGGCAACAGTCCCGTCGTCCGCAAAAAGATCACAGATCCAGCACCAGCAGCGGCGATTTCGCGCGCGAGCAGCACGGCAGGAACTGATCGTTCGCCGCGCGTTCCTCGTCGGTCAGATAGGAATCCTGGTGATCCGGCTCGCCGCTCAGCACCCGCGTCAGACAGGTGCCGCACACGCCCTGCTCGCACGACGTGATGACTTCGATGCCATGCGCGGCCAGCGCCTGCACGACCGTGCATTGCGGCGGCACGTCGATCGTCGCGCCGCTACTCGCGATGCGCACCTGGAAGCTGCCGCCCGTCGCCGCCTGATTCGCGGCCGCGCCGAAGAACTCGTAGTGCAGCCTGTGTTCCGGCCAGCCCTTGGCGCGCGCGGTCGCGAGCACGAAGTCCATGAAGCCGCGCGGGCCGCACACATACAGATGCGTGCCGGCCGGCGCATGGCTCAACGTCTGCTCGATATCGAACGTCGAGCCGCCCGGATGGTCGTCGTGATGAAGCTGGACCGACTTCGCAAAACCAGCCCGCGCGAGACGCTCGACGAATGCAGTGCGTTCCTTCGAGCGCGTGCAATAGTGCATGTCGAACGAAGTGCCGGTGGCGGCAAGCCGCTCCGCCATGCAAAGAATCGGCGTGACGCCGATCCCGCCCGCGAGCAGCAGATGATGTGCTGCATCGTCGGCGAGCGCGAAATGATTGCGCGGCGCGCTGATCCGCAGGCGATCGCCTTCGCGGACCAGATCATGCACCGCTTTCGATCCGCCGCGCCCCGCTTCGTCACGCACCACCGCGATCAGGTAGCGATGCGTATCGCGCGGGTCGTTGCACAACGAGTACTGACGCACGAGCCCATTGGGCAAATGCACGTCGACGTGCGAGCCGGCGTCGAAAGCGGGCAACGCCTGACCGTTTTCGCTCGCCAGTTCGAAGCTCGCGATACCGGGCGCTTCGTCGCGGCGGCGCGCGACCACCACATTCAGCACGGGATCATTCATGTTGCCGTCCGCACCGGAATGACGCGTGTCGCTTCAGCCTGCGGCACGCCCGTCTGCCCGCGTTCCTGCGCGACAAGACGATCGATCACGCGACGCGACATCACACCGCCCGCATCGATATTGAGTTTCAACAGATTGCGTTCGGGTCAGCGCAGCAGGTTCTGCTGCTGACGTTCGAGCATCTGCAGATCTTCGCTGAAGATCTTCCCCTGCCCTTCACGGATGCTTGCGGTCAGCGCGGCATCGTCGGGCCGGAAATTGCGCGCCATGCCCCAGAAATACCAGATCGACGTTTCAGTTTCCGGCGTGATGAAATCCACCACGATCGACGACGCCTTTTTGTCGGCCGGCGCGTGATAGCCGCCATGTCCGGCATGCGCGACGCCGACCTCGATCAGCACATGACTCGGCGGCGTGAAGTGGCAGACCTGCCAACGGTCGACGGGCACGTCGTCGGCGAGACCATTGCCGCGCAATGCCATCTGCCAGAACGGCGGCGCCGCGACGTTTTCCATGAAACGGCTGGTGCGCACGGCATCCCCTTCGGCAACCGTTTTCGGCGCGGCTTCGTCGATTTCCTTTTGTCCGATGCTGTTCGCGTGCACATAGGTCTCGTGCGTCAGATCCATCAGGTTGTCGATCATCAGCCGGTAGTCGCAGCCAATGTGATAAAGGCCGCCGCCGTACGCCCATTCGGCGCTCTCCGCCCACTCCAGATGATGCAGTTTGGCCGCATCGGCCTGCGCCGCATCGCCGGGCCACACCCAGACAAAGCCGTAACGCTCGATGACCGGATAGCTGCGGATCGACGGAAAGCCGTTCACGCGTTGCCCCGGCATGCCGGTCGCCTTACCCTGACAGCCCATTTCGAGGCCGTGATAGCCACACACCAGCGTGCCCTCGCGCACGAAACCGAGCGACAGCGGCGCGCCGCGATGCGGACAGAAGTCTTCGAGCGCCACCACGGCGCCTTCGGCATTGCGATAGAAAACCATCGGCTCGCCGCAGATCTGCCGGCCCAGCGGCTTGTCCGCCACTTCATCGGGCATACATGCGACGTACCACGCATTCTTGGGGAACATGTCCGTCTTTCTCCGGGTTTATTTCCGCGTATTCATTCCGTACACTTATTGAGATTCAGTGTACTCAATGCGGCTTTGATGATTAAATAAGGTTTTCCCCTGGACGAACTTTCAATCGGATAACACGACAGCCGCCTGTCATTTCCATTCGTTGCGAAAGGGGCGCGCGGTTCTCAGAACATATGGTCACTTCAACCGATACCAGCACTTGCGCGATCAGCCTCGATCTATACGACCAGCCCGGCCATCTGATCCGACGCGCGCATCAGATTTCCGTATCCATGTTTCATGATCTGGTCGGGCGTGAGGTGACGCCCGTGCAGTATGCGGTGCTCAGAATGCTGCAGGAATTGCCCGGCCTCGATCAGGTCACGCTCGCGCAACGGGTCGGCCTCGACACGTCGACCACCGCCGATATCGCGGTCCGGCTAGAAGCGAAAGGCTGGATCGTGCGCGAAGTTCTGCCGCGCCGTCAGCGTCGTCTATTGCTGACGCCGGCTGGAGAGCAGTTGCTTGATGAACTGATCCCCGGCGTCAACGCGCTCAATCACGGTTTGCTCGACGGCATGGGAGACGAGGACGCGCAACAGCTATTAAGGCTGCTAAGAAAGTTCGTGCATCTGAACAACGATCAGAGCCGCGCGCCGCTGCGCAGTGCGAGCGACGACGCGAATCCGGGCTAGCGCACAACGCGCTCTCTTACTACGACGCGACTTGCACCGCGATCTTGCCGCGCAGGTGGCCTTTCGCGAGCCGTTCCAGCGCCTTGGCCGTCGCATCGAACGCGAACCGTTCGGCGACGACGACGCGCACGCTGCCCGTGTCGATCAACGACGCGATCTCCGTCAATTGCCGGCCATCGGGTCGCGCGGTATACCGCGCTGCCCGTGCGCCGCGGTTCGACGCCTCGGTCTGCGACGGCTCGATGAGCGTCGAGATCAGCGCGCCGCCCGGCGCGACGGCCGACCACGAGCGGCGCTGCGTATCGCCGCCGATCAGATCGAACACCAGGTCCATGTCGCGCGCGACATCTTCGAAACGCTGCGCGTGATAGTCGATCACCCGATCCGCGCCGAGCGAGCGCACGAACTCGATGCCGTCACCGGACGCCGTCGCGAATACTTCCGCGTCCTTCTGCTTCGCGAACTGCACGGCGAAATGTCCCACCCCGCCCGCGCCTGCATGAATCAGCACGCGGCCGCCCGCTTCGAGGCAGCCGTGATCGAAGAGGCCTTGCCATGCGGTCAACGCGGCGAGCGGCACGGCGCCCGCGCTCACCGCATCGAGCTTTTGCGGCGCACGCGCTAGCGCGCTCGCGGGCACGACGACGAATTCCGCGTAAGCGCCCTGCCCATGGCCAACAAAGCCATACACCTGCTCGCCCGCGCGCCATTGCGCGACGCCCGGGCCGACCCGTTCGACCACACCGGAAAAATCGCGCCCCAGCGTATAGGGCAGTTGGTCTTCGCGAATCAACGGGTACTGGCCCGAACGCGTCTTCAGGTCAACCGGATTGGCGCCGGCCGCGCGCACGCGCACCAGCACTTCGCCGGCGCCAGGCTCGGGGATATCGATCTTCTCGGCCTTAAACACCTCGGGGCCGCCGAAGCTGTGAATGCGATAGGCGAGCATCGTGCTCATGACGGCCTCCTTGCAAGGTCAGGTGTCAGCGGCGCTACGGTGTGAGGCTGCGCGCAAGCCGCGTTCCTCATCGCGCCTTGTGTTTCGTTGTCCTTGATTCGCAGATCGTTTCGCACGCGTTACCGCTGAAAAAAGCGCCCGCAGGCGATCGGCACTTCGCCGAACGCGGCGAGGCACGACATATGCGGCATGAACCCGTAGGCGCGCAGTCGTGATGTACTCATCCAAGGAGGAATCATGTCACAGCACCCCGCTCATTCCCAGGATCATCGTCACCCCGGTCAACCGCATCCCGCTGACGTCGAAAAAGCACTCGATGGTGTCAAATACCCGACCACGCGAGAAAAGCTCGTCGAGCAGGCGCGCAAGAATAACGCGAATACCGACATCATCGATCTGGTCGACCGTCTGCCCGATCACAATTTCGACAGCCCGGCCTCGGTCGCGAAGGAAATCGCGCGTATTCAATGACGCCGCGATCCGTCGCGTCGCAGAACACGCTGAGGTCGGCGCACGACAAGAATCCCATTCCACCGGAGTGGACGCGCAAATGAAGAAAAGCGGCGATGTGCGTATCGGTATTTCCGGCTGGCGCTATCAAGGATGGCGCGGTAGCTTTTACCCCGAGGATCTCAAGCAGGCAGCCGAATTACAGTATGCGTCAGCGCTATTTGGCACGATCGAAATCAACGGCACGCATTACAGCCTTCAATCGCTCGATAGCTGGCAGCGCTGGTATGCGCAAACGCCCGATGGCTTCGTGTTTGGCATCAAAGGCGCGCGTTATCTGACGCATATGCTGCGGTTTCGCGATGCAAGGGCCCGGGTTGGCATCGCGAACTTCTTCGCGCAGGGGCTACTCGCGTTGAACGAAAAGCTCGGTCCGATCCTGTGGCAATTTCCGCCGTCCCTGCGCTTCGAGCCCGCGGCGATGGAGCGCTTTCTGCGCGTGTTGCCGCCCGACACCGCGAGCGCATCGGCGCTCGCGAAGCAACACGATCAGCGCGTGAAGACGCCTTACGTCGAGATCGATCGCAAGCGTGTGTTGCGCCACGCGGTCGAAGTGCGTCACGCGAGCTTTGTCGATCCGGCGTTCGTGAGCCTGCTTCGGCAATACGGCGTCGCGCTCGTCGTTTCCGATTCCACCGAACCGTGGCCGGTCGCCGAAGATCTGACGGCCGACTTCATCTATATCCGCCTGCACGGCAGCGAAGCCAAATACTCAGGTTCATACCGGGACGAAGCTTTGCAACGATGGGCCGAGCGACTCGATGCATGGCGCAGCGGCTCGCAGCCGGCCGACGCGCGATTGATCGCGCCGCAACTGGCGCCGGCTCGCCGAGCGGCGCGAGACGTCTACTGCTACTTCGACAACGATGTGAAAGCGCGCGCACCCTTCGACGCCCAGCGACTGATCAAAGACCTCGGATTACAAGCGACACGCGCGCCGGCGTTACCCTGAGCCTGAGCGCTTGCCGCCGTGGGCCAGCTTCTGTGCGGTGCGCAGCGCGGCGACGATTCGCTCGTACACCTCGCGGCGCGTTTCAGGGTCCGGCGCGCGCAGCGCATACGACGGATGGTACGTCGCGACCACGTGTTGCTCGCCGCGCTCGAGCGTCTTGTCGAACGCGTCCAGCAAGCGCGCGCGCGAATCGTGGAGAACCGCTTTCAACGCGGTCGCGCCCAGTGCGACGACCACGCGCACATCCGGCATGCCGAGCTCCTGCTCGAGCCAATAGCTGCACGCATCGAGTTCGCGCTGCGCGGGCGTTTTGTGCAAGCGACGCTTGCCGCGCGCAATCCACTTGAAATGCTTGACCGCATTCGTCACATACACGTCGTTACGCTTGACGCCCGCTTCTTCGAGCGCTTTGTCGAGCAACGCGCCGGCCGGCCCGACAAAGGGCTTGCCCTGCAGATCTTCCATGTCGCCGGGCTGCTCGCCGACCAGCACGATCGACGCATGCCGCCGCCCTTCACCGGGTACGGCCTGCGTCGCGTTGCGCCAGAGCGCGCAACGGCGGCAATCGTCGAGCTTCGCCGGATGCTGGTCGGGGTCGACATCCGGTTGCTCCGATTGCGCGTCGCCCTGCGCGCGCTTTTTCGGCGGCCTGTCGGTCATGGGTGCGACCGCGCGTGCTGAAGCAGCTTATTTTTCGCTCTTCTTCGGAATCTTCGCGCCCGACTTGCGCGCCTGATTCAATGCGATCGCGACAGCCTGCTTGTGCGGCTTGCCATGCTTCGACTCGGTCTTGATGTTGTGCGACACGGTCTCTTTCGATGTACCTTTCTTCAGCGGCATGATCTTCTCCGGTTTAGGTGACGACAGGAAAAATCAGGACCCGCACGCAATTGCGTTCCTGCACCTGGACTGGCCAGCATACGCTGTGCCCACGACCGCATCGGCCGCGTCCGGATCACCCCGAAAAACCCGCCGCCGCCGCATTCAACGCCAGCGACACGCCCCCCACCAGAATCAGACTCGACGCCCACACTGCATCGAGATTGAACCAGCTGCGCGACACGAACTTGAGCCCGAGGTAGCGATACACGAGCCATGCGAGCACGCCACCGGCCATCGTCATCGCAGCCGCATGCACCGCGGAAACCGACAGCGCCATGCGCAGACTCGTTTCGATCAGCGCTTGGGCGGCTCTGTGCGCGCTGTCCATGTCGTCGGCGCGGCACAGACCGAGGTAGATCGGCACCAGCATCAAGCCAGCGCCGTGCGCGATCGCCACCGCAAAAGACCATAGCGCGAGCCGCGACGGCGGAATTCTCGCCAGCACGCGCGGATGACGCCGGCGCATCAGCAACACCAGACCGAAGCCGATCACGAGCACGCTCGCGCCGATCTGCATCTGGCGCTGCCATGCGAGCACGCTCGCGAGCATCGCGAACGGCAGCATCATCAGCAGTATGGCGAGCGCGTGTCCCGCCGCCAGATAAAGAAGCGCCACCAGCAGCGCTTGCGAGCGCCGCTGCATCAGCGCGTTCGACACCGCGAGGGGCCACCCCATCGCCGGATTAAGTCCGTGATACACACCGCTCGCGACGACGGCCAGCCACAGTGCCGCTTGCGGCGACACCGCGCCGCTCAAACGCCCACCGACGGATAGCAGAACGAATCGGTCGAGCAGTCGCCGCCTTCGAGGCGGATCTGGTGCGCGCGATAGCCGGCGGGAAACTCGACGAAGTAGTCTTCGGCGAGCTTCAGACCGCCATCAGAATCGGCATGCGCCATCACTTGCACGCCGGGCACACCATCTGGGTAGAACTGGTCGTCCCACGTCGAGTAGAGCGAGTTGGTCCAGTAAATGCGCTTGCCGTCGCGGCTGATCTCGACCATCTGCGGACCGCCGGTAAAAGGCTTGCCGTTCGGATGCGGCGTGCAACGTTCGATGCCACCGATGCGCACCGAACCCGCCAATGTCGGCTTGCGCGGTTCGGTCACATCGTACTGGCGCATCTCGCCGGTGCCCCAGCACGACACGTAGAGGAATTTATCGTCGATCGAAAGATCGATGTCGGTGACGAGCGGCGGCACCGCGCCGAAACCTTGCAGCAGCGGCGGCAATTCGTCGGCATGCGCGGGCTCCGGTGGAATGGTCGCGGTCTTTTCGATGTGGAAGTGGCCGCCTTCGCGCCACCAGGTCCAGATCGACCCTTCCAGATTCGTCGTATCAACCACGACGCCGATAAAGCCGTACTCGCGGCTCGGATCGTGCGCGGGCCGCACTTCGAGCGCCATCTGATGATTCGCGCCGAGGTCGAGCGTCTGCACGTTGCGCCTGCCGCGCAGATCCCAGAAGTGCACGCGGTGGCCGTATTTGTTCGCGAGCAGATCTTCGGGCACGATACCGTTTTCGAATTGCGGCGGCAGCGCCCATTCGGTCGATACCATGTAATCGCGCGGCAGATTCCACCAGAAGTCGTAATGCTTTTCCTGCGCACCGCGCTCGATCTCCCAGCGGCCCAGCACCTCGAATGTTTGGCAGTCGATGATGAAGATGCCGGGCGGCCCGTCGGTGCCGTCTTTGCCGCCACCGCCGAGCGTGCTGACGTAGATGCCCTCCGGTCCGCAATGCACGGTGTGCGGACGCGAATAGCCGGTTTTGCGGAAGATTTCCTCCGGCTCGATGATCTTGTGAATCTTCGCCTGAGTCGGATGCGGTTTCGTATCGACGATGTAGATGCGCGACGAGCGCATGCCCGGAATGATCAGATAGCGTCGCTCCAGAAACGCGTGGCCCGTCAACGGCGAGAGCGCGGACGAACATGCGTTCCAGCCGAAGTGATGGAATTCGTCGCCTTTGTTCGGCACCGGCACCGTGTGGACCACCTGGCTATAGGTCGGCGAACCGGGTTTCACGTCGATCACGGCGAGCGCGTCGGGCTGCGAGAAATCCGGACTGAGCAGCACCGTGTACGCGTATTCTTCCGCCGGCGCATCCATCGCGAGCTTCGGCGATGCATGAAAGGTAGGATCGGGGCGCATTCCCATGACGGCACTCTCCCTGTCGTTCTGAACGGAAACCCGGCCCGCCAGGAATCGAGCCAGCGCGTAACCTTAAATTTGTAGTCCACACCAGCGACGGACGCAACCGGAAATTTTCGCCGACGCAACGCGTTACTGCTGCACGCCCCAGCGCCGCACAGTCACGCGTTCGAGCGTATCGAACACAAGATGCTCGACGAGCAGACCGATCACGATCACCGCGGCAAGCCCGACCTTGTCGAGGTAATGCAGCGCGCGTTCGTGGGCTTCGGCCTTCGACAGCGGGCGAAATCGGCTCAGCATCGAAACTCCAGTCGGCGCGCGGTGCGATGGGTGTCGTTGCGATCGAAAACTTCGCGCTTCAGAACGGCACGTCGCCCTCGATCGTCGTGCGATACAGCTTGCGGCGCAGATGATCGGGTGTGCCGGCGGCGAGATGCATCACCGAGCGGTTGTCCCAGAACACCATGTCGTGCTGGGCCCATCGATGCCGGTATAGATGCTCGGGCCGCACGCTGTGCGCGAAGAGTTCGTCGAGCAAAGCGTTGCTGTCGTGTTCCGGCAAACCGATCACGCGCGTCGTGAAGTGCTCGCTGACGAATAGCGCGCGGCGCCCCGTCTCCGGATGCGTGCGCACGATCGGATGCACGACCGGCTTTACCTGCGCGATCTGCTCGGCCGACAGATTCGGCCGCCACGGGCTGCGTTTTTGCAATTCCGCGTACCTGGCCAGATAGGTGTGCTCCGCGCTGCGTCCTTCGACTGCGCTGCGCAGATGCGCGGGCAACGTGTCCCACGCCAGATGCATGTTCGCGAACAGCGTATCGCCGCCCTCGGCCGGCAGTTCCTGCGCGTGCAGCAACGAGCCGAGGCTCGGCTTGTCCTTGTACGACAGGTCGGAGTGCCAGTAGTGACCGGCGTCGCCGAGACCGATCGGCTTGCCGTTCTCGATCACGTTCGAGACGACCAGCACCTCGGGATAGCCGGGCAGACCGAACTGATTCAGCACGTGAATCTGCAGCGGGCCGAAGCGGCGGCTGAACGCGATCTGCTGCTCCGGCGTGATGCGCTGGTCGCGAAACACCAGGACGTGATAGTCCAGATGCGCGCGGTGAATTCGCGCGAAATCGTCGTCGCCGAGCGGCTGGCCGAGATCCAGTCCGACCACTTCGGCGCCGAGCGGCGCATCGAATGCGCGGATCTCGAAGGATTGAGCGGCAGCGGCAAAAGCATCACCGGTAGTCATCACAGGACTCTCTTCGTCGAAACTATTCAGCGGGCGCCTAATGGCGCGGTCATTGCGACGAATGTACCGGCCCGCGCGCGCGATGCCAACGAAGGAAATGCTATACGGTTATCTGCCGGAGTGATAAACCCGTTGTTGGGGCAGTTGGTCGGCTGGCCGCATCGCGCTATCGCGTGCGCCGAGCCTCGATAAAAGCCTCGACATAACGCAACGCCTGTTCGCACTGCTCAGGCGTGAACGCGTGAATACTCGCCGGAACCGGATCGAAACCAAGCTCGGTCGCGACCCACCGGATCGCTTTCGCGCGGGCTTCGAACGCGTTGACGCCATCGCGGCGCACCTTCCCGGCAACGAGCGGTTCAAGCGCATCGTGCAGCTTGCTCTTCGCCTCGCGCAACGTCGCGTCGGCGAGGCGGCCGAGCGGCAGGTTATGTTTGCTGCGCGAATAAACGCCGATCCACGCCTGACACGAAGTGCAGATCCACAGCGGCCCTTGATCGCTGCGATACGGGTACGACTCGTCGCCGTAACGCGCGAGCAATGCGCGGTTGCCGCAGTAGTCGCATGACGGCTGCGGCAGGGCCTTGACGGGCTTGCCTACGCGCATCGGGAGGGCTCCCGGGCAAATTCGCAGTGCTTCATCGCATCAATCCGGCTGGCGCAAACGGGTAGAGCCACACAGTTTAATGGAATGCCCGCACCCGCATGCAAGACTCGCAATCACCGAGCCTGCGTCTGCACGATCTCCATCACTACCCGGCGCCGCGCGGCCAAGCCTTCAGCCGACCGTCGCCGGACCAGTTCCACCACCGCTTGCGGCGCCAACGCCGGATCGCCGGCGTCGAACGGCGGCGCTGGCGCATATTCGAGTTCTAGCTGAATCGCCTGCGCCTCTTCGACGCCCGCCAGTTCGGCAGCCACGGTCAAGCCGAAGTCGATGCCCGCCGTCACGCCGCCGCCCGTAATCAGATTGCCGTCGCGGACCACACGCGCATGCGTCGGTATCGCGCCGAGCGGTTCCAGCAACGAGTGGAACGCCCAGTGAGTCGTCGCGCGTCGCCCGCGCAGCAAACCGGCCGCGCCAAGCAGCAATGCGCCGGTGCAGACCGACGTCACGTAGCGCGCGCTGGCGGCCTGGCGGCGAACGAAGTCGATCGTTTGCGCGTCTTGCATCAGGTCCGTCACGCCGCTTCCGCCCGGCACACAGATCACGTCGAGCGGCGGGCAGCTTTCGTAGGTCGTGCTCGGTGTCAGCACGAGCCCGTTGCTCGACACCACGGACTCCCGCGTCTTCCAGACCAGATGCATCGTGGCGCCCGGCAACGATGCGAGCACGTCATGCGGGCCAGTCAGATCGAGTTGCTGTACTTTCGGAAACACCAGAAAACCGATTTGCAGGTTCATAGGGATGCCTTATCGAAGGAGAAATCGAAACCTGTCGTCTGCCACTTCTTGCAGGTGGACGGATCGATTCTATGCGGGTAGGCTGTGGCAAGACTGCCATTCAGCCCTTGGTTTCTGCCACACGCTGTCACGGCCCTCATCCACACCCGACATGTCCAGCGCTCCCCGCTCCATCGTGCTGCTCGCGTTCCCCAACATGCAACTGCTGGACGTCAGCGGTCCGCTTCAGGCATTTGCTTCCGCCAATGAACTCGTCGCGCAGCGCGGGCTCGACAAACTTTACGCGCCACGCGTCGTGGCAGCCGAAGCCGGCCCCGTCACGTCGTCGTCAGGACTCGCGGTAATTGCCGGTTCGCTACGCTCGGTGAAGGCGCCGGTCGATACGCTGATCGTTCCGGGCGGCTGGGGGATTCGCGACGCATCGGCCGATCAGCGTCTGATCCGCTGGACGCAGCGCCACGCGCCGCATTGCAGACGCGTCGCCTCGGTCTGCTCGGGCGCGTTCGTGCTCGCGGAGGCGGGGCTGCTGGACGGCCGGCGCGTCGCCACGCATTGGGGGCGTTGCGACGAACTCGCGCAGGCGTATCCGCAACTGCATGTCGAAGCCGATCCGATCTTCATTCGCGACGGCGCGATCTGGACGTCGGCGGGCGTCACGGCCGGTATCGACCTCGCGCTGGCCATGCTCGAAGAAGATCACGGACGCGCGTTGGCGCTCGACGTCGCGCGCGAACTCGTCGTGTTTCTGAAGCGGCCGGGTGGTCAGTCGCAATTCAGCGCGACGCTGTCGCTGCAACATGCCGACGACCGTTTCGGCGAATTGCATGCATGGATGACGTCGCATCTCGCATCCGACCTGTCGGTCCCCGCGCTCGCGCGACGGCTTCATATGAGTGAGCGCAGCTTCATGCGCCACTACAAGGCGCAAACGGGCCGCACGCCCGCCCGCGCGGTCGAGCAGCTGCGCATCGAAACGGCGCAGCGCTTGCTGAGCGAAACATCCTGGTCGATCAAACGGATCGCGGCGCGATGTGGATTCGGCAGCGAGGAAACGATGCGCTGCAGCTTCGTGCGTCAGCTGCGCGTGGCGCCGCAGGTGTATCGCGAGCGTTTTTCGTCGACGTGACGTCCTCGGCCGGCGCGCGAGGCACGCCCGCTCCACATCAGTCAGAAGCGATGTTTGACGATGAGCGTCGCGCCCGTATCGTGCGAATGCAGAATCGCCACGCGCGCGGTGCCGGAAAACACCCAGTCGTTGATCGTCAACGACAAACGTCGTTGCGGTGACGCACCGATCGACAACACGGAACCGTTCATCTGAACGATGGACACTTGCGGCCCGGTCGATGGCCCCAGATGCAAAGGATTCGTGGCATCCTGCGCGGCAGCCCGCGCGCCTGATTCGGACACCGGCGCGAACTCCGGTCCGGACGACGCCAGCGCCTTCGCGGTAGCGAGCTGGACATCGCGCGTCACGTCCACGCTATAGAAGTTCTGCATTTGCGGATAGAACGGCTTGCCCTGATCCCCCTGATACTCCATCGCATAGCGCCGCTGCTCGAAGTAGTGCCGAGGCTCGGGAATCGGCGGCACGACTTCGACGGGGGACGCGACGATGTTGGCAACCATCATCCGTTCGGGCGCATCGCCAGTGGGGCCGCCCGCAAACGCGTAGCCGCTCATCACGATGCATATCGCTCCGACCACCCTCTCGTTTTGGCACGCCATCCATGCCTCCGTGAAGGAATTGAAACGTCACATGACTCAGCGCTCAGGTCGAACCGCGCGTGTTACAGCGCCGCTTGCATTCAGACATTGTAGTCAGTCATTTGCGGACCGATAGGTCAATGTGTGAGGTGATGCACGGAAGCGCTTTCAGGCATCGAAGACCGGCAAAAGCGACTTGAGCAAGCCTCGCGAGTCGAACGATCCCGGCAACTCTTGCGAGGTTCCGGAAGCAACTATGCGATTCGGCTGGATGCCTGCACGTTCAACCGTTGCAACATCAACGGTCGCGCGCTCGCGGTATTCAATCGACCCGTGTCGGCCGGCCATTGAATGCCGGCGCAACGAGCGAAACGATCGTTCGAATGCGCTGTCGCCAGCCGCGCTGCCAGGCGAGAACGGCATCGGGCATGAAGCGCGCGACGAGCAGCAACAACGCGAGCAGCGCGGGACACCAGCGCAGATCGGTCGGCACCGGTTCGCGGCGGGCGAAGTGTGCATCGAGCAACGCATCGCCGAATGAAGTCACGTTCAGCAGGCGCCGATAATCGAGGCCGGTCTGCCCGGCCACCGCCGTCAGGTACTCGCCTTGCAATTCCGACAATTCCTCGTGCGTTTGCGCCTGCCCACCGGAGCCTGGCGCGGGCGGGGCCTGGATCACGTCGTCGGCCTGCCAGTAGCCGATCCGGTTGCCGTCGGCGTCGGTCTTCGGGATCGCCGCGGGCTGGTCGCCGCCAACGCCGATCAGCCAGCCCCTGATCCGTGCGGCGTTGATGCCCTCCATCAGCGGACGCGACGCCGACACCGGCGGCGCCTCCTGCCCATCGGTGACGAACGCGATGGCCGCGCCGCCGCCCACCTGCTGCGCGACGCGCACGGCCGAATAGACGCCGCCCTCGGCGATGCGACTCCAGTTGGTCCAGCGCATGCGCCCGTCGATGCCGTCGAGCGACACCAGCAACGCATCGTAGTTGCGGCAGACTTCGACCGGCGACATCAGCAGCAACACCCGCTGCCCGGTGAAGACGCTCCAGCCCACCTTCGAGCCGCACGGCAAGCGCCCGAGCGCGTCGCGCATCGCGGCCTGTGCGAACTTGAGCCGGCTGACCGGGGCGCCGTCGAGCACCACGTCCTCGACGTCCATGCTTTGCGTAATATCGAACGTCACGATGTAGTTGAACGTGTCGCGCGGCAACGTGACGTCCGGCATCGCGACCGCCGCGATCAACGCGGCGAGCGCGAGCGGCGTCAACGCGTGACGCAAGCTCGCGAAGCCGCGCTCGCGCGAGACGCCGCTCATGGCAAGTCCTGGCTCTGCGGATCGCGCAGGGTGACGTTGTGCTGCTCTTTGACATCGGGACCGGCGAGCGCGGACGGCGTTTCCGGCGCAAGCCACAGCGCGCGCTCGAGGTTATAGCGCGCGTCCCAATCGTCAGGCGCCGCGCGCAGCGCGAGCCGATAGCGCGCCTTCGCCTCGCCGATCATCGCGAGCGATCTGACGGCCTGCGCGGTGTCGCCGCTGCCTTCGCGCAGGTACAGGTTGCCGAGATCGAACAGCGCCGCGCGGCCGACTTCGTCAGGCGGGCTGCCCTCGGGGATCAGACCGTTATAAAGCCGCGCCGCCGCGTCATAGGCGCCCGCCTTCGACAGCGCTATCGCGCGGGCCAATTGAACCTCGCGCGCGTCGTCGCCGGCACGCCGGTCGCGCGCAGCGGCGTTCGTCGCACGAATGGCCTGATCGACCTGCTCCGCGTGCTGCAAACGAACGAAGCCATACGCGGCCCACGCGGCGCAGCAGATCGCCACGGTGCCGAACAGCGTGTGGATCAACGTGCGCCTCATGTCCAGCTCCTGACCTGCAACTGGTGCAGCAGCACCAGCAGCGCCGTACAGAACAGCGCGAGCGCGAAACAGTACGGACTCAGCGCCTGGCGAGGCAGATGTTCGACGAACGTCGTCGTCGCGTTCTGCTGCCTGTTGATCTCCGCGATCGCCGCCATCATCGCCTTCGGGTCTTCGGCCTGAAACAGCCGGTAGGGCGTCCTCAGGGTAAGAAAGAAGCGATGCAGTTGCGCTTCGGCCGAGGTTCCGCTGACCGGCAGCGCCGCGTTCAGATTGGGACTGAAGACGCTGCTGCGCAGGTAGATGAAGTACAGCGCGATCTGGTCGCGCCGCAGTCCCGACTCGATGCGCCGTCGCATCGGTTCGTCGAGCAGCGCGCCGCCATCGGACACGAGCACGATCGCGCGGCGCCCCGACGACAGGCGCCCGTCGAATTGCGCGATCGCCGCGAGCATGCCGCGATCGAGCTCGGTATCCGGCATGCCGCGGCCAATCGCCGTGGCCGCGACCGCAGCCTCGATCACGCGATGGTTGTACGTGAACGGCATCGCCAGCACGGGGTTGGTGCCGAACATCATGAACGCGAGCCGGTCATTCGGCCGCTGCTCGACGAAGCGCGTCAACGCGGTGCGCGCCACATGGTTCTTCGAGTCGCCGCGCGGCGACTCGACACCCTTGCTGCCCATCGGCTCGTCCATGCTCGCGCTGCGGTCCATCAGGATCAGGATCTGCGCGCCGCTGCCCGTGCGCAGTACCTGCAACTGCGAGCGCCCCGGCCCCGCCAGCCCGACGACGATCGCCGCGATCGCCAGCGCCGCGCCGCCGCGCGCGAGCCAACCGGCCACGCACCCGAGCTCGTCGGCGGGCAGCCATGCGACGCTCGAAAACACCAGCGTGTCGCTGCGTCGCCGCAGCAGCGGCAGCGCGGCGAGCGGCAGCAGCACCAGCATCCACGGATAGGCGAAGTCGAGACTCATGGTCATCGCTGATGGCGCCTCTCCGCCCGATACAACGCAAGGCACAGCGCGTGCAACGACAACCCGGCGGGATGGTCGACGGCATTCGGCGCGGGCGTGAAAAAACGCTCGGACGACGCCTGATAGAAACCTTCGAGCTGCGCGCGCAGCGGTTGCAGATACGGCGCGCGAGCGAGCAACGCGGATAGCGAGGCCAGATGCACGACTTGGCCGGCGGTTTCGTTCAGCGCACGATGCAGGCAGACCCACGCTTCGCTCGATGCAGCGGCTGACGCCTCAGGCAGCCGTTGCATCTGCCGCCATGCCCGCGCGAACGGCAGCCGCGCCGACTCGCGCAGGTTGCGCGCCCACCACCAGCCCGCCCACGCGAGCAGCGTCGCGATCAGCAGGCCGAGCGCCCACGTGATCTGCCGACGCCAGCCGGCCGTACCCAGCATCGGCGCCTGACGATCGGGCCGCAGCGGCTGCAAGTCCCCCGCGGCGAACGCCGTTTGCGGCGTCAACGGTCCGATGCTCGCCGGCCATTCGGCGATCCGCAATTGCGTGCCCGCCGCCGACGTCAACATCAACGCCGGCAACGTGATCTGCGTGAGCGTCTGCGGCGCGTTGACGACCTGATAGGCAATCACCATCCACTTGCGGCCGTTGGCATCGGTTTCGAGCGTCACGGGCCGGCGTTCGAGCCACACGCCGGTGCGCCCGACCGAAGGCGGCGTGACCGCGCCCACGTCCTGACCGTTGGCCTCCAGCAGCACGCGCTGCGTCAGCACGTCGCCGAGCACATAGCCGAACGCGCGCGGCTCCTGAACCCGCGCAGTCACTACGGCGGCGCTGGCCGTCGCGCACGCGGCGCCGCATAGCGACGCGATCAGCACGCGCATCGCCGCCCGGCGCGCGACACCACCGCGCACGCCCGGCGCGCTCATGCCGTCATCTCCAGAAAGTAGCGCGACATCGCTTCCGGATCGAACCCGCCTTCGACATAGAACGGCCGGATGCCGCGCGCGCCGAACCCGGCGGCGAGTTCGTCGCGACGGCGCGCGACGCCTTCGCGCCAGCGTTCGCGCACGCCTCGGGAGAGCCACACGCGCCGCTCCTCGCCGGACTCCGCATCGTTGACGGCCAGCAGCGACGCGTGGTGCGGCGGCGTGATCTCGGCCGCGTCCCACACGACCATCGGCACCACGCACGCATGCACCAGCATGTCGAGTACCGGCGATAGCCGCGCGAGCGGCCAGTGGAAATCGGACACGACGAACACGAGCGCCTGGCGTCCAGCGATACGGATCGCACACCGCCGCAATGCTTCGACGGCCACACGCGCGGCCTGACCATCCGTCTGACGATCCGCCGCGCGCGCCGCCGCCTCAGTCGCGCATTCGCGCAGCATGCTCGCGAGCAGCGCGCCGGTGCCTCGACCCGTGCGCGCCGGCATGAACAGATCGTCGCGCTCGCCGCTATCGAAGGCCAGCATGCCGAGCCGGTCGCCGACCCGAAACGCGCTATGGCCGAGCGCCTCGACGAAATCGGCGGCGACCTGCAGCTTGGTTTGACGACTGCCGAACCGCATCGAGGCCGACACGTCGACGATCGCGAATACCGGCACCGCGACGCGCTGCAAATGCACGCGCACGAGCCACTCGTCGCGGGCCGCACGCAAGCTCGCGCGCAGATCGAGACGGCGCGGGTCCGGATAGTCGAACAGCCGGCCGTGCATCGCGAACTGCTGACCCGAGCCGAAGCTCGAGCCCGGATGCGACCCGGGCCGCGCGCCGGCCGCGCGCATCGGCAGACGGTAGTGGAATTCCGCGGTGCCGTTCATCGTGGTGTGCGCGCCGGCGCTCAGCGAGGCACCGCGACGTTCGCGACGATCCGCGCGATCAGCGCTTCGGCCAGCGCCTGGCGGCGCAACTCGTAGATCGGCGTGAAGAACACGCGATGACCGAGCGCCGGCAGCAGTACTTCGTGGATGTCCTCCGGAATCAGATGCGTGCGGCCCGCGAGCCACGCGACCACGCGCGCGGCCCGCAGCAGCGCGCTCATGCCGCGCGGGCTCGCGCCCGCGAGAATCAACTGCTGCATGTCGACGCCGTCGAGCGCGATGCCGAACCGCAGCGGCGTCTCCGTTGCCTGCCAGATATCGAGCACGTAGCGCTCGATCGTCTCGCTCGCCTGCACGCCTTGCTGGATCGCCGCGCCGATCCGGTTCAGTTGCTCCCACGGCACGATCGACGGCGTCAGTCGCGAGAGCAGGTCGTCGACGTCATGGAACATCGTGTCGAAGACGAGGCTGCGCCGCGCGTCCACATCGGCCGGCGTCGGCATGTTCAGCTCGAACAGGAAGCGGTCGCGCGCCGCCGACGCGAGCTCGAAGGTCTCTTCCTTCTCGACCTTGTTGCGGTCGGCGTACACGGTCATGTGCGGAAAGCGGTGTTCGCGGCCGAACGCCCACACGGAACGCTCGGCCATTGCGCGCAGCAGCAGCGATTGAACCTGCGGTCGCGCGCGATTGATCTCGTTGAAGAAGAAGGTGGTCAGCTGCTCGCCGTGGCGCAGCAGCGGGCCCGGCTCGATGCGTGGCTTGCCGTCGGCATCGACATAGGTGTGGTAAACGAGGTCGCCCGGCATCAGATCGATCGTGCCTTCGACGCGCTCGAAGTCGCCGCCGACCACGCGCGCGAACGCCCGCAACACGGTCGTCTTGCCGACGCCGACGCCGCCTTCGAGCAACACGTGGCCGCGGGCGAACAGCGCGATGTTGATGAGCCTCAGCGTTTGCCGCTGGCCGACGACGACTCTCGCGACTTCGTCTTCGACCTGCTGGGCGTGAGAACGCCAGTCCTGAAGCTGCTCGCCAGAAACCATCGCTGCGATCCCCTTCCGTGGTGGCGGGCGTTTGATTGCGCGACGCCCCAACGTCGGCGCGCTTCGAGACTCGCCAGCCTTCCGTTCAAGCACGGTTTATGCCGGTCACGCCAACGGGACGCAGGAGTTAAATCGAATCCGAAAAGTTGGCAGCCTGTCACGACAGCCGGGTACAGACTGTGCCATCGACGGTTGCGCGGGTATAACGCTACCGCTTCGCACCGACCGGCGGTTTCGCAAACACCCCCGCAAACGCCGCATATTCCTGCTCCAGATGCACCGCCGCATGGTCGAGCAGAAACTGCCGGAACATCATGCTGGTCGGCGAAAGCTGCTTCGAGCGCAGATGCACGATCTGCCACGTGCGTTCGATCGGCGTGCCGTTCACGTCGAGCAGCGCGATCTCGCCGGTGCGCAATTCCAACTGCAACGTATGCAGGGAGATCAGGCTCACGCCCATGCCCGCCATCACCGCCTGCTTGATCGTTTCGTTGCTGCCGAGCGTGACGGTTTTCGCGGGCGTGAACAGATGCTGCCGGAACATCACCTCGGCCGCGATGCGCGTACCCGAGCCCGGTTCGCGCAGCAGGAAGGTGTCGTGGCGCAACTCCTGCAGATCGAAGCGGCGCGCGCCGCACAACGGATGATTCAACGGCGCGATCACCACCTGAGGATGGTTCGCGAGCGGCTCGGCCGTCGTATCGAGTTCGGGGGGCGGGCGGCCCATGATCGCGAGATCGATCGCGTTGTCCTGCAACCAACGCAGCAACGCGTCGCGATTGCCGACCGAGAAGTGCACGTCGACTTTCGGGTAGAGATGCGAGTACATCGCCAGCAGTTTCGGCGCGAAGTAGGTCGCCGAACTGACGATGCCCACGTTGATCGAGCCGCTGTCGGCTTGCTTCAGCGACATCATCGCGTCTTCGGTATCCTTGATTTCGCCGAGAATGCGGCTCGCGTGATGGGTCAGCACCTCGCCCGCTTCGGTCAGCGTCAGCTTGCGCGCGACGCGCTCGAACAGACGCAGGCCGACCGCATCTTCGAGCTGATGAATCTGCATCGACACTGCCGGCTGCGTCAGATGCAGCTCCTCGGCCGCGCGCGCGAAACTCGTATAGCGGCTCGCGACGACGAAGATCTGCAACTGCCGCAGGGTCAGCGTGCGAATGAAATTCAGCTTGACCCGGTTCGTCGCGAAACTCGCGTTCTGCATTTGATTCAGCGACTCGCTCGCGGCGCATTCGATGACGGTTTCGCCGGCGCCTTGCCCGGCGACGGCAACTTGTTCAGTGCGGATTGAAAGCTCAACGACTCCGTATGCGCCGGGTGCGCGAAGTCATTATTGGGTCCCGGCACGTCGGTGCGAATCTGCACGACCTGACCCGGCACGCCGTCGGCGAGCAGGAACGTGTAGCGCTTGCCCGTGTATTGCGCGAAGCGCTCCGCGTTCGGATCGTTCAGATACGGCTGCACGACGATGCGCCGCGCGCTGACCGGCTTGCCGCCAATCTCGCTCGGCACGCTGTCGATCTGCGGCCCCGCGGCGAGCGCGAGACGCAGACGCTGCTGGAAATAGCGGCGCTGGCCGCCGGTGAGACCCTGCATCTCCGCGATGTCGTGTTCGAGAAAATAGATGATCGCCGGATTGCACTGCAGGCCGCCGATCGGCAGGTTCACGCTGCCGCTATGGTCGGAGACCTGCGCATCGCCTTTCGCGTTGTCCTCGCTCAGCACCAGCACCTTGACGACGTCGGCGCTGCGCGACGGCTGCCCGGAATCGATCAGCGCGTAGTCGAGCTCGGTCTGCGCGGCGACGCCGTGCAGATGATCGGTCAAAAAAATCAGCCGCTCGGCCGGCGTGATCTCGTCGCTGCCCGGCGCCGACGCCGGGCTCGCCGCGCGCGCGACGGCCGGCGCGAGGCACAGTACGCACAGCGTCCCCATCAGCGCGGCGCGTGCCGCGCGCAGCCATGCGCCGCGCGCGCGCGTCATTGCGATGCGTCGCCAGGTTTCGCCGCCGGCGCGTCGACCGGTTTGAGCATCGGCACCTGGTAGGTCGCGAGGATGCTGTCGATCTTGTCGTGATTCGCGCCGATCCATTGATCCACCTTGTCCTTCCATGCCTTCTCGCCGTAGCGCACACCCATCGAAATCGTGTAGTCGAAGCGGATGCCGGGCCCCGCCGGGAACGGCACGAGCCTGACCGAGTCGCCGGCGCGCTTCGCGAAGTAGCCGGCGATCGGCCCCCACAGGAACACCACGTCGACGTTGCCGGCTTTCAGGTCGTGTTCGATCATCTGCCCCGGGTACATGGCCGGATCGCCGCTTTGCACCTGGTACGACACCGCCTGGTCGATCAGGTTGTGGCCGAGCAGCCAGTCCACCGCGGGGGTTTGCGAAAAGATGCCGAAGCGCAGCTTGTGGAGTTGATCGGGCGGCAGCTTGAGCAGGTCGTCGGGGGTCTTGATGCTCGCGAACTCGGGACGGTTCGGCAACACCATCGCGTAGGTCGAGCGCAGATAGGGCTGCGTCGTCGACGTCATGTCATAGCCCTTCGGCACGCCGATGATCAGGTCGCAGCGATAGCGGCCGCTGCCGTCATCCTTCTCGCGCAACGTATGGCGCACGAAGCCCATGCGCTGCGGAAAGTACGTGTATTCGAGCTTGTAGCCGAAGTCGCTGGCCATCTGGGCCGCGATGCGGTTCTCGTAGCCCTCGCCCTTGTCGTTGGACAACGGCATGTTGTTCGGGTCCGCGCACACCCTCAGCACGCCGTCAGCGCCGTCGTTGTTCGGCAGTTCGGGGCCGTCCGCCCGGACCGCGGCACTCGCGAGCGCCGCCCCGCATAGCGCGGCGGCGATGATGCCGACATGCACGGACATGCTTCTCTTATCACGCATCGTAAGCCTCCGGAAGAATGACGGCGCGGCGTTTATTTAGCGTCGATGGCCTGCAGATCGCCCGGCTTGATCTGTCCATCGGAGCGTCCTTTCAGATACGCGTAGAGGTTTTCCCAGTTCTTCTGCATCATCTGGCTGGTGCTGAAATCGGGCATGCCCTTCTCCACCCGGCCGCCGAACACCGTGCGATGAAACTCGGTCTTGTCCAGCGTCTTGAACGCGTCGATCAGCGACGGTCCGACCATGCCCTGCTGCTGCGCGCCGTGGCAGCGTTCGCAAGCGAGCGCGCGCCACGTCTTCCAGCCCTGCAGCGTATTAGTGTCGACCTTGCTGCCGTCGACCACCTTGTACGCGACCTGCGCAATCGACGGATTGTTCTGCGCGTATGCGACGGGCAGCACGACGAGCGCCGCGGGCAACACGGTGAGCAACAGGATAGATCGGCCTTTCATGCACATGTCTCCATCTGAAATAAGCCGCGCCCCGATGCGCTTCATCGACGCATCCACCAGACGGGCACGATTGGGGTGATTCACTGGCCTCGCGAGGCTGATGGGGCGGCCGTGCCTGCTCGGGCCGCCCCGCTCGTTCAGCCGTTCGATTGAGCCGTTGGTTCAGCTCTTTTCACCAGGAATCGCGAACACGAACAGCGTGCCGCCGAGCGCGGTGTACTTCGCGAGCTCTTTATAGCCGCCGACCGCGCCCAGACCTTCGGTCGGCTTTTCGAGGCCGGCCGCCATGCCGATGCCGGCCCAGCCGCCGATGCCCGAGTAGACGCCGACGTACTGCTTGCCCTGATACTCATACGTGAAGACGTTGCCGATGATTCCGGACGGCGTCTTGAAGCGCCACAGTTCCTTGCCGTCCTTGATTCGCACCGCCTTCAGGTAGCCTTCCAGCGTGCCGTAGAACGCGATGCCGCCCGCGGTCGCCAGCACCCCCGACCACACCGAGAACTTCTCCGGCTTCGAGTAGACGATCTTGCCCTTGCTCGCATCCCACGCGATGAAGTTGCCCATCGCGTTGCCCTCGTTGGGGCCCGGATACATCGACAGCGTGGCGCCGACATACGGCTGTCCGGACACGTAATCGACATCGAACGGCTCATAGTCCATGCAGACGTGGTTGGTCGGCACGAGGAACAGATGCGAGTTCGGATCGTACGCCGCCGGTTGCTGGTCCTTCGAACCGAGTGCCGCCGGGCAGATGCCCTTCACGTTGTGATCGGACCCGGCCGCCTGCGTCGAGTACGCCGCGTTGCGAATCGGCAGGCCGCTTTGCAGATCGACACGGTCGGCCCAGTTCACCGCCGGGTCGTACTTCTGCGCGACCAGCAGCTGTCCGGTTTGGCGATTGAGCGTATAGCCGAAACCGTTCCGGTCGAAGTGCACGATCGCGGGCACCTGCTTGCCGTTGATCGTCAGATCGGACAGGATCATTTCGTTGACGCCGTCATAGTCCCATTCGTCGTGCGGCGTCATCTGGTAGACCCATTTGGCCGTGCCGGTATTCAGGTCGCGCGCGAAGATCGACATCGACCATTTGTTGTCGCCCGGACGTTGCGTCGGGTTCCATGTGCCCGGATTGCCAGTACCGTAGTACACAAGATTGAGTTTCGGATCCCACGCATACCAGCCCCACGTGGTGCCGCCGCCGAGCTTCCACTGATCGCCCTTCCACGACTTCAGCGACGAATCCGCGCCCACCGGCACCATCTGGCCATTGGCGTACGTCATCGTCTTTTGCGGGTCGAGCAGCATGTCGTTGTCGGGGCCCGTGCTGTACGCGGTCCAGACCGGTTTGCCGGTCTTGATGTCGTACGCGATCAGACGACCGCGCACGCCGAACTCGCCGCCCGAGATGCCGGTCAGCACCTTGTCGCCGAATACGTGCGGCGCGTTGGTGTTGGTTTCACCGGCTTTCGGATTGCCGTTCTGCGCGCTCCACACCACCTCGCCCGTCTTCGCGTTCAGCGCGACGAGCTTGGTGTCCGCCTGCTGCAGGAAGATCTTGCCATCGCCGTATGCGAGACCGCGATTGACGGTGTCGCAGCACATCACGGAGACGACCTGCTCGTCCTGTTTCGGCTGATACTGCCAGAGGAACGTCTGATCCTTCAGGTTGACCGCAATCACCTTGTTAGGAAACGGGGAGTGGATATACATCGTGTCGCCGATCACCAGCGGCGCGCCTTCATGGCCGCGTAGCACGCCGGTCGACATAGTCCATGCGACCTGCATTTTGCCGACGTTGTTCTCGTTGATCTGCTTGAGCGGGCTGTAGCGGTGATTCGCATAATCGCCCGCCTGGGTCGCCCAGTTGGATGGGTTTTTCATCAGTCCGTCGAGCTGCGAATCGGCCTGCGCAGCCAGAGAGCTAAAGGCTGCGGATGCGAGGATCGCGAGCCCAAGAACCACAGTGCGTAAGTTCATGTCTCCTCCAGAATTGTCCTGCGTTCAACTCACGAATGACCCACGCTACCTCATCGCATCGGCGCGCCTTCTCGAGTGCAGGTAACGATTAACGCCCTATCCCGATTCGATGTCAGGCTTCGCGACGCATGAACGGCCAACGCATATTCCATGCCGGAATAGCGGCAAGCTTTGCCGCCAGTGCCGCGCGGGCCCGGCGACCCGGCACGCTCGGGCACGTGCGGCGCCCGGGCGTCGCACGGATGCTCGCGCGGCGGTAAGCTGGAGGCGTTGCGTCACGCGATGCGGCACATACTGTGTCACTTGCGTGATACGAATCGTGTCCTTTGCGAATCACACGCCGCGGCGCGGGCCTGTCCCTTGCAACGATGCTTCGTTCGGCGAACGATTCGCGCATTCGAGGAGCAACAGCCATGGCAAACACCGAGCACGTCTATACCGACGAAGAGATCCAGCAGCGCCTCGCCGGTCCGCTGCAACACTGGTATCTGGAAGAGGGCTGGCTGCGGCGCAAATACCGCACCGAGGGCTGGAAGGGAACGCTGATGGTGGTCAACACCGTGGGCCACCTCGCGGAAGCAGCGTGGCACCATCCGGATCTGACGGTCTCGTACGCCTTCGTGATCGTCAAGCTGAAGACGCACAGCGCGAAGGGCATCACCGACAAGGACTTCGCGCTCGCGACGAAGATCGAATCGGTGGTTCACTGGCAGCCCGGCCTCGAGGACGGCCCGCTCGAAGGCACACCGTCCGACGATCAGCGCTTCCGCTATATCAAGTACGACGCGCCGAAACCCGCGCAAGGCAGTTGACGCGGGCGCGTATCGCCGGATGAAACAGCGCGTGACACAGTGCGCCTTCGGCGTCACACAGCGTCCATGCCGCGGCCAAACCGCGCCGCGCGCGGCGGGTCATGCTGAAGATTGCAGCGGGCCCAACCCGCCGCGGCAACCGTTGCGCGCGGCTGGTACGGCTTTCGCTTGATGTCGCCGGGCGCACTGCCGCCGGGCCCCGCAAGGCCCCCGCGGTCCAACCCAATCTCGCGCACAAGGACACCTGAGGACACTCGAGATGCCGCTTCAGCTCCGCCGCCTGCCGCCACGCGCCCCTATCACGATCGATGCGCCCGCGCGGCTGCATCTGGGCTTCCTCGATCCGAACGCGTCGCTCGGACGTGCGTTCGGCAGCCTGGGGCTCGTCATCGATACGCACGGCACACGGATCGAAGCGCGGCTCGCCGAACGCGAGCAGATCGGCGGTGCGGTGAGCGCGGCCGAGCGCGAGCGCGTCGCGGTGAGCCTCGCGCGGCTGCAGGCTGCCTATGGACCGGCGACGCTCGCGATCGAGGTTCTGGAGGCGCCGCGCGCGCACACCGGCCTCGGCTCCGGCACGCAACTGGCGCTGGCCGTCGGCACCGCGTTCACGCGCCTCGTCGGCCAGCCGGCGAGCAGCGCCGAACTCGCCAGCCTGCTCGGGCGCGGCGCGCGCTCCGGCATCGGCATTCTCGGTTTCGAGTGCGGCGGCCTGCTGCTCGATGGCGGCCCGCCCGGCGATCTTCGTCAGAGCGTACCGCCGCTGCTGTCGCGTCAGCCGTTTCCGCAACCGTGGCGGCTGCTGCTCGTCAGCGACAACAGCCGCGAGGGCTTGCACGGTGCCGAGGAACGCAGCGCGCTCGCGTCGCTCGCGCCGTTCCCGCAGCGGCTCGCCGCCCATCTGTGCCATCTGGTGCTGATGCAGATCCTGCCCGGCGCCGCCGAGCACAACTTCGCGCCGTTCGCGCATGGCCTCACCGAGCTGCAGCAGACCATCGGCGAATACTTCGCGAGCGCGCAAGGCGGCGTGTTCGCCAGTCCCGACGTCGAGCGCGTGCTGCGCGCGGTCGCCGCCGAACGCACCGCCGGCATCGGCCAGACCTCGTGGGGCCCGACGGGCTTCGCGGTGCTCGCGAGCGCGCGTGAAGCCGAGCGCGCGCTCGCGACCGCGCGCGCGGTGGCGAGCGCGATGCCGCATATCGAATGCAGCGTCGTCGCGGGCCGCAATAGCGGCGCGGCGATCAGCGGCGCCCAGTCACGCGCGCCGCGCATCGACGCCGCATGATGCGCGGCCACGCGCGACATGGCGTTGCCTTGCGCCGTCCCCGAGATTGCCACTGAAACGAGCCCCTGCCATGTCAGAAACCATTGAAAGGCCCTATGTCCTGCACATGTTCACGGCCACGCCGCAGATGAGTCCGTTCGACGTCAACATGGCCGCCGACGCCGGCTATCAGGTCATCGTGCCGTATTGCAACGTCGAAGCGGGCATGGTTGCGAATCTGACGCAGGACGCGATCTTCTCGCGCGGCCCGAAAGGGGTGTCGCGCACCGGCATCTTCATCGGCGGACGCGACGTGATGCAGGCCGCCGATATGCTCGACACGGCACGCAAGGCGATGGTCCCGCCGTTCGAGGTCTCGGTGTTCGCCGATCCGAGTGGCTCATACACGACGGCAGCCGCGCTCGTCGCGCTGGTCGAGCGGCACCTGGGCAAGCAGCACGGCGTCGAGCTGGGCGGCAAGCGCGTGCTGATTCTCGGCGGAACCGGGGCGGTTGGGCGCATCGCGGCGGCGATCGCCGCGTCGCGCGGCGCCGACGTGACGATCGCGAGTCACCACGACCGCAATCGCGCGCTAGGTGCGTCGGCCGAACTCAACAAGCGTTTCGGCATCTTTACCAACGGCATCGGCACCACGACGCCGGACGAACTGCGCGGCGCGCTCGCCGACGCGGAAATCGTGCTCGCCACCGCGGTCGCGGGCGTGCAGGTGGTCGGCAGCGACGACCTCGCGCATGCGAAACGCCTGCTCGTCGCCGCCGACGTCAACGCGGTGCCGCCCGAGGGCATCGCCGGGGTGAACGTGATGAACGACGGCAAGCCGATCGACGGCGTGCCGAACGCGGGTGCGATCGGCATCGGCGCGCTGGCGATCGGCAACGTCAAGTATCAGGTCGAGCATCGGCTGTTCATGCGCATGCGCACGGGCGGCAAGCCGGTCTACCTCGGCTTCCCGCAAGCGTACGACGAGGCCCGCGCGGTAGCGGCCGGTGTCGGCTGAGAGCGGCCATGATGAAGTCGCACCGACCGCTCACGCATGCGCCGTTCGTCGCGCTCGCCGGCTTGTCCGCGCGTTGGCTCGCGCAGTCCGCGGCGCGCGCCGGCCTGCACGTCGCCGCGCTCGATATCTTCGGCGACCGCGACACGCGCGAGGCCGCCGAGCTTTGGTTCGACATTGGCGCCGGCGGTGGCGCGCTCGCGCTCGATCGGGCGCGGCTAGTCGATGCGCTTGCGCGCGTCGCGCGTCTGCCCGGTTTGCTTGGCTGGATTAGCGGCAGCGGGCTCGAACCCTGGATGCCGCAGTTGTGCCGCGAATCCGGCTTGCCGCGCTTTCTCGGCAACGATGCCGAGGCGATCGCGGCCGTGCGCGAGCCGCGGCGTTTCTTCGCGCTGCTCGACGCGTTGCGCATTGCGCATCCGGCTGTATCGTTCGAGCCACCGGTGACGGCCGAGGGCTGGCTGTCCAAGCGCGCGGACGGCTGCGGCGGCACGCATATCAAACCGGCATTGGGACCAGACGCCGCGAGAAATTCGACGCACAGCTACTTTCAGCGCATCGGCCAAGGCCGCTCGTTGTCGGCGCTTTTCATCGGCGCGCACGGCCGCGCGCATCTGATCGGTTTCGCCGAGCAACTCACCTGCGCGATCGGCGATCTGCGCTTCGTGCACGCGGGCGCGATCGGGCCGATCGAGCTGCCGCCAGCGCTGATCGCGCACGCGCAGCAAGCACTCGACGCGCTATGCGCACGCACCGGTCTGGTCGGCATCAACAGTTGCGACTTCCTGTCCGACGGCGCCTCGTTCGACGTGCTCGAAATCAACGCGCGCCCTTCATCGACGATGGCGCTCTACGAAACCGCGTCGCCCGATGCATGGCCAGCCGGCCTGCTCGCCTGCCACCTCGACGCATGCCGCCACGCTCGCGCGCCGTCGGCCGCGAGCCTCGCGCTCGCTCGCGAGCCGCGCTGGCGCGCCGGCCAGCGGGTGCTGTTCGCGCATCGGCCGTTCAGCGTGTCGGCGGCGTTCTCCGACACCTGCCTGCGCGATCCGCAATGCCGCGACGTGCCGATGCCGGGCACCCGCGTCGACGTAGGGCAGCCGGTCTGCACGCTGCATGCGCGAGCGGCATCGGTGGACGCGGTACGCACCGCGCTCGACGCGCAGCACGAACACGTCGTCCAACGAATCGAAACCTGCGATGAACCCGACCATGCCTGCCTCCACGCCCATTACTGACGGCTCACCGCCCGCCGCATTGCCGAGCGTGAACGCGTTGAGCGAGCGCCTCGTCGCGCGGCTCGTCGATCAAGCGGCGCACCTCGGCGTCGCGCTGACCCGGACGGCCGACGGCACCGTGATCGCGGATGCCGGCGTCGACGCACGCGGCAGCCTCGACGCCGGCGTGCTGATCGCGCGTATCTGCATGGGTGGTCTCGGCCGCGTCGCGGTGCGCGCGAACGTCGACGCCGCGCCGCTGTGGCCGACGATGCTCGAGGTCAGCACGTCAGCGCCGGTGCTGGCCTGTCTCGGCAGCCAGTACGCGGGCTGGAGCCTGTCGGCAACCAGGGAGCAGACTGGCGGCAAGAAGTTCTTTTCGCTCGGCTCGGGGCCCGCGCGCGCGCTCGCGGTCAAGGAGCCGCTATTCGACGAGCTCGGCTATCGCGACCGCCACGAACGCGGCGCGCTGGTGCTCGAAGTGGACCGCCTGCCGCCGTCCGTCGTGATCGACAAGGTGCTGCACGACTGCGGCCTCGCGCCCGACCACCTGACGCTGATCGTCACGCCGACACACTCTGTCGCGGGAACGGTACAGGTGATCGCCCGGGTCGTCGAAGTTGCGCTGCACAAAGTGCACGTGCTCGGCGTGCCGCTCGACGAGATCGTCGCGGGCACGGGCTCGGCACCGCTGCCGCCGCCCGCGCCCGACGGCATTCAGGCGATGGGCCGCACCAACGACGCGATTCTGTACGGCGGCCGCGTGCATCTGACCGTCATGCACGACGAGATCGCGCAGCGTCTCGCCGACAGCCTGCCCTCCGCCAATTCGCGCGACTGCGGCCGGCCGTTCGCGGACGTCTTCACGGCCGTCAACTTCGACTTCTACCAGATCGATCCCGCGCTGTTCGCGCCGGCCGAGGTGTGGGTTAGCAGCCTCGAAAGCGGCGCGACCTATCATGGCGGCCGCCTCGATGCCGGCCTGCTGCACAAACAGTGGGGCGGCGAGTCCGTCGCGCGCCGATGATCTCGCCAGGCCTGCGCATCGCGGTCATGACCGACGAAACCGGCTGGCACACCGGCCGGCTGAAAAAAGCGTTCCGCGCGCGTGGCGCCGAAGCGCGTTGTGTCGATCTCGCGGATTGCCGCATCGACACCACATGGCTGCCGCACGGCCTCGTGGTGCCGGGCTTCGGCCGCACGCTGCCGGACGCCGTGTTCGTGCGCGGCATCGCCGGGGGCACCTTCGAACAGGTGACGCTGCGGCTCGGCATCCTGCATGCGCTGCGCGAATCGGGCGTACCGGTCTACAACGACGCGCGCGCGATCGAACGCAGCGTCGACAAGTCGATGACGAGTTTCCTGCTGCATCGCGCCGGCGTACCGACACCGGCCACCTGGGCCGTCGAATCCGCCGCGTTCGCGCAACGCGTACTGATGCGCGAAGCGGCCGCCGGCCGCCAGGTCGTGCTCAAACCGCTGTTCGGCTCGCAAGGCCACGGGCTCAAACGGCTGGGCGCGCGCGGCGGGCTGCTTGCGCCGTTGCCGTCGCTCGCGCGCTATCGGCAGGTTGCCTATCTGCAGCGCTTCGTCGCGAGCGGCCGGCCCGGTTTCGACTGGCGCGTGCTGGTGATCGGCGGCAAGGCGGTTGCGGCGATGCGGCGCAGCGGCGGCAAGGGCTGGATTCACAACGTCGCGCAAGGCGCGCGCTGCGAGAGCGCCGAACTGACGGTCCCGCTCGCGCAGACCGCCGTGCGCGCAACCGCCGCGCTCGGGCTGGACTACGCGGGCGTGGACCTGATCCCCAACCCCGACGACGCCGCGCTGCCGCTCGTGCTCGAAGTCAACGGCGTGGCCGCGTGGCGCGGGTTGCAGTCGGTCGTGCCGCTCGATGTCGCGGCGGCGCTCGTCGACGATCTGTTCGATCGCAAGCTCGCGGCGCAGCGGCGCGCGAACGAGCAGGCCCGGCAAGCCGCTAGCGCCGGATCGCCCGAGCAGTCTGCGCAGCGCCGCGCTCGCGCGTGATGCCCGACACTCGCGCGATCCCCTTCGAGCACGCGCGCGCGGCCTTCCTCGCAGCCTGTGCGCTCGACGTCACCACGCCGAAACCCGGCAACGTCAGCACGCAAAGTCCGGGGCACGGCATGGACGCGGCGCAGTTCCTGGCTAGCGCGGACGCGTCGCTCGACGCGCTGTTCGCGCGCGGCGCCAGGGTCGGACAGCGCATTCTCGACGCGGTCACGCGCACCCGCGCGGCCGTCGGCTGCAATACGAATCTCGGCATCGTGCTGCTCGTCGCGCCGCTCGCCGCGGCCCTCGACGCAACCGGCGACCGGCCGGTGTCGGCGCAAACGTGGCGCGCGGCCGCGGGCGACGTGCTGAGCCGCCTCGACATCGAAGACGCACGGCTTGCCTACCGCGCGATCGCGCTCGCCAATCCCGGCGGTCTCGGCGACGCGCCCGAGCAATCGGTCCACGCGCCGCCGACGGTGGGGCTGCGCGAAGCGATGCGGCTCGCCAGCGAGCGCGACAGCATCGCGCGGCAATACGCGAACGGTTTCGCGGACCTGTTCGACACCGGCCTCGCCGCGTACGACGACGCGGCGCCGCAGGCGCACCCAACCGCGCCCGGAAATCCAGCCGAACGCGCGATGCTCAACGTGTTTCTCGCGTTCCTCAGCGGCTGGCCCGACTCTCACATTGTGCGCAAGCACGGGCTCGCGCTGGCGCAGAGTGTCACGCTGATGGCACGCGAGCAGCACGCGCGCTGGCGCCAAACACCGCCGGCCATACGCCCCTCGGCAAGCGATCCGCAGCTCGATGCCTGGGACGCCAAACTGAAGGCGCAGGCGATCAATCCCGGCACCAGCGCTGACCTCGCGGTGGCCACGCTGTTCGTCGCGCGCTGTGTCGAAGGGCGCGGCGAACCCTGAGTCGCACGGCCGGGCACGACCTGAACATGCGCGCCGGCATCCCCGCAGCCCAACTGGCACGGAACCTGTTAGTTAGTACCGCCGTGCATTCCCGCACCGTTCTCGCGATGCCTTTCCGGATGATCGAGGGCGGCGCCTCGTCAGCAGGTCCATACCTACGCATTGGAGGAACAGAATGGCCAAGATCAACCGCGTCATGATCGGTGAGTCGCTCGTCGGCGATGGCAACGAGGTCGCGCACATCGACTTGCTGATCGGACCGCGAGGTTCGGCTGCGGAAACCGCGTTCTGCCACGCGCTCACCAACAACAAGGACGGCTTCACGTCGCTGCTCGCCGTCGTCGCGCCCAATCTCATCACGAAGCCCAATACGATCCTGTTCAACAAGGTGACGATCAAAGGCGCCAAGCAGGCCGTCCAGATGTTCGGCCCGGCGCAGCACGCGGTCGCGCTCGCGGTGGCCGACAGCGTCGAGGACGGCACGATCCCCCAGGAAGAGGCCGACGATCTGTTCCTCTGCGTCGGCGTGTTCATTCACTGGCAGGCGGAGGACGACAAGAAGATCCAGGAGTTCAATTATCAGGCGACGCGCGAGGCGATCAAGCGCGCGGTCAGCGGCGACCCGAGCGCCGCTGACGTGGTGGCGAAGAAGGGCAGCGTCGCGCATCCGTTCGCGCCGAACTGACGGCGCATGCCTGGCGCAGGAGACGCGGCGCCGTTGGCAGTGTCGTGCGCGAGGCTATTCGCGGCGTCATTGCCGGCCCCGCCTCCTCGCGCATCCCGGGGCCTCGCGGCCGCCAGGCACGCACGTCGCGCAGCGGTTCGCGAAGCTGCTTCAATGCTCTCGCAGAGGCATTCAATGACCAACAGATGTCGCGCGCTTCTCGCCCTTACCACGCTGGTGCTCAGCGCGCCGCTCGCGTGGGCGGACGCCTACAACTATCCGACCGAGGGCCGCGTCGAATACGTGCTCAGTTGCATGGACGACAACGGCCACGATTTCGCGAACGTCTACAAGTGCTCGTGTGTGATCGACAAGATGGCCGCGTCGTTGCCGTACGACGAATTCGTCGATCAGTCGACCTTTTCGAAGTACGCGACGCTCGGCGGCGAAGGCGGCGCGGAATTCCGCGTCGATCACGCGAAGTCGCAAACGAAGCGCTTCCGCGCGCTGCAAACCAGCGCGTATCAGGCGTGCGGACTCAGTCCGCAGAGAACGTCGACCGTGGCGAAATGAACGCTGGCTGAAACGCACCGGGCGCCTGGCGCCCCCAGCTAGGCGCCCCCCTCAATTCGGCACCAGCCCCTCGCCCAGCGACGCGTAACGCGCGAGCCCCACGCCCGCCGCCGAGCCATCGCCGCGCCGCCGCTCGATCTGCACGCCGACAGCCGCCAGGTCGGCAAACTTGGCCGGTTTCGCGAGCGACACACGCACCCAGTGCGCGCCGAAGTCGGCGATCAGCAGTTGCGCGATCGTCTCGGCGAGCGCCTCCAGCAGCCGAACGCGGTGCGACGCGAATAACGCGAGCAGCGCCTCGCGCACGGCCGCGTAGTTGACCGTATCTTCGATCCGGTCCGTCGTGCATGCGCGGATCGCGGGCACGCCGATGGCCAGGTTCACGCGCACCGGCTGCGCAACATGCAGCTCGCCGCTATCGATACCGATGACCGTCTGGCCGATGAAATTCTCGATGAATACGATGTCGAGCCGATCGGGCAACCCGCCGGCATGCGGGCCGGGATTCGCGCCGAAGCTGGAAAATGCGGCAAGGCGAACAGTATCGATACGATCCATGATGGTCTCCGCCGCGGCGCGGCCCTAGATTGAACAGCTTGTGATGAAGAGCGGAACAGTAGAACAGTAGAACTGAACGGCGCGCGACACACTCTGTCCCGAAGCTGCGACAGGCATGCAACGTGCAGACCAGTTAACGCGGTCGCTAAGGCGGCCACGCATCGAGAAAAGCAAATTCCGGGCACAGTGAGGTAAACCCAGTGTGACTTTCTGTTGAACCGATCTTGCATCGGGCGTACAGTTTTAAACACTCGCCTGGTAGCAGGGCCGGCCGCGAGCGCGCAAGCGAACCGAGATTTCGCCGCACCGAGGACAGACAGGCTTGATAAAGCGGCATTCGCGGCGTGCGAAGCAGTCACGCTTGCCGAAATGACGCAACGGAGACAGATCCCATGTCGTTGCTTGCTGACAGCAATACGCACGTCCGGGAAGTTCTAAACGTCGTCAACCACCAGTTGACCACGCGGCCGACAAGCGAATCCGTCGCCCAATCGTGGACGCGCTGCATCAACGAATTCCGGCTGGACCCCGCGCGTTTCGTACCGCCGCCGGTGCTCACCGAGTACGAACTCAGCGCCCGCCGCGAGGCGCTCGGCGATCTGATCGCGTGTTCGAAGCTCGAAATGACGACGCTCTATCAGCAACTGGCCGACCCCGAACTGGCGGTCGTGCTGGTCGATTCGGGCGGCGTGATCGTGCATCAGGTGTCGTCCGTGCCGTTCGCCGAGGCGGTCGCCGGCGACGGCTTTCGCGTCGGCGCGCTGTGGAGTGAACGCGAAGCCGGCACCAACGGCATGGGCACCTGTCTCGCGGAGCGCGACTGCATCGCCGTCTGTCAGAACGAGCATTTCTATCCGCGCTATACGTCGCTAACTTGCTCGGCCGCGCCGATCTTCGACGACGGCGGCGAAATCGCTGGCGTGCTCGACGTCACGAGCCGCTCGAAGCTGCTGCAGCAGCACTCGCTGGTGCTGGTCGGCATGTCGCGGCAGATGATCGAAAACCGTCTGCTCGATGCGCGCTACCGGCACGCCAACATGATCCATTTCCACAGCCGCCCGGAATTCGTCGGCACGCTGCACGGCGGCAAGCTCGCGGTCGGCGACGACAGCACCGTGCTCGCCGCGAATCGCAGCGCGCTGTTCCAGCTCGGCTTCCGCTCGCTCAGCGAACTGCGCGGCCGGCGCATCGAGGAAGCGTTCAACGCGTCGCTCGAAGACATGATCGCGCGCAGCATTCGCGGCTCGTTCCATCCGGTCACCGTCTACAGCGCGAACGCGACGAACCGCTTTTTCCTCGTCGCGCAGACGCCGCAAAACGCCACCGGGCGCGTGACGCGCGTGCTCGTCACCGACTCCGCCGTGCGCGGCAGCGCACCGGACAAGCACGACAAGCACGCGCCAGCGCCGAAGCTCGACGAAATCGCCCACCTCGAATTCGGCGACCCGCGCATGGCCTCGCAGATCCAGTTGGCCGCGCGCGTGATCCAGCGCAAGATTCCGATCGTGCTGCGCGGCCAGACCGGCACCGGCAAGGAAGTTTTCGCGCAGGCGCTGCATAGCATCAGCCCGCATGCCGACGGTCATTTCGTGCCGGTCAACTGCGCGTCGCTGCCGGAGAATCTGATCGAGAGCGAGCTGTTCGGCTATCGCGCGGGCGCGTTTACCGGCGCGCAGCGCGAAGGCCGGCGCGGCAAGATCGTGCAAGCCAACGGCGGCACGCTGTTTCTCGACGAGATCGGCGACATGCCGCTGGTGTTGCAGGCGCGCCTGCTGCGCGTGATCGAGGAACACGAGGTCACGCCGCTCGGCGCCGAGACCACCGTCAAGGTCAATTTCCAACTGATCAGCGCGAGCCACCGCAATCTGCTCGAACTCGTGCAGACCGGCCAGTTCCGCGAGGATCTGTACTACCGGCTCAAGGGCGTCGAGCTGAATCTGCCGGCGCTGCGCGAGCGCGTCGACAAACTGCCGCTGATCCATCATCTGCTCGCCAACGAAACCGACGATCCGCCCGATCTGACGCCGGAAGCCGAACACGCGCTGCTGACCTACGCGTGGCCCGGCAACATCCGTCAGCTGCGTCACGTGCTGCAGATGGCGATCGCGCTGTCCGACGGTGAGCCGATCCGTTGCGAACATCTGCCGCCCGAGCTCACGCAACGCGCGTCGGCGCTCGACCTGCCCACCGCGTTGCGCCTTGCGAACGCGGACATGGACGGGCACCTCGCCGACGAAGCCGACATCTCGTCGCTGAACGCAATCCAGTTGAACGAGCGCGAAACGGTGCTGTCGCTACTCGACGAGCATCGCTGGAACGTCAGCAACGTCGCGAAGGCGCTCGGCATCAGCCGCAATACGCTGTACCGCAAGATGCGCCGGCTGCATATCCGGCTGTCGCACGAAGGCTCGCCGCTCGATCTCGACGCATGACCGAGTCGTCCCCCACGTCACGCAGCGAATCAGCTCGCAAGGGTGCCCGCGATCTCGCCGACTTCAAGCCGGACGCGCGCTTCGCGTGGTGCGTGACCGGCTCCGGACACATGCTCGATGAATCGATCGCACTCGCGCGGCGCTTGCCGCGCGTCGATCTGTTTCTCTCCGCGGCGGCCGAGGAAGTGCTGCCGCTCTACGGCTGGCCGCTCGACAAGCTGCGCGAACACTTCCGCGTGCTGCGCGACAACAGCGCGAGCGGCGTGCCGGTCGGCATGCTGTATCACGGCGTCTATCACACCGTCGTGATCGCGCCCGCCACCAGCAACACGGTCGCCAAATGCGCTTACGGCATCTCCGATACGCTGCCGACCAATATGTACGCGCAGGCCGGCAAGCAATGCATCGCCGGCATCGTCTTTGCATGCGACACCGAACCGAGCGTGATCACGCATAGCCCGGACGAATGGGTCGAACTGCGGCCACGCGCGATCGAGCTCGACAATGTCGAGCGTCTGGCGCGCTTCGAATACACGACGCTCGTGCGCTCGCTCGACGAACTCGAAGCGGCGCTCGCCCAACGCCTCGCGACTCTCGACCTCGCATGGACCACCTCCTCTTCCTGACCGGCCGGCTTGCCGAACCGAGCCTGCGGCGCGTGCTCGACGGCATGGCGCCGACGCCGTTCAGTTGGGAGGTGCGCGAGATCGGCCTGCAGGTCGCGGCGTTGATGACCGTCGAGATGATCCAGCGCCGCGTCAGCGTGCCGCTGGCCGCGCAGCGCGTGATCGTGCCGGGCCGCTGCCGCGGCGACCTCGACGCGCTGAGCGCGCACTACGGCGTGCCGTTCGAGCGCGGTCCCGAGGAGGTCAAGGACTTGCCGCAGTTTTTCGGGCGCAAGGCGAAGCCGTTCGATCTGAGTCGCTACGACACCGAGATTTTCGCGGAGATCGTCGACGCGCCGCGGCTCGACCTCGACGGCATCGCCGCCCGGGCGCGCGAGTATGCGGCCCAGGGCGCGGACGTGATCGACATCGGCTGTCTGCCTGACACGGCGTTTCCCCATCTCGAAGACGCGGTGCGGCGGCTGAAGGCCGAAGGCTATCGGGTGAGCGTCGATTCGATGCGCAACGACGAACTGCTACGCGGCGGCCGTGCGGGCGCCGACTATCTGATGAGCCTGAACCTCGACACGCTATGGATCGCCGACGAAGTGCCGTCGACGCCGATCCTCGTCGCGCGCGAACCCGCTGACCCAGCCTCGCTCGACGCCGCGATCGACGCGCTCCGCGCGCGCGGCCGCGCGTTTCTCGCCGATCCGATTCTCGATCCGATTCCGTTCGGGCTGGCCGCGTCGATTGCGCGCTATGTCCGCTTGCGCGAGCGCTATCCCGACATCGCGATGATGATGGGCATCGGCAATGTGACCGAGCTAACGGAGGCCGACACGAGCGGCATCAACGCGGTGCTGCTCGGCATGGCGGCCGAATTGCACGTTGGCGCGGTGCTCGCGACGTCGGTGAGTCTGCACGCGCGGCGCGCGCTGCGCGAAGCCGATGTCGCGCGCCGCGTGATGCATGCCGCGCGCGACGCGCGGGTGCTGCCGAAGGGCATCAGCACCGAACTCGCGACCGTCCACGCGAAGCGCCCGTTTCCGTACAGCGCCGAAGAAATCGACGAATTCGCGCGCGGCGTGCGCGATCCGAATTTTCGTGTACAGATCAGCGCCGACGGCATTCATGTGTACAACCGCGACGGCCACCGGCGCGGCGACGATCCGTTCGCGCTCTACCCGCAACTGAATCTCGAGACCGACGGCGGCCACGCGTTCTATATGGGCGTGCAGCTTGCGCGCGCCGAGATCGCATGGCGGCTCGGCAAACGCTTCGATCAGGACCAGCCGCTCGACTGGGGCTGCGCGGTCGACCGGCCCGAAGAAGATTTGAGCGCATGGTGCGCGCCGGGCGAGACGATGAAGAAGCGCTGAAAACGCAGCGCCGTCAGTGCATGGCGGCCACCCGCGCGGGTTCGCCGACGGTAGCCAGTTCGCCGCGCATGCCGCGAATCGCCTGCGCGCGATCGTCCGCGCCGAAGACGGCCGATCCAGCGACGAACACATCCGCGCCCGCCTCGGCGACACGCGCGATGTTCGACACCTTCACGCCGCCGTCCACTTCGATCAGCAGGGGCCGCCCGGTGCGCTGCATCGTCATGTCGACGCGCTCGCGCAGGCGCCGCAGCTTTTCCAGCGTTTCAGCAATGAACGCCTGGCCGCCGAAGCCCGGATTCACCGACATCACCAGCACGACGTCGAGCATCTCCAGCACATGATCGAGCACCGAGAGCGGCGTCGCCGGATTCAGCGCGAGTCCCGCGCGCGCACCGTGCGAGCGGATCAGTTCGATGCTCCGATGCACGTGCAGCGTCGCCTCGGGATGAAAGGTGATCAGGTTCGCGCCGGCCTCGGCAAACGCCGACACCAGCGGATCGACCGGCGTGGTCATCAGATGCACGTCGAACGGCAGCGTCGTGTACGGCCGGATCGCCGAACACACCAGCGGCCCGACCGTCAGGTTCGGCACGTAGTGGTTATCCATCACGTCCAGATGAATCCAGTCCGCGCCGGCCACCGTCACGTCGCGAATCTCGTCGGCGAGCCGGGCAAAATCCGCCGACAGCAGCGACGGAGCAATCAGAAATTCGCGCATCGCGTTCTCCGTGCCAGTGCGTTAGTGGTAGCGGCTCGCCATCGTGTCGAGCGGCAGCGGCTTGATGCGCGCCGCCTGCCCCGCGCAACCGAACGCCTCGAAGCGCTCGACGCAGATCGCGCTCGCCGCCGCGGTGGCGGCTTTCAATGCCGCGCGTGGATCGAACTCCGAGCGGGCATGGGCAAGCGACTTGCGCATCGCGCCGCTCATCGCGAGACGGATGTCGGTGTCGATGTTGACCTTGCGCACGCCGTGCGCGATGCCGCGGCGGATTTCGTCGACGGGCACGCCGTAGGTGGTCGGAATCTCGCCGCCGTACTCCCGGATCACCGCGAGCCATTCCTGCGGCACCGACGACGAACCGTGCATCACCAGATGCGTGTTTGGTATCCGCGCATGGATCGAGGCGATCCGGTCGATCGCCAGGATGTCGCCTGTCGGCTCGCGGCTGAACTTGTACGCGCCGTGCGACGTGCCGATCGCGATCGCGAGCGCATCGACGCCGGTCGCGTCGACGAAGCGCCGCGCTTCGTCGGGATCGGTCAGCAGATGCTCGCGCGTCAGCCTGCCTTGCGCGCCGACGCCGTCCTCTTCCCCCGCGGTGCCGGTTTCGAGCGAGCCCAGACAGCCCAGTTCGCCCTCCACCGACACGCCGACCGCGTGCGCGGCATCGACCACGCGCCGGCTCACGTCGACGTTGTAGTCGTACGCGGCGGGCGTTTTCTGGTCGGGCAGCAGCGAGCCGTCCATCATCACCGACGTGAAGCCCGAGCGGATCGCCTGCTGACACACCGCGGGGCTCGCGCCGTGATCCTGATGCAGCACGAGCGGAATGTCCGGGTGAGCTTCGAGCGCGGCGAGCACCAGATGACGCAGATAAGGCTCGCCGGCGTATTTGCGCGCACCGGCCGACGCCTGCAGGATCACCGGGCTGTCGGTGGCCTCGGCCGCGCGCATGATTGCCTGGATCTGCTCCATGTTGTTGACGTTGAACGCGGGCACGCCGTAGTCGTGTTCGGCCGCGTGATCCAGCAGTTGCCTCAGGGTGATGAAGGCCATTGCGTGCTCCTCGATATCAAATGAAATCTGCTCGGGCGGCGAGCTCAGTGCGCACGGTCCGCAACGCGCCGCGCTTCGTCGACCACCGCCTGCGCGTTCAGCCGGAAATGCTCGAACAACGCGGCCGCCGGGGCCGACTCGCCGAACCTATCGATGCCGACCACGCCGCCGTCGATCCCGACGTATTGCCGCCAGAACGCGCGCACGCCAGCCTCGATCGCCACCCGCGGCACGCCCGGTGGCAGCACGGCGTCGCGCCAAGCGCGCGGTTGCCGGTCGAACGCCGTGGTGGATGGCATCGACACGACGCGCGCGGCGATGCCGGCGGCTGCGAGCGGCGCGATCGCATCGAGTGCTAGGGAAACTTCCGAGCCGGTGGCGATCAGAACGATGCGCGCCGGTGGCGCGTGCCCTTGCTCATCGGGCCAATCGCGCAACACGTACCCGCCACGCGCGATCGCGGCGACCTGCCCGGCGGAGCGCGTCACGAAGCGCAGGTTCTGCCGGCTCAGCAACAGACATGTCGGTCCGTCCCGTTCCACCGCGCTGACCCAGGCCTGCGCGGTCTCGACGGTGTCGCACGGACGCCAGACGTCGAGCCCCGGAATCAGCCTGAGACTCGCCGCATGCTCGACCGCCTGATGCGTGGGTCCGTCTTCGCCGAGCCCGATCGAGTCGTGTGTGTAGACGAAGATCGAACGGATTTTCATCAGCGCAGCCATTCGCAACGCGTTGCGCGCATAGTCGGAGAACGTCAGGAAGGTGCCGCCGAACGGCAGGTAGCCGCGATGCAGCGCGATGCCGTTCATCACCGCGCTCATGCCGAACTCGCGCACGCCGTAGTGCACGTAGTTGCCGCCGCGTAGACCGTTTTCATCGCTGCGGACGTCGACTGCCTGTGGCCAATCCGTCAGGTTCGAACCGGTCAGGTCGGCCGAGCCGCCGAGCAGCTCCGGCAGGCTGCGCGCGAGCGCGCCGATCGCCTGCTGCGAGGCCTTGCGCGTCGCGATCGATTCGGCCGCGCAATCGGCATCGCGCAGCAGCGTGCGAGACGTGTCGTGCCAATGCGCTGGCAAGCTGCCTTCCATACGTCGCTCGAATTCGGCGGCCTCGGCCGGATAGTGCCGGCGATACGCGTCGAACCGCTCGCGCCACTCGGCTTCGGCGGCGGCACCGCGCTCGCTCGCGTCGAAATTGGCGCGAATCTCGTCGGGAATCTCGAACGGCGGATGCGGCCAGCCGAGCGCGCGGCGCGTGCGTTCGACCTCGTCGGCGCCGAGCGGCGCGCCGTGCACGTCGTGGGTGCCGGCCTTCGACGGCGCGCCCTGGCCGATCACCGTGCGGCAGCAGATCAGCGTCGGCCGGCCGGTGGCGCGCGCGGCGTGCAACGCGCGATCGACCGCGTCGACGTCGTGGCCGTCCACCTCGCGCACCACGTGCCAGCCGTAGGCGGCGAAGCGCGCGGGCGTGTCGTCGGCGAACCATTGCGCGACGTGGCCGTCGATCGAGATGCCGTTGTCGTCGTAGAGCACCGTCAGCTTGTCGAGCTTCAACGTGCCCGCGAGCGATGCCGCTTCGTGCGAGACGCCCTCCATCAGGCAGCCGTCGCCGGCGAACACGTAGGTGCGGTGATCGACGATCCGATGCCCGGGCCGGTTGAACTCGCGCGCGAGCAACGCCTCTGCGAGCGCCATGCCGACGCCGTTCGCGAGCCCCTGGCCGAGCGGCCCGGTGGTCGTTTCGACGCCAGGCGTCACGCCCACTTCGGGATGCCCCGGCGTTTTGCTGTGCAACTGGCGAAAGCGCTTCAATTCGTCGATCGGCAGGTCATAGCCGCTCAGATGCAGCAGTCCATACAGCAGCATCGAACCATGGCCGTTCGACAGGATGAAACGGTCGCGGTCGGGCCACGCGGGATTGCGCGGGTTGTGTTTCAGATGCCGGTCCCACAATGCGACCGCGATCTCGGCCATGCCGAGCGGCATGCCCGGATGTCCCGACCGCGCGGCTTGCACCGCGTCGATCGCGAGCATGCGCAGCGCGTCGGCCATCGGGCGCGTGGCGGGTGCGTCAAGCGGTTGCGCGACTGCACTCATCGAATCTCTCCTTGCGAAATGAAGCTCGGCATGAAGCTCGGCATGCATCGGGGTACCGGTCAGGCGCGCGAGCGCCGGTCGATCAGTTGCAGGATCATCGGCGTGAAGATCAGCTGCATCGCGAGTCCCATCTTGCCGCCCGGCACGACGATCACGTTCGGGCGCGACATGAACGAGTCGTGCAGCATCGTCAGCAGATACTGGAAGTCGATGCCCTTGGGCCGCGCGAAGCGGATCACGACGAAGCTCTCGTCGGGCTGCGGGATCTCGCGCGCGGTAAACGGATTGGACGTGTCCACGGTCGGCACGCGCTGGAAGTTCACGTGCGTGCGCGAGAACTGCGGGCAGATGTAGTTCACGTAGTCGGGCATGCGCCGCAGAATCGTGTCGACCACCGCTTCGTGCGTGTAGCCGCGCATCGTCTGATCGCGATGCAGCTTCTGGATCCATTCGAGGTTGATGATCGGCACGACGCCGATCAGCAGATCCGCATGCCGCGCGATGTCGATGTTCTCGGTCACCGCCGCGCCATGCAGTCCCTCGTAGAACATCAGATCGGTATTGGGCGCGACGTCCTCCCACGGCGTGAAGGTGCCGCCGTCCTGCTTGTAGAGCTGCGCTTCGCCCGCGTCGTGCACGTAGTGGCGAAACTGTCCGCCGCCGTTTTCGCCGTAGCGCGTGAACAGCGTTTCGAGCTCTTCGAGCAGATTCGCTTCCGGTCCGAAGTGGCTGAAATTCGGCACGCCGTCGCGTTCGCGCTCCTGCATCGCGGCGCGCATGCCGTTGCGGTCGTAGCGATGGAACGCATCGCCCTCGACGATCTGCGCATTGATGTGCTCGCGTCGGAAGATATGCGTGAAGCTCTTCATGACGGTGGTGGTGCCCGCTCCGCTCGAGCCGGTCACCGCGATGATCGGATGTTTGACTGACATGCGTTTGTCTCCGGATGACTGTGTTCTGTGCGCTGTGCTTGCGGTCGGTCGCTGATCACGCCATGAAATCCGGCAGGAACAGCGAGCGCGTGCCGAACAGCGGCGACGTGAAGGGCTTGTCCTCGCCGCGGTCATATTCGCCGTGATAGCGCGCAATCCGCTCGACCTCGTTCTTCGAGCCGAGGATCACCGGCACGCGGCCATGCAGCGCGCGCGGCGCGACATCGAGAATGCGCTCGCGGCCGGTGATCGCGAGGCCGCCCGCCTGCTCGACCAGAAAGCTCATCGGATTCGCTTCGTAGAGCAGGCGCAGGCGCCCTTCCATCGCCGGCGTTTTCGAATCGCGCGGGTACATGAACACGCCGCCGCGCATCAGGATGCGATGCACTTCCGCGACCATCGACGCGATCCAGCGCATGTTGAAGTCGCGCGCGCGGCAGCCGCTGCGGCCGTCCTTGCATTCCTGCACGTAGCGGCGCACCGGCGGCTCCCAGAAGCGCTCGTTCGACGCGTTGATCGCGAACTCTGCCGTTTCTTCCGGGATCCGGATGTTCGAATGCGTGAGCACGAAGTTGCCGATGTCGCGCTCCAGCGTGAAGCCATGCGTGCCATTGCCGACCGACAGCACCAGCATCGTCGCCGGCCCATACACGGCGTAGCCGGCAGCGACCTGTTCGCAGCCGGGCCGCAGGAACGCGGCTTCGCTCGCCGCATGTTGCGCGGGATCGCGCGCGCGCAGCACCGAGAAGATCGAGCCGACCACGCCATTGATGTCGATATTCGACGAGCCATCGAGCGGATCGAACGCGAGCAGATATTCGCCGCGCGGATAGTCCGGCGGAATCGCGTAGACGTGCTCCATTTCCTCGGACACCATCGCCGCCAGCAAGCCGTCCCACTCGCATTGCTGCACGAAGACGTCGTTGGTCGACACGTCGAGCTTCTTCTGCTCCTCGCCATGCGTGTTGATGGTCTGCGCGGAACCGTAGTTGCCGCCGAGCGCGCCCTTGGTCAGCATCGCCGAGACCGATTTGATGGCCGCCGCCACGTCGATCAGCAGCGCGGAGAGTCCTGCGGTGTCCCGCGTGCTTTCCGAACACGGCGGGCGATCGAGCGTGTCGATCAGGAACTTCGAAAGTGTCGTGCGTCCGTCCTGCATGGCGTTCTCCGTCGATAGTGTCGTGATTCAGCCCGGCGGCGCCGGAACGACGCGCGCGGTGCAAGGCGATGGCGAGGACGGCTGCGGCGGCGCGTCGAACACGCGGCTCGCGCGCACGTCGGCGGCGTCGATCAGCGTCAGCGTGGCGGCGTCGACCGGCTCGCCGCCCTGCAATGCGCTCGCGAACAGGCGGTTCGCCTGGCGCAGCCGCGCGCGGTCGAGCGCATTGCGCACCGAGCGCGCGTTGGCGAAATTCGGCTGGCGGATGCGGCGCGTCAGATAGTCGGCGAACGCGCGGCGCGACGCCGCATCGAAGCGGTAATGCATGGCGCCGAGCATCCGCTCGGCGATTTCGAGCAGCTCCGTGTCGGCGTAATCGGGAAACGTGATGTGATGCGCGATGCGAGACCGGAAACCCGGATTGCTGTCGAAGAACACTTCCATCCGCGACGCGTAGCCGGCCAGAATCACGACCAGATCGCTGCGCTGGTTCTCCATCGTCTGCAGCAGGATTTCGATCGCTTCCTGCCCGTAGTCGCGCTCGTTCTCCGGGCGATACAGGTAATACGCTTCGTCGATGAACAGCACGCCGCCCATCGCGCGCTTGAGCACGTCGCGCGTTTTCGGCGCGGTGTGGCCGATGTACTGGCCGACCAGATCGTCGCGCGTGACCGACACCAGATGATTGCGGCGAATATAGCCGAGCCGGTGCAGCACTTGCGCCATGCGCAGCGCAACCGTCGTCTTGCCGGTGCCGGGGTTGCCGGAGAAGCACATATGCAAGGTCGGCGCGCCGCCCGCGAGACCCAGCGAAGCCCGCGCGCGCTCGACCAGCAGATGCGCGGCAACTTCGCGAATGCGCGTTTTCACGGGCGCGAGCCCGACCAGATCGCGATCGAGCTCGCCGAGCACGTCGCCGATGCCCGAGTCGCGGTACAGCGCCGCGAGGTCGATATGGGGCGCGGCTGCGTCGCTGTGCGCGGCAGACGCGGGCAGTGCGTCCACGGTGGCGGCGTCTGTCATGGTTCCTCCTCGCTGCGGGTTGGGTCGTGCGAGCTGGCGGCGGCGTCAGCCCGCCGCGCCATAACGCTCGCCCGCGGGCCGGTCGCCCGCATAGCCCGTCATGCTGTAGCGCTGCGTGCGTCCCTGCGCGTCCTGCCGCAACAGACGGAAGCCCGGCTCCACGTCCGGCCGGTTGACGATGAACGACAGGCGCATCGTCTCGAAAGTACGCACCGAGTCGAACGCGTTGACCTTGATGTAGTGCTGCGGCCGCGCCTCGCGGCACGCCCTGACCTCCTGCAACACGCCGGCCGCGTCGTGCAGGTCGAACATCGGCAGACCCCACATTTCCCAGTAGGTGTTGCGCGGATGCGGGTCGTCGGTGAATTCGACCGAACAGGCCCAGCCCTGGCGCAGCGCGTAGTCGATCTGCAGGCCGATTTCCTCATCGGTCAGCTCGGGCAGGAAAGAAAACGTTCCTTGAGTAATACGCATGACGAACCTCGTGGATGGATGTCGCGTTCAGAACGGCGTCAACGGTGCCCCGCGCGGTGCCGTTGCACCGCGTGGCGGATGCGCTCGTGAGGCGCTCGCGGGAAAAGCTCGGCTTTGCTAGGCCGCCGTCGGCGTGGCGGCGAAATCGGGCGTATCGGTCGATGCGTAGTTGAAGCTCACGTCGCGCCACGTATCGAGCGCCTGCTTGAGCGGCGTGCACCAGCGCGCGGCGGCTTCGAGCACGTCGGGCCCTTCGCGCAGAATGTCGCGGCCCTCGTTGCGCGCCTTCACCATCGCTTCGAGTGCGACGCGGTTCGCGGTCGCGCCGGCCTGGATGCCGGCCGGATGGCCGATCGTGCCGCCGCCGAACTGCAGGATCGCGTCGTCGCCGAACAGCTCGAGCAGCTGATGCATCTGCCCCGCGTGAATCCCGCCCGAGGCGACCGGCATCACCTTGCGCAAGCCGGCCCACGGCTGATCGAAGAAAATGCCGCGCGACAGATCGACCGCGTTGTGCGCGTCGCGGCACACGTTGTAGTAGCCCTGCACCGACAGCGGATCGCCTTCGAGCTTGCCGACCGCGGTGCCCGCATGCGCGTGATCGACGCCCGCCATGCGCAGCCATTTGGCGATCACGCGAAACGAGATGCCGTGATTGCGTTGCCGCGTGTACGTGCTATGCCCCGCGCGATGCAGGTGCAGGATCATGTCGTTCCTGCGGGCCCAGCGCGACATCGACTGGATCGCGGTCCAGCCGATCACGAGGTCGATCATCACGATGCACGAGCCGAGTTCCTTCGCGAATTCGGCTCGCTCGTACATGTCCTCCATCGTGCCGGCCGTCACGTTCAGGTAGTGCCCTTTGAGCTCGCCGGTCTCCGCCTGCGCGCGGTTCACCGCCTCCATCGCGAACAGGAAGCGGTCGCGCCAATGCATGAACGCCTGCGAGTTGATGTTCTCGTCGTCCTTCAGAAAATCGAGGCCGCCGCGCAGGCCTTCGTAGACCACCCGTCCATAGTTCTTGCCCGACAGACCGAGCTTCGGCTTGACCGTGGCGCCGAGCAGCGGCCGTCCGTACTTGTCGAGCCGTTCGCGCTCGACGACGATACCGGTCGGCGGCCCCTGAAACGTCTTCAGATACGCGACGGGGATGCGCATGTCTTCGAGCCGCAGAGCTTTGAGCGGCTTGAAGCCGAACACGTTGCCGATGATCGACGCGGTCAGGTTCGCGACCGAGCCCTCTTCGAATAGATCGAGTTCATAGGCGATGTACGCGAAGTACTGCGGCTCGTCGGCGCGAGAGACCGGCACCGGCTCGACGCGATATGCCTTCGCGCGATACATGTCGCAGGCGGTGAGCCGGTCGGTCCACACCACCGTCCACGTCGCCGTCGAGGATTCGCCGGCCACCGCGGCCGCCGCTTCCTCGGGTTCGACACCGGGTTGCGGCGTGATGCGAAACAGCGCGATCACGTCGGTGTCTTTCGGTTCGTAGTCCGGCTGCCAGTAACCCATCTCGCGGTATTTCATCACGCCCGCCGCGTACCGCTCGCGCGGCGTGTGCGGATCGCGCGCATCAGATTCGGGCTGGATCGGCGGTTGACTGAAATCGTTCATGACGTGTCCTCGAAGGTGGCAAGCGCACTGACGGAAGAACGAAGCGCTTGGTTTGCACTGTAGACACGGACACGCCCAACGGGAATTCACGATTTTATTTGGCAGACTTAACGGATCGGTTATTACTCCAACTTCGGCTACCACATCGTGAGGTTCTTTTTCGAGCCGTGCGACGCGAATGGGAGCAGAATGTGTCGGTGAGCGATGCGGGCACGACGTGACAGCGCAAGCAAATCAGCGAATCGCGATGGCACACTTTGCTTCGTTTTCGCCACACCGCGCGGTGGCTTGCGTCTGGCATGCCGCGCGGACGCCACGGCGTGGCGCAATTCGCCGGGTGCTGTATTGGCTGTCGAACGCACGCCCGCCTGGTTGGCCGGTACGCGCATGGGCACGGAGCTTGCGTGATGCCGGCTGCCGTCGACACCGGGCGTTACGCCGGGCCGGCGGCGCAACGCTGTTCCACCCGCTGTTTCAACCGAAGGAGAAAGCGCGTATGCAATGGACGACTCCGAGTTACACCGACGTACGCCTCGGTTTTGAAATCGTGATGTATGTCGCTACGCGTTAAGCCCGCAACCGGGCCGCACGCTGCGGCCCCCTTGCGGTTCCCGTTTGTGTTCGACCTCTGCTGACGGCCGGCCTTCCGGCGCTGTCGGGACACACGTTCCCAGCCATGATCCACGAAACGATCGTCACCACGGCAGCGTGCGATGGCCGTCCTCATATCGCGCCGATGGGCGCGCGCTACGAGGGTGAGCGCATCATCCTTGCGCCTTTCCGCCCGTCGGTCACGCTCGACAACGTGATCGCGACGCGCGCGGCGGTGCTGAACTTCACCACCGACGTGCGCATCTTCGCGGGCTGCGTCACGCACTGCGCGACCGATTGGCCGACCGTGCCCGCCAGCCGCGTCGCGAGCGTGCGTCTGGCCGAATCGCTCGCCCACGCCGAGCTCGAACTCGACGAACTGCGCGACGACGCCGAGCGCCCGGTGCTGGTGATGAAATGCGTGCACCGCGAAAACCACGCGCCGTTCGCGGGCTTCAATCGCGCGCAGTCGGCTGTCGTGGAAGGCGCGATTCTGGTGAGCCGGCTCTTCATGCTGCCGGCCGACAAGGTCGATCACGAAATGGCCTATCTGCAGATTGCGATCGACAAAACCGCCGGCGACCACGAGCGCACCGCATGGGGCTGGCTCGTCGCCACGATCGCGCGATATCGCGCGAGCCTCGAAGGCGCGGCGCATCAGGCCGCCACTTCGGTCCATCACTGAACCCCTTCCCCTCGCGGAGAACCCCGATGACCGCATTGCTCGCGAGCGTCCGCTCGGCTGACGAAGCATTCGACGCGGCACGCGCTGGCGCCGAGCTGATCGACCTGAAGGAGCCGAACGACGGCGCGCTCGGCGGCCTGTCGATCGGCGCCATCACGAACATCGCGCGAGAGCTGCGCGCGCGCTACCCGGTCAAGCCGATCAGCGCGGCGATCGGCGACGTGCCGGCCGATGCGTTCGACGAGATCGCCGCGCGCGTCATCGACGTCAGCGACGCCGGCGTCGATTACGTGAAGGTCGGCGTCGCGCGCGGACCGGCCGCGCGCCGCTGTATCGAGCAGCTGGCGAGTCTGCCGGCCTCTGTGGTGCCGGTGCTGCTGTGCGACGGCGGCATGGACGACGAGTTGGTCAGCCACACCGCGGCGCTCGGCTTTGCCGGCCTGATGTTCGATACCGCGAGCAAGGACGGCGGCACGCTGTTCGATCACGTCGACGTCGACACGCTCGCGCGCTGGTTGCGGCTCGCGCGCCAGCGCGGCGCGATGGCGGGCATCGCGGGGGCGCTCGGCTGGGCGCAACTGCCGCAGATCCGCGCGCTGGCGCCCGACGTGGCCGGCTTTCGCACCGCGCTGTGCGCCGACGGGCGCCGCTCGCGGCTCGATCCCGAGCGCGTCGCGCAATGGGCGAGCGCGTTGCATCGGCCGGCCGCAGAGGTACGCGTCGATAATGCCGCGCCGTTGCCGGGCTCGACGAACGCGACGCGGCTCTAGGGTCTATTTAGCTGGTCACCGATCACACCACCGGAATATTCAGCAAACGGTCGCGCATCAGCGCGACGTTGCTCTTGTCGAGCAGTTCGACCACATAGTTCGCATCGGTCACATAGTCGACGAACCTGCGGTCGACCACCCCCGCCGCGACCAGCGTTTCGAGCGGATCGTCGGCGGCGATCGGACAGGATTTGACGACGATGAGCCGCTCCGCGTTGAGCATCGTCGATAGCCAGGCGGCGAGACTGTCCGAGGTCGTGTCCCAGTTGCTCATCGCATCCGGCGTGTCGCGCATCAGCGCGGTCGGCACCCACACGGCGACTTGGCCGTCGCGCAACGTGCGGCGAATCTTCGCCTCGCTCGACGCGATCACCAGTTCGGGCGAGACGCCCTGCATCAGCAGCGCGTATTGCGTCATCGCAAGCAGACACATGTTGTGCGCGGCCAGATCGTCGAAGTTCCACTCGCCCTGGTACTGGCGCACCTTGTCCGCGAAATCGCCACCGCCGGGCACGATGACCACGCGTCCGCCGCCGACTTCGCATAGCTCGCTGAGCCAGTGGCGCAGCGCCGGGTCGTGACTCAGGCTGCCTCCGATCTTGACCACCCACATAACTGTTGCCCTCGCGTCCAGTTGAGTGCCCGGCCCGGGCCGCTTCGTTTCGCAACTTCGTTCTACTCATGCCGCGCGCGCGGCGATACCACGCGTGCGTTGCCGCCGCGCTTCCGGTCGTTCGCGCGCCGCGAGCAGCGCGACCGCCACGCTCGGCGCGCAGGTCGCCGCCCATGCCGCGCAGGCGTCCGGCACGCCCGCCAGCGCGCCGAAGTCGATATAGCCGCGCGCCTCGTCGCACGCCAGGGCGGCGACGAGGAAGCGGCCGCAGCCAGCGCCCACCAGCGGCGCGGCCGCGAGCGCCGGATGCGCGGCAACCACTCGCATCAGATTCGCGCCGATTTCGCGCAATTGCAGCGCGCGCCAGCGCCGCGCAAAGTGCAGCCATTCGACGTCCGACGCGTCGTGCGCGTCGCGCCCGATCATCCGCGCGAGGCGCGCGCGGCTCGCCGCCTGCGTTTTCGGGCCCTGGTCGGCGCTTGGCTGCGCGTCGTGCAGCGGGTCCAGTTCGCCGGTCAGCCGGTAGACGTCGGCGGTCGTCGCGAACCATTCGTTCATCACGTTGAGCGTGGCGCCGCCGAATTCGATCCGATGCGCGACGCCGCACAACGGCGTGCGCACGACGCCGTGATACACGAGTTCGCCGGTCGCAAGCCGGCCCGCGTCGGTCGCGGCACGCGCGACGACGCGGCCGTCGACGATCGGAATGATGTCGGTGGTGGTGCTGCCGATGTCGATCAGCAGCGCGTCAGCCCTGCATGCGGCGACCCAGCTCGCGGTCGCGAGCCAGTTCGCCGACGCGACCTGACGCCAGCCGGCAGCGCAGTCGGCCGCGGCGAGCCAGCCGGCGGCGCCGGCGTAGAAATGCAGCGATGAACCGAGCCGCTGCGCGAGCGCGGCGACGATCGCGCGCACCCCTTCGGCGCGATCCGCGAACAGGTCGACCATCTCGCCGGTCATCGTCACCGCATGCTGCGCGGCGTCCGTGCGAGCCTGCGGCCAGCGCTCGAGAACGAGGTCGATCGTGCGGTGCAGATGGTCGAGTCCCTGCCATAGCGGACACGGCCATTGCACGACGTCGAGCACGGCGCCGCCGCCGTCGACGAGCGACACCTTCACGTGCGCGCCGCCGACGTCCCAGCCGAACCGCGCCGCCGGTTCCGAACGGACGGCGTTCAAGGGCGCACCTCGCGCATCGGCGAATTGGCGCGCGCCGCGCCGCGGCGCTCGATGCGCACGCCCTGCGCGGCCAGCAGCGCGCGCGTCAGCGCGCTCCCGCGCGCCGCCGACAGCCCCGCAAACGCGACCGTCAGACGCGGATTCACTTCGATCACGACTGGCCCGCGTTGCGGATGCCACACCACGTCGATGCCGACGAAGCCGCACAACCCCGGAATGGCTCGGGCGACGCGTTGCGCGAGCGTGTCGAGCGTGCGACCCATGTCGCTGCGACGATCGATCTGATCGACCAGCACACCGTCGAACTGGACGATCCGCGCGATGTCGCCCGACGCGTCGCCGCCACTCAAGCCGATCTGCTGACGGTTGATGCTGACGAGCTCGGTAGCGTCGCCGTGGCAGATCAGCGACAGGCTCAACGGCTCGCCGTCCACCCACGCCTGCAGCACCGGATTGCGCGCCGCGGCCGCGCGCGCGTCGTATTCGGCGCAGGCATCGGCGAAGCGCTCGTACACCATCGTGTCCAGCCCGCCCGCGCCGTCGTCGGGTTTGACGACCCAGCGGCCTGCGTGCCGCGCCGTCGTGTCGCCCGGTTCGAGCGCCGGCGTCGTCGCAATGCCATGCGCGGCAAGACACGCCGCGCTCGCGCTCTTGCTCGACGCGACGCGGATCGCTTCCTTCGCGCAGCCGAGCCAGCGCGCGGCGCCGACCGCATCGTGAAAGCGCAGCAGCAGCCCGTCGCATTCCGGCGCGACGATCCACGCGTAATCGTGCTCGCGCGCGGCGCGCGCGACGAATGCCGTCATCGATTCGCCGGGCGCGGCCATACAATGCGCGTCGCCCGCCGCTAACGTTTCGAAGCGCGAGGTCGCGAAACTCACGTGCACGCCGTCGAGTTCACGCAGAGCGGCAACCAGCGCGTCGCGCATCACGCGTCCTTCGACGATTAGCGCGCTCAAATCGGCAAGACTGCCAGGGTCGGCGAGTTCGGGGTCGATGCCGCCGCCGGTGAGATACTCATAGACAAAGATCTTGGTCAAAGGAAAGCGCCCCTATGCAGGTGATACCTGTTCTCGATCTGCTCGACGGCCATGTCGTGCGCGCGGTGCGCGGCGAGCGGAGCGCCTATCGGCCCATCCAGTCCCGCCTCGCCGCGACGAGCGAGCCGCTTGCCATCGCCCGCGCGCTGCTCGATGCCAGCGGCGCGCGCACGCTCTATATCGCCGATCTCGGCGCCATCCTGGAGCGCGGCACGCATGCGTCGACGCTCGCCGGCTTGCTCGCCGCGCTGCCCGGCGTCGAGCTGTGGCTCGACGCGGGTTTCGCCGACTACGCGTCGATGCGCGCGCTGTTCGAGCGCATCGACGACGCTGTCACCGAGCGCCACGACTACGACGACAGCCATGCTGCCGGCCCCCACCGCGCGACCCTCGTGCCGGTGTTCGGCTCGGAGACGCTGCGCGACATCCACGCGCTGCATGCGGCACAGCGCGCCGGTCTCGCGCCGATCCTGTCGCTCGATCATCGCGCGGGCGAACTGCTCGCCGCGACCGCGCTCGACCGCTCGTCGGCGTGGTGGCCGTCGCGCGTGATCGCGATGACGCTCGATCAGGTCGGCAGCTACGCCGGCCCCGATCTCGCGACGTTCGAACGCCTGCGCGCGCAAGCCGCCGCGCACACCACGCTGATCGGCGCGGGCGGCATCCGCAATCGCGACGATCTGGCCGCCGCGGCCGGCACCGGCGCAAGCGCATGGCTGGTGGCATCCGCGCTGCACGATCGACAGATCGACTGCGCGCATTCCGATTCCGCGTAGGCCTTCCATACAATTTCCATGCCACGCGATTCAGCGGCGCTTTATGTAAACGGAACACAAGCTGGACGGTTTGCGTGTGACACTCTGCTCCAGAACGTCACACATGTTGTATGGCGCAACAGGCCGTTGAACGCGCAGCCCGCTTCGGCGCGGCCCCCGCTCGCTGCCGCCGCGTCCAAACTCGGCATGGAGCTTGCTAAAAGCTGCCCCATGCATAGCCCCTCCATCGATCCATCGCCCCCCAGCCCGAGCGCAACGCGCGCCGCGGCGCTCACACGCGACTGGATCTGTCCGTTCTGCCCTTTGCTGTGCGACGACCTGGTCGCCGCTTGCCGCGACGACGGCACGCTCGAGGTGCCGGACACCGAATGTCCGCGGCTCGCTCACGCGCTCGCCCACTACGCGGCGACGGACGCGCAATGCGTTTGCAGCGTCGATGGCAACGAAGTGGATAGGGATGCCGCGCTGGCGCGCGCCGCGCAGTGGTTAGCGAACGCGCACCGCCCACTGTTCGGCGGCCTCGCCACCGACGTCGCCGGCACCCGCGCGCTGTACCCGCTCGCCGCCGCCTGCGGCGCGATCCTCGATCATCTGCACGGCGATGCGCTGACGCCCGCGACGCTCGCGTTGCAGGACCGCGGCTCGTTCTTCACGACGCTGTCCGAAGTGCGCACGCGCGCCGACTTGCTGGTGTTCTTCGGTTGTCAGCCGTCGCGGCGCTACCCGCGCTTTTTCATCCGCGCGCTGGCGGGCACCGAACTCGCGCGCGAGCTGATCTTCGTCGGCTGCGAAGCGGACCCGGCCGCGGCCGGCTTCGCGCAAACGCGCATCGACACGCTGCTGCCGGACGCTGATGCGTACGACACGCTCGCGCTATGGTCGGCGCTCGCCGAAGGACGCGACGCGGGCGCGCTGCGTCAAGGCGCCGGCAGCGACGCGCTCGCGTCGTTGCACGCGCGCATCGCCAGCGCGCGCTATACGGTGGTCGTCTACGAACCGGCCGCGCTGCCCGCGCCGCACGCGGCGCTGCTGATCGAAGCGCTGCACCGGATCGTGAAGGCCGCGAATCGTACGACGCGCGCCGCGTGTGTCGCGCTCGGCGGCGACGATGGTGCGTTGACGGTCAATCAGACCGTCACGTGGCTGTCCGGCTTGCCGCTGCGCACGCGCGTGTCGAAGCCGGCGCGCGTCGCCGGCGCCGCGCCGCTCGATCACGATCCGCACCGCTATCGCACGGCGCGGCTGCTCGCCGAACGCGAAGTCGATGCGCTGTTGTGGATCGCGGGCTTCGTTCCGCAGACATGGCCCGCGTCGCTCGATCCCGCGCTTCCATTGATCGTGCTCGGCCATCCGGCGCTCGCGGATGCCGCGAGAGCGCGTGGCGCGAACACCGTGTTCGTGCCGGTCGCGACACCGGGCATCGACAGCGGCGGGCATCTGTTTCGCGTCGACGGTACGGTCGTGATGCCGCTCACCGCCGCGCGTGGTGTTGCGCTGGAGTCGGTCGCGTCGATTGCCGCGAAGTTGAGCGAACGGATGAGCGAACGATCGAGTCCGCGCGAGGACCCGCCATGACCCTCGTTCGGCTCAAGGGCGGCACGCTGTTCGACCCGATTCACAACGTCAACGGCGAGCGCCGCGACCTGACCTTCCGCGACGGCCGCATCGTCGACGTGCCGCCCACCGCGCCCGCCGATCGCGAATACGACGCGACCGGCATGATCGTGATGGCGGGCGGCATCGACCTGCATTCGCATATCGGCGGCGGCAAGACCAATCTGTCGCGCCTGCTGCTACCCGAGGACCATCGCGCCGATCCGCCGCGCGAGGCCGCCTACGAAGCGGCGCGCGACGACAACGGCCGCTATCTGCGTCTGCCGTCGTGCGGCGTGTGCACGCCGGGCACGCTCGCGACCGGCTACCGCTACGCCGAAATGGGCTACACGGCCGCATTCGAGCCGGCGATGATGCCGTCCAACGCACGCCACACGCACCTCGAAATGGGCGACACGCCGATCATCGATCACGGCGCGTACGTGATGCTCGGCAACGACGAACTATTCCTGCGAATGCTGGCCGCGCGCGACGACTTCGAACGTCTGCGCGATTACGTCGGCTGGACGATCGACGCGAGCAAGGCGCTCGGCGTCAAGGTGGTGAACCCCGGCGGCATCTCGGCGTTCAAGTTCAACCAACGCTCGCTCGACGTCGACGAGCCGCACGCGCACTACGGCATCACGCCGCGCGACGTGCTGCGCACGCTGACGCGCGCGCTGACCGAGCTGCGCGTGCCGCATCCGCTGCACGTGCACACGAGCAATCTCGGCGTGCCCGGCAACCTCGCCTCGACGATCGCGACGATGGACGCCGCCGACGGCCTGCCGATCCATCTGACGCATATCCAGTTTCACAGCTATGGCACCGACGGTTCACGCAAGTTTTCGTCGGGCGCGCGGCAGATTGCCGAGGCCGTAAACGCGCGGCCGAACGTGTCGATCGACGTCGGCCAGATCATCTTCGGACAGACCGTCACGGCCTCCGGTGACACGATGATGCAATTCCGCAACGCGCCGCTCGCGCGGCCGCACAAGTGGGTCGTGGGCGATATCGAGTGCGACGCGGGCTGCGGCGTGCTGCCGTTCCGTTATCGCGAACAGAGCTATGTGAACGCGCTGCAATGGATCATCGGCCTCGAGATTTTTCTGCTCGTCGACGACCCGTGGCGCGTCGCGATGACCACCGACCATCCGAACGGCGGCCCGTTTACCAGCTACCCGCATCTGATTCGCCTGCTGATGGACAAGCCGTTTCGCGATGAGCAGCTGGCGAAGCTGCATCCCGAAGCGCAGGTCGCCAGTGCGCTGCCGGAGCTCAAGCGCGAATTCTCGCTGTACGAGATCGCGATCATCACGCGCGCCGGTCCCGCGCGGCTGCTCGGCCTACGCGATCGCGGCCATCTCGGCGCGGGCGCGGCGGCGGATATCGCCGTATATCGCGACGAGCCGGACCGCGAGCGGATGTTCACGTCGCCGGCCTACGTGTTCAAGGACGGCGAGCTGGTCGCGCGTGACGGCACGCTGGTCGCGACGCCGACGGGCGGCATCCATTTCGTCGCGCCGCAGTACGATCGCGGCATCGAGAAGACGCTGCGCGCGTATAGCGACGCGCATCTCGCGAGCAACTTCGCCCACGCCGCGATCAGCGACGACGAAGCCTGCCGCTGCTGCCGCGGCGGACGGCTATTGCCCGTCGAATGTCTAACCTGACGCGTCCACGATGAACGCTCCCGCCCCGCTCGACATCAACGGCACCGCGATCGACGCGACCTTCGCCGAAGCCTTTCCGATGAAGGCGACCCGGCTCGTGATCACCGCGCACACGCCGACATGGGCGATGCACGCGGCGAACTCGCTGGCGGGCTTCGCGACCTCGGTGATCGGCTGCGGCTGCGAGGCGGGCATCGAGCGCGCGCTCGCGCCCGATGCAACGCCCGACGGCCGGCCCGGCGTCGCGGTGCTGTTGTTCGCGGTGTCGTCGAAGGAGCTCGCGAAGCAGATCGGGCGGCGCGTCGGCCAATGCGTGCTCACCTGCCCAAGCACGGCCGTCTACGGCGGCATCGATCCGGCCACGAGCCGCGCGCCGCTGTCCGACCCGGCGCCGCTCGGCAGCGGACTGCGCTTTTTCGGCGACGGCTGGCAGATCGCGAAGATGATCGACGCAGGGAACGGACCCACGCGTTACTGGCGTGTGCCGGTGATGGACGGCGAGTTCGTCTGCGAAGACACGGCGGCGACGGTCAAGGCCGTCGGCGGCGGCAACCTGCTGCTGCTCGGGCGCGACCTGGGCGCCGCGCTCGCGGCCGCCGAAGCCGCGGTCGCGGCGATGCGCCGGTTGCCGAACGTGATCATGCCGTTTCCCGGCGGCATCGTCCGGTCGGGCTCGAAGATCGGCTCGAAGTATGCGGGCGCGACCGCGTCGACCAACGACGCGTTCTGCCCGAGCCTGATCGGGCTCGCGCGGCGCAGCGAGTTGAGCGCGGAGGTGGGCTGCGTGCTCGAGATCGTCATCGACGGCCTGACCGACGCCGACGTCGGCGCGGCGATGACGGCCGGGATCGGCGCGGCCGCCGGGCTCGGCCGCTCGGCCGGCGTACTGCGCATTTCGGCGGGCAACTACGGCGGCAAGCTCGGGCCGTACCACTTTCATTTGCACGAACTGGCGGCGGACCTCGACGGGAGCCGCGCATGAGCACGACCACGTTGCGCGTGAAGACACCGCCCGGCTTTCGCGTCGATGCGGCCGCCCTGTCGCCCGCGGCGCTGGCCAGCATCAGCGTGGCCGAAATCGAGCGCATCGTGCTGCCGGGCGGCAACGAGCGCTGTGTGGTCGGCGACATATTCGAGGTTTCGCGCGATGACGCGCCCGTGTCCGGCGACGAGATGACCACGCTGCTGATCGACGGCGCCGCGCGCTGGCTCGACCGGCTCGGCGCGCGAATGGACGGCGGACGGCTCGTCGCGCGCGGCTCGGTGGGCGATTACAGCGGCTTCAGCATGAGCGGCGGCTTACTCGAAATCGAAGGCGACGCGGGGCACTTCACCGGCTGCGAAATGCGCGGCGGGCGTCTCACGGTGCGCGGCGACTGCGGCGACTTCGCCGCCGGCGCGCTGACGGGCGATATGGAAGGCATGAGCGGCGGCACGCTGACGATCCACGGCAACGCGGGCGCGCGGCTCGCCGACCGGATGCGCCGCGGCCTCGTGCTGGTCGGCGGCAACGCGGGCGACTTCGCGGCGGCGCGACTGGTGGCGGGGACCGTCGGCGTGGCGGGGCAACTGGGCGCGCATTATGCCTATGCAATGAGGCGTGGCACGCTGCTGCTCGCGCAACGGCCCGAGCCACTGCCGCCCCCTACTTTCACCGGCGGCGGACACGGTTTCGACGTATTCTGGTCATTGCTCATACGCAGTCTCGCCGCCGAAATCGCGCCGTTTTCGCTGTGGCGCGCGGACCGTCTGCCGGTCCGCTTCACGGGCGACCTCGCGGTCGACGGCCGCGGCGAAATATTGATCGTCGGCTGACTCAGCGCTATGTCAGCCAGGACTGAAACGATGTTCGGCCATCAACAGACATCCCGCAACGATGTTGCATGGAGACAGGGGCATGACGACAGCGGATTCTGCCAACGCGAAGCCTGATATCGACGCCGACGCAGCCGCCAGTGCGGGCGGCCCGCGCTATGCCGGGCTGCTGATCGCGTTGCATTGGCTGATCGCGCTCGGCATCGTCGGGCTGCTCGCGCTCGGGCTTTATATGGTCGGATTGCCGAAGGGCTTGCCTGTCAAGGCGACGCTGATCAATCTGCACAAGTCGCTCGGACTGACGGTTTTCCTGCTGGTGCTTTTGCGCATCGTCGCGCGGCTGGTCCTTCACCGGCCTCCGCTGCCGCCGATGCCACCGTGGCAACGCGCCGCCGCGCGCACTACGCAGGGTCTTTTATATGTCGGCATGGTGGCGATGCCGCTTGCCGGGTATCTCGGCTCGTCGTTCAACACCTACGGCACGCGCTTCTGGGGCATCCTGCTGCCGAAGTGGGGCTGGGACGACGCGCATCTGCGCGCGCTGTTCTTCGGCCTTCACCACGCCATCGGCTTCGCGCTGATCGCGCTGACCGTGCTGCACGTGGCGGGCGCGTTCAAGCATCAGTGGATCGATCGCGACAACCTGCTTGCGAGGATGCTGCCATGACGACACGCAGCGCATCGCACCGCATGCAAGCAGCCGCTGCGCTCGAAGCACATACACTGCGCACGCGCGACGGTCATCGCGTGTGGTATGCACTCGCCGGCGCGCGCGACGGCGTGCCGGTCGCGGTGCTGCACGGCGGCCCGGGCAGCGGTAGTCAGCCCGGCGTGCTGCGGCTCTTCGATCTGCAGCGCTTTCGCGTCGTGCTGATCGACCAGCGCGGCACGGGTGCATCGACGCCGCACGGCAGCGTGCGCCACAACCGCACCGACTATCTGATCGCCGATCTCGAAGCGATTCGCACGCGGCTCGGCTTCGCGCGCTGGGGCGTGCTCGGCGGATCGTGGGGCGCGGCGCTCGCGCTCGCGTATGCGGGCCAGTGTCCGCAGTCGGTGGCGGGCGTCGTGCTGCGCGGCCTGTTTCTGACGTCCGCGCGCGAAGTACGCGGTTTGTTCATCACTTCGCGCAAGCGTGCGCCGCGCGCATGGTCGAGACTGCGTGCCGCTGCCTGCTGTGAGCAACCCGCGACGCTGGCCGCGCGTTGCGCCACCCACTTGCAATATGGCGCGAACGAAGCGCGGCAACGCGCGCTCGCGCTAGCCTGGCGCGGCTATGAAAACGCGGTGCTCGCGAGCGCATCGCCGGGTGGCGCCGCACAACAACGTGCGAACCCGCGAAACACGCGCGACTCGCACCGCCACGCCCGCAAGCTGATCGGCAAATACCGGATTCAGGCGCACTACCTCGCGCATCGCTGCTGGCTCGGCGAAACGCGTTTGCTGTCGTTCGCGCGCCGCGCGGCCGCGGCCGGCGTGCCGATCGCGGCCGTGCATGGCTCGCGCGATCCGGTGTGTCCGCGCGGCAATCCGCGGCGCCTCGCGCGCGCGGTTCCGTCCACGCGCGTCGAGTATGTGAGCGAGGCGGGTCATCTGGCGAGCGACCCCGCGCTGCACGCGCGCGTCGCGCACGTGCTCGCAGCGATGTTCATTCCCACCGTCGACGAGGGGCGCAGCAGCCTGCGTCGCGCGGCATGAAGATCAAGGTGCTCGGCTCGTCGGCGGGTGGCGGCTTTCCGCAGTGGAACTGCAATTGCGGCAATTGCGACGGCGTGCGTCGCGGCACGGTGAAGGCGACGCGCCGCACGCAATCGTCGATCGCGCTCAGCGCGAACGGCGAGGACTGGCTGCTCGTCAACGCGTCGCCCGATCTGCTCGCGCAGATTGCCGCGCATGCCGAGCTGCAGCCGGCTCGGCGCGCGCGCGACAGCGGGATTGCCGCGGTGCTCGTGATCGACGCGCAGATCGACCACGTAACCGGCCTCTTGATGCTGCGCGAACGCGACACGCCGCTGCCGCTGTATGCGACCGATGCGGTCTGGCAAGACCTGCGCTCCGGCTTTCCGGTCGCGCCGATCCTGTCGCACTACTGCGGTGTCGAGCATCGCCGTATCGCGCTCGACGGCGCGCCGCTCGCGCTCGACGCGCTGCCCGGCATCCGCATCGACGCGTTGCCGCTATCGAGCAAGGCGCCGCCGTACTCGCCGCATCGCGACGCGCCGCAGCGCGGCGACAACATCGGGCTCACGCTGACGAACCTGCAATCGGGCCGGCGCGTGTTCTACGCGCCGGGGCTCGGCGCGATCGAGCCGCACGTGCTGGCGGCGATGCGCGGGGCCGATCTGCTGCTCGTCGACGGCACGCTATGGACTGACGACGAAATGATCCGCCTCGGCCTGTCGAAGAAGACGGCGGCGGATATGGGCCATCTACCGCAGAGCGGCGCGGGCGGCATGATCGAAACACTCGATTCGCTCGGCGCGAAGCGCAAGGTGCTGATCCATATCAACAACACGAATCCGATCCTGATCGAAGACGGCCCCGAGCGGCGCATGCTAGGCGAGCACGGTATCGAGGTCGCGTACGACGGAATGAGCTTCGAGCTTTGAAGTGCGCGGTGAAGAGTACAGAGACAGATGCGGTAACGAGGCGCGGCTGTGAACGACGATAAAACCGGAGACGGCATGAACGCGAAAGACATTCAGCACACAATACCGACACGCGACGCGAATACACCCCAAACGCAAGGCACCGACCTGCCTGCCTGGAGCCGTGAAGAATTCGAGGCGCAGTTGCGCGCGAAGGGCACCGCCTATCACATCCACCACCCGTTCAACGTGAAGATGAATAGCGGCGGCTGCTCGCGCGAGCAGATTCGCGGCTGGGTCGCGAACCGCTTCTACTATCAGATCAACATTCCGCTGAAGGATGCGGCCGTGCTGTCGAACTGCCCGGACCGCGAGACGCGCCGCCGCTGGGTGCTGCGCATTCTCGATCACGACGGCTACGGCGGCGCGGAAGGCGGCATCGAAACCTGGGCGCGTCTCGCGGACGCGGTCGGCTTGACGCGCGACGAACTGTGGTCGCTCGAACACGTGACGCCGGGCGTGCGCTTCGCCGTCGACGCGTATGTGAATTTCGCGCGTCGCGCGCCGTGGCAGGAAGCGGTGTGCTCGTCGCTGACCGAGATGTTCGCGCCGCAGGTGCATCGCGACCGGCTCGCGAGCTGGCCCGAGCACTATCCGTGGATCGAACCCGAGGGCCTCGCGTATTTCCGTTCGCGCATCTCACTCGCGCAGCGCGATGTGCAGCACGGACTCGAGGTCACGCTTGCCCATTTCACGCGACGCGATCAGCAGGAACGGGCGCTCGACATCCTGCAGTTCAAGCTCGACATTCTGTGGACCATGCTCGACGCGATCGAGAAGGCGTTTCCGCAATGAACGACTCGACACGCGCCGACCCCGCCACGCCGCTCGCGATTGCGAAGCCATTTCGCCTGCAATGGGAGCCCGCGCAGAACGCGCACGTGCTGCTGTACCCCGAGGGCATGGTGAAGCTCAATCAAAGCGCGGGAGAAATCCTCAAGCGCTGCGACGGCACACGCGACATCGATACGCTGATCGCCGAACTCGAACGCGCGTTCAACACGGCCGGCATCGGCAGCGAGGTGCGGGCCTTCATCGCCGACGCGCATGGGCGCGGCTGGCTGGAGTAGCGCGATGACCGATCTCTCCCAACCAGGTTCCCAACCAGGCTCGCAAGCCGGCGCGCAGCCGCAGACCAGCGTGGCGAACGCGGTGCCGCCACCGCTGTGGCTGCTCGCGGAGCTGACCTATCGCTGTCCGCTGCACTGCGCGTTTTGCTACAACCCGCTCGACTACACCGACCACAGCCGCGAACTGACCACCCGGCAATGGCTCGACGTGCTGCGCGACGCGCGCGCGCTCGGCGCGGTGCAGCTCGGCTTTTCGGGCGGCGAGCCGCTGGTGCGCGACGACGTCGAAGTGCTCGTCGAAGAAGCGCACAGACTCGGCTTCTACACGAACCTGATTACGTCGGGCGTCGGTCTCACCGATCAGCGCCTCGGCGATCTGAAGGCCGCCGGGCTCGATCACATCCAGCTGTCGTTCCAGGATTCGACGCAGCAGTTGAACGACTTCCTGAGCAGCACGCGCACGTTCGAACTGAAGCAACGCGTCGCCGTCGCGCTCAAACGGCACGGCTTTCCGATGGTGATGAACTGCGTGCTGCATCGCTACAACCTGCCGCACGTCGACAAAATCATCGACATGGCACTGGCTCTCGGCGCCGAATATCTTGAGCTTGCGAACACGCAATTCTACGGCTGGGCGCGCGCGAACCAGGCGCAACTGATGCCGACGCGCGAGCAGCTCGAAGAAGCCGAGGCGGTGGTCGCGCGCTATCGCCGCACGCATGGCGAGCGCTGCAAGATCTTCTTCGTCGTGCCCGACTACTTCGAGCGGCGTCCGAAGCGCTGCATGAACGGCTGGGGCGCGGTGTTTCTCGGCGTCGCGCCCGACGGCGCCGCGCTGCCGTGCCACGCGGCGCGTGGCCTGCCCGGCCTGACGCTGCCGAACGTGAAGGACATGCCGTTGCGCGACATCTGGTACGACAGCGACGCGTTCAACCGCTTTCGCGGCTTGCACTGGATGAAGGAGCCGTGCCGCAGCTGCGACGAAAAGGAACGCGACCTCGGCGGCTGCCGCTGCCAGGCCTTCCTGCTCACCGGCGACGCAGCCAACGCCGACCCCGTCTGCGACAAATCGCCGTTTCACGAAAGCGTGATCAAGATCGTTCAGCGCGCGGCATCGGCATCGGAAACCGCGGCGAGCGCAGCGGCCCGCGAACAGACGATCCTGTTCCGCAATGACGCGAACTCGCGCAAGTTCGCGGCGGCGGCCCGCGAGCCTGACCCCTGCGGCGATGACCGGGCCTCACCCGGAACCCCATCATGAGTGCCGACACCATCTCCGTTCTACTCGTCGACGACCATGCGGTCGTGCGCGAAGGCTACCGGCGTCTGCTCGAACTGAACGCCGACGTCGAGGTATGCGGCGAAGCGGGCGACGCCGCGCAGGCCTACCAGCGTTTTTGCGCGCTGCGGCCCGACGTGGTCGTGATGGACGTATCGCTGCCGGGCGCAAGCGGCATCGAAGCGATGCGGCGGATGCTCGCGCGCGAGCCGGACGCGCGCGTGCTGATCTTCAGCGCGCATGAGGAATCGATCTTCGTGCGGCGCGCGCTCGATGCCGGCGCGCTCGGCTACGTGACCAAGGCGAGCGCGCCCGACGTGCTGGTCGAAGCGGTGCGCTCGATTGCGCGGCGCGCCGGCTATCTGAGCCCGGACATCTCGCAGGCGCTCGCGCTGCGCACCGCGTTCAACGAAGGGCCGCCGGGGCGTCAGTTGTCGGCGCGCGAGTTCGAGGTGCTGCGGCTGCTGGTGCAAGGCTATACGCTGCCGAGCATCGCCGAAAAGCTGGGCCTGAGTCAGAAGACGGTGGCCAACCACCAGTCGGTGATCCGGCAGAAGTTCGGCGCCGACAACGGCGTGCAGCTCGCACAGATGGCAAGCCGCCTCGGACTTCAGTTCACGGGCTCGGCCAGTCCCGCGTGAGCGGGCACCCGCGCGCAGAACAGAAACCCGCCTTGCGGCTCGCTCGCGACGTGAAACTCGCCACCGAGCGCCTCGACGCGTTCGCGCATGCCGATCAGCCCGAGCCCGCTGCGCGGCTTCGTCAGATCGGTGCCGGGGCCGTCGTCGGCCATCGTGACGACGATCTCGTCGATCTGCGTGCCGTTGTGTTCGCGCGGCGCGCGCACCATGAACAGTTCGACGCGCGCGCGGCGCGCGAACTTCGACACGTTCGTCAGTCCTTCCTGCACCAGCCGATACAGCGTGATCGTCAGCGCATCGCTGAGGCCGCTGAAATCGCCTTCGACCGTCACCGAGAACGACGCGTCGGGCAAGCGCTCGCGCCAGCCGTCGACGCAATGTTCGAGTGCGCTCGGCAGGCCGAATTCGTCGAGACCGATCGGCCGCAGCCGGCGGATCATGCCGCCGATCTCGCGATACACATGCGTCGCGCTCTGCATCAGCCCAAGCGCGATGCGATGAATCTCCGGCTCGCGCTCGCCCGATAGATCGCGGATGCGCGCCGCGTCGAGCGAGATCGCGTTCAGGTATTGGCCCAGCTCGTCGTGCAGCTCGCGCGCCATATGGCGGCGCTCCTGTTCCTGCGCCTGCAGCGCCTGACTAGCGAGGCGCCGGTTGTCGGCGAGCAGCCGTTCGGCCTGTTCCTCCAGCATGCGGCGCTGGCGCACTTCGCGGCGCGCATCGCGATAGCGGCGCCGCGCGAACCACGCCAGCGCGATCGACAGCACGAATAGCGTGCCCGGCAACTCGTCGAGCTGGAAGCGCTCCATGCCGCGCGTGAACCGGTAGGCTTTCTCGCTGACATCGAACGCGGCGCCGAGTACCGCCGCGAGCACGGTCACGCCGACGACCCAGCCGACATCGCGCCAGATCGGCGACGGCGGCGGGCGGCCAGCGGAAGAGGAATGGATCGGTTCGCTTGACATGACGCTTGCATTCTACTCAGCGCCGGCACGCGCAGCGGGTTTTGCGCGGGTTTTGGGAACGCTTCCCTGGCAGATCGGGAAAAGCTCCCGCGCGGCTTACAGACGCGTATGCGAAGCTTTGCAGCAACCTCAAACAATTAGCGACACGCGCACCGATCAAGCCGGCGGGAGACAACAACGATGAGCATGCGATCACAAGCACGCCGCAAACGCCGGCTTCAGCGGCGCGTCGGCATTACGTTTTGCGTCGGCATTACGTTTTGCGTCGGCGGTGCGCTCGCGGGTCTGTCCACGAGCGTATGGGCGCAGACCGAGCCGCCGGTCGCGGCGTCGGCGCCAGGCTCCGCGTCTTCCGCCGCAGCAGGGAACGACGCCAACAGCAACACGACACCCGCCACGACGCTCGCGCCGATCGTCGTCGTAGGCACCACGCCGCTGCTCGGCATCGGCACGCCGCTCACGCAGGTGCCGGCCAACGTGCAGACGGTCCACGCGGCCGATATCGAACGGCAGCACCGCCAGACGCTCAGCGATTTCCTCGCGGCGAATCTGCCGAGCGTCACCCTCTCCGATGCGCAGGGCAACCCGTATCAGATGAACCTGTTCTATCGCGGCTTTACCGCGTCGCCGCTGCTGGGCACACCGCAGGGCTTGTCGGTTTTCGTCGACGGCGTGCGCGTGAACGAGCCGTTCGGCGACGTCGTGAACTGGGATCTGCTGCCGCAACAGGCGATCGACACGATGCAGCTGATTCCCGGCTCGAACCCGGCTTTCGGCTTCAACACGCTCGGCGGCGCGCTGTCGATCACGACGAAAAACGGCAAGGACAACCCGGTCGGCGAGGCCGAAATACAGGGCGGCTCGTGGGGACGCAAGGCCGCGCAGATCGAACAGGGCGGCACGATCGGCCAGAACCTCGACTACTACTTCACCGCCAACGCCGCGAACGACAACGGCTGGGCCGAGCAGAACGAGAGCCGCATTCGCCAGGTGTTCGGCAAGCTGCGCTATACCGATGCCGACACGACACTGTCGTTGTCGGCCGGCGGCGCGGACAACGATCTGCACGGCGCGCAAACCATTCCGCGCTCGTTCCTCAATAACCCGAGGCAACCGTACACGTATCCGGACCGGAATCAGAACAGCGCCGGCTACCTGACGCTGTCGGGCGATCATGACTTCAACGACAACGTCGAGCTGAGCGGCAACACGTACTACCGGCACTTTCGCAACGCCAACACCAGCAGCAACGTCAACAACGACTACGGCAAGATCAACGCAGACGGCAGCGTCGACACGTTGCAGGCGACCAACCTGCAGTCCACCGTGACGACCGACAGCTACGGCGCGAGCCTGCAACTGACGCTGCTCGGCAAGCTCGGCGGTATGCAGAACCAGTTCATCGCGGGCATGGCCGTCGATGCCGCCGATTCGCGCTTCACGCAGTCGTCGCAGGACGCGGCGTTCACCGATTCGCGCGCGACGGTCGGCATTGGCAATTTCGCGCAGCAAACCGACGCGAACACGCACAACACGAACTACGGCATCTATCTGACGGACACGCTGTCGCTCACGCCGCAGTGGTCGCTGACGCTGTCGGGCCGCTACAACTGGGCCGATGCGACGATCGGCGACGAAACCGGCACGCAGCCGCAGCTCGACGGCCACCATACGTTCTCGCGCTTCAATCCGGCGGTCGGCATCAACTGGAATCCGACGCCGGCGCTCACCGCGTACGCGACCTACAACGAGGGCATGCGCTCGCCGACCGCGATCGAACTGGCCTGCGCCGATCCGAACGCACCGTGTTCGCTGCCGAACAACTTCATCTCCGATCCGTCGTTGCAGCCGGTCATTTCGAAGACTTATGAAGTCGGCGCGCGCGGCAGGATCGGCGCCAACACGACATGGAGCGCCGCGGCGTACAGCACGACGCTCGACAACGACATCGAGTTCATCAGCAGCAACGGCGCGGGCAGTTCGCGGGGCTTTTTCCAGAACGTCGGGCGCACGCGCCGGCAAGGCGTCGAACTGGCTGGGCAGACCCGGTATGGTCCATTCACCGTGACCGGCAGCTATAGCTATGTCGACGCGACTTACCAGTCGACGTGGCTCGAGAGCAGCCCCAGCAACTCGAGCGCCGACGCGAACGGCAACATCACCGTGCGGCCCGGCGATCACATTCCCGGCATTCCGGCGACGACCGTCAAGCTGCGGCTCGATTACGCGGCCACCGCGAAATGGCGAATCGGCACGAACCTGACGTGGCGCGGCAGCATCTACGCGCAGGGCGACGAGAACAACCAGGACGTGAACGGCAAGATCTCCGGCTATCTGCTGATCGATATGGACACCACGTACCAGCTGACGAAACAGTTGCAGGTGTTCGCATCGGTGTCGAACCTGCTCGACAAGCGCTACGCGAGCTTCGGCGCGCTCGGGGAGAACTTCTTTACCGGACCCGGCAATACGTTCAACGGCGCGGCCCCGGTCAACGAGCAGTTCGTCGGGCCGGGGGCGCCGAGGGGGTTTTGGGTGGGGATGAGGTATGCGTGGAAGTAGTGGCGCTTGGCGGGGCGGATCATATTGAAGCGCGGCGGCCGGGCGCCGCCCTGTTTCACTTCGTGGAAGCTGTCATGAGCACGCCGAACCGTCACGACATTATCCAGCCTGATTCGTTGGTCGAGACCATTGCGCGCATTCGTGTCAAGCGGGGTTGCGCCCGTTAGTGATTAGCACTCTATCGAGGCGGGCGAGAACGGTGATGCAACCCACACCCCGGTTTCATCCTGTTTCTGTTGTTCCATTTGACCGCTTCTGATTCTCCTGAAAACACCCGACGAATTAACCATCTGAAGGAGTCTCGGTCAACAGCTTTAATTTAAGATAGATCCGTTTTGACAAACATTGACAATAAACGTTAAAAAAAGTGGCAGACTTGTAACTCCTGGCTTTACCACGACGAAACACTAACCGGTTCTGTCAGCATTCCAATGAAGGCGGCTTGATTGCCGCCTTTTTCAATTGCGCAGCGAGAAGCAGACGTTTATTCGTTTGCATATTGGGTCCGCACATATTGGCGCTTTGCGTCCATCAGACAATTCCTGTTTTTTGATTTCTGTTGTTGCTTCGCACTGCATTGACAATTTTTAACTTCCCCGAGCGGTGGAAGGAGGTATTTTTCGGCAGGTTAAAAAAATACGCTACGCAGAATGAATAAGAACATGTTCAGGCTGGTTTTCAGCCGGTGCCGGAGTATGCTCGTCGCTGTTGCGGAAACCGCCATTGCCCACGGCAACGCAAGTCAGGGCGAGACCCATTCATCGGCCTCACGGCGCCCGCTCACACTGTTCGCCATGCGTCACGCAGCTTTCGCCGCGCTGGTGCTGTGCGGACTCGCACCTGTTCTCGCGGATGCGCAGATCGTGCCCTCGGGCGCGCACGCGCCGAATGTCATCCAGACCCGCAATGGCCTGCCGCAGGTCGATATCAACAAGGCGTCGAATGCGGGTGTTTCGGTTAATACGTATTCGCAGTTCGATGTGCAGAAAAACGGCGCGATCCTGAACAACTCGCCCGTTATCACGAACACGCAACTCGCGGGACAGGTGAGTGGTAACCCGAATCTTTCGCCAGGCCAGTCCGCGCGGATCATTCTCAACCAGGTCAACAGCAATTCGCCCAGCCAGTTGCGCGGCTATCTCGAAGTGGCGGGCAACAGGGCCGAAGTCGTCGTGGCAAACGGTTCCGGGATCGTGGTCGATGGCGGCGGCTTCATCAATACCACGCGCGGCATTCTCACCACCGGTACGCCGATGCTCGACGCGGGCGGCAACCTGAGCGGTTTTAACGTAACTGGCGGCATGATTACCGTCCAGGGCGCGGGCCTGGACGCGACCAATATTGATCAGGTCGACCTGATCTCCCGCGCGGTGGAGGCTAACGCGGCCATCCGTGCCAACGGCCTGAATGTTATCGCCGGCGCGAATCAGGTCAGTCACGATACGCTTGCGGCCACCCCTATTGCGGGCGATGGTCCCGCGCCGGGCGTGTCTATCGACGTGAGCCAGCTTGGCGGCATGTACGCCAACCGTATCCTGCTGGTGGGCACCGAGAACGGTGTCGGCGTATCGAATGCGGGCGTCATCGCCGCCCAGGCGGGCGACCTGACGCTCACGACGCAGGGCAGGCTGGTTCTCACCGGCAAGACAACCGCGAGCGGCAATCTTGCGGTGTCAGCGGCGGGCGATGTGGACAACAGCGGCTCAACCTACGCGCAGCAGAACCTGACCATCAGTGCGGGGAACGTCACGTCAACCGGCACCCTCGGTGCGGGCATCAATGCGGATGGCAGCGTTGGCCAGAGCGGCGATCTCAACCTGAGCGCGGCAGATACCCTTTCCGCGACCGGCCAGAACATCGCGGGTGGCAATGCCACGCTTAAGGGCAACAACGTAACGCTTACGGGCAGCCAGAGCGCTGCTAACGGCGCGCTCACTATTTCCGCCGCGCAGACGCTTGACACCAGTGCGGCGACGCTCAACGCGACGCAGCTATCGCTGGCGGCAGCGAACCTCACCAACCACGGCGGCACCCTCACGCAGACCGGCACCGGGCCGACAACCGTCAATGTGTCCGGTACGTTCGACAACACGAACGGATCGCTGGCGACAAACAGTTCCAGCCTCACGCTCACGCCCGCTGCGCTCATCAACGACGGCGGCAGGATCACGGATTCCGGGACCGGCACCCTGTACGTTGCCACCGGTTCGCTGTCGAACAACACGGGCACCATCGCCACGAATGGCTCACTGGACGTCCACGGGGGGTGTGGTATCGAACCGGGGCGGGACGCTGGCGGGGCAATCGTCCGTGACGTTTCAGGTGGCCTCGCTCGATAACCGCGCAGGCGGCTATGTCGGCGCACGCGACGTATCGATAAGCGGCACGGGCACACTGAACAACGAGGGCGGCACGGTGCAGGCCGACGACGTGCTTGACGTGTCAGCGCAGAGCGTTGTGAACGATGGCGGCACGATTGCGAACGGCGGCACCGGGGCTACGACGGTGAGCGCGAGCGGTGCACTCACGAACACCGGCAACGGACTGATCGGCGGCAACGGTGACGTGTCCGTCGCGGGAGGCAGCGTCAACAATGCGGGCGGCACGCTCACCGCGTCCGGCGCGACAACTGTCCAGTCCGGCAGCACGCTCGACAATTCAGCGGGTCTGATCCAGGGCAACGGCAGTGTATCGGCCGCGGCATCCGGCGCGCTCGTCAATACCGGCGGCCAGATCGAATCGGACGGCGCGGGTACGACATTGCAGGTGTCGGGCGCATCGGTGGACAACACGAATGGCCGTATCGCAAATGTCGGCACAGGCGCGACGACCATTAGCGCGGCAACCATCACGAACGCCAACACGGGCGGCTTGAGCGGCGCTGGTACGATTGGCGGCAACGGTGACGTGACTGTGAACGCGCAGACGCTGTCGAACACGGACGGCGCACAAATTGTGTCAGGTCACGACCTGACGCTTGACGCGACGCAGTCGGTGAGTAACACGGGCGGCACACTCTCGGGTGCGAATAACCTCACGCTCGACCAGGCAGGCGCGACGGTCGTGAACCAGAATGGTTCGATCCACGCCAACGGTGCGCTCGGTCTGAACGTGGCGACGCTCGACAACACGTCGGGACGGATCGGCAATGACAACGGTAGCGGTGGCAGCGTTGCCATCACGGCTGGCACGCTGGCCAACAAGGGCGGCGCAATCGGTAGCGACCAAGACCTGAGCGTCGCGACGAATCAGCTGACCGGTGACGGCCGCATCGTGGCGGGCCGCGACGGCGCAGTAACCATCAATGGCGACTACACGCTCGACACCGCCAACCTGATCCAGGCGAATCACGATCTGAGCTTCACCACACCAGGCAGCTTCACGAACCAGGGGACGCTCGCCGCGGTCAACGCGCTGACGGTCAATGCGGCGAACGTGGACAACCAGGCGGGCGCGGACCTCAATTCGGCCAGCACCACCGTCAACGCGGCGAACGCGATCACCAATGAAGGCCGCATCGAAGGCGACACCGTTACGACGAATAGCGCCACTCTGGCCAACACCGCCACCATCATTGGCAATACCGTCACGGCGAACGCCAGCCAGTCCATTGTGAACACCGGCCCCGCCGCCATCATGGCCGCCGCTTCGCAACTGAACCTGTACTCGCCCGGCGATATCTCGAACACGCGCGGCGCGAACCTGTTCAGCCTGGACGATATCAACATCGCCGCCAACGCGACGCGCGACGGTAACGGTCTGCTCGCGAACCGTAGTGATTCAGTCACCAACGACCAGTCCACCATCGAGGCGCAAGGCAACATCGAAGTCGCGACGCAGACGCTGACGAACTCGCGGCCCGCGCCCACGGTTAAGACGGTGACAACCGATGTCGAGACTAAACACCAGACCAAGCGCGACAAGTACATCATCTGTCCGACCGGTGGTTCGATTCCGGCCTGCTCCAATCCCACCTGGAGCGATGACTACAAGAATCCGCTCGACGCAACGTTCAGCGCCTCGCAGATCGTGTCGCAGACCTCGGGGCCGAATGCGACCGACAACGTGCTGGTCGTCAACGTCAACGGCCAGCAACAGACGATCTGGTACAACACACTGACGAAGAACGCTGACGGTTCAGTCACCGTCAACTACTGGGACGACTACGACCCGAACATCAACTACCTGCCGTCGACCGAATACCCGACGTTCAGCGGTGGACATAATGGTTATCAGGTCGTCGAGGTCGCGAGAGACACGACGACCACCACGCAGCAGGACCAGGTAACCGGTCCGCAGGCCCAGCAGGCGCAACTGCTGGCGGGCGGCAACCTGACGCTGGCGAACGTCGGCACGCTCAACAACAGCTATAGTGCGATCGCAGCGGGCGGCTCGATCCAGGTCGGCGCCAGCCAGCAGGACGGCGAGATTGCCAACGGCAGCGGCAATTACGGCGGCACGCTGGTGAACAATACCGGACAGACGCTGTACCAGTACCAGCGCCAGGACATCGTTTCCACCTATGCGTGGAACGTGGACACCAGCCAGGACCGGCAGACGGTGACGGAACCGTCAATCGTCCTGACGCCTGTGGCGATCGGTGGCACGGGCGGCACGATCATCGCGAATAACGCGGTCCAGATCAGCGGCACCGACATCAACAATACGAATGTTGCAGCGGCGAATTCGGCCACGGGCGCGACAGGCGGCACGCTCGGCGCGAATCAGGCGCTGACGGGCCAGCAGGCCAAGGCCCCACAGACGGTCGCGAGCAGCACCGGCGCGCTGAACGTCACGTTGCCAAAGAGTGGTCTTTACACGTATCAGACCGCGCCCGGCGCATCGTATCTGGTGGTGACCGACCCTCGCCTGACCAGCTACACCAGCTTCATTTCCAGCGACTACATGCTGCAGCAGCTCGGCCTGAACCCGCAGACCGTGGAGAAGCGCCTGGGCGACGGCATGTACGAAGAGCAGCTTGTACGCGAGCAGATCACCCAACTGACGGGCCGCGTCTACCTTCAGGGCTACACGAACAACCTGGACGAATATCAGGCGCTGATGACGAACGGCGTGAACGTGGCGCAGCAGTTCGGGCTCGAACCGGGCATTGCGCTGACGGCTGCGCAGATGGACGCGCTGACGAGCGATATCGTGTGGCTGGTCAACCAGACCGTCACGCTGCCCAATGGCAGCACGCAGCAGGTACTCGCGCCCGTTGTCTACCTCGCGCAGACCCATGCGAACGACCTGCAACCGAGCGGCGCGCTGATTTCCGCCGATGACGTCGAGATTCATGCGACCGGCAGCGCCACGAACAGCGGCGTGATCAAGGGCGGCACGCAGACGGTCGTGAGCGCCACCGATATCCTGAACCGTGGCGGCACCATCGGCAGCAGCGGGACGAATGGCACCACGGTCGTGGCCGCGACGAACGATGTGGTCAATGCGTCCGGGATGATCAGCGGCAACCGCGTTGCGGTGCTGGCGGGCAACAACATCATCAATACGACGCTGGTCGACACGGTAGGCGTGAGCAACGCGGCCAGCGACAGCAGGATGAGCACCACGCTGCTTGGTGCACAGGGCACGATTGCGTCGACCGGCGACATGGTGGTTGCAGCGGGCAACGACCTGACCATGCACGGCGCGAATATCACCGCAGGCGGTGACGCGCAGATCACGGCAGGACATGACATTACGGTTGACGCGGTGCAATCCACAACGTCGCAGTCCGGGATGCAGAACGCGCAGCACCATTGGGATGCGAGCAGCACGGTCAACGAGACGGGGGCGATCACGGCAGGCGGCAGTCTTGCGATGCAGAGCGGCAACGACACGACGCTCAGGGGCGCGGCCGTTGCGGCGGGTGGCGACATGGCGGTGGTCGCGGGCGGCAACCTGACGGCCACCACGGTGACGGACACCGCCACTTTCAACAACGTTGCAACGGACGGTCCCTCCCGCAAGGAGGTTGACCATACGTACGATGAGCAGGCGGTCGGCACGACGTTTACTGCAGGCGGCAATGCGACGCTTGGCGCGATCAGCACGGACACCAGCAAGGGCTATGTGACGCTGACCGGATCGACACTCGCGGCGGGTACGGGGGCAGCGACGATTGCGGCAAGCGGCGACGTCACGCTGAACGAAGCCCGCGAGGAACATGACAGCTACGTGGCGACCGAATCGAAGCGCGGTAGCGCATTTCACGGCTCGACCACGGACACGACACAGAACACGCAGGCAAATATCGGCGTGGCAAGTATAGTGGCAGGCGATACCGTCAACATCAGCGCGGGCAAGGACCTGACCGTGAAAGGCTCGACGGTGGCAGGCACGAACGACGTGAATCTCGGAGCGGCTGGCAACGTCAACATTACGACCTCGCAGGATACGCAGACTACGTCCACGTACTACCAGAAACATGAGTCGGGATTCGGTACGAGCGGCGGCGTCGGTATCTCGGTCGGCAGCAAGACGCAGACCGATACCACCAACACGTCGCAGGTGACGAACACGGGCAGCACAGTTGGCTCGCTCGCGGGCAATCTGAGCATCGCCGCGGGCAATGATCTGCATGTGACAGGCAGTGATCTCATTGCTGCGAAGAACGTCACCGGTACGGGCGCGAACGTGATCATCGACGCCGCCACCGACACCACGCACTATGACGAGTCGCATGCGGTCAAACAGAGCGGGTTCACTCTTGCCGTGAAAGCGCCGGTAATCGATGCCATATCGAATGCGGTTGACCAGACACATGCCGCCAGCAACAGCAAGGATGATCGGGCGGCGGCATTGCACGGCATGGCGGCAGCGAGCGCGGCGTGGGACGCGAATATGGCCGCCGGCGGCCTGGCCAGCGATCTTGCGACGGGCACCACGCCTCAGATGAAGGTCGAACTCAGTTTCGGCTCCAGTAGCTCGAAAAGCACCTACGCGGAGGACTCCACCACAACCGTAGGGTCGAACGTGACGGCTGGCGGAACAGCGGCGTTTGTCGCAACGGGTAACGCCACGCCCGGCAGCGGCAACGTGACCATCGCCGGTTCGAACGTGAATGCCAGCGACGTGATTCTCGCGGCGCAGAATCAGGTGAATCTCGTCAATACGACCGACACCGATTCGACGCGCAGCACGAACCAGTCGAGCAGCGGCAGCGTCGGCATATCCTATGGCAGCAGCGGTTTCGGCGTCGATGCCGCCATGTCGAAGGCGCACGGCGACGGCAATACCGATGCGGCCACGCAGAACAACACGCATGTGACGGCCGCTAATACGGCGACAATCATTTCGGGCGGCGATACGAACATCATCGGGTCCAACGTGAGCGGCCAGCAGGTGAATGCCAGCGTTGGCGGTAATCTCAATATCGCAAGCGTACAGGACACGATGACGAGCGCCGCGCATCAGGAAAGTACTGGCGGCGGATTCAGCATCAGCCAGGGCGGCGGGAGTGCGAGCTTCAGTCACACCGACGCGAACGCGAGCGGCAGCTATGCGGGTGTCAATGAACAGGCTGGAATCTCGGCCGGTGACGGCGGATTCAACATCAGTGTCGTGGGTAACACCGACCTCAAGGGCGGCCTGATCGCCAGCGAGGCCGATCCGTCGAAAAACACGCTTTCGACGGGTACGCTGACGTTCTCTGACGTTCAGAATTCATCCAGTTATGACGCACATTCCAGCGGAATCGGCGGGGGCATCACGGCGGGCGATGGTGGCGCGAACTACAGCACGCACGGCAGCACGTCAGGCATCAACGGGGGCGGCGTCGCGCCGATGCTAAGCCAGAACGACAGCGGCAGCGACAGCGCGACGACGAAAAGCGCGATCAGCGCGGGAACGATCATCACGACCGATGCGGCGAAGCAGACCCAGGACATTGCAGGTTTGAACCGGGACACATCGAACACGAACGGCACGGTAGCAAAGCTGCCGGACGTCAATGCTCTGCTTGACCGACAGTCCGACATGATGGCGGCGGCGAGCGCAGCGGGCGAAGCCGTTTCCCGGCGGATTGGCGACTATGCGAAAACGAAGTATGACGAGGCAGCCGCCGCAGGCGATCAGGCAAGCATGGACGCGTGGAAGGAAGGCGGCACAGATCGCGCGATGATGCAGGCGGCGGGCGCGGCCCTTGTGACCGGCCTGGCAGGTGGCAATGCCATCGGTGGCGCTGCCGGCGCTGCGATTGCGTCGATTGCGGCCGGACAGTTGAACAACCTGAGCGATGCAATTGCCGGTTCGAATCCGACTGGCAATGCCTCAATGAACATAGCCCTCGGGAACATCGTGGCCAATGCGATTGCCACGGGCGCAGGCGCGGCGGTGGGCGGCAACGCAGGTGCAGTCTCGGGGTACAACGTGGACCGGTTTAATCGGCAACTGCACCCTGAAGAAAAGACCCTCGCGAAGCAACTCGCGGATAAGAGCGGCGGCAAGTACACTGAAGCACAGATCGAAGACCAGATGCGAATCATGGGGGTGACGGCAAATGGTACCTACGAAACGGGCACAGCTACCACGTTAATAGGACAAGTCCCCACTGATTCGGGAGCTCAGTGGATCGGGGCTCCCGCAACGAGTGACGGACAGACGGTTCTCACGCGGAAGACTGCGCAAGCAGATTCGCAATTGCAGTCGTACATTCTTGCGAACTACAACTCTGCGTCGCCGGGTGGCGTGCCGAGTCAGTACACGTATGATCTTTCATCGGGCGGCGGCGCGTTGAACGTGACTGGACCTTTTACCAAATTCGATCAGAGCGATGTGGCGTTCATGCGTAACACGACGGCAGATGCGGCTGGAATGATCTCGACCAACGCGGGGCGCGTTGGGGCAGCAGCAGCGGCAGCGGGTGCGATTCCCTCACCTTACGCTCCTCTCTTTAATGCCGCAGCGTTTGGTTCAACGGTGACCGGTTGGCTCGCAGACGGGATTACACAAGTAGCGCGCCCCGACCCTGGCTCATACGTTACTGGGGGGATAGTTGATTTGACCTTGGGCGGAATATCGAACAAATATCCTTTGGCGGGTCCTGGCTTAACTGAGCTAGGAACTTGGTTAAAGGGGACTGGCGGTGTTACGGATGCCGCATCGAAACTGAACAGTGCCGTTGGGGCAAAAAAATGAAAATCATTGAAAACGGAAATTTCTCGTCGTGGTTCAGAATACTGTTATGGGCTGCTGGCATTACGATTAGCGTTGCGTCGTACAGACTTCTTTCTGGCATGTCCATGTTCGTCGGTGTGACGGTCGGAATGATTGTACTCGCGACCGGAACCTACGCAGAGAGAGCGAATTTATTGCGTTTGAAACCCTTTGACAACAGCTACAAGAAAGCACGCGATAGCTACAAGACGAAGGACGACAAACAGGACGAATGAATCGTTAAGGCAGCCGCCGCAGCCGATCAGGCTGGCATGGACGCGTGGAAGGAAGGCGGCACAGATCGCGCGATGATGCAGGCGGCGGGTGCGGCCCTTGTGACCGGCCTGGCAGGCGGCAATGCCACCGGTGGCGCTGCCGGCGCTGCGATTGCGTCGATTGCAGCCGGACAGTTGAACAACCTGAGCGATGCGATTGCCGGTTGGAATCCGACCAGCAATGCGGCAATGAATGAAGCCCTCGGGAACATCGTGGCCAATGCGATTGCCACGGGCGCAGGCGCAGCGGTGGGCGGAAATGCAGGTGCAGTCTCGGGGTACAACGTGGACCTTTTTAATCGGCAGTTGCATCCGGATGAGAAGAAGGCGATTGCGGATAAGGCCAACGGCGACGCGGCGGAAGAGAAAAAGCTGACGCAGGCGGCGTGCTACGTAGTGAAATGCTGAGCCGAGTATCCCCAGGGAAGCGACCAGTACAACGCGAATTACGTGAGTCAGCTTGAGGCGTCGCAGCTTGGGCCGGAGATTGATTGGGTGAATCGTCAGCAGGGGGCGCGATTGTTTGTCTACACGCCGACACAGAAAATTGGTGATGCGCTTCAGAGTGACCCGCTGGGCGTGACAAAGGATGCGGCCAAGATCGTAACGGGCGGTTTGACGGTCAAGACGGGTGCAGGTATTTGTGCGACGAAGGGCGTAGGGTGCGCAACAAGTGGAGGCTGGATGGTCGCGTTCGATTTGAGTGACATGGCCGAAGGAGTGGATGGTTTGTATAACCGCTATAACGGGATCAGTTCACCGGGTACAAATCCATTGCGGTATGGATTCAAGCTGGTGTCGCCGACGTGGGGAAATGTCGCATATGATGGCGCTAATTTTGTGTTCTCAATTGCCGCGCTGAATGCGCCCGTTCCGCTCAAGATGGGCATTGCTGATGGTCTGAACCGTCCGAGTTCGATGTTTGATGTGATGGTGCCGCAGATCTGTAACAATAAACTGATTCCATTTGTTAACCAGGCGCTTCCACATGGTACGAATCAGGGAATACTACTGTTTGGCGTAGGCACAAAGGGCGTGACGGTTATCAATGACATCCGGCATGCCGGAGACCAGAAATGCATTGGAGAAGACTCTACGCAACTATCCAAATTGCCGCTGTGGTTGGTGGAATTGCAATTGGGGGAGCTGGATGCTGGGCTTTTGTTATTGCTGGATTTTGCCGTATGGCCTTCCAGCTTGATGAAAACAAGGCCATGGCGTTAATTTGTCTCCCTCTCTTCATTGGGCTAATGATTTGGTTTATTCGGTTACTACCGAAGCATCTTCGCAAGGCCGGAATGTCGAGTGACGATCCCGAAACATTCGGTCCGTGGTTCAAGCGGGACGGTGAGGCCTGAGATATTGGGCGCGCATTCGTGGCGCGCTCAAAGAATAAGATTCGAAATAGCTATGAAAATCAGAAAGAGGCTGGCGCTTCTTCCGCTCACAGCCTTTGTCTGTCTCGCGACTCAGGCACAGCAGGTACCGACGCCAGCGGATACCACGGCAGCGGCACGCGCCAACGCAGAACAGAACCAGCAGGTGCACCTGTAGCGCGCGGTGCACAGGAACGCAAGACCAGGGTGTACGCGCGTCCGGCATGCGCTCAACTGCACCGCAGAATAGGACGGGTTGTTTGTGCAAAAGAATACCGATTTTCCGCTGATTGTAGACCTGGACGGAACGCTGACATTGACCGACACGCTGGCTGAGTCCGTCATCAAGGTCGTGAAGCAGAATCCATTGAATCTCATCCGTTTGCCAATATGGCTGTTGAAAGGACGTTTGGCATTCAAGCGAGAGATTGCCGCCCGCTCCACTATTGCAGCCGAGCACCTGCCGTATCGCAAAGCGTTAGTCGACTATCTGATTGCCGAAAAAAAGCGTGGCCGTAAGATCGTTCTCGCCACTGCCGCGCACAGTTCGATTGCGGAACGCGTGTCCGCGCATCTGGAACTCTTCGACGCGGTGCTGGCCACGGAGGGCGACACCAACCTGAGAGGACGGACGAAGCTTGAGAAAGCGCGCCTATGCGTCGGCGAGCGGTTCGTCTACGCCGGCGACAGTCGTGCTGACCTGCCAGTATGGCTCGGTTGCCAGGCGGCCGTTCTGGCTGGCGCTTCGCCACGTCTTGCCAATCTGGTTCGCACGAATGTCCCTGTTGAGCGGGAGTTCCCAAACAGCAAAGCCGACCTTTCGCTCTGGCTGAAGGCGCTGCGCGTTCACCAGTGGCTCAAGAACCTGTTGCTTTTTGTACCCTTGCTGACGGCATTTTCCTTCTTTGATACAGGCAAGCTGGTGACGCTCGCGCTAGCATTTGTCTCGATGTCGCTGGGCGCATCAGCGACCTACATCGCGAACGATCTCTGGGATCTGGATAGCGACCGACGGCATCCCCGCAAGCGGCAGCGGCCCTTCGCGAGCGGGGCATTATCGATATCGAGCGGCATCCTGTGTGCGGTTGCGCTACTCGTCACGTCGCTCGCTCTAGCGTTATCAACATCGGCAGCGTTTGCGGTGATGCTCTTGTTCTACCTGATCTTGACCACCGCCTACAGCCTGTTTCTAAAAACGCGCGTGATGATCGACGTCATCGCGCTCTCACTGCTGTATACGCTGCGAATCTTCGCGGGATCGGTGGCGGTAAACATCAACACGAGTCACTGGCTACTCGCGTTTTCCGTCTTCACATTCCTGAGTCTCGCGCTCGTCAAGCGCTGCGCCGAACTGGTGTCCCTGCGGATGAGCGCCGACGCCGTCACGGTGGGGCGCGACTATCGTGTTGCGGATCTTGAAGTGCTGTGGCCGCTGGGTATCGGCTCGTCCTTCTCGGCAGTGATTGTCTTCGGCCTTTTTATCAACGCGCCGGAGACGATCGACCGGTATGCGGTACCCGGACTGCTGTGGTTTGTCGCAATCGGCCTGATCGCCCTGTTCGCGCGCCTGTGGATCAAGACCGTGCGGGGCGTAATGGATGACGACCCGTTAGTCCATCTGATCAAAGATCACGGCAGCCTCTTTAACATTCTGATCATGGTCGCCACCATGATGACGGCCCACTTTGTGCAGCTTTGACAGGTCCCTGCAAAATGAATTTGAAAAACAGAAACAGGATGCTGGCGTTCTGCCGGTTCTCGATCGTATTCGTCCTGCTGCTCGTGTGCGCAGGAAACATCACGAACAGCGTATTGCTGAAGTTCGGATTTCGCGACGATCACAAGCTGGACGGCTATGCGCAAAGCCTCACGCTGGTCAGCATGGTCGAGGGGACGGCTCCGCGGCCGTACGTCTACCGCTCCACGTTTGCCAAAGCGGCGAAGTACATGGCCGGGCAATTGAACCCTGCGCTCCGGCAGAAACTGTTCAAGTCCATCAGTCGCTATGATTCGCTGCACCATAGCTACTTCAGCGGCGTCCCGGACACGTACTGGACGCTGATGGTCGCCATCACGTACCACATCGTCTATTTCTTCGTGGTGCTGTCGATGGCGCTTGCGCTATTACTGATCTACAAGCTGGCGCGGATGCGTGGCCTGTCGTTCGGGCAGGCACTCGGGTTTCTGGCTGGCTTCAGCTTCATCTACCCACTTACGTTCCAGGCGGGCGCGTACTACTACGACTTCATCGAAATACTGGGCGTGTTCAGCGCATGCTATTTCATGCTAAAGCGCTGGATGATCCCCTGCACGCTGGCGATTGCGTTTTTCTCGTTCAACAAGGAAACGTTCTTTCTTGTGCCACTTGCGTTGTTCTTCCTGCACCAGCGGGACGTCCCGATGCGCAGCCGGTTCAGCTGGCTGGCGCTCCAGTTGGTATGCTGTTTCGTCAGCCGGGATTTCCTCATGAACGGCTACGAAGCGAACAGCGGCGGTTTCATCGAGTTTCACGCGAAGGAAAACCTGCTGTTCTGGCTTAACCCGGCTTCATACGTTCGTTTCTATAACCTGGTTGCCAAGGGCATCCTGACCCCGAGCCTTCAGAATCCGCTGATCCTTGTGCCCACGATTGTGTTCTTTCGCCGTGCGTGGCAGGAGACCAGTATGAGCGACAGACGATACTTCCTTGCCGCGTTCCTGCCGCTCCTCGTTCTGTTCGTGCTCTTCGGCTATACCGACGAGATCCGCAACCTTTCCCTTGCTTTCCCCGCGATCGTGCTCGTCGCATTGAATGGCGCGAGCCGTTTCGGGCAGATCTTCTCGAACGCAGAAAGCGATCAGACGCACGTTGAGACGCGCGTGCGTTCCAACGTGGCAGGCTAGTCATGTCGTTGATCGCGTTGATTGCCAGCGGTATGTTGAGCGGACTGGCAAGTGTTCTGCTGCGGCTCGCCGCACTTCGGGCGGCGACACCGTCAGTAGGTGAATGGGTGCCGCTTCTGCTCCGCGTGGCCGCAATAGGTTCTTACGGAGTCGGATTTGTTCTCTATGCGCTTGCGCTTCGCAAGGCCAGTCTGGGCGTCGCCTATCCGTTGATGGTCGCTGTCTCGATCCTGGTCGTACTGGCGTTCACGGCGCTGCATGAGCAGATGTTAAAGCCGACTCAGCTGGTCGGCGCGGTAGTGATTCTTGGTGGTGTGTGGTTAGTTACAAGGCCGGCATGACAAAACAACAATCTCTGCAGGTCAGCAGGGCGGCGCTGTCTGTCCTTCCGTTGGCGGCAGCGCTCTTTGCGCTAGGTAGTTCGACTTCACTCGCGCAGCAGGCGCCGACTCCGGCAGATACAGCCGCAGCGGCACGCGCCAATGCCGAACAGAACCAGCAGCTCCAGCAGCAACGCGACGCGCAGCAGCGTGAGAAGACCGTCAACGCGCCTTCGGTACGCTCGAGCGCGCCGAAGGCCAGCGTCTGGCCGGAACTGCCTGCTGAAACGCCATGCTTTCGCATCGAATGGTTTTTGCTCGACGTACCTGCCACGTTACCTGATGCCGTGCGCAAACAGGGTGCATCCGCGTTGCCGCTCGACCGCTTCGCGTTCGCCCGCGAATGGCTCGACCATTACCGGGGGCAATGCGTCGGCAAGGCAGGACTCGACACGCTCACGAAAGGATTGCAGCAGGCTATCCTGAGTCGCGGCTACATCACGACACGCGTGCTGCTGCCCGAGCAGGACCTGTCAACCGGCACGCTGAAGTTTGCACTGGTGCCCGGTGTCGTGCGTGCAATCCGCTTCGCCGACCCCGCCACGCGCGGCACATGGAAAACCGCCTTCCCGGCGCGCGGTGGCGATATGCTGAACCTGCGCTACCTCGAACAGGGACTCGAACAGATGAAGCGCGTCAGCAGCCAGGACGTGGACATGAAAATCGAACCCACTGACGTACCGGGCGAAAGCGATGTGGTCGTGACGGTAAAGCGCGCGAAGCCCTGGACGGTGGTCGCGTCGGTGGACAACTCTGGCAGCCGCGCCACCGGCAAGCTGCAAGGCAACCTGAGCCTTGGCATCGACAACCCGCTCGGGCTAAACGACATTTTCAACGTCGGTGTGAGTCAGGACCTCGAATTCGGTGACAAAGGTCTCGGTTCGCACGGCTGGAACGGCTTCTATTCGGTTCCGTGGGGCTACTGGACCGGCACGCTATCGGCCTACACGAACACGTACTACCAGCAGATTGCGGGCGCGAATCAGACTTTCGTGTCGAGCGGCAACGCGCAGACCGTTGACTTCAAACTGCAACGGGTGCTCATGCGCAGCCAGAACAACGTACTTGGCGCGCAGTTCCGCCTGACGAAGCGCTTCGGTGAAAGCTTCATTGAAGACACCGATATCCCGCAGCAGCGGCGCAACAACACGTTCATCGAGGCGGGGCTTACCGATCGCCACTACTTCGGCGCGTCGAAGTTCGATGGCAGTCTCGCGTACCGTCAGGGCGTGGGCGGACTAGGGGCAACGCCAGACTTCTACGAGAGTGGCCCGACTTACCGCTTCCGCATGGCCAGCTTCGACGCGAACCTGTCGGTGCCGTTCAAGGTCGCAAGCCAGCCATTGCGTTACGTGACGAGCGTGCATGGGCAGTTCACGAACAACACGCTGAACTATATCGATGACCTGACCATCGGCAGCCGTTACACGGTGCGCGGCTTCGACGGCGAAACGATGCTCGCGGCCGAGCGCGGTTTCTTCTGGCGCAACGAGTTGCAGCTACCGGTTGGATCGACCGGACAGTCACTTTACGCAGGCATCGACTACGGGCACGTATTCGGACCGAACGCCGCATATCTCGCCGGGACACAACTGGCAGGTGCGGTGATCGGTGTGCGCGGTAGTGCATCAGCAAAGGCTGGCGCGCTCGCCTATGACCTGTTCGCCGGGACGCCGATCTACAAGCCGTCAGATTTTCCCACTGCGCGCGTGACGCTCGGTTTCCAGTTGACCGCTCAATTCTGATATTCACCCTGCCGACGCTATCCGGGTTTTCGGCGTTTCAACAAAGAGGAAAGCAAAATGAAGTTATCGAAAACGAATGGCCTTGGAGCCGTTGCTGTTGCCGTTGTGGTGGCGCTGGGCGGATGTGCAACCGAGTCGTCGCGCTCGCTGCCGGTGCCCCCCGTCGCCAGTGCGCAGAAGCCAGCAGTGGGCCAACCCATCGGCATTTCAGTCGGCAAGTTCGACAACCGGTCGAGCTATATGCGCGGCATCTTCTCGGACGGCGTTGACCGTCTCGGTGGGCAGTCCAAAACCATCCTGATCACGGCGCTCCAGCAGACTGGGCGCTTCAATGTGCTCGATCGCGACAACCTCGACGAAATCCGCCAGGAAGCAGGCTTCCTCAAAAAAGCACAATCGATCAAGGGGGCGCGCTTCGTCATCACCGGGGACGTAACGGAGTTCGGTCGCAAGGAGGTTGGCGACCGGCAGCTATTTGGCATCGTCGGCCGTGGCAAGAGTCAGGTGGCCTACGCAAAGGTCAGCCTGAACGTCGTCGACACGACGACATCGGAAGTCGTGGCGTCGAGCCAGGGGGCAGGTGAATTCAGCCTTTCGAACCGTGAAGTCATCGGCTTCGGTGGTACCGCCGGCTACGACTCGACACTGAACGGCAAGGTGCTCGATCTGGCGATCCAGGAGGCCGTCAATCACCTGGTCGAGCAGGTCGATGCAGGCACGCTCAAGGCCGCACAGTAAGTGCGCCGGGCCATTGCGGCCATCCACTTTCAACCGTAGCTGCAATAAACATAATGACGCGATTCACGATGAATCATAGCCGCATGATGCGGGGAATCTGTCTGCCAGTAATGGCAACAGCCATGCTCCTCACGGGATGCGCGGCGAACCGCCCCCAGCCGCTTTACCAGTGGACCGGCTACCAGCCAGCCGTGTACGACTATCTCAAGGGAGAAAAGGCTCCGCAGGAGCAGATCGATGCGCTGGAAAAGGCCCTCCAGGACATCAGCGGCAAGGGGCACATGCCGCCCCCGGGATTTCATGCGCAACTGGGCATGCTGTACGCGAGTGTCGGGAACGACACCCAGGCCATGCAGGAGTTCGAGTCCGAGAAGCAGCTGTTTCCGGAGTCCTCGACCTACATGGACTTCCTGATGAAGAAACCGAAACAGCCCTGAGCGAGCCGCCATGTCCAAGATCCTTTCCTTCAAACTCTGGTTTGCGCTATCGACTGTTGCACTGCTGTCCGCGTGCGCGCAACCTGTGAAGCACGCCGACTATACGGCATTCAAGAACAGCCGGCCGCGCTCGATCCTGGTGCTGCCGCCGACCAATGAAACGGCGGACGTTCAGGCGACCAACAGCATGCTCTCGCAGATGACGATGCCGCTCGCCGAATCCGGCTACTACGTGGTACCGGTAGCGGTGATGGACGAAACGTTCAAACAGAACGGCCTGACGATGGCGGCCGAGATCGAGGCGACCTCACCCGCGAAGCTGCGCGAAATCTTCGGTGCCGACACGGCCCTGTATTCGAAGATCACACAGTACGGCTCCGTGTACCACATCGTCGACAGTGCAACAGTCGTAACGGCGTCCGCCAGGCTGGTCGATCTCAAGACCGGTGACGTGCTATGGCAGGGCAGTGCGAGCGCCAACAGCAATGAGGGCAACAACAATGCTGGCGGTGGCCTGATCGGCATGCTGGTCATGGCAGCGATCAAGCAGGTTGCGAATTCGCTGACGGACAGGGGGCACGATATTGCCGGAGTGACGAGCTATCGGCTTCTGCATGCCGGGCCACCGAACGGGCTGCTTTACGGGCCACGGTCACCTCAATACGGCACTGATTGAACAATCCTCGATCAGCAGGGACTGGCTGTGGCGGCAGATGGCTCGTACGGTACTGGGTTGTCGACGGCACCGCATTTGTATTCCTGACGCAAAAGCCGCCGGTCCCCATGGAGGAGCTCTTCAATCGAGGGTTTTATGGTGCGTCTGGCTTACCCGGATCAGAAGGTTCGTCAGCGGGGACGAGGCGTTGCCGGGATGATTCCGTTCCGGGGCAGACCTCGTTACGACGAGGTGCTTGGCAGTGTGCCGAAATATCGTTATAGCGAATTGGGGGACCGGCTGTGCCGGTTTCACCATTCGGCTGCGACATCGCCGTTGCCGGGTAGTCAGTTGATGCGTAGAAAGTAGGACTTGGTCGGACAGACGATGTCAGAGCGTCGGTCCCAATACGGCCAAAACCGGCCGCTCGAAAACCACACGCCGATCGTCGACCATCAGGGGACGCATCTTCGTTAGCGGGCAAGCAAGTCGGATGGAACTTCATAAAATCCAGTTCACGCTGGTTGCGCTTAGCCACTGCGCACGAATGGGCGACCATGCGCTAATCCCTCCCGATGGCAGCTGCGAAATAACTCTTCGCTACGAAGGAGAACCGCCGAATGGTGATTCATACCATGTTGCCACGATAGGCGGCCGCAAGTTGCCCGGGTATGCATGGGGCTCCATATTTTCGACATCCGCTTGCTCGAGCTTCGCAGCGTTCAGTTGGATGGAGCGCCAGAGGTGGACAGCAGTCATCGATGTGAGACGCAGCTTGCACTTCCTCTTGCCCGTGTATCTCTATCATCCGCGGATCGAATGGCCCGCGGTACTAAATGAGCCAGCCTCGGGCCCAGAGCACTATACCGCCGTAGGCTCCGAGGGCCGGCGAGCGTTTTGATCCAGCCATAGCCGCTCTATCCAGCGCGATCCCGTGTGCTCGGCAAAGACTGAGCTTTTCAGCCTGGACCTCGTCGCTCTTGCGGCGAACACTCCGATGTCGCGTCAAGCGGCACTTGCCTTGGCAGGCTCACCGTAAAGACTGTCCGGCCGGAGTCTGAATCGACGGTGACTTGCCCGCCGTGGGCTGCAGCAATCCGATCTGCGATGAACAATCCCAGTCCGAGACCTGCTCCCACCGCCGCGTTGCCGGCGGGTTTTCCCGAGCGCCCTCTCGGTTTGAACAGGCTGGCTAGCATGTCGGCCGGTATGGGGTCGCCCTCGTTGCAGACTGACACGTGTACTAACGCGTTACTTGTGCCGTCCACCGTTACCACAATGCGCCCGGCAGGTCTGCCGTGATGCGCGTTACCGAGAAGGTTGGACACCACCTGGCCTAGCTGTCCGGCGTCCCAGACACCATGCACATTGCCTTTCACGCGAACTTCCATCGCGTGGCCCTGGCTGACCGCATTTATTTCATCGACAGCCTGCAGGCATAGTTCGCCAAGATTGAACGTTCGCTGGGCGCTCGACGGCAAGACGGCGCTGGGCCAGGCTCGAGAGAATCCCCCGATCTGCTCGTGACAGGCTGGAGCATGCCCGGTCTGGACGGCATCGCCCTATGCATTGCGTTTAGCGGGGACTCCGTTCTGAAGACCGTTCCCATCATTCTGTCTTCCTCCCTTGAGTTGCCGACTCATCATATGTCGCCGCTGTATGATGCGTTTCTGCGGAAACCGGCACCGACAGCTGCCTTGCTTACCGCCGTATCATCCCTTATGCAACCCGTTTCGCTTACCGGCGAGGCGCATGGATGACGGCAAGGCGGGGGCGCCGCCTGTTATGGTCCCAGGTTGTCACTGGCATCCGGTGGATGCGTTATCGGACGGGTCGTTGCCCGGCGAAGTCGAATTCGTCGTTGACGGTTGTCTGACCTGGTTTCCTTCCGCTCGCCGTTCTGCATGACAATCGGGGCTTGCCGATCGCAAGCTGCTGCCAAGCAGGCGCATCCATATCGGCCCGCGTGGGGCCGACTGACGAGATCGCCGGTGCGGCGCAACAGGGGTTCATCCCTTACGGACGTAGCGGTCAGACACGACGTTGCGCCGATGTATCCATGCAATCGCCAGTTCGATCGCCTGATCCCATGCTTCCTGCGATTCCGCCAGATCGCCTTCGACCCCAAGCGTCTGGCTTTCGCCCTCGCGGTCAGTAATGACCGCGGCTGCTTGGTAACGACCGCTTTCGGTTTGCGTGATGAGCGGACGGATCAGGAAACCGCGGTAGGTAACGTCTTCCTTTTGCATACAGCCTCCTACGCCAATGGTGCAAGCAACGCCGCTTCAGACTTTGCGACGTTGCCGGATCGTGCATCTCGTCTCGGATACCGCAAAACTCGGGCCAAGCCAGCCACAATACGAGCAGCAATGCTGTTCCCGTCACCGAGGCGAAAGGGACAAAAAAGCGAACGCGCTGCTGCAGTTTTGGGCTCGGCCTAGCTTTCGATGGCGCACGGGAGCCGCGCTTGGCCGAGACGCGCGGAAGTCTTGGGCACGCGCATTGCGTGGCGTGCAACCGGACGCGCCCTGTCCGCGAGCCCACCGTCAGATACACGTCAACGCAAAGTGCGAGGCACGTCGCGCACCGGGTGCATGTTCCGCATTGACTGGCAGCGAGCTGCCAGTCCCACCAGTATCGATGAAAGCGGAACGGACTATCTATACAGGGTCGACGGCTGCCCGATCGCGGTCAACGGCGGACCACACGGCCTGATCTATGTCGGTGACCGCATCTGGTTAGCAGGGAGCGTAACGTCGTCCGTGGGCTCAAATAGCATGGTAGCGTTTGGTTGTTGCTGCGGAAGGAACCATTGAGGTTGAGGTGCCGGGAACGTCGTCGTTCTATTGGCCCACACCCTGATGTGCTGCCGCTATGGCAGCATCACGCTCTTTTTTGGCTGCTGCTTTTTTCTCATCGAAAACTTTTTGTGCAGCGGCTACGTGCTTGTTATAGACACGATTGGCTGCGGCCACCTGTTGGTGCATCCTCACGATTTCGTCGGGATGCTCTGCGGCCGCCGGCGCACTGGTTGCGGAATTGTCTTGAGCCCAAACGGACGCGTTTGAAAGCACTGCAACGAAAATGGCCGAAGTGGTAACCGCAAGAAATTTCATGATGAACTCCCGGGGATATTTGCGGATATGTCGCCGTCCAAACGTCGACGGATTTTTCAGCCTACTCGGCCAGGCGGGTGAGACCAATGGGACCAAAGTCCGATAGCGGCCCCGGAATTCCGTATTCCCACCGCGCTGGAGCCCGACCCCATTGAAACCATATGCGCAGTGAGCGGCCGACAACGCTCACGTCAAAGGCGATGCGCAGCCCTCTCGCGGCATGGTCCTTGCGCGGTTGTGCAAACCCCTGGTCGGAAGATTGAGGCGGGACTTGTCAGCCTGCGGACTGGCAGCGGGCTAACCTGCCATTAGCGACAGTTCAGAAGCCACAGACGCGGAATATCGGTGGCGGTGAAAGATGACGCAAAGGAGAAAAATCGGTGCCGGCAAGAACGATTAGCAAGGGCAAACACACCTACCGTATTGAACCGATCCGACTGGCTGAAGGCGGGTACACATTTGAGATCGTCCATATTGACCATACTGGAGACGCGATCAAAGAAGTGCGGCACGAACCGGGAATCACTTACGCGACAGAAGAGGCCGCCATGGACAATGGACTTCATGTGGCGGCAGAAATGGCTGAACAGCAGGACGACTGAACTCCGGAAGTTGTCGAGCTTGGCGCCGGGACACCCGCCCGCCGCCCCACGGATCGAACTCAGGAATGCTTCCAGCCGCCCTTGAAGTGACCGGGCCGCGCCGCTCGTTGAATACGATGTTCGGCTCGCCCGTATGCCTGGCCGCTCCACATCCCGTAACGGACGACCAGCGAGCGAACTGCTAGGGCCGAATGGGATCGATCACGGTCCGACGGACGAGGCGTGACTGGGGCGATCCCGTGCGACAGGACGACGGGCAAGGATCGGCCACGAGCAACCGTTGACCGCATTGTCGCCGACGGCTGCTCTGAACTGAATAGCGAACGATCGCCTGTTTCCAAACCCCCTCGCATTTGTTCTCGGCAAAAGGGATATGCACAGAGCAACCAGGCTCACATTGCTTCGCCCCTACTGCACCGCAGCTACCGCCGCCCGGAGCGCAAGCAGATAGCTTTGCGAACCAAAGCCACTGATCTGGCCCGTCACAATATCCGCGAAAACCGACTTGTGCCGAAACGGCTCACGCGCGTGAATGTTCGACATATGCAGTTCGATCACGGGGCAAGTCAGAATGGCCAGCGCATCGCGAAGGCCATAGCTGTAATGCGTCCATGCACCGGCGTTGATCAGCACAGCATCGACACCGTCTTCGAAGGCGCGATGGATACGTTCACACATCGCCGCTTCGCTGTTGGTCTGAAATGACTCCACCCGCACCTTCAGTTCCACGGCGAGATCTTGAAGACGAGCATCGATCCGTTCGAGCGTAATGGTCCCGTACTGTTCGGGGTCACGCTTGCCGAACATATTGTGACTAATGCCATGCAACATCAGGATGTTCTTCATACACTCTCCAGATCGCGCTTAATCGAGCGGAACCGTCAGCCGATCGATCACCGCTTGCGTTTCGGGCCGTACACCGCGCCACCATAGAAAGGCCTCCGCGGCCTGCTCCACCAGCATGCCAACGCCATCGGCCACACCGGCGACGCCCGCATTGCGCGCCAGTCGCAAGAACGGCGTGAGATGCTTGCCATATGCGAGTTCATAGGCAGTTCCACGCGGACTGAAAACACTGGGCGGCACAGGCGGTAAATCGCCCGTGAGGCTCGCGGAGGTCGCGTTGACCACCAGATCGAAGCGCCCCATCCGGTCGAGTTCGCCGTAAGCACACGCTGTTATCGGCCCATGCTGGGTCAATTGCGACGCCAGCGCTCGCGCCTTCGCGACATGGCGATTCACCATCACCAGTTCAGCGGGACGCGCACCCAGAAAAGGCAGCAACGCGCCGCGCGCCGCGCCACCCGCACCGAGCAGCAGCACACGCTTGCCCTCGAGCGGCGCGTGCAGGTTCACTTCGATATCGCGCAGCAGACCGATACCGTCGAAGTTCTCGGCGAAAACCCGGCCCTCTTCGAACTTGAATGCGTTCGCCGCGCCCGCGAGGGTTGCGCGCTCGCTGTGCTCATCGGCCATCGCGAATGCGGCGAGTTTGAACGGCGCGGTGATGTTCATACCCTTGCCGCCCGAAGTGATGAATTCGCGCACCGTTGCCGCGAATGCGTCGTCAGGCTCGCGCGGCCCCTCGATCGCCGTGTAGTGCATCGCCTGCTGGGTGGCTTCGGCGAAAAGACCATGAATCAGCGGCGATTTCGTATGGCCGATAGGATGGCCAATCACTGCATAGGTATCGTTCATCGTTGCCTCATTTGTCGAACAGCACGCCGTCCGTTTGCATCGCATCGATCTCGGCCGACGTGAAACCGAGCGATTGCGCGACTTCGGCGTTGTGCTGGCCAAGATCGGGCGCGACCTCGCGTAGCGTGGTGTCGCACGCAGAAAACCGGAACGGCAGATTCGGCAGACGCAGCGTGCCGTAGCGCGGATGCTGCTGCTCAACGATCATGCCGCGCGCCCGAATCTGCGGATCGGCAATCACTTCGTCGATGCGTTGCACCTTCGCGCAAGGCACATCGATGCCATCGAGAAGTTCGAGAATCGGCGCCACGGAACGCACCGCGACCCACGGCTCCACCACGGCGAGAATCTCCAGCCGATGCGTGTTGCGTCCGACGCTGCTGTGGAAACGCGCGTCCACGCCGAAGCCGCGCGGGCCACCGTTCGCCTCGATCAGAGCGGCGAAGCGCTTCCAGGCGTCGTCAACCTGGGCCGCTATCACCAGATCGCCGTCGGTCGCGCGAAACACGCCGTAGAGCGTCGAGCCGGGCATGTCGTGTCCTGTTTGCTCAGGCAGCACATCTGCAAGCGTGTAGCTCTGGACCGCGTACTCGTGCATCGACACGAGCGTGTCGTAGAGCGCCATGTCGATGTGCTGCCCGCGCCCGCTCTTCACGCGGCCGAGCAGCGCTGCATTGATCGCCGCGACCGCGTGAATGCCCGTGTACATATCGCCGAGCGAAATGCGCAGAAGCGGCGGACGTTCGCCCGGCGTGCCGACCATTTGCATGATGCCGCTCTTCGCCTCCGCGATCAGGCCGAAACCCGCGCGATGCGCGTCCGGCCCCGTGTGCCCATACGCCGAAATCGAACAGTAGACCAGCCCCGAATTGCGCGCCGAAAGCGCTTCATAGCCCAGCCCGAGCTTGTCGAGCGCACCGGGACGATAGTTCTCCACGAACACGTCCGCCGAATCGCAGAGCCGCTCCATGAAGGCTTTGCCGCGCGGGTCCTTCGTGTTCACGCTGACGCCGCGCTTGCCCATGTTGAGCTGCAGAAAATAGCCGCTGGTGCGATCGTCGAGCACGGTCGCGTGCTGGCGTCCCGCGTCGCCGCTGCCGGGTCGCTCGACCTTGATCACTTCCGCGCCGAGCGCCGCGAGGCAACGCCCCACATACGGACCCGCCAGAAAGTGGCTGTAGTCGACGACGCGAATCCCTTCGAGTGGACGAGGCTGCTTCATCGTGCGGCTCCCGGACGACGCGGCACCATCAGACGATGCTCGCCGCGCTGCACGACTTCGCCATGCTGATTGATGAGTTCCGAAGGTAGAACGACGATGCCCCAGTGGGGACGGCTCTTGCTATGTCGCATCGAACCAACGCGGAATTTCACACGCAACACATCGTCGACCTTGATCGGCAGAACGAAGTCCCAGCTCCAGCCCAGCGACATGCCCGGTAGAAAGCGATAATCGCTCTGCGTTTTCAGGCCATCCGCAATTGAGAGACCGAAGAGGCCATGCGCGACGAGGCAGCCGAAGTGGCTCGCGTTCGCATACTCCTCATCGACATGCACAGGCGTGTGATCGCCGGTGAGATCGGCATACGCCAGAATGCGTTCTTTCGTGACGGTGTAGTGCGGGCTCACGCATTCGTCGCCTTCGCGCGCGTCGTCCCAGTATTTTTCAACGATCGTCATTTCACGCCTCCGAGCGCGGATCGATGGCGAGCGCCTGCGCAACGCAGCGCGCGGGTTTCGCCTGAATGAATTCGATGGCGAGGCCATCGGGCAAACGTAGCCAGTTCGTATCTTGCGGCATCGGCTGCACGTCGTAGCGACGGGCAGCGGCGAGTGCAACCTCGACGTCCTCACACATGATGCCGAGATGGCCGAGCCGCCCCTCTGGGCCTTCGAAATCCGGCACATGGATGAACTGCATGCCCCCGAGCGCCCAGTACTGGCGCGGCGCTTCAGGCGTGCCGTCAACCTCTCGCATCGTCATGCCGAACACGTCTTCGAAAAAGCGAATGTGCCAATGGATGTCACGCACGAAGATCGCGAGATGTTCGAGATAAGCTTTCGGCGCGCTCATGCTTGCGCCTCCGCCTTCTGGCGATCGGCCATCGCACGCTCGACGCCCTTGATGCATGCAACGAGCGTCGCGTTGACGGGTGTCGGCACGCCGTGGCGCGCGCCCCAACGCACGACCGAGCCGTTGATGAAGTCGATTTCAGTGACGGAGCCTTTTTCGAGGCTCTGCAGCATCGACGTCTTGAACGCAGCGGGCAAACCTTGGGCGGCAAGGGTCCACGCCCGCTCGGGATCGGTCATCGAAAGCGTCACGCCCGCGGCCTGAGCTGCCGCGATCGCTTCGGCGACGGCCGCCAGCGAAGTCGCCTTAAGCAAGGGTTCGTCGTAAAGCTGGCCATAGGTCAGTGACGTGATGCCAGTCAGCGCGCCCGTCGCGACGTTCACCAGCAGCTTGTCCCACATGGTGCCGACGATGTTGTCGCTGACCTGCGTCGCAAGGCCCGCGTTGTTGAATGCTTCGGCGATACGCCGAACGCGATCCGTCACGCGTCCGTCCAGCTCGCCGATGATGGTGTGCTTGCCCACGACGCCCGATTCGATATGCCCAGCGCCGCGCAGCACGCCACCCACGTAGGTCTTGCCCGCCAGCACGCGTTCGCGGCCCACGGCGTCGGCAAGAATGTCCTCGTGACCGAGGCCGTTCTGCAGCGACAGCACCACCGTTTCCAGTCCCACGAGCGCCTGCGCACCGCGAATCGCTGCGTCGGTATGGAACGATTTGACGAGCACGATGACGACCTCGGCCGCCCCCACTTCGTCCGGCTCCGTGGTCGCGCGGACCTGCACCTGGCGCGACCCACGCGCGTCGTCGACGCGCAATCCGTGCGTTCGCATCGCATCGACGTGGGCGGGAGCGCGGTCGATCAGCCAGGTCTCGTGGCCGCCTTCGGTGAGCGTCGCGCCGATCGCGCAGCCCAGCGCGCCTGCCCCCAGAATTGCAATTTTCAAGAGCGTCTCCTTAACGTGTGACGTCACGATAAGAGCCACCGACCGATGTCGCAATGCAATGGCTACAATGGCGTCATTGCCTCACGCAATAATGGTGAATTACGATGACCTCGACCGATCTGCCCGACCTCAAGCTTCTCCAACTGTTCGACCTGCTCTACGACACGCGCAGCGTGACGCGCGTGGCAGAGCAACTCGGTCAAAGCCAGCCGACCATCAGCATCTGGCTCGCGCGGCTGCGCGAACATTTGCACGATCCGCTCTTTATTCGCACGCCGGGCGGCATGGCGCCCACGCCGCAAGCCGATGCGCTGATCGGTCCGTGCCGGGAAATCCTGGAATCGTTGCGGCGCTTCGCGGCTTGGGAAATCGCGTTCAATCCGGCCACGGCGCAGCGGCGGTTTCGCATCTGCATGACCGATGCGAGCCATGTGACGCTGCTGCCGCGCCTGCTCGCGCATGTCCGCGCGCAAGCGCCGGGCGTGCGTCTGGAGGCTGCGCGGATCGATGGCAATACGGAGCGGGCGCTCGAATCGGGTGAGGCCGATCTCGCGATTGGATACGTGCCTTGGCTGAGCGGGGGCATCTACCAGCAGCAGCTTTACGAGCAGGATTGGGTGTGCCTCGCGAATCGCCATCATCCGCGTATCCACAAGCGGCTCAGCATCAAGGCGTATCGGAGCGAGGCACACGTCGCGATTACGGCGGGAACAGGCACAGCGCTGCTCGAACAGGCGCTCGTGCGCGAGCGTATCGAACGGCAAGTCGCGCTCGAATTACCCGGCTTTCTGGGACTTGGCGCCATCGTGCAGACCACGGACCTGATCACGACGCTGCCGCGCCATATAGGCGAGACGCTGGCGCACGCCAGCGATCTCGCGGTCCATCTGTGCCCCATTCCCGTCGAGGGTTTCGCCGTGCGGCAGCACTGGCATGCGCGCTACCATCACGAGGCAGGCAATCGCTGGCTGCGTTCGGTCGTCGCCCGGCTGTTTGGCATTTCGGGTGTCAAAGTTGTCGGCTGACGATTTCGGATGTTGGGATCGATGTCGTCTAGTCCGCCATGAGCGGACAATCGCACGCAGACGCCCATCGTCCGCTTCGCTAACGTTCGTATCGACTCCCATCTTCGTGAGGGCGTGCTTCTCGTGCGACGGGCCGTCGCGAGGCCCGATGTCCCTGCCGGGGCGCGGCGTGCCGGACTTGCGGGCAGTGGCACTCGCAACAGGTCGCGGGCTATTGCCAAAATATGAACGCCGTTTATAATAGCGAATGGATGGCCGCAGTCTGGCGGCGATCTAACGCTAGTCATATGCGGGTGCTCTGTGATCTTGCAGGTATCCGGCTCGGCTTTAACATTTACGCCGAAAGTTGTGTGTGGTTACCAGGTGTGGGCCACACTACAGGAGGAGCTCGCCGTGCCACGCGAAGCCGTCACCGCCTGCCGCATCTGCGCCGGCAACTGTTCACTGCTCTTGACCCTGGACGACGCCGGACGCGTCGTTGCTGCGCGCGGCGACCGCGACAATCCGCTCACGCGCGGCTACGCCTGTATCAAGGGCGCGTATCTGCATGAGGCGCATAACAGCGCGGAGCGGCTCTTGCACCCGCTGAAACGGCAACGCGATGGCAGTTTCGTGCAGATGCCGCTTGACGTGATGTTGGCCGAGATCGCGGCGCAACTCCAGACACTGATCGAGCGCCACGGCGCCGATGCGGTCGCAGCCTTTCGCGGCACCATGAACTACTCTAACCTCGCCGCCAATCATATGTTGCCCGCCTTCCTCGCGGCGCTGGGTTCGAATTCGTTTTTTTCTACAATGACCATCGACCAGTCGGCCAAATGGGTGGCATTTGAGCGACTGGGCGGCTGGGCTGCCGGCAAAGATCCGTACGCGCTCGCCGACACGCTATTGTTCGTCGGCACCAATCCGCTAGTGTCGCTATCCACGTTCAACTTTGCATTGCAGAATCCGGTCAAGCAGCTCCACGAAGCGAAGGAGCGCGGCCTGAAGCTGGTGGTGATCGATCCACGAGAGACAGAGACCGCCCGCCATGCCGATGTCTTCCTGCAGGTGCTGCCGGGCGAGGACCCGACCGTCCTGGCTGGCCTGCTGCGCATCATTCTGTGTCGCGGCTGGCACGACGCTGAATTCTGCGCGCGCTACGTCAAGGACCTGCGACGAATGGCGCGCGCGGTCGAGCCGTTCACGCCCGAATACGTCGCCCAGCGCGCCGGCGTAAGCGTCGAAGGGCTCGAAGCCGCCGCTGCGGCCTTCGCGGAACCCGTCCGGGAGGCCGGCGGCCTGCGCCGCAAGCGTGGCTCGGCCGCGTCGGGAACCGGGCCCAACATGGCGCCGCACTCCAATCTGGCCGAGCATCTGGTCGAATGCCTCAACGTCGTGTGTGGCCGCTTCGCTCGCCCCGGCGACCCTGTACCGAATCCCGGCGTGGTCGCCCCACGCTACCAGCGCCGCGCCGAAGTGATTCCGCCGCGCCGTTCCTGGGAGTCCGGCTGGAAGAGCCGTGTCGGCGGCTATGGCATGCTGTTCGGCCAGAAGATGAGCGGCACGCTGGCCCAGGAAATCACTACGCCTGGCGCCGGCCAGATCCGCGCGCTGTTGGTCGACGGCGGCAATCCAGTCGATGCCGTGCCCGATCAGCGCCGCATCGCCGATGCGCTGCGCCAACTGCAACTGCTGGTATGCATCGAGCCATTCATGACTAACACTGCGCGGCTCGCGCACTATGTGATTCCACCGAAGCTGATGTTCGAGCGCGCCGACCTGCATTCGCGCGACTACGAGTCCTACATCATGTTCCAGCCTTACGCACAATACTCGGCCGCCGTGGCGACGCCGCCGGAGGGATCCGAAGTCGTGGACGACTGGTTCGTATTCTGGGATCTGGCGCGGCGCCTGGGCAAGACCATCATATTCGACGACGTTCCGCTCGATATGCGCGCAGCCCCGACCACCGACGAGCTGCTTGCGACTCTGGTTCGCCACGGCTCGATCTCATTTGACGAACTGAAGCTGTACCCACAAGGGAAAGTCTACGAAATCGAACCGATGATCGTGCAGCCCGGCGAGCCAGCGAACACCGCGCGCTTCGATGTGATGCCGGACGACGTCGAGCGCGAACTGGCGGGCGTACTGAACGAAGCGGGGGCGCCGCCGGGGTTCACGCATCGCCTTGCGGTGCGGCGCGTGCGCGACGTGCAGAACACCATGTACCACCACCTGCCCGCGGTCCGCCGACGCATGCCGTTCAATCCGGCCTTTGTGCATCCCGATGACCTGGCTGCTCAAGGATTGACCGAAGGCCAGTGTGTGGCCATTGTTTCGCCGCACGGCCGCATCCGAGCTATCGTCAAAGCGGACCCCGCACTGCGCCGAGGCGTCGTGTCCATTCCGCACGGCTGGGGACCGATGCCCGACGAGGAACCCCAAACTTACGCCGGCGCCAATCCAAACCAGTTGCTCAGCACTACGGTTGGCCTTGATCCGATCAACGCCATGCCGGTAATGAGCGCGATGCCGGTACGCATCGAAGCTGTAGACTGAATCGCAAGAGAGAACCCCCCTTTTCGAATCGAACGGTTTGTTTTCGAGCACGAGGATGCAGCTACCCGGCCGTCCTGCCTTGCCCGAAATCTGGCGAGCGAGCGAACGAAAGACCCCTTGGATTACGAAACACCGGCTGAACGAACCTTGCTGTCAAAAGAGTGAATCGGATAACCCACTTCTATCGGAATTACTCCACTGCTCTCGCTTGCCTGTACGCTTGCTTCCATCTTGCGTTCGAGTAACCCGCCTTGCGTGACGTACCGACGCACGGCACTAGCCCTTGTTGAACAGGCTCAGGACACCGGAGATAGATTTCGCTGCCAGAACGAGCAGAGCGCCGGAGACGTTGTAGTCGACGTTGTACATCAGGTCCGTCAAGTAGAACATAGGTAGCGCAATTAGCGGATGGCATATCGTGCGGCTTATCAGGAGTCTCATAGACATCTCACGCAATGTCGATTGCCCGAAGCGGTAGGTCACTGGACGCGAACCGATGGGTGCAAGTGGGATGGCGCAGCGGGCTTCGGATAGCCATGGAAGATTTCGCCACGAGAACGGCTGACGTTGATCCCGTCACGTTCCGTCCTGTACCAACTCTGCCTCTCGCAACCGCTTGCGGTCCTGCCCGCGCGTCGACGTTTTTTGTCCGATCGTCCACGTCTTGCCGATGGTGCGCGTAGCAATTGCCGGGCGTCCAGAAAGATTGCCCTGCACTCCTGCCAAATTGCTCGATGTGTCTGCACGAGACACGCCTCATGAAGCGCCTCAGCAGGCGGGGTGGAATCATCCGTAAGGGATTTGTCATCGATTAGCGCAACGGGTATAACATGTACCCCTCGGCCAAATGACGAATGACCGCCATCGCAGTTCCTTGCCTGGGAAATCGCATTTCACGCGAGCTATTCATGGATGCAGTTTCCGACGTTCTGCGCGCTGTGCGCCTAAGCGGCGCGGTGTTCCTGAACGGAATCTTCACGGCACCGTGGTCCTTGATAGGCCGCACCGATGCGGCGCTCTGTGCGGCCTACCTACCGCGTTCAGAGCGGGTAGTCTCCTATCATCTGATCATAGAAGGGAGTTGCTGGGCGAAGTTGGCAAACGACCCGCATTCAGCTATTCATCTCAATGCCGGAGAACTGCTGGTGATCCCGCAAGGTGAAGCGCATGTGATGGGCAGCGCCATGGATGTTCCGCCTACGCCGTCGGAGTCGCTATTAGCCGGTCTGATGGTGGAAACACCCGGTGAGGTAATGACGCTGTCCCACGGAGGCGGAGGAGCGACGACTCGCATCGTATGTGGCTTTCTAGCCAGCGACGATACGCTGAGCAACCCACTGCTCTCATCGCTGCCGCGACTCTTCAAGATTGATATGCGTCACGATCCGCGCGCGGCATGGCTTGAGTCCTCTCTGAAGTTTGCTGCCGCCGAGGCAGGGGATTCGCGTCCGGGCGGCACGATCGTGCTCGCCAGACTGTCCGAACTCCTGTTTGTCGAGGCGGTGCGTAGCTGTATTGAAGCGCTACCCGCGGACCAGACAGGATGGCTTGCCGGCGTGCGCGACCGCTATGTGGGGCGCGCGCTTTCCTTGCTCCATGCTCAATCGGTTCACCCCTGGACCGTCGATGAGCTTGCGCGCAAGGTGGGGTTATCGCGCTCGGCGTTGGCGCAACGGTTCACCGATCTTCTTGGACAACCGCCAATGCAGTACCTTGCGCGATGGCGCATGCAGATTGCGGCGCACGAACTGCTGATCGGCAGTAAGTCACTCGCGGCAATAGCGGAGCAGATCGGCTACGAGTCCGAGGCGGCGTTCAGTCGAGCCTTCAGACGCGAATTTGGAATGCCGCCGGCAAGCTGGCGCCGGAGCAAAGGAAAGTTGGACGGCACTGCCGTATCCAGGCAGGCATCACTAAGCGCAAGTGGTATCGCACCGCCACCGGTTCAGTGACACCGTTCGCCAAGCGCAACGGTGCGTCGATAAACGTCAGCAAACGCCCGAACTGATCGGTGGCTCATTGCGCCAATTGGCCAGATCAATCGCCAGCGTGCCTCTGGCATGCCCGACTCAACGTTCATTCACGCACCTCAATGCTGACGCGGCGTTTCAGTCATATCGTCCGGCGGCCCGATCATAGAGCTTCGCATATCCCCATCGTACATTGAGCGTACCGGAATGCCAGATCAGCTATCTGGTTCTGACCGGTTGATGGACACGCACAACTCGACCGCGTGGCGGTCTCTATTGGGAGCAAGGCTATGAAAGCAGTATCGCGACTTTCCGACCGCGATCGTTACGCCCGGTGCATTCGCGCCTCAAAGATGGTCAGTTGGGATATCGACCGTGACGTGATTGGAGGCCGCACTTTCGACACATCCCAGAAGTATCTGCCCGACGGGCTCTCACTGGCGCCGAATTTCTTCACCCTGTCTGGCAGTGAGAAACGGTTTGTCAGTCAGATTCAGGGCCGCACGTATGCAAACGTGTTCGGGCTGGTCGAACGCTTCATCAACGCAAAGGTGCTCGAAGTCGGACGCGACTACTGGCTCGGCGACCAGGTGGCTCTTGAGGCGCTGGTTCGGTTCAGCGAGGAGGAGCTCAAGCATCAGGCGCTGTTTCGCCGGATCGACAAAATGATCGGTGAAACCCTGCCGGCCGGCTATCGCTTCGACGTCGACCCCGATGCCATTGCGGCTGTGATCCTCGGGAAGAGCACCTGGGCGGTACTGGCGCTGACGTTGCATATCGAACTTTTCACACAGCTTCACTATCGTCAGAGCATCAATCCAGACGATCAGATATCCGAACTGTTCAAGAACGTATTTCTCTATCACTGGAAGGAGGAGAGCCAGCACGCCATCCTTGATGAACTCGAATGGCAGCGTCACGACGCCACTGTGACGGCCGATGAGCGCGACAAGGCTGTCGACGAGTTCATCGAGCTGGTCGCCGCAGTCGACGGCATTCTGCAGGCGCAGGCCGCAGCCGATGCGCGTTATTTCGCGGCGAACTGCGGCCGCGCAGTCGACGAGGTTGAAACGCTGTCGATCGAAGCGAATATTCTGGAGGCTTACCGGTGGCAATACATCCATTCGGGTGTACGCCATCCCCACTTCGGGGAGGTTCTTCATAGGCTCATCTCCGAAGACCAAGGCATGCGCATCCAGACTGCGCTTGCCACGCTGCAATGAGATTGACCGAAACGGAACAACCCGCGTAGGTAAAGGAGATGCGATATGAATGCGAATGCACCGACCCAGGAACCTATTGTCGTCAACGGCATCAACGTCGACGACCTGTTCGCGCTGATTGAGAGCGTCAGGCGCGATGCCTCGAAAGCCGCCACCAGTTGGCGCATTGCTACGACATGGCAAGGCCAGACCCGGACTCGCGCGGAGGTAGACGGCTTCTCGATCGGAGGACAGAACGTGTCGCGCCGGTTCACGATCGATATCGATGAGCCTTGCGAACTTGGCGGCTCTAATCAGTTTGCCAACCCTCAGGAGCATCTGATCGCGGCGCTGAACGCTTGCATCACGGTGGGTTACGCGGCGCAATGCGCCGTTCGCGGGATTACGCTCCAATCTCTCAAGGTTGAGACTGAGGGTGAAATCGATCTCAGAGGGTTTCTTGGGCTCGACTCCCAGGTGGCAAACGGCTACGAGAGCTTGCGTTTCACCGTTCGTATCAAGGGCAGCGGCACCAGGCAGCAATTCGCCGAAATCCACGACGCTGTGATGGCCACGTCTCCCAACGTCTACAACCTGGCGAATGCGGTCGCCTTGAAATCGACGTTTGTGGTCGAGTGACTTCGAGATGGGGCGCGGCGGTACCCGAATCGTTTCCGCGGCGCTTTTTTTTAACGGACGGAGGCGAGAGCACGCACGCCCAACTTCTCAAACCAGGTATTCGCCAACAACGCCGAACGACGACCGATCGCTTTGGGCAAGGACCGCAGGCCGATCTGAGTAGGCGAAAGGCCGTTGTACGTCGCAAGCAGTCGATTAGTTTTTGCCTGGTCGAAGGGCAGTAGTGGCCCGGCTGCTGCCTGTGGCGATCGGCAGCGTCCGACCGTTTATAGGACCCTGAAACAAGAAGAGGACACCGGCTCTGTCGACCGCTACGACGTACGCTTAAGCAAATCGGTGCAGGCGTTACAGAGATCGGTCTGGGTGAAGGATCAATATGGGATATGCATTCACACCTCAAACAATTTCGTCGGCATAGAATTGATCGATCCAACACCGAGACAAAGAGGTCACTGGCCATGCCTGATCAGCCGACAGCTAGCGCAAGCAATCGCGCGCCTTACCTTGCGCTAGTTGAGGAGCTCATTCGATACGACACGACCAGCAGCCGCTCCAATCTCGGCCTGATCGAAGCAATCCGGGATCGCCTTCGAGCCCGCGACGTCGAAGCGCTTCTCGTCTATGACCGGTCCCGGCAAAAGGCGAATCTGTTCGCGACGTTGCCAGCGATGCACGGCGAGACGAATGGCGGCGTCGTGCTGTCCGGACACACCGATGTCGTTCCCGTAACCGGCCAGAACTGGTCAAGTGATCCCTTCGATCCGGTCATCCGCGGCGATCGAATCTACGGCCGCGGCTCGTGCGACATGAAAGGGTTTATCGCCGTGACGCTCGGCTTGTTACCCGACATCCAGAAGCGCCGGCTGCGCGAGCCGATTCATCTCGCATTTTCTTTCGACGAGGAAGTCGGCTGTCTCGGCGCGCCGTTGCTGCTGGCGGAACTTGCGAAACGCGGCATTCGCCCGGCTGGGTGCATCGTCGGTGAACCGACAAGCATGCGGCCCGTCGTCGCGCACAAAGGCAACAATGCTTACCGATGCTGCGTGAAGGGTCTGGCCGGCCATTCGTCCCGCACGCCGAGCGGCGTCAACGCGATCGAATATGCGGCGCGGCTGATCTGCCGCATCCGCGAGGCCGCCGATCTACTTCGCCGCAACGGCCCGTTCGATCGCGCCTTCGACGTGCCATTTTCGACGGCGCAGACCGGCATGATCTCAGGCGGCATCGCGATCAACACGATTCCCGAGCAGTGCGAGTTCTTCTTTGAGTATCGCAACCTGCCTTCAGAAGATCCAGAACGCTTTTTCGAACAGATCGCCCGCTATGCCCGCGAGCAACTGGTACCGGAGATGCGCGCGGTGGCCGACGTGGCGTCGATCTCGTTTGAAAAGGTCGGCACGACCCCGGCGCTCGACAGCGCGGAACAAGCCGCCGTCACGCGACTCGTGCGGAGCCTGTGCAACGACTTCGAGACACGCAAGGTGACCTACGGTACCGAGGCCGGCCTGTTCTCGCAGGCTGGAATTCCGACTGTCATCTGCGGTCCTGGCAGCATCGACGATGCCCACAAGGCGGACGAATCCGTCGAGTTGTGGCAACTCGCGGAATGCGACCATTTCCTGCGGCAGGTACTCGAAACGCTCACCGCGCCCTGAAGCACGCCGACGTCATTGGCCATCGAACAGGATCGCCTCCAGATCGTCGTGCTCTTCCTCGGGCTCATGCAACCGGAGCGTGGCTTCGATATGTTCGAGATGCTCGATCATCACTTTTTGCGCCAGCTTCAAGTTACCCGCTTCCAGCGCATCGATCAGGCGCGTATGTTCGTCATGCGGACACGCCTTCGCCGTCGGCGCGTTGTAGAGCAGGATGGTCAGGCAGGTGAGCATCTGCAGGCCGCGCATCGTACGCTCGACGAAGCGATTGCCCGACACCTGAGCGAGCATCACGTGGAATTCGCCTGAAAGTCGTACCGAGGTGCGCCGGTCATCACGCTTACGGGCCTCATCTTCCTGTGCCACATGCGCGCGCAAACGCGCCAGGTCTTTCTTCGTCGCGCAACGGCACACCTTTTCGATGATCGGCAATTCGATCTGACGCCGCGCCTCGAACAACTCGCGCGCCTCCTCCACCGTCGGGCTCGCAACAAACGCGCCGCGATTCGGCACGATCGTGACGACAAGTTCGTGCGCCAGTTGCTGCAACACTGTCCGCACGGTGGTGCGGCTGACGCCAAAAATAGTGGCGAGCCGGTCTTCGGCGAGCTTCGTGCCGGGCTGCAGCCGATGCTCCGAGATCGCATTCATCAAGCGCTCGTAAATCACGTGGCGATGCGCGCCGTCGAAGGAGCCAGCCACTTCGTTTTCGGCCGTCTTCGCCCTCTTCTTATCAGTCGGCATGAAAGGATCCTGGTAATGAGCTGAATCACGACAAGGGCAACGTGCGCGGCTGACTACACCAATTGCACTGCCTCGCCGCAGTGCAAATTATCGCCGATATTGCACACAAGTTATATGCCAAATCGCATTTTTGTTGCAAGCAAATTGTACGACTGTGTCCGTCATTCCTTGTTAGACCAAGGCTAAACATGCTTGAACGCATGATGCCCAGTCACTGTGCCGAGCGCAACATGGCGGTGCGAAACCAGCCTTTCTGCCACATTGTGGTGCGTTTTTTTGAAAACAGGACGAGACACGATTGTGTACAAACGTTGCGATTTATTTAAAACAATACCCTCGACATCCTGTAAACAAAGCGATGCGCCTCAGCGCATACGAAGCCCCGCTTGCTGGCACGGTCTTCGCTAAATGTGGTCAAGCCCTCGCGTGCGGCAAGCCGTCTGCCCGAGCGATTCCCTGACTCCCAGATCCTGTCATGCAAAAACTGCTCCTGGCGCACGGCAGTGCGCTTTCCAATCTCGCGTTGTTCGTTGCGGTCGATACCGGCCTGTTCGAGCGTCATGGCCTACAGGTCGAAGCACCGCCGCTGACACATTTCAGCTCCACCGCTGCATTGCTGAGAAGCGGAGAGGCTGATCTCGGCACCACCGGCTTTACACAGCCGCTGGTCGATCATGCCCGGCCCGACCCGCTGCGCATTGTCGGTGGCAGCGGCAAGCTCGGCATGGCGCTCGTGGGGCAGCCGGGCCTGTCGATGAGCGATCTGCGCGGCCAGCATGTAGGAACCTTCGCCGACGATCCAATGGAAGTCCTGCTGCACGATGCACTATGGGTGCACGGGATGGATCTCATGCAGGTCGAACGCGTGCTGTACCCATCGCTCGCCGAGGCGGTCGCCGATCTGACCGGCGGCCGCCTCGCGGCGCTGACGTTGATCGAACCGTGGATTTCCCGCCTTCGGCTGCGCGGCTTCGAGGTGCTGTGCGACGGCTTGCACGCTTGGGGCGGCGACTATCCCGACACGTTGCTCGTCGCCCGCAAGAGTTTTCTCGACGCACATCCTGAGATCATCCGCGCGGCCTTACGCGCAATGCTCGATGCGCAGGAAGCGATTACGAACAATCCCCGCGAAGCCCTGCGCGCCAGCGCCTACCGCTACCCCGAATTCGCGCTTGACGAACTGCTGGCCGGCGTCGCCGCGCAGCCGCCGATCATCGATATTCGCCCGCTTCGCGAGTGCATTCTCGCACGTGCCCGGTCGCTGGAAGCGCTCGGACGAATGCAGGTTTCCGCCTCGATTGGACAGATTTTCAGCTTCGATCTGCTGGCACAAACGCTTGCGCAGTCGCCTGCGGAAACTTTCACATCCCCATCTGCCGTTCAATCTCTCTAAGGACCACGCGATGTTCAGGAAATTTGTTCAGCAAGACCCGAATGGTTACCCGTTGACCGAACTCGGCAGTACGCGGCGCGAATTCCTGATGCGCGGTGCGTGTCTGGCCGGCGCCGCGGCGTTGGGCGGTGCCTATCTACCACAGGCCATGGCGGCCGGCCCGCTGACCCTCAAGGCGACGCACGGCACGGGTCTCTGCAATTGTCCGTTCTTTCTCGTCAAGGAACGCAATCTCGCGCAGGGCGTCACGCTCGACTTCGTCACTACCCCGTCCAATGCGGACATCGCGGCGCTCTTCGGCGCGGGCGTGGTGGACGTCTCCGTGGTTCCGTACACCAACTTCATGACGCTCTACGATGCCGGCGCACCGATCAAGATCGTCGCAGGCTCGGGCGTGCAGGGCTGCGTGATCGTCGCGCAGGCGGGCATCACGTCAGCGGCCCAACTGCGCGGCAAGACCATCGGCACATTCCAGGCCGATACGCTCGAAATGCTCCCGTACGATTACCTGAAGAAGGCCGGCATGAGTTTCGCCGACGTCAAGGTGCGCTACTTCGGCACGTCGCCGGAGCTGGCGCAGGCGTTCATCGCCGGGAACGTCGATGCAATGTGCCACATCGAGCCCTACGCGACGCAGGCGTTGAAGGCGAGGCCGGGCTCCGTGCAGCTTTCGAACGGTGTGGATGTATACGGCGCGAACTACTCCGACTGCGTTCTCGCGGTGCGAAGCAAGCTCCTGCACGAAAACCGCGATGCGGTGAAGGCGCTGATCAAGGCGATGATGGTCGCGCAGCATCAGGAAGAACTGGACCGCGCCTCGGCCGTCAAGGACACCGTCGGCAAGTACTTCAAAACGAGCTACGACGCCACGCTCGACGCAGCCGCGAAGCAGCCGGCGATGATCGATCAGCGCAGCAACCAGAATTTCATCCTGCAGCGGGCGCAGAATCTGAAGGACCTGCGCTACATCAAGCGACTTCCTGGCCCTGACATGTTCGACTGGGGGCCGCTCGATGAGGTGATCAAGGAAAACGGCGATCTCTATGGCCAGCTCAAGCTGAAATCCGCATGAAAGCCGATCCGACGACCCTCTTCGCGCACCGGCGCGTGGTGCGCCCGGCAGCAAGTGGCCGGCCACGCTACAACCTCGTCCGGCGACTCGTGCCGCTTGGCTGGGGAGTCGCCTCGCTGGCGTGCTTCATTGCCGCATGGGAACTGGCGTGGGCCGCAGGTTGGGCAGATCCGCTTCTGTTGCCGCCGCCGCACATCTTCCTGCGCAACTTCGCGTCGCAGGCTCAGTACTTCATCCCGACTGACGTGATCGGCGAGACGTCCAACGCGACAGCGCTGAAGTCGCTCGCCATGACAATCGTCGCAACAACGTTGCGGGTGTTAAGCGGCCTGGTGCTGGGCTTCGTCTGCAGCGTGGCGATGGGCGTCGCGATCCGCTACTTCCGCCTGCTCGGCAACCTCACCTTACCGACGATCACGCTGCTGGCTCCCATTTCACCGATCGCGTGGCTCCCGGTTGCGATCTTCCTGTTCGGAATCGGAAATGCGCCCGCTGTATTCATGGTGTTCATCTCGCTTTTTTTTGTCATGACCGTCTCGACGATAAGCCAGATCGACAACGTCAGCCGTACCCACCTTAACGTCGCCGCCGTGATGGGCGCGACGCGCGCGCAAACGTTCCGTCATGTGATTCTGCCGGCCATTTTGCCGTCGCTCTTCATGGTGCTGCGCATGAACCTGTTCGGCGCGTGGATGGTAGTGCTGGTGGCGGAAGCGACCGGCGTCGGCAGCGGGCTCGGTCAGGTCGTCATGCTCGCGCGCAATACCTTCAACTCGAGCCTGTCGTTCTTCACGATGACGCTGATCGGCGTCACCGGCTTCGCCTTCGACGTTGCGCTGCGAATCGTCCAGCGCAAGGTGCTGTTCTGGGTGCCAGGTAACGGTTTGGGGAAATGATATGAGCCAGAATGAATCAGCTTCCATGCAACCGCCGCTCGTCACCTGCAAGGGCGTCGGCAAGACATGGCAGACAGACGGCGCACCGTTCGTTGCCTTGCGTGACGTCGACCTGAATATCGCTCGCCGCGAATTCGTCGTGTTCCTCGGCCCAAGCGGGTGCGGCAAAAGCACTCTGCTCTATCTAATCTCAGGACTGGAACAGGTATCCAGCGGCCGCATCGCGTGCGGTGGTGCCGAGGTGAGCGGACCGGGCACGGACCGTGGACTCGTCTTCCAGGACGCCTCGCTCTTTCCGTGGCTGAGCGTGGGCGAAAACATCACCTTCGGCCTGAAAATGCAGCATATGCCCAAGGAAAACCGGCGGCGTGTCGCAGAGGAAATTCTTGAGCGTGTCGGCTTGTCCGAAGCCATCGACAAACGGCCCGACCAGCTCTCGGGCGGCATGCGCCAGCGTGTTGCCGTGGGGCGTGCACTCGCGCTGAAGCCCGAGATACTGCTGCTCGACGAGCCGTTCGCCGCGCTGGACGTGCAAACGCGTGCGAAGATGCAGGACTTCCTGATCCAGGTCTGGCAACGAAGCAATGTGTCGATGGTCTTCGTCACTCACCACATCGACGAAGCGATTGCGCTCGCCGACCGCATTGTCGTGTTTACGGCACGCCCGGGGCGCATCAAGACCATCATTCCGGTCGATCTTCCTCGTCCGCGGGACACGCGCAGCCTGGCGTTCCACGATCTCAGCGTCCATCTGACCGACCTGATGCGCGATGAAGTCGATCGCGCCTTCGCCGAGCAGGAGCGGGTCCGATGAATCGACTGGTAACCCTGAGCACACTTCGGGCCGCGGCGCTGCAATTGCCTCCCTGCACAACCGACCTTGCCGGCAACGAGGCCGTGGCATTTGCCGCCGTGCGCGCCGCCGCTGATGACGGCGCCCAGTTGATCGTCTTGCCCGAGTTCTCAATGGTGCCGTACTTCGCGAGCGCGCCGGGCGGGCAATATCGTGACTGGGCGCAGCCCGCCGACGGTCCCCTCGCCGCACGCTGCGCCGCGCTGGCCAGGGAGCGTGGCATCGCCCTGTTCGTACCGTTCTACGAAATCGATCGGGCGAGTGGTCGGTATCACAACGCCGTGCTCGGCTTCGACGCCGACGGCAATCCGCTGCGCGCCGGTCCGGTTGCGCGCAAGCTTCACCTGCCTGTCGGCGACGACCCGCCGCCCGGCTACGATGAAGCCGCGCACTTCACGCCTGGCGACGCACTGCACGTCATGCAGGTAGGCGCATGGCGCATCGGCGTTCTGGTCTGCTACGACCGCCGCTTTCCAGAATGCTGGCGCGCGTTGCGTGCGGCCGGCGCCGATCTCGTCATCGTGCCCGTCGCGGGCAGCGGTGGCGACGATATGGATTTCTTCGTCGGGGAGCTGCGCACGCACGCGCGGGAAAATGGGCTGGCGGTCGTTTGCGCGAACAAGACCGGTGACGAATTCCTCGATGGCGTGCGCATCGACAACTATGGCGAGTCGTGTGTGATTGCCGCCGACGGCGCTGTACTCGCCCGCCGGCCAGGCAACGAAGGACCTGGCATCGTCAGCGCGACGCTCGCGCATGCAGACATCGCGGCGACCCGCGAAAAGCTGTCTTACTTCGACCATCGGCGTGTCGATCTATACGACACACCATCGTTCTGAAACTTTCCTCCGTTCAGGTAAAAGCAACCATGTCCGAAACATTGATTGTCGCTGGCTGGATCGTCAAGGGCGTCGCCGACCGGCACACCGCAGAGGTCATCCGCGACGGCGCGCTGTATCAACGCGACGGCGTAATAGTCGAGATCGGCGATGCGCAGCAGCTGATCGCAAAGTATCCGAACGCGCCGCGCCTCGGCTCGCCCGATACGGTGTTGATGCCTGGCTTCGTCAACAGTCACCATCACGTCGGCCTGACGCCGCTGCAACACGGCTCTCCGGACTACGCGCTGGAACTGTGGTTTGCGAGCCGGATGGGTACGCGCGAGATCGATCTTTACCTCGATACCCTGTACTCCGCCTTCGAAATGATTGCGTCCGGCATTACCACCGTGCAGCACATCCACGGTTGGCGGCCTGGTCCGCTGTCGTCGATACATGAAGCCGCTTCAGGCGTCCTGAAGGCGTATCGGGACATCGGTATGCGCGCGTCGTACAGCTTCGCCGTGCGCGAGCAGAACCTGCTCGTCTACGAAGCCGACGAAGACTTCGTCAAACGCCTGCCGGCCGACATCGGACCTAAGGTCGGTGCGCATCTGAAAGCGCAGCAGGTCCCGCTGGCCGATCATCTGCAGTTGTTCGACATGCTCACGCAGGACAACGAAGGCCAATCGCTGACCCGGATTCAGCTTGCACCTGCCAACCTGCACTGGTGTAGCGATGAGACACTGCTTACCATCAAGGAACGCGCCGACAAAGCCGGCGTACCGATGCATATGCATTTGCTCGAAACCGCCTATCAGAAGGAATACGCGCGCCGCCGGACCGGCAAGACGGCGGTCGCGCATCTGAACGATCTCGGTCTGCTCGGTCCGTCGCTAACCCTCGGCCATGGCGTGTGGCTGACGGAAGCAGACATCGAAATGGTCGCGCATACCGGCACCTGCATCTGCCATAACTGCAGTTCGAATCTCCGTTTGCGCAGTGGCGTGGCACCCTTGAATGCGTTCGCCAGATACGGTGTGACGGTCGGCATGGGGCTCGACGAAGCGGGTATCAACGAAGACCGCGACATGTTGCAGGAGATGCGCCTCGCACTGCGGGTACACCGCACGCCGGGAATGGACGACGACGTGCCGACCTGCCCACAAATACTGAAAATGGCCACTGAGGATGGCGCTCGAACCACCCCGTTCGGCGCACAAATTGGGCGCCTGGAAACCGGACGCCTGGCCGATCTGGTGCTGATGAACTGGAAGACCGCCACGTATCCGTATCAGGACGATAACATTCCGATGCTCGATGCGCTCATGCAGCGCGCCAAGACCAATGCTGTCGATGCCGTGATGATTGCCGGCGAAGTGGTGTACCGGGATGGCCGGTTCACGCGCGTGGATCGCGATGCGATCCTCAACGAGATCGAACAGACTCTCGCGAAGCCGCGCAACGAGGTGAAGCAGGCGGAACGGGAACTGGGCACCGCCGTGTTCCCTCATGTAAAGGCCTTTTACACCGACTATTTTGCTGAAACGCCGCCGCGTCAGCCGTTTTACGCCCCTTCATCACGGAACTGATGGACCGAATGACCACGCAAGCCCTTTTGGAAGCGGTCGACGATCGTTTCGACGCTGAAGTCGAATTTCTGGCCGCCCTCGTTCGCGAGCCCTCTGACAACCCGCCCGGCGATTGTGCGGGTCACGCCGATCTGGCCGCCCGCGCGCTAGAAGCGCTCGGCTTTGAAGTCGAGCGACACGTCGTGCCGGCAGACGCTGTCGTTCAGGCTGGCATGTTCAGTGTGACCAACCTGGTCGTTCGGCATCGCTTCGGCGACGGCCCGACGATTGCACTGAACGCACACGGCGATGTCGTGCCGCCCGGCGAGGGCTGGTCGAGCGATCCTTACGGCGCCGAGATCCGGGATGGCTATATGATCGGACGCGGTGCGGCAGTCTCGAAGTCCGACTTCGCCACGTACGCTTTCGCATTGCGCGCGTTGATCGAGACGGCTGCCCCGCTGCAAGGCACGGTCGAACTGCATTTGACCTACGACGAGGAAAGCGGCGGCTTGCTGGGTCCCGGCTGGCTGCTTGCGAACGGCATCGTAAAGCCCGACTTCGCGATCTGCGCCGGCTTCTCGTATGCGATCACGACCGCTCACAACGGTTGCGTGCATCTCGAAGTCAGCGTGCGCGGCAAGTCCGCGCACGCCGCTCGCCCCGACACCGGACACGACGCGCTTGAGGCGGCCACGGCGGTGTTGCAGGCGCTCTATGCGCATCGCGCGGAACTGGCCACGATTCGCTCCGCGACCACCGGAATCGAACATCCGACACTCGTAGTGGGGCTGATCGAAGGCGGCATCAATACCAACGTCGTGCCCGATCTGGTGATCCTGCGGCTCGATCGGCGCGTGACGCCGGAGGAAGACGCGGCTGCCGCGCGAACGCGCGTGGAGGAAGTCGTGCGGCATGCTGTCGCCGGGCTGCCCGGCATCAGCGTCGAATTCCGCGAGGTGCTGATCGCCTCACCGATGAGGCAGTTGCCCGGCGCGGAGCAGCTCGTCGCCGCATTGCAGGCGGCGGCTCGCGTCACGATCCAGACGGAGATTACGGCGGAAGGTGTGCCGCTCTATACCGATGCCCGCCTGTACTGCGAAGCCGGTGTGCCGACCGTGATCTACGGAGCCGGACCTCGCACACTCCTTGAGGCAAACGGACACCGGGCGGACGAGCGAGTGGCGATAGAAGATCTGAGGCGGGCTACGAAGACCGTCGCTCTGGCGCTCAGCGGCTTACTGAAGCCGAGGTGGGAACATTCGCAGAAACCGGCCGAAGGGCCGGAACGGGTCGCATGCTGCCGGTCGACGCCAGGCTGAGACCGGCGAACATGCGTCGTTAGATGGGGCGTGTACTGCGTTGCTCGCGCGACCATTCTCGCGCGCGATGCGGCCAGGGATCTATATGAAGCTTGCGCCTCCGTTGACGGGGATCGTTTGGCCCGTGATGAATGCGTTGCCGACGACCATCCGCACGACCTCCGCGACCTCGCTCGCTTCGCCCAAGCGCCCGACGGGCAGCCTTTCTGCGACGTTGGACGCCTTAAGCGGTCCAGCCATTTCGGTGTCGATCGGTCCCGGTGCAACGGCGTTGACGGTGATCCCTTCGCGGGCGAGCCGTGCCGCATAGCCGCGCGTCAAGCCTTCGAGGCCGGCTTTCGATGCGTTGTAGTGAACGCCGACCAGGCCGGGGCCGCGGGCGGCGGCCGACGACACATTGACGATGCGGCCCCAGCGCCTCGCGCGCATGCCGGGCAGCACTGCCTGCGTGCAGAGAAACGCCGATTTCAGATTGACGGCGAGCGTTCGATCGAACTCCGCTTCCGCGAGATCGTCGATGTCGACGATCGTCGCGGTGCCCGCGTTGTTCACGAGCACGTCGATGAGGCCGAAGCGGTTTTCCACCTCGACAATCATCGCTTCGACGTCGTCTCCGACCGATACGTCGGCGCATACTGCGATCGCGCGGCCTCCGGCGCGTTCGATTTCCGCGACGACGTCGGCCGCGTCGTTCTCGCGTTGCCGATAGTTGACGGCGACCGCCGCGCCGGCTGCGGCAAGCGCGATCGAAATGGCGCGTCCGATTCCGCGCGAGCCGCCGGTCACCAAGGCGACACGATCGTTTAAGTTGAGCGAATGAGCTGGCATCGTGGAACTCCTCAGTTGCGGGGGGCAGAACCGGTTGTGGCCTCGTCTGCGAAGCGTGGTGTCGCTGAGCGAGGCGTTGCCGGAAAGCATCCTAGTTTGCCCCCTTCAAAGCGCTTTCGCCGGAAAGTCGCCCTGCTGCTTTCATCGATCTTTCGGCCGTTCTGGCTTCAATGCCGCCGTTGCAGCTAGACTGGGCCGAAGGGCGGCTCAGGGTCCGACTGCTGCCCGACGCGCAAGGGCGAGGAATCAAACCGCGCGGTGCACGAATCCGGTGTCGCTGGCGCTCGACGACCGGACGGTCCACGAGGCGATGGACAATGCGATGCGCGTTCGCGGCCGACGGAACGTCTTGACCAGGCTCGTGCAACGAGCCAGCCTTCAGCAGCCTCGGGTACTGGTCGTCGAAGATATTCACTGGTCGGACGCGTCGACGCTTCGGGACCTCGCCGGACTATCCGTGACGGTGGCCGGGTGTCCGGCCATGCTGGTGATGACAGCGCGGACGTTGGGCAATTCGCTCGACCAGTCCTGGCGCGCAGCAACCGACGCGCCGTGCTCGCTCGTCGAACTGGGTCCACTGAGCGCTGGCGAGGCGCATGAGATGGCCGAATCGTTTGCTGGTGCAGAGGCGGATCTGGCGGAGCGCTGCATCGAACGGGCCGCGGGCAACCCGCTGTTTCTCGAGCAACTGCTCAGCAACGCGGAGGAGACTGCGGGAACTGGCGTGCCGGGTTCGGTGCGAAGTCTCGTGCAAGCGCGGCTGGATCGACTTGATCCCACGGACAAAACTGTCCTGCAGGCGGCCTCGGTGCTGGGCCAGATCTTTGAGAAGGAGGCGCTCGACTATCTTGTCGATGGCACCGGCGCTGCCTTGGAACCCCTTGTGCTGGATCGCCTGTTGCGGCGCCAGGGCAGCGGATTCATGTTCCATCACGCACTGATTCGCGACGGCGTCTATGACGGGCTTCTGAAAAGCCGGCGCCGTGAGCTGCATCGTCGCGCCGCACAGTGGTACGGCGAGCGTGAGCCCGTCCTGCGGGCCGTGCATCTCGATCGCGCGGGGGACTGCGAGGCGGCGCGTGCCTATTGCGACGCGGCGCGCTCGCAAGCGTCCGGATACCGCTATGAATCCGCGCTCCAGCTCGTCGAACGCGGGCTCGAACTCGCGGATGCGCGGACAGACCGCGTCGCACTCGACTGCCTCCGGGGCAACATCCTGCATGACGTCGGTGACATGACGTCTGCACTCGAAGCATTCGAAAACGCCCTCGAGGTTGCTGCTAACGACGCCGAACGTTGCCGGGCATGGATGGGGCGTGCCACCGTGAAGCGGGTCATAGACGATCTCGACGGTGCATGGGCTGATCTCGACTGCGCCGCCGCAGCCGCCACCGCCGAAGACCTCCTGCACGAGGAAGCGCGCATTCACTTCCTGCGCGGCAATCTGTGCTTTCCACGCGGCGACATCGACGGCTGCATACGCGAACACGGGCGCAGCCTTGCTCTCGCGCGCGAAGTGCGCGACGCCGAACAGGAGGCGGCTGCGCTGGGCGGGCTCGGAGACGGAGAGTACATGCGCGGCCGGATGATCAGCGCACACGACGCCTTCAGTCGCTGCATCGAACTCTGCCAACGCCACGGGTTTGGACGAATCGAGGTGGCCAATCTTCCAATGCGCGCGATAACGACCTGGTTTGCAGGCGAGGCGAAGGCCGGACTCGATGCCGCTCTCGCCAGCGTCACGGCGGCTGAGAAGGTCGGCCACGTACGTGCGGCCGCTGTTGCCCACCACGCTGTCTGGCACTGCCTGCACGACCTCGCGGACTGGGATCGTGCCTGGGAGCATGTCGGCCCGGCGCTCCAGTGCGCGCGCGAGCTGAAATCAAGGCGATTCGAAGGCGAAGCGCTCGCGTTTCGCGCGGAATTACATCGTGTCGCCGGCCGCCGCGGCGAAGCGCTCGACGATATCGCGGAGGCGCTGGCAATCAGCCGGGAAACAGGCATGACCTACCTGGGCGCAACCTATCTCGGCGTCCTTGCGCGGGCGACAGATGACGTCGCCGTCTTCGGGAGTGCGCTCGCGGAAGGGGAAGCCTGGCTCGCCGCCGGGGCGGTGAGCCACAATCACTTTCTCTTTCGACGTGACGCGATCGACGCATGCATCGACTGGCGACGCTGGGATGACGCTGCACACCATGCTGCAGCCCTTGAGGATTACGCACGCCGCGAGCCGTCAGCCTTTTCGGCTTTCTTCGTGGCACGCGCACGCGCGCTTGTCTCATACGGGAAGGGCAATCGGGACCTGGCATCGTTGAACGAACTCCGGCGGCTCAAGCAAGAAGGCGGGAAGTCAGGTTTCCTTTACGCTATCCAGGCGATCGACGCTGCACTCTCACGCGAACGCGAGGCGAAGCACTCCGGCTGAGATCGACGCGAGAGCAGGGATCGACGTCGGCCCGGGTGCCCGGTAGTCAGGCCGCGTCCAGTCAGATAGCGGACCTGTGCTTGTCAGTCGAGCTCATCGCGTTCCCTCACGAAAGCACACAACCAGGAACGGTCGCATGCCTTACGGACGGCGTGCTCAGTACACGCCTGGCACGCCCGGTGGACGATTCTTGAAGCGACGATGCACCCAGTAATATTGCGCTGGGCACTGACTGATCTGCGTTTCAAGAAACTCATTCATTCGGCGCGCGTCGATCGTCTCACTTTCTGAAGGAAAGTCGCTGAGCGGCTCGAAGATGGTCAGCTTATACCCGCGGTAATCGGGCAATACTTCAGTCACGAATGGTACAACCCGCGCATTGGCCAGTCGAGCAAGGCGCGAAACCGAAGTGAGTGTGCAGGCGGGGACGCCAAAAAACGGCACAAAAACGGAGTTGTGTGTGCCGTGATCCATATCAGCAGCCAGCATGACTGGTTTGCCTGAACGAAGTAAGCCGACGATCTTTCTGGCGCTTGTCGAACGTTCAATCATCTCGGCGCCAAATCTGCCGCGTTGCCGCTTGGCTAGATTGCAAAGGCGCGCGTTCGACATGCGTGTATACAGTGAGGCGGCGGGCAGGCGCGTTGAGTAGAGTATGCAGCCAACCTCGATGCTCACGAAATGGAAGCCCAGAAAGATGGTCGGTGGAGCATTCCTGTCTTCCAGATCGATTCGACTTTCGATGTGGACCAGCTTCCGTATCCTTTGCGCGCTGCCAAACCATTGAATCCCTCGTTCGAAATAGCTTCGAACGACGTGGCGAAAATGGTTTCTGGCAATGTCGTCGTACTCGCACTCGCTCTTGCCGGGAAAACAGAGACGCAGATTGACGAGAACGATATGTTTTCGGGAACTTGGAAGTGCATATAGCATTGCCCCAAGCGCGCTGCCGAACCTTGCGACGAGCGTATAGGGAAGGACTGCGAAGACGCGCAGCAGCACTACAATCAGAACATAGCCTAAATGCGCCAGGAACCTACCCCGCTCGTGAGAATCACTCATCGCGAAACGGAAAAATACGAATACTTACGGACGTCTAACACAATTCGAGATCCTGGTGGCGTAGCATGGCGACGGCGGAGAAGTATCGCACGCACTACTTTATGACGGGCTACCCAAGTGGACGCGCTACGGGTTCTTCCTGGCGAAAACAACTGTGCATGGCCGGCAGGCGCCCCGCCACCGATAGACCACCAGGGCGGCCATTCTACTTGAAAGCCACCGCCGAGTTCGATTGTGGCGAAGGGCAGATCCGGATCGACTGCCGTCCGGAGACAGAATGGTCTCGCGAGTGTCGGTTTGTTCGGTCGCGTCCGAGGCAAGGAGAACGTGATGCAATCAGCCATAGACGCCATGCTCAGCGCATGCGGCGGCGGCGCGCTGAGCATCATTCCCGAGGTCATCGACGCCTGGATGCAGACGCGCAATGACCCTCACCCGCGAACAACTCGCGGCGGCGGTGCCACGGGCGAACATACTGGTATGGCAGGACCCGATAACAGCTCATTCGCCCGCCCAGCTCAATGCGATTCGATCGAGCCGTCGCTGCGCGGATACGTGACGATGCCCCAAGCGAGCGGCAGCTCGCCGATCTGCTTGATCGGCTGATAACTGTTCGCGTCGAGCACATAGACCGCGTCGGAGCGCCCGCACGCGACCATCAGCTTCGAGCCGTCCGGCGTGAAGCTGAAATGCCAGCAGCGCTGGCCGACCGGCACATCGGCGACATGTTCGTACGTGTGACCGTCGAACACCTGCACCACCTTGTCGCGCGCGGCGGCCACGAAGAGCCGCTGACCGTTCGGACCGAACGCGACGCCATAGGGCCCGAGTTTGGTGTCGACGGTCTTGATGACGTCGAACGTGTGCGCGTCGATCACGACCAGCTTGCTGAGCGACTCCAGCGTGACCACATAGTGCTTGCCGTCGGGCGACAGCCGGATGCCGCGCGGCCGGCCGCCCGCCGCGAGCTTCACGGTTCGGATCGGCGCGCCGGTTCGTGCGTGATAGATCGACACCGTATCGTCGCCTTCGTTGGTGACGAGCATCGTCTGGCCGTCGCGCGAGAACTCAATGCCTTCGGTTTCGTGGCCGCTCGTGACCGAGCGGATCACACGCCAGTTTTTCATATCGATGATCGCGATTTCGGCGGGCGGCTTGTTCGCGTCGTCGTCGTCGGCGCCTGGCTTGCCGCCCGCGTTCGCGTCGGGTTTGCCTGCCGGTTTGGCTCCCGGTGGGCCGCTCTCCTCGCCGGGCTCGTAGGTCACGTACGCGTAACCGTTGCGCACGCGCACATATTCAGGGTTTTTGCCGATCTTCACGCGCTGCACGACCTTGCCCGTGGCGGTGTCGATCACCGCGAGATCGTTCGTGTTCTTGTTGGCGACCAGCAGGCGCGTGCCGTCGGCGTTCAGGCTCAGGCCGCGCGGGCCGTCCGCGCCGACCGGAAAGGTCTGCGCCAGCGTCATCTGGTCGATATCGATCACGCCGACGCCGGCCTTCTCGCTCGTCACGTAGGCGAGCGGCGCGGCCGCGGCATGCGCGGCGCTCGCGGCCAGCACGAACGCGCAGGTCAGCGCGACGGAACGGCGCGGCGGTCGGGGGAAAATCCGTGTCTCCAGCATCGTGGTACTCCGGGTTGAAATCGCGGCGCCGCGATGGTTCGCGTCATCGTTTCAAGGTAGCCCACCGGGCGATTGTTTGACAACGCGAATCGGACGGGAGATTTTCCCGAATTGCTTCGCGCCGGCCGTTGCGGGTTTGAAAAGCAGCGGCTGCGAGGGACAATGAGCGCGGAGGTGGCGATGATGCTGCAAGTTGCCATGGTGAACCCAGCAAGTCCTACGCATCGCGCGGCCGGTTACCGTGGCGTGGCCATCGTGCTGGGCGCCGTGATCGTCGCGCATCTGGTGCTGCTCGCCATCGCGTTGAGCGCGCGCAACAGCATCGTCGAGCGTCAGGTCGAGCCGCGCACGATCACCGCGTTGCTGCTAAGCCCCGAGCCCCCAGCTCCCGTCGTTTCGCCTGCGGCGCCGCCCACGCCCGCCGCTGTCGTTCCGCCGGCGACCACGCCGCCCGTCACGCGCCCCGCCGCGCGCGTCAAACCGGCGCCACAGCCGCGCACGCAGGTGCCGCGCAGTGTGGAAACGCCGCTGCCCAAGCCGTCCGCGTCGCGCGAAAGCAGCGCGCAGCCAGCCCCGCAAGCCGCCGTGCCCGAGACGGCAGCGGCCGCCGCGCCGTCGGCGGCAGCGGCGCCCGCCGTCCATCCGGCGATGCCCGCGTCGAGCGAGCCGCGCAACGTGTCGCATGTCGACTGCTCGATTCCGAAGCCCGACTATCCCGACGTCTCGAAGCGGCGCGGCGAGCATGGCACCGCCATCGTGCGTTTCGTCGTCGGGTTGAGCGGGCATATCGAAACGGCGCAGCTGCAAACCAGCAGCGGCTCCGCGCGGCTCGACGACGCAGCGCTCGCCGCCGTGCATGCGGGCGCCTGTCAGCCGTACACCGAAAACGGCACGCCGGTGCGCGCCGCGTACTCGCAATCGTTCGTGTTCGGACTGACCGAGTGAGCGAACCGCGAATCGGACCAGGGACACCCAACGAAGGAACTCGCCATGCAACACTATGGACTCGCAAACGTCTGGGATTCAGGTGATATCGTCACGCGCGGCATCCTGAGCGTGCTCGTGATCATGTCGGTGCTGTCGTGGACGGTGATCATCGTGAAGCTGTGGCAACTCATCCGCCTCAGGCGCGTGACCCGCCACAGCGACGCGCGTTTCTGGAGCGCGGACCGCTTCGACGACGGACTGCGCAGCCTCGGCCACCCGGAATCGACCGCGCGCGACAACCCGCTGCTCGCGCTCGCGCTGGCGGGCCATGAAGCCGCGACGCACCATCGGCAGACGCAGCAGCATCTGCACGACCGGATCGACGTGTCCGACTGGATCACCCGGCGTCTGCAGGACACGATGGACGAGACGATCGCGCGCCTGCAAAGCGGCCTCGCGATCCTCGCGTCGATCGGCAGCACCGCGCCTTTCGTCGGGCTGTTCGGCACCGTATGGGGCATCTACCATGCGCTGATCGTGATCGGCGAAACCGGTCAGACGTCGATCGATCATGTCGCCGGTCCGGTCGGCGAGTCGCTGATCATGACGGCGTTCGGGCTCTTCGTCGCGATTCCCGCCGTGCTCGGCTACAACGGCCTGACGCGCGCGAACCGCTCGATCGTCGCGCGCCTGAAGCGTTTCGCGCACGGCTTGCATGCGTACTTCGTGACCGGCTCGCAATTGCCGTCGAGCGCCGGGCCGCAGATGCGCGTGGTGCCGCGCGGCACCAACGCGACGAACGCGACCGGCGCAAGCCGTGACGGAGACCTCGAATGGCAATGAGCCCTTTCTCCGACGACGACGATCAAGGTCTGATGAACGAGATCAACATGACGCCGCTCGTCGACGTGATGCTGGTGCTGCTGATCATTTTTCTCGTGACGATCCCGGCGCTGCAACATGCGGTCCGGGTCGATCTGCCGCACGCGAGCAGCCAGCCGGAAGCGGTCAAGCCCGCGCACGTGGACGTCGTGGTGCAGGCGGAGGGCACCGTCATGTGGGATGGTCAGCCCGTGAGCGACGACGGCTTGCGCGCGCGCATCGCGCAAGCCGCGCTCGCGACGCCGCAGCCGGAGCTGCATTTGCGCGCCGATCGCAAGGTGCCGTATGAGCGGGTGGCGATCGTGATGTCGGCGGCGCAGCGCGGCGGGCTGACGAAGATGGGCTTCGTGACCGATCCGCGGTTGGGCAATTGACGCCGCGCGGCGCGCGAGTTCAGATGCGCGCGGGTACCTAAAGTCCGCCTTATCGGCGGCGAAAGAATCTCTGAATTTGCATCGGCGAGCGGCTCGGCTATCGTGGTGCGTGTCTGAACGACACACCGCCCTCGGGAGGACCGCACGATGCAAGCCCTTATCTTCGACGTCGACGGTACGCTCGCCGACACCGAGACCGCTCATCTGCACGCATTCAACGCCGCGTTTGCGGAAGCGGGCCTCGACTGGTTCTGGGACGAGGCGCTCTATGCGGGTCTCCTGAAAGTGGCGGGCGGCAAGGAGCGTCTGCTCCATTACTGGCGCACGGTCGACTGCGAGGAAGCCGGTGGCGCGCGGGTGCGAGAGGCGGTCGACGCGCTGCACGCGCTGAAGACGCGCCACTACACCGAGCGGATGCGCGAGCGCGGCGTGCCGCTGCGACCCGGCATCGCGCGTCTGATCGACGAAGCGAACGAGGCCGGCTTGCGCGTGGCGATCGCGACGACCACGACGCCCGCCAACCTCGACGCGCTGCTGCATGCGCATTTCGGTGCGAGCTGGCGCCATCGCTTCGCGGCTATCGGCGACGCCGGCACCACGCCGGCGAAAAAGCCCGCTCCCGACGTCTATCGCCACGTGCTCGAACAGTTGGGCTTGCAGCCCGCTGCCTGCCTCGCCTTCGAAGACTCGCGCAACGGCCTGCTGGCGGCGCGCGCCGCGCGCGTGCCGGTCGTCGTCACGCCGAGCGCGTTTACCGCGCATGAGGACTTCGATGGCGCGCTGGCCGTGCTGCCTCATCTCGGCGATCCGCATGCACCGATTGTTTCGATGGTGTGCGGCGAATGGCCTCGCTGGGTGGATCTGGCGACACTGCGCCGCTGGCATCACGACGCCGCGCGCCGTCCCGATCCGGCCGCGCGCGGCGCACTGAACGGGGCCCAAGCGCGCGCGACCGGCAGCGCGCGATGACGATCAACCACGATTGCCGCGCCGTCCTGATCGATCTGGACGGCACGATGGTCGATACCGCGCCGGACATCGTCGCGGCCGCCGGTCTGATGCTGAGGGACTTCGGCGCCGCGCCGCTGCCGTATGACATGGTGACCGGCTTCATCGGTAACGGCGTGCGCCAACTCGTGCGACGCTCGCTGCACGCCGCGAGCCTCGGCGAGCACGTCGAGCTGGAGCACGCGCAGGCCGTGTTCGAGCGGCACTACGCGATGACCAACGCCGAGCTGGGTCGGGTCTTTCCTGGCGTGATGGCCGGCTTGCGCGGATTGCGGCGGCGCGGCTACCGCTGCGCGTGCGTGACCAACAAGCCACAGTCGCTGGCGGCAGCGCTACTCGATAAAACGGGGCTTGCCGCTTATCTCGACGTGCTGGTCGCGGGCGACACCGTGGCGAGCATGAAGCCGTCGCCCGAGCCGCTTTGGCACGCGTGCCGGCTGCTCGACGTCGAGCCCGAACGTTGCGCGCTGGTCGGCGATTCATCGGTCGATGTCGCGGCGGCGCGCGCGGCCGGTTTGCCGGTCTTTATCGTCAGCTATGGCTATGGCAGCGCGAGCGGCCCGGACATGCCGCGCTGCGACGCACTGATCGATTCGTTCGAAGCACTGCCGGCGATTCTGGCGCAAGCGCGGCCGGCATGGCGCGCGTGATTCGAGCCCCTAACTCGCCGACAACAACCCCGCGACCCGCTCCGACTTCGTCTGCACCGCGATATCTTTCGCCGTCATCCCCCGGTTGTCCTTCAACGACCGGCTCGCGCCGCGCGCCAGCAACAATTGGGCGGTTTCCGCGCGATCGTATCCCGCCGCCCACATCAGCGCGGTCAGATCGTTCTTGTAGGTCCGGTTCACGTCGATGCCGGCATCGAGCAGCTCACTCACGACCCTGGTTTGCCCCTGGCCCGCCGCATATTCCATCGCGGTCTTGCCGACGCGATCCGTCGCGAGCGGATCGGCGCCATGCGCGAGCAGCAGCGCGACGATCTCGTCGAAGCCGCCGTAGGCGGCGGCCATCAGCGGCGTATCGCCCGGCGCGTTCGCATGCTGCACGTTCGCGCCGCGCTCGATCAGCGTGCGCGCCATCGCCGTATCACCTTTCTTGCACGCGGTGACGAGCGCGGTGTCGCCGATCCGGTTCATCGCATCGACCGACGCGCCGCGCTGCAACGCCGCGGCGACGGACTGCTGATCGTCGTCCCTGGCGGCCGACAGCAGTTGGCGGTTGATTTCCCCCTGGTCCTGCGCGAGCGCCGGCACATAACCGCCGAACGCGCCGCCGAACGCGCCGCCGAACGCGGCGGCGAGCACGACGGCGGCCGCAAGCGGCCGGGTGAACAGCACTGTCATGATGTCGTCCCCCGTGCTACTGAAGATTGTTGATATAGGCGGCCAGATGCTGGATGTCGTCGTCGGTCAGATTGCGCGTGACGCTGGTCATGTTGCCCGCATCGTTGGTGCGCGTGCGCGAGCGAAAGTCCTGCAATTGCTTGACGATGTACTGATACTGCTGGCCCGCTACCCGCGGAATCTCGTTCAGCCCGGAAAAGCCGCCCAGGTGGCACATCGTGCACAGCACCTCGGCGGCCTTCTTGCGGCCCGCTTCGATGCTCGCGCCATCCGCGTTGAACGGCACCGGCACGAGCTTCTGCGCGGCGAAGTAGTCGGCGAGGTCCTGCATATCCTCGCTCGACAGGTTCGCCGCCATCGGCGACATGCGCGGATCGCTGCGCCGCCCCTGCTTGAAGTCCTTCAGCTCCAGATACAGGTAGCGCGCGGTTTGCCCGGCCAGAATCGGATAGTCCGGACTGGTCGAATTGCCCATCGGCCCGTGACAGGCCACGCACACCTGCGCTTTCGCCTTGCCCGCCTCGGCGTCGGCGCGCGCGCCCGACGGCAGCGACGCGGCGATCAACCCGCCGCACAGCAGCGCCACCCGCGCAGCGCGCGCCACACCCGGCGCTCCCCGCAGCGCCGGCCGCCTCATGGCACCGCGAACACGATGACGCTATTGCCGCGCTTGTAGTCGAGCTGCGTATTGCCGCCCGCCGCCACCGCGATGTACTGCTTGCCGTTCACCGTGTACGACACGGCTGGCGCGTTGACGCCCGCGCCGCACTGGAACTCCCACAGCTTCTTGCCGCTGGCGGCATCGAACGCGCGGAACAGGCCGTTGCCCTCGCCGTTGAACACGAGACCGCCCGCAGTCGCGAGCACGCCGCCGATCAGCGGCTGCTCGGTCTTGTAGTCCCATGCGATCTTGCCGGTGTCGACGTTGACGGCCGACAGCTTGCCCCATTGCTGCTCGCTCGGAATCACCTTGAACGCGCCGCCGAGCCACAGCTTGCTACCGCCGGGATAGGCGGCATCCTCGACCTGATACGTCATCGGCTGATGCAGGTTGGCCGCGTAGACGAGGCGCGTGTGCGGATCGAATGCGATCGGCGACCACTCGACGCCGCCGTTCGCGCCCGGCAGCATGCGCGCGCCGGCCGCGGTCGGCAAGGTCCACATGTTCTCCTGCGGAATCATCGCCTGCGAGAAGCGGATCAAACGGCCAGTCGCGCGATCATGCACGTACACGTGACCGGTCTTGCCCGCATGCACGATGCCGGGAATCATCTTGCCGTCGTTGTCGCGCACGTCGATCAGGACCGGCGGGCTCGCCGCGTCCAGGTCCCACACGTCGTGCGGCACGTACTGGTAGTGCCATTTGTACTTGCCGGTGTCGAGATCGATCGCGATGAGCGAATCCGTATAGAGGTTGTCTCCCGGCCGGATCGCACCATACAGGTCCGGCGACGGATTGCCGGCCACGAAGTACACCGTATGCGTCTGCCGGTCGATCGCCGGCGTCATCCAGACGCCGCCGCCGAGCGTCTTGTAGAAGTCGCCGCCCTTGTCGGCCAGCTGCTTCTTCTCCGCGTCGATATCGCGCTTCTCATCGCGGCCGGTCGCGTCTTTGGTGGCCCACACGCCTTCCTGGCCGGTTTCCGGAATCGTGTAGAAGGTCCACAGCAACTGGCCGGAATTCGCGTCGTACGCCTTCACGAAGCCGCGAATGCCGTACTCGCCGCCGTTCGTGCCGATCAGCACCTTGCCGTCGACGACCGTCGGCGCCATCGTTTCCGAGTAGCCCTCGTCGGGATTGGCGATCTGGCTTTGCCACAGCACGTTGCCGGTTTTGGCGTCGAGCGCGACGAGCTTGGAGTCGAGCGTGCCCATATAGAGCCGGTCACCCGAAATCGCGACGCCACGATTGTTCGGCCCGCAACAGAACGTCGTGACCGGACCCATCTTGTGCTTGTAATGCCAGAACTCTTTGCCCGTCGTCGCATCGATCGCGTATACGTGATTGAACGACGTGGTCAGGAACATCACGCCGTCCTTCACGATCGGCGCCGTTTCCATCGACTCGCTGACGGCCGTCTGGAAGATGAACGCCGGCCTGAGCTTCGCGACGTTCGTCCGGTTGATCTGCGAGCCGGGGTAATAGCGCGTCTGCGCGTACGAGCCGTTCGAATGCAGCCAGACCGCCGTCATGCTGCCGGCGCGATCGAGCTGATCCTGGGTCACGGGCTGAAGCGTCGATGGCACCGGCGCGGCGGTGGTGGTCGAGCTGTTCTGTACTTCGTCCGCGGCATGGGCCGCAGGCAAGCCGAACGCGATGGCGAGCAGTGGCAGGCCGACAATTCCTTGAATGCGGTTGAATGACATGAGCGTCTCCTAGCTTTTTATTGTTCCTATTAATTGCAGCGCAGGAGTGCGACATGGATCCACGCGGACGACAGCGTGAAAGAGCACGATGGCGCAACCCCCGCAGACAACAAATGCGTACGACGTCGAATCGTTGTTAGCTTTGTCAGGATGGGTCGGCTTCGCAGAGTGGGGAGAAGTGATGCACGGGTCCGCGGAAAACCGGCTCGATTAAGGGTAGGCCATGTGGTGTGGATTTTCTAGATTAAATCGTTAAGGAATGGGAATCGATCAGCGTGCACCAGCAGTGCGCCGGGCGACATCAGAAACGGCCGCCGCGCGAATCGGCACCCTTCAGATAGTTCTGGTTGGTCTGTTCCGGATTCCGGTTCACCAGCGCTCGCGCGTAGAGCGGATGATGCAGGCTCCGCACTTCGTGCTCGAGCCTGAAGCAACGCTCTCCGGACGACAGATCGACGAGGTCGGCAAATCGGTATTGGTGTGGCACTTCTCCATATACGAGGCCTTTTGCGTTGAGGCGCTTGAACGGCTCCGAAAAAGCAGCGGTGTAAATGGCGATGTGGTGTCCGTCGTATTCAGGAATGGGCTCGGTCGTTTCCGCATACAGCAGCAGCTGATGCGTGCCGATGTCGATCACCGCGCGGTGCAATCGATGCTTCTCTTCGATGTCGACGGTCGCATCGAACATATCGCGGTAGAAGCGCGCGATCGGCAACGCGCTGCCGACCGGTACATCGATCTTCACGAACGCGATGCCAAGATCGATTTCCGACCAGCGGTCCGACGCGGATCGGCTGGAGGGATTGAGACACTCGTAACGGTTGCCCCACGGACAGGTCACTTCGATGCTGCCGGAGCGCTCCGTCCATCCGAACGCAGTGCCGGCGAGCAGTGGCTCGACCGAGCGCAGACGCATCGCGAGCGCTTCGAGTTCGCCCACCACAAGACCGACACTGCCGCGCAGACGTTGCGCCGCCCCGTGCGGCAGGTGAATCTGCGACCGGCCGATGTTGATCCACATATTGTCGATACCGGTCATCACGAACGGATCGCGCGTGAGCCCGAGTCCGGTGACGTAGAAGGCGGTCGCGAGCACCTGGTTGGGAATCTTCAGGTTCACGTGCTCGAGCAGGATCAGATTGCCGGTATCGTCGTTAGCGTAAGAGTGTTCCATGTGTTTGCCTTGTGCATGAGCCGCGAAGCGCTGGACAAATTATGCATCAACATGGCAGGCATTTCGCGGACGGCGCGCAGTGCGCGCACTACAAGGCTTGACCATTCCATGTGCTCATCTCGCCTTCGATAGTATCGCCACAGCCTCATGATCGCCACATATGCCAAAGCAGCAACGATCAGATTCATAGTTACCGTCGCCACGAAAAATAAATCATCGGCATCGCGGATACGAAGCCGGTTGGCGACGTGTAGCCAGAAAAGTTCCCGGGTTTCCGGCATCGGTATGGGATACGTGTGAACGTAGGGCAGGAAAAGACGGAACAGGCGCTTATCGCGCCGTCGCTCACGACTCACTAATGCGCCGGCCCGCGTTGGCCGATAGCAGCTGTGCATTTCCTTGCCCTGCTGCGCCGGCTCGAATACGAGCAACGCTCCGACAAGCTAATTGAGCTTGCTCGTGCATCGCACGTTGTGTTCCAGCTTTTCCGCGAACATCGCCGCGCGTGCATGCGCCGGGTGGCATCGAACCACCCTCGCGCGGCGACCAGTGGATTACTCGCTCAGAAGGCGCTTCAGCTCGTCAAGGAATGAGGCTGTAGTGTGGCCCCACAGATTAGGATCAAACCCTGAACCGTAATCTCTTTCGAACGCAGAATCCAGGTCGGACGGATGTTCATTTATGAACGAATTTATTTCATCAATTATTTCTTTTCGATATTCCAGTGGGATATCATTTTTATAGCATGAGACAATTTCAGGGATTGTGTTTCCCCACAAATCAAAATCCTCATTGAAATACGCGCCGAAAAGCTCGTACATTCTAGGGTAGCGCTCTGATAACATTGGTTATCCTTAGCCGACGTGGGCGGTTAATATGTAGTACGGCATATTGTTATATTCCTGAAACTTCAGAATTACGGTTACTTCCAGCACCCCGCCGACAACCTGCAGACCGCCCCATAGCCGGTTGGAAAGCATCTCGGTGGGGCTGATCGACTGGCGGGAGAGTACCGCGGCCAGTTGCGGCGCACTGAGCACGACGCGCACGCCGTCCGAATTCTGTTGATACGACATTCCGAACTCCTCTGTAGCTGTTGGGGCTGCCAAGCTAGCAGGCGACCACAGGGCTATGGAATGGGCGATGGATGATTTTAGGGTTTCGCTACGTTCAGCGAAATGTCAACATTTGTCCGCGTGGGAATGCACATCGTGACGCGTGTGGAGCTTCGGCAGGATGTGATCGACCACGCTAACCGTGTTGGCCGCAATATGGCCATGTGCCCACGCCCATTGCATGACGGCGTGCATGCGTTGGCGGGTGCCACTCAATGCGACAAACACGGCAATCGCCGCCGGGCACGATGCTGCCTTCCACCTCAGTCTTCGCGATAGCCCCGGACGTCCCGTCTGTCACGCTCAGCACTTGCTCGGCGTCTCCTGCCCCGCCGCGTGTCTGTGCAACTCGGGCGGCGTCGCGTTGCCGCCATGTTGTTCGAGGTATTTGCACGCGCTGACGATGTCGTTGGCAAGCAGTCCCGCCACGGTCCGGTTGACATGCGGCCTCACCACGACCCGCAGGCTGTTGACCGATTCCGCGTTGGGCGGCATCGAATAGGCCGAGAGCACCCAGCCTTTTTCGCGCACCTTGTTCGAAACGTCGAACTCGTTGAAATTTTTGATCTTGCTGTCGAGCGTCACGGCCACGACCAGAATCCGCTGCGTTTCGTTCACCATCGTGAAGTATCCGCTTTCGACGAGAACGCCCCGCAACGCGATCGCGTTATCGAGCGTGTGCTGCATGATCCTTCGATAGCCTTCGAAACCGTGCCTGAGGAACATGTAGTACTGCACGGCCACCTGCAACGCGTTACGGCTGAAGTTCAACGTCGCAGTCGGCATTTCGCCCTGGATATCGTCGTCCCCGCCGGTGAAGGTTTGCCCCGCGAGGGCCACGACGGCAATCGTGTTTTGATCCACGTACTTGTCCAGATGTTCGGCCGTCAACCTGTAGTTGCCTGGCGTCAACGGCACGATGCGCGGCTCGACGTCGAAATCGCGAAGGAATTTCTTCCATACGATCTGCACGTTGCCGTCCGTCACCATGTTCGGTTTGCTGCCGTCCTTGCCTTGCGCTTCCCGGTTCTTGCGCCAGTTCCATTTGTGCGCGAGACCGGCCAGCATGCAGGCCTCCGACGAACCCACCGTCGCGGTGCCATACGGCTCGACGCCTTTGGGTCCGTTCCATCGGTGATGCAGCCATTGGACCATCAGCAATTCCATCGCGAACGCCTGCGGGTACATGTCATGGTCGATATAGTTCTTGAAGATGTTGCGCTTCGCGGTCTCCGCCGCTTCGGGTTCGGCCCACGTCGTGACGAACGACGACATGTTCAGCATCGGATTGGCGTCGGTCCATTCCGAGCTGATCGATTTGACGTTCGGCGACACCGTGATGCGCATCTGTCCGATTGCAATGGCCACTAGCAGCGTCGCCGTGACTGCGGCGAGAGCGGTTCGCCCGTTGACACCGACGTGAGAGCGGGTGTGTCGTAAATGGATAGCGGCCGCCCGGTTTTCTCCAGAGGTCAGCCGAGCTCCGGAATCGGTCTTTTCCGGTGAATACAATGGTTCTTCCGGCGAGGCAAAACAATACGACCTTGGTCTGACGAAATTGATGCACTGCTTACGCGCGCGTCCTTATTTCCTGAGAACTTTCCACAGCCCATTGCCGGTTTTGCAGGCGACCGGCGTCCAGCTCTGGGTCTGCCCTTTCGCGACCGCGACGAGCGTCACGGTCCGGCAGGTTCGGTCGCCGTCCTGCGTCGTATCCCGCGGCGTCACCGTGCCCGTGATCGAAACGGGATTGCCGGTCCCCGCATTGCTCCACTCGATCGATTCGCCATCCTTTTTTGTGTCGAGTGCCTTTTGCGCCGCATTGTTGAGCGCTTTACGGTCAGCGTCGCGCATGTACGTAATGGGCGTGTCCTTCAGAAAGTTCAGGTTCGATGCATGACACAAAACGGGGCCGGCCAGCAGCGCCGCCGCGAGCCACCGCGTGAGCGCGCGGGAGCCGGAACGAAATTGGCATGACATGGGTATCTCCTCGATTTCATCTGCGTCATCTGCGCTTCGCGTCGTCCGCGAGATCGCCGTTTTGCTGGAACGCGTCGACGGCGTCCGCCACCGAAGCGCGCCGGCCGATGTGGCCGACACGAACTTCGAGTCCCTCGGCGCGCAGCATGTCGCGCACCTCCGCGTGGGCGCCGACGACCTTCATCGCGGTGCCCGCGGCCTGAAGCGCGACGTGCAACGCTTCGAGCATGCGCGCGCCCGCCAGATCGACGACCGGCGACGCGGACAGATCGCAGATCACGAGCCGGACAGGCTCGGGCGCGGCGTGGATCAATCGCCAGATCGTCTCGCGCACGTGCTCGACGTTGAAGTACAGCAACGACGCTTCGACGCGCACCGCCAGCACATGTGCAATCGTTTCGTTTTCGGTATGACGTTCGAGATCCGAGAAATAGCGCGTGCCGGGAATACGCCCCAGCATCGCGACATGCGGATGCGCGGCGCGGCGGATGATCAGCAGCATCGACACGAGCACCGCGACGATCACGCCCTTCAGGATGCCCAACAACAACACCGCCGCGAACGCCACCATCGAAATCGCGAATTCGAAGCGGCTCACACGCCACATATGACGCAATTCACCGACATCGACGAGGCCCTTCACGGCCACGAGCACGATCGCCGCCAACACGACGTTGGGCAGATTCGCGAGCAGCCCGGTGAGGAACATCAGGCAGAATCCGATCGCGAGCGACGCGAATACCAGCGCAAGCGCACTTTTCGCGCCGGCCTTGTCATTCACTGACGATTGCGAAAGGCCGCCCGCGACCGGATAGGCCTGGAACAATCCCGCGGCCAGATTGGCCGCTCCGAGACCCAGCAATTCCTGGCGGGCGTCGATCTCGTCACCATGCGCCTGCGCAAGCGCGCGCGCGGCCGAAACGCTCTCGACATAGGCCAGCAGCAGACACGCGAACGCGAGCGGGACGATGCCGTCGACATCGCGCAACCGCAGCCCTGGCAGACGGAATTCAGGCAAGCCCCGCGGCAGCGCGCCCACCAGCGTGAATCCGCGGTCGGCCAGCGGCGTGACCGACAACACGACGATCGAGGCAGCGACGACGACGAGCGCCACCGGACGCCCCGGCAAAAATTTTTCGCCGAGCAGCAGCAACGCGATGCAAACGAGGCCGAACCCGAGCACGCTGACGTTGGTGAGCGGAAGCTGCCCCCACAGCACGGCGATCCGTTCGAAGAAAAACTCGCCGCCGCCTTTTACGCCGAACAGTTTCGGCAGTTGGGTCATCGCGATCGTCAGCGCGGCGCCCGCCTTGAAGCCGAGCAGGATTGTCTCGCTGATGAAGCTGACGAGCGAGCTCAACCGCAGCAGCCAGCCGATCACACACATGCAGGCGATCAACACGGCCGTGAGCGCCGAAATCGAAGCCCAGCGCGCCGGGTCGCCGCCGGCCATCGTCGCGACCGTCACGCCGACCAGCATCGAAATCGCCGAGGTCGGGCCGATCGCGAGCTGGCGCGACGAGCCGAACAGCGCGTAACAGACGCCGCCGGCCAGATAGCCGTAGATGCCGTATTGAGCCGGCAAGCCCGCGAGCGACGCATACGCGAGCGATACCGGAATGCCATAGGCCGCGAGCGTCACGCCGGCGACCGCGTCCTTCACGAGCCATCGAGGCCGATAGCTTCGCAGCCACTGCGCGGGAGGAAACGCGGCACGCCACCCACGCACGGGCGGCGCGGCCGTCGAGCGGCCGGTGACGCTGGAAGGGTTGTTCAACGTAGCGCCTCGAGTATGGAAGCTGACTTGACGGAAGCACCGGCGCGTTCTGCGGCCATGGCTTCAGCGCACCCCGAAGCCGCTCAGAGCGGTTCCTTGACACGCTGCCACGTGCGATCCGGATTGAACTCGGTCACGGGCGGCGCATGCGCGCCACGGTCCTTCTGATAGATCACGCCGTTGTTGTTGACCACGAAGGTCATCACACCGCTCGTGCCGTAGTGCGCCGGATAAGCGACCATCGCGAAGCCCGCGATCATGTGCCCGTTGATCACATAGCTGAACGCCCCGCCCGGCGCGCTCTTGCCCTGGCGCGTCAGAATGCGGAACTGGTAGCCTCGGTAGGGATCTCCCGCCGCGTGGCCTTTCAGATATTCGGAGCTGGCGGCCACGAGCGGGCCGAATGGACTCTCCTCCTCGTCGCTGTTTTGGTCGGTGTGCCAATAGAGGCCGTCGTGCCGGCCCGGCGTGCTGGCCAGTTTTTGCGCGTATTCGAGCAGGCCGTCGTGGTTTCGGTCTTGCGACGCGTATTGGCGCTGCGCGTCGATATAGGCCTGCAGCACCTTGATCGCTTCGCGCTCGTTGGAGCCGATCCGTCGATTGATCAGTTCTTCTTCGCCCTGCTCCGTGGCGAAGTGCCACGTGCCCCCCTCTTTCACGATCGGCACCGGCATGGGCCACGCCTCGTCGCCGACCAGCAGAATCCGCCGGTTCGGTCCCCTGTCGTCGAGCACATGATAGGCGTCGAGCTCCTTGCTCGCCTTGGCCCAGTTCGCCTCGTTCTCCGCCTGATCGGGCGAAACCACGAGGCTTTTGTGCGCTTCGCCGAAGATCGCGACGAGCGCCGCTTCGTCGTCGGTCTTCAGTGCGCTGGACAGCGCGGCGACCGCGTCTTCCGGTGTGGCGAACGTTCGCTGCCCTTCGGCGAACGCGGCCAACGGAACCGACAGCGCGAGCACCATCGCGCACAGTCGGCGCGATGACGCGACACGCCGCCGCAAATCGTCGCGTGCGCGCTTTCCGGGGATGCTCTGCCCGCTCATGGCTGCTCCTTATCGCCGTCCGCCGCCGCCGCGGCCGCCACCGCCACCGCCGGCCCGCGGCGAGAAACCACCACCGCCGCCGCGTCCGCCGCCACCGCCGGAAAATCCGCCGCCGCCTTGCGCCGATTGACGGCTCGCCGCGCCGCGCGCGCTGTTGGCCTGCGCGTCGCGCGCCGAGCCGTAGCCGCTGAACGCGTCGCCGCCGCGCGACTGCGCCGCGCGCGGATTCGCTTCCCGTGTGCCCGCCGACGTCGCCGGACGCTGGCTCGGCTGCGGCCGCCCTTGCGCGCCCGCGCCACCGCCCGCGCCACCGCCAGCGCCCGCGAAGTTCGCGCCCCCACCACCGCCCGCGCCACCGCCACCGCCACCGCCCGCGAAGTTTGCGCCCGCACCGCCGCCCGCACCGCCACGATTTCCGCCTGCGAGACCGCCGCCTGCACCTGCACCGCCGCCGCGAGAGGGCGGATCGCCGACCCGTTGCGTGCGCGCCGAGCGGTCCGCGACGCCGCTGACCTGCCCCGGCTTCTTGTCCGGGGTCCACGCTGACGAGCCCCCTCCCTGCGCGCGACCACCGCCGCGGTTGATGTCGCCCGTGTTGATATTGCCGCGCTCGACGTTTCTATCACCACGTTCGACGTTTCTATCACCGCGCTCGACATTTCTATCACCACGTTCGACGTTTCTTTCGCGGTTGATATTGATGTTGTTGTTGCCGCCGCCTCCGTAATTCGTTTCATAGTGTCCGCCGTTCCACGCAGCGGTAATCGCCGCGCCCCAGATCAGCCCCGTCGCGAGTGCGGCGCCGGGCGCGTACGGATAGTAGTAGGCCGGATACGGCGTGGGCGCGTAGGCGTAGGTCACGGGCGCACTTGCCACGACGACGGTCTGCGGGTTGTACTGCGGGACGTAGATCACCTGCGGATCGGCCGGCTGGATCTTGATCACTTCTTTCTCGACGACCACGACCTGTTTGTCGTCGGACTTCAGATGCCCCGCCGACTGCGTTTGCCGGCGGAAGCGCTGAATCGCCTGGAGCACCGAGCTCTGATCGGCAACAACGGCTTCGCCTAGATTGATGGTCCAGTCGAGATCGTTGCTCATGTTCTTGACGATGTCGGGGTAATTCAGCAGCGCCTTCACCGGATCGTGCCACGCGTCGTTGAGCTTCAACGACTTGTTGGTCTTGTACTGATCGAGAAAGCGGTCGGCCTGGACGATTTCGACGGGATAAGTGGAGGCGGGAAGGATGATCGCGACCAGGTCGTCCGGATATAGCGCGATCGGTCCGACGAGTTTGTCGAGCGTCGCCGCGGGAATGGGGGCGTTCGGGGCGGCGTTCGCAGGGGCGTTCGCGGCCGGCGCCTGCGCCAGCGACAACACAGCGCAGAACGCGCCGCAGCACGCGAGAAGCGCCGCGCCCAGCACATGGCTGACACGTCGCGCGCGACTGTCGACCGTTGCAAACGGAATAATGCGTGCAAGAGCACGCGGATCGCGGTCCATCGATGCTTCCCCTCGCGCTTCGTCAGCGCCCCCCGGCTTGCCATGCTGCCCGGCATTCCTGAGTCGCCATGTTTGACAGACAGTTCTCCGAAGCAATGGAAACGACATGCACCTGTTGCATGCATACAGTTTGGAAACCAGGGACGGGATTGCAAATACGACCTTGGTCCCATTGCGCGCGACAGGCCTGCGACGCCATGATGAAAGCGAACCTGCCATTGCTGCGCGACCACCGCGCGGCAACCGGTCCCAGCAGAGTTTCCATTCACGGGTGCCGGTTGCGCCCTCACGCCTGAGCGAACAGGCAGCCGGCGACTTGCACCCGCGCGTGCTCACGCAAGGAGCTGTCGTGAATAAATCGACGAAATACTTCATTGTCGCCGCGTTGACCGCATCGCTGTCGTTGGAAGGCCTGGCGCAATCGCGGCCGATTGCCTATCCGGCCAGAGGTCAAAGCCAGCAGCAACAGCAGCAGGACGAAGGCGCGTGCTATTCGTGGGCGCGCAGTAATACCGGCGTCGACCCGACCGCGGTCGCCAATGCCCCGCCCCCGCCTTCCGGACCCGCGGTGGGAGGCGGCGAGCGCGTGCAGGGCGCCGCGCGCGGCGCGGCCGGCGGCGCGGTCATCGGCGCGATTGCGGGCGATGCCGGCAAGGGCGCCGCCATCGGCGCCGCGACCGGCACGATGGTCGGCGGATCGCGCGCGCGGCAGAACCGGCGCGCGGCCGCGGCACAGTCGCAGACGCAAACGCAGGGCTCGATGGACACGTTCAATCGCGCATTCGCCGCGTGCATGTCCGGGCGGGGCTACACGGTCCAATGAGCGCGCAAGCGCGCGTCCATTCGCGGCGTTCAAGGAGAGCAGCATGACAAACGGCAAACTCATCATCGCGGCGGCGCTCGTGTGTCTCGCGAATACGGGGTTCGCTCAGACGGAAGCACCGGTCGTGGTCAAGAGCGAGCCCGGCAAAGTGAGCATGTCGGGCACGGTCAAAACGACGTCGACTGTCGTCGGCATCGAGCCGGAAACCCGCACCGTCTGGCTCAAGGATCCGAAGGGCAAGGTCGTGCAGGTCGTGGTCGGCGAGGAAGCCCGCAACTTCGATCAGATCAGGGTCGGCGACGTGGTCAAAGCCGAGTATTCGCAGGCTCTGACCATCACGCTGAAAAAAGGCAACGCGCCGCTGACCGCCAACGAAACGCAAATGCTCAATCGCACGCCGGCGGGCGCGAAACCCGGCGGCTCGGCCTCGCGCGAAGTCACGATCATGGCGAGCGTGGTCGCCGTCGATCACCAGAGCGGCGCGGTCACGCTGAAAGGCCCGCAAGGCAATACGGTGGACCTGATCGTGCAGGACCCCGAACAGCTCAAGCGGATCAAAAAAGGCGACCAGATGCAAGCGGTCTATACGGAGGCGGTGGCCATCTCCGTGGAGCCGCTCGCCAGCAAATAGCGGACATGCCTGGCCCGCGCGCGTGAGCTTGCCGATCAGCTCAGCGAGCCATTCGGGAGGAACCGCAAACACAATGGCGGACACGGCCCAACGCCCCCCGCAGCCGGAGCCGCAGCCGCGGCCTGAAGCGCCGCGTCAATTGCTGCGGCCCACGGTCGATCTCGCGCAGATCCTGCTGGCCATCGGCGCGCTGCTGTTGCTGATCGGCGGCAGCCTTTACATCGTGCATCCGTTCGTGCCCGCGTTGATATGGGGCACGACGATCGTCGTCACTACCTGGCCGCTGATGCTCAAGCTCCAGCAGCACCTCGGCGGCCGGCGCTGGCTCGCCGTGATGATCATGCTGCTGGCCGAAGTCGTGGTGATCTGCATTCCGACCTACGGCGCGGTGTCCACGCTTGCCGATCATGCCGACGACATCATGGACTTCGTCAAAGGCCTGCCTGACTACTCGCTTCCGTCGCCCCCGCGCTGGCTGACCGGCGTACCGTTGACCGAGCACTTCACGCGCGAATGGCAACGACTGTCCGAAGCGGGACCGGGCGGCATGCTGGCGAGGATCGAGCCCTATGCCGCCGTGCTCGCCAAATGGCTGCTGGTTCAGATGGGGCTCGTCGGCGCATTCGCGTTGCATCTGCTTCTGATGATCATTCTGTGCGGCCTGTTGTACGCCAAGGGCGAGGCCGCGGTCGAGTTGGTGACCGCCCTGGCGTTGCGGGTTGCACCGAACAACGGCAAGGGCATCGTGCATCTGACCGGACAGTCGATCCGCGCGATCGCACTCGGCGTCGTCGTGACCGCACTGGTGCAGGCGTCACTCGGCGCGGCCGGCATCTGGCTCGCGGGCATTCCGTTCGCGGCGGTGTTGAGCGCGCTGGTGTTCGTCATGTGTCTCGTGCAACTGGGCCCGCTGTTGCCAATGCTCGGCTGCGTGATCTGGCTCTTCATGCACGACTCGCAGCTGACGGCGATCGTGCTGCTCGTCTGGGCCCTCTGCGTGTCAGCGCTCGACAACGTTCTGCGGCCGATACTGATTCGCCGCGCCGTCGCGCTGCCGTTGGTGCTGATTCTCGCGGGCGTGCTCGGCGGCCTGATCGCGGTGGGGCCGGTCGGCCTCTTCATCGGCCCGGTCATTCTCGCCGTCACCTACCATCTGCTGCTCGCATGGATCGCGCTACCGAACCGCGTATCGGCGCAGGACGATCCGGCCGGTCTGGCAGAAGCCGCGCATGCCGCAAGCCTCGCTTCGGGGCCGGACGATCAGAGCGGAAAGGCTCTTTCATGAGCGAACCAAAGCACGGCTCGCGTCAGATCAGACGATGCGCATGCTGCAGCGTGCTGCGGGGCGGCGCGAAATCGCCGCGCCGAAAGCGCACCGTCGAGAAGACCCGTATCGCGTTGGGACTCGCCGGCAGACGCGCAAGGCGAAACTCGATTTCGTGCGCGGGCCGCGCATCCCCCTCTGCCACGACGACGTTCATCCGGTCGAGCCGGAACGTGCTCTTCATCACATAGAAATGTGCATCCGGCGCCGCCAGCACGCCGCAAACCAGATCGAGATGCCGCTCCAGCGCTTCGGTCTTCAGGCCCAACTGCGCCAGAGCGCGATCGTTCTCCTCGATCTGCGCCTGCAGCCGCGCCACTTCCGCGAAATTCGACGGCGCGTCGCTGCCGAGCAACGAGCGCACGCCCGCCCCCTGCCGTTCGAGAATCGTCAGGCGCGTTTTCAGAAGCGCCTTTTCGCGTTGCAGTTCGTCCTGCCGCGAGGTATCGGCCTCGATCTTAGCGATGCCTTCGAGCACGAGCTGATCGACGATCCGCAGCACGATTTCCCGTCGCAATGCGGCTTCGGATTCGCCGCACACGCGCACCTGGTGATCGCTGAAGTTGATCGTCGTCTGCGCGATGTCGGTATGCGTCGCCTCGCCGTATTGCCCGACACCGAAAATATGTCGCTCGTCGATGGCCATGCCGAGCACCGCGAAGGCTTCGTCGGCAGCGGGACGATCGTTGAAAAATACGTTGAGTTCGTGCGAGCGGTTAAAGGGCGGACACACGTCGTCGGGCGTGGCGAAAAAGGCGTGGATGTACGGGTCCGACGCCCAGGCCGCCGCGTTCGCTTCGCGCGCGGGCGGCACTTCATCGACGAGCCGGACCAGATAGGCGGTTGTGTGTTGCACGGCGGGCAGCAGGCGCGACGCGTAATTGCGCGCGAGCCGCAACGACGGACAGAGTCCAACGATTCGCTCGACGATTGCCCTCGCCTGCGGATCGTAGCTCGCTTCGGACCCGGCGCGCTTCGTCAGCCACCGCGACAGCAGACCCATGCCCGGCTCCCGTCGCCCGTCACGATTCGTCGCGCTCCGGCAGCAGCTGCGCGACGATCGTGTGGTTCTTCCAGAACAGGTTATGGACGCGGTTTTGCAGCACGCGCAGTCCGTCCCTGCTCACGGCGTCGAACACGACCACCGCGCCGGGCCTCGAGCCCGTGCCGTGCACCCGCTGGATCGAGCTGAAGCGCGGGAACCCGTACCGGATCAGGAACTCGCCGATCTCTTCGTCCGAGACGCTTTCCTCGACGTTTCCAAGAAACAGTTCAGCCATGATGCTTACTCCCTAGGGTCTGTTTACATACCCTATGCCACGATGTTCAGTCCGCCGTCGATATACAACGTGGAACCGGAAAGCCGCCGCGCATACGGCGTGGCCAGAAACGCGCAGCTATAACCGACATCCATGATGTCGGCCAGTTCGCCGATCGGCGCGCGCTGCACCGCTTCGTTGAGCAGCAGCTCGAAATCCTTCAAGCCCGATGCGGCGCGGGTCTTCAGCGGCCCGGGAGATATCGCGTGCACGCGGATGCCGTTCGGCCCCAGCTCGAACGCGAGATAGCGCGCGCAGGCTTCGAGCGCCGCCTTGACGGGGCCCATCAGGTTGTAGTTCGGCACGACCTTGTTCGCGCCGTAATAGCTCATCGTCAGCATGGTGCCGCCGTCTTTCATCAGCGGCGCGGCAAGGCGCGCCATCCGCACGAATGAATGACAGGAGATGTCCATCGCGCTCAGGAAGCCTTCGCGCGACGATCGCAGCAGTCCGCCATGCAAATCCGCTTTCGGCGCCCAGGCAATCGCGTGAACGAGAATATCGAGGCGCCCCCAGGTCTTCTCGATCCGATCGAAAACGGCCTCCATCGCGCCCTCGCCCGTTACGTCGAGCGGCATGAAGATCTCGGCATCGAGTGCTTTCGCAATCGGTTCCACATGCGGCAGCGCCTTGTCGTTCGCATAGGTGAGCGCAACGCTCGCGCCGAGTTCGTGAAACGCCTTCGCACAACCATAGGCAATCGAAGCTTCGTTGGCGACGCCGGTCACGAGAGCCTTTGTTCCTTCCAGAATCAAACGCGATTGCTCGACAGACATGGTGAAACTCCTCTATGCGACGAAAGCGAGCGTATGGCGGGCGATCATCAGTTCCTCGTTGGTGGGCACGACCCAGACCGGCAGCTTGCTCGAAGCGCGGCTGATCAGCGGGCCGCCCGCCCGATTGGCCGCGTCGTCGAGTTCGGCCCCGAGCCACGCCGCATCGCGCACGATGCGCTCGCGGATCGCGACGGCGTGTTCGCCGATGCCAGCCGTCAGCACCAGTGCGTCGAGACCTTGCATCGCCGCGGCGAGACTGCCGAGTTCGCGCCCGATGCGGTAGGTGTACACGTCGATGGCAAAGCGCGCGCGCGGGTCGGCGCTGTCGAGCAGTGCGCGCATGTCGCCCGAGAGGCCCGACATACCGAGCAACCCCGAGCCTTTGTAGAGCAGGTCCGCGATCGCCCGCGAATCCATCTGCAACTCGTCGAGCAGATACAGAATCACGCCGGGGTCGAGGGTGCCGCAACGCGTGCCCATCGGCAGGCCTTCCACCGCCGTGAAGCCCATCGTGCTGGCCACACTCTTGCCCGCGACCATCGCGCACATGCTGGCGCCGTTGCCCAGATGCGCGACGACGGTGCGTCCCCCCGCCGCGGCCGGCGCGATCTGCGGCAGCACGCTCGCGATGTATTCGTACGACAGCCCGTGAAAACCGTAGCGCCGCACGCCGCGCCCGGTAATCGACGCGGGCAGCGCATAGGCCTGCGCGGTCTCGGTCTGCGTGCGATGAAACGTGGTGTCGAAGCACGCGACCTGGGCAAGCTCGGGACGCAACTGCGCGAGGATGCGAATCGGTTTCAGGTTATGCGGCTGATGGAGCGGCGCGAGTGGGCTCAGGCTCTCCAGCTCGTCGAGCACGTCGGAGGTCACGACGACGGGCCCGGCAAAGTGCTGCCCGCCGTGCACGACGCGATGCCCGACCGCCTTGAGCTGCTCGCCGCCGCCGTGGTCGCGTAAAAAACCGCCCAGATATTCGATCGCGCCCTGATGACCGAGCTGGTAGCCATCGCCCCATTCGTGCGAGCTGGCCTCGCCGTCACGATCGGTCGCGCGAAACCGCGGGCTCGTGTAGAGCGCTTCGATCTGGCCGCGCAGAATCAGTTCGAGTTGCGCGTGTTGCGCGTCGAAGGCGCTGAACTTGAGGCTCGACGACCCGGCGTTCAATACGAGGATCACATCCGCCATGACGTCACCCCAGCACCTTGCCGGCCTCGCGCCGCGCCTTCGCCACCAGCGCGGCGACCGCGCACGACGCGAGACGCGTCGTCAGCGAATCCGCGCGGCTCGTCAGAATGATCGGCACGCGCGCGCCGAGCACGATACCCGCCGCGTCCGCGCCGGCGAGAAACGACAGGCTCTTCGCGAGCATGTTGCCCGCTTCAAGGTCCGGCACCATCAATACATTGGCGCGTCCGGCAACCCGCGACTCGATGCGCTTGATGCGCATGGCTTCGAGGCTGATCGCGTTGTCGAGCGCGAGCGGACCGTCGACGAGCGCGCCGGTAATCTGGCCGCGATCCACCATCTTGCACAGCGCAGCCGCTTCCACCGTCGATGGAATCTTCGGATTGACGCTCTCGGTCGCCGACAGGATCGCCACGCGCACTTCGTCCAGCTTCAGCGCGTGCCCGAGGTCGATCGCGTTCTGCAGGATGTCGACCTTCTCTTCGAGCGTCGGCGCGATGTTGATCGCGGCGTCGGTGATGATCAGCGCGTTCTCGTAGGCGGGCACGTCCATCACGAAGCAATGGCTGACGCGCCGCTCGGTGCGCAGGCCCCCCTCGCGGCGAATCACTTCGGCCATCAGCTCGTCCGTATGCAGGCTGCCTTTCATCAGGGCCTCCGCCTTGCCTTCGCGCACCAGTTGCACGGCCATGGCGGCAGCGGCATGGCTATGCGGCGCATCGACGATCGTGAAGTCCGATATGTCGATCTCGTGCTCCGCGGCAATCGCTTCGATGCGCGCGCGCGGCCCGACCAGCAGCGGCGCGATCAGTCGCATCCCGGCCGCTTCGACCGCGCCGTTGAGCGAACTCGGGTCGCATGGATGCGCGACCGCTGTCGGCAATGCCGGCAGTGTCTGGCTGAATTCGATCAGCCGCTGATACTTCGCGTGCTTTTCCATCGACGTATTCCTCTTGTGTACGGCGGGTTGGGTTCGCGCCGCGCGGCGCGCCGTGCTTACGCTTGTGGCGCGTTCACGTCCGGCCGCGCATCGCGCCGGTCGCTCACGCGCGAGTGCGGTCGGGCAAACGCGCGTCGCGCTTGCGGCTCACGCGCGGACCCAGCACCGCGCGGATGCGTTCGTATGCGTCCTTTTGCGCGGCGTCGGGCGCGGAGTTCAGCACGCGCTCGTCGCTCACCAGCTTGTCGAGCAGTTGCAGAAAGCGCTCGCGGTCCTCGCTGTGGGAAAGCAGCTTCGGCAGCGTGGCAATCGCCTCATCCGGTTCGAAGCTGACGATGATTTCCTGCTCGCCCCGGATGCGCCGCCAGTGATCGGGGCTGATGTCCGGCAGGTACTCCGCGTAACTTTCGGCGATCTCCTTGCGCAGCTCGAAGCGCGCGAGCGGCAACGACGCGCCCTTCTGCGACAACAGGAACGCCGCGCGCGCCAGCGCCTCCGTGTAGCCGCCGTCGCCGATCGCCTTGAGCGCCGTACGCACGAACGGCAGCTCGCGCGGATCGATCGCGCCGGCTTGCGCGGGCGTGCTGTCCGCGGACGGCTTGCTGAGATACGTCGCATACAGATTCGCGTACACGCTGAAGAAGCTGGCCTCGGTCGCCGCGTCGCGCATCGCGCGGTAATAGTCGAGGGACGCGCTGATCATTTGCGAGCCGTTGTGTTCGAGCTTGCTCCACGGATTATCGGCGGCGGTCCGCTGGCGATTGTCACGAACGGCTTGTGCGGCCGCCGGCAGCCAGCCAAGCCACGGGTTCATCGCGGACACGGCCCAGCGCTGCCAGCGCAGCGGATGAAACTGGCGCAGCATGCGGGCGCTCGTTTCGTTCGACATCGCCTGCACGAACGGCTGCGCGAGCAGTTCATACATGCGCTGATTCAGATTGGACACCGCCGCGACTGCTTCGAACGGCTTTTCGTCGATGCGGCCGAAGCGGTTCAGATGCGCGGCTATTTCCTCGAGCCGCCGCTCATGAAATTCGACTGCGTATTCGATCTCCCCGGCCGCGTTCCTGGCCTCGCTGATGGTCATGCCGTAAAGGCCCGGCGGAAACGTTTCGATGGTCTCGAGTACGGAGACAATCTGCTTGTGCTCCTTCTTCGCGACTTTCCCGGACACGAAGATGCCCAGATGCCCGATGTTTTCGTGCGTCAGACCGACGATCACCTGGCCGCGCGACTTGATCTCCTCGGTGCTGCCATACAGGTCCGCCACCCAGTTGAACGCCTGTTGAGGCGGCGTGATGTTGTCGCCCATCGACGCGAACAGGATGATCGGCGAGCGGATCTCACGCAGATCGAAAGTCTGGCCGCTGCTATCCGCTACTCCGCCCGACCACAGCTTGTTGCCGACGAACAGGTTGCGCGTGATCCATTCGATCTCCTCGCGATTCATCAGGTAGTAGCTGCCCCACCAGCGCTCGAATTCCAGAAAGCGGGGCGGCTCGGTGTCGATGTTCGAGAACAGGTGGTAGTACTTGTCCCAGAACGTGTTGGCGGGGTTAAGGTTTTCGAAGTTCTCCACCAGATACGCGCCGTCGAACTTGCCGTTGCCGAGATCCGCCGCGTACGACGCGAGCCACGCGCCGCCCATCATGCCGCCCGCGTAGCGCATCGGGTTGTCGCCCTCGCCTTCGCTCCAGGCCGCGCTCCAGTACGACATCGGTGCGCCGTTGATGACGATCGGGCCGGTCTCTTCGGGATCGGAACTGGCGAGCATCATCGCCGCCCAGCCGCCCTGGCAATTGCCGATGATCGCGGGCTTCGGACTGTCGGGATGCAGCGCGCGTACCTTGCGCACGAATAGCTGCTCGGCGCTGCACACGTCGAGCAGAGTCTGACCGGGCTCGGGATCACGAAAGAACACCACGAAGTAGACGGGGTAGCCCGCGCGCAGCGCGACGCCCGCCTGCGAATCGTCCTTGAAGCCGCCGATGCCGGGGCCGTGCCCGGCGCGCGGATCGATGATCAGATACGGACGTTTGCGCACGTCGACGCCCACGCCTTCGAGCGGACGAAGTTGCAGCAGCGCATAGTTGACCGGCCGCTCGAACGTGCGGCCATCGAGCAGCATGTCGTAGTCGAAATGCAGTACCGGCTTGGGACCGCTGACGCTGCGTTCGACGAACTCGTTGCCGCGCCGGTACAGCGTGTCCCAGAAGAGCAGCGAGCGCTGCGCGGCGTCCACGGTGTATTGCCATGCGTTGAACGGGTCGAACAGCGTGGCCGCGACGCTTGCCGGGACGCTGTCATTGTGATCGAACCCCAGCGTGTCGGTGACCCGCTCGTTCAGATGCCGCTGGGCGATTTGCGTGCGCTTTTGCAGCACGTGGGTGATTTTCGCGGCAATGTCCTGGCTATGTGACAACAACGTTTCAGCGTCCATCGGGCGACTCCTGAAAGGTGCGCTACACGATCGTCGCTCGGGAGCGCGCCGTGCATCGATTGAATCGTGGAGTCGGCCCCGGCCTCTGGCAATCGGACCAAAGTCGTATGCCCGCGACCCGGTCCGACGCGTCAATGAGCCGGGTTCGCTTGCACCGCGGCGGCGATGTCTCGACTCACCGAGGCGAGCGCGCGATCGTGAGCGGCGATGATCGGCTCGAAACCCGGACCGGACACGGTCTCGCGCGCGACCGACCGGCCGGTGACGGCGCGGCCGTTGCCCGGCGGGCGCACGGCCCATAGCACGTCGACGGTGACGTCGCGCCCCGGCACGGACTCGAAGCGCATCACGTCGACCCGCACGTGCCAGACCGCGGAAGGATCGCGTACCGCATCGAACACCGAAATCTGCTGCGAGTTCAGCAGCGCGCCGAGGTCGGCCGCGATCGCGCGGCCAATGCCGCCGTTCAGCGGCTGCGCCCAGCGGTCGAATTCGTTGACCTCGACCTCGTTGTTGCCGATCCGCGTGACGATCTGCGGCCGGTCCACCACGTCGGGTATCGTGACCGGACCGATCACCGCCGCGATGGGCGGGCTCGCGCCGGTGCTGGTCAGCGACTCGTCGGGGCTGAGCGTGTAGAAGTTGGTCGTTGGCGACTTGCAGGCGCCCAGCAAAGCGCCGACGAGCGCGAGAATCAGGCCGGCCGTCAGGCGGCCCATAAAGCGGGCCATCGCATATCTCATGGCTTCTGGTCCTCCGACTTGCCGCGCACGAGCGATTCCGGATGCCGCGACAGATAATCGGCCAGCGTGCGCAGCGAGGCCGCGGTGCGCGTCAATTCGCGCATCGCGTCTTCCGTCGATTGCTGCAGCGACGAGTCCGGCTGCAGCGCGGCATTCGCGGAATCGAGCGTGGACTGCGCGGACAGCAGCGTGTCGCGCGCTTTCGGCACGACTTGCGTGTTGAGCTCCGCGAGCATCGCGTTGGTCGTGCGCAGCGTCGAGCGCGCGTCCTTGCCGATGTCCCCGAACGGTATGTCGTTGACCTTGGCGAGCAGACGCGTGACCGAGTCCTGCAGCGATTGCAGCGTGCGCGGAGTCGCGGGCATTTCGGGCGGCGTCTTGCTCCAGTCGATCGACGCCTTCGGCACGTCGGCGAAATAGTCCAGCGCGAGATAGAGCTGGCCGGTCAGCGGATTGCCGCTTCTCAACTGGAAGCGGAAGCCGTGCTCGACGAGGTAGTTGGCGAGACTGCGCGGGTTGTCGGTGATCCGTCCGCCGGCGCCGTCGTTCTGATAGCGCGACGTGAAGCGCTCCGGATAGATATTGATCTCGACGGGAATGCTGAACCGGCGGGTGACCGGATCGAAGCGCGTATAGATCGCCGTCACTTCGCCGATCACGACGCCGCGAAAATCGACCGGTGCGCCGACCGTCAAGCCGCGTACCGAATCCGTGAAATTCACCGCGTATTTGTCGACGATGCGATCGTGCACCTTCATTGCGTCGGCGCGCGTGGTGTACAGGTCGAACGGGGTGGCGGCATCGGCGGCCGTCACGACCTGCGAATCCGGCGGCGATTCGAACGCGATGCCGCCGATGATGATCGACACGATCGACTGCGATTCGACGCGCAAGCCATTGCTGTCGAACGCCACGTCGATACCGCTCGCGTGCCAGAAGCGCGTATCGGTTCTCACGAACCGGTCGTACGGCGCATTGACGAAAACCTTCACCGTGACGCCGCGGCCGTCGGGGTCCAACTGGTACGACGCCACCTGGCCCACCTGGAGCCGGCGGAAGAACACGGGCGTACCCACGTCGAGCGAGCCGAGTCCGACTCCATGCAACGTGTACTCGTGCCCCGGCACGTCGCTCGCGATCACGGGCGGCTCCTCGAGGCCGACGAAACTGCGGCGCGCTTTGTCCGAATTGCCGACGTCGACGTCGATATACGAGCCCGACAGCAGCGTGCTGAGCCCCGACACCGTGCCGCCCGAAATGCGCGGACGCACGACCCAGAAGTGGGTGTTGTCGACGAGTAGGTCCGACACGTCGCGCGTCACCTCGGCCTTGGCCACCACGCGCTTGTGGTCCGGCGACAGCGAGACCGCTTCGACCACGCCGATATCGACGTCCTTGAACTTGAGCTTCGTCTTGCCCGCTTCGAGACCGTCGCCCGTCTTGAAGCTGATGCTGATCTGCTCGCCGCGCTCCATTACCGCCTTCACTGCCAGCCAACCGCCGATCAGTATCGCGACGATCGGCACGAGCCAGACCAGTTGCATCCGCAAGCGCGAGCGCGGCACCGGCTCCGCCGCAGGCAGATCGGGATCTTCATTCGGAGTGGACACGGTTTGTCTCCAATGCGTCCCACATCAGGCGCGGATCGAACGACATCGCGGCGAGCAGCGTCAGCACCACGACCGCGCCGAACGCGATCGCCGCCGGCCCGGCCGTGATCGTCGCCAGCGCCTGGAACTGCACCAGCGCGACCAGCATCGTGATCACGTAGATATCGAGCATCGACCATCGCCCGATCAGCTCGATCATGCGATAGATCCGCGTGCGCTGACCCGGCAGCCATTGCGAATGAAGCTGCGTCGACAACACGAGATACGCGAGGCCGAGAATCTTCAGCATCGGCACGACGATGCTCGCGATGAACACGAGCAGCGCAAGCAGCCACGAGCCGGACACCCACAGATAGACCACGCCGCTCATGATCGTGTCCTTCTGCGAGCCGAACAGCGAGCTCGTGTGCATCACGGGCAGCACGTTCGCCGGAATGTAGAGCACCATCGCGGCGATCAGATACGCCCAGGTCCGCGACAGGCTGGCGGGCTTGCGCTGATGCAACGGCGCCTTGCAGCGCGGACAGACATGCTTGCCAGCGCCGCCGGGCTGCCTGGCCAGCAGGCCGCATTCTTCGCACAGCACCAGTTCGTAGGCGGAGGCCGTAATGGCGTTGCGGCGCAAGCGCAGCGGCGGCAATTTAAATGCTCGGGCGCCGCCCCTCTCGGTGATGCGCCCCCACACCTCGCGCGGATCGAACGTCGCCGACGCGGCCGCGAGCAGCAGCATCAGCGCGATGAACGACCACAGCGCGGTGCCCGGCACCACCCTCGCGATATGCGCGAGCTTGACGAGCGCGACCAGCAGACCGAGGATCAGCACCTCGGTCATGCCCCACGGCCGCGCGAACTGAAATAGACGAAAGCCGTTGGCCGCGCTCCACGGCAAGCGCCCGAAGCGCAGCGGCAGCAGCAGCCAGAGCATCGCCACGGTCTGCAGCACCGGCGTGACGATCGTCGTCACGCCGACCAGGATGGCGAGCGGCCACGTGCCGTAGATGTACAGCATGCGCACCGAGCCCGCGAGCGTGGTCTGCACGATATGGCCGTTCAGCGACAGACCGACGATCGGAAACAGGTTCGAGATCACGAGCAGCACCGCGCACGCGCACGTGAAGGCGAGCGCATACTCGGGCCCGTTCGAGCGTCCTCGTCTGAGCTCCGCGCGGCAACGCTGGCAGCGTAACGCATTGCCGGCGGCGGGCGGCGCGCCGAGCTGAAGCAGGTCGCACTCTTCGCAGGCGATGAGTTCGTTGTGCGTCATCTCGCCTCCACTGCGGCCGAAAGTCCTGCCGGCGCGGGCGCGTTCTGCGAGACCGGTGCCATCGCCGTCGGCGTTTGCTCTGCGGGCGGCGGCACCGTCAGTTTTTCCGCCTCGAGCACCCAGCCTCCGCCCATCGCCTTGTAGAGCGTGACGAACGCGGTCAGCACCGCGCCCTGGGTTTGCGTATAGGTGAGTTGCGCGTTGAAGAGACTCCGCTCCGCATCGAGCACTTCGATGTAGCTCGTATAACCGCCTTCGTAACGCTGCCGCGCGAGGTGCGCGTAGGTGTGCAGCGCCTCGACCTGGAGGTTTTGCGCATCGAGTGCCTGATGCGTCTTCTGCACGGACACGAGCGCGTCCTCGACCTCCTGGAACGCCACCTGGATCGACTTTTCGTACGAGTACAGCGCTTCCTGCTGGCGCGCTTCGGCCTGGTGCACCTGGCCGGTGATGTTGCCGGCCGTGAAGATCGGCTGCGCGACGCTGCCGGCAAATGACCACACCCGTGCGGGCCCGGTGAACAGATTCGAGAACTGCGTGCTGACGGAACCGAAAAGCCCCGTCAGCGAGATGGACGGGAAGTACAGCGCACGCGCCGCGCCGATCAGCGCGTTTTGCGCGACCAACGCCTGCTCGGCCTCCAGCAGGTCGGGACGGCGTTCGAGCAGATCGGACGGCAGCCCCTCGGGAATCTGAGGCGTGCCCATCTGCGCCAGTTCACGGCCGCGCAGAATCGCGCCGGGATTCTTGCCGATCAATACCGACAGCGCGTCTTCCTGCTGGGCGATCTGCGCTTCGATCTGCGGCACCGTGACCCGGGCGGCTTGATACTCCGACTGGCTCTGCGCGAGCTCCATCTGCGAGACCTCGCCGCCGTGGAAGCGAGCCTCGAAAACGCGCACCGATTCCGCGCGGCTTTCCACGGTCTCCTTCGCGATGTCGAGCTGCCGGTCCAGACTGCGCAGATTGATGTAGGCCGAAGCAACCGAGCCGACCAGTGTCAGAATCGTGGCGCGGCGGCCCTCTTCGCTCGCGAGCAGATTCGCGCGCGCCGCCTCGGTTTCCCGGCGCACCTTGCCGAACAGATCGATTTCCCAAGCCACCGACAGCGACGCGTTGAACTGGTTGTAGATGGGGCTCACGCCGTTGGGCAGCGGCACGCCTTGCTCCTGCGAGACGCGTTGACGCGACGCGTCGGCGCCTGCCGACAGTTGTGGGAACAGCGCGGAACGCGTGGTCACGAACTGCCCCCTAAACTCGTCGACCCGCGCGGCCGCGACCTTCACGTCGCGATTGTCCTGCAGCGCGGTGGCGATCAGCTGATCGAGCACCGGGTCCTGAAACTGCTCCCACCACGCGGTGTTGGCGATGCCCGCAGCCTCGCCCTGGGCGAAGCGATAGGTGGCCGGCACGTCCACCGCGGGGCGCACGTAGTTGGGGCCGAGCAGGCACCCGCCGAGCCCGAGCAGCATGACGGATGCGAGCAATCGCGCCGGAGCCGTCCCGAGCATGTCATTCCCCTTCCCGCGCCGCGGACGGCGCCTCGCTCGACGCGCCGGGCCCGGCTACCGTGGTGGGGCCGGGTCCTACGCCGCCGCTGGCCTGCACGTCCGCTTTCGGCTTTTTGCCGCCGCTCGAACGCGAGGACATCGACTCGAGCAGGTAATAGAACATCGGGATGAAGAATACGGCGATCGCCGTCGCGCCCAGCATCCCGCCGATCACACCGGTGCCGATCGAATGGCGGCTGTTGGCCGACGCGCCCGTCGCGATCGCGAGCGGCACGCAGCCAAGAATGAACGCGAGCGAGGTCATCACGATCGGCCGCAGCCGCTCTTCGGCCGCGGTCATCGTCGCGTCGAATACCGATGCGCCCGTCTCGCGATTGAGCACCGCGAACTCGAAGATCAGGATCGCGTTCTTTGCGGCGAGCGCGACCAGCATCGTCAAACCGATCTGGAAGTAGACGTCGTTGGACAGGCCGCGCAGCATGATCGCGAGCAGCGCGCCGAACAACGCGAACGGCACGGCCATCAGCACGCCGAACGGCAGCGTCCACTTCTCGTACTGCGCGGCGAGGATCAGGAACACCATCACGAGACCGAACACGAAGACGAGCCCGGACGTGCCGCCCGACTGCCGTTCTTCGAATGCCTCGCCGCTCCACGCGACGTCGTAGCCTTCCGGCATCTGCGCGGCGATCTGTTCCAGCGTCGAGATCACCTGTCCGGAGCTGTAGCCCGGCGCGGCATTCGCAGTGACCTTGATGGCCGGGAAATTATTGAATCGCGTGACGAGGTCCGGGCCCGTCACAAAGCGGTAGCTCGCCACCGACCTGATCGGCACCATCGTGCCGTTCCTGCTGCGCACGAAGATCTGATCGAGATCGGTGGGCTTCAGCCGATACGACGGCTCCGCCTGCAGAATCACCTGCCACAGCCGGCTCGAACGATTGAACTGCGATACGTACAGCGAACCGAACATCGTCTGCATCGCGCTATAGACGTCTTCGACCGGCACGCCGAGCGTCTCCGACTTGTCGCGATCCACGTCGACCAGCAGTTGCCGCGACGCCGCATTGAACGTCATCGTGACGCCGGTCAGCTCCTTGCGCGCCCGCGCTTTCTGCACGAACTGGTCGGCCACGCCCGCGAGCTGTGCGATGGAAGCATCCCCCTTGCTCTGAAGCCACACCTCCGTGCCGCCTGTCGTGCCGAGCCCCGGAATCGACGGCGGGTTGACCGGCACAATAATGCCCTCCTGCACGTTCGCGAAGTGGCGATACGCGTCGAGCAGCACCTGGCGCGCGTTCTGCGTCGCGCGGTTGGCGCGCGTATAGCGTTCGTCGAAGCTCTTCAGACCGACGAAGAAGGTGCCGGCATTGTTCTTGTTCTGGCTGTCGAGCAGGCTGAAACCATCGACCGTGGTGATGCTGCCTACCGCCTCCTGTTTCATGAAATAGTCAGTGATGACTTGCGACACCTGGCCGGTGCGGTCGAGGCTAGCCGCGTCCGGCATGATGACCGCGCCGAGCAGATAACCCTGGTCTTCAGGCGGCAGGAACGCCGACGGAATCGAGCGCATCATCAGCACCGCGAGCACGATCATCGCCGCGAAGAACACGAGCCCCATGACAAAGCGCTTGATGATGAGCTTGACCGCGCGTGAATAGCCCGACGTCATGCGGGCGAACTGATTGTCGAACCAGCGGAAAAAGCCCTTCTTCTCGTGGTGCGCGCTTTTCAGCAGCAACGCGGCGAGCGCCGGTGACAAGGTCAGTGCGACGATGCCGGACAGCACCACCGAAATCGCAATCGTGATCGCGAACTGCTTGTACATCTGGCCGGTGATGCCGCCGAGAAACGCGACCGGCACGAACACCGCGCACAACACCAGCACGATCGCCACGACTGGCCCGGCGACTTCGTCCATCGCCCGTTTCGAGGCCTCTTTTGGCGAGAGCTTGTGCACCGTTATGTTGCGTTCAACGTTCTCGATCACGACGATCGCATCGTCGACGACGATACCGATCGCGAGCACCATGCCGAACAAGGTCAGCATGTTGATCGAAAAGCCCAGCGGCAGCATGAACATGCAGGTGCCGACGATCGACACCGGCACCGCGATGATCGGAATCAGCGTCGCGCGAAGGCTTTGCAGGAATACGAACACGACGATCACGACGAGCACCAGCGCTTCGAAGAACGTATGGATCACGTCCGAGATCGACGCTCGCGTGAACTCGGTCGTGTCCATCGCGATTTCGTAGCTCATGCCTTCCGGAAACGACTTCTTCAGCTCCGCGAGTGTCGCGCGCACCTGCTTCGCCACGTCGAGCGCATTGGCGCCCGGCTGCTGATACACGGCGAGCACGGTGGCCGGCTTGCCCTGGAAGCGGCTGCGAATCGAGTAGTCTTTCTGGCCGAGCTCGGCGCGGCCGATGTCCTTGAGCCGCACGATCGCCGCGCCGCCGCTCGCGGCGCGCACGATGATGTTGTCGAACTGCGAAGGCTCGGCGAGGCGCCCCGTGGTCGTGACCGCGAACGATTGCTGGACCGCTCCGCTGGTCGGCGACTGTCCGATACTGCCCACCGCGAACTGCTGGTTCTGGTTCGCGACGACCCGTTGCACGTCGGCGGCCGTCACGCCCAGCTGGGCCATCCGGTCGGGCTTCAGCCAGATCCGCATCGCGTAGTCTGGCGTGCCGAAGATACTCGACTGGTTCGCGCCCGGAATCCGCTTGATCGCGTCAAGCACGTAGATGTTCGTAAAGTTCGCGATATACGTCGAATCGTAGCGGTCGGTGGGCGAATAGATCGCGATCACCATCATGAACGCCTGCGACTTTTTCTGTACCTGAATGCCCTGCGCCTGTACCGATTGCGGCAGTTGCGGCAGCGCGAGATTCACGCGGTTCTGCACGTCGACCTGGGCCAGTTCGGGGTTCGTGCCGATCTGGAAGTACACGTTGAGCGTCATACTGCCGGTCGACGAACTCGACGAGTTCATGTAGATCATGTTGTCCGCGCCATTGACCTGCTGCTCGATCGGTGCGGCGACGTTGTTCGCGACGACCTCGGCGCTGGCGCCCGGATAGGTGGCGGACACCGTGATCTGCGGGGGGGTGATGTCGGGGTATTGCGCGATCGGCAGCGAGAACATCGCCAACGCGCCGCCGAGCGTGATGACGATCGAAATGACTGACGCGAAAATCGGCCGATCGATGCAGTAGCGCGAAATGTTCATGGCGGCTGCCCCGTCACTCGGCGGCTGGCGCTGCCGCGGCGCCTTGCGATGCAGCCGTCGCCACCGCCGCCGGGCTTTTCCCGCCGGCCGCCACGGTTTTGACGATTTTCAGCTGCGAATCCGCGGTAACGCGCTGCGCGCCGTCCACGACGATGCGCTCGCCCGCCTTGAGTCCGTCGGAAACAAACCAGTTATCGCCCTGCCAGTCGCCGACTTCGACGACGCGCTGATGCGCCTTCGAGTCGCTACCGACGACCCACACGAAGTGGCTCTTCGCGCCCTGCAACACCGCGCGCTGCGGCACGAGCGTCGCATTGGGCCGGATCGCGCCGGAAACGCGGGCCCGCACGAACTGGCCGGGGCGCAACGTGCCCTTCGGGTTTTCGAAGGTCGCGCGCACGAGGAAGGTTCCCGTTTCGGTGTTGAACGCCGGGTTCGCGAAGTCGATCTGGCCTTGCTCGGCATAGGACGAGCCATCGGCGAGAATCAGATGCACGGAGAAATCGTTGTGCGCGGGAAATCGCAGATAGCCTGCCGCAATGTCATCCCGGTACTTCAGCATCTCGTTCTCCGAGATGCTGAAGTTCACCCATATCGGATCGAGCTGGTACACGTAGGTCAGCAAACCGTTCGAGGTCGCCGTCACGTAGCTGCCATCCTGCTGACGCGCGAAACTCGACAGGCCGTTCAGCGGCGACTTGATCGTCGTGTAGCCGAGGTTCAGCAGCGCGGTGTCGACTTCCCCCTGGGCGGCGATCACGGCGGCGGCGCTTTGCTTCTCGTTGCCGACCGCGTCGTCGAGATCCTTCTTGCTCAATGCGTTCTGCGCCGCCAACGGCTCCACACGGGCGAGATTGGCTTTGGCGACTTCGAGACGCGCCTGCTGCTGCGCCAGCTGACCTTTCGCGGTCTGCAGCGCGGCCTCGAACGGCTTGCGGTCCATCTGGAACATCGTTTGTCCCGCCTTGACCAACGCGCCTTCGGTGTACATGCGCTTGTCGAGAAAGCCGTCCACCCGCGAGCGGATCTCGACTTCACGCGAACTCTGCGTTTGCGCGGTGAATTCGAAGTCGACCGGCGTGTCCTGCTGCGTGATCGTCATCACGGTCACTTCCGGTGCGGCGGCGACCGGCGGCGGAGCAGGTTTCTTGCACGACGCGAGCAGCGTGAGCAGCGCCAGCGCCGCGACGACGGCGGGCAACGTGAGAGCGCCGCGAGAATCCGGCCGCGGCGAGACCAAGGACACGGGGACGGTTTTCATCGCGCACTCCACATGCTCACAAGGGCGTGCAATTGCCGAACAGTACGAAGGCGTCGTTTCTGTTCGCGATCGTCAGCGTCATTTCGCCGTCCGCCGAATCGACGACCAGCGTCCAGCCAAAGCCCATCTCATTCCCAAGGATGAGGACCTGATCCGCGTCCTTGTTGACCGAGAGCATCGGCGTCGTGCGCGCGGGACCGACGACGACGCGTTTGTCGAAGTCGAGAGTCAGGAATTTCGGCAGGCCGAGATCCGCGGGCAACGAGCGCGTGCAGGCGATACCCGGATCGCAGGCGTGGGCGTCGATCGTCGCGCAGACCAGCCGCTTGCTGCCGTCGAAGTCCGCCGCGCCCACCTGCAACGCAACGGTACTGAGAAGAATCGCGAGACAAACCGAGCTTGATTTCATCACGTGCGCTCCCGCTTTTTTCATTGAACGTCGCCGCGCTGCGCGCCGCGCACTGTTCGGTCCCGCGTGCAGTGCGGCGCAGCCAGCGTTCGGTTCGACGCCCTGGCTGAGTTCAGTTTCGTGGCCCGAAGAAGCGGCGACAATCGGACCTTGGTCTCATATCATCCGGCGCGATGACGCGCCCTCAGGGCGTCGGCGGACCGCCGATGGCCATCTCGACCGCCTTGAACAGGATCGCGCTGGTGAAAGGCTTGCGCAGATACGCGGCCGCGCCCGCCGCAAGCGCGGTCTGGCGGACGGAGAGATCGTCGTAGGCGGTGATCACGATGACGGGCACGCCCATTTGCGCGAGCTGACGCTGGACTTCCAGACCGTTGGTTCCAGGCATCTGGACATCCAGAATCACGCAGGCAGGCCGATACGACGGGATAGCCGTTAGCGCATTCAAGAACTCGTCGCCGCTGTAAAACGTCTCCGCCCTGATACCCTCGGAATGCAGCAAACGCTTGATGGCTCGGCACACCGACTCGTCATCGTCGACCACCGCAACGAATTGGTTAGGGTTGACCATATGACGCCGCGAGCGGACAGTCGCTCCACAAAGTAGACCACTGATGCTTTAGCGTAATGGGTGAAAGTCCAATGAGATATAAGACTTTGGTCCACTAGCGGTATCGACCAACACCGGCCAGAGTGGTAGGCAACGCGGAAGTGGGCGCCCGATTCGGGCGATTATCATTCGTCGGCCGTACAAACGCCGGCCTTTTGCACCAGCCGCACGAGTTCGACGATCGATCGGGCCTTCATCTTCTCCATCACGCGGGCCCGATGAATCTTGATGGTCTTTTCGGCCGCGCCCAGATCGCTCGCAACCTGTTTGTTCATGCGGCCGGTCACGACGAGTTCCATGACTTCACGCTCACGGCGAGTCAGATGCCGCATCCGCTCTTCGATTTCCTCGCGTTCGTGGCGCCGCCTGCTTTCGATGCACGCGCGCGCGAGCGCGCGATCCACCGCGGCGAGCAACAGCGAGTCGCGCACGGGCTTGGGCAGGAAGTCGACCGCTCCGCCCTTCATCGCGTCGACGCTCGAGCTGATGTCGCCGTGCCCGGTCAGAAATACGATCGGCAGAAGCTGATCGAGCTTGCACTGCACTTCGAGTCCGGTCATGCCCGGCATCTGCAGGTCGAGAACGAGGCAGGCCGGCATGCTCGTCAAATCGGCTCGTTCGAGAAAGGCTTCGGGACTCTCGAAGCATTCGACCTGGTAGCCCGAGGCGCGCAGTAATCGGGCGAGCGCGCAGCGCACGCTGCCGTCGTCGTCGACGACGAATACGCGAGTGGCGGTCTGGTCCATGATGATCAGAGCACCCGTCCCTGTCGCATATCGGTCGCCACGGGAAGCGTGACGTGAAACGACGCCCCTTTGCCCTCGTTGTTTTCCGCCCACAGCCGGCCGCGGTGCGCGGTGATGATCGTGCGGCTGATGGAAAGGCCCAGGCCTAGCCCCTGGGGCTTGGTGGTGAAAAACGGCCGGAAAATCCGCTCCATGCTGTCGACGCCGAGGCCTTGCCCGCGATCCTTCACCGTTAACCGTATCAGTCCTCCCGGTTCCTCACGCACCGTCGTATCGACGATCCGTTCCGTGGCAGGACAATCTTTGACCGCGTCGAAAGCGTTGAGCAGCAGGTTCAGGATCACCTGCTGAAGCTGAACCTTGTCGCCGCAAATCAGCGTCAGATTCTCGGGAATGTCGAAGCTCGTGCGCACGCCGCGCGTCGACGCATCGCTGTGCACGAGCATCGCGATGTCGCGCACGACGTTGCCGAGGTCCAGCAACTGCAATTCGACATCGCCTTTGCGCACCAATGCGCGGATCTTCTGCAGCACGTCGTTCGCGCGGCAATTGTCGGCGACGATATCGTCGAGCGCTGCGCGAAGCTCCACCGCGTTGGTCGCCCCCGAGTCCATGAATTTGCGCGCGGCTTGCGCGTTGAACAGAATCGCGGTAAGCGGCTGCTTCAACTCGTGCGCGAGAGATCCGGCCAGTTCGCCCAATGAAGACACGCGCGACAGATGCGCGAGTTCCCTGGTATTTCCATCGACTTCGCCGCAGACACTGCAATCCGATAGCGCGGTAATCCGCAATTCCTGATTGTGCACGCGGCAGCGCGTGGTTTCAGCCTCCGCGTGAAAGCCGCCGCCGTCGCGGCGCCGCGCGATCAGGATCTGCGTGGTCGCGACAGCGGGGATTTTTATTTTCGTGCCATGATCGCCGAGGTCCGAACGATCGGCGTTGATGCCATCGATCGGAAACAGCCTGGAGGCTGGCGCACCGATCAGCTCTTCCCTCGTATAGCCGAACAGTTGCGCCGCGCGCGCGTTCGCGAAAATGATCTGGTCCCATTGATCGACCGCGACGATCGGGACCGGCAGCATTTCGAGCGTCTCGCGCAGCGGCGTTCTCGCGTCGAGCATGCGTTGCGCACTGCGATCGCCGTCGCCGTGCAGCCACGATGCGCACGCGACCACACAACGTTGCCAAGCCGGCAACGATTGCAGCGGTTCGTGGGGATCGCGGGTACTCTGTCGGCTCGACATGCCAGGGATGCTGCGAAGGCGTTGAAACCGGTGATGCCTGGGTGAAGACTGTCTGGAAGCGTCGTGCCCGGACAGTGGCGGACCGTCGGTGCGCGCAGTGTCGACTTGTAAAGTGTGGCTTCGGACCACGTGGCGCGGTTGCGCGTACAAGGACATGAAAATTCCCGCTACTCCGATCGCCAGGTGTCTGCCGTGCACGATCAGATTAATCATGGGCGCCTCCGAGTCCAGTGCGAACGGATTCCGTACAACTGCGACGTCTTTATGCTGGGCTTCGAACTACGTAATTGACTTCACAATCGGTACTTCGCACGTCTGGTGGCTGGAACTCAGTATAGGCTATCCAGAACCAGTTACCGTCCGATGATCCAATTTTTGCCGCTCCTTCGGGAAACTCCTCAATCGTTCCCTGCTTTGTCCGCCATCGCTCGTCGATCGCCGACAGTGTTTGTTAGGCAATTAATTATTCCCGCGCGAGGCGCGCCTGAGGCCTTCCTATTCGCGCGCGCAAAATCGTTAGCAAACGTATTTGCACAGATCGAGCCGCATGTGCTCTTTTTCGTGGCGGATTCGTACTAGTGCGGTTATGCCTGACCTGACACTGCTTTCAAATGAAAACGCCGGGCCGCAAAGTTTTCGCGCACTGCGAATAACAAAACCATCGAGTATGGCAACGCTAAATCGCTGACCGAATTTATTCCTCGTCGGACAACTTTATCTTTGCTCAGCCGACGTATTTACCGAATTATTCCGGTGCGAATCAAAATAGTTTTTATGCCAGACAGATGGGTAAACGCAGGGCCCGGCAAGAGAGCGCGTTTCGTTATGCCTTTTACACCGGTATTGAACACACACGACGAGCAGGGCTAGAACTCGCAGCGGTTCGTGAGGACAGTCAATGGGAAGGATGATACGAGGCCACGCGTGGTGAATCCGCCAGGAAATATCCGCTGCGCGTCGCCTTGCGCGTGCAAAGCGTGTCGCGCGGCATCGCTGTAACGAAGCCGCGATAACACGCGATGGAAGAATTCGCGCCCAGTACGAATGCGTGGAAAGCCATCAAGAGCAACGACGCGCCGCGTCGTGCCGCCGCACGACAGCACGATGACGAACGAATGCCGCCGCTTGCCCCGGTTCGCTACAGGTTCATCCGCGTAACCTTGGTGCCTGCCAGCGACACGTCGGCCATCAAGCCCGCGTTGGTCAAGACAATCGCGATGACCTCGGCGGTTGCCGATGAGGTATCGATCGCACCGTTAGCCCCGACTTTCAGCAGCGAAACCGAAACATCGCCGCCGACCGACCAGCCCGCCGAATTGCGGAATTTCGTGAGCGAATCCTGCGTCATGAACAGGAAGAACACGGCGGTCGATTGCGCGCCGGCCTGCAATCCGAACGAAGCCGCAGCGGTACTGAAATAGCCGACCGTCGCTCCCCCGACGTGCAATGCGCCTTCACCGTACTCGCCGCCGACGATGAATGCCGCCTTCTTCACCGAAGGAAACACCAGCACGCCCTGCGCCTTCGATAGGAGCTCGTGCGAGCCTTGCACCGTATCGAACAGTTTCGACATCGCACCGTTCACGGCCGCGTCGATCTGCTGCCGTTTGGCGGCATCGGTCGCGGCACTCTCGCCGCCCCCGCCGGTCGTCGTGCAACCCGCCAAAGCCAGACTCGCAGCCATGGTTGAAAGCGCGAGCGTGTGCACAAAGTTCCGTCTGTTCACTATCGACCTCCGTTCTGGTTACGATGCGATTCGCCAGTCCTGATGTCTGGAAGCCTCGATCTTTTTTCTCTGCCGTGAAGCGGCATGGCCGCCCAAGGAACCGTCAACGCCCTCGCCGCGCGTCGATCTTCCAGGCGCACGTCGCGAGCATCGGAAGCGTCGCCTCTTCGATAACCGGAGCGACGACTGCAACGCTTGCAGATACATGATGTCACGCTGCAACGGATGCGGAATCGGACCTTAGTCTTACAGGCTAGTGGGACGTCGATATGCGAAACGCGAAGTCAGCGATGGGACCCGGGCCCGCCGGTATCGATCATCCGCCGAGCGCAATGATCGCCACGGTGAGCAGGACGCCGAGGGCCGCCATCGCCAGGCCGGCTTGCCAGCCGTGAAATCCCGCGTAACGGCCCAGCGCCATGCCGCTGCCGAATAACATCGCAATGGTCAATCCACGGGACACGATCAGCGCAGTCGGGACGTTCGCCAACAGCAGGAAGGGCAACGCGACCGGGAATGTCGCACAGACCACGAGCAGAAAGATGCCCATCGCGCCGATGAAGTCGTCGCGCACAAACACGGCGCGCTGCGGCAGATCGGGCCGCGCGGCAACACGCCCGCGGATGGACTCGAGCTCCGTATCGCCGATCAACGGTTTGAGCCATTCCGCCATCGCGTCGCGAAGCGTCTGAACGCCCGCGGCCGGATCCGGCTCGCTTCGCACGGCGTGCGCAAGCGTCACACGCCTGCCGCGCGCCACCAGCGTACGCACGAGGTACATCACCGCGTCCGCGAGGCCCCAAGCGAGATTGCAGCCGAGCGCGGTGTAGAACATCTTGTGCCCCGCGTTGGCACCCGCGCCCACGGCCGATACGGTGCCGACGAACGTCAGCGCCATGAAGAGGCCGAAACACAGCTCACACACGCGATCGACGACATCGAGAACCGGCTTCCTATCGCCGACGTTTTCCTGCTCCGTCAGACCGGTGGCATCCATGAGGCCTCCCGTGGCGATGGCGTCGATCGAACCCGCGCGCTTCGCTGGCATTCGGATGAGATGCGGCGACGACAGTCGGATCGGGCACGCGCGAGCAGACGCCCACAGCATACAGCGCGCTCTACGCCGACGATATTGGACCAAGGTCGTATGGCCCCGCTTCGCGCGGCGCACTACCTTAGGAATGGATCATTGCGTAATACCCTGGAACAGTCCGCGCTGGGGAGAAGAGTATGGCCAGAACAAAGTCGGAAAACGCGCAGCCCGTGGAAGACAGGACGCTGTCTTACAAGGACTATCGCAAGGCGCTGTTCGATCTGCATGTCGAACTCGTCAAGCTGCAGGAGTGGGTCGTGCAAACGGGAAGCAAAGTGTGCATCGTCTTCGAGGGACGCGACGGCGCCGGCAAAGGCGGCACGATCAAGGCGATGACCGAGCGCGTCAGTCCGCGCATCTTCCGCGTGGTCGCACTGCCTGCGCCGAGCGAACGCGAAAAAAGCCAGATGTATGTGCAGCGCTACTTGCCGCACTTGCCGGCCGCGGGCGAAGTCGTGATTTTCGACCGCAGCTGGTACAACCGTGCGGGCGTGGAGCGCGTGATGGGCTTCTGCTCCGAGGAAGAAGTGCAGAGCTTCTTCAAGGCCGTGCCGCTCGTCGAGCGGGCGATCGTCGAGTCAGGAATCATCCTGCTCAAATACTGGCTCGAGGTTAGCCCCGAGGAACAGACTCGCCGGCTAGAGGCACGCATCAACGACGGTCGCAAGGTCTGGAAACTGACCGAGATGGACCTGAAATCCTATAGCCGCTGGTATGACTACTCGCGTGCCCGCGATGCGATGCTCGCGGCGTCGGACACTGAATACGCTTCATGGTACATAGCGAATTCAAACGACAAGCGTCGCGCGCGACTGAACATCATCAGCGACATGCTTCAGCGAATTCCGTATAAGCAGCCGGCTCGCAAGAAGGTCACGCTTCCGAAACGGCAAAAGCCGGACGGGTATAAGGAACCAGACTATCCGTTTAAATATGTGGCCGAGAGGTATTGATCAGGGCGGTGTTCGAAGAGGCGTGTGCTCACGCGCCTAACGCAATTTGCCAAACAGAAGCAGGCTCACCGTGCGGATCAGTTCTTCGGCCAGGCCAAAGCGGCGCGATGTGATGTAAACGAGCCCTGGTTCAAACGTACGGCAGCGTCGCTTCGCAGCCGGCTTCAACGAGGCTTCGGCGATAAGAAAAGGCCGCGAGCGGATAGTCGAAGAAGAAGCGGCCCGTCTCCTGCTTTTGCACATAGAGTCCGCCCTGCATTGCGGCGTCGCAATTCGCAGCGTGCGCGTCCACGCGAACCTTTCGGCGGCAATTCTCTTTTCACGTGTTCTCTGCCATACGTCTGCAAGCATGCGGTCGCGCCATGCGCGAGCCCGGGCGACATCAACCACGCATGGTTGGCGCCCGCGAGCATTTCCTGCAGCGCGACTTCGAGAAGCTACGGCAGGCCCTGTCCGCCGTGCTCAGTGTCGAGCGACAAGGTCCATCACGAATCGCACCGCAGGACGCGAGACACCACCAACTAGGGTATTTACCCAATATTTCGTGCTTGCAACGTCAGGATACCTGACATCAGAATACAAGCCTGTCACAGCAAATAGGCGCGTCATTCAGAACGCGCTTTATTTTGCCCACTATATCAAGCTACCTGATATATCAGGCAATGATTCGCAGTGACTTTCGAAATCAAACAGACCTTTAGGCGACGGATATGAGATCGACCGGAACGGCACTATCGGGAGACGACGTGACGACGCAACGAAACACGGGGCGCGGCCGCGGCCGTTGGACGCCTCGGCTCCGTGGTGGGTCCGCTCGCCGCCGGACAACCGCTAACGATGGGACGCAGCGCCTCCACGGTGATCGGCGCCAGCATCCCCGTCACGCTCATCGCGGCAATCGCCGCGCTGATGCTGTTGCGCCGCCCCCGCGCGACAGACTGAACCCGCCGTAGTCTCAATTCGCAAAAAACACACAACAGGTCTGGAGATACCAACATGCAATTGAAGTCGACTCACGTCCTCATGTTCGGCGCGATGTGCGCGCTGAGCACTGGAGCCTTGGCGCAATCGAGCATAACGTTGTACGGCATCGTGGACACAGGCATCGAGTACGTTTCGCACGCCAACGCGAACGGCGACAGAGTCTTTCGGATGCCAGCCGTTACCGGAGAGTTTCCGTCACGCTGGGGGCTCCGCGGCAATGAAGATCTAGGCGGCGGCTACAGCGCCGTTTTCACACTTGAAAGCGGCTTCAACGTGCGTGACGGTAGTTCGGGACAAGGCGGCAGGCTGTTTGGACGCCAGGCCTTCGTGGGTATCAAGAGCCCTTATGGAACGCTCGCGTTCGGCCGCCAGTACACGATGACCTATCTCGCCGTTCTGGGCGCGGACATCATCGGTCCAGACATCTACGGCATGGGCTCGCTGGATGCCTATGTGCCCAATGCACGCGCCGACAACTCGGTCACCTACATTGGTTCGTACAAAGGCTTCACGCTTGGCGCGGGCTATTCATTTGGTCGGGATGCGGCGGGAACCGGCAACTCACCAGGACAAGGTACCTGTACGGGCTCGGTTCCGGGCCATACCACGGAATGCCGCGACTGGTCGGCAATGATCAAGTATGACTCGCAATATTTCGGTGCCGCGGCGTCGTATGAAGAGCAACGCGGCGGGTCGACTGCAGCCGCCAACTTCTTCGACGGTCTTGCGCCGACTCCACTGATCAACGCGGCGGACAAGGACGCGCGTACGCAACTGAGCGCCTATGCACAGTACGCGGGTGCGAAGATCGGCGCAGGTTGGTTGGGTCGCCGCGTGGTCACGCAATCGCCGACGGTGCCGAATATTCGCTCGGACCTGTTTTTCCTGGGCGCTTCGTACACGGTCACGCCTGCAGTCCTCGTCGACGCAGAGGTGTATCGCATCATCAATAGCGACCACGATACCCGCGCCACGATGGGGACGTTGCGCACCACGTATTTGTTGAGCAAACGTTCATCAGTCTATGCGCAGGCTGCGTATCTTGCGAACAGCACCAAGGCGCGTTATTCGGTCAGTGGCGGCGGTGGCGGCACCACGCCGGGCGCGGGCATGGGGCAAACGGGCGTGATGGTCGGCATTAAACACATGTTCTAACAGAGGTCAAAATGAAAAAAACCACAATTGCGATGTGCGTATCGGCGGCATCTGCGATGCTGGCAGCCTGCGGCGGCAGCTCCGATTCTATTTCCACCAGTGCTACGCAGTTGCCCCGGCTCTCCGCGGCGCAACCGGCAACGTTGTCAGGGAACTGCGCCGCGCTTGCAGCCAGACTGACGTTTGCCAACACGACTTTCACCTCCGTCGCCGACGTGCCGGCCGGAACGCTCAAGGTGGCGGGAAAATCCATCCCCGAACATTGCGTGATCCAGGGGAAAATGAATCAACGCACGAGCACGGTCGACGGCCAGGCTTATGCGATTGGTTTTGAAATGCGGCTGCCTATCGCATGGAATGGTCGCTTTTTTTATCAGGCGAATGGCGGCCTCGACGGCAACGTGACGCCGGCAACGGGAGTGCTCAGTGGCGGTGGCCCGCTGAACAACGCTCTAAACATGGGTCTCGCCGTGATCAGTTCGGATGCGGGCCATTCGGCGTCGCAAAACCCCTTGTTCGGTCTCGACCCCCAGGCGCGTCTCGACTACGGTTATAACGCCGTTGCTACCCTCACGCCAATGGCCAAGCAGGTAATCAAGCTGGCCTACGGCAAGGGGCCCGACCGCAGCTACTTCGAAGGATGCTCTAACGGTGGCCGTCATGCGATGGTGGCGGCCGCCAGGTCGTTCGCGGATTACGACGGGATCGTCGCGGGTGACCCGGGCTTTCATTTGCCAAAGGCAGCCATCGGGCAGATGTGGAGCGCACAGCAACTGGCTACCGTTGCTACCGCGAAAACCTCGGCGGGAATCGCCGATATCACTACCGGCTTGACGACTACTGAGCGGCAGCTCATCGCATCGAAGATCATTGCGAAGTGCGATTCGCTGGACGGTGTGGCGGACGGCATGGTGCAAGACATTAAAGCGTGCCAGGCGAACTTCAACCTGGCGACGGACGTGCCGACGTGTTCGAGCAATGGGCGCGATGGCACTTGCCTCACCCCGGCGCAAAAGCAAGCCGTCGGAAATGTTTTCTCCGGGGCGAAAAGTAGCAACGGCAGCGCGCTCTATGCGAGCTTTCCGTATGACGTCGGCGTCAACGGGTCCGGGTGGGCTCAGTGGAAGCAAAGCAACTCCATCAGCCTTGACCCGGGCGCGACAGCCTTCGTGTTCACTTCGCCGCCACAGAGCGCTTCGATTCTCAGCTCGATCGGGGCGTACGCGCTGAACTTCAACATGGACACCGACGCGCCGAAAATCTTTGCAGCAAGCGGTGCCTATTCCGAGTCTTCGTGGTCGTTTATGACGCCGCCAAACGAGACGGATTTGAGCGGCTTGAGGGGCCGGGGCGCGAAGTTGATCGTGTATCACGGAACGAGCGATCCGGTGTTTTCGTCGAACGATACGACCGACTGGTATCAGCGTTTGTCCACGGCCAGTGGTGGAGATGCGAGCAATTTTGCGCGCCTCTATACAGTGGCAGGGATGAATCACTGCAGCGGCGGCCCGACGGCGGATCAATTCGACATGCTGACGCCTATGGTCACATGGGTCGAACAAGGGCAAGCGCCGGATCGTGTCATCGCAACGGCACGTGACACTACCAACGCGATTCCGAATAGCGAAGTGCCGACTGACTGGGGTGTCGGACGCACACGTCCTCTCTGTGCCTACCCGAAGGTCGCCCGCTATACGGGCGCAGACGTGAACTCGGCGAGCAGTTTCACCTGCAGCTAAGCCACTGACTGTGTGAGAGGAATTGTCGCAATCGGCCCGTCCGACTGGATGACTCCTCTCGCACGTTAGGTGAAAAACTGCTCGCGCACTGGTGCCTTGGCAAGAAGTTCGATCACCAACGCAACTCGCGACAAACTCATCGCGTCGTCTCCTTGTTTGCATATATCACGTCTGGGTCTCCCTCATCATTCGTATGCAGCCTCTCAACTAATGCCGCACGATGCTGCAGAACCGCGCGCTGGTTGATCGAGCCTTTGTCGGTAATCTCGCCGCGATCGAGCGACGGTGGCAGCTCGAGCAGTTGCATGCGTGCGATGAAGCTGGCGCTCCCCGTCGCGCTCGCGTTCAAACGCAGAAGCAGGTCGGCGAAGAAGGCTCGCACGGGCAAAGCATTCAATACGTCGCGCACGCCGGCCGCATCTTCGAGGCACGCCAGCTTGCGGCACGCATCCACGCGCGGGAAGATCATCGCACCGACGTCATCACGATTGATGCCAGTAATTACGGCGTCCTGCACGTACGGCGCGCCTTTGCTGATGATGCGCGCGCGCATCGGCCCGACGCTCACGAAGGTCCCTGAACCGAGCTTGAAATCCTCGGCGATACGACCATCGAAGGCCAGTCCCACTTCTAGCCGCTGCGGATCCACAAAGCGCACCGCATCCCCAGTGCGATAGTAGCCTTCCTCGTCGAATACGTCGTGCGCCTGCTCTGGCGAAGCGCGCCAGTACCCCTTCATGACGTTTGGCCCGCGAAAACGCACCTCGAGCTTCCCGTCGACCGGCGCGACTTTCGCACGGCATCCCGGTGCGGGCAAGCCGATGTAGCCCGCGCCCGAAAATGGGCCGGTCGTGAAGAGGCACGAGGGTGCCGTCTCGGTCATACCCAAGCCCGCCATAATGCGGATGCGCTCACCGCAATACTTGAGCGTCACACACTCGAGCCGCTCCCATGCGGCTTTGGAAAGGCCCGCACCCGCAAAGAAATACATTTTGACTCGCGAGAAGAAGCGCTCGCGCAATGCAACGTCAGTTTCGAGAGCGACTGTCAGTTCTTCCCAGCCCTTTGGCACGTTGAAATAGATCGTGGGCGCAATCTCGCGCAGATTGCGCAATGTCTCATCGAACTTGCCCGCGACCGGCTTGCCATCGTCGATATACAGCGTGCCGCCGTTATAAAGCACGATGCCCACGTTATGGCTACCACCGAACGTATGGTTCCACGGTAGCCAGTCAACCAGCACGGGAGGGTCGATGCCGAACTCAGGGAAAGTCTCCAGCAGCATCTGCTGGTTTGCACAAAGCATCCGATGCGTGGTCGGTACGGCTTTGGGCAAACGGGTCGAGCCCGATGTGAAGAGGAACTTGGCGATGGTATCGCCGCTAACCGACGCATGTGCGCTATCCACGTTGGTCGGGACCGTATTCAACAAGGTCTGAAATGGTGTAACGCCTGGAGCCGCGCAGGGCGCGACGCTCACCCGTTCGACATCGGCGGCGAGTGCCGAATCTAGCGCAGACGTGTAGGCGCTGATGTCGTCGGCGAACACGAGGCCGGGCGTGAGCAGATCAAGCACGTGGCGTAGCTTGCCGTAGTCGCCCGACAGCAGTGAGTACGCTGGCGAGACAGGCGCGTATGGGACACCGGCCCACATCGCGCCCAACGCCATCTGCATGTGTTCGATGCCGTTGCCCGAAAGAATGACAAGCGGCCTCTCGGCGCTCAGTCCACGCTGCAGCAATGCCTCGCCGATCGCGCGAGCTTGCTCGAGCATCTGCGCGTAGCTCACGCCCTGCCACTCTCCGGCCGAATCGCGCCTCGCGACCAGCCACCGATCGGGATGCTGACGCGCACCGCTAGCAAGCCGGTCAGTGAAGCGCTCCGGGTAAGCGCCGAGTGCTTCCTGCGTGTCGATATACCAGCATTCGCCCCGTCGCTCGATACGCGGCGAGACAGAACCGATAGCGACGCGCCGGTATCCCGCTGCGCCGTCACTTGCGTGGCCCTGGTTTGATTCCAACACCTGTCTCCTTGTTTGCGCCGCCTGTTCGCGCCTGCGTAGGGCGGGCTTCATTTCATCGGTACGCGGCCCAGCATGACCGCTACGTGCGCCTTACACCGCGATATTTAGATCGGGTAATGCCGTGGACCTGTCTGCACCGTGATCCAGCGCAACTCGGTGAACTCGGGAATCGACGCCTTGCTGCCGAAGCGTCCGTACCCGCTCGCTTTCACGCCACCGAACGGCATCTGTGCTTCGTCGTGCACGGTCGGGCCGTTGATGTGGCAGATGCCCGACTCGATGCGCTTCGCGACGTTCATCGCGCGTGCGACATCGCGGCTGAACACGGCGGCCGACAAACCGTACTCGCTATCGTTGGCGACCGCCAGCGCCTCTTCGTCACCGTCCACGCGCTGCACTGTCACCACGGGGCCGAACGATTCGTCGGCGTAAAGCTTCATTTCGCGCGTGACGTTCTCGACGATAGCGGGCTGCATGATCGCGCCGTTCACCTTGCAACCGAGCGGCAGCTTCGCACCCTTTTCGCGGGCGTCTTCGACGAGCGCGCGAATGCGGCGCGCCGCCGCCTCGCTTTCCAGCGTGCCGAGAATCGAGCCCGGCTGGGTCGGATCGCCTGCCTTCAGCATGCGCGCTTTCGCCACGAGCTTCTCGACGAACGCATCGGCAACCTTTCGATCGACGATCACGCGTTCCGTCGACATGCAGATCTGCCCTTGATTGAAGAACGCGCCGAACGCAACGCCTTCCACGGCAGCGTCGAGGTCCGCGTCGTCGAGCACGAGTACCGGCGCCTTGCCGCCCAGTTCGAGCAGCGCCGGTTTCAGATGACGCGCCGAAAGCTCGGCGACGATGCGCCCGACACGCGTCGAGCCGGTGAAATTCACGCGCTTCACGGCAGGATTCGCGATCAGACGCTCGACGATCGCGGGCGCGTCTTCCGGCGCATGCGTGAGCACGTTGACGACGCCTTCGCCAAGACCCGCGTCGTTCAGCGCCTCGCCGATCAGCACATGCACGCCAGGACAACCTTCCGACGCCTTCAGCACGACCGTGTTGCCGCACGCGAGCGGCATCGCCAGCGCCCGCGTGGCGAGAATCACGGGCGCGTTCCACGGCGCGATGCCGAGCACCACGCCGCACGGCTGGCGCACGGCCATCGCGAGGCTGCCCGGCACGTCGGATGGAATCACCGCGCCGTCGATCTGCGTCGTCATCGCGGCAGCTTCGCGCAGCATGTTGGCCGCGAGCATCACATTAAAGCCGTACCAGTTCGCCATCGCGCCCGTTTCCGCCGCGCCGATCGCGATGAACTCGGCCGTGCGCGCGTCCATGCGGTCGGCGGCTGCGAGCAGGCGTTTGCGGCGTTCCGTCGGCGTGAGCGCCGCCCATGCCGGGAACGCGCTCGCCGCGACAGCGACGGCCGCATCGGCATCCTCGACGGTGGCCGCCGCGGCGCGGGTGGCAACCGCGCCCGTCGCGGGGTTGATGCGCTCGAAAGTCTTTCCGTTCGACGCGGCACGTTTCGCGCCGCCAATCAACAGGTTCGTTTGATGCATTCTTCATCTCCTCGGTGCGTGCCGCTGAAGTGCGCCGCTTAGCGCTTGTAGGCCTGCAGGCCCGGCTTGATGGTCTTGTCGTCGAGGAACTGCTTCAAGCCTTGCTCGCGGCCGCCTTCCCGATCGCGATAGTTCGCCTGGTCGAGTTTCGCGTACAGGTAGTCTTCGTTCTGCTCCCACGTGAGTTCGCGCGAACGCTTGAAGCCATGCTTGGCGTTGCGCAGCACGACCGGGTTCTTGTTCAGCAGTTTCGCCGCGAGAGCGATCGTTTCGTCGCGCAGTTGCGCGAGCGGCACGCTTTTGTTCACGAGACCCATCTTCGCGGCTTGCGGACCGGTGAAGGTGTCGCCCGTCATGACGTAATACAGCGCTTCGCGATGACCGACGGTGTCGGCCATCGCCTTGCTCACGAGGTTGCCCGGCGGAATGCCCCAGTTGATTTCGGACAGCCCGAACACGGCTTCATCCGCGGCGATCGCGAGATCGCACGCGACGAGCGGAGAAAAGCCGCCGCCGAAGCACCAGCCATTGACCATCGCGATGGTCGGCTTCGAATACATGCGCAGCAATTGCCATTGCCAGCGGCTCGCGTCGCGGCGAATCCGCTCCTGCAGTACGTCCGGACCCGCATCCACTTCGCGGAAATACTCCTTCAGGTCCATGCCGGCCGTCCACGCGCTGCCTTCACCGGTCAGCACGAGAACCTGGGCTTCGGCGTCGAGTTCGAGCGTTTCGAGAACGTCGATCATTTCCTTGTTCAGCGTCGGGCTCATCGCGTTGCGCTTGTCCGGACGATTGAACGCGACCCAGGCGATTCCGCCTTCCACCGTGACCTTGACCGTTTTCCAGCGTCCTTCGTAACTCATCTGCATCTCCATATCAATACCGCCCTCGCGGCTCGACTACAATTTAATATCAGGCACCCTGATACGTAAAGTACAATATAGATGTCTTGGTACAAACCCCTAACCGCATGGCCGATCCGTTCAATCGCCGCATCGCGCTGTCAGCTTTGATTACAGATAGGAGACACCATTGAACATCGATCAACTCAAGGCCATCGACACCCACGTGCACGCCGAGGTGTCGTGCTGCCAACCGCCCGATCTGTTTGCAAAAGAATTCGATGAAGCCGCCGACAAATACTTCGGCACCGTGCTCAAACAAGGGCGCCGCCCGACCATTCCGGAAACGATCCAGCACTATCGTGAGCGCAATATCGGCTTCGTGATGTTTACCGTCGACTGCGAAGCGAACATCGGGCGCCGTCGCATTTCGAACGAAGAGGTCGCGCAGTTCGCGCGAAATAACCCGGACATCATGATCGCGTTCGCCAGCATCGATCCGCACAAAGGCAAGTTCGGCGCGCGCGAAGCGCGGCGGCTCATCGACGAGCACGGCGTGCGCGGTTTCAAGTTTCACCCCACGATGCAAGGCTTTTTCGCCAACGATCGCCTCGCATACCCGCTATACGAAGTGATTGCCGAGTACGGGCTGCCGGCGGTTTTTCACAGTGGACACTCGGGCATGGGCTCGGGCATGCGCGGCGGCGGCGGCTTGCGCCTGAAGTATTCGGAGCCGATCTACCTCGACGATGTCGCCGCCGACTTTCCCGACATGAAGATCGTGATCGCGCATCCATCCTGGCCGTGGCAGGAGCAGGCGTTGTCGATCGCGCTGCACAAGCCGAACGTGTATATCGACCTGTCGGGCTGGTCACCGAAGTACTTTTCGCCCGAGCTGGTCAAGTATGCGAACACGCTGTTGCGCAACAAGGTGCTGTTCGCGTCCGACTTCCCGCTGATCCGCCCGGACCGCTGGCTCGAAGACTTCGACACGCTCGACATCAAGCCCGAGGTGAAGCCGCTCGTTCTGAAAGAGAACGCTGTCAGGTTGCTTGGCTTGCGGGCCGAGGCATGACGCAAGCGCGTCACGCATCAACGATGGCCCGGCGCCAGAACGCCGGGCCAACCGGTCCATCAACAGCTACTTATCGTTTCGCGGCGTTCGAGCGGATCACGAGCAATGCGGTAATCGCCGCGATGATCGTCACCGGCACGCTCGCGCCGATAACGAGGGCGGAACTCTTTCCCATCGAAAGCAATTGCCCGGCGGCAACGGGGCCAACAATGGAACCGACGCGCCCCACCGCCACCGCGGCGCCGACACCCGTACCGCGTACGCTGGTCGGATAACTGGCGGCGGACAACGCATACAGCATCGACTGCGCCCCGACGACGCCCATGCCAGCAAACAGCACGGCAACCGATAGCGTCTCGATGCTAGCGACCTGAGATAGCGCAACCAATGCACCGACGATGCACGCATAGATTGCCGTGACAGACAGCCCTTGCCTGAACCGGTCCATCAGCAGACCGATGCCCAGCACGCCGATCACACTGCCGACGTTGAAAAAGATCTGCGCGATTCCGGCCTGCGAACGGCTCATGCCGCGCCCCACGGTCAACGAAGGCAACCAGTTCAGCAGGAAGTAAAGAACGATCAGCGTGCAGAAGAAACTGATCCAGATACCGATCGTCGCCGCGGCGCGACCCTCGCCGAACAGGACTTCGCGCGTCGAAAGGAGCGCCTTGTCCAACGTAGCCGATTCCCGCGACCCGGTGGCGAATTCGCGGGACTCGGGCAGCAGCATCATCAGCAGCGGAATGACGATCAGTGGTCCGGCGCCGCCCACGTAGAAGATATGACGCCACGCGGCGGCGCCCGCGCTCAGCACGGCGATCAACGCGGCCAGCGCGCCGCCGAGCGGCATACCGCAATACATGACGCTGACCGCTGTATTGCGGTGACGCGGATCGACCGCCTCGGAAGACAACGCGATCAGGTTCGGCATCGCGCCGCCGAGCCCGATGCCCGTCAGCACTCGCGCAATGAGCAGACTTTCGAAGCTCCAGACTTGCGCGGTCGCAATCGAGAAGATGCCGAATATCGCCATCGAGATCATCAGAACGCGCTTGCGGCCGATCCTGTCGGCAAGTCTGCCGCCGATCATGGCGCCCGGCAGAAGCCCGAACATGCCGGCGCTGAAAGCGAGCCCCAACTGGCTGACCGACAAGCCGAACTCGTGTGCCATGCGAGGCGCCGCAACGCCAGTGGACTGCAGGTCGACACCCTCCAGTACCGCGACGAGAAAGCACAGTGCCAACGTTAATGCGGTACTCGAGCCTGCGGCACTCGACCGGTTCGCAATGCTTGACATGACGTCTCCTTCACCATTTTGATTGAATCGCCAGCGGCGGCCTGCGCTTCGTTCTTCGACGAAGCGGTCCCGGGAAGGAGAAGATTTCTGACAGTGGTGATCTTGCGTCACTTATCAGAGTCCTTCCCAAAGCGTCCCTCGGAATCCACGATGAGTCTAGTCTCAGGGTTCCTGATATTGAAAGTAGAATATGATATGCCTGGTAGAAACACCTAAGGCAACCTGATAATGATCAAGACAATGGAGAAGCGGCGAACGCCCCCTGCCAAACAGGCCGGTTCAACGAGAACCGGTGCGCCACCTGCCCGCGTTTCGTATCTGGTCGGCCAGTTGGACCGATTGCTCAAACGTAGTCTTATCGATGTGCTCGGCGAATTCGGGCTGACCTTGCCTCAATTCACTGCGCTGTCCGTGATCAGCGCCAGCGGCGCGATGACTAACGCGAAGCTTGCCGAACGCTCGTTCATCACACCGCAGTCGGCCAACGAGGTAGTCAAGACAATGGAAGCAAACGGTTGGGTCGGACGCGTTGGGCACCCTACCCACGGTCGACTGATTCATCTGTTTCTGACCGACGAGGGGCGTCGGGTACTGCGGGAATGCGATTCGGCAATCGACGCGCTCGAGGCGTCCATGCTGGACGGATTGACGGAAATCCCGGTCGATACGCTGCGCAAGGTGCTGCAGCGATGTGTGTCGAATCTGCGCGCTTGACAGACCTTCCCAATGGCAGAAGAGTCGCGCTCGAATAGAACGTGACGCTTGTTTGCTCAGTGAAATCCCTGGTCGGCATTTAGCCGCGTATTACCTGTCCCACTGCGTCGATCGCTATATTGCTTCATGACGGCCGCCGCCTTGCGCACACCGCGACAGCGCGGCCGCCTCGCCATTTCCCCACCCGATTCGACAGGAAACGAACATGTCAAAGCGCATTCTTATCATCGCCGGCGATTTCGTCGAAGACTATGAGCTGATGGTGCCGTTTCAGGCGCTCGCGGCAGTCGGACATACGGCGCACGTCGTCGCGCCCGACAAGCGCGCGGGCGACGCGATTCGCACCGCGATCCACGACTTCGAAGGCGATCAGACCTATACGGAGAAACGCGGCCATAACTTCACGTTGAACGCCGATTTCGCTTCGGTGAATCCCGCGGCCTACGACGCGCTGCTCGTGCCCGGCGGCCGCGCCCCTGAATATCTGCGGCTCAACGACAAGGTGATCGACTGGGTGCGCCAATTCGCCGAAGCGAAGAAGCCGATTGCCGCCGTCTGCCACGGCGCGCAATTGCTGGCCGCGGCGGGTGTGATCGAAGGCCGGCGCATCTCGGCGTATCCGGCCTGCGCGCCCGAAGTCAAGCTCGCGGGCGCGCAATACGTGGCGCTCGACTGGCCTGACGCCATCACCGACGAGAACTTCGTCACCGCGCCCGCGTGGACATCGCACGTGAACTGGCTCGCGCAGTTCCTCGCGCTGCTCGGCACGCGCATCGAGCATTGACGAGCGATGGATGCCTGCCGGTACACGGCAGGCATCCATCGCCGGCGAGGACGTGCCCGCGACCAACCGTGTTACGCTCGATCACGACAGCATCGGCGCCCGCACGGCGCGCTTCGCGTCCCGCGACGTCACCATTTGCTAGAAGGGCAGACCGTATGTGCAACGTCTATGTCAACGCTGATCCGATCCTCTACGAGTCGCGTACGCGCGCTCTGCGCATTCATGGCGTCGTGACTACGGTGAGGCTCGAAAATCTGTTCTGGGACGTGCTTCGGGAAATCGCCAACCGCGAGAGCATGACGACGACCCAGTTCGTCGTGAAGCTCCACGACGAACTGGTCGCCTCGCGCGGCGAAGAGCCGTTGAATTTCGCGTCGTTTTTGCGCGTTTGCTGTTTGCGCTATCTGTCGACGAGCGCCGCGCGCGACGAGGCCGCCGGCGACGTGCCGCGCAACGCCCCGTTTCAACCCAGAGTCGTGAAGACGGCTGTTTGACGGATTGCGTTGCGTCAGTCAGCCGACGCGTCGCAGGCGCAATCAACAGAAGATGCCGTGGCGGGTCGTTCCAACACAGCAAGCCGTTGCAGTGTCACGAGGCCCAGTAGCGCGAGTCCGAGTCCCAGCGTGAAATCAGCGTGAACTCCCGCACGGTCGACGATGGTGCCCCCCACTGCCGAGCCCACGGCGATCGCCACCTGGATGATGCTGACGAACATGGCCGACCCCGCTTCGGGCAAGTCTGTCGTGCCGCGTTGAATCCACACGCTAAAGCAAAGCGGAAGCGCTCCGAACGCGACTCCCCAAAGCAGCATCCCCACCGTCTCGCCGATCGGCGAATGTTCAAGCAGCAACATCGAAGACATCGCACCCAATAGCAGCAGAACCATCGCGGCAACGGATTTCTTCAGATGGTCCGAAATCGTCACCGACGTCAACGCATTGGAGAAGAACCCAATCAGACCGAATCCGAACAGCAACAGCGTGATGGCACTCAACGAGAAGTCGTGCTCGAGCAACGGAGCAATGTACGTGTAGGTCGAGAAATGCGCGCCGAAGACGAGCGCGACCATCACCATGCTCAACCTCGTGTGAGGCCGGCCAAGCAAGGTTTTGAAATCGGCGATCCGTAACGCCGATGCCGACGGCAACGAAGGCACGAGGAACGCCTGCGCCAGTAACGCGAGCGACACGAGCCCCGCAGTGGCGGCGAACGCCATACGCCACGATGCAAACGACGCGATGAACGTGCCGAGCGGCACGCCGATCACGGTTGCGCAGGTCACGCCGGTCAGAATGGTCGCGGTCGCTTTGGCAGCGTCCTTTGCCTGCACGAGTCGCGGAGCGGCGGCCGTCGCCAGAGTCCAGAAGCCCCCTAACGCGCCACCGAGCAACGCCCGTCCTACCAGCATGACCGCCAGGCTCGGTGCGATTGCGCACACCACGTTCGCGATCAGCAGTACCGCGGTGAGCAGCAGAAAAACGTAGCGCCGGTCCATGCGGCCCGCGCCGACTATCAGCGTCGGCGCCAGGATGGCCGCCATCACGCCCGGCGTGGTGACCATCAGACCGGCGACACCGGTCGACACGCCAAGGTCCTGTGCGATTTGCGGCAACAGCCCGACAGGCAAAAACTCGGCCGTGACGAATGCGAATGCGCTCACCGCTACAGCGATGACGGATAGCCACTGGGCGGCCGATGTTGAATTTTCTTGCAGGGATGCTGGAGTCGTAGGTGTATCGATGTGCATGATGCCCCAGATGTCAGGTTGAAGTCTGACACTTTAGGCGGGGTCTCACGTCGGAAAAAGAGTCGTCCGCTGAAAAGACTAGCTAACGTGGCTGAACAATGCGCGTTGTTCACGGCCGCGTCGTATCGCAGCGTTGGCGCGGCATGCGTGCCGCGCCATGAGCCTGGAGCGAAGCGCCAATGCGCGCGTGCATCATTCGAGGCGCTGCACCGCGAACACGAGCCCGTGCTCCTCGTTGACGATGTGCCGTCGATAGCGATCGGGAAGCAACGCGCTGACGGCTTGCCACACGGGCAGCGCAAGATGCCCGATGTCTTCCACCACGACCCAGCCGCCTCGCCTGACCTTTTTCAGCCCGAAGATCAGCGTCTGGATGTTGGCATTCGGAGAATGCAGACCGTCGTCGATGATCACGTCGCATTCGCCGTCCACCGATCGCGCGAGCTGCTCGAAAGTGACGGGCTCGGTCTGGTCGACGAAGAACGTCTCGATGCGCTCCTCCTGGAAGAGGACCCGGCGGTCGATGTCCGCGCCATAGATCCGCGCGAAAGGCAGAAAGTCCCTGAACGCCCTGAGCGATCCGCCAGGCTTGCCCGCGACCATATACGAAACGGTGTCGGAATGTTGGGTCCCGATGCCGATTTCGATCACCGAGCGCATGGCTTCGCGATTCGCAAGGATCGCGCCGTACAGGTGGTGGTAGCTGTGGTGGTTCGACTTGTCGCTGCCTTGAGCGTCGAAGTGCTGCTTGAGCGCATTCGCGGCCTGCCGTTGTTCGTCGGTGGCCGGAAAGTCGGCGATTTCCGTGACGGGCGTCTTTGGCTTTCCGACGGAGGCCGCCAGCTCGCTCAACAGGGGAATCGTCTCGTTGATCGCCTGGACCGTGAGCTTCGACCGGGCCTTGTAGCTGCCTTCGCTGTACGGAATGAATTGCGGGAAGGTGCGCAGCACGTTCAGCACGCTGAAGTTGCTGAGCCTGCGCTGGGCGGCGCGCGCGTAATGATCGACGAGCGCGAAAGGCGCACTGTGGGAATTGCTGCGGAAGCGGGACTCGGTGCTGGCGACGGTATCACGCATAGTCGACCTCCTTCAGTCGGGTAATCGTGTCGTGCATGGAGTAGCAAGCCGTATGAGAATTCACGCAAGGCTCGACCATGAACTACTTCGTCGCCCGGCGCAAGCCCTTGCATGTTCCGGGCCAACATGACAGCGGCATTGCGACGACCGCGTGAAGTACAGGCAGCTTTCGCTAAGCGAGTAAAACACAGCTGCAGAGAAAGAGTCACTGGCAAGTTAGTAAAGACCATGTCGGTCTCGAGTCGACAAATCGGAAAATTCAGGCGCTTGCGTGCGAAATCGTCTCGTCTTGCAATCTGCGCTCAGTAACATATGCTCCTTGTCAGAGCGCTTCTCAGGTCCTTTTTCCGGGACCACGGTGCAAACGGTCGTCCACAGGCGCGAGGCGGTCCTACAAAGCAAAACAGCGCCGTCGCAGCGCGCCTGACGTCTGTCCGTTCGCCCCGGGGTCGATGCTGTGTGGGCGGCACCATCTTGAGAGCCGAGATATCACGCGCAACGAAACCCGTTTTGCGCATACCGGTGACGAGCGCGACCTTGTTTGGCTTTCCTGAGTTTCTGTCACCGACGCTTTTGTGACGTGCGCCGCTCACAGGTGGGTCAGCGGCGTAAGCGGCAATGGCGCCGACCGTACGTGTGAATGTCGCGCTCATGCGGCTCGAATCGAGCCAGTTCAGGCGAGCGTCAATGTACAAGGAGTGTTGTCGATGAAAGCTCCTCACCGTCCTCTGCGCGTCGAGTTGATTGCGCCGCTCTCGGGCGTACTGATTCCTCTCGACAGCGTGCCCGATCCGGTCTTCGCCCAGAAGATGGTCGGCGATGGCGTGTCGATCGATCCGACTTCGGATGAACTGCTATCGCCGCTCGCGGGCAAGGTCACGCAACTCCATAGCTCCGGCCATGCGATAACGATCACGGGCGACAACGGTCTGCAAGTGCTGCTGCACATCGGACTCGACACCGTGTTGCTGCGCGGCGAGGGGTTCATGCCGCTGGTCAAGGAAGCCGACGCCGTCGTCGTGGGCACGCCGCTGATCCGCTTCGACCCGATCGTCGTCGGCGCAAAAGCAACCAGCCTGCTCACGCAGATGGTGATCGCCAACGGCGATCTCGTCACGCGCTACGTTCCCGCGAACGGGCTCGTCGTTGCCGGCACCGACGTCGCGCTGTACGTCGAACTGGTCGGCAGCATCGAGGGCAAGGATACGGCCAGCGTCACCGGCACGATCCTCTCGGATGAGATCACGCTGCCGAATCCGGCGGGCCTGCATGCACGACCCGCCGCTGTCGTCGCGGTCGAAGCGAAGAAATACAAGTCGGAGATTCGGCTGCTGCGGGGCGACGCCAGTGCAAATGCGAAGTCCGTCGTCGCGATCATGGGGCTCGCCACGCAGTTCGGCGACAAGCTGCGCGTCGAGGCCCGCGGTCCCGACGCGGCAGAGGCGGCCGGCATCGTCGCGCGTCTGCTTGCCGAGGGATCGGGCGAAAAGCCCGGTGATGCGCCCGCACCCGCGGCGGCTGCGCCAACCGCACCGGCTGCGCCGGCGCCAGCGCAAAGCCAGGCGGCTGCCGCCGACACCGACGAATTCATAGGCGTATCCGCTTCGCCAGGGCTTTCGGTCGGCAGGATCGTGCAGTTCCGCCAGCAGGTCATCGAGGTCAAGGAAGCGGGTGAGTCGCCGCAACGCGAACGGGCGCAACTCGAAGCGGCCCAACATCAGGCGCGCCAGCAGATCGAATCGCTGAAGGCGACGCTCACCGATCCGTCGAAAGCGCAGATTCTCGACGCGCATCTCGAGCTGCTGGACGATCCGGACCTGATCGACGCCGCGATCGGTCACATCAGCGCAGGAAAGAGCGCGGGATTCGCGTGGCGCGACGCATTCCAGAAGCAGGCAAGCACGCTCGACAAGCTCGACAACCCGCTGCTGCGCGAACGCGCCGGCGACATACGCGACGTCGGCCGCCGTGTGCTCGCGCTACTCGCCGGCGTGAAGCAGGCGCAGATCGACGTGCCGGACGAGTCGATCCTGATTGCCGAGGAACTCTCACCGTCCGATACCACGTCGCTCGATCGCAGCAAGGTGCTCGGCTTTTGCACGACGACCGGCGGCGCGACGAGCCACGTCGCGATCCTCGCGCGCTCGCTTGGCATTCCAGCGATTTGCGGTATCGACGCGCGCGCGCTGCAACTCGCCGACGGTACGCCCGTCGTGCTCGACGGTTCGCGCGGCAGCTTGCGGCGCAACCCGAGCGCCGACGAACTCGAGAAGGCGCGCGAACGCATCAGGCGCCAGGCCATCAAACGCGAAGACGACAAGCTCGCGGCAAGCAAGCTCGCGATCACGGCCGACGGCCATCGCGTCGAAGTCGTCGCGAACATCCGCAATGCGCAGGAAGCGCGCGACGCGGTAGCGGCCGGCGCCGAAGGCGTGGGTCTGTTGCGCTCCGAGTTCCTGTTCGACGCACGAGACACCGCGCCTACCGAGGACGAACAGGCCGCCGAATATTGCGCGGTCGCGCAAGCGCTTGGCCGCGAGCGTCCGCTGGTGGTCCGCACGCTCGACGTCGGCGGCGACAAACCGCTGTCGTATCTGCCCCTGCCGAAGGAAGACAACCCGTTTCTTGGCCTGCGGGGTGTGCGCGTGAGTCTGGAGCGTCCCGACATCTTCCGCACGCAACTGCGCGCGATCCTGCGCGCGGCGCCGCTTGGTTTTCTGCACGTGATGTTCCCGATGATCGCCACCATCGACGAAGTGCGGGCGGCGCGCAAGATCCTGCTCGACGAAGCCGGCGATCGCGCGGCGAGCGTGAAGGTGGGCGTGATGATCGAAGTCCCGGCCGCCGCGCTGATCGCCGAGCCGCTCGCACGCGAAGTCGATTTCTTCTCGATCGGCACGAATGACCTCACGCAATACACGCTCGCAATGGACCGTGGCCATCCGCAGCTTGCGAAGCAGGCCGACGCGCTGCATCCGGCGGTGTTGCGTCTGATCGGCATGACGGTCGACGGTGCGCATAAGCACGGCAAATGGGTCGGCATTTGTGGCGGCATCGCGTCCGATGCGATGGCGGTGCCGGTGCTCGTGGGCCTCGGCATCGACGAGCTTTCGGTGAGCATCCCCGCGGTCGGTTCGATCAAGGCCCAGCTTGCACGGGTGACGACCGACGAAGCAAAGAAACTCGCCGCCGAGGTGCTGCGTCTGGGCACCGCCGCCGAAGTCCGCGCGCATCTGTCGCGCTTTGCCGAATGAGCGGATCAACAGGAGATCAGCCATGTTCTCGCATGCCTTCGGAGTCTTGCAGAAAATCGGCAAGTCGCTGATGCTGCCCGTCGCCGTGCTTCCCGTGGCGGGTCTGCTGCTCGGCCTCGGCGCGACCGACTTTCACGGTTACGTGCCGGCCGTCGTGCTCGCGCTGATGAAGAACGCGGGCGACGTGATCTTCGGCAACCTGCCGCTGATCTTCGCGATCGGCGTCGCGCTCGGCTTCACCGAGAACGATGGCGTCGCCGGCATCGCCGCTACGATCGGGTATCTGGTGATGACGGCGACGTTGGGTGTGATAGCCAGGCTACAGGGCATCGAAGCCGACACGATCATGGGCATTCCGTCGATCCAGACCGGTGTGTTCGGCGGCATCCTCGCCGGTGGTCTCGCCGCCTGGATGTTCAACCGCTACTACCGGATCACGTTGCCGCCTTATCTCGGCTTCTTCGCCGGCAAGCGCTTCGTGCCCATCGTGACCGCAATCGGTGCCATCGTGCTCGGCGCGATCATGTCTTTCGTGTGGCCGCCGATCGGTAGCGCGATCAAGGCGTTCTCGCACTGGGCAGCGGTTTCGGACCCGCGCACCGCCGCCACGGTCTACGGTTTCGTCGAACGCCTGCTGATTCCTTTCGGCCTGCATCACATCTGGAACGTGCCGTTCTTCTTCGAAATGGGCAGCTACCTCGACCCGACGACCGGCAAGACGGTTCACGGCGACATCACCCGTTATTTCGCGGGCGACCGGACCGCGGGCATTCTGGCAGGCGCATTCCTGTTCAAGATGTTCGGCCTGCCGGCCGCGGCGATCGCGATCTGGCATTGCGCGAAGCCGGAGAAGAAGGTGGCGGTCGGTGGCATGATGGTTTCGGCCGCGCTGACTTCTTTCCTCACCGGCATCACCGAGCCGATCGAGTTCGCGTTCCTGTTCGTCGCGCCGGTGCTTTACCTGATTCACGCCTGCCTCGCGGCGTCGGCGCAGTTCGTGGCCAACACCTTGGGCATGCGCATGGGCTTCACGTTCTCGCAAGGCGGCATCGACTTTGTGATGTTCAACCTGATCGGCGGGAAGGCCACGCACGCGTGGTACGTGTTCATTCTCGGTCCGATCTACGCGGTGATCTACTACGGGGCGTTCCGCTTCGTGATCACGCGCTTCAACCTGAAGACGCCGGGCCGCGAGGACGACACGGTCGAAACCGCGCCGCTCGCCGCGAGCGGGGCGGGCGGGCGTTCGCGCGAACTGGTGCTGGCGTTCGGCGGGCGCTCGAATATCACCAGTCTCGACGCGTGCATCACGCGGCTGCGTATTTCCGTGAAAGACCCCGCGGGCGTCGACGAAGCAAAGCTGAAAGCACTCGGCGCCGCGGGTGTGGTGCGCGTGGGCAACGGCGTGCAGGCAATCTTCGGACCGTTGTCGGAAAACATGAAAACCGACCTGCAGGAATATCTGAAGACAGCGGGCACCGAAGCGGATCTGCCGCTGGCCGGCGGGCCGGGCATGGAAGGCGTGGCAGCGGCGGCGACTGCCGCGGCTGCGGCTGCGGCTGCGGCAACTGTCGCGGCCGCAGCGCAAAGCTCGCCGCAACAGACGGAGCGCGCGGAACAGATTCGTGCGGCGCTGGGCGGCGCGGCCAACATCAGGAAGCTCGACGCGTTGGCCGCCACACGGTTGCGTGTCGAGTTATCGGACCCGTCGCGGATCGACGCGGCCGCACTGAAAGCGGCCGGCGTGCTCGCGACGCAAGCGTTGAAGAACGGCGCGCTCGATCTGATCGTGGGTCTCGGCTCGGGCAACCTGGCAGGCGCAATGCGATAAGCGCAAGCAGGTATCGTCAGCGAATGCCGCGCGCTGCACCGCCTCGCGGGTACATCGACTCGACGCGCCCGCATCGCGCGATCGGCGCGGGCGGCCTGGCGGCCTGGCGATGGAGGCTAGATGAAAGGCAGACGGGCGGTAATGGCAGGCGTGGCCGTTATCGTGGTTGCCCTGATGGGCGCATACCGCGGATACGCCGCGCATGCCGGGGAGCCCGCGCCGAGTCCCGTGACCGCACCCGTGACCGCACCCGTGGTAGCCAGCAGCGATACCGCGGCCGCGGCGCGCGGCGCGAAACTCGCCGCCGTTGGCGATTGCGTTTCGTGCCACACCGCGACGGGCGGCCAGCCCCTCGCAGGCGGACTGCCGCTGCAAACACCCTTCGGCGTCATTTACTCGACCAACATCACCCCGGACGACGACACCGGTATCGGGCGCTGGTCGCTCGACGCGTTCGCACGCGCGATGCGGCGCGGCGTGTCCAGCGACGGCCATCTGCTGTATCCCGCGTTCCCGTATCCGCACTTCACGCACATCAACGATGCCGATATCGGCTCGCTGTATGCGTGGCTGATGAGTCGCGCTCCGATCAGCGCTCCTACGCCGCACAACGAGCTGATTTTCCCGCTCGGCTTCAGGCCCATCATGGCCGTGTGGAATCTTCTTTACCTGCATACCGGCGACGAAGCAGCGCCGTCCCCGTCCGAAGCGTCAGACGTCGCACGTGGGCGTTACCTGGTCGAAAGCCTCGGTCATTGCGGCGCGTGCCACACGCCGCTCAACCGGCTCGGTGCCGAGCGCCGCGACCGCGCGCTGCAAGGCGGCACGATCGAGGGATGGGATGCTCCCGCGCTCACCGACCTCGCGGCACGCCCGACGCCCTGGACGCAGGCACAGCTCGTCAGCTATCTGCGCACCGGCCTCGCGAGCGAACATGGGGCGGCGGCGGGTTCGATGCGCCCCGTCACGCGCATGCTCGCCGACGCTTCCGCCTCCGACGTAGACGCGATTTCCGCCTATCTGCTGGCGCTGCCAGCCGGGGCCCGAAGCGGGCCCGAGCATGCCGTCGCTTCACCCCCCGCTTCCGCTGCGAGCGTGCCCGTTTCGACCTCGCCCCGCAGCGGCGCGAATCTTTTCGCGGCGGCCTGCGCATCGTGCCATGCGCAAGGCGCGCCGATGTCGACCGATGGTGCCCGACCGCCGCTGTCCCTTTCCACGGCCGTCAACGCCGACAGCCCACGCAACACGGTTCGCATCATCCTCGATGGAATCGACTGGCACGAGAGCGATAGCGCGCCCTTCATGCCATCATTCGCCAACACATTCACAGACGCGCAGATAGCGGAACTCGCCAACTACACGCGCGAACGCTTCACCGCACGCGGCTCATGGCCCTCGCTCGACGCCGACGCGGTCGCGCATTTTCGCAAGGACGGCCTGCCACGATGATCACACTCAACGTCAACGGTGTCAGTCATACGGTCGAGGTCGACCCGTCCACGCCGCTGCTCTATGTGCTGCGCAACCAGTTGCAGCTCGATGGCGCAAAGTTCGGCTGCGGTCTCGGTCAATGCGGCGCATGCACGGTCAGCGTCGGCGGCGAGCCGGTGTTCTCGTGCCTGATGCCGGTCGTGGCCATTGGCGATCGGCCAGTGGGAACCGTCGAAGGACTTGGCACCGCAGAACATCCGGGACCACTTCAGCAAGCCTTCATTAGCGAGCAAGCCGCGCAATGCGGCTATTGCATCGCCGGCATGATCATGCGCGCGCACACGCTGCTGGAGCGAACCCCGCACCCAACCGATGAACAGATTCGCCGCCACATGCAGCCGAACCTGTGCCGCTGCGGCACGCACATGCGCATTCTCGCGGCGATCCAGCAAGTCGCGACGGCTTCGCCGCGTGCGGACGGCGGAGCACAGTCGTGAGCGACGGCCGCCCATTCCCCGTCGCTCGCGACGGCGGCCCGGATGACCCCGCGCGGCGCCGCTTCGTCGTTGGCGGCTCGCTGATGGTGAGCTTCGCGATCGTGCCTGGCATGGCCGCGCTCGCGCAAACCACCACCGAAGCGGGCACTTTCACCGCGAACGCTCCGAAACTGCCGGGCAGTCTCAAAACCACGCCGTTGCTCGATGCGTGGATCAAGGTCACCCCTGACGGCCACGTGAGCGTATGCACGGGCAAAGCGGAGCTTGGCACGGGCATTCGCACCGCGCTGCTGCAGGTCGCCGCGGAAGAGCTGGATCTCGCGCCTGATGCGATCGAGCTGATCACCGCCGACACCGCCGAAACGCCGAACGAAGGCTACACTGCAGGCAGTCACACGATGGCGGACAGCGGCAGCGCGATCCTCAACGCCGCGGCTCAGGTGCGCACGCTGCTCGTCGCGAGCGCGGCCTCGCAGCTGGGCGTCGCCGCATCGGCACTCACTACACGCGACGGCGCCATCATTGCGGCCGACGGAAGACGGGTGACCTATGGCGAAGCCGTGCGTTACGCGAACCTCCATCAGAACGCACAGCCCGATGCAGCGACCAAGCCGCCATCGTCGTACGCCGTGATTGGCCATGCGCTGCCGCGCGTGGATATTCCGGGCAAGGTGACGGGCGGCGCCAGCTATGTCCAGGATCTGCGGCTGCACGGAATGCTGCATGCCCGCGTCGTCCGGCCGCCGTCTTATGGCGCGAGCCTCGTTGCAGTCGATAGCGGGCGCGTCGAGGCGCTGCCCGGCGTCATCAAGGTCGTGCACAACGGCAACTACCTCGCGGTGGTCGCCGACGACGAATGGCGCGCGATCCTCGCGATGCGTGAGCTCGCGCTCGCCGCGCAATGGCGGCCCGGGCCGCCCTTGCCCGATCCGGCGAACATCCACGCGTTGCTGATGACTCTGCCTTCACAGGAAATCGCGGTGGCCGACCAGCACGATCAGGACGAAGTGACCGGCGCGGCCGCGCCCGGGGCGACGTTGCGGGCGCGCTATTCAAGGCCGTATCTGACGCATGGCTCGATTGGGCCATCATGCGCGGTCGCGCAGCTCGACAACGGTGTGATGACCGTGTGGACGCACACGCAAGGCGTCTACCCGCTGCGTGCAGGCATCGCCGGCATGCTCGCCATGCCGCCCGGCCAGGTGCGCTGCGTGCATATGGAAGGTTCGGGGTGCTACGGACACAACGGCGCGGACGATGTCGCGGCCGACGCCGCCCTCATCGCACGGGAGCTGCCTGGCCGCCCGGTGCGCGTGCAATTCATGCGCGAACAGGAACACCTGTGGGAGCCGTTCGGCCCGGCAATGACAGTCGAGGCGAGCGCAACGTTCGATGCGGCAGGCACGATTGCCGACTGGCGTTACGAGCTATGGAGCAACACGCATAACAACCGCATCGAGAATGCGGGCCGTCTTTTGCCCGCGCAACTGCTGGCGCAACCGTTCACCCCCGCGCCGCCGAAGCCGATTCCGTTGCCGGAAGGCGGAGGCGACCGCAACAGCATTCCGCTTTACCGCGTGCCCAGCCTGCACGTACGGCATCATTTCGTGCCCGCGATGCCGATACGCGTGTCCGCCATGCGCTCGCTGGGCGCGCACATGAACGTGTTCGCGATCGAGAGCTTCATCGACGAGCTCGCCACCGCCGCGCACGTCGATCCGGTTGCATTTCGCCTCAAACATCTCGATGATCCGCGCGCCCGTGACGTCATTCGCGCCGTGGTCGATCAATTCGGCTGGCGAGCCCGCACCGGGCGAACCGGCGAGGCGAGCTCGCGCTCGCACGGTACCGGCTTTGCGTTTGCCCAATACAAGAACCTGATGGCCTACCTTGCCGTCGCGATGGACGTGACGGTCATGCGCGATACCGGCGAGCTCAGTATCGAGCGCGTCGTAGCGGCCGTCGATTGTGGGCAGATCGTGAATCCGGACGGCGTGCGCAATCAGATCGAAGGCGGCATTCTGCAAACCACGAGCTGGACGCTCTATGAAGAAACGCATTTCGACCAGCAACGCATCACGAGCTTCGACTGGAGCACTTACCCGATCATGCGCTTCTCGTCCGTACCCCGACGCGTGGACGTGCTGTTGATCGACCGGCCGGGCCTGCCATTTCTCGGTGTCGGAGAAGCGGCGCAAGGCCCGGCCGCCGCGGCGCTCGCGAACGCGATCGACGACGCGACCGGCGTGCGGATCCGCGACTTGCCGTTGCTCGGGCCAAACGGGAGGAACGTGCTCAAGCATGAGGCTTCGTGAGACTCGTTCACATTTTGTGAAAGCCGATATTCACCGGCTCCCTTTCCGACCTTCCCGGCCCCCGGTTCTTTCGCCAACCGAATACGGCACGCACGACCTTCGGCGCGCCGCCGCGAGCGCTCAGTGACTCGACGGAAACGCGAACGTCGCGCGCGCGCTGCCATTGCCGCGGACGTTCACGTTTTGCTTTCTGGTAACGCCGCTGTAGGTGGCGCTGACCGTATAGCGCCCTTGAGGCAGCCGCACGAGCATGTACGGCCCATGCGAAGTGGTATCGAGCACCGTTGCGCCGCCAGCTTTGCCAATCTGCACCTGGACGTCGGCCACATAGCTCGCACCGGGACCGGTGAACTGCAAAGACAGCGGCCATTGCCTTCGTGCCTGCCGCAGCGCGGTTGACTCGTCGCGACCGACTCCGCCGGACACGAACGATATGTCGCCCTGTTGCTGCGTCGCTGGCATGCCAGTTCTATGAATCTCGCTGGCGGTCTGCGGAGCATCCGTTTGCGCCATTGCGACGCTTGCCTGAACGAGTGTGAATGCCGCGGCGAGCAGAGTCGACGCGATCCGGGGAGCGTTTCGTTGAATTTTCATCGTGGTTGCTCCTTATAGTGTTGCCGGCTGCGGGTTAGAGTGCGTGCCCGGTCCGTCGGATGGAAGCTTCGGCGGGCTCGGCGTTGCTTCAAGCATAGGAAAGAATCGTCGATGCGTGAAGAAGCGCCAGACTAGGGCTCGCCGATCCACTGAAGTTATCCGAAAGTCCCCTCATTGGAGCGAATTCCGGTAATCCGTAAGCGATTTGACCTTGCACTGCGGTACCGGCGAATCCGGATGACACGTGGGAGATTTACGTAGCGTTGTAATTTTGAGCATGCCTGTCTCCGCAAGCCCTACCGGCACCACTTCCCCTAAATCCGCCCGCAGCGCCCGCTCGTGAAGACGCGCGAGTGTATGGGGCATGTAATTTGCGCCAATTCCAATGACCGGTCGAAGTGCAACAGGCCCGCAAGTCGCGTGCATGCCATTCACCGAAAGCCGGATTGCAGCCAGGCCAGGAGGAATCTGCGATGAAACTAACTGCGAGACATTTTGTAATTGCGGCGTCGGTCGTGCTGCTGGCGATGGGTGCATCTGGATGCAAGCGGGCGGACAACAGTAGCGCGACCAGCGGCGCAGCGGCGGGCAGTAGCGGCCCGATGGCTAACCCCGCAGCGACCGGGGCGATGGGCGCCGCAAGCGGCCCGGCGGCAGCATCGGGCGCCAGCCAATAACGGTAGACAGGTCAATATCTGCGGTGGTGATTTCCGGCACATCAGGGACTGTTTCAACGACTGGAAGCGCCAACCGCTTGTTTATCGCAGCGCGATATATGGCTGGTGATGGCAGCCTACGCGGAGTAATGTCCGTCGCGCACGGGCGCTACTGAACACGAGGCAGATGCACGCCGTACGCGGCTTCCAGCCGGTCGACGCGCCCATTTCAGCGTGTGAGTCTTGCGCCCGACGTTGCGATCCGAGCGGAGGCGCGCCCCATCGACATGCTTCTGCGTGCCCCCGGCCTGGAATAGTCCAGCTGGCTAGCGAACGTAGACGTAACTTCAACGTCGGCTCTGCGCCGCCGAACTGTGGCCATTCGATGGCGCCGGTTGAATGTCCTTTCCCAGGTCGCGCCCGAAACGGCCGTTCCCCCCGCGTCCGGGCGTTCGGGCATCACCTAACTTCACGACAACCTCGCACGATCACAGCGACGAGCTGCGCCTGGCCGAACACTGCGCGAGACAAAATCTGAAGGGAGCGCGCCCATGGACTCGGGTACGACAAGGTAGTACCGTTAGAAGGCTATGCTTTGGAGAGGGCCACCCATGTCGAGCAAATACGCACTCAGCGTGTCGCTGACGGAGCACCTGTGTCACCTTGTCAACGAGCAGGTGGCCTCGGGCCGTTACCGCACTGCGAGCGAGGTGGTGCGGGAGGCGCTTCGCCTGCTGGAATCACAGTTGTCGAACCGGGGACCGTCCACCCAGAATACCGTTGCGCCGGCCAATCGCACCCCGGCCTCGGGCACTCGCGATGACGACCGCGAACTGCCGACGCAAACGCCTGGGAGAGATTTGTGAACGATGCATCGCGGTTCCCGGTTGCCGGCGTCGGCGCCTCGGCCGGGGGAATAGAGGCGCTGGACGGTTTCTTTCGCGGGATGCCTGCCGAGCCCGGCGTTGCTCTTGTCGTCGTGACGCATCTCGGCCCGGAGCGTGAGAGCCTGCTGCACGAGATCATGGCGCGATATACGGCGCTACCGGTACAGGTCGCGGCCGACGGTATGCGGGTGGAGATAAACAGCGTCTACGTGGCGCCGTCCAATGTGGTCCTCGGGATCGGGAACGGCCATCTCCGGGTTCAGGTGCAGAGTACAAGCCGGCGCGAGCGCAAGCCCATTGACATCTTTTTCAGCGAGCTGGCAAATGACCAGGGCGAACTGGCGGTGGGCATCGTTCTGTCCGGCGGCGACTCCGATGGCACGCTCGGGATCAAGGCAGTCAAGGAGCACGGCGGTCTCACCATGGCGCAGATCGCGGACGGATTCGGGCCGCAGCACGCAAGCATGCCCGAGAGTGCGATCGCCACGGGGCTCATCGACTTTGCCGTCCCCGTTGAACAGATGGGGCCGAAACTCGCTGAATTCGCCCATAGCACCTATGTGCTGGACGATATCGCCTTCAAGGCCCAAAACGCGGCGGAACAGCAACAGATCGATGACGCGCGAAAGGAGATTTGCGGCATCCTGCGCGGCCAGCTCGGTCACGACTTCAGTGGCTACAAGGCCAAGACTTTCATGCGCCGCGTGCAGCGGCGCATGCAGGTAATCCATGCCGAGACAGTCGATGTCTATGTCGAACACCTGCGGCGCGATTCGCAGGAAGTCGGCGCACTGTTCCGCGATCTTCTGATCAACGTGACCAACTTTTTTCGCGACGCGGAAGCGTTCGAAAAGCTCGCGAATACCGTCATCCCGCGGCTTTTCGAGGAGCGCGGAGTGGACGATGTGGTGCGCGTCTGGGTCCCCGGTTGCGCGACCGGGGAAGAGGTCTACTCGCTGGGTATCCTGCTGCGCGAACACATGGATAAGCTTGCGATCGTGCCCCGGGTGCAGATCTTTGCCAGCGATATTGACGAACAGGCACTTGCAGTCGCGCGCGCAGCCAAATATCCTGGCCAGTTACTCGATAGTGTGTCCCCCGAACGCCGGGACCGCTTTTTTATTCCCGACGGCGCGAGTTATGTCGTGGCCAAAGAGGTGCGCGACCTGTGCATCTTCTCGCCGCACAGTGTGATTCGTGACCCGCCTTTCTCCCGGATCGACCTGGTCTCCTGCCGTAACCTGCTGATCTATTTCGGCCAGGATGTTCAGGGGCAGGTCATTCCGACGTTCCACTATGCGTTGCGTCCCGACGGCTACCTGTTTCTTGGCACATCGGAAAGCGTCAGTCAGTTCGACGATCTGTTTGCACCGGTCGAGAAAAAACATCGCATCTTCCGTCGCCGGTCGGTGCCCGCACCGCACCTTCGACTCCCGCTGATGGTCTCGTCGATGCGGACCGGTCGCGCGGGCGAGCTGACGGCGCGGCGCACGGAAGTTGGCGGTGTTGCACTGCGCGAGATGGTCGATGCTCAGGTGCTAGAGCGGTTTTCGCCGCCTCACGTGCTCGTCAATCGCGACGGTGATGTTGCGTACTATTCAGCGCGGACCGGCAAATATCTCGAACCGCCCGCCGGCATTCCCTCGCGTCAGATATTCACCATGGCGCGCAAGGGCATTCGCCTCGAACTACGAACGGTGTTCCGCGAAGCGGTCGAATCCGGGCGCTCGGTGACACAGGAAGGCATACCGGTTGAGGAAGACGATGGACGCGTGCAGATGGTCACTGTGACGGTCGAGCCGCTCAACAGCCGGCCCGGCGTTGAGCAGCTTTATCTGATTCTGTTCATTGATCAGGGGGCGGTCCTGAGCCGCGAAGAAGCATTAAGTCGTGCTCACGCTGCGCACGACGGCACGACGGTGCAGATGGAACGGGAGCTGCGCGACACGCGCGAGCGCCTGCAATCCGTGATCGAGGAATACGAGACCGCACTGGAGGAACTCAAGTCGTCGAACGAGGAACTTGTTTCGGTCAATGAGGAGATGCAGTCGACCAACGAAGAGCTGGAAGCGTCGAAGGAGGAACTGGTCTCGCTCAACGAGGAACTGCACACCGTCAATAGCGAACTGAACGGGAAGATCGAAGCGCTCGATCGCGCAAACAGCGATCTGCAAAACCTGTTCGAGAGCACGGCGGTCGCTACAGTTTTTCTGGACCGGCAGCTCGTGATTCGCAGCTTCACGCCCGCCATGACGAGCGTATTCAGTATCCGTCCGGCCGACCGGGGACGGCCCATTACCGACCTGGCGAGTCCGCTGAATATGCCGGAGTTTGCCAGCGATATCGCGCGCACGGTGACTGAGGGCGAAGTGATCGAGCGTCGTGTCGATAGCAACGACCAGGCGATCAATTATCTGGTCCGTCTCGCGCCCTACCGCAATGGCGACCGGCGGGCGGAAGGTGTGGTGGTCACGTTCCTGAATATTACCGGCCTCACCCACGCCGAGGCACGCCAGAAGGTGCTGATTGCGGAACTCCAGCATCGCACGCGCAATCTTCTCGCACTCGTTGAATCAATCGCGCGTCAGACCTTGCGCAAGGAGCCGCCGCTTGAAGCATTTGCCTCGCGATTGCGTGCCCTCGGGCGTCTGCAGGGGATTCTCGGGAAAGCGGCGGGCGAGCATGTCGATCTGGGCGACATCGTACGCATGGAGGTTGAAACGATCGCCGGTGTCGACGCTGACAACAATATTGCCATAAGCGGCCCGAGCGTTCCCCTCGGCCTCGAATATGTTCAGAACATCATGCTGGCCATACACGAACTCGCAACGAACGCGTTGAAATACGGAGCGCTAAAAAACCGCCAGGGGCGGCTGGATATCCGCTGGCGTGTTGAAGACATCGGGCAGGACCAGTCATTGCTACTGCTGGATTGGCGGGAAAGCGGTCTGGCCGTCCCGCCCGACCCTTCGAAACGTGGCTACGGACGACAGTTGATCGAACAGGCGCTGTCTTACTCCTTGCGGGCAAAGGCAGAACTGCTCTTTTGTGACGATGGGATTTCGTGCCGGATCGAAATGCCGTTTGATCGAAAACGTTCCAGTGCTGCCCACCAGACCTGAGGAAAACTGATGGGACAGGGTACAGAACTTCAGGGACGCCGGATACTGGTTGTCGAAGACGACTTCGTCGTTGCGCAGGCGCTTTGTGGCCTGATCGAAGAGGCCGGTGCAACGGCTGTGGGCCCGATCGGCTGGGCGGACGAGGCGCTGGCATACATCCAGTCCAATAAGGACGCCTTTAATGGCGTGGTGCTCGACGTTAATCTGCACGGGCAGAAGTCGTACCCGATCGCGGACTGGCTGACCGAGAACAGCGTCGACTTTGTCTTTACAACCGGCTATGGCGCCGAGGCGCTCGATCCTGCTTATGCCGGCTGCCCGCGGTGCGAGAAACCCTTCGATCCACGTGTTCTTTTCAGGCTGCTCGGTTCCAGCGCTCTCTAGATTGAGTCTGCGGCGTCTTCTTCGTCGAAGTTTCTGGTCGCGGCTGTTGGACGTCGCCAGGGAGCGGACGCGTCTGCACGCGACTGGCGCCCAGTGAAAGCCGAATCAGGAACGCCGTGCTCACCGCACGGCGATCCGGGAATCAAACCTCAATCGGCGTTTGTGCCGTCGAACTCAACGATTTCAACCCAGTTCGCGCCCTTGCCGACCGGATACTGTCCGATCGCACTCAACTTGCCAGTCTTACGATCGATGTTGTAAACGCCAAGGCTCGTCGACAATTGTCCGACAGCCAGCAAGTACTTGCCGGACGGATCGATATTGAATCCACGCGGTTGCTTTTCGGTCTGGTATGTACCGATACGCGTCAGCTTGCCAGAGGCAGCGTTGACCTTGTACGCCGCGAGCGTGCTCGATGTGCGCTCTGATGCAAACAGGAATCGCCCGTCCGGGGTCAGGTGGAGATCGGCCCCCCATGGATTGCCGCCGGAGAAATCGGGCGGCAGGATCGAGACTGTTTCGACCGGCTTGACGGTGTCGCGGGTGCTATCGAAGGCGAGTACGTGCAGCTTGCCGTCGAGTTCATCGATCAGGTACGTGAAGCGATGATCCGGCGAGAATACGAAGTGGCGTGGTCCCGATTTCGGCGGCAACGAATAGGCGGGCGCGGTGTCCTCGGTCAACTGCCCATTCGAGGAGTCGAACTTGAGACGAAGCCAGGCATCCGCGCCGAGTACCGACGCGAATACGAAACGGTTGTCCGGAGCGTTGCGAATCGCATGAGCCATCGGGCCGGTCTTGACGGTCTGCTGTACGTTGCCGACCACACCATCCGCGCCGATCTGATTCACCGCCAGAAGGTTGCCGCCATATGACGCGGAAAAGAGGTAACGGCCGTTTGCGTCCGTCGAGATATACGCCATGCTATCCGCAAGCGGCGCCCTGCCGAGTTCGATCAGCCGGCCATCGAGCGGATTGACCGCAAAGCTCACCACGCGATAAGGCTTCGAGCGCAGTCCTGCGTAGAGCCGGAGATGATCTGGCGAAAACGACATCGGCATCACCGTTGCCCCGACAGAAACAGTCTCCACGGGCGCAAGCGAGCCGTTCGACTTGTCGAGACTGAACACCGAGATATCCTGACTATCTGCATTCGATACATACGCGTACGTCGTGGCCTGTGAAATGCAGCAGAGGGAAGCACCGGCAATCAGAATTGCGGTGGCGCCCAGGAAGCCTTTAACGTTCATGTTCATATTCCAGTTAGAAATGATTTGAATTGTCTGAATCAACCACGGCTTTGCCTCGATCAATCGGAGCTTCTATTGCGCGGCGAGGCGGAATGCCGAGACTGCATCCGTCATTGACTGCGCCTGCTGTTCGAGCGCGCTCGCGGCAGCGGCGGCTTCTTCGACGAGTGCCGCATTCTGTTGAGTCGCCTGGTCCATCTGCGTAACCGCCTGGCCGACCTGTTCGATGCCCGTGCTCTGCTCGTTCGTTGCTGCCTTGATTTCATTCATGATGGTGGCCACGCCGCGCACGGCGCTAACAATCTCCTTCATCGCCTGACCCGCCTGCGCGACCAGGCTGTTGCCGTTAGCCACATCCTGGACCGAGACGCCGATCAAGGCCTTGATCTCTCGGGCGGCGTCCGCGCTGCGCAGAGCGAGACTGCGAACTTCGCTTGCGACCACGGCGAAGCCGCGTCCCTGCTCACCGGCCCGTGCCGATTCGACTGCCGCATTCAGCGCAAGGATATTGGTCTGAAATGCGATGCTGTCGATCATCCCGGTGATCTCGGCGATCCTGCGCGAACTCTGGCTGATTGCATTCATTGTCTGGATGGCGCGCTCGACCACTTCGCCGCCATGCTCGGCGACATCGGCTGCGCTCGAAGCCTGTGTGCTTGCCTGCTGCGCGTTATCCGCGTTCTGTTTGACGGTGGACGTCAATTGCTCCATGCTGGCCGCGGTTTCTTCCAGCGCCGCTGATTGCTGCTCTGTGCGGCTCGACAGATCCACATTGCCCGCGGCAATCTCGCGCGCGCCGCCGTAAATGGCCTCGCAACTGTTGCGCACGTTCGCCACTGTCTGAGCCAAACCACGCTGCATCCGCTGCATCGCCGCGAATAGCTGACCGATCTCGTTGCCGCTCGCCTCGGGGATGCGCGCTGTCAGATCATTCGCCGCGATTCGATCGAGCAGATTGGCGGCGTCGTTCAGCGGAGCCGTCACGATGCGCCGCAGCGCGAAATGCGAAGCGACGATCAGGGCCAGCGCCGCGCTCACTCCGAAAATAACCAGACTGACGACCCACGTATATTCGCGATCGACCTGCGCGATGGCATCGTTCGACAACGTGTTAGCCATGCTCTGGAATTTCTCGACATTCACCGAATACGCCACACCGGTTGACGTAATGTCGTGATCGTTGATAGCGGCGTAGGCGTTCGTATCGCCGGCACGCAGAGCATCGGAGGCTTTCTTCAGGATCGCGGCGAGGTTGACTGACGATTCGATCAACTGCTGCTTCAACCCGTCGTCCTGCCCACGAAAAACGGCGGCGCTTCGAAACGACTCGGTTTCCGCAGCCGCCCGGTTCATCGTCGTTTCGGCGCTCTTCAATGCCGAGTCTCGCGTCGTCTCGTCGTTGCGCTCCTTTAGCGCTGAGTAGGCTCGTGTCAACGCGGCTCGAGTGCGTGTGGAGTCCTTGTATGCGTCGTTGACGAGGATTTCCTGCGTCGCGATCTGATGGATGCGGTTGAGATTGGCATTCGCGCGGCTGAGCGTGGCGACACCGATCACGCCGCCCAGCAAAATCATCGCCGCAAAGATCAGGAAGACAGTCAGGAGACTATTTCGAACCGATACGTTTCTCATGCCGCTTTTTCAACCCGTTGTTGTACGATGACTTGTTTATCGGCAGATTAGGCGATCTCTTTAGAAAATGGGCATGCCGATAGGCTTGATGCGGGACATCAGACTTCTGCCAGACATTGGTATGCGTTCAAGCACGCTTCGCCTGACACCTTGAAACCCGCTCGCCCGGGTATTGGGAGGATCGACAGGCTCAGACATGGGAAAACTGCTTCAGATACCGTCATCAGCTAACGTATGCAGTTCGTGGGAAACTGCAATGGCGATAGTCAGATACTCGCTCTCTCGTACCTGGGCAATTGCTACGCCTGATTCACCTCGCCAAATCGACGCGAGGGGTTGCCCTGCCAATACAGGTAGCTTGTAAGCCGAGATCCGCTGTATCCGTTCGCCACTCGGCCCGCTTTTCAGCCCACCATTTAGCGCTTATCGAAGCAGGATTTCATAGCCGACATGCGAAACGCGCCTTACATCAAAAGCCGGTTGCTGATCGTCGCGGCGTTCGCGTTGCCAGCGTTCGTCTTCACCAGCGGCTGTAAGTCCACGGTGACGCCGCCCTTGACCGCGCCGGGGAAGATCGCCACTGACGACGCTGCGCTCGCCGCCCGGGTGAAGCAGGCGCTCGTCGCGGACCCGGAACTGAGATCCTTGCCGATGAGCGTCGCGACGTATCGAGGCGTCGTGCAGTTGTCTGGATACGTGGATTCGGAGGCACAGATTCAGAAAGCGCTTGCCGTGACGCGCGGCGTGCCGGGGGTGCAATCCGTGAGCAACGAACTGCTCCTCAGGCCGCAATGACGCGCGTTTGCCGGAAAACAGATGAACCAATGCTCAACGCCGGGTAAAGGGTCCGTTGCGCAGCGCAATGCTGCCATAGCGGTCGCCAAAGGGCTGGAGGTGCCGGCCACCTTTCATCTGGGAGCGACGATCAGATCGGCCATCAGGCAGAGAGTAATTCGTCGCATGGTCGAGCACATCGGTGGATGCTGCCCGTCAGCGGCGTTTTCATATGTCGATGACCGAAGCGCCGCTCACCTTTCCGTCGACGATGTCCTTTCCCTGCTGCCGGGCGGCTCGCCTTGCCGTACCGAAGTCAGAGAATGTATGCGCTAGGTTCAGCCTGAAGACCCGGCTTGCGGTGGGAATTGCTGTCGCGGCCGGACGACATATCCGTACTGCAATTTCATAACCTTCCGCGTAACGGGAATGTCCGTCAAAGCGACTGAATGTGCGGGGAAAGACAAGGGGGTGAAGTTCGTACCCCTTGTAGAGAAAAAACGGGTGTGTCGACATGTTGGTCACTCCACAGGGGGTGATTCACTATACCCCTGAACGGGCTACACCGGGCGGCGCTGAGACTGTTACCAGAATTGAATTGACCGATGGTACTGTCGCGCGTACCGTGAAAGTTAGGATTGACAAAAGCGGGGCACTGCCCGGATTGTCATGGCGTTTGCCTGGATGGCCGGGCGATGGCTGTCTGCCTCGTTCCACCTCCACGCTTACGTGGCAAACTCTTCAAGAACACCACCATCAACAGCGTCTGCCTGCCGCGCGATGAGGCTGGCCGAGGATACGGAGAGTGACCCACTTCGTGAGTTCGGGGCAGCGCGGTGCGCGATCGGACAAACGTGAGCGGAATGCCGGGTGAGGGAACGCCTGCGGAAGTTAAGCACGAAGTTCAGGTATCCGTGTACCGGACAGCTGGCCAGGAAACTCCGTTCCGGTCGCCTCGTCGGTGTCGCTCGGGGGCGTTCGGATATCTCCTTCGGCCAAACCTGCACAACGATCAAAAACGTGCTGCTTGCTGCGGCCAAAAGGAGTGACCTGATGACAACCATTCGCCATTATCGCGGTCTCGATATTTCCCTACTCGTGTATCCGCATCGCACGACTCAACCGGGATATGGTCACAACTACGAGGAAGGATTCGATGCGTCGATTCGCATCAGCGATCCGGACTCCATGACGGACAGCCCACGAAGTCGCCTATTCCGTGTGCCCGGCAAGAGGCCCTTCTTGAATGCCGGCGACGCAAGGCGCGCGTCAGTGGCCTACGCCGAAATGCTGATTGATACTGACGGCTTTGATCGCAGCACCCTGGAATCCCCCTGACTGCTAGAGCCAGAACCGGAATCTATGCAGAAGGTACCCGTGTTCGTGCGCGCCAGGGACACGCCTTAAACAGTGTGCATTGCCGTCCGCCCGCGCCTGCGTTCTCACTTCGACCTGCTCTGAAAGCTCAAGAGTGTCGTCGACTTCGATGTCGTGCGTAAATTGCCAAAGACATCGATATGGAAAATCCAGAGGTTCGCACTGAGCGCCGGCTCAAATCGGAAGGTAACCGATCGATCGCGCGTGATATTTTCGCGCGCCTTATTGCACGAGTCCTGATGGCTAAGATGCGTTGAGCGTGCTGAACTGGGGCGTTGCCTTTAACCGCGCGTGTCGACCCAGTTGCGTGCCCAACGTGTCGAGTGCTGCAACGCCTGCTCCTCACTCGTGAAGTAATCTAGCGAATAGAACTGGTAACGGCCGTCGGCGCGCTCGCTATCGGCGCGCTCGAGCAGCAGGTTGGAGGAAAAACTACCGTCGGGCAAACGATGCGCCGAAGGCTGGACGGCATAGCCGTTGTATTTTTGAATTTGTGTGTTCTGCATTTTAGTTTTAATAATGTCGAGTGCGCGCGTGCCTTGCGGAATGTGCAGGGGCGCGTCGATTCAAAGGCATCTCAGGCCGAATCTGGAGCAGTCGGAAAGCGAAGACATGGCGCGAATGCCAGAGGGGAAAATGAGCGCAACGAGACGTATGGCGCTTGGCAAGCTGCTGGGTAAACAGATACAGCGAGGGGCGAACGCGTCACTTCAGGAAACAACGCTTCGCGAGGATGTCGCTGCAACCCGGCGTCCGTCGCGGAACGCCGGGCTCTTCAAACTTTACAGCGGCTTGATGTTAGCTGCCTGCAGACCCTTCGGGCCTTGCTTCGTTTCGAAGCTCACCTTCTGATTTTCAGCCAGCGTCTTGAAGCCGTCGCCGCTGATTTCGGAGAAGTGAGCGAAAAGGTCGTCACCGCCCTTGTCCGGGGTGATGAAGCCAAAGCCTTTGCTGTCGTTGAACCACTTAACGGTACCGGTATCCATGAAGAATCCTTGAAAAAAATGGGGAAAATGTGCTCCGTTGAAGAGCGTATGAAGAGTCAAGGAGGGAGAGGACAACGAATACCGCTGAGGAGCGAGCAATTGATGAACAGCAATCGAACTTCTTGAACTTCAGACGACAGCCTAACCGCCCGGTGGTACCAGCGTCAATACTTATCTTGTAATTGTTCCACGAGGCGGCCCGTTTTGCGGACGAAGCGATCCAACGACCGGATGCGCCGCTCGAAGCTGCGAAGCGGCACGCCTCGATCGATTTACGGATTGGCATACCATTTCGCTGTGCCTGTATGGCCGACATACACTATATGCAGAACGGGCGCCACGTTGTCGCAACGCAGTTAGCACAAGACAGGACGACACTGTTGCCAAGCGGATGATGAAGGAAGAAGCGCAGCATTTCTGCACTTGCATCCGGACCTGTGGGGGCCTGAGGCCGCCTCGGAAAAAAGACCGTGCCCTGTTGCCCGCGCCAGCCTTTCGGGCATATTTGCCGCTTTTCTTCGCCGCGAGCCCGAAGTTAGATTGTGCGCGCATCGACCCGGAAGACCGGAATGCACACCGGCCGCGGCATACAGCTCGGGAGGCTCGGCGATCATGATCGCCGCCATTGCGGCCCCTGCGGACATCCCCGCGACATACGCGCGCGTAGGATCGACGTTGTGGGTTGCGATGATTTCGCGTGTGATGCCAGCGATCAACGACGGCTCGCCGCTCTCGCGGTGCTGTAGCGCAATGCGTTGCGCGAGAAATACGGTGGCACCGGCTACTGAAAGTGCATATGGTCATGCGACTGGTCGCAAGGCTTAACCCGTCAGACGACGCCACCATCATTTTCCCACGCCCTTCAGCGCCACTCTCGGGCCTTCGGTTTCGCATTCATCGTCCGCGCTCTCGCGACAGTATCCCTGCCATTTTCCAGGACCGCAGATGAAAGATGACGACCAGGATGGCAAGCCTCAGACCCGAGCGGTGCGAGCAGGCACCTTGCTTCATTGCCCACCATACTCGGCGTTTAAGCGGTCGAGTTCGCCCGATTGGCGTGCTTGCTCAAGCTCATGCTTGACCTGGGCTCGGGTCTTTCCCATTGGAGCGCCAGCGTCGCTCCTCGTGGCGGTCACACCACCCACAGAGTCTGTCGAAGACACGGCGGGACCTCTGGGCTGCGTTGCAGGCGCCATATCTTGCGCCTGGATGTATCCGAATGCGAGAACCGCGGCGATAGCTGCCGCGACTTTAAGCGGTTTCATATCTATGTACTCCACAAAGTTCAATTGGTTTGGTTTCTTGAACCGGCCAATAGAGCCGCTATTTCAAATGCGGCCCCCCGGAACTATCACGGCACGGGCAAAGCGGTCGGACGATAAACCGCGGTGGGACACTCCCCGGCTGCGCTCCGACTTAGTTGCCGAAAAAAAGTCGCATTGAGGCCTCGGCTGACCCACCTACCGCTTAAAACGAGACTCGAGCAACAACCAATAGACCTTTTCTCGCTCCCTGCTGATTCTTGCTTTCGCTCCGCCAAATGCCATACAGCGTCGTCTCCGACGCTGTATGGCCGAGCAAATGCGAAGTTGGCTTGTGGCACCGTTTGTGCCCAAAGCCGAACTTATTCGATGACTATCTGGTAATGACGCGAGGCTGGTACCGGGCGGGGCAGAAGGATGCGCAATAAGTGCGCTGGCGAAAGGACGTTGTAAAGTCGAGCCAATAAGACCTTGCTGCTTTAATGTTATAGGACGCAAAGACCGTGACTGCTAGCGGAATCGAGAATCGCCAAATCAGGGGCGACAGTCGCGCCTGGTCGCGTTCGCCGGTCCGACGCCCCATGACGCTGAGGACGCGACTCCGGTCAAGGCATCGCTCACCGCCGCGCCGCCCGTTGATATCGGCAGGTCTTGAGTGATTGATTAGACGGCCTGCACAACCGAGAGCTTGGCTGTGTCGACTACCCGGTGCGCTGATTCCCATGAATCGTATTGACGCTCAAGCACCCTCTTCCATGTGGGCAGCAGTTTCATCACGGTATAGCACGACTGCCACAGTTGAGGCACGCTCTGACGCGTCGGGCGAGCGCGAACACCTGAATGTCACGGTAGTCGTAATGGAAGATGCTTGCATTAGCCGTTAGCCGTTAGCCGTTTATCGAACCATTCGCTCTTGATGCCAACTTCGTAGTCGGTCAGATACGCTGGCGTAACGGCGGACACTATGCTTTGCGTATATGCTGCCGTTATAACCTCCTGAACGGAAGCCGCGCGCATAGCGAAAATAGGCGCGCACGTTATTACAGATCGCGTATTCCGGCGTCAGGTCCCAGGTCGACGCACGCCATGTGCTGGTCAGATCCTCCTTCGACAATGACTGGAGCAGTCAGCGGCAATCGAATACGCTGATGGCAGAGAAACCTCGCATGGCGAACCGCTCCTATGTTCTCCCGCATGTGCATTGCCCGCGCCCAGTTCGTCGTTCTGTCGTGGGCCACGTGTTCTTTTCCTGGCTCAGCCGGCGCCATTGGCCATCTACAGACGCTCATCCATGCTTTCGTACGATGTTCGATCCGTTGAATCCGCCACTCGCAAGAGCCGGGCTCTACAGCCGCTCGATCAAGCGTCGGTCTCCCTGCTCGCAGTATTCGTGACACGCCGCACGTGCCGCGTTAGCTGCGCCGTGCACGAAAAGCGGCGCATCCGCGCGTCGGGACATCGACACCACGATGGACGGCGGCGAGGGCTGCAGCGGCAGTTCGACCACCTCGCCTCGCGCGATCAGATCATCGACGAAAAGACGCGGAATTGCCGCCACGCCGAAGCCATCGCGCACGAGTTGCACGATCACCGAAATCGATGGTGAACCCGTAATGCGCGTATCCGCGAGCGGCACGCCGTTGGCGAGCGCGAGCTTGCTGACGATGTCCTCCAGTGCGCGATGAGGCGCCGTCCCGCGCCCGAATGTGAGGATCGGATGACGCAGCACGCGTTTCGCGAGTCCGCTGCGCGAAGGCGGTAGCAGCCCCGCTCGCGCAATCCAGTGCACCGGATAGTTCGCGAGCGCATCGCATACGATCGATTCCTCGTCGCTGCCTTCCACGCGAACGATGAGGTCGAGTTCGCCCGCCATCAGACGCCGCTGCAGCACCACACTGACATCCACAGCAAGCTCCACTTCGAGCTGCGGATAGTCCTTCGAGAGCCGCCGCATATAGTCGGCAAGCCAGCTATGCACGACCGTCTCGATCACGCCGAGTCGCAACTTGCCGCGCATCGCGCCTTCATGTGACGCGGCGGCCTGCAACTGGCGCGTCGCCTCGACCACGGCCTTCGCGTAGCCGAGCAGATATTCGCCGTTCGGCGTGAGCCGAAATTCGCGGCTCTCGCGATCGACGAGCACGGTATGCAATTCGTCTTCCAGTGCCTTCAGGCGCTGCGAGATCGCGGCCGGCGTGGCGTGAAGCGCGGTCGCCGTAGTGCGGAAACTGCGCAGCTTGGCAAGCGTGACGAAGGTTTCGAGGAAGCGTGTATTCATAAGCCAAAGGTGGGCGATGCAACGGGAGCCAACCGCTCCAAAAATCTCAACATGACTCGGGAAAACCCGCGATTCCGTTAAGAAATTCTATCCACCTCGGGCAAAGAAAACTAGCTGGCGTCACATTTTCTTCTTTTCTATGCTTCGCCTGACGGTAGGCAAAACGCATCGCCCACCGCAGATAAACCGATGCAACCGCCAGAGCACGCTAAGACCATGACTCCATTCGAATTCCGCCAGGCCGTCCGTCACCGCGACTTCCGTGGCCCGACGGCCGGCCATTGCGGCGACTACGCGCAAGCCAATCTCGCGATCCTGCCCGCTGCGCACGCGCATGATTTCCTGCGCTTTTGCCATGCCAATCCGAAGCCATGTCCGCTGCTCGGCGTGGGCGAGGCTGGCGACTTCCGCGTGCCGATGCTCGGGCGCGACATCGACATCCGCACAGACGTGCCCGCGTACAACGTCTATCGCGACGGCGACCTGAGCGAGCGTGTCGAATCGATCGAAGCAATCTGGCAGGACGATTTCGTTGTATTTGCAATTGGCTGTTCGTTCTCGTTCGAGCACATGCTCGCGAAGGAAGCCATCGGCCTGCGCCACGTGGAAGAAGGCCGCAACGTGCCGATGTACCGCACCAACATACCGAACCAGCGGGCGGGCGTGTTCGGCGGCGAACTCGTCGTGTCGATGCGGCCGCTGCGCGGCGCCGACGCGATCCGTGCCGTGCAGATCACGAGCCGCTTTCCGTGCGTGCATGGCGCGCCCGTGCATATCGGCGATCCAGCGGAACTCGGCATCGTCGATCTCGCGCGCCCCGAGTTCGGCGACGCGGTGACGATCCGCGCGGGCGAACTGCCTGTCTACTGGGCTTGCGGCGTGACGCCGCAAACGGCACTGATGGCCGCGAAGCTGCCGCTCGCGGTTGCGCACGCGCCGGGCCACATGCTGATGACGGATATCACCAACGCGTCGCTGGCTGTTTTCTGACCGTCCCGGCGGCGCGCGCGGCGCCGTCGCGTAACAAGCGATTCACAGCACCTTGAAGCCATGCGGCCGCGCGGCCCGGAGGGAATGACGCATCCCTACGTTCGTGCGTGGCTTCGATCGTTACCCATGCGTCTATCCATAGGAGCAGCAGATGGACAGCAAGACACTCACGGCGAGCGCAGACGATGCCGCCGACATGAAGTCAGGAACGGGAAGCCCGCAGCTTTCCTGGTATGCCGAAGCCGGTCCGCGCGCGCGTCGCGCGTTCTGGAGTTGCAAGATCGGCTACATGCTCGACGGCATGGACACGCAGATGCTTTCCTTCGTCATCCCGACGCTCGTCGCGACCTGGGGCATCTCGCTCGCGGACGCGGGCTTCATCGGCACGTTGACGCTGCTGTCCTCTGCGCTCGGCGGCTGGATTGCCGGTATTCTTTCCGATCGCATCGGCCGTGTGCGCACGTTGCAACTCACCGTCTTGTGGTTCGCCGTGTTCACCGGCCTATGCGGCCTCGCGCAGAACTACGGCCAGTTGCTCGCGGCTCGCGCGTTGATGGGCTTCGGCTTCGGCGGCGAGTGGACGGCGGGCGCGGTGCTGATCGGCGAAGTGATCCGCGCGCGCGACCGCGGCAAGGCGGTCGGTCTCGTGCAGTCGGGCTGGGCGCTCGGCTGGGGCATGGCGGCCCTGCTCTACGCGGTGCTGTTCTCCGTGGTGGCGCCTGAAATCGCGTGGCGCGCATTGTTCCTGATCGGACTCGTCCCTGCCCTGCTCGTGCTCGCGATCCGCCGCTATGTGAAGGAACCTGAAGTATTCGAACAGGCCAAGGTTCAGCAGCAGGACACTCAAGACACGCCGCGCTTCACTGAGATCTTCTCTCCCAAGCTGCTTTCGACGACACTGCGCGCCGCACTGCTTACGACGGGCGCACAGGGCGGCTACTACGCGATCACGACGTGGCTGCCGACTTTCCTCAAGACCGAACGCCATCTCACGGTGATGGGCACGGGCGGCTATCTGGCGACGATCATCGCGGGCTCGTATGCGGGGTATCTGTGCAGCGCATGGCTCACGGACCGCATCGGCCGCAAGCCGAACTTCATTTTGTTCGCGGTGGGCTCGATGGCGATTGCCTTCGTGTACACCTCGCTGCCGCTCACGAATGCATCGATGCTGTGGCTCGGCTTTCCGCTCGGCTTTTTCGCGTCGGGCATTTTTTCCGGCATGGGCGCGTTTCTCACCGAACTGTTTCCGACACGTGTGCGCGGCTCGGGCCAGGGGTTTTGCTACAACGTCGGACGCGCGATCGGGGCGCTGTTTCCGGTGCTGATCGGCGTGCTGTCGAGCCGTTTCGGCCTGGGCACGAGCATCGGGATTTTCGCCGTGGCCGCGTATGGCGTACTGATCATCGCCGCGCTGACGCTGCCCGAGACGCGCGGCCGCGAACTCGAATCAGCCTGATTTTCACCTTGCGCACACCACTACCACTTTCGCATCACGACCACGACACCATGAAGCACGATTACGCCTCCGATGTTTGCACACCGTCCCGATGGCAGTTCTGGATCGACCGCGGCGGCACGTTCACCGATATCGTCGCGCGCTGCCCCGATGGCACGCTCACCACGCACAAGCTGCTTTCGGAAAACCCGGAGCAGTATCGCGATGCGGCTGTCGCCGGGATTCGCCATTTGCTTGGCCTGCGAGCCGGAGAACCCATTACGTCGCGCGACGTCGAGATGGTCAAAATGGGCACGACGGTCGCGACCAACGCGCTGCTCGAACGCAAGGGCGAGCCCGTAGCGCTCGTCACCACGCGAGGCTTGCGCGATGTGTTGCGGATTGCGTATCAGAACCGCCCCCGCCTGTTCGATCTCGACATCGCGTTGCCGGAAGCGCTCTATGAAAGCGTGGTGGAAATCGACGAACGTGTGAGCGCGCAAGGCGAAGTGATCGCGACGCTCGATCGCGCGGCAGCGGAGCGCGCACTGCGCGAGGTCTACGACAAGGGCATCCGCGCGCTCGCGATCGTGCTGATCCACGGTTATCGCCACACGTCGCATGAAAGCGAGCTTGCGGATCTGGCGCGCCGAATCGGCTTCACTCAGATCTCGGTTTCCCACGAAGTCTCGCCGCTGATGAAGATGGTCTCGCGCGGCGATACGACCGTGGTGGATGCCTATCTGTCGCCCATCCTGCGCCGATATGTGGATCAGGTCGCCAGCGAAATGCCGGGCGTGAACCTGCAGTTCATGCAGAGCAGCGGCGGACTGACACGCGCCGATGTATTTCAGGGCAAAGATGCGATTCTCTCCGGCCCGGCGGGCGGTATCGTCGGCATGGTGCGCGCGGCACAGGCAGCGGGCTTCGAGCGCGTGATCGGCTTCGACATGGGCGGCACGTCGACGGACGTCTCACACTTCAACGGCGAGTTCGAGCGCGTATTCGAAACGCAGGTGGCAGGCGTGCGGATGCGCGCGCCGATGATGAGCATCCATACGGTGGCGGCAGGTGGCGGCTCGGTGCTCGGCTTCGACGGCGCCCGGCTGCGTGTCGGCCCCGACTCGGCGGGCGCCAATCCGGGTCCAGCGGCGTACCGGCGCGGCGGACCGCTCGCGGTCACCGACTGCAACGTGATGCTCGGCAAGATTCAGCCGGACTATTTCCCGCGCGTCTTCGGTCCGAACGCGAACGAGCCCCTCGATCGCGAGGTCGTCGCTGAACGCTTTCGGGCACTCGCCGATGAGATTTTCGCGGCTACGGGTCAGCGTCGCACACCAGAAGAGCTCGCTGAAGGTTACCTGGAGATCGCCATTGGCAGCATGGCTAACGCGATCAAGAAAATTTCAGTGCAACGCGGCCACGACGTCTCGCAGTATGTGCTGACGACTTTCGGCGGCGCGGGCGGCCAGCATGCGTGCGGTGTGGCCGACGCGCTCGGCATGACGCGGGTGTTCGCGCATCCGCTTGCGGGTGTGCTCTCCGCTTACGGTATGGGCCTCGCGGATCAGACGGCGATGCGCGAGCGAGCGCTCGAAATCTCGCTCGACGACTCATCGCTTGCGACGCTGGAAGCCGCGCTCGATGCGCTCGCGGCCGATGCCACCAGCGCACTGCTCGCACAGGGCGTCGACGCCGCGCGTATCACGACCGAGCGACGTGTCCATCTGCGCTATCAGGGCACCGATTCGTCGCTCGCAGTGCCAGCGGGCAGCGTCGATGCGATGCGCGCCGCTTTCGAAGCTGGGTATCGTCAACGCTATGCGTTTCTGATGGCAGATACGCCGCTCGTCGCGGAACTCGCTTGCGTCGAAGCGATCGGCCATTCCGACGCGCCAGTCGATGCCGCCAGCCTGCCGCAGCGCGCGGCGGGCGACGCGGCCCATGCGCAGTCGGTTGTGCGCATGTATTCGGGCGGTAGCTGGCACGACGCATCGCTCTACCAGCGCGAAACGCTGTGCGCAGGCGACACGCTCGACGGCCCGGCGATCATCGCCGAAAAGAACGGCACGACCGTGGTCGAGCCAGGATGGCAGGCGGTGCTGACCGTTCAAGGCAACGTAGTGATGACGCGCGTGCAACCGCTGCCCACGCGCCGCTCGATCGGCACCGAGGCCGACCCTGTGCGCCTCGAAATATTCAACAATCTGTTCATGTCGATTGCCGAGCAGATGGGATTGCGTCTGCAAAACACGGCGTATTCGGTGAACATCAAGGAGCGCCTCGACTTCTCGTGCGCGATCTTCGACGCTGCTGGCAATCTGATTGCGAACGCGCCGCACATGCCCGTGCATCTGGGATCGATGGGCGAGAGCATCAAGACCGTCATCGAGCGAAATCGCGGCGCGATGCGCGACGGCGATGTGTTCATGCTCAACGACCCGTATCACGGCGGCACACATTTGCCCGACGTGACCGTCATCACGCCCGTGTTCGCAGACGGGTCGGCCGAGCCGCTCTTCTACGTCGGCTCGCGCGGCCATCATGCGGATATCGGTGGAATCACACCCGGTTCGATGCCAGCCGCTTCGTCGCATATCGAAGAAGAAGGCGTGTTGGTCGATAACTGGCAGCTTGTTTCAGCGGGCGTGCTGCGCGACGCCGAAACACGCGCGCTGCTCGCGTCCGGCCGCTATCCGGCACGCAACGTCGCACAGAACATGGCCGATCTGCGCGCGCAGATCGCAGCGAACCAGAAGGGCGTGGACGAGCTGCGCCGCATGGTCGCGCAATTCGGCCGCGACGTGGTGCTCGCCTTCATGCAGCACGTGCAGGACAACGCCGAAGAAGCGGTGCGCCGCGTGATCGGCGCTCTCAAGAACGGCGCGTACCGTTACGAACTCGATAACGGCGCGGTGATCGACGTCGCCATTCGCGTCGATGCCGCGACGCGCAGTGCGACCGTGGACTTCAGCGGAACGTCCGTGCAACTGCCGAACAACTTCAACGCGCCGAAGGCGGTCTGCATGGCAGCCGTGCTGTATGTGTTCCGCACGCTCGTCGGCGACGACATCCCGCTCAACGCGGGTTGCCTGAAGCCCCTCACGGTGATCGTCCCGGACCGCTCGATGCTCAATCCGGTCTATCCGGCAGCGGTGGTCTCGGGCAACGTGGAGACATCGTCCGCGATTACGAATGCGCTGTATGGTGCGCTGGGCATCGTCGCGTCCAGTCAGGGCACGATGAACAACTTCACGTTCGGCGACGCGCGCTACCAGTACTACGAGACGATCGCAGGCGGCAGCGGCGCGGGCGATGGCTTCTGCGGCGTCGACGCGGTACAGACGCACATGACCAACTCGCGCCTGACCGATCCCGAAGTGCTCGAATGGCGCTATCCCGTGCGGCTCGAGTCGCACCTGATCCGCGCGGAGTCGGGCGGTGCCGGACGCTGGTGCGGCGGTAACGGCGCGATCCGGCGCATCCGCTTTCTCGCGCCGATGACCGCGTCGATTCTCTCGAACAACCGCATTCACGCGCCTTTCGGCGCGGCAGGTGGACGCGCGGGAAGGCGGGGCAGCAATCGCGTCGAGCGCGCGGACGGCGAGATCGTCGCATTGGGCCATATCGCGAGCGTCGAGATGGCCGCGGGCGACGTGTTCGTGGTGGAAACGCCGGGTGGCGGCGGTTTCGGGGAAGCGTAATGGCTCGCACCGCCGATACCGCTGCGGTCGGCACCGGTCTCACGGTTCTCCCACATATCCAGCCAATTCCTCAGGTCTTCCTGTCGGAAAAGCTTCCTTGATGTGATCGAGAAAGGCGGAAACGCGAGGGCTTAGCAAGCGTCTCGAAGGATAAAGCGCCCATAGTGCGATGTCAGGGCCGTCCAGCTCACCCCAGTGTGCAAGTCTGCCGGCCGCGAGGTCATGGCTCACCAGCGATACCGGCAGGCAAGCAGCACCAACGCCGAGACGCACTGTATCGCGAACCATGATCAGCGACGACAGGTGAGCAACCGGCTCGATCGATATGCGCGATTTTCCGACGGAACCTGTGACATCCCAGAAAGCAATCCGATCATGTCTCGCGCGAAGGACAGCCGGAACACTGGACGCATCCGTCGGTCGCGCCAAATCCGGGTTGGCCACGACGACCAGCCGGTCGCGCAGGAACACCCGTCCGATCAGGTTCTCATCCGGATCGGGGTTGACCCTGATCACGAGGTCGTACCCTTCCTCAATCATGTCGACGGGCCGATCTTCCGTCGTGACTTCCAGCCGCATCTCGGGATATTTCAGCGCAAACGTGGCGACCAGCTTGCCCATTGCGATATGGGAAAAGAGCGCCGGCGCGCTGATGCGTAGTCGACCGCGTGGTTGTTCGCTCCCTGATGTGATGGCGGCAGCGCTCTCGGTGAGCTCGGCGAGGAGCGCACCCGTCCGCTCGTAGAGGGCACGTCCTTCCTGGGTGAGTTTCAATCCGCGCGGTCCACGTTCAAACAGCCTGACATGAAGGCTGTTTTCGAGTTCGCTGACCCTGCGTGAGAGCGTCGCCTTCGGGCGCTCGGCCGCACGAGCAGCCTCGCCGAAGCTTCCGTGACGAGCGACGAGATTGAAATCAGCGAGAGCAAGAAGATCCATGCGTTCCACCAGTGAGATACCCCGTCTCTTTATAGCATCTTCCGGACCGGGCATGGATCACTTACCTTGGAGGCATCCCAACCCAACCTAAGGAGTAACACCATGACTATCCTCGTTACCGGTGCCACTGGCCGTGTCGGCCGCCAGGTCGTCGATCAGCTTGCCACCCGCGGAGCCGACGTGCGCGTGCTCGTGCGCGATCCCTCGAAGGCCGACTTTCCTGCCGGAGTGGCTGTCGTACAGGGCGACATGCTCGATATCGACTCCCTGCGCAAAGCATTCGCCGGCGTCCGCACACTGTTCCTGCTCAACGCCGTGGCAGGCGACGAATTCACCCAGGCGCTCATCACGCTCAACGTCGCTCGCGAGTCGGGCGTCGAGCGCGTGGTCTACCTGTCGGTCATGCACGCCGAGCGCTTCGTGAACGTGCCGCATTTTGCAGTGAAGTTCGGCGCCGAGCGGATGATCGAACAGATGGGCTTCAGCGCCACTATCCTGCGTCCGGCGTACTTCATGGATAACGATCTGATGATCAAGGACGTTCTCGTCAATCATGGCGTCTACCCGATGCCCATTGGCAGCAAGGGAGTCGCGATGGTCGACACCCGCGACATTGCGGAGGTCGCGGCGATCGAACTGTTGCGTCGAGATCAGGCTCCTGGCAAACTGCCCGTCGACATCATCAACCTCGTCGGGCCTGACACGTTGACGGGTTCGAAGCTCGCCTCCATCTGGTCAGAGCTTCTTGGCCGTCCGGTTGCCTACGGCGGGGACGATCCCACCCAATTCGAGCAGAATCTGGCGAACTTCCTGCCAAAGTGGATGGCGTATGAAATGCGGCTAATGGCCGAGCGCTTCGTCAGCGACGGCATGGTGCCGGGAGCCGGCGACGTCGAGCGTCTTTCCAGCATTCTGGGTCGCCCGCTACACTCGTACCGCGACTTTGCCGCCAGACTGGCTGGCTGAGCTTCGCCCCCCTTCTAAAAGCTTGACGGACTGACTCAGGGCGTGAAGCGGGCATCCGATTCGTCGGCTAAGCAATGGCCGATTCCGAAGTCAAGCGGACATGCCCCATGCACGCAATCAACCAGCACTGTCGCATTCTCTTCTCGCTGCGCTATTCCTGGCTTCGACCGCCTTGCTGCTGTTGGAAAGGCCCTTTCCAGAATGTGCCTGCCGACGGTTCCGAACACGAACGCGACAACCAGCCCTTTAATGTTCTTGCCTTCGCGCACCACTATCGCGTCCAGCCCGGTCGCTGGCTCGATCAAAATGGAGCAGCCGCACGAAGGCGCTAAAGGGAGGCGCGGCCGCCGAGGTTGTCGGCAGAAAGTCTCCGCCTGTTATCTGCGCAAGCCGAAATCCAATGACGAAGTGGACACGCTTTCCCACCCGCCTAAACACCGATCCGGTCACCGGCACGAGCCTCACGCCGCACTTCCTGCGGCGGTAGGCCAAAGCCGCGCATGAACGCTTCGCGCATATGCCGCCGATCGCGAAACCCCGTCTCTCTCGCAATCACTTCCAACGAGTGCCGGCTCTTCTCGATCATCAACCGCGCGGCTTCGAGCCGCAACCCTTCGATCGCCTTCGCGGGCGACTGTCCGGTCTCCAGAGTGAACACCCGGCTGAACTGCCGCGGGCTTAGATGCGCCGAACTCGCTAGCTCCTCGACGGTGAGCGGCCGGCTCAGGTTCGTGCGTGCATAGTTCAGCGCGTCCTGGATGCGGTCCGATTTGGGCGCCAAGTGGAGCATTTCCGAATGCTGCGACTGGCCGCCCGCACGCCGCTGATGCATCACGAGCTTGTGTGCGACCGAACGCGCCACGTCGGCGCCGAGATCTTTCTCGACCATCCCAAGCGCAAGGTCGAGCCCGGCAGTCATACCCGCCGAGGTCCAGATCGGCCCATCGACAATGTAAATGCGGTCTTCTTCGATGTGGATGTCCGGAAACCGGCTCATCATCGCGCGCCCATGGGCCCAATGCGTCGTCGCGCGCCGGTTCGCGAGCAGGCCTGCTTCAGCCAGTACGAAACCACCTGTACAGATGCCGGCAATGCGTCGCGCACGCGTAGCCGCCTTGCGCAGGAAGGCGAGCATTTCGGCGGACGGAGGCGAGGCGAGTGGTGCGTTGACACCCGCCGCGATCCACGTGTCTATCGCGACGCGTCCCCTGAAGGGGCGCGTGACGACGCACATACCAAGCGAAGAGCGCACCTCGCCGCCCGCCACGGAGAAGTTTTCGATCGTGTAGAAGGTTTCGCCCGCCGCAACGTTCGCGTATTCGAAAACCGACTGTGACGCGAGCGCCATCACCTGAAAGCCATCGCTCAACAAATATCCGATCCGGTGCATGTAGCCCTCCGCTATTCATCAGGTCAAACACCCGCTGCGAAAGCATGCTGGAAATCGCATGTCCTAAATCATGACCCTATACGTCATTTGAGTCGTGGCTAATCCGGACCACAATAGGTTCACGCAATCACAAGCGAACATTCAACAGGAGTCCATCATGATGCAGGCATATCAGGGTACCGCGCTCATTACGGGCGCGTCCACGGGCATCGGCGCGGTCTATGCCGAGCGGCTCGCCAAGCGTGGCTATGATCTGATCCTCGTTGCGCGCAGCCGCGACCGGCTCATCCGTCTCGCCGGGCGCATCGCCAACGAAACCGGCCGGTCCGTCGAGATCATCGACGCCGATCTCAATGATCCGGCTTCACGCGCTACGGTGGAAGCGAAGCTGAAGGAAGACGCCAGCATTACGCTGCTCGTGAACAACGCAGGGGTCGGCACGCATACGCCATTGCTCGACAGCGATGTCAACGCGATGACGCGGATGATCGACCTGAACGTTAACGCACTTACCCGCCTCACGTATGCCGCGGCGCCAGGCTTTGTCTCGCGTGGCAAGGGCGCGATCATCAACATCTCGTCGATCGTCAGTATCGCGCCGGAGCGCCTGAACGGTGTGTATGGCGGCACCAAGGCCTTCGTGCTTGCCTTCAGCCAGTCGCTGCATCACGAACTCGCCATCAAGGGTGTGAAGGTCCAGGCAGTGCTGCCCGGCGCCACGGCCACCGATTTCTGGCAGAGCGGCGGCTTGCCGATCGAGAACCTCGATCCGGCCATCGTCATGTCCGCAGACGACATGGTCGATGCGGCGCTCGTCGGCTTCGAGCGAGGCGAGCTGGTCACGATTCCGTCCCTGCACGACGGTGCGAAGTGGGACGTCTTCGAAGCCGCGCGCCAGGCAATGTCCGGGGAACTGTCATCCAGCAAGCCTGCGCGTCGCTATACCGCCGAGGACGAACGAACCGTCCAGGACGCATAGAAACGAACGCCCGAATGACGCCCGACACGCTAACGCAGCCGCTCCACGTAGCCGTGGACGCCGCAAGGCTGCTCACTCGTACTCAACGGAGTATCACCATGTCCATAGTTTCAGCCGCGCATACCCGGCGCAGCTTGCTTGCCTATTCGATCGCAAGCGCACTTGCCCTTTCTGTGGGCTCCGCCTTCAGTCATGCTCAAGCCGCTTCGGTCGTGGATCAGCCTTCCGCGAACCCGGGCGTGGTGGCTGAAGACGACTCGATCCGCCCATTCCACGTTCACGTTCCGGACGCAACACTCGTCGATCTCCGCCGCCGCATCGCGGCGACGCGGTGGCCCGATAAGGAGACGGTCGCTGATCAAAGCCAGGGTGTGCAGGAGGCGAAGATCCAGGCCCTCGTGCACTACTGGGGCACGGACTACGACTGGCGCAAGACGGAGGCACGATTGAACGCCTTGCCGATGTACGTGACCACGATCGACGGCGTCGATATCCAGTTCATCCAAGTGAAATCCCGCAACCCGAACGCGTTGCCGCTGCTCATCACTCACGGCTGGCCTGGTTCGCCCCTCGAAATTGAAAAGGCCATCGGTCCGCTCACCGATCCTACGGCCTATGGCGGCCGTGCGGAGGACGCCTTCGATGTCGTCATCCCCGCGATGCCCGGCTACGGTTTCTCCGGCAAACCGACCGGCACTGGCTGGGATCCCGATCACATCGGCCGGGCGTGGGACGTTCTGATGAAGCGTCTGGGATATACGCACTATGTGTCGCAAGGCGGCGATTGGGGTTCGGTGGTGGCGGACGCGATGGGGCGTCAGGCTCCCCCAGGCCTCCTGGGCATTCACGTCAATATGCCTGCGACAGTGCCACCGGAGGTCGCGAAGGCGCTCAACAATGGCGAACCGGCGCCGGCCGGGCTGTCCAGTGCGGAAAAGGCAGCGTATGAATCACTCGCCAACCTGTACAAAAAGGGCGGCGGCTATGCCGCCATGATGGTCACTCGCCCGCAAACCGAGGGCTACAGCCTGGCTGATTCGCCTGCGGGTCAGGCAGCCTGGATGTACGACAAGTTCGCGGCCTGGACCTATAGCGGTGGCGACCCGGAACGCTCACTCACCAGGGATCAGATGCTCGACGACATCACGCTGTACTGGTTGACGAACACTTCGACCTCGTCGGCGCGGCTCTACTGGGAGAACAACAACAACAACTTCAATGCTGTGGAGCAGAAGACAGCCGAGATTTCGGTCCCCGTTGCCGTGACGGTCTTTCCCGGCGAGATCTATCGGGCGCCGCGCAGCTGGACCGAGCGCAGTTATCCCAAGCTCACCTATTTCCACGAAGTCAACAAAGGCGGCCACTTTGCAGCATGGGAACAACCGCAGCTCTACGCCGAGGAGCTCCGCGCGGCGTTCAGGCCGCTGCGCAAACAGCTATGAGGTCCCGCCGGCTGTTGTCGCACGAATGCGCGGCAGCAGCCGACTTCAAGGGTCCACATTTCAACGCGTTCCTGACATAAAGCGCCCGGTATTGCGATGAGCTGCCACGAGTCCAATGTGTCCCGGGCGTTTACCAGCCCTTCATCGTTTCAAGGAGAACAGCATGAAAACTTCGATCATCGCTTTGACTTTTGCCGCATTCACCGCTTCGGGCGCGGCTCTGGCCACCGAGAGCGCCACGCCCCCCACTGTCGCGCAGACGGAGCAATCCGGTTCGAACCACGTCGGCGCGTCGCCGAAGACGCGTGCCGACGCGCGCCACGAATTGGTGCGGGCGCAGCAGGACGGCCAGCTCGCCAGTCTCCGCACGCTCTATCGCGGAAGCTGAAACCTGCTCATTGACATATTTATCCGAGGTTCCATCATGAACAAGCAGTTCATCGCCGCCCTCCTCATCGCAGCCAGTGCAGCTGCTACGGGCCCCGCCTTCGCCAGCAGCGGCTTCGGTCCGGCCCCGCACTACGACCCGATCGCAGGCGCGCCTGCGTAGCAACGCGGTCTGAATAGCGAGACCATCGCCATCGATCAGGCCAGCGCCGATCACGGCACGCGGGCGTTCGGCGGCATGCCCGATACGACATCGCAGTCGGGTACACGGCTCGCGGGCCGCGATCCTTTTTCCACCTACTCGCATCACTGATGCCACCGCGGCGAGGACTTCATCATGACTCGAATCGACAAAGAGTCACCCATGCTACCCGCCGCGCAGCGAATACCGATCGATACAATCTCAAAGCAGATAAAGCCATGCCGGACGAAATGAATCTTCGCCGTCGCCGCCCGCTGCAGACGACTATCGCAGGCATTGGCCTGCTGGAACTCGGCCTCAGCGAATTTGCCAACGCGCAATCGGCCGGAAACACCAACCACATCAACACCAGGATCCCTGCGCGCGTCGCATCATTCGACGCTATTCGCCAGGTCAACGTCGGTGCACTCAGCGTCGGCTATGTGGAAGCGGGACCGAGCAACGGCCCGGTCGTGATCCTGTTGGATGGCCCTATGACATCTACAGCTTCGCCGAAGTCACGCCATTGCTCGCCGCCGCGGGTTATCGCGTGATCGTGCCGTATCTGCGCGGCTACGGCCCGACGCGCTTCCTGTCCGCCGATACTCCGCGTAACGGGCAGCAAGCCGTCCTCGCGGCTGACATCGTCACGCTGATGGACGCGCTGAAGATCGAAAAGGCCGTGTTCGGTGGGTTCGACTGGGGCGCGCGCACCGCCAACATCATCGCCGCGGTTTGGCCGGAACGGTGCAAGGCGATGGTCTCGGTGAGCGGCTATCTGATCGGCAACCAGGCCGCCGGCAGCGTGCCGCTTCCACCGAAGGCAGAGCTTGCATGGTGGTATCAGTTCTATTTCGCCACGGAGCGCGCCGACCATCGCGGTGCCGACCATCACGCTCGAAGGCGATGCCAACGGCGCGCCGCATCCCGAGCCGGCTGCCTACGCGAAGAAGTTCACGGGCAAGTATGTACACCGGAACATCGCCGACGGTATCGGGCACAACCTGCCCCAGGAAGCGCCGAAAGCGTTCGCCGACGCGGTCATCGACGCCGCGCGCATGGGGTGATCGCTGCAGCGAGCGCCGGCGTCGCGTCGCATCCGGACGCTGGCGCTGTACCCGGGAATAACATTCACATGCAACGCATTCGAATTCAACGTGCCATTGTGAACTGTCAGGCCCCGGAGTTTGGCGCAACGGGTGTATCACAACCTCACCTACTGCAACAGACCTGACAGAGATCGGTCTCAGCGCGGCGCGCGCGCTTTCCCGCATAATCATAGGCCTTGTAATACCGACCGCCCCAGAACTAGTAACTCGTTGAACTGGGTCACCAGTTCAAAACACAAAGCAAACAACAGGGTATAAAAGGGCCCGGGAAATCTGTGCATCCAGCCCAGAATCGGCACTGAAAAACGCGTTCTCACGGCGTCCCGAGTCATTATCCAGGTGATGGTCGCTCCAATCGCCGCCCCCGCGAGTATGTCGGTCGGATAGTGCCAGCCGAGATAAACGCGCGGCAGACATATGAAGATCGCGGTGTATAAAAGTGCGAGCATGCCGACGCCGCGCGAAACCATACAGATGCCAGTTGCAACCGAAATCCACAGCATAGCGTGGTCACTCGGAAAGGAGCTCCACGCTGGCAGCACGGCCGCTTCCAGACCACCCGATGGAAAATTCAAGTGCAGCTCAGGATTAAAGAGAGGCCGCATACGGAATGGCAAATAATGGGCAACAATCCTGAATATTGCGAGCGCAAGAAGGCCGCTCGCGATCGTCGCGACGACCATTTCACGCTCCCATTCGCCACGCTGGCTCGGCTTGAACCATATCCACCACAATACGGGCATGAGCACCAAACCTTTGAATGTGTATAGGTCCGCGATGACTCTTATCGCGTGGTTCAACATGGCGTAACTCAAAGCAATGTGCGTCAGGAAAGTCTGGATTGCTGTATCAAAAAGGTCCATTCTGCAATTCCTCCAAACTTTTTAGTTATAAGGTTGAGCAGCGGGAGCAGGCACGGGTTGTGTCGCGCTCTGAAACCTGCCGTCGTCAAAGCCAAAAACCATCACATCTCGCGCGACGTTGGATCGTGCGGATGTTCTTGAGGTGAGCGGTGCTTTGACGGGCGCCAAGTCAACGATTCTGATCGACGCAACCAAATGCTGGATTGGGAACGATGACGAGTTCATCGATACCTCACATCTCAAGCGTGTCGCCCGCCAACATGCTTCCGACTCGCAAACTTTGGCCGACAGCGCAGCGGCCTTTCTTCGAAGAAGCGTTTGGCGTTGGTTGGGCGTGTCGTGGCGCCTTATCAGGTGAGCGTAGGCATGCTATCGGAAACAAGCTCGGGGCTGGATTTGCCGAACCTCGGCAAAGCGGGATGGATCCGGTTTCCGATGCTACGTTCATCTCTGTTAGATCTGCCTTCAAAAGAACCTCGTCTCGGCGACAGGAGATTGGAAGCCATCCAGACGCCGCCTGATTGGATTGTCGACCCGTGTTGTCCGGTTTATTGCTTCAGATGTCTCATGCTCGAAGAGATCGACGTTACTGCATCGCGGTGGAAGAGAAAGTGGCTCGACCCGGCCGCGGCTGCTCTCGCACAGTCAGATATAGCTGAGTTGCGTCTATAGCGCAGGCTTCGATTCGAGAAGACTCCGGCGAATGGGAGCGATAGTCATTCCACCAATCGCATCTGCCCGCGGGCTTCGAGTCGTTGCTGCGCAGGAACTTTAGCCTTGCGACGTATTCGCGGTCTCTCACGCAGGCACATGGCCCGACGAGTTCGTGCTTCGTCATCCACACACACGCACAGTCCTCCGGGCGCGTGACCGTGATCGTGTATTCGTCGTCAAGAGAAGTAGTCAACACAGGGGCTTTACCAGGCGACTCGAAAAAGATCTTGGGCATGGGATCGTTCGCCTTTGGTTTCTACCTCGCGCAGCCGAGCGACCTGCGGTGTATTGTTGATCGGGTCCTTCGTGCAGACAGTTAATGCACTGGTTCGTTGGCTTGCATCGCCGCTTCAAAACGGCCACCATTCCAGTGTCCTCCTTAGTTTTCGAACAATCCGTGCGATATCGAACGTTCGCGCTCACCGGTGCCGGTTGTGCTCCGGCGATGCCTTGATTGCGACGCGCGGCCGGTGGTCTGGCAACACGTAGCCAGCGAAGACGGTTACTCGCGGCGGGTTTCAACCTGCGCTGAAGACCTCCCTCTTCAACCACGACGAACGACAAAAGTCGTGCAGCCGATCGCTGTCAGGCAGAGGTCGGCCAACTTCGGCCCTTCAACCTCACAATCTGGATTGCTGACAATGAAGCGTCTTTGCTGCTTTGCCAGTGGCGACCGCTCATGCCGACATTCACTTTGGTGTTTTGCACGCTGTCTCCTACTAAACGCAAATCGATTGTCGCTAGTGACGGCTGCGCGTTCGATTCCATGTGCCGCAATTTCCTTGGTCAGCGATGTAAGCACGTAGTCGGCCCATAACAGGTTGTGTGTTTGGCTCATTTGCCGCAAGATGTCTCCGCGAATCGGGTTGGGTTGTACTTTTGTCAAACTCCATATCGTCGTGGCCTGATTACGTGCGTCGCCAGGTATCTGGTTCGGCGCCTGGCCGAGCATCTACGTGCCTCGACCCGCACGCACGGCAGGTCAAGGCTGACGGCCGTAACGCTGAAAATGATCGAGCAGGCCGCCGAACTGGCCGCGGCTACACCAGCGGCCAAGCACGCCGTCGGCATGCGGTTGCGGCCGATGGTCTCGCAGCGTCTGCGGAACGCTGGCATCCCCACGCTGGGCGATCTGGTCGCGTACTGTAACTGCGCGTGTCGCCCGCTCGCTTAAGGAAGACACGCTCGAAGAAATCGAATGACTGCATCGCAGATCTTGAACGGCAATTCAACCGCTTTAGCGCATGATGGATTCACGGTAACCCACCGGCCTCCCTGGAGAAGAACATGACTCGCTTTCAAGGGCGGTTTCAAAGGTGAAGCGCAACAGCGGGTTAATGAACGGAAGCTGAAGTTATGGAAGCGGTTGCGAGCATACGTTCGAACACCTCGAATGGCGAATGAAATGCATGCGTAGCACGCGGTCGGCTGTTGAGGCTGTCGGCGATGGCATCGAGTTCGTCCTGGCTGTAGATCGAGAGGTCGGTGCCTTTTGGCAAGTACTGACGCAGCAGCCCGTTGGTGTTCTCACAGGTGCCGCGTTGCCAGGGGCTGTGCGGATCGCAGAAGTACACGCGCACGCCGGTGGCGGCGCTGAGCTCCTGATGGCGGGTCATTTCCTTGCCCTGGTCGTAAGTGAAGCTCTGGCGCAGGGGCGCAGCGATCGAATTCAGCTTCGCAGTGAAGCCGGCCAGGGCCGAGGCGGCGGTGGCGTCGTCCATCTTCGCCAGCAGCACCAGGCGACTGGTGCGCTCAACCAGCACGCCGACGGAAGACTGGTTGCCGGCACCCTTGATAAAGTCGCCTTCCCAATGGCCTGGCATCACCCGGTCATCGACCTCAGGCGGGCGCACATGGATGCTCACCATGTCGGGGATCTGGCCGCGCCGGTCAGTGCCCCGCTTGCGTGACATACGCGTGCTGTGGCCGTGGCGCAGACAGGCGATAAGCTGGCGGCGCAGCTCGCCGCGTGGCTGGGCATAGATGGCGGTGTAGATGGTCTCGTGCGAGACATGCTGGGTCGGATCGTTGGGCCACATGCGCTTGAGGGTACCTGAGATCTGCTGGGGCGACCACTTCCATTCCAGCAGGGTGAGTACCACGCGCCACGACACGCTTTGAGGGTGCAGCTTGGGACACGGGCGCGCAGCCTCGCGTCGGCTCGTGCTGAGCGCCTGCGCTGGTGCAGACGCATAGCCCACGGCAGAACACGTGTTCCTGGTCAGCTCGCGGCTCACGGTTGACGCCGCGCGCCCGAGTGTTCGGGCGATGACCTGAACGCTCGAACCCTGCTGCTTCATGCTTGCAATCGTCATGCGTTCTTCAGGCTGCAGTTGTTGGTAACTTCTTTTTTGCATTGGCACACCTTACACGAGCAAGGTGTTGCACTTCAAATTTGATCGCGCCGATACTTAAGAACTTCGGAAAACGGAAAAAATATACTTCTCAAGCGCGTCGAATCGAGGCCGTTAGACAGCACGCAGTACTCACGTTTTCTCTATCGGGAGATTTAGATGTCCATTCAGGCAATCAGTCAAAGCACCGTGCAGACAACAGACTCCTCTCTTGCTTCGACTTCGACTTCGACTTCGGGTTCAGCGTCGACGGCGCCGACCTCAAGCACTAGCACTTCGTCCACGACAGGAGCTAGCGGCAGCAAGTCTACGTCGTCGTACACCGTCAATATCAGCAACGCTGCCCGCGCCATGCTTGCAGAAGCAAGCGAGACCTCGGTTCAAACTGCACAGGAAGCAGGAAAAGGCGATGGACAGGCGCAACGCCTTCTCGCCAAAGAGGCGGCCACCAAGGCAGCCTGAATACGCCACGCGCTCTACACTTGAAGGAACAGGCCGCCGCGTCGCATTGGCGGCGTTCTGGCAGCGAGGATCGGCTATCGTCATTCACATTGTATGTAATCGCCACAAATCGCTTGCTCTGCTGCCGTACGTCGAAGCCGACCGATTTATACGTTAGTACCCGTCATCGCCGCATCTGACAAAGGGTAGCAATCCTTTCGCGCAGCGCAACTCCCGCCGAATTCCAGATTGCGCGCCCTAACGTTGATGACGTGTGCGTGGAGCGCCAATCTGAGCGCTTTTTTCGCGCAGGACTCTGTCTGACATGGAACAGTACGCGGAGCAGAAGCTGAGGCCCTCCGAGCACCTCAAAGAGCGTGGTCAATGCATCGGCAGTTATCGATCATCGGCTATCCGCAAGATGACGTTGGGTATGTTGCGCGGGTTTGAACAGGCTGATCTCGCAACCGAGGTTCGCGTCGTGGAACGCCAGCGTCATGCCGTGCATGCCGGCCACGGCGGTGGCAAGACTGAGCCCCAGGCCGCTGCCGGGCGTATGACGGCTCGCCTCTCCACGATAGAAACGGCGCAGGACGGCATCGCGCTCAGTCGGTGCGATGCCCGGTCCATCGTCGCGTACCGTCACGCCGACCCCTCGTCCGTCGTGCCACAGCGTGATGTGCACAGCTCCGCCATGCGGTGCGAACTTGATGGCGTTTTCCACCAGATTCGCCAGTGCCTCGAATAGCAGATTCGGATCGCCCTGGATCTCCAGCGGCCCGGAAACGGTGCGCTGCAGTTCGAAGGCAATCTGCTTGTCTTCGGCGGTCGGCTCGTAGAACTCGAACACGTCGTCGGCGACGGCGGCCAGATCGACGCTGGTGAAGCCGGCGCGGCGCACGCCGCTTTCGATTTCCGAAATGCGCAGCAGGGCGTTGAAAGTGCGTAGCAGGCCGCTGGTTTCCACGATGGTTTCATCAATGGCCGCGCGATACTCTGCTTCGGTTCTGGCGCGGCGTTGCGCACGTTCGAGTCCGCCGAGCACCCGCGTGAGCGGCGTGCGTAGATCGTGCGCAATCGCATCGCACACACCTTTGACCTCGTTCATCAGGCGTTCGATTTCGTCGAGCATGCCGTTCACGACGACCACCAGCCGGTCTATGTCGTCGCGTTTCGCATGCACCGGCAAGCGCCTGCCGAGATTGCCGGCGACGATTTCCTCGATCGACGCGGTCACCGCATCGAGCCGCCGCATCGCCGAAACGCCAATCAGGGTCGCCCCGATCAGGCCGATCACGAGCGTGATCATCGCAGTGGAGAGCAGCGCATGCAGCAGTTCGTCGTCGAAGTGGTCGAGCTCGAGGGTGTTCTGGCATTGCAAAGCGATGCGGTTATCGGGCACGTGCGCGGCGATGCATCGGCCAGGCGGGTGGCCCGGCAGATTTGCGAGACGCATCGAAAACGGCTGGCCAAAGACGGAGATGGCCGGCAGATCGCCCGCATAGCCGCCAGCAAGATGTTTGCCGCTGGCTTCGAACAGGCCGAACGGGCGCTGGCGGCGCGGATCGATCTGGTTCTGATGTTCGAATCGCGCGACCAGTTCATCCGGCGCTTCGCGTTTCAACTCTGCGTGCTCGCGAAGCAGCCAGTCGTCGATGCGCTCCTGTTCGAAGCCGGTGATCTCGCGGTACAGGTAACCGAACAGCAGCATCGCGATCACGCCGAACAGCACCAGGAACAGCGTGGCGAGGCGAAAGCCGGTGGTGCGGTGCAGTTCAGTCAGGCGCATGTAGCATATACCCCGAACCGCGCACGGTATCGATCATCGGAGCTGTCCCGTCCGGGTCGAGCTTCTTCCTGAGACGGCTGATGTGCACGTCGATCACGTTGGTCCGCTCGTCGAGCCGGTAGTCCCATACCGCTTCGAACAGCATGGTCCGGCTCACCACCTGGCCTTGGTGCTGCATCAGGTATTCGAGCAGCCGGTACTCGCGCGGCAGCAGCAGTACCGCGCGGCCGGCGCAGGTCACTTCGCGTTTGAGCGGGTCCAGACGTAACGGGCCGACCTGGTACTCCTGCACAGCGGGCGCCGCCTCGCGCCGGCGCATCAACGCATCGAGCCGCGCGGTCAGTTCGATGAACTCGAACGGCTTGGTCAGATAGTCGTCGCCGCCGGCGCGCAAACCGCGCACACGTTCGTCGACCGCGGACAGCGCGCTCAGGATCAGCACCGGCGTGGGCACGCCGGCGCTGCGCAACGCCGACAGCATGCCGAGCCCTTCGAGGCCGCCCGGCAACATACGATCGAGCACGATAGCGTCATAACTGTTGGCGACCGCGAGCATCAAACCGTCGCGGCCGGTGCTCGCGGTTTCGACCTTGCAGCCGTGATCGGTGAGCGCTTCAACGATCTCTGCGAGAGTCTGCTCGTCGTCCTCGACGACCAATACGTTCGACATGCCTTTTTCCAGAAATGAGCGAGCGTCGAACCTGCGCTAGCCGGCCGATTTACACTACGCTCGTACCTAAGATCTCCGCAGTATGCCGCGCGGAGCTGCACAGGCGTTTCGCGCCAACGTGAAAAAATTTTAATGTAAGCCCCAGCGCATGCGAATCCTGCTGATCGAAGACGATATGCGCGCCAGCCAGTTCCTGGCGCGTGGCCTGAGCGAGAGCGGTCTGATTGCCGACACGGTGGCCGACGGCGCGACCGGGCTCGCCTATGCGCGTGAGGGCATCTACGACGTGATTGTGACTGATCGGCGCTTGCCGGCGCTCGACGGCCTGGCTCTCGTCCAGCAGTTGCGCGCCGGCGGGGATACGACGCCGGTGCTGATGCTGTCGGCGGTCGGCGGCCTGAACGAACGCGTGGAGGCGATTCGCGCAGGTTGCGACGACTATCTCGTGAAGCCATATGCCTTCGTCGAAGCGCTGGCAAGAATCGAGGCGCTCGCGCGGCGCGCCGATCGCAGCAGGATGAGCGAGCGGCTCGAATGCGCGGACCTGGTGCTCGATACGCGGGCGCGCACTGCAAGCCGCGGCGGGCGCGATCTGCGCTTGCAGCATCGCGAATTCCTGTTGCTCGAATGTCTCGCGCGCCGCGCGGGGCAGGTCGTCACGCGCAGCATGCTGCTTGAAGCGGCATGGCACTACGATTTCGAGCCGCGCGGCAACATCATCGATATGCACATGCATCGGCTGCGGGCGAAGGTCGATCGTGATTATCCCGCGGCGCTGATTCATACGGTGGTCGGCGCCGGATACGTGCTGAACCCGGCGCCCTGACACGCGCTGCAAGCCTTGCAAGCCCCGGCTGGAGCCCGCCGCTCTGGCATGTTGCGCCGCATTAAATTTTTTTAATCAATGGGCGAAAGCGCCGACAGGACCCGCTGGCTAATCTGGCGACATTTCCTCGTTAGGGTTCTCCCATGTCAGGGCTGTCCCGTTCCGCGCAGACGTCGCGCACCGTGAGTCCTCCCGTCCTTTCCTGCGTGCGCGCCGCCTTATATGCGCTCGGCCTCGCGGCGCTCGCCGGCTGCTCGCTTGTGCCTGTCTATCAACGGCCGGGCGCGCCGCTGGCGCAATCCTTCGACGGGGCGGCCGGTGGGTCGCTCGCCGCTACCGTGCCAGTCAGAAGCGGCTGGTGGCGCGAGTATCACGACCCCGCGCTCGACGCGCTGATCGATCGCAGCCTGCGCAACAACTTCACGCTAGCGTCCGCGATTGCGAGCGTCGAACAGGCGCGCGGCAACGCCGAGCGAGCCGGTGCGCCGCAGTATCCGTCGCTATCGCTCGGCGCCAGCTTCGATCGCAGCCATCAGGGACGTGGCTCGACCACGAAGACCCAGAGCCTGTTCGCTGAAGCCAGTTACGAGGTGGACTTCTGGGGCTTCAACGCCGCCAACGCCAGCGCCGCCGACCTGCTCGCGCGCGCCTCCGGCTTCGATCGCGACACGGTGGCGCTGACGCTGACCGCATCGGTCACCGACACGTATTTTCAGGTGCAGAGCCTGCGCCGCCGGCTCGCGATTGCGCGTTCCATTTCCGACGATGCCGCGCGCGTTCTGCAACTGCTGCTCGCGCAACAGCAGGCGGGCGTCGCGACCGAATTGCAGGTGCAGCAGCAGCGCAACGCGCTCGCCACCTTCCAGGCCGCCGTGCCGGCGCTGCAACAGCAGCTCGATACCGACATCCATGCGCTCGCGGTGCTGGCCGGCACCACGCCCGAACAATTCACGGTCAGCGATGCCGCGCTCGCCGACATCCCGATTCCCCAACCGCGCCCCAATCTGCCCGCGAGCCTGCTGGAAACGCGCCCCGACATCCGTTCGAAGGAGGCGCAGTTGCAGTCGGCGAATCAGAGTGTCGGCGCGGCGCGCGCGGCCTTTCTGCCGAACATCGTGCTGACCGCGGACGGCGGGCTGAGCAGCAAGTCGCTGTCGCATTTCCTGTCGAGCCCGTTCGCCAGTCTCGCCACCTCGCTGGCGGCGCCAATCCTCGACGGCGGCGCGCTGCGTGGCCAGTTGCACGCGAGCCAGGCGGCCGAAGCGAAGGGCGTCGCGGATTACCGGCAAGCCGTCATAACCGCGCTGCAGGACGTGGAGGACTCGCTCACGGCGGCGCAACAGCAGCAGCTCGCGGAAGCCGCCGACCAGAACGCCGCCGACGCCGCCCGCAAAGCCGCCACGCTCGCGCAAGCCCAGTACAAGCTCGGCACCGTCGACTTTCTGACCGTGCTCGATACGCAACGCACGCTGTATCAGTCCGAAGACACGCTGGTGCAGGCGCGGCTCGCGCGCCTGCAGGCGTCCGTGAGCCTGTTTCGCGCGTTCGGCGGCGGTTTCGGCGTGACCAACGATAGCGACAGCAGCAGCGCCCCCCCTTCTATGGCTTCCAGCTCATGAAATCCGCAGATCTTCCGAACCATGAAGCGCCGCGTGCGCGCCGGCGCGTCCTTCTCGCCGCAGCGTTCGTCATCCTTATCGTGATTCTCGGGGCGTCGAGCTGGCCGAAGCATCGGGCTGCCAAGCCGGCCGCCGCCGTGCCGGTCAATGCCGGCCATCCGGTGAGCCGCGACTTCCCGATTCGCGTCGCCGCGGTGGGCACGGTGCTCGCGCTCAATACCGTGGACGTCAAAGTACGTGTCGACGGCCAGTTGCAGCACGTCGCCTTCACCGAAGGACAGGACGTCAAAGCCGGCCAGTTGCTCGCGCAACTCGATCAGGGACCGCTCACCGCCCAGTTGCATCAAGCGCAAGCGGCGCAGCGCAAAGACCAGGCATCGCTCGATAACGCGCGCCTCGACCTCGCACGCTACTCGAAACTGGTCGGCATCGGCGCGGCGACGACTCAGGCGGTGGACACCGCGAAGGCGCAAGTCGAGGCCCTCGCCGCGACGGTCGCAGCGGACGCCGCGCTGGTGCAGAGCGACCGGCTGCAACTGGGCTTCACCACGCTCGCCGCGCCGTTCACCGGACGCGTCGGCGCACGCGAGGCCGATATCGGCGCGATCGTTCATCCGACTGACACGACCGGTATCGTCACCGTCACGCAGATGGAGCCGATCACGGTGCTGTTCTCCGTGCCGCAGGACGTGCTGCCTGAACTGCTCGCGAATCAGGCGAAAGCGCCGCTCGCGGTGAACGTGACCTCGCGTTCCGGCAGCACGCCGCTCGCCGACGGCACGCTGGTGTTCATCGACAGCGCGGTCGATCCTACGACCGGCCAGATCAGGCTCAAGGCTTCGTTCACCAACCAGGACCGCAAGCTGTGGCCCGGCGAACTGGTGAATGCGCGCGTGCTGGTGCGCACCGATACGCAGCGGCTCGCGGTGCCGAGCCGCGCGGTGGTGAACTCGCAGAACGGCACGCAGCTCTATGTGATCGCCGCGAACGGCACCGCGCAGATGCGCCCGGTGCAAACCGGGGTCACCGTTGATGGCATGACGGAGATACGCAGCGGCATCGCGCCCGCGGATCTCGTCGTGTTCGACGGCCAAAGCCGCTTGAACCCGGGCGTGCCGGTGGCGGCGACCACGGTGGCGGCGGTTGCCAAGGCGCCGGCCAACGCAAACTCGGCGGGCAGCCAGACTGATCAGGATAATCCGTCATGAGCCTCATGGAACTGTTCATCAAGCGGCGCATCGCGACAAGTTTTCTGGCGATCGCGGTGCTGCTGGTCGGCGCGGTGGCGTATTTTCTGCTGCCGGTCGCGCCGCTGCCGCAGGTCGATTTTCCGACCATTCAGGTCGTCGCCAAGTTGCCCGGCGCGAGCGCGGAAACCATGGCGACCTCGGTGGCGACACCACTGGAGCGGCAACTTTCGCTGATTGCGGGCGTGACACAGATGACGTCGTCGAGCTCGCTCGGCAACACCAGCATTGCCGTGCAATTCGATCTCTCGCGCGACATCAATGGCGCGGCGCAGGATGTGCAGACGGCGATCAACGCAGCCGGCGGCACGTTGCCGAAGAACCTGCCGAACCCGCCGACCTATCAGAAGGTCAACCCGGCCGACTTCACGTTGCTGTCACTGGCGCTGACGTCGCCATCGCTCACGCTCACGCAACTCGACAGCTACGCCGAAGACTATCTGGCGCAACAGATCTCGCAGATGCCCGGCGTCGGTCTGGTTGATTTCCACGGCCAGCAGCGGCCCGCAGTGCGCATCCAGCTCGATCCGGACAAGCTCACCGCACGCGGCCTGACGCTGGAAGATGTGCGCTCGATCGTCGGCGTGCAGACGGTCAATGCACCGAAGGGTAGCCTGAACGGCCCGGATCGCTCGGTGATCTTCAACGCGACCGACCAGATCACGACCGCCTCGCAGTATCGCGATCTGGTGGTGGCATACAAGAACGGCGCGCCGATTCGCGTGTCCGATCTTGGCACCGTGCTGAACGCCGCCGAGGACAACCAGCAGGCCGCATGGCTTCAGCACGAACGCGCGATCATCCTCGACATTCACAAGCAGCCGGGCTACAACGTCGTGCAGACGATCGCCAACATCACGGCGAAGCTGCCCGCGCTCGAAGCGATGCTGCCCGCGGCCGCGCATCTGCATGTGGTGGGCGATCGCACGCAAACCATCAACGCGTCGGTGCACGACGTGCAGTTCACGCTGATGCTGACGATCGCGCTCGTCGTCATGGTGATCTTCTCGTTCCTGCGCAACGTATGGGCGACCATCATTCCGAGCCTGACGATTCCGCTGTCGTTGATCGCCACGTTCGGTGTCATGTATCTGCTCGGCTATAGCCTCGACAATCTGTCGCTGATGGGCTTGACCATCGCGGTAGGCTTCGTGGTGGACGATGCGATCGTGGTGATCGAAAACGTCATGCGGCATATCGAAGAGGGCGTGCCGAGAATGAAGGCCGCCTTGCTTGGCGCGATGGAAGTGCGCTTCACGATCATTTCGATGACCATCTCGCTGATCGCCGTGTTCATCCCGATCCTGTTGATGGGCGGCATCGTCGGCCGGCTGTTCCGCGAATTCGCAGTGACGGTGAGCGCCGCGATAGTGATGTCGGCGCTGGTATCGCTGACCGTCACGCCGATGCTGTGCGGCTGGCTGATCCGTTTGCCCGAGCCGGATGGCGGCGGCCGGACGCGCAGGCTCGAAGCATGGCTCGAAGCCGTCTTTAGCGCAGTAGAGCGGCGCTACGAACGTGGCCTCGACTGGGTGCTGGACCGCCAGAAGCTGATGCTGGCTGTCACGGTGGCGACGATTGTCGCGACCGGCGCGTTATTCGTCGCGATCCCCAAGGGATTTTTCCCGCAGGAGGACTCCGGTCTGATCATGGGCGTCGCGCAGGCCGCGCCGGATATCTCGCCCCGCTCGATGTCGCAGAAGATGCAGCAGGTGGGCCATATCATCGAGGCCGACCCCGCCGTCGACAACGTTTACTACTGGATGGGTCCTAACCCGACCGTGAGCCAGGGGCGCGTCATGATCAACCTGAAGGCATTCGGCCAGCGCAAGGACAGTGCCCCGCAGGTGCTCAACCGTTTGAAGCCGCAGCTGGCAAAGGTGATGGGCATTTCGCTGTCGATGCAGGTTCGTCAGGATATTCAGGTGGGCGGCCGTATCAGCGCTGCGCAGTATCAGTACACGTTGCAGGACCCCGATATCAATGAGTTGAATCACTGGGCGGGCGTCCTGACCGATCGCCTGTCGAAGCTGCCGCAACTGGCCGACGTCACGTCCGACCAGCAGGCCGCCGCTACCAGCGCAACACTCGTGATCGATCGCAGCACCGCTTCGCGCTTCGGCATCACCGCGCAAGCCATCGACGACACGCTTTACGATGCATTCGGCCAGCGGCAGATTGCGACGCTGTTCACGCAGTTGAATCAGTACCACGTCGTCGAAGAAGTGGACCCGCGCTTTCAATTGACGACGGATGCACTGGCGCATCTCTACGTGCGTTCGCCGCTCACGAACGAACTGGTGCCGCTCGACACGCTCGCCAGGATCGAGAACAACGTGTCGCCAATTTCGGTGAATCACCAGGGCTTGTTCCCGGCCGTGACGATCTCGTTCAATCTGGCGCCGGGTCAGTCGCTTGGCAATGCGGTCACGGCGATCCACCAGGCCGAAGTCGCGGCAGGCAAGCCCGATAGCCTGACGGGCTCCTTCCAGGGCACAGCGCAGGCGTTCCAGGCGTCGCTCGCCAGCGAACCGTATCTGATCGCCGCGGCGCTCGTGGTGGTCTATCTGATTCTCGGCATCCTGTACGAAAGCGCGATTCATCCGCTCACCATCATTTCGACGCTGCCCTCGGCGGGCGTGGGCGCCTTGCTCGCGTTGATGCTATGTGGGCAGGATCTGTCGATCATGGGGATGATCGGCATCATCCTGCTGATCGGTATCGTGAAGAAGAACGCGATCATGATGATCGACTTCGCACTGGTGGCCGAGCGCGAACAAGGCATGTCGCCGCGCGAGGCGATCCGGCAGGCCTGTGTGCTGCGCTTCCGTCCGATCATGATGACGACGCTCGCCGCGCTGTTCGGCGCGCTGCCGCTCGCGCTCGGCCATGGCGCCGGTGCGGAGTTGCGCGTGCCGCTCGGCATAGCGATTGTCGGCGGACTGATTGTTTCGCAAATGCTGACGTTGTTCACGACGCCGGTCGTGCACCTGTGGTTTGACCGTCTGTCGCATTGGCTGGCTGATCGGCGCGCGACGGGCAGTGTGGTCGAGCGGGAGGCCGTCGGTTGACTGCCTTCTGCCTGCCTGGGGGCTTTTCTTCTTTGTCGCCATGGAAGCCGCGGCCGTGCGCTGAATTTCCTGAGCTAACGATTAGTACACTTTTGCCCCGTCTCGTGTACGAGCGGCCGCTTGCCTACCACAGAGCGGACACTGTCCACAACCGCGCGACGGGCAGTTGAGGGTCGGTTTCGGGCGACCGCGTCGGATCGATAGGACTTATTCGTCACACGCTGGATTCCGACCGCCATCCATCGACCGACGGTGGCCACGAAACGTTCGGGCGTCTAACTCCTCCATTGCCGCCCAACTCTAACCGCTAGAATTGCGGTTTCAGCCCGGAATACGCCCATGTCTTTTGCCTCGCTTGGCCTGACCGATCTCTTGCTGCGTAATGTGAAGGACCTCAATTACCAGACACCTACGCCGGTGCAGGTCAAGGCGATTCCTGCTGTGCTCAGTGGCAAGGACGTCATGGCTGCGGCACAGACCGGCACTGGCAAAACGGCGGGTTTTGCGCTGCCGCTGTTGCAACGGCTGGTGCAACACGGCCCGGCGGTGTCCAGCAACCGCGCCCGCGTTCTGGTGCTGGTGCCCACGCGTGAACTGGCCGAACAAGTGCTGCAAAGCTTTATCGATTACGGCAAAGGGCTCGACTTGCGATTTCTGGCCGCCTACGGCGGTGTGAGTATCAACCCGCAGATGATGACGTTGCGTAAAGGCGTGGATGTGCTCGTTGCCACGCCGGGCCGTTTGCTGGATCTCAATCGCCAGAACGCAGTGCAGTTTGATCAGGTACAAACGCTGGTGCTGGATGAAGCCGACCGCATGCTGGATCTAGGCTTTGAGCGCGAACTCAACGCCGTCTTTGCTGCCTTGCCCGCTCAGCGCCAGACCCTACTGTTCTCTGCCACGTTTACCGATGATATCCGCGCCATGGCGGCGGGCATTCTGCGCGGCCCGGTCAATATCAGCGTCAGCCCGCCCAATGCCGCGGCCAGCAAGATCAAGCAGTGGGTGGTGCCGGTGGATAAAAGGAACAAGCCTGACCTCTTCATGCACCTTGTGGCTGAGTACAACTGGAAGCACGCGCTGGTGTTCGTCAAAACCCGCAATGGCGCGGATTACCTGGCGGCGATGCTGGATGACGCGGGCTATGCGGTCGACACCATCCACGGCGACAAGCCACAACCCGCGCGCCTGCGTGCGCTGGAGCGCTTCAAGACGGGCGAAGTACATATGCTGGTAGCCACCGATGTGGCTGCGCGCGGGCTGGATATCGACAGTCTGCCGCTGGTGATCAACGTTGATCTGCCGATCGTGGCGCAAGACTATGTGCACCGTATTGGCCGTACCGGCCGCGCGGGCGCCAGCGGCGTGGCGGTGTCCCTTGTGTGTGCCGATGAAGCGCCGCAACTGGCCGCGATTGAAGCGCTGATCCGGCAAACGCTGCCCCGTGAAGAAGAGCCGGGTTTTGAAGCCGAACACCGCGTGCCGCAAACTAGCGCGACGGGCCAGATCATCAAGAAACCCAAAAAGCCTAAGAAGCCGAAAGTGCCGCAAGCTGCGCCGGGCGCCCTGCAGGGGCTCAGCAAAAAGCCGCGCCCGCAAAGTGGCGAAAACAAACGCAAGCCTGCGGCGCAGCGCGCTGTGGCCGCGGGTAAAGGTACAAGCTTGTCCAGCGGTAGCCCATTCAGCGTGCAAAAGCCACGCAGCAAACCCGCCGGCAAGCCAGCTGCGGGTTCACGTAAGCCGGCTGGCAAACCCGCTGGTGGCCGCGGCAAACGCCAACCCTGATCCGTGGGGATGAGTAACGCCAGCCCTGGAACAGGCTGGCGGTTTGCGGCCCGCTGGCAGGCAGCGGCGCGGCACGGGCGTGCATCAAGTCGGCGGGTAACGGCGCACTGATTCCAAACAGCTCCAGCTATCTACTGGATAAATGAAAATCGAATTCTCGGTGAAAGTGAAATTCGCTCTGACGACATTGTCACTAGTGAACATGCGATCAAGACGGTCGACGCCGACGCGAAGGTCAGCGTTGATTCGTGGCTGATGCGTGAAGAGTTGTAAGCGCGAGCTTTAGCACACCGAATGGAGAATTACTTGCAAGTGACGGTCGAGCGTAGCCGCATCACTGGTTGATGGAAGCGCGCGCAGTCACGATGACGGGCGCGTGGCCAGTACGTCAGCCTGTCTCTGCCTTGGCCTGCTGTTGCCGCGCATAATTGAACGGCAACAGGTCGGTGACGTCTGCATCGGGCGCACGCTGCGGCAGCTCCGTGAGTACATGCAGCAGGTAATCGTACGGCTCGACGCCGCAAGCCCGGCACGTCAGCACCAGGCTGTAGATCGTGGCGCTGGCCTTCGCGCCATCAACCGTGTCACTGAACAGCCACGATTTTCTCGAAGTGGCAAACGGCCTTACGTCGCGCTCGATCACATTGTTATCGATGGGGGCGCAACCATCAGTGACGTAGCGACTGAGATATTCCCACTGGTTGCGCGTATAGGCAATCGCCTTGCCGAGCAGGCTTTGCGGCGTCACCTTCGGCGCCAGTTCATCGAGCCACGCCTTGAAGGCCTCGAGCAGCGGCACGCTGTGTTTTTGCCGCAATTCGTATGTATAGTCCGCACGTGTCTGGCCGGCGGGCAGATCGCCTTTGGCCAGTGCCTCAACGCGGTATAGGGTTTGGAAGTACTCAAGCGCCTTCGCCACGCGAGCATTCGGCATCTTCTGCTTGCCAGAGTCCGTCTTTTTTGTAGCCGCCTTGTCCGCCTTGACGAACAGCCTGCGCGCGTGTGCCATGCATCCGAAGTGCGTTGCATTTTTAAGCGTGCGCCAGGCACTGTAACCGTCGCTCATCAGCATGCCACTGTAGTTGCCCAGAAACTTCTTCGGATGCTCTTGGCCGCGCCCCGGCTGGTACTCGAATAACACCACGGGCTCGGCGCAGTCCTGGGCACTGCGGTAGCACCACATGTAGCTCTTGCTCAACGCGGACCTGCCGGGCTCTTTGAGTACCTGAACTGTCGTTTCATCGCCGTGGATTAGTGGCTGCGACAGCAACGTTTTTATGTAGCGCATCGTACAGGCGGCTGTAGTGCAGTTCGCTGGGGCGAATGACCCAATGGGCGAGCGTGCCGCGACTCACCGGAATCTGCCAGCGTGCGAGCGCCTCCTGCATCCGGTACAACGGCATGCCGTCGACGTACTTCGCGATCGCGACCGTCGCGATCACCGATGCGTCCGCATGGCTACCCGGGATCGGCTGAATCGGCATCGGCGCAAGCATGACCGGAGTATGTTCGGCGTGCCGCTCGCAGTGTCGGCAGGCCCACTTGGAACGTACGTTTTTGCGGACTGTCCACTTGACCTCGACGTGCAACTGTTCGCTGACGTCCTCGCCGATGCGATGCATCGGATTGCCGCAACAGGGGCAGCCTCGCTGGTCCTCCGGCAGGTCGTATTCGACTGGTTCACGCGTCAGGTACGCCGGCAACGGCTTGCGTCCGGCCTTGCGTCGTTCAGGCTGGCTGGCCGATGGCAATCCGGTGTCGGGCAGCGCGGACTGGACTTCCTCATCGTTCTCGTCGCAGGGCTCGGTCCGTGCAATCTGCTCGGCTTCGTCGAACACACGATCCTTGCGTTTTTCGCTTTTCGGTGCGTAATGCTCGGCCTGCAGCAGGCGGACCTGTTCTTCAAGTTGCTCGACGCGCTGGTTCAGTTCGTCGATGTGTTTCGCGTCGTCGGCTACACGCGCTTCGAGCGCGTGGATATAGCCCTCGACGGCCCGGGGTACGTGCTTGAGGTCGAGTGCATTCTTCATGCGCTCCAGGGTAGCGAAGCGCGGCGCGTCGTAGGTTTACGTCAATTCGTTAAGGGCGCACTTCCCGTTGTTTACGTGCAACGCACCGGGCTAGCTGGCGTGCTGGTAATGGCGCACAGGATGACGGCGAAGCGCGTCGATGTCGATGCCATCGAGCAGCCAGTGAAGCTGCTGCGTCGTCAGTTCGATCACCTCCTCATGCCGTCGCGGCCAGACGAAACGGTCTTCCTCAAGCCGACGCAGCAGCAGCCAGAATCCGGTGCGATCGTACAGCAGGAGCTTGATGCGATCGCATTTGCGGTTGTGGAACGCATACACGGCGCGGGCGAGAGGGTCCATCTGCATCGAGTCCTCAATCAGGGCGGCAAGGGTATTGATGCCACAACGGAAGTCGATCGGCTCGCGGTAGAGGTAGACCCTCAGGTCATCGGCGAAGCGCAGCATCAGCGACTCCTCAACGCGTCGATCATCGCCGTGAGCAGCGCCGTATCCTGTTGGCCACATTCAAGTTCAAGACTCACCCCGTTAGGCAACTGCGCCACCAAGCGTGAGGGCAACGGCGGGCGGTGCGAGGGCCTCACTGCTTCGCGTCGCGTTGAGGCTGCCAAGGCTTCGGACGTCGCCGGTCCGGGAGGTGCGAGCTCTACGACCGGCACGAACGCCGGCACGTGAACGTCAAGGGGCTTCTCCGTGCGGCGGCACTCTCCGCGCTCGCGCTGGACCCATTTTCGCAACTGGTTGGCGTTCACGCCAGCCTTGAGAGCCAGCCCGGACACCGACACTCCTGGCCTTTGGCATGCCTCGATCAGCCGGCGCTTGTCCTCTGGATCAAAGCAGCGCCGGCCGCCTTCATCGATATGCGTGACTTTGAGAGGGAGGAAGTCAAGATCGTCTGGGGTCATGTTTGCGTCCGCAAGTTGTTGTTGCGGACACAAGCTTGACCCTCCTCAGCTGGGTTCGCCAGATGCGGAGGAATTACCGCTTACGAAGAGTTTCTTGTCGCTTTCGTCGATAAGGACTCACATCGGTTTCGATTGCATTGGGTGCAGGTGCCAAGCGGTAGGCACGTCGCGCGTTGGCGCCCAACACCTGACGCACCGCGTCTTCGCCATGTGATGCGATGAGGTCGAGTAAGAATCCGAACCACGCTCGGCCAGAACCCGCGCAGCGCACAACGGGCCAGTCGCTACTCCAAATGGTGCGCTCTACGCCGAACACATCGAGCACCTGCGTCGCCCAAGGTTCCAGTTCAGAAAGACGCGTGCCCGGCGCCGCTTCGTTCCATAGCCCCGAGAGCTTGCAGTAGACCGACGCATGCGTCGCCAATGCCGCGAGCCCATTGATCCATGCATCACGGTCGCGTGTGGACGAGATGACCGGCTTGGCGGCGTGGTCGATAACCACGGTCAGCTCGGGGCGGCTCTCGATCAGGTCAAGCATCGCCGGTAATCAGCGCATCGAAAGTCAACCTGGCCTGCGCCATCGCCGTCAGCGCCCTATCCGCGAACGGCTTGCGGATCCACGCAGCATCGGGCAGATCCTGCAGCATCGGGCGCAGCCCCACTAGCCGCGGATGCCCGGCCAATCCGGCGATACGCTCCGCAGCGTCGGGTTGCTCGAAGTCGACCCAGCCGACGACACCGGCGACGAGATCGGGACGAGATCGGGACGAGATGCCGCACATTCAAGCAAAAACGATGTTTCGGCCTCGGTTGGCACGGCCTGCACGACGATGCCAGCCCCGACGCCGAGTGGCCCGAACTCACGCTGCCAATCGTCCACGCCGAAGTCGCGATAGATCGCGGTCAACTCGGGGGTGAGCCATGCGTAGTCACCGCGGGAGATATCCCAGACGTGAAAATGCGCATCGATGTACATCAGCCGATCCCCTCATATGATTACGGATACGTTAGCGACCCGGCTCGCCGCGGCGCGCGAAGCGCGAACCCGCCCTGCCAATCCCGCGCTAGTGTTCCGTCCCAGAAATAACTTTGCATAAATCCAGATTATTTCTATGATCGAGTCACGGTGTGTAGGAGGCGTTCATGGGACGCAAAGGAATCGAGGTTGTCGTATCCGAGCTGGAGCGAGAACAATTGCTATCAATGAGCCGCTCGCGTTCACTGCCTCACTCTCTGGTCCGCCGGGCAAAGATTGTCTTGATGGCCGCTGACGGTCATACGAGTCAGGAAATTGCAACGCAGTGCGAAGTGACGCCGCCGGCGATCACGCACTGGAAGAAGCGGTTTGTCGCGCAGGGGCTTGCCGGCCTGCATGATGAAGCCCGTCCAGGCCGGCCTCGCACGCATGACGATGAAGCGGTAGCGGAACTGCTGGCGAGGATACTGCATGAGAAGCCGGACGGTGCAACGCACTGGAGCGTGCGGTCCGCTGCTGCGCAGACAGGGATTTCGAAGAGTTCGGTGGCCCGATATCTGTCGTTGTTCGGTGTACAGCCCCATCGTTCAAAAAGCTTCAGGCTGTCTAACGATCCCTACTTCATAGAGAAGGTGCGCGATATTGTCGGGCTGTACCTGAGCCCGCCGACCAATGCCCTGGTGCTGTGCGTCGATGAGAAGAGCCAGTGCCAGGCGCTGGAGCGTACGCAGCCGATGTTGCCGATGGGGCTGGGCTATCTCGAGGGAGTGACGCATGATTACGTCCGGCATGGCACCACTACTCTGTTCGCCGCGCTCAATTCGGCGACGGGTGAAGTCATTGCGCAATGTAAGCCGCGCCACCGACATCAGGAATTCCTGGCGTTTCTCAAGCATGTGGACCAGGCGGTGCCTGCCGATCTCGATGTGCATCTGATCGTCGACAACTACGCGACACACAAGCATCCGAAGGTCAGGGCGTGGCTGACAAGGCATACGCGCTACCACATGCACTTCACGCCGACCTACTCAAGCTGGCTGAACCAGGTTGAACGCTGGTTTGGCCTGATTACGCAGCAGGCGATTCGTCGAGGGTCGTTCAAGAACGTGCGCCAACTCGTTACCGGCATTGAGCGGTATATCGAGCAGTACAACCAACACGGCCGGCCGTTCGTATGGACCGCGACTGCCGATTCAATTCTGCAGAAAGTGGCTCGGCTATGCAAAGTTATTTCTGGGACGGAACACTAGGACCTGGGACCTGGGGCCTCAATCAGCATCAGGTCGAAATCGGCTCACCTAATCCTGGCCCGCTTGCAAGTGTCGAGCGAGTGCATGCGAGCAGCTCGCCGTTGCACTGCCAGCCGGATCGATTCTTGGGAGACGGTGCGGAAGCAGGAGGGATATCGTCCCTTGATATCGACTCCATATGGTCTATATACAAGCAGAGTGATTGTTGAAACCGGCAAGGAATTGGGAATGGACGACGCTACTTTCGGGGAGCAATCAGGTCCAAATGGAGACGCCGGGCTGCATTGGTCAAGCAGCGTCACGGTGGCGATGCGTGTGAACGGCCAGCCGCGGGCCGCAACGGTGAACCCGCGCGTCACGCTGCTGGACTGGTTGCGCGAAGAGTCGGGTCTCAGCGGCGCCAAGAAGGGCTGTAATGAAGGCGCATGCGGCACCTGCACCGTGCTGGTCGACGGCAAGCGGATGAACAGCTGTCTGACGCTCGTCGTGCAATGTGACGGCTGCGAGGTCACGACTGTCGAAGGTCTGGCCGCCTCCGACGGGACGCTGCATCCGGTACAGCAGGCATTTATCGAGCACGATGCCTTTCAGTGCGGCTATTGCACGCCCGGGCAAATCGTCTCCGCGGTCGCCTGCATCGCTGAAGGGCACGCGACCGATGAGGCGAGCGTTCGCGAATGGATGAGCGGCAATCTGTGCCGCTGCTCTTGCTATCCGCAGATCACGGCGGCCGTGCTCGATGCCGCCGGCGCGGCCGGAGACGAACGATGAAAAACTTCGAATACGCGCGTGGCGCAACCGCGCAGCAGGTAGTCGCGTCGCTGGCGGCGGGCAACGTGGCGATCATCGCGGGCGGTACGGAGCTGCTCAACTGGATGCGGCTCGGCATCGCAGCGCCCGATCGCGTCATCGATGTCGGTGGACTCACAGGTCTCGTTCGTATTGTGCGCGAGCGTGACGATCTGGTGATCGGCGCGCTGACGGACCTGAACGTGATCGGTGAAGACGCGCTTGTCGGCGCCCACGCGAGCGCGCTGGCTCAAGCCTGTCTGCTCGCCGCCTCGGCGCAGGTGCGCAACCGCGCGACGCTCGGCGGCAATGTGATGCAAAAGACGCGATGCGCTTATTTTCGTTCGGAAGCGCCGTTGCCATGGGGCTGCAACAAGCGCAATCCCGGGTCGGGCTGCCCCGCGCGCAATGGCATCAACGAACGGCATGCAATCTTTGGCTGGACCGATGCATGCGTCGCGATTCAACCGTCCGATCCGGCTGTGGCACTGGCTTGTCTGGATGCGACAGCTGAGGTCATCGGGCCGAACGGCGTTCGAATGATCAAGATGACGGAGTTCCACCTGACGCAGCAGGAAGCGGCCGGCATGGGCGGCGATGCCGCCCGCCTCGAGACGAGACTGGCTGCCGACGAAGTGATCGTCTCCTTTCACATACCCATCCGCGCGGACGCACGATCCGCCTACGTAAAAGTCCGCGAGCGCGCGAGCTACGAATATGCGCTGGTCTCGGCAGCCGCATCCGTGGAGCTCGATCGGGATCGCATTGTGTCGGCGCGCATTGCACTTGGCTCGGTGGCGCAACGCCCGTGGCGCCTTCCAGCCGCGGAGGTGTCGCTGGCCGGGCAGGCGCCGACCAAGGAAGTGGTCACGCCGATTGTCTACGCGGCAATGAGCGACGCCCGGCCGCTCGCTCACAATGGTTACAAGGTGACGATGGCGCGCACTGCCGCGGTGCGTGCGTTACTGACGGCAGCAGGGCGATCATGAGCATCGGCACGGCGGTCTCCCGCGTGGAAGGTCAGGCGAAGGTCACGGGACAGGCGAAATTCGCGGCTGACAACACGCCGCCCGGCACGCTTCATGCAGCGTTGGTCGGCGCGCCCGTCGCGTCGGGCCGGCTGATCGACGTGGATGCCACCGCGGCCCTTACCTTACCGGGTGTGGTGCGGGTGCTTACCGCGCACGATATGCCGCGATTCGGTGCGGTTCAGCCGCCTGCGGCGGTGCTCGCACTGCCGTTGCAAAACGACGCGATCCGGTACGAAGGCGAGCCGGTCGCAATCGTGCTTGCGGAATCCATCGAGGCGGCGGAAGCCGGCCGCGATGCCGTGCTTGTGCGTTGCGAGCGCGACGACCCCATCCTTCCCGGCGCCGCGACGCGCGAGCCGCCGCCCGAGCCACGCATGCTCGGCGACGATCTGGAGATGGGCGACGTCGATGCGATTCTCGGAACCACACAGGCAAGCGTGGCGGCGACGTATATTCAAGCCGCGCGTCACCACAATGCGATGGAGACATCGGGCACCGTTGCGCGATTCGAGCACGGCAAGCTCACGCTGTGGGATGCGGTTCAGGCGAGCGAGAATGTGCCGCTTGTCATAGCCGCGGCACTCGGCATGAGGCCGGACGACATTCACGTGATCGCACCGCACACGGGCGGCGGGTTCGGCTCGAAGGGATATGTGTGGCCGCATCAGATTCTTGCTGCCGCCGCGGCACGCGTCGCGGGGCGGCCCGTGAAGCTTCATCTGCGGCGTCACGATCAGTTCGTCTGCGTCGGCTATCAGCCGTGGATGGAACAGGACATCAAGCTTGCGGCAACGGCCGACGGCCGGCTCAGCGCCATCGATCACGAAATCGTCAATTCGAGCGCGATTGCGGACACGCATCTGGAGCCCGCAAGCGAAGCAAGCAAGACGCTTTATGCGTCGCCCGCCATTCGCACTAAGCAGTGGCTGGAGCGGCGCAACATCAACGTGCCCACGCCAATGCGCGCGCCGGTGGAAGGTCCGGGGCTATGGGCGCTCGAAAGCGCGATGGACGAACTCGCCGTGGCGCTGAAGATCGATCCGCTCGATCTACGACTGGCGAACTACGCCGAGGTCGATCCGCATACGAACAAGCCTTGGTCGTCAAAAAAGCTTCGCGACGCATATGAGGAAGGCGCGCGCCTTTATGGCTGGCGCACGCGCGGCGAGACGCCACGACGAGACGGAGCGTGGCGCATCGGACATGGGATGGCGACGAGCTCGATGGGCAATTTCCGCTTTCCCGGCGGGGCGCGCGTGCGCCTGAGGTCCGACGGCACGGCGCTGATCGAGGCGAACACGCACGATATCGGCACCGGCACGCAGACGGTCTTTTGCCAGATCGCGGCCGAAGAGCTGGGCTTGCCGATGGAGAACGTGTCGATTGTGTGGGGCGATACCAACCTTCACCCGGCGAGTCCCGTCTATGGATCGAGCGCCACGGGCAGTACGGGAAGCGCGATCGCACTGGCTTGCCGGGAAATAAACGCGAAGCTCGATGCGCTCGGCGGGAAAGACGTTCGCGCGAGCCTGCGGCGGGCCAATCTACCGGAGATGGTCGCGGACGGTGCGTTCACGCTTCCGGGTGGCGCCGGCTTCAGCGCGGACGGCGACGGTACGCCATACGCGATGCGGACGTGGGGTGCGATCTTTGTCGAAGTAGGCGTCGATCCCGAGCTTGGCCTCGTGCGCTTGCGCCGGGCGGTGGGTGCCTATTCCGCGGGCCGGATTATCAATCCGAAAACGGCGCGAAGCCAGATGACGGGCGCGATCATCTGGGGTTGGGGCAAGGCGACGATGGAAGAAAGCGTGCAGGAGCCAAATACCGGTGGCTGGCTCGCGAAGAATCTGTCGAACGTGGCGGTCCCGGTGAATGCGGACATTCCGCTCGATATCAAGATCCACTTCGTCAGTGAGTATGATCCGCATGCAAGTGCGATCGGTACCCGCGGCATCGGAGAACTCGGCGCGACCGGCGTGGATGCCGCAGTGGCCGCAGCCGTCTACGACGCCATTGGCTTGCGTGTGCGCGACCTGCCCATTTTGCCGGGCAAGATACTGGAAGGCCTTTCGAGTCAGCACGCCGCTGCGGGGTAGCAATGCGGCTCGGTCGTGAGTTGAATGCTCAGGACAGACGGCACCACAGTGTTGCGCGCCTTTCGCACCGCGACGTGCTCTATGTCGCGTCGACGGCCGACAAGACGGTGCTCGCGATTTTTGGCGCTGCGTCAGCGACAGAACGCGATGAAGGTTCACGGATTGGCCAGGCCAAGCGCCCCGTGAGCCCCTACCGCTCCAAAAACTGAACGACAGCATGTCACCTCGCCTCGCACCCCGCGGATTTCGAAATTCCAGCGGGACGCGATTCAGATCAGTGACGAACTACGCGATTTCAGGCATCAGTATCGCGCGTCGTTTCTCCGCTGGGCGAACCAGGCGACGCGGGAAACCGGTTACCGTTAAACGACTGCCGCCAGGGATTGCACCATAACGATAATGTTTATATCTCTCGAAGGGCCTCGCCATGTTTGATGGATTCGAAGCCGTTACCGTCGATACTGGTGAATCAAAGATTTTTTTACGGACCTCGGGATCTGGAGTTCCATTACTACTTCTTCATGGCTTTCCTGAGACACATCTGATGTGGAGGGAGGTTGCATCACTGTTGGCCAAACAATACACAATCGTTTGTCCAGACCTTCGTGGTTACGGTAATAGTGGTTGCCCGAACTCGTCTTTCAACCATGAGCCGTACAGCAAGCGAGCCTTGGCTCGCGATATGATCAACGTGATGCGGCAGATCGGGCACGATCACTTCTCAGTTGCCGGGCATGATCGAGGCGCACGGGTTGGACACAGAATGGCGCTCGATTTCCCTGATCAGATCCTCCATTTTGCAGCGTTCGATATATTGCCGACCGAGGTGATGTGGGATAACGCAGATGCAAGATTCGCCTTATCGTTTTGGCCGTGGTCGCTGCTGTCACAACCATCGCCGCTTCCGGAGCGGCTCATTTCAGCCGCGCCTGAAGCTGTCGTGAACGATGCTCTGGATTGCTGGGGGACAAAGGGCGAAACATTTTCGCAGGAGGTACGAGAAGCATATGTCGACGCTTTACGCGACCCAGTGCGGGTCCATGCGATTTGTGAAGAGTATCGAGCAGCGGCAACTATCGATCGTGAACATGATCGTAGTGATATCGCTTCCGGCAAAAAGATCATGTGCCCTTTGCTAGTCGTATGGAGCAAACATGGAGGCATTGAGTCTTGGTACCAGGAGCACGGTGGACCTCTTGAACTATGGCGAAAGTTTGCGCACACGGTTCAAGGTCACGCCATTGATGGTGGGCATTTCTTCCCGGAAGAACTCCCAACTGAAACAGCAAGCATTCTTCACGAGTTCATATCGAAGAGCGCCTGACGTTGGGTATTTTATCAGTGGCCCATGTCGGGGGTATTCCAAGGCACGAGTACCGGGTAATCGTCGGCGCTCGTCGCGAGTAGGAGACGCTGGAATAGCCAGGACAAGTACAGATACGGGTCGGTGCTTTGGCCTTACAGGTGTCGACGAGCGAATAGAGATTCTCGCTTGGCATCGTTAAGCTCTTCTCGCGTTTGCAAGCCGCGCGCAGCGATCCACTCTCGAAGCGCCGGGGTGCTTTACGAAGCCAGCTTCGCCCGTCGGCCATGCGGCCGGACCTCCTAACGGCCCTGGTCCCGGATTTCAACTAGCGTTCGATCCAGGCCATATTTCCTGAGCTTCTGGTACAGCGTGCTCTTCGCAATACCCAACTGCTTTGCTGCCGAGGTCAGGTTTCCGCGAGAGATGGCGATCGCGCTGCGAATTGCCCCCTGCTCCGACGCTTCCATCGTGCCCGAGCCGCCGGGGGAGAAAGGCTCATCGCAACCGGCGCGGATCGGCTCGTCTCTCTCGCGCAGCTCCGGTGGCAGATCAGCGAGCGTAAGGACCTCTGAGCCTGCCGTAAGAATCATACTTTCCACCACGTTATGAAGCTCCCGGACGTTCCCCGGCCATGAATACGCACAGAGCGCCACAACCACTTCATCGTCCACCGCCGGGCAAGCCCGGCCAAGCTCCGTCGCAAACTTCCGGACCAGATACTCCGTGAGGCGGCGAATGTCCCCCGGCCGGTCGCGCAGCGGCGGAATACGGATACTGGTCACCGCGACGCGATAGAAGAAGTCCATTCGAAAGCGCCCTTCTGAGACCTCCTTTCTCAAGTCGCGATTGGTCGCCGCAACGAGACGAAAGGTCACCTTCCTCGGGGCGTTTTCGCCGAGCCGATAAATCTCCCCCTGTTCCAGCACGCGCAGGAAATGTGGCTGCAGATCTACCGGCATTTCGCCGATTTCGTCGAGAAACAAGGTTCCGCCATTGGCTGCTTCGATCTTGCCAAGCGCGCCCCCTCGGCGTGCACCGGTGAAGGCGCCATCACCATAGCCGAATAGTTCACTGGCGAGTAGTTCGCGTGACAGGCCCCCGCAGTTGAGTGCAATAAAAGGCCCCTCCTTCGCCTGGCTCGCGTGATGGATTCCCTTGGCAAACAATTCCTTACCCACGCCAGTCTCGCCGAGCAACACAACTGGTGCATGTGAACGTGCTATCTGGCGGGCCTTGTCCACGGCATCGAGCAATGCCGGAGCTTCGCCCTGGATGCGTTCGAAGCCGGCCGTCGATCCACCCTCGGCGCCGCGACCGGATGCGCTGCTGACCCTGCGCGCAGTGCTGTGACGTTGTGCGAACGGCACGATCAGCAAGCTACCGATGCGCCTGCCATCGTCGATCACCGGCTCGATCCAGTCAGGCTGAATCCAGTGGGGGAGATCCGTCGTCACATTGGTAAGCGCAGAGTCGGCGGCAAGCGCCAGAATCCGTTTTGGCCGTGCGAGCGAAAGATCACCGCCGGCTGCCGCGATCGCAGCTTCGGCGTGCTCATTGACCTTGATCGGATAGCCGCCATGGTCGAACACCACGGCGCCGTCCGACGCAAGCATCGCGAGGCGCCTCATGCAGCGATCCAGCAACCGGTAGCGAAGCTCCATGGTCCGCGCAGCCAGACGACTCTCGATCCGGCTGGCTGCCGTGACGACCAGCGCCAGGCTGTGACGGTTGTAGGATTCGGACAGGCCGGACACGTCGATGACGCCGATAATCGTACCGTCGCGCGGGTCGCGGATCGCATTGGCCGAGCAGGTCCAGCGCTTGATGCCGGCGCAGAAGTGTTCGGCAGAATGGATCTGCACGGGCTGGCCGACCTCGATCGCCGTGCCAATCGCATTGGTGCCACAGATCATTTCGTTCCAGGACGCGCCGGGCAGCAGCTGAATCCCTCGCGCGGAAGCAATAGTAGCTGGGTCCCCCTCGAGATTCAGGATGGTGCCGGCCGGCTCGGCAAGCGCCATGACCGTTTCGGTTTGCGCAAGAAAGTCGCGTGCATCCGCCATCACTGGAGCACTCGCCTCGACTAGATCGCGGTGACTGCGTTGCAACGAATACAGTAGATGTTCGTCCAGCGGCGGCGGCGCATGGCCCAGCGTGGGATCCACTTGCCAATCGAGGCAGCGCTGCCATGATGTGTCAACGAGGTGCCGCACAACACTGTGCGGTGCTTCTCCGCCGCTCAGAAACCGTTCCCAGGCGGCCATGACAAACGCTTCGTCGCCAGGGTTTGAGAACATCTGCGTGGCATCCGGCATATCCATTACTTGTCTCCTTCTTCACGCCGCCTTATACCGCACCGCAACATGACGGATGCGGCCGACTCGTGCCAGAAGATGGGCAAGATCGATGCCATCGCGAGAACGCCGAAAGAGGAAGCTCAGCGCACCGCCGAACGTTTGATTTCCGGACCATGGCTCCACGGGACCGTTCGATTTTCGAATGGTCAGATTGAGCCGCTCGCAGGCGGGCAGAGTCCACTCGTTGCGGCGCATCAAACAACGTGCGGGCTGTGAGAAAGCCACACAGCGGCGGCGCCATTCCATGGAATGGCGCCGCCCGCGGGGGAGTACCGGGCGCGAGACAACTGCGCCCTGAGCCATGCGCTAGTCAGCGCGCTCGGGAACCGGCAACTGCAGCCAGTCCTTGTAGAACGCCTCAATGTCCGGCTCGAAATCGTGAATCACCGGATACCACGGCGTCGGCGCTTCGACGTCGTGCATGGTTGCGCAACTCGGACAGTAATACTCGCGGTAGACCTGCCACTGGGTGTCCGGCGCCATGAGCTTCGGATAGACTTCGAGCATGGCCTCCTCTGTGTCGCGCACATAGACATTGGCATACAGTTTCCAGTTTTCGCGGTAGTCGCAGAACTCATGGCCGCAGTCGCATTTGACCAGCCAGTGTTTGCTCTTCGCGGCCTGCACGATATGCAGGTGTGGTCCAAGCGGCAAGACTATCTTGTCGGGCCACGAGACTTTCCCCTGCAACACTTCGAGATACTGGCTAAAGCGCTCATGATCCTTCGGCATGGACAACATGCGTACGGTCGTATCCCAGTCGAGTCGTCCATCGACCAGATTGCCGACCTGTTCCTTCGTGTAAGCAGACATTTCGCTACTCCTTGATTTGCTTCGATATCGATACCGGCATGGATTACTCTTCGACCTGAACCACCGTGGTCACGTCGGGCAGCAACGAGAGATCCATCCGGTATTTCGAGCCGTAGGACGGCACATCCAGTTCTGCCTCGGTCATGTTCCAGTCGGCAGGCAGGTCCCAGAACTTCCGGAAGTCGTTGAGGAATTTCTGCGACAACCCGAAGCTGGTCGCGAACATGTGACGTACCGGGCGCGATGCATGTTTGGTGAGGACGCGTTCACGCTCTTCCTTCATCCATTCCCGCGTCGGCAACGAGCGGGCAAGCCGCTCCTTGCGGATTTCGCCACGGCGCTTCAGCGTCTGTTGCGCATTGACCGTCCAGATCCCCGTTGCGTCCTGCGACAACACCGCGCCATATACCTTCTCGGCAAACTCCGGGAGCAGAAAACCGTTGTTGAGGTCTTTTGCAATGGCTTCTATCTCCCGATCGAGTGGATCACCAAAGCCCGGACCTCCGCGCAGGTAATTGAGGTACAAGTCATGGTTCTCGTAGCAATCCTCCGTCGTCATGCATTGCTTGTCGCGCTTGACCTTGGAAGTCGCGTCGATATGCCGCTCGTAGTCCGGTTCGTCGGGATTCGTGTCGCCGCCGAGGGGCAGCGAGAGTCCCTGCGCGATTCGCTCCTTCAGGCCCGTCTTGTGCGCCTCGAACCGGTAGCCGGTGGCAGACGGATAGCCGCCCATGAACCCCCAGTCACTGTTCATGTAGCCATTGCCCATGAAGAACATGGTCCAGTCCTGGGCCTTCCAGACCATGCGCAGCGTTTCGAAGCCACACCCGCCGCGGTACTTGCCATAGCCACCGGAATTGGCTTTGACGTTGCGCCCGAGATAAAGCAACGGTTCGGCCATCTCCCAGATCTCGATGTCGCCCATGTCGCCTTCCGGGTTCCAGATCGCGGCGGCGTGATTGAGACCGTCCCTGATGGCGCCGGCGCCCGTGCCACACGAAGAGGCCTCGAAGCTGTTGACCGCGTGCACCTCACCGTCCTGGTTGATGCCGCCGCCTTGCAGCCAGTTCGATGTATTGGCGTTGCCGGCGTTGACTTCTTCCAGATAGCCACGGCTGAAGTACGCCTGGCCGAGCCCCCGCCACATGGCACTCCACCCCGATACCAGGAAGTGCCATGCATAGGCGTGCCCGGTGCGGCGATCGTCCGGGTTCATCCATGTGCCCTTCGGCAGGCGGAACTCCGTGCCGAAGTAGGCGCCGTCGTTGATGCGCTGTGTCGGCACCAGGGTCTGGGTCATCATGACCCAGATGCCACTCGTGAACGCCACGTGGTGGGCGTTATAGGTGTGCCATCCCCAGCGGCTCGCGCCTTCGAAATCGAGCCGCCATGTGGCGTCGGCCCTGATCGTCATTTCGACCGGCGAGTGCATGATGGTGTCGATCTTGGCAAAGGCCGAGGGCGTCTGGATATCTTCGTGGGCGTAGGGCACATCCACAAATGCGACCTTCCGGTATTTGCCCGGCAGCGTCATTGCCTTGATGCGGCTTTGCAAGCCACGACGGCCCTCTTCGATGACCTCATAGCTGAACTTCTCGTAGGCTTCCAGCCCCTCGGTGGCTATGATCTCTTCGACCATGTCGCGGATCATGTGACAACCGGCGATCCGGGTGCGCTCGTCGAGGATCCAGTATTTCGGCGTGCGCACCGAACGCTGGCTTTCGTGCAGCCAGTCGCGCAGCGGCTGGTCGTTTACGCCGGTCTTGCGGCAGGTGATCTGGTAGCCATCGCCGAAGCGTTGGACCTGACCCGTCGACATGGAACCCGGCGTCACCGCACCGGTGTCGATCACATGCGTCACCCCGCCTACCCAGCCGATGAGCTTGCCGGCCCAGAAAATCGGCACGATCGTCGCAATATCGCAAGGGTGAACGTTGCCGATCGAGCAATCGTTATTGGTGAACATGTCCCCGGGATTGATGCCCGGGTTGTCCTCCCAATTGTTCTCGATCATGTACTTGATCGCGGCGCCCATCGTGCCGACGTGGATGATGATGCCGGTCGAAGTCAGCACGCAGTCGCCGACCGCGTTGTACAGCGTGAAGCATAGTTCCCCTTCCTGCTCGACGATCGGCGAAGCAGCGATCTTCTTCGCGGTTTCGCGAGCATGCACCAGACCGCCGCGGATCTTGGAGAACAGCTTCTCGTAGCCGATCGGGTCCTTCTCGCGCAACTCGAGCCGCGCGAGCCCGTTGTAATGGCCCGTCTTGCTGGTGCGCTCCATGATCTCGGCGCGGTATGCTTTCAGGGTCTTGCCGTTGGCGAGCAGTTCGGGATGGCCGACTTCCTTGGATGACATGAGGTTCATTTTCGTCTCCTTACTTCACTTCTTGCAGATGGAACAGACGGTGCTTGTCGAGCGTGGTTTCGAACCCATCAGGCACGACGAAGGTGGTGGAGGCGGACTCGATGATGGCCGGCCCCACGATATGGTTGCCCGCCATGAGCGACTCCATCTGCCAGATGTCGGCTTCGACCCACGTCTTGTGGCGATAGAACGGGCGCTTGCCGAGATACGCAGACTTGGGCGGTGTTGCGCCAGCCTCCGGATCCTCGGGCAGTACGGGCTTCTGCGTGGCGACAAGGCCGCGCATGATGGCGCCAGTGGCACTGAAGCCGAGTTCCGGTGAGCGGGCGGAACTTGCGTACACTCGCGAGTAGGTCTCCTCGAACGCGTCGGTAATCTTCTTCCAGTCAGCGGCGGAGGCAGCACCACTGATTGGCGAAGTAATCTCGAGGTCGTTCAGTTGTCCCATGTATTGCATCCGGTAGCCGGGCAGCAAGGTGATGTCTTCCAGCTTGAAGCCGTTGATGACGAACTCCTCGACGACCTTGTCGGCCAATTCCTTCCACGCTTCCTGGATGACCGAGCAGGCCGCCGCTTTCTGTTCGTCGGGCGCGTCCGGCGCGACCGCGATATCCACGCTCTTGTCGTAGCGGTACTCGAAGTCGGCGCATGCGCAGCCGAACGCAGAGAATCCGGCGGCCCATGCAGGGACGATCACGTCCTTGAAGCCCAGGCCTTCCGTATATCCGTAGGTATGCACAGGTCCAGCCCCGCCGTACGAGAAGCACACGAACTCGGTGGGGTTGTAACCCTTCGCGCTGATGTTGGCGCGCAGGTATTCGTGCAGGCTCAGATCGAGCAGTTCGATCACGCCTGCAGCGGCATCCTCCACCGAGAGGCCAAGCGGATCGGCGATCTGTGCCTTGATGTGTTGCCGTGCCCGCTCGACGTCGAGCTTGATCGCGCCGCCGAGGAAGTTGTGGGGGTTCAGATAACCAAGCACCACATGGCAGTCGGACACCGATACCGTATCGAGTCCGCTTTCCGGCCAGCATGTACCCACGCGATAACCCGCGCTATCGGGCCCGAGCTTGATGGAACCGCTATAGGGATCGAGCCGTACAAAGCTGCCGGCACCCGCGCCCACCGAATCCATCGCTACCAACGGCAGCGACAGCACGAGACGGGCCATGTCCGGATCGGAGGCAATCGCAAAGTTGCCCTTGGTGATCAGCGCCATGTCGAAACTGGTCCCGCCGATATCGCTGCATGCGATGTTCTCGTAGCCCAGTCTTTCGCCAAGCAGCCGCGAGCCGATCACTCCCCCGATCGGACCGGAGACAATCGTGCGGGCGAGCTCTTTGGCCTTCCAGCTGATCGTCCCGCCGTGTGTGGCCATCACCCGCAGATCGAACTTCGCGCCGTGCTTCCTGAAACGGTCGCTGACCTTCTTCAGTGTCTGCCGTGACGGTTCAGCCGCGTAGGCTTCGAGAATGGTAGTGTTCGTCCGGTGGCTTTCCTTGCGCGACGGGTAGTAGTCGACGGACGCGAAGACCGGCATGTCCACGCCGATTTTCTTCAGTTCATCGCGGCAGACATCGCGAGCGCGCTTTTCGCTCGACTCATTCTTGTGGGACTGCAGCAGACAGATTGCAATCGCCTTCGATCCGGCGTTCACGAGCTCGCGCGTCGCCTTGCGCACTTCGTCTTCGCGCAGGGGGATCACGATTTCACCCTGAACATCGGTGCGTTCTGTCACCCCCCGGGTGCGCGAAAGCGGGACCAGCGGTTCGTCGTAGCGATGGGTGTTGAGGTGAATCCGTTCTTCCAGCGCGTAGCCGAGATAACTCTGGATGGCCCGTCCCATGGAGTGAATCTGTTCGAAGCCTCGATTGCAGATGAGTCCGACATCCAAACCCTTGCGCTGAACCACGCGATTAAGCATCGCCGTACCGGAATAGACGCATGTGACCAGTTCGGGATACACCTCATCGACCTCACGGCCCCACTGGGCCAGCGCATCATGCGACGACTCCAGAATCGCCAACGACTCGTCTGCGGGATTGCTTTGGGCCTTACCAACCACAAAACGTCCATCCGAGCGCACGAAGAAGGTATCGGTCATCGTGCCGCCGGCATCGATGCCCAGTACCTGGACGTGTGAAAGTTGCTGTTCCATTAGTGTCTCCAGCTCTCCTTGATTGAACATCGCCTCGACGGGGAGGCGCGATGCGAAGCGGTTATTGCGATTCGCTTCGGAGGAGCTAAAGGCAAGGGATATGCCACTGACTGCCGAATCGGCGTCTTGTCGGCAAACTATTGAATGGAATGGCTTTGCGGGAAACTACCGGCATGCTCGCGGTGGACGAGACCGTCGCACAACGACCGGTTCCTGAACGGTCGGCCGTTTGGAGAGCGGAATTCGAACGCAAGTCTGACGGGAAGCATGACGTGCAAGAACCAGTAGACCGAATTCAACGTCATCGACTCGCGCGCCGGGTGACCCCCAGGTCACGCACCAAGGCGTACTTCCGGATCTTCTGATACAGCGTGCTTTTTGCTATGCCGAGCTGCGCGGCCGCCTCGGTCAGGTTGCCCTGGCATTGCTGGATCGCAAAGCGAATCGACTCTGCTTCCGCCATTTCCAGCGAACGGATCTTTTGGCGCGCAAGCGCAGACATCCCAGAGGACGCCGTCTCTCGAATACCCCCGGGAGAAATGGCCAAAGCACCGATTTCGGGCGGCAGCTCGGCGACTGTCATGATTCCGTCGCGGGCCATGAGTACCGCGCCCTCGATCGCATTTCGCATCTCGCGGACGTTACCTGGCCAAATGTAGTTCAGCAGGCATCCATACGCCACGTCGTCGAAGACGGCATGGGTTACGCCGTACCGCTCGCGCGAGACAGTCAACCAGTGTTCGATCATCTCGGGCAAATCCGTCTTCCGTTCGCGCAGCGGCGGTATCGAGATGTTCGTGACGGCCAGCCGGTAATACAGATCCATGCGGAATCTACCGTCAGCGACGTCTGCACGCAGATCGCGATGCGTGGCGGCGATTAGACGGAAGTCGACCTTGCGAGGCGCGTTGTCGCCCAACCGGTAGATCTCCCCTCCCTCCAGCACACGCAGCAAATGCGGCTGGATGTCGAGTGGCATTTCGCCGATCTCATCGAGGAACAGCGTGCCGTGATTCGCCGCTTCGATTTTCCCTGTCATGCCGGACTTACGTGCGCCGGTAAATGCGCCTTCGGCATAACCAAACAGCTCACTGCTCAATAAATCGCGCGACAAGCCACCGCAGTTCAGCGCGACGAAGGGACCGTCTGCCCTCGAGCTGGCCTGGTGAATGCCTTGCGCGAACAACTCCTTGCCAACGCCGGTTTCACCCAGCAGCAGTACGGGGACCGAGGCTTTAGCCAGCTGCTGCGCCTTCTGGATAGCCGCCCGCAGTGCAGACCCCGCGCCGACAATGCGAGAGAACGCCGCGGCAGGCTTGGGTTCGGCGACCGGCATCGCTTCGGATAACGAAGCGGCGCGCCGACTGGCAGCCGGCGCAATCAACATGAAGCCGAGCGTGTCGGCGCCTTCAGCAACGCGTTCAATCCGTGCGAGGCGCAACCACGCCGGTGATTGCGGCGACATGGAGCCACCGGCAATCCTGGCGATGTCCGGGATCGGAAAAGCGTTGTCCAGTGCGCCTGGAACGCCAAGCCGCGCAAAGGCGGCTGAGGCCTCCGGGTAGGCTCTGACGAGACGTCCGGACTCGTCCACCACGACGACGCCGTCTGTATGACCGGAGCAGTAAGCCATGCAACGCTCCATCAGGTGCAGACGGCGCTCCATTGCGAACTTCCCAAGCCGGCTCTCGATACGCCCGGCCATCGAGACGATAAACGCCAGGCTGTGCTGGCTGTAGGTTTGCGCAAGGCCCGAGACATCAAGTACGCCGAGTACGGTGCCGTCAAGCGGGTCGCGGATCATCGTAGCAGAGCAAGTCCACTGCTTGATACCCGCGCAGAAATGCTCCGAACCATGGATCTGGACCGGTTGCCGCAAAGCGAGGGCGGTGCCGATCGCGTTGGTGCCGCAACTGAGCTCAGTCCAGTTACAACCAGGTATCAACCGGACCTCGCTGGCGGGTTCAACGATGCGCGCGTCGCCGGCTAGTTCGAGGATCATGCCGTCCGGATCCGCGAGCAGCAGAATGGTCCCCGTCTGCGAAAGGAACTCACGTGTCTCCTGGATAAGCGGCACGCTTGCATGCATCAAGCGGTCGTTCCTGACGCGCAAATCGAACAGAGCCCCTTCTTCAAGCGGCAGTGGGGCGCCTGCCGCATCAGGAGCCACGCGGCCATCAAGGCAACGATGCCAGGAATCGTCAACGACGCCACGGAGGGCACCCGAGGGCCGCTTGTCACCTTGAATCAAACGCTCCCACGCCGCCATGACGCTGGTGTCCCGATCAGGACTTGAAAACCAGTCCATTGGCGTGCCTGTCTCTTTCATGCTGTCTCCGTGTGAGCAGAGTACCTCACCCGATCAGAGGGATCGCCTTGCCATAAGGCGTTTTCTTTTTTTTTGCCAGGGACGCGCGATTGCCTCAGTCGATAGGCCGCCGCCCCAGCGCGCGTCGCGAGCGCCAAGGCGCGACTCTACGCCGCGCCGCTGCCCATCAGCGATCAATCACGACGCGGTCACCATACAGGCGCGGACCTCCATCTGAATTCTATCCCTGAAATACAGCACCGTCCGGAAATCGAACGCTTTGCGCAACTGGCACCCGTTCAAGCGCCATAAAACATACAGAAAAATGCATAAAATCAATGACTTGATATCGCAGCAGCGATGTTGGCATGGCCCATGCGTTTGACTGGGCCAAGGCGAGCGCATGTTGATTGCGCGCTCGGTCTCATAGCAGCAAAGCGCTCACCATTGCGCGACAGGAAAGAAGTCGAAGGAGAAGACGATGAACACCGGTCAGAGATCCCTGCGCTTGCTGGTCGAAAAGTGGCTGGCGCCCACTCCGACGAGGCCGGCTCACGTCACTCGGTTTAGTCGCATGGGTACGAGTCAGAGACGCTATGTGTGCGTCGAAGCATTACATTCGAGCGGTCTGCTGGCGATTTTTTTCTTCAGACACGATGACGGATCTTGGTGTGTATTCCCGCCTGGCACGGAAAGCCCGACCATGAAAGTGTGATCTGCTTTAGGAGATCATGACCGAAATTGAGGTGAGTGTTTTGACTGATGTCTCCGACGGGAACCAAGCTTTGGAAGCATACGATTTACCGCGGGAGGGAACTGTACGCGGAACTCCTGTCGGGTTACATGCGTAAACGCAGTGCGGGATTCTTTGCCGTCTTGCGCCCGAATCCCCGCGCCTCTCCATCGAGCAGGAAGTGTACGAAAGCGACCCCGTGGGCCTTCCGGAGTTCACCCAAGGGAACGACACCCACCGCTTGTTCGAAAAGGTTTATAGCCTTTTCTGCGCGGCCTATAGAGCTTTGCTTCGGGGTGTTGCGCGCTTTCCAAGACGGGACAACATCTCGCAGAAAATTTGCCGCCGCATTAGTTGCGGATGCATCTTTACGAGAAACAGTGCCGCCGTTAGGCGCAACCGCGAGCCCCGTTACGCGTGCGGCTTGCTCCGGTGTCGGTAGATCGCCGGGGTGGAATCCTCCGGCCGCCCGCAGCGCATCTAGCTGGCTGATAGTCGGCAGCCCATACGCATTGAGAATCGCATCTGCATCGGCGGCGACTTGTTGCCTCGCACGAGCCAGCCCGTCGAAATACTCCGGGTTTGCTTCGTTCTCGCGATCCAGTTCCGCTTCTATCTCGTCGGGATACGCATCTTCGCGCGACATGGCCGCCATTTGCTCGGTCCAAGTGTCGGTCTTGGCGGATGCCCTAGCGCGCCGCGCTGCTGCAAATTGCTCGTCCGTGCGCACCGGATTCACGGCTAGCAGGCGTTTCGCTTCTGCGTGGTCACGCGTTTTGAGCGAAAACATGATTTGGGTTTTGGCAAAATGCGCACAAAGATCAACGGGAATTTTGCGGCGGAAGTAGTAGATCTTGCCGCGTGGTACGAGATGGTTTTGTCATGGCGGGCAGAGCGTGTCAAGTGAGTGTGTCACCGGCCACACCCTGCTCTAGGCCATTGATTTTCTTGATTCTCGAATCGAATCAAGGAGATATTTGGTCGGGGCGAGAGGATTTGAACCTCCGACCACCTGCACCCCATACAGGAAATGCGTTCTCCGCCCAAAGAAATTCTCGATTTATTGCCATGACACAAAGATTAGCGATACTGCAGTCCCTATGGGCAATGGAGCGCCGTCATACCGACGGTTTCGAGCGGACGCTCGAACAGAACATATCGAAGATTCTCGAAGCAGGTTATGACGGCTTCAGCGCGTTGTGCGTGGATAAGAATCGCGTGAACGAGACGGTCGATAACCAAAGAGCGGCTTCCAGAATCCTTCGAGATTGTCACGCCTCGCGTTGTAGCCCCCTTGGTATTTGACGTCATGTGACGCGGGCTTGCCAGCAATGCGACACTGGTAGCGCATCGGCCTGATGACGTGCTGGCCATTTTCGATAATCGTGACTGGCGCGTAGTGACCGGGGAAAGTGCGTGAATCGCGCGACTTCGGCTCGGTTCGCCGAATGTCGTCGAGCCGACCGAGCGTCCATTCAATCTTGTCGGTCGCGATGCGCTTGCTCTCGGTCGCGGCTTTGGTCAGCTTCGTCTGAAGCGACCGTTCCGCCTCTGCTAGCCTCTTTCTCTGCGCGAAAAGGTCCTATTCGAGCTTGGAAGTCTGTTCCGCGTTGAACTTGTCGATAAGGGTCTTGATGGCGCCTTCGGCGTCAGTTTGCGGCTCATCGAACGCGTCCTCCATCGCTCGAAGAATAGGCGCGCAAATTCATGGATATCCATCAAGGCGCCAAAGCTGCGAACGAATATCCGGTAGTCAGCCTGAATTTGAGCCGAGTAGCACATCGATGCCTCCGTTTCGTGCTTCCATGATACGCATTCTCTAGAACGACGCGAGCGCGACGAATATGAGGACTCAATGAATGGCCGCGTGAACTTTGGCCAGAGCTAAAGTCGGAAGTGGTGTACGGGGGAGTTGAGGCGGGAGATTGTAGGCGGTGGAGGTTTCAGCTGAGAATCTGATTGTCGAAGTCGGAAACCAGCAAACAACAAACCATCCACCATGAACAAGTTTACGGAAAAAGAAGTCGTTGGTCTATCGGGAGCCGGTCTGGGTCTGGACGAACTGGTGCGGCACGGAGCCCGGCAGGTGATCCAGCAGGCGATCGAAGCCGAGCTCGCGGCGCTGCTGGAGCGGTTCGAGAACGTCAAGACCTTGCACGGCCAGCGCGCCGTGGTGCGCAACGGCTATCTGCCTGAGCGCGAAGTGTTGACGGCGGCTGGGCCAATTGCCGTGAAGGTCCCGAAGGTTCGCGATCGATCAGGATCTGGTGTGAAGTTCAATTCGTCGATTGTGCCGCCGTATGTGAGGAAGTCGCCACGCGTGAGTGCTGCGCTGCCGTGGCTGTATCTGAAAGGCATCTCGACAGGCGACATGAGCGAGGCTCTGAGCGTCCTGCTAGGCGAAGATGCCAAGGGTCTGTCGGCCAATGTGGTGAGCCGCCTGAAGGCGCAGTGGGCCGACGAACATGCCAGCTGGAGCCAACGTGATCTGTCGAAATCGCACTACGTGTATTGGTGGGTCGACGGGATCCACACGGGGCTGCGAAGCGAGAATTCGGACGGCCAGTGCCTGCTGGTGATCATCGGCGTGAGGCCGGATGGGCGCAAGGAGCGCGTGGCGATCGGCGATGGGTACCGGGAGTCAAAGGCGTCCTGGCAGGAACTGCTGCTCGACCTGAAATCGAGAGGCCTGCAGGCTGGTCCGCTGCTGGCGATCGGCGACGGCGCGATGGGCTTCTGGGCCGCGCTGGAAGAAGTGTTTCCTGCGACGCGAGGCCAGCGCTGCTGGTTCCATAAGATGGGCAACGTGCTCAATGCGCTGCCGAAGTCGCAGCAAGGCAAAGCCAAAGCAGACCTGCAGGCGATCTGGATGGCCGCGACGCGCGCTGACGCATACGCCGCCTTCGATCGTTTCGTGACGGTCTACGCGGCGAAGTATCCGAAAGCCACCGAAACGTTGAAGAAGGACCGGGAAAGCCTGTTGGCCTTTTACGATTACCCGGCGGAACACTGGCAGCATCTGCGCACGACAAATGCGATCGAGTCGACGTTCGCGACCGTGCGCCACCGCACCACGCGTACGCGCAACTGCGTGTCGCGAGCGACCTTCCTGGGCCTGGCATTCAAGCTGATCGAGGAAGCCGAGAAAACCTGGCGCCGTATCAACGGCCCTGCACAGATCAAGCTGCTGCTGGAGGGCATTGCCTTCAAGGACGGCGAACAGGTGAAAGACGATCAACGGGTTCAGCAGAAACTCGCCGCCTGAAAGCGCCTGCCTTCAAGTTGCCCATACACCACTCTTGACGTTAGCTCCTTTGGCCACTGTCGAACTGCCAAACAACATGTGGCGACTCGGACAATTGTGTATGGCAAGCGTACTGCTCGTAGACGATGACGTGGAGGCTTTGGCGGCGTGGAGCGCCAGCTGTGCCGCAGACGGATTTGAAGTAAGAAGCGCGAGCGACGGCCAGTCGGCATTGAAGATGTTCATCGAATCCCCTGTCGATGTAGTGGTCGCCGACTGGCGCATGCCGGTGATGTCGGGGAGCGAGCTCTGTCACCGTTTGCGCACACTCCCCGGCTTAGCCGACGTTGCATTCGTCTTAGTTTCGGGAGAGCCGAGCCCACCCGCTTTCGTAAGCTACGACGGCTTTCTTCGCAAGCCTGTAGATGGGCAAATTTTACTGACCACAATTCGACGGCTGCTGGCAGACCATGTAACCCATCGAGAGCAACAGCGAGGCAAGACAACGTAGTCGAAAAGCCACCTGCTTGTGTGGACAGGCCGGACAGAGCCTGGTTGCAGGCAAAAGGAACGGCGGCCGCGGGCACAGTGTTGAGTCAGCAAAAATTTCTGCTCGCGGTAATCCAACTGCCAAGCAGATGGGACATGTCAGCAAGCCGCTGTCCGACGAGATGTCGAACTTCTCCGTGGCATTGCCACGTGCCATATACAGCGAGCACCGGGAAACCAGTTCCCGAAGGCCGAAGCAACTCAGATGCCCGTGGATGCTCGTAGGCCGCCTTCAGTCGCATAGCGCCGCCGTTTGCACGCGAACCGAACTTTCCGTTCGTCCAAAGCTTTCGCAAGGTCAGTCCAACTCCCAGACGTTGCGCGCCTTACGCTCGGTCATGCGCGAACCGCCAGTTGTATTCGCAGAGTATCCTAGGTTTGCTACCTGCTAGCGCCGCCGATTTTGGCTCACTGGCGGATAAGGCACTCGAACTGGCAAAGAGCAAAGCGACGCCCGGACTGTCGGGGTACCTGAGACCGGTCCGGTCAATCGTCAAGACAGGCGCGTGAGGACCTTGCTCAGGCGCCCACATTGCCTTTGGCGCGCGCCGCTCAGGCTGCTGTGTCGCCCTCAGATGCTGCCGGTGACTGGTCCGCACCCAACTGCTGTCGAGCCTTCTCCCAGTACTCGTCCGCGCGCCCTTCGGGAGAGCCGTCCTTCTCCCACAGATAGAAAGCAAGTGTTCGGATTTGTTCTTCAGTGACTGGCACGTCCATCTCAACCTCCTTATAGAAAAGTGGCCCGAGCGGGCAGGCAAATTACGGCTAGTCGATGGTAGCAAAGCGCCTGCTTGATGTCGCTGGTCGTCGGCGACTCACGTTTCAGTCTGGCATGGACCCGTGCGCTGCCCATGCCAGGAGGGACGCTATGCGAGGACGATGGAGTTCACCGCGCAAGCGTGAACGGCGGGTGACTGACGACCAGCCGGCTACGATGCCGTCGATTATTGAGCCTGAACTGGCAACGCCTGTCAGCCGGGCTCCCGCTGATGGCGGCTGGTCTTACGAAATCAAGTTCTGATGGGCACCATCCTCCGTTACTGTTCAAAACCCTAGGTAACATCTAGACCCCTGTCGCGGTTTCCAGACCCAGGCGTTGCCAATCAAAACCTTCAGGTTGCGCGATGCTCTTCGTTGAGAGCCGACCTCATGTTGCTTTTGCGACGTCTTCGCCTGGCCTGTTTGATACTGAAACTTCCCCTCGGTTGGGTTAGCCGCCGAACAGATTTCGCCGAGTTCCCCTTCGGGGCCGGCAACAGGCTAGTCACCGGCCTCCTCGCGGCCACCTTCGCTCCTGCAGTTCGCCGTCAGCATGACATGTTGCGGGCCAACGAAATGCGACAGAAGTCTCCATGTGCCGATGCCCTGGTTGTCGGCCGTCAATCCGCTGTGGTAGAACCGAAATGGCCCGGGTCGGCCGTCCAGCTGACCGGCGTCCAACACAACACGTCTCTTTGGAAGAATCAGCAAAATGGCGACAGGTACATTCAAGTGGTTCAACGACGCGAAGGGCTTCGGATTCATTACGCCAGATGATGGCGGAGAAGACCTGTTCGCACATTTCTCTGAAGTCCAGGGAAGCGGCTTCAAATCGCTGCAAGAGAGCCAGAAGGTGAGCTTCGAAGTGAAACAAGGCCCGAAGGGCAAGCAGGCATCGGACATTCAGCCGCTGTAGGCGCGGGTCGTCGAATGGTTTGAACCAGATGGCCCGCTCATGCGGGCCATCTGCTTTTCACCAGCATCGCCGCTTTCGGCATCGATAACAGATACCGCAAGATGTCACCGCCATGACTCCCTGGCGCCTTTGCAACAGTGGTTTACGAGTAGCATGCGCGAAGTCCTGACGACCAGGGTTCAAAGCGCTGGCGGCCAATATCCAGACGATATACCCGATTGCTTCTTTGGCCCGGGCCTATACGATTATTGCCACGTCAGCGCCCCTAATGCGTTTCGTGTGTGCTTCGGCCGCGGCGATCCGGCGGCAGTGGCGTACCGTCGTGGCACCGTACGTCACCGTTTGCCAGACGTGCGGCGAACTTCCGGCTGTCGACTTCACCCCACCAACCGAGCGTGACCAGCAGCTTGCGCATGCGATCCCGGTGTTGCAGGACTTCCTTCTGCAGTTGCCCACGAACGCGTATCAGGTGGCGCGACGTCTCATCCTGCAGCGACGGCACACGGATCGCGCGCAGGCGGTCGAGTTCACCGTGCAGCCACGCACGCAGGTTGATGACCAGCCTGATTACATCCAGCCGGTCCGTCTTGGCGCGCCGTTTCTGGCGTTCAACGGGGATGCTCGCGGGATCGACGACATAACATTCGATCCCGCGAGCCTGCAAGGCACGATAGATCCAGAACGCGTCCTGCCCTGCCTCATAGCTTACGACAATCCGTACACTGGCTGGCAACGCCCATTTCTGCCGGTGCTGTTCAATCAGGGACAGCACCGCCTGCAGACGGGATGCGGCCTGCGGCTGCGTGACCGTATGTACGGCTGGCCGATCGCGGTGGCCATCATGCAGCGCAACTTTCCACTTCGCCATTGCGAGCTCGAGCGACACCGCCAGTACAATTTCCTCGGCGCATGGCCTGGAGACCTGTTGTGTGTGCATGATGCTCTCCTTTGAGCAAGCGTTGACAAGCTGATTTTACGGATCAGCTCGCCGGCCTTCCTGCTACATAGGATCTACCTAGCGCAAAGCGTGGCCTGTACTGACGACAGGCGTTCAGAACCACACTGGGCTGCAAGTGCAAAAGGGGCTTCCGGGTTGACAGACGTCCGCCGCCAGGGCTAATTTGTGGCACTGCATAAACGAATAGTGAATTGCAGTACAAGTCAGCGGAGAGTCCGGGTAGCCGCTTTCACCTCGCACGGTGGGAGTGTCGGGGCCCCTGCAAGGTCAGCGCAGATGGCCCTGCTAGGTTCCTGTTCGGGCTGCTAACAAATGGTCGACACCCTTTGCCATTTTCCTGAATGAAGTGACTAGCATGAGTCCCGTGGCCCCGGAGCAGCTTGTTGCAGCACAGAAAGCACGCGCAGCAGCGCTTTACAGTCTTTTCGAAAGCGGTTTCAAAGGTTTTGAAAAGCTGGTCCAACTGAATGTCGAAGCCACCACGGGCCAGTTCGGCCGAGAAACAGGCGGTTGCGACGGAGGCGTTTCGGTTAAGTCACCCGATGCCTTCTTCGCCTTGCAATCGCGTCAGGCACAGGCATCGAACGAGAAGCTTCAGGCCTACTGGCGGCATGTGAACGAAATCATGTCCGACGCGGGCAGCGAAATCCTCGCGACCAGCGAGAAGCAGATTGATGAGTACGTTCAGCAATCCCAGGCGCTCTTCGAGAACTTCTTCAGGAACGCGCCGGCGGGCAGTGAAGCATTTGTATCGCTGTGGAAGACGGGCTTCGGCGCTGCGCGTGACGCCGGAAATGCGACCTACGAGAATGCAAAGTCGGCATCCAGGCAGGCTGTCGAAGTCATCGACAAAGCGGGCAAGACCGTCAGCGCGAAACCGTAACAACCGGGTCCTCGAGTTGCGCGATTGGCGCCGCATAAGCGGTCGCGGACGCTCGTCTCGCCGTTCGTCCCGACACGGCAATCGATGGACCTCGGTGAACTGGACATGAGCCCCTGCAGCGCCACGTGCGAGTGGCTGTAGCGCTGCAGGCGCCAACGTAAATACTCCTGCCGCATCAGCCCGCGGCGGTTTGGCCGTGGCGCGACAGTAGCCGGGCCCGGATGGACTGCGCTATCTGCGATGCGACGAACGTGGTCGAATTTACGTGCGTTGAAGACGAGCGCGTCCCGCCAGCTCGCAGCGACAAGAGGGGCAGGACGCACTGAAGCCCGCTGCCACGCAGTCATACCGCCAGACTGAACTGCATGACCCCGCAGGCGCGCTAGCGCTACATGCCGAGGGCGTCGTGCATCGCGACCACCGGAGCGTAAGCGCTAGTGTGAGCACTCTGGGAGTCGCGCCCTCCGCAACTGGCGTACAAGCTCGATGCCGCAAACTTGCAGTATCGGAAGCCTCTTCTCTGCCGAGGTACGGGGTCGTCGTTTCATGCTTCGTACTTGAACGACAAAGATACTCGCGCTCGGTACTCAACGACCTTGCCGCTATCGACCCTCATGTCGAGCTTGCAGACTTCGGCGACTCGCAAATCACGCAGCGACTTCGCTGCAATTTCCACAGCATTTTTCGCCGCATCCTCCCACGAGGTTGAACTGGTGCCGATAATTTCCGTGACGCTGTAGACGCTGGATTCGGTGTCTTGCTTGGCCATGATTCTCGCTCCTCTGGGTTAGGAGGCACGTTTTCCGCACCTCAATGATTTCATGATAGGCCGTCCTGCGTGCCACGCGTCGCTTGAAGTGGCAACGCGCGCTGCCAGAGTCCCGCCAGGATGCGGGCCAATTTCCAAGGGGGAAGCCATGTTCGATTGCACACCGAAACGCCGCCACGTGCTCGCGCAACCGCCCACGAATGATTCTGCTCGCGGTGCCACCCGTGATGATGCAGCTACCGTGAAGCGGAGCAAGCCCGAAACTTCGAAGGTGACTCTGAACGTCGTGAAGGGTGTCTTTGCCGACGCCCAGGATGCAGTCATCACCGGGTACGGCACTGTCTCCGCAGTTCGCCCCTGACGTTCAGGACAGAAGCAACCGCTTCGTAGCACGTTTCGGACATCCGTCCCGGTACTTCCGGTTCCGCTCCGTCGAGCAGATTATGAATCGGCTTTATAACTGGCCTATGGGGGCGGGCTTCAGCAACAATGCGTCCCATAGGGGCCCGTCACGAGCAAGAAATGCGGACGCCGCAGCGGTTGGCGCTGGCGATGCTACAAAGCGCAAGTCCGCATCGAGGAACGACAGCTCTGCGCCCGCATGGTTGCCACAAGTAACCGGGCCGACATCAAGATGATGTCGACGCACACGGATTATGACTGCGCCGATGGCGCGCGATTCAGCAGCGGCGCATTAGCGTTGGCCTGCTTCGACTCCCACTGCACCGGGTCTTGTCCGACAGCCCGAGCGGAAGGCATTTCCGCAACTCGATGGTGTAAATCATCGTAAACCTGGCTGCCGATGGCGCTGGCGTGGTGGCAATAGAGGGGCTCGAGCGAGAGTGATATCGCGAACACGGAAGCGTGGCGTCGGCCCTCAGCTCCCCAAAATTCAAGTCCCCCATCCTGTCGGACCACAATCACCTCATTGGCGCCGCCTTCCAGGTACGACGCGACTCTACAGCACATCTCGCGCTGCCGGTCACTATCGAGCAGCACTTCTACGCAAAGGTCGGGTACAAACGGCAGGGGGTATCAACGTCAAGTCCTTCCCATTTTGCGGGCGCCATCCACACCACGTCCGGGACCCTGATACCAAACGATGGCGTCACCACGGGCACTGACATGGCGGCAAGATGCCCCATCTGTTCGGCCAGCTGACAGTAAATGTCTGTGAAGGCCAGCTGGCGCCTCCCCGACGGGCAACCATTCGCGACCACCTCGCCGAACCTGTTCAACTCGTACCGGTCGCGCATGGCATGTTGCGCGGTCGCGACAAGGCGATGCCATGCGGCCAGCAATTCGTTGCGGTCCAGCAGGATGGGAGTGGCCATGGTTGTCTCGCAGTGGCATTCATTTAAGCGTATACCCCCTGTGTTTTATCAACGTGTAACACTTGTCGGGTGCTGTGCAGCGCACAATTACAGCTCGGTCGGCAGCCGTTACCGAGTGTCGGTACCCGCGCATCGGGGGCTGTCAGTTTCCTTGTTCTTAGAGGCTTTGCAGTCTAGTATTCAAGTAGTTTCTCAGGTCGCTGTGCACTGCGGCAGGAGGGAACCGGTGAGAGCCAGGACACGACGTGCTGAAAGGACATTGGGTGGCATCAACCGCGCCCGCACCTGCGCGGTGCTGAGGGCGGTCGCGACCCGGAATACGATGCGATTGGCAGCAACGGAAGGCACCACCGTGGCCGCCTTGCCACACGACGTCCAGCACCGCGAGTCACATGAGCCGTCAACGGAGATTCGTGTCCGTCGGAGGCCGAAGCGGGTGCTTAACTGAACTGGTAGGACGCCCGCAAGTTGGCGGGGCCGGACACCGCCTTGAGGCAGTGAGCTCTGCCCGCCGAGGAGTTCCGATATGAAACTTGACGCCGCCACTTTCCGGCAATTGCGTCGCCTGGCTCCCGTCCTCGACGACGTCCTTAACGCAGGCGAGGTCGAGTATGCAGACCAGGCTGTGAATCTCACTGCATTGGCAACCCTGTGCTCACAATTGTTCGACGCATACCGCCACCTGCATCCGGACGATACGGAGCAGGCATGCCTCGACGCCCTCGAGTCGCGGTAACACACTTCCGCTGGACTGGCTCGCGGCTTCAGGTATCGCCCGTACAATCAAAGGACCTATCGCTTTGACCCAGAACATGACCGCACGCCCATGCGTACAGGACGATTTTCTGCAGACGCTCGCAAAGGACAAGACCCCCGTAAACGTGTTCCTCGTGAATGGCATCAGACTGAGTGGTCAACTGGCCGGCTTTGACCAGTTTGCAGTGCTGCTGGAGTCTGGCCCAGGCGTGCAACCTGTTTTCAAGCATCCCATTTCGACCGTGATGCCGGTCAATGGCAGGGTCCCGGCACGCGGTTCCGGCGCGGCGGTGAGTCGGGACAAGCCGAACAACTTGTGAGCTCGCGTCCGATGAGAACTGTCATGACATGCTGTGGTCTACGCTTGACCTGCGCATGGCGGTATCGCTCTTTAGCCGTCGACACAATTCGACGCCGTCAATATGCGGCATCACCCAGTCGGTCACAATCAGACCGGGGCTCTCGATGGCAGCTACGGCGAGCGCCGCCTGTCCATCCCTGGCCGTGAGCACGAGGTATCCCTCCTGCTCCGCCAGCGCGATTCACCCCTCGTAGAGGTCGCGGCACGGCCCGTCATATCGAACGTCGAGCGACGACCCGTCTTTGAAAACGAGTCGCTTCACGACTCCGGAATCCTGGACTCTCTGAACGGCGTTCCGCTCCACGAAGACGCCCGGGCGTTCGTCGGGTAGAACCAGCTGCATCAGCGGACCGTACTTTTGCATGGCGTGGAAGAAGCTGGACTCCAATGAAGGTTCTATCACACCCAGCCAGTAAACCAGGGCTGCGCCGGGATTTTTGGCGTCGCGTTCGAGAAAGCGCAACGTCTTCCGGGTGACGAGGCAGGACGAGGGTTCGGTATGCGGCACATCGTGCATGCGGGTCTCCAACTAGTTGTCTGTACGTTTTGCGAAATGGACCGCATAACGGCCCATTCATCGCGACGAGGCAAGCGTCGGGCTTGTTACAGCGGCTTGATGTTGGCAACCTACTTGCCCTTCGGCCCCTGCTTCACTTCGAAGCTGACCTTCTGATTCTCTTGCAATGATTTGAAGCCGCTGCCCTGAACCTCAGAGAAATGGGCGAACAGGTCTTCTCCGCCGTCGTCCGGCGTGATAAAGCCGAAGCCCTTGGCGTCAGCGAATCAGGAGGAAGAGTCTTACCACGCTGACATTGTTTCTGCGCGTCACATCGGTCGTTAAGGTGTCGCGAATGGTCCTGTATTGAGCCGTCGATGTGCGTGCCGCAAAGCGGCTTGCATCTCGTCGTCACTTCGACGGGAACTCGGGCCTGGACTGCTAGCGGCACGCGTAAAGCACGCGTCCATCGAGGTCTCAACCCATGTGAAGTCCACCGTTGAGAGAAAAATCAGCACCGGTCGCAAAGCCGGACTCATTGCTGGCGAGCCACGAGACAATTGAAGCAATTTCCGACGCTTCTCCGAGACGGCGCACCGGAATGCCCTGAATAATTGCGTCCAGTACTTCAGGACGCACAGCACGAACCATATCCGTGCCGATGTATCCGGGAGAAACCGTATTGCGATTCCCGCGAACTGCGCATCAGGCGACCGGAGGCTGCCCCGTGCAAAGTCAGTGAACATCGAGAGGGAGGACGGCGGCGAGACGCATACAAGCGTTCAGCGGCGGCACGGTGATTCCGCGTCGCCAATATTGCACGTCATATTCGCTCACACCCAACCACTTCGCTGCGCGTGTCAATGCCTTGTCGAGGCGTGCGGCCAAGGCGCGCTTCAGGCGGTCATTCCCGGCACTGCGCTCGAGATGACCAATACTTTGAGTATGTGGATTCATCTTAACTAACGTCTCTCAGATATATTTTTATGCAATTCAGCACCGGCTCTCTTCCGGCTGCCGGTCAACCTTACATACCCGTCATGACGCCCCAGTGACGTCATGCTTAGCTCCAGGTCGCGCTGCATCGAAAAGCCGACTGACGGCTGGTTTCTGGCTCAACTATTCCTTCGCCAGTATGCCCTGTCAAACAGAAAATATTTTGTCATCAAGACTGCGCTTTATGTTATCCGGTAACCAGCTCTCGCCCAGGACCGGCTCTCAGCATCAAATGAACCGCGGCGCTTTTGTGGCACCGCACACATCTGAGGAAAAGGTCATCATTAGCATCCTGACGAATCCAAATGTTCTGCGGGTATTCCCTTTGTATTCGCTCGCCCCCAATACCGACGGGGCGTTTGCCCGCGTTCTCATACGCCGCCCGGCGCTGCCGCCGAATCTGTAGTTGACATCCGCGCGCTCCTTCATAGAATGACTATTGCTGCAGCGCACAAACCCATTCGTGACTCATAGCTTGCGATTTCATTCATCTGACTTTTTGACGTTGGTCACCTCACCTCCATGGAGTTAACGATGAGCAGTATTCCCCCGGAACAAATCGTCGCGGCGCAGAAAGCTGGTGTTGCCACAACATTCGGCATCCTGACGAAATCATTTTGCGCCGTCGAAAAGCTGGTCGAATTGAACATGCAAGCAGTCAAATCAAGCCTCGCCGAAAATCAGGAAATCCTGGTCAAGGCGTTTTCGGCCGGAGCGCCGCAGGAGTTTTTCGCACAACAGGCAAGCCAGGCTCAACCCGCCATAGAAAAAGCACAGTCATACTGGCGCCACGTTTACGAAATTATCTCCAGCACTCAAGCCGAATTCGCCGCCGTCGCCGAAGCACAAATCAGGCAGTTCCAGCACGATGCACAGGCATTTGTCGACAGCGTCGCGAAGAACGCGCCGGCGGGAAGCGAAAACGCCGTGGCTGCGTGGAAGACCTTCATCACCACGGCAAGCGAGACGGCGAACACGACGTATGAAGCTGCGAGGAAGGCCGCAAAGCAGGCGGTAGAGACTGCGGAGAGCAATATCAGCGCGGCGGCTTCGACCTCGGTCAAGCGGATTCGACAGCTTCCAGCACCGGTCGAAACCAGTGAGAAGTAATAGCGTTTTATCGTAGCTCACTACTGTCAAATCGTTCAGGCGAGCACCCCGCCCGCGTCGCTTGCGGGGTGGCCGCCTGTGGCGGTCCGAGGCGCCGGTGCGCCTCGCACGCGGTCGCGGAACTCGTCTCCTGCGCCAGAAATTTTCAAGCGCCGTTGCGCAGGTCGCCTGCCGTAGCTTCGTTTGATTTCGTCCGGCATCCATCACGCGAAGTGACCACTTTCTTCGAGGCCGCAGGCACATCGAGGCGAGTGCCACAGGGCAACGCCGAGCCGACGGTTACGAAACTGAAGGAGGAGCGGATGAACACGGCAGAAAGGTCCCTGCGTTCGCTGGTTGAAAAATGGCTGACGCCAGCTGCGGCGACGCCGATTCGGGTAACCCGATTCAGTCGCACAGGCTCTAGCCGCGGACGTTACGCACGCGTTGAGGTACAGCGACCGGAAGGTTCGGTTGCGCTTTTTTTCTTCCGGCACGATGACGGCACATGGCAGGTGTTCCCGCCCGGGACCCGCGGGCCAGGAGTATGTGCTGGCGCTAGCGCCGTGTGATTTGGTCGTCGCAGCAGCCTGTTTGTTGCATTGCTTGATTTCAAGTCCTGACCGATATTGTTATATTTTTCATACCAGTAAAGTTGGGGAAACCATTTTTTTCCGGACATATGCCGCAAAGCAGAAGCAGGTAAATCAGAGCGCACGCAATGACCTTCACTGACAGAACCCCGACGGGCATAAGTCCCTACACGTTCCGTAATATCGCCCCTGCGATTGGCCATCTTGAGCAGGTGCTGGGCGCGGAAGGAGCGCAGTCTCTATTCTCCAGAACTTACTGGCGCAGGCGCGTGCTTCAGGCACTTGCGACGCAGAGTCTTTCACCGAACCAGCATCAACGACTGCAGAGACTGCTGGAAAGCATCGATGCATTCGCGCCTGAAATATCCGTCTCCAGTTCGGAAAAGTCGATGGGTTAGGCCAACCGGCAGAGGGGCTCGCACATCCAGGCGGAACTCGCCTCATCGATAGCACTGCGGAGTTTCTATTGCACCACGCCATCGAAGTCGGAGTTGGTCGCCGATGCAACTACAAGGGAAGAAAATCTCGACAGCGGTCAACCCCGCGGGGCCGTCTGGTTTACTATTGACCGGGTATGCCAGCGGGTGCTCTCGGCGGCAATTCTGCGTTTGGTCAATAAGGACTCTATACAACTATGGACGACACCCTCACCGCGGAACCCTGCGTTTCTTCAGACGGAAAAGTGGTTGCTTTCGTTGCATCTTTTCGCAACCGGTCGGTGCAATGCTCAATCACCCGCGACGCGCTCGAACAGCATTTCTGGTTGCCGGCCGGCGCAAACCAGGCGCGCGTATTGAAAGCGTTTGCCGACGGACATCAGCGCATAACGGCAGCCGTCGAAAGAAGAACGCTCAAGAAGACCGGCGTGCCGATAGTATTGTCGGCAGCAGACTTTGCGGACCGATAACGCGGCTCCAGCGACGACCGTCTGTGACGTCCCGCACCGATTAAATCCGACGCATCTTTTAAAGTCGCCGCATTCCGTGCTTCCAATGCAGGCAGCCTCAGGGAAGCCACGCCAAACGCCGACCGAAGCGTTCGGACGATGGTCGCGCCCGCCCCCCAGGAAACAACGACGATGAAAGAAAAAAAGTTCTCGGCGGAGGCACGCGCCCTCGAGTTGTGGTCAGCGCCGCGCGAGAGGTACAAGCCGCGTCACTACGGCTCGGAGCGCACTACGCAGGAGACCCACATGAGCAACCATCGACCTTGGCATTGGCCAGATTCGCGGCGGCCATGCAGGAACTGAAGACGGGCGGGAAGCCTTCGATGCGCTGGTCGAGAAAACAGACCTGACCTCACCCTGACGGCAATCTCACGGGTCAGGTTTGTGAGGCAGCAGTCGCTAGACATCAGCATTTTCCCGCACTCGCCCTGATGGAATGCCGCAGCCGCATTACCATCGAGAGTGTTCACACCCATTAAGCTGGAGCTCCTGATGGTCCTTCCACCCTCCGTGCAAGACGGGTTTCTCCAGATGTTGTCCAGGGACAAGATGGTTGTAAGCGTCTTTCTCAAGAGCGGCATCCGTCTGACCGGAAAAATCGAATCATTCGACCGCTACACCGTCGAACTGGCGTCACCCGGTGGCTCGCAATCCATCATGAAGCACGCAGTTGCCACTGTACTTCCGGGCGGGTGGAAGCCGCCGGCACGCCCCGCTTCGGATACGCCTGAGACCGGGGAGCGTCAATTGAATCGGCTGCGGATTCGCAAGGCCCAAGTAGGGCTCGCCTGCGCCCATTCGGACACGATGCCGCTGACGTGAGGGCGCGGAAATTATTGTGGTCCGGTCTGGGCGTTTGCGGTCTGGGAGGATTCCTGCGTCGTGCAGGCCAAGTTCCGGCTCTGTTGGCGGCATGCCCGGCATGAGGCCAGTGCTCATATTTGCCACCGCGTCCGCCAAAGCTGATATTGACGGGGAGGCGGCGCCAACACCGCCGTTCACTCGGAACGCTTCGAATTGTGGGGGTCATGCGAACGGCAAAGAGCAGGACGACGCCAAGCGCGCGCTGTACGGCAAGCGTGACGATTACCCCGGACAACAAGCTTATAGTCGCGTCGGTGTCCTTGGAATTTTCGATAGCGAGGAAGAAAGGTCAAGGCACCCCGCGCTGATGCGGCGGGGTATTCCATTGGGACTGGCAGCGCGAGAAGCATTCTCGTCTGACGCCGGTCATTATCAATTTCTCTGTGGAATACCCGCTCGACCGCCGGCGTCGCCGCAGCAGACAGCAAGCAATGCCTAGGCGGCCAGGAGAGCGCTCGCATCGCTGTTGCAGCGAGCATGTTCGATGACTTGCATGAGTGCTTCGAGAGAGAATGGTTTTTGCAGACACACATCGAAGAGCCGGGCAAACTCTTCGTTGCTATCGCTGTCACCCGTCATGGAGGCGACAAAGGGCCGGGGGAAGACTGGCCTGTCCAGCAGCGACAGCGCGACGGCACTGCCGTTGATGTCGGGGAGGTTTTCGTCCAGGAAAACGAGTTCGAAAGCGCCGGCACGGAGCAGTTCCAGCGCAGTCTCCCCGTCGTGCGCCATAACGGCGCGGTGACCAATGCAGTCCAGCAGGAAAGCCAGACTGTCCGCGACGAACTCATTATCGTCGACGACGAGCACATTCATTCAATATCCTTATTACGCGAAGTTTGCGGCGCTGCCAGGAATGCTTCTTATGTAATAAAATATTATTAAATGGCGTTGCCAGTTAGTTTTACTGATTAATACGTAAGTATAACCACGGACCCGTTCAGCAGACATTTAAATACGCCCCGTACGACGCGAAGGACACGGTCGATAATGCAACCTGGGACTAATGGAAGCAGCGGAGCCCCCGAAGCCACCGGGTCTTCTCTTCAATCGCGCGGGCAATAGGCAGCTCCCGCCAGAAAGGCCCTTGTAGTCAAATTTCGACGTCCGGGCACTTCCGCTGGCAGATAGTTCTGCTTATCGTCATACGTCAGTTGAATTGACAGCGGAGGTGTTGAAAGACTCGTCGACGTTCAACGGAGGCTGAAACTGGTCGCCGCACGGTCCGACGCTGCCGCGCGTTGGCGGGTTGCGTCCAGTTCACCCACGGCCTCAGCTGTCGGGGAACTGTTGAACGCGACGAGCGCATCTCTGTTAGCGTTCAATGTGAACGCCCGTGACCGCCGCCACCGCCCCAGTAATGGCCGCCGCCGCCCATACCACCCCCTGGGTATCCCTGCCCACCCCAGCCGCCATGACCGCCCCAACCGCCGCGATATCCATGGCCCCAATAGCCGTGGTGGCCCCAGTAGCCGTGCCGGCCCCCGCCGTAACAGCATCCGCCCCAATAGCCGAAGCTCAGTGACACCGATGGTCCCCACCACGCGGGCCAGCCGTAGTACGGATACGCGACGGGGTAATACGCAGGCACGACGAAGACGGGCGCGGCTGGTGCGATATAGGTGTTCGTCGATGCAATTACATCTGACGCGGCCGCACCGGTCGCGGCTGCGTCGGTCATCGAGAAAGGATATTGCTGCTGCGGCGCTGCCGCCGGCACTTCGCCGTACGGAACGTAGCCGTAGGGCACGTAGTAGTAGCAACCGGACAAAAATGCGGACAGGACCACCACCGCAACGATGCCGCCCGCGCGCGACGTTGCATCCGGCGTTTTCATAACCAGCTCCGCGGTCCGGCGCGACGTAACTTGCGCCGCGCCCTTTAATACAGTTAGCTTACTTCAGCAAGCAGGATGCCTAGCGCCGCGGGGTTCATGCGCATCTGGTTGCGGCCGCCGGGAACGGTCGCGAAACGTCGGCCATTCATCAGTAGTCGTCGGGGCGGGGGCTCGCTTCGGAAAGTTACGACTGTAAAACGCTTTCGCTCACAGCGCGGAGTATGGCGCACGACACTGTCGACATAGTGGTCGCCGACTGGCGCATGCCGGTAATGTCGGGCAGCGAACTCTGTCATCGTCTGCGCACGCTGCCCAGACTAGCTGACGTTGCTTTCATACTGGTTTCCGGAGAGCCTAGCCCACCGGCCTTCGTCAGCTACGATGGGTTTCTTCGCAAGCCTGTAGATGGGCAGATGCTACTGGCCACAATGTAACGGTTGCTGGCGGACAACGTCACGCACCGCGAAACGCAGCGCGGCAGAGCAATGTAGTCGAACGACCGCTGCTTGTGCCGACGGGCAACTCGGAACCTGCCGACTGACGGCGCCCAGTGAGGGGTACGGACACAATTTTGGTCAGCAAAAATTCCTGCTCACCGTTTGCAAACCGCCAAACAGATGCGACATGTCGACAAGTCGCTGGGCCTCGGTCTGAGTCGAGGTCTACGTCCTGACGCATGCAATTCGCGGCGTCTATTTCGAACTCAAGGCGCCCGAGCGTCCAAACTCTCGTAGTGCCCTCCATTCCGCTCGCTCTTGAAGCCGGCGCGCTTCGCATGTCCAGAGGCTTCCCGAATCAGGCGTCCCCGAACCTTAAAGAATGAAAGAGGACCGGGCCAGCCCGACCAAGGTCGTCGGCCCCATCTCGGCGCGGGCGCCTAGTGCTTCCGTTGTCGGCTCGCGCGCCGTCAGTTAGTTTTTTTAGCTCCCCCCGAAAAAAACGTTGCATTGTGGGTCCACCCTGCAGGGCCTGCCATGTTTTACGCCGCTTTGTACCCTCGTGTCGGGCATGCCGCCATATGCCTCCATCCCCGCACTTGGGTCTGCGGCTTGAGTCGGGGCGTTTTCCTGTGGGGCGGGTTGAGGGGCTTGAGGCGTGCCTTGCGAATGCGCAAACCCGGCCATGACAAACAACCCTGCAGCAGAAGCGACCATCAGTGATGATTTCACGTTGGCTCCTTTAATCTACGTTGAGTTTTGCACGCATGAGATTCGCTATTCGCGTGCTCCGAACTCGAAATCGACACGGGATTCTCGGACGTGCGGAGCCCACTTCGGGTCTGCGAATGCCATACAGCGTCGTCTCCGACGCCGTTTAGCCGAGCAAATGCGAAGTTGGCTTGTTGCACCGTTTGTGCCCGAAGCCGGACTTATTCGGTGACTACCTGGGTAATGACGCGAGGCTGGTACCGGGCGGGGCAGAAGTATGCGCAATGAGTGCGCCGGTGACAGGACGTTGTACGCCCATTGACCGATAAGACCGCTGCTGCGTTTATGTTATAGAACGCTAAGGTCGTGATTGACAGCGGAATCGACAATCGGCAAATCAGGGCCGACAGTCGCGCCTGGTTGCACGCACTGCCATCGGAAGCAGCGACACACCTGTCGCTCCCGCATCCAGCTGCCCGAGGCCTCCGTATATGCAGTCAACGCAGCGCAATCCGGCGTCGCGTGATGAGGAAACTGTCATGAAACACACAGCTTTTCTCGTTGCTGCCGCGTTGTCAGCCGCAGGGTCCGGGTTCTCGCGGCTAGCGATACCGTCACGGCGCGCGGTCCGGCGACGTATCCCGTTGAAGACATTGTGGATATCGCGATGAATTCGACGGACCACACCACGCCCGTCGTCGCAGTTAAGGCAGTAGGCCTCGTGGGTACGCACAAGCGTGTTGCGCGCTTTATCGTTTTCGCACCGGCCAATGAAGCATTTGCAGCATTGCCGCCGGCCACGGTCGACAGCCTCATCAAACCAGAAAACAAGCCGATGCTGACCTCTATCCTTCCCTGTCACAAGGTGCAACTTAAAACCGTGAACAGCGAGACGCTCACGTCCCCGGACGGACCACACAACATCGTGCTATTGGACGCGGCGGGGGCACAGCAGACATCTCGGCCTACGACGTCATCCAGAGTAACGGCGTAGTCGTGATGGTCGACAAGATGCCGATGCCGAAGTAGCAGGACCGGCGCGCACGGTCAAATGTTCGAATCCAGCCCGGCTCTGTCATTTTCGGCGCCGAACCACGACTTACCTGCATGCCTGGCGTCCGGATAAGGCAAAAGTCTGCCCTGTTCTGGCCCGAGCGGCTGCTTGCGCTTCGCCGCTGCGCAATCAGTCATCCAACGGTCAGGCGTTAGCGGTGCATGAAACTTCGACGCTGCTACAGCACGCGCCGAAATCGCAGGAGAAATGTGATGGAAAAGGCAACGCGGAAAGTCGTGCTGTCGTGCGTCGCTGTCGTCTCGCTCTGCGCCTCGAGCGCGACGTTTGCGCAGGGTGGAGGGAATGGGAACGGTGGAAGTGGGGGCGGCGGTGCTCACGGTGCCGCAACAGCAGGGATGACATACCACAGCGAGCCTGTCTCGAGCCCGTGGAACGCGAGACCGGGCAAAATGACAAAGAACACTGGCTCGACCGATACAGGCATGCACAGTATGTCGCCGGACGACAATGTTATGCCGGCAAAAACAGGGCAGTAGTGCCCGCTGCCAGTAAAAGGCTGGCGCGTTTTATACAGTTCTCGTGTCCCGCTCACTGCTGGCGGGTACATGACAGAGGGAGCGGCTGGGGCTGTACGGGTGGCTCGCCGGACCAGGTAAAGCCGAAACGCGCATTCTGGCCGGCAGCCCCCCGCCGGTCATGCCGGCTTTCACGATCAATACGACGCCGTCAGAAAGTCGTCGGCGACGTGGACTCGCTCACCAATCTGCAGGGTCGCTGCCAGTCGCAGTTAGCACTGGCGTCAAGTCGTCTGCGTACCACGCCAATACTTACTCCTGCCGCGGGCACCGAGTCTGCGCGATGCGCCTCATAGCGTGCAGGCAGCGTCTTGCGCTTGGCAAGGTCGCCAGTTGCACCATACAAAACACAAGCGAAGGAAGCCACGCGCGAACAACGGGTTCAGCGACTCCGGCTCACGACGAGATGAGTAACGCACGCCATCCCCTTCACGCGTAACGTCTACATCGGCAATGGCGTGTTGACGGCAGCAGCGTATGCTACCGGGAGTGTTCAGGAGACGACTATGACCCTTGCCGGCAAGACCATATTCATGTCTGGTGGCAGTCGCGGCATCGGACTCGCCATTGCACTCAGAGCCGCACGCGACGGCGCGAATGTCGTGATTGCCGCAAAGACCGGCGACCGGGACCCGCGTCTCGAGGGCACGATTTATACGGCAGCGGCGGCTGTTGAAGCCGCTGGCGGCACCGCGCTCCCGCTTGTTGTGGATATTCGCGACGAAGAACGCGTGAAAGCCGCGGTTGCCGAGACCGTTGGGTTGTTCGGTGGCATCGATATCCTCGTGAACAATGCCAGCGCCATTCGACTGACTGGCACGCTAGACACACCCGTCAAACGGTACGACCTGATGCATGGGGTCAATGGCAGAGGCACGTTCGTGTGCGCGCAAGCGTGCCTGCCGCATCTCCTCAATTCGCCGAACCCGCATCACACCGGGGGTGCGTGAGATGAAGGCCGATGACCTGCAGCCTGAGGACACGAAGATCCGGTCCTCGAAGTACCTGAACAATCTGATCGAGCAGGACCATCGAAACATCAAGTCCAGAACGAACGTAATGCTCGGCTTCAAACGATTCCGGAATGCCGTGACCACAATTTCAGACATCGAATTGATGCATCGCATTCGCAAGGGACAGTTCAACTTCTACATACTCGGGCTTAAAGATACCGCTGCACTCGCTGTCTGAAATTCTGCCCTGTCCTATCGATAAGGTATCCATATCGATAGGAAAAATATCGGCCTGACCAACCATTTGCACCAGAGCCGCATGGATGAACTTGTCTCGAAGTCACTTGTCAACGTCTGTTTCGACCGGCCAGAGGCGACGTATAGCCTTTTCGAATGCACCCGGACGTACGTCGCAGAGAAGTTCCAATGCGCCTTCGACGAGCACGCCCCTAAGAGGGCAGCTCCTCACGCCGCGGGGATCGCCACGAGCCTGATCGCCGACGAGTCCTACCACCCGTACTTGAGTTCGACGCCGGCGTAGTCGGCATTGCGGCCGCCCGCCTCACGAATCGAGTTTCCCACCTGGAAGTGCACGGCTTCGACCGAACCTACCAGATTTGCCGCAATCGTCCAGTCCGCGCGCAACTGCACATACATGCCGGTCCACCGGCTGCCCTTTCCCGCCGTGCCCGGCACTGGCTGATTCGGCTGCTGGTACACGGCGTCGCCGGTCGTCTCGCGCCACTGGAAGCCCAGCGCGCCAAGCAGCGTGAGACTGGCCGAAGGCTTGAGCGTGATGGATGGTTTGATGTGGATAAGGTTCGCGTAGCCCGTATAGCCTGCGAGCGTGAAGTAATAGCCGTTCGGAAATAGCGGATTGAAGGTCTCGAGCCGCCCATCATGCGGGTGCCGGTCGCCAGAGGCAGCGTCGATCTGCAGCGCGATGCGCGGCGTCCACGGCAGGTCGAGCTTGTAACCCGCGAGAGAGCCGACCGCCCACGCGAGAACCGTACTATTACCGACCGTTCCCGTCTGCAGCATCGCCTCGGCATCCCAATCCACGCGGCCGCGCGTGCCGAAATAATGCAGGTCCCAGACGTCGCGGTGCTCAGAACCTTGAGCGTCGAGGTATCGCGCGTTGGTGTTGTTATAGCGCGACCAGTAGCCGGACATATCACCCGGCCCAACGGACTGGCGCTCGAAACGCACGCCGCTGAAAGTCAGATTGCGGTTCGACACGTCGTCGATCACCGTCGCGTTACGGTACTGCACGGGCTGCGTCGCGTAGGCGATAAAGCGCCACTTCTGGTATTCGTAGTCTGCCCAGATAGCATCGAACGCCTGTCGTACGTTCGGGCCATCGCGTACCGCAATGAAACGCTGCAAGTCGAATCCCATTTCCTGGCGGCCAACGCGAAACTTGAACGTACCGCCGCCGACCGCTCCGGTGTAGGCCACGAATCCCTGCTCGAGATCGAGCGGATTCTTGTCCACCGGCGTGACCACATTCTTGCCAAACGCCCGCGCATCCACGAATTGCACGAAAAACTGCCAGTGCTCGGCGAGATGTGCATCGGCATGCACTTCGATGCGCTGAATCAGATAGGTATCCGACTGCGCAGAGCCGATACCGAACAGCGGGGCGTCATTGGTTTCGATACGCTCACGCAGGTTCGCGCCAAGCGACAGATATGAGGCGGGGTCGCCGCCGAGCGGAATGTACTTGAGGCTGTCGAGTGGCTTGCGCGGAACGCAGGGGTTCGCAAGCACCGACCAGTCCTCCTGCCAGCGGTTGAACATTACGGCAGGACGTTTGACGTTACACGCGTCGGTCGTTGTGGCGTCATTCACCACCGTGCCAGTGGTCGCACCGGCCGAGTCAGCCGCGAGGCTCGCACCTGTAACCGGTTGCGCAGCCGTATCCGCGAACGCTGCGTCGGCGCCCATCAGCAACAGCCCGGCGATGGCCGTCAAGCGCGCGGCCTTCTCGAATCGACACCCGCGCGTCGTGCTCGATACCATGGATTTCCTTGCCTTTGTCGGCTTGTGTTTGTGTTTGCCCGTCCCGCTCACGCGCCGGGCCTGAGCGGGATGATTCCCTGCGCCGCCTGGATTCATGAGTGCCCCGGTGCGATCGCGCGCTCATGCTCTCCCGTGGTCACCGCGAGCCCGACGAGGGCGCACGCCGGCGCAAGCAGCGCCCAGAAGCCCATGTAGACGACCCCCAGTGCCCCGGCCACCGCGCTAACCGCAAACGCGACAATGGCCGGCATCATCGACCCGAAGCGCGTGCGCGCCGCGGCGCGCACGCTGTCGACCGTGCCCGGCGACAGCATGTCGATCACGTCCAGAACGGCTTGCGTGACGTTGCCCGTCATTACGGTATTCGGCACGCCAGGACGCTGGATCAGGCGCGGATGCGCATTCTGCACACCCATTGCGAACGCACCCACGACGCCGGCCACGATGACAGGCAAGCTATCGGGCCGGCTTACCGGCGTCGCCCATACGCCGGCGAGGCAAAAGCCGATGATCAGCACGGCCTGCACCGCATAGAGCAAGCGTGCGCCCTGACGCGCATGCCCCTGCGGGAGCCAACGCACGAGCAGGCTGCTGAGAACGACTCCGCCGATAAACGCGGGGAACACGATCAGCTTGAGCAGAACGCCCTGCCCCGAGCCGGCGATGCCGGCGCCAATCAACACGAAGTTGCCCGTCACGTGCGCGGTGAACAGACCGAACAGTGCAACGAAGCTCAGCGTGTCGACAAAGCCGGCGATCGCGGCAAGGATCGTGTCCTCGGACTTCATTGCGCCGCGCCTGCGTGAATTTCGGCGATATAGCCGCCCGGGAACTGCACGACCGCGGCATCACGCCCGGCCGAGGTGAACGGCGGCACCAGCACATTGACGCCAGCGGCCTTCGCCTTTTGAAGCGTATCGGCCAGATTCGATACTTCGTAGCCGGTCACTTCGCGCCCGAACGGGTAAGGCAGATGACCGTCCGTCACGAGCACGGTCATCTTGCCGTACGGCGATTCGATTCGAATGCGGCGATAGGTGTCGTCAGGTCTGCCGATCTCGACACCCGGCGCCTTCATGTCATCGGACACCACCTTGCCGTGCGAGAATTTGACGAAATCGTGAACCAGCTTGTGCACGCTTTGCGGCGACACGTAGACCCGATTCTCGGGAATGGTCTGCAGCTTGTCGTAGTGCGGGGCCTCGGTGTGCCAGTAGAGCTGCATGTTGGTACCACCCGGCCATGTGATGATCGCATCGCGGCCGATCGGGTCGGGGAACGTATCGACGATCACATCGGCACCGAGTGCACGCGCCGACTTCACCGCCGCGTCCATGTCCGTCACGAGGTAGCCCGTGCGCTCCGCGCCGAAGGGATACGGCATGGGCGTCTTGAAGCCGAACACGGAGATCGTGCCTGACGGGGTAAATACGAGTTGCGACATCGTCTGACTCGGTGCCGGCGTGACCTGGAACACACCCTGCTTCGACTTGCTGCCGCCGAACGTCGCCGCGAAGCTGTCGGTGAAGCGGTCGAAGTCCTCTGGTGCCACGTATACGTGCGTCGTGTCGTACTGCGGACCGACTGCGACCGACGGCGATTCGACCGGCGCTACGGGCGGCGTCGCGAAAGAAACGGGCGCGGCGACGAGACCACCCGCGATCATCAGGGTAACTAAGGCAGTGCGAATTGCTTTCATAGCGGAATTTCCTTGATATTTCATCGTACTGATCAATCGGTCAGGCGCGGTTCTCGCCGGACGGACGCTGAGAATCGCCGAGCAGGATCGCGAGCACGAGCCCCGCGATCAGTCCCAGATGCTCGAAAAAACTGTTGAGCGCCTTGAAGCGCTCGGCACCGGCATGGTTCCAGAAGTCGTTGGCAACCAGCATCGCGACGACGGTCAGCATGCCGAGGCCGCCTGCGCCGATCCACGCGAAGCGGCGCAATACCACGCACAGCGAGCCGACGATCTCGACCGCCACCGCGAGCGCTGCCCAGAGGGCGGCCGGGTGCAGGCCGAAATGCGCCTGCTCCGCAATCGCGCCCTCGAAGTTCAGCGCTTTGGTGATACCGCCGATGAGGTAGGCGGACACGAGCGCAAGGCGCACGAGCGGCCCAACCCACGGCGGCGATAGCAGCGCACGAACCCATGCGGGGTTGCTGCTGCCGTCCCATATCGTCATGTCAGATCGCCCAGCAAGAGCAGCCGAATGCGCCCCAGAAGCCCTTTGCATCCGAAGTCGGCAATGCACTGGCCCACGCGCTCGCGTGCGCATGGCCGTGCACATCGCAGGCGCTCGCGCAGGCGCACATCGCCGCGGCAGCGGCGCGTCCGAGCGGCGCGCCCTCGCGCTGCGTAGCGCCCCAGCCGCCATAGCCGCCGTATTGGCGCACCGGCGACCAGTCCGGCATTGCAGGCGGGATTGGCTGATCGTGTTGCGAGAATGGGCCCGCGCCCCAGACGATCTTTCCGCCGACCACCGTGAGCAATGCGGTGGTGCCGGCAATGTCGTCCTCCGCGCACGAGAAGAAGTCGCGGTCCGGAACCATGAGGTCGGCAAACTGCCCGGGCACCATGCGCCCTTTCTTGCCCTCTTCGTTCGAGAACCAGGTGACGTACTCCGTCCACATGCGCAGCGCAGTATCGCGATCGAGCAGGTTACGTTGCGGATACATCCGCAGACCGCCAACTGTCTTGCCGCTCACGAGCCATGCGAGCGACACCCACGGGTTGTACGACGCGACGCGCGTCGCATCGGTGCCGGCCGAGACCTTGATGCCCTTCTCGAGCATTCTCGCGACGGGCGGCGTGGCTTGTGCCGCTTGCGCGCCATAGCGCTCGACGAAATACTCGCCCTGATAGGCCATGCGATGCTGAACCGCGATGCCGCCACCCAGCGCCGCAATTCGATCCATCGATCGCTCGGAAACGGTTTCCGCGTGGTCGAAGAACCAGTTGATTCCGTCGAGCGGAATATCCTTGTTGACCTTCTCGAACACATCGAGCGCACGGCTGATGGTTTCGTCATAGGTCGCATGCAGGCGCCACGGCCAGCGGTTCTGTGCGAGTACCCGCACCACGCCTTCGAGTTCGCCTTCCATTCCGGGCGGCAGTTCGGGGCGCGCCACGCGGAAGTCCTCGAAGTCAGCGGCCGAAAACACCAGCATTTCACCCGCACCGTTGTGGCGGAAGTAGTCCGAACCATCGTGATACTTGACCGAGCCGGTCCAGTTCACGAAGTCTTCCTTTTCGGCCTTCGGCTTTTGCGTGAAGAGGTTGTACGCGATGCGCACCGTCATCTCTCCCACATCATGGAGCTTGCGGATGACTTCGTAATCGTCCGGGTAGTTCTGCGAGCCGCCGCCGGCATCGATCGCGCCGGTCACGCCAAGGCGGTTGAGTTCGCGCATGAAATGACGCGTCGAATTGTATTGATACTCCAGCGGCAGCTTCGGGCCTTTCGCGAGTGTCGCGTAGAGGATCGACGCATTGGGGTTCGCCAGCAGCAGCCCGGTGGGGTTGCCCGCGCTGTCGCGCATGATCGTGCCGCCCGGCGGCTCCGGCGTATCCTTCGTATAGCCCACGACGCGCAACGCGGCGGCATTGAGCAGCGCCCGGTCGTACAGATGCAGGATGAACACGGGCGTATCCGGCGCCACGGCGTTCAGCTCATCGAGCGTCGGCAGCCGTTTCTCTTCGAATTGGTGCTCGGTGAAGCCGCCGACCACGCGCACCCATTGCGGCGCGGGCGTGATCGCAACCTGCTGCTTGAGCATCTCCATGGCAACGGCGAGCGAGCGCACGCCGTCCCAGCGCAGTTCCATGTTGTAGTTCAGACCGCCGCGGATCAGATGCAGGTGATTGTCGATGAGGCCTGGCAGCACCGGCCGGCCACCGAGATCGATAACTTTGGTTGCGCGGCCCGCGAGCGGCATGACGTCGGTATCGCTGCCGACCGCGACGAAGCGGCCATCGGCAATCGCCACGGCACTGGCGATCGGGTTCGAACGATCCAGCGTGGTGAACCGTCCGTTGTACAAAATGAGATCGGGATGAGTAGCGGTTGCGCTCATTTGCGTTTCCTCGTTTCTATCAGTTCGATTAAAAGCCCAACAACTGCCTCAGGGATGGAACGGCCTGTGCGCCGATCAACATGCCAAGCAGGCCGATGAGGGCAACGAGCGGAGGCGCGGGCGAGCGGACCTTGATCACGCTGTAGATCACGCCTATCAGCATCCCTGCACCGAGGGACACCAGATAAGTTTCCATACGATCAGTCTCTCCGTAAGGTTGGAATACTGATGCGAGACCTCGCGGTTCAACCCGAGTACCTCGCGGGGAATGCACTGCAGCGCAGCGATCGGCAGACCGCGTGCGCTGCCGCCGACTTCACACAGAGCGCATCGTCCCGCTTTCGGCGATCGCGGAGGCGATTAGCGTGCCGGTACAGCCGGCAGCACCTCGTGCGGCGTAGCCGTGCGCTGCGCTGCCTTATGGACCATCGTGTACGCGTAGTCGACGCCCATGCCGTACGCGCCCGAATGTTCCTTCGCGATCGCCATCACGGCGTCGTAGGTCGCGCGGTGAGCCCAGTCACGCTGCCATTCGAGCAGGACCTGCTGCCACGTGACGGGCACGGCGCCCGCCTGGACCATGCGCTGCATCGCGAAGTCGTGCGCGTCTTTCGACGTGCCCCCCGATGCGTCGGCCACCATGTAGATCTCGTAGTCACCTTCGAGCATGGCGCAGAGCGCGAACGTCGTGTTGCAGACCTCGGTCCACAGACCCGCTACGACCACCTTCTTGCGGCCATTCGCGGCGAGCGCGTCGCGTACCTTCTGGTCGTCCCACGAATTCATCGACGTGCGTTCGAGCACCTTGTGCTCGGGGAACACGTCGAGCAGTTCCGGATACGTGTAACCCGAGAAGCTTTGCGACTCGACCGTGGTGATCGTGGTCGGAACGTTGAACACCTTGGCCGCCTTGGCCAGACCGACGACGTTGTTCTTCAGCACCTGGCGGTCGATCGACTGAACGCCGAACGCCATTTGCGGTTGGTGATCGATGATGATCAGTTGGCTGTTCTGAGGAGTGAGAACTTCGAGCTTCGAATTGTTCATGACGGGTATGTCCTTTGAACCGGAGAGAGGGGGAAGCCGCCATGCCGGCATGACCGGCAGGCGTCCAATGTGCATTGGCGCTGGGCAATTCGACATCCAGCTCCGGTTATTTGACACGCAAGGACAGAGCAGCAACAACTAAAAAGGGATTAAATTTTATTACCCAAAAAATTAATCTTAAAAGCTCTTAATTGGTATTTTCTTAATCCAGAGTAGCCGGTAGTCTTTTCACGAATTCGCTGGGTAGATCCTGTAACGGGACAAGTCGTCAATGAGACTCGCACTATGAAACCGTATATCCTTTCCTTGTTGGCCGGCATCCTTGCCGGGGTCGTCTACGCTGCGATCGGCGTGCAATCGCCAGCCCCGCCCACCATTGCGCTGATGGGCCTGCTCGGCATGCTGGCCGGCGAGCAGATACTTCCCCTCGCACGCAGGGTGCTCTCCGGTTACAAGTTGGGTGCCGCATGGCGCGAGGCGAAATGCAGCCAGCACATGTTCGGCTCCCTGCCGGGCGCTCAAGGCTCCAACGCGGCCGCAAGGGACCAGAAGCCATCCTCATTCTGATCGGCATCTCTCGGGCGTCAGCCTAGACGAAGGCGTGCCCGACGTTGGCCATCGCGACGCTTCAGTAACGTGACGACACGGTGTCCGAAGCAGTGAACGAGCGCCGCCCGCGGCTTAATGACATCGCCGCTAAAAGTTCAGCGCAGCAATTCTTTACGCATCGGTGCACGGTTGCCCGGCGAGCCGTACCGATACGCCCGAGAAGACCTTCGGTCACATCGCTCAATGCCTGGAGTCACGCTCGCTCAGCGCGCGCAACACCGAATGCGCACCGAAGATAAGGTCGACGCGCGTGCCGGTCCACTTGACCTTGCCGGTGGTGCGGTCGCGGCCCTCTAACACGTCCTTCGCCTCCGAGGCCGGCTGCCATTCGGTGCCCATGTCGAGGAGGTTGGTGGTCGCGATTGGCATCGAGCTTAGGCGACGCGCGCCTGAAAGTCCTTGTGACAAGCCGAGGAGTTCTGAACAGACGCGCGTTGCCTCGCAGGCGCGTCACGCAGATCTCGTCGTAGCGCATCAGGACTTGAGGAACGCGAGCAGGTCCGCATTGACCTGATCGACGTGCGTGCTGCACATGCCGTGCGGCGCGTCCTTGTACACCTTGAGCGTCGCGTTCTTGACGATCTTCGCCGAGAGCTTCGCCGAATCGTCGATCGGCACGATCTGGTCGTCGTCGCCGTGCAGGATCAGCGTGGGCACGCTGATCTTCTTGAGGTCGTCGGTGTAGTCGACTTCAGAGAATTGCTTGATGCACTCGTACTGGCCTTTGATCGAACCGGCCATGCCCTGGCGCCAGAAGTCCTGCACGAGGCCCTGCGAGACTTTCGCGTCGGGGCGGTTGAAGCCGTAGAACGGCGTGGCCAGATCCATATAGAACTGCGAGCGGTTCGCCGCCACGCCCGCGCGGATGTTGTCGAACACCGACATCGGCAGACCGTTAGGATTGTTCGCAGACTTGACCATTTGCGGCGGCACTGCGCCGATCAGAACGGCCTTCGCCACGCGCTTTTCGCCATGGCGGCCGATGTAATGCGCCACCTCGCCGCCGCCCGTGGAATGGCCCACGAGCATCGCGCCCTTCACGTCGAGCGCGTCCAGCACAGCCGCGAGATCGTCGGCGTAGGTGTTCATGTCGTTGCCCTCGGACGGCTGGCCCGAACGGCCATGGCCGCGGCGGTCGTGCGCGATCACCCGGTAGCCCTGATTCACCAGGAAGAGCATCTGCGCGTCCCACGCGTCAGCCGAGAGCGGCCAGCCGTGCGAGAAGACGACCGGCATGCCCGTGCCCCAGTCCTTGAAGAAGATCTGCGTGCCGTCCTTCGCGCTCACGTAGTTGCCGCCGTGATGATGCGAGGTGCCGTGCGTACGCGCCGAACCGCCCGTCACGGACGCGGCTGCGTTCGCGGACAGGCTCGACATGGCTGCCACGGCGCCGGCCATGCCCGCACTTGCCGAAAGCAGCCTGCGGCGCGACGCCGAAGGCCTGGTCGAATCGATTTGCTGGGTGTTCATGCTAGATCTCCGTCGTTGCATCGCCGCGCGCGGGCGTGGCGACGACTTTGCGTGTTGAGATGGATAGCGATGCGGCGAGGAGCGAGAACTCGCTGAATAGCGCCACATGCCGGCAGGCACTCTAATGATGCAAGCGGCCGAAGTCCTTGGCGCAAACTGAAAAGTCCTGAAATGGAAGCCGCAATGCCTTTGCGCCCAGCGAGGCGCAAAAGCTTTAGCCACGATTCGGCGCCGTTGCCGCGCTCACGCACGACCCCAAAGCTCGATCGAGCGGATATCTCGCATGCGCCAGAGATTAAATATTCTTAATCAGACTCTGCCTGATCCAGACGAACCTATACTTTTTCCGCGAGCCTTTCGCGTAGTTCCTGTCACGCCACGTTCACCAACCAAGACTCGCATCATGAATCCGTACATCCCTTCGCTGCTTGCCGGTACTCTCGCCGGGGTCGTCTACGGTCTGATCGACGTGCAATCCCCGGGCTTCTAGCGGATGAACAACGTCGAGTTTTTTCATTACCTCCTGCTGTTGATCTGCGGAGCGGGCGCCCTGACGTGGCTCGCGGAGCGCATCGCGATCCCGCCTGCCGTCGTTCTGCTGCTCGGCGGCTGTGTGATCGCAGTCGCCGGCAGGCGCGTACCCGACGTGGACCCGAACCTGCTGCTCGCGGCCGTGCTGCCGCCGCTGCTGATGTCGAGTTCGTTCTATACGGCGTGGAAGGAATTCCAACGCGGCATCGGCACGATCGTTTCGCTCGTGCTCGGGGCCGTGACATTCACCACCGTCGCCGTGGCTGTCGCCGTGCATGCCTTCAACCCGAACCTGCCATGGGCGGCGTGCTTCACGCTCGGTGCGATCGTCTCGCCGCCCGACGCGGTCGCCGCCAAAGCGATCCTTCAGCGCCACCCGCTACCCGCCAGGCTCGTGGCCGTGCTGGAAGGCGAAAGCCTCGTGAACGACGCGTCGGGCCTGCTGCTCTATCAGATGGCGGTCTCGGCAGCGCTAGCCGCGACGATCACGGTCACGAGCGGATCGGTGCTGTTCTTTACGCTTACCCTGGTCGGCATCGCGGTCGGCATCGTGTGCGGCCAGGCCATGTGTTGGGTGCTGCCGCGTCTGGGCGATCCGATGCTCGGCATCGTCGTGACCTTCGTTATGGCGTGGGCCAGCTACGGTATCGCGGAGGCCGTCGGCGGATCGGGTGTGCTGTCCGTCGTGACCTGCGGTCTCGTGCTCGGCATCCGCCAGCATCGGGTATTCGACGCCGATATGCGCATAAAAGCCAAGGCGACCTGGGAAGCGGTCGTGTTCGTGCTCGAGGCGCTGGTCTTCATCCTGATCGGCCTCACACTGCATGCACTCCTTTCACGGGTGAATCACGAATCGGCCGTGTTGACGGCCGGGCTGCGTGTCGCGTTGCCGGCAACTGCGGCAGCCATCGTTGCGCGCCTTGCATGGGTGTTCGCTGCGATCTGGCTGCCCGACCAGATACGCGCGAAACGCTCGGGCCGCGAGCCGTGGAGCTTCAAGGAAGCGGTTGTGCTCGGCTGGGCGGGTATGCGCGGCGTCGTCAGTCTGGCGGCCGCAATCGCGCTGCCAGACAATTTCCCCGGCCGCGACCTGATCGTCTTCAGCACATTTCTGCTGATCATCGCGACGCTTGTCGTGCAGGGCGGCAGCCTCGCGCCGCTCATCCGGCTGCTGAAACTGCGCCCGACAGCCCGTCACACCATGTCCGAGCATGAGGCGCGCGCCCATGCGTTCGGCGCCTCTCTCGCTGCGCTCGAGGAAATCGACGAGCGCTCGTCCGGCATCGAACGCGCGACGTTCGAGCGGCTGCTAGCCGAATACCGGATTCGCGTCACCGCGAACGAAAGCGCATACCAGTTGGGTGCGCACCGAATCGAACACCGTGCGCACTTCCTGCGTGTCGAACTCGAACTCGTTGGCGTGTCGCGCGAGGCATTGCTCGGCCTGCATCGCGACGGCAAGGTGGACGACGCGGTCCTTCATCGCATCGAATCCGAACTTGATTTCGAGGAGCTGCGGCTGTTGCGGCTGCTCGAACCGTGACGGCTTGCCTCCACGTCGGCCCTTAACGAAAGGTATTCATCATGCCCACTACGATCAAGGCTCTGCTCACGCCGCGCGAAAGCGACATCGGCAACCTGATCGTGCGGCGCGTGCTTCCCGCCCGTGCCGCGCGCCTCATCGGACCATTCATTTTCTTCGACCATATGGGGCTAGCCGTGCTGCCCGCTGGCAGCGGCGTGGATGTGCTGCCGCATCCGCATATCGGGCTCGCGACCGTCACGTACCTGTTCGAAGGCTCGTTCATGCATCACGACAGCCTCGGCTATCGGCAGAAAATCGTACCCGGCGACGTGAACTGGATGACGGCCGGTCGCGGCATCGTCCATTCAGAACGCACGCCGCTGGAGGATCGGCCAGTTGAACAGGCGATCCACGGCATTCAGACCTGGGTCGCGCTGCCTGTCGAACACGAAGACGCCGCGCCCGCGTTCATTCATTATCCGGCCGATACGCAGCCGACGTTCACGCGCGACGGGGCAACCGTACATGTGATCGCGGGCACGGCTTTCGGGAAGACCTCGCCGGTCGAAGTCTTTTCACCCACGCTCTCCGTCTATGCCGAGTTCGCGGCTGCCGGTCGCCTTGCACTCGATGCCGAGCACGAGGAGCGCGGCGTCTATCTCGTCGACGGAGATCTGACCGTCGACGGGACGCCGTTGTCTCCGACAACGATGGCCGTGCTGGAGCCGTGTGCAACGGTCGAACTCGCCAGCGCGCATGGCGCGCGCGTGATGCTCCTCGGCGGCGCGCACCTGCCGGGCGAACGCTTCATCGAGTGGAATTTCGTGTCTGGTTCGCGCGAGAAGATTGTGGCTGCGCGGCAAGCCTGGGCTGCGCAGACCTTCGGCAAAGTGCCTGGCGAAGAGCATGAGTGGACGCCTCAACCCGAGCGTGGCGCACATTGAGCATTGACTTGGGGAGCGATTGCGTTTGGCGCGTCATGCCGCTCATTGCGCGCCTCAAGAAGCCTTGACGCGCGCTTCGTCTCGACCGAGCCACGCATGAATCTGGCTGACTACCGGCCACGCCATCGCGATCAGGATGAAATCCAGTATGCTGGGCGCTTCAGCCGTCCGGCTCAGATGGATTTCGCTCTTCGCCATGAATCTTTCCTTTGAAGTTCTTCAGGTGCTCGACGCGGTCGACCGAACCGGCACCTTTGCAAGCGCCGCCGAAACGCTGCATAAGGTGCCATCGTCGCTTACATATCTGGTGCAGAAGCTCGAGCTCGATCTTGGCGTCAAGCTGTTCGACCGCAGCGGCCGGCGCGCCACGCTCACGCACGCGGGGCGCGTGGTCGTCGAGGAAGGCCGCCGTCTGCTGGCGGCCGCGGAAGACCTGGAATGCAAGGCCAGGCGCATCGAGCAAGGCTGGGAGTCCGACCTGTATGTGGCCGTCGACGAAATCATCCCGTTCGCGCTACTCTGGCATCACGTCGACGAGTTTTACAAGCTGAAGCTCGACACGCGCCTGCATCTGTCGAAAGAAGTGCTGGGCGGTTCGTGGGATGCGCTGCTCACGAGACGCGCCGACCTGATCGTCGGCGCGGCGGGCGACCCGCCGCCGATTCCGAATCTCGTCGCGAAGCCGATCGGCTCACTGCGACACGTGTTCGTGGTAGCGCCGGAGCACCCGCTCGCGTCATTGCCCGGACCGCTGACACTGGATGTGGTCGCACGTCATCGCGCTGTAGCGATTGGCGATACGTCGCGCAACCTCGCGCCGCGCACCATCGCGCTCGCGGACAATCAGGAAGTGCTGACCGTGCCGACACTCGAAACGAAGCTCGCCGCGCAATTACGCGGGCTGGCGGCGGGCACAATTCCGGAGTGCCTCGCCATCGACGCGCTCAGGCGCGGTGAACTCGTCAGAAAAGACGTGCTCGGCATGCGCGAGGTCACGCATTTTTATCTGGCGTGGCGCGACGACGAGACCGGCAAGGCACTGCGCTGGTGGGTCGAGCGGCTGGATCAGGCGGACCTGATCGACAAGGCCGTGCAACAGCAGATTCTGCAGACCCAGGTCAACGCGTGACATAGCGGAAGCTCAACGCCACGCAACGCAATGCAGGGCAATCCAACCACCCAACGCAGCGCTAGCGGCCTTCGCTGACTTTCGGCGGCCGCGAACGCGTGGCGAGCGCTTGCTCGCATCGCCCTGTATATCCAGACACGCCGGCATGACCCGAGAAGCAACTCTCGCGGTTTCAAGCAGTTGCTGCGCGGCTTTGAAATCTTCGAGATCGAGGCCCTGGGTCAGCCTCGTGCACGCGGCTTCGACGAGGCGCACGGCATCGGCAGCGCGCCCCTGCGCGCACCACAAGCGGCCGAGAGTCGTCGCGGCGCGCAACTGCAACGACCGGCTGCCTTGCGCAAGCGATTCCTCCATCGCCGCCGTCAAGCAGGCCTGCGCATCCGTGGCTACCTCACCGCCTGGCGGCGCGCCCGGATCTCCGAGCAGAAGCAACTCGCCATGCGCGCGCCTCAGTTCGACCCCATACCAGTGGTCGCCGCTTTCGTCGCATTGCGCCAACGCGCGCGTCACCGCCGCGATTGCCTGATCGCGCCGCCCCGCGCGGCCCAACGCGAGACCGTATCCCACGACGAGCATCGCGCGTTGAGCACCGTATTCCAGTGCGTCGAGCTCGTCCAATGCGGCTCGAAACGCATGCAGACGCTCAGGGCTCACGTCGTCGAGCGAGCGCAGATACTCGTCGAAGCAACGGCCGCATGCCTGCGATACACCGAGGCCCGTGCGCGCCGCCACGTCGCCCAGCAACGCAATTGCCTCTGCCGCGCGTTCGCGCTTGCCGGACAGCAGCGCAAGCGGGATCTCCGCTTCGACCAGCACATAGCAGGTAACGATCGACTGGTCCCGCGCACACGCGCTCGCCATACAAGCTTCCGACAGATCAAGCGCCTCGTCGCGCGAGCCCTGCAACCACAGCAGACGCGCGAGCGTGGCGCGCCCCGCAACGCCCTGATCGATGGACTGCCCGAGCGGCAAGCCATGCTGCAGCGTGTCCGTGTGCTGCAGGAACCGTTCGAGCGACGCGCGCGCCTGTTGCTGGTCGCCCGCGTAGTGCGACGCGATGCCCAGGAGGCGCGAAGCGAGAATGCCGTTGCTTGCATCGCCGGTCTGCGCTGCGAGCGACGCGAACCGATGCGCGAACGCAAGCGCATTACGCGCCGCGCCTGACGACTGGCTCGCGTTCCACATACCCCACAACGCGCGCGCTTCGAATGCGTGGTCGCCGAGCGCGATCGCCAGCGCAAGCACCTCGGCCCAGATCGCGAGCGTTTCGCGGTTCGGTCCATTGACATAGACGAGCGCGGCACCGAGCGCGGCGAGCAATTGCATTCGGACTCGCAGATGCCGCGTCGAGCCCGAGCCGCCATGCGTTTGCGCAACGCTGGCGAGCGCGCGCCGCGCCCATGCGCAGCATTCGTCCACCAGTGAAAGCTCGTACAGCAGCGCGACCACCTTGACCGCCAGCTTTTCTCCGTGCGCGTCGTCGCCCTTCGACGACAGTGCCCAGCCAAGTGCCGCACGCGAGTCGTCGAGCCATTCGCGCATGCGCGAATGCCACCGGTCCGCGTCGTTCTCCGCGCAGCGCGCTTCAGCCGACATATGGCGCTCCAGCAAGCCGATGAAATAGCGCGCGTGGTTGAGCGTGACGGCGCGCCGCTCGCCGTTGTCGTCGAGCTTTTGCAGCGCGTAGGCGCGCGTGGTTTCGAGCAACCGGTAACTCGCCCTGCCACGCTCGACGTGCGCGACGACCAGCGACTTTTCGACGAGGCCCGACAGCGCCGCGATCACCTCAGGTTCCTGCAAGCCGTTGTCCGTCACGACGCAGATGGCCGCGTCCATCGAAAAGCTGTTGACGAAAATGCCGAGCCTGCGCAGCGTTGCGCGCTCCGCGTCGTCGAGCAGGCCATGGCTCCAGTCGAGCGTGGCCTTCAACGTCTGATGCCGAGGCAGCGCTGTGCGATTGCCACCCGTCAGCATATTGAAGCGGTCGTCGAGATGATCCGCGAGCGTTTCTATCCCGAGTATCGCCGCGCGTGCCGCCGCGAGTTCGATCGCAAGCGGTATGCCGTCGAGCCGGCGGCATACAGTGCCGGTCAGATGAATGCTTCGCTCGTCGGGCGAAAAGCGCGCGTCCATCGCGCGAGCACGCGACAGGAACAACTGCACAGCGCTGCACTGAAGCACGTGCTGGCTTTGATCGTCGTGCGTGGGAACGTCGAGCGAGGCGACCCAATATAGATGCTCTTCGGCGACGCGCAGCGGCTCACGGCTCGTTGCGAGAACGCGTACGCCAGGGCCTGCATTCAGCAGCGCCTCGGCGAGCTGCGCAGCCGGGCCGAGCACATGCTCGCAGTTGTCGAGCACGCACAGCACGCGCCGTTCGCCCCACTCCCTGCTGACCCGCGTAAGCGTGAGCGGACCGCTCGCCTTGCTCACGCCGACGCTCGCGGCGAACATCGCAAGCACGCTGTTTGCATCCGACGTGGACGCGAGCGAGATCAGATAGACGCCGTCCGGATAATGGTCGAGCAGAGCGCGCGCGACTTCGACCGCAAGGCGCGTTTTGCCGATGCCGCCCGCGCCGAGCAGCGTGACATGCCGCGCCGACGCGAGCGTGAGCGCGACGTCGCACAGCGCCCCGTCGCGGCCGATCAGCGGCGAGAAACTCGCGGGCAGATTGTGCGGCACCTGCCCTGCGGGACGAAGCTGCCGGTGATCGGCCGCGCGAGGATCGGGTTGGTTCGCGCCGTTCGCGGGCAGCACCGGCGACTGTCTTGCGACGAGCCTGTAGCCTCTGCCCGACACGGTCTGTATGAGCCCGCGGCTTTCGCCGAGCGCCTTGCGCAGCGCGGACATATGAACCTGAAGATTGTTCTCTTCGACGATGGTGTCGGGCCACACCTCCTTCAACATGTCGTTCTTCGACACGAGCTCGCCCTTTGCGGCGATCAGCACGGCGAGCATGTCGAACGCACGGCTGCCGATGCGCACGGGTTGTCCGTCGAGAAGCAGTTCGCGACTGGCGAGGTCCACTTGAAAAGAGCCGATGCGAATCATGAGGCGGTATCCAGGACGCAACCAGTGGAGAAGCGGCCGGCCAACAACCGCCCGGCGATGAGTCCCCGAAGTCTAGACTAACCGCAACTTCGCATGCGCGGAAAAAACTGAACCTATCGTTCAAAATTTTTGTATTGAACGAGTGGATGCTGCAAGTCGACTGCCGACGCCAGAATCATCGCGGCCGCGTTGACCGGCACCGCGCTGCGCACCCTCGGTTTGTAGATCAGATCGTTACGGCGGATCGTCGCCCCGCTCACCGCGCAGCGTCCCTTCAGTCTCGCGCGGCAACTGATCCACACCTGGTCCGCATAACGGCATAGCGTGGCGTCCTGCCAGAGGACCGCGATCGACGTCTCCGACAGACGCTCGATCACCTCCACCTGCCGGTGCCGTGACGGTCCACTGGCGGCCTCGCGCATGAGCGGCGCCGCAAGATAGGCTTCGCCTTCCGCTTCGCCGCGATAGCCGGCAAGAAGGCGCTTGATCACGTGACCCCATACCGGCGCGGGGCTTTCGTCGTGCATGGCCGCGTGATCGTCATGCGTTGCGCGGCAAGCTTCATGATGCACGTCCGCTTCGTGCCTGGCTGCATTCGTGCATTGCTTGGCGGGGGATTCGATGTGCATCGTGATTCTCCTCGAGTGTTGGCTCAGCGCCCGTGACAAACGCCGCGAGCGGCGTCGCTCGACAACGCTGCGTCACTGACCGGGCGCTGCTTCGTAATTGACCGGCACCCAATCATAAGTGTTGCGGTTCTTCCTGATATGTCCGAGGCCCGGAAACGCGATATGCGCGGCGCCGATCAGATAACGCCGGCTCGCGGCGAGCTCGAGCGCGCTGCGGCGCGAACGTTGGGCCGCGGCGGCATCGGTGTCGTATTCGACCGATGCTGTCGGGTTCTGCAACTGGATCGCGGCCACATGCACGATGTCGCCCCACACGAGCAGATGATTCGCGCCGCTCTCCACCAGATAGCCGGTGTGGCCAGGCGTGTGCCCGGGCAGCGCGACGGCGCGGATGCCTGGGTCCAGTTCGACATCGCCATTGAACGGCTTGAAGCGGCCCGACGCGAGATACGGGGCGACGCTCTCACTCACGGCATCGAAGAAAGTGCTGAGAAAAGCCGGTGCTTTGGACTTGTTGGCCGGGCTCGGCCAGTAGTTGGCGTCCGTCTCGTTCACTCGCACGACTGCATTGGGAAAGGCCATTGCTCCGCTCACGACGATGCCGCCCAAGTGATCCTTGTGCAGATGCGTAAGCAGTACCTCGTCGATCTGTTCCGCCGATAGCCGGCTGCCCGCAGATTGGCGAGCAGCTTGCCGCAGCAATCGCCGTACAACACGCCCGCGCCGGTGTCGATCAGGATCAGCTTCGAGCCCGTGTTGATCAGAAACGCGTTGATCGAGCCTTGCACCGGCGCCTGCAGGAAATCCCGCTCCAGGTCGCGCGCGATCTCGGCCTTCGGAACATCTTCGATCACGGTGTCGATTGGAAACGGATGCGTGCCGTCGAGCAGCGCGGTCACTTCGAAGCTGCCGAGCATGATCCGGTAAAAGCCTGGCCCCTGACTCTTCACCTGTGGCGCGGCGCCTGACGCTACGCCGCTCCACAGACTCATGACTACGCTCATTAGAAGCAGGCAGCAGGCGGCCGCACGCGGGGTTCCGCTACGTTGAATCGACTTCATCATCTGCTCCGTCAAGGGTTGGCCGCGTCCTTCGTCAACAGGCTCAAGAACGCATGAATCTGCGCGACGACCGCCGCGCCGTCGCCTACCGCGGCGGCCACGCGTTTTGCGGATTCGGAGCGCACGTCGCCGACCGCGAACATGCCCGGCACGCTGGTCTCGAGCGGATAATGCGTGCTGGCCGCCGACGCACCGTGCCCGCTTCTCGCCACACCGGTCACGAGAAAGCCCCGATTGTCGAGCTCGACGCCGCTTGCCGCGAGCCAATCGGTTTTCGGCTCCGCGCCGATGAAGAGAAAGAGATGCCGCGAGGCCACTACTTCCTCCTCACCGCTCGTTTCATGACGCACATGCAGATGCGTGAGCCCCGCTTCGTCGCCTTCCAGCGCACTCAGCGTGCAGTCCGTGCACAGCGAGACATTTGGCAGCGAGTCGATGCGATCGATCAGATACTTCGACATGCTCGCGTTGAGGTTCTGGCCGCGAATCAGCATGCGGATGCTGCGCGCGAAGTTCGCGAGAAAAACCACGGCCTGGCCCGCCGAGTTGCCGCCGCCCATCAGCACGATGTCCTGGCCTTTGACGAGCTTCGCTTCGATCGTCGACGCCCAGTAATAGGTGCCGCGCCCCTCGAAACGCTCAAACCCGGGCACTGTCGGCTTGCGATATGCGGCGCCGCTCGCAACCACGACCGTGCGCGCGCTGATGCGCTGGCCGTCGACGAGCGTCAGCACGAACATGTCGTCCTGCCGCCTCACTTCGGTGACCTTGCCAGGAATCGCGAGATGCGCGCCGAACTTCAGCGCCTGCTGGAACGCGCGCGCGGCGAGCGCCTGCCCGGAGATGCCGGTGGGAAAGCCCAGATAGTTTTCAATGCGCGAGCTCGCGCCGGCCTGTCCGCCAGGCGCGCGCTGATCGAACACGGCAACCGAAAGTCCCTCGGTCGCCGCATAGACCGACGCCGCCAGGCCGGCCGGCCCCGCGCCGACGATCGCGACGTCGTACCTATGCGACTGCTCGAAGGTCGGCACGAGTCCGAGGCACGACGCGAGTTGCGCCTCGTCCGGTGCGCGCAGCACATGGCCGTTGGGGCAGAACACCAGCGGAAAGTCGCCGGGGCCGGTCGTCATGCCGCCGAGCAAAGTTACGGCTTCAGGATCGGAACGCGCGTCGATCACGGTCGGCGGATACGCATTTCGGCGCAGGAAGCCTTGCAGGCCGACGAGGCGCGCATCGTCGCCATTGCCGACGATGATCGGCCCGAGCCCCTGCTCGATCAGTCCGAGCCGGCGCAGAATCAGCGCGCGCATGATGTGCTCGCCGAGTTGCGCATCCGCGACGATCAGCGCTCGCAGGCGCTCGGGCTCGATCACCAGCGTCTCGACATCGGTCAGAGCGAGGCCGTCGATCAGCGCGGGCTTGCCGGAAAGTTGCGCCATCTCCGCCATGAAATGGCCGTCGTCATGTTCGGTCACGAGGGTGGAGCGGCCGAAGCTGTCGCGCGAAAAGATCCGCACGCGCCCATGCAGCAGCACGAAGAGGCCGAGCGCGACCTGCCCGGTCTCGAAGATCAGCTCGCCCGCCTTGAAGTTCATCGGCCGCGCGAAGCGGCGCACGCTTTCAATCTCCGCAGGCGACAGACGCGGGAACATCTGATGTTGCCGGTATTCGAGCGACGAATATGGGAACTCCAGCTCGGACGCTTGCGCCACATCGGGCGATAAACCGGAAGTGCTCATAACGATGACCTTTGTTGTCGTGACCGCCTCAATCGGCGCTATATCAGCCGCTACCACCCACTAGCACGCGCTACCACCCGAACTTCAATTCCGCGCCGACATAGTCGGCATTGCGCGCGCCCAGTTCGCGCAGCGACGGTCCTACCTGGAAATGCACGGCTTCGAGCGCCGCCGCGAGATTGGCGGTGACTGCCCAGTCGGCGCGCAATTGCGTATAGAAGCCTGTCCAGCGTCCGCCGCGTCCCGCCGTGCCCGGCAGGACCGCCGAGCCTTGCTGATAGACGGCGTCGGCGGTGGTCTCGCGCCATTGCAGGCCGACGCCCGCGAGCAGCGAGAGCTTGCTCGTAGGCTTGACGATCATGGACGGGTATCGCGCGTTCGCCGAGCACCATGCCGAGCAGGCCGGAGCGCGCGATCAGCGGCGGCGCCGGCGACTGCACCTTGAGCAGCCAGTACAGAAGTCCGACGCCGAAGCCGACTCCCAATGAAATGATGTAGCCCATGTCAATCTCCTTTTGAGGCCGGATCAGTTCGGCCAGTCCGAACCGAGCACCAACCCGCAAAAATTCAGACGCCGGTAATTCGGATCCCATCGGTCGAGCACGTCGGCGTTGACGGTGCCGAACGTCGTTTGCGGACGATGCTCCATGCCGCGCGCGTATTCCTCGAGAATCCGCTTCTTGAAGCCCACTTCGCGCGGACACGCCTGCACGATTTCGTCGCGCTCCTGTGCGGCGTATTCGTTGTAGCGCGCGCCGCGCACGTCCATCTGCACGCCCGCCGCGAGCAACGCGACGAGCGGCGCAAGATGCTCGGGAATGCCCGGCGTCGTATGCAATGCAATCGCCATCCAGACCTCGTCGGTCGCGCTTGCCGCCGCCTGATGCTCGCGCATGAAATCGCGCGCGGCGTTCGCACTGTCGACTTCATAGCGGCACGACGAACGCCGATGCGCGGTGTTCAGGCCCACGTTATGAAACATCGCTCCCACATAAAGCAGTTCCATGTCGAAAACCACGTTCTCGCGATAGCCGGTCAGCGCGCCGAACAGAAACGCCCGTTGCGCGTGATGGAACATCAGCGTGCACTCCGTCGCGCGAATTCGCTCGGTTGCCCCACGGGCCATCGCACTGTCGGGCATGCGGATGCCCGCAATGGTTTTCTTCATGTCACCTCCTCCATATGGCGCATCGCCAGCGATGCGCGCGGGCCTCGTCGCCAGTGGGCCCTTAATCCCGCACGATGCCTACGAACGCGCGAATTCCAGCAGGTCCTGGTTCGGTCGGTCCTTCTGCGAGGCCGTCGCTCGATGACAACCAGCGTAACGATTGCCGTCGATTAAAGCCTTGGCGGAACCTTAAAAAGCCTTAAGCGAAAGCGGCATTTGAGCTGCCCGCACTCACAGCGCGAGTTCGTGAAAGCGCCGCACGCCGTCGCGGATCCATTGCAGCAAGCCGCCGCTTCCTTCGTCGGCGGTCGCGGATGTCGCAAGCAGCATCTTTTCGCTTTCGTGATGGACGGAGAGCGGCCGGCACATTTCACGCGCGACTTCGGGGCCCCGCGCGAGGATCGGCGTGAGCGCGCTTTTGTCGAGCCGGAACACCGTGGCGCGCGTGAGCGCGCGCACGACCACGCCGGTTCTCACGCCGGCGAGTATTCCCGACTGGCCAACGGAGTCGCCTGGCGCGAGTCTGCGCAATTCGGCCTCCCTGCCGTCTTTCGGCACGACGACTTTGGCAACGCCGCGCGCGAGAATGTGCAACTCGTGCCCGCCTTCGTCGGCGGCGGTATAGATGGTGTCGTCACCATCGAACTCGTGCAGCGTTAGTTGGCCGGCGAGCTCGGCGATTTCCGCGTCGTCAAGCGTCTGGAAGATCAGCACGTTGCGCAAGAGCCGCTGCCTCTCGTCCGTCAACTCCCCGTCGGCTCCGCTACCGACGACGGCCGCAAGATCACCCCGCGTGACAGCAGATGCCCGTGCGCAAGGTCGTACAGATCGTTGCGCACGCCGATCTTTTTGCTCCACGCGTCGACGTAGCAGACGATCTCGTACTCGATTGCGTCGTTGGTCGCGCGCTTCACGCTGACGAGCGGCTTCGGCTCGGCAAGCACCTCGGGCGAACTGGCGGCCGCGTGCATCAGCGCCTGCTGGCTGAGTCTTGATGCGCCGTTCAATCCCGGCGTCTATGCTCCCGCGCACGTCCATCATCGCTCCGACGAGACGGGTGAAGTGCAGACCACGCGTTTTGGCGATGTCGATCAATACGTGGCGATGGTGGAGGATTTTGCAGATACCGTACTCGGACTGGAATACGGTTTGGCTTTTCCGCTTGAGAGTTCGCTAGGCAATCAACGTGCCATCGATCAGATTCTTGCGTGACTGGCTCTGACGATACGCCGTAGGTCATCGTTGAGGGTCAAGCCTCGAGATTGAGCGCGAACGTGAGCGGCTCGCACTGGTGCGCCTGCAGATCCGCACACTCGAAGTGCAGCAGGTCCAGCAGGTACGCAGCGGCGCACATCCCGGTATGGCGTTGCTGGCACAGCTCGCGGGCATCGGTACAGGCGGCGCATGGACCCTAGTCAGGGAACTGCACATGTGGTTCCACGATTGAGTAGCCGGTTGCGCGGCATCAAACCGCCCGCCACGCTCGACCTGCACGCGATGAGCAAGGCGGCTGTTTTACGGTTCTAAGACGAGATCATGTCGATCGATATCAACTCAGAAAAGCACCGCTCAGACGGTCGCTCCCGGACACCGCACTGTCTGCGCTCCCTAGTCGTATAAGACTGCATTCGAAGTCAAGCACTCAGACAAGCGGGAGCAGCTCGCCCCACATATCTACGTCATGGCAAAATCGACATTTTGCGCAGATACCCAGTTCAACGTGTCATGGACCTCACCAGGCGACGGCCGACGAACGTTGCCAGATTCGGATTTACGCTGGTGTCCACCGCATCGTGATGGCAGCTGAATAATGTTGCGTTCATATCGCATGGTGACCGTCTCCACTTCGCCTTCGTCGCAAAGCTTCTGCAGCGCATACGCGCGTGTGGATTCGTATAGCCAGTACAGAACGCGCGGCCCCTCCGTTTGGACATTTAGAAGAGAGTTTGCGACGAGCGCGTCGATTGCCGCGATTGCACTGCCTAAGGAAAGCGTCGCGTCACATGCAACGGCGCCGAGCGCGTCTAGCGTAAAGAGACGATCGAATACCGCAATGCGCCTAAAGAGAGTCCGCTCGATATGACCGAGCAACGCATAGCTCCAGTCAAAGGTCGCACGCAGGCTCTGGTGGCGCAGCGGGGCAGTACGATATCCGCCAGTGAGAAACGCCATGCGATCATCCAGGCAACGCCGTGCGCCGTCGAGACCGAGGTCAGCGACGCGGGCAGCCGCCAGTTCAATCGCGAGCGGTATGCCATCCAGCCGTCGGCAGATCTCGCCGACAAGCTGAAGCTGCCGGCCGTCGGCATCCACAGGCACCTGCATGGCGTTTGCACGCTGCAGGAACAATCTGACCGCAGAATGCGCGGGAATATCGACTGGCGCGGCATTGGCCGGTGGCGTTTCGAGCGGATCGACTTTGAATGTCTGCTCGGGCGATATGCGCAACCGTTCCCTGCTGGTCACGACGACGCGCACGTGGTTATTTGCAGCGAGCAAGGCATCGACTATTTCTGCCACGTGCGCGATCAGATGTTCAGCATTGTCGATAAGTAGGAGCCCGCGCAGATTCGAAAGCGCGCAAGCGACGCCTTCCGCAGGGACTCCAGCGTCTCCAGTCGGCCGACCGCAGCCTGTCATAATGGCTTCGAGCATTCGGTCCCGCGTCGTCAGGCCCGATAGGTCGACGAAGTACGCGGATTCGGCCGAGTCTTGTTCAGTTCGACGGGCAACCTCGAGCGAGAGCTGCGTCTTGCCGACCCCTCCGGCGCCCACGAGCGTTACAAGGCGCGTGCTTTCGAGCATCGCGAGGATCCGCTGAACGGCCCTCTCCCGCCCGACCAATGCTATGTTCAACGGCGGCGGCAGCCGATGCGCGTCTCGCATCGACCCGCCCAGCCAAGAAGTGGAGGCCACGTCCGGTTTTCGCACGCAAAGCTGATACCCGCGCCCTGGCACTGTGAGGACAAGATTCCGGTCGGGACCGAGAATTTTGCGCAAGGCCGACAACTGGACCTGGATGTTGTTTTCTTCGACGATCGTTTTCGGCCACACCACGCTCAATAACTCGTCTTTCGTGACAAGACGGCCGCCAGCCGAAACCAGCACGGCCAGGATATCGAAGGCCCGGGATCCAACAGGTATTGCGACGCCGTCCCGGCGCAGCTCCCGCGTTCCGAGGTCGACCTGAAACCGGCCCAGTTCCATCACGCCGGTGGCGAGGTTTAAAGTGCGATTGAAGGTTGCCATGTGAATGCTCGCGTGGGTCGAAGTGAAACGGAGTCTGTCGATCACGATCGCGCTTGAGGTGGACGAGCGCGGTAGGTGGCGCATGCCGCACCTGCCCAACCGTCGCCGTGCGGCCGGGACCGAATATCGCGTCCTGCCCGTCGTTGCCCCTCTCCTCGCGAGGATCGCCCGATCAGGTGCACTTACAATGTTGCGCCGAGTGTGCTCGCTTTACCTTTTTCGAGAAACTAGTTCATCAACGAAACTATTTTGAAAATAATTCAACAATGAAAGTCACTTTGGACGAGCTTCAGGCCTTTTCAGCCGTCGTAGACACGGGTTCGATGACAACTGCTGCGCGCCATCTAAACCTGACGGTGTCGGCCGTAAGTCGATTGCTGGGGCGCCTTGAGGGGAAGTTGAGAACGACACTGCTGCGCCGAAATACCCGCAAACTCGAGTTGACCGAGGAGGGACGGGTATTTCTTCAGCATGCACGAGCGATCATCGATTCCGTCGAAAACTCAGAGGAACTGATGGTCGCGCAACGCGAAATGCCTTCGGGGCGGCTGCGGATCGACGCCGCTACGCCGTTCATGCTGCATGTGATCGTGCCAATTGTGCAGGGCTACCGAAAGCGCTATCCGCATGTAACCCTGGAACTCAATACCAACGACAGCATCATTGATCTGCTCGAAAGTCGTACCGATGTAGCGATCAGAATCGCTCAACTCAAGGATTCGACCCTGCACAGCAGGCTCGTCGGAAAGAGCCGGATGCGCATTCTCGCGAGTCGTGGCTACCTCGAAAAGCACGGTCAGCCGCGCAACGCTGAAGAGCTTGGCAAGCATGTACTTCTGGGCTTCAATCAGCCCGAGTCGCTTAATGTCTGGCCACTCTATGGCGCTGATGGTGAACCTTATCGTATCGAACCGGCCGCTTATTCCTCGAGCGGCGAGACGCTTCGGCAACTGGCGCTTCAGGGCGTTGGCATAGTCTGTCTGTCGGACTTCATGACTTCACAGGACCGTGAGTCCGGACGGCTTGTCCAGATTCTCACCCGGCAGACGAGTGATGTTCGCCAAACGATCCATGCTGTCTATTACCGCAATACGGCCCTGTCTTCGCGGATCACTTCCTTCGTTGATTACCTGGTCGACGCCATAAGTGGTGGTACACAGCCCCGGAACACGGTGTCGTGGGCGCAATGAGAGTAAAGCCAGCCCGAGTGCGCGCTGTTCGAATCGCGGCACGATTCGTACGATTCGTCGGCGCCCGCGAATCGTGCGACTTTTCCTTCGCGTCTCACGCGGCTACAACAATCGCGAACACGCTCGTGCCCTGAAATTTCGATGATTTGTTGGAGCGAATGGGTCGCCGATTCAATGACCGCAGGACACTTGCACGTCCGCTTGAGATAACGTAAAGGCGTACGACACTCCGACTGATGCAGTCTCCGGCAATACGCGCCATGCCACAAGCGAAACAACATCGGCGGCCGGCACACCAGGCATTACCCGGTTGCTACCGGCGCGCCTCGCGGTCCCCACCTCGTGGACGGTGGGATCCGGCTCACCACACAGCGACCGCCCACCTGCAGATTCAACGCGATGACGCTGCGGCGCATCGTGCGCATCGTTATCAGCAGCAACGTCGACAGGGCTAGTGGTAGAGCACATCGAATGAGATCGGCATCCGAGCGAGGCGTGTTTCCGATTCGTAACAACCTGCGAAAACTCAATTGGTCTTGTGAGGCTTTTCCCCGGGGGAGGCCGAGTGTGCGGCTCGCGGCCGACACAGTCAGGTCGAGCTGCTGCGCGGCCGCCGTGATCGACCCGGTGTCGACCACCGCCGCGAAGGTCCGCAATTCGTCCAGCGTGATTTCCATTGTTGATTTCAAATCAAAACAATTTCATTTATAACCCGGTTTTTCCGCAAAAGTAAAGAGCGCACACTGCACCGGTCTCCACTCATGTTCCGGATCGACCGCCATGCCGCTCGCTCTTCTCGCGCTCACCATCAGCGCCTTCGCCATCGGCACGACCGAGTTCGTGATCGTTGGCCTGATCCCGACAATCGCATCCGACCTCGGCGTCAGCCTGCCGGCCGCCGGGCTTCTCGTGAGCCTGTACGCGCTCAGTGTGGCGATTGGTGCGCCGCTCCTCACCGCGCTGACCGGCCGCCTGCCGCGCAAGACGCTGCTCGCCGGGCTGATGGCGCTGTTTACGGTCGGCAATCTCGTTGCATGGCGTGCGCCGAGTTACGAGTCGCTGATCGTCGCACGGATTCTCACCGGCCTCGCGCACGGCGTGTTCTTTTCGGCGGGCTCGATCATCGCGACCACGCTCGTACCGAAGGAGAAGGCCGCGAGCGCGATCGCGACCATGTTCAGCGGCATGACGGTCGCATTCGTCGCCGGCATTCCGCTCGGCACCTTCATCGGCCAGCATTTCGGCTGGCGCGCGACGTTTCTCGTCGTCGCGGGTTTCGGGCTGGTTGCGTTTCTCGGGGCTGTTGCCTTCGTGCCCCGGCATCTCGCGCATGCGCGTCCCGCGCCGCTCTTCCAGCAATTCCGCGTGCTCGCGCAACCCCGGCTGCTGCTCGTCTATGCAATGACCGCTGTCGGCTATGGCGGCTCACTGATCGCGTTCACATTCATGGCGCCGCTACTCGAGCAAATCTCGGGCTTTACGCCGTCGCAAGTCAGCTTCGTGCTCGTCGCCTATGGCGTGTCGGTCGCGACCGGCAACGTCTGGGGCGGCAAGCTCGCCGATCGTGTCGGCCCGGTCAAGGCGCTCAAGCGGATTTTCCTGCTGCTCGCCGCCGTGCTGTTCGCCCTCACCTTCACCGTGCACAACGCGTGGCTCGCCGTGTTGACGATGCTCTGCTGGGGCGCGGTCGCATTCGGCAACGTGCCGGGCCTGCAGGTGTACGTCGTCAAGCAGGCGCGCCACTTCGCTCCCGAGGCTACTGATGTCGCGTCCGGCTTCAACATCGCTGCGTTCAATCTCGGCGTCGCGGGCGGCTCGTCGCTCGGCGGGCTGATCGTCGCGCACATCGGCCTCGGCCACACGCCATGGATTGCCGCCGCAGTGACGCTCGGCGCATTCGCGCTTACTGCCCTGAGCGGATCCCTCGACCAGCGCGAAGGCCTGCCCGATCGTACCGCCGAACCCGTGGAACTTGCCCACTGAAACCTTCTCTGCCGGAGATCAGCATCATGAACGCACCCGCCGACCATCCGCTGTTTGCAGGCAAGACCTTCGAAGTCCGCTATGCGGGGCTCACGGCCATCAACGCCTATGCCGACGACGGCATCCATATGCGCTACGAGATCACCGAAGGCGCGTTCGCCGGCGCCCGCGGCGAAGTGGCCTACCAGTGGCAACGCATCGTGGACAACGTCTACGCGATTTCGTGGCAGGAAGCCGATCGCTCGACCGTTGTGCACATCGACGACTTCGGCGCCGGCACGTCCCACTCGTTCTTCATCAGCGGCGCGCCGCCGCATGGCGGGCGGTCGCGGGCAACAAGCCGTACGTCACCTTCATCCATCTCGATCTCGCCGACGATCCGCACGAACCGCTGCAACGGCATCGCTTCGGCGCGCGCGCAGGCCGCATTGCACTGATCGAGGAACTGGCGGCTATGCGCGACGCGGGTGCGCAGCACATCGGGCTCCATTTCCGGCGCAACCGCCGCCCGCTCGACGAAACTCTCGCGGAAATCGCGATGGAAGTCCTGCCACATTTTCATTCGCATACCCAGGAGTCCATCGCATGAAACCGACCGCCGCATCCCCTCAGGCCGCGCGCGGCGGCGCGGCGCCGCCGCTCCTCGCGCTTGCCGTCGGCGCATTCGGTATCGGTACGACCGAGTTCTCGCCGATGGGACCGCGACGTCAATCCGGACGGCCTCGCGCCAACCTGGGATTGAGATTTACGGCAAAAATTTTTCATTCGATCGGTTCGCGGCGCCCACGCCGCGAACGATACACGGGAAGCAAGATGACTAACGATCCTTTGTTCCAACCGCTGAAGCTTGGTGGCATAACGTTATCGAACCGTATCGTGATGCCACCCATGACGCGCTCGCGCGCCAGCCAACCCGGCGACGAAGCCAACGACCTGATGGCCGCCTACTACGCGCAGCGCGCCGGTGCGGGACTCATCGTCAGCGAAGGCACCTATATTTCGGCACTCGGCAAGGGCTACGCGTGGACGCCCGGCATTCACACGCCCACGCAGGTCGCCGGATGGCGCAAGGTGACCGACGCCGTGCACGCCGCGGACGGACACATCTTCGCGCAGCTCTGGCACGTCGGACGGCTGAGCCACACGAGCCTGCTCGGCGGCCGGCAGCCCGTGTCGTCGTCGCCGATCCAGGCCGAAGGTGTGAACGTGTTTATCGCGAGCGACGACGGCAGCACGCCCGGATTCGTCCAGGCGTCCGCGCCGCGCGCGCTGACGGTCGATGAGATCCGCGAGGTCGTGAACCAGTACCGCGCTGCGGCCCGCAACGCGATCGACGCGGGGTTCGACGGCGTCGAACTGCACGGCGCGAACGGCTATCTCGTCAACCAGTTCATCGATTCGAACGCCAACACACGCAAGGACGAATACGGCGGGTCACTCGAGAACCGGCTGCGTTTTCTCGGCGAAGTCGCACAGGCGCTGATCGAAGGCACGGGCGACGCGTCGCGCGTCGGCATCCGTCTCGCGCCGCTGACCACGCTGAATGGCTGCGTCGACGCGGACCCTGAGACGACCTACCTCGCGGCGGCAAAGCTGCTCGGCGATCTCGGCGTCGGCTACCTCCACATCGCCGAAGCGGACTGGAACGACGCGCCGCTGATGCCGGTCGAATTCAAGCGAAAGCTGCGCGAAGTGTTCCAAGGCGTGCTCATTTACGCGGGCAAGTACAAGGTAAGTTGTAGAGGAACTCGATTTGCTTCCGGAAATTTAACCAAATAACTTCCGTTTGGCCGGATTCTAAGTCAAAAAGGGGGCCTAGGCGCTGGGTCTGTTACTCAAATAACTTCCGAGATCGACAAGTTTCAACCATAAACCTTCCATGGTCACAAAAGGTCGTCAACCGGCGTTGCGACACGCCCCGTGAGCGTCTGTGACCGCTACCAAGCAAGAACGTCCGAGACGAGCGTCTCAAGATCTTGAGGTTTGTTCGATCTTGAGGTTTGTTCGATGCCTGCCCATGTCCGTGGACTCGGGGTGCGCGCCGGCGCGTGCAGGCAGGCGTTGAATAAACCTGAAGGGAGGAAACCGCGGAGTGCTCTGATGCAATGGGAGTCTTCGGGGCTATGGCGATTGATTGCCCGGGATGGCGAGCGGTGTTGCGGGATGCGTGGTCAGGCGGGATGCTGGCTGAGGGCTGATGCTGTGCCGAAGCGGTGCAGTGGCGCCGTCGTGATGGCGGAACGGACGTGCAAGGGCCTGTGCGAAGCGACAGACGCAAAGGTCTGCTCGTGGGCCGCGTTGCCGCAAAGCCGAGGGTCGGGTTGTTCGTCCTGGAACAGTGGCGCTCATATCTCGCCCCGGCGCGTGGGTGGTGCGCGAATCGGTGCAGTGCGCGCAAGGATATCGATGACGATCATCGGCGCGCCGCAGTGCCGGCAGATGAAGGCCGGCCGAGTTTCAACGAGAGTCTCTTCGGGTGATGTGTTGACCTCCGCCGCGACGTGCAGCAGTTCGCGGACCTTCGCGAGACTGGTGCGGCGCACCGGGTTGGCGAGCAGCCCGTAGTGACGGATGCGATGGAACCCGCCGGGCAACACATGAAGCATGAAGCGGCGCATGAACTCGCCGGCTTCGAGGGTCATGGTCTTGTAGCGGGTGTGCCCCTTCGCACGGTAGTCCTTCCAGCGGAAGGTCACGCCGCGTTCATCGAATGCAAGCAGGCGCTGGCTGGAGATCGCGACGCGGTGCGTATAGCGCGACAGGTACGCGAGCACTGCTTCGGGTCCTGCAAAGGGACGCTTTGCGTAGACGACCCATTCGCAGGCACGCAGCGGCGCAAGCCACACGTCAAAGACAGCTGGGTCGGCAAGTTCAGCGTACTGGCCGAAGAACTGCAGGTGGCCATGCCGGTGCGCGTCCGTGAGCGCTTCGAGGAAGCGCCTGCGGAACAGGCGCGAGAGCACACGTACCGGCAGGAAGAAGCCGGGCCGGCATGCGATCCACCGCTGACCATCGGGCGACAGCCCACCGCCGGGGACGATACCGTGTACGTGCGGATGATGCGTGAGTGCCGAGCCCCAGGTGTGCAGCACGAGCGTCGCGCCGATCTGGGCGCCGAGGTGCTTCGGATCAGCGGCAATGGTGCATAGCGTTTCGGCGGCGATATCGAACAGCAGCCCGTAGATGACGGCCTTGTTGTACCAGGCGATGGCACTGATGGGCGCGGGCAGCGTGAAGACGACATGGTAGTACCCGACCGGAAGCAGATCGGCCTGGCGTGCCTGGAGCCAGCGATGCGCAGCACTGCCCTGGCACTTCGGGCAATGACGGTTGCGGCAGGAGTTGTAGGCAACCTCGATCCGGTCGCAGCCGGCGCAGCGCAGCACATGCCCCCCCAGTGCCGCACTGCGGCACTGTTCGATGGCCGACATGACCTTCAACTGCCCCAGGCTCAGCGCTACCGTGCGCCGCCACGCCGGCCCGCAGGCGCGGAAGATATCCGCGACCTCCAGCACGGGGTGCTCCGCGTGCGGCCGGGCTAGCCGGCGGGCAGGCGGTCCAGCGGACTGACCACCTTGCGCAGGAGGTCAGTGGCAACCTGGGTATAGAGCGTGGTGGTCTCGATCTGCCTGTGCCCAAGGAGCACCTGGATCACGCGGATATCCTCCTTCTGTTCCAGCAGGTGCGTGGCAAAGGAATGCCTCAGCGTGTGCATGGATACGCGCTTGTCGATGTTTGCGGTCTCGGCGGCCGCATGGATGGCGCGGGTCAGTTGCCGCGTGCTGAGCGGGTCGATCGGATCGAGGCCCGGAAAGAGCCACCCGCCATCGAGCATGCAGCCCTGGGCACGGGCAACGCGCCACCAGACGCGCAGACGTTCGAGCAGGACCGGCGAGAGCATCGCGTAGCGGTCACGGCGGCCCTTGCCCTGCTCGATGCGCAGGGTCATGCGCTGGCTGTCGATGTCGCTGACCCTGAGCGCGACCACTTCGCTCGCACGCAGCCCGGCGCCATAGGCGACCGACAGCGCGGTCTGATGCTTGAGGTTTCCGGCTGCCGCGATGAGCCGACGCACCTCCTCGGGGCTGAGCACAACCGGGAGCGTGCGAGGCACGCGTACCGGCTGCATCCGCGCCATCAGCTCAGGCCGGCCGAGCGTGACTTCGAAGAAGAACTTCAGAGCGCTGATCGCGGCGTTCAGCGACACCGGCGACGCGCCGTGATCGACCAGATGCAACTGGTAGTCCCGGAGGTCCTCGACAGTGGCGGTATCGGGTAAACGCCCGAGGTATCGGGCGAACTGACGTACGGCACGCAGATAGGCGGCCTGGGTCTTGGGTGCGAACTTGCGCATGCGCAAGTCCTCAAGCATACGGCGGCGCAGCGGGCTGATGCCCGGATCGGAGGAGGTCATGATGGGACTCCTGCTGGAGGACGAGGCGGATTGCCTCAACCACCAACATAAGCACCGGCGCCACTCGCCTCCCATTCGCCGCCAGAGTCGGGCCGTAGCCCCCTACCGCGCGAGCGGTTTAGTCCTCTCGGCCTGAGCCGTCATTCGAGCATCGGTGCCGGTCAGACGGGTATGGGGCGCTTTCCTGTCATTCACAGGTCGGTGGTCGCGAATGACTCGTCCCGCGGAAAGCGAATGAGTACTTGCGACCCGAAGCCGCCAGTCAACCCACGCTCGCGACTGTCCGCTGTTTGCAGTGAAACTGACGCTCACGGCAGCTCGGCGCTTCGTCTTTCGATCCAACGCAGACTGCACGCACACGCCGTTGTAAATCGCCTCAACGCCCCAGGAATTCCAGCACCATCTGATTGAACTTCCCGGCATGCTCCCACTGCGCCCAATGGCCGCATCGACCGAAGACATGCAGGTCGGCATTCGGCATCCCCCACACAAGACGCAGTCCGATATCCACTGGCACGAAGCGGTCGTCGCGCCCCCAGATGACGAGCGCCGGCGCGGAGATCTCGCCGAGACGTGGGCCCACGTCCGGGAACTGCTTCGGATTGGCCGCGAGGCTCTTGACGAAATTCTCAAGGTGATCGCGCCGCGCAAGCATGTTTTCCAGCCGCGCTTGCATCAGCTCATCGGTCAGCGTGCTGGTGTCGAACACGAAGACGTTCAACATTCTTTTCAGGTTGTCGAGCGTCGGCTCACGGTAGAGCGCCTGAAGCAGCTTGATGCCTTCCGTCGGCATCGGCACGAACTGGCTAGGGCCGCCCGTGCCGCCGCCCATCAGCACCAGCTTGCCGACACGTTCCGGGTCCGCCAGGGCAAACGCGACCGCGCTGTGACCGCCCATCGAATTGCCGACGATGTGGACGCGTTCAATGTCAAGCGCATCCATCAGTCCTTTTAGTACGCGTGCATTCAGTTCTGAACGCGAGCCGCGGCACACAATGGAATCGGACTTTCCCCACCCGGGGCAGTCCAGCAGGATCACGCGATAACCGGCGTCGACGAATGCGTCGACATTGCGGTTGAAGTTCGCCCAACCGCTCGCGCCGGGACCAGACCCGTGCAGCATCACGACCGTCTCGTCGCCTTGGCCGGCATCGTTGTAATGCACGCGCAGTTCGCCCTCGCCTTCCTTGATGCTCACGAATTTGCTGGTCGCCATTTCGCTTTGAACCTTCGTTGCTGTCATTTCACGTTACCTCGTTTCAGAGTGAGTATCGGAACGGGCGAAAGCCCGCTGTATCGGATGATCCGAGTGCGCGCGAGCTACTGCGCCACGGCCATGTATGAGCCACGCGGAAACCTGGCTACCACGAACAGCGCCGCGATGGCGGCCACCGCGATCATCGGGATGCTTGCGGTAACCAGCACCGACGCGCTTTGCCCGATCGCCAGCAACTGGCCGGCAATCAATGGCCCGAGGATCGAGCCCATGCGCCCCACCGCGACGGCGGCGCCGACACCCGTGCCCCGAACCTGCGTCGGATAGATGTTGCTGGCGAGCGCATACAGCACAGACTGTCCGCCGACGAGAAACAGACCCGCCAGCAGACCGCCGAACGCCATCCCCATACTCGAGCCAGCACTCGCGAGCACGGCGAGCGCCACGGCGATCCCGATGTACATGCCCGTGACGGTAGGCCGCCGGCCGATCCGGTCCATCAGCCCCGCGATGACGATGGCACCGATGCCGCCGCCGATGTTGAACATCATCTGCACGACGCTCGATTGCACGCGCGTGAGGCCCCGGCTCAGCACCATCGACGGCAACCAGTTGATCAAAAAGTACAGCACGATCAGCGTACCGAGAAAGCTGATCCACAGCGCGAGGGTCGTACCGGCGCGGCCTTCTTTCCAGAGTGCCTGAGCGACACCGGGTGCCGGCTCATGATGCGCAGATTCGGTCGACCTGGTCGCGATGAAGTGAGCGGATTCCTTCAGGAAGAGCGCGAGCAGCGGCAGAATCAGCAACGGCCCAACGCCGCCGACATAGAAGATGTGCCGCCAGCCTTCATCGCCCGGGCTGACGATCCCGATCACGGCTGCGATTGCCGCGCCGAACGGCATGCCGCAGTACATCGCGCCGACGGCCGAACTGCGCTGATGCGGCGACGCCGCTTCGGAACAGAGCGCGATCAGGTTCGGCATCGCGGCGCCGAGTCCGAGGCCCGTCAGGAAGCGCGCGGCGAGCAGGCTCTCGAAGTGCCAGACCTGAGTCGTCGCAATCGAGCAAATGCCGAACAGCGCCACCGCGAGCATCAGCACACGCTTGCGGCCGAGCCGGTCCGCGAGGCGCCCGCCAACTGCCGCGCCCGGCAGCAGGCCGAGTGCGCCGACGCTGAACGCCCATCCCATCTGCGCGACGGCGAGGTGAAATTCGCGCGCCATGCGTGGCGCGGCGACCCCTGTGGATTGCAGATCAAGTCCCTCGAGCAACGCGACGATAAGGCACAAGCCGACGGTAATGGCGCCGCTCGCGCGAGCGGGTGTTGAGGTTTTCATATGATGTCTCCAATGTAGGTTCAGCATCGCTCTTGGCGGCGATAGCGCTGCGGGCTATGACTGCATCCGTTCAAACGAGAGCGTTGCGCTAGTTGGGTGTGTTGAGCTCGCGCTTAAGATCCAGGGCGACGTCGACGATCATGTCTTCCTGGCCGCCCACCATGCGGCGCCTTCCCAGTTCGACGAGGATGTCCACGGTCTTGAGGCCGTACTTCCTCGCCGCGACTTCCGAGTGGCGCAGGAAGCTCGAATAGACACCGGCATAACCCAGCGCGAGCGTCTCGCGATCCACGCGGACGGCGCGGTCCTGCAGCGGTCGTATGAGGTCGTCGGCGGCGTCGAGCAGCGTGTAGAGGTCGGTGCCGTGATGCCAGCCGAGCCGTTCTGCCGCCGCTATGAACACTTCGAGCGGCGCATTGCCGGCTCCAGCGCCCATCCCTGCAAGGCTTGCATCGATGCGGTCGCATCCTTCCTCCACTGCGACGATCGAATTTGCCACGCCGAGGCTGAGGTTGTGATGCGCATGCATGCCCGTCTGCGTGGCGGGATCCAGCACGTCCTTGAACGCCTTGAAGCGCGCGCGAATGTCGCTCATGTTCATCGCGCCGCCCGAGTCCACCACGTAGATGCAGGTCGCGCCGTAACTCTCCATCTTCTTCGCTTCGACGGCCAGCTTTTCCGGCGTGGTCATGTGGCTCATCATCAGGAAGCCCACAGTGTCCATGCCGAGTTCGCGCGCGTACTCGATATGCTGCTTCGAGATATCGGCTTCCGTGCAATGCGTTGCCACGCGCACGACGCGCGCGCCCGCGTTGTAGGCGGCCTTAAGATCGTGAATCGTGCCGATGCCGGGCAAGAGCAGCGTCGCAATCTTCGCGTGACTCACGACATCGGCGGCCGCTTCGATCCACGCCAGATCGCTGTGCGCGCCGAAGCCGTAGTTGAAGCTGGAGCCCTGCAAGCCGTCGCCGTGTGCGACTTCAATGCTGTCGACCTTCGCGCGGTCCAACGCGCGGGCGATGTCCTGCACGTTCTCAATCGAATATCGATGGCGGATCGCATGCATGCCGTCGCGCAGCGTGACGTCGGAGATGTAAAGTTTCTTGCTCATTTCGATGATCCTTTATGCGTTCGCGAGCGATTGGGCCATGCGTTCCGCCGTCGCAAGCGCGGCCGAGGTCATGATGTCCAGGTTGCCGGCATAGGCCGGCAGATAGTGCGCGGCGCCTTCCACTTCGACGAACACGGAAGTCTTCAATCCGCTGACGCGGCCGAGCCCGGGAATGCTGAGCGGCTCGGCGGCGGGAATCTCGTCGAACTGAACCTTTTGCTTGAGACGGTAGCCCGGCACGTAGGCCTGCACGGCGGCGGCCATGGCTTCGATCGATGCTTCGATCTTTGCCTGGTCGGCAAGCTCGGAGAGCACGTAGACCGTATCGCGCATCATCAACGGAGGCTCAGCCGGGTTCAGCACGATGATCGCCTTGCCCTTGTGGGCGCCGCCCACCGCTTCGATCGCCTTCGACGTGGTTTCCGTGAACTCGTCGATGTTCGCGCGAGTGCCGGGTCCGGCCGACTTGCTGCTGATCGACGCGACGATCTCCGCGTAATGAACCTTCGCCACGCGCGACACAGCTGCAACCATCGGAATGGTCGCTTGCCCGCCGCAGGTCACCATGTTGACGTTGCTGCTGTCGATGTGCGCATCCAGATTCACGACGGGCACGCAGTACGGGCCGATCGCCGCTGGCGTCAGGTCGATCAGGCGAATGCCGGGCTTGAGCGCGCGCAGAAACGCGTCGTTCTTGACGTGCGCGCCAGCAGAGGTCGCATCGAACACGAAGTCGATGTCGTCGAACTCGGGCAGACGCGCGAGTCCCTGAACGCCACCGTGCGTCGTCGCGACACCGAGGCGCGCAGCGCGCGCGAGACCATCGGACGCCGCGTCGATGCCGACCATGGCGGCCACTTCCAGATGCTTGCCGTGTCGCATGATCTTGATCATCAGATCGGTGCCGATGTTGCCGGAGCCGATGATCGCGGCCTTGAGTTTGTCGGTTGCCATGTGAGTTCCTTAGTCGGTGAAAGTGGCGCAGACGCTGCCGAGTCCGTCGATTTGCGCGGTGAACGTGCCGGGGCGCGTGACGGTTACCATCGGTCCGAGCGCGCCCGTCAGCACGACGTCGCCGGCGCGAAGCGGCGTGCCGAGTTGCACCATGCGATTAGCAAGCCACACGGCTGCGTTGAGCGGATTGCCGAGACATGCCGAGCCATTGCCGCGCGACAGCACCTCTTCGTCCTGCGAAAGCGTCATTGCGCAGGCTCTCAAATCGATTGCGGAGAGCGGCACCGGACGGCTTCCGAGCACGAACATCGCGCTCGACGCGTTGTCGGCGACGGTGTCCACGAAGCGGATGTCCCAGTTCTGGATACGGCTGTCGACGACCTCGATCGCAGCGAGCGTGTAGGCGGTCGCGCCGATCAGGTCGGCGAACGTGTGTTCGTCCTGCACGAGATCGCGCTGAAGCACGAGCGCGATCTCCGCTTCGACCTTCGGCTGGATCAGACGCGATAGCGGCATCGGCGCGTTGTCGCCGTAGGCCATCGATGCGAACAGCGTGCCGAAGTCGGGTTGATCGACACCAAGTTGCTGCTGCACGGCAGGCGACGTTAGACCGATCTTGCGGCCGACCACGCGCTCGCCGGCAGCGCATCGCGCGTCGACGTTCGCGCGCTGCACGGCGTACGCGAGCGCGGCATCGTCGGTGGAAATCTCGCCGCGCACCGGCGCGACCGGCTGCCGTCTGTGTTCGGCATCGCGCAGGCGTTCAGCCAATGCACTTTCGATTGCTTCATTGGACATGAAAGTCTCCTTGTGTGTCCGGCTGCGCATGCATCGCGCCGAAGCCTGCGATCCATTCGGGAATGGGACGGTAGTAATCAAGCGATGCGCGATACGGGCCGTACGCCGAGAGCGCGCCGAACGCCGCGATCCAAGTGCGGATTTCATGTGCGGACTTGCCGGCGTCGCGCGTGATCGCGGCATTGGTCATGCCGTCGGCGGCGGTGACTTCACCCGCTGCGAGCTGATTGAGGAATGCGCGATCCCAGTCGGAATTCAAGGGATGCAAATGGCTGTCGCCCGCCGTGAACGACTTCGCCGCGGCTACCGTGCGTGCTTGCCGAGCCGCGCGCGCTTCGGCCGACGGATTGCGTCCGTCGATCAGCCGTTCGGCGACCTCTGCGCTTGCGCCTGCGATGTCGGGCACGGGCGGTTCGTGCGAGATGCCGCCCGAGCCGATCACGAGCACACGCTTGTCTGTACGCGAGAGAATGCGGCCGATCCCGTCGCCGAGCAGGCGCGAACGGCGGCACGATGCCATCGGCGACGCCACCGAATTGATGAAGACCGGGACGACCGGGTAACGATCGAGGCCGCCCGTCAACACTTCCAACGCCTGCGCGCATCCGTGATCGACCTGCATCCGGTACGACACCGACACATCGACTTCATTCGCCAGCACGTTCTCTGCCATCGCCAGCGCGATGTCCTGCGGCACGTCGAGCGGGCCGGCGAGACTATTGAAGTCGCCAATCGCCGTCGCGGCGACGCCGATGCAGAACTGCGGCATCATGTCGTAGAAGAAGCCGTTGTAGTGATCAGGCGCGAAGGCCACGACCAGTTCCGGATCGAATTCTTCAACGCGCGCGCGGGCTTTGCGCTGCACACGTTCCACCTCGGCGACGATCTCCGGCGCGGGGTCGAAGTAACCGTGCAGCGGCGTGTGGGACAGGCATTCGAGAAGGATCGGCATGTCAGGCTCCTGCTTCGATTGCGACAGTCGCGGCACAGCCAGCTTCATCGTCTGCGTACTGAACGACGCGCGTAGCGAGCGATCGCAAATCAAGCTTGCCAGCCAGGTCCGCGATACTGCGCGACACCTGCTGCGGCATGCATATGCCTGCGACAAAGCGGTCCGGGCGCAGCAGCACGACCGACTCTGGCGCGCGCGTGAACCATTCCTTCAGCCGGCCGCTCACGTCGCCGATGGCGATCACGTCTGCCGGCACGTCGTCGCGATAGTCCAACTGCGTGTCGGGCTTGGCGATCACGAAGCAGCCGCCCATTCGCGCCCACGTCTCGCGTGCCTCCCGTGTCAGTCCGAACGTCGGCTCCGTACCCCATCCGATGATCGCGAAGCGATTGCCGATCGCATCGTCGAGGCGCATCACTGCGCCGTCCGCCGTGCGAACGGGGGGCTGAATGAACATGCGGCCCACGGGCGACTGGCTTTGCGGATCGCGTCCGTGCACAAGACGCCCGATCAGCGACTCGCGCTTCTCGCTCATCAAGCCAAGCATGCGACCAGTTGCCGAATGGCCAGAGCGCTCCAGCAATCGAGCGAGAAAGCCGTCACGGCGCTCGCGCTCAGGCAGTAGCACCACGCCCGATTCATAGCGCGGCATCGGTTTGAAACGCATTTCGACGAAGTAGCGCTTGAGCGACGGCAGCACGGCGAGCGAACGCACGAAAGCATCGCGGAACGTGGTGCCGAGGCGGCTCGTCGGCGCGAAGATGTCGCCCGCGACTTCCGACAAATGGATCATCGAGCGCGCATGGGCGCGGCGCTCCGTCGTGTAGGTGTCAAGCAGACTGTCGCCCGCGAGACCTTTGACCACCATGACGAGCTTCCAGCCAAGATTGTTCGCGTCGCGGATGCCGCTGTTGTAGCCCTGTCCTTGCCACACAGGCATGATGTGCGCGGCGTCGCCCGCGAGCAGCACGCGCTTCACGCGGAACGTGCTCGCAAGGCGCGCGTTGTGCGTGTACACGCGCTTTCTGATGTAGTCGACCTGGGCGGGGTCGGCGACCACCTTGCCGACCAGTGCCGCCATGTTCTCCGGTGTCGAGAGTTCTTCTTCCGTCTCGCCAGGCATCACCATGAACTCGAAGCGCCGGATGCCGTGCGGCAAAGCCGCCGACACATATGGCCGCGCCGGATCGCAATGCATGTAGACATGAGGCGAGCCAATCGGGTCATTGCGTACATCGACGACAATCCACTGATTCGCCTTGGTGCGTCCTTCGAACAGCACGTCGAGCGTGCGACGCACGAAGCTATTGCCGCCGTCCGCGCCGATCATATAGGCCGCGCGGATCGATTTGCTCGCGCCGCTTTCATCGTGCGCGTCGATCGATACGGCGGTGTCGTCCTGTCTAAAGCCGTCGACCGTGTGTCCGAACAGCACCTGTACGTGCGGGAACCGTTGCAACCCCTGAAACAGGATGCGATCGGCCAGCGGTTGAATGAAGGCGTTGCGGCGCGACCAGCCGAATTCATCGGTGCGGGGCTCGATCGAAGCAAAACAGCGACCAGTGCGCGTGACGAAGCGCATCCAGTGTTCCGGCGTCGTATGCGGCAGCAGGTCGTCGGCCAGCCCGACGGACTGGAACACGCGCAAGGCTTCATCGTCGAGGCCGATGGCGCGCGGATAGTCGATGATCTGATCGAGCTTTTCGAGCAGCACGACACGCACGCCTTGCAGTCCCAGATAATTGGCGATCATCAGGCCAACCGGGCCGGCGCCGATGATGGCGATGTCGGTTGACACAATCTCGGGGTGGCCGCTACCGGCCACCGTGTCGACGGCGGGTCCCATGTCTGTCTCCTTGATCGCGCCCGGATGAGGTCCGTGGTCGCGTCCGATACTGGTTTGTTCAGTCAGATTCAGAAGACGCATGCGTGACGTCGGTCACCCGGTGCGTCTCCTTTTGAATAGTTGGTTTTGATGCAAGTCTAGGGAGCGTCACCCGCGCCCTCAACAAAATCCAAGAAATGTGCATAGAATGCACATAGCTGATTCGAAAGGGATTTTTCTGTGGCGACGTACACAAACGTTCGAGGTCTGGCTCGCGGCCTGCAGGTTCTGCGTGCGCTCAATGCGATGGAAAGTGGACGCGCCACGAGCCAGCAGATCAGCGACGCAATCGGCTTGCACCGCACCACCGTGCGGCGATTGCTCGAGACGCTGGTCGAAGAAGGGTTCGTGCGGCGCAGTGCGTCGGACGACAGCTTTCGCCTGACGCTCAGTGTCCGTTCATTGAGCGAAGGCTTCACCGACGACGAACGCATCGCGACCGTCGCCCCGCCCATCATGGGCCGGATGCTGCAGCGCGTAGCGTGGCCATCCGATCTGACGACGCCCGACGGCGACGCGATGATCATCCGCGAGACGACGCACCGGTTCAGCCAACTATCGTTTCATCGGTCGATGGTTGGCCGGCGCTTGCCGATTCTTTTGACGGCGGCGGGCCGCGCCTATTTCGCGATGTGTCCCGACGGCGAGCGTGAGGATATTCTCGACTTGCTGCGCTCGGGTGCGGGCGGCGATGAACAAAAGGCGCTGGCGTCCAGCGATGCACTAGTTCGCAACCTCATTCGACGCGTTCGCGCCGATGGTTTCGGTTCGAATCACGGTGATTGGGCGGCTCAGAGTAGGATCGGCGCCGTTGCGGTCGCGATCGTATCGCGCGAGCGCGTCCTCGCGAGCTTGAACGTCGTTTTTCTGTCTCGCGCGGTGACACTTGTGGAAGCGACGCGTCGCTATGTACCGGAACTGCAACTGGCCGCAGGTGAAATGGTCGCGGCGTTGGAAGCCCAGGACGATGCAAACCCGCGTGGGAAGGCGTAGCGAAAGGGTTGGCGTCCGTTGGCCGCTTTGGGAAGTACTCCAGTCATCGGTAGTAGGTCGTTGAACGTCCGCGATTGGCCGATCACTGCCTCATGCAATCGGCATACATCGCTCGAACTTCGTAAGGCAGCCATCGGCGGCACGCGACCCTGAGCCGCCGCTCCCTTCGTGACCGGCGTATGGCCGCATTGAGGAGATGAGGCAGCGTTCGTAATGTCGCGGTGACAAACCGGTGGCAACGCTGTGACGCATCGATGCGCCATTGCCAATATGCTAGCGTCTGGCGTGTCGTTCCTCAAAATGAACGGGAGGCAGTTATCAATGGGCGTATTTCGACATAGCTGCTCATCGGCGAAAGTATGGCTGCACCGATCGCACGCCACGCCCGCAGCGGAGGCAGCGGGACCGGGCAGGCCGTGCCGTTGAGAAGATGCGCTGAGCCGGACAGCCGACCGCGCGTGGGAAAGTGGTCCATTTGTTGTTTGTGCCATTGGTTTCTCCTCGTCGTAGTTGTTACCGGTAACGATACATCCGAACTGGTTACCGCGAAGTTCAGCACCGTTTTCATCGGACGGAAGGAACTGAAGTCTGCGTGGGACACGCGCTTGCTTTTGATAGCTCCTCCATAACAACGCGGTATCGCTCTTGCGGGTCAAGCTCGGGATGGGCTTCGGCCTTCAGTCGGAATCCACTCACGCCTTGCGTCATTTCCGTGGATTTGCTTTGAAGCTTGCCCCTCTTTGCTTTGCCGTGTCTAAGCATTGCCCGTCGCTCAAGTGCAAGTCAGTCTCGCCTCGCCGAAAAGTCTAATGCATCCGCGGTAGCAATGGAGCGACTGTTCGGTCGAATGTCAGTCTGTTTCGGACTCAACGCAACGCCAGCTCGAGGAATCACATGCGGGATCGTCGCTAGACGGTCCGGTTGTCTGGATGAAGCCGACGTTCGAAATGAAGGTGGGATCCGGAAGTGTCGCGTGAACGTCAGAGACGTGGTGAATCGTGTGGCTTTCCAGCCAGTGCGCGATTTCGCTCAAGTCATGCATGATGTTTTCCGTTTTGGCGCTGTGACAGATCGTGTCGGCCAATGACTGGAAAAATCACATTCTGCGAGCTGTTCAGAAAAGGGAGTCTGTCGCCATGGCACTCAGGATCTGCGCCGGATCGACACCGGCGCATGGTGTTGCCATCGCGAAACGGTGGAGCGTACCTATCAATCAGGTTTTTGTAAATGCTTTGTGGATAGGCCGCAACTGTGAGGGTTGATAGCTTTTTTGAGGAGGCACTTTCCATTTGCGCACTAGCGAGGTTGCCCGCGATGTGAAACGGCTGGATCGCGATTTATCCCGGCATTAGTGAGCGGCTCGGCTTGGCGTGGCGGGCGGTTAGGCCAGAGAAGTGAATGGGCGCTTCGTGCGCAACCTCGGCCATTCCAGTCACTTCGTCGACCGTCGCCTCATGGCCGGACTGAGACCCAGCCGCTTCGCGCTCGCGTGTACGCACGGCCGCTCAGTCTGTCGAGTCGAGGTCGCAACGGACGTTCGTAAGCGGCAGCCATGGCAGAAAGGGCGACCAGTTGGCTCGCCAGGAAGGAAACTAGCGAGTTCGCAGTCCGGCACGGCGCTTCAGGCCCTCTGTAGAATGTCCGTCGCTTTTTCGGCATCGTCCAACGAGTCGACCGCGAGATAAGCAATGAACTGCGTGCCAAGCACAGCGGCCGAAACGCCGCGGAGGTTGATCCCCCCGTCTGCCAGCATCTGGGTCAATTGCGCGATGATCCCCAGTTGGTCCAGACCCATTACACGGACGGAGTGAAGGCTCGGGGTGACGCTGAACCCCACCTGCGTAGCGGCACGGATCTCCGTGTCCCCTTGCAGCGGTGCGACAAAGACGATTCCCTTGCCCGATGCTTCCGGCGTGCGACGCGCAACGACGAACTGCAGGTCGGCCCCAGCATCCCGCAAGGCGCTTAATACTTTCGCAAGACCGCCCGGCTTGTCCTCGATGGTCGCTGCCCAAACATCGACACGTTCGACGCTCAGTTCCATGGCGATACCTCCCGCCTGACACCTCAATAGAGACAATCTACTTCACCAACGGCACGCGAGCAAGGCCGGCACCGTAAGCGACATAAGGGAATGCCGGGAATCCCGGGGCAGCGCGCTAACCCACGCCATTCATCTATCGACAAAACTCTTCGATTTACTTGCAGACCGACGATATCTAACGGACTCACCAGATGAGTCAGGTGTTCGGCGCACGCGATAGGCACGCACCGTCCGACTGTCTCAGTTCGACCCTGTATAGCCGACGGTGGACCCAGCAGCACATATTCGGCAGCTTCCAAAAGGCGGATTCAACCGGTCGATGCAATAGTTCGATGGAACCGTTCAGCCGGTGTTTCGTAATCCAGTGTCTTTCGTGGTCGCTCGTTCAGCCTTCGTGCCACGGCGTTGAGTTTGGCCTGTGAGTAGACCGACAGGTCGATGCCTTTCGGAAAGTACTGTCTTAACAGGCCGTTGGTGTTTTCATTCGAGCCACGTTGCCAGGGGTGTTTCGGATCGCAGAAATACACGGCAATGTCGGTGGCGATGGTGAACCGTTTATGGTCCGCCATCTCTGTTCCCCGATCCCACGTAAGCGATTTATAGAGTTCCTGAGGCAGCTTTCCAGCGTGTTTGATCAGCGCATTGACTACTGTTTCGCTGTCCTTGCTCGCGATTTTCACCAGCATTACATAGCGTGTCTGACGCTCGACAAGCGTTGCAATCTGGCTGCCGCCGCTGCCACACAGGAGATCGCCTTCCCAGTGCCCCGGCACCGCACGGTCTTCCACAGTGGCGGGGCGTTCACCGATTGATACCGCGTCACGGATCCTGCCGTGATCGTCCGTTTTCTGCGTGTGATGGCGCGAGCGGCGCATGGCCCGGGTGCGCCGTAAATGCTCCAGCAGTTCTTTCTTCAGTGCACCCCGTGCCTGAATGAAAAGACTGCGATAGATGGTCTCGTGTGACACGTGGTAGTCCTCGCTGCCTGGCCAGGCGCGTTTGAGCCATCCAGCAATCTGCTGGGGCGACCACTGCAACTGGAGCTTGTCGGCCACGATATGGGCCAGCGTCCGATGTTCGACCAGTTTGCAGACTTTCGGGCGCAGCGACCGATCCCATGCAAGCTGGTCGGCGTGGCTGGCCCGATAGCCGCCCTGTCCACTGTTGCGCTTGATCTCGCGACAGACCGTGGGCGGTGACCGCGACAGCCGCCGGGCGATTGACTGAATCGAATCGCCCGCGACGAGGCCTCGCGAAATCTCCTCACGCTCGGCAAGCGTGAGCGCCAGCCTGGATCGCTGGCGGGGCGCAGGCTGGATTCCTCCAGTTTGCGCCAGAATTCCCTGTACTGACGAGTGATTGCGGTCAAATAGCTGGGCGATGTGCTGCAACGACTCGCCTTTACGCCAGCGTTCCCACATCAATGCCTTCTGGCTTTCGCTGTAATAGATCCGGCGCCTCTGTTTCATTTGCAACACTCCCGCCGCTCATCCGACGTTCATTGTGTTGCATCGACAGGTTGAATCCGCCAACTACAGCGGCCATTCACTCCTGCCAGTCGCTCGGCGGGTCATCGGCCACACCGGTCATTTATAGATCACCAAGTACGACCTACCGCGAATGGCCGGTTCCGAGCGCTTCAAACAGGAGCTATCGACCCGTTGCAGTCCGCCGATGCCGTACTGAAATCAGGCAACGGTATGCGGGGCGATAATCCGTCACAACATTAACTTTTTTTAATGTTCGAGCGAACTCGCGGAAAGGCAACAGCTTTTATGCTGAACACAGCGAAGGTCTCGCTAATATGCTTCAGGTCATCGCTTTAACGTTAATTAGTATTCCTGTTTATATGTGTCATTACATATTCACAAAGCCTCAATAAAGTTTGCGCTTCCAATCTATTTATTGAGGATGGGAAATGAGTAAGGCAAAATTCCTTTGTCTCGCTGGTATCGCTTCAATTCTTTCGGCGTGCGGAGGCGGAAGTAGCGTGGGAGGGACTCCGGCGACTGCCGGCTCGGGCATCCAGGTGCCAGCGTCGGTAAGCGAAGCGCTTCCCGGTTACAAGATCTCGGTTTTCGCTAAAATACCGGGTTCACTTCAGCCCGATGATCTTCTCCTGCACGGCAATAACGTTTATGTCCTCGCACAGGATCCCAACAACAATCCAGATGGTACGGTAGTCGCGGGCACGTCGCCGCAGAGCCAGATCATCGAGTACGATCCGAATGGGAACGTACTGAAGACGATCAATGTGCCCGGGCACCCGGATGGAATTGCGGAGTACGATGCCAACACGATCTGGTTAACGTCGAATGAAGACGCGAACCCTGTGCTTACGGTTATCAACACGGCCACAGGCACGCAGCAAACGTTCACGCCCGACGCCCTGACCGCACACGGCGGTGGCCTTGATGACCTGAAAGTGGTCAACGGCACCGTGTATGTGTCGGGAGGGAACCCGACGCTGACTTCGCCATCCGCGAGCGCGCCCAAAGGGGTCAACGCGAACCCGGCGGTGTACAGCATGACGTTGAATCCCGGAAATAAAACGTTCCATCTCACGCCGGTGCTGATGGGCGAGGCGACGGCAACCAATGTCGTGACGGGCGCTCAGGTGACGCTCAACATGATTGACCCCGACTCGAATGCCATCGCCCCGAACGGCGATTTTGTCCAGGACAATCAGGCCGGCTCCCAGCTGGTATTCATCCACAACCCCGGCCCGAATCAATCGGTTAGCGTATTGCCGCTGACGGCGTACGGCAACCCGTCGCCTGTGGACGATACGCGCTGGGCGCCTTCGGGCAACTCCTTTATGTTGCTGTCCGACAATGCCACTCAGCTGATCTATCGCATTGATGCGACTGCTGGCTTTACTGCCGGCACGGCATACAGCGCAGGCAAGGGTATGGTTCTGCAAGACAATATCTCCACGGGAGTAATGACGCCGGTATTCACTGGAATGGGCAATCCGCACGGCCTTATCTTCGTAGGCCAGTAAGGTGGCTCTCCCGCGATGCTGACGGCTCGCGGGAGACGGTATCGGCCAAACGAGATTCCGGCTGACGACGCCGGCGGCCGACAAATCAGCCGCTGCGCGAAGTGAATGCGATGCCACTCGACGTACGGTGCATTCACGCCAACGGCGAGGGCAGCAGCGATCACGCCTTCGAAACAACCGAGTGCGTTGTTACTGGTATTTCAATATGTTATTGGTCGTCCTCGCCATCTCGCCCATCGCCTGCCTGGCATTGTTTGCGTTCGCGAAACGGGTCGATCCTCTCACCGGTCACATTGGCGAGCGCCGGCATTACTCGAGCACGAGGAAACAGGGAAGCGATCCTTGCTCAAAAATAGGCGAGCGAAGGTAGTATGGGTGGAAGCCGCCAGGCGAACAACCAGATCGCCGGCGGCTCAATGCTCTCTGAGGCGCTGGCTATTTGCTACTCCCATTGGAGCGAAAATGACGCAAAACAATCCTGTCTCGGCGTGCTAGGCCCCACCCTCGAGCCCCCGGAGACCATAGTCGGCCAGAAGTGTAAGCGGCCATTCGCTCAGCGTGAAACCCGATGTTGTGCGCATGACCGAAAAGGCCGATGAAGCACGATTCGTCCTCGCGAATTGAATGGCCGCTTGCTGGGTGGATCTGACATCTGAACGTCCCCGCAACGGTGCGGGCGAATGACGCTTCATGGCCGATCACTGCCTTATGCAGTTCGCATAGCCACTCCGAGATTCGCAGGGCGGCGGTCGGCCGCACGCGACCCGGAGTTGACTGTTGCAGTGGCAGTTCGACAACGACTCGTACCAAAGGGGAGAGGACGTTAGGTGCTGGGAAGTCATCGGACAGGGGAAGCAGTATCATTCCTCACCACGACGCACCGCCGCGTCGGTGCCGTTTGACTAATTGACCCTCTACAATGGCCATTCCTGATTTTCAGACTTTGATGCTGCCCGTCCTACGCTCGTCCGAAATGGGCGAGGTTAAGATTTCTGATGTCGTTCAGTCATTGGTTGACAAATTCCAACTGACAGAGGACGAGCGATCAGAACTATTGCCATCCGGAAAGCAGACTACCTTCGCCAACCGTGTGCATTGGGCCAAAAGCTATCTCGGCAAGGCAGGACTGGTGGAGTTGACCAAACGAGCACACTTTCAGATAACTGACAGGGGGCGTGACCTATTAGCCAATCCTCCTGAAAAGATCGACATTCACTTTCTTGAACAATTTCCAGAATTCGTACTGTTCCGGGAGGCCAGCGATGGTACCGACAACGCTGGGAAAGCCTCTGCGGCGGTCGAGGCAGTCCAGGCGAGCGGAATGACGCCGGACGAAATCATTCGAAAAGCTCATGCAGAGTTGGACGATGAACTCAGTCTTGATCTGCTCGCCCGCGTTATTGCGGCCCCGCCCGAATTTTTTGAACGCCTCGTGGTTCAGTTACTGCTCGCAATGGGTTACGGGGGGTCCACAAGCGATGCCGGCCGAGCGTTAGGCAAGAGCGGCGACGGCGGCGTTGATGGCGTTATCGACCAAGACGCCCTAGGCCTAGATCGAATTTACGTGCAGGCCAAGCGCTACTCGGACGGCAACAATGTAGGCTCGGGCGCGATCCGTGATTTCTTCGGATCACTGGATCGTTTCAAGGCAGCAAAGGGACTTTTTGTTACCACCTCGGCCTTTTCGTCTTCTGCCAGAGAGACGGCTGATTTCTCAGCAAACGTATCGTCCTAATTGACGGTCGCCAGCTAGCCAAGCTGATGATAAGGTTCAACGTCGGCTGTCGTGTTGAAGAAACCATTGAGCTAAAGAAGATCGACGAAGAATTTTTTGAGTAATCGTCGAACGGCTGCTTAGTGTGAAGCCGACGCCTGAACGTCCCGACAATGGCACACGCGAACGAAGGTTCATGGCCGAACCCGGAAGCCCGCAGTTCAGCAAGGCTGTGACTTCCAAGGCTATATGTCGAACCGCCGTAACCGACCCCTTTGAGACGCTCACACAAAGTTTTCGACTGTCCGTTGCCGCGTCGACATGAGACGTTCACCGACGACGTTTCGACCAACGACTTATCGACCCTGAACCAGCCCTTCATGTCCCCGGCCTAGCGCGAGGAATGACCACTTCACACAAATGAAAAGGTGAGGCCATCGCCCGTTCAGGAGCCGCGCCCATAGTGACGGGATTCAGCGTATCCGCTCTTGTAGCAATTCGATCGTCCGTTGTGCAAGCGGAGAAAGGTAAGCCTCCGTACGAAAGATCACGCCAACGTACCTGCGAAGATCGAGTTCGCCCGGGTCGAGGTTGAGCGCGCGCAGACCCGTCAGCATGTCGAGCGATTCTGTTCCCGCGATGCAAAGCATCATCGTGCCACGCAACAGATGGAGAAGCGAAGTACTGCCAAAATCTGTTTCGACGCGTAGTGTCGGCCGAAAAAATCATCAGTCGAGCGGGCGGCTGCTTGGGCGTCGCGCCTGTTCAGAGTCTTTTCGCGAAGACCGACTGGCGCCACGGATTCTCATACCCCTCATTGCGGCGCACTTGGCGCACTCGCGAGACATCATGCTGCACCTACTGCGTCTGCCGTATGTTCGTGAGGGCAGTGCAATCGGACACTGATGGGTCGCGTCCTGCCGCTCGTGGCACGCACGGGTCGATCGCACGACGATCGGCAAGGTACGGCCATCTCCAGTCGTTCGCCTGACACCGTGCGCTTTCCTCGGAAACCCAAGAGGAATCAGTTGCGCACACGGAATCGCGTTGTTCATCCTGTTCGGCACGCAACCGATCACGACCGATGACACCGGAAGTACGACGTAGTCGTGCGGGAAATGCCCCGAGATATACTTCCCGCATGGAACTCGACCCCCGCGACCTCGATAAAATCAGTGCCGTCACGTTGCAGCACTACGACGCGCACGCGGAAGATTTCCGCAACGGCACGTACGACCACGACGTCACGCAGAACATCGTGGCGCTGCTGCACCATATCGAAGTCGAGCCGCCTCTTACGATCCTGGATTTCGGCTGCGGGCCGGGGCGAGATCTCAAGGCCTTCACTACACTCGGCCATTGCGCGGTCGGCCTCGATGGCGCCGAGCGCTTCGTTGCAATGGCGCGTGACGAGACTGGCTGCGACGTCTGGCAGCAGGATTTCCTGCATCTCGATTTGCCGGCCGCGCACTTCGACGGCATTTTCGCCAACGCCGCGCTGTTCCATGTCCCGTGTCAGGCGTTGCCGCGCGTGTTGCGGCAATTGCACGCGACGCTGAAGCCCGGCGGCGTGCTGTTCAGCTCCAACCCGCGCGGCACGAATCAGGAAGGCTGGAGCCACGGCCGCTACGGCGTCTTCCATGATCTCGAAGCATGGCGCCGATATATGGCGGACGCAAGCTTCGTCGAAATTGAGCACTATTACCGGCCCGCCGGCTTGCCGCGTGAGCGGCAGCCGTGGCTAGCCAGCGTGTGGCGCAAGCCGGTTGCCTGAAACGCCAGGGGGCTGTTCCACAGTATGCCCGCGTTGGGCTTGGCAGATGCTTGCGTTCAAGCCGCTTTGATGCAGCGCAAAGCAGCCGATTTGCAACAGTGTCCATCGCGCAGACGGCCAGTCGTGGATCTCAGACGATCGGCAGAAGCGGGGACGCCTGTCGTCGGCCGCGACAGGCAGAGGGCGGCCATGCCCAGACGTTGGCAAGCGATCTCACGCAGCAATTCGAACGTCGGCTTTCCAGGGATGCTGTTGAAAAAGTCGCGACATACGGGTTGTCGAGCAACAGCGAAAAAATCGACCTCTCAGATCGGCGTACAAGCCGCTCGCAGCCCTTGAGTAAGGGTAAAGCGACCCATGAAAACCTCGCGATTTAGACGGTGGCCGACTTTTTCAACAGCATCCAGGTCTAGCGGTCATTTCATCCACGGCGCATTGAGTCCCGTGCTCGCCTAATGGCCACTTGCGGGGCGGAACCTTGGACAGTAGTCGACCCACTCGCGAATCGGGCTGAAATCAACGCGGACGCCCCGCACACGGGCAACTTTGATAACTGAGTTACCTCCCAAGACGCCTTGTCTGATAAGGCTTTCCGGGCGAATTGGCGGTTCAGGAGCGGTTCCCTCTTATTTTCATTACCTTCAAGTTGACTATTTCCGCGTCCGGATCGCGAGATGTCTGCGCTTGATGTGGGGGAGTACAGTCCGACGAACCTGCTTTGCCCGTATGACAGCTACTGCAAGGCGCCACCCACTTAAGCGTGTGCCCGCCCCGCGACACGCACACGCTTTAAGCTTACCGCCCGGATTCTCAAGCTGCGTTCAGCAGACCATGCGGATCGAGTACGAATTTCTTGGGGACGCCGGAATCGAATTGAGAATAGCCTTCGGGCGCTCGCTCCAATGCGATAACCTGGACGTTCACGATTTCTGCAATATTGAGTCGATCCCAAAGGATCGCTTGCATCAGATTCCGGTTGTACTTCATGACTGGAGTCTGGCCTGTGAAGAAGCTATGCGACTTCGCCCATCCAAGTCCCAACCGTACCGACAGGCTGCCCCGCTTCGCTGCCGGATCGACTGCTCCGGGATCGTCAGTAACGTACAGACCGGGAATACCGACTTTGCCGGCAACACGGGTGACCTCCATCAGAGCATTTAGCACTGACGCTGGCGCTTCAGTTTGCGAACCACTGTGTCCGTGCCCACGTGCTTCAAACCCGACACAGTCAATCGCGCAATCGACTTCGGGTTCACCGAGGATAGCGGCGATCTGGTCCGATAGCGTTGCGTCCTCGGAAAGATCGACGGTTTCGAAGCCGACGCGACGGGCATGGTCCAGTCGAGCTTTGTTGACGTCCCCAACGATCACAACGGCAGCGCCGAGCAGCCGAGCGGAGGCGCCGGCGGCCAACCCGACAGGCCCGGCACCGGCTACATATACGGTTGAGCCCGGACAAACACCCGCTGTGACTGCTCCATGGTAGCCGGTAGGCAAAATGTCTGACAGGCACTTCGGATCGCGTATCTTCGCCATCCCCCGGTCCCTGTCAGGAATCTTGAGCAGGTTGAAATCCGCATACGGAATCATCACGAACTCTGCCTGACCGCCGATCCAACCGCCCATGTCGACATATCCGTAAGCACCACCAGGCCGGGCCGGATTCACATTGAGACATACACCCGTGTTCTGCGCCTTGCACATTGGACACCGACCGCATGCGACGTTGAAAGGCACTGACACCAGATCGCCCTTGGCGAGGGTTATGACGTCAGAACCGACCTCGATGACTTCACCCGTGATTTCGTGACCCAATACCAACCCTGCCGGCGCAGTAGTCCGCCCTCGAACCATGTGCTGATCGGAGCCGCAGATATTCGTCGCGACCACTCTCAAGATGACACCGTGATTTGCTTTCTTCCCATTCGGCTCTGCGAGCTCTGGAAAGGCCAGAGAACGGACTTCGACCTTGCCTGGCCCAACGTACACAACGCCATGATTTCCGGACATGCGTGTCTCCATATGGAAATTTATGAACACCGTTAGCGGATGCACAAACTCGCCGTCGTATCAACTGCCTCACGGCGAAAATTAATCTCTAGCCCCTCAGTGACTGGCACGCATTCAGCTCGCAAGCATTCCCACGTAGTTCTCGGCGAGAGCAGTCGAGGCCGCACGGGAAGACGCGACGTACTTGAGTTCCGCGACCTGCAGTTGCTGCTGGAAGGGGGTGGCGTCGTCAAACCGGTGCAGCATGCTTGTCATCCACCACGAAAAATGCTCCGCGCGCCATACCCGTTTCAGCGCATCGTCCGGGTAAGCGTCGAGTTTGGCTTCGCTACCGGTTGCGTAAAGCAATTTGAACGCCTCAGAAAGGATGCGAACGTCGTTCACCGCCAGATTCATCCCCTTAGCACCAGTTGGCGGGACGATGTGCGCAGCGTCCCCAGCAAGGAAAAGTTTTCCATGTCGCATCGTGCTGCATACGAAGCTGCGCATCCCGACGATATTTTTCTGAAATATTTTGCCTTCGGTAAGCTTCCATCCATCTTTCGCCTCCACGCGGGCGTGGAGTTCCGACCAGATCCGGTCGTCGGACCAGTTCTCCACGGAACCACTTGGATCGCATTGGAAATACATCCGCTGTACACCGGGCGAGCGTGTACTAATCAGAGCAAACCCGCGATCATGTCGCGCATAAATAAGCTCTTCACTCGACGGCGGCGCTTCTACGAGAATGCCGAACCAGCCGAACGGATAGATCCGCTGATATTCGCTCCGCAGATGTTCCGGGATCGCCGCGCGCGATGGCCCATGAAATCCGTCGCAACCTACGATGTGGTCGCATTCGAGCACGTGTTCCTCGCCATCGCAGGTGTATCGAATGCTCGGTCGCTCCGACTCCAATCCGTCCAACGACGTGTCCGATACGCTGAAGACCGGCTCTGACCCAGCTGCAACCCGCGCCGCTACAAGATCCTTAATCACTTCGTGCTGTGCATACACTGTGATTGCATGGTCGGTCAGTTCAGTCAGATCGATCCGGTGTCGGCCGCCCTCAAATGCGAGCTCAAATCCGCGATGTAACGCGCCTTCCCGGCGCATGCGCTCGCCGAGCCCACATTTGCTGAGTAGGTCCATAGTCCCTTGCTCAAGGACCCCGGCTCGAATGGTCGCTTCGATCTCCACTCTGCTGCGGCTTTCAATCACAACCGATTCAATGCCTTCCAGATGCAGGAGGTGTGAAAGAAGAAGTCCGGCCGGTCCAGCGCCGATGATTCCAACCTGAGTACGCACAATAGTCTCCTACCCGCTTCAGACGGCGGGCAATACAGTTACATGGTTAAATCTGCGAGCCCGCTTGAATATTCCACGCCAAAGTGAACAGGAATTCCACGGCAAAAGAACACGAATTCCACGGCAAAGTTAATGCCGATTCCACGGCAAAAAGAACAGGGTTTCCACGCCATCGCGAACAGGATTTCGGGGTGGCGGCGACGCGGGTAAACGGTGGCACGATCGACGGTTTTGTCGGGAGTGCCGAATGGCAAATGTCAGGTTGACCATGCGCAAAATCAGGGAAGTGCTGCGGCTGCATTTCGAGTGCGACCGCAACCAGAGGGAGATCGCCGACGCGGTCGGCGCCTCGACAACAACGGTGTGGCATTACCTGCGCCGCACGCGGCTGGCGGGGCTGGGCTGGCCGCTGCCAGCGGAACTGCTAACGGACGACGCGGCGCTCGAGGCGAGGCTGTATCCGCCGCCGGCGCGGCGCGAGCCAACGCGCGGCATGCCGGACTGGCCGACGGTGCATCGCGAGATCGGCAGGAAAGGCGTCACGCTTGATCTGCTGTGGCAGGAATACAAGGCGCAGCATCCGGACGGCTGCGGCTACAGCTGGTTCTGCAAGGCCTACCAGGAATGGGCGCAGCGGCTGCCGGTCACGATGCGGCAAACGCACGTGCCGGGCCAGAAGCTGTTCGTCGACTACTCGAGCAAGAAGCTGGGCATCATCAACCCGGACACCGGTGAAATCCGCGAGGCCGAGTTGTTCGTCGCTGCGCTCGGCGTGTCCGGCTTCACCTTCGCGGAACTCACCTGGACCCAGAAGTTGCCAGACTGGATCGGCTCGCACGTGCGCGCCTTCGCGTTCTATGACGGTCTGGTCGAAATCCTGGTCCCTGACAACCTGAAATCGGGCGTCCACAAGCCTGGGTTCTACGATCCGGACATCAATCCAACCTACCAGAAAATGGCCGGGCATTACTCCGTGGCTGTGATCCCGGCTCGCATTAAAAAACCGCGAGACAAGCTGAAAGCAGAGTTATCGGTTCTCCTGGTGCAGAGATGGGTCCTCGCCCGCCTGCGCAACCAGCGCTTCTTCAGTCTGGACGGGGCAAACCGGGCGGTCGCCGCCTTGCTGACCGATCTGAACAACCGGCCCTTCAAGAAATTACCTGGCTCCCGCCGTAGCGTCTTCGACGAGATCGATCGCCCGGCGCTCAGGCCGTTGCCCGAGCGGCCGTATCAGTACGCGGAATGGAAGGTCGCACGCGTCGGCCCGGACTACCACGTTGAGCTCGATCAGCACTACTACTCGGTGCCGTACCGCTACGCGCGCGAGCAGGTCGACATGCGTCACACGGCCAGCACCGTCGAAATCTTCCATCGTGGCCAACGCATTGCCGCCCACGGCAAAAGCGCCCGAGCTCGCCACCACACCACGATCGACGCGCACATGCCGCCCGAGCATCTCGCGGTCGCGAAAGGCTGGGATCCGCAGCGGCTGCGCAACTGGGCCGCCGACATCGGTCCGCATACGGCGGCCGTTATCCAGCACCTGCTGGGTGCCCGCAAGCACCCGCAGCAATCCTATCGAACCTGCCTGGGCGTGCTGCGCATGGGCAAGGACTACGGGCGCGACCGGCTCGAAGCCGCCTGCCGCCGCGCCATCGATCTGAAAGCGCCGAACTACAAGTTCATTGCCTCGACGCTGAAGAATGGCCTGGACCGGGAGCCCGACGCGGCTCCCGCCCAGGCTGACCTGCCGCTCATGCACGCCAACGTGCGCGGGCCGTCTTACTATCATTGAAAGGGAGTCGTTATGCTGCAACATCCCACTGTCGACAAACTGCACGCGCTGCGCCTGCCCGGCATGGCGGCGGCGCTTGCCGAGCAACAGACCCAGGACGGCATTGACCGGCTGGGCTTTGAAGAGCGTCTGGGGCTGCTGGTCGAGCGCGAAGCCAGCGAGCGTGACTCGCGACAAACGGCGGCCCGGCTGCGCCGGGCCAGACTGAAGGTCCCTGACGCGTCGCCCGAGGACATCGACTATCGCACCGCCCGCGGGCTGGACCGGGCGCTTACCGCCCGACTGCTGACCGGTGAGTGGCTTCGGGAGAGGCAGAACCTGATCCTGGTTGGCCCGACCGGGCTCGGCAAGAGCTGGTTGGGTTGCGCCTTCGCCATCCAGGCGTGCCGTCAGGGGTTCTCCGCCTGCTATCTGCGCGTGCCGAAGCTGAACGAGGAACTGGCGATCGCACACGGCAGCGGGCACTACGCGCGGTGGCTTGCGCAACTGGCCAAGACGGATCTCGTGATTCTCGACGATCTGGCCATGGCGCCGCTGACCGATTCGGCCAGGCGCGACCTGCTGGAGGTGCTCGATGACCGGCACGGACACCGATCCACGCTCGCCACCAGCCAGATTCCAGTGGATCACTGGCATGAAGCGATCGGCGAGCCGACCGTCGCCGACGCGATCCTCGACCGGCTCGTGCACAACGCACATCGCATCACCCTCGCGGGCGAATCACTGCGCAAGACACGTAGCCGATTGACCGCGAAGCAGCAGTCCGAGTAAAAAGGCAAAGGTCCCGCGTCGCTGCGCTCAGTTTGTTCGCGATGGTGTGGAATTCTTGTTCTCTTTGCCGTGGAATCACGATTCACTTTGCAGTGGAACGGCTGTTCTCTTTGCGTGGAATACGCACCCGCTCTTCTCGGAGCGCAAGACATCGCATTGTTATGCGTGACGCCATACTCCTGCGTCATCTACAGATCGAGCACAAGCACCGGCGAACGTGAGCGCGAACAACAAGGCGTGAACCGGTCATTAGCCGCACGCTCTTCATCGGTCAGGAACATGTCCCTGTGCAGCGGTGTGCCATCGAGAACGCGTGTAAGGCATGTACCGCAGACGCCTTGTTCACACGAAGTCGGAATGTCAACGCCATGTTTGGCGAGTACTGATAAGGCCGTTTCGTCAGCGCCGACTGATAGGACCTCGCCGCTGCTTGCGATTCGAATCTGGAACGCTCGGTCCTCTTCATCGGTGTCTTCAATTGCGGCGGCAAAATATTCGCGATGCAATAGCTCGTCGCGATATCCGGCAGCGCGAGCAGCCCCCAGGACGTAATCGATGAAACCACCTGGCCCGCAGACATACACGTGAGTGGCGGGATTATTGGCAGCGCTGAAGACAGACGTAGCATTGAAACGCTGCGTAGCGTCGCCATCGTCAACGTGCAAGATGACATTCGACACGAAGCGTGAGCCTTTCAGGCGTTCCATGAAAGCGAGCTTGGAGCTTGAGCGGGCGCAGTAATGGAGTTCGAATGATTCGCCGGTCGTGTAGAGGCTTTCGGCCATCGACAAAAGCGGCGTAATCCCAATACCACCAGCCACTAGAACGGAGTGATGCGCGTCCTTTGATAGCTGAAAGTGATTTCGCGGCAGGCTGATCGTGAGGGTCGTTCCTTCCCTAAGTTCGTGCATGGCAATCGAACCACCACGAGAAGCGGGGTCCTTCAGTACGCCAATCGAGTACCTGTGCGTTTCGTTGGGGTCGTTACATATCGAATATTGGCGAACGGGACCGCCGGGTGGATGCACGTCAATGTGTGAGCCTGCGGTGAACGACGGAAGAGGATTTCCGTCCGCATTTACCAGATCGAACGCGCAGACATCCTCGGCGACCAGCTGCCTGTTCGTGACTGTGACTGTCAAACTCATGATATTTTCCGCCCGAACTCAGACCGACGCGGTTTGCGCTTCGAGTGACGCCGGCGCGGACTCGGCCTTGATCATTGCGGTCCACTGTCGACGCGCCTGCACTGGGGCGATATCAAATGCGATGTCGACGAACGGCCTGTCGGGAGTACGCTTCACACTCCGATATTGCGACTCAATGATTTCCTTGTCTTCGCCGAATGTGACCACGATGTTTCGATAGATCTCTTCAGTAACCGAGGGCTCATCAAGGCGGAAATTATGCGCGGCCGACCAGAAGTAATGCGTTGTGTCTTCCGTTTCCGGGGTCATCGCGTTCAGCCCGCGGAAGCCATATCCGCCGTCACGCTGCCCTTCCGGTGCTCCAGCGCCTACGTCCTTGGCTCCCGTGAAAATTCGCACGAGCCCGGGTTCGAACTCGATTTCTTGCCAGCGATCGACCCGATCAGTGCCAAATGTAAAGGCAGCGGTATATGTCGGCGGGGGAACACAATTCGGCATCCAGCGCTCGACACGAACGCCGCTGTCCGTGCGCGTCGTCTTCGTCGTCGCCGCGAAGTGAGTTTCGGCATCGCCACCGATAGTCTGCTTGTGTACGTAGCCGAGATGTGTCAGGTCGAGCAGATTGTCGTAGATCAGCAGATGGTTCGCTTCAATGAGGTACGTGTTTTTCTTGTACCGCCATCTGCCATCCTGATGCCACGGGTATGCCGGAATCCTGTTCGCATCTGCCTTTTCGGTATCGCCCATCCAGATCCAGATCAGGTCGTCGCGCTCGACGACCTGATAGGCCTTCACCTTTGCCTTGGACGGGATCCTGTCCTGACCGGGAATGCGGACGCATTGCCCATTCAGATCGTATTCCAGTCCATGGTAGGCGCATCGCAGACAGTCTCCCACGACATCGCCGTGGCGCAACGGCAAGGCACGATGACAGCATCGATCCTCCAGCGCTGCCACTGTGCCGCCTGCGCCTCTGAACAGGACGACGGGCTCGTTCAGGAGCGTCCGGGCGAAGGGGCGGGTTTCTACTTCGTCGGCCCATGCCGCGACGTACCACGAGTTTTTGGCAAACATAGTTGTCTCCATATCGTCGGGAAGACATCGACGGAACCCTTCCGTCGTTGCTTCGCTAAATTGACTTTCCGCAAGTTTCACGGCTGCCTTATCATCTGGCAATCAGATAGCGTAAATAACGGTGATAGACAAAATGGATAACTTCGATCTGAATCTGATCAGGGTCTTTGACGCGTTGCAGCGGCATGGACACGTCGGTAAGGCCGCCGAGGAACTCGGCCTGAGCCAGCCGTCGGTGTCGTATTCGCTCAAACATCTACGCGAACAGCTCGGCGACCCTTTATTCGTAAAGGTGCGGCACGGGATGGAGCCGACCTCGCGCGCGCTCGCGCTGACCCCAGTCGTTCAGTCGATCCTGGCCGATATCCGTGAACATATCCTCACGGCGCCCAGTTTCGACTCAGGCACAGCGCGCCGAACGTTCACTCTCGCAATGTCGGACGTTGGAGAAATGGTCTTCCTTCCAAAAATCATGAAACGGATCGCGAGAGATGCACCGCTCGTCGACGTGCGCACTGTGTCGACCGATCCGAAGGATCTGATGGCGGCGTTGCAGCGCAGCGAAGTGGATCTCGCCATCGGTTACTTTCCGGATCTTCAGGGCACAGACGTCTTCCAGCAGCGATTGTTTCGTCATGGCTTTGTCTGTCTGGTCCGGGCCGATCATCCGGTGGTATCGGAAGGACTGACGAAGAAGCAGTTTCAGTCGCTGCCGCACGCAGTCGTGCAGGCCGAAGGTCGCAGCCAGGAAATCGTAGAGCAATTCCTGAAGGCGAAAGGTGTCCAGCGCCGCGAGATGCTCCATTCGCCGCATTTCCTGAGCATTCCGATGGTTATTGCTTCCACTGACCTCGTTGTGACCGTCCCGGCTGCCGTAGCAGAGGTGTTCGCACGGTTTGCCGATGTGCACGCGCTCGAACCTCCCTATTCGATGCCGTCATTCGATCTGAAACAGCATTGGCACCGCTCCCAGCAGAACGATCCAGGCAACCGCTGGCTGCGGGCTCAAGTGCTCGAGTTATTTGGAGACGATGGATCGGCTAGACGACGATAGGTGACGACCGATTTCTTGCCTTCCTTAAGTCGGGCGGTGTTATTCATTTTATCTATTACCGTTATTTAACCCATCTGGTTGCCAAATGGGTGTCCCGTGACGAAACTGGAGTCCTAGTACATGCTGGCTTGCCGCTGTGCAGACGATTTACTGGCCGTGGCTCTCTTGGCTTGACGGCACACACGATAAATATCACCGGCGGAGACACATGAACTACAGTAAGTACTACATATCACTTGTGGGTGCACTCTTCACCATGCCTGCTTTCTGTCAGAGCAGCGTGATCTTCTACGGCATCGTTGACACAGGGATCGAATATATTTCGCATGCGAATGCGTCGGGCGACAAGCTTTTCCGGATGCCAGCGATTACTGGTTCGCTTCCGTCGCGGTGGGGTTTGCGTGGATCCGAAGACCTCGGCGGCGGATATAAAGCTGTTTTTACTCTGGAGGGCGGCTTCAATCTGCGAGGCGGGGATCTTGGGCAAGGGGGCCGGCTTTTCGGCCGGCAGTCATGGGTTGGCGTTAGTGGGCCGTTCGGCACCGTTTCGTTTGGTCGTCAGTACACCATCACCTACCTTGCCCTGCTCGATAACGATGTGCTCGGGCCCGCCATCTATAGCCTTGGATCGCTTGACGCATATGTGCCGAATGCACGAAGCGATAACAGCATTGCTTACAAGGGCACGTTCGCCGGATTCACACTCGGCGCAACTTACTCTTTTGGCCGAGATTCAGCCGGCACCGGAAACTCGCCGGGACAAGGGACTTGCGCGGGATCCATCGCGAGCGACTTCAATCAGTGTCGGGGTTGGTCGGCGATGGTGAAGTACGATGCACCCATGTTCGGGGTAGTGGCGTCGTACGAGGAACAGCGTGGTGGGACGAATGCAGCGTTCAGCTTCTTCGACGGGGTGGCGCCAGTCGCGATTGCGAGTAGTGGCGACAAGGACACTCGCATACAGGCGAATGCTTATGTGAGATTTTCTGGTGTGAAAATTGTTGGCGGATGGCTTGGACGCAGCGTTGAACCAGCCTCAGCTAGCACGGCGAGCGTCCGGTCAAACATTTACTATGCCGGCGCTTCCTATCTGGTTACACCATTTTTGAATGTCGATGGAGAAGCCTATCGGATCATAAACCGCGAACACGATACGCGCGCGACGTTAAGTACGGTACGCGTCATGTACTTCCTTTCAAAGCGGAGCGCTGTCTACACTCAGGTAGCATACCTCGCGAACAGTACCCACGCGCGATACGGCGTCAGCTCGGGGGGCGCAGGTGCTACGCCTGGCGCGGGGATGGGTCAAACCGGCGCGATGGTTGGTCTGAGGCATCTCTTCTAGGTGCTGACAGGGGCGGCACGCCCGAAACCATAGAGCGTTGCTACACCACGATTCGACGATTGTCAGTTTACTCGTGCGAATTGGCGCAAGCGGCTTCCTTTCGCCATGACGGGGGATAAACGTCCGGTTCCAGAGGCGACGTTCGGCAGATTGATGTGGGCGGCCGCTCGGGGTCGCAAGTACTCGTTCGCTTTCCGCGGGACGAGTCATTCGCGACCACCGACCTGTGAATGACAGGAAAGCGCCCCATACCCGTCTGACCGGCACCGATGCTCGAATGACGGCTCAGGCCGAGCTGCTGCCTCTGAGGCGCCGTCATGAACGACCGGTCCATCTTGTTACCTGCGCTTGAACTCCCAACGTCGCACCGGCGGCGATGCGGTCGACAAGACTCGTTCAGCGATAAGGCTAACCTGTTCAACCGAAGGTAACGAGCCGCCTGAGTGTCGCGACGGTGAGTTCGGGATGCCCCATGAGAAACGGCAATCCATGATCGGCAGTCTGAGCGACGCGCGGAGCCGCATGGGGCGGTAAGCCCTCTAGTCGCGCTCGTGAAATTCCCATGGATTCATCCTGTCGACAGATACCGGCGCATTGGGTCGGGGCACGACGCCCTTCAGGGCTTGCATTGAGCCATCCGGTGCGGACGGCGGATCGACGCGAAGCCAACGCCCCAGCGTATCGCGGACACACTGCTGGCAAAGGTCAAGGCTCACATGGGCGCCGTCGCCGAAAATCGAGCCAAAGCCGCCACGCCAATCGAGCGACATCTTTTCGTACCACTCCCACTGATCGTCAACGGGCGTCATGCGCCGGCCGCAGCGGTCGCATGTGCATGCCGCGACCTCCTGCACCGTCCTGTCCCGGTATTCGCGCATGACCTATCCTTTTGCCCAGTCAGAATTTTCCCAGTCCGGCGGCACGAGACCAAGCTGCTTCGCAGTGTCAACCGGCAGGCGCAACAGCACCGTGCCCGGGCCGCGCTCCATGTTGCCGAGCATCGTGACTTCAGCGGCTACACCGTCGAGCTCGAGATACACGACGTCGTCCGGCTCAAGAATTTCGGTGTAGAGATCCCAGCCGGGCTGATCACCCTCTTTCGCCTGATACCTAATGTGGTTCCTGGTACTCATGACTCCCTGTCCTTTTTGCGAGCGTTTATGTGGAGGAACTCATAAAGCAGAGATTTTTTTGGTTGGCGATCGCGGCTACTGACGGGTGAACAGCCGAGTCGGGGCCAGTCCGCGATCGGTAATCAAAAAAATGTTTGTGCTAAACCGCTCCGCAGGCGCCGGCGTTTATGGGCATTGAATGATCGTCGCGGTGATTTGTGATGCCCGGCGCACGGGTGGCGCGCGGCAATCGAATGGTTGGCCGGGCCCGTCGCGCGAAGACAGCGGAAATGCGGGCGTCAATGGGCAAGGAATGCGGAGTTTCGCGGCATTCTGTTGTGCCTGGGAATCGGACGCACGAGTCCGCTCGCGTTGGTCCCATCGGGAACGGCCAACGTGGTGGAGGGCAATGCGGATGCGGGTCAGTCCACATGGGTCGGCTCAGGGGGAGCCCGCGGCAGGATGCCAGGCGCACCGCCTTCGATGCGAACCATGTGGCCCTTGCCGCACACGGGGCAATCTTGAAGGGATTTGCCGGTGAGCCGCAGGTAACGGTCGCGGTAGTCTTCGCCCATGACGGGTGACGCAGTGGCGGGCGGCTCGACGCCGAGCAGCCGCCGGCAGGTGGCAAGTCGCTCTGCCCGATGACAGTTGGCGAGCCACCCGTAGCTGCGGATACGCTTGAAGCCGTCGGGCAGCACGTGCAGCAGGAAGCGGCGCGTGAACTCGTCGGCCGTGAGCGTCATGGTCCTGTGCCTGGTTTCGTGCCGGTAGTCTTTCCACCGGAAGGTGACCGAATCGCCATCGAAGCACAGCAGCCGGTTGTTCGAGATGGCGACGCGATGGGTGTAGCGGCCCAGGTAATCGAGTACGTGTTCAGCACCGCCAAAGGGTGGTTTCGCATAGACGACCCACTCCGCGTGAGCGGCGGGTGCGAGCCAGGCGGCGAACGCTCGCGGGTCACGCAGCGGCTCGAGCTGGCTGTGGAAGCGCAGCACGCCGGCGTCGAACGCACGGCGCAGCTGGTCGAGGAACAGGCGGCGAAACAGGCGCGAGAGCACGCGCACGGGCAGGAAGAAGCCGGGCCGGCAGGCGATCCAGCGCTCGCCGTCCGGGGCGATGCCGCCGCCGGGTACGACGCAATGCACGTGCGGATGGTGCAGCAGGTTCTGCCCCCACGTGTGCAGGACCGTGATGAAGCCAATCTCCGCGCCCAGGTGTTTCGGATCGGCGGCGATCGTGCGCAGCGTCTCGGCGCTGGTGCGAAACAGCAGATCGTAGAGCGTCTTCTTGTTCTGGTACGCGAGTGCGGCGATGGGCTCTGGCAGCGTGAAGACGACATGGAAATATTCCACCTCGGGCAGCAGTTCGGCATGCCGGCGCTCGAGCCATTGAGCGCGGGCGAGCGACTGACACTTCGGGCAATGGCGATTGCGGCACGAGTCGTAGGCGATGCGCTGATGGCCGCACGAATCGCACTGCTCGACATGACCACCGAGCGCGGCGGTGCGACACAGCTCAATCGCACTCATCACGCGCCGCTGGGCACGACTGAGCCCGTCGGCATGGGTGTGCCGGTACTGTGGGCCGCAGCGGCGGAAGATGTCCGCCACTTCGAGCACCGGTCGCATCGCCGGCGTCAGAAGTATTCGGGCGCAGGCGGCTGGGACGGAATGGGTGCAGGATGCGGCAGCAGATCGAAGGGGCTGGTGGTGGCGCACACAGTACTGGTCGCCAGCTTCAGGTAGCGGGCCGTCGTAGCCAGACTGCGATGTCCCATCAGAAGCTGGATCCTTCGCACGTCGGCACCCGTTTCAAGCAGGTGAGTGGCGAAGGCGTGACGCAGCGAATGCGGGGTAACGGGTTTCGTGATGCCGCTGCGTTCACGCGCAAGCTGGCATGCCTCGCCCACGGCATGGCGGGTGATGGGCCGCCCTGGAATGCTGCCTGGAAAGAGCCAGTCCCTCGGGTGTGCGTTCTGCCAGTACAGTCGCAAGATCTCAAGCAGTCGCGGCGAGAGCATTACATAGCGGTCCTTACGGCCTTTGCCCTGGTTCACACGGATCATCATCCGCTTACTGTCGATATCAGTGACCTTCAGGTGGATGACCTCCGACACACGCAGGCCAGCGGCGTATGCAGTCATCAGGATGGCACGCTGCTTCAGGCTGGGAATCGACTCGAAGAAACGCGTGACTTCATCGAAGCTGAGGATGATCGGAAGCTTCACGGGCCGCCTGGGCAAGGGAAAGTCCTCGTCGCTCCAGTCGCGTCTGAGCGAGGTTCGATACAGGAAGCGCAACGCGCCGACGGCCAGTTGCACACTCGCTGGCGCAAGCTCGCGTTCGTTGGTGAGGTGGATGATCCAGGCGCGAATCTCTTCGGGGCCGAGTGCCTCCGGTGAACGCTGGAAGTGTCGGGCGAAACTGGAAACCTGCAGTAGATAGGTCTTCTGCGTGTTGAGCGCAAGGTTGCGGATTTGCATGTCGTGCAGCATGCGTTGGCGCAGCGGCGTCATGGCGAGCCTCCTGGAACAGTGGACGGAATACCCGATCGGGCATCTCCATCCTGCTCCTGGTGGCCTTCCCGCCAGTTCGCTGTGGTTCGGCATCAGGCAACCGCACGAGGCGAACGCGAGGCACGGACTCTTGCTCTCCCCCCACTACCGCGTCAGCGGTTTAGTACAAATCTTCCGAATGGAAGATTTATGAGTTCCTCCACATAAGATAACAGCGCCGTCGAAACTACACTGGCGGAAGGCAGCCGGAGTCGAACCGACCCGAGAGCGTCTGACGCCCCCAACTGGGTTTGAAGCCCAGCCGCACCACCGGATACGAATGCCTTCCTACGGTGATCAAATGACGCGTGGCCGTTTGAAACAGAGCGCCAGCAAGTTCAAGGTAGATCGAGCCAGCGACTATCCGTGCGCACGAGATGCAGGCCACGGTGAAAGCGAGTATAGCCAACCCGGTCGAAGAACTCCAAAAGCTGGATCGCGCGTTTGCGGCCGAGTCCGGTCGCGTCGCGAAACGGCGCGGCCGCCACGGTGCCGGCGTTCTTGTGCGCCTCGCTCGCCGCGATCGACGCAAGCTCGCGAATCACCCGCTGGTGATAGAACAGATCACGCACGACCTGGAACAGGTCGCCCCGACGCGCGAGCTTGCGCAGCAACTGACGCACACGCTCCTCGGGCACACCGTGCGCGTTCGCGAGGTCGCGCACCCACGGCGGATCGAACCGCCCCGCCTCGATCTCGGGCAGCAGCGTCGCGGCAAGCGCCTGATCGGCGGCGTCGAGCGTCACGGTGTGGCCAGGCAAATGCAGCCACGGTCCGCGTTTGACGAGCTCGCCACGCGCCGCCGCATCGTCGACCAGCGCACGCCACAGCGCGTCGTCGACCAATGGCGCCGCGATGCGCCGCAAGCGCGACGCGTCCGGGCCCAGCTCATCCGGCGAGCGCTCGTGGTATTGCGCGAGCACGCTGGTCAGCCGCCCGGCGAGCGCACGCCATGTCGCGTCCGCGACCAGCAGCGCCTCGTGGCCGGGTAGTTCGATCGCGCGTGTCCCGGCCGGCAACGCGAGCGCGGCCGCCGGCATCCCCGTCAAGCGTTCCAGCAACGTCCGCGATAAACCGTGCGGCGCGCACGCGAACAGCGAGTCGAGTGAACCGGTGTCGAGCAGCGTCTGTATCGCGTCGAGCCAGGCGAAGCGCTCCGGCGAGCGCCGCTTGCGCGCCGGAGCGAACGGATCGAGCACGTGCCCGCCGCCCACCGTGCGATTGGCCTGCGCGTTACGCACGACGAAACGATCGCCCGGCACCGCGCACAGCGGCCGCTCGAACACAAGTTGCACGCGCGCGCGCTGACCGGGCGCGAACGTGTCGCTTTCGAGCAGCGCGACGTGCGTGACCTGATGCTGCGTGCCGAGATGCACGTGCAACGGCGCCCAATGTTCGAGCGCGTGCGGCGCGTCGGCGAGCAGCGTCAGCATGACGTCGATGCGCTCGCTCGCCTGCGACAATCGCGAGTCGACGATCCAGTCGCCGCGCTCGATCGCACTCTTGTCGATGCCCGCCAGATTCAGCGCGCAGCGCTGGCCGGCGCGACCGGTTTCGGCGGGGCGATTCTGCGCGTGAATGCTGCGCACGCGTACCGACTGATTTTTTGGCGCGAGCAGCATCGTGTCGCCGACGCTCACGCTGCCCGCTACCACAGTCCCTGTGACGATCGTGCCCTGCCCCGCGAGCGTGAATACGCGATCGACGGCCAGGCGGAACAGGCCGTCGTCGCGCTTCATGCGCCATGCAGCGGCCTGCTCGAGCAGATGCGCGTTCAACGCGGCAACGCCCGCATCGTCCGCGCGCGTCGCGCAGGTACCGAACACCGGCGCGTCGCGCAGCACGCTGCCGCCGACGAACGCGCTCACTTCGTCGCGCACTTCGCGCAGGCGCTCGCCGTCGACGCGATCCACTTTCGTCAACGCGATTGCGCCGCGCTGGATGCCGAGCAATTCGACGATCGCCAGATGTTCGCGGGTTTGCGGCATCACGCCGTCGTCGGCGGCGATCACGAGCAGCGCGAAGTCGATGCCGCTCGCGCCCGCGGTCATCGTGTGCACGAGCTTTTCGTGGCCCGGCACGTCGATCAGACCGAGCACGTCGCCGTTGTCGAGCGGCACGTACGCGTAGCCGAGCTCGATCGAAATGCCGCGCGCCTTTTCTTCCTTGAGCCGGTCCGTATCGACGCCGGTGAGTGCCTTCACGAGGGTCGTTTTGCCGTGGTCGATATGCCCCGCTGTACCGACGATCATGCGTGCCTGTCCTTCAGTTGCTTTTCGGTTGCGCGATCAGCTGTGCGATCAATTGTGCTTCGTCGGCGGCTTCGAGGCAGCGCAAATCGAGCCGCAACGCGTCGTCCGCGATCCGGCCGATGACCGGCCGCGCCATCTCGCGCAACTGCTTCTCGAGCGCGAGCAGATGGCGGCCGCCGCGTTTGCCGTCGGTCATTCGGACGACGAGGCCATAGCTCGGCAGCACGTCGACGGGCAATGCGCCGCTGCCGATCTGGCTGAACATCGGCTCGGCGGCCACGGTGTAGCGCGCGTCGATCGCCTGCTGCAGTGCCGGCAACACGCGCTGCGCGGCGTCATGAATGTCTTTAGCGGGCCGCGTGAGCAGCCGCAGCGTGGTCAGCCGCTCGGTCAGCTTCTCCGGCACGCGATACAGCTGCAGCACCGGCTCCAACGCCGCGAGCGTCAGCTTGCCGACGCGCAGCGCGCGCTTGAGTGGATGCTTCTTGATCTTCGCGATCAGATCGCGCCGCCCGACGATCAGGCCCGCTTGCGGACCGCCGAGCAGCTTGTCGCCGCTGAACGTGACCAGATCGGCGCCGGCCGCGACGGTCTCGCGCACGGTCGGCTCGCGCGGCAAGCCCCATTCGCCGAGATCGACGAGCGTGCCGCTGCCGAGATCGACGGCAACCGCGAGCCCGCGCGCATGCGCGAGCGGCGCGATCTCTTCGATGCCGACTTCCTTCGTGAAGCCACTGATCGCATAGTTGCTCGCGTGAACCTTCATCAGCAGCGCGGTGCGCGCGTTGATCGCCTGTTCGTAATCCTTCAGATGGGTGCGGTTCGTCGTGCCGACTTCGCACAGCTTCGCGCCCGCGCGGCTCATGATGTCGGGAATGCGAAACGCGCCGCCGATTTCGACGAGCTCGCCGCGCGACACCACCACTTCTTTCTTCGCCGCGAGCGCGGACAGCGTGAGCAGCACCGCGGCCGCATTGTTGTTGACGATGGTCGCCGCTTCGGCGCCGGTCAGCTCGCAAATCAGATCGTCGATCAGGTCGTCGCGGTCGCCGCGCGTGCCCGTAGCGAGATCGAACTCGAGGTTGGCCGGTTGCGTGAGCGCGGTCATCACGGCGCGCACCGACTCGTCGGGCAGCAGCGCGCGGCCGAGATTCGTGTGCAACACGGTGCCGGTCAGATTGAACACGCTGCGAAGCCGCGACGCGTTGCGTGCGAGCAGCGCCGCGGCGACCGTCGCGTGCAGTTGCGCGGCATCGAGCGCACGCACCGCCAGGTTAGCCGCCGCATCGCCCGATTGCGCGCTGATGCGCCACGCGTCGAGCGCATCGCGCAGCGCGTTGAGTACCTGGGGGCGGCCGTATGCGCCGATGAGCGGCACGAATTCTTCCGACGCCAAGACCTTGTCCACCGACGGCACGCGCGCCATCAGCGCGCGCAATTCCGAGCTGCTCACATCGCTCACGAGCAATCCTTATGTCGTTTTGAACTTGGGTCCGGTCAGGTCGCCGTCAGGCCGAATCGTCGCCCTCCGTTTCGGCCGCGCCGGCCGTCTGCTCCGGCCACAGCCATGGATGCGGCGATGCGCGCCGGTAACCTTCCGCGCCCATCAGCAGATCGAGCGTGAGGCTCGCGAGGTCGTCCGCGAATGGATCGAACTCATAGTCCTTCGCCTGAATGCCGATCTTGCGGTAAGTATGGCATTCGTCGCACGACTCCGCCTTCAGTGCGGCGTTTTTCGATTCGGCCTCGCGCGCGGCAGCGTCGGCGTCGGGCGAGCCGGCTACGTGGTACGCGATGCCCTTCGTCGAATCGCAGTTAGAGCATTTGCTACGGACCATATGCCATTCGGTCGCGCACAATCCGCATTGCAGATAGCGATAGTTGTCGTACGCGCCGCCGATGCGCACCGTGCTCGCCACCGGATGCGAGCCGCACACCGGGCACAGGCCCGGCGTGTCGAGATACGGCACGTCGCGCCTGTCGATGTCGGCGGCGAGATCGGTCCACACGACCTGCAGCGCCGCCATGATGAACGGCGCGCTCGCCGGATCGACGTCGGCGAAGCGTTGCGCGAAGATCGCGTCGGCCTGCGCTTCGAGCGCGGCAACGTCGAGCGAGCGCAGGCGCGCCAACAGCGCCACCAGCGGCGGCGTCAACGGGCCCGCCGCTTCGATCTTGTCGAGCAGTTGCAGCAGCACGTCGCGCCACGCCGGATCGCGCGCGCCGGAAAGCGCCGGAATCAGCGGCATCGAATACTGCTGCGCGCTCGCGATCAGTTCGGGGCCAGGCGGCTGCGCGTTGAAGTGCGTGAGCACCGCCTGCTGCGCATCGGCGAGCGCCGCCATCAGCCGCAGGTAGCCGGCGATCGGGCTGCCGCGCGAGGCGAGCTGACGCAGGCGCGCGGCGCGCGGCGCGAACACCGCGAGCCGCTCCGGCATGCGGATGCGGGGTATTGCCGAGGGATCGAGCGACTCGATGTCGGCCGCTTCGAGAATGCGTTGAGCCAAGATATCGACCTCTGAAAACTGAAGAGCCGCCGCCCGTCATCGACGAGGCGCGGCGGCCCGGTGCGCGGGGCGCTGCGTGCGGCGCATTGAAACACGCGCCTGGGGCAGCGCCGATCGAGCTTACTTTACTTGCCGATGATTTCCCGAAACCAGTTCGGATGATGCTTGCGCGCCCAGCCATACGTGACGGTGCCGCGCGTCATCGCGCCAACGGAGCCCTTGACCCACAACGCCGCATAGATATGCACGATGACGCCGACGATCAGCAAAAACGCCGTCGCCGCATGCACGACCGCCGAAAGCCGGATCAGGTCCATCGGGAAATAGAACGAGAAGTAGCGCCGCCAGATTACGATGCCGCTCAGCAACAGCAGCAGCATACAGACCACCATCACGAAAAACAGCAGCTTTTGCCCGGCGTTGTACCTGCCGATCGCGGGCAGGCGTTCCTCGCGATTGTTCAGCACGTCGCCGATCTGCTTCATCCACTGGATATCCGCCTGGTCCAGATAGTTGTGATGCCAGAAGCGCAACGCAAGAATCAGGAACGAGATGAACATCACGCAGCCAATGAACGGGTGCAGAATCCGCGTCCACTGGCCGCCGCCGAGCACCGCGTACAGAAACGCCATCGACGGATGAAACATCGCGAGACCGGACAGCGCAAGCAGGATGAAACAGATCGCGGTGATCCAGTGATTCGTGCGCTCGTTCGGCGTATAGCGCACGATCAGGCGATTGCCCTTCACGTCCGTGAAGTCGGTGTCCTCAGAGCGGTTCATTGCGTATCCTCCCGCGAACGGCGTGCTTCCTCGGCTTCTTTGACGGCCGCGGCTTCGTCGGCTTCAGACACCTCGTTCGGACCGACGCGCGAGTAGTGGAAGAAGCCCGCGAGTGCGGCGATTCCCATGATGGCGAGCCCGATCGGCTTGGCTATGCCCTTCCACAACGACACCAGCGGACTGATGCGCGGATCGTCCGGCAGGCCGTGATACAGCGACGGCCGGTCGGCGTGGTGCAACACGTACATCACATGCGTGCCGCCGACCTTGTCCGGGTTATACAGGCCAGCATTCTGAAAACCGCGCTCCTTCAGATCGACGATGCGGTCCTCGGCCTGCTGCTTCATGTCCTCCTTGGTGCCGAACATGATCGCGCCGGTCGGGCAGGTCTTCACGCAGGCCGGTTCCTGGCCGACCGCCACACGATCCGAACACAGCGTGCACTTGTACACGCGGCGATCCTTCTGCGACATACGCGGGATGTCGAACGGGCAGCCGGCGATGCAGAAGCCGCAGCCGATGCAGTTCTCCTGGTGGAAATCCACGATGCCGTTCGTGTACTGCACGATCGCGCCCGGCGACGGACAGGCCTTCAGACAGCCCGGGTCCTCGCAGTGCATGCAGCCGTCCTTGCGGATCAGCCATTCGATATCGCCGGCTGAATTCTCGTACTCGGCAAACCGCATGACGGTCCACGAATTCTCGGTGAGGTCGGGCGGATTGTCGTAGACGCCCACGTTCACGCCGATCTCGTCGCGCAGATCGTTCCACTCCATGCAGGCCGTCTGACACGCCTTGCAGCCGATGCACTTCGACACGTCGATGAGCTTCGCGACCGTGCCCGTGGCCGGCTCGCGAATCACCGGCGGCTGCGTGGTCGTGGCGGAAACGCGTCTGATGTCCAGTGATTGCAGTGCCATCTCTTTTCCTTATGCCTTTTCGACCTTGACGAGGAACGACTTGAATTCCGGTGTCTGCGAATTCCCGTCGCCCACCGGGGGCGTCAGCGTATTGACGAGATAGCCCGGCCTCGCGACTCCCATGAAGCCCCAATGGAGCGGCAGCCCGACGGTCTGCACCTTCTTGCCATCGATCGTCAGCGGTTTGATTCGCTTCGTCACGACCGCGACGGCAACCAGGTGCCCGCGGTTCGAACTGACCTTGACCCGGTCGCCAGCCACCACGCCGATCTCCTTCGCGAGGTCTTCGCCAATTTCGACGAATTGCTCGGGCTGGATGATCGCGTTTAGATGCACGTGTTTGGTCCAGTAGTGGAAATGCTCGGTCAGACGATAGGTGGTTGCCGTGTGCGGGAAGTTCTCGTGTGTGCCGAAGGTGGCCTTGTCGTCCGGGAACACGCGCGCCGCCGGATTGCTGACGGCCAACTTGTTGTCCGGATACAGCGGGTTGTAGCCGAGCGGCGTTTCGAATGGCTCGTAGTGCTCGGGGAATGGCCCTTCCGCCATACCGTCTCGCGCGAAGAACCGAGCGACGCCTTCCGGATTCATGATGAACGGATTCATGCCGTTTTCGGGCGGCTCGTCGACCTTGAAGTCCGGGATGTCGGCGCCCGACCACGTGCTGCCGTTCCACGCGATCAGCTTGCGCGTCGGATCGAACGGCTTGCCGCTGAGGTCGCACGACGCACGGTTGTACAAAACCCGCCGGTTCACCGGCCATGCCCAGGCCCAGTTCAGCGTGTTGCCGATGCCGGTCGGGTCGGAGTTGTCGCGGCGGCCCATCTGGTTGCCCGCCTGGGTCCACGCGCCGCAGAAGATCCAGCAGCCGCTCGAGGTCGAGCCGTCGTCGCGTAGCAGCGCGAAGGTCGCGAGCTGCTCGCCCTTCTTCGCGAGCACCTTGGTCGGGTCCTTCGGATCGGTGACGTCCGCGAGCGCGCGGCCGTTGTACTCCATCGCGAGTTCTTCGGGCGTCGGGCTTTCCGGGTTCGCATACGGCCAGGTCATGTTCAGGATCGGATCGGGATACTTGCCGCCGTCCTTGCGATAAGCGTCGCGAATACGCAGCCACAGCCCCGCCATGATCTCGAGGTCGCTCTTCGCTTCGCCGGGACCGGCCGCGCCCTGCCAGTGCCACTGCAGCACCCGGCTCGAACTGACGAGCGAGCCGCGTTCCTCGGCGAAGCAGGTAGTCGGCAGACGGAACACCTCGGTCTGGATCGATCTGCTGTCGACGTCGTTGAACGGGCCGTGGTTCTTCCAGAACTCCGACGTTTCGGTCGCGAGCGGATCCATGATCACGAGCCACTTCAGCTTGGCCAGCGCCGCGCCGTTCTTCGCCTTGAACGGCGCGGCGGCAAGCGGGTTGAAGCCCTGCGCGATGTAGCCGGTCATCTTGCCCTGATTCATCAGCTCGAAGACCTGCAGCAGGTCGTAGGACTTGTCGAGCTTCGGCAGATAGTCGAAAGCGAAGTTGTTGTCGGCGGTCGCCTTGTCGCCCCACCACGATTTCATGAAGCTCACGTGGAACGCGCGATAGTTGCGCCAGTAGCTCAGCTGGTTCGGCCGCAGCGGCTGCGTGGCGCGCTTCGCGATGTAGGCGTTGAAGTCCTGCTCCGCTTCCATCGGCAGCGTCATGTAGCCCGGCAACAAGTTCGACATCAGGCCGAGGTCCGTCAGGCCCTGGATATTCGAGTGGCCGCGCAGCGCGTTCATGCCGCCGCCCGCGATGCCGATGTTGCCGAGCAGCAGCTGCACCATCGCGCCGGTGCGGATGATCTGCGAGCCGATCGAGTGATGCGTCCAGCCGAGCGCGTACATGATCGTGGCCGCGCGGTTCGGCACCGACGTCGACGCGAGCATCTCGCACACGTGCTGGAACTTCTCCTTCGGCACGCCGCAGATTTTCTCGACCTGCTCGGGCGTGTAGCGCGAGTAGTGCTGCTTCATCAGCTGATAGACGCAGCGCGGGTCCTGCAGCGTCGGGTCGACCTTGGCGAAACCGTCGCCGCCGCGCTCGTAGTCCCACGAGGTCTTGTCGTAGCTGCGCGTGTCGGCGTGGTAGCCGGAAAACAGGCCGTCCTTGAACGCGAAATCCTCACGCACGATGAACGACATATCCGTGTAGTTCTTCACGTATTCGTGCTGGATCTTGTCGTTCGTCAGCAGGTAATTGATCACTCCGCCGAGGAACGCAATGTCCGTACCGGTGCGGATCTGCACGAAGTAGTCCGCGACCGACGCCGTACGCGTAAAGCGCGGGTCGACCACGATCAGGCGCGCCTTGCGGTGCGCCTTGGCTTCGGTGACCCACTTGAAACCGCATGGGTGGGCCTCGGCCGCATTGCCGCCCATCACGAGAATCACGTCCGCGTTTCTGATGTCGACCCAATGGTTCGTCATCGCTCCACGGCCAAACGTCGGGGCAAGACCTGCCACCGTCGGGCCATGTCAGACACGCGCCTGATTGTCGAATCCGAGCATGCCAAGACTGCGAACAGTCTTGTGCGTCAGATAACCCACCTCGTTGCTGCCGGCCGATGCCGCCAGCACGCCGGTAGTCAGCCAGCGGTTGACCTTTTTGCCGTCTTCGGTCGTCTCGACGAAGTTCGCGTCGCGGTCTTCCTTCATCAGCTTCGCGATGCGGTCGAGCGCGTCTTCCCACGAAATGCGCTTCCACTCGCTCGCCCCGGCCGCGCGGTACTCGGGATAGCGCAGACGGCTCGGGCTGTGGATGAAGTCGATCAGGCTCGCGCCCTTCGGGCACAGCGTGCCGCGATTGACAGGATGGTCGGAGTCGCCCTCGATATGGATGATGCTCGTTTTTGCATTCTTGGCATTGTCGCCAAGGCCGTACATCAGGATGCCGCAGCCCACCGAGCAGTACGGGCAGGTATTGCGGGTTTCGGTTGTACGCGACAATTTGTACTGACGGACTTCGGCCAGCGCGGGTGTCGGTGAGAAGCCCATCAGGGCCAGGCTCGATCCGGTAAGCGTCGTGGCAGAGACCTTCAGGAATTGTCGCCGGGTCATCTGTGTCATTGAATGCCCTCGGCTCTTTTGGAGACAAATTGATTATAGGTGCGGTTTCGCGATCTGCAGCGATAATGGGTTTGGCAACTGTCAATGCAGAGGATTGTCCGCGACGCTAAGGAAATGGCTATCGCGTGAGAATGGGTTTCGAATATGCGCGCCTGCCATTTGCATTTGCTTCTGCATTGGCGTTTTTAAGCGACCGTTGATTGTCGAGATAAACGGGTTCGGGACAAGGCGGTTTGCGCCCGCGCCGACGCTGCAGACTGCGAAAACAACCCTCATAATGCCGTCATTCGACGAACCCGAACTTCCGCTCCCATGACCCAACCCCAAGCAAGCCAGTCGCCCCGCCTCACGAGCCTGTCGCACGGCGGCGGCTGCGGCTGCAAGATCGCGCCCGGCCTGCTCGCCGATCTGCTCAAGCGCAGCGCCCCGCTGCCTTTCTTCCCCGACTTGCTGGTCGGCAACGACACCGCCGACGACGCCGCCGTCTACAAGCTCAATGAAGATCAGGCGATCGTCGCGACCACTGACTTCTTCATGCCGATCGTCGACGATCCGTTCGACTTTGGCCGCATCGCGGCGACCAACGCGATCTCCGACGTCTACGCGATGGGCGGCAAGCCGATCATGGCGCTCGCGATCGTCGGCATGCCGATCAACGTGCTGCCGCATGACGTGATCGCGGCCGTGCTGAAGGGCGGCGAATCGGTCTGCGCGGAAGCGGGCATCCCGGTCGCGGGCGGCCATTCGATCGATTCCGTCGAACCGATCTACGGCCTCGTCGCGCTTGGCATCGTCGATCCGAAGCGCGTCAAGCGCAACGCGGGCGGCAAGGCCGGCGACGTGCTGATTCTCGGCAAGCCGCTCGGCGTCGGCATTCTGTCCGCGGCACTGAAGAAAGACCGGCTCGACGAGGCCGGCTATGCGGCAATGATCGGCGCGACCACCAAGCTGAACCGGCCGGGCGCCGAACTGGCGCGACTCGACGGCGTGCATGCGCTGACCGACATCACCGGCTTCGGCCTGCTCGGTCACACGCTGGAACTCGCACGCGGCTCAAAGCTGACCGCGCGCGTGCGCTATGCGGACCTGCCGTGGCTGCCGAACGTCGCGAGTCTCGCCTCGGCCGGCATCTTCACCGGCGCATCGGGCCGGAACTGGGATGCTTACGGCCACGACGTCGTGCTGCCCGCGACGTTGCCGCCGGCCGGGCGCGCGTTGTTGACCGACCCGCAGACGTCGGGCGGGCTGCTGGTGTCGTGCGCGCCAGAAGCGGTCGACCAGGTGCTCGCCGTGTTCCGCGCCGACGGCTTCGCCGACGCGCGGGTGATCGGCGAGATGGTGAGCGGGGACGCGCGGGTCGAGGTCGTCTGAGAAGAGCGGTTCTGCGACGCACGAAAAAGCGCGGACAGGGACGCGGGAAAGCACGCGTCACCGCCTAAACGAGCCGCCCATGCGATAATTTCGGTCTTCCCGCGGTCCGTTTTGTCCCTACTCCCTTGAAAAGTCTTCTAGTCAGCCTCGACAAAGCCGGCGATTTCGATGAAATCGTCGACGTTCGCACTCCGCTCGAGTTCGCGGAAGACCATATTCCGGGCGCGACCAACGCGCCGGTGCTGAGCAACGAGGAACGCGTGCTGGTCGGCACGACGTACAAGCAGGTGTCGCCGTTCGAGGGCACACGGCTCGGTGCGGCGTTCGTCGCGCGCAACATTGCGCATCATCTGGAAACCACGTTCGCCGACCGGCCGCGCAACTGGCGCCCGCTGATCTACTGCTGGCGGGGCGGCAAGCGCTCAGGCTCGGTCACGACGCTATTCAACATGATCGGCTGGTCGGCGCGGCAACTCGACGGCGGCTACAAGAGCTACCGTCGCGCGACGGTGGAAAGGCTCGAAACGCTGCCGCGCCGCTTCAGCTATATCGCGCTCGTCGGCCCGACCGGCAGCGGCAAGACACGGCTGCTGTCGGCGCTGCATCAGGCCGGCGCGCAAACGCTCGACCTCGAGGCGCTCGCCTCGCATCGCGGCTCATTGCTCGGCGCGTATACGGGTGTGCCGCAGCCGTCGCAAAAGCGTTTCGACACGCTGCTCGTCACCGCGCTGCGCGACTTCGATGTGAACCGGCCGGTGTTCGTCGAGGCGGAAAGCCGGCGCATCGGCTCGGTCACGCTGCCGCTCGCGCTGCTCGAAACGTTTCGTCGCGGCGCGTGCGTCGAGGTGCGCTCGAGCCGCGAGGATCGCGCAGCGTTTCTGCTGCAAGATTACGCGCATCTGTTCGATCATCCCGACTACCTGAAGGGACAGCTGGAACGGCTGATCGGCCTGCATAGCCGCGAGCGGGTCGCGGGCTGGCTGCGGCTCGTCGATGACAACCGGCGCGCCGAACTCGCGCGCGAACTGATCGAAGGGCATTACGATCCCGCATATGCGCGCAGCAGCGGTCAGCACTTCGAACATCTGCCGAACGCGCTGCAACTCGATTTCCGCCCGAACGACGCCGACGTCGTCGAGCAGGCGAAAACGCTGCTCGCGCAGCTCGATAGCCGCACGCTCGTCGTCGGCTGACCCACAACGACAATCAACCACCAACATGCAATCAACCCTTCGGCAACCCCGCGTCACGCTCGGCTGGATCGTGTTCCTGCTGATCGGCGTCGTCGGCTTCTTCTATGTGAAGTGGTTTCCGTACTACAACCGTGCGTTCGTCGCGGCGAGCCAGCACTCGATCGGCAAGTCGATCCTGATGGGCACGTCCGCGAGCGCGCCGGCAGCCTCGTGGCAGGCCGCGATCGACTACGCGCTGGCCTACGGCAAGGCGATCTGGCAGGCGATGGTGCTCGGCCTGCTGCTCGGCTCCGCGGTGCAAGCGCTGATTCCGCCGCAGTGGGTCGCGCGCGCGCTCGGCCGTGCCGACTTCAACAGCGTCGTCAAGGGCGGGCTGATGTCGTTGCCGGGCATGATGTGCACCTGCTGCGCGGCGCCGGTCGTCGCGGGCCTGCGCGCACGCGAAGCGGCGCCGGGCGCGGCGATTGCGTTCTGGCTCGGTAATACGGCGCTGAATCCCGCGACGCTGATCTTCATGGGCTTCGTGCTCGGCTGGCAGTGGATGGGCCTGCGGCTCGCGCTCGGCATCGTGATGGTGTTCGGCCTCGGCTACGTCGTGAACCGCATGGTCACGCCGCGAGAAGCGCAAGTGTCGCGGGAAGCCGTCGCGCAACTGGTCAGCGCCGACGATCCGGGCACCGCGTTCTCGCGCTGGATCACGATTCTCGGGCGCATGACGCTGCGGCTCGTGCCGGAATACATCGTGCTCGTGCTGATTCTAGGCGCGGCGCGCGCGTGGCTGTTTCCGCACATCGGCCCGGACGTCGACAACAGCCTGCTGTGGATCATCGCGCTGTCGATCGCCGGCACGCTGTTCGTGATTCCAACCGCGGGCGAAGTGCCGATCATTCAGGCGATGCTGTCGTTCGGCATGGCTGCCGGCCCCGCCGGCGCGCTGCTGATGACGCTGCCGCTCGTCAGTGTGCCGTCGCTCGCGATGCTCGCGCGGTCGTTTCCGCAGCGCGTGCTGACGGTGGTGGCCTGTGCGGTGGTGGTGTGCGGTGTCGTCAGTGGTTTGCTGGCCGTTGCGCTGGGCTTTTGAAGCGGTTTTTGAGTTTGAGTCGTAGAAGAAACAAGCATGAAACGCATTGCCGCATTCGCCGTAACGTGTTGGTCCGCCGCCGGGCTACTGTACGTTGGACAGCACTCGGTGGCGCTGATCGCGCTATCCGGCATCGTGGCGCTCGCGGGCTTCGATCTGCTGCGACCGTGAACGTGGCGCTATTTTCTCTTCAGTGACGGCGCGCTTGCCCGTTACGTTCGCGGTAGCGTCCGCCCGCGCCTAACCGACCAACGCGTCGCGAATCGCCGCGAGCCACAACGCGACCGCATGCGCGCCTGGGTCGACATGACCAAGCGCGCGATCGCCGACATAGCTCGAACGCCCGCGCCGCGGATGCATCAATGCGGTGCGCGACGCGCCATCGCTTGCCGCATCGACGGCGGCTTGCAACGCGGCATCCGTCGATACCGCCTGAGCCAGCGCGTCGTGCAGCGCGTCGGCGGCGGGTTTCAGCGCATCGACCATCGTGCGATCGCCTGGCCCCGCGCCCCCCAGCTCCATCAATCCATCGACACCGGCGCTGAACGCCGTCCCATTGCAGCGCCATGGTCCCGCCCGACTGTTCGAGCGCGGCCGCCGCGCGCAGCAGCATCACCGCGTATAACGGACCCGACGTGCCGCCCATCACACGCCGCAGCGTCGCCGACAGGCCGCGCAACACCGCATCCGGCCCGAGCTCGATCTGCATCGCGCGGGCGCCGCGCGCGAGGCTGATGCCGAGGTCCGCCGTCGCCGACACGCTGGTCCATTTCGGTCAACGTCGGCTCGGCTGCCAGCAGGCATTCGCAGACCGCTTCGATCGCGCGACGCAGCGTCGCGTCAGGTGCGAGCGTCGCGCCGCTCGCGCCGCGCGGCGTGGGTGGCGCCGCACGCACGGCGACCTGCGCGACGCGCCCGTCCAGCGCAGGCCATGCGCTCGTCCGTGAGACGCCGGCCATTTCGAGCGCACTCAGTCAGGAACGTGCCGGCCTACGCGCGCTCGACTTCGATGCCGCGCCCGCGAAGCTCCCGCAGCGCGGCGCCGGCCACCACGTTCAGTTCGCCCGACGGCGTGCCCCCCAGATTGTTGACGAGCAACGCGACGCGCTCGCCCGCCTGCAACGCGAGATCGTCGACGATCTTTGCGAGCAGCTTGCCGACGATCGCGTCGGCCGGCTCGAGCGCACCGCGCGCGATGCCGGGCTCGCCATGAATGCCGAGGCCCCATTCGATTTCGCCATCGCCCAGCTCGAAGCCCGGCTTGCCCGCGGCCGGCACCGTGCATGGCGTCATCGCGACGCCCATCGTGCCGAGCGACGCGGCGGCTTTCCGCGACGGCCCGCGTGATCGCCGCTCGCGCTCAGCGCGACGTCGTCGGCGACGATCATCATGTCGACGGGGATGTCCTCGGCGCGCGCGATTTCGGGCCCGAGGCCAAAGTTGAAACGGTCGCCCGTGTAGTTCTTGACGATCAGCAACGCGCCCGCGGGGCCGGTCACCGCGCGTATCGCGTCGAGCACGGCCTCGGCATCGGCGCGCAAGACGATCGTGCCGCCTGCAACAGCGAGAGTTGGGGATTGAGTGCGATGAGCCCGTCGAGCATATCGGGGACCACGGTGGACACATCGTTGATGAGCTTCTTCATTGCGTCAGCTTCATTGGATGCTGCCGGCAGCGCATGATCGAACGATTCGATGCGAACGGCAGTCGGGTCGGCGGCGAAAGCGGAAGACCTAACTGTACCGCGCATTGTCGAACGACGACGCGATAGCGAGAAGCGCGTACGAACGTGAGCAAGACTCAGCCGCAAGCGAACAACGAAAACGAAGGGGACGTGATGCCGAACGGCGAAAACTACGGGAACGACTGGATGGATTTGACTGGACCGTAGACGAAAGCGGAACCGCTTTCGTCTACGTCACAGATGCGTTGGTAGGCTCGATTGGATTCGAACCAACGACCCCCACCATGTCAAGGTGGTGCTCTAACCAACTGAGCTACGAGCCTTTAGAGGCGCGAATTATAGAGACTCATCGCGGACTGTACAAGCCCTTGCCGCGATTTATCAAAAAGCACACGTGTTGATCAGTTCGTCGCGGCCATTCGGTGTCCGGGTCCAATGGATAGACCGGCCGCATCACGTGCTCGAAGCTGAACATAGTCCGAACTCGTGACGCCGCGGCCATCGCATTCGACGAGCGCCGCCGCGATCGGCACGAAAACCGGCCGGCAATTCATGCGTGATTTGAGCGGCGGAAAACGCGCGCGGCGCGGATCGATGCCGACGCTCTCGAACACGCCGAGATCCCACGGCTCATGCATGCGCTCGGTCACGACGAGTATCACCGTGCCATCGTTTGTGAGCTGGTTGCCGATCGTGAGTGTGATCGTGCTACCGACACCCGAGGCCGCCAACGCCGCGACCGCCTGCGGGTCGCACAACGGCACGCTGACAATGCCTTCGAGGCCCTGAGTTGGCCTCGGCCAGAATGCGCAGCACCTCCGGCCCTAGCCGCACGCCGTCATCACCGTCGAATTTGTCGCCGGTCGGCTGCGTGTCGATGTGGCTGTCCGTCATTACGGTCGGTTAATCGACTCGTAGCCCCGCCCGCCGCGCTGAGATATTGCTGATCGCGTCGGTCCACAAATCGGCGGTCGCCGACATAACGTCGCGTGAATGAGCTTGCATCGATGCTTCCGCGGGTCGAAGACAGCTGGATGGCGCTTGCCGACGGGGACTTGCTCAGTTCGGCGCCCTCGTCGCCGTTGTTTCAATTGTGATGATAGAGAAGTTTTGGCCGAGGCAGATGGCAGGATGCGCGCGCGGTGGCAATGCGGCGACGACTTTCGGTGAGTAAGCATAGGAGGGAAAGCCGCTGGATCGTCGGAACCGGACGGCTCACCGGGCGACGTACGCACATCGAGACGTGCCGACAATCTGCGGGAAAATGGCCGGCAGCAAACGTTTCCGTCCACGGAAGCGGGCAAAGCGCAATGAAGGCTCAACCTTTTGCGAAGCGCGCCGTTATTGCATGTGCTCAGGCAAACCCCTCGGATCTCCATGGCACAACCGATTCCTTTCCGCAACAGTGGCGCCGCCCGCGCGCGGCATGTCAAGGCCATGCTGTTGCCTATCGCACGCCAGATCGCCGACGATCTCGCGTTGCGAGTTCATCTGTCGCTCGATGCGCTGCGCCGCGGCGTCGGCACGAAGAGCGACGCACAGACTCTCACGCAGATCATGCTGCTGACCAGTTACCTGGCCGATGCTGGCTTCGGCCCGATGAGCGATGAAGAGCTCCACGCCGCGGACCGGGCCTCGGCGATGGTGTTCGACGCAGGCCGGGAACGCAACGAATGGAAGCTGGACGAGGCGGGGTTCGAACTCTTTGCATCGATCGCAACGAGTTACGACCGGCAACTGCATCGCGCTCCGCTTTGGGCGATTACGGAGGCCAGTGAAAGACTTGACCGCTTTATCGCAGGTGTGAGGTTGACCCGGTTCGACGGATAGATTTGCAGTTGAGTTTTAGTACTACAGCCGTAGATACGCCGGAGGCACGCCACCGCGTCGCCGGTAGTGACATTGCTGGGCGCGGTATTGATGTCGACGCCGCCACATTGACCACGACATCACATGCTCAACGGAGTGGAGCGTTCGCCATATCAGTCGACACAGTAGCCGGCGGATCTCCTGAACGCTGAACGGCAGTGAACCTTCAGCTGTTTTTTTTGGCCTGTGCCCTCAGGGCAGCAAGCACCGCGTGCGCCAGCAATGCCAGTGTGATGTGACGGTACCAGCCCTGCCAGCGACGAATCTCGTATTGATCGAGGCCGCATTCGCCCTTGGCCGCCTCGAATCCGACTTCGATTTCCCATCGCCTGCCGGCGACGTTGACCAGCGTCTGACGGGTAACCTTGCTGCGGGGCGCATAGACGACGTAATACGCGTGCTCGCGGGTCTCATCGCGACTGCGCCGCACCAGCAGGTAGTGGCCAAAGCGACGTTCTTCGGCGCCCAGTTGCAGGCGCCATAACGGCGTGAGTGCCCAGTCATACAGACGCTCGCCTTTTGCGCCGATTCCTGCTGAGAGGCGGCGCCAGGCCTGTGGAGGCAAGGCTTGCGCAATCTTGTCGGCACGTATCGAGGTCGGGCCTTGCCACCACAGCGGTTCGTTCTTTTTGACCGCCAGCACAAATGGTTGCGTGCGCGACTCAAGCCACAGCCGCAGGGGACGGTCACCGCCGTACACCTCGTCGCCGGTGACCCAGCCACAGGGCACTCCCGCATCCAGCGTCCGTTCCAGTATCCGGCGCGCAAGTTGGGGCTTTGTTGCGAATTCCACGGTGTCGGGCACGCCCGCCGCCCGGCAGCGACTGCGATCATCGATCCAGCCCTGCGGCATGTACAGTTCCCGGTCGATAAATGCGCTACCTCCGTTGCCGGCGTAGCACAGAAACACACCAATCTGGCTGTTCTCGATGCGGCCTGCCGTGCCGCTGTACTGGCGCTGCACACCGGCGGAATACTCGCCCTTCTTGAGGAAGCCCGTCTCATCCACAATGAGTACCGCCTCACGCTCGCCGAGTTGCTCAACGACGTATTCGCGCAGTATGTCCCGCGCCGCGTCGGCATCCCACTGCGCCCTTTCGAGGAGGTGCTGCACACCATCGGGCGTGGCTTCGCCAATCCATTCTGCGAGCTGCCAGCCGTTCTTGCGTTCGACTGTACCCAGCAGACCCTTTAGATAAGCCAGCGAACGCTGTCGCGGCTCGGCGCGCCTGAACAGGCCAGCCAGTCTTTCATGCAACAGATCGATTTCATGTTCCCACGCTTTCGCGATCTCTTTCATAGTCCTATACAGAGTAGTAATACTAACTTAGTATAGGAAAAAATAACTACGGCTGTAGTGTTAGAAGCTGTTGCGAAATTAAGTTTCGAGGCTGTAATGAGATGGCCAGCTCGGCCCTCAGGGAGGCATACGCTTGAAGGGTTTCTTTCACGGAGGCCATCATGAACGACGTAACGCTGGTTGGAGTCGATCTCGGTAAATATACCTTCCACCTGCACGGTCAAGACAGGAGCGGGCACGCGGTCTTTTGCAAGAAGATGACACGCAAGCAACTGCTAACGTTCTTCAGCAACTTCCCGCGCTGCACCATTGTCATGGAGGCCTGTGCAGGCGCTCACTACATGGCGCGCAGATTGTCCGCGTTCGGGCACGAAGCCAAACTGATTTCGCCTCACTATGTGAAGCCGTTCGTCAAGGGTAACAAGAACGACTTTATTGACGCGGAAGCAATCTGTGAAGCAGCATCGCGACCGTCAATGCGCTTTGTCACACCAAAGTCCGAAGTGCAGCAAGCCCTGTCGGCCCTGCATCGCGTTCGCGAGGCGCTGGTCAAGCAGCGCACAGCCACGATTAACCAGATTCACGGATTTTTGCTGGAGTTCGGCATCAGTCTTCCGGTTGGACGCGATGCGATCAAACGTCTGCCCGCACTTATCGCCGAATATTCGCTGCCGCGCCCGTTTGTTAGCGTTCTTGAGCGCCTGCATGGCCATTTCAAATACCTGGACCAACAGGTTCTGGAGATTGAGAAGGAATTGCAAATCCAACTGCTTCAAGACGAACGTGGGCAACGTCTGCTGACAATTCCAGGCGTCGGCCCGATTACCGCCAGTGTGCTAGCCGCCGAACTCGGTGATGCCCGACAATTCAGATGCAGCCGCGACTTTGCGGCATCGATCGGTCTAGTCCCGCGCCAATACAGCACGGGAGGAAAATCTAATCTGCTAGGCATCAGCAAGTCAGTATGACTTATATGGACGCCTCCCTTTTTGCGAAGGTTTTTCGTATGCATGACTTGATGTGGCGTTTGCTGCTTTATATCCGGCCTGTTGCAGCCAATCATTCGGCTGCGGGCCCCGATGAAATCCGCTGACTCCCACCTCATTTCCGTGTCGAGCTCAAGGCTCTTCGTCATACCCAGGTTTAGGGAGTCCCGGTCCGACCTATCTTGTCATTGCACGCGATTGCCAACGCAACCTGTGAACGTGCCACCTGTGAGAACAGCTCCTGGGCACCGCAAACTCTTTAAAGCGGTTTCGAGCTCGTGTACTCCCTCCCGTACTGCCTGTCGTGGGCGAGAAGTGCCCAGATGGTTCTTGCGATCTTGTTGGCTAGCGCCACGATTACCACGTTGAACGGTCGGCGTTTGCCGAGCTGCTCGACCCATGCGCCGGCCTTGTCTGGATGTCGCAGCACACTACGGGCGCCGTGGATCAGCAGCGTTCGCACGTAGGTGTCGCCTCTCTTGCTGATACCGAGCAGTTGAACCTTGCCCCCAGAGCCCGTTTGTTTGGGCACCAGGCCGAGCCAGGCAGCGAATTCCCGACCGGAGCGAAAGGCCTTCGCGTCGCCCATGGTCACGACAGCCGCCGTGGCGCTCAACAAGCCGACGCCCGGTATGGCCGCGATTGCCTGGCATGCGACGTCGTCTTTCATCCATGCCTGCAGGCGTTGTTCGATCCCGGCAATTTGCCGGTCCAGCCCCGTCAGACCACTCCACTGTTCCCGCATCGTATCGATCAGCATGGTAGGCAAACGGTCCGACAGCTTTGCCAGAATTCCCGGTATAGCCTTGTCCAAAGCCTCGCGGCTCTTGCCCATCACTTCGCCGTACTCGGCCAGCAGGCCTCGCAGACTGTTGATCTGCATCGTGCGGAACTTCACCAGTTGCTGCCGCATGCGGTGCAGTGCCAGCACGGCCTGCTGCGTTTCTGTCTTGACCGCGACCGGCTTGCTGGGTATCTGTGTGGCCATCCAGATGGCGCGCGCATCCGCTGGATCGTTCTTGTTGCCGATGTTGAACGCCTTGACGAACTTCGGCGGCATCAGCTTCACCTGGTGACCCATCTTCGTGAACTGGCGTGCCCAATGCTGCGCACCGCCACACGCCTCCATACCGATCAGGCAAGGTTCCCGGTTCGCGAAGTAGTCGAGAAACCTGTCTCGCCTGACTGCCTTTTTGATAACTTCACCTGTGTGCGGGTCGACCCAGTGCACCTGAAAGACGCTTTTGGCAATGTCGACGCCTACGGCCGTATGGTTCATGGCAGACCTCCTCCGGTTGGCTCTGAAGACCTCAATGATCTTCCGTTCCGACCGTACCGATACGGTCGGTCCGTGAGTGAGTATGTGTGTCTGTTCATCGCTTCCACCACTCGTGGGGTGGGAGGCGTCCATTCCATTTCCGTTCGGCAAGGCTGGCCGCCGAGGGGAATTAAGCGCGGGTTAGCATTGCTGCCAGAGCCGCATTGAGTGGGGATGGAGCCACCGCTCAACGGTCTGTTCCGACACGGAGGCCAGCGTGGAAAACGATAGCACGTTGTACGTAGGACTGGATGTCCATAAGGATTCGATCACGGTTGCGTACGCGATCGGCATGAGCGAAGTTGAACTGTTTGGCAAGGTCGGCACCATGCATATTGATATCGACCGGTTGTGCAAGAAGTTGCAAACAAAGGCGCGGCACATCTGCTTTGTCTATGAAGCGGGGCCCTGCGGATATGGGTTGTACAGGAGGCTGGTCGATAAAGGCTTCGACTGCATGGTCTGCGCACCGTCACTCATTCCACGGAAACCGGGAGATCGCGTCAAAACAGACCGTCGCGACGCGATCAAGCTAGTGCGTTCGCTACGCGCCGGCGACCTCTCGGCCGTACATGTGCCATCGATTGAAGACGAAGCGTTCCGAGACCTGGCACGCGCCTGGTCGGCTGCCAGGGAAGATCTGAAGGCCGCACGCTGCAGGCTCAAATCGTTTCTGCTTGCCCACGGCATTCATTACCTTGGTCACCCCAACTGGGGGCCCACCCACCGACGCTGGATAAGTACGTTCTCGTTCGACAGCGCATGGCAACAACTGGCGTTCAATGAACACCGGCGCACGATCGAAGACCGGCTCGCGCAATGTGAAAGGCTGGAACTGGCATTGCGTGAATCTGTCACCAGCTGGCGGTTTTACCCGGTCGTACTCGCGTTGCAGGCTATGCGCGGGATTAACGAGCTAACGTCAAGAGTGGTGTATGGGCAACTTGAAGGCAGGCGCTTTCAGGCGGCGAGTTTCTGCTGAACCGGTTGATCGTCTTTCACCTGTTCGCCGTCCTTGAAGGCAATGCCCTCCAGCAGCAGCTTGATCTGTGCAGGGCCGTTGATACGGCGCCAGGTTTTCTCGGCTTCCTCGATCAGCTTGAATGCCAGGCCCAGGAAGGTCGCTCGCGACACGCAGTTGCGCGTACGCGTGGTGCGGTGGCGCACGGTCGCGAACGTCGACTCGATCGCATTTGTCGTGCGCAGATGCTGCCAGTGTTCCGCCGGGTAATCGTAAAAGGCCAACAGGCTTTCCCGGTCCTTCTTCAACGTTTCGGTGGCTTTCGGATACTTCGCCGCGTAGACCGTCACGAAACGATCGAAGGCGGCGTATGCGTCAGCGCGCGTCGCGGCCATCCAGATCGCCTGCAGGTCTGCTTTGGCTTTGCCTTGCTGCGACTTCGGCAGCGCATTGAGCACGTTGCCCATCTTATGGAACCAGCAGCGCTGGCCTCGCGTCGCAGGAAACACTTCTTCCAGCGCGGCCCAGAAGCCCATCGCGCCGTCGCCGATCGCCAGCAGCGGACCAGCCTGCAGGCCTCTCGATTTCAGGTCGAGCAGCAGTTCCTGCCAGGACGCCTTTGACTCCCGGTACCCATCGCCGATCGCCACGCGCTCCTTGCGCCCATCCGGCCTCACGCCGATGATCACCAGCAGGCACTGGCCGTCCGAATTCTCGCTTCGCAGCCCCGTGTGGATCCCGTCGACCCACCAATACACGTAGTGCGATTTCGACAGATCACGTTGGCTCCAGCTGGCATGTTCGTCGGCCCACTGCGCCTTCAGGCGGCTCACCACATTGGCCGACAGACCCTTGGCATCTTCGCCTAGCAGGACGCTCAGAGCCTCGCTCATGTCGCCTGTCGAGATGCCTTTCAGATACAGCCACGGCAGCGCAGCACTCACGCGTGGCGACTTCCTCACATACGGCGGCACAATCGACGAATTGAACTTCACACCAGATCCTGATCGATCGCGAACCTTCGGGACCTTCACGGCAATTGGCCCAGCCGCCGTCAACACTTCGCGCTCAGGCAGATAGCCGTTGCGCACCACGGCGCGCTGGCCGTGCAAGGTCTTGACGTTCTCGAACCGCTCCAGCAGCGCCGCGAGCTCGGCTTCGATCGCCTGCTGGATCACCTGCCGGGCTCCGTGCCGCACCAGTTCGTCCAGACCCAGACCGGCTCCCGATAGACCAACGACTTCTTTTTCCGTAAACTTGTTCATGGTGGATGGTTTGTTGTTTGCTGGTTTCCGACTTCGACAATCAGATTCTCAGCTGAAACCTCCACCGCCTACAATCTCCCGCCTCAACTCCCCCGTACACCACTTCCGACTTTAGCTCGGGATTAACTTCACGTCGGCGATCGGCCTGGTCTCCGAGCTGGGTGACCTGTCACGCTTCGAGCATCCGCGACAGCTGATGGCGTGGCTCGGCGTGACGCCTTCTGAGCACTCCTCAGGCGGAAAGCGACGCCAAGGAAGCGTTACCAAAACAGGCAACAGTTATGCGCGCAAGCTATTGGTCGAATCCGCCTGGAGTTACCGCCATCCTGCCCGCGTGAGCATTGACATCCAGCGCCGGCATGAAGGGCTACCCAAGCCGATAATCGACCGTGCCTGGGACGCGCAACTAAGACTGTGCCGGCGATATCGCAAGCTCGTCGCCAGAGGGAAGACCGCGCACGTGGCCATCATCGCTATTGCACGCGAGCTGGCGGGCTTCATCTGGGACGTCGGCCGATTGGGAATGACGCTGGCTTTACCGCCAAGCGCGCAATCCGCATGAACAAAGGGCTGTACGTAAAAAGACCAACCAGTATCAAGAGTTTCCTGAAGGCGGCGCAGCCCGGTATTCGAGTAACCCGCGACCACGTTTGGCAACGGCATCAGTCGACTTGCGTAGTAAGGAAGCGGCAGGCTCATGAGACGGACCTCTGTAATGCGGCAACCAACCCGCGAATGTCAGCGTGATCCACCGTCGAGTTTTACTGCTACGCCGCCTTCAGGAAATTTGCTTTGACCATGGAGTAAATGGTGAAAACCGATCCAGATTGACACTGGGAGTCATATCAGCGGGGCGATAAAAACATCCGGCGCCTGCTGGTTCAGTGCGCTAGAGCTTACATGCAGCGACTCGGGCGCCAGAGCGGCCCACTTGCCGATTGGGTTCGTGCCTTGCTGGCGCGGCGCCACTCCAATGTCGTGGCCTGTGCTCTCGCGAATAAGCTGGCGCGCACCGCCTGGGCGCTGGTCACTCGAAATACTGTCTTCGATGCGAAGGCGGCTGTCATGCCTGCCTGACCAGCCGATCCCACACTGTTTTACCGAGTACCTATCTGGTTTTGCGACCGCTGAAATTTGATGACGTGAACGGCACACCGGCCTGACGGAAAACCCGAAAACGGGAATGGCTCTTGAAGCCGATGGAGTTTTTTGGGACCGTCAGGCGCGATTCTCATCGTGGCGCGGGGAGCTATCCCTACAATGACGCCGGATAGATTTTGGCAAGCCAACCACGCCGTCAAAAATCAAGGTTGCAAAAACGGGGGTGACCATAGATTCCCGTTTGCCGGTGCACGAATGTTGGTTCGCCTGCTCAAACGCGAAGCTATCAGGGTCGGGCGCAAACACGTCGGCACTCTGATGAAGCGCATGGGCATTGAGGCGCTGTACTGCAAGCCGAACACGAGCCGCCGTCATGCGAAGCACAAGATCTGGCCTTATCTGTTGCGGGGCATGACGATCAATCGGGCAAACCAGGTCTGGGCACTGGATACGAGCTATATTCCGATGGCGCGCGGCTTCTCGTCTATCTGACCGCCGTGGTGGACTGGGCCAGCCGAAAAGTACTGGCCCACCGCGTGGCGATTACGATGGAAGCGCTGCACGCTGTCGAGGCGTTGGAAGAAGCGTTTGCGAAATACGGGCAACCTGAAATCGTCAACACCGACCAGGGCAGCCAGTTCACCGCGACAGCGTTCACCGACGCCGTGCTCAGCAGGGGCATCCGCCTGTCCATGGATGGCAAAGGCGCCTGGCGCGACAACGTATTCGTCGAACGCGTGTGGCGCAGCGTGAAATATGAAGAGGTGTATCTGAAAGCCTATGAATCAGTCAGCCATGCGCGCCGCTCCATCGGCGATTACCTGAATCTTTACAACCAGAAACGGCCCCATTCGAGTCTGTCCGATCAGACGCCGGATGAGGCATACTTCGCGACGCTGCCAGCGATCAAATCGGCAGCTTGATGACCCCGGCGCTTCCACTTATAAATTCGATCTGACTGTCCGAACCAACGGCGCCACCTCTTTCCGCCGGGTACGGGGTACGATGCTTGCCCATAATCGGCACCTCCTTCTCCAAAGGATAGATGTCCGTTTTTCTGGGTCAACTTCAGGTGAACCAGATCGGGCGCCGGCGCGTAAGCGGGCTTAGCGATTGTTGGAGAAAGTGCTGACCACCGGAGCCAGAAGGACACGGACGTTGGGCGAACGTATCGGAAACCGACGGGTTACGCGGATGCACTGCGGATTGGAAAGTGATGAAACGCGCGATATCGGCCGCGTAAACGCAAAAACCCCACCGCGAGGGGTGGGGTTTCTGACGGGGTAAGGAGCCTGACGATTACCTACTTTCACACGGGCAATCCGCACTATCATTGGCGTGGAGTCGTTTCACGGTCCTGTTCGGGATGGGAAGGGGTGGGACCGACTCGCTATGGTCATCAGGCATGACGGGTTGCTGCGTCGCGGGGTGCGCGCCACAGCCAATCTGGAAGAAGTAGTTTCTGGTGATGCTCACCAGGGTAAGGCAGGTTGTGTTGTTTCTGGCACAACACTGATCTCAACCGTGTGTGGTCTGCATAAGACCCTGCGCTTTGCGCAGGGTGGGGCATCCATAAGCGCTGAAGCGCTAACGGCTGCCGACACACACCGGTTATAGGATCAAGCCTTACGGGCAATTAGTATCAGTTAGCTCAGTACATTACTGTACGTGCACACCTGACCTATCAACGTCCTGGTCTTGAACGACCCTTCAAGGGGCTCGAAGCCCCGGGGATATCTCATCTTAAGGCGAGTTTCCCGCTTAGATGCTTTCAGCGGTTATCTCTTCCGAACATAGCTACCCGGCGATGCCACTGGCGTGACAACCGGTACACCAGAGGTTCGTCCACTCCGGTCCTCTCGTACTAGGAGCAGCCCCCTTCAAATATCCAGCGCCCACGGCAGATAGGGACCAAACTGTCTCACGACGTTTTAAACCCAGCTCACGTACCTCTTTAAATGGCGAACAGCCATACCCTTGGGACCGGCTACAGCCCCAGGATGAGATGAGCCGACATCGAGGTGCCAAACACCGCCGTCGATATGAACTCTTGGGCGGTATCAGCCTGTTATCCCCAGAGTACCTTTTATCCGTTGAGCGATGGCCCTTCCATACAGAACCACCGGATCACTATGACCTGCTTTCGCACCTGTTCGACTTGTCAGTCTCACAGTCAAGCACGCTTATGCCATTGCACTATCAGCACGATTTCCGACCGTACCTAGCGTACCTTCGTACTCCTCCGTTACACTTTGGGAGGAGACCGCCCCAGTCAAACTGCCTACCATGCACTGTCCCCGATCCGGATCACGGACCAGGGTTAGAACCTCAAACAGATCAGGGTGGTATTTCAAGGTCGGCTCCACGCAAACTGGCGTTCACGCTTCACAGCCTCCCACCTATCCTACACAGACCGGTTCAAAGTCCAATGCAAAGCTACAGTAAAGGTTCATGGGGTCTTTCCGTCTAGCCGCGGGGAGATTGCATCATCACAAACACTTCAACTTCGCTGAGTCTCGGGAGGAGACAGTGTGGCCATCGTTACGCCATTCGTGCAGGTCGGAACTTACCCGACAAGGAATTTCGCTACCTTAGGACCGTTATAGTTACGGCCGCCGTTTACCGGGACTTCAATCAGGAGCTTGCACCCCATCATTTAATCTTCCGGCACCGGGCAGGCGTCACACCCTATACGTCCACTTTCGTGTTTGCAGAGTGCTGTGTTTTTATTAAACAGTCGCAGCCACCAGTTTATTGCAACCCTTTCACCCTTCTGGCGCAGGCCAGTCAGGCTATGAGGGCGTACCTTATCCCGAAGTTACGGTACCAATTTGCCGAGTTCCTTCTCCCGAGTTCTCTCAAGCGCCTTAGAATACTCATCTCGCCCACCTGTGTCGGTTTGCGGTACGGTCACTGTGAAACTGAAGCTTAGAGGCTTTTCCTGGAACCCCTTCCAGTTGCTTCGTCGCCTAAGCGACTCGCCTCGCACCCTTGAATCCCGCGCCCGGATTTGCCAAAGCGCCTTCTCCAATGCAAGGACCGGGACTTCCAACACCCGGACAACCTTCCGCGATCCGTCCCCCCATCGCATTTCACAATGGTGCAGAAATATTAATCTGCTTCCCATCAGCTACGCATTTCTGCCTCGCCTTAGGGGCCGACTCACCCTACGCCGATGAACGTTGCGTAGGAAACCTTGGGCTTACGGCGAGGGGGCCTTTCACCCCCTTTATCGCTACTCATGTCAGCATTCGCACTTCCGATACCTCCAGCACACTTTCCAGTGCACCTTCGCAGGCTTACGGAACGCTCTCCTACCATGCACATTACTGTGCATCCGCAGCTTCGGTATATGGCTTAGCCCCGTTACATCTTCCGCGCAGGACGACTCGATCAGTGAGCTATTACGCTTTCTTTAAAGGGTGGCTGCTTCTAAGCCAACCTCCTGACTGTTTTAGCCTTCCCACTTCGTTTCCCACTTAGCCATATTTGGGGACCTTAGCTGGCGGTCTGGGTTGTTTCCCTCTTGACACCGGACGTTAGCACCCGATGTCTGTCTCCCGTGATTGCACTCTTCGGTATTCGGAGTTTGCTATGGCGTAGTAATCCGCAATGGACCCCACAACCATGACAGTGCTCTACCCCCGAAGGTGATACACGAGGCACTACCTAAATAGTTTTCGGAGAGAACCAGCTATTTCCAGGTTTGTTTAGCCTTTCACCCCTATCCACAGCTCATCCCCTAACTTTTCAACGTTAGTGGGTTCGGTCCTCCAGCACGTGTTACCGTGCCTTCAACCTGGCCATGGATAGATCACCTGGTTTCGGGTCTACACCCAGCGACTGGACGCCCTGTTCGGACTCGCTTTCGCTACGCCTGCCCTAATCGGTTAAGCTCGCCACTGAATGTAAGTCGCTGACCCATTATACAAAAGGTACGCCGTCACCCCTTCGCAGAGGCTCCGACTGTTTGTATGCATGCGGTTTCAGGATCTGTTTCACTCCCCTCCCGGGGTTCTTTTCGCCTTTCCCTCACGGTACTGGTTCACTATCGGTCGATCACGAGTATTTAGCCTTGGAGGATGGTCCCCCCATCTTCAGACAGGATTTCACGTGTCCCGCCCTACTTCTCGTACACCCAGTCCTTCCATGCTGTTTTCGTCTACAGGGCTATCACCTGCTATGGCCGCACTTTCCAGAGCGTTCGACTAACAATACAGATAACGTGTACAGGCTGCTCCCATTTCGCTCGCCACTACTCTGGGAATCTCGGTTGATTTCTTTTCCTGCGGTTACTTAGATGTTTCAGTTCACCGCGTTCGCTTCGCGTAGCCTATGGATTCAGCTACGGATACCTCAGAAGAGGTGGGTTTCCCCATTCGGACATCTCCGGATCAAGGCTCGTTTGCCAGCTCCCCGGAGCTTTTCGCAGGCTACCGCGTCCTTCATCGCCTGTGATCGCCAAGGCATCCACCACATGCACTTGTTCGCTTGACCCTATAACGGGTGTGTCTCTGTCGACCAGTGTTAGCGCTTTAGCGCTTACTCTGGTCCCATCCCCGGAGGGGACAGGTTCCCGAAGGAGTCGACCATTCACGTTCCGCTACAGGTTGAGTATTCGTGTTGCGCCGTATTCCAAAGCGATCTCTCGATCACCTTTAAAATACATCGATACAATCACAACCCTGATTCACCTACTCACACACCCATCTCCAGGCACGCTTTCGTGAATCTCCTTACTACTTCTTCCTGATTGTTAAAGAACGACAGCCGGTATCAGGCTTGTGCCTCATACCGCCCTGACTGGCTCAATCGCCAATGCGCAACGCTCTGCCTTCATGCAGAGCCCTGCGCATTGAGGATTGGTGGAGGATGACGGGATCGAACCGACGACCCCCTGCTTGCAAAGCAGGTGCTCTCCCAGCTGAGCTAATCCCCCAGTCCCACAGATATTCCAGAGGCCCCAGCCCTTCAGCTCACCAGACAAGACACTGGTGGGTCTGGATGGATTCGAACCATCGACCCCCGCCTTATCAAGACGGTGCTCTAACCGGCTGAGCTACAGACCCCTGAGCCTGTCTGCGTTTCTTTCATCACCACAGCCGATAAGCGTGAGCACTTGACGCGAGCAATGCATAGCTCTGGAAAGGAGGTGATCCAGCCGCACCTTCCGATACGGCTACCTTGTTACGACTTCACCCCAGTCATGAATCCTACCGTGGTGACCGTCCTCCTTGCGGTTAGACTAGCCACTTCTGGTAAAACCCACTCCCATGGTGTGACGGGCGGTGTGTACAAGACCCGGGAACGTATTCACCGCGGCATGCTGATCCGCGATTACTAGCGATTCCAGCTTCACGCACTCGAGTTGCAGAGTGCGATCCGGACTACGATCGGTTTTCCGGGATTGGCTCCACCTCGCGGCTTGGCAACCCTCTGTTCCGACCATTGTATGACGTGTGAAGCCCTACCCATAAGGGCCATGAGGACTTGACGTCATCCCCACCTTCCTCCGGTTTGTCACCGGCAGTCTCCCTGGAGTGCTCTTGCGTAGCAACTAGGGACAAGGGTTGCGCTCGTTGCGGGACTTAACCCAACATCTCACGACACGAGCTGACGACAGCCATGCAGCACCTGTGTTATGGCTCCCTTTCGGGCACCCCCGGCTCTCGCCAGGATTCCATACATGTCAAGGGTAGGTAAGGTTTTTCGCGTTGCATCGAATTAATCCACATCATCCACCGCTTGTGCGGGTCCCCGTCAATTCCTTTGAGTTTTAATCTTGCGACCGTACTCCCCAGGCGGTCAACTTCACGCGTTAGCTTCGTTACCAAGCCAATGAAGGCCCGACAACCAGTTGACATCGTTTAGGGCGTGGACTACCAGGGTATCTAATCCTGTTTGCTCCCCACGCTTTCGTGCATGAGCGTCAGTATTGGCCCAGGGGGCTGCCTTCGCCATCGGTGTTCCTCCACATCTCTACGCATTTCACTGCTACACGTGGAATTCCACCCCCCTCTGCCATACTCCAGCGCTGCAGTCACCAATGCAGTTCCCAGGTTAAGCCCGGGGATTTCACATCGGTCTTACAGCACCGCCTGCGCACGCTTTACGCCCAGTAATTCCGATTAACGCTCGCACCCTACGTATTACCGCGGCTGCTGGCACGTAGTTAGCCGGTGCTTATTCTTCCGGTACCGTCATCCCCCAGGGGTATTAGCCCCGGAACTTTCTTTCCGGACAAAAGTGCTTTACAACCCGAAGGCCTTCTTCACACACGCGGCATTGCTGGATCAGGGTTGCCCCCATTGTCCAAAATTCCCCACTGCTGCCTCCCGTAGGAGTCTGGGCCGTGTCTCAGTCCCAGTGTGGCTGGTCGTCCTCTCAGACCAGCTACAGATCGTCGGCTTGGTAGGCCTTTACCCCACCAACTACCTAATCTGCCATCGGCCGCCCCTTGAGCGCGAGGTCCCGAAAGATCCCCCGCTTTCCTCCTCAGAGCGTATGCGGTATTAATCCGGCTTTCGCCGGGCTATCCCCCACTCCAGGACACGTTCCGATGTATTACTCACCCGTTCGCCACTCGCCACCAGACCGAAGTCCGTGCTGCCGTCCGACTTGCATGTGTAAGGCATGCCGCCAGCGTTCAATCTGAGCCAGGATCAAACTCTTCAGTTCAAACCTGTTACTGTTTTCGGTCCATCTCTGAACCGGTCGCTCACTCAACGTACTGACGATGATCAATCCGTCTTCCGACAGATCAACCTTCCTCTGTTACTGTGTGAGGCTTCCTGATACTGTTGCCTGACAGCAGGTTCCGCAGAACCCGCCGTCGCACTGCGCATCAAGCGCCCACACTTATCGGCTGTTAGTTTTTAAAGATCGTTCCGCCCAACCCGCAGCACCTGCACCACAACCACCGGCACCGCTTCGTTTGCGTCGCTGCATCTGCAGCAGAGAAGCGAGATTATGGAGAGCGGTCCGTATTCCGTCAATACCCTTCAGCGAATTTCTTTTGGGGACAGCCTGCGACGACACAGCTTTATGTGTACAAAAAAGACACGAAGCCCCTTGCACAAGGAGCAACATGCCTCTATCTAGGTTGGGTCGCGCGCATGCACACGGACTGCACACCCCGCAGCCTCACGCATGCATGCGACAACAGCCACGATGATTTGATGTGCACCCATGAGCGCGAACCCCCAAGCTCGTATATAATGCGAGCCGCGCAAAATTTCGCATATCCATCGGCCCGCTTCGAGCGGGCTCATCTTTTTTGCTCCCCAGAGCACAGCCCAACAACCGCGTTGAGTCACATCAGGTGATGCTGAGCCCTGCTCGAAACGCCTGACGGTAGCGTCTTGCGTCTCATAGCGAAGCCTCTAGAGGAAATTACGTGAACCCTTTTGATCGCGAAGATTCGCAACACGAAGCCGCCGCCTTCACTGCCAAAGTTCCGTCCGGCCGCTCGGCCAAAGGCAAGGGCGCCGGCAAAGCGATCCCCGTGGCAGCCGATCTGCCGCCGCAACAAGCCGAAGAACGCCAGCGCCTGATGCGTGCACTGATCCAGTTGGGCAAAGAGCAAGGCTACCTGACCCACGCGCAGATCAACGACCACCTGCCCGACAACTTCACGGCAACCGCCGCGATCGACAGCATTGTTAGCGCGTTCAGCGACATGGGCGTGCAGGTCTACGAGCAGGCGCCGGACGCGGAGACGCTGCTGCTCAACTCGAACGCCCCGTCCGTGGTGTCAGACGACCAGGCCGACGAAGAAACCGAAGTCGCGCTGTCGACCGTCGACTCGGAGTTCGGCCGCACCACCGATCCCGTGCGTATGTACATGCGCGAAATGGGCGCGACCGAGTTGCTCACGCGCGCAGGCGAAATCGCGATTGCAAAGCGCATCGAAGACGGCCTGCACGAAATGGTGCAGGCGATCGCCGCGTGCCCGCTCGCGATCTCCGCGATCCTCGCGAGCGCACAGCAGGTCGCCGACGGCGAGTTGCGCATCGATGAACTCGTCGACGGTCTGAATGAAGAGACGGCCGCCGCAGAAGAAGTCGCGAGCGCCGATGCGGACGCCGAGGAAGACAGCGATGCCGACGCAGAAAACGACGAAGAAGACGACGATGACGCCAGCGCGGCCGATTCGTCCGCGGCGGACGAAGCTCGCCTGAAGCAGCTCACGAGCGACTGCCTCGAAATCTTCGCCCAGGTCGGCATTCTGTACGACCAGATGAACGCGGCGCACACGCGCGGCGACGTCACCTCGAAGGCCTATCTGCGCGCCCGCGAAGACATTCAGCAGCATCTCGCGAAGATCCGCTTCACCGCACGCACGATCGACCGTCTGTGCGGTGAGGTGCAGCACCAGGTTGCGCAGGTGCGCGCGATCGAGCGCAACATTTTGCAGATCGTCGTCTCGAAGGCCGGCATGCCGCGCGAGAAGTTCATCGAAACGTTCGCGGGTAGCGAGGCCGACCTTGGCTGGACCGAGCGTGCCGCGCGCACCGGCGCGTCGACCTATGGCGCGGCGCTCGAGCGTCATCTGCCGGCGATCCAGTCCGAACAGCAGAAACTGATTGACATCGAAGCGACGGTGTCGCTGCCGCTCAAGCATCTGAAAGAGATCAATCGGCAGATGGTGGCCGCCGAATCGAAGATGCGCAAGGCCAAGAGCGAGATGATCGAGGCGAACCTCCGTCTCGTGATCTCCATCGCGAAGAAGTACGTGAACCGCGGCATGCTGTTCCTCGACCTGATCCAGGAAGGCAACATCGGTCTGATGAAGGCCGTGGACAAATTCGAATACCGTCGTGGCTGGAAGTTCTCGACCTATGCGACGTGGTGGGTTCGTCAGGCCGTCACGCGTTCGCTTGCGGATCAGGCGCGCACGATCCGCGTGCCGGTCCACATGATCGAAACGATCAACAAGCTGAACCGCATTTCTCGCGAGATCCTGCAGCAGACCGGCCAGGAAGCGCATCCGGCGGTGCTCGCGGAACGCATGGAACTGTCGGAAGAGAAGGTGCGCGGCATTCTGAAGATCGCGAAGCAACCGGTGTCGCTCGAAACGCCGGTCGGCGACGACGGCGATGCGACGCTGGGTGACATGATCGAAGACGCTGGCGTGTCGTCGCCGGCGGATGCCGCGATGCAGGCCGACCTGCGCGCCGCGATCGATGACGCGCTTGACTCGCTGTCGCCGCGCGAAGCGAAGGTGCTGCGCATGCGCTATGGCATCAACACGAAGTCGGATCACACGCTCGAAGAAGTGGGCAAGCAATTCGACGTGACGCGCGAGCGGATCCGTCAGATCGAGAGCAAGGCGATGCGCAAGCTCATGCATCCGAGCCGCGCGGACCGTCTGAAGTCGTTCCTCGACCGATAAGCGTCTGCCATGCTTGCCGTGCGCTGCACGGCGAGCTGACACACCCTCAGAATCTAGCAGCGGGATGAACCGGTCGACGGTGAGTCCCGCTGTTTGCTTTGTGCTGTACCTTCCGGTAAGCCTTCACACGCGCGAGTTCTTCGCTTCGCTGCTCCGTTGTTATCTACCGATTTTGGGAACAGGCCTGTGGGCAACCTGCGCATGACTGCGCTCACTCATTGAGAGCATTGAGAGCATTGAGTGAGCGCATTGAGTTTCGTGTTCAGAAGGCGCCCCCATGATCGAGCAGGTTCAGCATGCCTTCGCCGGTCAGCGCCGCCACCACGGTGTTTTGACCCAGCATGTGCGGATCGAGGTAGCCGGAAACCTGCAGCGTGTCGGCGGCAAAGCGCATCCGCCGATGCAGCACGATCGGCGCGCCGAAGCCGAGCGTGAACACGATGGTCGCAAGGTTGCCGCACTGCAAGCCGATCAGACGCGCAACGCTTACGTTACTGTCGAAATGCAATTGCGAGCCGAGCGACATATTGCCCATCACATGGCGCGTCAGCGCCGCGACATAAAAGCCGCGGATCAGCATCGTGCCGATGGAGAACAGCGCATAAAACAGAAACAGCGATCCGAGCGCGGCCCGCGACGGCGCCGTAGCCGCCCCCAGCACGTGGCCGACATGCATCGACGCGAGAGCGCCCTTCAGGAACATCATGAACAGCACGGTGAACAACACAACCACGCCGACAAACGTAACGAGAAACAGACCGTAGACAGCCCACGCGCGCCCCTTGAAGCGAAACGCCAAGCTACCGAAGCTGCTTTCGTTGATGCGACGCTCCGTGAGACGCATCGATGACCACGGCGTCATCTGGCCAAGCGTGAGTACGCAGAGCAGCGCATACAGCAACGTGCGCACGCCGTATCCGAGCGCCGAGCCGGTCATGCCGCCGCGAATACCGCACCACTGCGTGCGGCTTAGCCGATAGCGCTGCGCGCCGAAAAACGCGCCCGCCGCGAGCACGACGATCAGCAGATATAACGCGATGACAGGCACCGCAACGACTGCCACGCTTTTCGTCAGCATGCGCAAGACTACGCTCAGCGCACCGGCCGCGAACGCCGCGCTGAACACGACCACGATTGCGAACAGAAAGCCCTTGAATAGCTCGCCCCCGGTGCCCGTGTACTCGAAGCGCTCGTCCTGAAACCGCATGTGCGTCCAGACATAGCGGCGGTTATTCGTCGTTGCCCAGAAGCGGTAAATGCCGAGGGTCAAAATTTGCAGCAGAAGGTTCTTGAAAAAGATCCCGTAGAGGTCGCCGAGCGTGCCGTCGTAGATCAGCAGCGGCCGCTTCTCGTCGAGTGAATTCATTGCATTGCCCTCTTTTCCTCATTTGATGTTTTTGTGGCCCGCTCACGCATCTCGTGCGGCACTTGTATGCGGCATGCGTGCGGGAACGCGACGGGCGACGGTTATTTCCCACGCGAAGACCGGCTCGTGTGGCGCGAGCCCATGTAAAACCGGTCTTTCAGCCACTCAGGGAACCAGGCAAAACGGAAGCCGGCCGGTAAACAGGATAATTACACGGTTTCTTAACTTTATAAATGGCATTTCCGCATATAAATCGGCCATTTCCATTACAAGTTTTAGCAACAGGCGAATTTATTCGAATTGCATATTCTCGAAGATAAGGCGCGCAATAACGACTTCATTCGGAGCGATCGCTCGCGGGCCCTCTCACGCGTGCGGACCGCTCGACGCGGCAAGCCCGTGCGGCTTCACCTGCAGCATGCCGAGGTCGGCCTGATAGAACGGCATGTGGGGAGGAAAACGATTGCGCATTCGCACGCAATGCGATTCGCAATTAATAAGGAATGCGGTGAGTTCTGTTAAATGGCCACAATTTTTGGCGTTTACATAAAAAACCTGGCTGCACATTATATGCTCGCCGGATAATTCGCCGCATTGCACTGATTGCGTTGACGCGATCAAGATTTTATTTCCGCTCAACGTACTGCTCGAGCGCGCGCTTCATTCGGCGCAAGCCGGTTTCAATCTCCTCCACACCCGGCGCGGCAAACGACAGACACAGCGCCGCCCTATCGACCGCGTCCTGATAAAACGCGACGCCCGGCACGAACATTACGTTCTGTTCGATGCACACGCGCAGATAGTCGGACGCATCGCGTACCGCGTCCAGACGCGCCCACACGAACATGCCGCCCGCCGGACGACGAAACGCGATCTGCGTGCGCGAGCATCCAGCCGACGCGCAAACCCGGCGCGACGATCTTCGACAGGTGTACAGCAGTTTCAGCGCGGGACGCAGCGTGCCCACTTCGAGCAATGCGGCGAGCTGCGCGACGTCGAGGCCGTGTTGATCCACGGGCACCGTGACAACGTCGGCCTGTTGCAGCTTCAGCGCCTGCAACGTGGCCGGATACGCGGGCTGCTCGACGAGTGCGACGTCGCCGGCGCGACCATCCCGCGCAGCAGCAGATCGAAGCCTTGTTGCGAGCGGGTCGTCACCAGCAGGTCCGCTGGCGCGCATGGGGCGCCGCGCCGCGTCATCAGCTGCGCGAGCTGGTGACGGCCGCCTGTCTTTCGTGTGATATCGATTGGAATAAAGGCACTACGCCAGTGACTACACCACGTTCCTCTCGACGATCGGCCGGTTGTCGAGCACGCGCACAAAGCTTAGTGAACTGAGGTCAAGCGTCGCATAGCGGCCATGCAGAATCAATTCGCTGATGCCGCGTCCGGTTGCCGGTCCTTGCTGCAAACCGTGGCCGCTGAAGCCGTTCGCGAAGATGCAGTTCTCGACCTCCGGATGATGGCCAATGATCGCGTTCTGATCGAGCACGTTGTATTCGTAATAGCCGGACCAGCAGTTCTGCACACGCAGCGCCTCGAATTGCGGCACGCGATTGGCGAGCGTCGGCCAGATCACTTCGTCGAATAGCGCGTGATCGACTTCGTCGAGCGGTAGATCGTCGGGGTCGTTATCGGCCGATGGCGACGTGCCGCAGATATAGGAATTGCCTTCGGGCCGGAAGTACACGCCGCTCGGATCGATCAGCAGCGGGCAGCGTTCGAGCTTTGCCGGCGACGTCACGTTGAAGATGCTGCGCCGCCGCGCATAGACGGGCAGGTCGATGCCGATCATCTGCGCGACCTTGCGCGACCACGCGCCGGCCGCGTTGACGACGACGTCGCACGCATAAGCCTCGCCGTCCGCGGTTTGTACTTGCGTGACGCGGTTGCCGTCGCGACACAGCGGCGGTGACGTCGGCCGCGACATAGCGCGCGCCGAGTGCCTGCGCTTTCTTGCGCAGCGCCTGCACGAGACCGTAGCCGTCGAACCAGCCCTCGCCGCTTTCGCCATAAGCGCCGGCGACGAGGTCGTCGGTATTGAGCCAGGGGAAGCGCGTTTGCAAGTCGTGCGTGTCGAGCAGGCTGATATTTGCGCCGAGGCTCTTTTGCAGCGCGTGGTTTTCGCGCAGCGTCGCTTCACCGGCGGTTGTCGCGAGAAACAGGTAACCGCCTTCGTGCAGATCGATCGAGGGCCGCGTGCCGCCGACTTCGAGCCGCTCGCCGATCGAGCGCAGAAACTCGATGCCGAACAGCGACATCTGAATCGAAAGCGGCGTCGAAAACTGCTGTCGGATCGACGCCGCCGACAAGGCGGACGACGAACGCGCATAGGTCGGATCGCGCTCGATCACCGTGACGCCGACTGTCGGATCGGACAGCCGCAAAAAATACGCAATCGAACTGCCGATCACCCCACCGCCGACGATCACGACTTTCGAACTCACGTCTCACTCCACGAGTAACGCTGCAGCTCCGCAACGCCGGGCGGCGCAAACGGATTGTTAAAGAGCGCGCGAGTCGGCGCGCGTCATCACTTCGCGCTCGCGCCCTCAGTCGAGATTGAAGTCGATACCCTGAGCAAGCGGCAACGCCGACGAATAGTTCACCGTATTGGTCGCGCGACGCATATACGCCTTCCACGCATCCGAACCCGATTCGCGGCCGCCGCCCGTTTCCTTCTCGCCGCCAAACGCGCCGCCGATCTCCGCGCCGCTCGGTCCTATGTTGACGTTCGCAATGCCGCAGTCGCTGCCTGACGCGGACACGAAGCGTTCCGCTTCGCGCAGGTCGTTCGTGAACACGCACGACGACAAACCGTGATGCGCGGCATTGTTCGCCTCGAGCGCATCGGCGAACTCGGCGTAACGCAGCACGTAAAGAATCGGCGCGAAGGTTTCCTTCAGCACGACCGACGTTTGCGACGGCATCTCGACGATAGCCGGACGCACGTAGTAGCCGCCCTCATAACCCTTCACTTCGACACGCTCCCCGCCGAACACCTTGCCGCCCTCGGCCTTCGCCTGCTGCAGCGCTTCCTGCATGCGCTCGAACGATTGACGGTCGATCAGCGGCCCCATCAGCGTGCCCTTTTCGAGCGGATTGCCGATCGGCACGCGGCTATAAAGCTGCTTCAGACGCTCGACGGTCTTCTCGTACACGCTATCGTGCACGAACAGACGGCGCAGCGTGGTGCAGCGCTGACCGGCCGTGCCGACGGCCGAGAACAGGATGCCGCGCATCGCGAGTTCATGGTCGGCCGTCTGCGTGACGATGCCTGCGTTATTGCCGCCGAGTTCGAGCAGCGAGCGGCCGAAACGCTTCGCCACTTCGACGCCAACCTTGCGACCCATTCCCGTGCTGCCCGTCGCGCTGACGATCGACGCGCGCGGATCGACCACCAGCTTTTCGCCCACGTCGCGACCGCCGTTGATCAACGCGGTCAGACCGGCTGGAGCGTCGCCGAATTCCTTGAGCGCATCTTCGAGAATCCTGTTCACGGCCAGCGCCGAGAGCGGGGTCTTTTCCGACGGCTTCCAGATCACTGCGTTGCCGCACACCAGCGCGAGCGCCGCATTCCACGACCACACCGCCACCGGGAAATTGAATGCCGAGATCACGACGCAGGTGCCGAGCGGATGCCACGACTCCGCCATCCGATGGCCCGGGCGCTCGGACGCAATCGTCAAACCATACAGCTGGCGCGACAGACCGACCGCGAAATCGCAGATGTCGATCATCTCCTGCACTTCGCCCATGCCTTCCTGCAGAATCTTGCCGGTCTCCAGCGAGACGAGGCTGCCGAGCGCCTGCTTCCGTTCGCGCAGCCGATTACCGAGCAGCCGCACCAGTTCGCCGCGGCGCGGCGCCGGCACGTTGCGCCACACGGCGAACGCGTCTTTGGCCTGAGCGAGCGCCGCGTCGACCTCGACCGCCGTCTGGCTGACCACACGGCCGATGAGCTCGCCGGTGATCGGCGAATGAACCGCGATATCGCCGGCTTGCGCGGCGTGGGCAATGCCGAGATCGGCGAGGATGGTGGACGCGTCCATGTGAACCCCTTTAATTTCCGATACGAAACAAGAGTAACTTCGGAAACTATACACGCGGGTTTTTGTGGCGGCAAGGAATGCTTGAGCAGTGAAATGCCGGTTGACAACGGGCGGCGGTGTTTCCAGAAGGAAACCCCGTGAGCTTCGGCGCGGTGTCTCCGGTCCGCGCGTCAAGCCGCTGTCGCGCCGTTCTCTTCCGCCACTGCGATCAACCGGTCGACCAGCGCACGGGCGAACGGCGGCAAGTCCTTCAGACTGCGCACGCAGATCTTCAGCTTGCGCTCGGCCCACGGATCGTTCAACCCGACGATCGCGATCTGCATCGTTTTTCTGTGCCGCAGCGCGACCGACTCCGGCACGATGCCAATTCCGACGCCCGCCTCGATCATCCGGCACGCGGCCTCGAAGTTACCGACCTGGATGCGAAGTTTGAGCCGCGCGCCGAGTGCATCGGCGGCACTGGTGATGAACGCGTGAATCGCGCTCGACGTCGGCAGGCTCACGAAGTTCGCGTTGAGCACCTGCGAGAAATCGACCGACGCCCGCCTGGCGAACGGATGATCGCACGACGTAACGAGCACGAGTCGGTCGTCGCGATACGGCAGCATCTGCAGATGCTCGGCATGCACGTTGCCCGCGACGATGCCGATATCGGTCGCGCTTTCGGCGACGCCCTTGACGATCTCGCCGCTCAGCACTTCGCGCAGATCGATGTTCACGTCCGGATGATCGCGCAGGAAACGGCTCAGCACGGCCGGCATGAACTCGCTGATCGCAGTCGTGTTGGCCCAGATGCGCACGTGGCCCTTGATGCCCTCGCCGTACTCCTGCATGTCACCGGCGAGGTGCTCGACGCGTTCGAGCACGAGCCGCGCGTGATGCACGAAGGCCTCGCCCGCGGGTGTCGGCGTCACGCCCTGGCTGGTGCGATAGAGCAGCTTGAAGCCGAGCTGCTCCTCGAGATTCTTAACCCGGTTGCTGGCGGCCGGCGCCGACAGGTGCGAACGCTCCGCGGCACGCGCGAGGTTGCGCGTGTCGGCGATGTGCAGGAGCAGGCGTAAATCGACGAAATCGAAGTGCATGATGAAAGCTGCTGGCGAAGCATGCGCAGGACAAACTTTCATCTTAACCGGGTGCGGTGGAATTTAGCCGGGGAAAGATCCGAATCGACGGCCCCCGTCATACGCGTACAGCCTACGCCGACTCTCGCATCATCTCCGCTTGCGGCATCAGCTCAACATCGGGCGAAATTTCTTCGAGCGTCTGCTGACTCGTTTCGATGCGCAGCGCGAGAATCGCGACGCTCAGCAACAGCAACACGCCACCGACCATCGTCAGCACGCCCGTCACGCCGAATTGCGTGTACAGCAGCAGCGCGACGTAGGGTGTCGACATCGAAGCCGCGCGGCCGCAGGTGCCGGCCACGCCCGTGCCACGCAGGCGATGCGCGGTTGGGAACAGCTCGGGGATATAACCGAACAGGCCGAGCGTGCAGACCGTGTAGATCGTCGTGACGAGCGCGAAGCCGACGACCGCGATCGGCACCGGCGCACGCATCTGCACGTAGACGAAGCCGAGCGCGATCGTCGCGAGTGAGAACAGCACGATGCCGTTGCGTCGCCCGAGGCGGTCCGTCACGAGATAACCGACGACAGCGCCGGCCGGCGCGCCGAACGACATCAGCAGTACGAAGCCGAGCGACTGCACGATGGTCAGGCCTTCGTTGACGAAGAACGTCGGCAGCCACGCGACGAAGCCGTACAGCGACATGTTGATCGCCATGCAGGTCAGCGCGGCGACCAGCGTGCGGCCGATCATGCCGCGCGCGAACAGCGCCGAGAACGGCGCGACCGGCACCTCGTGACTGACGACGCGCGCGACTGGCGGCAGTTTGCCGACCCGCGCCTCGACCTGTCGCTCGATCGCCGCAACGGTGGCCTCCGCCTCTTCGAGCCGGCCAACCGTTTCTAGCCAGCGCGGCGACTCCGGCATCCGATGCCGCAGGAACCACACGACGAGCGCGCCGACGCCCGCGATCGCGAACATGTAGCGCCAGCCGAGATGCGGAATCACCCAATACCCGATGGCGGTCGCGCCGAGCAGGCCAGAGTTGATGATCAGCGCGAGCAACGCGGTCCAGCGGCCGCGGGTGGCGGGTGGCACGAATTCGCACAGCGTGCCGGCCGCGACCACGAGTTCGGCGGCCGAGGCCGATACCCATGATGAAGCGCAGCAGGATCAGCCAGTAGATGTCCGGCGCGAAGCAGGCGGCGAGCGATGCGATGCCGAAGATCGCGAGGTTGGCTTGATACGAATAGCGTCGGCCGAAGCGGTCGCCGAGATAGCCTGACAGGCCCGCGCCAATCATCATGCCCATGAAGGTCGCGGAGATGAAGAACGAGCCGAGGCGAAGATCGGTGAAGCCGGTTTTGACCATCGCCGCGAGCGCGCCGTTGGCGAGATAGATGTCGAAGGCGTCGAGGAAGGCGCCCGCGCCGATCAGGCCGAGGATGTTCCAGTGGAAGCGGCTGATCGGAAGGCGGTCCAGACGGGCGCCGGAGTTGATGGGGGTTGGCAAAATTTGTCTCCTGTCTTCTCAAGCTGCGCGCGGGCGAGTGGCGCGCGCGCGGAACAGTTCTGCGAGGCTGCCTTTGTTGGATGCGGCGGCTCAGGGCAGAGTGCTGAACGGCCGTTGCTAAATCGTGCAGCGCCGTATGCCTTAAGAGTGCGACAGGTGACGTGAAGTGTGAATTGGGTTTTTTGGAAGTCGGTGTTCCGGTTTGATTAAGGGAATGGAAAAGAGGCGACTTGCATGCCTGAAAGGCTGCGGCGCATCGGAATGTCGCTCCATTTATCCAGTTGTCTGGTTCCGCGCGGCCAGCTCTGTGCCGGCGCTCCGCGTGACAGAGTCGCTGCGGTCCGTCCTCGTATTGATGAACCATGCGGAAATCGAAGCCAGCAAGAAACAGCCGACGAACAGGTGGAAGACGACATTGAAGTCGTTATTCGTGCTGGTCAGGATGTAACCGACGATCAGCGGGGAAAGGAATCCTGCCAACTGACCCGCTGCATTGACAAAGCCGATCGCCGACCCGACGACCTTGTTTGGCAGCGCGACATTCGGGATGGTGTACAGCGAACAGCCCGCCATGGTTGAGAAGAAATAGCCGATCGTCTGATAGAACACCGCCGTTTCCACAGTCGCGGCATGGGCCGTCAGATAGGCAAAGATCGCGGCCACAATGCAGCCGAGGACGACCAGCAATTCGCGACGATTGCGGAAGAACTTATCGGAGAGAAAGCCCGTGATGCAATAGGCGATCGTGCCGACCAGAAATGGCACCGACGCCATAATGCCCATTCTGGCCGTCGAAAGGCCGCGCGCCTTCAGCAGATACGTCGGGAACCAGCTCATGATTCCCCAGGAGGCGATGCTGAAAACGAACAAGGTGACAAAGCACCACCAGACCAGCGGCGTTTTCACCAATCCAGCAAAATCCACTTTGCCGGCGGATTCAGACAATGTTTGTTCGCTGGTTCCGATTTCCTCCAATTCGATATCCGAAACGTGCTTGCTGTCCTTCGGGCTGTTTCTCACATAGATCCAGCCGAATACGGCCATCGCGATACCGGGTATGAACAGACTCGTGAAAATGGCGCGCCATCCCCACGCGGCCATCACGGCCGCCACGAACAGCGGCGCCAGTGCGGGTCCCAGCGCATTCGTGGTCATCATCAGCCCGATCGCCCGTCCCACTTCGCGCTTTGGGAACCATGCCGACAGTGCCTTGAACGCGGCGGGAGGAAACAGCGCTTCGCCAATGCCGAACGCGACCCGCACCACCAGCATCAAGCCGAGCGAATTGCACAGTCCGGTAAACGCGGTGAAAATCGTCCACCACGTGATCCCGATTGTCGTCATCAGCCGCGGGCCGAATCTGTCTGCCAGCAGGCCAGCCGGGATCTGACATAGCGCGTAGCTGAAAAAGAACGCACTGAGGATTCCTCCCATTTCCATCGCCGACAGATGAAACTCGGACGCAATAAATGGGATAGCCGCTGCCATGATCATTCTGTCCATATAACAGAGCAAATAGATCGCAAACAGAATGAGCAGAACGAAATAGCGATGTCTCCAGCGAAAGCGCATGAGGTCTTCCTTATTATTAAACGACAGCGATGACACGAAATCCGGGTTCTAGCCGGTCAGTTGGCGGTACGAGAACGACTTGAAATCCGCTGGCTCGCGAAAGCCGAGCATGTCGTTGACGGTGATACCTGCGAAAGCCCCCGTGAAGCCGATCGGGGTTGCATATTCATCGCTAAGTTTCGTGAAATCCTTTCCGAGTCCGAGGTCTTTCCAGTCGCCATGCGTCACGCGATAGCAGAAGCGCAGCTTCGCGTCCACGACGTGAAGCCGCAGGCCGATCACTGAGGCCTCGGGCAGCGTGGCCAGTCGATTGCCGTAGGCGAAGCTGCCGGCATCCATTTCCATGTAGGACAGGATTTTTGTGCCGTCGTCGTCGCGCGTGACGAACAGATAGTAAAAGGTGTTCTCGTCGTAACGCGCCATGAGCCCAGCCATGTGCAGATATGACATCGGCGAAAATTCCAGCGCCGTTTCGACTTCGAACTGCCAGTCACGGACGCGACAGGCCAGCAAGCTTTGGTGGAACCGCGAAGTCGGCGACTCTTGCCCCCTTATCCGCAGATAGCCCGGGTGTTCGTGAAGATTGCACCAGTCGTCGCTGATGGGAATGCGCAGACTCTGCAGTTCCAGCGGCAGCGCGGCACATTGTCCAAAATCGATCGCCCAACTGCTGTCGAGCCTTTGCTCGATATCCGAGTCGATCGCAAAAGATTCGGCGGGAACCACTCCGCCGCTGGCGAGGCGGGGCCAGTCAGCGTGCCATTCGATCGGTGCGACGCAGGTCTCACGGCCTAGCGGTGAGCGCTTCGTGTGCGCATCGATTGGTCTCGATCCCAGGTACGTCATGTACCACTGGCCGTGCGGACCCTCGACCAGATTGCCGTGGCCGGTCCGCTGGATCCGTCCATTCGCGTCGCGCGACGTGAGCATCGGCGTGTCAGGATGAAACTCGTATGGACCGAAAATATCGCGGGATCTGGATACACACGTCGCATGCGTATAGCCTGTACCCCCCTCCGCGGTGATCAGGTAGTACCAGTCTCCCTTCTTCAGCAAATGCGGAGCCTCGTAGATCTGACATTTCATGAAGTAGTCGGTCTTCAGGCTGGCGCCTTTATAGATCACGCGCTCCTCCCCGATCAGCTTCTTTTCCTGCGGCGAGTATTCGCGCAGAATGATTCCGGCGAAAAGGTCCGCGTAAATGCCCCTGAAATCGCGCCGGATATAGGCCAGCCACTTTTTGCCCGATTCATCGTGGAACAGCGATGGATCGTATCCACCAGACACGAGATGCACAGGCTCCGACCAGGGGCCGGTGATGTCCGGGGCGGTCACGACGAAGTTATGCATGTCACGCAGCGGGGATATCTTCTGCTCACCCTTCCATGCCTTGGTGTCGGTATAGACGAGCCAGTAAAGACCGTCGTGATAGGACAGCTCGGGCGCCCATATGCCTCCGGACGGCTGCTCTCCGATCAGGTTCAATTGCGATAGCCTGTCCAAAGGCGTTGCCCTGAGTTCCCAGTTGACGAAGTCTTTCGATTCGTAAATGAGAACGCCCGGGTACCATTCAAACGTTGACACCGCGATATACCACGCATCGCTGCCACGGCACACGCAAGGATCCGGATTGAAGCCGCGCAGAACTGGGTTTTGAATAGTACTCATCGGGAGGGTATTTTTCCGGCGTGGTGAGGGGCATAAATCTTCTTTTCCGCCAACGTCGAGTCGACGAATGACCGGATAGATGCTGGCGATTCGAGACCTTCGCAGCGAGTTTGTTACCGATGCCAATTTAATCTAGCATGTGACCTGCTGACTGTTCAAATGCGATGATGGGGGGTATTCCGTTGGGTGAGGTGGCTAGTCGCCGGGCAACTCGTCTTTCAGCCCAAAATCCTCCGTGCCCTCAGAATCACCGGCATATCGACCATCTTTCCATCCACGGCCACCGCGGCGCCATGACTCGCCTCGACAGCGGCAAGCATCCGCCGCGCCCACTCCACCTCGGCGTCACTCCACGCGTACGCGCGATGCACAGCGTCGATCTGCTTCGGGTGAATGCAAAGCTTGCCGCCAAAACCAAAGCGCCGCCCGCGCAGCGCATCGGCTTGCACCGCATCAGCATCGTTGATCGTCGTCGACACGCCATCCACCGGCGCACCAATGCCAGCCAGCCTCGACGCAAGCACTATCTGCGAGCGAAACAGATGCAACTCCTCACCTTCTCCATCGATGCCGAGATCGACCTGAAAATCCAGCGTGCCGAACACGATACGCAGCACGTGCGGCGCCGCACATAATTCCGCCAGGTTCGCGAACCCGTGCGCAGTCTCGACAATCGGCAGCACGTTCAAGGCCGGATGCGCGTTCGCCAGCACCGCGCAGATCTGTTCCCGCCTCTCGGCCTTCGGCAGCACGACTCCCGCGACGCCGACCTGTCCAACCAGCGCCGCAACATCGTCCGCGAACCATGTGGTGTCCGAACCATTGATACGCACCCACACTGCCCGCGATGCATTAGCTGATGCCGCAGCCAACACCGCCGCTCGCGCGGTGACCTTCTCGTCCGGCTGCACCGCGTCTTCCAGGTCGAGAATGACCGCATCCGCGCCGGCCGCATAGGCCTTGTCGAACCGCTCAGGCCGATTCCCAGGCACGAACAGATACGACCGTGACAACGCGCTCATGCCGCCACCGTCGTGCGCGACGCTGCATCAAATACCGAACCCATCTGCGTCTCTTCGGCAACCCGCCATGCGTTGCGAAGCAGCTGCGCCGCCTCCCCTTCACTAGCCGCACCCGAAAACGCCGCCAGCCGATGCAGCTTCGTCGCAATCTCATCGCGCGACAACGTATTCCCCGGATCGCCCTTCGGCTCGTCGACACGCCCATCGAACGCGCGGCCGTCGATCGTCGTCACCGTGACCTTGCCTATCCAGCGTGCGGGATAGGCGGCGTCGACTTCAGCGTCGAGCGTCATCGTGACCTTGTCGCGAAACGCGGCGATCTCGCTCGCGTCGAAGCCCTGCTCGAATTCGGTCACGCCCGCATAGCCGTGATGCGCGACGAGCCCGAGTACCGTGCCCATGTTGAACTTCGCCTGATGCACGGTGCGCGGCGTGACCACGGAGCCGAGTACGTCGATCGCGCCTTGATGCACGTGCGCCACGACCTTCGCCATGTCGCGCGGCGCGAGGCCATGCGTCCGCATGACCGCGAGCAACGCGTCGGCGGCCGGATGCGTATGGCGGCACGCCGCGTGATACTTGAACGAGGTCTCCGCGGTCGCCCAGCGGCTGCCGAGCCGATCGACGAGGCGCGCCGGATCGGCGTCGCTCGACATGCCCGCCGCCATGCCCTGCGCGCCTTCGAGAATGTGCGTCGCGCCCTTGAAGCCGTCGGCGGCGAGTTGCGCGGCCATCAGGCCGTTCGCGGCGGCCATCGCGGTGTGCAGTTGCTTCGAGTCGGCGGCATCGCGCAGGAATTCCCACAGGCCGCTCGCCTGCGTGCCCGCCGAGCCGAACGCATCGAGCATCTGCGACGGCGACAAACCGAGCAAGCGTCCCGCAGTTGCCGCGGCCGCGACCGTGCCGACCGTGCCCGTGGTGTGAAACAACCTGTAATGCGAACGCCCGAGAAATTCGCCGACGCGAATGCCGACCTCGTATCCCGCCACCGCCGCCGCGATGAAGTCGCGCCCCGACGCTCGCTTTGCCTGTGCCAACGCGAGCGCAACGGGAAACACCACGGTTGCCGGATGAAACACCGAGCCATTGTGCACGTCGTCCTGTTCGGCGAAGTGTGACGCCGCGCCGTTGATCATCGCGGCGAAATACGGCGTGGTGCGGCTGCGGTCGATCAGCACTTCGCAGAGGCCGTCGTTCGTCGCACCGGCTGCCGCGCGCGCAAACCGCGCGATCGTCTCGACCGGGCGCGCGCCCCTGCCGGCCAGCGCGGAGCCGAGCCAATCGACGTACAGGTTGACGGTACGCTCGACGACCTCGTGTGGGACGCTGTGGAAGTCGAGTTGCGCGGCGAAAGTGGCAAGCGTGAGACTGGGATGGTCGTTCATGGGGGTCGTTACTGAATCAGATCGTGCCCGCCGCGCGCAGCGCGTCGATACGCCCATCGTCGTAGCCAAGCTCACGCAGAATGGCTTCGGTATGTTGACCAAGCGTGGGCACAGGGTCAATTCTCGGCTCGATGTCGGAAGGTAGACCGGGCGGCCGCAATGCGGGTATCGCCCCCGCTGCCGTGGCGACTTCCTGCCAGCACTCGCGCGCCTTCAGTTGCGGATGCGCCCACACGTCGGCGAGCGTATTCATCTGCGCGTTCGCGATGCCTGCCGCATCGAGTCGCTCGATCACCTGCGCGGCGCTCAGCTTCGCGAACGCCGCGACGATCACCTCGCGCAACGCGTCGCGCGCCGCAGTGCGTTTCGAGTTCGATGCGAAGCGCTCGTCGGTTGCAAGTTCCGGCTGTTCGAGCACGCGCTCGCAGAACAGCTTCCACTCGCGTTCGTTCTGCAGGCCAAGCATGACCGTCTTGCCGTCGCCAGCGGGAAACGGGCCGTAAGGATAGATCGTCGCATGCGCGGCGCCCGCGAGCGCGGGCTGCGGCTGACCGTCGATCGCGTAGTAGAGCGGATAGCCCATCCACTCGACCATGCTCTCGAGCATCGACACGTCGATACGGCAACCGCGCCCGGTGCGTCCACGCTGCAACAGCGCGCACAGAATGTTCGAATATGCGTACATGCCTGCCGCGATATCCGCGATCGAGCAGCCCGCCTTCGCTGGCGCGCCTGGAGAACCGGTGATCGACAGAAAGCCGGACTCGCTTTGAATCAACAGGTCATACGCTTTCTTGTCGCGATACGGACCGTCCGCGCCGTAGCCGGAAATATCGCAGACGATCAACTTTGGATACTTGTCGCTCAACGTGTGGTAGCCGAGGCCGAGCCGTTCGGCCGCGCCTGGCGCGAGGTTCTGCACGAGCACGTCGGCATCGGCAACCAACGCATCGAGAATCTCTGCCGCCGCGGGCTGCTTCAGGTCGAGCGAAAGACTTTCTTTCGAACGATTAGTCCACACGAAATGAGACGACAGCCCATGCACGCGTTCGTCGTAGCCGCGCGCGAAATCGCCGACGCCAGGCCGTTCGATCTTGATCACGCGTGCGCCCAGATCGGCCAGTTGACGCGTGCAGAACGGTGCGGCAATCGCGTGTTCGAGGGTGACGACCTTGATACCGTCGAGTGGTCTCATGATGTCCGCCAGCGGGTCAGAACGAACGCGGCAGCCCGAGGATATGCTCGGCCACGTACGAGAGAATCAGATTGGTCGATATCGGTGCGACCTGATACAGACGCGTTTCGCGAAACTTGCGCTCGACGTCATATTCGCACGCGAAGCCGAAGCCGCCGTGAAATTGCAGGCACGCATTGGCCGCTTCCCACGATGCATCCGCCGCGAGCAGCTTCGCCATGTTCGCCTGCGCGCCGCACTGTTGATGCGCGTCGAAACGACGTGCCGCTTCGAAGCGCATCAGGCTCGCGGCCTCGACGTTGATGAAGGAGCGCGCGATCGGAAACTGCACGCCCTGGTTCTGTCCGATCGGTCGGCCGAACACGACGCGCTCCTTCGCGTATTCGGTGACTTTATCGACGAACCAGTAGCCGTCGCCGATGCATTCCGCCGCGATCAGCGTGCGCTCTGCGTTGAGTCCATCGAGAATGTATTTGAAGCCTTGCCCTTCCTCGCCGATCAGATTCTCGGCGGGAATTTCGAGGTTGTCGAAAAAGAGCTCGTTGGTCTCGTGATTGACCATGTTCAGAATCGGCTGCACGGTCAAGCCATGACCGATCGCTTCGCGCAGATCGACGATGAAGATCGACATGCCCTCTGATTTCTTGTTCACGTCCGCGAGCGGCGTGGTGCGTGCGAGCAGGATCATCAGGTCCGAGTGTTGCACGCGCGAGATCCACACCTTCTGACCATTGATCACGTAACGGTCGCCGCGCCGCTCGGCGGTCGTCTTGATCTTCGTCGTGTCGGTGCCGGTGGTCGGCTCGGTCACGCCCATCGATTGCAAACGCAGATCGCCGTTCGCGATCTTCGGCAGATATTTGCGCTTCTGTTCTTCGGAACCGTGCCGCAACAGCGTGCCCATGTTGTACATCTGCCCGTGGCACGCGCCCGAGTTGCCGCCCGCACGATTGAGCTCTTCCATGATCACCGACGCTTCCGTGAGCCCGAGCCCCGATCCGCCGAAGTCATGCGGAATCAGCGCGGCGAGCCAGCCAGCCTTCGTCAGCGCATCGACAAACGCTTCCGGATAGCCGCGCGCTTCGTCGATCTTGCGAAAGTAGTCGCCGGAAAACTGCTGACACAGATCGCGCACGGCCTCTCGAATGTCCTGGAACGAATCGTGTTGCGTGGTTTGCATAATCGGGTCTGGTGGAATTCAGACGAGCGCGGCGGTCGCGCGCATGGTCAGATAACCTTCGTGGTCCTTCGCCCACAGGTCGATGGTCTTGCCGTCGGCGGAAGGCTTGCCGCATACCGTGAACGGCTGGTCCGCAAACGTGGGGCGAAGCGCGCGAAATGCGAAGCTTTGCAGCGTCGCTTGCGGCAGTTCACGGCGCACGAGATCGACGAGCAGCGTCGCAATCAGCGGGCCATGCACGACGAGGCCCGGATAACCTTCGACCTGCGTGACGTACCGATGGTCGTAGTGAATGCGATGGCCGTTGAAAGTCAGCGCCGAGTAGCGAAACAGCATCACCGCATCGGCATCGATCGTGCGGCGCCACGTTTCGCCTTCGGGCGCGGGCGCCGGTTGTTGCGGGCGCGCCCCTTCCTGCGGCGCGTCCTGCGGCGCGTCGCGATAGACGATGTCGTGCTCTTCCTCGAGCTTCAACTCGCCATCGACTTCGATCGTATGTTGCACGGTGACGAACACGAGGCGCCCCGAGCGGCCTGTCTTGTCCTCGATATTGGCGATCGTCGATGTGCGCTGTGCATGCTCGCCGACTTTCAGCGGCGCATGAAACGTGAGCCGGCCGCCAGCCCACATGCGACGCGGCAGCGGCACCGGCGGCAGGAAGCCGCCGCGCTTCGGATGACCGTCGGGACCGACTTCCGAGAGCGGCGCAACCGGCAGAAAGTACAGCCAATGCCACAACGGCGGCACGGTGCTACCGTTTTCCTCGCGATCGAGCGTGGCGGCGAGCGCCGTCAACGGAAACGCGGTGATGTCGTCTTCGGCCACCGTCTGCTTGTCGAGCCAGTCGTCGAGTTTCTCTGGTGCAGCGGACATGGCGGAGTCTCCAGATCAAAGGCGTTGGTCCTCGTTAGGGCCTACTATGACCGACGCGCTGCGTTCCGCGAATTTCGAATTTTCGAAGCGGGCCTTTGGTTTTGATTAAGACGTTAAGCCCGTCGCGCGGCGCTTGACAATCTGTTTTCAGCGCGATCAGCGATTCGAGCTCCCGCACCTGTTCGCTTATTTGAGCCCGAGCCGTTTGGCCAGCCGATTCAGATTCGCCCTGTCGAGACCGAGCTCGCGCGCCACCGCCGCCCAGTTCTGCCTGTTGCGGACCAGCGCTTCGAGCACGAGATTGCGTTCGAACTCGGTGACCGCGCTGCGAAAGTCTTTGGTCTCGCTTTCCTCGCTCTGCGTGTCGGTTTGATCTGCCTCGTGATCCGGCGCATCGGACAACGCGAAGTCCGCGGCCGTCAACGTCAGAATGCGGCGGCGCTCACGATTGGCTGCCAGCGCCTTCAGCGCACTCCGTCCGATCAGATGCTCGAGTTCCCGCACATTGCCGGGCCACGAGTAGTGCAGCAACGCGTCCTGCGCATCCGCCGCAAGACGCAGACTCAGCAACCCGAGCCGGGAGCGATTGTCTTCGAGGAAAAAGCCCGCAAGCAGCAGCACATCGCGGCCACGCTCGCGCAACGGTGGCACGCGCAGCGGGTAGACGCTGAGGCGATGATAGAGGTCCGCGCGAAAGCGGCCCGCGCGCACTTCTTCGGCGAGATCGCGATTGGTTGCGGCGATCAGCCGCACGTCGACGCGATGTTCGTGGTCCGAGCCGATGCGCTGCAACTGGCCGTTCTGTAGCACGCGCAACAGCTTCGCCTGCACCGCGAGCGGCAACTCACCGACTTCGTCGAGGAAAAGGGTGCCGCCGTCCGCGAGTTCGAACTTGCCGCGCCGATCCGCCGACGCGCCTGAAAACGCGCCGCGCACATGCCCGAACAGTTCGCTCTCGACGAGCGTATCCGGCAACGCCGCGCAGTTCAGACTGATCAGCGGCTTGTTCGCGCGCCGCGACAGCGCGTGGATCGCATTCGCGACCAGTTCCTTGCCGACGCCGGTCTCGCCGGTGACGAGCACGGTCAGATCGCTGCCGGCCACCACCTCGATCTCCTTGATCATGCGGCGATGCGCGTCGCTGCTGCCGATCAGCTCGCGTCGGCTCTCGCTGCTCGCCAGCCGATACGCTTCCGCGCGACGCTGCGCCTCTTCGCCATTGCGCGCCAACGCGTCGATGCGTTCGACGACGCTCACGGTCGCGGCCGCCAGGCCGAGAAACGCCTGTAGCGAGGCCATGTCGAGCGTGTCGAAGCACGCCGGATCGAGCGCGTCGAGCGTGAGCAACCCCCAAGGCTCGCCGCGGATGAACAGCGGGCACCCTAGACAGTCGTGCACTTCGAGGTGCCCGAGCGCCATGCCTTGAACGAGGCCGTCGTAGGGGTCGGGCAGATCGGAGTCGGCGGCGAAGCGCGTCGGCCCTGGCTGAGCCAGCAGCGCCTGAAAGCGCGGGTGCTCGGCGACGCGAAAACGCCGCCCGAGCGTATCGCTGCTCAAACCGTCGATGGCGAGCGGCACGAGCGTATCGCCTTCAAGGCGTAGCAGTGCGGCGGCGTCGCTCGGAAACAGCGAGCGCAGCGCGCTGAGCAGCCGCCGATAGCGCTCGCGCTCGGACACCTCGCGCGACAGGTCGAGAATCAGCGGGGTAAGAACCTCGAGCACAGCTTCCGTAGTCAGATCGACTGCGGATTGAGTCACTTCGACTAGAGTCGAATTAACCATTCTGATTACCAGATCATTGATCTAAATGCATTTTATACCTGGCACGAATCGTGGATAGTAAAGCCAGTCTGCCGAAACCGGCCTGCGACACTCGCTGATAGACAGACGCTCACACAGACTTTCATCAGGACTCAAACCATGCTATCCGCCGAACACCGCGCCATCATCAAAGCAACCGTGCCGCTCCTCGAAAGCGGCGGTGAGGCGCTCACCACACACTTCTACAACCTGATGCTCAGCGAGCATCCGGAAGTGCGCCCGATGTTCAATCAGGCCAATCAGGCAAGCGGCGCGCAACAGCGCGCGTTGGCCAACGGCGTGCTGATGTACGCGCGCCATATCGATCAGCTCGAACAACTCGGCGGCCTCGTCGCGCAGATCATCAACAAGCACGTGGCGCTGAACGTGCAGCCCGAGCACTATCCGATCGTCGGCAAGTACCTGCTGCGCGCAATTCGCGAAGTCCTCGGCGCGGATGTCGCGACCGATGCCGTGATCGAAGCGTGGGCCGCCGCCTATCAACAACTGGCCGATCTGCTGATCGGTCTCGAAGAGAAGATCTACGCCGAAAGTGAAACCGCCCCCGGCGGCTGGCGCGGCACGCGGCTGTTCCGCGTCGCGCGCAAAGTGCGTGAAAGCGACGAGATCACGTCGTTCTATCTGCGTCCCGATGACGGCGGCGAATTGCTCGCGTTCCAGCCGGGGCAGTACATTGGCATGCGTCTGCTGATCGACGGCGAAGAAGTGCGTCGCAACTATTCACTGTCCGCAATGAGCGATGGCCGCGAATATCGTATTAGCGTGAAGCGCGAACCGAACGGCACCGTGTCGAAATATCTGCACGAGCAGTCCAAGGAAAACGACACGCTCGACCTGTTCGCGCCGGCTGGCGAATTTACGCTGCAACCGGGCGATAAGCCGTTGGTGCTGATCAGCGGCGGCGTCGGTATCACGCCGACGATGGCGATGCTGCAAGCGGCGCTGAAGACCGACCGTCCGGTGCATTTCATTCATGCGGCCCGTCATGGTGGCGTGCATGCGTTCCGCGACGCTATCGATGCATTGGCCGCGCGTCATCCGCAACTGAAGCGCTTCTATTGCTACGAGCAGCGTCGTGCGGGCGATGCCGATGCGCACGCAGTCGGCTACGTCGACGAAGCGAGTCTGAAGAAGTGGCTGCCGGAAACGCGCGACGTCGACGTGTATTTCCTCGGGCCGGTCGCGTTCATGAAGGCGATCAAGAAAGGCCTGAAGGCAATCGGCGTACCGGAATCGCAGAGCCGTTATGAGTTCTTTGGGCCGGCTGCCGCGCTCGAATAGCGTGGTCGAGTAATCGACGAGTACTTGCCCTCTTTGAATCGTTGCAATGCGCATTCGAAGACGGGCATGCTCAGGCTTCGATCACGCCGGCGGGCTTGGCCTGGTAAAGAGCGGGTCAGATCCGCTGCGCGTTCTAGCGCTCCCTTCTGCGGCGAAACGCCCACCAGCCTGCCAGCCCGGTAAAGCCGGCGACCAGCAGCACCATCGGCCAGAAGCCATGCCTGTTCTCGGCGAGCGGAATGCCGCCGACGTTCATGCCGAAGAAACCGGCGACGATATTGATTGGCATCGCCAGCACCGTGACGAGCGTCAACGTGAATAGCGTGCGGTTGTTCTGCTCTTCGAGGCGCGAGGTGATTTCTTCCTGCAACAATCTGACCCGCTCGATCAATCCCGCCACGTCCGAAAGCACGACCGAGAACTCCTCGGTCGATTCACGCAGATCCTGCACGTCTTCCGCATGAAGCCAGCGAGGCGGCCTCGCCAGCAAGCGGAAAATCGCGCCCGGCTCGGGCGCCAGCATGCGCTGCAGGCGTGTCAGCGTGCGACGCATCGCGCCGAGGTCGAGGCGGTTTTGCGTCGGCCGTTGCGACAGAAAGCGATCCTCGATTCGATCGGCATCGGCACCGGTTCGGCGGACGATCTGCACGAGCAGGTCGGCCTGGTCGCGCATCAGATGAACAAGCAGCTCGGCAGGCGACCTGAATGTTTCCCCTTCGCGCACCGACGCGCGCAAACGCTCGACCGAGCGCAGGGGCTTCAGCCGCGCCGTGACGATGAGCCGCTTGTCGGCGTGGATCCACAGCGTCGCGATTTCGGACGGGATGAATTCGAGGTTGAACATGACGTCGTTGACGACCGCGCGCAGTGCGCCGTCCGCATGCTCGATCCGCGTCGAATGCGAGCCTTCGCGCAACGCGTCGAAAAACGTCTCGGGCAGATCGAGCTGCGTCCGCATCCAGCGCTCGCTCGCGCTATGTGAAGCCACAGAAACTCGCCGTCGTGCTTTGCGGCAGTGCCGGCATCGTCCTCGCGCTCGCGGAACCAGTCGATGACTTCGTCCGCGTCGATCGGCTGCCCGGCAAGCGTCGGCGAAAACCGGAATCCGCAGACCATCCCTGACGAATCCGCGCCGTAGGTTTGCAATGCCAGATCAGATTTCATATCCTACACGGGTACCCATTGAGCAGAAGGAAAGCTATCGCTGGCTGGAGAACATGCGTCAGTCAACGGCGCTGCTCGGCGATCCTGTGCGCTGCATTCACGTGGGCGATCGGGAAAGCGACATTTATGAACTGTTTTGTACGGCGCATGAACTGTCCACGTACTTTCTCGTGCGAACCTGTGTTGACCGGCTTGCTGGCGATGGCCAGCATACCATCGCGCACGAAATGGAACAGGTTAAGGTTAAAGGATTGCATCGCGTCGAGATTCGCGATGCGAAGGGGCGCCCAGCGACAGTGACGCTTGAGCTTCGTTACCAGCGAATCACAGTGCTACCGCCTATCGGCAAGCAGAATCGTTATCCCGCGCTGCAGCTCACAGCAATCCACGCGCATGAGCGCGATGTACCGCCCGGGCGCGCCGGCATTGAATGGAAGCTGCTGACCAATCTCCCCGTCCAGTCGCGTGCGCAAGCAATCGAGAAGCTCGACTGGTATGCCATGCGCTGGAAGATCGAAACGTTCCACAAGATTCTCAAGTCGGGATGCAAGGCGGAGGACTCGAAGCTGCGCACAGCCGATCGGCTGGCAAACCTGATCTCGATATTTTGCATTCTCAGTTGGCGCATATTCTGGCTGACCATGATTAGTCGTTGCGCGCCACAAGCTTCGTCTGAGACGGTGTTCACATCAACCGAAATTGAACTGCTCGAGCGACTCATCCCAAACCTCCCGCCTACGGCCCAGGGGCCACCGCTCTTACGAAACCTCATCCGGGTCGCACGCCTTGGCGGTTATCTGGCCAGAGCCAACGACGCGCCTCCCGGCAATACTGTTATGTGGCGCGGCATGCAGCGCCTTACCGACATTCAACTCGGATATGAGCTCGCCCGGAACGGATGTGGGTAATTGCAAGCTCGGCAGGGCCGGTCCCCGATTCGCGCGCGCGTGGGGCATGATGTGAGAGCGTGGGTAGGTCCGGCGTAGACCACGTGAAGATCGTTCCATGATCGTGGCCACGATCTATCTGGATCTACCCGGTCAAACCGTGGACGTGAGCGGAGCGGCCAGCTTCAGTTTGTCGGCCACGTTCCAGGGAAGCAGTTCGTCGATGCGGTTGACCTTGTGGTCCGCAATATGAGTGAGCACGTATTCGAGGTAGGCACGTGGGTTGACTTCGTTGAGTTTGCACGTACCGATGAGACTGTACATCGCCGCCGCGCGCTCACCGCCGCTGTCGGAGCCAACGAACAAATAGTTTTTCCTGCAATGCACATATTTGCATTGCAGGAATAATGCGCAGCCGCAAGTTATGCGGAGTTTACCGCGTATGGAACGTCACGAGCGCCTGTGCGAAGGGCGTTGCAGGGATCTGTCTGTTGCAGCAAACTGCGCATAAAAGAGGTGCTTTCCTGTTTGGGTAGTTATCCATTTCAGGAGAGTTATCATGATCGCCCTGGTTCCGCTACGACCACAACCCCAGGCATGGTTGTGGCACAGCGTCCTTGCTCCCTTCGCAGAGCGCTACAGCGAATATCTTGTTGAGACCGGCTACGCCGCCGGCACTGTCAATCGCTACGTGAGGTGCGTCGCACACTTCGCGTATTGGCTTACAACACACCGCATAGGCATAGCTCGCGTCGACGATCGACTTGTCCGCACCTTCGTGAACGACCATCTCCGGCGATGCAACTGCCCCGATCCCATTCCGAGAAGTCGCACAGACGTAAGTGCTGCGCTCCGGCATCTGCTGGTCGTGTTGGGAGTGTGCACTGTCCCTCGGTATCTGTGGTCAGAATCGGACTCTTTACGACATGAGGTTTGTCGATTCACAGAACACCTCAGAGACGTATGCGGTCTCGCCGAGTGCACGCGATATCAGCGCGGCCGAATAGTTCGCGATTTCTTGCATCACCACTTCGCTCGCAAGCACATAGACCTGGCTCAGCTAACGGTCCAGGATATCCACCGATTCGTGACGCATTACCCTACGGGGTGCAAGGCGGGAGCAGCCCATGTTGCTGGGGTGACGCTGCGCAGCTATCTGCGATTCAGGACCATGCAATACGACGATCGCGTTCAAGAGCTGATCGCGGCGGTCCCGGGCGTAGCCGGATGGAGGCTAGCGGCACTGCCCGAAACGCTTTCGGACACACAGGTCGGGCAGTTCCTGAATTCCTTCGGTCGTGATACGGCTTCCAGCTTGCGCGACTACGCAATGGCTCGATGCCTGGCAGATCTCGGCCTGCGGGCCGCGGAGGTCGTGCAAATCCAGCTCGACGATTTGAACTGGCGCGAAGGCACGCTACAAATCCATCGCACCAAGTCGAGACGGGCGTACGCAGTTCCGCTGCCGGAACCGACAGGTCGTGCGATCGCTGACTACATCCGGTTGGCCCGGAAGGCAACAACGACTTCACGGGCTGTCTTTGTGCGGCATTGCGCACCTGTTGACGTTCCGTTGGGTACTGGCCGCGTTCATCAGGCAGTGCATGCTGCATATGTTCGTTGCGGCTGGACCGATCGATCGGGAACTCATCTTCTGAGGCACAGCGTCGCCCGACGTCTCCTTCAATCAGGCTCGTCGTTGAAGGAGGTAGCCGACATACTGCGCCATCAAAGCATCGACACCACCGCTATCTACACGAAGATCGACCTGCGAAGCCTGGAGGGCGTGGCGCTTCCCTGGCCCGGGAGCACATCATGAAGCGCGCCGTCAAAAAAACGTCAGCCACAATGGTATCGCTCGTGGAAACGTGTCTCGCAGAGCGACGCAGTCTCGGCTTCGATCTTGGGATATCGGGGCAAGTGCTGATGAACTTTGCCCGCTTCGCGGATACGACGGAGCATCGCGGTCCGATCACCGAAAGTCTGGCGCTCGCCTGGGCACACTCGACACCGAGCGAAAGGGCCATTACGTGGGCGCGACGGATTGAGGTAATTCGCCCCTTCGCGAAGTATCTCAAACAGTTCTATCCCGATACGGTTGTTCCGCGACGCGACCTGTGCGGCCGGGCTCATCGTCGTCTGGCGCCGCACATCTACACGGAGCGGGAACTCGATGAACTCCTCACCGCGTCGGCGGCGATGTTGCCCGCCGGCTCGATCAGACCGCTCACCTACGAAACGTTGTTTGGTCTGATTGCGGCAACCGGCTTGCGTATCTCGGAAGCCATCAATCTGTCCCGAGACGACGTGAACATTGCTGGCGGCACGCTAATTGTGCGCAAGACGAAGTTCCACAAATCGCGCCTTATCCCGTTGCATCCCACCGTAACTTTGGCGATGAAGCGTTACGCTGTCCGCCGTGCGCTGGTCATCGCCGCTGAGCCGTGCCATTCGTTCTTTGTGAATCTTGATGGCAGGAAGTTGCACACCAGAACAGTCCACTGGGCGTTTGGTCGTCTTCGCGAGCAACTCGGGTGGATTGCTCGAGGGGACCATGCATTGCCTCGAATCCATGATCTTCGTCACACGTTTGTGTGTCGGCGCATTCTGAAGTGGCATCAAGAAGGCGTGAATGTCGACAACCGTATGATGGCCCTGTCAACGTATCTTGGGCATGTGAAACCGAGCGATACCTACTGGTATCTGACTGCCGTTCCGGATCTCATGGAAATCGCGAGTGAGAAATTTGCGCGCCTCGCCGAGGGAGTGGACCATGAGTAAAGTCTGTCTGGCACCGTCCTTCGCCACGCTCCTGCAGGACTTCTTCGTCGAACGGTTGATGGAACAACGCGCGGTCAGCCCGGAGACGATATCGAGCTATCGTGATTCGTTTCGTCTGTTTCTCCTGTTTGCATCAGATCGCGTTGGTAGATGCCCATCTGACCTGACGCTGGCAGATATGGACGCGCCAATGGTGCTGGCCTTTCTGCGACATCTCGAGGTGAATCGGCACAACAGCACGCGTACGCGCAATGTTCGCCTCGCTGCGTTACGCTCGTTCCTGAAATACGCTGCACACCGCGACCTCTCAGCATTGGCCGTTGTACAGCGCGCGCTCGCCGTACCAATGAAGCGGTGTGATAAACCGATGGTTGGATATCTGTCGCGCGACGAGGTCCAGCAACTATTAACAGCGCCTGATCCAGACACCTGGTGCGGTCAACGCGACACGGTACTGCTGGCAACCATGTATAACACTGGAGCACGGGTCTCAGAGATCCTCGCTCTGCGCGTCGGCGATGTCATCCTGGGTTCGTCACCCTGTGTCCATATTCTTGGCAAGGGCCGCAAGGAGCGCACGGTACCTCTATGGCGTTCTACAGCAACGCTGATCAAACGATGGTTGCCGCGTATCCAGGATGTGGCGAGCCAGAGGCTCTTTCCAAACCGCTCGGGGAACGCGATGACTCGCTCGAACGTCGCTGACCGGATGAGAATCGCCGTAACGCGAGCGAAGGGCGAATGTCCGCAACTCGCCAAACGACGCGTTTCTCCCCACCTGGTACGTCACGCGACTGCCATGCATCTACTTCAGTCAGGCGTTGACCTATCGGTCATCGCACTCTGGTTGGGACACGAAAGCCCGTCGACAACACACGGCTATATGGAAGCGGATTTGACAATGAAGGAGCGAGCACTGAACAGCATTCAACCGCCGCAGGTGAAGAACCGTCGATATCGACCGCCAGACCGCATTCTCCAGTTCCTGGAGTCGCTGTAATTATGCGCAGTTCGCCGGACCGAAAGTACTCGGGGACCGGCTCGGCGACTCGCATCGCACTGTCCGGCAGCGGCAGGCTCCGCATAAGTTTCGACTGCGCATTATTCCTGCCCAACGCTACACAACGCAGGGCATTTTCTGCGAGTACATTGCTGATCTCGGCGCGTCCGTCCTCGCAATAGAACGTGAGCGCCGCCCAGTGGTTCAGCGAGTAGTTGATCGCGCCCGTGAGCATAGACTTCTTCGACAGCGTCGCAAGCTTGGCCCTGATCGTCGATTCGAACGTGTTGAGCAGAGGCTTGCTCTTCTCCTGCCGCACACGCAACCGCTCATCGGGAGGTTTGCCGCGAATGTCGGCTTCGATGCTGTAGAGCTCGCCGATCATCTCGAGCAGTTTCTGGGTATCCGGAGTCGGCGTACGCTCGTGAACGTCGTATATGTACCTCCTCGCGTGATCCCAGCATGCCGCTTCGAAGACGTCGCCGCTTGCGTACAGCTGATCGAAGCCGGCGTAGGCATCCGCCTGCAGGATTCCCTTGAAGTTGGCGAGGTGCGTTTGCGGATGAACACCCTTGCGGTCCGACGAGTACGAGAACCAGACTGCCGCAGGCTCCGTCGAGCCCGAGCGTCGATCGTCGCGCACATAGACCCAGAATCGGCCGGTTGTCGTCTTCTGGTTGCCCGGTGTGAGGACGGGAACCGTCGTGTCGTCGCCATGGAGCTTACCGGCAGCCAGCACGTAGCGCTGGATTGCTTCGACCAGCACCATGCAGAGTTCGACGATCTGGCCGACCCAGCGGCCCATGCTGGCGCGATCAAGCGTCACGCCGTCGCGCGCCGCGATCTCCGACTGGCGATACAGGGGTTGGTGATCCGCGAACTTCGATACTGCGATATCGGCCAGCAGGCTTGGATGTGCGATGCTGCGCTCGATTGGCAGGCCTGGCATCGGCAGTTGTTCGATATGCCTACAGCCGGGGCAAAGCAATTTGCGCCGGATCGTGCGGATCACCTTGAATGCGGCGGCTACGCGCGCGAGCTGTTCGGAGACGTCCTCGCCCAGCGGCTGCATGGTCGTCGCGCACCTGGGGCAGAGCGGATCAGGCTCGAGTACGATCTCCTCGCGCGGCAGGTGCGGCGGGAGCGGCTCTCGCGAAGGCGATTTGCTGGCCGGCGCATTCGGTGTCCTGTCGCGCTGGTTACGCGCCTCGGCAGCACCCCGGCCGGCGGTCAGGTCCTCCAGCTGCGCCTCGAGCTTGTCGATCTGCTTCGCGAGTTGCTCGGACTTGCGCCCGAAGTGCATCCGCCTGAGCTTGTCGATCTGCGCCTTCAGGCGCTCGATCTCGTCATCTCGCGCGGCGAGTTCCTCCACCATCTTCGCAATCGATGCCTGGTGCTCAAGCAGCGATGCCTGTTGCGCGAGCACCATGGCACGGAGCTCGGCGACAGTATCGGGAAGCGGCGCCTGATCGGACATGCGTCGCAGTTTACGAGCCTTCCTCGCGGTTTACAACATCGAGAGTGCGGCGGTGCGTCGTGGCTGTCGCCAGTCGATTCCCTCGAGCAACATCGACAACTGTGCGCTCGTCAGATGGATCTTGCCGCCATCGGCCTGTGGCCAGATGAAACGCCCTCGCTCCAACCGTTTCGCGAGAAGCCAGAGCCCGTCCTCAGTAGCCCAAAGCACCTTCACGAGATCGCCGCGGCGCCCGCGGAATATGAAGACGTTACCGCCCAGCGGATTCTCCTCAAGCGCCGTGTGTACCTTGGCAGCAAGTCCCTGGAAGCCGCAGCGCATGTCCGTAATGCCCGCAACAAGCCAGATACGCGTACCCGTTGGCAGAGAAATCACGAGCGCAAACTCCCCAACACCGTCCGAAGCATCTCAGCGTCGACAATGCCGTCGACCTTGACTACTGCCCGGCCAATCCGAACCTCGATTGAACCAGCCGGCCTCACGACCTCAGACTCTGACAGCGCAGGAGGTTCATTGACCGATGACACCTCGTTCACGATCGCCACTGGAACGAGTTGCACCGCCTCGGCTTGCTGTTCCGCCAGATACCGGCGCCGCCACGTGTACACGAGGTTCGCGTTCAAGCCGTTCTCACGGGCCAACCTGGCGACTGACACCCCTGATTCACAAGCTGCCATCGCCAGGCGACGGCGGAATTCGGGACTATGGTTCGGGCGGCCTTTACGGCTGCCAGGCCTCTGAGTTGGCTCTGACAAAATGGTGTCCACCACTTCGAAAATGATGGACATCACTTTGATGCCGATTCTTGCGCCCGTCTACGACGGCCATCGCGAGCTTGCAATTGCCCACATCCGTTCCGGGCGAGCTCATATCCGAGTTGAATGTCGGTAAGGCGCTGCATGCCGCGCCACATAACAGTATTGCCGGGAGGCGCGTCGTTGGCTCTGGCCAGATAACCGCCAAGGCGTGCGACCCGGATGAGGTTTCGTAAGAGCGGTGGCCCCTGGGCCGTAGGCGGGAGGTTTGGGATGAGTCGCTCGAGCAGTTCAATTTCGGTTGATGTGAACACCGTCTCAGACGAAGCTTGTGGCGCGCAACGACTAATGATGGTCAGCCAGAATATGCGCCAACTGAGAATGCAAAATATCGAGATCAGGTTTGCCAGCCGATCGGCTGTGCGCAGCTTCGAGTCCTCCGCCTTGCATCCCGACTTGAGAATCTTGTGGAACGTTTCGATCTTCCAGCGCATGGCATACCAGTCGAGCTTCTCGATTGCTTGCGCACGCGACTGGACGGGGAGATTGGTCAGCAGCTTCCATTCAATGCCGGCGCGCCCGGGCGGTACATCGCGCTCATGCGCGTGGATTGCTGTGAGCTGCAGCGCGGGATAACGATTCTGCTTGCCGATAGGCGGTAGCACTGTGATTCGCTGGTAACGAAGCTCAAGCGTCACTGTCGCTGGGCGCCCCTTCGCATCGCGAATCTCGACGCGATGCAATCCTTTAACCTTAACCTGTTCCATTTCGTGCGCGATGGTATGCTGGCCATCGCCAGCAAGCCGGTCAACACAGGTTCGCACGAGAAAGTACGTGGACAGTTCATGCGCCGTACAAAACAGTTCATAAATGTCGCTTTCCCGATCGCCCACGTGAATGCAGCGCACAGGATCGCCGAGCAGCGCCGTTGACTGACGCATGTTCTCCAGCCAGCGATAGCTTTCCTTCTGCTCAATGGGTACCCGTGTAGGATTGATGTGCCGCTTGAGCGCCGCCGTGCCCTTGAACTTGTGCCTGGTCCAGAACTTCACCGCTGCCAGACCCAGCGGCAATCCTTCGGCGGTGACAACCAGACTCGAATGCATCAGGATTCCGCATTGTGTGAGCGGCTGCAACAAACCATGTCGGCCATGCTGAACAGATGTCTTCCCTGTGTAGCCAACGAGTTCCGGGCGCTCGCGCTGATACGAGAACGTTGTCGTATCTTGCAGCACGAGAATAGGGCCTGGCGTTGCCTTGAAACGATCTGCACTCGCCTGAAAGTGACCACTCAGGATGTCCTGTTCGCTGACGCGATCATTAGACAGGAACCGGTACGCCGCTTTGGTCGCGGCCCAATCCTGACAAGCGAAGGGAATCGTTTGGCCCATGCCCGCCCACAACTGTTCCAGCACAACGCCAAAACGCTTCCGTAGTCTGGTGTCCTGAAATTCGCTTGCCTGAACTTCTTCGCCGAGCCAACTTCGTTCGTCCGCCTGTCGTTTGCCGGCCATATCGCTCGCACATGAAACGTGATGTCGGCCAGGTTACCAGGTTTCTCGGCGAAAATGTGGGTAATTGCAAGCATCGCGAGCCGCTTACTCAATGCCAGCGCTTCCAAAAGGAGTACGTGAGCATAGCGCGACCAATTGAAAGAAAGTTGACGCGCGCACTTTCCGTGCATCGGATTGTTAAATTGCGGCGGTTCGATTGTCACGGAGACGTCATCTCTTCCGGTGACGGCCGCGTAAACGCAAAAACCCCACCGCGAGGGGTGGGGTTTCTGACGGGGTAAGGAGCCTGACGATTACCTACTTTCACACGGGCAATCCGCACTATCATTGGCGTGGAGTCGTTTCACGGTCCTGTTCGGGATGGGAAGGGGTGGGACCGACTCGCTATGGTCATCAGGCATGACGGGTTGCTGCGTCGCGGGGTGCGCGCCACAGCCAATCTGGAAGAAGTAGTTTCTGGTGATGCTCACCAGGGTAAGGCAGGTTGTGTTGTTTCTGGCACAACACTGATCTCAACCGTGTGTGGTCTGCATAAGACCCTGCGCTTTGCGCAGGGTGGGGCATCCATAAGCGCTGAAGCGCTAACGGCTGCCGACACACACCGGTTATAGGATCAAGCCTTACGGGCAATTAGTATCAGTTAGCTCAGTACATTACTGTACGTGCACACCTGACCTATCAACGTCCTGGTCTTGAACGACCCTTCAAGGGGCTCGAAGCCCCGGGGATATCTCATCTTAAGGCGAGTTTCCCGCTTAGATGCTTTCAGCGGTTATCTCTTCCGAACATAGCTACCCGGCGATGCCACTGGCGTGACAACCGGTACACCAGAGGTTCGTCCACTCCGGTCCTCTCGTACTAGGAGCAGCCCCCTTCAAATATCCAGCGCCCACGGCAGATAGGGACCAAACTGTCTCACGACGTTTTAAACCCAGCTCACGTACCTCTTTAAATGGCGAACAGCCATACCCTTGGGACCGGCTACAGCCCCAGGATGAGATGAGCCGACATCGAGGTGCCAAACACCGCCGTCGATATGAACTCTTGGGCGGTATCAGCCTGTTATCCCCAGAGTACCTTTTATCCGTTGAGCGATGGCCCTTCCATACAGAACCACCGGATCACTATGACCTGCTTTCGCACCTGTTCGACTTGTCAGTCTCACAGTCAAGCACGCTTATGCCATTGCACTATCAGCACGATTTCCGACCGTACCTAGCGTACCTTCGTACTCCTCCGTTACACTTTGGGAGGAGACCGCCCCAGTCAAACTGCCTACCATGCACTGTCCCCGATCCGGATCACGGACCAGGGTTAGAACCTCAAACAGATCAGGGTGGTATTTCAAGGTCGGCTCCACGCAAACTGGCGTTCACGCTTCACAGCCTCCCACCTATCCTACACAGACCGGTTCAAAGTCCAATGCAAAGCTACAGTAAAGGTTCATGGGGTCTTTCCGTCTAGCCGCGGGGAGATTGCATCATCACAAACACTTCAACTTCGCTGAGTCTCGGGAGGAGACAGTGTGGCCATCGTTACGCCATTCGTGCAGGTCGGAACTTACCCGACAAGGAATTTCGCTACCTTAGGACCGTTATAGTTACGGCCGCCGTTTACCGGGACTTCAATCAGGAGCTTGCACCCCATCATTTAATCTTCCGGCACCGGGCAGGCGTCACACCCTATACGTCCACTTTCGTGTTTGCAGAGTGCTGTGTTTTTATTAAACAGTCGCAGCCACCAGTTTATTGCAACCCTTTCACCCTTCTGGCGCAGGCCAGTCAGGCTATGAGGGCGTACCTTATCCCGAAGTTACGGTACCAATTTGCCGAGTTCCTTCTCCCGAGTTCTCTCAAGCGCCTTAGAATACTCATCTCGCCCACCTGTGTCGGTTTGCGGTACGGTCACTGTGAAACTGAAGCTTAGAGGCTTTTCCTGGAACCCCTTCCAGTTGCTTCGTCGCCTAAGCGACTCGCCTCGCACCCTTGAATCCCGCGCCCGGATTTGCCAAAGCGCCTTCTCCAATGCAAGGACCGGGACTTCCAACACCCGGACAACCTTCCGCGATCCGTCCCCCCATCGCATTTCACAATGGTGCAGAAATATTAATCTGCTTCCCATCAGCTACGCATTTCTGCCTCGCCTTAGGGGCCGACTCACCCTACGCCGATGAACGTTGCGTAGGAAACCTTGGGCTTACGGCGAGGGGGCCTTTCACCCCCTTTATCGCTACTCATGTCAGCATTCGCACTTCCGATACCTCCAGCACACTTTCCAGTGCACCTTCGCAGGCTTACGGAACGCTCTCCTACCATGCACATTACTGTGCATCCGCAGCTTCGGTATATGGCTTAGCCCCGTTACATCTTCCGCGCAGGACGACTCGATCAGTGAGCTATTACGCTTTCTTTAAAGGGTGGCTGCTTCTAAGCCAACCTCCTGACTGTTTTAGCCTTCCCACTTCGTTTCCCACTTAGCCATATTTGGGGACCTTAGCTGGCGGTCTGGGTTGTTTCCCTCTTGACACCGGACGTTAGCACCCGATGTCTGTCTCCCGTGATTGCACTCTTCGGTATTCGGAGTTTGCTATGGCGTAGTAATCCGCAATGGACCCCACAACCATGACAGTGCTCTACCCCCGAAGGTGATACACGAGGCACTACCTAAATAGTTTTCGGAGAGAACCAGCTATTTCCAGGTTTGTTTAGCCTTTCACCCCTATCCACAGCTCATCCCCTAACTTTTCAACGTTAGTGGGTTCGGTCCTCCAGCACGTGTTACCGTGCCTTCAACCTGGCCATGGATAGATCACCTGGTTTCGGGTCTACACCCAGCGACTGGACGCCCTGTTCGGACTCGCTTTCGCTACGCCTGCCCTAATCGGTTAAGCTCGCCACTGAATGTAAGTCGCTGACCCATTATACAAAAGGTACGCCGTCACCCCTTCGCAGAGGCTCCGACTGTTTGTATGCATGCGGTTTCAGGATCTGTTTCACTCCCCTCCCGGGGTTCTTTTCGCCTTTCCCTCACGGTACTGGTTCACTATCGGTCGATCACGAGTATTTAGCCTTGGAGGATGGTCCCCCCATCTTCAGACAGGATTTCACGTGTCCCGCCCTACTTCTCGTACACCCAGTCCTTCCATGCTGTTTTCGTCTACAGGGCTATCACCTGCTATGGCCGCACTTTCCAGAGCGTTCGACTAACAATACAGATAACGTGTACAGGCTGCTCCCATTTCGCTCGCCACTACTCTGGGAATCTCGGTTGATTTCTTTTCCTGCGGTTACTTAGATGTTTCAGTTCACCGCGTTCGCTTCGCGTAGCCTATGGATTCAGCTACGGATACCTCAGAAGAGGTGGGTTTCCCCATTCGGACATCTCCGGATCAAGGCTCGTTTGCCAGCTCCCCGGAGCTTTTCGCAGGCTACCGCGTCCTTCATCGCCTGTGATCGCCAAGGCATCCACCACATGCACTTGTTCGCTTGACCCTATAACGGGTGTGTCTCTGTCGACCAGTGTTAGCGCTTTAGCGCTTACTCTGGTCCCATCCCCGGAGGGGACAGGTTCCCGAAGGAGTCGACCATTCACGTTCCGCTACAGGTTGAGTATTCGTGTTGCGCCGTATTCCAAAGCGATCTCTCGATCACCTTTAAAATACATCGATACAATCACAACCCTGATTCACCTACTCACACACCCATCTCCAGGCACGCTTTCGTGAATCTCCTTACTACTTCTTCCTGATTGTTAAAGAACGACAGCCGGTATCAGGCTTGTGCCTCATACCGCCCTGACTGGCTCAATCGCCAATGCGCAACGCTCTGCCTTCATGCAGAGCCCTGCGCATTGAGGATTGGTGGAGGATGACGGGATCGAACCGACGACCCCCTGCTTGCAAAGCAGGTGCTCTCCCAGCTGAGCTAATCCCCCAGTCCCACAGATATTCCAGAGGCCCCAGCCCTTCAGCTCACCAGACAAGACACTGGTGGGTCTGGATGGATTCGAACCATCGACCCCCGCCTTATCAAGACGGTGCTCTAACCGGCTGAGCTACAGACCCCTGAGCCTGTCTGCGTTTCTTTCATCACCACAGCCGATAAGCGTGAGCACTTGACGCGAGCAATGCATAGCTCTGGAAAGGAGGTGATCCAGCCGCACCTTCCGATACGGCTACCTTGTTACGACTTCACCCCAGTCATGAATCCTACCGTGGTGACCGTCCTCCTTGCGGTTAGACTAGCCACTTCTGGTAAAACCCACTCCCATGGTGTGACGGGCGGTGTGTACAAGACCCGGGAACGTATTCACCGCGGCATGCTGATCCGCGATTACTAGCGATTCCAGCTTCACGCACTCGAGTTGCAGAGTGCGATCCGGACTACGATCGGTTTTCCGGGATTGGCTCCACCTCGCGGCTTGGCAACCCTCTGTTCCGACCATTGTATGACGTGTGAAGCCCTACCCATAAGGGCCATGAGGACTTGACGTCATCCCCACCTTCCTCCGGTTTGTCACCGGCAGTCTCCCTGGAGTGCTCTTGCGTAGCAACTAGGGACAAGGGTTGCGCTCGTTGCGGGACTTAACCCAACATCTCACGACACGAGCTGACGACAGCCATGCAGCACCTGTGTTATGGCTCCCTTTCGGGCACCCCCGGCTCTCGCCAGGATTCCATACATGTCAAGGGTAGGTAAGGTTTTTCGCGTTGCATCGAATTAATCCACATCATCCACCGCTTGTGCGGGTCCCCGTCAATTCCTTTGAGTTTTAATCTTGCGACCGTACTCCCCAGGCGGTCAACTTCACGCGTTAGCTTCGTTACCAAGCCAATGAAGGCCCGACAACCAGTTGACATCGTTTAGGGCGTGGACTACCAGGGTATCTAATCCTGTTTGCTCCCCACGCTTTCGTGCATGAGCGTCAGTATTGGCCCAGGGGGCTGCCTTCGCCATCGGTGTTCCTCCACATCTCTACGCATTTCACTGCTACACGTGGAATTCCACCCCCCTCTGCCATACTCCAGCGCTGCAGTCACCAATGCAGTTCCCAGGTTAAGCCCGGGGATTTCACATCGGTCTTACAGCACCGCCTGCGCACGCTTTACGCCCAGTAATTCCGATTAACGCTCGCACCCTACGTATTACCGCGGCTGCTGGCACGTAGTTAGCCGGTGCTTATTCTTCCGGTACCGTCATCCCCCAGGGGTATTAGCCCCGGAACTTTCTTTCCGGACAAAAGTGCTTTACAACCCGAAGGCCTTCTTCACACACGCGGCATTGCTGGATCAGGGTTGCCCCCATTGTCCAAAATTCCCCACTGCTGCCTCCCGTAGGAGTCTGGGCCGTGTCTCAGTCCCAGTGTGGCTGGTCGTCCTCTCAGACCAGCTACAGATCGTCGGCTTGGTAGGCCTTTACCCCACCAACTACCTAATCTGCCATCGGCCGCCCCTTGAGCGCGAGGTCCCGAAAGATCCCCCGCTTTCCTCCTCAGAGCGTATGCGGTATTAATCCGGCTTTCGCCGGGCTATCCCCCACTCCAGGACACGTTCCGATGTATTACTCACCCGTTCGCCACTCGCCACCAGACCGAAGTCCGTGCTGCCGTCCGACTTGCATGTGTAAGGCATGCCGCCAGCGTTCAATCTGAGCCAGGATCAAACTCTTCAGTTCAAACCTGTTACTGTTTTCGGTCCATCTCTGAACCGGTCGCTCACTCAACGTACTGACGATGATCAATCCGTCTTCCGACAGATCAACCTTCCTCTGTTACTGTGTGAGGCTTCCTGATACTGTTGCCTGACAGCAGGTTCCGCAGAACCCGCCGTCGCACTGCGCATCAAGCGCCCACACTTATCGGCTGTTAGTTTTTAAAGATCGTTCCGCCCAACCCGCAGCACCTGCACCACAACCACCGGCACCGCTTCGTTTGCGTCGCTGCATCTGCAGCAGAGAAGCGAGATTATGGAGAGCGGTCCATGTCCCGTCAATACCCTTCTCACCTTTTATTTTAAAAAGTTGAAGAGCTTAAAAATTGAGCAACCTCGCGCGAGATTCCAATTGCTTAGACATCCGAGTTAATTTGCCCGCTCGTCGCGCGAAAGGGATGAGAAGAGTGGCGTTGCGAAAAGTCGCTCAGCAGCTTTTCCACAGAAAATGTTCGCAAGCCTGTGGATAACCACTCCACAACCGCGCCAAGTACTTGACGCAAAACCGTTCTCGCGCGTTGCGCGCGAAGCGCGGCCGCGCTTCGCGCTCCCATTCAGACCGACTTCATCGTCACACGCGCATTCGTGCGCATAAAAGCGCTGCGCTCGACCATCGCGCCGAACAGCAACCCGATCGTCGTCCACGTGATCACCTGCATGCCGATCGCCGCGACGCGGAACTTCCACAGCAGCACAGCCGGGAACGCGGCCGGCACTTCATTGAGGACCGGCATCGACAGTTGTACGGCCGCGATGATCACGACGAACAGGAGCCCCGCGACGATCGAACCGTTCCACGCGCCCAGCTTCGCCGCCGCGCGACGCCTCACCTTCAGCGAAAACACCATCGTCGCGAGCGAAATCGCGATCATCAGAAAGAACAGGCCCGTGCGCGTGCCAATCGTCTCCGGATCACCCACCGACGGCGGATTGGCCGGATACTTAAGATTCGGCACGATCACGAGCGCAATGAACGCACCGAGCGCGAGCCACGCGGACAGAGCGCGCACGCTCAAGGTGCCCGCCCGTCCATACGAATAAGCAAACACCAGCGAGAACAGACCGCCGAATGCCGCGCCATAAGTGACGACACCAGTCAGCAGGCCGAGACCTGCCTGCGTCTCACGGCTCACGATTTCGGGCTCGGCCGCCTCGCCGCGCGCGGCGGCCGCTTTTGCTTCGAATGAAATGGCCTGATCGACCTGCGGTTCGCCGACGATTCGCGCGAACGCGAACGTGAGCAAGCCCGCGACGATGCCCGCGAGCATTCCGCGCACCAACAATTTACCTACCATGTCGAGCTCCGTTAGTGGCAGGGAAAGCCGAGCAGATGGCGGCCGTCGTGCACGAACTCATGCACGTACATGCCGGGCACGAGCGACGTCGCACCCTCTTCCGCACCAACGAAGTAAAGCGCAAGCAACAGCAGCAAACCGCCGAACACTACCCACGGTAATAGTTCGCGCAAAGGAATGGGAGTGGGCTCGGCCGCCGGTTGCGCGGCGGCATTGAAGACAGCTTCGGTCATGATGAACATCTCCTGGGGGTGACGCGCCCCGAAAGTCGATTGCAGAGGAATGGTGCGAAGCTCAGGTCTGGCTTTCGGCTGTTGTGGATTGCAATGCCGATTACAGTGGCGCGACCGCGCCGGGCTCTCACCGGCTTCCGTGCTTCGCAGCGCCACTATTCTACGCGCTAAACTGCGGCTTTCGCGACGGCGAGGGCTACCGGGCAACGCGCGCTGCGAGCCGATGAAGCCACGCAGGCAAGTGCGAATGCGTCGCAAAGGCAACGAATGGATACGCGACTACTACTGGTGAGCCATGCGGCAACGGCCGCGCAGCGCGCGGGCCGCTTCCCCGCCGACGATCCGCTCGACGCGCGCGGCCGCGCCGAAGCCGAAGCGGCGCGCGCACGCCTCGCGCTTCCGGCCGACGCTGCCATGTTCACCAGCCCTGCGTCCTGCGCGCGCGATACCGCCGTGGCGCTCGGTCTGAGCGCCACGGCGGCCGACGCATTGGCGGATATCGACTACGGCAAATGGCGCGGCCAGCGTCTCGCGGACATTGCCGACGAAACGCCCTGCGAGCTCGCCGCGTGGACACGCGAAGCCGACGCCGCGCCGCCCGGCGGCGAATCATTCGGTCAACTCGTGCGACGGATTGGAGAATGGCTCGACGCGCAGCAAGCGGACGTGCGTTCATACAATGCCGTCAACGAAGCAGGCTTCGCTGCCTCGGCGCACCATCGAACGATTGTCGCAATCACACACATGCCGCTCCTGCGCGCGGCAATTGTGCACGCCCTCGGCGCATCGCCAGCCGTGTTCTATCGCATCGAGATCGCGCCGCTGTCGATCGTTGAGTTACGCCACTCGCGACGCGGCCGGACCTGGTGGCCGACCGCCACCACCTGAGCGGAACCGCCGCTTACCTGCCCGACACCACGAGCCGCAACCTATTGGACCCCGCTGGCGTCAGCGTGATCTCGGTGCGCTGATTCTTCGCGCCCAGATAAAAGTGCTGACGTCCCGGCGAATTCTGATCGTGCGTCGCGTCGGGCAGACACGACGCGATGTCGGCCGCGACCGCTTCCAGTGCGTCCGCGTCCGAGCCCACCGCCTGATGCGGCGTCCACGTGCACTGGAAACTGCGATGCGCGCCTGAACATTGAGCGTCGTCGCCATAGGGTTGCGCGACGCCTTTGCCGTCGTCGGGCGTGAGCGAGGCGAAGCCATCCGGCGCCGCGGCCACGATTCGTTTGAGCGCCGCGCAAGGTCTGGGGCTATCGTCGGCGGATGCGCTGACCGACAGCAGCGCAACGAGCGATGCCACGATGAACGCGGTAGCGGAGAGTCGACAGGTTTTCATGTTGTGCGTGAAGCTTTCAAAGTGCTGCCTGAAAAAGGCTGGCAGCGAGCCTCGCATCCAGCACGCATGCTTCATGCCGATGCGCATAAAGCCGCGAACCACACCCGCCGCCCCTACCCCGCCCGCTTATCGTCGGGCGTCGAAGGAATCGACGACATCCTGGGCGGCGGTCTCACGAGCCACGCACAGGTAAAACCACCCTCGCGTTGCAACTCTTACTCAAAGGCCTCGACGACGGGCAGACCGGGCTCTTCATTACACACGCTGTAGCGCCACTTCTCGTCGCGCGAGTGCAACGCGTATGGCATCGCGATGCAGGCGGGCGGCGCCGCGCGCATCTTCAGCGAAGAAGGCATCGGCGCTCACGGTGCAGATCTGCCTGGTCGCGTGAATCAAGTATTTCCAATTGAATAGCTTGCTAACGAATATTTTGGAAATACAATACCGGCCATGTCGAATCTCGATGCGCTGCGCCGCACTGTCAGCAGCACGCTGGTCGTCGCCGCCCGAAAGTGGCGGCGCACGAGTCATGGCGTGCTCGCGGCCTTCAACGTCTCCGAAGCGTGCGCGACGCCGCTTCTGACCGCCAGCCGGCTCGGCTCGGCGGTGCGTCAGGTCACGCTCGCCGATCACGTCGGCATCGAGGGGCCATCGCTCGTGCGGCTGCTCGACCAGTTGTGCGTGGCCGGCCTGATGCGCCGCGACGAAGATCCCGAAGATCGTCGCGCCAAAACTGTCGTACTGACCGACGAAGGCCGCGCCGTCACAGCGAAGATGGAAGAGGAACTGGTCACGCTGCGTGCGCGGGCGCTCAAAGGCGTATCGCGCGACGATCTCGAAGCCGCCCTGCGCGTGCTTCACGCATTCACGACCGATGCCGCCGGACGCGCCGAACCGGGAAGCGTCGAGCGCGACGCGCGGCACAAACGCGCGCGGCCCGTGCGCCCGGAATCGGTCAGGCACGAGGAGACGAAGCGCACCTCGTCGGCGAAGCGCGAGCCCGCCAAAAGCGAGACGCTTGCGAGCAATGGCAAACGGACGAGCGGCAAAAGCGCTGCTAAAACGGCCAGTAAATCGCGCGGCACCGTCAAGGTGCGCAAGTCCACCAAACGCGGCGCGCGAGCCACCGCGCCGCACAACGCCGATTCCGCATAACGGCTCATGGTCTATCCCACTCTCCGCGACTGGCTGTTCTCCGTCAAGACTTTCGCCGCGGCCATGCTCGCGCTCTACATCGGCCTCGCGTTCGAACTGCCGCGGCCGTATTGGGCGATGGCCACCGTCTACATCGTGTCGAACCCGTTCGTCGGCGCAACCCGCTCGAAGGCGATCTATCGTGCGCTGGGTACCGCGCTCGGCGCGTCGGGCGCGGTGCTGCTGGTGCCGCCGTTCGTCGAATCGCCGTACCTGTTCAGCATGGTCGTCGCGGCGTGGACCGGCACGATGCTCTACCTCGCGGTGTCGGACCGCACCGCGCGCAGCTACGTGTTCATGCTGGCGGCCTATACGATGCCGATCATCGCGCTGCCGTCGGTGACGAATCCGACCGGCGTCTTCGATCTCGCCGTGAGCCGGACCGAGGAGATCATTCTCGGCATCGTGTGCGCGAGTATCGTCGGCAGCGCGGTGTTTCCGAGTCGGCTCGCGCCGACGATCATCGAGCGCACCGACGAATGGTTTCGCGATGCCGCGTTCTACGCGACCGAAACGCTGTCGGGCCGGATCGCGAGCTCGGCGATTTCCGGCGCGCGGCAACGGCTCGCGAGCACGATAAACGGTCTCGAGTTGCTGCTGAGCCAGCTCGCCTACGATCACACGCGCCCCGACGTGCTCGCGCGCGCGCATGAGCTGCGCGGCCGCATGCAGTTGCTGCTGCCGATCATGTCGTCGCTGGCCGATCCGCTGCTCGCGCTCTACAACAACGGCCCGCAACACTGGCCCGAAGGACTTCAGACGCTGATCGACGACGTCATCAGGTGGTTCAACCAACCGCTGCCCGCGCCGAGCGAGGGTTATCACGCGGACGAGACCGCCAACGCGCTGCGCGCGCGCATCGCCGCGATGCACCCGCCCGCCGCCGCGCTCACGCATTGGGACGGCGCGCTGCTGTCGAATGCACTGTGGCGCCTGGGGCAAGTGATCGACGTGTGGCAAGACTGCCGCTCGCTGCGCATCATCATCACGCGCGAGGAAGGTTCGTGGCGGCCGCATTTCCGTCACTGGCGACTCGGCGGCACCGAGCGCTTCTACGATCGCGGCATGATGCTGTTCGCGACCGTGTCGGCGGCCGCGGCTGTGGTGCTCGCGTGCGCGCTGTGGATCGGCTCGGGCTGGAACGACGGCGCGAGCGCGGTCACGCTCGCGGCGGTCGCTTGCTGCTTCTTCGCCGCGCTCGACGAACCCGCGCCGTTCGTGTTCCGCTTCTTCCTCGCGACTGGCGTCGCCGTCGTGGCCGCGGGTCTCTATCTGTTCGTCGTGCTGCCGCAGGTGCACGACTTCCCGATGCTGGTGATCCTGTTCGCCGCGCCGTTCATTCTGGTCGGCACGCTGATTCCGCGCCCGCAGTTCAACATGGTGACGGTGCTGGTCGCGGTGAACACGGCCACCTTCATCAGCATTCAGGACGCGTACGACGCGAACTTCCTGACGTTCCTGAACGCCAACCTCGCGGGCCTCTCCGGCCTGCTCTATGCATACTTGTGGACCCGTGCAACGCGCCCATTCGGCGCCGAGCTGGCCGCGGCGCGCCTGTTGCGCTCGAGTTGGGCCGACGTCGCGCTGACCGCGTCGACGCGGCCGATCGAAGATCCGCGCAATCTCGCTGCACGCATGCTCGACCGGCTGATGCAATTGATCCCGCGCCTCGCGGCCACCGACGATTACCGCCATCCGTCGATCGAGAGCTTCCGCGATCTGCGCATCGGGTTCAACGCGCTGGACCTGCGCCGCCTCACACGCAAGCTCGGCGGCGAAGCGGCCGGCGCGATCGACCATGTTCTCGATGGAGTGCGTGCATACTACGAGAGCTGCATCGATCGACGCCACCGCGAGCCGGTGCCGGACAGCCTGTTGTCGTTGATCGACGTGGCCGTCGCGCGCGTCACCGCGCAGGGGCTCGCCAATGCCGCGGCGCCGACCGAGACCTCGCAGACCTCGGCCCGTCAGTTGCGCGATGCGCTGCACGCGCTGGTCGGCTTGCGTCTTTCGCTGTTTCCGGCGACCCTCACGAAACCAACGCCGACCGAACCGGAGGCCGCCGCGTGATGCACCCATTCTTGCGCCCCTGCTTGCACCCGCCTGCCCACCCCGCCCCCCCCTTTCCCAGTTCCCGCGATGATCGGTGAAATCGATATCTTCGGCGTGTTCGTACCGTCCGTGCTGGTCCTGATGTTGATTGCGTATCTGATCAACCTCGGCATTCGCACCGCGCTCGATTACACCGGCTTTTACCGCTTCGTCTGGCATCGCTCCATCTTCGATCTCGGCGTCTATGTGCTGGTGCTGGGCCTTGTCGTCGTCGTTTCGCACAGACTAATAACGTGAAAAAAACCTGGTTCTCCGTCGGTCAGATCCTGCTGACCCTGATCGTCGTAGTGATCGCAGCATTCGTGCTGTGGAAACTCGTCAACTACTACATGTTCGCGCCGTGGACCCGCGACGGGCGCGTACGCGCCGACGTGATCCAGGTCGCGCCCGACGTGTCGGGACTGATTTCGTCGGTCGAGGTCATGGACAACCAGCAGGTCAAGCAGGGCCAGGTGCTGTTCAGGATCGATCAGGCGCGCTACACGCTCGCATTGCGTCAGGCCGAGGCAACGGCGCAGCAGCGCCGCGCGACGCTCGATCAGGCCCGCCGCGAATACGCGCGCAATCGTCAGCTCGGCAACCTCGTCGCCGCCGAAGTACTCGAAGAAAGCCGCTCGCGCGTCGACGCGGGCGAAGCCGCGCTCGTCGACGCGAACGTCGCGATCGACACCGCGAAGCTGAACCTCGAGCGCTCGACGATCAAAAGCCCGGTCGACGGCTATCTGAACGACCGCGCGCCGCGCGCCGGCGAATTCGTCGCGGCCGGCCGCGCGGTAGTCGCGGTGGTCGACATGCATTCGTTCCGCGTCGACGGCTACTTCGAGGAAACCAAGCTGCGCGGCATCGACATCGGCCAGCCGGTCGACATCATCGTGATGGGCGAGCCCAAGCCGCTGCGCGGCCACGTGCAGAGCATCGTCGCCGGTATCGAAGACCGCGACCGCACGCAAAGCGCCAATCTGCTGCCGAACGTGAACCCGGCGTTCAGCTGGGTGCGGCTCGCGCAGCGCATTCCGGTGCGGGTCGCGCTCGATGAAGTGCCCGCTGATTTCCGCCTGATCGCGGGGCGTACCGCGACGGTGTCGGTGCGTGACCTGTCGCCGGTCAGGAGACGAGCCGTGTCGGGCACGGGTGGCGCATCTGGCACGGTCGCGGCTTCGGCTGCGCCGGTGGCACCCGGTTCGTCGGTGGCGTCCGGACCCGCGCGCCCGGCCGCGGCAACAACCACCGCACCATCGGGCGCGTCGCAATGAAGCTTGTGCGTACCTTGTCCTCGCTGGCGCCGCGCTTGCCGCTGCTGCCACTGTTGCCGTTATTGCCGATCACCGTCGTCGCGCTGAACGGCTGCATCAACGTCGGGCCGAACTACACGCTGCCGAAGCAGGCGCTCGTCAATGCGCCACTCGCGAACGGAGCAATCGAGGGCGCCGATCCCAGGCTGACGTCGACCCTCAACACGCCGACCGTCTGGTGGAAGCTGTACGACGATCCAGTGCTGAACGGTCTGGTCGACCAGGCGTTGAAATCGAATACCGACCTGCGCATCGCGGCCGCGAATCTCGCGCGCTCGCGCGAGGTGCTGGGCATAGCGCAAGCGCAGGGCGGTTTTTCGGGCAACGCGTCGGTGGCGATCCAGCGCGCGCAGGAATCGGCCGAACAATTCCTGCTCTTCGAGAAACTGCCGGTCGCCAACCTGGGTGACATGGGCATCAACGTTTCGTACGAAATCGACCTGTTCGGCAAGCTGCGCCGCGGCGTCGAAGCGGCGGCGGCGGACACCGAGGCCGTGGAAGCCGCGGGCGACCTCGCACGCATCACTGTCGTCGCGGACGTGGTGCGCTCGTACGTCGAACAATGCTCGGCGGCCGAGGAGTTGCGCATCGCGCAGCAATCGCTCGCGCTACAGAAGGAGCGCGTGGACGTGTCGCGCCGTCTGCGCGACGCGGGACGCGGAAATCAGACCGCGGTCACGAGCGGCCAGACTCAGGTCGAGACTCTGACGGCCGACATTCCGCGCTACACCGCGCGCCGCAAGATCGCACAATACCGGCTCGCGATGCTGCTCGCCCAGGCGCCGTCCCAATTGCCGCCGGCCGTGCTCGCCTGTGACCGGCTGCCGCAAACCCACCAGCCGATTCCGATCGGCGATGGCGCCACGCTGCTGCGGCGCCGCCCGGACGTACACGAAGCCGAGCGTCAGCTCGCGGCATCGACGGCGCGCATCGGCGTCGCGACCGGGGCGCTTTATCCGAGCATCAGCATCGGCGCGTCGGCGGGGTTCACCGGCATTCTCGAAGACATTCCCACCTCGCCGACGGCGCGGTGGGCCTTTGGTCCGCTAATCAGCTGGACCTTCCCGACCAATGGGGCGCGCCAACGCGTCCACGAAGCCGAAGCGTCGAGCCAGGTCGCGCTCGCGAAGTTCGACGGCGTGGTGCTGACCGCGCTGCGCGAAACCGAGACCAGCCTCGCGACCTACGCGTCCGACTACGCGCGCGCCGAATCGCTGCGCGCGGCGCTGAAATCGGCGGCGCAATCGGCGGATGAAACGCATCGGCTGTATCGCGCCGGGCGTGAGTCGTTCATCTCCGATCTCGACGCGACGCGCACGCTGACGGCCGCGAAGTCGCAGCTTGCGGCGGCGGAGGGCCAGGTGGCGGTCGATCAGGTCAATCTGTTCCTGTCGCTTGGCGGCGGGTGGGAGATCGGCGGGCAGAGCACGCCGGGCGAAACGCCGCCGCAGTTGAAGGCAACACCTGTCGCCGCCAGGCCGACGGCGAGGTCCGGAGGGTCGGCGGCGTCGACTGTGAAAGCGCCCTGAACGGCATGCCTGGGAGAGTGACTCAGCGCTTCCGGGCCTGCGCCGCCGCCTGATGTATCGCCGCCCGCACCCGCGGGTACGTGCCGCAACGGCATACCACCGGCGTCATTGCCTCGTCGATGTCGGCATCGGTCGGATCAGGCTTGCGCTTGAGCAACGCGCAAGCCGCCATCAATTGCGCGCTCTGGCAATAACCGCACTGCACCACATCGAGTTCGATCCACGCGGCCTTCAGCGCCTGCGCCTCGCGTCCCTGCAAACCCTCGATCGTCGTGATCTTCTGCGTGTGCAGGCTCGACATCGGCGTCTGGCACGCGAAGCATGCGGCATCATCGAGATTGATCGTGCACGCGCCGCAGATGCCCACGCCGCAGCCGAACTTCGTGCCGGTCATGCCGAGATCGCAGCGCAGTACCCATAGCAGCGGCATGTCCGGATCGGCATCGATCTTCACCTTCCGTCCGTTGATGTTCAGTATTGCCACGCTCGTCTCCTGAGTCGCCGCGCCGTCCGTCATGCAAGCCGCAACGGCAGCGTGCGCAAACGCTGCCCCGTCAACGCGAACACCGCATTGCCCACCGCCGGCGCGACCGGCGGCACGCCCGGTTCGCCGACACCTTGCGGATGCAGCTGACTCGGCATGATGTCGACTTCGATCGCCGGGCACGCGTTCATCCGCACGACCGGAAAGTCCACGAAGTTCTTCTGCCGCACCTGACCGTTGACGATCGTAATCTCGTTCTGCAGGGCGCTCGACAGCCCAAACACGATGCCGCCCTCCATCTGCTGACGGATCAGGTTCGGATTCACCGGCAAGCCGCAATCGATCACGCACACCACGCGATGCACGCGAATCTGCCGGTTCGCCCCGATCGACACCTCCGCGACCTGCGCGACGACGCTGCCGAACGCCTCGTGCAACGCGACGCCACGCGCGCAGCGCGCGCCATCGGCGGCGGGTTTGAGCGGACGTCCCCACTCCGAGATTGCCTCGACACGCTTGAGGACCGCCAGATGACGAGGATGCTGCGCGAGCAGCATCGCGCGAAACGCGATCGGGTCCTGGCCGGCTGCCGCCGCGGCTTCATCGGTGAAGCTCTCGGTGAAGAAGGCCTGATGCGAGTGGCCGACCGAGCGCCAGAAGCCGACCGGCACCGGCAAGTCGACGATCTTGTGCGACACGCGCGCGGCCGGCCACTCGTACGGCTGATCGAACGCGCCTTCGCAGGTGGTCTTGTCGATGGGGATGTGCGGCACGCCGTAGTAACGCGCGAGCGCATCTGGCACGATCGCCTGGCCCGCCGACTTCGCATGCCACGCCACCAGCTTGCCGTGCTCGTCGAAGCCGGCCTGAAGCCATGCCGCACACGCAGGCCGGTAGAAGTCGTGCGTGAAGTCCTGCGCGCGCGACCAGATGGTTTGCACCGGACGGCCATCGGCTTCGCGCGCGATCGCCGCGGCCTGCGCGATGAAATCGAGTTCGAGGCGCCGCCCGAACGCGCCGCCCAGCAACTGCGTCTGCACATCGACGAGATCGGCGTCGATGCCGAGCGCTTTCGCCGCATGCTGTCGCGCGAGTGCCGGCATTTGCGTCGACACCCACACGGTCGCCGCGCCGTCCGCGACCTGCACCGTGCAGTTCAGCGGCTCGACCGCGCCATGCGCGAGGTACGGCGCGTGATACACCGCTTCGATCCTGCGCGCCGCGCGAGTCATCGCGTTGTCGACGTTGCCGATGTGGAAATACACATGACCGTCGCTATCGTCGAGCGCGGCGACGAGGCGGCGCTCCACCTCCGCGCTCGACACCTTCGCGGCCGCGCCGTCATGCCAGCTCACGTCGATCGCCTCGACCGCGGTCATCGCGCGAAACGCGTTGTCCGCGATCACGGCCACGCCGCCGGTGCCGCCCGCATACGGCGGCACGGCGAGCGCCTTGACGAAGCCCGGCATCTTTTGCGCAGGCGTCGCGTCGAAATGCGCGACCGTACCGCCGAGCGTCGGGCACATCACGACGCTCGCATAGAGCAGACCGTTGGGCAGCACGTCGATCCCAAAGCGCGCCGCGCCATCGATTTTCGACGCGGCTTCAATACGCCGCATGGGCTGGCCGATCAGCTTGAAGTGGGCGGCCTGCTTCAGGACGACGCTGCGCGGCAGCGGTTGGCGCGCAGCCATCGACGACAACTCACCGAACGTCGCCTTGTGCCCCGAGGGGTGCAGCACGTAGCCCTTTTCCGCACGGCATTCGCGGACCGGCACATCCCAGCGCCCGGCCGCCGCCCCGATCAGCATCACGCGCGCCGACGCGCCGGCCTCGCGCATCGGCGTCCACAGATCGTTCATGCTCGATGAGCCGCCTGTCATCATCGTGCCGATCTCACGCACCGCCTTGCTCGTGATCCATATGGTGGCGCGCCGGACGTAGCTGTCGTCGTCGGGGCGAAACGGCAGTTCGTCGACGATGCCCTGCACCGCGTTGTAGATCCGGTCGATCGGCGCCTCTTCGACCTGCACTTGCGACCAGTCGGCGTCGAGCTCCTCGGCGAGCACCATCGCGAGCCCGGTATGGATGCCCTGCCCCATCTCGGCCTTGGGCATCATGATCGTCACGCGGTTGTCGGCGTCGATTTTGATCCAGCCGTTTAGCGCGACCTGCGAGCCTTGCGTCGGCAGCGGTGTCGACGTCACCAAGCGCTGTCGCGGCGGCAACACGGCCCAGCCGACGAGCAGCCCGCCCAACGCAGTAGCGCCGCCCAGCAGGAAAGTTCTGCGCGTCAACATGGCATGGCTCGCTCGGCTGGCTCGATGACAGGAAAGTGGCGACAGCGCCGATGCACCCGTCTTTGTCTGCGAATAGTAATAAGACGAATCGGCGAGCGTGAGAGTTAAATGCGCGCGTGAGCCTGAAGCGGCCGTGCGGCGCGCAAAGGCGGGGATCGAAAGCGGCGGGGGAAAGTCGTGGGGCGTTTCATTAACTGCGATCGCGCGGGCGACGGTGTGCGAGCGTGACTAACCGCCTGCACACCGCAAACTCGCGCTTGAATCGATGACGCGACCGGATCAACGGCGGTTCGAACCCGACACCACGTCGATCCATACGGCCAGCACGAGGATGCCGCCCTTCACGATCATCTGCCAGTACGCGTCGACGTCGAGCATCGACATGCCATTGTCGAGGCTCGCCATCACGAGCGCGCCGATCAGCGCGCCGTACACGGTGCCGGAGCCGCCGCGCATCGAGGTGCCGCCGATGAAGCACGCGGCGATCGCGTCGAGTTCGCCCATCGACCCCGCCGACGGCGAACCGGCCGCGAGCCGCGCGGTGTTGACGATGCCGGCGAACGCGCACATCAGCCCCATCAGCGCGAAGATCGCGAGCTTCACGCGGTCGGTGTTGACGCCCGAGAGCCGCGTCGCTTCGAGGTTCGAGCCGACCGCGTAGATGCGGCGTCCGAACACGGTCTGCGTCGCGATCCATGTGAAGATGCCGAGCAGCGCGAGCAGCAGCAACACCGGCACCGGAATGCCGCCGTAATTGTCGAGCATCGCGATGAAGCCGGCGAGAATCGCGCCCGCGCCGATTACCTTCGCGACGTCCTGCCAGAGCGGCACGACGCGCAGCTGATAACGCTGCCGATTCGCGCGCTGGCGGATCGTCAAGAATGCCAGCAGCAGGAACAGCACGACGGCGAGCGTGTCGCCGGCGAACCGCGGCAGATAGCCCTGGCCGACGAACACGAAGCTGTCCGACACCGGCGCGATCGTCGACCCGCCGGTAATGCCGAGCAGAATGCCGCGATACGCGAGCATGCCGCCGAGCCCGACGATAAACGACGGCACGCGCCGATAGGTTGACCACCAGCCGTTGAACATCCCGACCGCGATGCCAAGCAGCAACACGACCGGAATCGTCACGCCGATCGGCCAGTGCCGGTTCACGTCGAGAATCGCCGCGACGCCGCCGAGCAAACCAAGCAGCGAACCGACCGACAGATCGATTTCACCGGCGATGATCACGAACACCATGCCGCACGCGAGCATGCCGGTAATCGACATCTGCCGCAGCAGATTCGACAGATTGCGCGGCGTGACGAACGCGCCGTGCGTCAGCGCCGAAAAGAAAATCCAGATCACGGCGACGGCGATCAGCAGCGCGAGAATCTTGTAGCGCGCGAATAGTTGCTGGATCCGTTGCGTGCCGGCGAAGGCGCCTCGCGGCGCGGCGTTGTCGGTGCGTTGGGAAGTTACTTCGGGAGTCATGCGGCACTCGCTGCGGTTGGGTTCGAAGATAGATGCACGGGGCGGATCGCGGCGCCGAGAATGTCTTCCTGCGTGAGACCGTCGTTGACGAAGTCGCCGCGCAACTCGCCCTCGCCGATCACGAGCACACGGTCGCTGATGCCGAGCACTTCCGGCAACTCGGACGACACCATCACGATCGACATGCCGCGCTGCGCCAGTTGGAAGATCAGCTTGTAGATCTCGTATTTGGCGCCGACGTCGACGCCGCGCGTCGGTTCGTCGAGGATCAGCACCGTCGGGTTGGTCAGCAGCATGCGCGTGAGTACGGCCTTTTGCTGATTGCCGCCCGACAGACTTGCAATCGATAGCATTGGATTCGCCGCGCGCACCGAAAGCCGCTTCATTTCCGTCTGAATCGTGTCGAGCTCGGCTGCGGAATCGATGCGTCCGCCCGAGGCGAAACGCTGCAACACCGCAAGCGTGATGTTATGACCGACGCTCATGCCCGGCACGATGCCGTGGCGTTTGCGGTCCTCGGGCACCATCGCGATACCGGCACGAATCGCGTCGATCGGCGCGCGAATTTTCAGTGGCTTGCGCTCGAGCACGACGCTCGCCTCGCTGACGCCCGCATACGCGCCGAAGATCGCCTGCATCAACTCGGTGCGGCCCGCGCCGACGAGCCCCGCAACGCCGAGAATTTCGCCGCGCCGCAACGAGAACGACACGTCGTCCACGCGCTTGCGGCGCGGATTCGTCACGTCGAAACAGGTCACGTTGCGCGCTTCGAAGATCACGTCGCCGATCGGATGCGGCTCGCGCGGAAACAGGTTCTTGATCTCGCGGCCGACCATCAGCGAGATGATCCGCTCGGTCGTCAGTGCCTGCATCGGCTCGGTCGCGACATGGCGGCCGTCGCGAATCACGCTGATCGTGTCGCAGACTGCCGCGACTTCGTCGAGCTTGTGCGAGATGTACACGCAGGCAATGCCGCGCCGCTTCAGATCGCGCACGATGTCGAGCAGAATCGCGATTTCGGAGGCGGTCAGCGACGACGACGGTTCGTCGAGAATCAACAGCTTCGCGCGTTTGTTCAGTGCCTTCGCGATCTCGATCAGTTGCTGATGGCCGCCGCCGTAGTTCATCACGGGCTGCGCGGCGTTGATGCCGCTGATGCCGAGTTCGCGCAACAGTTCGTCGGCGCGCTGATACATCGCCGCGTAGTTCATGCGCCCGCCGGGCAGCGTGATTTCGTTGCCGAGAAAGATGTTTTCCGCGACCGACAGCTCCGGCACGAGCATCAGTTCCTGGTGAATGATGATGATGCCCGCGCGTTCGGTGTCGCGTACGCTCGCGGCCTTCAGCGGCTGGCCTTCCCAAGTTATTTCGCCGTCCCAGGTGCCGTGCGGATATACGCCGGACAGCACCTTCATCAGCGTCGATTTGCCCGCGCCGTTTTCGCCGCACAGGCCCACGCATTCGCCCGGCGATACGCTCAGATCGATGCCGTCGAGCGCCTTTACGCCGGAAAAAGCTTTGACGATGCCGCGCATCGTCAGAAGAGATTGCGTCATTCGGTATGCCTCGCTGCAAGGTGGGCCGATGTTCGACCACGCTCCGGGGCGCGATGACCCGGGAGCGTGGCGTTCACATCGCGCCCTTCTCCGTTTTATTTGCTCGCGAGCTGTTCCTGCGTGTAGAAGCCGTCCTTCACGACGAGGTCGAGGTTGGCCTTCGTCAGCTTGGTCGGCTGCAGCAACACCGTATCGACTTTCTTCTTGCCGTTATCGTATTGCGCATTGAAGGCCGGCTTCTCGCCCTTGGCGAGCGCGACCGACAGCTTCGCCGCTTCGCCGGCGATCAGCTTCAGCGGCTTGTAGACCGTCATCGTCTGCGTGCCGGCCGCCACGCGTTTGACGGCAGCGAGGTCGGCGTCCTGACCCGAGATCGGTACCTTGCCCGCGAGGCCTTGCGCGGCGAGCGCCTGGATCGCGCCGCCAGCGGTGCCGTCATTCGACGCGACGACTGCGTCGATCTTGTTGTTGTTCGCGGTCAGCGCGTCTTCCATGATGCGCAGCGCGGTCGATGCGCTCCACTCCGGCACCCACTGCTGGCCGACCATCTTGATGTCACCCTTGTCGATCGCCGGCTGCAGCACCTTCAACTGGCCCTGGCGCAGCATCTTCGCGTTGTTGTCGGTCGGGGCGCCGCCGAGCAGGAAGTAGTTGCCCTTCGGCCGCACGTCGTAGACGCCTTGCGCCTGCATCTCGCCGACCTTCTGGTTGTCGAACGAGATGTAGGCGTCGATATCGGCGTCGAGGATCAGCCGGTCATACGACACCACCTTGATGCCCGCTTTCCTCGCTTCGGCCACCGCGTTGCCGAGCGTCTTCGAGTTGAACGGCACGATCACGATCACGTCGACGCCGCGCGAGATCAGGTTTTCGATCTGCGAGATCTGACGCTCTTCGCTCGCATCGGCCGATTGCACGGACACCTTCGCGCCGAGCTTTTCCGCCGCGGCGACGAAATAGTCGCGATCGCGCGACCAGCGCTCGACGCGCAGATCGTCAATACAGAAGCCGATTTCCGGATGATCCTTGCTGGCGTGCGCGAGCGGCGCGGCGAGCGACAGGCTGGCGAGTACCGCTCCGCACAACAGCGAACTCAGTACGTTACGACGCATGGCGAATTTCATTTCTGTCTCCTTTGTGTTGTGATAGCCGGGAATACCGGACGTATCGGTCTGCGCTGCGAGCCGCAGACTCGGACAAGCGACAACCCACAGCTTGCTGGTGCGCGCGATCCGTGTGGCCGCGCGATCTGTATTCAAAGTCCGCTATAAATCGCCTGATTCACGATGTTTTCCATCTGCTCCTGCTGCCCGCTCACATGCCGCGGATTCAGATCGCGCGCCAGCGTGTCCGCCGCGAGCGTCGACAGCGAATAGTCGCCGGACAGGATCTTGTGGCCTAACTCGCCATCCCAGCCCGCGTAGCGTTGCCGCTTGAACTGCTCGAGACGCTGGTTTTCCACCAGCACCGCCGCGCGTTCGAGGCCGAGCGCGAGGTTGTCGATCGCGCCGATGTGGCCATAAAACAGGTCTTCCGCATCGACGCTCTGGCGCCGCAGCTTCGCATCGAAGTTCATGCCGCCGCTCGTGAAGCCGCCGTGGCGCAGGATCTCGTAGAAGGCCAGCGTCAGTTCCTCGACGCTGTTGGGAAATTGGTCGGTATCCCAACCATTTTGCGGATCGCCGCGATTCGCATCGACGCTACCGAAGATGCCGAGCGCAAACGCGGTCGCAATCTCGTGATGGAACGAGTGGCCCGCGAGCGTCGCGTGATTCGCCTCGATGTTGACGCGAATCTCCTTGTCGAGGCCGTGCTGCAGCAGGAAGCCGTGCACGGTGGCGACGTCGTAGTCATATTGATGCTTGGTCGGCTCCTGCGGCTTCGGCTCGATCAGCAGCGCGCCCTTGAAACCGATCTGGTGCTTGTGCTCGACCACCATGTGCAGGAAGCGCGCAAACTGCTCGCGCTCGCGCACGAGGTCGGTGTTGAGCAGTGTGTCGTAGCCTTCGCGGCCGCCCCACAACACGTAGTTTTCGCCGCCGAGGCGCAGCGTCGCGTCGAGCGCATGACGCACCTGGGTCGCGGCAAAGGCGAAAACCTCAGGATTCGGATTGGTCGCGGCGCCGGCCGCGTAACGCGGATGCGAAAACAGATTCGCGGTGCCCCACAACAGCTTGACGCCGGTATCCTGCTGCTTGCGCGCGAGGTAGTCGGACACGCGCAGGAAGTTCTCGCTGTATTCCTTCACGCTCGCGCCTTCGGGCGCGACGTCGGTATCGTGGAACGTGTAGTACGGCGTGCCGAGTTTCGAGAAGAATTCGAATGCGGCGTCGGCCTTCTGAAGCGCTCGCTCCATGGCGTCGCCGGGTTGCTGCCACGGCCGGCGGAACGTGCCCTGGCCGAAGATATCGACACCGGGCCACACGAACGTATGCCAGTAGCACACGGCGATCCGCAGATGGTCCTCGAGCGTCTTGCCGAGTACCTGCCTCGTTTTGTCGTAGTGACGGTACGCAAGCGGGTTGTCCGATTGCGGGCCTTCATAACGGATCTCGGGAATGTGTTCGAAGTAGGACATCGGCGTCTCCAATGTATGCTGCATTGCAACCCGCGCGGCGTGGCCTTGCTGGCCGACGAGGTGACGCCATGCTGCCGCTTGCACGATGTGTCGGCAATTGCGATATTTCGCAGCGCGCTTGATGTTTCTTACCGCCCGCGCGTTTGTATACTGCCGTCACGCGATTCGGCGCCTAGAATAACCAGACGCTTAAAAACGGGGGCTGCTTCTTGGCACCCGACACAACGGAGACAAAGGCGCGTGGTGTATCGATCCACACGCCGCTTACCGCCATGACCCGTCCACAAGCACCTCAGACGACCCATCGGATCGCGCTGCTGTTCAACGCGAACAAGGTCTACGATCGCGAGATCATCACCGGCATCGGCAACTACCTGCTATCGACCCGCGTCGCATGGGATCTGTTCCTCGAAGAAGACTTTCGCTGCCGGCTCGCGGGTATCCAGCGCTTCGACGGCGACGGCATCATCGCGGACTTTGACGACCCCGCCGTCGACGAGGCCCTGCGCGACTGTCCGCTGCCGGTGGTCGCCGTCGGTTCGTCGTACGAGGATCCGACGCAATACCCCCCGGATTTACCCTATATCGCGACCGACAACAGCAAGCTCGTGTCGCTCGCGTACACGCATCTGATCGGCGCGGGCCTCGAAAACTTCGCGCTGTACAGCCTGCCGCAGGCGCAGGAAAACCGTTGGGCGCAACAGCGCGAGCTCGCATTCGCGCATCTGCGCAGCGCGGACGGTCGCAGCGCGGCGCAGATCGATACCGAGATCTATCGCGGTCTGTCGACCAGCGCGCCGTCGTGGAACCAGGCCATCGAACAGCTCACCGCATGGCTTCGGCAATTGCCGAAACCGGTCGGCATCATCGCAGTGACCGACGCGCGTGCACGGCATTTGCTGCAGGCATGTCTGATCGCGGGCATTCCGGTGCCCGAGGAAGTCGCGATCATCGGCATCGACAACGATCCGCTCACGCGTACGCTGACGCGCATTCCGCTGTCGTCGGTGATTCAGGGCACCGAGGAAATGGGCCGCACCGCCGCGCACATCCTGCATCAGATGCTGCACGGCGCGCGTTTTCCGGGTCGTCGCATTCTGGTGCCGCCGGTCGGCATCAACGTGCTCGAATCGACGCGACATCAGCCGCTTGCGAGTCCCTACGTGATGCGCGCGCGCCATTTCATTCGCCAGTACGCGTGCCAGGGCATTCGGACCGAGCAGGTGGCCGACTATGTGGGCGTGTCGCGTTCGTCGCTCGAAGAGTATTTCCGGCGCGAGCGTCAGTGCACCGTGCATCAGGAGATCCTGCGCCACAAGCTCGACGTCGCGAAGTCGCTGCTCGCGAAACGCGATGCGTCGAGCGCGGAAGTCGCGATTCGTTGCGGCTTCACGTCGCTGCAATACATGTACGCGGTATTTCGCCGCGAACTCGGCTGCACGCCGCGCGAATACCAGCAGCGCGCGGGCCCGAAGACCCAAACCGCTGGCTGAGGAAGCTTTTCTATTTTTTCTTCGCACTGACCACATGATCAGCATCGCACAACTTTCTTCCGAGCCGTGGGGCACGCTGCAGGGCGGCGATCGCGTGCGGCTCTATACGCTGCGCAACGCGCACGGCATGAAGGTCGCCATCAGCGACCTCGGCGCGACGCTGGTGTCGTGGCACGCGCCGGATCGTGCCGGCCGTCTCGGCGATATTCTGCTCGGTCACGACACGCCCGCCGAATACGTGGCTGCTTCGACCTACATGGGCGGACTGATCGGCCGCTGGGCGAATCGCATTGCGGGCGCGCGCTTCTTGCTCGACGGCATCGAGTACACGCTCGATCGCAACGAAGGTCCGAATCTGCTGCATGGCGGCACGGTCGGTTTTCATCGCGTGTTGTGGGACGTCGCCGAGGACGACGGCGCGTTGCTGATGCGGCTCGAATCGCCCGAAGGCGATGCCGGTTTTCCGGGCAACGTGACGGTGCAAGTGCGCTATTCGCTCGACGACGACGGCACGCTGACGATCGGATACGAAGCGATCACCGACGCGCCGACGCCGCTCAATCTGACGAGCCATCCGTACTTCAACCTGACCGGGCGCGCGGGCACCGACATTCGTGGCCACGTGCTGTCGATCGACGCCGAGCGCTTTTTCGAAGTCGACGCAACAATGATTCCGTGCAAGCTCGCCGACGTCGCGGGCAATGCATTCGATTTCCGGCAGAGCGCGCCGATCGGCGGACGGCTCGACTGGCCGCATGCGCAGCTCGCGCGCGCCGGCGGCTTCGATCATTGCTACGTGCTGCGCGAGGCACGGCCAGACGCGATCAACGGCAAAGACGGCGATGCGCCGCCGTTGCGCGAAGTAGCCTGCGCGTACGATCCGGGCAGCGGACGCGAACTGACCGTCGCAACCGACCAGCGGGGTCTGCAGTTCTACACAGGCAACGCGTTGAACGGCAACCCGGGACGCGGCGGCATTCGCTATCAACGGCACGCCGGTTTGTGCCTCGAGGCGGGCGGTTTTCCGAACGAGGTCAATATGGCCGGACAGGACGAAGTGATCGTGCGACCCGGCGATACTTACCGGCAAATCACGACATATCGCGTCGACGTGCGCAAAGGTGTGTGACTGGATTTACGTGCGCTTTTCCATTGTTTTACGAAAACCGCGACGGCGACATTACAGCTCGCCGACTGCCCGTTCTCGACAATACTGAATTAACCGGGTAATGGTTTTCCCCGAGTGCGCCCCCTTCTAAACTTCGTTTATGGCACCGGTGATGCTGCGGTGCTGGATAGAAAACTACGGAGGGAAACACCATGAAATCGCTTATCCAGGCAGTTGCGCTGGCGACGGCGATCGCCGCGCCGGTCGCGTCGTTCGCACAATCGCAACAGCCGATCACGCGCGCCGAAGTCAAGGCGGAGATGCAGCAGCTCGAACAGGCGGGCTATAACCCGGCCACCGCGCTCGATGCCCAGTATCCAGCGGACATTCAGGCGGCCGAGGCGCGCGTCTCCGCGATGAACGCGAAAGGCCAGGGCGACACGTCGGGATATGGATCGTCGATGGGCGGATCGTCGCAAGCGGGCCATCATCCGATGTGGGTCAATCCGGACGGTCAGTGAAGACTGGCGAACGTATAGCAAGCAGCGCTGGCGAGGCAAGATAAGTGAGTTAAGAACCTTTTTCGCCTGCGCGGTTTTCGCCGTTTCGATCTGATATGAAGCGAGCCATGCTTTCGAGGCATGCGCTCGCTTTTGCATTTCTGCGGTCTTCAAGAACGCACCGCGAATTCAGTCGTGACTCGTTGGCATTGCGGCGCCACTGCTGAATCAGCCAGAGCGCGCCTGCGGGCATTCTGCCTGGTACCAGATCTCGACCTGACGCTGCGCGCGCTCAAGACTCGCCGGATAGTCAGGATCAAAGCGCCGTTCAGGGTGATAACCCGCTTGCTGCAGCGCCGCCAGTTCGCTCATGCTCCGCTCGTGCGTAGCCGGTGCCTTGTTCCTAAGGTCGGTCAGATCACGGCATTGCGTTGCACTGAGATGGGTTTGCGCGCCGCCATTGCCGCCGTCCGTGGCACAGCCAACGAGCGTGAGCAGCAACGCGGCGGTGATCGCGCGCATCTGCGTCGTGATGTTCATTTCTTGCCTCCTTTCGGTAAGCCAACCCTTGAATTATTCGAAGCGTCCGCGAAAGTCGCCACCCATTTCATCAACAATCCCACTCGATACGGACATAGACTTTCCCGTGGTGAATGCCGATTTCCCTGTGCATCAATTGACCCGACGTGTTCCCCTCAACGAGGGAGCCACGCTCCCTCACTCCAAGGAGAAATGCGATGCCCCGCACCGCCGCTGAAAAACGCGCCGCTTTCCGCGCACTGCACTCGTCCGGCTGTTTCGTGCTGCCCAATCCATGGGACGTGGGCAGCGCCCGTTATCTGCGCACGCTTGGCTTCAAGGCACTCGCCACCACGAGTTCCGGTTTTGCGTGGTCGACCGGGCATGCGGACAACACGCTGCCGCGCGAAACGATCCTCACGCACCTGCGCGCGATCGTCGATGCGACCGATCTGCCAGTCAATGCCGACTTTGAAAACGGCTTCGGCCGCGATCCGGAAGAAGTGGCCGAAAGCGTGACGCTCGCGGTGGAAACAGGCGTCGCGGGTCTGTCGATCGAGGATTCGACCGGCGACGCTGCCGCGCCGCTCTTTGCAGTCGACGTCGCCGTGCAGCGGCTCAGCGCGGCGCGCCGCGCGATCGACCGGACCGGCGGTGACACGCTGCTGATTGGCCGCGCGGAGAATTTCTTCGCCGGCAAGCCCGATCTCGACGATGCCATCGCGCGTCTGAAGGCCTATGCGGCGGCGGGCGCCGACTGCCTGTACGCGCCCGGCATCCAGACGCGCGAGCAGATCGAAGCGGTGGTCGCGGCAGTCGCGCCGAAGCCCGTCAATCTGCTGATCGGCTCGACATCGGCTCTGACGTTGCAGGACGTGGCCGCGCTCGGCGTGCGGCGGATCAGCGTCGGCGGCGCGCTCGCGCGCGCGGCGTGGGGCGGCTTCATGCAGGCCGCTCAGGCGCTGGCCGATGGCCGCTTCGACTTCACCGGCGCGACGGCGGCCAAGCAGCTCAATCAACTTTTCGATCGCAACGCGTGAAGCGCCCGAACGCCCTGAACTGCGCAGGTTCCTCCCCGCCGCGCAAACCTCTATAGCAGGAGATCGCCATGGCTCGCGAAATCATCCGCGTCGAACCGTTGTCCACGTACCTCGAAAAATTGAAAGCGCCGGCCTGCGCCGTCACGCGTCACGGCGATACGGTCTACGTGTCGGGTCTTCCGCCATTCGATCCCGAAACCGGAGAAGTGATCGACGCGCCAATCGAACGGCAGACCGAACTCGTGCTCGAGCAGATGAAGCTGTGTCTGGAAACAGCCGGCTCGTCGCTCGATCACGTGCTGAAGTGCAACGTCTATTGCACGTCGGTCGAGAAATTCGCCGCGGTCAACGCGGTCTACCAGCGCTATTTTCCGGTCGATCCGCCGGCGCGCATTTTCGTCAACGTGCCCGCGTGGCCGGGGCATTTCGACATCGAGATCGATTGCGTCGCGGCCGTCGGATAGGCGCTTCGCAGGCTGCGCATCCAGGCGTTCGCCCGCCGGGTCGAGTTCGCCGGAATCCCCCGGCGTTTCCGATGAGAAAAGCGCGCGAACCTCTGAAGGTGCGCGCAAAGGCACCCGCCACGCCGAATGTTATGATCGGAAACGCCATTCGCCCGATCAAGCGCATTCCCGACCAGCGGCAAGCCTCATGGACACCCACCTCACCAAATCCGCCGATACATCCTCCACCGACCTCGGGCGGCGCGTGCGCGCCGCCCGTCAGGCGCAGGATCTGACGCTCGAAACCGCGAGCCGCCTGTGCGGCGTGTCCCGCTCGACGCTGTCGAAAGTCGAAAACGGCCTGATGTCCCCCACTTTCGACGTGCTGCAAAAAATCGTGTTGGGCCTGAAGATCGAAATCGGCGAACTGTTCGGCTCGACGCCGAAAGTCAGCGCAAGCGGCCGGCGCGCGCTGACGCGCAAGAACGAAGGCCAGCGCCACGCGTATCGCGGCTATCAGATGGAACTGCTCGCCACCGACCTCGCGCACAAGGCGATGCTGCCGTTTCGCATCCGCATCTCGGCGCACACGCTCGACGCATTCGACGACTGGGGCCGCCATGAAGGCGAGGAGTTTCTCTACGTGATCAGTGGCAGCGTGTGCCTCTATTCGGAACTGTATGCACCGACGCATCTGAACGCGGGCGACAGCCTCTACTTCGACAGCCGCACAGGCCACGCGGCGGTGTCGACCAGCGACGAAGACGCCGAAGTGTTGTGGATGGCGACCAACGCGGACCTTCCGCACACGCCGCCGCCCGCGAACGATTCGACCAGGAAATAACGCGCTGCCGGATGCACGCACACTCGGCGCGCATACTCGGCGCACATACTCAGCGCGCCGCCAGCGCCCGTTGTGCGAATTGCGCGATATGCAGTGCGTGCTGCCCGGTGCCGTGCGCGATCTGCTCGCGGCAACTGAAGCCGTTGGTCAGCACGATGGTTTCCGCATTCGCCGCCATAGCGTCGCGCACCGCCGGAAACAGCTTGTCCTCGCCGATTTTTTCCGATAACGCGTGATGCTCGACGTTGAAGCCGAACGACCCCGCCATCCCGCAGCAACCGGTATCGAGCAGTTTCCATTTGACGCCGAGCTTGTTCAGCAACGCCGCATCGCCCTGCATGCCGAACAGCGCCTTCTGATGACAATGACCATGCACGATCACCTCGGCGTCGAGCGTCGGCCACTCGAACGGCTGACGGGCGACGAAATCGGCGAACAGATACGTTTGCGCGGAAAGCTTCTTCGCCAACGCATGGTCGGGCAGTTGCTTCAGCAACTCGTCCTTGAAGACCGATAGACAGCCGGGCTCCAGACCGACGAGCGGCACGCCGGCGGCGATGTCGGCCGCGAGATCGTCGACGATATGCGTGAGCAGTTCGCGCGCGCGTTCGAGCAGGCCGAAGTCGTACAGCGGACGCCCGCAACACAAACGCCTGTTCGGCAGCGCGACTTGCCAGCCGAGTTGCGTCAGCACATCAGCGGCGGCCTGCGCGATCTCGGGCTTGAAGTGGTCGTTGAACGTGTCGACCCACAGAATCACCTTCTTTGCGTCGCCACCGCGCGCGTGAATCGCCGATGCTTGCGACGGTGCGCTCTGTCTATAAGTTGCAGCGGCAAACTGCGGCAATGCACGCGTCTGCGCCACACCCGCGATCCATTTGCCGAGCGCGGACAAACCGGGCGCCGTCGTCAGAAAGTTCGTCGCGCGCGGAAAACGCGCGGCCCACGGCGCCCATTCGCCGATCCGCCCCATCAACAGTGCCTGACGCGGCCGTCGATGATTTTCATAGTAGTGAGAAAGGAATTCCGCCTTGTACGACGCCATGTCGGTATGCGTCGGGCAATCGGACTTGCAGCCCTTGCACGCGAGGCAGGTATCGAGCGCTTCTTTCACTTCCCGGCTGTCCCAGCCATCGGCGATCAGGTCGCCCTGCAGCATTTCCCAGAACAGACGCGCGCGCCCGCGCGTCGAGTACTTTTCCTCGCGCGTGCCGCGATAGCTCGGACACATTGTCCCGCCTTCGAGCGAGCGGCATTTGCCCATGCCGATGCAGCGTTCGATCGCGCGCTGGAAACCGTCGCCTTCCTGGCTCGCGAACGCGAGCCTCGTATGCAGCGTTACCGGCTTGTACGCGGACCCCATGCGCAGGTTTTCATCGGCGCGGTATGCATGCACGACCTTGCCCGGGTTCAGGCGATTCGCCGGGTCCCAGATCGCCTTGAATTGCTCCATCGCCTGCATCAGCTCGGGGCCATACATGATCGGCAGAAACTCGGCCTTCGCCTGGCCATCGCCGTGTTCGCCCGACAGCGAGCCGCCGAACTCGACCACCAGTTCCGCCGCTTCGCGCAGGAACCCGCGCCACGTCGCGATACCTTCGGCGCTGCGCAGATCGAATGTAATGCGCGCGTGCACGCAGCCGTCTCCGAAATGGCCGTACAGGCTCGTCTCGTAGCCATGGCGATCGACGAGCGCCTGAAACGCGCGCAGATAATCGCCGAGCCGCAGCGGATCGACCGCGGCGTCTTCCCAGCCGACCACCGGATCGGGCTTGTCGCGATCCACCGACAACGCGACCGCCGACGCGCCCGTCTCGCGAATCGACCATACCTTTGCCTGCAATGCGCGATCATCGACGAGCATCGTCGATATCTCCGGCCCCGCCGCGCCCGACTGAAAATACGCGGCAGCGTCGCGTGCCTGTTGCAGCACCTCGTCCTGCGTATCCGCGCCGAATTCGAGCACGACCCACGCATCGCCTTCGGGCAGCAGTGCGATCTCCTCCTTCTTCAGGCCGCGCGCCTGCAAGCCGCGAATGATCGCGCGGTCGAGTCCCTCGATCGCAATCGGCCCGCAGCGCATGAAATGCGGCACGGCGTCCGCCGCCGTATAGATGTTATTGAAGCCGACCACGACGATCGCGCGTTTCGCCGGACTCTTCACGAGACGGACTTTCGCCTGCAACGTGACCGCGCAAGTGCCTTCGCTGCCAACCAGCGCACGCGCGACGTTGAAGCCGTTTTCCGGCAGCAGTTGATCGAGATTGAAGCCCGACACACGCCGTTTGATCCGTGGAAATTTCGCGCGAATCCGTTCCGCGTACGTGTCGCGCAGTTGCTTGAGCGCCGCGTAGATTTCGCCTTGACGGCCACCCGCCGCGATGATGCGTTCGAGTTCTTCGTCGGAGGTCGGACCGACCCAGAAACGCGCGCCGTCGAAGGTCGCGATTTCAAGCGCCTCGATGTTCTCGACCGTCTTGCCGGCCATGACCGAATGCGCGCCGCACGAGTTGTTCGCGATCATGCCGCCGAGCGTGCAGCGGCTATGCGTGGCGGGATCAGGCGCGAATGTGAGGCCGTGCTGTTCGGCGGCATCGCGCAAGGTATCGCATACGACGCCCGGCTCGACGATCGCGACGCCCGCAAGCGGATCGATCGATACCACGCGGTTCACATACTTGCTCGCGTCGGCCACGACTGCGACGTTCACGCACTGGCCGTTCTGCGACGTGCCGCCGCCGCGCGCGAGAAACGGCACGTCGTTGCGCCGGCATGCGGCGAGCGCCGCGAGCAGATCGTCGATATCGGCGGGTACCACGACACCGAGCGGGATTTGCCGATAGTTCGACGCATCCGACGCATACAACGCTTTGGAACCCCGATCAAAGCGCACTTCGCCGCGCACATGCTTGCGCAGGTCGCTTTCGAGCGCCTGCAATAGCGCGGCGCTGCCGGTGAAAGGCGCAGCGACACGCGGTTCATTCGATGTGCCGCGCTCGTCCACGGCGCCACTCTGCGCGCCAACCCGCCGCTCTTCATCCAATGACAATGACGTCCCCACTGCGCACCTCGTCTGCGATGCCGGCGCCCGCGCCGCCGTATGCGCTCAGGCCGCCTGGCTTGCGGTCATCCGGAAGATGCCCTGTGCGTTGCCCGCGTCGAAACGCAGGTCCGTTTCCCAGCGGCGCGCGTCCTGATCGAAACTGCGCTTGCGCGTAATGAATTCGTAGAACGAGCCCGGCACATCGCGCGTGACGACGCTGCCGTCGGCCGCGCGAAATTCGCGCTGCACGATGTCCGCGCGATACGCGGTCTGGAACACGCGCCCGGAGCGCGAATGCTCGACTTCCGGTTTCATCGGCCGACCCTTCGCCTTCTGTTCGTCCGACAGCATGAAGACGTCCGCGACACGATCTGTCGCGTGATTGAACGCGTTACCTTCGGTCGCGATCCATGCCATTTCCGCCGATTCCTTCAACAATACGTCGTAATCGGCTTCGTGTGGCATGTCGTGCTGACGCGCGAACGCACCGACGATCACCGGTAGCAACTCGTGCGCCGCATCGAGCGGCAGCACGCCGTCGCGCTCGAGCTCCCACAGAAGGCCATGGGCGCGCGGCGTCAATGGGTCTCGCGATGCACCGATCACGTTCGTCACCGCCTGCTGGAACGCCGCCGAAAAACGCTCCGGATGCAGTTCGCTGACGAAGAACTGCGCGATCTCGTCGGGCGCGTCGTCATGCGTCCATGCGCGGCCGGTTATGCCGAGACGATCGAGCGGATAACGGCCGTTGATCCGAAAGCCGAGCGGCCGCAGGATGCGCGCGAACGCCGCCTCGCCGGGCGGCAACGCGCCGCAGTGCGGCCACCGCACGGTGCGCAGCGCACCATGATCGAAGTACACGCTGCCGCCGGCGGCGACGGTTTCCTCTGTATAGCGGCGGCCGTTTTCCGAGCGCGCGAGCAGGTCGTCGAACAGCGCCATGTTCATCGCCTGTGCGAGTTCGGCGCGCGTGACGCTGCCGCTTTCCCACTCGTTCAACACCTGCGGATGATTCAGCGTCGCAAAAAGGCGCGCGGTTTTCTCCGGACCTGGCAGCTTCTGCAATAGTTGTTCGACGTTCGCATTCTTCAGGTTTCGCATCCGGCTTCTCCAGGCTTTACGTTGAGCGCTCACACGAGCGCTTCATGATGAGCGAGATTATTCGCAATCCGCTCCGTTTCCGTAAAGCGAGATAAAATCGACACTTGATGCGCTTTTGGAATTAACGTGCGGAAGTTCAAGATTCCCAACATGGGCGCGCTGCTCGCGTTCGAAGCCGCTGCGCGGCACCAGAGCTTCACGCATGCGGCGCGCGAACTGTTCCTCACCGAAAGCGCGGTGTCGCGACAGATCAATACGCTCGAAAGCAATCTCGGCGTGCGGCTGTTCGTGCGCGTCAAGCAACGCGTGGTGCTGACGCGCGCGGGCAAGGTCTACAGCGCGCAGGTGCGACGCTCGCTCGAACACCTCGATCGCGACACGCTGTCGATCATCGCGCACGGCAGCGGCGGCGGTTATCTGGAGCTCGCGGTGTTGCCGACTTTCGCATCGCAATGGCTGATTCCGCGCATGGCCTCGTTCAATGAACAATACCCTGAGGTGCGCGTGAACATGGGCGTGCGCACCGCGACGTTCCCGTTCGCCGACACGCATTTCGAAGCGGCGATTCACTACGGCAAGCCGACCTGGCCGGCTACGTCGGCGGATTTTCTGTTCCGCGAGGAAGTGGTGCCGGTCTGCGCGGCGAGCCTGCTGAAGCGGCCGATCCGCAACGCCGCCGAATTACTCCACTATCCGCTGCTGCATTCGACGACGCGACCCGACGGCTGGGCGAGCTGGTTCGCGAATCTCGGCGTCGACGACAACCGCACGATGCAGGGCGTACGCTACGAACTGCACACGATGCTGATCAGCGCGGCCGCGGCCGGACTCGGCATTGCGCTGGTACCGCGCTTTTTCGTCGACACGCAATTGCGGCAGTTCGGTCTCGTGATTCCGTTCGACACACCCGCGCTCGCCGAGGCCGCGTACTACCTCGTCTATCCGACCGAGTTGAGTCACGGCAAACCGCTCGCGAGTTTCCGCGAGTGGCTGCTGCGCGAGGCGGCCGCATACGGCGCGATTTGTCCGGAGTTGGCGCAGCGGCCCGAGGGGACGTGACGCGACGAAAGCCGCAAGCGTCAGCGATCCTGTCTCGCCTGCGGCTGCGCGCGATGTTCAGCTGTCCGTGCGCGCCTGGGCCAATGCGGCGAGATTGCCTTCGCCGAAGCCATGATGTCCCTGGCGTTGCACGATCTCGAAGAAAATCTCGCCGGCGCGGCGGCGCACGAAGGTCTGGAAAAACAGCAGCGGCAAGCCGTCCGCGCCGATCTCGCCATCCACGAGCACGTGCGTGCGCCGCAGTCGCTCGACATCGAGCCCGTGGCCCTGCAAACGTGCATCGAGCTGCTCGTAGTAGCGCGGCGGCGGCTCGACGAATTCGACGCCGTTCGCGAGCAGACGCTCGACGCACGCGAAGATGTCGTCGGTGGCGAGCGCGATGTGCTGCACGCCTTCGCCCGGATGATCGGGCAAATACTCGTGCATCAGGTTGGTCCGGCCCGTGCCTTCCTCGTACAGCGGCACGCGGATCGCGCCGCACGGCGACACCATCACGCGCGATTCCGCCGACACATGCCAGTTCGCGTGCAGTTCGTGGATCTCGCGAAAATTCAGCAGGTCGCGATAGAAGTCGATCCACTCCTGCATGCGGCCTTCGCCCACGGTTTGCGTCAGATGATCGACCGCGATCAGGCCGCTGCCCGCGTGATTCAGATCGGCTTCGGCGGTGTCGATTTCGATGGGGCGGAAGTCGATGTCGAAGATCGAGATATCACCGAGGCCGCCGCGCTGACCGCCTCGCCCGCGCCAACGATCGACGAAATAGATGTGCGAATCGCCGATGCCTTGAATGGCCGGAATCAGCAGTTCCCCCACACCGAGGCGTTCGCCCTCGAACTCCCATGCGCCGAGTTCCACCGCGCGTTCGAACGCGCGCTGCGCGTCGGCGACGCGAATGCCGATTGCGCAGATGCCGACCCCGTATTCCTCCGCGTAGCGCGACGCGAACGAATCGGGCTCCGCGTTGATCAGGAAATTCATCTCGCCCTGGCGGTACAGCGTCACGTCCTTGCTGACATGACGCGCGATCGCCTTGAAGCCGAGCCGCGTGAAGGTCTCGCCGAGCGCTTGCGGAACGCGCGCGGCGAACTCGACGAACTCGAGGCCGGCCGTGCCGAGCGGATTGTGCTCCGGCGCCAACACGGCGCACTGTGCGGCCTCTGGAGTGGGCAAGTCGCTGGGCATGACAATCTCCTTGTACGGTCTTTCGATGCGGTGGCCGGTGTTGCCGGGGGTTCGGCGCGAACCGTTCCGGCCGTTCGCGATGGGCTGCGTGATCTGTGCTCGCTCGCGGCGTGCGCGCGGTGTGCCGCGGAAAAAACGGGCCGCGGCGGCTTTCGCACCGTGTTTTTACACCGGGTCGCGGGGCATTCGCAACCGTCTGCTCCGCGCAACCTCGCGCACCGCCTCGATGAACGCACGCCCCACCGCCGAGGGCTGCGTATCCGAGCGACGAATCAGCCCCACCGGCTCGCCGGTACCCGCAGACGGCAGCGGCAAGCGCACCAGCATGCCGTGCGCGAGTTCGTATTCGACCGCGCTTTGCGGCACGAACCACACCGCGCCGTTTTCGAGCGTCAGCGCGCGCCCCGTCGATACCGACAACACCTCGACGAACGCCGACAACGGCGCCACGCCCCACGCGCTCAAAAGGCTCTCGGCCGATTGGCGGATCAGCGTGCCGAAGGGCGGCAGCACGATCGGAAATTCCTCCAGCGACGTGGCCGGCAAGGCCGTCCCCTGCGCGAGCGGATGCCCGGCCCGCACGACCGCGATCAGCGGCTCGGTAAAGAGTTGCTCGAAGCTCAGGCCGACCATCCGCTCGGGGTCCGCGAGGCGGCCGATCGCGAATTCGATCGAGCCCGCTTTCAGGCATTCGAGTAATTCTGGATTCGCGCCGGTCGCGAGTCGCACGATCACGCGCGGCCACTGCGTCGCGAATTGCCTCAGCACGGGCGGCATCAGCACTGCGGCGACCGTCGGCAGCACGCCGACTTCGAGCGTCGCGGAGGCCGCGCCCTCGGCGCGAGCAAGCAGGTCGACGCCCTGGCGCAGCGCGCTCACGCAAGCGCTCGCGTGCGGCATGAAAAGCTGTCCCTCGCGCGTCGGCACCGCACCGTGACGGCCGCGCTCGAACAGCTTCACGCCAAGAATGGCCTCCAGCTCGGCGACTGTCTTCGACACCGCCGGCTGCGTGACGGACAGACTGTCAGCCGCCCGCTGGACGCTGCCGAACTGCGCGACGGCCAGAAAGCACTGCAGATGACGGAATTTGACGCGGCTATCCGCGAGACTGCGTTGCATAACGGAAGGTTATACGAAACGGGCAAAAACGTCATTTTTCATAACCGCACGCTTTGTATAAAGTGCGAGTCATAACGTCGCATCCCCACGATTCCTCCAACGGAGACACCTCATGGAAGATTCAATTCTCTCCCCGCGAGATTTCGCGTCCCATCCCGAATATGTCTATCCGCCGTACGGTTCGTCGGTAAAGCGCGGTCCGACGCGTCCGCTGATCCCACTGAAAGAACGGCTGCGCGACCAGCGCGTGCCGGTCTACGGCACCGACGATCTCGACCCGCTCGACAACGACCTGACCCGCAACGCGGTGCGCAACGGCGAACCGCTCGGCGAGCGCATCATCGTGACGGGTCGCGTGCTCGACGAAGGCGGCCGCCCGGTGCGCAACACGCTGGTGGAAGTCTGGCAAGCGAACGCAGCCGGCCGCTATGTGCACAAGGCCGACCAGCACGACGCGCCGCTCGACCCGAACTTCCTCGGCGCGGGCCGCTGCATCACCGACAACGAAGGCCGCTACCGCTTCATGACCATCAAGCCGGGCGCGTATCCGTGGGGCAACCATCCGAACGCATGGCGTCCGCAGCACATCCACTTCTCGCTGTTCGGCAACCACTTCGGCTCGCGTCTCGTCACACAGATGTACTTCCCCGGCGATCCGCTGCTCGCGTTCGACCCGATCTTTCAGGGCACACCCGAGCGTGCCCGTGAGCGTTTGATCTCGAAGTTCTCGCTCGACATTACGCAAGAGGCCTACGCGCTCGGCTACGATTTCGACATCGTGCTGCGCGGCCCGAACGAAACCCCGATGGAGCGCTAAGCCATGACGACCCTCAAGCAAACGCCTTCGCAAACCGTTGGCCCCTACTTCGCCTATGGTCTTTGCCCGCAGCAATACGACTTCGACTTCAAGAGCCTGTTCACGCACGTCCTGGCCGACAGGGAAGCGGCCGGCGAGCACATCACGATCGTCGGTCAGGTGTTCGACGGCGACGGCAAAGTGGTCGGCGACGCGATGGTCGAGATGTCGCAAGTCGACTCGAATGGCCACTATCCGGAATCGCGCGAGGACATCCTGAAGACCGGCTTTCACGGCTTTGCGCGCGTCGGCACCGGTACGGACGCGCACAAGCGCTTTATCGTCGAGACGGTGAAGCCGGGCCGCGCGGCCCCCGACGAAGCGCCGCACATCAACGTGATCCTGACGATGCGCGGCATGTTGCTGCATACGTTCACGCGCATCTATTTCGAGGACGAAGCGCAGGCGAACGAGCAGGACGCCGTGCTGGCGTCGGTGCCGGCCGAGCGCCGCGGCACGCTGATCGCGTGTCGCGATCCGGGCGCGGCCAACGTGTATCGCTTCGACATCCACATGCAGGGCGATAAGGAAACCGTGTTTTTCGACCTGTGATGCGCGATTTGTCGCGAAACGCCGAGCACTAAAGATCGAGCCCGCCTTGCGCGGGCTTTTTTTCGCGTCGGCGGTTCGCGGCGCGCCTGCGCGCGCTCAGCAGCGGAAATGATCGATGCTTTGTCCGGCGTGAATCGCGCGCGCGAGCCACGCCGGTTTATCGCCGCGACCGTCCCACTTGTTACCGAACGCGTCGCGATACAGCACCGCGGCCACGGCGTTCGCATCGGCTTCGAGCGATTCGGCCAGCGCTTCCAGCGTGATGTCGTGGTCGTTCATGCGTCGGCGGATCCACGCGATCATGCGCTCGCGCAGGTTCTCATCGCGTTCGAACAGTCGTTGTTGTCCTTCTCGTTCTTTCATAACGTATTGGTGTCGCAGCTCTTGCTTGGCGCGATCAAATTTGAAGTGCAACACCTTGCTCGTGTAAGGTGTGCCAATGCAAAAAAGAAGTTACCAACAACTGCAGCCTGAAGAACGCATGACGATTGCAAGCATGAAGCAGCAGGGTTCGAGCGTTCAGGTCATCGCCCGAACACTCGGGCGCGCGGCGTCAACCGTGAGCCGCGAGCTGACCAGGAACACGTGTTCTGCCGTGGGCTATGCGTCTGCACCAGCGCAGGCGCTCAGCACGAGCCGACGCGAGGCTGCGCGCCCGTGTCCCAAGCTGCACCCTCAAAGCGTGTCGTGGCGCGTGGTACTCACCCTGCTGGAATGGAAGTGGTCGCCCCAGCAGATCTCAGGTACCCTCAAGCGCATGTGGCCCAACGATCCGACCCAGCATGTCTCGCACGAGACCATCTACACCGCCATCTATGCCCAGCCACGCGGCGAGCTGCGCCGCCAGCTTATCGCCTGTCTGCGCCACGGCCACAGCACGCGTATGTCACGCAAGCGGGGCACTGACCGGCGCGGCCAGATCCCCGACATGGTGAGCATCCATGTGCGCCCGCCTGAGGTCGATGACCGGGTGATGCCAGGCCATTGGGAAGGCGACTTTATCAAGGGTGCCGGCAACCAGTCTTCCGTCGGCGTGCTGGTTGAGCGCACCAGTCGCCTGGTGCTGCTGGCGAAGATGGACGACGCCACCGCCGCCTCGGCCCTGGCCGGCTTCACTGCGAAGCTGAATTCGATCGCTGCGCCCCTGCGCCAGAGCTTCACTTACGACCAGGGCAAGGAAATGACCCGCCATCAGGAGCTCAGCGCCGCCACCGGCGTGCGCGTGTACTTCTGCGATCCGCACAGCCCCTGGCAACGCGGCACCTGTGAGAACACCAACGGGCTGCTGCGTCAGTACTTGCCAAAAGGCACCGACCTCTCGATCTACAGCCAGGACGAACTCGATGCCATCGCCGACAGCCTCAACAGCCGACCGCGTGCTACGCATGCATTTCATTCGCCATTCGAGGTGTTCGAACGTATGCTCGCAACCGCTTCCATAACTTCAGCTTCCGTTCATTAACCCGCTGTTGCGCTTCACCTTTGAAACCGCCCTGGCATTAGACAAATTGGCAACCCGCAAAGCAACGCGAGGCAGGTGCGTAGTTCAATTTGAACGGAAGCAATTCGACGGATTCACGTGATCCTTGCAAATGCGTGAAAACCCGCATTTGCAAGTGATGCCTGTCAAATTCTGAATTAAAGCGCCTGAGTTGAAGCTCTCGGATCAAGGGAATCGGCTACTGGTAGCATCGACGTGGCTCGAACCGCGCCCGTGTTTCGCGTGATAGATCGCCTCGTTGTTGCGAGGGAACTTCGGCGTATGGAAAGTCATTCTAGCATTCGATGTATTTTGGCCGCAGCAAAGGACTTTTTTTCATTGCACTTATTGCGAGACTTCCAACGTTTGAGTATTCGTCGCCTCCGCCGCGCGATTGGCGGAGAATGCGAGACTCGGTATTCGCCAGAACATCTTGCATCATCGGCCCGACATCAGGAGACACGACCATGCCCGCTTCGACCGCCATCCTCACGATTCTCGCCGCGCTGCTTTTAGGCGCGATGAGTCCGGGGCCGAGTTTCGTCATCGTCGCGCGCAACGCGATCGGTCTGTCGCGTGGCGACGGTCTGGCGACGGCGCTCGGCATGGGGATCGGCGGCGTGTTTTTTAGCGGCATCGCGCTGCTCGGGCTCTATACGCTGCTCGCGACGGTCGAATGGCTCTACGTCGCGCTGAAAGTGGCCGGCGGCGTTTACCTGGTCTATCTGGCATCGAAAATCTGGCGCGGCGCCGCGAAGCCGCTCGCGTTCAGCGAGACGCAAACCGGCAGCGGCGGCAATCCACGCAAATCGTTCTGGGTCGGCCTGAGCACGCAGCTCAGCAATCCGAAAACGGCCGTCTATTACGGCAGTATCTTCGCCGCGCTACTGCCGCAGCATCCGCCGGTGTGGTGCTATTTCGCGCTGCCGCCGGCGATCTTCGCGATCGAAGCGGGCTGGTACACGATCGTCGCACTGTGCTTTTCGAGCAAACGGCCGCGCGAGATCTATCTGCGCTGGAAAGCGTGGATCGATCGCATCGCCGCGAGCGCCGTGACCGCGCTCGGCCTACGACTGATCCTGAACGCGCACAAGGTGGGGATTTGACGACTGATCAGCGCTACCCCGCGCGCACGCCGCCCTTGCGCGTTGCGCGGATTTCGACAGCGTGGTCGGTCTTGAACAGCGCGCGCGTGCAGCAACAGCGGCGCGACACGCTGGACGCCACTGTTCGACCTGCTCGGCGACACCTACGACCCGCTCACGGTCGGCAACTACAACGAGAACTGGTGGCTGCCGGGCGCGCTCGGCGACGGGCTGTGCCGGGCTGCGACAATCAGACCGGCGTTGCGCTCGGTCTGCGGACGATTTTCTGAATCGTTCCCGCTCGTCATGGCAAAACGGGCGTCACGGATGCCGCGCATAAAAAAAGGTGCCGCGAACGGCACCTTCTCGTACTACAGGCAGCTTCTGCTGAAGCTTAGAAGCGGTGACGCAGACCGACCGTAGCAGCGGTCTGGTTCTTTGACGACGACGTCGGAACCGTGTTGTCGCCGCTGTAGATCGAGGCCACGCCGCCGTCACCCATTGCGTGCTGGTACACAGCCTGAGCGTAGACGTCGGTGCGCTTCGACAGCGAGTAGTCAGCTTGCACGCCGATCTGGTGGTAACGGGTCTTCATGTCGTTACCGTCAGCGTTGATGCCGTAGCCGCGTGCGTCGGTGAACGTGTACGCGATGCCGAGGCCGAGAGCCGGGGTCACGTTGTACTTGCCGTTGACTTCGTAGTTGTTGGTATGGCCTTGACGCTGGCCGGGTGCTGCGCCGACCAGGTTGTCGATGCGCGATTGCGTCCATGCCACGCCGACGGTCGCCGGGCCGAAACCGTACGAACCCGCTGCGCCGAACTGACGCTGGCGGAAGTTGCCTTGCAGCACGCCCGCGGTGTTCGCCAGAACGCCGTCCGATGCGCCGCTCGCGTTAGCAGCCGGGTTGTTCTGCTGTGCGTACGCAGCACCGAGGTGCAGGCCTTGCCACTGGTATGCGGCGCCCAGGCTGTACTGACGGTTGTTTGCGAAGCCGCCAGCCTGGTTCGAGAAGCCGTACGTGCCGCCGAACGTCAAGCCAGCGTAGTTAGCGCTCGAGTACTTGACCGAGTTGTTGACTGCCAGACCACCGTTGGTGTTCAGGTTGTCGTTGTTGAACGGGTGCGCGAAGTACGTGCCGCCCCAGCTGCCCGTTGCGGTCAGCGGTGCGAGGTAGTCCTGCGCTGCGTCGTACTGGCGACCCAGCGTGACCGTACCGAATTGCGCGCTCGACAGACCGACGAACGCCTGACGGTTGAACATGCCGTTGTTGTTGGCGAACTTGCCGTTGTTGACGTTGAAGCCGCTTTCCAACGTGAAGATTGCCTTCAGACCGCCGCCCAGATCTTCCGAGCCACGCAGGCCGAACCTGCTCTGGTTGATGCCGCCGCTACCTGCTGCCCACTTGGAGTTATGGGCAACGTTGCTGGTGTACGTCAGGCCCGCGTCGATCAGACCGTACAGGGTCACGCTGCTTTGTGCGTGAGCGACCGAAGCGAACGATGCGGCCGCCGCAACGACGATGAGACTCTTTTTCATGGAAACTCCAATTCGAAAAATTTATACGGGGAGCAGGACCTGCCTCGGCAGCTGATGCATCGCATCCGCCGCCGCCCGCGTGGCCGAACCGTTGGGATCGACCGGGCACCCTTGAAGCGAAGCGTGAGTGTAGGGGGACACCCTGGTAGCGACGCTGGCGATTCGCGCAACAGGATTTTTCGAAATCCGCAACAATGCCAGAGCCGACGGGGATAACTTCTTGTTTTCCCATCATTTAATGCAAGATGAGAGTGCCGGATCGCTAGCTCCGGCCAAAAGAATTGGCAACGCGCCAAAATTCGAAGTTGTGCGTTTGCAACAGTCCGTTAATACGTGTGACGTAATCGGGTCCGAGCAAATTGACGAGAAGCCAGTCTTTATTTGGGTAATCGGATAGTTGAAGTGATGGCTTTCCGCGTCGATTGAGAATTATTTTGCGAGCCGGGGAACTTAATGGAGTTAATGCAGTCCTTTTCGCGCGATCGGTAATTAATCGTTTTTTCAGCGGGGCGATTAACCGCCAAACATTTGCAACGGCATATTCGTGTAATTTCGATTGGCCGACGCAATCAATGGCTGCCACTCCGTGGCGGCGCAACGGTCCCGGCCTGGCGCGCCCAGGCAGCATCGCTATAAAAAACCGCCATTGCGGCGGTCTTCTGACTTCTCGCTTTAGCGAGCACCATCACTCGCGTCTTAATAAGATGCGCACGCGACTCGAAGAAGCCTTCAGTACGGGCATTGCCCGGAGTTGAATTGCGGCGCCGCCCGCCGCGTGACCATACCCGTGCTGAAAGCGGACGGCGTGCATCAACAAGCCTTCCGCATGCAATTAACGGCGGGGCCGTGTCCGTTTATACGCGGAGTTTCCCTGATTACGCGCGACCGCTGCTTATGGCTTGCGCTGGGTGCGCCTGAGCGCCTCCTCGTCCCCGGGCGACGAACCCGGCGCGAGCGGGTCGGCGTCGGGCGGGGTGTCGGGCAACGGACGCGGCTCGCCGTTGGGTTCCTCGAGCGGCTGGTTGGCAGGCGCGACGGGATCGATGGTTGGATCAGTTTGCATGGCGGCATCCAGGTGGATGGGAAGATCTCCCAACGCTGGACGCGCAACGGCTATTCCTGCGATCGCAGGCGGCGCTTGATGCACGGGTTGGCGGGCCCGCTTCCAGCCGCCCGAACGTGCGAGCGCCGCACGGCGCTGGAGGGGCCCCAAGGTGGCCCAAAAACAAAAAAGGGTCCCGGAATTCGGGACCCTTTTTCTCGATACCTTGGTGGGCCGGGTGGGGTTCGAACCCACGATGTCCTTTCGGAGGTGGATTATGAGTCCACTGCCTGCAACCAACACGGCGTCCAGCCCAAGAAAAAAGACCCGGTCGTGAAGGCCGGGCCGTTTCGTCGATTGGCCGACATACTACATGAAAAAGGGGCCTCCGCAACCGCTTCGCTTTCGCGAAACGACTTGGAGGCCCTTTGATCGCATCATTTGCAGCCAGCCGCGGCGGCTGCCGTCAATTCCCCTCGAGGAACGACTTCAGCTTGTCCGAACGGCTCGGATGACGCAGCTTGCGCAGCGCCTTCGCCTCGATCTGACGAATCCGCTCGCGCGTCACGTCGAACTGCTTGCCGACCTCTTCGAGCGTGTGATCAGTGCTCATTTCAATACCGAAACGCATGCGCAACACCTTCGCTTCGCGCGGCGTCAGCGAATCGAGCACGTCCTTCACGACGTCGCGCATGCTCGCGTGCAACGCCGCATCCGCCGGGGCGACCGTGTTCGTATCTTCGATGAAGTCGCCCAGATGAGAATCGTCGTCGTCGCCGATCGGCGTTTCCATCGAGATCGGCTCCTTCGCGATCTTCATGATCTTGCGGATCTTGTCTTCCGGCATTTCCATCTTCTCGGCCAGCGTGGCCGGATCCGGCTCGAGACCAGTTTCCTGCAGGATTTGACGCGAGATGCGGTTCATCTTGTTGATCGTTTCGATCATGTGAACCGGAATCCGGATCGTGCGCGCCTGGTCGGCGATCGAACGCGTAATGGCCTGGCGAATCCACCACGTCGCATAAGTGGAGAACTTGTAGCCACGACGGTATTCGAACTTGTCCACGGCCTTCATCAGGCCGATGTTGCCTTCCTGAATCAGGTCGAGGAACTGCAGACCGCGGTTCGTGTACTTCTTCGCGATCGAGATCACGAGACGCAGGTTCGCCTCGGTCATCTCGCGCTTCGCCTGGCGCGCCTTCAGTTCGCCGGCCGCCATCTGACGGTTGGTTTCCTTCAGGTCCTTCAGCGGCAGCACCACGCGCGCCTGCAGATCGAGCAGACGCTGCTGCTGTTCGCGGATCGCCGGAATGTTGCGCGTGAGGATCGCGCTATACACATGCCCCTCGGCGACGATCTTGTCGGCCCATTCGAGGTCCGTCTCGCTTCCCGGGAAACGCGCGATGAATTCCGCGCGCGGCATGCCGCACTTGTCGACGACCGTATGGAGGATCTGACGCTCGACCTGACGCACTTCATCCACCTGCGCGCGCAGCGTGTCGCACAGACGCTCGACGGTACGCGCGGTGAAGCGGATCGTCATCAGCTCGTTCTGGATGGTTTCCTGCGCCTTCAGATACGACTTTGACTTGTAGCCTTCCTTCTCGAACGCGCGACGCATCTTGTCGAACCATTCGCTGATCGACGCGAATCTTTCGAGCGACGCGCGCCGCAGCGCTTCGAGCTGCGCGGCGTTGGCGGTGGCTTGCGCCGTGCCATCGTCTTCTTCCTCGTCCTGCTCTTCCTCTTCCTCGGCTTCCTCGTCTTCATTCTCGATCGCTTCCGCCTCCTGCGCGGAGAAGCCGTCGGCGTCTTCCGCGTCGGCGTCGATCAGACCGTCGACGAGTTCGTCGATGCGCGCTTCGTCGTTGGCGACGCGCTCGGCCATCGCGAGAATGTCGGCGATCGTGGTCGGGCACGCGGAGATGGCCATCACCATGTGCTTCAGGCCGTCTTCGATGCGCTTCGCGATTTCGATTTCGCCTTCACGCGTAAGCAACTCGACCGTGCCCATTTCGCGCATGTACATACGCACGGGATCGGTGGTGCGGCCAAATTCGGAGTCGACGGTGGACAGCGCGACCTCGGCTTCCTCTTCGACTTCATCGTCCGACGAAGCTGCGGGCGCGTTGTCGTTGAGCAGCAGCGTTTCAGCGTCCGGAGCCTGTTCGTAGACCGCGACGCCCATGTCGTTGAACGTGCTGATGATGCCTTCGATCGCCTCGGTCTCAGTGAAGTTGTCCGGCAGGTGATCGTTGATTTCAGCGTACGTGAGGAAGCCGCGCTCCTTGCCGAGCTTGATCAGCGCCCGCAGCTTGGAGCGACGCTCTTCAAGTTCCTCCACCGTGCCCGGCTGCGACGACGCGAACGCATCCTTCAGCAGCGCTTTTTCCTTTGCACGACGGTCGCGAGCCTTGACCTTCTCCGTTTTGCCCGGTGCGGCGGCAGCGGTTTCTTCGGTGTGGGTTGCATCGTCATCGACGGGTACTTCATTCAGCTTTTTCGTCATGGAGTTCGCCGTACCGGCTGTAGTCTCGATCCCCGGCTGTTGGACAACAGCCGGTCGAACCGTGGATACTGGAGTCACGCGCGCTACCGCATCGACCTCAACGGCAGCCGCTTCCCTTGCGCTTCTGACACCCGCCCGCCTGGCGGCCGGCGGTGCTGCGGCATTCGCCGCCCGAACCGATGCGGTCTGCGCGGCCGCAGTGGTCGACGACTTTTTCCCGGCAGCCGGTGCAACGCTGACAGCAGACGTTCTTCTGGCGGACGCAGTCAGCTTGGCTTCGGTAACTTTTCCGGTGCGCTTTTTAGCGCGTGAGCCTGTTGTCTGATTTCCGCCTGTCGTCTTTGCCATCGCATCGCCTTTCGCCTTTGCTAGGAAAACCCTTGAAAAAACAAACCGCTAGAAACTTTTGATTGTACCACCCAAGATTTCGGCCTCTCCGTTACAGCCCGAGCTGACGCTTCATGTCGGCCCGCTTGCGGTTGAGCTCCGAGAACTCGGCAAATTCTTCCGGCGTATGCCGGGACTGTCGCGAGAGCTGCTCGAGGCGATCGCAATAAGCGTCGTATCGCATCTTCAGAATCGCGGCCTTCAACTCCTCGCCGACAATCCGTTCCTGCTCGCGCCGTTCCTCGATGACGACCGCGTCCTGCGGGTCTTTCAGCAGCAAATCCCTGACATTTTCATCATAGTCTAGAATTTTGCGAAAGATTTCCTCGAAAGTTGGGGCGTTCGCGCCGTTTCGCAAGAGATCCGATAACAACTGGAACGCCGCCGAATCGCCGAGAGCGCGCGCGTGCGTCGTCACTTCCGCGAACAGTTCCCCGTGCCGGGTCACGTTGAGCAGCGCCTCTTCGGCCTCTTCGTCGAGCATCGCGACCGTGCGCGGATACATCACCAGATTGCGCAGCGTCTTTTCCTCGATGCCGGTCACGCTGCGCCGGTCCTTGCGGGCCGGCGCCTCACGCGCCGCGGCCGCGATCCGCGCGTCGATCTCGCAAAGCGCCGCAACTTCGCTGAACGGCACATCGAGCCGGTCGGCGAACATGTGCATGATCTGCGCACGCAGCGCATTGGCCGGCAACGCCTGCAGCAGCGGTTTCGCGTCGAACAGCGCGCGGGCTTTGCCTTCGGGCTGATCGAGCTCCTTGCCGGTCAGCACCTCGTTGAGCATGAATTGCGACAGCGGCATCGCCCGTTCCACCTGCTCGGCGAAAGCCTCCGTGCCGCACTCGCGCACGTAGCTGTCCGGATCGTGCTCGGTCGGCAGGAACAGGAAACGGATTGTCCGGTTATCGGCCGCATGCGGCAGGCACGCATCGAGCGCTCGGCGCGCCGCGCGCCGGCCGGCCGCGTCGCCGTCGAAACTGAAGATGACCGTGTCGGTCTGGCGCATCAGTTTCTGCACATGAATCGGCGTGCAGGCTGTCCCGAGAGTCGCGACCGCGTTCTGGAAGCCCAATTGGGCCAGCGCCACCACGTCCATATATCCTTCGACGACCAGCACGTAATGCCGCTCTCGAATCGCAAGACGCGCCTCGAACAGCCCGTACAGCTCGCTGCCCTTGTTAAATAGCGGCGTTTCGGGCGAATTCAAATACTTTGGCTCGCCGCCGTCGAGCACGCGGCCACCAAAGCCGATTACCTGCCCTTTGACATTGCGGATCGGGAACATGATCCGCTCGCGGAAGCGATCGTAGCGGCGGTTCTGACCCTGCGCATCGGACTTTTCGCTGACGATCACGAGACCTGCTTCGACCAGCGCGTCGTCGCGATAGTTCGGGAATGCCACCTCGAGATTTTGCCAGCCTTCCGGCGCATAGCCGAGGCCAAAACGCGCCGCGATTTCGCCAGTCAGGCCGCGTTTCTTCAAATATTGAATGGCGCCCGGCGCGCCGCGCAGCTGCTTGCGGTAGTAATCGCAGGCGGTCTGCATCAGGTTGGACAGCGCGGTGGTGACGGCCTTGGTTGCCGCCGGCGCATAGCCGCCGCCGGAGCCGCTAGCACCCGCACCGCCATATCCGGGCGAAGGCTCGTGCGGCACGGTGAGACCCACCGATTGCGCGAGCTCGTTGACCGCTTCGGGAAACGATGCGCCCACGTGTTCCATCATAAAACCGATGGCTGTGCCATGAGCACCGCAGCCGAAGCAGTGATAAAACTGTTTAGTCGGACTAACCGTAAACGAGGGGCTCTTCTCGTTGTGAAATGGACACAGCCCCATGAAGTTCGCGCCGCCCTTTTTCAGCTGCACATACCGGCCGACCACGTCGACGATATCGACGCGGTTGAGCAGGTCCTGCAGGAATGACGGTGGGATCACAGTAAATGACGCTGCCTGGAAAGCTTCAAAATCCAAGCCCGGGGTCCGGGCTCGACTCCGCGACCGGTCCCGCGCCTCGCCTTCCACGAAGGCGCGCGCGACCGGGGCAAACCGACCGAATTACTTCGCGAGCGCTGCCTTGACCTGCGCCGAGACGGCGGTCATGTCGGCGCGGCCGGCCAGCTTCGGCTTGAGCACACCCATCACCTTGCCCATGTCCTGCGGGCCGGCCGCGCCGGTTTGCGCGACCGCCGCCTGCACTTCGGCAATGATTTCCGCTTCGGACATCTGCTCAGGCATGTACGTAGAAAGAATGGCCAACTCGGCCTTTTCCTTGTCAGCGAGATCCGTACGTCCCGCGGCCTCGAACTGGCTGATCGAATCCTTGCGCTGCTTGATCATCTTGTCGATGACGGAGGTTATGGCGGCATCGTCGAGCGTGACCCGCTCATCGACTTCACGCTGCTTGATCGCGGCAAGCAGCAGGCGGATCGTCCCGAGACGTTCGGTCTCGCGCGCCCGCATGGCAGCTTTCATATCGTCGTTGATCCGGTCCTTGAGGCTCATCATTCACCTGCATTGCGTTGAAAAGTTGAAAAACCGGCCGGTTGACGGCGGCGATACCGCCGCATCAGCACGAAAACCCGCTTGGGACTTCTTCCTCAAGCGGGTTGGCGCAATTTGCGTAGTGGATGCGACCCTGCCGGATGGCCCGAGGGGCCGGGTTTGCCGTGATGGCACTGTTGTGCCGCCATCGGCTTCGATTCTGCCGCGCCGCGTACAGCGGGGCAACGCTAGAATTAGTAGAGCTTCTTTGGCAGCATCTGGCCACGCAGACGCTTGAAATGACGCTTCACTGCCGCCGCTTTCTTGCGCTTGCGTTCGGCTGTGGGTTTCTCGTAAAACTCGCGAGCGCGAAGTTCCGTCAGCAAGCCGTTTTTCTCCATGGTGCGCTTGAAACGGCGCATGGCGACTTCGAACGGCTCATTGTCTTTTACGCGGATGGTCGTCATTTTTCAATAACGGAACTTTGTAAAGGTTCAGGAGTATAGCAGAGCTTTCTCACAAAGCCATTGCGCCGTCAAGCCCCCGCGCGTATTCGGCGGCCGCCTCGCCGGCCGCGACACCGGAGGCCCACGCCCACTGGAAGTTGTAGCCGCCGAGCCAGCCGGTCACGTCGACCGCTTCGCCGATGAAGTAAAGGCCGGGCACGCGCGCGCTCATCATCGTCGTCGATGACAAACCGCGCGTATCGACGCCGCCGCGCGTCACTTCGGCCTTGCGATACCCCTCGGTGCCGTTCGGCGTGAGTGTCCAGCGCGACAGCGCCTCACCGATGCGGCGCAACGTCTTGTCCGGCAGATCCGCCACGCGGGTCTCGGCGGCCACCTGATGGGTGTCGAGCCACACATGCGCGAGCCGCTGCGGCACCCATTCCGATAATAGATTGGCGATCTGCCGCTTCGTGCCGTTTTTCGCGTCGACGAGCGCGGCCGCCGCGTTGCGCTCCGGCAGCAGATTGATGTGGATCGGTTCGCCGGGCTGCCAGTAGCTCGATATCTGCAGCACGCCGGGGCCCGACAGGCCGCGGTGCGTGAGCAACAGATCTTCGGTGAACTCGGCGCCGGTCTTTTTATCCCTAGTCGACAGCTGTACTTCGAGCGACACGCCCGACAGCGCCGCGAACGGCTCCCAGTCGGCCGGCGCGAAGGTCAGCGGCACCAGCGCGGGGCGCGTGTCGATCAGCTTGTGGCCGAACTGCCTGGCGATCCGATAGGCGAAATCGGTTGCGCCGATCTTCGGGATCGACAGACCGCCCGTCGCGATCACGAGCGCACGGGCGGTGATCGTGCCCGCCGTCGTGCCGAGCAGGAACTGCCCCTCGGCGTCCTGGCGCACCTCTTCGACGGACAGCGGCGTACGCCATACAACCCCACCGGCGTCGCATTCGTGTTTCAGCACGTCGATGACCGCGTCGCTCGACTGATCGCAAAACAGCTGGCCCTTGTGCTTCTCGTGCCACGTCACGCGATGCTGCTTCAGCAGCCCCATGAAGTCGCGCGGCGTATAGCGCGCGAGCGCCGAGCGGCAAAAATGCGGATTCGCCGACAGATAATTAGCCGGCCCCGCAAACAGATTCGTGAAGTTGCAGCGGCCGCCGCCGGAAATTCGGATTTTTTCCGCGAGACGCTGCGAATGGTCGATCAGCGCTACATGTCGGCCGAGTTGCCCGGCCACGGCCGCGCACATCATGCCGGCCGCGCCCCGCGCCGATCACCGCGATATCGAAGGATTCCATGGGGCCGCATTGTACCTGTCGGGCCCGCGCGTCCATGGCCGTGGCCTGCCAGCCGCCTGCGCCTGCTTGTCCGCGCTGCTATACTTTCAGGCTTACCTTTCACTTTCGGGTGCGCGTCACGTGCGCCTGTCTCAAGCGATTCATCATGCTCGTTCTCGGCATCGAAAGCTCCTGCGACGAAACCGGTCTTGCGCTCTACGACACGAGGCGCGGCCTGCTCGCGCATGCACTGCATTCGCAGATTGCGATGCATCGGGAGTACGGCGGCGTTGTGCCGGAGCTTGCGTCGCGCGACCATATCCGCCGCGCGCTGCCGCTGCTCGAACAGGTGATGGAGAGCGCCGGCGTCGCGCGCGGCGACATCGACGCGATCGCTTACACGCAAGGGCCTGGGCTCGCGGGCGCGCTGCTGGTCGGCGCGAGCGTCGCAAATTCGCTGGCGATGGCGTGGAACAAGCCGACCGTCGGCATTCACCATCTGGAAGGGCATCTGCTGTCACCGCTGCTCGTCGACGAGCCGCCGCCGTTTCCGTTCGTCGCGCTGCTGGTCTCGGGCGGTCACACGCAACTGATGCGCGTGACGGACGTCGGCGTCTACGAGACGCTCGGCGAAACGCTCGACGACGCCGCCGGCGAAGCCTTCGACAAAACCGCCAAGCTGCTCGGCCTCGGCTACCCGGGCGGCCCCGAAGTCTCGCGCATGGCCGAGTTCGGCACACCTGGCGCAGTCGTGCTGCCACGGCCGATGCTGCATTCCGGCGACCTCGATTTCAGCTTCAGCGGCCTGAAAACCGCGGTGCTTACGCACGCGAACCGGCTCGGCGGCGCAAACATCTGCGAGCAGGCGAAGGCCGACCTCGCGCGCGGTTTCGTCGATGCGGCCGTCGAAGTGCTGGCGGCGAAGTCGCTCGCGGCGCTCAAGCGCACGAAACTGAACCGGCTGGTGGTCGCGGGTGGTGTCGGCGCGAACGCGCAGTTGCGCGAAGCGCTGTCGGCGGCCGCGCAGAAGCGCAATTTCTTCGTGCACTATCCTGACCTGTCGCTGTGCACGGACAACGGCGCGATGATCGCATTGGCCGGCGCGCTGCGTCTGCAACGCTGGCCCGAACAGGCCGGCAACGACTACGCGTTCACCGTGAAGCCGCGCTGGGATCTGACGTCGCTCGCGCACTGAACCGCCGCCCCAAGAAGACAAAAAGCCACTTTACAAGCGGCTTTTTGCTTCAATGCTTTCGCAACGAAACGGCGTGGAGCGATCAAGAACGTATCAGGCGAGGCGCTTGTCCCGCTCGATCAGCGCATACGCGCTGTGATTGTGAATCGACTCGAAGTTCTCGGCTTCGAGCACATACGCGACGATACGCTCGTCGGCATTCAGACGCTGGGCAACGTCGCGCACGAGGTCTTCGACGAACTTCGGATTCTCGTACGCGCGCTCGGTGACAAACTTCTCGTCCGGGCGCTTGAGCAGGCCCCACAATTCGCACGACGCTTCGTCCTCGGCGATACGGATCAACTCTTCGACAGCGACGTCGCCGTTCAACTCGGCGTCGATCGTGACATGCGAGCGCTGGTTGTGCGCGCCGTACTGCGAAATCTTTTTCGAGCACGGGCACAGGCTCGTGACCGGCACCAGCACCTTCAGGAACAGCCGCGTCGCGCCTTGGCGGCTCTCGCCCGTCAGCGCGACTTCATAGTCGAGCAGGCTCTGCACGCCCGACACCGGCGCGGTCTTGTTCACGAAGTACGGGAATGACACTTCGATGCGGCCCGCCTCGGCCTCGAGCTTTTCGAGCATTGCGCCGAGCATCGTGCGGAACGTGGCCAGTTCGAGCGGCGCGTTATTCTCTTCGAGCAACGCGACGAAGCGCGACATGTGCGTGCCCTTCTGCTCGGCCGGCAGATGCACGTCGAGATTCCACGTGCCGATCGTCGGCTGCACTTCGCCGCCTTGCGCGCGAACCGTCAACGGATGACGCACGCCCTTCACGCCGACCCGCTGGATCGGAATCTGGCGCGTATCGGGGGTGCTTTGCACGTCGGGCATCACGAAGGCGGGATTCATCTGATTCATTCTTTTGTCCTTTCTGGAAAGCGCTGGGCTGCGCCAAGGTTTTCTCTGCATCGGGGACTATCGCGCATCGACTTTGACACGCCCAGCGGCCGTGCGGATCAGCGCGCAACGGCGAACGCCGGCTCCCGCCGGCGTTGGGTGACGGCCGAAACGGCCGTCGGTTCAAACTTGGGATTGCCGAAGCCGCCGTCGCATGACGGCGGCATGCGTCGCACCTACCGCGGCACGACAGCCGGCAGCGCTTTACGCGACGCGCTTCACCGACGACTGACCGCCGAGCGCGCCGCTCGCGAGGAAGCGTTCGCGGATCGACCTGGCGATACCCGCAGCGTCGAGACCGCACGCGGCGAGCAGCTTGGCCGGGTCCCCGTGATCGATGAACCGGTCGGGGAGGCCCAATTGTAGTATGGGGCGCATAACCCCACTCGCGAGCAGGGCTTCGACGCAGGCCGAACCCGCGCCGCCCATGATGCAGCCTTCCTCGATGGTGACGATCGCGTCGTGCGACTCGGCCAGCTTGCGCACGAGCTCGGTGTCGAGCGGCTTCACGAAGCGCATGTTCGCGACGGTGGCGTCGAGTTGTTCGGCCGCCGCGAGCGACGGCGCGACCATCGTGCCGAACGCGAGAATCGCGATGCGCTTGCCGGCCGGCGCCGACGTCTCCCGACGCATTTCGCCCTTGCCGAACGGCAACGCGCTCATCTGCTTGACCGTGGCGACACCCGTGCCCGCGCCGCGCGGATAGCGCACCGCGGTCGGATGCGACTGCTGCAACGCGGTGTACAGCATCTGCCGGCACTCATTTTCGTCCGACGGCGCCATCACGGTCATGTTCGGAATACAACGCATGAACGCGAGGTCGTATGCACCCGCGTGCGTCGCGCCGTCCGCGCCGACGAGACCCGCGCGATCGATTGCGAACACCACCGGCAGGTTTTGCAGCGCGATGTCGTGAATCAGCTGGTCATACGCGCGTTGCAAGAAGGTCGAATAGATCGCGACGACCGGCTTCATGCCGTCCGCGGCGAGGCCGCCCGCGAATGTCACCGCGTGCTGCTCGGCGATGCCGACGTCGAAGTAACGATCCGGGAAGCGCTTTTCGAACTCGACCATGCCCGAGCCTTCACGCATTGCCGGCGTAACGCCGATCACGCGCGAGTCGAGTTCGGCCGCATCGCACAGCCATTCGCCGAACACCTGCGTATAGGTCTTCTTCGACGGCGTCGCGGCCGGCTTGATGCCCTCGGCAGGGTTGAACTTGCCCGGGCCGTGGTACAGCACCGGATCGGCCTCGGCCAGCTTGTAGCCTTGGCCTTTCTTCGTGACGACGTGCAGGAACTGCGGCCCGCGCAGCTCCTTGATGTTTTGCAGCGTCGGGATCAGCGAATCGAGATCGTGACCGTCGATCGGCCCGATGTAGTTGAAGCCGAACTCCTCGAACAGCGTGGCCGGCACGATCATGCCCTTCGCGTGCTCCTCGAGCTTGCGCGCCAGATCGAGCACCGGCGGCGCGACGCGCAGCACGCGTTCGACGCCCGCGCGCGCGGCCGCATAGAAGCGCCCCGACATCAGACGCGCGAGATGGCGATTGAGCGCGCCGACGGGCGGCGAGATCGACATGTCGTTGTCGTTAAGGATCACGAGCAGCGGCACGTCGTCTTCGACGCCCGCGTTGTTCATTGCCTCGAAGGCCATACCGGCCGTCATCGCGCCGTCGCCGATCACGGCGATGCCCATACGGTTGTCGCCCTGCAGCTTGCTCGCGATCGCCATGCCGAGCGCAGCCGAAATCGACGTGCTCGAGTGCGCGGTGCCGAAGGTGTCGTATTCCGATTCATCGCGTTTCGGGAAGCCCGAGATGCCGCCCAACTGACGGAGCGTGTGCATCTGGTCGCGACGACCGGTCAGGATCTTGTGCGGATAGGTCTGATGGCCGACGTCCCAGACGATCCGGTCGTGCGGCGTATCGAACACATAATGCAGCGCGATGGTCAACTCGACCGTGCCGAGGTTGGACGAGAGATGGCCGCCCGTCTGCGATACGCTGTCGAGCACAAAGGCGCGCAACTCGTCGGCAAGCGGCTGCAATTGGCGGCGATCGAGGCGGCGCAGGGCTGCCGGGTCGTCGATGGTTTTCAGCAAGTCGTACATCGTCGTTCCATTGTAGGAAAACTTACGCGCCCGCACTTCATACATGCACCCCGGGGATGGAGAGTGCGCGGCGGCGGGCTCTCGCGTTCAGCTGACCCGGTCCACCACCAGGTCGGCCAGTTCGGCAAGACGCTGCGCACGAGCGCCGAACGGTGCAAGCGCGGCGTGCGCGTCGCTGCGCAGTTGCTCCGCCAGCGCGCGCGACGCGTCGAGCCCGATAATCGACACGTAGGTCGGCTTGCCATCCTTCGCGTCCTTGCCGGCGGTCTTGCCGAGCGTTGCGGAGTCGGTCGTGACGTCGAGAATGTCGTCGACGACCTGAAACGCGAGGCCGACCGCGGCAGCGTAGGCGTCGAGCGAAGCCAGCGCCCGCGCGTCCGGGGTCTCGCCGGCCAGTGCGCCCATCCGCACGGCCGCGCGCAGCAGCGCGCCGGTCTTCATGCGATGCATGGTTTCGAGCTGTGCGCGAGTCAGCGTCTGGCCGACGCTCGCCAGATCGATGGCCTGACCGCCGCACATCCCGATCGAGCCACTTGCTAGCGCAAGCTCGCGCACGAGCGAGGCCTGCTGCGGCTGGCCGAGCACGTCGGACGTGAGCACGACGAATGCCTGCGACTGCAGCGCGTCGCCGACCAGCAGCGCGGTCGCCTCGTCATACTTGACGTGGACCGTCGGCTTGCCGCGGCGCAGCTCGTCGTCGTCCATGCACGGCATGTCGTCATGCACGAGCGAGTAGACGTGGATCATTTCCAGCGCCGCCGCCGCCGCATCGAGGCATTCGGCGCGCGCGCCGGTCAGCTCGCCGGCCGCGTGGCACAGGAGCGGCCGCACCCGCTTGCCGCCACCGAGCACCGCATAGCGCATCGCCTCGTGCAGCCTGGCGGGTGCGGTCGTCTCGGCCGGCAGATAGTGTTCCAGAGCCGTTTCGACGCGTTCGAGCACCGAGCGCGTCCATTGTTCGAATGTCATAGGTCGTCCCCGCTCTCAGTCGCGGCTGTGCCTGCGGTATTCATGGGCAGCGGCTTGAGTGTCTCGCCATCGAGGACCCGCACCTGCTGCTCGACCTTTTCGAGCTGCTGTTGACAGAATGCGACAAGAGCCGCCCCGCGACGGTACGCGGCCAGCGATTGTTCGAGGCTCAGGCTGCCGCCTTCCATGCAAGCGACGAGCTCTTCCAGCTCTGCTTGCGCGGCCTCGTAGTTCTCCGGCAGCGGCGCGCTATTGCCGCTTTCGGCTGACGCGGCGGCGGAATCGTTCGATGCGGTCTTCGCCATGAATGGTCGCAAAATTAAAACAAGTCGGACATTCTACGGCAAAAGCGACATTTTTGATCCGCTCGCCAGCCTGCGCCCCGCCGTGCCGCCTCGCTTCGAGCCTGTTTGATGCCCACCTTTGCCCCGCTTCGACCCTGAAGTCTCGCAGAAAAAAAGCGCGAGGTCTGCGGCGAAAATGCCGAACTTTCTTGACATTTTTAACCCAAATCAGGGACTTAAGTGCCCCTGTCAGGGGGAAACGGGTATAATCGCGGGCTCCCTAAATCGAATCTTCGATGGTTGGGTTGTTCACTGCTTTCACGTCTTCATCGGGAGTGGGAATGTCCAATCTGAGCAATGCATTGCAGTTGCGGTCTGTCCACAGCCAGCTGCCAGTCACGGCTTACTTTGACGAAGCGCTTCTTACGCGCGAAATCGACACCCTTTTCAAGAAAGGTCCACGCTACATCGGCCACGAACTCATGGTGCCCGAAGCGGGGGATTATTTTGCCTTGCCCAGCGAACGCGAGGGGCGGGTGCTCGTCCGTAACCAGCAGTCGCAAGTCGAGTTGCTGTCGAACGTGTGCCGCCACCGGCAAGCCATCATGCTCAACGGCCGCGGCCAGACGCAGAACATCGTCTGTCCGCTGCATCGCTGGACGTACGACCTGAAAGGCGAGCTGCTCGGCGCGCCCCATTTCGCCGACAACCCGTGCCTGAATCTCGGCGCCACGCCGCTGCGGAACTGGCAGGGGCTGCTGTTCGAGGCGCAGGGTCGCGACGTCGCGAAAGATCTCGCACGCCTCGGCACCAAGCGCCGCTTCGACTTCTCGGGCTTCATGTTCGATCACGTCGAAGTCCATGAGTGCAACTACAACTGGAAGACCTTCATCGAGGTCTATCTGGAGGACTATCACGTCGCACCGTTCCATCCCGGCCTCGGCAGCTTCGTCAATTGCGACGATCTGACGTGGGAGTTCGGCGACTGGTACAGCGTGCAGACCGTCGGTGTGCACAAGGCGCTCGAGCAACCGGGCAGCCCGACGTATCGCAAGTGGCACGACGAAGTGCTGCGCTTTCGCGACGGCAATCCGCCCGAGTTCGGCGCGATCTGGATGGTGTACTACCCGGGCATCATGGTCGAGTGGTATCCACACGTGCTGGTCGTGTCATGGCTGATTCCGCGCGGTCCGCAGAAGACCACCAACGTGGTGGAATTCTATTACCCCGAGGAAATCGCGTTGTTCGAGCGCGACTTTGTCGAAGCCGAGCGCGCCGCGTATATGGAGACGGCCCGCGAAGACGACGAGATCGCCGAGCGCATGGACGCCGGCCGCCTCGCGCTGATGGAACGCGGCGAATCGCAGGTCGGTCCGTATCAGAGCCCGATGGAAGACGGCATGCAGCACTTCCACGAGTTTCTGCGGCGCGAACTCGGCACGATCTGATCCGCGCCGCGTGGCGCTTCGATCGACTCAAGGAAAGACGGGCTTCGTCCCTAATGCCGTTCAGTTAAGCGACTGAACGGCATTTTTTGTTTGTGGCGCAAAGTGGTTGTAAACGTGACGCAGGGGTGTTAACTTTCATCGCCATGCTGGTCGATGATCTACGCCCATTGGTCGAATCACAGCGGCCGTTCGAATGGGACCGGCTGGGGCAGCATCTTCCGTACGAGTGGATCGAATGTGCGGTACAGGCCAGTGCCAGTGCGAGCATTCGTCGGCGCCGGCTACCCGCGCAGCAGGTCGTATGGCTGGTGATTGCGCTGGCGTTGTACCGGCACCAGTCGATCAGTGAGGTCGTTGACGAACTGGACCTTGCCTTACCCACACCGCAAGCGTCATTTGTCAGTAAAAGCGCCATCGCCCAGGCGCGGCAGCGCACCGGCGCCGCTCCTCTGGCGTGGCTGTTTCACGAATCGGCCAGGAACTGGGTCGCGCAGGATCAGGCGAAGTATCTCTTCAAGGGCTTCGCGCTGTTCGCGATGGATGGCACCACGCTGCAAACCGCCGACAGTGCCGCCAACCGCAAGCACTTTGGCGCCTCAGCCGCCACTCATGACCGGGTGGGCAGCTATCCTCAATTGCGCGCAGTCACGCTCACCACCATTGCGACGCGTCTGGTGCGCGATGCCAGCTTCGGTCCTTACGACATCAATGAGATGATCTGGGCGCGTGAGCTTATCCCGCGCGTGCCAGATAACTCCATTACCGTGTTCGACAAGGGGTTCCTGTCGGCCCAGTTGCTATGCAACCTGGTCTCGGGTGGCGAGAACCGGCATTTCATCATCCCGGCCAAGTCCAATACGCGTTGGGAGGTGGTGAGGGGGCACGAAGGGGACCAGATCGTGCGCATGCGCGTTTCGCCGCAGGCACGAACGAAATGCCCGCAACTACCCGAATTCTGGGAGGCTCGCGCGGTGCTTGCCGTCGATGTCCGCGGCAGGCAACGGATCTTGCTGACGTCCCTGACCGATCGACGGCGTTTCAAGGCGGCCGACATCGTGGCGTGCTACGAGCGTCGCTGGCAGATCGAGACCAGCTACCATGAATTGAAGCAGTCGATGCTGGGCATGGAGCTGACGCTTCGCAGTCAGACTGTGCAAGGGGTCTACCAGGAGCTTTGGGGCGCCCTGGTCGCCTACAACCTGATCCGTCTGGAAATAGCCAAAGCCGCGCTTGATGCTGGGCACGCGCCTGAGGATCTGAGCTTTATTCGGGCCTTCCATATCATCCAGTATGAAATGACATGGGCGGCCGTGACGCGCTCGTACGGCAAACTTCCCATGCTGCTGACTCGCTTGCGCGAGCGGCTCAAGCAGCTTCCCAACGAAAAACGGCCCGGGCGCACTTGCGCCCGGGCCGTCAAATCCAGACCTTTCCGTTACACCGTTCGATTCCTGAAGAGAGACCTTAACTGAACGGCATTAGGGCTTCGTCCCGTCTTTTTTTGTTTAGACTACCGACATAGACCGGCCATGCGCCAGCCGCGTGAATGGCGCGGCCCGCAGCCGCTATCGCCCGTATCGAGGAGACATCCATGCCCCACACTCATTACACCACCCTGATCTCCGCGACCAATCTTGCCGAGCGGCTCACGGCCGCGCCGGGCAGCGTCTTCGTGATCGACTGCCGATTCGACCTCGCCGATACCGAGGCGGGCGAGAAAGCCTGGCTGGCCGGCCATCTGCCGGGCGCGCACTATCTGCATCTCGATCGCGATCTGTCCGGGCCGAAGAACGGTTCGAACGGCCGGCATCCGCTACCCGATCGCGCGCGGCTCGTCGATACGCTGGAATCACGTGGGCTGAAGCAAGGTCAACAGGTCGTCGCATATGACGCGCAAGGCGGCATGTACGCGGCGCGCGTCTGGTGGCTGTTGCGCTGGCTCGGACACGACGCGGTCGCGCTGCTCGACGGCGGGCTGCAGGCATGGGAAGCGGCCGGCCAACCGCTGACGCAGGAAGTGCCCGCGCAGAACACCGGCGACTTCAAGGCGGCCGCGCCGCTCGCCGTGACCATCGATACCGCGGCCGTCGAGCGCAACCTCGGCTCGAAGGAGCGGATCGTCGTCGATGCGCGCGCGGCCGATCGCTATCGCGGCGAAAACGAGACGCTCGATCGCGTCGGCGGGCATATCCCGGGCGCGCTGAACCGCTTCTTCAAGGACAACCTGACCGCCGACGGCCGCTTCAAGCCGGCGCACACCCTGCGCGAGGAATTCCACGCGCTGCTCGGCGACACGCCGCCGGAACACGTGGTGCTGCAATGCGGCTCGGGCGTGACCGCATGCGTGAATTCGCTCGCGATGGAGGTTGCCGGCCTGCATGGTTCGGCGCTGTACGCGGGCTCATGGAGCGAATGGAGTTCGGATCCGAGACGGCCCGTGGCAACGGGCGCGAAACCTTGAGCACAAGTCGCGGCAAGTCGTAACCAGGCAGAAAGGCCGTTGCCGCTGCCAGGCGGCAACAGTCTTTATTCATCGGATGTATCGCTAGTCCAACGAGACGCGAGGCTTTCGAGCAGCCCTTCAAGCCACGCCGTGCTGCTTGAACCACACCAGCGTGCGACGCCAGCCATCCTCGGCATCGGCCTTCCTGTAGCTCGGGCGGTAATCGGCGAAAAATGCGTGCCCTGCGTCGTCATAAACGACAAACTGCGAGCCGCGGCCCGCTTGCGGCCCTTGCGCGATCGCCTGCTTCATCTGCGCGAGCGTGTCCTGCGGAATGCTTTGATCCTGACGCCCGTACAGGCCGAGCACCGGCGCATGAAGGTCAGCGACGAGATCGATCGGATTGGCCGGCGTCATCGGATTCTTCGCGCCGGTCACGCCACCATACCAGGCGACCCCCGCCTTCACGCGCGGATTGTGTTCGGCATAGAGCCACGAGATGCGCCCACCCCAGCAGAAGCCGTTCACGCCGAGCCGGTTCAGGTCACCGCCGTTTTCGCCGGCCCATGCAGCGGCCGCGTCGAGGTCGGCCAGCACCTGCTCGTCGGGTACCTTGCTGAGCAGTTGATCGCTCAGTTGCTGGATACTCGTGTAGACGGTCGGATCGCCCTCGCGCTCGAACAGGTTCGGCGCGATCGCCAGATAGCCCAGCTTCGCGAAGCGCCGGCAGACGTCCGCGATATGCTCGTGCACGCCGAAAGCCTCATGCACGACGAGGATCACCGGCAAATGCGTCTTGCCCTTCGGCTGCGCGCGATAGGCCGGTATCAGCGTACCGCCCGAATGGAACGCAACTTCCCCGGCTTCGAGGCCGTCGCTGTCGGTATGGATGGTTTGCGCCGACACTGGCAGCACCGCCGCCGCGAAACCGGTGCCGAGCGCGGCCTTCATGAAGGTGCGCCGATCGAACGGAACGTGCGGCACCAGACAGTCGACTTCAGGCTTCAGCATGTGGCGCTCCTCGAAGAATTGTTTGAGGCAACAGGATACGCCTGGCGCGCATCCCGTTGCAGAATCAACTGAGGAGAACGTCCGCGTGCGTCAGTGCAGCTTGACGCGCGGCAGCGTGGTACGGCGCAACCAGTGCGCGAAGGTGTCGAGGACCATGCGTGGATAGCCATGCAGCGCTACGATATGCAGCCGGTACAGCGACATGTACATGAAGCGCGCGAACAGCCCTTCGATCAGCATATTGCCGCCGATCACTCCGCCCATCAAATTGCCGACCGCGCTGAAGTGCCCGAGCGAAACCAACGAACCGAAGTCGCGATAGGTGAATTCCGGCAGCGGCCTGTTGTCGAGGCGCGCCGCCAGTGCCTTCAGCAGAAAGGTCGCCTGCTGATGCGCGGCCTGCGCGCGCGGCGGCACGTTGCGCTCATTGCCCGGCCACTCGCAGGCCGCGCAGTCACCGAGCGCGAAGATGTTGTCGTCGATCTCGGTTTGGAGCGTGCGGCGCACGACCAGCTGGCCGAGCCGGTTGACCGGCAGCCCGTCGAGCTGACCGAGTACCGCCGGCGCCTTGATGCCCGCCGCCCACACCGTCAGATCGGCGCGCACCGTGTGACCGCTGGCGGTGCGGATGTAGCCCGGCGCGACCTCGGCCACGGTCTCGCCGATCATCAGCTTCACGCCAAGCTTGGTCAGCAATTCGGCGGTGGCCGTAGAAACGCGCTCCTGCAACGCGGGCAGAATGCGCGGCCCCGCCTCGATCAGCACGATGCCGACGTCATGCCGCGGATCGAGCTTGTGCAAGCCGTACGCGGACAACACCTGCGCCGTATTGCGCAACTCCGCCGACAACTCGACCCCCGTCGCGCCGCCGCCGACAATCGCCACCTGAATGCGCGGCTCGCTGGAGGTCGACGTGCCGGGTCCCGGTCTCGACTCGACGGGCTCGTGCACCTGATGTTCGGCGCGTATGCAAGCCGCGATCAGGCGCTTGCGGAAGCGCTCGGCCTGACTCACCGTATCGAGTGCGATGGAGAATTCGGCCGCGCCCTTGACGCCGAAGAAGGCCGTCGTACTGCCAATCGCGACGACCAGCGTGTCGTATTCGAGCTCGCGTTCGGGCAGCAGTTCGGCGCCGTCGTCGTCGAGCACAGTGCCGAGCGTGATGCGCCGGTTCGCGCGGTCGAGCCCGGTCAGCTCGCCTTGCTGGAACTCGAAGCCATGCCAGCGCGCCTGCGCCGCGTACTCGAGCTCCTGCGTGAACGGGTCCATGCTGCCCGCCGCCACCTCGTGCAGCAGCGGTTTCCAGATATGGGTCGGATAGCGGTCGACCAGCGTGACCTGGGCCTGCGGGCGGCTCCCTTTCTTGCGGGAACCATAGCGATCGCCAAGGCGAGTCGCCAGTTCCAGTCCTCCCGCACCTCCGCCAACGACGATAAATCGATGCATTGCACTTCTCCGTGTAGCCGATGAATTATCTGTCGCGACGCCGCGCATGAATGCGCCGTCCCGAACCGATTGTCCTCGACCCGCACGAGAAGTCACAAGTCGCCAAAACGCATGTGTGACATGCGCACGACGTTATCGTGCGCTGATCGTGCTCATGTCACAGGCAAGTCAATGCGCCTCCTCCCAGTTCAGGCCCGCGCCAACTTCTGCGACGAGCGGCACCTTCAGCGCGGCGACGCCGCACATCAGCTCGGGCAGGCGCTTGCGGACTTCGGACAACTCAGCGTCAGGTACTTCGAGAATCAGTTCGTCGTGCACCTGCATGATCATGCGCGTGCCGATCTTCGAGTCTTCGATCCAGTTCTGCACGGCAATCATCGACATCTTGATCAGGTCGGCCGCGGTGCCCTGCATCGGCGCATTGATCGCGGCACGCTCGGCGGCCTGGCGGCGCGGACCGTTGCCGCCGTTGATCTCGGGCAGCCACAGACGGCGGCCGAACACCGTTTCGACGTAGCCCTTCGCCTTCGCGCTCGAACGCGTCTCGTCCATATAGCGCGCGACACCAGGATAGCGCGCGAAGTAGCGGTCGATATACATCTTCGCCGCATCGCGCGTGATGCCGAGGTTCGACGCGAGGCCGAACGCGCTCATGCCGTAGATGAGACCAAAGTTGATGACCTTCGCGACGCGCCGCTGATCGCTCGACACTTCGAGCGGCGTCACGCTGAAGATTTCCGACGCGGTCGCGCGGTGAATGTCCTCGCCGTGCGAGAACGCGCGCATCAGCGCTTCGTCGCCGGAGATGTGCGCCATGATGCGCAATTCGATCTGCGAATAGTCGGCGGATACGAGCTTGCGCCCCGGCGGCGCGATGAACGCCTCGCGAATGCGGCGGCCCTCGCCGGTACGCACCGGAATGTTCTGCAGGTTCGGATCGTTCGACGCGAGCCTCCCGGTCACAGCGACGGCCTGCGCGTAGTTCGTATGCACGCGGCCCGTTTGCGGATTGACCATGCGCGGCAGCTTGTCGGTATAGGTGGACTTCAGCTTCGACAGGCCGCGATGTTCGAGCAGGATCTTAGGCAACGGATAGTCTTCCGCGAGCTTCTGCAACACCTCTTCGTCGGTGGACGGCGCGCCGCTCGGCGTCTTCTTGATGACCGGCAGTTCGAGCTTCTCGAAGAAAATCTGACCGATCTGCTTCGGCGAGCCGAGGTTGAATTCGCCGCCGGCCAGCTCGTACGCCTTGGCTTCGAGCTCGATCAGACGCGTGGCGATCTCACTGCTCTGCTGACGCAATTTCTCCGCGTCGATCAGCACCCCGGTGCGCTCCATCTTGCGCAGCACACGCGAGGTCGGCACTTCGATCTCGCGATATACGTGCTCGAGTGTCTTCTCTGCGGCGACCTGCGGATGCAAGGCCTGATGCAAACGGAGCGTGATGTCGGCGTCTTCGGCCGCGTATTCGGCGGCTTTGTCGAGCGCGACCTCGTCGAAGCCGATCTGCTGCGCGCCCTTGCCCGCGACCTCTTCGTACTTGATCGTCTTCACGCCGAGATGGCGCAGCGCGAGGCTGTCCATGTCGTGCGTGCGATGCGATTCGAGTACGTATGATTGCAGCAGCGTGTCATGCTCGACGCCGCGCATTTCGATGCCGTAATTCGCGAGCACCTGTTCGTCATACTTCAGATGCTGGCCGACCTTCTTGTGGTCCGCGCTTTCGAGCCACGGCTTGAGCTTCGCGAGCACTTCGTCGCGCGGCAACTGTACCGGCGCGTCGGGGCCGCGATGCGCAAGCGGCACATATGCCGCACGGCCCGCTTCGACCGACAGCGACAAGCCGACGATCTGCGCGATCATCGGATCGAGCGACGTGGTCTCGGTGTCGAACGAAGTCAGCTCGGCCGCGTTGATCTTATCGAGCCACGTGTCGAGCTGCTCCCGGGTTTGCACGGTCTCGTAGTGGCGTTCGTGATCGACGGACAACGCGGGCGGCACGTCGGTTTCCGGGCCTTCGACCGCATCGGCGATTTCGACTTCGCGCAACCACGTCTTGAAGCCGTGACGCGTGAAGACCTCGCGCAACTCTCCGCGCGACTCGGGAAGACTCGGCAAACTTTCCTCGATCGACACGATGTGCCCGGTCAGATCGCAATGACGCTCGACCGTGACGAGCTTGCGCGCCATCGGCAAAAAGTCCAGCGCGCGGCGCAGATTCTCGCCGACCGCGCCCTTGATCTCGCTCGCATGCCCGACAATGCCGTCCAGCGACTCATACTGCGTCAACCATTTGACGGCGGTTTTCGGGCCACATTTCTCGACGCCGGGCACGTTGTCGACCGTATCGCCGATCAGCGACAGATAATCGATAATGCGCTCCGGCGGCACACCGAACTTCGCGACCACGGCGTCGCGGTCGAGCGTTTCGTTGGTCATCGTATTGACGAGCGTCACGCGGTTCGACACGAGCTGCGCGAGGTCCTTGTCACCGGTCGACACGACCACGTTCATGCCGAGCTTTTCCGCCTCGGTGCACAGCGTGCCGATCACGTCATCCGCTTCGACGCGCTCAATCATCAGCAGCGGCCAGCCGAGGGCACGCACCGCGACGTGAATCGGCTCGATCTGCCGGGCAAGATCTTCCGGCATCGACGGACGGTTCGCCTTGTAATCCGGATACCAGTCGTCGCGAAACGTTTTGCCCTTGGCGTCGAACACGCACGCGCTATACTCTGCTGTGACTTCCTTGCGCATGCGCCGCAGCATGTTGATCATCCCATAGAGCGCACCTGTGGGGCCACCCTCGGGACCGCGCAGATCAGGCATCGCATGGTAGGCCCGGTATAGATAACTCGAACCGTCGACCAACAGCAGGGTCTTACCTTCAAGGCTTCGTTCTTCAGGCATTATGACTAAGAGAAAAGTGATTCCGAGTCTGCGATCGCTCGCAGATCAAGAGCGCGCAACGGCCAAAAAAGCCCGCGCATCGTGGCAGATGTTCACGATTATGGCAGAGTTTATCGAGGCGACCGAGTACCTGTCGGAGATTCGCCCGGCGGTCAGCATCTATGGTTCGGCGCGCCTGAAACCGAACTCGCCGTACTACAAACTCGCCACGCAGATCGCGCGCAAATTGTCGGATGCGGGCTTCGCGGTGATCTCCGGCGGCGGCCCCGGCATCATGGAAGCGGCCAACAAGGGCGCGCATGCGGGCAAGGCGCCTTCGGTCGGTCTGAACATCGAGTTGCCGCACGAGCAGTCGGGCAACCAGTGGCAGGACATCTCGCTGCGCTTCCGCCATTTCTTCACGCGCAAGGTCACGTTCGTGAAGAATTCGGACGCAGTCATCGTGATGCCCGGCGGCTTCGGCACGCTCGACGAACTGGCCGAAGTGCTCACGCTGATTCAGACCAAGAAGTCCCGCCACGTGCCGATCATTCTGGTCGGCGCCGAGTTCTGGGAGGGTCTGCTCGCATGGTTCAAGAGTTCGCTGATCCCGATGGGTTTGATCAATCCGACCGACATCGATCTGATGCAGGTGATCGACAATCCGGACCAGGTGCTCGATGCGGTGCTCAAGTTCTACGAAGACCGCGAGGAAGGCGAAGTTCATCCGGTCAAGTCGGAAGAAGACCGGATGTTCTACCTGTGATGGCATGACGCTGCGCGCCTCGCATTACGCGTAGCACGATGCTCCTCGTCGCGCACATGGCGGGCAGCCTTCGGGCTGCCCGCTTTCGTTTTGCAGGCCAGTTTGCCGCGCGCTTACTGTCGACCGCATTGGCGAATCATTCGTCTTGCACGCGTGCCGTCCGGCGCTAACCTGCTCGGCCTGTACTCGAATCTTGCAATATGAACAACGAACTCACCTCGCCCGAAGCCGCGCTCGCGCCCACGCCCACGCCCACGCCCACGCCCACGCCCACGCCCACGCCGACATTGTGTGAGATCTTCGGCGGCTTTCTCCGCCTCGGCCTCATTTCATTCGGCGGCGCGTTGCCGCTCGCGCGCCGCGCGCTCGTCGAACAACGCCGTTGGCTCACCAGTGACGAATTCACCGACCTGCTCGGCCTATGTCAATTCCTGCCAGGCGGCAACGTGATCAATTTGTCCGTCGCGATCGGCATGCGCTTTCGCGGCGTGGCCGGCGCGCTGGCCGGTTTGCTCGGCTTGATCGCCGGGCCTTCGCTGGTGGTGATCGGGCTCGGCGTGTTGTACGAGCACACGCAGAACGATCCGCACGTGCGTCATCTGTTCGCGGGGCTCGCCGCGGCGGCCTCGGGCCTGCTGATTTCGATGGCGTTCAAGATGGTGCTGCCGTTGCGCAACAAGCCGCTTGCCGCGCTGATCGCCGGGCTCGGCTTCGTCGCGATTGCCGTGCTGCGATTGCCGCTGCTGCCGACGATGCTGGTGCTCACGCCGCTCAGCATCTATGTTGCAGCAAGGAGCGCGCGATGAATGACACGCTCGTTTCTCTCGCGGCGATTTTCAGCCAGCTGTCGCTGCTCGCGTTCGGCGGCGGCAATACGATCCTTCCGGAGATGCAGCGGCAGGTGGTCGACGTGCATCACTGGATGCCGGCCAGCGAGTTCAGCGCGCTGTTCGCGCTCGCTCAAGCCGCGCCCGGCCCGAATCTGATGATCGTCACGCTGATCGGCTGGCATGTTGCCGGTTGGCCCGGCATGCTCGTCACCTCTTTTGCGAAGTTCGGGCCGTCGTCGCTCGTGACGATTCTCGCGATGCATGCATGGGACCGCTTCAAGGACCGACCGTGGCGCCGCTATGCGCAGCTTGGACTCGTGCCGGTGACGGCCGGTCTCGTCGCGGCGAGCGCGGCGCTGATCGCGCGCGCGTCGAGCCCGACCGCGATAGCGTGGGCGATTACCGCGTTCACGGCCGTGATGGCGACGAAGACGCGGATTCATCCGCTATGGCTACTGGCCGCGGGAAGCCTGATCGGGTTGACCGGGTTCGGGCAGGGTTGAACCGGCAAGCGTTCCCGCAACAACCAACGAAGCCGATTGATAAGGACGGCTATGCTCCGTTCGATCAGCGAGAACGCCTCACCCGTTATTGCCATTTCTTTCCCGCTGAAACAGAAAGTTCCGGTAGGCCAAACTCGGCCTGAGTTACTGAAAGGCCACTTCCGCGAAACTCCGCAGCTTGCGGCTATGCAACCGATGCAGCCCGTTCATCCGCAACAGTTCCATCGCCTTCACGCCGATCTGCAGATGCTGATCGACCTGCGCGCGATAGAACTGATCGGCCATGCCCGGCAGCTTCAGCTCGCCGTGCAGCGGCTTGTCCGACACGCACAGCAACGTGCCGTAAGGCACGCGGAAGCGGAAGCCGTTCGCGGCGATCGTCGCGCTTTCCATATCGAGCGCGATCGCGCGGCTCTGCGACAGCCGCTGCACCGGCTCGCGATGATCGCGCAGCTCCCAGTTGCGATTGTCGACGCTCGCCACCGTGCCGGTGCGCATCACGCGCTTCAGCTCGACGCCATCGAGCTGCGTGACCTGCGCGACCGCGCGCTCGAGCGCGACCTGCACTTCGGCGAGCGCCGGTATCGGTACCCACAGCGGCAGATCGGCATCGAGCACATGATCTTCGCGCACATAGCCGTGCGCGAGCACGTAGTCGCCAAGACGCTGCGTGTTGCGCAGCCCCGCGCAGTGGCCGAGCATGATCCATGCATGCGGACGCAGCACCGCGATGTGATCGGTGATCGTCTTCGCATTCGACGGACCGACCCCAATGTTGATCATCGTGATGCCGCTGCCGTCCGCGCGTTTCAGGTGATACGCGGGCATCTGCGGCAGACGTGGCGGCGGCGTACCCTCCCGCGCCTGCTCGCCGAGATTCTCGTTATACGTGACGACGTCGCCGGGCTCGACGAACGACGTGTATTCGCTGCGATAGGCGCGCAACTCGTCGTCGCCGGTACGGGCCATCATGTCGCGGCCGAGCTTCACGAATTCGTCGATATAGAACTGGTAGTTCGTGTACAGCACGTAGTTCTGGACATGCGTCGGCGCCGTCGCCGTGTAGTGCTTCAGCCGATGCAGCGAAAAATCGACGCGCGCCGCCGTAAACAATGCGAGCGGATGCGGCTCGCCCGGCAGCGGCTCGTACGTGCCGTTGACGATGCGGTCGTCGAGCAGCGCGAGATCGGGGGTATCGAAGATGTCGCGCATCAGGAACAGGCGCTCGCGGTCCAGATCGCCTTCGAGGTGGATGCCCTCGGCGAACGCGAAATGAATCGGAATCGGGTGGTCCGACACGCCGACCTCGATCTGCACGTGATGGTTCTTCGCCAGCAGCCGCAGCTGCTCGCGATAGTAGTTGCCGAACAGGTCGGGTCGCGTGACGGTCGTCTCGAACACGCCCGGCCCCGCGACGAACCCGTAGGAGCGACGCGAATCGACGTGCGTGTTGACCTCGGTACGCACGCGCACGAACGGATAGCAGGCGCGCACGCGATGGTCGAACTGCTCGTTGCGGCGATAGCGCGCGAACGCATCGCGCAGAAACGACGTGTTCGCCTCGTAGATCGCGGCGAGGCGGGTGACGGCTTCGGCCGCGTCGTCGAAGCCTTCGGTCGGGAAGCTGTTGGCGGGAGTCTGCACCGTGCGCTGATTGATATCGTTGTTGATCATCATCGTTCACCCTTTTCGATGAGACGACATTACCATGGAACCCGCTGTTGCCAAATGTCGACGGCGACGCTAGCAACAGCGCTCGCGAGAACCCGCGCCTGTTGCGCGAAAGCGGCGCAAAATAAAGACTTCGCGGCCGTACGTCAGGCCGGATTTGCTAGAATCGGGCATCCAATCGGAGAATCACCATGAAGCCGCACCTTCCCATCGCTGTTGCGCTGGCTCTCGCCTTCAGCAGCGCCGCGATGGCTGCCCAGCCCGTCGACGAACCGCCGCCCGCCGACGCGCCTCAGTCCGCCAATGAACGGGCCGGTCTACCGGACCTGGGCAAGATCAATCGTCCGGGCGCAGAGGCCAGTTCGAAGGTCGACATCAACGTCCCGCGCACGCCGAGCTTTCACGAAGTCAGCCCGAACGGCACTGAAATCACTGAATACCGCGACAAGGGCAAGCCGGTCGAAATCAACGTGCAATCGAATTTCGGCACCCGCTACCAGATGAGCGCGTCGCCCGACACGTCGCCCTCCGTCCACGACAGCGGCAAGCCCAGTACGCGCTTGCCGTCGGTGAATCTCCACTATTGATCGTTGCGAAAGCGGCGCGCCGGCAACGGCGGCCGCGGCGCTGCCGTGCCCCGATTACACCCTATCGCGGCCGTTTCGCGATGAACCCGCGCTGAATGCGGCGACGCTTACTACCTCGCCGTTCCGCACTCGCCGCCCGATCCCGCCACATTCATTTGTCTCACCTCGCACTGGCCGCACCGCGCCAGCCCGAACAACCCTGATCCGACGTTTTCGCATGGCCGTCTTTACCGTTGTCAACGAATCCCAACTCGCAGAATGGATGAGCCACTACGATCTCGGCGATGTCGTCGAGTTTCGTGGCATTTCGTCCGGCATTGAAAACAGCAACTTCTTTCTGACGACGACGCGCGGCGAATACGTGCTGACGATTTTCGAAAAGCTGACAGCTGAACAACTGCCGTTCTATCTGGACCTGATGCGGCACCTCGCCGCCCATCGCGTGCCGGTACCGGATCCGATGCCGCGCCTCGACGGCGCGCTGTTCGGCGTGCTGCTCGGCAAACCCGCCACCATCGTGACGAAGCTCGAAGGCGCGCCCGAGCTCGCGCCAGGCGTCGAGCATTGCGTCGAGGTCGGCCAGATGCTCGCGCGCATGCACCTCGCTGGCCGCGACTATCCGCGCTATCAGCCGAACCTGCGCAGCCTGCCGTGGTGGCGCGAAACCGTGCCGACGATCCTGCCGTACCTCGAAGGCGAGCAGCGCGATCTGCTGGCGTCCGAGCTTGCGCATCAGGAAGCGTTTTTCGCCTCGGCCGATTACGCGGCAATGCCCGCGGGCCCGTGCCACGCCGACCTGTTCCGCGACAACGCGATGTTCGCGCACGCGGCGCCCGACACCGGGCACGAAGTGCGGCTGGGTGGTTTCTTCGACTTCTATTTCGCCGGCTGCGACAAGTTGCTGTTCGACGTCGCGGTGACGGTCAACGACTGGTGCGTCGATCTCGCGACCGGCAAGCTCGACACCGCACGCACCGAGGCGCTGTTGCGCGCGTACCAGACGGTGCGGCCGTTCACCGTCGAGGAAAACCATCACTGGGGCGACATGCTGCGTGCAGGCGCGTACCGTTTCTGGGTCTCGCGCCTGTATGATTTTCATTTGCCGCGCGCGGCCGAACTGCTCAAGCCGCACGACCCCGGCCATTTCGAACGCATTCTGCGCGAGCGCCTGCAGGGCGTCGCGAATCCAGGCATCCATACCTCATGCAACTGATCGAAGTTCCCGCGAAAACCGGCTACGTATGGTTCCGCCAGGGCATCTGGCTGTTCCGCAAGAATCCGCTCGCCTTCCTGACGCTGTTCTTCACCTATTTGCTGGTGATGACGCTGGTGTCGCAGATTCCGGTGGTCGGCGGAGTATTGCCGCTGCTGTTCATTCCAGGCGTCGCGGTCGGCTTCATGGCCGCGTGCCGCAACACGATCGCCGGCAAACCGGTGTTTCCGACCATTCTCGTGGACGGCTTCCATTCGTATGGCCCGGTGGTCGCGCGGCGGCTGCTCGTGCTCGGCGTGCTGTATGTGATCGCGATGGCGCTCGTGCTGGCCGGCTCGGCGCTCGCCGACGGCGGCATGCTGCTGAAAGTGATGCTCGGCAGTGCGTCGGTGGATGAGAACGCGATCGCCAACAGCAATATCCCGCTCGCGGTGATCACCGCGCTCGCGTTCTATGTGCCGGTCGCGATGTTGTTCTGGTTCTCGCCGATCCTCGCCGCCTGGCACGACGTGCCGCCCGTCAAGGCGATGTTCTTCAGTGTCGTCAGTTGCTGGCGCAATCGCGGCGCTTTCATCGTGTTCGCGGCGCTGTGGTTCGCGGTCGCGACGATCGTGTCGCTCGGGCTGTCCACGTTGATGCAGGCGCTCGGCGCGGCGGACTTCGCGTTCGCGATCCTGATGCCCGCGACGATGATCGTCACGACGATGCTGTACTGCTCGTTCTACGCGACCTATCGCGGCTGCTTCGGCGTGCAGACGCCGCAAACGCCGGATCTGCCGACCACGCCGGCGGCCTGATCCGCCGTTCCCGCGCGGGTGCTGTTCTGGCGCCCGCGCGCCGCGTCTCCCACGCGCATCTTCCCGACGTTTGTGTCGAAACACCTGGTCCCGACGCTCGGCATCCTGAATCGATTTGCGGCACAATGTTTTGCGTGCAATCCATTTGCACGCTCTTCTAGCCGAGACGGTTCATGACCCAGCGCCCCGCCCTTCCTTTCACGCTCGACGAGCAAGTCTGCTTCGCGCTCTACTCGACCTCGCTCGCGATGACGAAAGCGTACAAGCCGCTGCTCGAAAACCTCGGACTCACGTATCCGCAGTACCTGGCGATGCTCGTGCTGTGGGAAACCGACGACGTCACCGTCAAGGACATGGCCGGGCGCCTGAATCTCGATCCGGCGACGGTCACGCCGCTGCTCAAGCGCCTCGAAACGCAGGGACTCGTCGAGCGCGTCCGCGGCACCGACGATGAGCGCCTCGTGTATATCCGTCTCACGGGCGCGGGCAAGGCGCTCAAGCGTCAGGCACGCGACGTGCCCGGCGAAATCCTCTGCGCGACGCAGCAGACGCCGGACTTCCTGCTGCGTCTGCGCGACGACCTCACACGCCTGCGCACGACGCTCAACGATTTCATGGACCAGTAGTGCGAAAACTGAAAAAGACTGGTTCTCGCGTCATCGTGAAATTAATTTGCACACAAATTATTTGTGTACTATCTTAAGCGCATGCCGCTTCGCTAGCGCTTCGCCAGAGCCGCGAACCGGCAGCTAGTGGCAAATCTGCCCAACCCTTACATCCCAGACCAGGAGCCGCACCATGAACATCCTCTACAAGGCAAGCGCAACGAGCACGGGTGGCCGCGACGGCCGCGCCGTGTCGTCGGACAATGCGTTGGACGTGAAGCTGGCAGCGCCGCGTGAGCTCGGTGGCACTGGCGCGGCGGGCACCAATCCGGAACAACTGTTTGCGGCGGGCTACTCGGCCTGTTTCCTGAGCGCGATGAAGTTCGTCGCGGGCCAGCGCAAGCAGGCGCTGCCTGCGGACACGCAGGTTTCCGCCGACGTCGGCATCGGTCCGAACGACAACGGCGGTTTCGCGCTCGACATTGATCTGCGCATCTCGCTGCCGGGCCTGGCTCCAGACGCAGCGCAGGAACTGGTCGACGCAGCGCACCAGGTCTGCCCGTACTCGAACGCCACGCGTAACAACGTCGCGGTCCGTCTGCACGTCGCTTGAATTCCGCTCGGCCGTCGCGCTGATCGAAACACCCATCGCGAACCGCTCACGGCGTACCATCCGGCGCCGTCGCGACCAGCGCCCGCAGCCTGCACAATACCCGCCGCGATCTGCGCAACACGGATCATGCCGCGCCGAACAACCATCTGCGCATGGGCACGGCGAGCTTCCTCGCGAAGGATCTCGGCGTCGACTGACGGCTCGGCGAGCGCTATTTCGCCGATCCGCTGAACGACTTCGATTTCTCGGCGAACAACGGCGGCTGGCGGTTGGCTGCCTGGACCGGGCGCGTCGCGCAACCTTATTTCCGCATTTTCAATCCAGGCGCTTTATCAAACGATCTCTACCCCAACCCACCACGTAGCCGGCAAAATGGATTCACGCGCCGTGTCTGGCGGGCGCAGAACGGCTCGCGGAGTTCGGCATGGTGCCAGGCGCGAACGATCCCGAACCGAGCGTCGATCACGCACAGGCGCGCGAGCGCACATTGGCCAGATACGGAAAGTGAGTGCCCGCTCACATCATTGAATAAGAACGTTTGAAGGGGATGAAGATGCGCCGTCTGCCGTCGCTGCTCGTGTTTCTGATCCTGACGCTGGCGCCGGCTGGGCTGCGAGTCTGTCGCTGCCGGACGCGTGGTACACGGGCTTGCAAAAGCCGGCGTTCAATCCGCCGAACTGGGTTTTCCCGCCGGTTTGGACCGTGCTTTACGTGTTGATGGCGTTTTCCGCATGGCGCGTGTGGAAGCGCGACGGCCTGACCGCGGCGATCGTATTGTGGGTCGTGCAGTTGCTATTCAATGCCGCGTGGATGTGGCTGTTTTTCGGCCTGCATCGGCCGGAGGCGGGGCTCGTCGAGATCCTGATCCTGCTGGTGCTGATCGTGATGCTGACGTATGTGTTCTGGCGGCGCGATCGCCTCGCGGGCATTCTGCTCGTGCCGTATGTCGCGTGGGTCGCGTATGCGGCGCTCGTCAATTACGCGTTGTGGCAGCTGAATCCGGCTGCTTGAGCGGAGCCCGCCAAGCGGGCGCGAAGGCTCCGTGATGAAAAGTCAAAGTCGGCTTAGCCGTAGTGCTGGCTCATCCACGACGGCTGACGCACATTCGCTTCGCCATCGAGCTTGCGCATGCGGAATTCGAGGTCGTAGAGATCGGTGGCTTCAGCGAGATAGGCGTCAGCACGCTCTTTCGCGAGTTGGTCCGGCGACTTGGTCAAAAAGAGGAACAGACGGCTAATCAGGTACATGGTCGACCTCCGCAAATGAGACTAGGCGTTAACGCCTAGGGGATAACCCGTATTATAGGGAAAACCCTAGACTCGCGCTACTGTTCATTTTCGCGGCGTTGCCTGGACGTCACCGTCCGGCCGACGACGTCGCCAATCCTTCCGCGATGCGACCTGCGTCCGTGCGACGCTGATGCCGGAAAAACTCCCACAGCATGGCGCTCGCGTCGGGACCCCTCGAGGAGTGGAATGGCAGCGCATCGTCGCCACCGGCCCACGCGTGACCGAGCCCCTGCACGCGACACACCCGCACCACGCGCCGCCCGCCGCGCAGATAGTCGCGCGTCACGACCCCGTTCTTGCGGTCTTCGCGCGTTTCGCCCGCTTTGCGCGCGCCATTTGCATCGATGAGGCGGTTCAGGCGCAGGAACTGCGTCGCCAACTGGTCGGCGTTGACCGGCGCGACTACATGGTCGGCGTCGCCGTGGAGAATCAGAGCCGGCATGCCCGGATAGTGCGCGACGTTCGTCATTTCATCGACGAGCTCGACCGGCTCGCGACGCGCGCCCCGCCGCATCACGTCCATCGCGGTAATGCCGGAGCGGGCCTCGCCGAAAGCGGGGCCGGAATGCAGCGCGACAGCGGCGAAATGTTCCGGGTACTTGAAGGCCAACAGCGCCGTCAGCCCCGCGCCCGCCGAAATCCCCGCTACGTAGACGCGTTCGCGGTCAAAGCCGTGCTGTTCGAGCAGCGCATCCACCAGCGACACCACCGCGCACGCCTCCCCGCCGCCCGCGCTGTCGCTGGCGTCGTACCAATGCCAGCAGCGGTGTGAGTGCGCGTGCTTCGATTGCTCGGGATACACGATCGCGAACCCGTAGCGGTCGGCCAGCAGGTTCATACGCGTGCCTTCGGCGAATTCGTCGATCGACTGGGTGCAGCCGTGCAGCATCACGACGAGCGGCAACGCCTCGCCCGCGTGCCCGGACGGGACATAGAGGCCGTATTGAAGATGATTGACGAGCCGGCCGGGCATCGCCGGCGCGGAATGGAACGAGCGCGTCCACGCGCCGCTCGCCCACGCGGTCGCGCGTGGGCGCACGCGCGACTCACGCGGCGCTTCGCGTTTCGCGGGCTTGCGTAATGCGGCAGCCGGCTTCAGTGGATGAGTCTTGCTCGACGGTTTGGCGGTGGCCGCGCGAACCGGTCGCGCCTGCGCTCGCTTGGCGGTTTTTTGCGCATGTTCGCTTTGGATCGCGAGCAGGCGCTTCAAACCGCGCAGCCAGATTTTCGACAGGCTTTTTGCCATCGGCGATTAACCTCGCAAAAGAGACAAATGCGGACCCAGAATGCGGATCAGATGAAGTTGTGCAACGCACAATAACATCATTTTTCATGCATTGCTGAGCATAGGCGCCGCGCGCGATGCCGTTTCCGTTCGCGGCGAACCTTGCCGCGGCCCTGTCGTCAAACTGCGTCGATACGCGTTCGGCAGCCCACACTCGGCGTACAAATGCGCTGTGCGCCGCAAGACCGTCGCGCGACACCCGACTATACTGGCGCTTGATCTCCCGGGGGCCGCATCGGCGTTTCGCGCCCGCGGCGCGCCCACTTCCACCGACCCGATTTCCGCGACCCGCGTCGCGCCCCTGCCATGCCCGATTTACCGATCCACCTGTGGTATTCGATCACCAGCCTCGGCGGCGCCGGCTTGACGCTGCCGCTCGCGTTCGCCATTGCGATGTGGCTGGCGGTCGGCTACTCGTGGCGGCTCTCGGCCTGCTGGCTCGCCCTGCTCGGCACTGCGATCGGCGTCGTGACCGTGACCAAGCTGGCCTTCCTCGGCTGGGGCGTCGGCGTGCGCGAACTCGATTTCACCGGCGTCAGCGGTCATTCCATGCTGTCCACGGCCGTCTATCCGGTCACACTATTCTTGATGTTATTACCCACGCGCCGCGCGATCCGGCTGCTCGGCGTGCTGGCGGGGCTTGCCGCCGGGCTGGCGGTGGGCTTGTCGCGCGTCGTGCTGAGTGCGCATTCGCCGTCCGAAGCAGTGACTGGCTGCCTCGTCGGCGCGCTCGCCGCGCTCATGTTCGTGCGCATCGCGTGGAATGCGGAGCCGGGCCGGCTGTCGGCGCTGCCGGTCGCCGTCAGCATGATGGTGCTGGCAATCCTGATGCACGGCGTGCACGTGCCCACGCAGCGCTGGGTCACGCATATCGCGCTGAAGGTGTCCGGCCACGAGCGGCCTTTCATTCGCGCGAAATGGAGATCCACACGCGACATTCGTCCCCCGGCCGCGCCGCTGTCGCAAACGCGCAATACGCTCGAGCCGGTGCGCACGTCGGACATCTAAGCACGCTGCGCCATTCTTTCCGGCGCGTTTTTCGGTTTCCTTGACGGTCTCACGGCGCTTCGCTCCCGCTTCACGCCACGCGTGAAGCGCCGCGCCGAGTGGACCGTTGCGCGCACCGCTATAACCGTACATATACTACGATAGCGCTTTTAAGCCGCTGCTTCCTGTTCACGTCAGACTCCAGGCCCTTCATGACATTCCTATGCCATCTCAGGAAATACGCGCTGTGCGTCGCAGCCGCCGTACCCCTCGTAGTCAGCGCGAATGCGCGCGCTGATGAACTGGTGGTCTCGGCCGCCGCCAGCCTGACCAATGCGTTCAAGGCGGTCGGCGATGCGTTCGAGCAGCAGCATCCGGGCACCAAGATACTGCTGAACTTCGGCGCGTCGGACGTGCTGATGCAACAGATTGTCAAAGGCGCGCCCGCCGACGTATTCGCGTCCGCGGATCAGAAGGCAATGGATAAAGCCGCGGCGGAGAAGGTGATCGTGCCGTCCACGCGGCGCGACTTCGCCGCCAACTCGCTGGTGCTGATCGTGCCGACCGACAGCCATTTCGCGCCTACGAGCCTCAACGCGCTGACGACCGCGAACGTGAAGCGCATCGCATTCGGCGATCCGGCTTCCGTGCCGGTCGGCCGCTACACGCAGGGCGCGCTGCAGGCCGCGGGCGTGTGGGACGCGGTCAGCGCGAAGGCGGTGCTCGCGTCGAATGTGCGTCAGAGCCTCGATTACGTCGCTCGCGGCGAAGTCGACGCCGGCTTCGTGTTCGGCACCGACGCCGCGATCATGCCCGACAAGGTCAAGGTCGCGCTGAACCTGCCGACGCAAACGCCGATCGCCTATCCGATCGCGCGGGTCGAAGGCAGCCATCGCGCGGCCGACGCCCAGGCGTTCATCGACTTCGTGCTGTCGCCGGCAGGCCAGGCGGTGCTGGCGAAGTACGGCTTCAGGCCGGCGCATTAATTCACGGGAGAGCATACGCTCATGCAACAGGCCTGGGTTCCGCTGCTGCTATCGCTGAAGGTCGCGGGCTGGGCCACCGTACTCAATCTGGTGCTCGGCGTCGCGGCGGCGCTCGGCCTGTCGCGCTGGCGCTCCGGCGCGCGCGACGTGATCGATTCGCTGCTGATGCTGCCGCTCGTGCTGCCGCCCACCGTGCTCGGCTATTACCTGCTCGTGTTGCTCGGCCGACGCGGCGTGATTGGCGCGTGGCTCGACCGTTTCGACATCCAGCTCGTCTTCACGTGGCAGGGCGCGGTGATCGCGTCGACGGTAGTCGCGTTTCCGCTCGTGCTGAAGTCGGCGCGCGCCGCCTTCGAAGGCGTCGATCCGCAGTTGGAACGCGCGGCGCGCACGCTCGGCGTCAGCGAAGCCGCGGTGTTTTTCCGCGTGACGCTGCCGCTCGCCGCGCGCGGCATCCTCGCCGGTGGCTTGCTCGCGTTTGCGCGCGCGCTCGGCGAATTCGGCGCGACGCTGATGATCGCGGGCAACCTGCCGGGCCGCACGCAGACGCTGTCGGTCGCGGTCTATTCGGCGGTACAAGCCGGCGACGACAGCACCGCCAACTTCCTCGTACTCGTGACCTCGCTCGCGTGCGTGACGATTCTGCTGCTCGCGGGGCGCCTCGTGCCGCAGCACACGCTGCTGAGAGCCCGCTGACATGCCGCTGAACGTCGCCATCCGCAAGACCTTCGAAACCGCCGAGCGGCGCTTCACGCTCGACGTCGCCTTCAGCGCGAGCACCCAGCGGCTCGTGCTGTTCGGGCCGTCGGGCGCGGGCAAGAGCCTGACCTTGCAGGCGATCGCCGGCTTGCTGCGTCCCGATGAAGGGATCATCACGCTGCACCGCACTACGTTGTTCGACAGCGCGGCCGGCATCGACCAGAAGCCGCAGGCGCGCAAGATCGCGTATCTGTTTCAGGATTACGCGCTGTTTCCGCATCTGAACGTGCGGCAGAACATCGGCTTCGGGCTGCGCCGGGGCTGGCTCAATCCGAGTGCGCGCGGCGCGCATGCGCAAATCGACTACTGGCTCGATGCGCTCGAGTTGAAGAGCGTGGCGGGCAATCATCCGGCGCAGCTGTCGGGCGGGCAGAAGCAGCGCGTCGCGCTCGCGCGCGCGCTGATTTCGCAACCGCGCCTGCTGCTGCTCGACGAACCGTTTTCCGCACTGGATAGCGCGCTGCGCCAGCGTATGCGGCGCGAGCTATCGGATCTGCAAACGCGGCTCGATATTCCGATGGTGCTGATTACGCACGATCCGGACGACGTCGCCGCATTCGGCGACCAGGTCGTGCAGGTCAGCGACGGCCGCGTGCGCGAGGATCATCCGTTCGCGGGGTATGCGCGCAGTGAGGCCTCGCCTCGTTGAACGAGTGGCTTGCGAGAGGCTTGCGAGTGGCCCGGCGCCCTCGTTGCACCCCGGCAGTCCTCAATCCTTCACGCCGAGTATCACGCTCGACGCCTTGAACACCGCGACCGCGCGCGCGCCTTCCTGCAAACCGAGCGTATCGACACTGCCATTGGTGACGACCGCGGTGATCACCGCGCCGCCTTCGAGCCCGAGCGACACTTCCGCGTTCACCGCGCCGCGCTTCACGCTCTGCACGGTGCCACGCAACTGATTGCGCGCCGACAGTTTCAACGGCGCGTCACCATCGCCGTCACGCGCGACGAGCAGCACGACCCACGACGCCTTGATCAGCGCAAACGCCGCCACGCCGACCGCGAGCCCGAGCGCTTCGGTGCTCTCGTGCGTGAGCACGGCGACGATGCTGTGGCCACCGGGCAGCGCAAGCGTCACTTCGTCGTTGACGGTGCCGCGCGCGATCGCCGACACCTTGCCGTAGAACTGATTGCGCGCGCTCGTCTTTACACCGATGCGGCCGATCAGATCCCAGTCCGTCGCGAAGCCCTCGCCAATCGCCGCGCCCGCGCGTTCGAGAAAGCGTCGATGCTCGCGCTCGACCGCGCGAAACGTGTCGATCAGCTTCACCGCGCGCGGCGTCAGCGTCGTGCCGCCGCCGCCCTTGCCGCCGGTCAGACGCACGACGAGCGGCTCGCCGGCAAGGTTGTTCATCGTGTCGACGGCATCCCACGCGCCTTTGTAGCTGATGCCGACCGCCTTCGCCGCGCTCGTGATCGAGCCGGTCTCACCGATCGCCGCCAGCAGCGCGATGCGCGCCGCACCGCCGAGCGTCTGCGTGCCGGCCTGAAACCAGACGGAGCCGCTGAGTTCGAGGGTATCGCGGGGAGGATAGGGGCGGTCGATGGTCATGGTAGCGAACGGTCGAGGTCGGTGATAGAGCGGCGAATCATTATAGCGACGCACTCGTCTACCGCCGGTCCCTACGACCGCCGCTCACCACGGCACGACTCTGCCGAGATAGTCGAGGTAGTGCAAGCCGCCACGGCCTTCGTAGGCGTCGATCGTGCTGACCAGGTTCGGGATGCTTTCGTCGATGCTCAAACGTGCGTCCGGGCCGCCCATATCGGTTAGCGATGACTCGCCAGCCGCGCTTCAGGTACTCCTCGACCATCGCGAAGCCGAGGCCGCGCGAGGCGCCGATCAAAAGTACGGTTTTTTGCTGGGTTGCGGGTTCCATCGGTCGTTTCCTTCGAATGAATTCCGGTTGAAAGTGCCTCCACGAAATATAGCCACGCGCCAGACAGGGTGGAAGGCGCAATCGCGACGGCTACGCCCCTGACCGAGCGCAAATCGTCGACAATGGGCAAGCCCCCGAATCAGGAGACCGCGTGATGTCGCCCTCGCATGAATACTGGTTTCCAGCCAAACGCTATGGCTGGGGCTGGGGCCTTCCGGCGCGCTGGCAAGGGTGGGCGACACTGCTCGCGTACGTTGTGTTGCTCGGTGCAGTGGGGTTCGCGTTTCGACCCCCGAGTCATCCGCTGATGTTCGCGATGCTGGTCGCGCTGTTAACCGTTGCGCTCGTGGCCGTGTGCTGGCTGAAGGGCGAGCCGCCGCGCTGGCGGTGGGGCAAGGACTAGCTAGTCCGGTCGCTCACGGTAACTGTGCAACCATTCCAGCCTGCTAGACTGGAAGTTCCCCTGCAAGCCATGGAGGGAAACATGACAACCGTCTACGTCGTAAAAACCGGCGAGAAGTTCCTCTGCACCGCGGAGGACGGCGATATCGGCATGGCCCCGGAGATTAAGGAAGCCACGTCTTTTCGCACGTATGAGGAAGCGAATAAGGTCGCGAACGAGAACGCCGACCCTGGATACGAAATCTTGGCCGTCGACGTTCCGAGACACTGACCAGGAGTCCGCTTCCAGGCGCTCAGTGAAAGCGGGATAGCGATCTGGCAGGCACCGCGCGATAGGGTGCCGCGGTCGGCTGCGTCCAAATCTCTGAGAATGCGCTGTACTCACCCCCGCTGGCGGTGAGGTACCGACTTGCCGTTCCTGTTGCATTGCCGTTACGCCAGCCCAATAAGGCGCCCGATCTGTGGCTCCAACTGGGCGAATGCCGGCTCCGTGATGCCCATTCCCGTTTTGCGAGGAACAGCAATGAAGGTGACGATCGCGTACATCGAAGAACCTCCGTTCGGTTGGACGGAAGCGGATCGTGTCGCTACCGGTGCTGACATCGAGCTGGCCGATGCAGTCCTTCGGGCGATCGGTGTCACCCGGATCGAGCATCGCCTGACGACGTTCAGCGAACTGCTTCCCGGCGTCGAAGCCGGCCGCTGGGATATTAACGTTCCGCTCTTCGTTACGCCTGAACGGGCCAATCACGTGGCGTTCAGCTTGCCTGTTTGGGCGATCGGAGACGGCTTCCTGGTTCGGGCCGGAAATCCAAAAGCGCTCAGCAGCTATGCGTCACTCGCCGAACGTCGCGACGCGCGCCTTGGCATCATTGCCGGTCAGGTGCAACACGACTCGGCGAGAGCGTCAGGTGTCGGCGGGGACCAGATAGCCATCTTCGAGCATCAGGCCGATGCTATCGAAGCGGTTCGCTCGGGGGCGATCGATGCGTACGCGAGCACCGCCTTGGGAAATCGCATACTTGCGGACCGTATCAGCGGCTCGGTGCTGGAGGCGGTCGAACATGAACCCGCAAAGAATGGCAAGCAGCACAATCTCCCGCTCGGAGCGTTCTCGTTTAACAAGAGGAACAGCGATCTGCTCAACGCGGTGAACCGGCAGCTTCGCTTATATCTGGGCTCACCGAACCACCGCTCGCGCATGGCGAAATTCGGGCTTACCAGTAACGAGATCGATCCCGCTCTGGTCCGTTGAATTTTTTTGCCTGCGGCTTATACCCGGCCGCCACCAACTTCGGATGCGGCCGGCTTCGTTCGTTCGAACGATCCTTTGAGTTTGCGAAGGCCGCCTGAATGGCCACCTGCGAGAAAAATCACTGGCCGTCGCGGTCCGTCTGCGGCCGCCTGATGCCTCGCTACTTCTGTGCGCAGTACTGGCAAATCCCATTGCCAAAAGATACGCAAAATAACACGCGTCAAAAACCGCTGAAAGTCGCGCCAGTCAGCGCTTTGGCATGATTTCGCGAGACGCGCGACGCGCCAAATCGAACTCCGCACCCTAGTGCCCGTACTATCTTGTCCGGGATAGAGAGCATGGGCGGCACGCCGTCGAAAGACGTACGTCTGGACGCGGCCAAATACATGAAAGTGCCCGCTACAGCCATGGGCGCCATTACAGACTGAAGGGCTCAAATGGGTCCGATTGCTGCTCTAGACGCGGCCAAGGGGTCAATGGATCTTTCCAGGCTTCATCGCATAAGTTTCTCGAAGCAAGTCGAAGCGAGCGTGCGGTTTCTCCTGCATCCTCGCCTTGAGCGCAATCCTCGGCGGATGCCTGCGCGCCCGATGCGGCGGGTGTGTCGCTCGCGGCCTGCCCTGGCTTCTTTAGTGTAGCGTGTAGAGAGTCTGCGGCCCCTCGGCATAGAGGGTCATGGCGACCTTCAGGATCTCATTGCGATTCCGGTCGAAGGAGGCAAGCACCTCGGCTTCGTCAGTACCGAGGGCGGAGTCGAAATGCTTCAGTACGCGGTCTTCCACAAAAAAGGTAATCTCGCGTGCTTTGTCGTATCCCCAGAACCACACGCCATGCCTGATCCCATCATAGCTGCGGCTGGGGTTGGAAAAACTAAGTGCCATGTGTCGTCCTTCGTTCTACGCCTTAGATGGACCGGGTTGCACGCTCACTACCTGCGCGGAGCGCTCCCGCTAGTGCGGATCGCCTTTCATGCTTTCGGCTTCCATCGCGGCATGCAATTCCTCATACGCCTCGATTGGTTCCATGTCCTGATCGACGAACGCCGTTGCGCGCTCAGCGGCGGTCGACGCGTCGCCCGGGATATCGCTCTCGCTGTCGTCTTCGGTACTTGGCGGCAGCAGCATGTCCTCAAGCATCCCGCGTAGCTCGGGAGTATTCCATGGCTTGCCCAGCTTGGCCTTCCTGTTCAGGTAGTGACGAATTTCCGAGTCTTGCTCGGCCGTGAGCGGAAGCCCGCGAAAAGTGGGGTCCCAGTTGTGATGGATCATGATGCGCCTCCCGAAGCGGTTTGCGCCTTCAATGTGGAGATGTCAATTTCCTGCGGTGAACGTTATAAGTTGCGTGTGATCGCTGTGCCGCGTGTCCGCGGCCAACCGATTTACGTCTTCTTCTTGGCGACACCTTCGTTCGCAACCCGCGGATGAACCGTGCTGAACGGCTTTGCCGGCACTGACGGCTTCGTGGGTTGCTTGGGCTTTTTCGCTTCGCGAGTGCTGCGTAATTGACTCTTGGCCATGGCGTTGCTCCCGGTGCGTTGCGTAACAAGGTTGCATTCCCAGCATACGCGCTTAATTTGGTCGCGGCGTCAAAATGAACTGATGTGGAGTGTCGCTACGCGGAAAACTGACAGGGTTGGCCGATTGCGAATGGCATCTTTGGAGAAATGTGAAAGTCCCCCCTCGGGTAGCGTGCTGCCGATCGCTGCCTCGTGAGGCTGGGGAGCATACGCCCATTGCAAGGCAGTAACCGGCCACTACCGGTCACTCGACGACATCCCCAAGATCGTCGACGATCCCCACGAACCCGGGACATCGCCTCGGCGCATTCCTTTGGGGCGGAACGATCCTGGACGCGCTGCGCCTGATCAGATCTACCCCGGCTCCGTTGCGTGCCGCACCTACGACGGCGTTCGTGCTGGCCGCGCGCACTGTGTCAGTGCATGCACGGGACGACCTCGATCTGGTCAGGCAACTATCCAATCCGATTGCGGCCCAGACTTTCTCTATGTCGACCAAGGCTCGCCGCGACATCCTCGACCGTGCTTACGCGCTTGCGCCGCTGGCTGCGGCAACGCCCGTCATCCCACGTAGACGCGGAACGGGAGTTGCTCATTCAGGCGGCGTCTCACGCGCCCTGGGACGCCTCCAGCTCCGCAAGACGTTTGCGTAGCACACGATCCTGCTGGAAGCGGGCGGTTTCGTCGCGGATCACTGCGACGATGCCGGTGAGTTCGTTTTGCTGCGAACGCAGCAACGCGACTGTAAAGGCGATCGACATTGACCGTCCGTCCTTGTGCACAGCGGGGACGCGCAGCACGTCATTGCCGTAACGGGTTTCGCCCGTTGCCATGGTCTTGTGATAGCCATCCCAATGGCGGCCGCGCAAGCGTTCCGGAATGATCAGGTCCAGCGACTTTCCGAGCGCCTCGCTCTGCGTAAATCCGAACATGCGTTCGGCCGCGGGGTTCCAGAAAGTGATGCTGCCGGCGGAATTGGAGATGATGATGGCGTCGCCGATTGCGGTGGCAAGTTGCTGGAAGTCGATGGCAGTTTGCACGGCGTTCCTCCAAAGTGAACGTAGACTTGAATCGGATGCGGCGCCCTCAGGGGTACCGCATTTGCACGTCGGAGCCTGACACTGCGCCTGTGTGACACCGTTAAACTGCTTTGACTTCGCGTAGATTGAAGATTTCCTGCTGGCTGTAGCCAAGGCCCGCCAGCACTTCGTCCGTATGTTCTCCGAGCAGCGGCGACGCGGTGACTTGCGGCTTCATATCCGAGAACTTGATCGGGCTGCCGACGGTCAGATACGAGCCGCGTTTCTTGTGCGGCACTTCGACAATCGTGCCGCTCGCGCGCAACGACGGATCGTTGGCCAGTTCTTTCATAGTCAGCACCGGCGCGCACGGAATGTCGAACCTGCGCAAGATGTCGACCGCTTCGAATTTCGTCTTGTCGGCAAGCCACGCTTCGATCGTCTTGAAGATTTCGAAGATATGGGGCTGACGCGCTTCAGCGGTATTGTAGGCGGGGTCATTGATCCACTCTGGCTTGCCGAGTGCTTTGCAGATCGGCTCCCATGCATGCCCCTGGATCGTGAAGTAGATGTAGGCGTTCGGGTCCGTCTCCCAGCCTTTGCACTTCAGCACCCAGCCCGGTTGACCGCCGCCACCCGCATTGCCGCCGCGTGGCACCACGTCGCTGAATTCGCCGTGCGGATATTGCGGATATTCCTCAAGATAGCCAACTCGCTCAAGCCGCTGCTGGTCACGCAATTTCACCCGGCACAGATTCAGCACGCTGTCCTGCATCGACACCGCGACCTTCTGACCCTTGCCGGTTTTGTCGCGGCCCAGCAGCGCGGTGAGAATGCCGATTGCCAGATGCATGCCGGTGTTGCTGTCGCCGAGCGCAGCGGCGCTAATTGTCGGCGGACCGTCCCAGAAGCCGGTGGTGGACGCCGCGCCGCCTGCGCATTGGGCGACGTTTTCGTAGACTTTCAGGTCATCGTAGTGATGGCCGTCGCTGAAGCCCTTCACCGAGGCGACGATCATCTTCGGATTGAGTTCATTCAGGCGCTCCCACGAAAAGCCCATCCGGTCCAACGCGCCCGGCCCAAAATTTTCGACCAGAACGTCGGACTCGCGGATCAGCTTTTCGAGCACCTCCTTGCCTTCGGCTTTTTTCGTGTCCAGCGTTAGCGACTTCTTATTGCTGTTGAGCATCGTGAAGTACAGCGCGTCGGCATCGGGAATGTCGCGCAGCTGGTTACGCGTCACATCGCCCGAGCCCGGTCTTTCCACCTTGATCACATCGGCGCCGAACCAGGCGAGCAACTGCGTGCACGCGGGACCGGCTTGAACGTGGGTGAAGTCGATGATCTTGATCCCTTCGAGAGGCTTGGTCATTTGGGTATCTCCTGAGTTATCCCGATTACTTTTTCATTGCCGCGCTTTGCGGATTCAGATTGGTCAGTCGGCCGCTTTCGGTTCCGGCCGCTTCGTCGATGACGACATTGATCAAGGTCGGTTTGCCTGATGCGATAGCCTCGAGCAGCGCCTTCGACAGTTCTTCCGGAGTGGTCGCGTTGTAGCCAACACCGCCGAATGCCTCGATCATCCTGTCGTAACGCGCCCCCTTCACGAATACGGTCGGCGCGACGTCCTTGCCGCCCGTCGGGTTCACGTCGGTGCCGCGATACACGCCGTTGTTGTTGAATACGACCGTGCAAACCGGCAGGTCGTAACGGCAGATCGTTTCGAGTTCCATACCGCTGAATCCGAACGCGCTATCGCCTTCGATCGCGACAACCGGTTTGCCTGTCGTTACCGCTGCGCCGATAGCGAAACCCATACCGATACCCATGATTCCCCACGTGCCCGAATCAAAGCGTTTGCGCGGCTCGTACATGTCGATAATGCTGCGCGCGTAGTCGAGCGTATTCGCGCCTTCGTTGACGACGTTGATTTCCGGGCGCGTCTTCAGCACATCGCGAATCGCGCGCAACGCGCTGTGGAAGTTCATCGGCGACGGGTTCTTGTCGAGCGTCGCGGCCATCTTGGCGAGATTCTTGTTTTTGCGCTCGGCGATCGCTCCGATCCACTCGGCGTCCGGTTTGCCCAAGCTCGCGTCGATGCCGGCGCGAAGCGCCGCCACGCACGAGCCGATATCGCCGATCACCGGCGCGGCAATCGCGACGTTGCTGTCGATTTCCGTCGGCGAGATATCGACCTGGATGAATCTCTTCGGCTGCGCTCCCCACGTCTTGCCTTTGCCGTGCGAGAGCAGCCAGTTCAGACGCGCGCCGATCAACACGACCACGTCGGCTTCCTGGAGCACGAACGAGCGCGCCGCTGACGCCGATTGCTCATGTGTATCGGGCAGCAGGCCCTTGGCCATCGACATCGGCAGATACGGAATGCCGCTTTGCTCGACGAAGCCGCGGATCTCGGCGTCAGCCTGCGCGTACGCCGCGCCCTTGCCCAGCAGGATCAACGGACGTTTGGCGCTCTTCAGCACCTCGATCGCACGTTCGACGGATGCCGGCGCCGGCAGCTGACGCGGTGCGGCGTCGACGACTTTCACCAGCGACTGCTGCGCCTTCACGGCGTCCAGCGTTTGCGAAAGCAGTTTGGCCGGTAAATCCAGATACACGCCACCCGGTCGGCCCGACACCGCCGCGCGGATCGCACGCGCTACGCCGATGCCAATATCCTCCGCATGCAGAACGCGATACGCAGCCTTCGCGTAAGGCTTGGCCGCGTTCAACTGATCCATTTCTTCGTAATCGCCTTGCTGTAGATCGACGATTTCGCGTTCGCTCGAGCCGCTGATCAGGATCATCGGGAAACAATTAGTGGTCGCATTGGCGAGGGCGGTCAGGCCGTTGAGAAAGCCCGGCGCCGACACGGTCAGGCAGATGCCCGGCTTTTGCGTGATGTAGCCGGATATGGCTGCCGCGTTGCCGGCGTGCTGCTCATGACGAAAGCCGATGAAACGCATTCCTTCGGCTTGTGCCAGTCGCGCCAGGTCGGTAATGGGGATGCCGACCAGTCCAAAAATGGTATTGATGTCGTTCAGTTTCAGCGCATCGATGACGAGATGGAATCCGTCGGTCGTTTCGGTCGTCCGTTGTTTCAACGTGCCGTCTGTTGTGAGCTGGTCGGCTTCTGCCATGACATGTCTCCTGGTGGTGGAGCGTTGTGTGGTTGGTCGTGAGCGGTGCACTCACGCTGTCGTTTATTCAGATGAGCCGCCTGGCCACTGCTGCAGCCGTGCTTCGGCAATGGCTACGCCTGCTGGCACGCCCGAGTTTTCGATCCAGCGCTTTCTCATGGGTGCAAGGATGAACTTCGCGGATATGGCGGCCGCGATCGATATCACTGCCGCCGAGATGAACACCGTGCTCCAGCCGCCATTCGCCGACAGAAGCGATGCGACCGGCACCAGCATCGAGGCCGTACCCTTCGCCGTGTAAAGCGTCCCCGCATTCGCAGCGGCGTATTTGCTGCCGAACGTGTCCGCGCAGGTCGCGGGGAAGATCGAGAAGATCTCGCCCCAGCAGAGGAAAACGGCGGCCGCGAAGAACATGAATGCATACGGGTTGTGGCCAAACTGCATCAGTCCCAGCAACGCGACGCCTTCGCCGAGGAAGATCATGAACATCGTGTTTTCGCGGCCAATGCGGTCCGACAGAAAACCGCATAAGGGACGGGTGAGTCCGTTGCACAGATTGTCGATCGACAGCGTCATCGTGAGGAGCGGCAGCGTGACGCCGATCAAACTCACAGGCAGCTTGGCAAAGCCGTATTCCTTCGCGATCGGCCCAAGCTGCGCGGTCGCAATGATGCCGCCGGCCGCAACGAACACGAACATCAGATACAGCACCCAGAAGAGCGGCGAGCGGACCATCTCGCCGGACGTGTAGTCGATCCTGCTTGCAACGATACGTTTAGTCGGGATCGCACTGGCGGGCGGCTTTGGCCGTACCAGCATGGTGGCGAGCAGCAGGATGCAGATACCCTGGAAAATGCCGAAGAACATGAACGCGTGCTCGTAGCCCGAACGCTGAATCATGTTGGCAATCGGTATCACTGTGACGGCCGCGCCGGCGCCGAAACCCGCCGCCGTCAAACCGGCTGCGAGACCGCGTTTGTCCGGAAACCATTTGAGCGCCATGCCGACGCAGGTGCCATACACACAGCCTGCGCCGATGCCGGCGATGACTGCTGCCACGTATAGCTCCGCGAGACTGGTCGCATGCGCGTTGATGATCCAGCCGAGCGCTGCGCACAGCGCACCGCCGGTCACAACCGGGCGTGGCCCGAACTTGTCGACGAGCCAGCCTTCGACAGGAACTAGCCAGGTTTCAGTGACGATGAAAATAGTGAATGCCGTCTGGATCGCTGCCTGACCCCAATGGTGGGCGTTATCCATTGGTACGACGAACAGCGTCCACGCATACTGCAGATTCGCGACGAGCCCCATGCACACGATGCCGATAGCGAGTTGCACCCACCGGTGATGCCAGAATCGTGCGCGGCCGCCATCCGATACGTTGGAATGTCCCATGTCTTCGTCTCCTGCATATTCCGTCGCGCTCAAGCGGCGCGTTGGACTTACGTGATCGAATCGCTTCGTCGCCGGTTCGCCTGCGGCAATGAAGCGCCAATGGTCGGCCAGAGGGTATTGCACTAACTTGCACTAACGAAACAACCTTGCTCGTTGAACGCACAACAGTGGAGTGCAAGCTATTGCACGAGCAGCGTGGGTGAGGGGATGCTGCGCGAGAACGGTGATAAACGAAAGTTAAAATGTTTTATCGTTTGCATTAGGTATCCGTAATATATGGGGCGTCCGCGTTGATGCGACACGCGGCTCCCAGCCAACGGAAAGTCTTCCAGGCATTGACTGGCATGTAATTTTTTCGCGTGCAGGCCTATGAAATTGGTTTCGCCCAGCGGGCGGTCGATTTGGAAATTGACCAGATCGGAGAGCACGCGCGACTGGGTTCTCTCGCTGCGCTGGATGTCGTCGGATTCGTGTGATGCGCGGTACGTATTGCACTGCTAGAAGCAGTGTTTTCCATCCGTTCCACGGCGATCACATGTATAAACAAATCGCTATAGATATTGGAGGAAACTTTAACTATTGTTTATTTATGTGGTCTCCTATGCTTTTGCTCAGGCCATTTGCCGGAAGGAGTCGACCATGAACCCCTCTCAATTCCATGTTCGCGACAGCGCGCATGACGCGGAAGTCCGGGCACAACTTTGTGCCTATAACGTCGCTTTCGACGAACTCGGCCTGCGTTTCCGTTGGGATGAGCGCACACTGATGTCGCTGGCCATGATTGAGGGCGAACAGCAGCAGATTGCCTCGTACATCGAAGCGCACCATGCACACCTGCTGAAAGCCTATAGCGCCGAGTTTCTGAGCCGAGCCATTCTCGAAAAGAAAAACGCCCGCTATCCATCGCGCTTACAGACGCGCGTCGAAAGCGCGCCGCATCCGAGCCAAGTAATGCATCAACCACCGATGAGCCGCTGGTCCGAACGCATTTCGTATGGCGTGGAGTTGCCAGCGCTGGCTGGCGTGTAGGCCGCGGTGGTTAGCCGCGTATCTTGAACGGCCGTTATTGGTAGAACTGAAAGGCTGCTCCGGGTCGATCTCAGCCGATCGCCTGTAAGCAACACCCTGCCCCCGTCCGCCCCTCCTCGGCTCGCTTGAGCATAACCATCCCCTGCCGACCGCATACGATTGCTCATGTTGCATACTGAGCAACCCCATTGCCGAACGACCAGTCCTCCTTCCCGACCTCGACGAGGTTGATGAACACATCCTCCGGCCGCACGCCCGGCGACTTCCCGAGTTCATCGACGATGTGCCGGTACAGCGCCTTCTTCTGCTCGACCGAGCGCGTATTGCTGACCGTCAGCTGGATCACGACCAGATCGTCGCCACGCTCGATATTCTGGTACTGCCGGTCGTAGATCATGTTGTCGGGCGCGTGCTCGGTGATCAGCATGAACATGTCGTCCTTCGGCACATTGAAGGTCTCCGCCAGCGAGCGCTGGATACCGGCGGTCAGCGCGTGGCGGTAGCCGGCCGGCTTGCCGGCGCGCAGTGAGATTCGGGTGAGCGGCATGACGAACTCCTCGTTGCGGTGTTGGGTTAAACACAGCTTAGGCGCGCTCGGTCATAATAAACAGATATCTCTGTCTATTTCGTCCATTTTCGTTTGAAATGAAAGTGCTCGATCTGGATGCAGTCCGGGCCTTCGTGCTGGTCGCCGATCTGCGCAGCTTCACGCGCGCCGCGGACGCGCTCGACACCACACAATCGGCCGTCAGCCTGAAGCTAAAGCGCCTGGAGGCGCACCTGGGCAAACAGTTGCTGGAGCGCACGCCGCGCGTCGTGCGTCTGTCCGCCGATGGCCACGCGTTTCTCGGCGCCGCGCGCGAGTTGTTGAACGCGCACGAGCGCGCGCTCGGCGCGCTGTCGGTGGAGCGCCGGCGGCTCGTGCTCGGGCTCAGCGAGCACGTCGCGGGACCGGATCTGCCGCAGCTGCTCGGCCGACTCAACGCGCATGATCCGGGTCTCGTGGTCGAGTTGCATATGGGCACGTCGGCGGCGCTGCTCGCGCAGTTCGACGAACGTCGGCTCGATGCGGCGATCGTCCGCTACGGCGCCGACGAACCGCCGCGCGACGGCGCGCAGACGCTGTTCAGCGAGCCGCTCGGTTGGCTCGCGACGCCGACGTGGCTGCCGCGAGTCGGCGAGCCGCTGGCGCTCGCGCTATTGAGCCCGCCGTGCAACGTGCGTGACGTCGCGCTGCGCACGCTAACGGCGGCGGGGGTCGCATGGCAGGAGGTATTTGTCGGCGGCGGCGTCGCGGCGGTCGGCGCCGCCGTGGCCGCTGGGCTCGCCGTGTCGCCGCTCGCGCGCCGGGTCGCGCCGCGCGGTCTGATCGACGCCGGCGCGCGGCTCGGCCTGCCGGCGCTGCCGGAATCGCGCGTGACGCTGCATTCGCGCGTGCGCGATCCGCGTTCGGCGGAAACGCTGCGGCTGCTGGCAAACGGCCTCGCCGCGGCGTGAAACCCCGACCGCTGCCGCACCACGCCGCGCGGCTCGGCCTCAGTGGATGATCGGCGGCAGCGAACCGCTGCTGGCGGTCGCCGGATTAGGCACGGAGCCCATCGGCGCGATGTCGCCAACGTTTGCGGACGCGTCCGGCGAAGTCTGCACGGCTGGTCTGATCGGATTCGCGCGGGAAACCGCCGGCTTCGCCGCGACCTTGTCCACATGCGGACGCGCGGTGTGAGCCGCCGCGAAACTGGCGCTCACCACCTTGCCTTGAGCCGGCTTCGCGCGCGCCAGTTGCACGCGCGGCGGTGCGTGCTTCGCGGCCTGCGCGGTAACGGTGGCGTGCGAGCGGTTCTGGCCCGAGGCCGCGACTTTCATACCGCCCTTCACGTCGCCCCTCACCTTCCCGCCCGCCGCGAGATGTTTCACGCCGTCGCCATGCACCGCGAGTTTGCCGCTGTGGCCGGCGCCGGCCGGCGCGACATGGGGCGCCGCGCGCCGGCCGCTCGCGCTCAGCTGCGCATGCGCGCCGGCTTTCGTCTTGATGCCGCCCTTGGCGCCCGGCTTCACCTTCACCGCCTCGGTCTTTTTCCGCGCGTGCGCCTGCCTGCTAACGTGTCCGCTCGCGACATGCCCGCTCGCCTCCGGCGGATTCCATACTTCCACGTAACCGGCAGCCAACGCCACTTCCGACACACACCACACGGCCAGCGCCGCTGCTACTGCTCGAACCCGCATTTGCTGCTTCTCCTGATCGACGACTGCCAAAACGAGCCGGGATTATATTCTCTTGCAAAAATCCATTTTTGGACTAATATCAATAAAAAGTACACATAGGGACTTACCCGCAATGGCTCACGCTGCCCGAATTTCCTCGCCCGAAGCGTCCGCGCGACGATCGCTGTCGGAGCCCACGCTCACGCAAATGTCCACGGCGGGTCTGCGTGCGTTCTTCAACATCGCGCATGACTGGGACCTGAACGCCGACGAGCAGATCGTGCTGCTCGGCAAGCCGGGCCGCTCGACGTTCTTCAAGTGGAGGGCGACGCCCGAGACCGCGCGCCTCAGCCGCGACACGCTGGAGCGACTGTCGCTGCTGCTTGGCATCTACAAGGCGCTGCAGATCCTGCTGCCGCAACCGAGCGCCGCCGACACCTGGGTCAAACGCCCCAACAGCGCGCCGCCGTTCGGTGGCCGCCGCGCGCTGGACCGCATGCTGGCGGGCAACATCAGCGACCTCGTGGCCGTGCGTCAGTATCTCGACGCAATGCGGGGCGGATGGGCGTGACACAACCGCAATGGCAGGACCGCTGGACCAGCACCGCGCTCGACTGGTCGCCCGCGTATCGCGTGATTCCGACGCGCTTTCCGGCCATCAATCTGTTCGACCGCGTTGCCTCGCCGGAAGACTTCGATGCGCTGTACGCGCTGGAAGCAATGACCAACGACCGTCTGCGCACCGAAATCGGCGAACTCGACCTGGTGCCGCGCGAGGAGCGCCGTTTCGGTCCCGGCTACGGGCCGATCATGGCCGCGCTTACGCATCTGAATCCGCTTGGCAGCCGCTTTTCCGACGGCACGTATGGCGTGTTCTACTGCGCTCGCTCACGCGCGACGGCGATCGCCGAAACGCGCTATCACACTGGCAAGTTCCTCGAAGCGACCGCCGAACCGCCGATGCGCCAGCAGATGCGTCTTTACACGGTGCTCGCGCAAGGCAGCGTGGTCGACCTGCGTCGCGACCGCGAGTTCGATCCCGCTGTGCTGTCGCCCGACGACTACGTTGCCGGGCAGGCGCTGGGGCGCGCGATGCGCGCGGCGGGCGCACCGGGCATCGTCTATCCGTCGGTGCGCGACAGCGCCGGGGAATGCCTCGCCGCGTTCCGCACGACACTGCTGCGCGACTGCCATCACGCGGCATACCTCGAATACAACTGGAACGGCACGAGCGTGGATATGGTGTTCGAGTTGAATCAGGTCGGGTGAGACAGCAGCGACGAAGCAGCGCGGCGAGCTTCGGCCGCTCACGGCAAGGCCAATGCCGCCGCCCCGTCCGCGCGCGCGGCCTCGACTGAGATCGACCAGCGACGCAGCGCCTGTGGCTGCACGATCGTCAGCGTGCCGCCCGGCCCGAACGCGCCGGTATCGATGAACACCTGCGAGCCGATCTGCGTGATGTCGCGCACCGGCGTATGGCCGCAATAGGTCAGCGACAGCCCGCGCTGCCGCAGCGGATCGCCGTCGCCCACCGCGAGCTCGCGCCCCCACAGCAATTGCTGGCGCGTTTCGTCCGAAAAATTGCCGGCGTCGAGCTCGGCATCCGAGCCGAAAAATTCGGCGTGTAGAACATTGAAGCGCGCCTTGCCGCTACCGATCACGCGCACGAGCGGCAGCATGCGCAGATGCTCGGCGTAGTAGCGCAGACGTTCGTCGGGTACGTCGGCCGCCCACGCGCCGCCGATGGCGTACCACCACTGCCGCCGCACGCGGCCGTCGGCGACCGCGCACAGCGCGTCCTCGTGATTGCCGAGCACCGCGTAGAACCACGGCTTCTCGAGCAGTGTGAGCGCCAGCTCGGACTGCTCGCCGCGATCGACCAGATCGCCGACCGAGAACAGCCGATCGCAGGTCGGATCGAAAGCGATCTGACGCAGCAGGTAACGCAGCGCATCGACGCAGCCGTGCAGATCGCCGACCACGAAATCGCGGCCGGCCTCATTGGCGGCGTGATGCTGAACGAGGTTGGCGGGGGTGGCATTCATCCCCTCATGATAATGCGACCGACGCCCGCGCGTATGCGGGGTGCCTATCGTATCCGCACGCTATTGCAGCGTGCGCAGCTTCGCCACCTGGCCGGTTGTGATCGTCGCTTGCGGATTGCCGAACTGCTTCGTCACGTAGTTCGTGATCGCCGCGATCTGCTCGTCGTCGAGATGGCCGCCGAACCCGGGCATCAGCACGTCCGCATGCGCGGTCGTGCGATTCACGCCGTGCAGGATGACCAACGCAAGATTGTTCGCGTCGTTCGCGCCGACCGTCGAGTTATGGATCAGCGACGGATAGGCGCCCGGCGCGCTCGCGCCAACCCCCTGCCCGGTCCAGCTGTGACAGGTCGCGCAATTGGCGACGAACAGCTGCGCGCCGTTCACGCCGGTGATCTTGGTGCCGCGCATCGCGCTGACGTCGTTGGCGGGACTGCCCCACTGATGACGGGGACGCGCGTCGCCGCCGCTCACGGCCGGCACCGAGCGCAGAAACGCGACGATCGAGCGCAGATCCACCGGCGTCAGATACTGCGTGCTGTTCGCGACCACTTCACCCATCGGCCCGGCCGCGTTCGCGCGGCCCGGCGCCGCACCGGTCGACAGATACGACGCGAATTCATCGTCGCGCCAGTCGCCGACACCGCTCAGCTTGTCCGGCGTGATATTAAACGCATGCCAGCCGGCCTGTACCGCGCCGGAGAAACGCGCACTCGACCTCAGTCCCTGCATGAAATTGCGCGGCGTATGGCACTCCTCGCAATGTGCCAGCCCTTCGACCAGATACGCGCCGCGGTTCCATTCGGCGCTCTGTTTCGGGTCCGGCACGAAGCGCCCTTCGGTGAAATTGAACAGGTTCCAGAACACCATCAGCCAGCGCTGGTTGAACGGGAACTTGAGGTCGTTCGCGGGCGGCGTGTAGTGAATCGGCTTGAGCGTGTTCAGATACGCGCGAATCGCAAGCACGTCCTGATCGGTCACGCGCGTGTAGGCGGTGTACGGGAACGCCGGGTACAGCCGCTCGCCGCTTTTGCCGATGCCTTCGTGCATCGCGCGCATGAAATCGGCTTCGCTCCATTGGCCGATGCCGGTATCGGGATCGGGCGTGATGTTCGGCGTCACGATCGTGCCGAATGGCGTGCTGATCGGCAGGCCTCCCGCGAACGGGCGCGACTTGTCCGCCGTATGGCAGGCCGCGCAATCGGCGGCACGGGTCAGGTATTGGCCGCGCTTGACGAGGTCGCCATCCGCGCTCGGGCCGGCGAGCGTGGCCGGGCCGTCCGACGCTTGCGCGGCGTCGTCGGCGTGCGCCCGGGTGATCGGCATCTCATCGGTCGAACGTGCGTCCGGGCCATGCGCCTCGTGCCATGCGATCGACAGCGCGAACAGCGAAAACGCGGCCGCGAGCGCCTTGCCGCCGAAACCGCGGCGCTGGGTGACGTGCATCTGCGCAGGATCCGACTGCACGCGAGAGGTGTTCTTCATCATTGTGGCTCTCCGGTCAGCGCTCAGATTTCGCGCTTCAGCTTGTCGGCCAGCTTCAGCGACAAGGCGGCGATCGTCAGCGTGCAGTTCACCGACGCGGCGGTCGGCATCACGCCGCTGCTTGCGATGAACAGGTTCAAATGATCGTGCGTGCGGCAGTCCGCATCGACGACCGAACTCGCCGCATCGCTGCCCATGATCGTCGTGCCCATGATGTGATTGTTGGGCGCGAAGCTGTCGTCGAACGAGACCTCGGTGCCGCCGAATAGCGTCGCGATCCGCGCATACAGTTCGTGCGTATTGGCAGCGCTCTTCTTCACGTAGTCGTTGATCGAGTAGTAGATCTCGGGCTGCGCAATGCCGAGCGCGTCCTTGTGATCGGCCGATGGCACGATGCGGTTCTGCGGCTCGGGCAAATGCTCGTGAAAGCTGTTGATGTTCAGCGTGCGCGCCGCGCGGTCGCGAATCTGCCGGTCGAGTTCGGCGCCGGTCAGGCCTTTTTTCAGCAGGTCGGCGGTGACGCCCATCGTCGGCACACCGTTCGACAGATGCAGTTTCTTCGCCGCGTAATCGGAGCGGAACGCGCCGTCGCGGAAGTTGACGATCGAGGTCATCTCCATCGGCCCGCGGCCGGGCCACAGCGGTTCGTTGGCGAGAAACGTGACGCCGGTGCCCGGATGGTCCATCAGGTTGCGGCCCACCTGATCGGAGCTGTTGCCGACGCCGTGCGGGAATTTATCGGAGCTCGACATCAGCATCAGCTTCGGTGTTTCGATGCCGTTCGCCGCGAGCACGAACAGCTTGCCGGTGACGCGTGTGCTATTGCCGTTCGGGTCCTTGTAGTGGACCGCGGTGATGAGCCCTTTGTCGTCCGCTTCGATGCGATACACGACCGCTTCGGCAATCAGTTTCGCCCCGGCCTGCTCGGCCTTCTCCGCGTGGATCACGCCGTTGTACATCGCGGCGATCGGGCAGATCGGCATGCAGTTGTTGTTGCCGCAGCAGGTCGGCCGCGCATCGTACGGACGGCTGTTGCGCGCGACCGGTTCGGGCACGACCTTGAAGCCCTGCGCGTTGAGCACGTCGCTGAAACGCTGATCCATGTACGACAGTGGCAGCTGCTGCATCGGATAGGGCTTCGAGCGCGGCGAACCGAGATCGATCGAATTATCCGGACCGGACACGCCGAGCTGCACTTCGGCGGCCACGTACCATGGCTCGAGCGTTTCGTACGGATAGGGCCAGTCGCGCCCGACGCCATACAGCTTGTGCAACTGGAAGTCCGACGGCAGCAGCCGCCACGCGGCCGCCGCCCAGTGCCAGGTGGTGCCGCCGACGAGCCGCACATATTGTGAGTTGTACGGATAATCGCCCTTCTGGATCAGATAGTCGTTCGCGGGCGCGTACTCGGGATGCGGCGCGTAAGACGTCGACGGATACGGCGTCGCGAAGTCGGATTTGACCGGCGAGTTGCGAAAGTTTTCGACGATCTGCCAGCGCGAAATGCGCGGCCCTGCCTCGAGCAGGATCACCGACGCGCCCGCCAGCGCCAGCTGATGCGCAACCAGACTGCCGGCGACCCCCGAGCCGACCACGACGATATCGGCGGATTGTGTGTTTGCCATCGTTTCTCTCTTAGGAGCCCTGCCTGATGCGGGCTGTGTTCGTGCGACGCTTGCGGGTTCGTTGGGATACTGGCGTTGCCCACGGGCGGGCTCGCGCGGCTCGAGCGGCTCAAGCGGGCGTCGGCTTCTGCGTCCAGAAGAACGGCACGTCGCGGCAATAGGAGGGAATCGTCAGCACGTCTTTCACGGGATCGAACATCAGCGCCTTCTCATACGCGATCACCTGGACGTGCGGCATGTCGTCGACGAGGCCCAGATACCACGCGCGCATGATCGCGCCGACCGTTTTCGCGAGCGCGGGCTGGTCGGTCCGCAGCGCCTCGGTGACCGTATCGGACGGCACACCGCCGTGACCTTGCAGCCACGCGTTCAGCGCGGTGACGTTCTGCGTGAATTGGCTATCGGAGTGCGACAGTGCATCGTAGACACGCTGGCCGAGCACGGCATCGAAACCGCTGCGACCGGTGAGATGTTGCGACAGCGCGAGGAAGGCATCGAGTCCGCCGCTGGCGGGCGGCGTATCGGCGAAGGCGGGTGCGATCCACGACAGCGAACGGCTCGCGCCGGCGAACGCGAGCGCCGCGGCCACCGCGCACGAGCCGAGTACCCAAGCCCTGCGCGAAGCGGAAAACGACGGGGACAAGCCGGTAAAACGCGTGGCACTACGATAGGACTTCGCTCCTTGCCGATGCGTCACGTTGGGGTGTGCATCGTTATCTTCAGGAACATCTGTCATGGGGGCTCCAGATGATGAGTCGTTCTCGACGAGCAGCGCGGCGAGGGCATGATGCCGTTCGCGTGCCGCTTCGTTCGCTGTTCCCCAAACCTGGTCTTACGCCGCTTCAGCGGTCTCGAATCCGTGCGCCCGATTCACGCGCACCGCAAGTGTGGTTGCTGCCGCTTTCTGCCAAATGCCTTTCAACTGAAAGCAGCGCGCAAGGCCGCTGCGAAAGACTATAGCCTGTGACCCACCATTCGACAATCGGTCCGCGTTGCGCGCGTGCAATCCGCGACACTGACTGCGATACACTCTCGTCGTTCATCGAGTCCCATGTCCATCAACTACTTTCCGCAGCTTCTTCGCAATCGGCCCCGCACGGTAATCGGCCTCGTGATCGGGATCGTCGTCGCGTTCCTCGTGCCCAGTCATGCGAGTCCGATGGCACGCACACTGATCGGCTGGGACGCGGCCGTCTGGAGCTACCTGCTGATGATCTGGGTGCACATGGCCTTGGCCGACGAGCATCGCGTGCGCGAATACGCGATACGCGACGACGAAAACGCGGGCGTCGTGCTAGTCGTCATCTGCATCGCGACGATCGCGAGCATCGCCGCGATCGTGGTCGAACTCGCGTCGGCCAAGGGCGCGGGCGGCGCATCGACCTTCTCGCACTACCTGCTGACCGGTCTGACGCTGATCGGCGCATGGTTCCTGATTCCGACGATCTTCACGCTGCACTACGCGCGCCTCTACTACGACACCGACGCGCAAGAAACCGCGTTGAAGTTCCCCGATCACCATTTGCTGCCGAACTACTGGGACTTCCTCTACTACTCGTTCACGATCGCGGTCGCGTCGCAGACCTCCGATGTGGTGCTGCGCTCGCGCGGAATTCGTCGCGCGACACTCGCCCAATCGGTGCTGTCGTTCTACTTCAACGTCGCGGTGCTCGGCTTGTGCGTGAACATCGCGGCCGGGCTGCTGGGTTCGTGACACGGCTGTTGTGCGGCGTTCGAATGAATTTCATCCGAATGCCACGCGCGTGCCACACGGCTGCCATGCGAGCGCTACCCCGGCTTCGCGCGTGCGCTTGAAGCGCATTCGGCGCAGCGCCGGTCCGCCCGTGTAAAACCGGCCCCGCGCCGCCCCGTTTTACATGCCGCGCCACCCGCGTCGTGCGTAACAATGCCCGCTTTATCGCGCGCGCTCCGTGCGCACGCGCACCTTCGCCGCCCGCCGTCTCGCCTTAACCTCGCCTTTTCTCCGCTAGCGCGCTGCCCGGCGGCCGGCCGCGTTGGCACACGGTTTGCTCCTTTCCGCGACGAGTGGCGGTGAGCCCCGCTGGACCGGCGTCTGGCGTCAAAGCACCCGCGACTGGCCAGCGGCATGACGATCTTTGCACTACATTGACCAGTACGTGCTTCCGCTGACGCATCGCGCGGTACCCGGCTCGGGAAGCCCAATGAGCGCTGTGATCGCATGCCGACTGCATCCACACCGCAGCAGGACAACTCTGGAAACGACCGATGGAACCTCCAAACGGGTACGCGCCGCGGATCTACTTTTTTCATTCTCTTCTCGTCGGGCCCCTCGATGCGTGGCCCGCGCAGTTCGCTCACGCGGCCGGGCTCGGCTTCGATCACGCGTTGATCGGCGGCCTGTTCGAGCCGGGCCAGGCCGGCCACGGCCAGGTGGTCGGCAATTACGCGCGGCTGCATCCGGTGTTCGAGGCACAGCATTCGGTGCACGACGCCGTGCGCATCCTCGCCGATGCCGCGCGCCGCAACAACCTGACGTTGCTGGTCGATCTCGTGATAGACCGCGTGGCCGCCGACGGCGTGCTGTACGCAGAGCATTCGGACTGGTTTCACGCGCGCGAGTCCGAGCTCGCGCGGCTCGATCCCCGCCACCTGCATCGCGAAGACAACGTCGTCTACGCGAATTTCGACGACCCCGCGACGAGCGCCTCGCTGACCGTCTGGTGGACCCAGCAACTGCTCGCACTCGCCGAGGCGGGCGTCGGCGGCTTCCGTTTCGATTCGCCGCATCGCGTGCCGGCCGCCGTATGGCGCCACCTCGGCGATGAAGTGCGCGCGAAGCATCCGCACGTGCGCTTTCTCGCGGCAACACCGGGCCTGTCGCGCGAGGATCTGCCCGGTCTCGAAGCAGCCGGCTTCGACAGCACGTTTTCGTCGGTGCGCTGGTGGGATTTCCGTTCGAGCTGGATGGCCGAGGAGCATGCGGCGCTCGCCCGCGTTGGCGCGCCGATCACCTTTCCGGAGGCGCCGCACGGCACGCGCCTCGCCGCCGAGCTGAGCGACGTGCATGATGCGGTGATCGTCGAGCGGGCTTATCGACGCATGCTGTTCACGTCGGTTGCATTGGGCAGCGGCTGGATGATGCCGATGGGCTTCGAATACGGCATCGCCGAACCGATGTCGCAAACGCGCGGCGACGCCGCGCAGTTCGCGCGCGCCGCGCAGTCGCGCCGCTTCGATCTGAGCGCCGCAGTCACCCAGGCCAACGACTTCGCACGCAACACGCTGACGCTGCACGCGAACGGTGAGTTGCGCCCATTGAGCGGACCCGGCGCATCGGCCGCGGTTCTGCTGCGCGCCGACGCGGCCGATCTGCGCGACGCAAGCGAAGCCGTTCTGATCGTCGTGAATCCCGAGCTCGGTGCGCCAGTGCGCGTCGATCCCGCGCGCTTCCTCGCGGGCGTGCCGGGCAGCTTTACACGCTTCGCGCCGCTCGATGCGCGCAGCCGAACCGAACCCGCGGCACTCGCGCCGTTCGCGCTCGCGCCCGGTGCGGTGCGGCTGTTGCGCGCGTTCAAGGAAAAACCGATCTGCCTCGCGCCGCCGATCGACAAGGCGAACAGCAAGCGTAGCGGCCGCAAGACCGTGCTCGACGCGATCGACGCGCCGCGCGTCGCAATCGAGAGCGTGTCGCCGTCGGTGGAAAACGGCCGCTTCGCGGCGAAACGCAGCGTCGGCGAGCGCGCGGAAATTCGCGCGGCGATCTTCGCCGAAGGTCATGACAAGATCGCCGCCGCTGTGCTTTGGCGCGCCGCCGACGAAACCGCGTGGCACGAAGAACTGATGTCGGCCGCGCCGCCGGCCGGGCTCGATTTGTGGAGCGCGCGCATTCCGCTCGAGAGGATCGGCCGCTACGAGTTCACCGTGATCGCGTGGCGCGACGACTTCGCGTCGCTCGTCGAGCACATCCAGAAGAAGCTGAAGGCGAACCAGACCGTCGAGATCGAACTCGACGAAGCCGCGCATCTGTTCGCGCTCGTGCTCGCGGAAGTCGAGACGAGCGAGGGCGCTCAGAAGGAGCCGCTCGAACACATCGTGCGCGACTTCCAGAAGGCCGACGCCGACCAGAAGCTCGCGCTGATTCTCGCGCCCGCCACCGCGAAGGCGATGACCGCCGCGCGCCATCGCCCGTTTCTGAGCCGCGACCCGGTGACCTACAAGATCGACGCGGAACGCACGGCCGCCCATTTCGCGAGCTGGTACGAGATCTTCCCGCGCTCGATGAGCGACGACGAATCGCGCCACGGCACGTTCGCGGACGTGAGCGCGAAGCTGCCGCGCATCCGCGACATGGGCTTCGACGTGCTGTACTTCCCGCCGATCCACCCGATCGGCCTTGCGAACCGCAAGGGCCGCAACAACACGCTGACCACGCAACCGGGCGATGTGGGCAGTCCCTATGCGATCGGCGCGGCCGAAGGCGGCCACACCGGCGTGCATCCGCAGCTCGGCACGCTCGACGATTTCAAGGCGATGCTCGCCGCCGCGCACGCACATGGCCTCGAGATCGCGCTCGACTTCGCGATCCAGTGCTCGCCCGATCACCCGTGGCTGAAGGAGCATCCGACATGGTTCGCGTGGCGCCCCGACGGCACGCTGCGCTACGCCGAGAATCCGCCGAAGAAGTATCAGGACATCGTCAATCCCGACTTCTATGCGCACGACGCAAAGCCCGACCTGTGGCTCGCGTTGCGCGACGTGATCCTGTTCTGGGTCGATGCGGGCGTGCGCATCTTCCGCGTCGACAACCCGCACACGAAGCCGCTGCCGTTCTGGGAATGGATGATCGCCGACGTGCGCGCGCGGCATCCCGACACGATCTTCCTCGCGGAAGCGTTCACGCGCCCGCGCATGATGAACCGGCTCGGCAAGATCGGCTTCTCGCAGTCGTACACGTACTTCACGTGGCGCGAGTCGAAGCGCGATTTCACCGAGTACATGGACGAACTCACCCAGACCGGCGCGCGCGACTTCTACCGGCCGAACTTCTTCGTCAATACGCCGGACATCAACCCGCGCCATCTGCAGTCGCAGGGGCGCACGGGCTTTCTGATCCGCGCGGCGCTGGCCTCAACGCTGGCCGGCCTGTGGGGCGTGTATAGCGGTTTCGAACTGTGCGAGGCCACCGCGCTGCCGAACAGCGAAGAGTATCTGGACTCCGAAAAATATCAGCTGCGCGCGTGGGACTGGCACCGCCCCGGCAACATCGTCGGCGAGATCACCGCACTGAACCGCATCCGTCGCGCGAATCCGGCGCTGCAGACGCATCTCGGTCTCACGTTCCTCACGGCGCACAACGATCGCATCCTGTTCTTCGAAAAAGCGACCGAGTCGCGCGACAACGTGATCGTCGTCGCGATCAATCTCGATCCGTTCAACGAACAGGGCGCGGACATCGAGTTGTCGTGGGACACGTTCCAGCGCTGGCATCTGCACGATCACGCCACGCTGGAAGTGATCGATCAGATGACCGGCGCCCGTTTCGAATGGAACGGACGCTGGCAGCACGTGCGGCTCGGCTCGGGCCAACCGTTCTCGATCTGGCGCATCGCGCCGCTAGGCGGCCTGCCCGCCGATCGTCCGGAGGACACCGACCACGCTCCCGACAGCGCTGATCAAGCAGACGCTGGCAACCCAACCTGGATGGAGGGTGGAACATGAAGCGCGACGATCCAGCCCAAACCGCGCACGAGGCGCAAACGGCCGCGGCCGTCGGCACCGCGGCGAAGGTACGCGCGCGCCGGCGCGGCAAACCCTCGGCTCTCAGCGACGATCCGCTGTGGTACAAGGACGCGATCATCTACCAGGTGCACATCAAGTCGTTCTTCGACGGAAATAACGACGGCGTCGGCGATTTCCCCGGCCTGATGGCCAAGCTCGACTACATCGCCGAGCTCGGCGTCAACGCGATCTGGCTGCTGCCGTTCTATCCGTCGCCACGCCGCGACGACGGCTACGACATCGCCGATTACCGCAACGTGCATCCCGACTACGGTCAGCTCGCGGACGTGCGGCGCTTCATCCACGAAGCGCACGCGCGCGACATCCGCGTGATTACCGAGCTCGTCATCAACCACACGTCGGATCAACACCCGTGGTTCCAGCGCGCGCGGCGCGCGAAGCCCGGCTCGAACTATCGCAACTACTACGTGTGGTCCGATACCGATCAGAAGTACCAGGAAACGCGCATCATCTTCATCGACGCCGAGCCGTCGAACTGGACGCACGATCCGGTCGCGGACGCGTACTACTGGCACCGTTTCTACTCGCACCAGCCCGATCTGAACTTCGACAATCCGGCGGTGATGAAAGAGGTGCTGCAGGTGATGCGCTTCTGGCTCGACATGGGCATCGACGGGCTGCGGCTCGATGCGGTGCCGTACCTCGTCGAGCGTGAGGGCACCAACAACGAGAACCTGCCGGAGACGCACGAGGTCCTGAAGAGGATTCGCGCGACCATCGACGCCGAGTATCCGAACCGGATGCTGCTCGCCGAGGCAAACCAGTGGCCCGAGGACGTGAAGGAGTACTTCGGCAACGAAGACGAATGCCATATGGCGTTCCACTTCCCGCTGATGCCGCGCATCTATATGTCGATCGCGAGCGAGGACCGCTTCCCGATCACCGACATCATGAAGCAGACGCCGGACCTCGCCGAATCGAACCAGTGGGCGATCTTCCTGCGCAATCACGACGAACTGACGCTCGAAATGGTCACCGATTCCGAGCGTGACTATTTGTGGAACACCTATGCGAGCGATCGCCGCGCACGTTTGAATCTCGGCATTCGCCGCCGCCTGGCGCCGCTGATGGAGCGCGACCGCCGGCGCATCGAGTTGATCAACTCGCTGCTGCTGTCGATGCCCGGCACGCCGGTCATCTACTACGGCGACGAACTCGGCATGGGCGATAACATCCACCTCGGCGACCGCGACGGTGTGCGCACGCCGATGCAGTGGTCGTCCGACCGCAACGGTGGCTTCTCGCGCGCCGACCCCGAGCAACTGGTGCTGCCCCCGGTGATGGGTTCGCTGTACGGCTTCGACGCGGTCAACGTCGAAGCGCAGAGCCGCGATCCGCACTCACTGCTGAACTGGACGCGCCGCATGCTGTCGACGCGGCGCGCGAAACAGACTTTCGGACGCGGCACTATCCGCTTTCTGAAGCCGGAAAACCGCAAGATTCTCGCGTATCTGCGCGAGATGCCCGGCGAGGCGCCGATCCTGTGCGTCGCGAATCTGTCGCGCGCGCCGCAGGCGGTCGAGCTCGAGCTGTCAGAATTCAACGGCTTCGTGCCGATCGAGATGACCGCCGATTCGGTGTTCCCCGCGATCGGTCAGCTGACCTATCTGCTGACGTTCCCGCCCTACGGCTTCCTGTGGTTCATGCTGTGCGAAGGCGGCGGGCGTCCGACATGGGCGCAGGCGCATTCCGTGCCGTTGCCCGAGTTCGTCACGATCGTGATCCGCGAAGGACAAACCGGGCCGACACCCGAAAACGTGCGGCTGCTGGAATCCGAGGTGCTGCCGTCGTGGCTGAGCCGGCGCCGCTGGTTCGCGTCGAAAGATCAGAAGATGCATGCGGTGCGGCTCGCCGCACTGACCACGATTCCGAACGGCGGCTTTGCCTTCACTGAAATCGAAGCGGACGTCGGCGACCATACCGAGCGCTACGTTGTGCCGATCGCGATCACATGGGGCGGCGAAACCACCACGCCGCTGTTTCTGCAACTGGCACTTGCACGCGTGCGGCGGGGCCGCAACGTCGGCCATCTTACCGACGCGTTCTCGCTGCCGATCTTCGCGCACAACGTGCTGCGCAAGCTGCGCGAGCGCGCGGTCGTGCCGACCGTGCAAAAGAGCGAGATCAGGTTCCTGCCGACCGAGCGCTTCGCCGAACTCGACGATCTCGGCGAGCGGCCCGAGATTCGCTGGCTCGCGGCCGAACAGAGCAACAGCTCGCTGATCGTCGCCGATGCCGCGGTGTTGAAGCTCGTGCGGCGGCTCGTCGCCGGCGTCCATCCAGAAGCGGAAATCAGCCGCTATCTGACGCAGCTCGGCTATGCGAATACCGCGCCGCTGTATGGCGAAGTGGTGCGCGTCGATCCCGAGGGCGTGCCACATACGCTCGCGATCCTGCAGGGCTTTATCGACAATCAGGGCGATGCGTGGAACTGGTCGCTCGACTATCTGCGCCGCTCGGTCGACGAACTCGCGATCGCGATCGACACCGAAACGCAGACCGCTCCCGATCGCACGAACGAGTCGATCTTGCTGGACGGTTACGGCGAACTCGCGGGCATCATCGGCCGACGGCTCGGCGAATTGCACGTGGCGCTCGCCACGCCGAGCGACGACCCCGCGTTCGCGCCGGAACCGGCCAATGCCAAACAGGTGAAAGCGTGGGTCGACGCGACGCAGAAGATGCTCGCCAGCGCGCTCGATCTGCTCGCGCCGCGCCTCGCGGAAATCAGCGACCCGGACACGAAAGGACTCGTACAAAGCCTGATCGATCGCCGCGCCGCGCTCGTCGAGGCAGTCCAAAAGCTGGTGCCGGGTGACGCGGGCGCGTTGCGCACCCGCATCCATGGCGACTTCCATCTTGGCCAGGTACTAGTCGCGCAAGGCGACGCGTATCTGATCGACTTCGAGGGCGAGCCCGCGCGCTCGCTCGACGAGCGTCGCCAGAAATCGAGCCCATTGCGTGACGTGGCTGGGCTGATGCGCTCGCTGTCGTATGCGAGCGCGGCCGCGCAATCGACCACTGAAAGCGCGCCGCAACAAACGGCGGACCGCAAGCGCGCGCTGTTCGAGCGCTTCCGCGCGCACGCGACCAGCGCGTTCCTCGTCGAGTACCGCGCGGCCGCCGCGCAGTCGCCGACACCGCTCGTCGCGCCCGAAGCCGAAGAGGCGCTGCTCGATCTGTTCCTGATCGAGAAGGCCGCTTACGAGATCCGCTACGAAGCGGCTAACCGGCCGACGTGGCTCGGCTTGCCGGTGCGCGGCCTCGCGGCGCTCACGAGCCGTCTGCTCGGCGACACCGGCGCGCCGCCGCACCACGATCCTTCAACCCAGGCGCCTGGCGCCGCCACGCCGCCTAACCCGGCCGAGGGCGACTATGAGTGAGCATGATCCGGCCGCGGGCCTTCAACCCGTCGATATCGACGCGCTCGTCGAAGCGCGTCACCCCGATCCGTTTTCGCAACTCGGCCTGCATCAGACCGATGGCGGGGCGATCGTGCGCGCGCTGCTGCCGAATGCCGCGCACGTCACCGTGATTTCGCGCGCCGACGGCGCGACGCTCGGCGAGCTCGAGCAGTTGCGGCCTGGCCTGTTCGTGGGACGTGTCACGTCGGCGATGCCGTACCGCTTGCGTATCGACTGGCATGGTGTCGTGCAGGAAGTGGAGGACACCTATTCGTTTGGTCCGGTGCTCGGCGACGAGCCGCTCGAACGTCTGGCGCGCGGCGATCCGTACGCGGTGCTCGAATGTCTCGGCGCGCGGCCGGTCGACGTCGACGGTGTGCCGGGTGTGCGCTTTGCGGTTTGGGCGCCGAATGCGCGGCGCGTGTCGGTGGTCGGCGACTTCAACGCGTGGGACGGCCGCCGTCATCCGATGCGGCTGCGTCACCAGGCGGGCGTCTGGGAGCTGTTCGTGCCGCGCGTCGGCGCGGGCACCCGTTACAAGTACGAGCTGCTGTCGCGCGACGGCCATCCGCTGCCGTTGAAGGCCGACCCGTGCGCGATGCAGACGGAGAAGCCGCCGGGCACCGCGTCGATCGTCGCGCACGTCGACGAGATCGAGCAGTTTCCGTGGAGAGATCACGAGTGGATCCAGACGCGCGCCGACAAGCAGACCGCGCGCACGCCGATCACGATCTACGAAGTGCACGCGGAGTCGTGGCTGCGCATCCCCGAGGAAGGTCAGCGTGGTCTCGACTGGGAAGAACTCGCCGAGCGGCTGATTCCCTACGCGAAGACCATGGGCTTCACGCACATCGAATTTCTGCCGATCGCCGAGCACCCGTTCGGCGGCTCGTGGGGCTATCAGCCGCTCGGGCAGTTCGCGCCGTCCGCGCGCTTCGGCAAGCCCGAGCAGTTCGCGCGCTTCGTCGATCGCGCGCACCAAGCGGGACTCGGCGTGATTCTCGACTGGGTACCCGCGCATTTCCCGAACGACGCGCACGGCCTGATCGATTTCGACGGCACGCCTCTCTATGAGCATGCCGATCCGCGCGAAGGCTATCACCAGGACTGGAACACGATGATCTACAACCTCGGCCGCAACGAGGTCAGCGCGTTCCTGATCGCGTCGGGGCTCGCGTGGCTGAAGCGCTTCCACGTCGATGGCTTGCGCGTGGATGCGGTCGCATCGATGCTGTATCGCGACTATTCGCGCGCGGCCGGCGAGTGGGTGCCGAACATCTACGGCGGCCGCGAGAATCTCGAATCGATCGCGTTCCTGAAGCGCCTGAATCACGAAGTCCGCTACGTGCCGGGCGCGCCCGGCGCGATCACGGTCGCCGAGGAATCGACCGCATGGCCGGGCGTGACCGCGCGCGTCGCGGACGGCGGCCTCGGCTTCGACTTCAAGTGGAACATGGGCTGGATGCACGACACGCTGCACTACATGCACGAAGACCCGGTGTATCGCCGGTACCACCACCACAACATGACGTTCGGCATGGTGTACGCGTATTCCGAGCGCTTCGTGCTGCCGCTCTCGCACGACGAGGTGGTGCACGGCAAGGGCTCGCTGCTCGGCAAGATGCCCGGCGACCGGTGGCAGCGTTTCGCGAATCTGCGCGCGTACTTCGGTTTCATGTGGACGCACCCCGGCAAGAAGCTGCTATTCATGGGCGGCGAATTCGGCCAGATCGCGGAGTTCGACCATGACACGTCGCCGCACTGGCATCTTCTCGACGATCCGAACCACCACGGCGTGCAATTGCTGGTGCGCGATCTGAACCATCTGTATCGCAACGAGCCCGCGCTGCATCTGCTCGACAGCGAACCGGGCGGCTTCGAATGGTTGATCGGCGACGACAGCGGCAACAGCGTGTTCGCCTATCGGCGCACCGACGGCGCGGGCCAGGAGTTCGTCGTGGCGTGCAACATGACGCCGATGCCGCGGCTCGGCTATCGGCTCGGCATGCCGCGCGGCGGACGTTGGGTGGAAGCGCTGAATACCGATGCGGCTGTGTACGGCGGCTCGAACATGGGCAACGGCGGGCTGATTCATACCGATCAGGTATCGAGCCACGGCAGGCCGCATTCCGCGGCGTTGACCCTGCCCCCGCTCGCGACGATCGTATTGCGGGCCGATTGAAGGATCGTGCGGTAACCCGGGCGCGCGGCGCGCAGGCAGGCGCCGCGCGCCCGTTGCATGAAGGCCCAGGCAGATCCGGGCTCTAGCTCGACAAACAGAACAGGAAAGGCAAATCATGTCGCATGCGTTGCCCGAGCGGTTGCTGCCTGGCTCGCCGTATCCGCTCGGCGCGAGCTGGGACGGGCTGGGCGTCAACTTCGCGGTGTTCTCGGCGAACGCACAGAAAATCGAGCTATGCCTGTTCGATTCCACCGGCCGTAAGGAAATCCGCCGCTTCGCCATGCCCGAATGCACCGACGAGATCTGGCACGGCTATCTGCCGAACGCGCATCCGGGCACCGCATACGGCTTTCGCGCGCACGGACCGTATCAGCCGCATTTCGGGCATCGCTTCAATCCGCACAAGCTGCTGCTCGATCCGTATGCACGCAAGCTCGTCGGACAATTTCGCTGGTCCGACGCGCTGTTCGGTTATCGCGTGCATTCGAATCGCGCGGACCTTTCGATCGACCGACGCGATTCCGCGCCCGCGATGCCCAAGTGCGTCGTGATCGACGAGGCGTTCGACTCGTCGCACGACAAGCGTCCTGACGTGCCGTGGGGCGAAACCGTGATCTACGAAACGCACGTGCGCGGCGCGTCGATGCTGCGTGCCGATCTGCGCCAGCACGAGCGCGGCACGTTCGCGGCCCTGGCGGCGCCGGAGTTCATCGAGCATCTACTGAAGCTCGGCGTGACCGCGGTCGAGCTGCTGCCCGTGCACGCGTTCGTGAATGACCGCTTCCTGGTGGAGCGCGGCCTGCGCAACTACTGGGGCTACAACACCGCCGCGTTCTTCGCGCCGGAGCCGACCTATCTGAGCACGCACCGGCTCGACGAACTGCGCATCGCCGTGCGCCAGCTGCACGCGGCCGGCATCGAAGTGATTCTCGACGTGGTCTACAACCACACCTGCGAAAGCAACGAGATGGGGCCGACCATTTCATGGCGCGGCCTCGATAACGCCAGCTACTACCGGCTGATTCCCGGCGACGAGCGTCACCATATCAACGACACGGGCTGTGGCAACACGGTCAATCTGCCGCATCCGCGCGTGATGCAGATGGTGATGGATTCGCTGCGCTACTGGTCGACCGCGTTCAATATCGACGGCTTCCGTTTCGATCTCGGCGTGACGCTCGGGCGCGAAAGCCATGGCTTCGACCCGGGCTCGGGCCTGTTCGACGCGTTGCGCCAGGACCCGGTGCTGTCCCAGCGCAAGCTGATTTCCGAGCCGTGGGACATCGGTCCCGGCGGCTATCAGCTCGGCAATCATCCACCGGGCTTCAGCGAATGGAACGACCGTTTCCGTGACACGGTGCGACGTTTCTGGCGCGGCGACGCCGGCCTGCGGCCCGACCTTGCCGCGCGCCTGACCGGCTCGGCGGATCTGTTCAACCGGCGGCATCGCAAGCCGTGGGCGTCGTTGAACTTCGTCACGTCACATGACGGCTTCACATTGGCCGATGTCACCGCGTACGAGCAAAAACACAACGAGGCCAACCAGGAGGACAACAACGACGGCCACAACGAGAATTGCAGCCGCAACTGGGGCGTCGAAGGCATCACCGACGACCCGGCGATCCTCGCGACCCGCCGTCGCGTGTCGCGCTCGCTGATCGCGACACTGATGATCGCGCTCGGCACGCCGATGCTGCTCGCCGGCGACGAAGCGCTGCGCACGCAGCGCGGCAACAACAATGCGTACTGTCAGGATAACGATATATCGTGGATCGACTGGGATCTCACGGATTCGCCGGAAGGCCAGCGCATGACCGAGTTCGTCGCGCGCGTGATCGCGTTGCGCAAGCGCCATCCGCTGCTGCGCGAAACGCGCTTTTTGTTCGGCGACCGCGAAGTGCTGCCCGGCCTGTTCGACGTCGGCTGGTTCGACGAACACGGTGATCCGCTGACGATCGAAGCGTGGCAGGACCCGGAGGGACGCGCGTTCACGTTGCGTCGCGCGGGTCCGGGCCTGAATGGCGAAACCGAAGTATTGTTACTGATGCTCAACGCTCACGAGGAGCCGCTGCAGTTCGCTCCACCGGCACCGCACCTGGAATGGCATGTGCTGTTAGACACGGCGGTTCCGGAACGCGCGCCGCAGCGGCTCGCAACGGCCGAACTCGAGGTGGCCGCGTACGGCCTCGTGATCCTCGCCGCGCAGCCGACCGGCGAAGCGGATTGGCAAGCCGGCTGGAAAGCTGGCGCGCAGCACGGGCCACGGCTGTTGACCGCGCTGCCGCCCGATCCGGGCACGCAGACACCGGACGGCGATGGTTCGCAATGAACGACGCGCCGCGGCGGCCCAGCTGGAGCGAGGACAACTCACAACGCAGCCGGGGTGGCAAGAATGTTGCGACGCGATGCTTGCCTGCGTCGCGTCGCAACACTCTTGCCATCCCGGCTCGATCGCAGATTCGAATGGTGAAGACATGTCTGAAAGTCCGATTGATCCTCACGCGCATCATCACGCGCATTGCCTGCCGTTCAGCGCGCAGTTGATCGGCGCGACCAGCATCCGACCGCGCACGCGGTTCCGTTTTTGGGCACCGTCGTGCAAAAGCGTGCAGGTGGTCATCGAAAACGGCCACGCGCAAGGCGCGCACGACATGACGCCGACCGGCAACGGCTGGTTCGAGACCACCGTGGAGTGTGGCGCGGGCACGATGTATCGCATCCAGCTCGATAGCGGGCAGCTGGTGCCAGATCCGGCCTCGCGGTTCCAGCCGCAGGACGTGCACGGCCCGAGCGAAGTCATCGATCCGCGCACCTATCATTGGCAATACACGGCCTGGCACGGCCGGCCTTGGGAAGAAACGGTGCTGTACGAACTGCACGTCGGTGCGATGGGCGGCTACGCGGGCGTGCAAAAGCGTTTGCCCCAATTCGCCGCGCTCGGCGTCACCGCCATCGAGCTGATGCCGTTGAATGACTTTTCCGGTCGTCACAACTGGGGCTACGACGGCGTGCTGCCGTACGCGCCCGACTCCGCGTACGGCCGCCCCGAAGAGCTGAAAGCGCTGATCGATGCCGCGCACGGTCTGGGCCTGATGGTATTTCTCGACGTCGTCTACAACCACTTCGGACCGGACGGCAATTATCTGCATACTTATGCGGAGCCGTTTTTCCGCGCAGGCGTGAACACGCCGTGGGGCCCCGCGATCGACTTCGAGCGCAGCGAAGTCAGCGACTTCTTCACCGACAACGCGGTCTACTGGATCAACGAATACCGCTTCGACGGCCTGCGCTTCGATGCGGTGCATGCGATCGACAATCCCGCGTGGCTGCGCGAGCTATCGGACCATATCCGCGCGCGCGTGCAGCATGGCCGCCACGTGCATCTGGTGCTCGAAAACGAGCACAACAGCGCGAGCCTGCTCGACGCGCATTTCGACGCGCAATGGAACGACGACGCGCACAACACGCTGCACGTGCTGCTGACCGGCGAAACGGAAGGCTATTACCACGCGTATGCAAACGAACCGATTCGCCGGCTCGCGCGGGTGTTGTCCGAAGGCTTCGCGTATCAGGGCGAGCCGTCGCCGCTGCACGACGGTGCGCCGCGCGGCGAAGCGAGCGCGCATCTGCCGCCCACGTCGTTTGTGATGTTTCTGCAGAACCACGATCAGGTAGGCAACCGTGCGTTCGGCGAACGTCTGCGCAAGCTGACCTCGGATGATGCGTTGCGCGCCGCGACGGCGTTACTGTTGCTGTCGCCGCAAATTCCGCTGCTGTTCATGGACGAAGAACATGGCTCGACGCAACCGTTCCTGTATTTCACCGATTACACCGGCGATCTCGCCGACGCCGTGCGCGAAGGACGGCGCCGCGAATTCGCGCGCTTCGTCGCGTTCAGCGACGAAAAGCGCCGCGCACAGATTCCCGATCCGAACGACGCCGAGACCTTCACCGCCTCGTCGCCACCCGCGCCCGATGCGACCCCGACCCCGGATCGGCTCGACTGGATGCATTTCTACAAGTCCGCGCTCGCGGTGCGCGCGAAGCTGATTACGCCGCGCCTGAAAGATACGAAGGCGTCCGGCGCGACCGTGCTGTGCGATGCCGGTGGCGGCGATGCGAACGCGCTGATCGCGCGCTGGAAACTCGGCGATGGCGAGACGCTGTCGATCGCGTTGAATCTGGCGCAACAGAGCGTCGCGTTCGACGACATCCCCGCCGGCAAAATCATTTTCGAAACCCCGCCACGTGCGCGCGAGCAAACCGACGCGCGGGTGTTGCCCGCTCATGCGTGCATCGCGTGGCTGACCGGCGACATCAACGAATTCGCGAGCCGCCACGATGCGCGCATCGCGTCGCACGAGGAGCAGCGCGCGTGACGACCCGACGCCCCAACGACAGGCTCGCCGCGCTCGCCACCCGCGCAGGCTTCGAGGTGGAGTGGCAGGACGCGCATCACAATACGCAGCGTGTGCCTGAAAAGACACTTGGCACGCTGCTCGAACGCCTGGGGCTGCCATGCGGCAACGCCACCGAGATCCGCCATAGCGCCGCTGCTTTGGAAGCCGAACTATCGGGCCGCAGGCTACCGCCGCTGATGACCGCGGTGATCGGCCGTGGCATCGCGCTGCCCGCGGCCGCGGTCAAGTCGGACAGCCATTACCGGATCGAGCTGGAGAGCGGCGCTATCATCGATGGCCGCTTCACCGCGCCGAAGGGCGAGGAAGCGCTGCTCGCGCCGATCGACGAAGCGGGCTATCACACGCTGGTGATCAACGATCAGCGCATGACGCTCGCGGTCGCGCCGCCGCGCTGCTACACCGTCGCCGACGCGTGGCGCACGCTGCATGGCGGCGAAGGCGCAGGCGAACCCGAAGCCGCGTCGCCCGCGCCGCCACTGTGGGGCATCGCCGCGCAGCTGTATGGCTTGCGCCGCATCGGTGACGGCGGCATCGGCGATTACACGGCGCTCGCGCAGCTTGCGCGGCACGGCGCGCAGCGCGGCGCGCACGCGCTCGCCGTCAGTCCGACGCACGCGATGTTCAGCGCGCAGCCTGAGCGCTTCAGCCCGTACGCGCCGTCGTCGCGTTTGTGGCTCAACGTCACGCATATCGATCCGACCGCGGTATTCGGCGCCGACGCCTCTGCGTGCGCATCGGCGCAGGCCCGCGACGCATGGTCGAAGTACGAGGAGCTGCCGCTGATCGATTGGCCCCACGCGACACCGCTGAAGCTCGCGGTATTGCGCGCGCTGTACGAGCAGTTCAATGCGAACGAGCGCCCACAGCACTCGCCCCGCGCGCTCGAATTTCACGGCTTCTGCGAACGCGCGGGGCGCGCGCTCGAAGATCACGCGCGCTTCGAAGCCCTGCAGGCCGCGCAGCTCGCGCAAGGCGGCGACGGCCATTGGCGCAACTGGCCCGATGCGTTGCGCGATCCACGCAGCCCCGAAGTCGAGGCGTTCGCCGCCGCGCATCGCGACGAGGTCGACTTCCATCTGTTCCTGCAGTGGCTGGCCTCGCGCGGCCTGTTGCACGCGCAGCACACCGCGCGCGAAGCGGGCATGGCGATCGGCCTGATCGCCGATCTCGCGGTGGGTTGCGACAGCGCCGGCAGTCACGCATGGTCCTATCCGAACGACATGCTGCGGGGCGTGTCGGTCGGCGCGCCGCCCGACCTCTTCAACCAGGCCGGCCAGTCGTGGGGGCTCACGACATTCTCGCCGCGCGCGATGCGCACGCAAGGCTTCGCCGCGTTCATCGACATGCTGCGCGCGGCGTTCGCCCATGCCGGCGGGATTCGCATCGATCACATTCTCGGCTTGCGGCGTTTGTGGCTCGTGCCCGAAGGCGAAAGCGCGCGCAATGGCGCGTATCTGCGCTATCCGCTCGAAGACCTGCTGCGGCTGATCGCGCTCGAATCGTGGCGGCATCGCGCGATCGTGATCGGCGAGGATCTCGGCACCGTGCCGCCCGGTTTTCGCGAGCGGCTCGACGAGCATGGCATCGACGGGATTCGCGTGCTGTGGTTCGAAGGCGCACCCGACGGCAACGGCTTCAAGGCGCCGACCGATTGGGACCGCTACGCGGTCGGCACGACGACCACGCACGATCTGCCGACCATCGCCGGCTGGTGGCGCGGCAGCGACATCATGTGGCGCAACCGCATCGGCCAGACGATGGCGCGCGCCGACGGGCGCGACCCCGAGGAAGCGGCGCTCGAAGAGCGCGCGCAACAGCGCGCCGACTTGTGGCGCGCGTTCCAGCAAGCGGGCGTGGCCGCACCCGACGTCGCGCCGCCGGACGCCGACAACGCGCCGGTCGACGAAGCGCTCGCGTTCGTCGCCGCGACGCCCGGGCCGCTCGTCACGTTCCCGCTCGAAGACTTGCTCGGGCTGGCCGAGCAGCCGAACGTGCCGGGCTCGATCGACGAACATCCGAACTGGCGCCGCCGCATGGCGCAGCCCGTCGACGCGATATTCGACGACCCCGTGTTCACCGACCGCCTGCTGGCCGTCGACGGCGCGCGCCGCGCCGCCGCGCCTTCATCCCACCCTTCCGCGGAGCCTGACACGCCATGACCGTTCCACGCTCCACGCTGCGCCTCCAGTTCCATCGAGGCTTCACGTTCGACGACGCCGCGCAGCACGTCGAATACTTCGCCGCGCTCGGCATCAGCCATCTGTACGCGTCGCCGATCACGACGGCCGAGCCCGGCTCGATGCACGGCTACGACACCGTCGACTACACCCAGGTCAACGACGAATACGGCGGCGAGGCGGGCCTGAAGCGCCTCGGCGACAAGCTGCGCGCGCACGACATGGGGCTCATCGTCGACATCGTGCCGAATCATATGGGCATCGGCGGTTCGAGCAATGCGTGGTGGCTCGACATCCTCGAATGGGGCCGCCACAGCGCGTATGCGCGTCATTTCGACGTCGACTGGCATTCGCCCGATCCCGCGCTGCGCGGCAAGGTGCTGCTGCCGACGCTCGGCGCGTCGTACGGCGAAGAACTGGCGGCCGCCCGCATCGGACTGCATTTCGCGGCCGACAGCGGACGCTTTTATATCGGTTACGGTCCGCACGTGTTCCCGGTCTGCCCGGTCGATTACGCGGCGATCCTGCAAGGCGCCGACCGCGCCGACCTGAGCGCGCTCGCCAATCGCTTTCAGGGACTCACGACACAGCCCGCCGATCAGCCGCGCGCCGCCGAGGCGCGCGACGCGCTGCGCGAGTTCGTCGAGCGCGAGGGCGAGTCGTCGATCGAGTTCGTGCTGGAGACTTACGCGCCCGAAGAGCCGGTCACGCGCGACCGGCTGCATCGGCTGATCGAGCGGCAGCATTTCCGGCTCGCGTGGTGGCGCACCGCCTCCGACGAAGTGAACTGGCGGCGCTTCTTCGACATCTCGACGCTCGCCGCGGTGCGCGTCGAGCGGCCCGAGGTGTTCGAGGCGGTGCATGCGCTGATCTTTCGCCTCTATCGCGAGGGGCTCGTCGACGGCTTGCGGATCGATCACATCGACGGGCTCGCCGAGCCGCGCGAATACTGCCAGCGTTTGCGCCAACGGCTCACCGAGTTGCGCGACACCGCGCCGTACATGGTGGTCGAAAAGATTCTCGGCCGCGGCGAGCCGTTGCGCGACGACTGGCCCGTCGACGGCACGACCGGCTACGACTTCATGAGCGACGTCGGCGCGCTGCTGCACGATCCGGCCGGCGCTGAACCGCTCGCGCACACGTGGGCCGAGCTCACCGGCCGCAGCGCGAACTTCGCCGATGAAGCGCACGCCGCGCGCCGCAAGATTCTGGCGGAAAACCTGTCCGCGGAACTGGACCGCGCGGCGCGCGCACTGCATCGCATCGCACGCGATTCGCTGAGCACGCGCGACTTCACGTACACGACGCTGCGCCGGGTGCTGGTCGAACTGGTCGTGCATTTCCCCGTGTACCGCATGTATCCGCAGGGCGGCCTGCGCAGCGCCGCCGACAACGTCTATTTCGAGCAGGCGCTCGACGGCGCGCGCGCTTCGCTGCCGCGCTCGGACCATGCGGCGCTCGAGCGCGTGAACGCGTGGCTCGGCGGCAGCGCCGAAGATGCGCCGCCCGCGCGGCCCGGCGCGCAGTCGCAGCAGCAGGCGCAAGGCGGTGCGCCGCCGTCGCATGCGGTTTCGTCGCGACGCAGCGCGCAAACGCTGTTTTCGCAGTTGAGCGCTCCGCTCGCCGCCAAGGCGATCGAGGACACCGCGTGCTATCGCTACGGCCGTCTACTGTCGCGCAACGAAGTCGGCTCCGACCCGGCCGAGTTCGCGCTGTCGGTCGAGCAGTTTCACGCGGGCAACCTCGAACGTGCGCAACGTTTTCCGCATGCCATGCTCGCGACGGCCACGCACGATCACAAGCGCGGCGAAGACGTGCGCGCACGGCTCGCGGTGCTCAGCGAGATCGCCGACGAGTGGGGTGCAACGTTGCGTGCATGGTCGACGCTGAACGCGCCGCAGCGTCGTGCGCTGGACGGCACGCCGATCAGCAGCGTGAGTCAGGACAAGAGCGACGCCTGGGCTCCCGGCCCCGCCGCCGAGGCGAGGCTGTATCAGACGCTGGTGGGCTGCTGGCCGCCGACGCTGAGCGTCGACGACGAAGCCGGCGTCAAGGAGCTGGCCGAGCGCGTCGCGCAATGGCAATTGAAGGCGCTGCGCGAGGCGAAGCTGCAAACCAGCTGGCTCACACCCGACGAAGTCTACGAATCCGGCTGCCGGGAGTTCCTGTTCGACATCCTCGCGCCGCAACGGCGCGACGGCTTTCTGAAGGAGCTATCGGCGTTCGTCGAGCGCATCGGGCGCGGGGGCGCGCTCAACAGTCTGCAGCAGACGCTGCTGCGTCTGGCGTCGCCTGGGATCCCCGATCTTTATCAAGGCACCGAGCTGTGGGACTTCAGCCTCGTCGATCCGGACAATCGGCGGCCCGTCGATTTCGCCACACGCGAGGCGTGGCTGCCGCAAACGCAAGCGCCGCCGTCGGAATTTCTCGCGGACTGGCGCAACGGCCGCGTGAAGCTCGCGGTGATCCAGCGGGTGCTGGCGTTGCGCGCACATCTGCCGGAGCTGCTGAGTCAGGGCACGTATCTGCCGCTCACGGTGCGCGGCGCGCATGCGTCGAGTGTGATCGCGTTTGCGCGGCGCCATGGCAATGCGTGGGCCGTGGTGATTGCGAGCCGGTTGGCGGCGGGGTTGCTTGGCCCTGACACCGATCTGCCGCTCGTCGAGCCGGCGCGATGGGCGGATACGGCCATCGAAATGCCGTCCGATCTGTCGGCGCGCGCGCTATTCGACTGGCTGAGCCCAGCCGCGCCGAAAGTCGACGATCATGGCCTGCTGTATCTGCGCGACGCGCTCGCCGCGATGCCGGTCGCGGTGCTGGTGGAGGATGGGGTGCCTCGAAGCTGAGGCGGTCAAAAAGTGTTGAGGCTTCGGGATGGCTCGGGCTTCAACCGCCCTCGTCGTCGAACACCTTCGGATACACGCGCACGAGCACGATGCGCGGCCCTTTCATCTTCTTGACCACAACGTCGAAGTCTTCGAACTCGACGCGCTGCCCTTCGGCCGGCAGATCGTTGAGCGCCTGGATGACGAGACCGCCGACCGATTCGGCCTTGCCTTCGTCGATGTCGATGCCCAGCGCGCGTTCGAGCGACACCACCGGCAAGCTGCCCTTGCCCATCAGCGTGCCGTCGTCCATGCGCGTCCAGTCGGCGTCGCCCTGACGGAACTCGTCGTGGATCTGTCCGACCAGCGCGCCGAGCAGGTTGTCGAGCGTCAGGAAACCGATCGGCTTCGCGTTCTTGCGGCCGACCAGCGCGAAGTGCGGCGCGCCCTTGCGAAAGCGCCGGAACAGTTCGAGCGCCGGCATGTCCGGCTTCACGTACTGCACGGGCCGCACGTAGCGCGACAGGTCATCGAGCGTGCTGCCCGCCTGGCGCGCGAGCAGCAGGTCCTTCAGGTGGATCATGCCGGCCACCCGCTCGCCCGATGCATCCTCGAACAGCGGATAGCGGCTGAAGCGATGGCGCGCGACCACCTGCATGTTGTCGCGCAGCGGCAGATCGCGCCGCAGCCCGACCATTTCATGCGACGGCCGCATCAAATCCGATACGGTCATGCGCGAGAAGTCGAGCGAGTGCGCGATCGTGTTCCATTCGTCCTGGCTGTACGCGCCGGTCGATGAACCGAGTTCGCTCGCGACGCTCGCGCGGCGGCCGCGCAGGATCAGCTTCAGTTCGTCGGTCGAGTAATGCGAATCGTGACCGTGCTCGCCATCGAGCCCCGCGGCCTTCAGCACCATGTTCGCACTGGTGTTGAGCAGCCAGATGGCCGGGTACATGGCCCAATAGAAACCGTACAGCGGCATCGCGGCCCACAGCGAAATCTTCTCCGCTTCGCGGATCGCGAGCGACTTCGGCGCGAGTTCGCCGACCACGATATGCAGGAACGAAATGCAGGAAAACGCGAAGAACAGCGAAATGCCGTGGATCAGGCTCTCGGACTCGACGCCGATCACGGTGAAAAGCGGCCTCAGCAGTTGCGCGAACGCCGGTTCGCCGATCCAGCCGAGCCCGAGCGACGCGAGCGTGATGCCGAGCTGACACGCCGACAGATAGGCGTCGAGCTGCCCGTGGACCTTCGCGAGCAGACGTCCGCGCATGCCATGCTGGGTGGCGAGGCTGTGCACGCGGGTCTGCCGCAGTTTGACCAGACCGAATTCGGCGGCGACGAAAAAGCCGTTGAGGGCAACCAGAAACAATGCACCGATAAGGGCGACAACCTGGATCAAAGCGACGGGCTCCGGCAACAAGAGTTGTCAGTATAGAGGCTGAAAGCTCGATGAAATATCGGTCGCGAGCTAACGCATTCGCTCGCAGCGCCTATTTCGGCGCCGCCGCGCTCAACGGCACGCGCAGCATGAGCGTGGCAGGGGTCGCGGTGACGCTGTCCGCTGCCTTCGCACCGCTTTGCTCGAAGCTGCCGCCATGCGCCTCCGCGACGCGTTTGCACAACGCGAACACCCACGCGATGCGCTTCGCCTCGCGCGGCTCGCAGGCCTGCTTGCGCGCGAACGCTTCGAGCAGGTGCGGCAGCGCGGCGTCGTTCAATGCCGCGTCGTTCGGCTCGTAAGTCACGCTCGCATGCCATGTGCCGTTGTCCACGCGCGTGGCCAGTGCAACCTCGGCGCCACGCGCGCTCGCCTCGGCGGCGAACGTCAGCATCAGCCACAGCGCGGCGGCGAGGCGAGCGCGGTCGCCGTTCAGTTGCTCGGTGGCGAGCTGGGAATCGAGCCGCACCTCGACGCCGCGCGCGCGGGCGAGGCCGGCGCGGACTTCCTCGACGGTTTCGTCCAGCAGCGGATGCAGCGCAAATGGTTCATACGTGAGCGCGAGCGATTTCGTTTCGGCGCGCGTCGCATCGACGATCGTTTCGAGCAGCTTCACCTGCTGCTCGACGCCGCTGCGAATGCCGGTGATCGCACGCTGCGAGTTGGGATCGTTCGCGTCGAGCTTGCGCTCGAGCACGTACGCCCAGCTATGAATTGCATTCAACGGCCCGCGCAGGTCGTGGGACACCAGCGACAGCACATGATCGCGCATGAACAACGCGGTTTCCGCTCGCAGGAACGCGCTGCGTTCGGAGATGACGAAGCCGGCCGACGCCGGCTGGGCGCCAGCAGTCCCGGTGGGTGACGTAGTCACGATCGAGTCCTCTCAGGCAATGCCGGTGATGGAAGCAAGCCTCATTATAGGCATCCCGTCCGGGCCGACCAGTCCGGCCGAACGGCGAGGCGCGCCGCAATCCGCATGCCATACGGCAAAACCGATGACACCGGGCAAGACTCGGCGATCGGCGTCAACGCGCCTACAATGTCGGTTTTAAGTTTTGATCTGAGGAGCAACGCATGTCGACTGTGACGACCGAATCCGGCCTGAAATACGAAGACCTCGTGGAAGGCACCGGCGCCGAAGCCGTGGCCGGTAAGAGCGTGACCGTGCACTACACGGGCTGGCTGACCGACGGCCAGAAGTTCGATTCGAGCAAGGACCGCAATGACCCGTTCGCGTTCGTGCTGGGCGGCGGCATGGTCATCAAGGGCTGGGACGAAGGCGTGCAAGGCATGAAGGTCGGCGGCAAGCGCAAGCTGACCATTCCGCCGCAACTCGGCTACGGCGTGCGCGGCGCGGGCGGCGTGATTCCGCCGAACGCCACGCTCGTGTTCGAAGTCGAACTGCTCGAAGTCTGAGTTACATCCTGCTGTTGTCATGAGCCACACCGCCGTCACCGCCCCTAACGTTTCGCTGCGCTGCTTTGGCGCGATCGAAGCGTCGGACGTACACGACTTCCACCAGGTCGTGCTCGGGCTCGACGGCGCGATGGTGATGGCGGTGGACGGCGTCGCGCAGCAGATCGACGCCGGCTCCGCATGGCTGATACCGGCCGGCGCGCGGCACGATTACGCGGGCGTCGGCGCGAACCGCCAGCTCGTGCTCGATTTGCCGGCGACGTCGCTGGCGGTGCCCGAGCGGCTGTTCGCACGCGCGCGGGCCGTGGCCGTCGATGCATCGCTCGCGCAGCTTGTGCACATGATTGCCGCGCATGCGGCGGACGGCGTGGGCGAAGCGCCTGGCCATGCCTCTGATAACCGCCGCTTCCATTGGGATGCCGCGGCACGCCTAGGCGCCGCACTTGTCGCCGATTCCGGCGCACTTGCCGGTGCGCAAGCCGACGGCGTTCGTCTCGATTTCGCGCGCATCGACCGCTGGCTGCGCGCGCATCTGTCCGAGCCGCTGAAGATTGCCGACCTCGCCGCGCACTGCGGCTTCGGCATGCGGCGCTTTCACCAACTGTTTATCGATGCGTTCGGCGAGACGCCGCATCGCTATTTGCAGCGGCTGCGGCTCGACACGTCGATCACGCTGCTTGCGGACCCGCGTCTTTCGTTGACCGATATCGCGCTCGACATCGGCTTCGGCGACCAGAGCGCTTACACGCACGCATTCACGCGACGTTTTGGGCTGGCGCCCGGGAAGTGGCGCGCGTTACGGCACTGAGGGCGCCGGAGGCTTCTGATCGAAGCGGCCCGGGTTCCGTGGCCACTTCGGTGGCTACATCACGCAGCAACGAAAAAGCCCGCTTTTGCGTCGGCATAAGCGGGCTTCATGTGCGCGGAGGCTGGAACCTGGGCGGACAAGCGTGGCTTTGCGCCCTTCGCTTTAGCTGTTTCGGGTTGCTCGCCGCGCGGTGTGTGCGCTCAACCCACCGACAATTGCAGATGCAGCTGCGAACGCGCCGGGCCGCCACCGTCGATCGCTTCGCTCGCGGCATCGCGATCCGATTGCGACGACGGCGCGAGACGCGCGCTTTCGATGCGGTCGAGGTACTCGGTCGTGATGTCACCGGTCACGTAGTTGCCGTCGAAGCACGACGCCTCGAACTCCTTCAGCGCCGGGTTGATATCGCGCACCGCCTGCTTCAGCGCATCGACGTCCTGATACACGAGGTGATCCGCGCCGATCATGCGCGCGACTTCCTCGTCCGAGCGGCCGTGCGCGACCAGTTCGCCGCGCGTCGGCATATCGATGCCGTAGACGTTCGGGAATTTCACCGGCGGCGCCGCCGACGCGAAAATCACCTTGTTCGCGCCCGCATCGCGCGCCATCTGCACGATTTCATGCGACGTCGTGCCGCGCACGATCGAGTCGTCGACGATCAGCACGTTCTTGCCCTTGAACTCGATGTTCATCGCGTTCAGCTTCTGGCGCACCGACTTCTTGCGCACCGCCTGACCCGGCATGATGAAGGTCCGGCCCACGTAGCGGTTCTTGAAGAAGCCCTCGCGATATTCGACGCCGAGCTTCTTCGCGACCTGCATCGCGGCCGGGCGCGACGAATCGGGAATCGGCATCACCACGTCGATCGCGACATCGGGCAGCTCGCGCCTGATCTTCTCGGCGAGGTAGTCGCCCATGCGCAGACGCACGTTGTAGACCGGCACGCCGTCGAGTACCGAATCCGGACGCGCCAGATACACGAGTTCGAAGATGCAGGGGTTCAGGCTCGTGGTTGTCGCGCACTGCTGCGAATGCAGTTGGCCTTCGGCGTCGATGAAAATCGCCTCGCCCGGCCGCACGTCGCGCACGAATTCGAAACCGATGCCTTCGATCGCCACTGATTCCGACGCCAGCATCCACTCGACGCCCACTGCCGTTTCGTGCTTGCCGAGACACAGCGGACGGATGCCGAACGGGTCGCGGAAACCGAGCAGGCCGTAGCCGGCGATCAACGAAACGATCGCGTACGAGCCGCGCACCCGCCGATGCACGCCCGACACCGCCTTGAACACCGCGGCCGGATCGAGCTGCAGACCCGAACTCGACAGTTGCAGCTCGTGCGCGAGCACGTTGAGCAGCACTTCGGTATCGGAATTGGTGTTCACGTGGCGGCGATCGATGCGGAACATCTCATCTTTCAACTGCTGCCAGTTGGTCAGGTTGCCGTTGTGCGCGAGGATGATGCCGAACGGCGCGTTCACGTAGAACGGCTGCGCTTCTTCTTCGCTGGACGCCGAACCGGCGGTGGGGTAACGGACCTGACCGATGCCCGTCGTGCCAGGCAGGCTGCGCATGTTGCGCGTGCGGAACACGTCGCGCACCATGCCGTTGGCCTTGTGCATGTGGAAATTGCTGCCGTTCGCCGTGGCGATGCCGGCGGCGTCCTGACCGCGATGCTGCAGCAGCAGCAGGCTGTCATAGATCAGCTGGTTGACCGGAGAGTGGGAAACTACGCCTACGATGCCGCACATGGCATGTCCTTCAAAGGTACGAAATTCGTGATGGCGACCGGTGCCTGCGACCGCGCCCGCGCTTTAATGCGACGGGACGCGCTGCGACGTCAAGGCAGCCGGTATGCGCCGGAGTCCTGTTGCGCATTGCTCGGGGCATGCGAATCGTCCACATGGACGTAAGCGGCGAGCGCCTCGGGGAGCAGCGGTTTCATTGCGCGGACGCCCGCAACCGCATACGGACGAAGCAGCGCGTTGCGCCAGAATTCCTCTTTGGGCAGTTCGGTCAAGCCTGCGAGGGCGACCAGAATCAGCACCAGAACGACCCCGCGCACGAGGCCGAACATCAAACCGAGCGAGCGGTCCGCACCGCCCAATCCCGTGACCTGCATAAGGCGGCTAAGCAGCGCGCTCACCACGCTCGTGACCAGCACCACGCCGATCACCACGAGCGAGAAAGCGAGCAGCCACTGCGTCAACGCACCGCCCGGCCACGTGGACGGGATATACGGGACCACGTAGCCCACGAACTCGCAAGCGATCAAAAACGCCGCGACCCAGCCGATCAAACCAAACACTTCCGACAGCAAACCGCGCCAGGCACCTCGCAGCGCCGACAAACCGATCACCGCCATTACAGCGTAGTCGAAGGCAGTGAACATCGCTCGCTTACTGTGCGTTGCCGCTGTTAGACCCCGACACGAGGCCTGCCTCGCGGACCTTTGCGACAGCGGCGGTGGCCGCGGCGCGGTCGGCGAACGGCCCGGCGCGCAGCAATGTCAGCGTCGAACCGTCGGCTTGCTTCCTATGCTCGATATATGTGGGTACGCCCGCCGCTTTCAACTTGGCGGCCCAATTGCGCGCGTTCGCTTCGTTGGCGAAGGCGCCGAGCTGCACCGCGAAACGGTTGCCCGGTGGCGAGGCCGGCGCGCCGGAATTCGCGTTGGCGCTGGTCGCGGCCGTATTCGTGTCGTCGTCGGTCGACGCCGACGGGGTCGCGGCGGCTGGCTTCGTCTGTTTGGTCGAGGCAGCGGGCGCGGTGTTGGCCGCGAGCGACTGGGTTGCCGGCTTCGTGGCGGATTTCGGCGTCGCGGCGCCAAGGGTGCCGTTTGCAGCGGACGGGGTCGTCGCCTGTTTCGCTGCGGTGGATTGAGTGGACTGCGTGGGCTTCGCGGCGGACGCCGAGGCCGCCGCCGTAGTCGCCGGGGTCGTTGCCGGCGCGAGGCTGGACGCTGCGACGCCCGTGCCGGCGGCCGACGGATTGTCCGGCGCGACGTCGGCTTGCAGGTCTTCGTTAGCAGTGGATTTGGCGAGTCTCGGCGCGGGCCGGCTCGGAATGTCGATGGAGATGTCGTCGGTGACAGGCTTGGGGTGCGAATCCAGCACCATCGGCAGGATGATCACCGCCGCGACGACCAGTGCGATCGCGCCGACGAGCCGGCGCCGCGCGCGCTGCTTTTCGGGCAGCGTGGGGTCGAGCAGCATTGCATCTGCATCGACGTTGCGCTCGGTGCGGCGGGTGCGCCGCTCGACGCGCTCACCCCGGGCGGGCCGATTGGAACTGGTGTTTGCGCCACGCCGGCTGGGCGCGTCGTCTTTCTTGCCGAACGAGAAAATTCCCATGAATCGCTTGGTTCGAGCCTGGCGCCCGCTCAGTGTTGCTGCGATTTCCGGTAGGCCATCACGCCCGCTACCGTATAGAAACTGCCGAAAACGACAATTCTATCATTCTCTGACGCACGTTTTAGCGCGTCCTGGAAAGCCTGTGCCGCGGTCGGGTAACGCGTGACGCTGCTGTCGGCGCTGTCTTCCACACCCAGCTCGCGCAAAACGGTTTCCAGCTCTTGCGCGGACGCGGCGCGCGGGGTCGGTAGATCGGTCACGCACCAGTGATCGATCTCGCCTTTCAGATGATTGAGCACGCCGGCGATGTCCTTGTCGCGCATCGCGCCGAACACCGCGTACGTGTATGGGAAAAAGCCCATATTGCCGAGATTCTGCCCGAGCACCGCGGCTGCATGCGGGTTGTGGCCGACGTCGAGCACGACGGACGGCTTGCCCGGCAGCACCTGGAAACGGCCCGGCAGATCCACGTTGGCGATGCCGAGCCGGATGTCCTGCGCCGACACCGGCAGACGATCGCGCAATGCTTCAAGCCCGGCCAGCGCCGCCGACGTGTTGATCAGCTGATTCGCGCCCCGCAGCGACGGATAGGCGAGCGCCGAGCGCCGCAGCGTCGGGCCGACATAGCTCCACTGCTGGCGCTCGCTGCCGGCCTGGCCTTCGTAACGGAAATCGCGGCCGAATAGCCACAATTGCGCGTCGATCTTTTCCGCATGATCGATCAGCGATTGCGGTGGCACGGGGTCCGCACAGATTGCAGGCTTGCCGGGGCGGAAAATGCCGGCTTTTTCAAACGCGATTTTTTCGCGCGTGTCGCCGAGATAGTCGGTGTGATCAATATCGATGCTCGTGATGATCGCGCAATCGGTATCGAGGATATTGACCGCGTCGAGACGGCCGCCGAGGCCGACTTCGAAAATCACCGCGTCGAGGCCGCGCGACGCGAACAGGCTCATGATCGCGAGCGTCGTGAATTCGAAGTAAGTCAGCGTAACCGGTTTCGCGAGGCTCAGGCGCGCGGCTTCGACGGCTTCGAAGTGCGGCAGCAGATCCGCGTCGCTTGCCATTGCGCCGTTGATGCGCGCGCGCTCGTTGAACGACAGCAGATGCGGCGACGTATGGCAGCCGACCGTGTAGCCCGCGCGCAGCAGGATCGCTTCGATAATCGCGCAGGTCGAGCCTTTGCCATTCGTACCGCCGACCGTGATGATCGGGCAGGCGAACGACAGCCGCATCGCATCGTGCACCTGGGAGATGCGGCCCAAACCCATGTCGATGCCGACCGGATGCGCGGATTCAAGGTGCGTGAGCCACGCGTCGAGGGTGGGGAATGTCGTCATCGGGTGAATCTTGAGTGAGTCGCGGTGGTTCGGTTCTGCCGTGCTGCACGTGGTGCCAGCCTGGCAAGCGGTTGCGGTTGCGGACCGTCCGACGGTTGGTCGGCAGCCGTTGCGCGGTTTATGCGCACAAACCCGCACCTTGAGCCGCGCCTGCTTCGGTTTCGACTGCCGCCGCATCGCAGGCGACCGTAATTATCCCGGAAATGACAGCGCGCCGCTTGATTGCTCACGCGGCGCGCTATTTTTTGATTGCTTGTTTGGCCGCCACCGCGCGTTCGACACGGCGGTGAAACAGCGGCAAAGGCGGTGCTGCCCGGCTTTTATGCGACCGCGTCCGCCGGCTGATGGCTCAGCAGTGCCAGCAATTGCGCGATCTCTTCGCGCAGCTTGCGACGATCGACGATCATGTCGATCGCGCCCTTCTGCAGCAGGAACTCGGCGCGCTGGAAGCCTTCCGGCAGCTTCTCGCGCACGGTCTGTTCGATCACGCGCGGACCGGCAAAGCCGATCAGCGCCTTCGGCTCGGCGATCACGACGTCACCGAGGAACGCGAAACTCGCGGACACGCCGCCCATCGTCGGGTCGGTCAGCACCGAGATGAACGGCAGCTTGGCTTCGGCCAGCTTCGTCAGCATCGCGGTGGTCTTCGCCATCTGCATCAGCGACAACAGGCTTTCCTGCATCCGCGCGCCGCCCGATGCGGTAAAGCAGATGAACGGCACTTTCTGTTCGAGCGCGTTCTGCGCGCCGCGCGCGAAACGCTCGCCGACCACCGAACCCATCGAACCGCCCATGAACGAGAACTCGAAGTTCGCGACGACGACCGGCAGCGTGTGAATCGCGCCGCCCATCACGACCATTGCGTCGGTCTCGTCGGTGTCGTCCATCGCCTCTTTCAGGCGCTCGGGATACTTGCGGCTGTCTTTGAACTTCAGCGCGTCGACCGGAACGATTTCCTGGCCGATTTCGTAGCGGCCTTCCGGATCGAGCAGGCCGTCGAGCCGCTCACGCGCGCCGATGCGCATGTGATGGTCGCACTTGGGGCAAACATGCAGATTGGCCTCGACGTCGTTGCGATACAGCACGGCTTCACACGACGGACACTTGATCCACAGGCCTTCCGGAATTCCCTTGCGGTTTTTCGGGTCGGTTTGTTTGATTTTTGGCGGCAGCAGCTTATCGAGCCAGCTCATATTGAATCCTTCTGGGTCAGCAGTCGCGCGAACGGCGGGACGAGCCCGCCGCTCACGTTACCGCGACAAAAATAACTGTTATCGGGCAGTCGCGACGCTATCGAGCGCCTCGCGCACTTCGGCAACGAAACGCGTGAGCGTCTCTGCAGCCGCGTCGGGCGCTGCCTGTTCGAGCAATTGAACGATACGGCTGCCGATCACGACGGCATCGGCCACCTCGCCCACCGCCCGCGCGGTTTGCGCGTCGCGAATGCCGAAACCGACGCCCACCGGCAGGGGGACGCGCGACTTGATCGCCGGGATTTTACTCGCGATGCTGGAAACGTCCAGATTTGCGGCGCCGGTGACCCCTTTCAGCGACACATAGTAGACGTAGCCGCTGGCGATCCTGCCGACTTCGGCGATACGTTCTTCGGTCGAAGTCGGTGCGAGCAGAAAGATCGGATCGATACCGGCAGATTGCATCTGTCCGGCGAAGTCAGCGCATTCCTCAGGCGGATAATCGACGACCAATACGCCATCGACACCGGCTTCCTTCGCGGCTTTAGCGAAGGCCTCGGCGCCCATCCTCTCGATCGGATTCGCATAGCCCATCAGGACGACCGCTGTAGTGTCGTCGGTTTCGCGGAAGCGTTTGACGTCGGCCAGCACATGGCGCAGCGACACGCCTTTCGCGAGCGCGCGCTCGGACGACTGCTGGATCACCGGACCGTCGGCCATCGGGTCCGAAAACGGCACGCCAAGTTCGATCACATCCGCGCCGCCGGCGGCGAGCGCATGCATGAATTCGACCGTACGAGCCGGGTCCGGGTCGCCAGCGGTCATGAACGGAATCAAGCCTTTCTTACCTTGGGCGGACAGCGCGGCAAACGTGTTCTTGATACGGGACATGGAAGTATTCTCGAATTAGGGCTGCTGCGCACTCATCTCAGCGCGCGTTTCAGCGAAATAGCTGCGCTTTTCGCGCTTTTCACTGCATTTCGGTCGACGACTGCACTTTCGGCTTAGCTCGGGTCCGACGCGGCGCAGCAGGCGTAGCGGCGGCGCTGACGCGCTCGCGCGCTATCGCGCAATAGCTCTCGTTGATCTCATAGCCGACGAATTCGCGCTGGTGACGGACGCAAGCGACTGCGGTGGTGCCGCTGCCCATGAACGGGTCGAGCACGCGGCCGCCCTTCGGACAGCTAGACAGCACCATCCGCTCGACGATTTCCAGAGGTTTCTGCGTCGGGTGCGCGACGCGCTCGGAATGTTGCCGATGCAGACGCGAGACCGACCAGACATCCTTCGGATTATAGCCAAGCTCCAACCACTTGCTTCCTTCAAACAACTTACGCGAACGCGCCTTCTTCGTGACTGCATCGTACGGGATGCGGACGGGGTCCAGATCGAAGAAATAGTCCTTCGACACCGCGAAAAAGCCGATGTTATCGTGCACCGACGTGAAGCGGCGCGTGGTGCCGCCCATACTCGGCACGCGCCGGTCCCAGATGATCTCGTTGACCATCGTAAGTTTCGTCTTCAGGAAACTGAAGATTTCCGGCGCGTACTGCCACGTGCAGAAAATATAGAGCGAACCGGTCGGCTTGAGCTTCGGTACAGCGAGCTCAAGCCAACCGCGCGTCCAGACGAGAAATTCCTCGCCGGTGCGCATGTCCGAGTCGTTGCCATAGTCCTTCCCCAGCCCATAAGGCGGATCACAGACGATCAGGTCGATCGACCCGTCGGGAATGTTCGCTATATCGGTCAGAAAATCGCGGTTCAATAGCTGGATATCGGCCGGCACCTGCGCCAGCAGCGGTGCAGATGCCGCGGCCGCCGGTACCTCGGCGGCCGGATTCGCGGTTTCAATCGCCGGCTGCGGCTCGTCGAACTCGTCGCGCATCGTCCCGGCTCAGAACTGAATACCCGATCGCTCGGCGACCGTGTGCATGTCCTTGTCGCCGCGGCCCGACAGGTTGACCAGCAGAATCTTGTCTTTCGACAAGCTCGGCGCGAGCTTCGTAGCGTAAGCGAGCGCGTGGCTCGACTCCAACGCAGGGATAATGCCCTCGATGTGGCAGCAATCGTGGAACGCCTTTAGCGCCTCTTCGTCAGTGATGCCGACATATTGCGCACGATTGCTCTCTTTTAGCCACGCGTGCTCGGGCCCGACACCCGGATAGTCCAGACCTGCCGACACCGAGTGCGTTTCGATGATCTGCCCGTCTTCATCCTGCAATAGATACGTACGGTTGCCGTGCAAGACACCGGGACTACCGCCGATCAGCGATGCCGCGTGACGACCGGTTTCGATGCCGTCGCCGGCGGCTTCCACGCCGATCAACTGCACCGAACTATCTTCGATGTACGGATAAAAGATACCCATCGCATTCGAACCACCGCCGACACATGCAATCACGGCATCCGGCTGGCGACCGGCGAGTTCGGGCATCTGCACGCGGCATTCGTCGCCGATCACACGCTGGAAGTCTCGCACCATCATCGGATACGGATGCGGACCCGCAACCGTGCCGATGATGTAGAAGGTGTTTTCAACGTTGGTGACCCAGTCGCGCATCGCTTCGTTCAGCGCGTCCTTCAGCGTGCGCGAACCCGATTCGACCGGCACGACCGTCGCGCCGAGCAGTTTCATGCGGTACACGTTGGCGGCCTGGCGGCGCACGTCCTCGACGCCCATGTAGACCACGCACTCCATACCGAAGCGCGCACAGATCGTCGCCGTGGCCACGCCGTGCTGACCGGCACCGGTTTCGGCGATCACGCGCGGCTTGCCCATGCGCCTGGCGAGCAACGCCTGGCCGATCACATTGTTGATCTTGTGCGCGCCGGTGTGATTCAAATCTTCACGCTTCAGATAGACCTGCGCGCCACCTAGCAATTCGCTCCAGCGCTTCGCGTGATAAATCGGGGACGGGCGACCGACGAAATACTTCAGTTCGCGCTCGTACTCGGCGATGAATTCCGGGTCTTTCTGAGATTTCTCGTACGCTTCACGCAGCTCGTCGAGCGCGGAAAACAGCGTTTCAGCGACGAAGACGCCGCCAAACTGGCCAAAGTGGCCTCTTTCGTCAGGCAAGTTGTACATGTGATCACTCTTCTCAGGATGGCTCGCGGCTTTCATCGGAAAGTGCCCGCGAGCCTGAATCATTCAGCGTCCGCGGCGCGCACCGCGCGTACGAACGCCGCCATCCGGGCGTGATCCTTCACGCCCCGGGCGCCCGGTACTTCGATGCCGCTCGAGACATCGACCGCGTACGGGCGCACGCAATGGATCGCATCACTGACGTTTTGCGCGTTCAACCCACCACTCAAAACGGCCCGATGCCCGAGCCCTGCTGGAATAAGTGACCAATCGAAAACCTTCCCGCCGCCGCCATAGCCTTCGACATGGGTGTCGAACAGAAGAGCACTGGCTGCCGCATAGTTGAGCGCCGATTTTACCAAATCGGCCGATCGAGTATCCGCCGCTACCCTCAATGCGCGCAACCAAGGCAAACCCGCAACGCCGGCGAGCGTCTCGCATTGCTCCGGCGTCTCGTCGCCGTGGAACTGCAACAGCGTCAGGTTCACGTTGCTCGCGACTTCGTGGACCCATTCCGGCGTCGCGTTGACGAACAGACCGACGACCGACACGAATGGCGGCACGTCGTGCACGAGCTCGACCGCTTGCGCGACGTTCACCGAGCGCGCGCTCGGCGGATAGAACACGAGGCCGATCGCGTCGGCCCCGAGGTCGATCGCGTGGGCGATGTCGGGGGGTCTCGAAAGTCCGCATAACTTGATACGCGTGCGGTGCGGCACGCTTTGCACGGCGGTGGTATCGGCCTGGTTGGCGGGGTTCTCTGCTGCTTTCATGTTTCTGGTTGCTCGGTCCATACGCTGCTCCACGGCACGCTGCCCGTTGCCGAGTCGGGCACGCCGAATTGCTCAGGATAGCCCACTTGCGCGAGATACAAGCCGTCGGGCATGAAGGTCGGCGCCGCGCAATCGCGGCTGCGGCTCGCGAGCACGTCGGCCATCCACGCGGCCGGGCGGCGGCCGCTGCCGATTTCGATCAGACAGCCCATCACATTGCGCACCATGTGATGCAGGAAGGCGTTCGCGCGAAAGCGGAAATGCACGAAGTTACCTTGCCGTTTGACGTCGATCTGGTACAGGTGTTTGAACGGCGTCTTCGACTGGCATTGCGACGAACGAAACGCCGAAAAGTCGTGCTCGCCGATCAGGTGCTTGGCCGCCGAGCGCATCGCGTCGACGTCGAGCGGCGTGTGCACCCAACCGGCGCGCGTCGTGAGCATCGGCGAGCGTACCGGATTTACGTACAGCACGTAGTAATAGGTCCGCTCGAACGCCGAAAACCGCGCGTGAAAATCATCGGGCATCGGCCTGGCCCATTGCACGCCGATCGTCTTCGGCAGGAACGCGTTCGGGCCGCGCACCCAGGAGATGTCGATGCGATCGAGTTCGGTGTCGAAATGCACGACCTGGCCCAAGCCGTGCACACCTCGGTCGGTGCGGCCGGCCACGATCGTCTGCACGGGCGTGCGCGTGAATTCGCGCAGCGCCCGTTCGAGTTCGTCCTGCACCGTGTTGCCGTGCGGCTGCGACTGCCATCCGGCGAACGCCGCACCGTCGTACTGGACGCCTAATGCAATGCGCCTCACGACAGCGGTGCGAGAGTCGAAAGCAACGCGCGGGCTTCGTTGCGCGTGGCTGGATCGTTCGCTTCGATCACTTCGTTGATGAGCGCGCGAGCGCCCGCCAGATCACCGAGCTCGATGTACTCGGAGGCCAACTCCAGCTTGTTGCGCGCGATGCGGCCGAGATCGGCCGCCGTGAAGGCCGGCAACGGCTGGGCTGGGCTCGGCGGCAACTCGAGGTCGAAGTCGAGCTTCAGCGCGCCGAAGCCAGCCGCGCCGAGGCCCGCGACGGCGCCGTGGCCTGCTGTGCCAGCGGCGATCTGGTCGGCAATGTGCGGGGCGTCGTCGTCCGCGCCGTGGACGCCGATGCTCTGCTGCGCGGTCGTGTCGGGCGATGCAACCGGTTGCGTCGACAGCGAGGTGGGACGCTCCGTCTCGCCGGCGGTGGGCGCTTCTATGCGTGGCGGCAGCGGCATGTTCAGGCTACCGAACGCGTCGACGGCGTCGCGCGGAAAATCAGTCGGAGTGGACGGCGCGGGTTGCGCCGGCACGGGGATGTCGCTGAACGGCTGAGCGAACGCCGTGGTGGTGCGCGGTTCGATCTGATGTTGCGTGAAATCGATCACTGGAGGTGGAACGTCTAACGGGGGCTGCGGTTCGGCCGTCGCAATGTGCGGTGCGACCGAGGGCGTTTCTGTCGGGCTTGGGGTCGGGGTTGCGGGGGCGCCTGTCGTTTTATCCGTCGGGCTTTCTGTGGATTCGTCGTCCCATTTCGGACGATGCGCGCCCTCGTCCTCGGTCCCGCCGATGACCGGTTCGAGCGGTCCCAGCGGCAACGCGTCGGCGCCGAGTTCTGCCGCGGCCGCGAGGTTCGCGGCTGTGGCCGCGGAGCGCAGGGTCTCGTCGTGAGCCGGTGCGACTGCCCGTGATTCGGCAGATGGCTCGCTACCGGTGGATAGCGGGATGCTGGCGAGTGGGGCCGTCGGTGCGGCGGGTTCAGGCGTACCTCCTTGCTGTGCCGCCAGTTCCGCAGCCGCGCGCTCGGCTGCGATGCGTTCCGCTGCAGCTTGCTCCGCTGCCGCGTGTTCTGCTGCCGCGTGTTCTGCTGCTGCCTGTTCCGCTCCCGCCTGTTCCGCTGCGGCTTGCTCGGCTGCTGCACGTTCCGCCGCCACGCGTTCCGCCGCAGCGCGCTCCGCTGCCTCTTCTGCCGCTGCCGCGCTTTCTGCCGCTGCCCGCTCGGCTGCCGCGCTTTCCGCAGCCGCACGCTCTGCCGCTGCCGCCGCAGCAGCCTGCCGTGCGACCTCCTGATCTCGCGCATCCGATCCTTCCGTGACCGGATGCCCCGCCACCGCGCTGCCATCGCGCGAATCGGCCTCACGCGCCGATCTCGTCCTTTCGGCATCAACTGCCTCGGCAGCTCGCGCGGCGGCCTCCTTTTCGCGCTTGCGTCGACTCATACGCAGAGCAGCGAGCAGAACGACCAGTGCCGCGCCCACCGCTGCCGCGATGCTCAGCTCGCGCTGAGACATGCCGCCCTCATCCGACGGCGACGTCGCCACATTCGCGTGCTCCGGCACCACGGTGGCGGCCGCCGCGGAGCCTGGCGCTGCCGGCTGCGCAGCGCTCGTCGGCGCGGGGCTCGAAGCGACCGGCGCCCCGCCGATACCGTGCTTCTGCAACTCCATCAGCACGCGATTTTTCAGCGCCAGCAATTGCTGCAGACTCGACACCTTCGGATGCGGCTGCGAAGCCGCCCGCGCGGCTGTGGTCGCCGGTGCAGTCGCGCTCGCCGCCGACGGCGCTTGTCCGGCAGGCGCGCTCGCCGCCGATTGAACCGATCCGGCCCGTTCTTGCGTGCCACTCGTCGCCACCGGCGCCGAGCCCGCCACTGGCGCGGATGAGAGCCCGCCACCCGCCGCCGCGCCGGAGACCGCGGGTGCGGCTGGCGTCGCCGCTGGAGCCGCGGCGCTGGCCGCACTCGCGGTGGCGGCGTTGACCTGTGCGACAGCACTCGCCGTGCTGGCGGCAGCCGCGGCCGGTGCGGCCATCGGCGCGGAAGCGGGCGCCGCCGCCGAGGACTCCGACGCCCCCGCCGCAGCCCCACCCGACGAAGCCGCCAAGGCGCCCGACGCATCGAGCGCCGGCACGATCAACACCGCCCCTACACGCATCCGGCTCGGATCGTGATTCATGAACGCGGCCGGATTCGTGTCGAACAATGCCCGCGTCGCGCGCGCGAGTACCGCCCGGTCATGCGACAGCGTGACAGCGATCGCGACGTCGTTCAGCGACTGCCCTGCGTGTACCGTGTATTGAGTGCCCGCGGCGACAGCCACGACAGCCGAAGCGGCATCCGGCGCGATCGTGGCGCCAGCGGGTGCGGCAACCGCATTACCCGCGCCAACGCCGAGCAGCGCGAGAGCGAAAGCGGCAGCCGCGGTTATCGCCGCCGGGCGGCTCCCGAATCGCACCTTATCGTGACGAATGGACATAGCCCGAAGAGAGGAGCGTCGAAAGTTCATCGGGACTCCTGGCGCGTCAGCGCGCAGCCTTTTTTGCGAGTGGAAAGAGACAAGATGATCGGAGCACAAAATGAAAAAAGCGCCGCGCAAGCGCGACGCTTCTTGAGTTGTCTACGCGTCGTGAGCGCGTAGTTTACTTTACTTGTCGAGGACAATGCGAAGCATACGACGCAGCGGTTCAGCCGCGCCCCAAAGCAGCTGATCGCCGACCGTGAAGGCCGACAGATATTCGCCGCCCATTGCGAGCTTGCGCACGCGGCCGACCGGCACCGTCAGCGTACCGGTGACGACCGCCGGGGACAGATCGCGCATCGACGCTTCGCGTTCGTTCGGCACGACCTTGACCCAGTCGTTGCCCGACGCGAGGATGCTGTTCACTTCGTCGAGCGGCACGTCCTTGTTCAGCTTGATCGTGAGCGCCTGCGAGTGGCAGCGCATAGCGCCGATCCGCACGCACAAACCGTCGACGGGAATCGAGCCCGGCGTGCCCATGGCCGGCTTGCCGAGAATCTTGTTGGTTTCCGCGCCGCCCTTCCACTCTTCCTTCGACATGCCGTTGCCGAGATCCTTGTCGATCCACGGAATCAGCGAACCAGCGAGCGGCACGCCAAAGTGGTCGGTCGGCATGCTATCGCTGTTCATCGCGTTCAGCACGCGGCGGTCGATGTCGAGAATCGCCGACGCCGGATTCGCGAGTTCGTCCTTCACCGCGCCGTGCAGCGTGCCCATTTGCGACAGCAGTTCGCGCATGTTCTGCGCGCCCGCGCCCGATGCGGCCTGATAAGTCATGGCCGTCATCCAGTCGACGAGGTTCTCGCGGAACAGGCCTCCCAACGCCATCAGCATCAGGCTGACCGTGCAGTTGCCGCCGATGAAGTTCTTCTGGCCTTTGACTAGCGCGTTCTTGATCACGTCGAGGTTGACCGGATCGAGGATGATGACCGCGTCGTCCTTCATGCGCAGCGACGATGCCGCGTCGATCCAGTAGCCGTTCCAGCCCGCCGCGCGCAGCTTCGGGAACACTTCGTTCGTGTAGTCACCGCCCTGGCAGGAAATGATCGCGTCGCACTTCTTCAGGTCTTCGATGCTTGTCGCATCTTTGAGCTTGGTCTCGTTTTTGGCGAACGACGGCGCGTTGCCGCCCGCGTTGCTGGTGCTGAAAAACACCGGTTCGATCAAGTCGAAATCGCCTTCCTGCTGCATGCGTTGCATCAGGACGCTGCCGACCATGCCGCGCCAACCTACGAGACCTACGTTCATGACTTCATACCCTTCGAATGGAAACTTCCCCGCATCTTTGCCCGCAGTGACCGCGCGGGGAAGATGGGCGGGCACGACGGACGATCAGCGCTTCGTGATCGTTTTCGGGGTAATGGTTTTGATGGTAATGGCGAACTCGATCACACGGGCCGTTGTGCCGTGCAGTTTGGAAATCGAGGAGATTTGGGGGATCTGAGCCATCACAACAATATACACGAAAACGGAAAACTGGCGGCGTTCTTCGCCGTATGACGCACGAATCGGCCTGTTTTTAAGGCCGATTCGCGTTTTAAATGCCAGTATCGATGACCTGACTACCGCATGCGTTTTACAGCGCGGCCACGACGGCATCGCCCATCGCGGCGGTGCCGACCTGCTTGCAACCCGGCGTGAGAATGTCGCCGGTACGATAGCCTTGCTCGAGCACCTTCTTCACCGCGGTTTCGATGCGATCGGCCTGCTCCGCCTTGTTCAGCGAATAGCGCAGCATCATCGCAGCCGAGAGGATCGTGGCGAGCGGATTCGCCACGCCCTTGCCGGCGATATCCGGAGCGGAACCGTGCGACGGCTCATACAAGCCCTTGTTGTTCTTGTCGAGCGATGCCGACGGCAGCATGCCGATCGAGCCGGTCAACATGGCCGCCTCGTCCGACAGGATATCGCCGAACATGTTGCCGGTCACGATCACGTCGAACGACTTCGGCGCCTTCACGAGCTGCATCGCGGCGTTGTCGACGTACATGTGCGACAGCTCGACGTCCGCGTATTCCTTCGACACGTCGATCATCACGTCCTTCCAGAACTGCGACGTTTCGAGCACGTTCGCTTTGTCGACCGAGGTCAGCTTCTTGCCGCGCTTTTGCGCCGCCTGAAACGCGACGTGCGCGATGCGGCGCACTTCGGGTTCCGAATAGCGCATCGTATCGAAGCCTTCCTTCGCGCCGGCGAACAGGCCGTCCGGCGACGTACGCACGCCGCGCGGCGCGCCGAAGTAGATGTCGCCGTTCAGTTCGCGCACGATCAGGATGTCGAGACCCGAAACGATCTCTTCCTTCAGCGACGACGCGCCCGTCAGTTGCGGGTAGCAGATCGCCGGACGGAAGTTCGCGAAGAGTTCGAGGTGCTTGCGCAGACCGAGAATCGCCTGCTCAGGGCGCAGCGCGCGTTCGAGCTTGTCGTACTTCCAGTCGCCGACCGCGCCGAACAGGATCGCGTCGGCGTCTTTCGCGAGCGCGAGCGTCGAGTCGGGCAGCGGGTGGCCCTTCGCTTCGTAGCCCGCGCCGCCGACCGGCGCTTCTTCGAGTTCGAACTTCTCGCCAAGCACGTTCAAGACCTTGACGGCCTCCTTGACGATTTCGGGACCGATGCCGTCGCCCGGCAACACTGCGATCTTCATGCGAATTCCTTGATGATTTTTGGAGTCTTTCTGGCGCAAACCGACGTGGGCGGCGCGGACTTCAGGCCCCTACGCCGCCACGGGTTCGCTTAACCGACGAGGCGATTGTTCAGCCACGGTTGCTTCGCGAGACGCTCCGCTTCGAACTGGCGGATCTTGTCCGCGTGACGCAGCGTGAGGCCGATGTCGTCGAAACCGTTCAGCAGACAGTACTTTCGGAACCCTGCGACATCGAACGGATATTCGGTGCCGCCGTCGGCCGTGCGCACGACTTGCGCTTCGAGGTCGATCGTCAGCTTGAAGCCGTTGAATGCATACGTTTCGTTGAACAGATGATCGACCTGCTGTTCGGTCAGCACGATCGGCAGCACGCCGTTCTTGAAGCAGTTGTTGTAAAAGATGTCCGCGAAGCTCGGCGCGATCAGCGCGCGAAAGCCGTACTGCTGCAACGCCCAAGGCGCGTGTTCGCGCGAACTGCCGCAGCCGAAATTCTTGCGCGCGAGCAGTACCGAGGCGCCTTGGTAGCGCGACTGGTTCAGTACGAAGTCCGGGTTCAACGGACGCTTCGAGTTGTCCTGCCCCGGCTCGCCGTGGTCGAGATAGCGCCATTCGTCGAACGCGTTCGGACCGAAGCCCGTGCGTTTGATCGATTTCAGGAACTGTTTCGGAATGATCGCGTCGGTGTCGACGTTCTCGCGATCGAGCGGCGCGACGACGCCGGTATGTACGGTGAATTTATCCATGACGTTTGCGCCTGTTCAGGACCGGGCGATGCGACTGGCGGCTGAAAATCCCCGCGCCGCATCGCCGGCAAAAATCAAAAACCGCTTATTTCTCAGCGTGATTGCTGATCGAATTGCCGAGGTGCGACATGTCCTCGCCGAATCCGTGCACCGTGTTGCAGCCGGCAAGACCGAGCAGGAGCCCGGCGAGCGTGCCGAGTGCGAAGCGGCGCAATACAGCGATGCGATTCATGTTCTTCATCATGCGATTTATCCAAGCTTGCGAATATCGACGAAATGCCCTTCGATGGCTGCAGCCGCAGCCATTGCGGGGCTCACCAGGTGCGTGCGGCCACCAGCGCCCTGACGGCCTTCGAAGTTCCGGTTCGACGTGGACGCGCAGCGCTCGCCCGGCTCGAGCCGGTCGGCGTTCATCGCGAGACACATCGAGCAGCCCGGCTCGCGCCATTCGAAACCGGCGTCGGTAAAGACCTTATCGAGACCTTCACGCTCCGCCTGCGCCTTCACGAGACCCGAACCCGGCACGACCATCGCCAGACGGATGTTCGGCGCGACGCGGCGGCCGAGCTTCTTCACGACGTAAGCCGCGGCGCGAATGTCTTCGATGCGCGCGTTGGTGCACGACCCGATGAAGATTTTATCCGGCTTGATCGATTCGATCGGCGCATTCGGCTCGAGCGCCATGTACTTGAGCGCGCGCTCCATCGCGTTGCGCTTGACCGGGTCCTTCTCGCGCTCCGGGTCCGGCACGCGGCCGTCGACCGGCGTGACCATTTCCGGCGACGTGCCCCACGTGACCTGGGGCACGATTTCGGCCGCGTTCAGCTCGACCACGCGGTCGAAATACGCGGCGTCGTCCGACTTGAACTGCTTCCAGTACTCGACCGCGTGATCCCACTCGACGCCTTGCGGCGAGAACGGACGACCCTTCAGGTATTCGACCGTGGTGTCGTCGACGGCGACCATGCCGGCGCGCGCGCCCGCTTCGATCGCCATGTTGCAAACCGTCATACGGCCTTCCATCGACAGCGAACGGATCGTCGAGCCGCCGAATTCGATCGCGTAGCCGGTGCCGCCCGCCGTGCCGATCTTGCCGATGATCGCGAGCACGATGTCCTTCGCGGTACAGCCGCGCGGCAGTTGGCCCTCGACCTTCACGAGCATGTTCTTGCTCTTCTTCTGCAGCAGCGTTTGCGTAGCCAGCACGTGCTCGACTTCCGACGTGCCGATGCCGTGCGCAAGCGCGCCGAACGCGCCGTGCGTGGACGTGTGCGAGTCGCCGCAGACGATCGTCATACCCGGCAGCGTAGCGCCCTGTTCCGGCCCGATGATGTGGACGATGCCCTGACGAAGGTCGTTCATCTTGAACTGCGTGATGCCGTAGGCGTCGCAGTTCGTGTCGAGCGTGTCGACCTGCAGCTTCGACACCGGGTCGGCGATGCCGTGGCTGCGGTCCGTGGTCGGCACGTTGTGGTCGGACACGGCCAGGTTCGCGCTGATGCGCCACACCGGACGCCCGGCCATCTTCAGGCCTTCGAACGCCTGCGGGCTGGTCACTTCATGCAGCAGGTGACGGTCGATGTAGAGAATCGTGGTGCCGTCGTCTTCCGTGTGGACCACGTGCGTGTTCCACAATTTGTCGTAGAGAGTCTGTGCCATGGTATGCGGGGTAGTAATGACTGGACTGCGGGCTGACTGTGTCAATTGATTATGCCACGCGACGCACTGCGATGGGCTGCTCAGACGGCGAAAAAACCGATAAAAAACATGGGGTTGGCTGGTAGTGGCCATACCTGTATCGACGTTACCCGGCAAGCGTGAACCGCAGCGACGTCAATGCGCCGCGTACGCGACCCACAGCGGCCGCAGAAACAAAAACGCCCCACCGGGTAGACCCGTTGAGGCGTTCCATTCGCTCCGATTTCGCGCTCCTGCGCCGCACAAATGCCGCGACGAAGCGCGCCTATCGACGCCGGTCAGCGATTAGCGCTGTGCGATCGGCTTCGCTTCACGCAGCGTATCGCCGATGAACAGCTGACGCGGACGGCCAATCTTCTGTTCGGGATCGGCGATCATTTCGTTCCACTGCGCAATCCAACCGACCGTACGTGCCATCGCGAAGATACACGTGAACATCGACGTCGGAATGCCCAGCGCGCGCTGCACGATACCCGAGTAGAAGTCGACGTTCGGGTACAGCTTGCGCGACACGAAGTATTCGTCTTCGAGCGCGATCTTTTCGAGTTCCATTGCCAGCTTGAACAGCGGGTCGTCGTGCAGACCCAGCTCCTCGAGCACTTCGTAGCAGGTTTCGCGCATCAGCTTCGCGCGCGGGTCGTAGTTCTTGTACACGCGGTGGCCGAAGCCCATCAGCTTCACGCCCGAGTTCTTGTCCTTCACCTGCTTGATGAACTCAGGAATGTTGTCGACGGAGCCGATTTCTTCCAACATGTTCAGCGCGGCTTCGTTCGCACCGCCGTGCGCCGGGCCCCACAGACACGCGATACCCGCTGCGATACACGCGAACGGATTCGCCCCCGACGAGCCGGCGAGACGCACGGTCGACGTCGACGCGTTCTGCTCGTGATCCGCGTGCAGGATCAGGATGCGGTCGAGCGCGCGCACCAGCACGTCGTTGACCGCGTACTCTTCGCACGGGTTCGAGAACATCATGCGCATGAAGTTCGCGCTGTACGACAGATCGTTCTTCGGGTACACGAACGGCTGGCCGATGCTGTACTTGTACGCCATCGCGACCAGCGTGGGCAGCTTCGCGATCATACGGATCGCCGACACTTCGCGGTGATGCGGGTTATTGATGTCGAGCGAGTCGTGATAGAACGCGGACAGCGCGCCGACTGCGGCGACCAGAATCGCCATCGGATGCGCATCGCGACGGAAGCCGCGGAAGAAGAACTGCATCTGCTCGTGCACCATCGTGTGCTTCGTGACGGTGCCGACGAATTCGGCCTTTTGCTTCTCGTTCGGCAACTCGCCGTTCAGCAGCAGGTAGCAGGTTTCGAGGAAGTCGGCGTTTTGCGCGAGGTTGTCGATCGCGTAGCCGCGGTAGAGCAGTTCGCCCTTGTCGCCGTCGATGTAGGTGATCGCCGAATTGCACGCCGCCGTCGACATGAAGCCCGGGTCGTACGTGAATTTGCCGGTCTGGCCGTACAGCTTGCGGATGTCGATGACATCCGGGCCAATCGTGCCCTTGTAAATCGGCATTTCGACGCTCGGCGAATTGTCGCTGAACGATAGCGTGGCTTTAACATCTGACGGGGTCATAGCACATCCTCAATCGAAGTATGGATACAGGGTTTCGATAATTGCACACCTGGGAACAACGGACTGGCGGCGCTCAAGCGTTGCGCAGCAACTCCAGAACCCGGACCACGTCCGGGTCGGCCAGATCGCCTTCTGGTTCCTTGCGCGCGAGCAGCAAGTCCATCAGGTCGTTATCGCTCAGCTCGAGCAGGCGCGTGAGCGCGCCCACGTCGGCATCGCTGAGGTCATGCTCATATCGGCTGAAAAAACGTTCGAAAATCAGGTCGTTTTCCAGCAGGCCCCGACGTGCGCGCCAGCGAAGACGCGCGCGGCGGAGAGGGTCGGACTGATGTGATGTTTCGGTCATGGCGGTACGCTCCGCGCCGCGTCCAGCCGCACTGACCGCCCTCTCGGGGGCAGCGCGCGCCAGCGAGCGCGGGGCTCATTGATACTAGACAGCGCGGCGAACCATCAATTCCTTGATCTTGCCGATTGCCTTGGTCGGGTTCAGGCCCTTCGGGCAAACGTCGACGCAGTTCATGATGGTGTGGCAACGGAACAGACGGTACGGGTCTTCCAGGTTGTCGAGACGCTCGCCGGTTGCCTGGTCGCGGCTGTCCGCGATGAAGCGGTAGGCCTGCAGCAAACCAGCCGGGCCGACGAACTTGTCCGGGTTCCACCAGAAGCTCGGGCACGACGTCGAACAGCTCGCGCACAGGATACATTCGTACAGGCCGTCGAGCTCGTCGCGTTCTTCCGGCGACTGCAGACGTTCCTTTTCGGGCGGCGGCGTGTCGTTGATCAGGTACGGCTTGATCGAGTGATACTGGTTGAAGAACTGCGTGAAGTCGCAGATCAGGTCACGCACGACGGGCAGGCCCGGCAGCGGACGCAGCACGATCTTCTGCGGCAGGTCGTTCAGGTTCGTCAGGCACGCGAGGCCGTTCTTGCCGTTGATGTTCATTGCGTCCGAACCGCACACGCCTTCGCGGCACGAGCGACGGAATGACAAGGTTTCGTCGAGCGCCTTCAACTTGATCAGCGCGTCGAGCAGCATGCGTTCGTGCGAGTCGATTTCGATCTCATACGTTTGCATGCGCGGTGCGGCGTCCTTGTCCGGATCGTAGCGGTAAATTTCAAATGTACGCTTGGCCATTTCTCTGAATTCCTTTGACTTGTGCCTTAGAAGGTACGCGCTTTCGGCGGAACCGATTCGACGGTCAGCGGCTTCATGTGAACCGGCTTGTAGTCGAGGCGATCGCCTTCGCTGAACCACAACGTATGGCGCAGCCAGTTTTCGTCGTCGCGATGTTCGAAGTCGTCTTGCGCGTGCGCGCCACGGCTTTCCTTGCGCGCTTCGGCCGAGACCATCGTGGCGCGCGCCACTTCGATCAGGTTCGCCACTTCAAGCGCTTCGATACGGGCCGTGTTGAAGACCTTCGACTTGTCCTTCAGATGGATGTTGTCGACGCGTGCGGCCACTTCGCGGATGGCTTCGACGCCTTCGGCCAGCAGAGCCGACGTACGGAACACGCCAGCGTGCTTCTGCATCGTGCCGCGGATGTCGTTGGCGACCGACTGCGCGTACTCGCCCGACGACGAATTATCGAGCTTCGCCAGACGCGACAGCGCGAAGTCGGCTGCATCGGCCGGCAGCGGCTTGTGCTCTTTCAGTTCCTTCACGTGCTTGACGATGTGGTTGCCGGCAGCGCGGCCGAACACCACGAGGTCGAGCAGTGAGTTCGTGCCGAGACGGTTCGCACCGTGCACCGATACGCACGAGCATTCGCCCACTGCGTAGAAACCGTTGACGACTTCTTCGGGGCCGCGCGGCGTACCGACGACCTGGCCGTTGATGTTCGTCGGGATACCGCCCATCTGGTAGTGGATGGTCGGCACGACCGGGATCGGCTCCTTGATACAGTCGACGTTCGCGAACTTCAGCGCGATTTCGCGGATCGACGGCAGACGCTTCATGATGGTCTCGGCGCCGATGTGCGACAGGTCGAGCAGCACGTGATCCTTGTTCGGACCCACGCCGCGGCCTTCCTTGATTTCCTGGTCCATCGAACGCGAAACGAAGTCGCGCGGCGCCAGGTCCTTCAGCGTCGGCGCGTAGCGTTCCATGAAGCGCTCGCCGTTCGAGTTACGCAGAATACCGCCTTCGCCGCGCACGCCTTCGGTGATCAGCACGCCCGCGCCGGCTACGCCGGTCGGGTGGAATTGCCAGAATTCCATGTCCTGCAGCGCGATGCCAGAACGGGCCGCCATGCCGAGGCCGTCACCGGTGTTGATGAACGCGTTGGTCGATGCCGCGAAGATCCGGCCCGCGCCGCCCGTGGCGAACAGCGTGGTCTTGCCTTCGAGGATGTAGACGTCGCCGGTTTCCATTTCCAGCGCGGTCACGCCGAGCACGTCGCCGTCGGCGTCGCGGATCAGGTCCAGCGCCATCCATTCGACGAAGAATTGCGTCTTGGCGGCAACGTTCTGCTGGTACAGCGTGTGCAGCAGCGCGTGACCCGTGCGGTCAGCCGCCGCGCAAGCGCGTTGCACCGGCTTTTCGCCGTAGTTCGCGGTGTGGCCGCCGAACGGGCGCTGATAGATCGTGCCGTCGGCGTTACGGTCGAACGGCATGCCGAAGTGTTCGAGTTCGTAGACGGCGTTCGGTGCTTCACGGCACATGAACTCGATTGCGTCCTGGTCGCCGAGCCAGTCGGAGCCCTTGATCGTGTCGTAGAAGTGGTAGTGCCAGTTGTCTTCGCTCATGTTGCCGAGCGAAGCGCCGATGCCGCCCTGGGCAGCGACCGTGTGCGAACGCGTCGGGAACACCTTGGACAGCACGCATACCGACAGACCGGCGCGCGCGAGTTGCAGCGACGCGCGCATCCCCGAGCCGCCCGCGCCGACGATGACCACGTCGAAGCGGCGACGCGGCAGAGAATTCTTGATTGCAACCATGCTTTTATACTCTCCAGAGAATCTGCGCAGCGTAGCCCGCACATGCGAGCAGCCAGAGGATCGTCAGCGCCTGCAGGACGAGACGCGTGCCAACGGGCTTCACGTAATCCATCCAGATGTCGCGCATACCCACCCACGCGTGGTAGAACAGCGAGAGAAGCGTGACGAACGTGGCGAGCTTCATCCACTGCGTCGCGAAGATCGACGCCCAGCCGTCGTACGAGAAGTCGCGCGCGAGGAAGAACCAGGCGAGCAGAATCACGGTGTAGACCGCCATCACGCAGGCGGTGATGCGTTGCGCGAGCCAGTCGCGCAGACCGTAATGCGCGCCGACGACGAGACGCTTGGAACCGATTCGGTTATTGGCTGCCATTTTTTAGAATGCTCCGAACAGTTTTGCGGCGAATGCGATGGTGAGCAGCGACGACACGACGATTACCACGATGGAGGTCGATTTACCCTTCTCTTTCGACACGGCATCATGATTCGTATCCATCACGAGATGACGGACACCGGCGCAGAAGTGGAACAGGAAAGCCCACGCGAGAACGAGCGTGATCAGCTTGACGATGATATTGGAGAGGAAGCCCTTGAAAACTTCGAAGCTCAGTTCGGAAGTCAGGCTCTGATCGAAGAGGAACAGCAGGAACGGAAGAAAGATAAACAACAAGCTACCGCTCACGCGGTGCAGAATCGACACGCGCCCCGCCAGCGGGAGACGGTATGCCGTCAGTATTTGCCCAATACCGATGTTCCGGAATTCCGGCCTCGGTTTTTTTACGGCTTCTGCCATGCTAGACCCCTACTATGTAGTCACACTAATCCGCAATTTTAGCGCCTTTTTATAACGCGCTGCAGCGAAAACCACGCTGGGTCCTTTGCCGCGCGCGCAATGAAAGCGCCTTCCGATAGGCACGCGTGTGGGACGCCGCGCCTCGTTTCAGCCCGATTCAGCTCAGCTCGTTCTGATAGTAATACCCGGTTGTGACATACCAACCTCGCCGGACTTCGACCGGCCGGTCCCCATAGGTATAGGACACGCGCTCGACCGAGAGCAACGGAAACCCCCCCGGCACATGCAGCAATTCCGCCACGGAAGGCTCCGCCGCGACCGCGCGGATTTTCTCCGTCGCGCGAATCATGCGGGTGCCGAATTCCGTCTCGAACATCGCGTAGAGAGGCCCCTGGTACTCCGACAGCCGCTCAAGCGTGAGCCCGCGGAACACCGCGCCGGGCAGCCAGATCTCGTCGAGCACGGTGACTTCGCCGTCGAACTGCAGCAAACGCTTGATCAGCACGACCGGATCGGCGGGCTTCAGATCGAGTTGCCGCGCGATTTCCGCCGACGCGCGCAGCCGTCGGCATTCGAGCAGACGGCTCACGTGCGGATGCTCGGCGCCGTCGTCGGCAAGCAGTCTCAGGAAGCGGAATTGCGCGCGCTCTTCGTTGTGCGTCGCAACGAACGTGCCTTTGCCCTGGCGGCGCACCAGCAGGTTGTCCGCGGCCAGTTCATCGATCGCCTTGCGCACGGTGCCCTGGCTTACCTTGAAACGCGCGGCCAGTTCGACTTCACTAGGAATGATCTCGCCCGGCTTCCATTCGCCGCTTTCGAGGCTCTGCGTAATCAAGCCCTTGATCTGTTGATATAGGGGGCTGAAGGTCGGCGACGCAGCAGGAGAAACAGCGGATACACCTTCGCCCGCGGCCCCTTGGCCATTCGGGTTCGCAGGATTCGCCGGGTTCGAATTCATGCGCGCATTTCATCATAAAGGGCTGGGGCACGTCTAGGGTTTTTCCCGGGATAGATATGTCTTATATAAGACATAAGATACTGTTGACTTTGTCAGTTTCGACTCCTACACTCCTTGTCGAGCAAGGGTTTGCGGGTTTTTGCGGCGGCTGTTTGATGCAACGCCGCAACGCTCCGGCAGCCACTCTGCACCATGCCCTCCCCTACGCAGTTCAGGTTTCGATTCGCCGCCATCCGTTGCAGTCGCGCGCCGTATCCGTGTTGCACCCGCTGGCCAGACGCTTGCCGAAACGCGCTGTTTGCAGGAGCCCGCACCGTGCAGTCGCGGCCCCGGCCGCGGCGTGTGCTTCGGCCATCCGGTCCCGCTCGGCAGTACAGGTTTCCGGCACGGCGGTCTTGCCGAAGCGCGCCGTCCGGTCTCGGCATATTCCGAGCCCGCGCGCGAACAGTGAATTCCGCCGTGTTTCACTACGCTTCGCTGAACGCGCATATAGAATGGCGTTTTCCCTAGCGTCTAACGCATCGTCCTGGAGATTTCTCAATGGCTAAGCCCGCAAAGCGCGTTGCCGTCACTGGCGCCGCAGGTCAAATCGCTTACTCCCTGCTATTCCGCATCGCCAATGGCGACCTGCTCGGCAAGGACCAGCCGGTGATCCTGCAACTGCTCGATCTGCCGCAAGCGCAAGCCGCCGTCAAAGGCGTCGTGATGGAACTGGATGATTGCGCATTCCCGCTGCTGTCGGGCGTCGTGATCACGGACGACCCGAAGGTCGCGTTCAAGGACGCCGACATTGCATTGCTCGTCGGCGCGCGTCCGCGCTCGAAGGGCATGGAGCGCAAAGATCTGCTGTCGGCCAACGCCGAAATCTTCACGGTTCAGGGCAAGGCGCTGAACGACGTCGCCAGCCGCGACGTGAAGGTGCTGGTGGTGGGCAACCCGGCCAACACGAACGCGTACATCGCGATGAAGTCGGCGCCGGATCTGCCGAAGAAGAACTTCACCGCGATGCTGCGTCTGGACCACAACCGCGCACTTTCGCAACTGGCCGCCAAGTCGGGCAAGCCGGTCGCGTCGATCGAAAAGCTCGCAGTGTGGGGCAATCACTCGCCGACCATGTACCCGGACTTCCGCGTCGCAACGGCTGAAGGTCAGGACCTGACCAAGCTGATCAACGACGACGAATGGAACCGCAACACGTTCATCCCGACCGTCGGCAAGCGCGGCGCGGCGATCATCGAAGCGCGCGGCCTGTCGTCGGCGGCATCGGCGGCTAACGCTGCAATCGACCACGTGCGCGACTGGGTGCTGGGCACCAACGGCAAGTGGGTCACGATGGGCATCCCGTCGGACGGCTCGTACGGCATCCCTGAAGACATCATCTACGGCGTGCCCGTGACCTGCGAAAACGGCGAGTACAAGCGCGTCGAAGGTCTGGCAATCGACGCGTTCTCGCGCGAAAAGATGGACGGCACGCTGCAGGAACTGCTGGAAGAGCGCGAAGGCGTTCAGCACCTGCTCGGCTAGGCACCTGATGCGGATGAACCGGAACTCCGAAGCGTCAGCGCGGCGGGTTCCGGTTTTTTTCGTGCGAATGGCTGTGCGATCATCGCCATTCGCGTCTGATTCGACCGTGCTTTGCCGTTGCCCGACCGCACGCTCGCAGAGCACGCCCGAATCCGACATCCCTAATCCTCATCACGCCCCACACGCCGAAGATGCGCGTTCTCACACCCGCCGAAGTGCTGTTTGAGGGCGAAGCGCCGCCCGCTGTGCTGCCTGCCTGCGATCACTACGCGGGCAGTGAAAAGCTGATGCTGAAGTCGCTCGCGTTGCAGCAGCAACTCGGCCCGGTGTTCGATATCACGCTCGATTGCGAAGACGGCGCGCAGGTCGGCCGCGAGGCCGAGCACGCGGAACTGGTCGCATCGCTGCCGGGCAGCGAGCATGACCGCTTCGGCCGCGTCGGCGTGCGCATTCACGACTTCGCTCACGCGCATTGGCGCGACGACGTACGCCTGATCCTGCGCGCCGCAAAGCGAGCACCCGCTTACATCACGCTGCCGAAAATCCGCAACGTCCACGATGCCGCCGAAATGATCGCGTTCATCGAGGCGACGCGGCGCGAGCTCGGCATCGCGCAGCCGGTGCCGGTGCAACTGCTGGTCGAAACCCACGGCGCGCTCACGCGCGTGTTCGAACTAGCCGCGCTGCCGGGCGTCGAGGCGCTGAGCTTCGGCCTGATGGACTTCGTCTCCGCGCACGACGGCGCGATCCCCGATACCGCGATGCGCTCGCCGGGCCAATTCGATCATCCGCTCGTGCGGCGCGCGAAGCTCGAGATTTCGGCGGCCTGTCACGCGTACGGCAAGGTGCCGTCGCACAACGTCAGCACCGAAGTGCGCGACATGCGCGTGGTCGCGAACGACGCGCAGCGTGCCCGCAATGAGTTCGGCTACACGCGCATGTGGAGCATCCACCCCGCGCAGATCGAGGCGATCGTCGCCGCGTTCGCGCCGCGCGACGAAGAAATCGCGACGGCCACCGAAATCCTGCTGGGCGCGCAAACCGCGCATTGGGGCCCGACGCGTCACGGCGACACGCTGCACGATCGGGCGAGCTACCGCTATTACTGGTCGGTGCTGCGCCGCGCGCAAACCACCGGCCGCGCTGTTCCGCAAGAAGCGGCGCCACTTTTTTCGAAAGTGGGCGCTAACGGATAGTCGGCGGCATAAGCGACGCGTTTTTCAAACGGCAGCAATGAGCCGGCACACAGGAGAAGGCGGAAGATGAGCGAGACGACGCAAGCCGCTGGCGCAACAGGCGGCAACGAAACGCAAAGCGGCTTCAAGCCGAAAAAATCCGTCGCGCTGTCCGGCGTGACCGCGGGCAACACCGCGCTGTGCACGGTCGGCAAGACCGGCAACGATCTGCACTATCGCGGCTACGACATTCTCGATATCGCCAGCGCATGCGAATTTGAAGAAGTCGCCTATCTGCTGGTCCACGGCAAGCTGCCGACGCCGGCCGAGCTGAGCGCGTACAAGACGAAGCTGAAGTCGATGCGCGGCCTGCCCGCCAACGTGAAGGCCGCGCTCGAATGGATTCCGGCCGCCGCGCATCCGATGGACGTGATGCGCACCGGCGTATCGGTGCTCGGCACCGTCCTGCCGGAGAAGGACGATCACAACCTGCCCGGCGCGCGCGATATCGCCGACAAGCTGATGGCCTCGCTCGGCTCGATGCTGCTGTACTGGTATCACTACTCGCACAACGGCAAGCGCATCGAGGTCGAAACCGACGACGATTCGATCGGCGGCCACTTCCTGCATCTGCTGCATGGCGTCGCGCCGTCGAAGGCGTGGGTCGACGCGATGCACGTGTCGCTGAACCTGTATGCGGAGCACGAGTTCAACGCGTCGACGTTCACGGGACGCGTGATCGCGGGCACGGGCTCGGACATCTACTCGGCGATCACCGGCGCGATCGGCGCGCTGCGCGGCCCGAAACACGGCGGCGCCAATGAAGCCGCGTTCGAAATCCAGTCGCGCTACCAGACGCCCGACGAAGCCGAAGCGGACATCCGCCGCCGTGTCGGCAACAAGGAAGTCGTGATCGGCTTCGGGCATCCGGTGTACACGATCTCGGACCCGCGCCACAAGGTCATCAAGGAAGTCGCGAAGAACCTGTCGAACAAGGCCGGCAACCTGAAGCTGTTCTCGATCGCCGATCGGCTCGAATCGGTAATGTGGGACGCGAAGAAGATGTTCCCGAACCTCGACTGGTTCAGCGCGGTGTCGTATCACATGATGGGCGTGCCGACCGCGATGTTCACGCCGCTGTTCGTGATCTCGCGCACGGCAGGATGGAGCGCGCACATCATCGAGCAGCGCGTCGACAACAAGATCATCCGGCCGAGCGCGAATTACACCGGACCCGAGAATTTGAAGTACGTGCCGCTAAATAGGAGAAAATAGCGGTCGCTGTGCGCTCCACAGCGCGTGCAGTTCAACCCGCGCGGCCGCCGGACCGGTCGTCCGCGCACTGTTTAACTGATTTCAGATAGAAAGGTTTTCTCCATGAAAAAGCTGATGATCGCCGCCATGATTGGCGCCCTGTCCACGACGATGCTGTCCGTCGCGACTGACGCCGCTGCTGCGGACACGGCCACCACCACGAAGAAGCCGGCCACCAAGGCTGTCGCCAAGCGACCGGAGCCGCGCCGGCTGATCAAGCGCAAGCCGAATCCGGAGAAGGAAGCGAAGCTCGATCCGATCCCGGAAGGCGCCGAAAAGTGGTCGTGCAAGGACGGCCTTGCTTTCGAAATGAAAGGCGACATGAAGCGTGACCAGATCGTCACGGTTCACTGGGCGAACAAGAACTACAGCCTGCCGCGCGAAACGACCACGACGGGCGCCGATCGCTTCCACGACGCGGCAACCGGTATGGACCTCGTCGTGATCCCGACAAAGGCCATGCTGTTCCAGGACAAGGACAGCTCGCGTCTCGCCGACGAGTGCAAGACGGTCGCCATGGAACAGGGCGCGCCGGCTCCAACGCAATCGAACGCGATCAACAAGACCGGCAACTGATTCTCGCCGCCAGGGAAGCCCCCGATGTCCGCCCCGATCTCCAACGTACGACCCGCCCCGGACGCCGTCCTGGTCGATATCGTCGACTACGTGCTGGACTACCGGATCGACAGCGCGCTCGCGCTGGAAACCGCGCGTCATTGCCTGATTGACACGCTCGGTTGCGGACTCGAGGCGCTTACCTACCCAGCCTGCACCAAGCTGATGGGACCGATCGTGGCAGGCACGATCGTCCCCAACGGCGCAAAGGTGCCGGGCACTTCGTTCCAGCTGGACCCGGTTCAGGCCGCCTTCAACATCGGCGCGATGATCCGCTGGCTCGATTTCAACGACACCTGGCTGGCCGCAGAATGGGGTCATCCGTCGGATAACCTCGGCGGCATTCTCGCGACGGCCGACTGGCTCTCGCGCACCGCCGTCGCAGCGGGCAAAGCGCCGCTGACGATGAAAAACGTCCTGATCGCAATGGTCAAGGCGCACGAAATTCAAGGCTGCATCGCGCTCCAGAACTCGTTCAACCAGGTCGGGCTCGATCATGTGCTGCTCGTCAAGCTTGCGTCGACCGCGGTGGTCGGCCAGCTGATCGGCCTCACGCGCGACGAGCTGATCAACGCGGTATCGCAGGCGCTCGTCGATGGGCAGGCGCTGCGCACCTATCGCCATGCGCCGAACACCGGGTCACGCAAATCGTGGGCCGCCGGCGACGCGACCTCGCGCGCCGTGCGCCTCGCGCTGATATCGAAGACCGGCGAGATGGGCTATCCGTCGGTGCTCAGCGCGAAAACGTGGGGCTTCTACGACGTGCTGTTCAACGGCAAGGCGTTCCGGTTCCAGCGTCCGTACGGCTCGTACGTGATGGAAAACGTCCTCTTCAAGATCTCGTTTCCAGCCGAGTTCCATGCGCAAACCGCCGTGGAAGCCGCGCTCGCGCTGCATGCGCAGCTCGCCGCGCAGGGCCGGCGCGTCGACGACATTCGCCGCATCACGATTCGCACGCACGAAGCCGCGATTCGCATCATCGATAAAAAGGGACCCCTGAACAATCCGGCCGACCGTGATCATTGCATCCAGTACATGATCGCGGTGCCGCTGATTTTCGGCCGTCTGACGGCTGCCGATTACGAAGATCGGGTTGCGCAAGATGCGCGTATCGATGCGTTGCGCGCGAAGATGGAATGCGTCGAAGACGCGCAGTTCACGAAGGATTATCACGACCCGGACAAGCGTTCGATCGCCAACGCACTGACGATCGAATTCAACGACGGGTCGAAGTTTGGTGAAGTCGTAGTCGAATACCCGATCGGTCACAAGCGCCGTCGTGAAAACGGTATTCCGTTGCTGGTCGAGAAGTTCAAGACCAACCTCGCGCGGCGCTTTCCGGTTAAGCAGCAACTGGCGATTCTCGACGTATCGCTCGACCAGGCCAAGCTCGAAGCGACGCCGGTCAATGAATACGTTGATCTGTACGTTATCTAGGTTGAGTACTGTAGTTCCGCGATCCAAACCAAGGAAAACACCATGGCCCACAACCTCCACAAAACGCTCAAGGAATTCGACAGCGGTTCCGGCAAAGGCAAGTTCTACTCCCTGCCGCAGCTCGGCAAGGCACTGAACCTCAAGATCGACCGCCTGCCGGTCTCGATCCGAATCGTGCTGGAATCGGTGCTGCGCAACTACGACGGCAAGAAGGTCGGCGAAGAACACATCAAGCAACTCGCGAACTGGAAGCCGACCGCCGCGCGGGTCGACGAAATTCCGTTCGTCGTGTCGCGCGTCGTGCTGCAGGACTTCACCGGCGTGCCGCTGCTCGCCGACATCGCCGCGATGCGCGGCGTCGCGAAGGCCGTCGGCAAAAACCCGAAATCGATCGAGCCGCTCGTGCCGGTCGATCTCGTCGTCGACCACTCGGTACAGGTCGACCACTTCCGCGAGAAGAACGCGCTCGACCTGAACATGAAGCTGGAATTCCAGCGCAACAATGAGCGCTACCAGTTCATGAAGTGGGGCATGCAGGCGTTCGACACGTTTAAGGTCGTGCCGCCGGGCGTCGGCATCGTTCACCAGGTGAACCTCGAATACCTCGCGCGCGGCGTGCACAAGAAGGCCGATGGCGCGGACACCGTGTACTACCCGGATTCGCTGGTCGGCACGGACAGCCACACGACGATGATCAACGGCATCGGCGTGGTCGGCTGGGGCGTGGGCGGGATCGAAGCCGAAGCAGGCATGCTCGGCCAGCCGGTGTACTTCCTGACGCCGGACGTCGTCGGTGTGCACCTGAAGGGCAAGCTGATCGAAGGCGTGACGGCGACCGACCTCGTGCTGACGATCACCGAACTGCTGCGCAAGGAGAAGGTCGTCGGCAAGTTCGTCGAGTTCTTCGGCAAAGGCACGCGCTCGCTGTCGGTGCCGGACCGTGCGACGATCGGCAACATGGCGCCGGAATACGGCGCAACAATGGGCTTCTTCCCGGTCGACGAAAAAACCATCGACTTCTTCCGCGGCACGGGCCGCACGGACGCGGAAATCTCCGCGTTTGAAAACTACTTCAAGGCGCAGCAGCTGTTCGGCATTCCGGGCGAAGGCGACATCGACTACACGAAGGTCGTCACGCTGGATCTCGCCACGGTCGCGCCGTCGCTGGCAGGCCCGAAGCGTCCGCAGGACCGCATCGAGATCGGCCACGTGAAGTCGACCTTCACGGACCTGTTCTCGAAGCCGGTCGCTGAAAACGGCTTTGCGAAGAAGGCCGCCGATCTCGACGCGCAATACACGACCAGCAACGGCGTCGACGTCAAGAACGGCGACGTGCTGATCGCCGCGATCACGTCGTGCACGAACACGTCGAACCCGAGCGTGCTGCTGGCCGCCGGTCTGCTCGCGAAGAAGGCTGTCGAGGCTGGCCTGACGGTCGCTCCGCACATCAAGACTTCGCTCGCTCCGGGCTCGCGCATCGTCACCGAGTACCTGACGAAAACCGACCTGCTGAAGTACCTCGACAAGCTCGGTTTCACGCTGGCCGCTTACGGCTGCACGACCTGTATCGGTAACTCGGGTGACCTGACGCCGGAACTGAACGAAGCGATCACGAAGAACGACATCGTCGCGGCAGCGGTGCTGTCGGGCAACCGTAACTTCGAAGCGCGCATTCACCCGAACATTCGCGCGAACTTCCTCGCGTCGCCGCCGCTCGTCGTCGCGTACGCGATCGCCGGCAACATCACGCGCGACCTGATGACCGAGCCGGTCGGCAAGGGCAAGAGCGGCAAGGACATCTACCTCGGTGACATCTGGCCGACCAGCGAAGAAGTCAACGCGCTGCTGAAGTACGCGCTGGATGCCGACGCGTTCCGCAAGAACTACTCCCAGCTCACGAAGAAGGGCGACCTGTGGAGCAAGATCGAGGGCGAAGTAGGTCAGGTCTACGACTGGCCGAAGTCGACCTACATCGCCGAGCCGCCGTTCTTCGGCAAGGACTTCTCGATGACGCCGGCTTCCAGCATCGCGCCGGTCAAGGGCGCACGCGCACTGGGCATCTTCGGTGACTCGGTCACGACCGACCACATCAGCCCGGCAGGCTCGATCAAGGAAGACTCGCCGGCAGGCCGCTGGCTGAAGGAAAACGGCGTGCAGAAGGCCGACTTCAACAGCTACGGCTCGCGCCGCGGCAACCACGACGTGATGATGCGCGGCACGTTCGCGAACGTGCGCATCAAGAACCTGATGATCCCGGCGAAAGCGGATGGCTCGCGCGTCGAAGGCGGCCTGACGATTCACCAGCCGAGCGGCGAACAGCTGTCGATTTACGACGCGGCAATGAAGTACATCGACGCCGACACGCCGACCATCGTGTTCGCGGGCGAAGAGTACGGCACGGGTTCGTCGCGCGACTGGGCGGCCAAGGGTACGCAACTGCTGGGCGTGAGGGCCGTGGTCGCACGCAGCTTCGAGCGGATCCACCGTTCGAACCTCGTCGGCATGGGCGTTTTGCCGCTGCAGTTCAAGGGCTCCGATAGTGTGCAGTCGCTCGGCATCACCGGCGAAGAAACTTACGACATCGAAGGCCTCGGCGACGACTTCAAGCCGCAACAGGAAGTCACACTCGTGATCCACGGCAAGGACGGCGACAAGCGGGTTCCGGTGCTGCTGCGTATCGACACGCCGATCGAAGTCGACTACTACAAGCACGGCGGGATTCTGCCGTTCGTGCTGCGCTCGCTGCTGGCTGCTTAAGCCCGGAGGCAACGCATACAGCCTGGCCGTTTTGCAGGGGCTGCGTCCTGTGGAGGGCGCAGCCGACTTTGAAGCCCGACCTCAGGTCGGGCTTTTTTTTCGGCTCACGTCACGGCTCGCGCAATGCAATCACCCCTCACTTCAAGCCGAAATCGACCCGCGTCGTCGCACCCTTGTCCTTGATGTCGTCGGCATTCATCTTCGGCGCGACGATAAACACACGGCTGCTGTCGACCTTGCCTTGCAGGTACTGTTGCACGCTCTGCGCGCGTTGCTGCGCGAGTTGCCGCAGGCTCGCGTCGTCGATCGGTGCGTTGGCCGCGAGCGCGCCCTTCATGTCGTCGTCGGGCAGCGTCTTCGTCATGCCGATGAAGTTGCGCGGCTTCTTGAAGTCGGAGGACTTGTAGGCCTTGGTCAGATATTTGTCGTACTCCTGCTGATCGACCGTGACCGTCGACAGATCGACGCTCTCGCCGTTGCCGACCGCGTCCTTGATCTTCTGCCGCTTGACCATCTGATCGACGTACCGCGTGCGCAGCGCCGGCTCATCGACCTTCGGATCGACGCGTCCGATCAAGTCCATGCGGATCGACGGCTTGTCGGCGAGCGCCTTCACGATCGTGTCGAGCTTCTGCTGGTCGGCGTCGGTGAGCGTGGCCGAGCCTGCCTCGAATTCGACGTAGCCGAGTTCCTCGCCATTGCCGCCGAACGCGTGCGCGATCAGCGAGAACGGCGCGGTCACCGCCTTTTCGAGCAGACTGAGCACCGCATGCCAGATCAGCCCGCCGATGCTGAACTCGGGGTTCGACAGCGAGCCCGACACCGGCAGGTTCACGTCGATCTCGCCCCGCGAGTTCTTCAGCAGCGAGATCGCGAAACGCACCGGCAGCTTGGTCGCTGTGTCGTTGTCGACGTGATCGCCGAACGTCAGCTGATCGATGAACAGGTGGTTGTTCGCGTTCAGTTGGTCGTTCTCGAGCTTGTAATGCAGATCGACGTTGAGCTTGCCCTTCGTGATCGGATAGCCGGCGTACTTCGCCGAATACGGCGTCAGGTTCGTCAGCTCGATATCGTGCGCGGTCGCGGTCAGATCGAGCGCCGGTTTCGCGATCAGCGGATTGACGGTGCCGCGGATCGTCAGGGGACCGTTGGCCGCGAGCTTCGCGGCGACGTCGACCGGCGCGGGCGTCGTTGATTCCGTACCGAACGCGCCGATCGTGCCCTGGATGGCGACCAGATTCGCCGTGTAGTTCGGCTTGACGAAGTTGTCGGTGTAGGTGACGCGGCCCTGTTGCAACACCAGTTGCCCGAAGTGCAGCTTGACCGGGCTGTGCGGCGGCGTCGCGGCCTTGGCCGTGGCCATAGGTGTGGCGGCAGCCTTGCCCGGCGTTGCAGCGGATGCCGCGACCGGCGCCGATGCCGCGACTGCTTCCGAGACCGCCGGCGGTGTCAGCGGAATCGGGGGCGTGCCGCCCTCGTGCGCGACCACATCCTTCAGGTTCAGCTTGCCTTGCGGGTCGAGCAGCACACGTCCATAGAACTTCGAGAACGTCACACGGCCCGTGTCGACCACGGTGCCGTGCTCGTCGTAGTCGGCCTTCAGGTTCGACAGCGCGAGCGAGCCCCAGCCCGCGAACGGGGCCGACGTCACCTTATCGATCAAGCGCACGGCGACGAGCGCCATGTCGCCGCGATAGTTCGCTTTCAGCGACTTCGCCTGGGTGACCGCAAGATCGCCGTTGGCATTCAGCAGCGCGCTCGCGAGCGTCGCGTTCAGGTTGCTGCCGAAGTACGGCTCGAACGCGGCCGCGTCGAGCTGGTTTGCGTTGATCTTGACCGCCAGCTTCAACGGCGTCGCGGTCACGTCGCCCTTCACGGCGAGCGTGCCCTTTTTGTTCAACGTCGCTTGCAGGTCGACCGGCAGCGGACGGCTCAGGTCGTCGCTGATCTGCCGCACCTTGAGCTGCACCGGCGTAAAGCTCAGTTTGACCGGTTGCGGCGTGGTGTTGTCGGTGAAATCGGCGGTCGCGTCTTTGAGCGTCAATTCGCCGATCTTGTAGCGCCATGCGGGGCCCTCTTCGTGCGCTTTCTTCGCCGCGTGAATCGCCGTTCGCTCTGTCGCCTGTTGATGCGCCTCCGCGAGCGCGCTCAGATTGATGCTGCCGTCCTTCAGGCGCTGCGCGTCGAGCGCGAGGCCGGTTACGTCGACGCTCGTCACGTCGGCCGTGCGCGCCGCGACGTCGACCTGCTTGACCACCACGTTGCCCTGCGCGAGCGCGACCACCGGCGTCTTATCGCCGCGCGCCGCGAGCTTCACCGCCTGCATGCCCAGTTGCGTGTCCGCGACCGTCAGCGCCATCGGCGACTTCGACCAGTTCGCGTCGATATTCGTCGTCGCGGACAGCGCGCCGTCGAGCACCTGTGCGGACATCGCGGTGTCGAGATACGGCTGCAACGGCGGCAGCTTCAGCGACTTCAGGTCGAGCTTCACGCTCGCCGTCTTCGTCGCGAGGCCGACCGTGCCGTCGGCCGCGAGCGAACCCGCGCCGTCCTTCAGGTTCGTGTTCAGCGTGTAGTGCGCGGGCGTCGACGCGAGCGTCGAGAAATCGGTCAGCGTGACGGCGAGGTTTTGCAGACCGGTTTCGACTGGATGCGACACGGCTTCGTCGTGCACGTTCACCGTGCCGTCGTCGAGTGTGAAACGTTTGATCGCGACGTCGAACGGCGGGACCGCTTTGGCGGCGGCTGTTTTGGCGTTGGCATTCGCATCCGCCGCTTCTTGTGCCGCCGTTTTTTTCGCCGCGGACGCGAACATATGCTCGACGCTCAATACGCCGTCCTTGTCGCGCGCGAGACTCGCGCTCGGCGCGTCGATGCGGATATCGTCGAAGTGATAGACGCTCTTCAACGGTTCGAGCGATGCCGCCGCCACATGCACGGCGCGCGCCGCGAAAAACGGCGCCTTGCCTTGATCCTGCACGTTGACGTCGTTCAGATCGACGGTGCCGGCGACGCGCAGCGACGGCGTGTCGTTCGACATCTCGAAGTTCAGCTTCAGGTCGGTGGACAGCTTGCCCGACTGCACGATCACCGGCAGCTTCGACGGCGCGTAGGACACCAGCTTCGGCACGTCGAGCTCGTCGAAGCGCAGCGACACTTCCGACTCGCGCGACGCCGCGAACGGCTTGGTCCTGCCGTCGATCGCGAGCTGACTGTCGCCGTCGATGCGCGCGCGCAGCAGCGGCTCGACGAAGATATCGGTCTTCGACGGCAGAGTCGCGATGAACGGGATGCCGAGCTTCCATTGATCGATCACGTGGCTCGTGCCGAGCAGGCGGTCGTCGAACCTGATCTGGCCGTTTTCGATGCGAATGTTGGAGACAGCGAACTGTGTCGGCTTGCTGTTCGGTTTTGCCGGCTGATTCGCGAACTTCTCGATCAGGTCGCTGAAATTGAAGTGCTGCGCATCGAGGCGAACGATATGAAGGCGCGGCGAATCGACCTGCACTTCGTCGACAATCGGCGCGCCGCGAAACAGCGAACTCCACGACGGCTTCACGATGAGCCGCGAAATATCGACGAAGTCCCCCGCGCCGCCGCGCTCGCCGATATGCACGTTATCGGCCTCGAAACGCAGTATGTACGGATTGAGCGCGATCCGGTCGATCGACGCGGGCCGGTCGAGCTGCTTGCTCAGTTGCTGGCTCGCGATGTGGCGAATCAGTGGCGGCGCCGCGAAAAAGCCGAGCAGGCCGAACACGACGACGAAGATCAGCAGACCCACGAGAATCCGTCGGGTACGGTGCGACTGCGCGACGGCTCGCACGGTCTGCATGGAGGAGACTAACGATGCTTTATTGAGGCTTGCCATGCTCGATCTGGAGGAATGCGGCGGCAAGCCCGCCGCGAAAAAACAGAAATCCCGCAAGCGGCAGTATAAGTCGTGAATCAATGGTTAGACAGGAATGTCAGGCCCTATCTGACGATTCGTGCTGCTGACCGATTCGCACTTCTGCGATGGAGATTTTCGCGAGCGTTAGATAACGACACCGGACGGCGCGCGGTTTGCCCGCGCGCCGTTCACATCATTGCCGCACGACCGGCGGCGGCTGCCAGCTGCCGTCGGTGGCTTGCGGCTTCGGCGCATACAGGCGCAGCACCAGCTGCATGTCCGCGCGCGGTGCCGGCAGCCAATTGCCGGTCCGGCTGCGCGTCGACGACACGACCACGTCGAGCGAACCATCGCGATTGCGGCGCGCGCCATTGCGATCGCCGACCGCGAGCCGCGCCGGCGCATTCGCGCTCAGCGCGCCATCCTTCGTGTATGCGGTGATCGTCCAGAAGCCGTGCACCGGCGGCAACCGGTTCGCCGCGAAGTGGATCACGTAGCGATTCGCGCCGTTCAGCGTGTTGCCGTCGCTGTCCTGCGTGACGACCGCTCGTACTTCGTCGTCCTTCGTACCGATGCCCAACTGCATGCTGGCCGCGTACGCGCGCAGCCCATAGTCGGGACCATAGTTGCCGACGGCGTCGCCGAACCAGCTCCAGCCGTTCGCGCTCAGCAGATTCGATGGCGGTGTCGCGACGCGATCGCGACCGTCGGCAAGACCGGCCGCGAGCGCATCGGAAGACTTCGGCAGCGTCACTGGATCGCCCGGAATGACGCCGAGGTCGGCGAGGAATTTGAGCGCGTGCGGATCGGCCGGTGCCGGCGGATTGTCGGGCAACTCGTCAGCAAGACGGCCGAAGAAGCCGCTCGCGTCGAGCGCGGCGACCTGCTGCGCCGGCGTGCCGCTCGCGCCCGCGACGCCGCTTGCGTAACCGCGCGTCGGCACCGCCGGCTGCACATCGCCGACGAACACGCTCAACGGCTGCAGACGGATCGCGTGTTGCAGCTTGCGCACCGCGTTCAGATCGCGCGCGCCGTTCGACTGGATGCGCACACTGATCCATGCGTTGCGGGTCGGCACTTCCACGCGCGTCGCGCCCTTCGGCAACTCGCCTTTCCAGCCTGGTGCGACGAACGCGATCGTCTGCGCGCGCAGACCTTTCGCGGCGCTCGTGCCCGTGGCGAACTGCGGCCCGGTCGACCACGCGACGTTGGTCCACATGTCGAGCACGCGCGCATCGACGTAACGGCCATGCGAGTCGGGTAGCGCCAGGATCACCGGCTCGGCGGCAAGGTCAAGCCAGCCGGTCGAGTCGAGCGTGTCGAGGCCAGGCTGCGGCGGGTTGGTCGCGCCGATCGGCGGCAGCGCCTGCGTGTGACGCAGCGTGTTGACAGGCGCCTGGCCCGGCTCGGTGCCGACCGCCGCATCGCGCGCGGCGCTCATCAGCACGAGCGGATAGCCGAAGACGTACGAGTCGGCGACTTCGTCCTTGATCCAGCCGGTGCTTTGTCGCGTCGCGGTGGGGGTCGACGTGCAGCTGGCCAGCAGTGCGAGACCCGCGAGCGATGCGCAGGTTCGTTGAAGTAAAAACAGTTCTCGGCGATTTTTTATCATTCGTTCAGAGTGCGGAACGTGCAGTCCTATGGGAAATGCCGGTGTGCAGCGCCAGGTGCATGCGCGGTTCTCCCGAAACACTGCGCAGCGATTCCGCGGATTGCGATTCCGACAACATCGCGTTGTATCGTATCCTTGCTAACCGGGCAAGCACAAGGCAGGAATTGTGGCTGGCAGCGCGATCCGCCAGCTTGCCGAATCGCCCCCACTGTTTCGTCGTCCTGCATTCGGAGCGCTTCAATGTACACGCCCGCCCATTTCGAAGAGAACCGTCCAGAGGTTCTTCACCGCCTGATCGCCGAGCAGCCGTTCGGCGCGCTGATCACGAACGGCCCCAATGGGCTCGACGCGAATCATGTGCCGTTCGAGGCGCAGGCGGACGCGGCGGATTCGTCACGTCTGGTGCTGCGTGCGCACGTCGCGCGGGCAAACCCGGTCTGGCAGGAAGCCGCGACCCATCCCGAAGCGCTCGTGATCTTCCAGGGGCCGACCGCCTATATTTCGCCGACCTGGTACCCGAGCAAACACGAAACGCACCAGCAGGTGCCGACCTACAACTATATGGTCGTGCATGCGCATGGCAGGATTGTGGTGCACGACGATGAATCGTTCGTGCGCGGCCTCGTCGCGCGACTCACGCGCAAGATGGAAGCCGGCGAGCCGGTGCCCTGGAAGATCGGCGACGCGCCGGCCGACTATATCGCGCAGATGCTCGGCGCGATCGTCGGTATCGAAATCGAGGTGACGCGGCTCGTCGGTAAATGGAAGCTAGGGCAAAACAAGGCGGCGGAAGACCGGCGCGGCGCGGCGCAAACGCTGCTCGCGCGCGACAGCGATCAACAGAAGGCGGTGGGACAGGCAATGCTCGATGCACCGCCGGCGTTTTGACGGCAGCCGCATCATCCGGCCTTGACCTTCCCGTCATGGGAAGGTCAATACTCGATTGACGATGCGGCCCAATGCCGCCACGAGCCTCGCCTGCCATGACCGAACTTGCCAACCCGCAGCACCCCGCCGACGCTGCCGCCTCCTCTTCGCCCACGTGCGTCGTCGAACTCGAGATCGACGGGATGACTTGTGCATCGTGCGCGAGCCGCGTCGAAAAAGCGCTGACCAGGCTGCCGGGAGTGGCGCGCGCGTCGGTGAATCTCGCGACCGAACGCGCCCGCGTCGAAAGCGACGCGACGCTCGGGCCTCAGCAACTGGCCGATGCCGTGCGCAAGGCCGGATACGAAGCGACGCCGATCGCGAAGGCCGATATGGCCGCGCAAACCGCGACGCAAACCGTGACGCAAACCGTGACGCAAGCCGCGACACCCGCCGCCACGCCACGAACCACTGAACTGGCGATCGGCGGCATGACCTGCGCCGCCTGCGCGTTGCGCGTCGAAAAAGCGCTCGCGAAGGTACCTGGCGTCGCGCGCGCGTCGGTCAATCTGGCGACCGAAACCGCCACCGTTCATCCGCAAAACACCGCATCCGCCGATGCCAGCGCGCTGATCGCCGCCGTCAGGAAAGCCGGCTACGAAGCGACGCTAAGCGCGCCGCCCGCTCCTGTCGCCCCTGCCGATGCGGCGGCAGCCACCGCCCCGACCGGCTACGTCGGCGGCATCCTCGACACGACGCACAGCCGCGCCGTCGACCGCAAGCAGACACAAACCCGCCGCGAGCTCGCGAGCGTCGTCGCGTCCGCGCTGCTGACGCTGCCGCTCGTCGCACCGATGTTCGGCGAATGGTTCGGCCTCCACGCGATGCTGCCGCCGTGGCCGCAGTTCGTACTCGCGTCGATCGTGCAGTTCGTGTTCGGCGCGCGCTTCTATCGCGCCGCCTGGCGCGCGGTGCGCGCTGGCGCGGGCAACATGGACCTGCTGGTCGCGCTCGGCACATCGGCGGCGTACGGCATTAGCGTCTACGAACTCGCGATGCATCCGGGCGATACGATGCATCTGTACTTCGAGGCATCGGCGGTCGTGATTACGCTGGTGCGCTTCGGCAAATGGCTCGAGGCGCGCGCGAAGCGCCAGACCACCGACGCGATCCGCGCGCTCAACGCGCTGCGCCCCGAGCGCGCGCGCATCCGCGACGGCGCCGGCGAACGCGAGGTGCCGCTCGCCCAAGTGCGGGTCGGCACCGTCGTGATCGTGCGGCCGGGCGAGCGCGTGCCGGTCGACGGCGCGGTGCTCGAAGGCCGCACGCATATCGACGAAGCGCTGATCACCGGCGAAAGCCTGCCGGTGCCGAAGCAGACCGGCGACGCCGTCACGGCCGGCTCGATCAACGGCGAAGGCGCGCTCGTCGTGACGACCACTGCGATCGGCGCGGAGACGACGCTCGCCCGCATCATCCGGCTCGTCGAAAGCGCGCAGGCCGAGAAGGCGCCGATCCAGCGGCTCGTCGACCGCGTCAGCGAAGTCTTCGTGCCGGCGATTCTCGCGCTCGCCGCAGTGACGCTGATCGGCTGGCTGCTTGCCGGCGCGAGCGGGGAAACCGCGATCCTGAACGCGGTCGCGGTGCTGGTGATCGCCTGCCCGTGCGCGCTCGGACTCGCGACGCCGGCCGCGATCATGGCCGGCACCGGCGTCGCCGCGCGCCACGGCGTGCTGATCAAGGACGCGCAAGCGCTGGAGATCGCGCATCGCGTGTCGATCGTCGCGTTCGACAAGACCGGCACGCTGACACTCGGCCAGCCATCCGTAACGGCGTTCGAGCCGGTCGGCGGCGTGAGCCGCGACGAAGCGCTCGCGCTCGCCGCGGCGGTGCAGCGGCATAGCGATCATCCGCTGGCGCGGGCGGTGGTGCGCGCATACGAAGCTCAACTCGGGCAAACGGCCGGCGCGGACAGTGGCGGGCTCAGCGCCAGCGCCGCTCGCGCTGTCGCCGGCCGGGGCGTCGAAGCCGACGTCGACGGCCGCACGCTCGCGCTCGGCAGCACGCGCTGGCTGCGCGAGCTCGACATCGCGCTGCCGACCGCGCTCACCGACCGCGCGCAGGAACTCGAAACGGCCGGCAACACGGTGTCGTGGCTGATGAAGCGCGCGCCTCACGCCCCCGAAGCGCTCGCGCTGATCGCGTTCGGCGACACGGTGAAGCCGAGCGCGCGCGCGGCCGTCGCGCGGCTCGCGCAGATGGGCATCCGCAGCGTGCTCGTCACCGGCGACAACCGCGGCAGTGCGGCGAGCGTCGCGCGAGCGCTCGGCATCGATGAATACCACGCCGAGGTGCTGCCCGACGACAAGGCCCGCGTGATGCGCGACCTGAAGATGCGCCACGCCGGTATCGTCGCGATGGCGGGCGACGGCATCAACGACGCGCCCGCGCTCGCCGCCGCCGACATCGGCATCGCGATGGCGAGCGGCACCGACGTCGCCATGCACGCCGCCGGCATCACGCTGATGCGCGGCGACCCGGCGCTCGTCGCCGACGCGATCGACATCTCGCGCAGAACCTGGCGCAAGATCCAGCAGAACCTGTTCTGGGCATTCGTGTACAACCTGATCGGCATTCCGCTGGCCGCGTTCGGCTTGCTGAATCCGATGCTCGCGGGCGCGGCGATGGCGTTTTCCAGCGTCAGCGTCGTCACGAATGCGCTGCTGCTGCGGACATGGCGAAACGCGCGCCGCCGAACCGTCGATCAGGTGCGCTGAGCAACGCAAGAAGACCCTTCCTGTTGCGCCCGCTTTCAGCCGCCGCGCTCAGAACTCGACGTCGAGTTCGTCGATCTCCTCCACCTCCTGACGCGCGAGCGCTATCCACTCACGCATCTCGGGCAGCGCCATGATCCGCTCCCCGTATTCGGCGATATCCGGATCGAGTTGCACGTCATAGGTCACGAAACGCGTGACCACCGGCGCGTACATCGCGTCCGCCGCGGTACGCTCGCCGAACAGGAACGGGCCGCCGTACTCCTTCAGGCATTCGCGCCAGATCGTCACGATTCGCTCGATATCGGATTGCGCGCGCGCCCAGACCTTGAAGCCCGGGAAGTGCGCCTTCAGATTCATCGGCAATGCCGAGCGCAACGACGCAAACCCCGAATGCATCTCGCCGCAGATCGAGCGGCAATGCGCACGAGCGCGGACCTCCTGCGGCAACAGCGCCGCTTTCGGCTTCACTTCGTTCAGATATTCGGCGATCGCCAGCGTGTCCCAGACCTTGACGTCGTCGTGCGCGAGGCACGGCACGAGAATCGACGGCGATAGCAGCAGCAGTTCGGCGCGCGTCGCGGGATCGTCGACCGGTACCACGATCTCTTCGAACGGCAAACCGCTGAATTTCGTCAGCAGCCAGCCGCGCAGCGACCACGACGAATAATTCCTGCTGCTGATGGTGAGCGTGGTATTCGCCATACGTGTGTCCTCCTGATCGGGCATCGCGCCGCGCCTGGCCGGTCCATGCACGCCGCCGTGCGTCAGGGCACCAAAGCGCGGCAAGGCCGGCCCGTTTCGCTTACCCATGCAAGGGATATGCCGATGCCCGCACATATGCTGCGAATGCAGTCACACGCGAAGCAACGCGCGCAAGGGCCTGGCGCATCACTTGCTTTTATTCGGGTTCCTTTCTTTCCGGTGCATTCGTGTGAAGTTATGAATCTGTTCGCCTATTCCGGCTATCAGGCCTGTGCCGACATGCTGCTGCCGATGCGGCATGGCGCGTCGCTGGCGAACCGTTCGCTCGATACGTGGTCCGCATTCGCGGATACGCCGCACGGACGCTCGCTGCGCGCGGCCTGCGAACTGCTTATGCTCGGCGCACTCACGCCGAAGCGGCCGCCGTTCGGCATCGACAGCATCGTCACGGAAGGCGAGCCGGTCGCGGTGGTCGAGGAAGTCGTCGCGCGCACGCCGTTCTGCTCGCTGCTGCATTTTCGCAAGGACACCGTGCTTTCGACGCCGCAGCCGCGCGTGCTGATGATCGCGCCGATGTCGGGCCACTTCGCGACGCTGCTGCGCGCGACCGTGCGCACGATGCTGGCCGAGCACGACGTCTACATCACCGACTGGCACAATCCGCGCGACGTACCGCTCGGCGAAGGCCGCTTCGGCTTCGACGAATTCGTGCGCCACGTGATCGACTTCACCGCGCGGATCGGGTCCGGCACGCATCTGCTGGCGGTTTGCCAGCCGACCGTCGCGGCGCTCGCCGCCGTCGCGCTGATGGCCGCCGACGATCATCCGGCGCAGCCGGCCAGCATGACGCTGATGGCCGGCCCGATCGACACGCGGATCAATCCGACGCGCGTCAACGAACTGGCCAAGAGCCGGCCGATCGAGTGGTTCGAGCGCAACCTGATCAGCGCGGTGCCGTTCGGCTTCGCCGGTGCGCAGCGTCGCGTCTATCCGGGCTTCGTGCAACTGGCCGCGTTCATGTCGATGAATCCGGGACGCCACGCCGATTCGTTCGAAACGATGTACTACGAGCGCGGCAAGGGCGATCCGCAGAAAGCCGATACGATTCGTACCTTCTACGAAGAATACTTCGCGACGATGGATCTGACGGCCGACTTCTATCTGGAAACCGTCGCCACGGTGTTCCAGCAGCATGCGCTGCCGTCGCGCACGCTCGAAGTGGAGGGGCATCTGGTGGATCCCTCGAACATACGTCGCACCGCTCTGCTGACCGTTGAGGGTGAAAGGGACGATATCTGCGCGGTCGGTCAGACGCTCGCCGCGCAGGACATGTGCGAGCGCCTGCGGCCGTATCTGAAGACGCATCATGTGCAAACGGGCGTCGGTCACTACGGCGTGTTCAGCGGACGTCGCTGGGAGCAGCACATTTATCCGCGCGTGCGGGCCGTGATTTACGACAACGAACCGCGCGCGGTGATCGTCAGTTCGCGCGCGCGTCCGATCCAGCCGGTGCCAGCGGCGACCGCGGCGGAAGTCACGCCGGCCGCGCCAGTTGCGGCCTCCGTTGTCGAGGTGGAAGTGGAAACTCGCGCAAGCGGGAGCGGGGGCGGAAGCGGCACCGGCAACAGGGGCGCCGCGGCAAAACCGCCCGCGCGGTCCTCGCGCAGACGGCCGCCCACGACGCGCTGAGCGCCCGCCGTCCCATCAAATCGTCGCGTCACGCCCAGGGCGCCGGAGCTGGCACCGCGCACGGCGGGTCGGCGTCGATCGATCTGAAATCGGCCGGCGACACGATCTCCAGGTACTCCATGTCTTCCGAATAGTCGAACAGATAATGGACGATGCCCGGCGCCTGATGCACGCAATCGCCGGCCGCGACGAGCGTCTCCTTGTGGCCGTACATGAAACGAGCCCAGCCCTTCAGCATGATCACAATGTGGAAATCGGCCTCATGACGGTGCCAGCCGGTGCCTTGCTCTGGTGCCTGATTCGCCTTGACGAGTTGCGCGAGCACCTTGCCGCCAGTCGCCTCGGCTATCCCCAGATCACGGTAAAGGAAAAAATCGCGCAGACCGTGACCCACGTACGACGTGTCGTGCGGACGGATATGGCTGAACTGCGTGGCGAATGGCGTGGACATGATCGCGCTCCAGGAAGGTGAGCCGGCATCGCAACCGGCGCGGTGGAGCGCCGGTTGCAAGCATCAAGCAGGCCAGTGGAGCGAATCAGCGAAGCTATTGAGGGCGAGTTCAGGCAGTCGGCCGGATCATTTGGAACATCTCGCCGATCTGCGCATAGTCGGCGCGATAACCCGCGCGCATGATCGGCTGCGCGGCGTGCGTGTCGAACAGGCCGTCCTTCAGATAGGCGTCGTCGATATGCACGCCGACCACCTGACCGAGCGACAGGTAGTTGTCCATCGGCTTGCCGTCGACGTCATGCAGACGCACGATCTGCAGCAGCTTGCATTCGAGCGCGGCCGGCGATTCGGCGACGTGCGGCACCGCGACGTTGCGGCCCGGCGCGGGCGTGAGCCCGGCCAGTGCGAACTCGTCGACGTGCGGCGCGACCGGCGCCGACGAGCGGTTCATCTGCTCGGCGAGCGGCCGGGTGGCGAGATTCCACACGAATTCGCCGGTCGCCTCGATGTTGGCGAGGCTGTCCTTGCGGCCCTCGCTGCAAAAACCGATGATCGGCGGAAAAGTCGCGAACGCGCCGAAAAAGCTGTAGGGCGCCAGATTGAGCGTGCCTTCGGCACTGCGCGACGAAATCCAGCCGATCAGCCGTGGCGCGACGATCGCCTTGAAAGGATCATGCGGCAGGCCGTGACCGGCGGCGGGGTCGTAGAAGTAGTGAGACATGACGTGGCTTGGGGTTCGGTTGGGTTTCGCTTGCGACTCGTGTGTCAATTAGCGCGAAAAGCGGCGGAGAAGCAGGCACTGTACCCAATGCGACGAAGCCGGCCTTCCCGTGAGGGCAGACCGGCTTCGTGGACTCACGCCGTCAGGCGCGCATTAGTAGCGCTGCGGCGGCGGCCGGTGATCGTCGCGATCGTCGCCGCGGTGGTGCGGATCGTAGTCGCGCGGATGATGGCGCATCCACTCGTCGTGCGCCCAGTAGCGGTGGCCGTCCCAGTAACGATCGCCGTGCCAGCCGGTGTTGATCGACACGCCCGCCGGCATCATGCGCGGTTGACCGTGTACGACCGGAGCCGGGCCGTTTTCGATGATCACGCGCTCTTGCGCGAATGCGCTACCGGCCGCGACGAGTGCGCCGCCCGCGAGCAGCGTTGCAATAAGCGAGCGCGATGCGTTGCCAAAAGTTTTCATGATGACCTCCCGTCAAAGTTTTATTCCAGGCCGGCGTCCGGGTTTTGCTGGGGTCACGCGATTTGCTTCGTTCGCTTCGCTTGTGAGCCGAACCAGACGCCGCACGCTTGAGACCAACCTTAGTGGCCGGAGTCGCCTGAAGACGTGAGCACTTGTAAGCGAGGATTTCATACATCGGGACGGATGATGGAGGCCCGGATTCGTTTTCGAGCCTCATTCAACAAGGCTTACGGGGCGACGCCTTCATTTGCTTCGCTGAATCAACGTGAACGCTGGTTACATTCATTTCTGGCCCGAAATATTTCGCAGGGAATCGGACGGACCAGGAGTGCCCAGCGCTGACATGCCCTTCTGATTGCGAAATGGTGCATCGCGATAACAGCGTCCAAAAAAACAAAGCCACGATTCGTATTTCGCGAATAGTGGCTCGGTGGAAAGCGCACCCGAGGTGCGCGCCCGGCGCGTTGTCTCGCGCTCGGGACGGTGCTGCTGGTGTTAGTCCGTCAGCTTGATGCCGAACAGCGTGGCCTGCGCGCGGCGCACCCGCTCGGCTTCACGCGCACGCGCTGCGTACGAATAGTCCGAATCCAGCGGCAGATGGGGCGACGCAAAGAGGTCGCTGACCTTTTGGAACAGTGCAAAGATGTAGCTCATGGCGACTCCCGGTTAGTGACTGCATTGCTAGGGTTTTCCCTTAGTTGTGATTATACGGGTTTCCCCTAGGCAAAAGCTAGTGCAATGCAGCAAATTTTCGTGCGACGGGCCGTCGCCATCTCGTTGAGCAGGCATTTGTTGCGTTGCAACAACGCCCCGATTCAGCGATTGGACGGACGGCCGTGCGGAGCGCGGGCGTGTCTCGCGTGCGTCGGCATCGCGCCGGGCTGTCGGGACGCGGTGGGAGTCGTCGCGGCGGGCGTCGAGGCGGCAGTCGCTGTCGCCGTCGCAACCATCGCCGTGTGCGCGTCGAGCAGACTCACCATCGCCGCCTGCTGGTTCTGCATCATCTGTTCGATGCGGTGTTGCTGAGCCGTCGTCTCGCGAGTGAGGCGCATCAGCAGCAGCGTCTGCGCAATGCCGATCGCCACTGTCGCCAGCAGCGCGCCGACCACGATCGACAGCATCCATTTCATGCGCCGCGAATGATCGGTCGCGGCACGACGTTGATCGGCGATCACGCCGTAGAGCGCATCGACGGTATCGGCGAACGCGGTGGCACGCGCAAGGTCGAGTTCCGGCTCCGAGCGAAGCGCAGCGTCGGCCGCATCGATGCGGCCCGCGTCACGCCACGAAGTGGCAAACCCGGCGTGGTTGTCTGCGGACGCGAACCGGGATGTCGTCAACGGCGCGGTCGTCGAGGGCTTGCCGTCCTGTTTCGCGGTTATAGGCTCTGTCGCGGCCGACGGGGTACGCGTCGCGGGCTCGTCGGTGGACCGGCTCCCGCCACTGCCGTCGGTCGCAGCGGACGTTGCAACCGGAGCCGCGGCCGCGTCGCGCGATGCCGTCGCCGCTTTCGCGAAGGTCGCGGCGAAACGCTGCTGTGGCTTGCCTGTGCCCGCCGTCGCTGCCGACTCCGCTTCAGCCGCCTGGCGCAGCGCGGTCACGCTGCGCGCGACGGTCGCCGCGGCCATCGCCGAACTGAGCGGCGCGGATGGCTCACGCGGCGTCGCCGTGGGTTTGGCGTCGGCGTTAGCTTCCGCGTTCGGCGCGGCATCGTCGGGGGTGCTGTTCACGCCTTCGTTTGTGCGCGCGCCAGCAGCCGCCATCACCGGCTCCCCACCAAACCCGCTCAACTGCTCGTTCACTGGCACCGGCGCATCCAGCTTCGCCGCACGCGGTGCGCGGCGCGCCGCCTTGTCGAGCGACGCGTGTTCTTCCAATGCGCCGACCGCCTGTAGCACCACGTCCGGCAATTCGAAGCCGTGCAGTGTGCCTTGGCGGACGTCGATGTTCATCGCCTCGAGCGTCGCGCGGGTCGGATCGTCAGGAAACAGGTCGAGCGTGCTGTGGTCGCGCGCGACGCTGCTCAGTTGCGCAAGGCGTTGCGCCGAGCGCGCGGCGCGCGCCAGCTTGTTTTCGGTTTCGGTGGAAACGGCACCCTCGCGCTGCTTCTTCGAAGCGACGCGCCGGGGTCTGTACTGCGGGGATGCTACGGAATCTGCCATAGAGAAATGAGCGGTCGTCGCCGGGAACCGGGCGCCGGATGCCGCTCGTCATTGCCATTGGAATATTTGGAGCCAGCATTGTCGCATGGCGCTTCGCCCGCGCCGAAGCCATTCCCCGACGATTTGCGCCCTTTCGAGCCTTTCCCGCGCACTCGCGCTTTTCACGACCTTGCGTCGTCGTCCCGGAACTTCGGCATGCGCGCAGATCGCTCAAGCACCTATCGCGTGATGCGACTGTCGGCCCTCATGGCGTCGACCATTTCGGATGCTTGGCCCAAGGTGCCAGCGCGAGGCGTTTGCTTTATGCTAGGCCGCACACCGTAGCGGCCTCGGCGAGCGGAATCCCGACCCGCAGCCCCTGAACCCTGCCTCGATACATTGCGCACGTTGCGCGCCCGAACCACCCGACCATGCCAAGTACGACCCCTCCCCCTGCTTCGACAACCACCGCCGCGACCGCGCTGCGCGAGCACTTCGCGAACGTGGTGCTGCCGATGTGGCGCGGGCCCGGTTTCAACCCAGCGTTGCAACTGCCCTACGAAGCGCTCGACGCCACAGGAGAACAGCCGCTGCCCGCGCAGCGCTATCGGGCGATGGCTTGCGCGCGACAGTTGTTCACGTATGCGCAAGCGGGCGACATGGAACACGCGCGCGCGCTGTTCGATTCGCTGACGCGTACATTTCGGGACGCCGACCACGGCGGCTGGTTCTACAGCGTCGACGCGCTCGGCGTGCCGCTCGACACGACCAAGGACCTCTACACGCACGCGTTCATCGTGTTCGCGTGCGCGGAATACGCACGGCGCTCCGACAACCCCGACGCGCTGAAGCTCGTGCACAGCACGACCGCGCTGATCCAGTCGAACTTCGCGGCCGACGGCGATCTGTTCAACGCGGCGCTCAACGTCGATTTTTCGAAGGTCACCGGCACGCCGCTGCAGAATCCGCTGATGCACCTGACCGAAGCGTGGCTCGCCGCCAGCGAAGCGACGCGCGACAACCTATTCGGTGCCGCGTTGCGGCGGCTCGCTGGCGCGGTCGCGCGACATTTCGTGCATGCGCCGAGCGGCTGCATCGCCGAATTGCCGATCGGCGCGAGCGGCAATCGTCTGGAGCCGGGACATCAGTTCGAGTGGTATTGGCTGGTCAGGCAGGCGGGCGCGCTGTTCGACGGTACCGGGCTCACCGAAGCGCTGGCGCGCGCCTTCAACTTCGCGCGGCAGCATGGCGTGGACCCGGACAGCGGCGGCGTGTGCGCATCGCTCGACGAAGCTGGCCAGGTCAGCGACGCGACCCAGCGGATCTGGGCGCAGACGGAATACCTGCGCGCGCTCGCGTGTCACGACGATCCGGCGGTGCGTGCGGCGCTGCCGCAACAGATCGCGCGTTTTCAGCAATGCTTTTTGCATGAACACGGCTGGTTCGAATGCAAGACGTCGAGCGGCCACGTCGCGCGCGCCGATATGCCGTCAACCACGCCGTACCACCTGGTCTCCGCCTATGCGGCGCTGCCTTGGCCGCCGAATCGCGCGCAGGAACTTAGCGAAATTTGAGCCAGCGATAGTTGAAGTTGAGCGCTCGATCGTCTCAATAAGAAGCGATACGCATGACGCATCATCGCTGCGCGGTCGCGAGTAAAATCTACATCGCTGGTAAACCCTGCCGCAAAAAAGTTCTCGTCAGACGTTCTTAAAGCGCGAAAAAACATCAAAACCGGGGAATACCCGGATGCAGGTTGATTGGCGTCCGTCATAAAGACGTGATACAACTCTTCCCTCGCGCTCGCTCTTGCACTGAGCAAGTGCGGTCGCGATGCAATACACAACATTTATTTGGATTAAAAATGGCAACAGGTACTGTTAAGTGGTTTAACGATGCAAAGGGCTTTGGCTTCATCACCCCGGACGACGGCGGCGAAGACCTGTTTGCACACTTCTCGGAAATCCAGTCTTCGGGCTTCAAGTCCTTGCAGGAAAACCAGAAAGTGTCGTTCGAAGTCAAGCAAGGCCCGAAGGGCAAGCAGGCCGCAAACATCCAGCCGGTCTAAGTTCCTTCGGGTACTTTGAGACAGACTTGGACGTTACGATAGGCGCCTCTACAGACCCTTGCGTCTAATGCAAAATGGCTCGCTTTACGCGGGCCATTTTCTATTTCTGCGCCGTTTTCAAGCATCGCCGCTTTAGAGCGCGGGCATTCCACTGAATGCGAATTCAGCATGTGCAGGCGACACTACACCGCGCTGTTGCGTGCGCAACACACTTTCAGAAATTTCGAACACGGAAACGGCCTGTTTCAATTGCTCGGTTTGCTGATGCAGCGAAGCCGCCGCAGCAGCAGCCTGCTCGACGAGCGCCGCGTTCTGCTGCGTCATCTCGTCCATCTGCACGACCGCCTGGTTCACCTGCTCGATGCCGGTGCTCTGTTCGAGCGACGACGCGCTGATTTCGGCCATCATCTGCGTGACGCGCGAGATCGACGCCGACACGTGGCTCATCGCTTCGCCAGCACGCTCGACGAGCGTTGAACCGCCTTGAATCTCCGCGACGGATTCGCTAATCAGCGTCTTGATTTCCTTCGCCGACTGCGCGCTGCGTTGCGCAAGGCCGCGCACTTCGCCGGCCACGACCGCGAAGCCTCGGCCCTGCTCGCCCGCGCGCGCGGCCTCGACGGCAGCATTCAGCGCAAGGATGTTGGTCTGGAACGCGATGCCGTCGATCACCGAGATGATCTCGGCGATCTTGTCCGAACTCTGCGCGATGCCGCGCATCTTGTCGACCACCTGGCTGACGACTTCGCTGCCGCGTGACGTCGCGTCGAGCGCGGTCTCGGCGAGCGCATTGGCTTCGCGCGCGTGATCGGCGTTCTGGCGCACGGTCGCCGTGAGTTCTTCCATGCTCGATGCGGTTTGTTCGAGCGATGCCGCCTGGTTTTCGGTGCGCGCCGACAGATCGGCGTTGCCGATCGCGATTTCGTTGGCGCCAAGATGGATCGAGTCGGCCGATTCGCGCACGCTGTTGACGGTGCGAGCGACGCTCGCCTGCATCGCGGCAAGGCCCGAGAACAGGCGGCCGATTTCGTTACTGCCGCGCGCGACGACCGGCTGGTCGAGACGACCTTGCGCGATACGCTCGAAGTGACGGCCCGCCTCCTCGAGCGGCGCCACGACACCACGGCGCAGCGCCGTGTAAACGGCGAGCATGCCGACGACGAGCACGAGCAGAATCGCCGCACTGACGATGCGAAACGCCGCCACGCGCGCATCGATCGAATCGATCGACGCGCGGCTCGCCGCGTCGCCGAATTGCACGAAGTTGCGCACTTCCGCCAGATAAGCGTCCTGAAACGACTGCGTCGGCTGATCGAGAAAAGCCTGGATGTTGTTCGAGTCGAGGTATTGCGCGAGCTCCGCGAGCGCGCCGTGCAGCGCCTTGTAGCGTTCGGCGAGCGCGGTGGCGCGCGCGCTGTTTTCGTCGCTGGTCTTCTGCGCGCTGATGAAGGCCGCGAACGACTGATCGGCAGCGATGAGCTGTTCGCGAGCGTGCTGCACGATGTCCGTGGGCTCGGTGCCGCCGCGCACCATCCGCGTGCCGGCGCGCGACAGGTTGATGCGCGCGTCCATCAGGCGCTGCGTCGTCTGGTTGACCGCGTCGACCTGCTTCAGCGCGATGTTTGATAGATCGCCGACGTCGTCATGCGTGCGCGTCAGCGACCAGAAACCCAGCCCTACGGTGACGAGCTGGAAGCCGCAGAACGCGGCCAGAACACATAGCAGGCCGGATGCGACCTTGATCTTGCTGAACATCGGGGACACCTTGGAACAAAGAATGACGGGGGCTATATCAGGGTTAACGGCAGGCCGATTAACCGCTTGAGGTCAATTCCCGCAAAAAGCGGTCTACGTGCAGGTTTCATCGGCGATCGTCGCGATTTCGGTTGGTTTGCGCAATAATGCGCCGCTCATCGCGAGGAATCACCTTGCGCAGCGCAGCGGCACTTCCTAGAGTGGGTAGGGACCGCATGGCACGCGCCGCGCGGATGCTTAGTTGCACCGATGCACTACACAGACCCTGCACGAAGGAACCACGATGACCGACCTACTCGACCGGGCGCGCGGCGCACTGCACGCCCAGCCGTTCAGCATGCTGCTAGGCGCGGAGTTGATGCACGCCGGCAGCGACGAGCTCACCCTCAGTCTGCCGATTCGCGATGAACTGCGGCAGCAGCATGGCTTCGTGCATGGCGGGGTCATCAGCTACCTCGCCGACAATGCGTTGACGTTCGCGGGCGCGCTGTCGCTTGGTCCGAGAGTCGTGACCAGTGAGTACAAGATCAACTATCTGCGCCCGGCGATGAAGGGCACGCTGATCGCGCGCGCGAGCGTCGTCTATGCGGGCAGGCATCAGGCGACGTGCCAGTGCAGCGTGTTCGTGATGGACGGGAACCGCGAGAAACTGGTGGCGGTTGCGCAGGGGACCGTGAGTCGGATTGGGGAGAATGGGGAGCAGGAGGCGGGGATGTAGGGTGCCGGTAGCGGTGTAGTTTTGATCGTCGTCGCAGTCGCACGCTTTTGCTTCGCTTACGTAACATCGCGCACGTAGGGGTGCATATCGGTGACTACCGCCTCCTTGCAGGTCAGTTGAACATCAAGACCCACGTTCGGCATGAGATCCAGCTTTAACAGGCCGTCAGGCAACTCCGACAACGTCATTTCCATAATCGTCGCCTCTTCGAGCATGGCATTAACGTCAATCTCCGATGTTCGAACGTCCCGAAACTCGAGTACGACTACATAATCCGATCGCCCCGCTGCGGAAGCTGGTCCATAACGGTTGTGAAGCACTTCGAGCTGCACGTCCACGAGTTCGCGGGTGCGCTCGTCCGGCAGGAGATGAGCGTCGACACTTTCGCGGGTTTGCCGCCCTCTGCGCATGGAAAAAGTACTGACGGCCGAATCGTGAAAAGATGGATATCCGCCCAAAACGATCGCCATCGATTCACCGTTTGTTGCCAGGTCCCATCCCCAAGTTTCCTCGGATTTCTGCATCGCTTCCTCGAAATTTTCAGGTGTTATCGACAGTCGATGCGCGACATCGGGAGATGAGCGTTATCTCTCTTTCCGTCGACAAAATTGTGTCCGTGGGGCTCACCGTGACTTCCATGGTATTGAGCGCAAAGATCACCGTCCGCATCAAAATAATCCACATCAAGCCCGTTAGGATTAGTGCGGAATCCTCCAGGCTCATTGCTCGTCATGCGGACACCGCGTGCTGTCAATTCCATCACGTCACCGTCCGCCGGGTCTGGCGCATACACGAACGGCTGGGCGTCACCAAGCGGCATTGCCGATGTTTCGCGCTCGAAATACATGTCCGCACCGCCCTGAGCCGCAATGACAGGCTCCATCTCAGCATCCACCGCCGAAGAGACCTGGACAGACTGAGCGCCGTTTGCAACGTCCGCCAGTTCGTCTCGCTGCGCCGGCCGATTCGTCGCCGCCCCCCTCCGCTGTTTCCGCGCCTCCTCGATATACCTCTGAACCTCTTCCCGCGGCGGCAGGAACAACAGTTTGCCCCGCGCGACCTCCTGATAGACGGCCCTTTTGACCTGCTGGTCGTTCATCTTGTGGACAACGTAGGAACCGCGATGGAGCCACGACAGCATACGTCTCAGGTCGTGCATATCCGGGTTCGAAGCGGCCCACGACTCCGGCTCCGCCCAGCGGAGGAAGTCATCGCGGGCGGCATTGAGAGCGTGCTGCACCTCATCGCTTTCGCCGCTCGTCAATTGCGCGCCCACCCCACGCCACCAGAAAGCCAGACGGAACGCCCACGCATCTTTTAGCGATCTGAAATCCCGACTGAACAGCATCAATACCCCGCCGCTATCACCGCATGCGAGCTGTCGACGTGGACACGCGCAGGGTGACGATCCGCGCGGCTGGATACCGCGAGTTGAGTAACTGGCCAATCAATCGGCCAGATCGATGCAAGGCGCGACCCGATTTGAAAACACGCTCACTGCCTGCCCCACCAAACTACCAAGGAGCGACGGTCGGCAATATGGGCGATGGATGAATCTGATGGCTCAAAATAAAAAAGCCGTTCCCGCATAAAACGGGAACGGCTTCTCAAACCGCGGCTTAACTCGCGAACCGCCCGCGCGTCACTCCGCCGCGTACGTCGTCTGCGTCTGCTCGCCCAGCCCTTCGATACCAAGGCGCACCGTCTGCCCCGGTTTCAGAAACACCGGGTTCGGCTTCACGCCCATGCCCACGCCCGGCGGCGTGCCCGTCGAGATTACGTCGCCCGGCTGCAGGCTCATGCACTGCGACACATACGACACCAGCTTCGCGACACTGAAGATCATCGTCTTCGTGCTGCCGTTCTGGTAGCGATGGCCGTCCACTTCGAGCCACAGGCTCAGGTTCTGCGGATCGGCGACTTCATCGCGCGTGACGACCCACGGGCCGATCGGCCCGAACGTGTCGAAGCCCTTGCCCTTGTCCCACGTGCCGCCGCGCTCGACCTGCCATTCGCGCTCCGACACGTCGTTGATGACGCAGTAGCCGGCCACGTGCTCGAGCGCGTTCGCTTCGTCGACATACTTCGCCGCCTTGCCGATCACGACGCCGAGTTCCACTTCCCAATCGGTCTTCTTCGAACCGCGCGGGATTTCGATGTCGTCGTTCGGGCCGCTGATCGCGCTCGTCCACTTGTTGAAGATGACCGGTTCGGCTGGCACCGGCAGATTCGATTCCGCCGCGTGATCCGCGTAGTTCAGGCCGATGCAGATGAATTTGCCGATCTTGCCGACGCACGGTCCCACGCGTGGATTGCCTTCGACGATCGGCAGCGTTGCCGGATCGAGCGCGCGCAGTTTCGCGAGGCTTTCATCGCTGAGCGCAGCGCCGTCGATATCGCCCACCACCTTCGACAGATCGCGAATCTTGCCTTGCGCGTCGACCAGGCCCGGCTTTTCCTGGCCTTTCGGCCCATAACGAAGCAGTTTCATCGTTGCACTTCCCTTTTCTTTCAGTAGTGTTCGGTTCGTCAATCAATCAGAATCAGTTCGACCAGCCGCCGTCGATCACATGGAGTTGGCCCGTCGTGAACGACGACTCGTCGGACGCGAGATACAGCGCGAGCGCGGCGATCTCCTCCGGCTTGCCGATGCGGCCCATCGGCTGGCGCGCGACGAATGCGGCCTGCACCGCATCGAGCGCCGCGCCCTGCTCCTGAGCCTGCACGGCGATTCGCTGTTCGAGCGACGGCGAAGACACCGTGCCCGGGCAAATCGCGTTACAGCGTACACCGCGCGTGACGAAGTCCGCGGCGACGGCCTTGGTGAGCCCGACCACCGCGGCCTTCGACGCGCCATACGCGAAGCGGTTGGGCACGCCCTTCACGCTCGACGCCGCCGACGACATGTTGATGATCGAGCCGCCGCCCTTCTCCAGCATGGCCGGCAAAAACGCGCGAATCATACGGTACATCGCCTTCGCGTTGAGGTCGAACGCGAAGTCCCAGTCCTCCTCGCTGCATTCGAGGATATTGCCCGCGTGCACGAAGCCCGCGCAGTTGAACAGCACGTCGATCGTGCCGACTTCGGCGGCGAGCGCCTTGATCGCCGCGCCGTCGAGCACGTCGAGCTTGCGCGCCTCGACCGGCTTGCCGGCGAGTCCGTCGATGCGGATATCGGTGGCGATCACGCGCGCGCCTTCGCGCGCGAACAGCTCGGCGGTCGCGAGACCGATACCTTGTCCCGCCGCGGTGATCAGGGCCGTTTTGCCGGCCAGTCTTTGTGTCATCTACGACTCCAGTTGAATGGGCTGCTAACGAAAATCAAAGCCGGTAAAACGCGGCGGCGTTGTCGCCGAACACCGCGTCGCGCTCGGCGTCGCTCAACGACGCGACGAGCGTGGTCGCCACCGAATGCCACAGCAGATAGTCGCCGTTCAGTTCGAGCACGGGCCAATCGCTACCCCACATCAGCCGCGCGGGGCCGAACGAGGTCAGTAGATGCTCGATGTAGGGCCGCAGCGTGTCCTCGGTCCAGCCGGGCGACGCCTCGGTCGCGAGACCCGACAGCTTGCAGTGCACCTGCGGCAATTCGGCGAGCCGCGTGATCGCCTCGCGCCACACCTGAAAGCCCGCGTGACCGTAGCGGATCGGCGGCTTCGCGCCGTGATCGACCACGATGCGCAGCGCCGGAAAACGCTGCGCGAAGATCTCGACGTATTGCACGTGGCGCGCGTAGATCAGCGCATCGAACGCGAGATCGTGCGCGATCAGCGCGTCGATTGCCGGCGCAAGGTCGGGGTTCGCGATCCAGCCGTCGTCGGGCAGGTCCTGCAGCATCGGCCGTACGCCCTTGAACTTCGGCTCGCGCGCGAGCGCCTCGATCATCTCGGGCGCGTTCGGTAGCAGCAGCGGCACCCAGCCGATCACGCCCGCGATCGACGACTCGCGCCGCGCGATGTCGAGCAGGTAGCGGGTTTCATCCAGCGTCGGCGCGGCCTGCACGACCACGGTCCGCTCGATGCCGGCCTGTTCGCGCAACGGCTTCAGATCGTCGGGGCCGAACGGCCGGTAGAGGATTTTCAGCTCCGGCGTCAGCCACTCGTAGTCACCCCGCGCGGGGTCCCAGTAGTGCTGGTGAGCGTCGATCGGCATGGTCGGTCAGTCCTCGGGCGCGGGCGCGCGGGGGTCGAGCAGGCCCGCGTCGCGCAATGCGGACCACAGGGCCGCGGGGATCGGCCGCTCGAACGACGCGACGTTCTCGCGCAATTCGTCGACACTGCGCGCGCCGGTCAGCACGGTGGCCACCGCCGGATGAGCATACGGAAACTGCAACGCGGCGGCGGCGAGCGGCACGTTATGCGCGCGGCACACTGCCTCCAGACGCGCGACGCGCTCGATCACCTCGGGCGGCGCAGCGCCGTAATTGAACTTCAGATCGCCTTCGACGCCGCGCGCCAGAATGCCCGAATTGAACGCGCCGCCGAGCAGGATGCTGACGCCGCGGGCTTCGCAGGCGGGCAGCAAGTCGTCGAGGGTGGTCTGCTCGAGCAGCGTATAACGGCCCGCGAGCAACGCGCAATCGATATCGAACTCGGCCATCGCGTCGAGGATCACCCCGCCTTCGTTGACGCCGAGGCCGACCGCCTTGATCGCGCCGGTCGAGCGCAGGAGCTCCAACGCGCGGAAGCCGCCACCTTCGGTCAGTTGCCGCCAGTAGTGCGGATGCTGGTCGCCGTGCGTGACGCGGCCGATGTCGTGCACGAGAAGAATGTCGATGTCGATGATGCCGAGGCGCTGCTGGCTGTCCTCGAACGAACGCAGAATGCCATCGTGCGTGTAGTCGTAGATCGCTTCGAACGGCAGCGGATTCTGCCAGCCTTCGCGGTCGTCGAGCGGCGACGTGCGCGGCACGAAGCGGCGGCCGACCTTGGTCGACAGCACGTACTCGCCGCGCGGGTAGTGGCGCAGCGCGGTGCCGAGCCGATGCTCGGCCTTCGTGTGGCCGTAATGTGGCGCGGTGTCGAAGTAGCGCACGCCCGCGTCCCAGGCGGCGGCGACGGTCGCGTGGGCATCCTCGTCGGACAGGTCGCGGTACAGGTCGCCGAGTGGCGCCGTGCCGAGCCCCAATCCGCCCACCTGCAACGAGCCGCGGCCGATACGGCGCCGCTGCCCGATCTTCGATTCGATCGATGCCGACATGAGCGTGTCTCCAGATGTGTGGTCTTTTTACCATGCGGCGGCAAGATGCGGCGGATACACTCGCGCACCGCTCAAGCGTGCATTCATTCACTAATGAACGTATTATTCATATTCGAATTTTCCCAAGTCAAGAAGACTACGCGTCGCGGATGCCCGGATTTTCCCTGGACCTGTGCCATCCAGTTCGCGAAATGTCACGCACTCGCCCGCGCGCACCAGATAATGGGAACCCCAAACGGAATTCCCCGACCCCGACGATGGAAGCCGAAGACAAAGACGACGACCGCTACCGCGCCCCCGCTCTGGACAAGGGCCTCGACATTCTCGAGCTGCTGTCCGAGCAGAAGGAGGGCCTGACGCGCGCCGAAATCACGCGACAGCTGGGCCGCAACGCGAGCGAGATGTACCGGATGCTCGAACGTCTGGTCGCGCGGCAATACGTGGTGCGCTCGGCGGCCGGCGACCGCTACTCGCTGGGTCTGAAGCTGTTCGCGCTCGCGCATCGTCATCCGCCGATGAACCGGCTGATCGCCGAAGCGCTGCCGCTGATGCAGCGTTTCGCCGACGCGGCCGAGCAGTCGTGCCACCTCGCCGTCTACGACCGCGGCAACCTGCTGGTGATCGCGCAGGTCGACGGGCCGGGCACATGGGGCATGTCGGTGCGGCTCGGCTCGCGGGTCGGCCTGATCGACACCGGCTCGGGACGCGTGATGCTCGCGTTCCAGAGCGTCGAGCAGCGTCAGCAGATGCTTGCCGAGCACACGAAGGTGAAGGGCGAAGTGACGCTCGATCGCGACGCGCTGGAGGAGGCCTGCGAGCGCATTCGCGCGGCGGGCTTCTGGCAGAAGGACAGCCAGCAGACGTTCGGCGTCACCGACGTGACGTTCCCGATACTCGCGCCGTCAGGACAGGCGATCGCGGTGCTGACCTGCCCGTATCTGCGGCGGATCGACGAATACGTCGCGCCGACGCTCGAAGCGGCCACCACGCTGCTGCGCGACACGGTGCAGGCGCTGTCGATGTTCCACGAGCAGGCCGCATGATCGGCAAGCTACCCAGCGGCGCGCTCGCGCACATGGTTTAGAATGGCGGCCCTTCCAAAACTACGCCGCATGACGGGCTCATGCGCGCGCATCGATTGAGCAATGGCCAAACTTCTGACCGATTCCGAATTCCAGCGTTTTTCCGAACTCCAGCAGAAGCAGTCGAGCTTCACGATCACGGCGGAAGAAGCCGACGAACTACGCGACATCGTCGCTCACGCGCAGAAGCGCCGCGACGACCGCGCCGCCGCGATGCAAAGCATCGAGACCTTCATCCGGCAATTCGACATCACGCCCGACGAGCTGTTTTCGGCCGAGCAGATCGGCGAAGCGGCGCGTACCTATGGCCTGATTCCGGCCGGGCGCAAGGAACGCGTGCTGCCGCCGTCGCTGACGTTCAACGGCAAGCCGTATCAATGGACCACACGTCCGCTGCCCGACGAAATCCGGGTACCGCTGTACGACGCGTTCAAGGGCGGGGAGTCGGTGAAATCGTTCATTTCGACGCTGAAGGACGCGAACCGCTGCGCGGCCACGATCGCGCGGCTCGAGCGCGAAACCGGCGCCACGTATGCGCAGGCATGGCTCGATGAGCTGTCTGTCACGCGCGCGCAGGTGGATGAGGCGGCGCTGAAGTTGGCAGCTTGAGAGGGTGATGCCGTGCGTTGAACGGGCTGCGATGTCAGCCATTCAACGCGGCGGCCGGTTCTGCGCGGAGGACTTCGGGTCCGCCCCCGCCGTTTCGTCGAGCGCCATCCGGAAACCGACCACACCGGGGTCATCGGTCCGCGTGATCGTGAAACCGCTGGCCCTCGCGAGCGCGATCATCGCGGTGTTCTCGCGCAACGCTTCACCGACCAGCCAGTGCGTGTCGCGCGCCCGCGCGTACGCGATGATCCGCTGCATCAGCAACTGGCCGAGGCGCCGCCCCTTCTGGTCCGAGCGCACGGCCACCGCGAATTCGGCCGTCTCGTTGTCGGGATCGGCCACCGCGCGCACCACGCCGAGCGTCTGCGCGACGCCGTCTTCGTTGTCGACTGTTGCGATCAGCGCCATTTCCCGGTCGTAGTCGATCTGCGTCATGCGCGCGAGTTGCGAGTGGTCGAACGCGCCGACCGCGCCGAAAAAGCGCAGGCGCAAATCTTCCGGCGTCATCGCCTGCGCGAAATCGCGATGCGCGTTTTCGTCTTCCGGGCGAATCGGTCGCACCGTCACGCGCATGCCCTGCCAGTCGATCGTTTCCTCGAAGCGCCGCGGATACGGCATGATCGCCAGACGGCTGCGCTGCGCGCCGACACGCAACAGCGGATCGACCACCGTCACGCGATCCCGGTAGACCCTGAGCTTCAACGACAGGCCGACGACCTCGCGCACGTCGCAAACCGCTTGCGACACCGCCGTCAACGCCGCGAGCGTCGGCTCCGGCGCGACCAGCCTCGCATAGTGCGAACGCGTGACGATGTCGCGCGCAAGCATCGGATTGAGCGGCGGCAGGCCATAGACGCGCAACCCGTTGGAAACGCCGTCGACCGGCGGCGCGGTGAAACGGAACACAGGGCCGAAGTTATCGTCATCGTGCAGTTCGATGGCGATGTCGACGATGGCTTTTGCCGCGCCGTCCGCATCGGCTCGCTGCGCGTCGGCGCCCGCCCCTTCGGCACCCTCCACCCGCAGCCCGAAGCGCGCCAGAAACCGCGCCGCCGCGTCCCCGACAAGCTCACTTTCGCCCGCCGCCAACGCTTCGCGAGCCTGCGCCTGGGCGGCATCGATCGCCTCGGGAATCTGCGCGGGCAGGCCCTCTGGCGTTTGCATCAGCAACTCGCGGCCCAGCCGGTAATCGACCAGACGCGCGAACGCGCGCGCGAGCCGCTGCGGCGTCGTGTGCACCGGGATGCCCTGCGCGTGCAGCGCGTCGCGCCTCGCCGCATCGACGCCGCCGAAGAAGCATGCGAGGAGCCCGCGATACGCAAAGCGCTGATGCTCGATCAGTGTCTGCGCGACGTCATCGACCGGCGCGCCATGCGTCGATGCGTGCACCACGAACGCGGTGCCGGTCTCGTGATACTCGCCGAGCAGCTTCAGCGCGGCGCCGAAGTGCTCAGGACGCGCGCCGTCGCCGAGCAGCAGCGGATTGCCGCCGACCGCCTGCGGCAGCGCCTCGCGCAGCGCGTCCGACGCCGCGGCCGGCCACGGCGCGAGCGGGCCGCCGGCGGCGGCGAACGCGTCGCGCGCGAGCGTCGCAAGACCGCTGTCGCTGGTGATCAGCGTCGCGGTGGCGCCCGCCGCCACCCGGCCGACGCCGAGGGTTTCGATTTCGTCGAGCAGATCGTCGAGTGCGTCGACGCGCACGAGGCCCGCGCGCCGGAACGCCGCTGTATAGAGACCGTCGGCGGGGTCGTCGCGCCCGGAGCGCAGCGCGAGCACCGGCTTGTTGCGCGCCGCCGCGCGCGCGGCCGACATGAACTTGCGCGCCGCCCGCACACTGTCGAGTTCCAGCAGGATCGCGCGGGTGCCGGCGTCGCTCGCGAGGTAATCGAGTACGTCGCCGGCATCGACGTCGGCCTCCGCGCCGAGCGCCACCGCGTGCGAAAAACCGAGCCCGCGCGCCCGCGCCCAGCCGAGCACCGCGTTGGTCAGCGCATTCGACTGCGACACCCAGGCGACGCCACCCGCCTTGACCGTGCACGACGGCGCGCCCAGATGCGCGCCGAATGCCGGCGACACCACGCCGAGACTGCCCGGTCCGACGATGCGTAGCAGATGCGGTCGCGCCGCCGACAGCGCGTGCCGCAGCTCGAGCCGGTCTTCATCGCTGCGCACCTCGCCGACGATGATCACGGCGCGCGTGCCCATGCCACCGAGCTTATGGATCAACGAGGGCCACGTCGCGGGCGGCGTGCAGATCACCGCGACGTTAGGCGGCTGCGGCAGATCGCCGACGCCGGAAATCACCGGGTGGACGCCGAGCGTCGCGTGCTTCGGATTGACCGGCCACAGCGGGCCGTCGAAGCCGCCTTCCAGCACACGCGCCCAGACCATCGCGCCGGTGCTGCCCGGCCGCTCGGACGCGCCGATCACGGCGACGGATTTCGGGCGAAACAAGGCGTCGAGGTTGCGAACGGTCACGGGTGCTCCATGCGGTTGGACAGGAATCGGAGCCGGCTTCGCGGCGGGGCAGGTAGTTCCGTCAGCATAGGCGAAGTCGCGTGCTGGCGCGGGACGTTGTCGCGACCGCAAAGCAAAAAGCCGCGTCGAACGACGCGGCTTTTTGCCTTCGGAACCAGCGAACTCGCGGCTTTACATCGCCTTCCTGAACGGCGCGCCGGAGTGCTCGCGCAACTCGTTGAACACGATCTTCGGCCACGCTTTCTGCGCGACTTCGATCTCGGATACATGCGAGGCCAGATAGGTCGGCGCATCGGACGCATCGAGCGCGATCCGCGCCGAGTACGAATCGGTAAAGCGGCGCAGTTCTGACGGATCGTCGCAGGTCACCCAGCGCGACAGGCGGTAACGTGCCGGCGCCATGCGCACGTCGACCTTGTATTCGGTCGACAGACGGTGCGACACCACTTCGAATTGGAGTTGCCCGACCGCGCCGAGAATAATCAGGCCGCCCGCTTCGGGACGGAACACCTGAATCGCGCCTTCCTCGCCGAGCTGCTTCAGCGCTTCGCCGAGCTGCTTCGCGCGCATCGGATCGACCACTTCGACGGTCTGAAAAATTTCCGGCGCGAAGAACGGCAGGCCGACGAACTGTAGCTGTTCGCCTTCGGTCAGCGTATCGCCGAGACTTAGCGTACCGTGATTCGGAATCCCGATGATGTCGCCCGGATACGCCTCGCTCACCGTCTCGCGACGCTGCGACAGGAACGTGACCACGTTGTTCGCGCGGAACGTCTTGTTCGAGCGCGTGACCTTCACGGCCATGCCGCGCTCGAAACGTCCCGAGCACACGCGGATGAACGCGACGCGGTCGCGGTGCGCGAGGTCCATGTTCGCCTGCACCTTGAATACGACGCCGGTGAATTTCGACTCTTCCGGCTGCACGGGACGCTGCACGGTCATGCGCATCGACGGCGGCGGCGCGAGGTCGACCAGCGCGTCGAGAATTTCCTTCACGCCGAAGTTGTTGATCGCCGAGCCGAACAGCACCGGCGACTGCTGGCCGGCGAGGAACTGCTCGCGGTCGAACTCGGGCGTCGCGCCGCTGATCAGGTCGATCTCTTCCTTCGCGCGCACCCAGGCATGGCCGAAACGGCGCTCGCCTTCCTCGTCGCTCAACGCCTGCAGCGTTTCGACCGCGCCGCCAGCGGTATCCTGGCCGGCGCGGAACACGCGCACCTGGTCGCGCTGGACGTCGTAGACGCCCTGGAAAACCTTGCCCATGCCAATCGGCCACGTGAACGGCACCGCCGACACACCGAGATGCTGCTCGATTTCGTCGAGCAGTTCGAGCGGCTCGCGCACTTCGCGGTCGAGCTTGTTGATGAACGTGACGATCGGCGTCTTGCGGCTGCGGCAGACTTCCAGCAGCTTCAGCGTCTGCGCTTCGACGCCGTTCGCGCCGTCGATCACCATCACGGCGGCATCGACCGCGGTCAGCACACGGTAGGTGTCCTCGGAGAAGTCCTCGTGGCCCGGCGTGTCGAGCAGGTTGATCACGCAATCGCCGTACTCGAACTGCATCACCGAGCTCGCGACGGAGATGCCGCGTTGCTTTTCGATTTCCATCCAGTCGGACGTCGCGTAGCGGTTGCTCTTGCGGCCCTTCACGGTACCGGCGATCTGGATCGCGCCCGAGAACAGCAGCAGCTTTTCGGTGAGTGTGGTTTTACCCGCGTCCGGGTGGGAAATGACCGCGAACGTGCGGCGGCGTTTGAGTTCGGAGACTGACATCGGGTCTGGCGGTCACGGAAAGGGGTTCGGGCGGTTCCCGGCGGCCCTGGGCGGCCGGTATGCCGCGCGTGGCGCGGCGGCGTCGAGCGGAGTCGGGCGCGGGCCGGGATCGGCCGGCGCTCGCGCCGCGTCCGACAACGGGTGGCGAACGGGTCACGCCCCAATGTTCGACGATACGGGAATCGCTGGCGCAAAAACGGCGCAAGGTGCGAATGATACACGTCCGGCGCGACGGCCGGGGAAAGGCGGCGCGGCGCCGGATGGGGAACCACGGGGAACGACGGGAGCGCCCGCGCGTCGCGAACGCAGGCGGCCAAAGGTGAGCGTTTTCGGGACTTGCGGTGGCGAATATCGATTCGCGGCCAAAGGTGAGGATCGCGAAGCGCATACGCGCACCTGCTACGACGCCAGCATCACAAACGCGATGCGCGGGAAAACCGCGACAAAGCTTCGCACCGCTACCGACAGGCTCTTGCGCGACGCCTGGAAACGCCCGCCAGCAAAGGCTGGCGCGGGTTTTCACCGAGCCGCGCGCAGCGCCGCGACACGATGGCAATTCGTAGATGCGGCGGTGCGTCGCGCGACAAAGCCTGGCTCACCGAAACATCCCGCGAGGTTCGAATGCTTTGATAAATCCCGCTGTACGCGGTCAGGCATCACGCAAAGGTGAGCGTTTTCGGGACCTTCGCAACGGTGCGGAACGAATCAAACTACGCATCACTTCAGAGAACACGGACGCCTCAGCATCCACGACGAAGCTCAACCTTCGATCAGAAACCGCTCGCGATTCTTCCCGACGAGCCAGGCTGGCGAGCGCCCGCGGCCGCTCCATGTTTCGCCGGTCTTCGGATTGCGGTACTTGGCGACCGACGTCGTTGACGACTTGCGGCGCGGCTTCGACGCGGCGCTCGTGAACCCGAGTTCTTCGGCGGTCAGGTCGTATTCGGCGACCTTCTGCTTGATATCGGCGATAGCTTGCGCGACTTCCTTGTCGCGCGCCGCTGCGACTTCCTTGTGGAGTTTTTCGAGTTGCGCGGTCAGTTGTTTGTAAGAGGCCATGCCGGTGTTTCCCCCTCGGTTGGACGCACTGCGATGAATTGCAATGAATGGTTGGCGCACACTATCAGACGAATAAATCACAGGATAGTGAATCGCGTGCCCGAGTGCATGCGCGGCGGACGCGCTCAATCGTCGATCGCATCGTAGACGCGGCGTTCGAAGTCGATGGCCATCGGAAAGGGGTCGATCGAGCGGCGCTGAATCAGCATCAGGCCGATCATGTTCTCGACCGGATCGGCGAACCAGCTCGTGCCGTACGCGCCGGGCCAGCCGAACGAACCGGGCGAGCGATAGCCGAGCGGCAATTGCTGCGCCGGATCGTCGACGATCGACAGACCGAGGCCGAAGCCCTGCCCCGCCCAGATCACGTGACCGAAGGCGGGCAGGCGGCGCTGGTCGCGGCTCAGGAAATTGCTGCGCATCAGATCGACCGAGCGATGCGACAGCAGCCGCGTGTCGCCGACGCGCCCACGCCCGAGCAGCAGCTGCGCGAATTGCAGATAGTCCTCGGCGGTCGAGACCAACCCGCCGCCGCCGCTCTGAAAGCGCCGCGGATTCGCCCAACGGCTGGCCGCCGCATGATCCTCGACCACGCGACGCCGCGTGCCGGGATCGATGTTGTATGCGGTAGCGAGGCGCGCAAGCTGCGCGTCGGGCACCCAGAACGCGGTGTCGCGCATGCCGAGCGGCTCGAAGATACGCGTGCGGAAAAACTCGCCGAGCGGCATGCCACTCACGCGTTCGATCAGCACGCCGAGCACGTCGGTCGCAACGCCGTAGTGCCAGCGCGAGCCGGGCTGGAACATCAGCGGCAACGCGGCGATGCGCGCCAGCCACGCGCTGTTGTCGCCGCTCGCTTCGAAGCCGTTGAACGCGGCCGCGTAGGCTTCGGCGAGCGGACCCGTAGCCGTGAAGTGATACGCGAAGCCCGCGCGATGCGTGAGCAGATCGAGCACCGTGAGCGGCGCGCGGATCGGATCGCTCCGGTCGAGCGGGCCGGTCGGATCGCGCAGCACGCGCGGCGCCGCAAGCTCGGGCAGCCACGGTGAAATGGGCGTATCGAGAGCGAGGCGGTCTTCCTCGATCAGCATCAGGATCGCGGCACTCGTCACCGGCTTCGTCATCGACGCGATGCGAAACAGCGTGTCGCGCTCCATCGGCAATTGCGCGGCTTCGTCGCGTAGGCCGACCGGTTCGAAGTAGCCGATTTCGCCATGCCGCCATACGAGCGACACCACCCCCGCCACTTCGCCCCGTTCCACGTAGCCCTGCATCTCATTGGTCAACGTCGTGAGCCGGGTCGCGGCAAGTCCCGCTATCTGCATGTTCGTCCTGTGTCGGTACAAGAAAACGGATTTCCTAAGTGCCGATTCCGATTGGTGGACACAGTGATTAGGCTTTCTGCCGTTTTTCCAGTGCGCAAAGCGCGGCATCGAGGCGTTTGACGCGTGTTGCCTGCGCCGGCACAAGAACCGCACCGGAAACGTGCTTGAGGCGGTTTCGCCAGTAAGACAACGGAATACGGTCTTGTACGGAAATATGGGAAATTATTTGCTCGAGATGCTCGATGTCTTTTTCGAGTTGCTGATGATTCATTGCTTTCCCCGAATTCTATTGGATTAGTGTTGGAGCAAGAAAATCGAAAGCATGAAGCCGCGTTGGCCTGCGCGGCCCGAAAATAAAGCCTGCCGGTGGCGGAAAAACCTTCCCGAACCTCTGCTGCGTCGGAAAAACCGGCGGTTTCTCCGCGCCGTTTTAAATCACCAACGGTTTAAAAAGAATACTGCTGTCAAAGTTCACGTTCCGTTAGCTTCCGCACCGACCCGGTTCGACGCCCCGAAGGGTAAAGACAAATTGTCGTCGGGCGAACAGCATAAGCGGTGCGCGGCGACTCAAGGTTGTAAAAATGCCGCGTGCGGACCTACTTAACCCAATTCGCATGCTAATCGCTTATCGACACACATTAGGCGCATGGATTTATGACGGCCATGTGCTAACCGGAATGACGCGAGGTGCTATTCGAGCGGATTGGGAATGGGCGGGGGTTCGCAGAAAAGAAACCAGACGGCGCCGACCGATTATCGGCCAGCCGAGCGCGCCGGCATTGCACCGGCGCGACACCAAGTGCTTACTTCGCGGTCGCGCGGCACGCGTAGATCAGGCTCAATGTGCCGCCCTCACTCGATTGGCGCACGACGTCGAACGCGCCATTGCAACTCGCGGCCGCCTGCTGCGAGCACGAGTCGGAACCCACCGGGCATTGCACCAGCGTGGTCGCGCGGCCGTCCGGCAGGAACAGCGGCGCGCTGCTGCTGCAACCGCCAAGCGCGACAATCGCGCCGACGGCCAGCACAACGCTGGAGCGGCGCGCGAAGAAGGAAAGGCGTTTCATGGAGACCCCGGTCACGTCTTGTTTTTCGATCTCGCGATTGTGCCACGCGGCCCTCGTGCTGCGTCAGTTCGCACGGCACGACCGGTTGGGCACGACGCGTCAAACGTCGATGCCGTGCGCGGCGATCTTCTTGTATAGCGTCGCGCGACCCATGCCGATCTGTTTGGCAGTGTCGATGACGCGGCCGCCGTTCGCGCGCAACGCGTCGCACAGAAAACGCTTTTCGAACGCGGCCATCGCGTCACTCCACGAGGACGGTTTGGCCGCGACGGTAGCGTCCACGCTGGCGTGCGCCAGAGGCGGGGTCTGCGTCGGTGCGAGCGTGCCGCCCTGCCCCGAGCCGATGAAAGGCGCGAGCACGCGCGCATCGATGCGTTCGCTGTCGGACAGCATCACGGCGCGCTCCAATGTGTTGCGCAGCTCGCGCACGTTGCCGGGCCAGCCGTATGCGCACAGCAGGCGCAACGCGTCGTCGTGCAATTCGAAGTGTCTGCCGCCGGGTGCCTGCGCAGCCAGATCCTCAAGCATCGCGTAGGCAAGCGCCTCGATGTCGGACGAACGCTCGCGCAGCGCGGGCGCATGGATCGTCAGCACGTTGAGCCGGTAGAACAGGTCCGCGCGAAAACGCCCGGCCGCGACGAGCGCGGGCAGGTCGGCCGACGTCGCCGCGATGATCCGCACATCCGCGCGCACGATGCGGTTCGAGCCGAGCGGCTCGAACTCCTTGTCCTGCAGCACGCGCAGCAGCTTGCCTTGCAATGACGGCGGCATGTCGCCGATCTCGTCGAGAAACAGCGTGCCGCCGTTCGCGAGCTCGAACTTGCCGACCCGCCCCTTGCGATCCGCGCCGGTGTACGCGCCGGGCGCGGCGCCAAAGAATTCGACTTCGAGCAGCGTGTCGGGAATCGCCGCGACATTCACACTGACGAGCGGCTGATGCGCGCGTGCCGAGCCGCCGTGAATCGCATGCGCGAGCAGCTCCTTGCCGGTGCCGGTTTCGCCGAGCAGCAGCACCGGCGATTCCAGTTGCGCCGCGCGCCGCGCCTGGCGCTTGACTTCGAGCGACGCGGCGCTCGTGCCGACGAAACTGCCGAACGTGTAGCGCGCGCGGCGCGCCTGCGCGAGCGACTGGCGCGTCGCGATCAGTTCCTGCTGCAGCCGCGAGTACTGCGAAAAAAGCGGCGACAGCGCTTTCAGCTCGTCGAACAGCGCGAAGCCGACCGCGCCGATCGTCGCGCCGGCATCGTCCTTCAGCGGCAGACGCGTGACGACGAGCGGTTCGCGATCGGTCTCCATGATGTCGAGCAGGATCGGCCGGCCGGTGTTGACGACCTCGCGCATCAGACTGTTCGGGATCACCGCTTCGCAATCCCGGCCAATCGCCTGCTGCGGGTCCGCAAAGCCGAAGCGCGCCGCATAACGCTTGTTGATCCAGACGACGCGCGCCTGCCCATCGACGATAAACGTGCCTTCGCTGAAGTTTTCGAACGTGCGAAAGAGCGAATCCATTGCCCGACGAAGCACGTCGTCATAGGTGGCGGGCAGGCCCGTCCAGTCGGTCATCATGCTGTCGCTGTCTCCACTTATCGTTGTGTCTGTGCCCGTCTCCACTGGTGGACGAATTTATCTCCAAATGGAGACAGGCGACAGACCTTATCCATCATGACTTACCCTGGTTTGAGGCTATCCCCAGCGGATTAGCGTCCCGTTTTGGAGACGCCCGGGTACAATCCGCCGGCGTTGCCCGGGCCGCGCTGCGCGGCCGCGCCTTGCGCCACGCCGCCTGGCCGGCAAAACGCCCGGCGTGGCATGGAAGCTGCGTTCCGACCGCGCCGCGCCGTCGCTCAATCAGCACGGCAACCCCTTAGAACAACCCGGCTATGGAGACTCAATGTCCTTTCTCATCGTTATCGCCGCGCTGGCGTTTCTGATGTTCGCCGCGTATCGCGGCTACAGCGTGATCCTGTTCGCGCCGATCGCGGCGCTCGCCGCCGTCCTCGCTACCGAGCCCGCCGCCGTCGCGCCCGTCTTCACGAGCATCTTCATGGACAAGATGGTCGGCTTCGTGAAGCTGTACTTCCCGGTGTTTCTGCTCGGCGCCGTGTTCGGCAAGGTAATCGAGCTGTCGGGCTTCTCGGAGGCGATCGTCGCGGCCGCGATCCGCTATATCGGCCGCTCGCGCGCGAATGCGGTGATCGTCGCGGTGTGCGCGCTGCTCACCTACGGCGGCGTGTCGCTGTTCGTCGTCGTGTTCGCGGTCTATCCGTTCGCGGCCGAGCTATATCGCCAGAGCAACATTCCGAAGCGCCTGATGCCCGGCGCGATCGCGCTCGGCGCGTTCTCGTTCACGATGGACTCGCTGCCCGGCACGCCGCAGATCCAGAACATCATCCCGACGACGTTCTTCAAGACCACCTCGTGGGCCGCGCCGACGCTCGGCGTGATCGGCTCGCTGTTCATCCTCGTGGTCGGTCTGTCGTATCTGGAATGGCGCCGCCGCGCCGCGATGGCGACCGGCGAGGGTTACGGCACCGAACTCGTCAACGAGCCGGAGCACGTCGAATCGAAGCACCTGCCGCATCCGCTGCTGGCTGTGGCGCCGCTCGTCGTGGTCGGCGTCGCGAACTTCCTGCTGACGCGCTGGATTCCGACCTGGTACGGTCCGACCTTCACGGTCACGCCTGACACCCTACCGGGTCTGCATGCGCCGGTCGAGACGAGCGTCAAGGCCGTGGTCGCGATCTGGGCCGTGCAGGGCGCGCTGCTGCTCGGCATCGTGATGGTCGTCGTGACGGCGTTCGGTCGCGTCAGCCAGCGCTTCGCGGTCGGCACGAAGGCGGCGGTGGCGGGCGCGCTGCTGGCGTCGCTCAATACTGCGTCGGAATATGGCTTCGGCGGCGTGATCGCGGCGCTGCCGGGCTTTGTCGTCGTCGGCAATGCGCTGAAAAGCATTCCGAATCCGCTGGTCAACGCGGCCGTGTCGGTCAGTACGCTGGCGGGAATCACGGGGTCGGCGTCCGGCGGGATGAGCATCGCGCTCGCCGCGATGTCGGAGATGTTCATCAAGGGTGCGCAAGCCGCGCAGATTCCGCTCGAGGTGCTGCATCGCGTGGTCGCGATGGCGAGCGGCGGCATGGATACGCTGCCGCACAACGGCGCGGTGATCACGCTGCTCGCGGTGACGGGCCTCACGCATCGGCAGTCGTATCGCGACATCTTCGCGGTCACCGTGATCAAGACGCTCGCGGTGTTCTTCGTGATCGCGGTGTATTACGCGACCGGCCTGGTGTGAGCGTCGAACCGGAAAACGGTACTTTGATCTGATAGATCCGCATTACTCCCACCTCGACAGTTCGGCAACGAAGCACGAGGATGGAGTCGTCAGCGCCCACTCGTTGCAAGGGCAGGCTGACCCGAGTAACAACGGCGTTTAACGGCCCGCCCCTATCCGGACGGGCTATTTTTTTGCAAGCGCGGCGACGCGTGCGGCCGCGCGGCGCATGCGCCGCCCAACGTCTCCTAGCCCGTGCTCGCGTCATCCGCATGACAAATCCGGAACGCGCATCGCACTGCAGCGGGGCATGAAAAATGCGTCCGTTGCGACGACGAGTCGCGTTAAACTGATTGCACGCTCCCCAACCGCGCATGCGCTAACGGCGGCGTCATACCCGACTAAAACCCCGGCGAGATAGAGACAGAGGCAGACGCAACACGGCACGACGACGCGGCAGACGGCACGCCATCCGCCCCGTACAATGGTTCCATCACCAACGCGACAAGGACAACTTCGATGCGCATCACCGGGTCCTCCGGGTCAATGGCCCTGCTCACCGAATACGACGACGCAACGGCGCGCGAACTTCGCTCGCTGCGCCTCGAATCGACCGAAGACGGCAAAGGCATCCTGCTGATCGAGGTCGATGAGCGCAAGCCGGGCATCCATCGCGAAGTGCGCTACGAAATCACGCCCGCGGAGCTGATCGCCGCAATCCGCGCGCATGGCGCCGAGTTGCCGGGCGAACAACACAATCATCGTCAGTGAAGCAGGCGCGCGGCGGGTGGGTCCGCCGCGTGACTCGTCAGCCTCTCGCGCCGGTTGCGTCGCACTTCGACGCGTACGCGCGGATTATTCGCATGGGGCGCGCCTGTGCGCGTCGCCGCGCTTCCGTTTGTTCCGCTTGCGCCGCCAATCCACGCCTTCCTACGGGTTTTAGCAAGCGCTTTCGCGCGTCTCACCGGGTTCGCTTACCCCTGCCTTCAGCACGTTGTCACAAGCGCCTGCCACGCTTGCGCGTCGGGGTATGCGGTCACACATGCCGGCCCGATCGCAGCCGCACAACTGGCCGATTCCCGGGCCGATTTCCGGGCCGTTTGCACGTCTCGAAAATACGTCCATAATCCTTGCATTCGCCTGTGGATTCCTTACCGCGCTGCGCCCGCAAGGGCCGCGGATGTTAAACCGATGCTACATGACCTCGTCGCGCAATATGGACCGGCGCTCGTCTTCATCAACGTGCTGGCCGCCGCGCTCGGGCTGCCGGTGCCGGCCATGCCGTCGCTCGTGCTGTTCGGCGCGATGGCCGCGATGCACCCTGGCTCGGTCGGCACGCAATTGCTGCCGGTCCTCGTGCTGTCGATCTTCGCGACACTGATCGGCGACAGCGCGTGGTACGTCGCGGGCCGCATCTACGGCGGCAATACGCTGAAGACGATCTGCCGGTTGTCGCTGTCGCGCGACACCTGCGTGAAAAAGACCGAGCGCTTCTTCGGCCGCTGGGGCGTGCGCGTGCTCGCGGTCGCGAAGTTCGTACCGGGGCTGTCGATCGTGTCGATCCCGATGGCGGGCGCGATGGGCACGCGCTATCGCACCTTCCTCACTTACGACGGCGTCGGCGCCGCGCTGTGGTCCGGCACCGGGCTGATCATCGGCGCGCTGTTCGCGCGGCAGATCGACATGCTGTTCGCGATCGCCGGGCGGCTCGGGCGCACGGCGGCACTCGTCGTCGTCGCGTTGCTGGTGCTGTACGCGGTGTACCGGTGGATCCGGCGCCGTCAGTTGATCGCGAAGCTCGCGTCCGCGCGCATCGAGGTCGACGAACTCGCGAAGCTGTTCGCGGCCGACCGGGCGCCGGTCGTGTTCGACATCCGTTCGCAGGAGAAGCGCAAGCTCGATCCGTTCGTGATACCAGGCGCGCTATTCGCCGACGAGCGGCAACTCGACGACATCGTCGCCACCTACGCGCACGATCAGAAGCTCGTGATCTACTGCTCGTGTCCGAACGAGATTTCCGCGGCATGGATGGCCAAGCAGCTCAACGAAGCCGGCTTCTCCGACGTGCTGCCGCTGCGCGGCGGCATGGAAGCCTGGCGCGACTCGGGCAAGCCGGTCGACTCGCTGCCCGCGATGCCGCCGCCGGAGGTCGCGGTCGACGACATCGCGCCCAAAGCCGTCTAGCTGGAATTGGCGGCGGCACTGTCCGCCTGAAGCGCGCGGCACGGCTCGCCCAGGGGTGCGAGCGCGCATCGCGTTGCCTGCCGTTCAATCGTGCAATGAACACCGAAGGAGCGGTTCAATGCTTTCGACTCAGGACGTTTCGACTCAGACTCAAGAAGTGGAAGGACAGCAGGGAGTCGTCGCCGACGCGCCGTTTTCGTCGCTGTCGACGCGCATGCACCAGATGTTTCCGGAGCTCAGTTGCGCCGAGATCGACCGGCTGCGCCGCTTCGGCGAGATCGGTCACTGGAAGTCCGGCGAGCTGCTGTTCGAGACCGGTCACACCGGCCCCGGCATGTTCGTGCTGCTCGAAGGGCGCGTGAAGGTCTATCAGCGTGACGGCATCGGCCGCGAGCACGTGATCAGCGAGCGCGGCGCTGGGCATTTCCTGGCCGAGGTCGGGCAGTTGTCGGGCAAGCCCTCGCTGGTTAACGGCCTCGCGATCGGCGCCGTCGAAGCGCTGCTGATTCCGCCCGAGCGCCTGCGCGCGCTGATCGTCGCCGAAGCGGAACTCGGCGAGCGCATCATGCGCGCGCTGATTCTGCGGCGCGTGTCGCTGATCGAAAAGGGCGCGGGCGGCCCGATCCTGATCGGCAATAGCAGTGACGCGCGGCTCGTGACGCTGCAAGGCTTCCTGTCGCGCAACGGCCATCCGCATTCCGTGATCGACGAACGCGACGAAGACGCGCTGCGTCTGATCGAGCAGTTCGCCGCGCAGCGCGAGGACCTGCCGCTCGTGATCAGCCCGGACGGCTCGGTGCTGCGTCATCCGAGCATGCCGGAGCTTGCCACTCGCTTAGGTATGCTGCCCGATCTCGACGACGCGTACGTGTACGACGTCGCGATCGTCGGCGCGGGGCCGGCGGGGCTCGCCGCCTCGGTGTACGCGGCCTCCGAAGGCCTGTCGGTGATCGTGCTCGACAGCCGCGCGCCAGGCGGCCAGGCGGGCGCGAGCTCGCGCATCGAAAACTACCTCGGCTTTCCGACCGGCATCTCGGGCCAGGCGCTCGCCGGCCGCGCGTTCGTGCAGGCGCAGAAGTTCGGCGCGCACGTCGCGATTCCGGTCAACGTGAAAGCGCTGCACTGCGGGCAGTCGCCGTATCGGTTGGAGCTGAAATGCGGCGGCCACATCAGCGCGCGGGCGATCGTGATCGCGAGCGGCGCCGTGTACCGGCGCCCGGCGCTCGACGGGCTCGAGCGCTTCGACGGACGCGGTGTCTACTACTGGGCGTCGCCGGTCGAGGCGAAGTTGTGCAAGCGCCAGGAGGTCGTGCTGGTGGGCGGCGGCAATTCGGCGGGCCAGGCGATCGTCTATCTGGCGACGCACGCCGCCAAGGTTCACGTGCTGATTCGCCGCAGCGGCTTCGAGGCGACGATGTCGCGCTATCTGATCGACCGCATCCGCTCGCTGCCGAACGTGTTCGTGCATCCGAATTCGGAAATCGGCCGGCTCGAAGGCGATGAGGACGGGCTCGTGTCGGTCGCCTTGAAAAGGCCGCTGCCCGATGGCGTCGATCGCTTCGCGACGCGGCATCTGTTTCTCTTCACCGGCGCGGACCCGAACACCGAATGGCTGCGCACCTGCGGCGTGCAGCTCGACGCGAAAGGCTTCGTGCTGACCGGCATCAGCGCGGACGGCTCGGCCACGGCGTGCGATCTCGGCACGACGGTCGAAGGCGTCTATGCGATCGGCGATGCGCGCGCCGGGTCGACCAAACGCGTGGCCGCGGCGGTCGGCGAGGGCGCGGCCGTGGTCGCGCAGATTCACCAGTTGCTGGCGCAGACGAGCGGAGAGGCGGTGGCGCTCGGCGCGTGAGCCTCACTGCGGTCTTGAGTGCATCGTCTTCAATGCAACGCGGACCGCGGCTTCAGCGCTCCACCCAGCGCACCGCTCAGCGGTCCAACTTCGCACGCAACTCGCGCGCGGCCTCCAGCAATCCTTCGTAACCCGAACGCGCGTGCTCCGGCAGATCGGGATCGCCGACCAGCGCGCCGAGCGTTTCGATCAGACTGTACACAATGCCTTTCGCCGCGCCCGACGCAATGCCGCCCGACGACATCTGCTGATCGACGTGACTGAGCGCCGCGTCGAGCTGCTCGATCTCGGGACGCTCGTCGGAGGGCGGCTTGGGAGAAACGTCTTGCGTCATGGTCGAACATCGCTCCATTGAATGACCGGTAAAGTTGTTATATACCGATCATGCGCCGCCGTCTATTCGTGTTCGGCGCGACAGCGATCCACGTCAAGGCGTCCAGCGATACATCAGGATCTTCGCGCGCGCGTCGTCTTCGACCAGCACCACGTACTCGCCGTTATCGCGCCGCACCGCGCTGATGCCGAGATACACGTCGACCCAGCCGCTCGTGCCGCCGACGCTCGCTCCGGGCGTCATGTAACCGACCGGCGTGCCGTTGCGCGCGTCGTAGACGTCGATGCGATCGGTGTACAGCTCGGCGACGAAGATGTAGTTGCCCGCCACCGCGACGCCGACCGTAGTGGTCTGCGGATCGCTTTGCGTGTTCCACGGCAGCGGGATCGTGTAGACCTGCGTCGGCGTGCCGGTGCTCCAGTTGTCGTAGCGGGCCAGCACCGGGCCCGCTTCCTTCCAGTGCGTTGAGTCCCACGGAATCGCGCTGGTGAAACCGGACAGATACATCGTGTCGGTCGACGCGACGTAGACGAGCCGCGCGAGCCGCGTAAACGGCGCGGGCATCGCGAACATCTTCGCGCTCGCGTACGTGTAGATCGGATTGCCGGCGGAGTCGAGACCTTGCAGCGGCATTTCGCGCACGCCACTCAAGGGCGTGGCGAGCCACACGTTGCCGGGTTCGTCGACCCACCAGAAGCCATCGCCGACCGTGCTGCCGGTCGACGGATTGCTGCTGATCTCGCTTGCGTCGACGGCGCCATTGCCATTGCTGTCGCGCCACAGCCATTCACCGTATGCCGGTTGCGCGGCGGGCCATGTGCCCGGCAGCGGATTCTGCGCGAGCATTCCCGACGGAATCGCGATCTCACCATGCGCGGCATCGAAGCGATAGACGTTCAGATAGTGCGCGCCCGAATCGAGCGTATAGAGAAAACGCTTACCGTCGAATCTGCGCACCATCGGTTCGCCGCGCACGCCGCGCGGCTCGTGAAACGCGGGGTCATCGGGGTAATCGAAGCGATCGAGCGTGAACGCCGCATATGACCATTCGTGACCGACCGGCTGCCTGTAATCGAGCGTGAAGCGCTTCGAGCCCGTGTAGATCGAAGCGGGCGTGGCCGGATCGAACGCGCCGCTATCAACGAAGGTCAGGCCGTAGAGCCGCCAGTTGAGCACGCGTGTGCCGTACACATAGCTCTCCAGCACCGCGCCTTGCCCGACCGACGCCGAGCCCGGCGCGCGTGGGCCCTCGCCGTTTTGCGCGACGTACAGATTGCCGGCCGCATCGACGCCGATGCCGGTGATGCCGCTGAAGCGCGTATCGCCCGGCACGCCGCGCACCGGGTGGAAGATGCCGTTGCGCGTGCCGATCGACGCACCGGCCTGCATCTGGCCGCCCGCGCCCTTTTTGAACACGAGAATCTGCTGCGAAACGCCGTTGTCGGCGACCAGCAGCTGGCCGGATGGCGTGACCGTGATGTCGGTCGGCACGGTGCTGGCGGGCAGCGCCAATGGACCGGCGAGCGCGGTGCCGTCGGCGCGGTAGTGCTGGATGCTCAGGTTGCCTGTCCCGAACCCGCTGACGATCCACAGCGTCGAGTCGGTGTCGATCGCGATGCGGGCCGGCGACGCGACGCTCCACGAGCGCAGCGGCTGCATCGATTGCGCGTCGTACACGACGATGCGGTTGCCGTAGGTGTCCGCCACGTAAAGTTCGCTGTCGGTCACGGCGAGGCCGCGAATGCTGGCGTCGGTGCCGGTCTTCACGGTTTGCACCGCGACGAAACTGTTCTTCGTCGCGTTCGCGCTATTGCCGATGCCGCCGGAAAACGGCGCGCCGGTCGCGAGATTCGCGAGCGTGCGTCGGGTGATGCCGTACCAGGTCTGATTGGCCGGCGGATAGTCGGCGCCGACCAGCGCATTGCTCTCGTTGCCGATCGACATCGCCGCATACAGGTACGTGTGATTGACAGCCACCGCGTCGCCACCGGCCGCGCCCCAGCCGTGCGTCGAACCGGCGACCGCGAGCTTGCCGCCGGCGCGATAGGCGGCGATTTCGCTGCCGCTTTCGTCCCATGGCGAATTCGTATAAACGGTCCCATCAGCGCCGACGCTAATGGCCTGAATATCCTGCTGCATCCATTTACCGTCGCCAAATCCGAAACTATTACCGATCCACGAGGTGGTGTAATTCAATTGGGATTGCGCGGAGGCATTCGGCGAAACGAGGCTGTGGATTAAAACCACGGCCACGCCAAGGCGGGAGAAAATCTTCACGGCGGTATTCCTTGCTAGGCACGAGGCACGCACGGTAAGGCTGACCGGCGCGCTTCGCCTGTGCACATCGGAGTGGGTCTTTTATCCTCTCATATAAAAAAAGCAAATTAATTGACGAAAAAATGGCTATTGAATGCCGGCCAATTCAAATCATTCCATTTGCATCGAATTACGTTTACAACGATATGGTCCGGTCACGAATCCGGTCAAGACCAGTTCCCGCAAAGACTCACCGGGCAGAGCTTTCCTGCTCCTGTAAATCCTCACCTCGAGCGACACGGCGCATCATGTTCGCGCCGGCCGGCGACGCACGAAAATCCGTCGCATCAGACCGAACGCCACCAGATTGCCAGCCACGACGAGCAGCAGACCGACCACCGCGAGCGCGGACCAACGGTAACCTTCGAACAGCGTCGACGCGGCCAGCGCGACGATCGGAAACAGCACCGTGCAGTAGGCAGCGCGCTCCGGACCCATGCGGCCGACCAGCATCAGATAGGCCGTAAACGCGATCACCGAGCCGAACACCGCGAGATACGCGAGCGCGCCGAGATAGCGCGCCGACGCTTCCAGCGCGAATGAATAGCCGGCGAGCAGACTACCCACCGTCAGGATGGCCGCGCCGATCAGCATCGCCCAACTATTCGTCGCGAACGGATGCAGGCCCATCGACTGCATGCGGCTCGACAGCAGGTTGCCGGCCGAGAAGCACAGCGTGCCGAGAAACGCGACGCCAAGTCCGAGCCACGCGGTGTGATCGCCGAGATGCCCGGCCATCTGCTGCACGAACAGACAGACGATGCCGACGAGCCCGAGCAGCGCGCCCGCAATCGCGCTCGGCTGCAGCGGCCGGCCCATGAATAGTCGCCCGTTGATCGAGTTCAGCAGCGGCGCCGTCGAGAACACCACCGCGACGAGCCCGCTCGGCACGATCTGTTCGGCGTAGTAGAAGCACAGGAAATTCAGGCAGAACAGCGCGAGACCCTGCGCGGCGAGGTAGCGCCACGCGTCGCGCGGCGGCCAGAGCGGCCGGCGCATGATGCGCAGCAGCGCGAACATCAGCAGCGCGGCGATCCAGAAACGCCACGCAATCGATACGGGCGGCGGCACCGCGCCGAGTTGCCATTTGATTGCGATCCAAGTGGTGCCCCAGATCAGCACGGTGACGGCATAAAGGAGGAGATTCATGGTCGGGCCTCAGACTGCAATAACGGGCTGCGATGGCGGACTGCAATGACACGCAGCATGGACGAAAGCCCGACTATGCGACTGCTCCGCCGCCGGCAATTGTCTAAAATTGCGCACTTTTTCCGACCGATGCGCAAGCTGACCGGACGCGCCGTATACTGGCCGCTCAACCCTCACCCTATACCCGGAAAACCTCCGCGCGCCGCCGTGAACCCCAGTCCGTCCGTCCCCGTGATATCCACCGCCGGCATGCCTTTTGGCTTGCAGTCGGTCTGTCACACGCTCGCTAGCGCAAACGCGAATCTGGACCGCTTCGCGTGGCTCGGCGACGGACTCGCGATCGCGCTATGGACGCGCGACACGAAGGAAGCCGAGACCGTCTACGAGCGGCCCGGCCATCACACGCTGTCGTGCTATCTGGACGGCGGTTATCGCACCGAGCGCCAGAAAATGCCGGGCCACTACGGCGCGCCGTCGCGGCTGTGCGCATTGCCCGGCGATCACGAATCGCGCTGGTGGGTGCGCGGCCACATGCACTTCATGCACCTGTACTTCCTGCCCGAGCACTTCACGCGACGCGCGGTGCAGGAGCTCGACCGCGAGCCGCGCGAACTGACGCTCGCCGATCGCACTTATTTCGAGGACCCGCGCATTGCCAGTCTGTGCCAGTCGCTCGTCAACGAAGAGTGGGCAAGTCCCGATGGTCTGCTGCGCACCAACGAGACGGCGCACGAAGTGCTGAGCCTGCTATTGCGCGGACAGGGCGTGCGGCGCGCGAACGTGGCGCTGAAGGGCGGGCTCTCGGCCGCGACGCGGCGCCGCCTGCGCGACTATATCAACAGCCATCTCGCGCAGCCGTTAACGCTCGGTGAGTTGTCGGGCGTCGCGGCGCTGTCGGAGTTTCATCTTGCACGCATGTTTCGCGAGTCGTTTGGGCTGCCGCCCGCCGCCTGGATCGCACGACAACGGCTCGATCACGCGCGCACGCTGCTACGCACGACGACGCTGCCGCTCGCGCAGATCGCCGGGCAATGCGGCTATGCGAACGCGAGTCACTTTAGTCACCGGTTTCGCGAGGCCGTTGGGGTGGCGCCGAGTGCATATCGGCAAGCGATCGGCGTTTGAGTTTCGCGCTTGCGTTAGCGCCGCGTCATTGCAGCGCCATCGCCAGCACGCGCGCGACGTGGATCGCGTCGACACCCGCGCCATCGTGAATCTGGTGGCGGCAGCTGGTGCCGTCGGCGATCATCACCGTGGCGGCATCGAGCTTGCGCACCGCGGGCAGCAACGACAGCTCGGCCATCGCCTGCGAGCTCGCGTAGTGCTCCGCTTCATAGCCGAAGCTGCCGGCCATGCCGCAGCACGATGATTCGACCGTCGATACCTTCAATTCGGGAATCCACTTCAGCACGGTCTGCACCGGCGTGAATGCGTCGAACGCCTTCTGATGGCAGTGGCCGTGCACGAGCGCCTGCCGCATCGGCAGCGGGTTCAATTTGAGCCGCAAACGTCCGGCCTGTTCTTCGCGCACGAGGAATTCCTCGAATAGAAACGCGTGCTGCGCGAGGCGCCGCGCTTCGTCGCCAAAACCGTACTGCAGGAATTCGTCGCGCAACGTCAGCAGGCAGGATGGCTCCAGACCCACCACCGGCACGCCGCGTTCGACAAACGGCCTGAACAGATCGAGCATGCGCCGCGCTTCGTGCTTCGCTTCATCGACGAGACCCGCCGCGAGAAACGTGCGGCCGCAACACACGGGGCGCTCGCCCGGGCGTGCGTTGAAGTGGACCGTGTAGCCCGCCGCTTCGAGTACCTGATGAGCGGCACGCGCGTTGTCGGGTTCCAGGTGATTGTTGAAAGTGTCGACGAACAGCACGACTTCTTTCAGAGTGGCGGCTTGTGTGGCGTTGCGCGCAGACTTCGCGGACACCGCATCGGCCAGAAACGCCTTCTTGAACCGCGGCAAACTCCGCTCCGTCGCGAACCCGACCGAACGCTTGAACCACGCCGACAGCACCGGCACATTGTCCGCGAGCGCCAGCAGTCCCGGCATGCGGCTCGCCGCGCCCGCATAGCGCGGCATGAACGCGACGAGCCTGTCGCGCAACCGCACGCCGTGCGTCTTTGCACGCGCCGCCCGCGCCTCGATCTTGAACTTCGCCATATCGACGCCGGTCGGGCAATCGCGCTTGCAGCCCTTGCACGACACGCACAGGTCGAGCGCTTCCTTCACGTCATCGCTCGCGAGCCCGCGTTCGCCTAGCTGCCCGGAAATCGCGAGCCGCAACGTGTTGGCCCGCCCGCGCGTCAGATGCTGTTCGTCCTTCGTCACGCGATAGCTCGGGCACATCGTGCCCGCGTCGAACTTGCGACAGTGGCCGTTGTTGTTGCACATCTCGACCGCTTTCGCGAGACCGCCGCTCAGATCGTCGCCACTGCCGGGCGCGCTTTCTTCGCCCGTCAGCGGATCGCGCTTCACGTTCCACGTCGACCAGTCGAGCACCGTTTCGATGCGCTGTTCGCGATAGCTCGGCGCAAAGCGGAAATTGCGCGCGTCGTCCATCTTCGGCGGACGCACGATCTTGTCGGGATTGAAGCGATTGTCCGGGTCGAACAGCGTCTTGATTTCGCTGAACGCCTCGTTGAGCCGCGGCCCGTATTGCCACGCGACCCATTCGCCGCGACACAGGCCATCGCCATGCTCGCCGGAATACGCGCCCTTGTACTCGCGCACGAGCGCGGCCGCTTCCTCGGCGATCGCGCGCATCTTCGTGGCGCCGTCGCGGCGCATGTCGAGAATCGGCCGCACGTGCAGCGTGCCGACGCTCGCGTGCGCGTACCACGTGCCTTCGGTGCCGTGGCGATGAAACACGTCGGTCAGACGACTCGTGTAGTCGGCCAGATGTTCGAGCGGCACCGCGCAATCTTCGATAAAGGACACCGGTTTGCCGTCGCCCTTCATGCTCATCATGATGTTGAGCCCGGCCTTGCGTACTTCCCACAGCGCTTTCTGCGCATTCGTGTCCGGCATTTCGACGACCGCGTCGGGCAAGCCCAGTTCGCCCATCAACTCGGTCAGTTGCTTCAGCGACGCGACCTGCGCGTCGCGATCCTCGCCCGCGAACTCGACGAGCAGAATCGCCTGCGGCTCGCCGACCAGCGCTTTCTCGATCACCGGACGAAACGCGGGATTGCTCAACGCCAGGTCGATCATCGTGCGATCGACGAGTTCGACCGCGACCGGCTTCAGCTTGACGATGTGCTGCGTCAGCGCCATCGACTGCCGGAAGGTCGGAAAGTTGACCACGCCAAGCGCCTTGTGCGCGGGCAGCGGCGCGAGCTTCAGCGTGATCTGCCGGCTGAACGCGAGCGTGCCTTCCGAGCCGACCAGCAGATGCGCGAGGTTCGCGCTGCCGTCGTCGGTATAGGCACGCGGATTCTGGCAGTCGAACAGATCGATGTTGTAGCCCGCGACACGGCGCAGCACCTTCGGCACGCGCGCGACGATTTCGTCACGCTCGCGCTGCGCGATCCGCGTGACGCCCGCGACGATCTGCTGCAAGCGCTCGCCTTGCGGCGGCTCGCGCAGCGACGCGAAGCGCGCTTCGCTGCCGTCAGCGAGAATCGCGTCGATCGCGTCGACGTTGTGGACCATGTTGCCGTATTCGATCGAGCGCGAGCCGCACGAATTATTGCCGGCCATGCCGCCGATCGTGCACTGGGCAGCCGTCGATACATCCACCGGAAACCACAGTCCATGCGGCTTCAGCCACGCGTTCAGATGATCTAGCACGACGCCGGGCTCGACCGTCACGGTGCGCGCGCCGGCATCGAACGCGACGATGTTGTTGAGCCACTTGCTGGTATCGACCACGAGCGCTTCGCCGATCGTCTGCCCGCACTGGCTCGTGCCCGCGCCGCGCGCGAGCAGCGGCACTTTCTCGCTGCGGGCGATCTCGAGCGCGATGCGCAGGTCGTCCTGATCGCGCGGCACCACGACGCCGATCGGCGTGATCTGATAGATCGACGCATCAGTCGCGTAGCGGCCCCGGCTGGCGAGATCGAACAGCACGTCGCCGCGCAGCGATTTGCGCAGATGCCGCGCGAGCGGGCTTATCGCGCGCGCGGCGGAGGGAACCAGATGGATCGGCTTGATGAGCAAGCCCGCAGTGGGATTCGTCATTTAGTACAACGCGCAATGAACCGGCGCGAGGCCTTCGATATGCCCGCTCATGGTACCCGCCTCTCGCGGGAAAAACATGCCGGTGTACGAACCCGCGGTGATCACCATCTCCGGCGTCACCTCGATGCCGCGCGCACTCGCATGATTGACGAGCCACGCCAACAGCCGCCGCGGATCGCCGGCAGGATTCGCGGGCGTCGTTTCGACGACATCGCGCCCGTTGAACTCGAAACGCAGCGATGGCGCGACGAACGGAAAATCCTCGCGATACCGCGTGAATTCGCCGACGATCAGCGCGCCGTGGTTTTGCAGGTCCGCGAGCTGCGCGAGCTTGTCGACGGCCGGCCACGCGGCATAGCGGCTCGCGACGATCTCGATGGTCGCGCCGATCGAGCCGATGCCCGCGAGCACTTCGTCTTCGTCGTAAGGCGTCGCGGACGGCTCGAAGCGTCGGCCGAAACGGAACGCGACTTCGAGTTCGACCCCGAGCGGCGCGAAGCCTTCGCGCGACAGACGCGCGCCGTCCGCGCGCAGATCGGTGTCGGGCAATGGCGCACCCTGGATCGGTCCGCTCGCCGATTTCGCGCCGATCTTCCAGCCACCGATTCGCGCGCCGCACGCGCTCAGGATCTCGTGCTGGATTGCGCAGGCTGCGTCGGCATCGGAAGGAAGCTGCTCGGGCGACAACGTATCGAGCGTAGTACGACGGCGACGCGCATCGGCAAGAAGCTGGCTCAGTGATGTGATCATGTTTTACGCGCCCATGCGGGTGGAAACGTGCGCCTTCTCCGACGCGCCGAGTTCGAAGCGGCTCTCCGGCTGCATGCGAAACGCGAGTACGACGCCGACGCCCATCAGCAACATGCTGCCGACGAACGGCAGATCCCAGTTGCCGAAGTAGTCGATCAGAAATCCGCCCATCACCGGCGAAATGATCGCGGCGAGCGCCGAGCCCGTGTTCATCATGCCGCTCGCGGTGCCGGAGAATTCCGGCGCGATGTCCATCGGGATCGCCCACATCGGGCCGATCGTCATCTCGGCGAAGAAGAAGCCCGACGCGAGACAGGCGATCGACAGCGTCAGATCATGCGTGAACATCAGCGGAATCAGCGACAGCAGGCAGAACAGCATGCACACCGACACCATCCAGCTGCGCGCGCGTTTGAGGCTGCCGGTGCGCTTGAAGATCGCATCGGTGACGATGCCGCCGAGCGTGTCGCCGATCACGCCGGCGAAGAACACGACCGACGCGAAGATCGCCGACTTCTGCAATTGCAGATGATTGTTGTGCAGGAAGTACAGCGGAATCCAGCTCAGGAACAGCCACAAGGTCCAGCCGTAGCAGAAGTAGACGATCGTGACCGGCGCCATACGGCGAAACAGCTTGCCCCACGGCAGGCCGGCGATTTTCGGCTTCGGCGCGGGCAGCACGGCAAGTTCTTCAGCCGTGATGCGCGGATGATCTTTCGGGTGCTCGGTGAAGGTGAGTGCCCACATGACAACCCACACCAGACTCAGCGCGCCGCAGATAAAGAACGATGCGCGCCAGCCCCAGGTAGTCATCACGAGCACGATGAGCGCCGGCGCGATCGCATTGCCGACTCGCGACGCCGCATGCGTGATTCCTTGCGCGAAGCCGCGCTTTTCTTTTGCGACCCAGCGCGACATCGCCGATGTTGCAGCCGGGAACGTCGCGCCTTCACCGAAACCGAGCACGAGACGCGCGGCGAGCAACGAGGCGAGTCCGCCCGCGAGGCCGGTGAGCACCGTCGCGAGACCCCAGATCGCGCCACAGAACAGCAGCGTGCGTCTCGCGCCGAAGCGATCGCTGACCCAGCCGCCGATCACCTGAAACAGCAGATACGGATACGCGAAGGCCGAGAACACGAGGCCGACCTGCGTATGCGTGAGATTGAATTCCTTGCCGAAACCCGCGGCCGCGGTGCTGACGTTCACGCGATCGAGGTACGTGATGAAGTACATGATGCAGAGCATCACTAGAACGATACTGGTCGCACTGGTCAAACGAAACCGCTTCATCGTCTCTCTCCATGGCATGTGTCGACGGCGCGTCTGAAGTGGCGCGCTGCATCGTCGCCCGTCGGCGGCGAGGGCCGCTTTGGACGCATTGCATGTTGTTCTGGCCGCGTTCTGTGCGCAGCTCGATGAGGGAAGCGCTCCCTGCTGTTGCGGATTGTTCTTTGTTGCTGACTGTTTGCCTGCCCGAGGCTCGCTGGGGCTCGCTGGCGTCCGATGCGTGTCGCACTGCGGCAAGCAAGCCCTTGCGCGCAGCGCGTCACGCCTACGAACAGCGCCCGACTCTCAGGCCGCCGCCTTCAACCCCGGCGTCTTCGGTGCCTGGCTCAGCCACTCCATCGCGGCCGGCATGCCGCTTTCCTTCACCGGCACGCCAGCAAGCCGCAGACCCATTTCGCAGCCGGCCAGTGTCGCGAGCAGCATCAGATCGTTGCAATCGCCGAGATGGCCGATGCGGAACATGCGGCCCTTCATCTTGCCGAGGCCCGTGCCGAGCGACATGTCGAAGCGTTCGTAGATCAGCTTGCGCACCACGTCGGCATCGACGCCGTCGGGCGTCATCACGCCGGTGAGGACCGGGCTATAGACAGCGGGATCGGCGCACTGGATTTCGAGCCCCCACGCGCGCACCGCGCGGCGCGTCGCTTCGGCGAGCCGCTCGTGGCGCGCGAACACGTTGTCGAGCCCTTCGCCGAGAATCATCTCGATCGCTTCGTGCAGCCCGTACAGCAGGTTCGTGTTCGGCGTGTACGGCCAGTAGCCGGCCTCGTTCATCTCGACGATTTCCGGCCAATCCCAGAAGCTGCGCGGCAGCTTCGCGTGCTGATTCGCGGCCATCGCCTTCGACGAGATCGCGTTGAAACTGATGCCTGGCGGCAGCATCAAGCCCTTTTGCGAACCCGACACGGTCACGTCGACACCCCATTCGTCGTGGCGATAATCAGCGCACGCGAGACCGGAGATCGTATCGACGAGCAGCAGCGCGGGATGGCCGGCGGCGTCGATCGCGCGGCGCACGGCGGCGATGTCGGACGTGACGCCCGTGGAGGTTTCGTTGTGCACGACGCAGACCGCCTTGATCGCATGCTGCGTGTCGGCGCGCAGACGCTCTTCGATCATCTGCGGCTGGACGCCGCGCCGCCAGCCCTCGATGCCTGGCAGCCCCAGGAATTCGGGCTTCAGGCCGAGCTTTTCCGCCATCTTTTTCCACAGCGTCGCGAAGTGGCCGGTCTCGAACATCAGCACGTGATCGCCCGGACTCAGCGTGTTCGACAGCGCCGCTTCCCACGCGCCCGTCCCGGACGCCGGATAGATCACGACCGGCTGTTGCGTCTTGAAGATCTTCTTGATGCCGTCGAGCACCTTGAGACCCAGTTCGCCGAACTCGGGGCCGCGGTGGTCGATGGTCGGATAGCTCATCGCGCGGAGGATGCGATCGGGGACCGGACTCGGCCCCGGAATCTGCAGGAAGTGACGGCCAGCGGGATGGAAATCTAGCTTCAACATCGGGTTCCTCCAATTGAATTTTGCATGCAAAAAACTATATCAGACGAACGGTGACGCCCCAAGTCAAAAATTGGCCAATGAGGCCGGTGTTTACCCTCGTTTGCACAGTGATTAACTAATCGTTAGCGTTCGGATAAAATCCTACATCATGTCAAGCTGAGGTTTTTGTATGCAAAATTCGGATGTCGACGCGGGTTTGACCGCCGCCCCGCTGATGCCGAAGGTCGAACGTCAGCGCCTGCACGACACGGTGGTGGAGCACATCCGCCGCTTTATCGTCGAGGGGGCGCTGGAGCCCGGCAAGAAACTGAACGAGCGCGAGTTGTGCGAAACGCTCGGCATTTCGCGCACGCCGCTGCGCGAGGCGCTGAAGGTGCTGGCTGCCGAAGGTCTGATCGAGATTTCGCCGAACCGGGGCGCGTCAGTATCGAAGATGTCGGAAGCGGAAGTGCGCGAAACGTTCGAATTGATGAGCGGCCTCGAAGCATTTTCCGGCGAACTCGCGGCGGAGCGCATCACCGCGGCCGAACTCGCCGACATCAAGGCGCTGCATTACGCGATGCTCGCGTGCCGCGCGCAGAACGATCTGCCGGGCTACTACAGCCGCAACCAGGCGATCCACGACAAGATCAACGAAGCGGCGAGAAATTCGGCGCTGCGGCAGACGTATGTGTCCGTCAACCGGCGGCTGCAGGCTCTGCGCTTTCGCTCGAACTATCAGACGCCGAAGTGGGACCGCGCGATTCACGATCACGATGAAATGCTGAAGGCGCTCGAGGCTCGCGACGGGAAGAAGCTCAGCGCGATTCTGCGGCAACATCTGCTTGATAAGCGGGATGCGGTTTTGCAGGTGCAGGTGCGGGAAGAGGTGGTGGCTTCGGCGCCTGTATTGAAGGCGTGATGCGGACAACTCCATGCCGAGTTCCGGTCCACGCGCCCCGCCGGCAAGCAAAACTTGTCCACCTAAAATGTTGGCAAGGCTGTGGACAACCTTCGCACAGCGAGCTTAAGTGCTTGAAGCGTGAGAACTATCTGCGCGCGGTTCACGCGTAGGCAGCGAGCGCGCTACGGAGTCCGTGATACTGGCAACCGTGCTTCGCAAGGACGCAGTATCACTCACGACGATCTCAAAGTGCAGTTGTCCACATAATTTGGGAACAAGCTTGTGGACAACCTGAGCACAGGCCCGCCAAGTGATTGATGCGGCAGGCCTATCATTCGCGGATGCACTAGCGGGCAGCGGCGCGGCACATCATGTGATGCAAGCCAACGGCCGCGCCCTTCACCTCGATTTCACTGCGCCGTTTCACGGCTGCGCAGGGAATCCGGCAACCCATACAGCACGATCAGCGCGCACACCACGCTCAGCGCGCCGATCACATACAGCGCTGGCGTCGTGCTGCCGGTCAGATCCATCACGCGTCCCACCATCACCGGGCTCACGATCCCGCCGAGTTGCCCGAGCGTGTTGATCAACGCGATGCCACCCGCGGCGCCCGCGCCCGTCAGCAGCTTTGGCGGCAGCGCCCAGAACGCCGGAATCGACGCGACCACGCCCGCGCCCATCACCGCGAGCGCGACCACCAGCAAGGTGGTCTGCTTGTCGAAGAAGCCCGCGGCGAAGAAGCCGAGCGCCGACATCAACAGCAGCCCGAACACGAACTTGCGCCGCTCGCCGCTCGCGTCAGACAGCCGCCCGACGACCACCATGCAGATCGCGCCGCACACATAAGGCACCGCCGTCAGCAGGCCGACCACGGTGGGATTCTTCGTGCCCGCCACGTGAATCAGATGCGGTGCCCAGAAGTTCAGACCGTACGACGCGATCTGAATCAGGAAGTACACGAGCCCGAGCGTCAGGAAGCCCGGCGTTTTCAGCGCGCCCATCAGCGAATGGCCGGCCTGTGCCGTGCGGCTTTGCTGCGCGATCTGCCCAGCGAGCAAGGTCTTTTCCGCTGGCGACAGCCAGTCCGCATCGTCGATGCGATCCTTCAGCAGCTTCAGCACCAGCAGACCGAGCACGATGCACGGCAAGCCGCCGAGCAGGAACAGCCAGTGCCAACCCGGCATGCCGAGCGCGCCATCCATATGGCCGATCACGAGCCCCGCGAGCGGCGCGCCGACCAGTCCCGAAAACGCCGACGCGAGAAACAGCATCGACGTGATGCGGCCGCGATACGCGGTCGGAAACCACAGCGTCAGGTAGTACAGCACGCCGGGCGCGAAGCCCGCTTCCATTGCGCCGATCACGAAGCGCAGCCCGTAGAACTGCCATTCGTTGTTGACGAATACCATCGCCGCGGTCGCGAGGCCCCAAGAAATCATGATCCGCGCGATCCAGCGTCGCGCGCCGACCTTGTACAGGAACAGGTTGCTTGGCACTTCGAACAGCACGTAGCCAATCACGAACAGACTCGCGCCGAGACCGTACGCCGTATCGGACAACCCCAGATCGCTTTGCAGCTGAAACTTCGCGAAGCTGATATTGATGCGGTCGAAGAACGCGAACAGATAGCAGATCATGATGAGCGGCATCAGCCGCCACGCGACTTTACGGATGATGGCCGCGAGATCGTCCGCGCCATGTTCGCGGGTACTGCCCGCCACTACGCCCAGGTCACTCATGCTTGTCTCCAATGCCGGATTCGGCGGTGCCGTCCGGTCGTTTGATCGGTTAAGGGAGTTGCTTGGTCGGTGCTGTTCAGATCTGCCGAACGTAGTCGGGCACCGGATGCAGGTCGCAATTGCGGCCCGCCTTGGCGAGTTGGCCCGGCATGTCGTGGCCGAGCAATGCAGGCAAACCGCGCGACAGCGCGAGCAGCTTTGGCAGATCGATCCCGGTCGGGATACCCATTTCGTCGCACAGGTTCACGAGGTCTTCGGTGCAGATGTTGCCCGACGCGCCCGGCGCGAACGGGCAGCCGCCGAGGCCGCCGAGCGCCGCGTCGAAGCGGCGCGCGCCGGCCTCATACGCGGCGAGCACGTTGGCGAGGCCGAGGCCACGCGTGTTATGAAAGTGCAGCGTCAGCGCCGCGGCCGGTAGCCGTTCGAGCACGCGGGCGACGAGCCGCGCGACCTGGCGCGGATTCGCCATGCCGGTCGTATCGGCGAGCGTGATGCCCTCGATGCCCATCTCGCGATAGGTATCGACGATGCCGATCACGCGATCTTCGTCGATGCGGCCTTCGAACGGACAGCCGAACGCGGTCGCCACCGTCGCGTTGAGCCGCGCGCCCGCGGCCATTGCGTGACGCACGATGTCGTCGAACGCCGCGAGCGACGACTCGCAGCTCATGCGCATGTTCGCGCGGTTGTGCGTCTGGCTCGCGGACATTACAAGGTTCAGTTCGTCAGCGCGCGCGGACAATGCGCGCTGCGCGCCTTTCAGGTTCGGCACCAGCGCGACGTAGATCACGCGAGCTCGCCGCTCGATCTGCTGGAACACGGCCTCGCCGTCGCGCAACGCCGGAATCGCTTTCGGCGAGACGAACGAGCCCGCTTCGATGCGCGTGAATCCGCACGTGGACAGCGCATTGATCAGCGCGATCTTGTCGGCGGTTTCGACCCACGTGGGCTCGATCTGCAAGCCGTCGCGCGGGGCGACTTCCTGCACGATCAGCGCGTCGAAACCGGATGAGTCGATGGTGGCGCTCATTGCACGGCTCCGCCGCGGCGCAGCCGCTCGATGTCGTCGTTCGCGAATCCAAGCTCGCTGAGCACGCTGACGGTATGCTCGCCGAGCGTCGGTCCTGGCCAGCGCACTTCGCCCGGCGTGTTCGACAGCTTGGGCACGATGCCCGGCATCTTCACCAACGCGCCGCCTGGCAACTGCGTCTGCAGCACCATGTCGCGCGCGTGGTAATGCGGATCGGCGACGATGTCGGCCACCGAATAGATGCGACCGGCCGGCACTTCTGCGCGTTCGAGCGCGGTCAGCACGTCTTCGGTCGCGTGATGCGAGGTCCACGCGGTGATCGCCTGGTCGAGCATCTCGGCCTGCTTCACGCGGCCGTCGTTGTGCGCGAGCGCGGGATCGTCGGCGAGGTCGGGGCGGTCGATCAGATGCATCAGGCGTTTGAAGATCGGATCGCCGTTGCCCGCGATGACGACAAACCCGTCGTCCTCGGTGCGATAGGTGTTCGACGGCGCGATGCCCGGCAGCGCACCGCCGCTGCGCTCGCGCACATGGCCGAGCAGATCGTACTCGGGCACGAGGCTTTCCATCAGATTGAACACGCTCTCGACCAGCGACACGTCGACCACCTGGCCTTCGCCCTGTCCCGTCTTCACGCGCAATAGCGACATCAGCGCGCCGATCACGCCATGCAACGACGCGAGCGAATCGCCGAGACTCACACCGACGCGCGCCGGCGCGCCGTCCACGTCGCCGGTCGTGTAGCGGATGCCGCCCATCGCCTCGCCGATCGCGCCGAAGCCGGGCCGGTCGCGATACGGACCGGACTGGCCATAGCCGGAGATGCGCACCATCGTCAGTTTCGGGTTGAGCGCGTGCAGCACGTCCCAGCCGAGGCCGAGCTTTTCGAGCGCACCGGGGCGCAGGTTTTCGATGACGACGTCGGCATCGGCGGCGAGGCGCCTGACGATCTCGACGCCATCGGCCGATTTCAGATTCACGCAAACGGACCTCTTGTTGCGCGACTGCAGATACCACCACAGCGACGTGCCTTCGTGCAGCTTGCGCCATTTGCGAAGGGGATCGCCAGTTTCGGGCGCTTCGATCTTGATCACGTCGGCGCCGAACTCGGCCATCAGGCGCGCAGCGAACGGCGCGGCGATGAGGGTGCCGATCTCGACGACGCGGATACCCTGCAGGGGTCCACTCATGTTGCTGTCTCCGAACTCGTTTCGTGTTGGGAGACAGCTTAGGAGCGGCGTGGTGGCGGCGTCCAACCGCAATTCGCCAACGACCGTTCGCCAACGGCGAACGCTCATCAGCGGCTACGGGCTCGACGCCGAGGTTGCGTGGTTGCGGGAGCGGGTTCGGTTCGAGCGTGCGCTGCGGCTTCCTGCGCTTCGACCGTGCGCAGATGATCGAACAGCAGTCGGCTCACCGGCGACAATGCATCGACCTCACGCACGACGAGGACGAGGCTGCGCTCGGCCCAGTCATCATCGAGCGGCGTGCCGACGAGACCGAGCGGGCCGCCCATCAGCTGATACACCTTCCGCGGCAGCACGCCGACACCCATGCCCGCCTGCACCATCCGGCAGACCGCATCGAAGCCCGGCACGTGGATGCGCAGCCGCAGCGGCTTGCCGGCCTGGCGCGCGGCGAGGTGCGTGCGCGCGTTGATCGAACTCGCCGAATGCAAGCCGACGTGATCGCCATCGAGCGTTTCGGCGAACGCGATGCTCGTGCGCGCCGCGAGCGGATGATCGTCACGCATCACGACCACGAGCGAATCGCGCCGGTAGTGCTCGACGTGCAGCTCGCGCGTATCCGCGTCGGCGGAACAGATGCCGAGATCGGCGAGGCTTTCGTCGATGGCCTTGACGACGCCGCCGCTCGGCCGCTCCTCGAGGTCGATCTTCACGCGCTCGTGCAACGACTGGAACGCGCGCAGATCTTCGGGCAGAAATTCGACGATCGCCGACAGATTCGCCACCATCCGCACGTAGCCAAGCACGCCGCTCGCATGGCCGGCCAGTTCGATGCCGATGTTCTCGATGTCGCGCAGCACCCGGCGCGCGTGATGCAGCAGCGTCTCGCCGGCAGGCGTCAGCGTCATGCCACGCGCGTTGCGCTGGAATAGCGACGCGCCGACTGCCTGTTCGAGTTCGAGCAGCCGCTTGCTGGCGGCGGACACGGCGATCGCCTCGCGCTCGGCGGCACGCGTGAGCGTGCCCTCTTCGAAGACGGCGAGAAACAGCTGCAACGTGGTGAGGTCGAGCTTGCGGAGAAGGTTTTTGATGACCATGGCGCGGCGACGGAAATTCGGTCAGTGATAATCATCCTCTAGCTGAGGACGCACCGCCAGCACCGTCACGGTTTTTGCTGTCGTCGATTCCGAACAGCGTGGCGATGCCATCGCGGATAGATTGCAACGCAGTATCGCGAGCGTTTTCGTCCGGCCTGAATGCGGCGTGAGAAAATCGTCGACTCTGCAAGCCCACGATCACAAGGTACGACATGCCTCACGGTGCTGGGTCTGTCGCGCTCGCGACATCCCGCGCTGAAGGCGCGCTTTGCCGCGCAGCTCGAAGAGATCGAGCTACCGTTGGCCGACCCCGCGCGCGTCGCGCAATGGATCGCTACCGACGCACTGAGCCACTTCGTACGCGGCGCGCAGACGGTGCTGCTGATCAACAACGCGGGCATGGTGCAGCCGGTTGGGCCCATCGAAGGACAGGACGCGACGAACGTCGCGGACGCGGTGAGCCTGAACGTCGCGACGCCGCTGATGCTCGCGAGCGCCCTTGCCGCCGCGGCCGTCGACGCCACCGACCGGCGCATCGTGCACATATCGAGCGGCGCGGCGCGCAATGCGTATGCGGGCTGGAGCATCTACTGCGCGACGAAGGCCGCGCTCGATCATCACGCGCGCGCCGTCGCGCTCGACGCGAATCGCGCGCTGCGCATCTGCAGCCTCGCACCGGGCGTGGTCGATACAGACATGCAGGCGCAGATTCGCGGCAGCGGCGAAGAGCAATTCCCGATGCGCGCGCGCTTTGACGACCTGAAGCGCAATGGCCAACTGTCGACGCCCGAGCAATGCGCGGCGCAGTTGATCGACTACGCGTTCAGCGATGCGTTCGGGCAGACACCGGTCGCGGACATTCGCGAGATCGCGAAATCGGCCTGAACGGGCTATTGCCGCCGGGTTTTTGCGCTCCCGAAAAGCCTCACCTCAGGCACGGAGCCGTGGCGAATCGGCGTCAAGTGCGGTCGCCATTGCTCCCGAAAAGCCTCACCTTTGCGGAGAAAACGAGGGTCAAGGGCATGTTTCGGTGCGCGCGTTGCTGCTCTCGCGCACCGCTCCCGAAAACACTCACCTTTGATCGAACGCGGCAGGTTCGCTTCGCTGATGCCGGCCGCTTATGCGGCAGATCGCCTGGACATTCAATGACTTACGTTACACAGTTGGCGAACAGTCAACGCGACGGATGCAATGATTCGCGGCTACATGAAGTGCGTCTTGCACGCCAACAAAGCGTGCAGCCGACCGGTTCGGCATCGACGGCTCCCGAATATCCTCACCTATGGCTAACAGGCAAAGATGCGCGCGTTCCCGCGAGGCTCTTGCCCGCGGCTTGTTCCATGCTTGGGCGTGGCCGGTTAGTTGCAAAAGAACCGCCCGCGCGCGGCCCCCGAAAAACCTCACCTTTCGCGCGACGCACCTGTCGCGACGTGGCGAACCTGACGAAAAAGGAACAAAACCTTGAGGATGCGATATCAGTTTCCAAGGAAACCATCCGCGACTTGCCGCACCGTCTGACGACTCCCGAATTTCCTCACCCTCAATTTTGAAGTGCGCGTACAGGTGCACATATTCTCACCTCGGCGGCTCCCGAATCCTCTCACCTATCGGCATCGACGCGTGCGCCGCAGAATATAATCGGAGCCGACGGTCGATTACTCGTCGCGAGGCGGCAGTGCGTTGCGCCGCCTCTTCCCCGCTGGCTTTACGCGGCTCGAACGGCAGTTCCTGACAAACCGGCAAAGGAGGAAGAATGAAAACAAACGGCGCGAGCAGAATCCTCGGCGCAATTGTCGCGGCGGCCATCGCGAGTTGCGCGACCTATGCGAACGCACAGACGGGCGGCATGCCGAACGACGCGTCGATGCAAAACGCGGCGGCCCCCGCGGCTTCGAACCGGAACAACAACCGGACCGACAGCGCGATTGTCCGCGACGTCCGCCGCGCATTCACGCGCACGACGAACCTCAATCCAGCGAACATTCGTGTCGAGGCGCGCCACGGCATCGTGACGCTGTCCGGCACGGTGCCGCAGCAATCGCAAATCGCGCGAGCCGGCAACGCCGCGCGTTCGGTTCGCGGCGTCAGAAGCGTGCATAACCGGCTGACCGTGCGTCGGCGCGCCAGCCAGTGAGCGCGCCGTGGCGGCAACGGTCGGATGGATCGATGCCGCCTGTTCGAGCTTCCTCTATATCGGCCTTGACCCGCACGTCATTCAGACGTGCGCAGTGTTGCGCGTAGCACATCATTTCTGCTCTGCTTAAGAAACAGGTTGACCTCGGCGGAAGGCGACCCCTAGAATTCAAAAATCATCACGAGTGGGGCTCACGCCTTGGACACCTGCAGTAGCCGACTTTCGAACAGATTCGCTGCCTGACCGGCAGGACGTCCGCGCTCTCTTCATCAGCCGCCGTCTTGCCAGCAGGCAGACGGTGCGCGCCGCAGTCTCTTCCCGTGCACCTAAGTAACGTCGTATCCGTATGACAGGAACGTCGCGTTAACGCGCGTCCGTCCGCCGGTACGACGTCGCATCGCGAGCCTCGCGCCCGCGGTCGCGTTTGCGCGCGCGTTGTCAGCAGTCAACGCAGTCAGTTCAACGCGATGCGCGCGAATGCGGTACCCGCTACATACACCGACAAGGAGCCGCCATGCCTGACAGTGACAGTTATCCCATATGCCGCTTCCCTCTTCTATCAACCGAGGAAAGCGAGTAGACCTCTACCGCCGCGCACGGACATACGCGGCCTCCGTGTCTGCTGGCTTTCCATCAGCGTGTCGAAACCGACGCACGGAGCTACCTCATGCAATTCGGCCTCCTTCTTTCGCAGTTCCCGCGCGTGCAGGAATCGCGCGCCCATTACGACGGCCTGCTCGTGCTGCACACTCGCGAACCGCATTCGTTCGTCGCCTTCTGGCGTCGCCTGATGTCGCGCGTGGCGTAGCGTTTCGCGATCCGTCCTTCGACAAATACAACCAGGAGAGAACGACATGTCTACTCCGACGAACATTTCCTCCGCGCGCAGCGCCGTGCTCGATTCGGCACACGTCGGTGATATCAAAGGCGCACTCGGCACCATCGCTCACCATGACACCGCGCCGCGCACGAGCTGGTGGGCGCGCCTGCGCACGCTGCTCGCGATTCTCGGCCCCGGTCTGATCGTGATGGTCGGCGACAACGACGCGGGCGCGTTCGGCACCTACACGCAGGCAGGCCAGAACTACGGCACGACGTTGCTGTGGACCATGCTTTTGCTGGTGCCGGTGCTGTTCGTCAACCAGGAGATGGTGCTGCGGCTCGGCGCAGTGACGGGAGTGGGCCACGCGCGGCTTATTTTCGAGCGCTTCGGCAAGTTCTGGGGCGCGTTCAGCGTCATCGATCTGTTCCTGCTGAACGCGCTGACCATCGTGACGGAATTCATCGGCATCACGTTTGTGCTCGACTTTTTCGGCGTCTCGAAGATCGCGGGCGTGTGCATCGCCGCGGCGCTGACGATGGCCGCCGTCAGCACCGGCGACTTCCGCCGCTTCGAGCGCTTCGCGGTCGCGCTGTGTGTGTTGAGCCTGCTGCTCGTGCCGGTGCTCGTGTCGATTCATCCGCCGGTCGGCCAGATCGCGCGTGACTTCTTCATTCCAAACTGGCCCGCGCATTCGAAGCTGTCCGACGTGATGCTGCTCGTGATCGGCATCGTCGGCACGACGGTTGCACCGTGGCAGTTGTTCTTTCAGCAGAGCTATGTGGTCGACAAGCGCATCACGCCGCGCTTTATGAACTACGAAAAAGCCGACCTATGGATCGGCATCGTGTTCGTGCTGATCGGCGCGGTCGCGATGATCTCGTTCAGCGCGGCGCTGTTCGACGGCCGTCCCGGATTCGGCAACTTCACGGACGCGGGCGGCGTGATCGCCGGTCTCGAGAAATACGCGGGACGCACCTCGGCGGTGCTGTTTGCGATCGCGCTGTTCGACGCGTGCGTGATCGGCGCGGCGGCCGTATCGCTATCGACCGCCTATGCGATCGGCGACGTGTTCAAGATCCGCCATTCGCTGCATCGTAGCGTGTCGGATGCGAAGGGCTTCTACGTCGTGTACTTCGCGATCGTCGCAGCGGCCGCCGCGTTGGTACTGATTCCGGGCAGCCCGCTCGGGCTGCTGACCGAAGCGGTGCAGACGCTCGCGGGCGTGCTGTTACCGAGCGCGACCGTGTTCCTGCTGCTGCTGTGCAACGACCGCGCGGTGCTGGGTCCGTGGGCCAATTCGAAGAAGCTCAACCTGTTTACCGGCGCGGTGATCTGGGTACTCGTGATGCTGTCGATCATCCTGACCGCGTCGGTGATCTATCCGGACATCGCGGCGGAAACGATAATCGAAGTACTTGCGGGCGGCACGTTTCTCGCGGTCGTCGGGTATGTCGCGACCATCGGGATTCGCAAGCTGCAACGCGAGTCCGCGGCCGAGCCGGCGCCCGTCTATGCGAAAGAGGCCCGCAACACATGGCGCATGCCGCCGCTCGACGAACTGCCGCCGCCGCGTCTGACGCTCGCCAAACGCCTGTGGATGGGCGTGCTGCGCGGCTATCTGCTGCTCGCGATCGCGCTCGTGATCGTCAAGGTCGTGCAGGTGGCGTTGCTGAAGTAGTGCGAATGGTGAGGAGTTCCAGGAGGTACGGGCAATGGTGAGGATTTACGGGAGCCATGTTCGCTGCAGCTGCGCGAGCGGATCAACTCGCTCACCTCGCGCGAGAGGGAAGTGCTGCACGGGTCGATCAAGGCCAAGCCGAGCGCCGCACGAGCGGCCGGAATGACACGGCCGCCGCGACCCATGTAGACGCATCAGCGCATGTACAGGCCGCCGTTGACGTCCCAGCACGCGCCATTGGCGAAATAGGCGTCGCCGGAAGCAAGCACCACCGCGACATCGGCGACATACGACGCCGCTCCGAGCTTGCCCACCGGTATCGTTTCGATCACCTTCGCCAGTTCGTCCGCCCTCAGGCTCTCGTGAACGATCGGCAAATCGAGCGGGCCCGGCGAGATCGCGTTGACCGTCACACCGCTCGCGGCGAGATCGCGCGCGAAGACCTTGGTCAGCGCCAGCACACCGCCCTTCGCGGCGGCATAGTGCGCGCCCGTTGCCGAGCCGCCGTTCTGCCCCGCCAGCGACGCGATGTTGACGATGCGGCCCGTGCCGCGCTGCGCGAAGTGCCCGCCGAATACCTGACTGCCGAACAGCACGCTGCGCAGATTCACGTTGACGACCTGATCGAATTGCTCGGCGGTGATGTCCATCACGGGCACGACCTTCGAAGCGCCCGCGTTGTTGACGAGCGCATCCACCGTGCCCCAACGTTCGAGCAGCGCATCGCGCGCCGCTTCGAAGTCCGCCTTGCGCGTAACGTCGAGGTGGATCGCGCAGGCGCTGGAACCGTCGCCGCTCAGTTCATGCGCGAGCGCTTGCGCGGGCTCGATCGCGATATCGGCCAGGGCGACCTTGTAGCCTGCCTCATGAAAACGACGCGCGAGAACTGCGCCAAGTCCGCGCGCGGCGCCCGTCACGAGCGCGATTCTGTTCGACACGTTGCTGACTCCTTGATTGCGTTCAGGCGGATTGCGCGAGGCGCGCCTCGATGTGAGCGGCGAGCGCGCATACCATTTCGTCGTCGTGCTTGCGACCGATGATCTGCAGACCCGCCTTCAGCGTCGAATGTTCGATCGGAACGGGCAGGCTCAATGCCGGATGCCCGCTCAGGTTGAACGGCCGGATCAGCGACGACATGCCGATCACCGACGTGCCGGCGCGCGCCGCTTCGAGCGTGATCGGCAATGAAGGCATCGTCGGTAGCACGAGCACGTCGACGCGATCGAGCGCGCGGTCCACTTCGTCGGTGAACGCGCGCCGCACACGTTCGGCCGCGTCGAGATCGGCGGCGCTCGTGGCCGCGGCTGCGCGCAGGCGCGCCTCGATATCGGCGCCGAGCTTGCCGCTTGCCACCAGATGGCCGAATGCGCGCGATGTCTCCGCGTTGATCACTGCGAGGCCGGCCGTGAATGCGTCCTTCAGCGACGCGAGTTCGATCGTTAGTGTGGCGAGTCCGGCCTTTCCAACGGCGTTGTCGATCGAATTGGCGATGTCTTCGTCGGCATCGACTGACACCACGCCAATGCGTAGCCGTGAAACGTCGCGACGCGCAGCGTCCGCGCGAAACGAAGGATCGATCGCCGTCATCACGCGAATCAGCATGCCCATCTCGCGCGTGAATGGACCGACGCAGTCGAGCGTCGTCACACGCGGCGCCACGCCGTGCCGCGACACGCGGCCGAATGTCGGCTTCAGGCCGATCACGCCGCAACAAGCGGCGGGGCCACGAACCGAGCCGCCTGTGTCGGTGCCGAGCGCGGCGTCCACGAGCTTCTGTCCGACCGCCGAGGCGGACCCGCTGGACGATCCGCCCGGAATGCGTGCCGCGTCCTGCGGATTGAGCGGCGTGCCGGAGAAGTCATTGATGCCGGTCATGCCGAACGCGAGTTCGTGCATGTTGGCTTTGCCAGTGATGCGCCAGCCGGCGTCGAGCAAACGCTGCACGACTTCGGCATGCTCCGATGCAAGCGGGGCGTCGGCGAGCGCGCGACTCGCCGCCGTCGTCGCATAGCCGGCTATGTCGATGCTGTCCTTGATCGCGATCGTCGGCGCATCGGCGCCGTCCGCCGCGCTCAGATTGAATGTCCGCAGAAATGCGCTCATGCCGAAACTCCCTCAACCGGGTTGACTTGCCACGGTGCATCGAAAAGACGCTCGGTACGGAAACGGCGGATCAGCCAAGTCGCGCCCGCGTCGTGAGCGGCGGGCACGAAGTCGACTTCGAGGCGCGCCGCGATCAGTTCGGCTTTCGCATCGACATAACCCGAAGCCTGCAACATGATCCAGCGACCCTTCGCCATGTCGCCGTTCACCTCGATGTGCTCCGCAGTCAGAAAGTGCACGTTGGTCGCGAAGTGCGGCGTAGGCGGCAGATAACGCTGCAGCATCGCGATGATCCGCGCGGGCCCTTCGAGACGCCCGAACTTGTTCGCGTACTGCGGGCCGATGCCTTCCCAGATCGCGTCGTCGGCGAATAGCGCGGCGAGCGCTTCGCCTTCCAGCGCGCGCGCCGGCACATCGCATAACGCCATGTAGCGCGCGATCGCATTGCGCACCGCGTTCTGTGCTTCGAGCGCTTTGACGCGCGCGAGCAGCGCGTCGATAGCCGGATCGGTCATCGCGTCACGCATGATTGGCGAGCACCGGCGGCACCGTCAGCGCACGGCCCACGCGCGCTTCGATCTTGCCGTAGCGCCACAGGTTGTAGTCGCCGACCGGCGTCGTTCGATACAGATTGCACACGGCCACCGCGGTATCGAAGTCGGCGACATCGGCCATGATGTAAAACGTCCACGGCGCGCCATCGGCATTGCCGACGACGAGCCGATCGTCGTCCATCACGCCCAGCACCCGCACGTTTTCCATCGCTTCGATCGCGTTCAGCATCTTGCCGTACGCTTGCCACACTTCGCCGATCTGTTCCCGCGGCAAGTCGAAGAAGTTCTGCGAGACGCCGCAGCAGAACAGCACACGCAAAGGCAGGTTTCGGTCGTCGTTCATGGGAACGTTCCCTGGTTCCGTCACAGCAGGAAGCCGATCGCGCTCAGTGCATCGGTCGAATCGATGAGGCGAATCACTTTCTCGACGAGACGCGGCTCGCCGCTCGCCATGCTGATCTTGTGCGTGAGATTGGCCGCGAAGATCGTCGACGCGCCGCGCTTGTACGCGATGATGATCTGCGACGACTTCACCTCGACCCCATCCGCGCTGTCGCTCGCGAGCGTGAAGCGCGACACCGTGCGCACCGTGCGCGCGGCATCCGACGCGGACGCCGAATAGCCGGACGTCATGCGCTGAACGCGCTTCTGGCGCAGATCCTGATCGTCGTAAGCGTAGTTCAGCGTCGCCGCGTAGTCCGTCGTATTCGGATCGATCGGCACGACGTAGTGGCCGGACGGGTCCCACAGGTCGAGCCACTCGCGGTAATCGCGTCGATCGAGCAATTCGGCTTCGCGCCAGATGAATTCGATCGCGCGTGCAAAGGTCTGGTGGGAAAGAAGTGCGTTCCTGTCGTCCATCATGCCTGCTCCATCATTGAGCGCCATTGCCTGTACGCTTCGCGCATGCCGGTTTCATCGGTTGCGTGGGCGGTTTTCTCGCCGTTCGCGGCGGTCGTTTCTCGATTCAGGCCGCGATTGACGAGGATCGGTACGTCTGGTCCGGCATGCGAGCCGCGCTGCACGCGCTCCCATGCTTCGGCGTCGTCGGGACTGCCGAAGCCGAACGGGCCCTGGAAGTGCTCGTGGATGCGCAGGCGCACCCGATTCGCTTCATCGGGACCGCCGTCCATCGCGAGCGCGACGTGGCGAATCTCCGTTTCCTCGGCGGAAATCGGCCGCAGCACGCGGAAGAACGCCATAGAAAGAGCAAGGTTCGGGAACAGGTTCAGGTTGAAGCCGACGCCCATCAGCGAGCGCACGATGCGGCGCACTGCTTCCGGCGTGTGTTTTTGCGCAAGTTGCGCGGCGAGTTCGCTGAAGCGCTCGGGCAGCGGCGCGCCGTCGTCGCGGTCCAGATCGACGATCTCGGGCATCAGCACCGCGAGACTGTGACCGTTGCCTAGCGAGCGGCAGAACGCCTGATCGCTCGTCATGAAGCTCGTGATCGCGGCGGCGGTCTCGTCGTCGATCGACTTCATCCACGACTTGTGCACGACCGGGAAGTGGTATAGGTCCGTCGTGTTCTCGAGCTGGATCTTCCAGTTGCCCTTGAACTTGAACTTGTGCTCGCCGTTCGCTTTGATCGGATAGCCCGCGCCCTGCTTCATGAACAGATCGATCCACGGCTTCGCGCCGCCGAGGAAGTCTTCGAGCGGTTCGATCGTTTCGTTGAAGCTCGCGAAGATCAGGCCTTGATAAACGCCCACGCGCAGCTTCTTCAGCGGCAGATCGCCCTTCTCGCATACGCCTTCGTAACCGTCGCCGTACGGCAGCGCGCGCAACGTGCCGTCAAGCGCATACGACCAGCTGTGATACGGACACGTGAAGCCCTTCACATTGCCCTTGTGCTCCTCGCACACGGTCGCGCCGCGATGACGGCAGCGGTTTTGCAGCACGTTGACCGCGCCGCTCTTGTCGCGCACGACGATGACCGGCTGCCGGCCCATCGTCGTCGTGATGAAATCGCCGGGCTTCGGCAACTCGCTGTCATGCGCGACCCAGATCCACGTCTTGTAGAAAATGCGCTCGAGTTCGACTTCGAACAGCTCGGGATCGTAGTAGAGCGAAGGGGCGATGCGATCGGCCTCGGCGCGCCTGGCTAAAGCGCGGGTGTCGATGGTTTGATAGGTCGGCGTACTCATCGTGTGCGGGGGACGGTTGCGTGGTTGAAATGAAGATGCACGTCGACGCGTGAAGCCACGTGCCACACATTGGCGCATCCTCTCGTTGACATCAGTCTCGCTTTGCGACGATCATGCGTCAAATCGATTAAAAACAGGTCGCCGGATAAATCCGGCTGATATCACAAGAGCCGGCCATGACTTCTATCGACCACGTCGATCTCAATCTGCTGAGGGTGTTTCAGGCGATCGTCGAGGAGCGCAGCCTGACGAGGGCGGGCGAACGCCTCGCGCTGTCGCAGCCCGCGGTCAGCTACTCGCTCGGCCGTCTGCGCTCGATGTTCGACGACCCACTGTTCATCCGCACGCGTGCGGGCATGCAGCCGACGCCCGTCGCGCTCGAACTCGCGGAGATCGTCGGCCACGCACTCGACACCGTGCGTCAGGCGCTGCGTTACGCGGAACGTTTCGATCCGACGACGAGCACGCGCACGTTTCGTCTGTCGCTATCGGATGCGGGCGAGATGGCGTATCTGCCCGCGCTGTGCGCGGCGCTGCAAAAGTCTGCGCCGCGCGTGAAGCTGGTTGTCGAGCCGTTGCCCGTAGAGGAGATCGAGGAGGCGCTACGTTCGAGCCGGCTCGACTTCGCGATCGGCAATCTGCCGTCGCTGCTGCCGCGCACGCGGCATAGCCTGCTGTTCGAAGAGTCGTATGTGTGCATGACGCGCAAGCGCCGCGACCTGCCGAGCGGTGACACGCTGAAGCTCGAACGGTTTCTCGCCGCTTCGCACATCCAGGTGCGCTCGCTCGAACATAGCCACCATGCGCTCGACGATGCGCTGCGCGCGCAAGGCGTCGGCCGCAATATCGCGTTCGCGTTGCCGCACTTCGTCGCGGTGCCCGGTGTGCTGGCCGCGACGGATCTGTTCGCGACGCTGCCTGAACGGCTCGCGCATATCCTCAATCGCGGCGACGCGTTCCGGATCTACGCACTGCCGGTGCCGCTGCCGAAGGCCGCCGTGACGATGCACTGGCACGAGCACTTCCATGAAGACGAAGGCATTGCGTGGATGCGCGGCCTCATCGCCGAGATCCTCGCCGGCTTCGAGAAGATGTGATTGCGCGTAAGTGAATCAGAGATCGAGCACGAGCACGGGGGTTCGCGAGCGCGACACGCAACAGCAGATCACGCTATTGCTCGCGCGCTCGGCCTTGCTCAGGCAGTGATCGCGATGTTCGGGCTCGCCGCTGATCACATCGACCATGCAGGTGCCGCACACGCCTTCGCCGCACGACGTGTCCACTTCGATGCCGATCGACGCGAGCGCAGCGACGATCGACGTGCTCGCATCGACCCGCACCGTCTGACCGCTACTCGCCAATTGCACGTCGAAGCTTTTGAGCGACGCGTCAGCCGCGGGCGCCGGCGCGGTCTCCGCCTTGAAGCGTTCGAGATGAATCGCGTCCGCGGGCAGGCGTTGCCGGGCACTCGCGACAACGAGATCCATGAACGGCGACGGACCGCACGTGTAGACATGCGCGTTCGCGCCTGCATCGCGCAGACACGCATCGAGCGCGGGTTTTAGCTCGTCGGGCTGCACACCGAAATGCAGCTTCACGTGCCGCGCGAACGGCTCGCGCGTGAGCAGCGTCATGAACGCCGCATGCGCTTCGCTGCGCGCAAAATGGTGCAGCGTGAAGCGCGCCTGCCGCGCGGCGAGCCGATAAGCCATCGACAGCAACGGCGTAATGCCGATGCCCGCGCCCATCAGAATGTGCTCGCCCGCGCCTTCTTCGAGGCGAAAAAGATTGCGCGGCGCGCCGACCGACAACTCGGTGCCGACGCTCACCTCTTCATGAAGCGAACGCGAGCCGCCGCGCGATTGCTCTTCCTTCTTCACCGCGAATATCTGCGAGTCGAGACGTTCCGGGTCGCCGCACAGCGAATATTGCCGCGTGACGCCGGAAGGACTCGTGACGTCGATATGGGCGCCGGGTTCGTAACGCTCGAACGGCAGCCCATCGAGCCGCGAAATGCTGAACGAGCGGACGCCGTGCGCTTCGTCGCGCAACGCGTCGACCCGAACCTTCAGGGATTGCGCCTGCATGATTGCCTTCCGATGTGTTCCTGGGGGGACGATATGCCGAGATTAGCGCCCCGCATCGAATAAGCAAAATAGGTTAAAAAGCTGCGATGACATCAATGCCGTTTATTTTGTTCCGATATGTCAAGCGCCCGACAGCGCATCCCCCTCCTTGCGTTGCGAGCCGCCGGACGGCTGCGCCGCGTCGTTCGAAAACGGCACGTTCGGCCTCATGAAGAAGCTCAGCATGATGCCGAAGATCATGACGCCGATCGACAGCACGAACGTCAGATCCCAGCTGTGCAAGCGATCAGCGACTAACCCGGCGATGACCGGGCTCACGATCGCGGCAGTGAAGCCGGTGCCGCTCATGATGCCGCTGGCCGTGCCCGAGCGGTCGTAGGCGACGTCCATCGGGATCGCCCACATCGGGCCGATGTTCATTTCGTTGAAGAACATCGCCGCGCCAAGGAAGATCAGGGAAATCATCGGATCGTGTAGCAGCACGACGGGAACCAGCGACAGCGCGGTCAGCGCCATGCACACGGCCACGAGATGACTGCGCGCGCGCTTGACGTTGCCGGTCCTGCGCAACAGGCGGTCGCTTACCATGCCGCCCACGAGATCGCCGATCACGCCCGCCACGAACACGCCCGATGTGAACACCACGGCCTTCTTGATGTTCAGGTGGAACGTATGCATGAAGTACAGCGGCATCCAGTCGAGCATCAGCCACAGGATCCAGTTGTAGCAGAAGTACACCGCCGAGATCGGTGCCATCCGTTTATAAAGGCGCATCCACGTGCCACGCGGATCGACCGGACGCGTCGTAGGAGGCGGCAGTTTATCCAGTTCCGCGCGCGTGATGCGCGGGTGATCGACGGGGCGCTCCGTATAGGTCAGATACCAGAGGACCAGCCAGACGGCGCTCATTGCACCGAGCAGATAGAACGATAAGCGCCAGTTGAGGGCGGTCATCAGCGCGACGACCAGCATCGGTGCGATAGCGTTGCCCAACCGCGCGGACGAGTGCGTGATGCCCTGTGCCATGCCGCGCTTGTCACGAGCGATCCACGAGGCCATAGCGCTCGTCGAGGCTGGAAACGTCGCGCCTTCGCCCAGACCGAGCAGCAGCCGCGCCGCGATCAGCGAAGCGAAACCGCCTGCCATGCCGGTCAGCGCGGTCGCCACGGCCCAGATTGCCGCACACGCGAGCAGCGTGCGGCGCGCTCCGAAGCGGTCGCTCACCCATCCGCCGATAAACTGGAAGATGACGTACGGATACGCGAATGCCGAAAAGATGATGCCGAGCTGCGTATTGCTCAGGCCGAGCTCGCTCTTGAACTGCCCGGCTGCCGTACTGATGTTGACGCGATCCACATAGGTGATGAAATACATCAGGCACAGCATCACCAGCACGGTGGTGGTGGCCTTCAGCGACAGGCGTTTCATGTGTCGTCCTCCAGATGTCATTTATTTTTTGGGTGAAGCGCTGCCATTACGCGTGCAGCGCAGGACGCTCAGCCCTTCGGCGCCCCCGAGCCGAATGCCGCGACGGCGTCGCGGAACCGCTGGCTGCCGTACACCGCCTCGATCAGATCCTCGTCTTCGAGGCTTTGGTCGATCACGATGCGCCGCAAGCTCTCCTTGACCGCATGCTGCGTGACGGGCGATAGCGCAACGAGCCGTTCGGCAAGCGCGCATGCCGCGCTGCCGACCTGTTCTTTCGCTGTCACCTCGTACACATAGCCGCACGCGTGCGCTTCGGCGGCGCCGACGAAATCGGAGAGCAGCAGCATCTTCTTCACGCGCGGCACGCCGAATGCCGCGACGAGCCGCGCGAGATTGCGCGACGACAGCGTGTTCGATAACGTCTTCGCGATCGGCGCGCCGAAGCGCGAACCGTCCGCACAGACTCGGAAGTCGCACGCGGTCGCGATAGCGAGTCCGCCGCCCACGGCCCAACCGTCGATCGCGGCGACGGTGGGCACCGGAATGCGCTCGACTGCGCCGATCACCCATTCGACGAGCGCTTCGTACTCGACACCTTGGCTGCCTGCCGTGAAGTCGCGGAAGTAATCGATGTCGGTGCCCGAAATGAAGGACTTGCCGCCCGCGCCGCGCAGAATGATGCAACGCACCGTTTCGTCCGCGCGGCACTGGTCGAACAGTGCCAGCAAGGTCTCGTACATCGGAATCGACATTGCGTTGTGCCGCTCGGGGCGGTCGATCACGATCTGCGCGACCGACTCCGTCAGACGTTCGAGCCTGACTTTCTCACTGGCCGCTTCGCTCATTTCGCGGCCCCGTTGATCTCTGCATAAAGCTCGTCGTTGTGCTCGCCCAGGCGCGGTGGATGGCGTCGCACGCGCTGCGGCGTTCCGAGCATCTTCACCGGAAACCCGATGTTCTTGACCTTGCCCTCAACCGGATGGTCGATCTCCATGCACATGCGGCGATACTGCGCATGTTCGCTGCCGAAGGCTTGCGGATAAGACAGGATCGGTCCGGCGGGAATGCCCGCGGCCAGCATCGTTTCGATCCATTCCTCGCAGTCGCGCTGGCCGAACGACGTCTCGAGCGATTCGATCAGCGCCTCACGGTTTTTCAGGCGCAGCGAAACGGTCTCGAACTCGGGATTCGCGAGCAGATCGGGCCGCTCCAGCAGGTCGCAAAGACGCGACCACAGCTTATGGTTGGTTGCGCCCATCACGAAGTAACCGTCGCGCGCCTTCACGGCCTGATACGGCGCGCTCATCTTGTTGCTGGTGCCGAGCGGCGTCGGCTCGACCCCCGTTCCCCAGTAATCCGACATGTCCCAGATCGAGAAGGCCATCGCCGAATCGAACAGCGAGGCGTCGATGTGTTGCCCCTGCCCGGTCTTCTGCGCGCCGATATAAGCGGAAAGCACGCCGTACACGGCGAACAGCGCGCAGCCGATGTCCGCCACCGGCACGCCGGCCTTCACGGGCTTGCCGCCTTTGTAGCCCGTCACGCTCATGACGCCGGACATGGCCTGCGCCATCAGGTCGAAGCCGGGGCGCTGCGACCACGGGCCGCTCTGTCCGAAGCCCGAGATGCTCGCGTAGACGATCTTCGGGTTGATTTCGCGCATCGTCTCGTAGTCGATCCGCAGCCGCTGAACCACGCCGGGCCGATAGTTCTCGACGATTACGTCGGCGGTCTTGGCCAACTGGTAGAAAAACTCGCGCCCTTCATCGGTCTTCAGGTCCAGCGCGACCGAGCGCTTGTTGCGGTTCATGTTGAGAAAGCCCATGCTGTCCGGGCCTTTCATCTTGAAGCCCATGGCGCCGCGCGTCTGGTCGCCTTCGAGGGGTTCGATCTTGATGACGTCCGCGCCGAGATCGGCGAGCATCATGCAGGCGAACGGGCCGGCCATCACCTGGCTGACGTCGAGCACACGGATGCCCTGCAGCGGCGATGGCCGGTTGTCCGTGTCCGCGTCGTCGCTGGATGGTGTTTGTGCGTGGCTTTGCGTCATGTCGTCTCCTGTTTTTTCGGCCGGGCCGCTGTCGCGCGAAGCGCGAAGCGCAAATCGCGGCCGGCCGTTGCGGCACCTGTTAGCGTGCGTCAACTGTGGCGCACGCGAGGGTGCCACCGCAAGAACGCGACGGTCATACCTGGTTTCGCAAAAGACGAAGGGGGTTTGCCTGGCGGTCGAGCGTGTCGACCGGCGGCACTGTGGCCGTCGCGCGTCAGCGCCCGGCCACGCGCCGTCCGGCGATGAGCGCGGCCTCGATGTGGCGCAGCGTCTGCGCCTGCGCATGTCCTTCCACGCAAGACAACACGTAGCTACGCTGATGCCAGTCGCCCGCGAGTTCGGCGACGCCGAGGCCGTCCTCGGGATGGAAGCTGAGCAGCACGTCGGGCGGCATCAGACCGACGCCGAGCCCATGGCGCACGATGGCGAGCATCGTGTCGAATCCGTTGACCAGATAGTCGCAATCGAAGCGGCGGCCGCGGCTGCGAAACGCGCGTTGCACGGCGGCAAGGATCGCCGAGCCCTTGCCGAGGCTGACGAGCGGGAGCTCGAGCAATGCGTCGAGCGCAACGGGCTGTGGATCAACGGCGAAATGTGCGCGACTATACACGAGCACCAGTTGGTCCTCGCGGTAGCGCATTTGCGGCAGGTCGAGAAAGCCGCTCTTTCTTTCGTAGATGCCGATGTCGATCATCTTGTCGCGCAGCATCTGCTGAACGATGCGGCTGTTCTCCTCGATGACCTTCAGCGAGATGCCCGGATAGGTATTCTGGATTGCGGCGATGTCCGCGGCGAGAAACTCAATGATCACGGCTTTCGGCGCGCCGATGACGATGCGTCCATCGAACCCGCTCACGAGCGCCTGCGCCTCGCTTGCGAGCCGGTCCACCAGTGTGTCGACCTGCTGCAGATAGCCGAGCAACTTGCTGCCGGATTCGGTCACTTCCACACCGTGTGGCACGCGCCTGAAGAGCTTCGTGCCGAGCTGCTCCTCGAGATCCGTCACGCGCCGCGATGCCGCCGCCACGGCGAGCCCCAGCCGGTTGGCCGCCCGCGAGATGCTGCCCTCCTCGACCATCGCGACGATCAGACGAACGGTGGTGGTGTCGACTTTCATGCGCTGACATGCGAACCGCGTCTGGGTGGGAGCGCCATGTTACCGCACTCCGTTAGCTCAGACTGCGCGGTCCGTGGCGAACCATCCGCGCGCGCCCTAATCGTTCGAAGGCTTCCACGACAGGCAGGCGAAGCATCACTGCTGACGCGTTTCGTGCGTGAACTTCAGCGTCACGACAGTGATCAGGCTGAGCACGATCAGGAACACGGCCACGGGCCAGTAGGCCTGATAGTGCGCGAGCAGCGCGGTGGCGATCAGCGGCGACAGGCCGCCCGCGAAGATCGACGCGACTTCGTGACCCAGCGCCACGCCGGAATAACGGACCTCGGTGCTGAACAGTTCGCCGACGAGTGCGGGCAGCGTGCCGATCATCGCCCCGTGGCAGACGGCCGTGCCCAGCACGAGCGCGAGCCAGATCAGCGGCGTGGACTGCGCGTTGAGCAGCCAGAAGAACGGGAACGCCATCACCGCGAGCGACACCGCGCCGATCATATACACCGGCTTGCGCCCGATGCGATCCGACAGTTTGCCCCACGCGAGCATCGCGCCCATTTCGACGACCATCGCGAGCATCACGCCTGTCAGCATCACCGAATTCGAAATGCCGACGAACTTGCCGTACACGAGCGAAAACGCGAGAAAGATATAAGCGCCGCCATTTTCGGCGACCCGCAGACCCATCGCCATCAGGATCTCTTTCGGATGACGCTTGATCGCTTCGAGCACCGGCATGTGCGTGGTCTTGCCGGCTTTTTCCGCATTCTCGAAGTCGCGGCTCTCCGGCAGGTTGTGGCGAATGTACACGCCGAGCGCAAAAATCAGAATGCTCGCGAGAAACGGCAGACGCCATCCCCACGCAATGAACTGATCGTGCGGCAACGCTTGCGCCGCGAGGAACGCGCCCGCCGACAGCACGAAGCCACCGCCCACGCCGAGTTGACTCCACGCCGCGAAATAACCGCGCTTTTCGGGCGGCGCATTTTCGCTGATCATCAGCACGCCGCCGCCCCATTCGCCGCCCGACGCGATGCCTTGCAGCAAGCGCAATCCGGCGAGCGCCGCGGGGGCGGCCAGACCGACGTGCTCATAGGTCGGCAACAGCCCGATGCCGAAGGTCGCAAAGCCCATGATCAGCAGCGTCCAGACGAGCGACGCGCGGCGTCCATAGCGGTCGCCGATATGCCCGAACACGATGCCGCCCAGCGGACGCGCGACGAAGCCGATCGCAAACGCGGCAAACGCCCCGATCGTGCCGATCAACGGGTCCGCGTGCGCGGGAAAGAACAGTTGCCCGAGCACGAGCGCAGCCGCGGTGCCGTACACGAAAAAGTCGTACCACTCCATCGCGTTGCCGGCCACCGACGCAATGATGATTTTCCTGAGTGCGCGATCCGACTCTGCCGTGGCGCGCGCGGCCGCGATCGGGGATTGAACGGAGGACATGTCAGCTCGCTTCTGAATTGAGGGGATTGCGGCCTGTCAAACAGGCTTCGCACGATATGCAGTGTCGAGGCGACAGATAGCCGCGTCAAATTAGCCGAAAAGCAGGGCGGGTATCAGTGCAGCTAATATGCCCGGCGTGGTCGGGCACCTGGGGGCAAGCTCAGCCTGCCGGCTGATGAAACATCGCATGGATGGTCTCGCGCAGCCACGCGATGCCGGGGTCCGCCGCGAACTGCGTGTGCGAATGCACCTGGATTTCGATCGGCGGCAGCGAAAACGGCAGCGGCAGAATCCGGAAAGCCTTGCCGCGGTTGAAGCGCTTCGCGATGCTCTTCGGAAAGATCACGGCAAGATCGGTATTCGTCACGATCTCGGGAGCGACGACGAAATGCGGCAGCCGCAGCACGACATCGCGCTTCAGGTTCAACTCGTCGAGCCATTGCTCTACCATCCGATGCCCGGTCGCATTCGTGCTCGCGTAGACGTAGCGCAGCGCGGTCAGATCTTCGCGGCTCGGCTTGGTCTTGCGCAACGGATGACCCGCGCGCACCACGCACACGTGCTCGTCGACGAACAGCGTCTGGCTCACGCAGCCCGCGTCGAGACCCGGCACGTAGCCGAGCGCGAGATCGATTTCGCCAGCGCGCATCGCCGCGCTGACAGACTCGACCGGCACGTTGGTGACCTCGATGCGGATGCCGCGCGCTTCGCGATCGAGCAGCGCGGCGAGCGGCGGCAAGAAATAGAACTCCGACATGTCCGACATCGACACGCGAAACACGCGCCGAGCGCTCGACGGTTCGAACTTCGCCAGCTGCTGCACGGCTTCGTTGATGATCGCGAACGCTTGCGCGAGCGGCGGATAGAGGCGGTACGCCGCATCGGTGGGGACCATGCCGCTGGGTGTGCGCGCGAACAGCGGGTCTTCGAACAGAGTGCGCAGACGGCGCAGCGCATGACTGACCGCGGGTTGCGTGAGGCCAAGCCGATCGCCGGCCGCCGTCAGACTGCGCAGGTCCCAGATCGCGAGGAAAACGCGCAGAAGATTCAGATCGGCGACGCCGAGATTCAGCTTGTTCATGCGCAGCTCTCGCAAACGAAGGCTTGTCGCTGGCCGCGCGACGCGCTGGTCAGCATGCCGCGAGGTTACCGTAGATGCTGCGCATTGCAAAATGGGGCGTCGCCCCGCTGTACGCCGGCAGCGCGTGGAAGTCGCGGCGCATCGCATCACGCACCGGCGAGCCGAGCGCATCGGTGAGCGCGGTCGCATCGTCGAACACGACCTTGTTGCGTTGCATCGCGCTCGCGTGCGCGAACGGCAAGCCGCTGCGACTGTCGATGCGCGTGTAGATCTCCAGCTCGCGCAGCGCGGGCAATTGCAGCATCAACGGCGGATGATGCGCGAGATAGTGCGTGAGCCATGCGTTGAAGTCTTGCGCGACGCCTTCGTACGCGACCAGATAGGTGCAGCGTTGCGCGCTCGGTTCAACCGACGCAGCATGCGGCGGAGCAAAGGTACGCACGGCCATCAGCTGCTGCGAAAATGTTTGCGCTTTAAGTTCGGCTCGCATCGTCGACTGCAACGCTTGCACGATCGTGCCGTCGGGCTCGAGTGCGGTTTCGAGCGGCGCGAGTTCGTCGAAGTACCATTGCAGCACGCAGGACGGCGCATCCGCCGCCGGCGCGAGACACGCATCGACCTCCCCCGCGATCGGCTCATGCACGATCAGCTTGCGCAGCCCCGCGACCTGCGTGGCGGCCCGCAGCAATGCGGGCGTGTCCGTCAGCGGCTGCCGCATGTCGCACGTGCCGCACGTGGCGGTGAGAAAGAGGCAGACCTGCATCGTCACGCTGCCTCGCAAGCAGCATCCCCGGAACGCGCAAGCCGGTGGAACTGCCTGCCGAAGTAGACGAGGCCGTCGCCGTCATCGTGTGTGGCGATGCGCTCGATCCGCACGAACATCACCGAGTGCGAGCCCACCGTTTTGCTGTCGACGATCCGTCCTTCGAGACTCGCGAGCGCGTCGCCAAGAACGGGAATGCCGAGCGCGCCCGGCTGCCATGCGCACTGATCGAAACGCGCGTCCATCGAGCAACCCGTGATGCCCGCGAACACGCGCGCCAGGTCCTGGCAGTTCGCGCCGACGATGTTGATGCACACGTTCGCGTTTTCGTGCAGCACGTCATGCACATAGCTCGATCGATTGATGCACACCAGCATGGTCGGCGGCGTATCGGTCACCGAACAGACCGCGCTCGCGGTGATGCCGCAGCGCCCGCGCGGACCATCGGTCGTGATGATGTTGACGGCCGCGCCGAGGCGAGCCATCGCGTTGCGGAAGTGCGTGCGCGTTTCGTCGTGCGTCATGGCAGTCGCTCCTTCGTCGCTCAGGGATAGGGTGTGACCGGCGCAATACCGACGAACAGCGCGCCCGACGCGTCGTACGTCCCCTCGCCGAGAAACGCGTGCTGCGTGACGACGATCGAATCGCGCACCATCCGCTGCATACGGCTCTCGCGATAGATCGCACCGATGCCCGCCAGCTTGTACGCCTGCATGACCACCTCGGCGCACGTGTGCGCGGCATGCGTGGCGGAGAGCCGTAGCAGATTGGCTTCGCTGGGCGACACGGGGTCGCCCGCCATGATCGTGCGCCACGACGTTTGCGCCGACTCGAAGAAGAACGCGCGCGCGCTGCGCAGATTCGCTTCGGCCTGCGCGAGGTCCGAGCGATAGTACGCGCGGTCGGCAAGACGCGGCGCGCCGGTCGTCGTTTTAGTCACGCCCGACATGCCGGCCAGCAGGTCGAGCGCCGCGCGCGCGAGCCCGAGGTTGACCGCCGCATGCACTTGCGCCTGATACGCGACAGCGGGGTACCGGTAGAGCGGCTCGTCGATCAGCGGCACACCGCCGCGCACGAAGGTCCACTGTTCGTCGACGAACTTGTTTTTCAAGCGCAGATCGTGGCTACCGGTGCCCTGCATGCCGACCACGTTCCAGTTATCGACGATCTCGACTTCGCTTGCGGGAAATACGGCCGTGAACGGCTTGCCCGCGTTCGCGTCGCCGAGCTTGCCGGGTGCGCCGCCGATACCGACGCCGATCCAGTCCGCGCCCTTGCAGCCGCTCGCGAAGCGCCATTGACCCGACACGAGGTAGCCGCCGGGCGCGCGCTCGGCCGGTTGTAGCGGATACAAGCCGCCCGCGAAAACCTGGTCCGGACCGGACGCGTAGAGACGAGCCTGGGTCTCGACCGGCAGCGACGCAAGGTACGTGTTCGCGGAGCCAAAGGCCGCGACCCATGCGGTCGAACCATCGACGATCGCGATGCGCTCGAGCATCGCCAGAAACTGCGGTGGCGGCAGCGCGTCGCCGCCGAAGCGTTTCGGCGTGCTCGCGCGGAAAATGCCCGCGCGCTTCATCTTCGCGATCATGTCGCGCGGGACGTGTGAAACCGCATCGAACTCGTCGCGGCGACGCTCGACTTCGATGATGAGTTCATCGAGCGACAACGGGCCCGTGTATTCGGGGTAGTCGTCCTGCGTATCGATGATGCGTGCGTCGGCGGTGCAAGCGCGGGCGCGGGCGGTATGAACGGCGTGCATGCGCGTTACCTCCTGATCCAATGATGTGAACGATGTCATTCGGCTTCCTGACACGCTTTGATGCGCATCGCTTTCGGATAGGTCTCCCGGGCGAGCAGTGTGGCGATCACGGTGATCAGGCCGAGCGCGCCGAGATACAGAGCGACCGGCGTCGCGCTGCGATAGTGCATGAGCAGCGCCGTGGCGATCATCGGCGACAGGCCGCCGCCGAGCACCGAGGCGATTTCGCGCCCGATGCCGAGCCCCGAGAAGCGCAGATGCACCGGCAACAGTTCGCTGATGAACGCGGGCTGCGCGCCTTCGAGGATGCCCAGCGTGACGCTGTTCGCCAGCACGAGGGCCGTGATCACTTTCCAGTATTCGCCGGAGCCGAGCAGCGCAAAGTACGGCCCCGCGACCAGCATCGTCGCGATCGCGCCCGCGAGATACACGGGCTTGCGTCCAACCCTGTCGGTCAGGTAGCCGAAGAACAGCGAGAACGGAATCATCAGCAGCATCGAAAGAGTCAGGCCGCCGAGGATCCAGCTCGACTTCACGCCGAGGAACTGGCCATATGCGATCGAGAACGCGAAGAAGATGTACGACGCACCGCCTTCGCCGAAGCGCAGACCGAAGATCGTCAGCACTTCGCGAGGACATTGCCGCAATGCTTCGATCACCGGCATGCGGCTCTCGTGACGCGCTGCCTTCGCTCGAGCGAACGCGGCACTTTCGCCCACCGAGCGGCGCATCCACAAGCCGAGTGCGACGAGAGCGGCGCTGCAGAGGAACGGAATGCGCCAGCCCCAACTCAGGAAATCAGAAGACGACAGGTTCTGCACCACCAGAAACGCGCCGGTCGACAGCACGAAGCCGAGCGCCGCCCCGCACGGGCTCCATGCGGCAAGCGCGCCGCGCTTCGATTGCGGCGCGTTCTCGTGAATGAGCAGGATGCTGCCGCTCCATTCGCCGCCCGCGGCAAGCCCCTGCACGATGCGCAGACACACGAGCAGCGCCGGCGCGGCGAGGCCGATCTGCTGATAGGTAGGCAGCACGCCCATCAACATCGTGGCCGTGCCCATCGCGAACAGCGTCAGCATCGTCACCAGCTTGCGTCCGTAGCGGTCACCGAGATGTCCGCACAGCACACCGCCGATCGGCCGCGCGATGAAGCCGACCGTGAAGCCGCCGAACGCAGCGATGGTGCCGGTGAGCGGATCGCTGCCGACGGGGAAGAACAGCTTGCCGAATACGAGCGCCGCGGCCGTTCCGTACAGAAAGAAGTCATACCATTCGAGGATTTGACCGAGCACGGCGGTCGTGACCGCGCGTCGTACGCCGCCCGCCACGGCGGCGGATCGGCGTGATCCGGGCGGAGCGCTCAGATCGGAATTCATGGCGTCAGAGTTCATGGCTCAGGGAGAACGAAGATTAAGTTCCCGCATGACGATGGCTTGCGCAGCGGGGCGAATCACATCCGGACGACATGACTGCACGATATGAGCGGCGATAAACGCGGTCAAATTCGAGCCAAAAATGGTCGATATGAATGGCGTGCATGGGCGACGCCCGGCTCGCGCGACGCGCCAATGGTGAGGAGTTCCAGGAGGTGGTGCTAGGGTGAGGATTTACGGGAGCGGCGCGCGGGACGAAATGGGGGGCTGGAAACCGAAGCGCGACCGTTGAGGTGAGGACTTCCAGATGGTGAGGATTTCCAGGAGTCGAGCGAATGACGCTGGCACGCAACAGTGAGGAGTTCCAGGAGATCAGCCTCGCATACGAGGCCTCGCGCCCACGACAATCGGTCGATGCTGGCGAAGCGGGAGCCGTCGGCTCCCGAAAAACCTCACCTGAGGGCGATCGCCCTCATTGCTGACAACTCTGTCAGAACTTTACCTTCAGCTGAAAACCGATCGTAAAGGGCAGGTGATCCGATGGGATCGGCGGAATGATGATGAAGTTCGCGCCGACGCGCTTGTAGTCAACCATCACGATCGGCGCGACCACGGGCCCGATCGTGTGATTGCTCCCAAGGCCCCAGTTGCCGTAGTTGTAGCCGGAGATGATCCCGCCGATCGCCGCGATCCGCACGATGCCCCAATGCGCGAACTCCGGCGCCCATATGCCGCCACCGTAGTAGGACGGCCGACGCAGCGAGTTGCGAAAGCCGCCGGCCGTCAGCGCCCACTGGTTGTTCAGCCAGCACTCGACGCCAAGCCCAGGATTGAACTGCTCGAAGTGCGTATCCGGATCGGGATTGATGTGATACGAGCCGAGCATCGCGTCAACCCATACACCGCCGTCACACCAGTTGCCCGCGTGCGCCGCGGAGACCGCCGCGAAGCTTGCGAAAAGCGCCACCGAGGCGCGTCGGATGTTCCTGTTCATCTGCCTGAAGTGCATTTCTTCTCCGTCACCGGTCGAGCGCCGGTGTCATGGTGTTCTGGTGATTCGCGTGCCGCCCGTCGCGCACTGTACCTGAAGCCGCGCGGTCGCTGTTGAGGACTGGCTCGGCCGACCGGGCAGGCGACGGGCCCCCGCAGCCGGAACCGCCACGATAACGGAGAACCTATGGCGACGTGATGAACAAGCGGTGAAGAAGTTCGCGGCGCGCATCGAGCGCGCCGTCGGCGATGAACGTGGCAGCAACGTCTACAGACCGAGATCGGACAGGCTGGGATGATCGTCGGGCCGCCGGCCGAGCGGCCAGCGATACAAGCGGTCGGCTTCACGGATCGGCAGATCGTTGATGCTCGCGTGGCGACGCGCCATCAGACCATGCTCGTTGAACTCCCAGTTCTCGTTGCCGTACGAGCGGAACCAGTTGTTCGAATCGTCGTGCCATTCGTATGCGAAGCGCACCGCGATGCGGTTGTCGGTAAACGCCCACAGCTCCTTGATCAGCCGATAGTCGAGCTCCTTCGCCCACTTGCGGCGCAAAAAGCCGACGATCTGCGCGCGGCCATGCACGAATTCGGCGCGATTGCGCCACACGCTATCCGTCGTATAGGCGAGCGAAACGCGCTCGGGTTCGCGCGTGTTCCATGCGTCTTCCGCGGCGCGCACTTTCTGGATCGCGGTGTCGCACGTAAACGGCGGCAGCGGCGGACGGGTTTCGATCGTATCGGTCATGACGGCTCCTCAGTCAGGTCGTGGTGCGCCGGGATGGCGGCCGTTTGGTGGCGGCGGGTCTCGCTGCCGCATCGAGCAAGGTTTTGCCTACCGTCCGCGCGTCGAGCGCCGCATCGGCTTCGCCGCTCACGAGCGCCACCGCGATCGCGCCGTCGAGCAGCACGAGCCATTGCCGCGCGAGCGGCGCCGCGCGACGCGCATCGATTTGCGCTTCCGCCACAAACGCATCGCATTCGGCGCGCACGAAATCGAGCAGCCGGGCCTTGTGTTTGCGCGCGACGACGCGGATCGGATCGTCGGCGGATTCGATTTCACCGGCCGCGCTCAGAAACGCGCAGCCATGAAAATCCGCCGATGCGAACCAGTCGCGCAGCACGTCGAACATGCCGAGCAGGCGTTTGCGCGCGCTGTTGCCGCGTCGTTGCGTGCCAGCGATAAACCAGTTCATCCAGCGCTCGTCGCGCCGTTCGAGCGCGGCTGCGACCAGCGCGTCTTTCGATTCGAAATGCGTGTAGAAGCTTTTGCGCGCGGTGCCGGACTGCCGCACGATTGCATCGACGCCGGTTGCATGGATGCCGCCGGCGTAAATGAGCGCCTCGGCGGCATCGAGCAGCCGCTCGCGCGCAGTGCCGGGCTGGGCCGGGTCGTTCGGATCGGTCGGGGTGGTCTCGCGTGTCATCGACGAAAGGTAGAACGATCATTCTCCTTCGTCAAGTTTTTCTTCGAGCTTCCGCGCGCTGAATACGCTTGCTGCTATCTTGGTGGGAATCGCTGGTCCACCGCTCAACCGGAATCGCTTCGATGAACCTATCCTCCGTTCGCACCACGTGGATACGCGCGCTGCTCGGCGCAACGCTGTTAAGCGCGATGGCCTGCACGCCGATCCAGGTGCTCACGCATTCGGTCAGTCAGAACGAAGCGCGCGTGCCGCCTGGGCGCTACGAGATCGATCCGGACCATACGAGCATCACGTTCGATATCGATCACTTCAAATACACGCGCTTCACGATGCGTTTCGATCGCAAGCAGGGGCAGCTCGACTGGAACGACGGCGGCCTTGAGCGCAGTACGGCGTCGGTCGTGATCGACGCCGCGAGCATCGACACGAACGTGCCGCTGCTCGACAAGATGGTGAAAGGCGACAGCATGCTCGACGTCGCGCGCTATCCGCAGATCCGCTTCGCGAGCACGCGTTTCGAGCGCACCGGCGAAGCGCGCGGCACGCTGAGCGGCGACCTGACGATCCGCGACGTCACGCAGCCGGTCACGCTCGACGTAACCTTCAACGGCTTTGCGCCCGATCCGCTGACGAAGAAAGACACGCTCGGCTTTTCCGCGGACGGTCATTTCAGCCGCGCGAAGTTCGGTCTCGCTACCTGGTATCCCGCCGTCGGCGACGATGTTCACGTGCGCATCCAGGCCGAGTTCGTGAAAACGCCCGCAGGCGCGTAAGCGCGATGCGGGCGTCGGCACATCGAACTACGCCGTCCTCGCTCAGGCAGCGGTCCAGTCGAGAATCACCTTGCCGCTCTCGCCGGAGAGCATCGTCGCGAAAGCCTGCTGATAATCGTCGACCTTGAAATGGTGCGTGAGGATCGGCGACAGATCGAGCCCGCTTTGCAGCATCGCGACCATCTTGTACCAGGTCTCGAACATCTCGCGCCCATAAATGCCCTTGATTTCAAGGCCTTTAAAAATCACCTGGGTCCAGTCGATCGCGGTTTGCGCGGGCGGAATGCCGAGCAATGCGATCTTGCCGCCGTGGTTCATCGCTTCGAGCATGCCCGTAAACGCGCTCGGCACGCCCGACATTTCAAGGCCGACGTCGAAGCCCTCGGCCATGTGCAGGTCGTGCATCACGTCGCGCAACGATTCGCGCGACACGTTCACGGCGCGCGTCGCGCCCATCCTGCGCGCAAGTTCGAGGCGATAGTCGTTGACGTCGGTGATCACGACGTTGCGCGCGCCGACGTGCTTCGCGATCGCGACCGCCATGATGCCGATCGGCCCCGCGCCGGTAATCAGCACGTCCTCGCCGACGAGGTTGAACGACAGCGCCGTATGCGTCGCGTTGCCGAACGGATCGAAGATCGCGGCGAGGTCGTCGGAGATTTCGGGCGGAATCTTGAACGCGTTGAAGGCCGGAATCACCAGGTATTCGGCGAACGCGCCCTCGCGATTCACGCCGACGCCTACCGTGTTGCGGCACAGATGCCGGCGGCCCGCGCGGCAGTTGCGGCAGAAGCCGCAGGTGATGTGGCCTTCGCCCGACACCCGATCGCCAATCGCAAAGCCGCGCACTTCCTGCCCCATCTCGACGATTTCGCCGACGTATTCATGGCCGACGTGCATCGGCACCGGAATCGTCTTTTGCGCCCAGTCGTCCCACTTCCAGATATGAATGTCGGTGCCGCAAATCGCGGTGCGCTTAATACGGATCATCACGTCGTTGTGACCGACTTCGGGCTTCTTCACGTCGGTCAGTGTGAGGCCCGGTCCGCGTTCGAGTTTTGCCAATGCTTTCATCTGCTTCTCCGTTTCAATCACGCGGGACTATGCCGGGATCACGCCGAGCTCGCGGCCGACCCGCGCGAACGCCTCGACCGCGCGATCGATCTGTTCGGGCGTGTGCGCGGCGCTCATTTGCGTGCGGATGCGCGCTCGGCCGCGCGGCACGACCGGAAACGAAAAACCGATCACGTAGACGCCCTGTTTCAGCAGCGCATCGGCCATCTGTCCCGCGAGTTGCGCGTCGCCGAGCATCACCGGAATGATCGGATGTTCGCCCGGCACGAGCGTGAAGCCGAGCGCGCTCATCGCGCGGCGAAAGTGCGCGCCGTTTTCACGCACGCGCGCGCGCAACTGCGCGCCTTCATCGCTAGCGAGCAATTCCAGTACCTTCAACGACGCCGCGGCAATGCTCGGCGTCAGCGTGTTCGAGAACAGATACGGACGCGAGCGCTGCCGCAACAGCTCGACGATCTCGTTGCGCGCCGCGACGTAGCCGCCCGATGCGCCGCCGAGCGCCTTGCCGAGCGTGCCGGTAATGATGTCGACGCGCGCCATCACTCCGCAATGCTCGGGCGTGCCGCGGCCGTGTTCGCCGATGAAGCCGACCGCATGCGAGTCGTCGACCATCACCAACGCGCCGTACCTGTCGGCCAGATCGCAGATGCCGGCGAGGTTCGCGATGATGCCGTCCATCGAGAACACGCCGTCGGTCGCGATCAGTTTGAAGCGCGCGCCAGCCGCATCGGCTTCCTGCAGACGCGCTTCGAGATCGGCGAGGTCGTTGTTCCTGTAGCGAAAGCGCTTCGCCTTCGACAGCCGCACACCGTCGATGATGCTCGCATGATTGAGCTCGTCGCTGATGATCGCGTCGTTTTCGTCGAGCAGCGTTTCGAACAGTCCGCCGTTCGCGTCGAAGCAGCTCGAGTACAGAATGCAGTCGTCGGTTTGCAGGAACGCGGCGAGCGCCGCTTCGAGTTGCTTGTGCACGGTTTGCGTGCCGCAGATGAAACGCACCGACGCCATGCCGAAGCCGTCGCTGTCGAGGCCTTGCCTGGCGGCTTCGATCAGCCGCGCGTCGTTGGCGAGGCCGAGATAGTTGTTCGCGCAGAAGTTCAGCACATCGCTGCCATCGGCAAGCCGCACGTCGGCCGACTGCGGACTCGCGATCACGCGCTCGCTCTTGTAGAAACCGTCGGCGCGAATCTGTTCGAGGGTACCGCGCAGATGGGCAAGGTATTGGTCACGCATGAACGGCACTCCTGAGGGTCATGGCGCCCGCGTTCGGATGGGCGCGGGAAAAGCGGCCTGTTATAGTCGACTATCAGCTTTATCGGATATTTTCGTTTTTTCGAACTAAAATCCGGTATATCGAACAACTCTAAACGATGGGTCAGGAAATGGCAAGTTCGGGTACACGCCGCACGGCGGCCAAAGCGGTGGTCACCTCCGCTACCGCGGCAGCACCGTTGACCACGGCGAGTCCGGCGCCGCCGCGCGTCGGCGAGCAGATTCAGCGGCTGCGCGCCGAACGGCGCATGACGCTCGACGATCTGTCGCGCGCGGCCGGGGTGTCCAAATCGACGTTGTCGGAAATCGAGCGCGACAAGGCCAATCCGACGATCGCGGTCGCGTGGCGGCTGACCAACGCGCTCGGCGTGAGCCTCGATTCGCTGTTTGCGCCGCCGAAGGCACCTGAAGCAATCGCCGTTTCCGGTCCGCACGATATCCCTACGCTAAGCGGTCATGACGCGAAATACCAGTTACGTGTGTGGGGCCCGATCGAGTTGGCCGGCAAGTTCGAGTGGTACGAGTTGACGCTTCAGCCGGGCGGGGCGCTGGTGTCGAACGCGCACGAGCCCGGCACGCGCGAGCATCTGACCGTGTTGCACGGCTCGATCGAAATCGAGGCGGCCGGCGCGACCAGGCGGCTCAAGGTCGCGGACACCGCGCGCTACGTCGCGGACGAACCGCACGCGATCCGCAACGTCGGCAAGAGCGAAGCGAAAGCGCTGCTGATCGTGATTCACGGCTAGCGCGCCGGCTGATGGGATTTCGGCGCGCTGTGGGTGCGAGCTTCGCCGCGCATAGGCCGTTCGGCCAGGTTGCGCCCGATACTGTATGTTTGTACAGTATCGGGTGTCGATTGGAGCCGAGAATGAACAACCTGAAAGCCGACCCTACCGATCAAACGCTCGCCGCGCTGCGCTACCAGACCGCCGCGCGCGATCTCGAACATATCGTGCGCAGCATCGCCGCGCGGTATATCGTCCAACAGGTGCCGCTCACGTGGCGTCTGCTACATGCCATCGAAGCCGAGGCGCTGGCCGATCTCGGCTTTGCAAGCCGGCACGACGCGCTGATGCTCGGGCTGTTCCAGCGCCCGTCCGATCTGCCGTATCCCGAAACCGATGACGGCGTGGATTTCGGGGCGTCCAATGCGCTGCCGGCCGTTTTCGCGTTTGCCGTCAATGCGTACGAGGAAGCGGCGCGCCGGGCGGCGTTGCCACTGATGGTCGATGCGCCTTTAAAGCGCGCCCGGGCTTGGGGCGGCTGATGACGGCATCACGTGCGGATGGATCGGATTCTGATCCGTTCGTTGAGCTCGGCTTACCAGCGGTCAGCGCCTGCACTACGCGGAACGAGCGGTGCAACTAACAGAAGGAATGCTCATGTCACCACCTCATCTCTCCGACCTCGTTCCACGTCCCGCCCCTGCTATCGATCTGTTCGACCAGCAACGCGAAGACTGGCGTCGCGACCCGCAGGTCGCATTCGATGCGTGGCTCGCGAAGCAGCATTTCCGCCGCTCTTCCGCGTTGGTCTATCAGGCGCAGTGGGGCCAGTTTCTGGACTGGCTTGGCGCGCGGCAACAAAGCCTTACGACGGTCGACACGCCCGCGATCGCCGAATTCGTCGCCAGCCTCGAGATTCGCAGAACGCAACGGATCCGTTATTTACGGCTCATCGAGCGCGTGCTCGATCACGTACGCGAGATCGAATCGGCGTCGACCAACCCGGCTCGTTTCATTGCTCAGGATGGGGAAGCCGCGTGGCGCAATGCGCGCGACAATGAGCCCACCGGTTTTCTCACCCATGCGGAACGCACCGCGTTGATCGCGCGGTTGTTCGCGCCATTGCCGGCGTTATCGACCGCGCAGCGCTGGAGAGAGCGACGCGATCGCGCGTTGATCGCCGTGTTTCTGGGTGGCGGACTGAAGACGGGTGAAGCGGGAGCGCTTACGGTTAGTTGCGCTAGAGAGGGCTCGCCGTGGGTCACGATCGAGTCCGCGAATCCGATGCTGACACGGCGCACGCGGCTCGCGCCGTTCGCCACGGCGATTCTCGACGCCTGGCTCGCCGAACGTCGGCAGACGGAGCTGGCCGGCAATCTGGTATTTCCCGCGTCGCCGTCCGGCCGTCCGATGCACAAGGCGACGATGCTACGTGCGGTGGACGCGCTCGTCGATGCAGCGGGGATTGCGGCATCGCGCCAATCGCGCGCGAGTCCGCAGACCTTGCGCAACACGTTTGCCGCGGATCTTTTCGAGAGCGGAGTGGAAGCCGAACAGGTCGGCCAATGGCTCGGCTTCGTGCAGGCAGTGTCCTCGAACCGGCTATATCGCGCGTGGCAAACGTGGATTGATCAACACGATTCGCCAGCTATAAACGACCCGGATCCGGCGGCTGCGCCATTGGCCGAGCCCCGACGCGACGGGCGTTTGACGAGGAAAACGGAAGCCGGTGAGCGCTGATGAGCCTCACCTTTGAGGTCCCGAATTTCCTCACCTTTGAGGTTTTTTCTGTTCGGTTGGCCGCCTGTCGTTAGCGCATCGTGTCGGCGGTGCGGGACGACGCCGCGGTGGATGCATCGTTTGACAGGAACTGGTTCACAGCCGCGAGCCTCGATTCGCCGAAGCCGGAAGAGTGCTCGCATTCCGGGCACACCAGTTCGAAACGGTGATCGACCTGCGACAGCTCCGGCTCACCTTCCTGACATCTCGGGCAGCGCGCGGGCAGCGTTACGTGGCCATCAGCCGCAGTGCCGATCATCCCCAATTCGTCGCTCGTGAGCCGTCCGTCACTAACCAGCGAGCACAGCAGCACGGCAATGGCCGGATCGATACCCTGCTGGGCACGCAGCGTGGCGACTTCCTTCGTCAGCGCATCGACTTCGTCCGACTGCTCGCGCAACTGCGCGTCGAGCCGGTCCCCGCGCGCCTTGGCGGCGGCAATCTGCTGGATGAACTCGAATTCCTTGCGGCTCGTATCGCGCACGCCGGACTGATAGGTCGCTGCCATGCTGCGTAGCGAATCGAGTTCAACCAGCATGGGCTTGACGCGCCGCTCCGCTTCAGCGACCGCATCCTTGATCTGCTGCGCATAGTGTTCGGTGCTTTGCCGCAATTCGACGTGCAACGCGTCGATCCGATCGCGTAACGCAGCATTGGTGGTCTGTTCGTTTTCGAGCCGTTGCCGCAGCGCATCATTTTCCTGGTCGAGCCGGCGCACGGTTGCCTGCATGCCTTCGAGATGCACGTTGCCGTGCGTCGTTGCGCTCGATAGCTGGGTTTCAAGTGTGCGAACCCGCTCCCAGGCGGCTTCGGCGCGCGCTTCGCTGCGCCTGATGGTGTCGTCGGCCGCATCGCGGCGGGTTTCCGCGTCGCGTACGCGCAGATCGGCGGCGCTGATCTGCGCACGGATCTCTGCACGCTCGACATCGAGCGCCGCTTTGGCTTGCACGAGCGCTTCTTCGAATAGCGCGCCCAACAGTTCCCCGGCGCGATCCTCGAGTGCCTTCGGAATCGCGCCTGCTCCGACTTTAATCCGCGACACGCTACGGATACGTTCCCAGAAATGATCGATGTCTTTCGGGATGTCGCTCGCGCTGCCGGTCTGCGTGAGATCGCGCACGGCCGCCATCGACGGCCGGATGCCGAGATCGAAAAAAAGCCGCTTGCATGCATGCAGCGATAGTTCCTGCCGGCGCACGCCTTGCGCGCGCATGGATTCAAGCTCTTCGCGAATGGCTTGCCGCTCCTGATCCAGATTCATATCTACCTCGATGTGGCTCGAATTGGAGGGATCATAACAATTTACGTAGTATTTGCTACCGATTTATCGGTGGCGCACGGATTGGCGTATACACACGAGCTTTAACCGGCAAATGGCGGCAATAAACGTCCGTGGCCTGGTTCTTTCCGTGAAACAAAACGAAGAATAGCTAATAAGCCATTGTATTAGAAGCGCTTTGCTCGACATGTGGACGATCGCGCACTGTTTCACGCGTGATCAACAATGGCTGCGGGTGTTTAGGACCCGTGTTCACGGGGCTCGCGGGGTGAAAAGGCTTGAGAGTAATAAAAGTAAACACCTTTGAACCCTAGTTAAAAACGTTAACGCTTCGGCAAACCTATGCCTGGCACGGCTTTCGGCCCGACAAGGTGAAGCCTTACGGGAGACTGGGTGAGAGTCTGCGGGAAACTCGAGTGATGGGGTTCGGGGGGCTCGGTGAGCGGGTCCGGGACGGAACGTGAGTGGGTTCAGGAAACGCTGTATACACAGCGTTTGGGCAAAGGTGAGGTTTTGCGGGACTTCAAAGCCGCGAAGCGCACGACAGCGCTCGAAAGTCCTTGCCCGGTATGGCCGGCACCAAGGTGAGCGCTTTCAGGAGGCTCGCGAGCGTGGTTTTTTGGGGGCGTTTTGGTGCGGTTAACTGCTTTGGTGAGCCGCCACGGGAGAAAACGTGAAACGAGGGTGAGATGTTACGGGTGTGTGGGCGAATTTTGCCTTTTTTTTGAGCATTCACAGCGCTGAGGTGAGATTTTACGGGAGCGCACGTGGGTCGCGACGCATCGATTGCATGAAAGAGGGGCCGGCTCGAACCGCTGGCGGCGGGAAAGGTGAGGGGATTCGGGAGGCGGGTAATGGACCGGTTCAGAAAGCTGATTTGGCCGGCGATTCCGTCAAAGGTGAGGCTTTTCGGGAGGCTTAGGACGGTGTTTTTTGCGTTGAGGTGAGGAAATTCGGGACCCAAATGGGAGCTGCGGGCTGGAGATCCCCGCGTGATGGCGAATTGCGAATGCAAGTAAACCTGGCGTCTGATCGCCAAGGTGAGATTTTCCGGGAGATTCGGGCCGAGGAAATAAAAAGTGCTGCGGTGCGAAAAACAGGCTCTAGGTGAGATTTTGCGGGAGTACCCGTCGTTCGAGCGTCGGCCTCGAACGTCGTAACTCCGTGAAATCATTGGAGTTTTTCCTGTATGGCGGCAAAGGTGAGGGTTTTCAGGAGGTCTCTGGACTGATGCGCTTGTGCCTCCTGAAACGCCGAAGGTGAGGACTTTTCAGAAGGTCGCATGAGGAAGTGCGGTACCGGCGCGACATCAGCGCATGTCATGTCGCGCTGCTCCGTGGTGCTACGGTGAGCTTTTTCGGGGGCGCTCGAGTGGTGAGCGCTTGCGTGTGGCTCGATCTCGCCATTGCAGCAGTTGCGGACCAAGTGCGAAGTCTCATTTTCCCGCCGTGCGAATGAGCCTCGGTTGGTAAAAGGAAGACCGATGGTTTGTGCGGGCAGGCTCTTGGCGCTGAGGACTCAATCGTCAGGATAGGCACCTGACGTAATCGCGCGGAGCCACCGACGATGGGGAAACCTGACGTACTGAAGACCGCTGACGAGGCGCTGGGCCGTGCGCCGGACCGTACCGGGAGTCGCGTGAATGGCCGGTTCCCGCTGATGAGACAGCGCGCTCAGTAACCGGGTTTGTCAATACTGCGCAGGCATTCCATCGACGCCAAGCCGCTCGACGAAGTCATCACCCGCCACGCACACCACCCGTCGACACCACATATCGAAAAAATCCGCGAAAATTTTGGAGGTGAGGAGATTCGGGATCGAATGCTCTCCGTTCCCGCATGCAGCGAAACTCGCCGGATTCGCAAACGCCGCGACCGGCAAGGAGAGGCCGATCCTGGCCGCACGCAGCCGAGGTGAGGGTTTTCGGGAACTGCTCGAGGTGAGTTGCGCTCCGTAAACTCGCTTCACCGGCAATGGTGAGGTGGGCGCTATAGACGCGTATCACCACAGCCGGTATGCTCTCGCGAAATCCCCCCTCCTCACCCCGACGCATGGCCACGAAGCGCGCGAAAAAGACCGATGTTGTCAGCCCGAGCTCGGCTGAGCTGCGCAAAGCCGTCGAGGCGATCGCGATCCAGCCCAAGAGCGGCAAGATCACGCTGCTCACGCGCAAGCTTTTTAACGTGCTGCTCGCGGTGGCCCAGCAAGCGGATGAGTCGGGCGACACATATCGAGCGCTGCTGTCCGACATCGTCGCCAATTCCGCGTTCGATTCCAATGACACCGCGCTCGTCAAGGAGCACCTGCGGCGCATGGTGTCGGTGCAGGTCGAGTGGAGCACCGGCACCTCGAGTCAGAAGCCCGGCCGCAAATGGGGTATTTCAACGCTGATCGCGGATGCGGAAATTCTCGAAGATCCGACCACGCGCCGCGTGTGGGTCGAATTTTCGTTTGCGCCGAAGATCAAGAAGAAGCTGCTCGATCCGGTTCAGTATGCGCGGCTGAGTCTGCAGTTCCAAAGCCAGCTGCGCAGTAGCGCGGGCCTTGCGCTCTACGAGATCTGCGTGCGCTACCTGACCAACCCGAGCCATCTGACGATGCGCGAGACCTGGGAATGGTGGCGGCCGATTCTATCGGGCACGCCGGATACCGAAGCCGGCGACGAAGCGAAGCGCGAGTACAAGTATTTCAAGCGCGATTATCTGCGCCCGGCGATTGCCGAGGTCAACGCGGTCACGAACATTTTTGTCGAGCTGATCGAGCATCGCGAGGGTCGGCGCGTTGCCGAGATCCAGTTCCGCGTGACCGAACGGAAGCAGCCGATGCTTGCGCTCGACGAACATCCGAACGTGTTCGACAGCACGCTCGTCGACCGGATGGTGAAGATCGGCATTCCGCTCAAAGAAGCGCAGACGCTTTACGCGGACAGCGAGGAGAACCGGATCCGCGCCGCGCTGCAGATGACCGAGCAGCGCATGCGCAGCACGTCGCTGCCGCCGGTGCGCAGCGCGCCGGCGCTGTTCAAGGATGCGTTGAAGAAAGGCTACGCGCCGCCGGTCGAGGCGCTGCCATCGGGCGGTGGCGCGGGCAAGGCCGCGGCGTCACCGCCCGACGATCTGAAGGCGCGTCTGCTCGGCGAATACTCCGCTTACCGTCGCAAGCAGGCCTACGAGTTATACAACGAGCAGGGCGAGTCGGAGCGCGATATCGCGCGGCAGTCGTTCGAGGAAGAGGAATTGCCGGGGCTCGGCACGCACATGCGTGACGATTGGCGGCGACGCGGGCTCGACTCGAAGATCGTCGAAACGGCGTTCTTCGACTGGCTCGCGCGCAGGACCTGGGGCGAACCGACCGATGGCGATCTGCTCGCCTTTACGCTGAATCAGTCGCGCGCGGCCTGATGGGTCAATAACGGCCTTTAAACTCGAGGCGGTGCGGTGGACGCGCACCGCCCCTCACGTCTTACTTCAGCATCTTCTCGATCTGCCGCAGGATGTCGTCGCGCTTTTCACGCGTGAGGCCTTTCAGGCGCAACTCGAGCCGGTCGTCCCCGTACGACTTCAGATCGCCCACCGACACACCGCCAAGCTTGATTTCCAGACGTTGCGCATAGCGCTGCCGGCCCGCCGGTTTGACGCTTTCCTGCGCGCTCGCTCGACCTTTGACGATGTCGGCGACCTGGCGTGTGCTCAGATCGTCGGAAACGATCCGGTTGATCAGTCGCAGCGTCGCGTCCGCGCCGCGAGCCGTGTGATAGCGGCCCACCTGATACGCCATGTTCGATCCGAAGCGGTCCGGGCGCGCGACCATCTCCTGCATCACGGTTTCCGGAAGCTTGGCGATGGACAGCGCGACTGCGACCGTCGATTCGTCGAGTCCGAGGTGTTCGGCCAGTTCCTTCTGACTCTGGAAATGCCGCTCGTCGAGAAAGCGTCGCCAGACGACCGCGTTGTCGAACACCGTCTGCGAGTCGCGCTGCACGTTGAGGTCGTAACCTAGCTTGTAGCTCTGGATGCCGATCGGCACATCGATGACGATCGCTTTCACCGACTCCTTGTTTGCTTCTTTCAGCGCGCGCACGCGTCGACCGCCGTCACTGACGAAGTAGGTGCCAGGGTTGTCGTAGTCGGGAATGACGTGAATCGCCTGCTGCTGCCCCTGCTTCGCCAGATTGACGGCGAGTTCCGCAATCGACGACTTCACATAGAAGTGCCGTGGATTGAACGGGCTCGGCTTGATGGTTTTGAGCGCCAGTTCGATGACCTGCCCGGGACGATAGCCGTGCTCGAGCCGCCATGCGCGGTAGGCCGCCGATTCGTTGTCTGGATCAGGGATCTCGGCGTCCTGCAGACGCGAGGGCACGATGGCCGGAATCGGACGCCCGGCGATGGCGGGAGCTTTCGACTCGTTTCCGACCAGGCCGTCGATCGCATTCAGACGGTCGAGCGCGGTGCGCTTCTCGCTGCTGGTCGTGTCAGGACGTGCTTGAAAGCCTTTGGCGAACTGGGACGGTTTCATTCAGGGTCCTTTATGCGCATAAATTCACGGGAGCAAGGCGGCGATCTCGTTCGCGCACGCCCGTACTTCGAGCGCAGCGAGCTTCGCGCCGCGGTCGTTCATCTGAAGCACCGTTTGCCCTAACGCCATTGCCTGCTTGTAGGCCTCGCGCGTGGGAATCTGGGTCTTGAGGAGAGGAAAGCCGAGTTCTTCCAAAGCGCGCTTCAGTTCGCGCGTCAGCATCCGTTTCTCTTCGGTCTTGTTGAGCAGGAACACGGCGCGTAGGTCTTCATTCATGACCTGCGCTTGCTGGACCAGCTTGACGAGGCCGATGCTCGACCAGTAATCGGCGGGAGACGACGACGTTGGAATCACCGCGACGCTCGCCGCCAGCAGAACGACGCCGGAGACTTTTTCGGTGATGGAGGGCGGGCAGTCGACGACGATGATGTCGTAATCAGCCACGAACTTCTTGATCTCGCGATGGATCTGGCTGCCTGCTTCGGACAGGTTGACCACCGCGAATGGAATGCCGGTGTCGCCGTCGGACGCAGCGCTGGCCCAGTGAATCAGGGTGTTTTGGCCATCCGCGTCGACGACGAGAACGCGTTTGCCTTTCTCGTGAAATGCGGCGCCGAGATGCATCGCGATGGTGCTCTTCCCGACCCCGCCTTTCTGCTGTGTTACCGCGATGATTTCTGCCGCCAAATTTCACCTCCTCTTTTTAGACGCAAATGGATTTTACCTGGTTGAATTGCTATTTCAAATGATTTAAGTAAGCGAAATTCGGAAATAGGCCATTCGGCAAAGGGTTTATGCGCATAAAGAGGCATCGGAGCCAGGCAGGGGTTCTTGCGTGATAGGCGACGAAGTGTGGACTGAGGTTCAGGCGTGGCTGATCGCTGTCTGGCGGCGGAGAAGGGAGAGAAATGAATGCTCGCGTACTGCGTGCTCAGTTGCCGCCGACTGTCCGTGATTCTCGGCTGACCCGTTGTGAAAAAGGAGCGCGCGCATCTGAGCGACCGAGGCGGTGCCAGACTTTATGCGCATAAAGCTCGGATGGCAAACGGCGCGCAGGGGAGCATTCGCCACGGACTCGCCCAACGCCGCTCTTCACCGGAGTTGGCGGTAACTGGAAGCCGTGTCGCCGACGCTTCACCGGCGCACGTTTTCATGTTGTCGTTTGTATTGCGCCTGCACGAGTGAATCGCAAGCGCCGCTAGATCTCCGGTTGCGAATGTTAGGCGGTTCCCACTCACCTCGAAAGCAGCCCCGATTTATGCGCATAAACCGCCACCCTGCAACGATCGTTCAAACAGCGCGCATGCCGAACAGTCATCAGGTGCGATGTCGTCAGGTCACCCGCTAAAATTGCGCAACCTCCTAACCGTCACAGCTACCTTCAACGCTACCTTCAACGCTACCTTCAACGCTACCTTCAACGCTACCTTCAACGCTACCTTCAACGCTACCTTCAACGCTACCTTCAACGCTACCTTCAACGCTACCTTCAACGCTACCTTCAACGCTACCTTCAACGCTACCTTCAACGCTACCTTCAACGCTACCTTCAACGCTACCTTCAACACGCTACCTTCAACGCTACCTTCAACGCTACCTTCAACGCCACAAGCCCAGAGCCAAGCCATGATCACCATCTATCACAACTCCCGCTGCTCCAAATCGCGCGCGGCTTATGAACTTGTCGCGAACAGCTACAACTCCGCAAACGAAGCGACGGAAATCGTTGAGTATCTGAAGGCGCCGCTCACCGTCGCGGAGCTCAAAAGTCTCAACGCTCAACTTGGCTGCCCCGTCCGCGAAATGATCCGCGACACCGAAGCTGAATATAAGGAGCTGAGTCTTGCCGATCCAGCGTTGACGGACCTCCAGCTCTACGAAGCATTGGCGAAGCATCCGATTCTGTTGCAACGCCCGATCGTCGTCAGGAACGGGCGGGCCGTCATCGGCCGCCCGCCGGAAAATGTCGCAGCGCTTTTCGCCTGACCGCGAGACCACCGAACGGAACGATACGCGCAAGCAGTCTCGACCTGCTTCGCTACGCTTTATCCGACAGCGCGGCATCCTTGGTGACGATCTTCGTCGGAATCAGGTGCAGTTCGGTGAACGTATTCGCGATGCGCTGCTGCTCGGCGAGCACGTTCGCGTCGACGGGCTTGTAGATGTGTGCGTAATGGCGCAAGCCCGATTCGATCACGCTCGCGTCGAGTCCTTGAATCGGCGCGAGTTGTGCGGCGGCCTCACTGTAATGGCTGCGCACCCACTGCCCTTCCTTGCCCACTTCATCGATCACGATCGCCAGGATCTCGCCGTTCTGTTGCGCGAATGGCCGCGCGCTCAGAAAGAACTGGTGGTGACTCACGATACCCTCAGCATCGGCGAGCAGCCGCGCGTTCGTCTGCCGTTTCGCGGCTTCGAGGAATGGATCCAGATCGCCCAGGCATCGACAGCACCGCGCTCGAAGGCCGCGCGCGCATCAGCGGGCGGCAAGTAAACGGGTTGAATCTCGCTGAACTTCACGCCGTTCTTCTGCAGCGCGGCGACGAGAAACCAGTGCACATCCGAGCCCTTGTTCAGCGCAATCTTCTTTCGCTTCAGATCGGCCAATGTCCTGATTGGCGCATCGGGATGCACGAGGATGCCTTCGGCGTGCGGTGTCGGAATTTCATACGCGGTATAGACGAAATTGGCGCCAGCGGCCTGCGCGAACACGGGCGGCGCTTCGCCCACATAGCCGAAGTCAATTGCACCGACGTTTAGCCCTTCCAGCAATTGCGGACCAGCCGGAAACTCGGTCCATTTGACTGCGATGCCGAGTGGAGCCAGCCGTTTTTCGAGCGTGCCGTGCGCCTTCAACAATACGAGGGTGCTCGCGGCTTTCTGGTACCCGATGCAAAGCTCTTTTGCATGTTCATCGGCGGCAAATGCGTCGGCGGAAAAGACAGGCACCGCGGCAGCGGCCAGCGTTGCACCTACGCCGGCAAGAAATGTACGGCGCGTCAGCAGCGGATCGCGGGGCATGAGAATACTCGTTGAAAAAGAATTTGACGAACGCCAAAAGATGGTCCGATTGGCTCAGACAATAATTCGTCTGCCGGCCTGGACGAACCGATAAATTCGCATAAGCAAATCATGCTGGCGTAGCAAAGCATTGCCCAACGCCCGATCTATCCCCTCCCGCCACAATCGACCGGCAAAAAAGCGCCCGCGCGACAACCTGCTCGTGACTGCATCGATCGACTGAAAACGAAGAGAGAAAAACGCTACCGTGCCTTTAACGACAACACTGACACCGTAGGCCGCCCATGACACCCAACTGATCCTGTCGTGCGCGCTTGGACTCGCACTGATCATCATCTTCATCAGCGTGCTGAAGCTCGCGCCGTTCCTCTCGATCCTGGTCGGCACGTTCGCCGCTGGCTTCGCGGCCGGCCTGCCGCTCGAAGCGGTCGCGAGCGCGTTCAGCAAAGGCGGCCGCGCGTTGCTCGGCGATGTCGGCATCATCATTGTGCTGGGCGCGATGCTCGGTGAACGAAAAGAAGGACCTCAAGAGTCGCCTGGTAATCGGCATGAAGCGCGATGGCCGGCGCGAGTACGATAAAGGCGCACTGGAAGAACTCGTCGAGCAGTGCCTGAAGTCGGGCGTGTCGATCGCTGGCAAATGAGGATGATGTTAATCCGAACCAGTTGCGCAAATGGATTGCACAGTACCAGCAGCGACAACAGGCTCGAGCCCTGATGCTTGTCGACGGTGCAGCGATCGACATGGTACCCAGCGGAATGCGAGCGATCGAGTCGTCGCAGTCGGCTTTTGTGCCGGTCGTTTCGACGCCGCCGTCGACATTGCCCACATCGTCCCCACAGTCGACGACGCTCGCGTTGCATGTGTGCCTGTCGAACGACGTCGAGTTCGATCTGTCGAACTGTCGATGCGATTGAACCCGATTGATCCTCGCTCAGTTGAACACGTGATCGGCATGCCTGTCCAACCAGCATGCCGATCAAGGTCGCCATCACGGTCGACAAACTCAATGCGTTTCTCGCGATACGCGAGGAGTACGGTTCGCTTCAACGCGAGCACGAAGAGGTCCGCAGCGCGCTGTGCCTCGTGACCGTGGAACGCGATTTCGCCGAAGAACGGCTCCTGTCTACCGACGCGAACTGTTCGGCGCAAAAAAGCGAGGCGGGCCTCCGGAACAGCCTGGCCTGTTCGACGAAGCCGAATTGCTCGGCATGGGACTGACCTACCTGCGCGCCCAGTGGCCGAAGCTGATCCGCTGCGTTGAGAACGACGACTGGCCCATCGAACAATCCCCGCAAAAGCGCGATTGGCCCGTTCCGCGTCGGGCGCCGCGCGTGGTTGTTCTCGGACAATGTCGACGGGGCCTGATGAGCATCGCTGATCTCGATCGTCACCACACCCACCGGAGGAAAATATGACCGAACCGAAACAGATCAAGGCGTATATCCAGGATGCGTCAGGTCAGTTGCTGCCTCTTACTGCGGATTCACTCATTCTCGAATTCCCGTCCGGCGAATCCTTGGAGGTCGCTTGGGACGCACCGCATCCTGACGACCCCCGCCCAGTTTGCGCGCAAGTATGGGGTGGGCGTCGCGTGCCTGACGTTCAGACAGACGCCGATTTCGATGCAGTGAAACGCCGAACAACTCCGGTCGCGATCTTACCGTCAGCAGGGAACCTTGTGCTGGTTCACCCTTACTCGTTCAGCAAACACGAGCACGATTAGAATTCCCTGTCCGTCGAGCACGGCGCCTCTCAAATGAATGCCCTCTGAGAGACGCCAAGGATGGATCGCATACGCAGGCTTTGCTGGTGTGATCGGTGTTGCAGACGCTCGTACTTTGGAGCGCGTTGACGTGACGACGGCGCGAACAACGGCGTCGCCCTTCTTCGCCTCGTGTTGACGACGCACGCAAGCAGGCAAGCCGCCCGGCGAGCGCTGAACTGCGGCGCGGTAAAGCCGCGAAGCGACCAAGCTTCAACAGCCGTGCGCTCCCCGGCCCCGCCGCCTCACTCGTCGCCGCTCACCGCTCCGTCCACTGCCGCCGCTCCGCCCGCCACATGCGCCGCGACCCGCAGCAGGCGGATCTGTTTGCGATAGTTCCGGCACCCGCTGCAGGTCGGCAGATGCAGCCGGATCGCGACCCATTCGCCAGTCGACAGCGAGCGGTCGAGCGCATCGGATAGCAGCCGTGTGATGTCCTTACACTTCCCCATTCGCGTCCTCGCTGGATAGGCCTTTTTCGCTCAGGCACGTGCGCAGTCGCAGCCGCGCGCGATAGATCAGCACGCTGCAATGATTCGCGTTGATCTGCAGTTCGGCGCAGATTGCCGCGATGTCGAGTTCGAGAAACTCACGCATCATGAACACGCGTCCGATGTGCTCGGGCAGATGCTCGAGGCACATCTCGAACAGCGTCCAGAACTGCTGCTGGCGCAATGCGGTTTCGGGGGTCGGCCACGGACGCGGTTTGGTCTCGCGCGACCAGTGGCCGTTGTCCTTGAAGAGTTCGCGATCGAGCAACGCCTCACCGTCGAGTTCGGCTTCGAGCGCCGACAGATTGACCGTGCGCTGGCGCGCGCGCAGCGTGTCGACGAGCTTGTGGCGCAGGATGCCGAACACCCAGGTCTTATGCTCGGACTGCGCGGCGAAACGCGCGGCCTGAGTCCACGCGGCGGTCAGCGCTTCCTGCACGGCGTCCTCGGCAGCCGCGGCATCGCGTAATTGCAGGCGGGCGAAGCGCACGAGGTCGCGCCGCAATTGCGCCAGATAGATCGGATCGTCGAGCGAGGGGCCCGGTTGCGTCACGGCGAGCCCCATCGATGCGCTGTCGGCCGCGCCATGTGCTGTGCGTGTTGCCCGGAAACGTCGTGATTCATGAGCGGATGGTCGTCCTTGCAGAGGCTGCGGATGCGTGCGCCATTCTGCCTCACGTTCATGCCCAAGCGAATCGGTATTGAACATATGCTCCCTGGCAATCGATAGCCCGAGGAGCTTGGTCGCGCGGCGCCGCCGCTTATGACACCGGAAATTAATTGTTGCGAGAAATGAAATGTCCAGCTTGCGTGCAACAAAGCTTTTGAATCGCTGTACGGACCGCCCGGAGCTTGCGGTCGAGCGCCGATTTGACGCGGTTACGCAATGAGGATTATTTCAATCTACAAAATGATGTCTTCTCGTCTTCGCGGTTTGTGGGAGCGCGGCCGCTCCGGCTTCGGCCTGCAACGGCCCGGCGTCGTACTGCAACGTATTTTTCGGCATCTGATCGGCACGTCGAAACAGGCCGCAACGCAGCACAAGGAAAGAGGGCGCCGGCAACGGCGCCCTTTTCGCGTTCAGCGCGGATGGGAAAGGGCGGCGCAAAGCAGCCCCTTCTATCCACGGCTGGTAGGCAAGCCGCAAACCCCTAACGGCTTGGCGCCTTGCCCCCGCCATCAAGTCCGGCGCCCGTGCGCCAAACCTGCTTGCCTTTCTCCGACAACTCGCCGCAGCCATGCGTGCCATCAGCTTCGACGCCGTCGACGGCCATCTCGCCGCCCGCGGGCTCCTGCGCGCGTTGCTTTACCTTCTTGCGCGCGGCGACGGCTTCGTCGTGTGATTTTCCTGCGTAGTCGAGACTCATGATCCGATCCTCCAGAGTGTCGGTCGTGTCCAATTGCCTCAGATCGGCTTGGCCCGAAGGCATGCTTGATTGACAAGGCAAAAGTCTCACTTATCCACAAGGTTATTCAGCGATTCTGTGGATAACTTTTCGGCTTGCGAGGTTATCCACCGGTGGCGGTGCAAGAACCCTTCCCGATCCGCTATCGCCTCGCCAAATCCGCCAACGCCTGGGCGTTTCGCGCCGCTTTTGCCTATGATGAACAGTTCGTACTCTCTGCGCGTCGAGCGCCTTACCCCGAGGAAGCGAACCATGGCCTATCACATTGCAGTTGTCGTCGGCAGCCTGCGGCGGGACTCGTTCAACCGCCAACTGGCTAAGGCGGTGATTTCCCTCGCTCCATCCGATTTCACCTTCGAATATATCGATATCGGCTCCTTGCCGCTGTACTCCCAGGAATACGACGCCGACTATCCCGAAGCCGGCAAAAAGCTCAAGGAGCGCGTGGAAGCTGCTGACGGCCTGCTGTTCGTGACGCCTGAATACAACCGCTCGATCCCAGGCGTGCTGAAGAACGCGCTCGACTGGGGCTCGCGGCCGTGGGGCACGAATTCGTGGGCCGACAAGCCCGGCGCGGTGATCGGCACTTCGGTCGGCGCGACCGGTACGGCGCTCGCGCAGCAGCATCTGCGCAACGTGCTTGCCTATCTCGACGTCCCAATGATGGGGCAGCCCGAGATCTTCATCAAGCACGATCCGTCGGTGATCAATGAGAAAGGCGAGATCGTCAACGACGGCACGCGCAAGTTCCTGCAAACTTTCATGGATCGCTACGTCGCGTGGGTCAAGCGGCATGGGGCGGTGTAGCTGAGCCTCGCGCGACTGACCGCCCCCTGATCCTCCGTCGAAGCACCGAGGACACGGCGCGCGCCGCGCGACGCGGCCGCGCTCGTTTCGCCCGGCTCGACGCCCGCGGTGCTTGCAACGCTTGCGAGCACCGCCGAGGCCGGCCGGACCGCCGGACCGCCGGACCGCCGGATCGCCGCATCGGCTACACGTGGTGATGCCCGGTCACCCGCTCCCACCCGTGACGCACCGCGAGCTTGAAGCGCTCCCACGTGCTGTCCGACGACGTGGCTTCCCAATGGCGGCGTGCTTCAGGCTCGATCTCTTCCCACGGACGACCGCGGAATTGCGCATCGCGACCGATCTCCGCGCCGTAGCGGTAGGCGGGCACATAGTCTTCGTAGCGCGCGTTCGCGGCCGCGTACTGCTCGTCGTAGTGCGAGCGGAAATCTTCTTCGTACTCCAGATATTCGTTCGGCATCTGAGCGCCGGGACCCGCACCCGGCTGTCCGCCTTCAGGGACGATGTCGGACGGCTGCATCACTGCGCCCGATCCCGGCACGGAGCCGGCGGCGATCGCGCTGCGTCCCGCATCGCCGGCGAGCGGGTGGGCGACGGGTTCGTTGAGCGGATCGCTGATCGGCCGTTCGCTGACCGGTGGCGGCGCGAACGGCTCGGCGCTGGTGCCGATGTCGGCCGGCGGCATGGGGGCCAGCGGATCGGCTCGTGGGGTGGCGCCGGGTTGCATGGTGTCGGCGGTCGTGCCGGTCGCCGAAGTGGCGCCCGTCGCGCCCGCGATTCCAGTCGATTCGGTCATACCCGCCGCACTCGCGGCACCCGCTGCGCCGCTAGTCGAACTCGCGCCCGTGGCCCCGGGTGTCGCCGTGGTATCCCGCATGCCCCGCGTCGCGCCCGCCTCGGTCGTCACGCTCGACGTGCGGGGCGTACCCGGCATCACCGCGCCGATGCCCAGCTCATCGAGCACCGAATGGTCGCGCGAGGTTCCGACCGGCGTGTCCGCTTCGGGCAGGCGGTCGCCGATATCGGTCGCGCCGAGCCGTACCAGCGTATTGCGCGCCAGCTCCGCATGAGACTGGCTCGCCGCGTGGACGCACACGAGCACCGCGCCGCGCCGCATTGCCTCGGCATAGCGCGCGGTGTCCGACTGACGCGGCCCGGTCGAGAACAGACTGGCGAGAAAGCGCTCGATGTTCGCGAGCACGCCCGCGTTGGCGACTTCGCTGGTGGCCGAACCGACGGAGGGTTCGGCGTTCGCCTGCAACTCGACCCTCTCGCGTGCAAAACCGGTTTGCACGAGCGTGTCGCGGGCGGTTTCAGCCTGCAAGTAGGTGTCGAATAAACCAATCACGGTATGTTGCATGGTCGTCTCCCGACATGTTCTGCTGGAACGGGCGGCACCCGAGGCGCCGTCACTTTGCCGTCTTGGGACACGCAACCTTCATGCCCCCACACCGTCGCGCGGCGGAGCCGCGCCCGATGCCCGGCCGCGATGCCCGCCGCGCTACGCATGACGCGGGCTCGCGATGCAAACCGGCGCGGAGTGCGATCGCCGTGCTTTTTACAAGCTTTGGTAAATGACGCCGGGATGACGCAGACGTCAGGTATCGGCCGGATGCGTGGCCGTCGCGGTGCCGGTTTGCACGGCGTCGTGCTGGATCGTGTCGAGCAGCTTCTCGAGCAGTCCGATATCGAACGGCTTGGACAGCACGTGCACGTTCACGTGCCGCGCGCGGTCGAGCTCTTCCGCGTAGCCGGTGACGAGAATGACCGGCAGCTGCGGGTCGAACGTGAGCACCGCTTCGGCCAGATCGATGCCGCTCATGGTGCCGGGCATGTGAATGTCCGACAGCACCAGATCGAACGGCAGCGGTTCGCCGGTGCCCGCGCGAGTCGCGCGAGCGTCGTCCAGCACGCGCAACGCCGTGTCGGCGTTGAACACGCAGGTGACCTGGTGACCCATCATCTGCAGCAGCGCTTCGGTGCCGGCGGCCACTTCTTCGTTGTCCTCGACCAGCAGCACGCGCAGACCCTGCGGCGCGCCGCTTTCGGGCGCGAGCGCTTCGGCCGGCCCAGCCGTCTGCGGCTCGGCCGACGCGCGCGGCAGATAGAGCCGCACCGAGGTGCCTGCTCCGATCGCGCTGTCAATCGCCGCGAGCCCGCCCGAGCCCTCGCAGAACGCGAATACCTGCGGCAGCCCGAGTCCCGTGCCCATGCCTTTGGGCTTGGTCGTGAAAAGCGGCTCGAACGCGCGCGCGAGCACGTCGGGCGCCATGCCGGCGCCGGTGTCTTCGAGCGACAGTTGCACGAACTCGCCGGTCAGCGGAAAGCCGTCCTCGCGGCGGAACACGACGTTGCTCGCGCGCACGGTGAAGCGCCCGCCGTTGGGCATCGCATCGCGCGCATTGACGGCGACGTTGATCAGCGCGAGCTCGAGCTCGGCGACGTCGACGCGCACCGGCCAGGTGTCGACGCCGCGATCGATGACGAGCGACACCTTCGCGCCGAGCGACGCGCGCAGCAGTTCGCGGCACGACGGCAGCCAGCGTTCGAGCGATAGCGTCTCGGTGCGCAGCGGCTGCTTGCGCGCAACGCCGAGCAGCTGCCGCGTCAGCGACTGACCGCTCTTCAACGCGCGCTCCATTGCCGACAGTTCGCGCTCGAGTCCGCCGACGCCGCGCCGTCGCACGATCTGCACGTTGGCCGACAGGATCATCAGCAGGTTATTGAAGTCGTGCGCGACGCTGCCGACCAGCGTGCCGAGCGCTTCCATCTTGCGCGACTGGCGATACGCGGATTCGACCGAGCGGCGCATCGATGCCTCGGCCTGCCAGCGCTGCCACGCGTCCTCTTCGGCGCCGAGGCGGCGCAGCGACAGCCAGATCACGCACCACAGCACGATCGACGGCGTGAACATCGACAGGATCAGCACGCTCAGGTGCGAGTACCAGGCGGCCCAGATCGCCGACGTGCGATAGCCGCACAGCACGTAGACCGGATACGAGCCGACGTGCCGGAACGCCACGATCAGATTGCCGTCGGCGAAGCTCGAGCGCATCCGCACGACGCCGAAGCGCTGCCCCTGCCTGACCGCTTCGGCGAACGGCGAATCGGACGCGATCGCGGTCGGCTCGCGCGGGCCGCGCGGGTAATGCGCGAGCACCGCGCCGTCGGTGCGCACGAGGCTCATGATGATCGGCGTGGCGTCGCTGCTGCCGAGCAGCTCGCGATAGAACGCGTCGAAATAGCTGGGCCGCAGCGCAATCGACACGACGCCCGCGAACGAGCCATTGGGCGCCTGACGCGCGACGCCCATGTGGAACACCTGCTCGCCGCTCACGTGCCCGGTCATCATTTTCGACACGTGTTCGAGCGGGTTGCCGTCGCGGATGCCGATGAAATCGTCGCGCCGGCCGATCGAAATTTCCGGCGATGGATACAGGCGGCTGCTCGCGAGCAGCGCGCCCTCGCGACCGAAGATCGACACCGAGGCCACCTGCGGATAGCCGCCGCCCATCGTGCGCAGCTTGCCGTGAATCGTGTGTTCGCGCGCGCGGATGCCGTCGTCGTCGAGGCCGTCGGTCAGATCGACGATGCGCGAGTTCAGCGTCTCGTTCATGTCGAACACCTTCAACGCGTGTTCTTCGGCGACGCGCACCGTACGCAGCGCCAGATCGGTCGCGTCGGCCTCGCGCGAGCGCAGATCGGCGATTGCCATCGCCGTGACGTAGACCAACGGCAGCACGATCGCCGCGACCAGCAGCGCGATCAGCGTGATGCGGCGCACCTGGAAGTTCTGTTCCGGCACGGCGGGAAACGACGCGTCGTCCCGCTCGCGGGCAGGACGATCCGAAAGGCGGCCCGCACGCGCAGAGTCGACCCGGTTTGATGTCATTGTCGTTGAGGCGAAAAGTCGTTCGAATCTGGCAGCCACGTCTCGGGCCGTTGCCGGCACCATGCCGCCTCCAGAACAAGCATAGACGCAGCGCGGAAAAATTTGCCGTAAAGCGTGGGGGACAGGCGTGTGCCGTGCCGGCAGTGCTTTAAGAGCGGCTTTAAAACAGCGACGAATCGGCAAGCGCAAACGTACACAAAAGTATAAACATAGGAAATTCCCGTCCCGACGATATAATAATTTCTGAAATTAGCCTAGTCTGGAAACAGATCGTTACCGTCAGCGATTCGGGCGAGTTGCTTTTGCGCGGCTTTGCTTCGACAATCCTCACACGATAAAAAGGCCATTGCCGCATCTGTGCGCGGGATCGTCAAAGTCCGCCAAACGCGTCCCGCTGCATTTCGCACCCCTCTCGCCAAAGGCAACTGCAAATTCGACAGGCGCCACTGTACCTGGTCGCGCGTCGGTCGGTGTCACGCCAAGGCGTGCCGCCCTCCCTGTCGGAATGAACGAAGAACGCGAACAACCAGGCGCGGAAAACGCGCAGACGAACGAGCCCATTCCTTTATCCGACCTGCCCAAACCGCCCGACCTGCCGTTGCCATGCTCCCCATTGTGATCGCCGACGATTCGCTGCTCGCCCGCAAGTTGCTCACGAAGGCACTGCCGCCGGACTGGGCCGTCGACGTGTCCTACGCGACGAACGGGCGCGAGGCGCTCTCGCTGTATCGAGAGGGCAAGGCGTCGGTGATGTTTCTCGATCTGACGATGCCGGACATGACCGGCTACCAGGTCCTCGAAGCGTTGCAGCACGAGGACCTCAATACCTTCGTGATCGTCGTTTCAGCCGACGTGCAGCCGCTCGCCCAGGCCCGCGTGCGCGAGCTCGGCGCGATCGCGTTCATCGCCAAACCGGTGACGCCGGAGGCGGTCCTGCCCATCCTCCAGGAGTACGGCTTGTATGTCTGAGCCCGCCTTCACCGAAGACCAGCGCGACGCGCTACAGGAAATCGCCAATCTCGCGATGGGCCGGGCCGCAACGCGGCTCGCGCGGCTGCTCGATTCGTTTATCGAGCTGTCGGTGCCGCGCGTGCGAATGGTCGCGGTGAGCGACGCGGCGCGCACGCTGCGCGAGATGACCCACATCGACGATACAGTCAGCGCGGTGCGCCAGGGCTTTCGTTCCGACATCAAGGGCGAGGTGCTGGTGATCTGCCGCAGCGACAGCATCGCGCAGTTGTGTTCGCTCGTGAGCGACCCGTACGCGCGCTCCAGCTACGAGGCGATCAGCGAGCGCGAACTGATGCTCGACGTCGCGAACCTGCTGTCCGGCGCGTGCGTGTCGTCGATACTCGACCAGCTCGGCCGCACGCCGGTGTTTTCCGCGCCGGGCATGCTCGGCGACACGCTGACGCTCGACGAAGTGTTCCAGCCCGGCATGCTGCAATGGCAGGTGGCGCTGCTCGTCGAAGTAAATTTCGCGCTGGAACATCAGAGTTTTCGCGCGCATCTGGTGATGCTGATGCCCGAAGACTCGATCCGCCACATGAATGAAGCGCTCGATGCGCTGCTGTCAAGCCTATGAATGTCTCCATGGAATCGTTGAGCGAGCTCGTGGTCGAGCGGGTCGGGTTTGGCATCTTCGTGCTCGACCGCGAACTGAACGTGCTGATGTGGAATCGCTTCATGCAGGACCATAGCGGCCTGTCGGCGGAGCAGGTGGTCGGCCGCTCGATCTACCTGAACTTTCCGGAGCTGCCGCACGTGTGGCTGTCGCGCAAGATCGAGAGCGTGTTTCAACTCGGCAGCTTCGCGTTCAGCTCGTGGGAGCAGCGCCCGTACCTGTTCAAGTTCGATCACGACCGGCCGATCACCGGCGGGGTCGACTTCATGCAGCAGGACTGCACGTTCATGCCGCTGATGCGCGGTCGCGAAGTGGTGGCCGTGTGCGTGACGATCTCCGACGTGACGCATGTGAGCATCGTGCAGCGTGAACGCGAGGATGCGGTCGCGAAGCTGCAGGAGTACGCGAATCGCGACGGGCTGACCGACATCGCGAACCGGCGGTTTTTCGAAGCGCGGCTGCGCGACGAGTTCACGCGCTGGCAGCGCTATGGCGGCGACATGTCGATGCTGCTGTTCGATCTCGATCACTTCAAGAAAATCAATGACCAGTTCGGTCACGGCGTCGGCGATACGGTGCTGCGCGTGATGGCGCAGCGCGTCGCCGGCATGGTGCGCGCGCAGGACACGTTCGGGCGCTTCGGCGGCGAGGAATTCGCGCTGCTGTTGCCGTGCACGCCGCTCGACGACGCCATGCTGGTGGCGGAAAAGATCCGGCGCGTGATCGAGGAAACGCCGGTCGAGCTGATCGGCACCAGCGTGCCGGTCACCGCGAGCCTCGGCGGCGCGTCGGCGCGCGACGGCGTGCTCACCTACGACGTGCTGATCAACGAGGCCGACGCGGCGCTGTACAGCGCGAAGCGCCAGGGCCGCAACTGCGCGGTCGCGTTCCGGCTCGCGGGCGCCTGATTCGCTAGCGAGGGCGGCGCGGTCGAACCCGCCGCGCCCGGCGGCCTTCATTCCCGCCCCATTGGCCGGCGAAACTGCGGTCACCGGCAAAGATTGCTATACTTTTCGCCGTTTCCGGCCGCCCAGCCGGATGTTTCGCGCGTGTCCGCGCGCGTGGGCGCACCGCCCTGCGGGTCGGCATAAAAAACCTCTTTGAACGCCTTTCAGCGGGCGCCTCCAGCGGAGATCGTCTTGGCTGTTTCCAATCTTGTCGTGGACGATACTGAAATCGACGCCGCTGCCGCCACATCCGGCAGCTCGTTTTATCTCGCCATGCGCATCCTGCCGCCGGCGCAGCGCGATGCGATGTACCAGGTCTACGCCTTCTGCCGCGCCGTCGACGACATCGCCGACAGCGACCGGCCGCGCGCCGAACGCGCGGCCGGTCTCGAGCAATGGCGCGCCGACATCGACGCGTGCTATGCGGGCAAGCCGCGCGCGTCGCTACGCGCGCTGACGCGGCACATTCACACGTTTCATCTGCAACGCGAGGATTTTCACGCGATGATCGACGGCATGGCGATGGACGCCGCCGCCGACATCTGCGCGCCCGACGACGCCACGCTCGACCTCTATTGCGACCGCGTCGCGAGCGCGGCCGGCCGTCTGTCGGTGAGGATATTCGGGATGCGCGACGAGCCGGGCCGGCTGCTCGCGCATCATCTCGGCCGCGCGCTGCAGCTCACCAACATCCTGCGCGACATCGACGAAGACGCCGACATCAACCGCTGCTATCTGCCGCGCGAGTTGCTCGCGCGCGAAGGCATCGCGGTGACGAGCCCGACGCAGATCGCCGACGATCCGACTCTGCCGCTCGTCTGCGCGACGCTCGCCGAGCGCGCGAAGCAGCACTTCGCCGAGTCCGACGCGATCATGGATCGCGAGCCGCGCGGCCACGTGCGCGCACCGCGCATCATGTCGGGCGTCTATCGCGTGCTGCTCGAGCGCACGCTGGAGCGCGGCTTCGACGTTCCGCGCAGCAAGGTCAGCAAGCCGAAGCTGCGCCTGCTGTGGATCGTCGCGCGCTACGCGCTTTTCTGAGCTGATGCCGAGGCTCGTCCACGTAGTCGGCGCGGGCGTGGCCGGGCTCGCCGCCGCTGTGCAGTTGCAACGGCGCGGCGCGCGGGTCGTGCTGCATGAAGCGCAGCATTACGCGGGCGGCCGCTGCCGTTCATACTATGACGCGAAGCTCGGTGCGACGCTCGACAGCGGCAATCACGTCGTGCTGTCGGCCAATGCGGCGACGCTGAACTACACGCGCGCGATCGGCGCCGCCGGCGAACTGGTCGGCCCCGCGCGGCCCGAGTATCCGTTCGTCGATCTGGCCACGCGTGCGCGCTGGACCGTGCGTCTGTCGCCGGGGCGCTTGCCGTGGTGGATTTTCGATGCACGCGCGCGCGTGCCCAACACGGGCCCGACCGATTACCTGTCGCTCGTGCCGCTGCTGTTCGCGAAGCCGGGCCGCAGCGTCGCGCAGACGATGCGCTGCCACGGACCGCTGTGGGACCGGCTGCTGCGGCCGCTACTGCGTGCGCTACTGAATCTGGAGCCGGGCGATGCGTCGGCCGGGTTGACCGGCGCGCTCGTGCGCGAAACGCTGCTTGCGGGCGGGCTCGCGTGCCGGCCGCTGGTCGCGCGTAACGGTCTTGGCAGCGCGTTCGTCGATCCGGCGCTGCGGCTGTTGCAACATGGCGGCGCGACGATCCGGCTCGGTTCGCGTCTGCGCGACATCACGTTCGCGGCCGACCCGGCCCGTGTGCAGGCGCTGCATTTCGACGATGAGAGCATCGCGCTCGGCGCGAACGAGGCGGTGATTCTCGCGCTGCCGCCCGACGCTGCGGCGTCGCTGGTGCCGGGTCTGCGCGCGCCGACCCGCTTCGCGGCCGCGCTCAACGTGCATTTCGCGGTCGAGCCGCCGTTCGGCCTGCCGCAGATCACCGCGCTGCTGAACGGAACGGCCGAATGGCTGTTTGCGTTCGACGAGCGCCTGTCGGTGACGCTCAATGGCGCCGAGCGGCTCTTCGACACGCCGCACGACGCGCTCGCGGCGACCGTCTGGGCCGAGGTCGCGCAGGCGGTGAATCTGCCGCTCGCGCCGCTGCCGCGGTGGCAGGTCGTGATGGAACCGCGCGCGACGTTTGCCGCGCTGCCCGCGCAGGAGACGCTGCGGCCCGGCACGCGCACTCGCTGGAACAACTTGCTGCTCGCGGGCGACTGGACGGCAACCGGCCTGCCCGCGATGCTCGAAGGCGCGATCCGCTCCGGCCAGAAGGCCGCGGACACGTTTCTGAATCAACCGATGGAACGCCGATGAACGACTTATCTCAAACCCCGCCGCTCGACGCGGTGCTGCCCGAAGCCGCCGATGCGGCGCTGAATCCGGCCGAAGCTGCCGTGGTTGCCAACGCGCCCGCCGTGGCGGACGCATTGGCAACCGCAACGCCGGCGCCTGAGCAAGGCGACGGCGCGAGCGCGCTCGACACATCGATCACGCGCGCGACCGATGCGATCCTGGCCGCGCAGCGTCCCGACGGCCATTGGCTCTACGAACTCGAAGCCGACGCGACGATTCCTGCCGAATACGTGCTGCTGGTTCACTATCTCGGCGAAACGCCGAACCTCGAACTCGAACAGAAGATTGCGCGTTATCTGCGCCGCATCCAGTTGCCGAACGGCGGCTGGCCGCTATTTGCCGACGGCGCGCTCGACGTCAGCGCGAGCGTGAAGGCGTACTTCGCGCTGAAGATGATCGGCGACCCGATCGACGCCGAGCACATGGTGCGCGCGCGCGACGCGATCCTCGCGCACGGCGGCGCGGAACACGTGAACGTGTTCACGCGAATCCTGCTTGCCCTGTTTGGCGTGGTGTCGTGGCGTGCGGTGCCGATGATGCCGGTCGAGATCATGCTGCTGCCGATGTGGTTCCCGTTCCATCTGTCGAAGGTGTCGTATTGGGCGCGTACCGTGATCGTGCCGCTGCTCGTGCTCAACGCGAAGCGGCCGCTCGCGCGCAATCCGCGTAAAGTGCGCATCGACGAACTGTTCCGCGGCGCGCCGGTGAACACCGGCATGAAGGAGCGCGCACCGCATCAGCACGCGGGCTGGTTCGGCTTTTTCCGTTGTGTCGATACGGTGCTGCGCGCGGTCGACGGCCTGTTGCCGAAGGCGAACCGCGAGCGCGCAATCCGCGCGGCTGTCGCGTTCGTCGACGAACGGCTGAACGGCGAGGACGGCCTCGGCGCGATTTTCCCGGCGATGGCCAACTCGGTGATCATGTACGACGTGCTCGGCTATCCGGCCGATCATCCGCATCGCGCGATCGCGCGCAAGTCGCTCGACAAGCTGCTCGTCATCAAGGACGACGAAGCCTATTGCCAGCCGTGTCTGTCGCCGGTGTGGGACACGTCGCTCGCCGCGCACGCGCTGCTCGAAACCGGCGAGGCGCGCGCCGAACAGGCGGCCGAACGCGGGCTCGAGTGGCTGCGGCCGCTGCAGATTCTCGATGTGCGCGGCGACTGGATTTCGCGCCGCGCGAACGTGCGGCCGGGCGGCTGGGCGTTCCAGTACAACAACGCGCATTACCCCGATGTCGATGATACGGCGGTGGTCGCGATGGCGATGCACCGCTCTGCGGCGCTCACGCAATCCGATGTGGATCACGAAGCGATCGCGCGCGCGCGCGAATGGGTGGTCGGCATGCAGAGCAGCGACGGCGGCTGGGGCGCGTTCGAACCGGAAAACACGCAGTACTACCTGAACAACATTCCGTTCTCGGACCACGGCGCGCTGCTCGATCCGCCGACCGCGGACGTGTCGGGCCGCTGTCTGTCGATGCTCGCGCAGATCGGCGAGCTGCCACCAAGCAGCGAGCCGGCGCGGCGCGCGTTTGACTACATGCTGCAGGAGCAGGAGTCGGACGGCAGCTGGTACGGCCGCTGGGGCCTGAACTACATCTACGGCACGTGGACCGCGCTGTGCTCTCTGAACGCGGCCGGTATGCCGCACGACGACCCGCGCATGCGGCGCGCGGTGCAATGGCTCGTGTCGATCCAGAACGAGGACGGCGGCTGGGGCGAGGGCGGCGAGAGCTACAAGCTCGACTATCGCGGCTACGAGCGCGCGCCGAGCACCGCGTCGCAAACCGCGTGGGCGTTGCTCGGGCTGATGGCGGCGGGCGAGGTCGATCACCAGGCGGTAGCGCGCGGTATCGACTATCTGCGGCGTGAGCAGCGCGAGCATGGGTTGTGGGACGAAACGCGCTTTACCGCGACCGGCTTTCCGCGCGTGTTTTATCTGCGCTACCACGGCTATCGCAAGTTCTTCCCGCTGTGGGCGCTCGCGCGCTTCCGTCATCTGAAGCGCAATGGGCTCACGCGCGTCGCGGTTGGGATGTGACGGATGTCTGTGTCGATGATCCCGTCCGTCGGGGCGGGCGATAGCAGCTTGCCGGTGATCGTCGTGGCGGGCATGGCGTTCGAGGCGCGCATTGCGCGTGGCGACGGCAGCGAGCGCGTCGAGGTCGTGTATGCCGCGCGCGCCGATCTGCTCGAGCGCGCGCTGAACGCGGCGGTCGCTCGCGGCGCGGCGGGGATCGTCAGTTGTCGGCACCGCGGGTGGACTCGCGCCGGATTTGGAGCCGGGCGCGCTGATCGTAGCGGATGTGGTGTATGGGCCGTTTGGGCGTATCGATACGGATCGGCAGTGGACCGAGCGGATCGCCGCCGCCGTGACGGCTGAAGGGCTCGCGGGACGTCTGCGCCGCGGCGCGATGGCGGCGGTCGCCGCGCCGTTGATCACCGCTGAAGACAAACGCGCGCTGCACGAATCGACCGGCGCGCTCGCGGTGGACATGGAATCGCATATCGCCGGCGCAACCGCTGCCGCGCACGGTGTGCCGTTCGCCGTGTGTCGCGCGGTCGTCGATCCTGCCTGGCGTACGCTGCCGCCCGCCGCGACGGCGGGCTTGCGCGACGACGGCACCACGGCGCTGGGGCTGATTCTGCGCCAACTGCTGCGGCAACCGTCGCAACTCGGCGCGCTGCTGCGCCTGGCCGCCGATGCGCGCGCCGCGCGGATGACGCTGGTAGAGACGCGACGGGCGCTAGGCAAGGGCGGTGCGCTGCGGACTACAAAATCTACCGTTCCGAATGACAATGAGTAAATTTCTTTTACGCGCTTTTGCGTCACTGGCTCTTGCGTCACTGGCTCTTGCGTTGGCACTCGTGCCGGGTGTCACCACCGCAGCGACTCCGGATACACCAGATGCCGCTGTGAAGGCGTTTCGACTATCGCCATAAACGCTTGCCGGGCGGTGCCGACTACTTCACGCGAGTGCAAGACCTCGATCCGCAAGCATGGCTCAAAACGATGACTTTGCATCCGGCGATCGCGCTTGGCGGAACGGCGGTAATACCAGTGACGTTCGGGTCGACGGAAAAACAGAATCTCGTCGTGTTCGTTGCAAGGAGAACGGAAACTGGCGGATAACCAAGGTAGAAGACACAACCGGTTATCAGGGATTCCACCAGTACGACCCGATGGATTAGTGAATGCGTTTAGCTCGGCGGTTTTGTCGGGCGACAGTTCGGCTGTACTTCCGAGCGCCTGATTGAAGCGCTATGGCATTGCCGGCGCGGCGGCCGGTTCCCCGGCCACCGCAATCGCTATTGCGGGGCCGATGCCGGCTCGGCTGGCACGGCCTTCCCGCCGGACTCACCCGGATCGTTGTAATTCGGCAGCGCGGCCGGCGCGCCCTTGGTCGCGCCGCCCGCTCCCGAGGCCCCATTCGGGCCGACGTCGCCCGGATCAGAGTAGTTCGGCAGGCCGCCCGCGGGCGCGCCGGCCGCGGGCGCGGCAGCCGGGCCCGTATCGCCGTGATCGTCGTAATTCGGCAGTGGCGCAGGGATATTGCTCGTGCCGCGCAGACGCGCGAGACGCTGCTGCGTGTAGGCATCACGGACGAACGAGTATTTGTCGAGCGCGGCCTGCTCCAGAAGGCTGGTCGCGCCGAGCAGATCCGAACGCGTGCTCACGAACTGCAGCACGTACAGCGGATTGCGGGTCGCGGGCTCGATATAGTTCAGCGGATTGAACTTCACATCGACGACGAGCCCCATGCTGTCGCGCACCGTGCTCGGCCCGAACAGCGGCAGCACCAGATACGGACCCGACGGAATGCCCCAATGCCCGAGCGTCAGACCGAAGTCCTGATGATGCTTGGGCAGACCGGCAGGTGTCGCCCAGTCGAGCAGGCCGCCAAGACCAAACACCGAGTTGAACGCGAAGCGCATGATGTCTTCGGTCGCATCGGTGATCTTCAGTTGCAGCAGCGCGTTGGCGGCGTTGGTGAGGTCGCCGAGGTTCGAGAAGAAATTGCTGACGGCCGTGCGCAGCGGCTGCGGCGTCACCTTCTGGTAGCCCTTCGCGACCGGCACGGCGATATAGCGATCGACGCCGTCGTTGAAAGTGAAGATCGCCCGGTTCACCGGCTCGAATGGATCGCCCGGCTTGCGGTCGGGGGCGGTCGCGCAGCCGGAAATGAGACCCGCGGCGGTGATCGCCAGCGCGGTGTTACGCAGCTTCATGCTTATATTCCCTTTTGCTTCGCGCGACGTTGACGCGGCTTGCCCATCAGCACCGGCTGGAAAACCACCGCGCCGATCAGCGTGCAGAACAACGAAAGCGCGAGCAGCTTGCCCATGCTGGACGTGCCCGGATGATGCGACAGCCACAGGCTACCAAACGCGGTGGCCGTTGTGGCAGCGCTGAACAGCACCGCATGCGTGAGGCTCGACTGCAACAGACCGGTCTGGCCGTGGCGCCACGCCATCACGAAGTAGATCTTGAACGCGACGCCGACCCCGAGCATCAACGGCAACGCGATGATGTTCGCGAAGTTCAGCGGCATGCCGAACACCACGCACAACTCAAGCGTGACGAGCGCGGAGACCAGCAGCGGCACCAGCGTGCGCAGCACGTCACCGACACGGCGCAACGCGATCCATAGCAGCACGGCGATCGACAGCAGCGCGTAGACGGCTGCTTGCAGGAACGCCTTGATGATCGTGTCGGCCGAATGCAGGATCGAGATCGGTCCGCCGATCGCGCCCGGTTCCGCCTTCTTAACTGCGTGCGCGAAACGGGCGAGCATCCGGTCGTCGTTCGGATCGACGCCGGGCGGCACCTTCGGCGCGATATCGACGAGCGCGCGACCGCCCTTGCCAATCCACATCGCGGTGATGCCCGGGGGCACGTTCTGCCGGGTGATTTCGGTCGGCTGCAGAAGGTTCTCCAGTTGCTTCAACGCGATGCGCAGCGTGTCGGACATTGCAACTTCGGCGCGCTCGCGCGTGGCGGCGTCGGCGGCGGCGAGCTTCTGCAAGGTCGCGGACAGGTGCTGCGCCTCCGCCGCGCCCGGTCCCGGATGGTCCTCGGCGGCGAGCGACAACTGATTCGCCGCGCGCTTCAATGCGGCGACGCGTACGTTGTCGGTGGCCTGCGGCGCGGGCTGTTGTTGCAGCGCCGGCAGCAGTTGCTGCGCGGCGCTCGCGATCAGCATCATCTTCTGCTGCTGGTCGGCCGGCACGAAGGTGCTCAGCGTGTTGACGCGGCCCACTTCCGGCAGCTTGCGCAGTCGCTCCGCGATAGCGTCGGCGTCGGCAAGCGATGGCGCCAGCGCCTGCACGTTGTTGACCGCGGCTTCGGGCGAATCCTTCAGCGACAGCAACGTCGCCAGCGATTCCGTATGCGGGTCCTTCAGATGCAGCGGGTTGAAGTCGAAACGCAGGTGCGTGAGCAGCGGCGTCGCGCCGAGCACGACCAGCAGCGTGCCGATCAGCACCGGCTTGCGATGACGGTCGAGGAAATCGTCGACGGGCTCGAGCTGCTTGAAACCGGGCGAGGCGACTTCGCCCGGCGGATTGAAAAGCTTCAGCAGCGCCGGCAGCAGCGTCATGTTGGTGAAGTATGCGACGAACATGCCGACGCCCGCGATCTGACCCAGCTCCGACACGCCGCGATACGCGGTCGGCAGGAACGAGAAGAAGCTCAGCGCGACCGCGACGGCCGCCAGAGTGAGCGGCACGCCGATGCTATGCGCGGTGTGCATCAGCGCGGCCGACAGCCGGTCGTCGCGGTTGCGCTCCTCGCGATACTTGACACCGAACTGCACGCCGAAATCGACGCCGAGCCCGACGAACAGCACCATGAACGCGACCGAAATCATGTTGAGCGCGCCGACCATCAACAGGCCGAGTGCGGCCGTGATCGCGAGGCCGACGAACAGCGTGATGAACACCGCCGCGATCATGCGGCCCGAGCGCAGCGCGAGCCACAGAATGATCAGCACGACGATGAAGCTGCCGATGACATTCAGCACTGCGCCGTCCTGGACGGACGCGAACTCCTCGTCGGCGAGCGGCTGCTCGCCGGTCAGGCGAACCGTCGCGCCGTAGCGCGATTCGAGATGCAGCGAAACCGCGGTTGCGCGAATCGCCCTCGATGCGCTCGCGCCCGGCTCCAGCGCATCGTAGTTGACGACCGGCCGCACGACGATGAACGAGCGCGCCGGATCGGTGGTGGCGCCTTTATCGACGAGCGCGCGCCACGAGAACGCAGCGGGCTGGCCGGCCAGCACGCGATCGAGCGTGTTCGCGCTTTGTGAAAGCAGCCGGCTCATGTCGGCGAGTTTGACCTGGCCGAGTTGCAGCGGCAGCAGCAGAGTCGTGGTCAGCGTGCCGGCGAGACCGGTCAGGCTCGGATCATGCGCAAGCGTGTTGACGAGCGGGCGCGACTGCACGAGTTGCGAAGTGGTGGACATCACCTCGTCGGTGGACAGAAACAGCAGGCCGTTGTGTTCGAAGAACGAGCCGCCGGCGGGCTGCGAGACTGACGTGAACTCCGTCGGATCGGCTCTGAGCGCGGCGGTCAGCGCGTTGGCGGCGGCGTCGGCGAACTCGGGCGCGCGCGCCTCGATGACCACCAGCACGCTGTCGCCGCGATCAGGGAAGGCTGCGTCGAGTGCGTTCTGGACAGCCGACCATTGCTTGTTGGTCTCGACGAGACGGCTGATGTCCGTGTTGATCTTGAAGTTATGCGCGACGTATATGCCGCTCAGGACTGCGAGCACGATCGACAGCGCGATGATCCTCAGCGGATGGCGCACCGAGTACGCGACGAGACGGACGATAGATGACTTCAGCATGTAGGCGGACGTGGCCTTATCACGGATGTTGTTTTTGACGAAGGTGCATAAGTATACAGAGCCCGGGCAAGCAAGCCCGACTTCGGTAGCAAGTACGGCTCCCGGCGGCTTGGCCGGGATGGGAACGCAATCCCCGCTATACTGGTCTACCCCTCTTTAGCCGCGGGGCTGTTGCCCGCCGGCGCTACTTCTTTCGAGTCATGACAAGCGTATGAAACGATATCTGACTGCTTTTGTGGCTGCGGCCGTGGTATCTACGGCGGCGTTCGCGCAGAGCGCACCCGACGCCGTGGTAAAAAGTGCGGTCCAGGGCACGGTGACTGCAATGAAGGCTGACCCGCAGGCGCGCGGCGGCGACATGGCGAAGATCACCCAGGTCGTCCAGACGCACTTCCTGCCCGCCACCGACTTCCAGCGCACCACGCGTATCGCGGTCGGCAAGCCGTGGTCGACCGCGACGCCGGAGCAGCAGAAGGAGCTGTACGAGCAGTTTACGCTGCTGCTCACGCGCACCTATGCCGCATCGCTATCGCAACTGCGCGACCAGGACGTGAAGTTCCAGTTTGCGCCGGTAAGCGTGCCCGGCGGCGCCTCCGACGTCGTCGTGCAATCGCACGTGATCAGCAACGGCGGCGACGATGCGATCGACTACCGGCTCACCAAGGGGGCGTCGGGCTGGAAGATCTACGACATCAACATGATGGGCGCCTGGCTGATCCAGGTGTACCAGACGCAGTTCGCCGACCAGATCGCCAAAGGCGGTATCGACGGGCTGATCAAATTCCTGACCGCGCACAATGCGCGCGGTGCGTAAGCGGGGCGACAGAAGTTTTGATCGATAAAGAAAAGCGCGGTGGCCTCGACTGGCCACCGCGCTTTTTTTCATGCTGCTTGCGCTAACAATCAGGCGCGATACAGGGGCGGCGCGCGGCCGCCATCCTGTCGAGCGCTTCAGTGCGCCGCCGTCGCGGTCTCCACCTTCTTGCCCTTGCCGGCGCGCGTGATTTCTTCGAGCTTGATCTCGACGTGACGCGAGAACATGTATTCGGCGGGACGCTGCTTGTCGAGCGGGATGTCCTGCGCGAACGCGCCCGTCGTCTTCGGACCGCGCATGCTGACCTTCAATGCCTTCAGCGGGTGCGCGACCGTGTCCATCACGGCCGTCGCTTCGAATCCGCAGTGGACCATGCAGTCCGCGCACTTTTCGTAGTTGCCGGTGCCGTACTTGTCCCAGTCCGTGGTTTCCATCAGTTCCTTGAAGGTCTTCACGTAGCCTTCGCCGACCAGATAGCACGGCTTTTGCCAGCCGAATACGGTACGCGCCGGGTTGCCCCACGGCGTGCATTCGTAGGTCTGGTTGCCCGCGAGGAAGTCGAGGAACATGGCCGACTGGCTGAACGACCAGTTCTTGCCGTTGTTGCCGCGCTTGAAGATCTCGCGGAACAGTTGCTTGGTCTTGTCGCGGTTCAGGAAGTGCTGCTGATCCGGCGCGCGCTCATACGCATAACCGGGCGACACCGTGATGCCGTCGACGCCCATCGGGCCCAGCGTGTCGAAGAACTTCGCCACGCGTTCCGGCTGCGCGTCGTTGAACAGCGTGCAGTTGATGTTCACGCGGAAGCCGCGGCGCTTCGCTTCGCGGATCGCGGCGACGGCCTTCTCATACACGCCTTCCTGCGACACCGAGTGATCGTGCACTTCCTTGTCGCCGTCGAGGTGAACCGACCACACGAAGTACGGATTCGGCTCGTAGTCGTCCATCTTCTTTTCCATCAACAGCGCGTTCGTGCACAGGTACACGAACTTCTTGCGCGCCATGATGCCCTTGACGATTTGCGGCATTTCCTTGTGCAGCAGCGGCTCGCCACCCGCGATCGACACGACCGGCGCGCCGCATTCGTCGACGGCCTGCAGGCATTCTTCCAGCGACAGACGCTGGTTCAGGATTGGATCCGGATAGTCGATCTTGCCGCAGCCATTGCAGGCGAGATTGCAGCGAAACAGCGGCTCCAGCATCAGGGCGAGCGGATAGCGTTTGTTGCCGGAGAGATGCTGGCGCATGATGTATGCGCCGACGCGGACCTTCTGTAGCAGCGGAATAGACAAGGCGTCCTCCTTAAACTTCGCGTGCAGCGAGTGGTTGCATCAGTTTCGATGGCAACTTGAATTCGACTTTTTCTTCATGGCCCGCCATCGTCGTGACATCGACGGGCCCCAATGCGCGCAGCGCATCGATCACGTTTTCGACCATTTCTTCGGGTGCCGACGCGCCGGCCGTGATGCCGACCGTCCGCACGCTGGCGAACCATTCCGCCTTCACTTCGGAGCCGTCGGCGACGAGGTAGCTCGCCACGCCACTTTCGCTGCCGATTTCGCGCAGCCGGTTCGAGTTCGAGCTGTTGGTCGCGCCGACCACCAGCAGCACGTCGACCTCTTTGCTCAACGCGCGCACTGCCGCCTGGCGGTTCTGCGTCGCATAGCAGATGTCGCGCGTGTCGGGACCGACGATGTCGGTGAAGCGGCGCATCAGCGCGTCGATGATGCCGCGCGTGTCGTCCACCGACAGCGTGGTTTGCGTCACGTAGGCGAGCGGCGTATCTTCCCGCAACTCGAGCTTCGCGACTTCTGCCTCGCTCTGCACGAGCAGCACCTTGCCGGGAATCTGGCCGATCGTGCCTTCAACTTCGGGATGGCCGGCGTGGCCGATCAGGATCAGCGTGCGGCCGGCGGCCACGTACTGACGACCCTGCACGTGCACCTTGGTCACGAGCGGGCAGGTCGCGTCGAGCACGTCGAGGCCGCGCGCTTCGGCATCACGTTCGACGGTTTTCGCCACGCCATGCGCGCTGAATATCGCGACGGCACCTTGCGGCACTTCATCGAGTTCCTCGACGAAACGTGCGCCCTTCTGGCGTAGATTGTCGACCACGTGACGATTGTGGACAATCTCGTGGCGGACATACACGGGCGCGCCGTGTTGCCGTAACGCACGATCGACGATTTCGATTGCGCGGACAACGCCCGCACAAAAGCCGCGGGGCTGAGCAAGGATGACTCGCATAAATTGGCGAACTCCAACTAACGCGGGTTTCGAAGAAGTCGTGACACTGACTTTATCGCCGCGCTCATCTTGATTAGTTGACGTCTTGAGCCCGGCGACGGGCCGGTACAGCAAAACCAAACGCGCATTCTAACGCTATCGGGGCCGCTTTGCTTTTTTGGCGCGGCCCGTGTGTTGGGCGCTTGCTGCAGCCGCTGGGCCTTGCAGAGGACCGCGGCTGCGAGCGTTACAACGATGTAAGGATCCAGCGCGAAAATGCCTCGCAACGCGCCCGGCCACGCCCCACACTGCACCGCCACGGCGGAACCCTTAAACTACCGTTCCTTGCTGCGCGCACGGCGCGCTGTATTACAGAATGGTTTCGAGGCTCGCGCGATGGACGCCGATCAACACGAAAACCTTCCGATCGCGACGGGGTGCTGCCGAAGGTGCTGCGCGCGCCCGTCGATATTATCTACCAGGTCGTGCGAGCGCGCGGGTTCCGATGTATTGCGCGAGCGTGCGGTGCTCGCCCTGTTCGACTGATGCGCGGTGGCGGCGCGCACCTGTCCATGGAACTATCGAGACGCGTCGGCATGGCGGCGCGCACAATCGAGGGTAATGCTTAATGGCGGTGGTCCTGTTCGTTCTTTCGTGTATTTCCCTGCTGATCTGGTGCGTGCTGCTGTTCGCGCGCGGCGGCTTCTGGCGCGCGAGTCCCGCAGCGCCGCTCAATATCGCTGCGCGCGACGCATGGCCGGCCGTCGCGGCCGTCGTGCCGGCACGCAATGAAGTCGACGTGATCGCCGAGGCGGTCACGTCGCTGCTGAAGCAGGACTATGCGGGCGCGTTCCACGTGATCGTCGTCGATGATCACAGCACCGACGGCACCGCCGACGCCGCGCGGGCCGCCGCGTTAAAGCTGCAATGCCCGGAGCGCCTCACCGTGCTGAGTGCGAAGCCGTTGCCGCCTGGCTGGTCCGGCAAGGTGTGGGCGCAATCGCAGGGCATCGAGGCGGTGCGCGCGCTCGATCTGCGCGCCGAATTCCTGCTGCTGACCGATGCCGACATTGGCCATCCTGCGGAGGCGTTGACACAGCTCGTCGCTCGCGCGGACGTCGAAAAGCGCGACCTCGTCTCGCTGATGGTCAGGCTGCGCTGCGATTCGTTCTGGGAAAAGGCGCTGATTCCAGCCTTCGTGTTCTTCTTCGCGAAGCTGTATCCGTTCGCGTGGGTCAACAATCCGCGCAACCGCACCGCGGCCGCGGCGGGCGGCTGCATGCTGGTGCGTCGCGCGGCGCTCGAGGAAGCGGGCGGCATCGATTCGATCCGCGCCGAGCTGATCGACGATTGCAGTCTCGCCGCGCGCATCAAGCATCGCGGCACCGGGCGCCATCCGATCCGGCTCGACGTGGCGGCGAAGAGCGTGTCGCTGCGTCCTTACGATAGTTGGCGCGACATCTGGAACATGATCGCGCGCACCGCGTTCACGCAGCTGCGCTACTCGCCGCTGCTGCTCGCCGGCACGCTTCTCGGCATGGCGATCATCTATCTGTTGCCGCCGATCGCGGCGTTGATCCTCGGGCCGCTCGGCTGGCCGGCCTGGATTGCGTGGGCGGCGATGTGCTGCGCGTATGCGCCGATGCTCGTCTACTACCGGCGCTCGCCGCTGTGGGCGCCGTTTCTGCCGCTCGTGGCGTTGTTCTATGTTGGCGCGACCTTCGCATCGGCGGTGCGTTACTGGCGTGGCAAGGGTGGGCAGTGGAAGGCGCGCGTGCAGGCGCCCGTGCAGGAGCGCTGAAGTCTGGCGATGGCCGATGCCATTGTCGGAGGCAGGCGTAAAAAAAGCGGCTCCTGGCCGCTTTTTTACATCATGCTTCTTTCTTCACGCGTTGGTCAGCATCATGTACATCTGGATCACGATGTCCGGCGAGAACGTGAACGGCACCCAGCCGTGGCCGGTGTGGCGCATCACGAGCAGGCGGTCACCGTTCGACTGCTTCTGCACGGCCATCATCGGATTCTTCGTCGAGACGAATTGCCAACCCGGCGGGATCTCCTGTGGCTGCTCCGGCGTCATCGACGCACGCGCGTTCGACAGCTCCTCGATCAGCCGGCTGATCTGATCCGGGCGCAGCGCGACGGTCTGGTTGCCGATTGTCATCGTGATTTCGTCGCGCGCGGGCCGGTTGATTTCGAGCGTCGGCTGGAGTTGCTGGGCGGCGGGCTCGGCGTTCGTTTCGGGGTTCGCCCCGGTGATCGCTTCGGTGATCGCGGGCTGTTCCGCCGCCGCGTCGTGCTCGGCATGCTCCGCCGCCGCGGGCAATGCCGCCGCGTCAGCGCTTGTCTCGGGAGTGTTCTCGGCCTGCGTGGCCACGACAGCCTGAATGAGCTGATCGACGCCCATTTCCAGCGCGCCGAGCTGTTCGTGAAGATTCATGCGAGGTTTCTCAGGTAGGACCCGCGATTTTACCTGCTGCGCACGAGGTTGGACCCGTCGCCGGCGCGGGACTTGTAACAAAATGCTCATGCCCGCCGCTCAGCGCTTCAGAAACCCCGCCTGCCGGAACCATTCGAGCGCATCGGCGAGACCCTCGCGATAAGGCCGCGCGCGATACCCCAGTTCGCGTTCCGCCTTCGCCGACGTGAAATACATTTTGTTCTTCGACATCTTCAGCCCGTCGACGGTGACGAACGGTTCGCGTCTCGTGAATTTGGCGACCGCTTCCGCGCCCATCGCGAGCGGATACAGAGGCCAGCGCGGCAGACTCAGCGTCGGCGCCTTGCGGCCGGTCAGCGCGGCGATATCGGCGAGCATCTGCTGCAGCGGCAGATTCTCGCCGCCGAGAATATAGCGTTCGCCGATCTTGCCGCGTTCGAGCGCGAGGAAATGGCCGGTGGCGACGTCGTCGACATGCACTAGGTTCAGCCCGGTATCGACGAATGCGGGAATCTTGCCGAGCGCCGCCTCGACGATGATGCGCCCGGTCGGCGTCGGCTTAACGTCGCGCGGGCCGATCGGGGTCGATGGATTGACGATCACCGCGGGCAGACCGTCCTCGGCGATCATGCGCTCGACCGCGCGCTCGGCGAGCACCTTGCTGCGCTTGTAGACGCCGATCGCCTGGTCGGCGCGAAGCGGCGAGGTTTCGTCGGCGGACTGGCCGGAGCTCGTTACCTTCAGCGTTGCGACGCTGCTCGTGTACACGATGCGCTCGACGCCTTCCTTCAACGCCGCGCGCATCGTCGCCTCGGTGCCTTCGAGATTCGCGCGCTCGATCTCGCCAGGGTCGGGCGCCCACAGCCGATAATCGGCGGCCACGTGCAGCAAATAGCGCACGCCGCGCAGCGCGTTGCGCATCGACGCTTCGTCGCGCATGTCGCCGACGACGATTTCCGCATCGAGCGATTCGAGGTTCTTGCGCGGACTGGTAGCGCGCACCAGCACGCGCACTCGAAAGCCTTTGCTCTGCGCGATGCGCGCCACCGACGAGCCGACGAAGCCGGACGCGCCGGTCACGAGCACGAGATCGCGATTGTGTTCGGTCATTCTGTTTCCATTTCCTGCGTGACGGTCGACGGATTGTACGTGGCGCGCGCAAGAGATGGCGTTGTCGACATGCTCGCCGCGACACGACTAGAATGCCCGCTTGAAAGACTGTCAGGCATTAAAAGGAGGTAGCGGCATGGCCCCGGATCTGGATCAGCGGATCGAAACGTATTACGCGCTGGTGCGCGGCACCGTGCAGGGCGTCGGCTTTCGCCAGGCGACGGTGCGCCAGGCGCACGCGCTCGGCATCAAGGGATGGGTCGCGAATCTCGACGACGGTTCGGTCGAGGCGATGTTGCAGGGACCGGCCAACCAGATCGACCGGATGCTGTCTTGGTTGCGTCACGGACCGCCGGCGGCGCGCGTGACCGAGGTGAGCGGCGAAGAGCGCGCGACGGACAAGCGTTACGAGCGCTTCGAGCAGCATTGAGCGAAAGCTGCACGAGAAAAAAAGCGGCGCGCCGTCCAGAGGAGGGCGCGCCGCTTTTTCGTTTGCTGCGTATCTGCTGCTGTCTGCCGCTGTCTGCCGTGTTGTCAGCGCTTAGCGCACCACCAGCAAACTCTCCGCAAATCCCCACTGATCCTCGATCCATTGATGGCTGCATACGAAGCCGGCGCCATCGGCGATCGCGGGCAATTCGTCCGCGCGATACTTGTGGCTGCTTTCGGTCCAGATCGTCTCGCCTTCCTTCAGCGACACCGTCAGCTGCGCGGCGCGCACATGCACCGTGAGATCGCGCTTCGCGCGCAGATGCATCTCGATGCTGCGCGCGTCCGGATTGAAGCGCGCCACGTGCTCGAACTCATCGAGCGGAAAGTCGCCGTCGAGTTCGCGGTTGATGCGCGCGAGCAGGTTCAGATTGAACGACGCGGTCACGCCGATCGCGTCGTCGTACGCGGCGACCAGCACCGGCGTCGGTTTGATCAGATCGGTGCCGAGCAGCAACGCGTCGCCGGGCGCGAGCATGTTGCGTATCTCGCGCAGAAAACGCGTCGCCGCAAGCCTGCCGAAATTGCCGATCGTGCTGCCGAGAAACAGCACGAGCAACCGGTCGCCGGGCGCGCGCTGCCGGCTGACTTCGGCGAGGCCGGCCAGATAGTCGCGCTCATAACCGACGATCGAAATCCGTTCGATGTCGCCGAGCTCGCGCCGGCACAACTGCAACGCACTGCGCGAAATTTCAATCGGGCAGTAGGAAGTAGGGCGTTTTTTACACAGTGCCTCGAGAATGCGCCGCGTTTTGCGGCCGCTGCCGCTGCCGAGTTCGGCGACCGTCACGTCGTGCGGCAAATGCTCGACGATATCGGCCGCGTGGTTCGTGAGCAGCCGTTCCTCGGCGCGCGTAACGCCGTATTCGGGCAATACGGTAATCACTTCAAAAAGTGCGGAGCCGACTTCGTCGTACAGATACTTCGACGGCAGCTCTCGCTGCGGCGTGTGGGTGAGGCCGGCGTACACGTCGGCGGCGAAGGCGCGACGCAGTTCGGAAGGCGAGTTGCTAAGCGATAGGGCTGGCTGGGTCATGCGGGCTCCAGTAGTCACATTCGATGAGCGGGATTGCTGCCGGGCGGTGGCATGCGCGATAAAACGCGGTTCAGGCATGCCGTGGGCGAGATGCGCGGGCGTCGATTCGTGGCGGCCCACAAGACTACGCTCGGAGCTGCATTCGCCGACCCGGCTCGTGGCTATTGCTCGTTTCGTGCCGCCGTGGCTGTCATTGTCGCGAGTGATGCCGCCACAGCGAGCGAAACTACGCAGCAAGATTCGCGCGAGGTGATGACGAACCGGAAATGGCGATTCGCCGGCCGCGGCGCATGAAGTTATGTTCTAGTGCATCGACGCGCGATGCGCACGACTAATTGCAGTCGATTGACGAAGAACCGCAGGCCCATTGGCAAATAACCCGTCTAGAATGCCCGTTTTCCTGCGATTCGCGCCACCGCTTCAGAACAACACCGCAGCGTGCGCCGCCTTGCCCGCGTGTCCGCCTGCTCACGAGACACACCTTCATGACGACAACGAACGCCGCGCGCCTGCGTCGCGCGCCGCAAGCCCACGCGTCGCACCGATCCCGGACCGCGCAATGAACCACCACGACTTCAGGCGCGGGCTTGCGCTGTCGGTCAGTGCGTCGGCGATGTTCGCATTACTGTCCGCTTACGCGACGCTGCTCAAACCGCTGTCGGGGCTCGACATCTTTGCGTGGCGCATCGTGTGGACCGTGCCCGGCGCGCTGCTGCTCGTCGCGGTGCGCAAGCGTCTACCGATTCTGCGCGCGCTCGTTGTCCGCATGATGACGCAGCCGAAGCTCTGCGCCGCGATGGTCGTGGCCGCGGGCTTGCTCGGCACGCAGCTGTGGCTGTTTCTGTGGGCACCGCTGCATGGGCGCATGCTGGAAGTGTCGCTCGGCTATTTCCTGCTGCCGCTCGTGATGGTGCTGGTCGGGCGCTTCCACTATCACGAGCGGCTCGACGCCTTGCAGTGGCTCGCGGTCGCGTGCGCGGCGCTTGGCGTGGCTCACGAGCTGTGGGTGACGGGCGCGTTCTCGTGGCCGACGCTCGTCGTTGCGCTCGGCTATCCGCCTTATCTGATGCTGCGCCGTCGGATCAATCAGGATTCGCTCGCGGTGTTCACGGTCGAAATGGCGTTGATGTTGCCGGTGGCGATCGTGTCCATCGTCAGCGGCGCTTCGCTGCAAGCGATCGCGGGACGTGCGGAAATGTGGTGTCTGCTGTTGCCGGGCCTCGGCGCGTTGAGCACGCTCGCGCTCGCGTCGTATCTGAAGGCGAGCCGTCTGTTGCCGGTCGCGTTGTTCGGCATTCTCGGCTACGTCGAGCCGGTGTTGCTCGTATTCGTGTCGATCACGCTGTTGCGCGAAACGCTGAGCGCCGCGCAACTCGCGACCTATGTGCCGATCTGGATCGCCGTCGCGCTGACCGCGCTGCATAGCGTGCGCTTCGTTCGGCTCGCGTCGAACTAACCTGCGGCGACCGCTCAGCGATGCGCTTCGGTCCGCTGCGGATTGATGCGCGTCGGACCCACTTGCGCGTCTATTGCATCGCGCAACTCGGGGCGCCAGCCGACCTTGAACAGCGCTTCGGCGAGCACGAATAGCGGACCGATCAACAGGCCGATCACGTCGTCGACGAATGCCGGCTTGCGATGTTCGTACGCGACGTGACCGACGAACTGGAACACCCAGCCGACCACGAACAGCCCAATGCCGGTCGCGAGCCACACGAGCGTCGCCTGTGCCGCGATCCACTCGCCGAACCCGACACATAGCGCCGACACGCAGGCCATCGTCACGCCGAGCGGCACGTCGAGCGCCAGGTAGTAGACGGTCGCCGCGACGAACAACAACCACGCTGGCGATAACGTGATCGGGAACACCCCCGCGCCAAACGACGGGCGGCTCAGCAATACCGCGAGCGCGAGCACGATCATCGGAATGCCGACGAAGTGGGTGGCGATATTGCGCCGGTCGCGATGGTAGGCCGCGTATTGCGTCAGTTGTTGCGTCAGCGTTCTCATCAGTGCCGCTCCTGTGTCAAAGTCAGCATAATCGCGGACAGCCGATTTTGAAACCATCGGATAGCCGACAATCAGCGGCGATCGCGCACGAATACCGTCCATGACGGAGCGTTTTTCATCGAATGAACTTGCCGCGCTGAAACTGCGCGATGCGGAGATCGAAATCGTCGATGCGGACAAGCTGCGTGATTACGCTCTGGTCGAGCGCGATTGATTACGTCGGCAGAAAGATACGACGGGGAATGACTTGCCGTATGGAAAAAAGGCGAGTCATAAGACTCGCCCTCCCTGAACGGCACAGTCCGGCTTCGATCAACTTCTATTTGAACAACACCTGCATGGCCGGTGAGCGCCGGAACCGATCACGTGTTATTGCGTTTTGGTCGTGTCGGCTTGTGCGCCGTCGGCTTTCGCCGGGGCAGTGCTGGCCTCTTTCGCGCTCTCCGTTTTAGTCTTCGCGGCGCTCGTTTCGACGGCGTTTTTGCCCGTGGACTTGTGGGCCTTCTTCGTATGGGCGGAAGTCTTTTTCAGGTGCTTTTGCGTAGCGGCTGCGGCAGGCGCTTTCGTCGCGGTCGCGCTGGCGTTCGTCACGCCGGCTTGTGCCGCGGTGCTCGCCTTCAGATTCGCCTGACCGGCGGCCGGCATCTGCGTGGCTTGTGCGGGTTGTGCGGCCGACGGTGCGGCCGTTTGAGCGAATGCGGTCGATACGAGCAGAGCGGAAGCAACAGCGGCGAAAAGCATCTTCATGATGTGACTCCTGGTTGAATCGGTGGATTCGTTTGTCGCGGCTGAATCATTTCAGCGCTGCCGGTTTAACGTTGGGGGGAATACAGGAGTTGACGCTGCGCTGGTGACAAAACGTAAGTAGTGCGTCAGCGCGGATACATGTCGCGCCTCGGAATGCGAGACCCCGGAAAGGCGCGACGCTCAAGGAAGTCCCCGACCGCGGTCTTGCCGAGCATTTGTGCTAAAGCCTCCGGCGAGACCGCTGGGCTAAACAGGAACCCTTGGGCCACTGTGCATCCATGGCGGACCAGAAATTCGCGCTGGACGTCGAGCTCGACCCCTTCGGCCACGACATCGAAGCTCAGCGTTTCAGCAATAGCGATGATGGCAAGCGACAGAGCTTCGAGTTCCTTGTCTCTGCCGATCTCGCAAACGAACGCGCGATCGATCTTGATGCGGTCGACACTAAAGCGTTTCAGATAGCTCAGGCTCGAATAACCGGTGCCGAAGTCGTCGATAGCGATGGACACGCCGAGCTCGCGCAGTTCGCGAAAAGCCCGTTGCGCTTCTTCCGCGTTGCGCATCAACGTGCCCTCGGTAACTTCGAGTTCCAGTAGTTCGGCGGGCCAGTGGGCATCCTCGAGTGCCGAGCGCACTACGCCTGGAAGGTCTGCTCGCTCGACCTGAAGGGGTGAAACATTGACCGATATGCGCACAGGCGGCAGACCTGAGCGTACCCATGCGTTCGCCTGCAGGCACGCGTGCCGCAGTACCCACGTGCCGATGCTCTGGATCAGACCGGTTTCTTCCGCAAGCGGGATGAATACGGCCGGCGAGACCTCACCGAGTTCCTCGTCGTGCCACCGTAAAAGCGCCTCGGCGCCGACGATGCAACCGGATTGCATGTCGATCTGCGGCTGATACGCCAGATACAACTCATTGGCTTTCGCAGCGCGCCGCAGCCGTGTCGTAAGCCGCAACTTCTCTGCCGCGGCCCGGCTCAGTTCCGGTTCGTAGAACTGGTAGCCGTTTCGCCCACGCGATTTCGCCCCGTACAACGCGGCGTCCGCATTTCGTGTCAGCAGATCCGGCTTGGCTCCATCTTGTGGAAAAGTACTGACGCCGATGCTTGCTTCAAGATAGAGCTCATGCTCGCCGATGCTATACGGCTCGCTCATCTCGTGAATGAGCGTGTCCAGCATTTCGGTGAGTTGCGTCGCGTCAGCTCGTTCGGCCACGATGACGAATTCATCACCCCCGTAGCGCGCGACGAAATCCGTCGCCCGCAGCAGACGCTGAAGCCTTCGCGCCACGGCCTTGAGCAGCAAATCGCCAATGCGGTGTCCGAGCGAATCGTTGACGTCCTTGAATCGATCGAGATCGAGGAAAAGGACGGAAACGTTTTGTCCTGTCGCTGCCGCGCGCACTAGCGACGCTGAAAGATGTTCGGCAAGCAGCATCCGGTTCGGCAGATCGGTCAGCGCATCGTATCTGGCTTGATGCTCGAGTCTTTTGAGCGAACGACGAAGGCGCGCTCCAATGCGCCCATTCCAGTGAATCAGCGAAACCAGCAACAAGGCCGCAACGACGCCGCAGCTCAACAGCATGCGCGTAAACCACTTCGCGTCCAGTGAGGATTTGCTGACGACTGAAGCGACCTTGGCGTCGGCCGCAAGTCGTACGTCGACGACCCGCTCCAGGACGCTATAGAAGTAGGCGTCGATTTCCTCGAGTCTGGGGTCGCCCACTGCCACGCTTCCGGGATGTTCCGCAATCTTGCGCGCAAGACCAAAGCTCAGTTCGCTCAGCCTGCCGATCATGTCGTCCAGATCCGACAGCCGCGCTACGCATTCCTGATTCTCGCTGCAACTCTCGCGCGCGTCGCGCGTCAAGGCGAGCAATTCCAGCATCGGAAAGCTGTAGGCGGCGCGGTGGTAGAGCGGCACCGTCGCTATCGAGGTGTAGAGCGTGGCATGCTCATCGAGCATGACGTGCTGGACCTGGTCGAGGTCGTGGCGCAGCCGCCCGGAAGCCTGGATCGTCCGAAGCGAACTGTCCTGGTCGCTGCTCTGGCGAATTGCGAGGAAGGTGCTCGTCGCAATGACAGCGAGAATGGCAAGCACGGCTATGACAGTACCGGCTTTGCGCGTTGCTTCCTGTCCCAAGGCACTTCCCTTTCCGTCAACGCGGCGCGAGCGAAAACCGGCCCGCCCGGATAGTGAATGTTCAGGTGGCTGCATGACTTGCGTTAAGGCGCTCCTGATCTACTCGTAACGGCGCGCTATATGTCTGCTCATCCGCCTATCGATCGGCAAATTCCACGCGGTTGCGCCCGCTTCGCTTGGCGCGGTACAAGGCAGCATCGGCGAGGCCATACGCGGTGTCGAAGCCGGTTCCGACTTCGTTGATGCTGACGCCAAAGCTGGCCGTGATGCGGCGCTCGACCGGTGCAACGACCAGCGAGTCACTGATGGCTTCTCGCATGCGCTCGGCAAGAATGGCGCCACTGGCCGGTTCATGACCGGGCAGCAGCACGGTGAACTCCTCACCGCCCACTCGCCCGATGAAGCCTTGTTCGCCCACGATTCTGCGCAGACAATCGACGACCCCCGAAATGACCGCGTCTCCAGTGGGGTGGCCGTATTCGTCGTTGATCCGTTTGAACTCGTCGATGTCCAGGATGATCATGACCGCGCTGCTGGTGCGCAAGACCTTGCTGGTCCGCTCGATGACCGCACTGCGGTTCAGTACGCCCGTCAACGCGTCGTGCGATGCGCGATACGCCAACTGCTGGGCCAGCGCCTGCATCTCGCGCTCAGCCCGGTCGCTGCGGCCGATCAGGCGCCGTGTTTCGCGCATCAGGCGCTGGAAGTGCTCGATCAGTTCGCCCAACGACTGGCGATACGCCTCGGCATCTGCGTCGATGACCGAATGCATGGCGAGAGCCTTCGCCAGCGCCGAGCTCTCGTTCTGGAATAGATCGGGCGCGCCGCCCGAGGACACTTCGCTGGAAGAGGTCGAACGCACTTTATCGTCCCTGCTGCGTGATGGGACGATCGGTGAACTCGATCGCGCGGAAATCGGACTTCAGTTCTTCGCCGAATTCGGCAATGGTCTCGTCTTCCTCGTCGCGATACCAGTTCATCAACACGCGGGTTCCCGATTCCGCCGCCTGATCCAGCGCGTCGAAGATGTTGAACAGCATTTTCGTGCTCGAGCTATTGAAGTACGTCAGCGCGACGTCGACGGTGATCTCGGCCCCGGCGTTCGCGGCGAGGTACTTGCGCATCTGCTCGATGATCGGCGCGAAAAAAGCGGCTGCGTTTTCAGGGTAGGACTCGCCCCTGATCGACAACGCGTGTTGGTCGAAGCGGAAATCGACTTCAGGCGACGTCGTCGTCGCGGGGATGTGTAGGTTTTCCATTGTCGTGTGCCTTTCTGCTCAGATGATGGCCGTGAGGCAAAACAGCGTGGTGCCGGGTTCGTCGGCACGCGGATGAAAAGCGAATTCAAGGGGCGCGCTCGCATCGCGCGCCATCGTCAGGAAGCCGAGGCCGGCGCCCTTGCTGTCTTTCGGAGCGTCGGTGCGCAATGACACCTTGTACGCCTGCTTGATTTCTTCAACGGACATGTTGCGCAGAGGCTCCAGCCTGCTGCGCAGGCCCTCGACCTCGGCAGTCGCGATGGGATTGACACACAACATCACGTGATGCTCGCCGTGCCTGGAGATGCACACGGCGCCCTCGCGTATCTCGCCCGCCTGCTGGCCGCCAGGCTCCAGAGCATTCGACGAGTAATGAACGATGTTCTGCGCCAGCTCGATAAAGGACGAGAAAATTCTGCGGCGGGTAGGACCGCTGACGCCAGCGACTTCCAGCTGCAGTTTCACGACCTCGCCCATCGCCGCGACAATGTTATGGGAGAAGTAGCCCTTGTGATAGAAGAGCACGTTGCGTCGCTGCGCAAGTTCGAAAAAGGCGCTGTCTTGTTCTGGTAGTTGGGACATTCGGGAAATTCACTAAATGCGGGCGCAGAAAAGCGTGACGTCGTCACGGCGTGGTTGGTTGCCTTGCCATTGCGCGAGCGCGAGCCGGACGCGCTCGCAAATCGTCGCCGGGGTTTCGGCGCGGCTTTCGAGGATCAGGTCGAGCGCACGGCGCCGGCCGAAAGAAATATTGCGGGGGCCGCCGATCTGATCGGCCAGGCCGTCGGTATAGATAAACAGCAGACTACCCGCCGTGACCGGAATCGAGCGCAAGCTCCATGCATAGTCGGCGCGGCTGTCCACATAACCGACGCCCATCCGGTCGGCTGCGATCGTTTCGAACTCCGCGGCGCCGGGCGACAGGATGTGCAGCGCGATCCTCGCGCCGGCAAAATGCAGCACGCTCTCCGCGGCATCGAACCAGAAGAGTGCCGTATCGAGGCCGTCGTTGGATTGGCTTCCTTCAGCGGCGCTGTTCACTTGCCCCAACAAGCCCTTGACGTTTCGATTGATGGCCGCCAGCAGTGCGGCCGGATCGCGTGGCCCGATGTGCTCGAGCGCCTTCGACAGTGACGCTGAAGCAAGCAAGGTCATGAAGGCGCCGGGAACGCCATGTCCGGTGCAATCGGCGACAGCGCCAAACCAGCCGTTCGGAAAGGCCGCGAAATGATAGAAATCGCCGCCGACGACGTCGCGAGGTTCCCAGACCATCGCCGCGTCGCGCAGTTTCGTCGACAGCGTCTCGCTCGAAGCACGCAACATCGCGCGCTGTATCACGCTGGCGTATTCGATGCTCTGCATGATCTGACGGTTCTTCTCCGCCTGCATTTCCGCAACCGCGCTGATAAGCTGCAGACCGCTGCCCAGGCCCGAGAAGCGTCCGTCGCGAGTCACGATGAAACCATCGACCAGCGCCTTTTCTCCAGCTTCGACAGTCCTGAACGTCAGCGCTTCGATGCTCACGTCGGCATCGACGATCAGCGGCTCCTTGTCCATGAACGCGATGCAGCTTTTCTTGTCGTAAAGCTCCCGATGGAACGGCCTGCTCATTTGCGACATGAAAATATCGCGGTTGATCAGGCCGATCGGACGGTGGTCATCGATGACAGCGAGGCTCTGCATGTCGCGGCGCGCCGAGAAGATCTCCATCACCACGGAGTTGGGATCTTCAACGTCGACGGACGGGACTTCCTGGCACAGATCTCCGGCAGTGCGCGGATTCCCCTGTGCGGAAGAACGGCGAAATCTCGAGAACGCTGCATGCATGGCGACGCCAGTCGGTGTATGAAGAACCTCGCACGCTAAGGTTTCTCCATGAACATTCTGTGACAGCGGGAAGTCTATCCGCTCTACTGGCGCGAGATTGGAAAACAGGCGGGCACGCAAAGGTTTGCGTGCCCGAGATCAGTAAAAACTGCGCATCTGCCAGGTTGCGTAAATGCAACGCCGGCGAATCCGATTATTGAAACGGATTCTGCACGACACCCGGTTTCGCATCCGGCTCGTCCTTCACCTTCGCCGGTAAATCCTGCTGCGCCTGCAGACTCGCGACGATTGCGTCAAGCGCTTCCTTCAGCGCGAGCGCCGCCTTCAATCCGCGCTGGTCGCGCGTCAATTCGAGCGTGCCGTTCAGCACGACACGCGTCGTGCCGTTGCTGAGCGTGAGTGCGTCGCCCTGAATATTGAGCACGTCGTCATCGTTCGAATAGGGCTTAAACACCTTTTAGTCCTCCTGGCCGCTGGTCCTTGAGGTTATCCGGAATGCCCGGAAAACGGATGCACGACATCGCTTCGAGTTCGTGAATCGTGCGCATGTCGTAGCGGTTGGTCGCTACATTATCAACCACGACTGCGAATGCCAGTTGACGCGACGGCACATACACGACCTTATACAACTGAGTGGGCACCAACACGCGCGTCGGTCCGATCGTCCGCAATTGCTGGCCGGCGAACAGCGGTCCGGTCACGACGTAAGTGTCGTCGTAGGCGAGCGTGATCTTGCGCACCGCGGTTTCGATGCGTGCCCACAATCGTTGGTTGTTCTGACGGTTTTGCGGCACGATGTTGGCGAGCGAGAACGATTGCGCCATCGCCTCATCGTTCCAGCGATTACCCGCCGGACTCATGTGACCGCGATCGAAGCCGCTGCGTTTGTAGTCGGCGAGTGTCGCGCCTTCGCCGTCAGGCAGACGCGATTCTTCGAAGAACTTGTTGGTGCGCACCCTATCTTTCGCTTCTTCGATGTGCTCGCGCGTCAGATGCTCGGCCGACCACAGCGGACCGTGAGTGATACCCGAATGCAGCACGGCGAAATCGCTATAACAAAGCAGGCGCGTTTTCGGCGCCATCTTCTGATTGGTGAGGACGGGCCATTGCGCATTCGGCGTGAACCCGGTGCAGGAAGGCGCCGCGCTCGCATGAGCGGCGACGGCGAAGAACAGACAGGCAAGCCACTTCTTCATGTGTCGGTGGTTCGATGGACGGGGGGCGCAAGTATAGCGTCGCGGCCCGCATCGAGCGACAGCACAATGCAAATCGAAGAAAGGGAACCTGGAAAGAAGGGAAGGCGGCGTGCGCCGGACAAAAAAATGGGCCGCTTTGCAGCGACCCGAATGCGTGGACTTCCGACTCTACGCACGCAAGCTTAAGAAGGTCTTAAGCGGGGCTATATCGCATGACCTTACGTTCGTTTGCGCACGTACAGATTGACACGTGCGAGCGGTGCTCGCGCAATGAGTCGGAAGTTTCGACCGGAAAGAAAAGCGCGACGAATCGCGACAGAACCTAATTACCGAACACGCTGTTTTCAGCGCAAACTTTTTGACGATCCACTGCCTGCAAGCGCCAGAAGCCGCTCGTCGCCTTGCGTGTTTGCAGCGCCGTCCATGCGGCGGCGCCTTGCGCGGCGCTCACTCGCTCCTTGCGATCGACGTGCAGACCTCGCAATGTACAGAGCGGCGCGTCGGCGCTTGGTGCGCACAGTGTGGTCACGCCGTTCTCGTCGCGCAACTCGCCCCACGGGGGCAGGTCGATCCCTTGATGCGCTTCTCTCGACCACCGATGTTCATCGGTATCGAGCCAGAGCACAGCGTAGTCATGGCTTACGGTGGGATCGGAACCGTTGATCAGGATGGTCAGTCGCATGGCAGTTCCGTTCATAAATTGCGAAGGGCTTTACCAGTCTAGGCCGTGCGGCGCTTTATGCAAGCCAAAGGCATCACGTGCGAATGGAAAAATATTCGTGAAATCGTGTGGCGAGATACAGTGCATGCTCAATGCGCCGCGGCATTCGCGAGATGCATGCTGTAACGACCACATGCACACCGCGAGCCGCGGCAAATCAACGCAGCCGCCAGGCGCTCAAGCAAGATCGAGCGAAGCGGTCAGATCGCCGAGCGGCGCCAGTCCGTTGCTGGCGAATGCCTTGTCGCGCACGACTACGCCATCGAGCGGTGCGAGTCCATGCACACGGTTAATGAAACGCAGAATCGAGTTCGTGTCGTACACCGTGTGATCGACATAGCCCTTCTTCGCGAGCGGCGAGATCACGAGCGCGGGTACGCGCGAACCCGGACCCCAGCGATCGCCGATCGGTGGCGCGACGTGATCCCACCAGCCGCCGTTCTCGTCGACGGTGACGATCACGACCGTGTTCTGCCATTGCGGGCCGCGCTGAATGTGCTCGATCAGCGTCGCGATGTGACGGTCGCCCGAGGCGACGTCCGCGTAGCCCGCGTGCATGTTCAGGTCGCCTTGCGGTTTGTAGAACGTGACGGTCGGCAAACGTCCCGCATCGATGTCGGCGATCAGGCGATTGGTCGACGCGTCATTGCCCATGCCGCCGTCGCGCAGGTAGCGGCGGCGCGCGGCGGTGCCCGGCGCGTAATTGGCGAAGTAGTTGAACGGCTGATGGTGGTACTGAAAGTCGGGCATCGACCCGGTATCACGATGATCGAGCGCGTATTGCCACGCGCCGCTGTACCACGCCCAGTCGATGCCCTTGCCGGTCAGCCGGTCGCCGATCGTCGCGTAATGCTGCGGCGGCATCACGCGCGGGTTCGACAGATCCGCGAAAGCCGGGTCGCCGCCTTCGGCCGGACGGACGCTGCTCGGCTGATACGGCGGCGCCATCGTGTTGACCGCGTAGCCGTCGGCCGTGAAAGCGCCGTCGTTGACGAACTTCGGCGGGCCGTCGAGCGCCGACGCGGGCGAATTGGGGGCGAGCTTCAAACGGGTGCCGGTCGGATCGTCGCCTTCGACGACCGACACCATCTTCCTCGCCGGACTGTTGTGGATGTCCGGATAGAAGGGCGCCTGCGCCGAGATCAGGAAGATGTGGTTCAACCACGAGCCGCCGAAAGCGGCCATGAAGAAGTTGTCGCACAGCGTGTACTGCTGCGCGAGATTCCATAGGCGCAGCGTGTCGGCGGAACTGCGGTAGTGCCCCATCACAAGGCCGCCGGAATCACCCCACGCGGCGAACTGATTGTTGCGCCCCGCGTTGATCTGCATCTGGTTCTGATAGAAGCGATGCACGAGGTCGCGCGTGATCACGCTGGTCGGCAGCGGCGCGCCGTGCGCATCTGCGATGCGGAACGGCCGGTTATGCAGATGATCGAGATCCTTTTCGCCGATCATGTAGCGCTTGCCGTCCACTTCCTGCGCTTGCGGCACGAGCCCGCCCCAGATCGCCGGCAGTCGTGGCAGCGGCGTCTTGCCATCGCGGTCGAACTGGACGTATTGCTCGGCGCTGACCGCGTCGAGCGGATGCTGGACGCCCGGGTAGTTGCCGTAGAGGTTCGCGAAGCTGCGGTTCTCGGCGTAAATCACCACGATGTTCTTCACCTGATCGTGCAGCGCAGCGTCGAGCCGCAAGTCGGCGGCGCTGCGCGGCGGACCGTTGCCCGCAAGTCCCTCGCCCGTTTTGCAGCCGGTCAGCGCGAGGCCGAGGCCGACCGCCGCGAGACCGGTCAGCACGCGCCGGCGTTCGGGGTCGTCGGGAGCGTCGTTGGCGTTATCGATTGAATCGGGGTTGTGCAGTTTCGGCGGCAGGTGAGGATCGTGGTCGGTCATCGGTGAGTTCCGAGGGAGACGTAACGGTCGCATCGGCGCTGCTCGAAGCGGCGCGCGCGACACCGGTTATGGATTCGCCGAGGCCGGCTGGCCTCGCGGTTTTACGGCAGCCGGCGCTTCACACGCCAGCTGTGATGCGTGGCATCGACGGCTAATAGTAGCCATTGCCGCGCGTCGGTCGGATGACATTTTTGCGTCGCATAACGGTCGACGGTCAATTCGAGTTCGTCATGTTTGCGCCGATGGCTACGCCTGGTCGGCCCGGAGCGCGCGGCTGCGAGGGCTTTGACGCAGCGCCGTGCGTTAAAGCGCCTTGCGATAAACCACGAACCCCGATTTGTCCGCGACCTTGTCGTAGAGCTGCATCGCGGTGCGATTCGTCTCGTGCGTCTGCCAGTACACGCGTTGCGCACCGTCGGCTTTTGCCCGCGCATAGACCGCCTCGATCAGCGCACGGCCGACGCCCTTGCCGCGCTCGCTATCGAGCGTGTACAGGTCCTGCAGATAGCAGATCGGTCCGGCCATCGTCGTGTGACGGTGATAGAGGAAATGCACGATGCCATGCAACTGCCCGGCGCGTTCCGCGACGAACGCATGCATCGGCTCGTAGCCATCGAAAAAGCGATTCCACGTGATTTGCGTGATCTCGCGCGGCAACGCGGTCTCGCCCGAGCGGCCATAAAACGCGTTGTAGGCGTCCCATAGCGGCAGCCATGCATCGAAATCGTCACGGTTGACGGCGCGGATCTGCAGCGGGGCGGACATGAGGGCGGCTCCTTTGGAAAGCTGTGGAACCGCCAGCATAGAAAATCTACGGCGCGATTGTTAGCTCCACCACATGCGCGAAGTCTGGAGCCACGGGCGCGTGCAAGATTGCGCTGAGCCGATGCATACCGCATACCGCGAGTCAGTGCTTTCGATGATGCTTGTCGCGCAGTTCGTTGCGAACCTTCTTCGCGGCGAACAGCGGCACGTAGTCGAACACGCGCGCTTCGTTGCGGATTTCGGCGAGCCTATCGGCGTACATGCGGGACACCGTTTCGGCCGGCGTGTCGGTTTCCTCGGCGATGCTTTTGACCACTTCGTCTACATTCGGCTCAGGCTGCGACATGGCTTGCTCCGGGTGGTGCGGCGGGCGGGATGGCGGTACGCGTACGACAGGGCAGAAGTTCATTACAGAATGCGAACCGCGAGCGCGCCAATTGAATCGCCCTATCGCGCGATCCATTTCACAGAGATTTTCTTCTTGCGCTGCGGCGAGCGCCCATACGGCGTAGCCGCGCGGAAAATCAACCGATTCGACGGTGGTGAATACCCGGGCAACGCGCATGGGTAAGCGAGCGCCGTCTCTACCTGTCCACCTTCTGCGCCACATGCGCGATCCGGTCGCGCACCACGCCGATCGCCTGCTTCAGTGCGTAAACATCCTGAAAGTAACGATACGGAATTCGAATCTGGCTCGCGTGCGCGTCGATGCTCTCGATCTCGTCGCTCCATTGCGCGACTTGCGCGCGAGACGGCTGGGCGTTCTTCCACACTTCGTCCTCGAGCGCCTTGATCGCGCGGTACCACACGAAGAGCCGTTTCTTCATCCGCGCTTCGAGCATGCTCGGCAGCGCCTGTGCGACGCCGATCAGCAGCGCGAGGAACGGCACCAGGATCAGCAGCCGTCGTTCGATCAGACTCGCGAGCCAGAACGGCAGGTAGCGATATAGGAACGGCCGGCCCGATCTGAAGTAGCGCACGCTTTCGTCGGAGATCGGGAATTCTTCGGTGTTCAGGTTCGGGAACGTGCCGAGCGGTGTGAAGTAGTCCTCGCCGCCGTGCACCGTGCGCGCCGCGTCGAGCAGCAGATAGACGAGCGCCGGATGCAACGTGTCCTTCGACACGAGCAGCGCCGTCGCCGCGAGCAGCGTGACGTCGCTGCGCGGCATATCGTCGGCGACGCTCGTCGATGCGCGCGGCATTACGATCTTCGACAGCGACGGGAATTTTTGCGCCAGTGCGTCGGCCTGCGCGAAGCTCATCAGCTTCAGGTTGCTGGTGAGCAGCGTATGCTGCATGTCGGCGTCGGGCCGGCCAATGAAGAACGCCGCGTCGACCTGACCGCTTTCGAGCCCCTGGTATGCGGCGTTTGCGTCCATCTGCAGCAGCGTCGAGTTCTGACTCGTGACGCCGCTATAGCCGAGCAGCACCTGCGAGACGTGGAGCAGCCCGCTGCCCGGCACGCCGATCGAGATGCGCTTGCCGCGCAGTTGCGACAGCCGGTCGATCGTCGCGTCGCCGCGATAGAACACCCAGATCGGTTCGTACGACACGGCGGCGATGGTTTGCAGATGGTCCGTGTCTTTCGGATTGGTCGTGCCCGACTGGATGAAGCCGACTTGATACGCGCTGTCCGGGTCTGCCAGCCGCTGATAATTTTCGACCGAGCCCGATGAACTGCGGATGTCGAGCTTGATGCCGTCGCGCTTCAAAAGCCGCGCGTAGCGATCGGCGAAACCGCGATAAATGCCGCCGTCCGCGCCGGAGGTGATGACGATCGTGCGCTGGAACGCGGGCTCGAGCACGAGCGCGAGCATCCAGCCGACCGCGGCGACGAGCACGATCGCGCCGACGATCAGAAGACGCCGCCGCCGGCGCGTCATCGGCGTTCTGTGGCTGCGGTACAGCGCGGGGTCTGGTCTCGGCATCGTTACCCGGTTTGGTCAGGTCCGGCCTTGGTGACTAATGGGATGGAGGCGGTCCCTATTTCCTCGATTTTACGATATCAGGGTTTTTATTCGATAGTGAGTGATGTGCGCATGGTGCACCTTAGTGTGGCACAGCATCGCCATACTTCCGAGCTTCGGTGCATCTTCGTCTGTAATTGGGGCATCGGAGTTTTCGGGCGCATCCGGGGGACCGGAATTGTAAGCGCGCGATCGATCGCAGATTGCACGTGCGCATGCTGAACAACGCAATATTTGATTTGCTGCGTTTGCTCGTCGTCATAGGAAATGAAGGCGGATTCGTGACTCACCAGAAAGCTCTGCAAGTCTGGTAGGCGGAGAACGCTTTTCGTTTGCACAGTAGGTACGTTCGGGAATCTCTGAATGTAGCGCCGATCATGTCGCACGCCATCATATCGTGCTCGTATTTCGCAATGCATTCGGCTTCATGCCCTTCACTCACTCCGCGCGCGCTGCAATGGTCTGCACGAACCGCGGCAGCTATAAGCCGGGTTGCCATTTTTGGTTATCCAAATCCATTTAACGAGAGGTACAGTGAACAGCAAAGGGTCTGCTCGTGGCTTCGCAGGTCCGAGCCCCAACAGCATGAATCACAACGGTGCTGTTAGTGCCGTGGTAGCGGCATACCAGATAGGGGTCAACGCCCGTTAAATCCCACTGGTCAGATGTTTTTCCTGACGCAGGAATAAGGTCTGCCTCGTGCTCTGGAGGGCCATCGAACAGGGATGCGTTATCCAGAACATGATGTTGCCCTTCTGTGGAAAGCACGTTTGGGCATTTGAATCGGACCTGTGTTGGCGACGCGCACGCGGCGCTTGTTGCCAGGAGGCAAACTGCCAGGAAAAGCACCTTATTCGACAACATAATATTGGCTGCCATCATTAACAGGCGAGCCCTTGCCGCGACGGAAATGGATAGTGCGCCGATGCGGAGGTTGTTTGGTATGTCCGTTCCACTGGTCAATCACAGTGATTCCAGCCAGTGTTTGCCCGAGATAAATAGCCGCGTGGCTTTCGTTGATCGGATCATCTGCCTTTTCCGTATCAGCGACATAGCGCATCTTTTCTGCTTCTCCTTTGCCAGTAAAAAGCGACCAGACTCAACGCACACACTAGCGAGCCCAGCCCATCAAAACAAGCAGTACTCGATTTTCAGATAGTGACCATCCGCTGATATGACCGTCCAGATTGCGATTCAGCTTCCCTCCAGCGAGAAACAGCCTTCTACTCAATGTGTCGCAATGTGTCGGGGTAGCTCCACCTCGAGTCAACCGCTGTGCTGCACTACGCCCCCGCTCCCACCTCACCCCCCAATTCCCGCGCAATAAACTCGACGAACGCGCGAATCCGATTCGACATCTGCTGCCGCGGCGAATACACCGCGAAGATATCCGCGTTCGGTGTGTCGTGATCGGGCAGCAACTGGACGAGCGAACCATCCGCGAGATATTGCCGGATGTCCCATTCCGCGCGCATCAGGATGCCGTGTCCTTCGAGCGCCCACTTGACGGCGATCTCGCCGTCGTTGGTGGTCAGCGTGCCTTTGATGCGCACCGCCTCGGTCTTGCGCGCGGCGCCGCGTCCCGACGTCAGCCGCCACACGCCGTACGCTTCGTCGCCTTGACGAATGCCGATGCAATCGTGGCGCGTCAGATCGTGCGCCGTGAGCGGCAGGCCGTGCGCCGCCAGATACGACGGCGCCGCACACAGCAGACGCCGATTCGCCGCAAGCCGGCGCGCGACCACGCGCGTATCGGGCGGCTCGCCGAAGCGGATGCAGACGTCGAAGCTGTCGTCGGTGAGCGGCGGGGGCGTGACCGAAAGCTGCAGTTGAACCGACACCTGCGGATACCGCGCGACGAAGCGCGAGATCGCCGGCCCGATATGGCTGCGCCCGAAGCCGAGCGTCGCGTTCACGCGCAGCAAGCCCTTCGGGGTCTTCTTCGCCGAGCCGAGCAGTTCGGCCAGTTCGTCGATCTCGTCGAGAATTCGCCGCGCGTGTTCTACATATAGCTCGCCTTCGGGCGTAAGCGTCATGCGGCGCGTCGTGCGGTTGACGAGCGCGACGCCCGCGCGCTGCTCCATCTGCGTGAGGCGCTTGCTGACGGCTGCCGCGGTCAGCCCCAGTTCGCGCGCGGCCGCGCTGAGGCTGCCGCTCGCGGCGAGCGTCGAGAAAAAGCTCAGATCCGCTGGCTGGACGGTGTCGTGCATCGTCTGTTCCGCGCCTTCGCATTTGTGAATGCAAGTTAAAGATGCTTTGAGTTTAGCACCGGTTTTTATCCCTGGGATCGCGCTAGAGTGCACGCACGCCATTCACCAAGCACAGGACGGAGACATGAAAAACTATCGCATCGCAACCATCCCCGGCGACGGCATCGGCAAGGAGGTCGTGCCGGCCGGCGCGCAGGTGCTCGACGCGCTCGCGAAGAGCACGCGCGCCTTCACGTTCGAGTTCGAGAACTTCGACTGGGGCGGCGACTACTACCGCCAGCACGGCGTGATGATGCCGGCGAACGGGCTCGACGCGATCCGTGACAAGGACGCGATCCTGTTCGGCTCGGCGGGCGACAAGGACATTCCCGATCACATCACGCTGTGGGGTTTGCGTCTGAAGATCTGTCAGGGCTTCGATCAATACGCGAACGTGCGCCCGACCCGCATCCTGCCCGGCATCGACGCGCCGCTGAAGTACTGCACGCCCGACGATCTGAACTGGGTTATCGTGCGCGAAAATTCGGAGGGTGAATATTCGGGCGTCGGCGGCCGCGTGCATCAGGGCCATCCGATCGAAGCCGCGACCGATGTGTCGATGATGACGCGCGCCGGCGTCGAGCGCATCATGCGCTTCGCGTTCCTGCTCGCGCAATCGCGTCCGCGCAAGCTGTTGACCGTGATCACGAAGAGCAACGCGCAGCGTCACGCGATGGTGATGTGGGACGAGATCGCGCTCGAAATCTCGAAGGAGTTTCCGGACGTCACGTGGGACAAGGAGCTCGTCGACGCGGCGACCGCGCGCATGGTCAATCGTCCCGCGACGCTCGACACGATCGTCGCCACCAATTTGCACGCCGATATTCTCAGCGACCTCGCGGCCGCGCTCGCGGGCAGCCTCGGCATCGCGCCGACCGGCAACATCGACCCGGAGCGCTGCTATCCGTCGATGTTCGAGCCGATCCACGGGTCCGCGTTCGACATCATGGGCAAGGGGCTCGCGAATCCGGTCGGCACGTTCTGGTCGGTCGTGATGCTGCTCGAACACCTCGGCGAATTCGACGCAGCCAGGCGCGTGATGCAGGCCGTCGAATCGGTCACCGCGAACAAGTCGCTTCACACGCGCGACCTCGGCGGCACCGCCACGACCGCGCAGGTGACAGCGGCCGTGTGCGCGTTCATCGAGCAGGCGGCGACGCCCGCGGCGAACGCGGCTTGAGCGTCGGCTTGGCGTGAACTGAACAGGAACCGGGTGGCATCCGGGCGGCAACCGGGCGCAAATCGCGCGCGGCCCACTGCCGCGCGCCGCAGGAGGAGACAATGACTTCAGAACTCGAAAGCCGGGTGTCCCGCAAGCTGATGCTGCGGATCATCCCGTTCGTCATGCTGCTGTACTTCGTGAGCTTTCTCGATCGCGTGAACGTGGGCTTCGCCGCGTTGTCGATGAACAAGGCGATCGGTCTTTCGCCGACCTCGTTCGGCCTCGGCGGCGGGCTCTTTTTTATCGGCTATTTTCTGTTCGAGGTGCCGTCGAACCTGATCCTGCACAAGGTCGGCGCACGGCGCTGGATTGCTCGCGTGATGGTGTCGTGGGGGCTCGTGTCGCTCGCATCCGCGTTCGTCGTCGGGCCGAACAGTTTCTACGCGCTGCGCTTCATTCTCGGCGTCGCGGAAGCGGGCTTCTTTCCAGGCATCATCCTGTATCTGAGCCTGTGGTTTCCGGCGCGTCAGCGCGCGGTCGCGGCGGCGTGGTTCATGGCCGCCGCGCCGATCTCGACCGCGATCGGCTCGCCGATTTCCGGCGCGATCATGAAGCTGCCGCCCATTGCCGGACTTGCCGACTGGCAGATGCTCTACGTGCTCGAAGCCTTGCCTGCGATCGTCCTCGGCTTTTTCGTGCTCAAGTATCTGACCGACAAGCCCGCGCAAGCCGACTGGTTGCAGCCCGAAGAGCGCGACTGGCTGATCGCGAAGCTGAAGCTCGAAGCCGACGCGCGCCACGCGCACGCGGGCCACACGGCCGGCGCGCTCAGCGCGTTGCGCGATCCACGCGTGCTCGCGCTCGCGCTGATCTACTTCGGCACCTCGGCGGGACTTTATACGCTCGGCTTGTGGGCGCCGCTGATCATCCGCCAATACGGTTTCGGCTCTTTCGAAACCGGGCTGCTCGCCGGTGTGCCGAGCGTGCTGGCGGTGATCGCGATGGTGCTATGGGCGAAGCACTCGGATCGCACCGACGAACGGACGTGGCACGTCGTGATTCCGTGCACGCTCGCGTGCGTCGGCTTCGTGTTCGCCGGCAATGCGGCCACTGCATTGATGATCGTGCTTGCGCTCGTCGTCGTGAACGTGGGCATCAGTGCCGCGAAGGCGCCGCTGTGGGCGATGCCGAGCATGTTCCTGTCGGGCGCCGGGGCGGCGGCGGGAATTGCGATGATCAACTCGATCGGCAACCTCGGCGGCTTCGTCGGGCCGTTTGCGATTGGCTGGCTCAAGAGCGTGACGGGCGGCTATACGGCGGGGCTTTACGTGGTCGGCGCGACGTTGGCGCTCTCCGCGGTTGTGACGCTGATGTTGAGCCGGCAGACGAAGCATGCGCTGGTCGCGGTGGGCGAACGGCCGGGGCACTGAGCGCAGCACCGATGAAGCGAGCGCGCCGCCGGTTGAAAAGCCGGCGGCAAGCGCGACTTCATCAGATACGTCAGTACCCCACTACCGGAAGCCGTAGACCAGAACCTTCTTCCCTTCGAACGCCTCCTGCACACCTTGCACGCAATCCATCGGGCAGCTGTAGCCGTCGGGGGCCGACGCGGCCGACGGGATGCTCGCCCGATAGACGACGGATTCGACCTGCGTCCCGTCCGAAGTGACCACGATGTTCAGGTCGGTCACGACGCCGGCTGGCACGGGTCCTCCGGCGGTGTACACAATCGACATGGTGCCGGTGCAATCGGATTTCACCGAATAAGTGCCTTTCTGCGCCGGATTGAAGGTTATCTGCCCACCTTTCGGCACGCCGTTGATGCTCCCGAAATCGGTGCGGGTAAATTTGCCGTTGCCGTCGAATGTCACGAGAGCGACGTCATCGAGGATCGACTGGGTGGCGAACGGATGCAGCACGTTGCTCGAATCCAGCAACCCAAGGATCACGCCGTGACCGATGAACCCAAAAGGTCCTTTTAGCGTTGCGTTCGAGCAAAGACCGCCGCCACGGCCACGGTCACCGTCATCGCCACCGGCCTGCGCGGCGCCACTCAGCGACAGAAGTGCAACGGCTACAGCCGACCAGATTCTCAATTGCCGGGTCTTCATCTTCATCTCCTTGTCAGCGAATCAGGCGCATGAAATCGCGGCGTGCAAAGGGCCTATCGGCAGCCGGATCAGGCGCCTGATTCAATCAAGCGAAAACAGTCGATTTGAAATGGCCGCAGCGATATCTGGTCGCCGTCGTTCGAGGGACCAGGGGGCAGGCCAAAGTGGTGAATGGCGAAACGCTTTCACCAGGCAGTCGTATTTCGCCCGGTGTCGGCGGATACGTGCGGAAGGGATGCACGAAAGTCCGCGCAATGGTGACTTCGTGGGTCAGCTACGCCTGAAAGTCGCATAGCGAAAATCAGTGTAATCGATGCGACTTGCGGCGACCTGATGAATATCGGACAAAAGGAAGGCGCATTCAGATCGCGCGCTGCCAATCGTCGCGCTGTCTTTCGGGAGCCTCTCACCGAACCTTGTGCCCGGAATACGCTCCCACCCGCCGGCGCCGCCCCACGATCAACAAACAAACGCTACTGGCCGCCACGATATTCACCGCCGGATAAAACGCCACCGCCACACTCCATTTCGGCAGCGCAAGAATCGCGAGCGCGTATTTAAAAACACAGAGCGCAAAGTACAAAAGACTCTCACTCCACGGATCACGAATAGTCTTGCGAACCGTCGGCCCCAGGCCGACGAGTTCGATCAGCGTCACAAGACAGATGGACAACGTCGGATCATGAGTGACTATCCAGAGCGGAATAGCGGACAACGCCGCAGCGAGGCAAAGCCAATCAAAAGCGGTCCGCTGACGTTCGCCCCGAAAAACGCTTGCCACCAGAACAAAGAAGCAGGTGGCCGCGATCGCCGCCGTACACCACGCCGAGGGACCCGCACCGGCGACGAACTGTCCCACGGCCGCGATCGCCGTGACGAGCGACCAGATCAACCAGGTAAAAAGATGAGGGCGTACCGTGCCGCGCCAGATCGCAAGTCCATAAGGCAGAAACGCGACCACGGATACGATCGATCCCATGACGCCGAACAGTCGAGTCATGTCCTGATCGATGCTCATCATAGGACGATCACACCCTGCACCGCCCCCGATACCGCGCCGGCGGCGCCCCACATGCACGCGTAAAAAACCGCGTAAACGCCGTCGTCGAGGCAAAGCCGACCCGTTCGCTAATCTCGCTGATCGACATCGGTGTATGCGCGAGCAGCATGCGTGCTTCCTCGATACGCATTTGCGTCAGCACTTCGCTGAAGGTTTTGCGCTCCGCCGCGAGCTTGCGTTGCAACGTCCAGCGCGTCAGCGACAGCCGCTCGCAGACGATCGTCTGCAGGCTCTTCGGTTCGATCGCTTCGGCGTGCTCGCGCAGCACGTCACGCAGACATCGCTCGACCGTCGGAGAGAAGCGGCCCTGCTCGCGAATCCGCTGCAAGATTCCATGGGCGGCATGCATGTGAATCTTCGCGAGCGGCGCGTTGTAAACCTCGAACGCGCGATCCAGCGCCGACGACTGCAACACCATCCGATTGCGAGCCTGATCCAGTTGGACGCGCACACCCAACGCCCCACCGAGCGCCGGGATCGCACCAAGCCGCGCATCGGTGATGCCCGCGTCGCGCACGCGCAGTCGCACGTCATAGAGCTTCGCGACACTCGCAATCAGCGCAAAATTGCCGAGCGCGCTCGTGGCGTTGCGCCCTTCGCCTTCCGTCACGTATTCGAATGCGACTTCGTCGCCATGCTCGTGCATGACGAGCCAGTCGACATTACCGATCAGGTCGCGGTACCCGACGTAATGGCGCAATGCGTCGCGCAGCGTCGGACTATTGCACAGCACGCCCGCCAACTCGGGAAAATACAGCAGACTGTCCAGCACGTCGCCCTCGGGCGCGCCGCGCGTGAGGCGGCCTTCCGCGAGTTGGAGCATGGCGACGTGCTTGTCACCGGGCACTCGCGCATCCGCCGCTGCGATGTCGGCCTCGTCGATGCCGATATCGTGGGCCACTTTCGCGCGATCGAGACCCTCCCGCTCCGCCGCGTCGAGCAATCCTCGATAGATGCGCGCTGATACGGACTTCTGACGCAAATCCACTGTGCCTCCTCCGGTCGAACCCTGTGTGCGGGTTTTCCTGACTCCGTATCGGTCAAGTGCTGCACCCATCGGTCAAGCGCGTTTCCCGTGCATCCCTAGAATTTCTTTCGTCGCATTACCGCAAGCACCAAGCGTAACAGCACGCGTGACGTGCCGGTAGCGCGTCGAGAAAACCTTATGTAAGCAAATCACATTGCCGACAACGGCAAGACGGAGCGAGATGATGACAAGGAAGCTGACGATACCCTTTGCCGCAAGCGCCATCGCTTGCGGTGTCGCGCTGGTACTCGCCGCGTGCGGCAATGGCAGCGGCGTCAGTGCCCCGCCGTTGCCGACCGATCCCGATGCGCGCGCCGATGCGCGTGCCGCCGCGCTGGTCGCGCAATTGACGACCGCCGAAAAGATCCAGCTCGTGCACGGCGTGGGCATCCCCAATGCGGGACTCGGCGGTCCGTATCCGGCCGGCGTCAACGGAGCCGGCTACATTCCCGGCATCGCGCGGCTCGGCATTCCGGGCGTCGCGATGGCCGATTCGGCCTGCGGCGTCAACGTCGTCAACTCGAACGCGACGGCGCTGCCCGCGCCGGTGGCGCTCGCGGCAAGCTGGGACCCCACGCTGGCGAACCAATACGGCGCGCGCATCGCGACCGAGCTGCGCGTGCTCGGTTACGGCGAAGGCCTCGGCGGCGGCGTCAATCTCGCACGCGAACCACGCAACGGTCGCACCTTCGAGTACATGGGCGAAGACCCGGTACTGACCGGCACGCTGAGCGCCGCACGCACGATCGGCACGCAGGCGCAGAACGTCATCGCGACCATCAAGCACTACGCGATGAACGATCAGGAAACGAACCGCATGACCAGCAACTCGGTCGTCGACGAACGCACGATGCACGAAACCGAACTGCTCGCGTTCGAACTCGGCGTCACGCAGGGCATGCCCGGCAACGTGATGTGTTCGTACAATCTCGTGAACGGCGTGTATGCGTGCGAAAACCCGTATCTGCTGACCACCGTGCTGAAGAACGAGTGGGGCTTCAAGGGCGTGGTGCAGTCGGACTGGACCGCCACGCATAGTACGGTCGCCTCGGCCCTGGCCGGCCTCGATGAAGAAGAACCCGGCGATCTCGGCGGCGGTCCGTCGATTCCCGGCTTTACGCTGACGTCGTATTTCAACGCCGCGCTGACGAGCGCGGTCAACGCCGGCAGCGTGCCGATGTCGCGACTCAACGACATGGTCCAGCGCAAGCTGCGCACGATGATCCGCTATGGCGTTTTCGATTCCCCGCCGACCACCGGCGGCAGCGTCGATCAAACCGCGGGCAATGCGCTCGCGTTGCAGGTCGCGCAGCAATCGTCGGTGTTGCTGAAGAACGCGGTGGCGAGCGGCGATTCGCAAGCCGTGCTGCCGTTGAACGCGGCCGGGCTGTCGTCGATCGTGGTGATCGGCGCTCACGCGGATGCGGGCGTGCTGTCGGGCGGCGGCTCGGGCGCGGTGCCGGCAGCCGCGGGCAACGCGGTGTCCGGTTGCGTGTCCTCGTCGCCGCTGTTGAGCACCTGCGCGACGTGGTACAAGTCCGCGCCGCTGGCCGCGATCCGGGCGAAGGCGCCGAACGCGAGCGTGACGTTCGTCGACGGCACCGACGCGACGGCCGCGGCGACCGCCGCCGCGAAAGCGGACGTGGCGATCGTGTTCGCGACGCAATGGGAAAGCGAGGGCACCGATCTGCCGAGCCTGAGCTTGCCGGGCAACACGACCGACAGCAATAACCAGAGCTACGATCAGAACGCGTTGATCACGGCGGTCGCGGCGCAAGCCCGGCGCGTGATCGTCGTGCTCGAGAACGGCAGCCCGGTCCTGATGCCGTGGCTCGCCAACGTGCACGGTGTGCTCGAAGCATGGTATCCAGGCGTGCAGGGCGGCCAGGCGATTGCGGATCTGCTGTTCGGCGACGTGAACCCGTCCGGCAAATTGCCGATCACGTTCCCGGTGCGGGACGCGGATCTTCCGCAGCCGACGATTTCTGCCACCGATACCACCGTCGCTTACAGCGAAGGACTGTTCATGGGTTATCGCTGGTATGACGGCAAGCAGATCGCGCCGCTGTTCCCGTTCGGTTATGGGCTGTCCTACACGAGCTACAGCTACTCGGGCCTCAATGCGCAAGTCGATGCGAGCGGCAACGAGACCGTGACCTTTACCGTCAAGAATACGGGCTCGCGCGCGGGCGCGGAAATCGCCGAGGTTTATGCGGCATTGCCGAGTGGTCTGGGCGAACCGCCGAAGCGTCTGGTCGGCTGGCAAAAGGTCGCGCTGCAGGCGGGGCAGTCGCAGCAGGTCAGCGTATCGATTGCGCCGAAGCTGCTGTCGACGTGGGACGCGACCAACCATGCATGGAAGCTCAACGGTGGCGTCTATCAGATGATCGCGGGGGCTTCTTCGCGCGATCCGAATGCGTTGACGGCATCGGTGACGATAGCGGGGCATTGAGCGCGCCCGTGCTGGACTGGAAAGCATCGCAGCGGGATACGGGGTCCAGCTCCGTATCCCGCTTGCTGTCAATCGCCGGGCAGACGATAAGCGAATTCGTACGAATGCGCGCCGTCGACGATGTCGATCCTGAACTCACCTTGAATGCCGCTCAGCTCGCCGGTGCCCGAATCCGGCACGACGCTCACCTTCAACGTCGCAGCGCCGCGATTCATCACGCCGATATGCTGCAGCACGAACGTGCCCCGCTTGCCCGCCAGCGTACCCGTGACCTGTTCGAGCGCGACATAGCCGGCCGAGCCTTTGACGTTCGTCATCGCGCTCAGCATTTGCCCCTGGGTGGTCGCGGCGAGATCGCCAGAGATCTGCTTGTCGATCGACATGCGGCCGAGCTTCGATTCGGCCTCCGCGTTTTCGAACGGCATCGGTTGAAGGGAGACGATGAAGGTGCCTTTTGCGATGTGATGAGTCATCGGGATTTCCTCCTGGCTTGAACGGGGCGACGGCGCGCGTCGAATCGGTGGATCGCGCGATCAGCTTCACGCCGGGCGCTATGTCGGCGAGGCGCGCCATGATGTCCGGCATCAACAGTAGTTCGAGCGAATCGCTGAGGCCGACGCGAAACACCCGCTGCGCGCGTGCCGGATCGAAGACGGCCGGCTGCGTGAGCGCCTGATGCAGTGATTGCAGGAACGGCTCGATCTGCCGCGCCAGTTCGAGCGCGCGCGGCGTCGGCGTCATGCCTTGCGGCGTGCGCACGAACAGCGCGTCGCCGAAGGTCTCGCGCAGGCGTTTGAGCGCGCCGCTGACGGCCGGCTGCCCAACAAACAGCCGCTGCGCGGCACGCGTGACGCTGCGCTCTTCCAGCAGCGCGCGGAAGCTCAGCAGCAGGTTCAGGTCGAAGCGCCGAAAATCATTTTCAATGATATTGGCCATGACATTAAACGATTTGAATGATGGGCACGCACCGCGCATTCTACTGCCACGGGGTCTCCCGTTCACTCTCAGGAGCAATGACATGGACTGGCAAAATCAGAAGGTCGCGGTGCTGGGTGGCTCGTCGGGTATCGGGCTCGCGACGGTGACACGGCTGGCTGCGGCCGGCGCGAGCGTCGTCGCGGTGGGGCGCGACCGCGCCAAACTGGACGATGCGTTGAGCGGCATCGGTGGACGGGTGACGGGCGAAGCGCTCGATTGCACCGATCGCGCGGCGCTGGAGCGCTTCTTCGGCGGGCTCGGCCCGATCGATCATCTGGTGATGACGCTGTCGGGCGGCGAAGGCGCGGGGCCGTTCGCCGAACTCGATCTGGCAGCGCTGCGGCGCGGCTTCGAGGCCAAGTTCTGGCCGCAGCTCGAAGCGGCGCAGACGGCGCTAGCCACGCTGCGTCGCGACGGCAGCCTGACGTTTCTGACCGCGATTTCGGCGCGCATCGCGAACCCGGGCACGGCGGGTTTGGGCGCGATCAACGGCGCGCTTGAAAGCATGGTCGGCACGCTCGCGCGCGAACTCGCGCCGCTGCGCGTGAACGCGGTGTCGCCGGGTGTGATCGATACGCCGTGGTGGGACAGATTTCCCGCGAGCGTGAAGAGCGAGCTGTTTCGTCAGCAAAGCGAGACGTTACCGGCGCGGCGCGTCGGCCAGGCCGACGATGTCGCGCACGCGCTGCAGTTTCTGCTGGAGAACACGTTTATGACGGGGGCGGTGATCGAGTGTGACGGGGGCTTGCGGCTACTCTGAAGCGTCAGGCGCGGGAAGGCGTCGTCAGGCGGTCGTCGCCCGATACCTGCGCCAGATGGCGCAGCAGCTTCGTCACCATCACGACGACGACGAACGCGATGGCCACGAAGAACAGCGCGAGCGGCGTGAGCACCTGCACCGACACGAAGCCGGCCAGGCCCATCATCGCCGACGACACCAGCAGCAGCGCGCAGCCGAGAATCGCGCTCGTCAGACCCGCGATGTGCGGGAACAGCGAGTTGCCCTTCGCCATCAGCGTCGGATACATCGCGCCGGCGCAGAAGCCCATCACGAGCACGGGCGTCGCGAGCGTCCAGACGCGCAGGCCGACCGTCAGCGCGAGCAGCAGCATCGCAATCGACGCGGCCGCCATCAGCCGCGCACCGAAGCGCAGCCGCTGCTCGGCGCTCGGCAGCCCAGGGCCATGCAGGCGGTTCGATAGACCGCCAAGGAAGTACATCATGCCGATGCCGAGCGCGAGGTAGCCGAAGAAGGTCGGCGGCTTGTGCAGCGTGGTCTGCACCATGAACGGCCCGATGATGTTGAACACGAGCAGGATGCTGTAGCACAGGCCCTGCGCGAGAAAGCAGCTCTGGAACACGGGGCTTGCGAGCACCTTGCGCGCGTTAGCGATCAACGTGCGCGGTTCGAGATGCACGGGCTTCGGCAAGGTCTCGCGATAGCGCCACAGCAGCGCCCACATCACCAGCGAATAGATCAGCAGGAACACGAGGCACGCGCGCCAGCCGAACGCGGTCTGCAGATGCGCGCCGATCACCGGCGCGACGATCGGCGCGAGCCCCCATGCGATTGCCATGTACGTGAACGCATGCAGCAACGCCTGACCCGCGAATGAATCGGTGATGATCGCCTTCGCGAGCAGGTTCGTGCTCGCGATGCCGAAGCCCTGCAGTGCGCGGGCGAGGATGAACGTCTCCAGATTCGGCGCCGCGAGCGACAGCAGGCAGCCGACCGTGTAGACGCTGAGGCCGAACGCGAGCACGCGCTTGCGGCCATAGGCATCGGCGATCGGGCCGAAGATCAGCTGGCCGAACGCGTAGGCGGCCATGTAGCCGGTAACGCTGGTCTGGATCGCTTGCGGCGAGGTGCCGAAGTAGCGCGCCATCGCGGGCAGTGCGGGCACGTAGATGTCGATGGCGAGCTGTCCGGCGGACGCGAACAGGCAGATCAGGAACAGCAGGAAGCGCGGCGAGTTCGGGGCGGAGACGGCGGAAGCGGGCTGGTCGGCGGTAGCGTGACTCATGGGTGCATCGAAAGGGAATACGGGCGGCGCGGGCGTTGGAGCGTTCGAATATCGAACCAAAAGACGCGGATGACCGGGCATTATCGCCGGGTATTGTGCCCGTGGTATGGCAGGAAGTGGGAGTGTCCCTGGCGCGGGTGTGGAATGGCGCGGCCGGCGAGGCGCGGCCGGCGAGCGCGCTAAGCCGCCGCAACCACACACTCATTTCGCGCAGTCCTGGATCGACCGCAGCAACGCACCCTGGTCTGCCGGATCCTGGAAAAACGCGACGAAGCTCGCATGTTCGTCGTTTGCGATGCGGCCGGAGCAGTCCTTGCCTTTGAGCGGGGAGCGAGATGTTGCCCAGATCATCGCCATCACGGCGAAGGCCAGCACGACGCCTGTCAACACGAGCCCGAGCAGTAACGACTTTGCGTCGTCCGACATTGCGTCTAGCCGATGCGAAGCCTCCTGCGACTCGCCACTCGTTGTTGAAGATGAGTTCATGCCGATGGCCCCCGATAGTCCGCGTTGAAAAAACCAGCGCCACCATCTTCCATCTGCGCGTAGGATTGGAAAAGTTGAGTTTACTGACCGCCTGATTCAGATTTTCTGACCATGCCATTCCGATGAGAGAAATCAGTCTCGACCGCCTGCGCACGCTCGTTGTAGTCGCCGACCTCGGCTCTTTCGCCGAGGCGGCTCGCGTTCTGCATCTCGCACCCCCCACGGTCAGTCTGCACATCGCGGATCTCGAGAGCCGCGTCGGTGCGCCTCTTCTGTCGCGCAAACGCGCTCAGGTGCGGGCCTCGCCGATCGGCGAGACGCTGGTGGCGTATGCGCGTCAGTTGCTGGCCGATGCCGAGCAGGCGTTGGAAGACGTGCGGCGACAGCTCGAAGGGCTCGGTGGACGCGTTCGGCTCGGCGCTTCCACCGCCGCCATCGCGAATCTGTTGCCGCAGGCGTTGGAAAGACTGGCCGGGGAGCATCCCGGCATCGATGTGCAAATCGCGGTGCTGACTTCGCAGGAAACGCTGACGCGACTCGCGGAGGAGTCGCTCGACGTGGGTATCGTGGCGCTGCCGCAAGCGCCGATACGCGGGCTATCGATCGAAAAATGGCGCCGCGATCCTGTCGTCGCGTTGATGCCGGCTGAATGGACGTGTCCGGCTCGCATCACGCCGCAATGGATCGCCGCGCATCCGCTGATCCTGAACGACGCTAGCACGCGGCTTTCGCGTTTGACGACGGAATGGTTCAGCGCGGCGGGGCAGCACCCCACGCCGCGCATCCAGCTCAACTACTCGGATGCGATCAGGAGCCTCGTGGCCGCGGGATACGGCGCCGCGCTGCTGCCGCAGGAAGCGAGCCGCGCATCGGCCGACGCACGCATCGTCACACGTCCGCTGCGTCCCGCGCTATGGCGGCAGCTGGGCCTGGCCTGTCGCGCGGGCACGGTGGAGCGCCCGACTCGGTATGTGCTCGATGTATTGCGAAGTTTGCGACTGGGCTAGCGGGCAAGCCTACGTCGCTGCGGCCCTGCGTCTGCTGAAGCCCGAAACAAACAGAAACACGCACGTTAAGCGCTTTGCGGAATAAAACGGCACACTTGGGCGTTAATCCGATACCGGCAGCGCCGATTTTCAAACAGCTTTCGCAGCATTCATCGCCTTCGCGAACGGAACACCCATGAACACCCGAGCGGACTCCCTGACCGATTCGACCGATGCAATGCGCCCGCCGCGCTACACGCGCACCGCGATGACGCTGCACTGGCTGATCGCGTTGCTGATGATCGTCAATGTCGCGTTGGGCCTGTCCGCCGATTCGTTGCCCGACGACTGGGTGCGTCCGGTGATCGACACGCACAAATCGATCGGCATCACGGTGCTCGGGCTCGTGCTGCTGCGCATCCTGTGGCGCCTGTCGCACGAGCCGCCGCCGTTGCCGCGCGAATTTCCGTCGTGGGAAAAGACCGCCGCGCGTCTCGCGCACTTCGCGCTGTATCTGCTGATGATTGCGTTGCCGCTATCCGGCTGGCTGCACGATTCCGCGTGGAAAGACGCGGCCACGCATCCGATGCAGTGGTTCGGTCTATTCCAATGGCCGCGCATCGGCTATGTGATGCACCTCAATCCGACACTGAAAGAGTCGTTGCACGATCGCTTCGGTGCGCTGCATACGTGGCTCGGCTATGCGCTCTATGCGTTGCTGGCGATGCATATCGGCGGCGCGCTCAAGCATGAGTGGCTCGATCGCAAATCGGTGTTGAAGCGCATGACGCCGTGAAGTCGGCTTCATCAACCAGACGCAGCCCCGCCAACCTGAAAACACTTGCCTTGAAGAAAACCCTCGAACAGGCGCTCGCTGTCGCTTCGCCGCGCATCCTGCCGCGTCGCGCGACGCTATCGAGCACGCTGATCCATGCCAGCGTCGTCATGCTATGGGCGCTGCTGTTCGCGCGCGCGTTTTTTCTGCGTGGCGCGCTCGCGTGGTCGACCGGTATCGCGTATGTCGTCTATGACACGTTGCTGCTCGCATTCGTCACGTGGAAATCGTTGCCGCTCACGCGCCGCGCGCCGCCTCTCGAAGCCGACTACGAACAGCGCGAGCTGCCGCGCATGGGTGTCATCGTCGCGTCGCATAACGAGGCGGCCGTGTTGCCGGTCACGCTCGCCGCGCTGCTGAGGCAAACGCACGGCCCGGCGCAGATCGTGATCGCCGACGACGGCTCCGCCGACGCCACCGCCGACCTGCTCACGCAACGCTTCGGCCTCACGCCCGCCGCCGAAGGCGTGCTGAGCGCGCCGAGTTCGCTGCATCCGAACCTGTTCTGGCTGCGCGTGCCGCACGGAGGCAAGGCGCGCGCGCTGAACGCCGCGATCACCGTGATGACGACCGACACCGTCATGACCGTCGACGCCGACACGCTGCTCGACGACGATGCCACCTACGCGATGCGCGCCGCGTTCGCGAGCCAGCCGAAGCTCGTCGCGGCGGCGGGCATTCTCGTGCCGGTCTGCGGCAAGTCGGTGTCGGGCCGCGTGTTTCAGTGGTTCCAGACCTACGAGTACATGCGCAACTTCATCGCGCGTTTCGCGTGGATGCGCGCGGACAGCCTGCTGCTGATTTCGGGCGCGTTCGCGTCGTTCCGGCGCGATGCGCTCGTCGCTGTCGGCGGCTTCGATCCGCAGTGTCTCGTCGAGGACTACGAGCTGATTCACCGGCTGCGTCGCTATTCGGTCGATCACGAACTCGGCTGGGACGTGCGCGTGGTCGGCCAAGCGCATGCGCGCACCGATGCGCCCGACACCCTCGCGAGCTTTCTGCGCCAGCGCCGCCGCTGGTTCGCGGGCTTCCTGCAGACGCAGTACTGGAACCGCGACATGACCGGCAATCGGCGCTACGGCACGCTCGGCATGCTGATGCTGCCGGTCAAGGCGGTCGACACGATGCAGCCGATCTACGGCCTCACCGCATTCGCATTGCTGCTCGGCTTTCTGTTTGGCGGACACGGTGCGATCGTCGTGTCGATCTTCAGCGTGATCGGCCTGAAAACGGCGATCGATGTCGCGTTCTACCTGTGGAGCATCCATCTGTACCGGCGCTGGACCGGCGAGCGCAGTGGCAACAGCCTCGGCATGGCGATGCTCGCGGCCGTTGTCGAGCCGTTCTCGTTCCAGCTCGCACGTCATCTGGGCGCCGCGCTCGGCTGGCTGCACTTCCTGCGCGGCGGCCGCGCGTGGGGCGTGCAACGGCGCTCCGGGCTCGTCGCGGTCGACGAGGATTGAGCAACTCGAAGAGCAGGTCAATGTTTCTGTAGGGTGGGTGTGGTAAAGGTAGCTCGTTCATCCTGATGCGCGCTGCTGCGCAACGTGCGCTGCGACGCATCGCGCATGTCGGCGAAAGTGCCATGCGGCGGCTGCATCAAGTAGACTGGTGAAGATGCCGCACTGCGATGCAGCGCGGCAACCTTCCATCCGCTGGTGCACGGAGGCTTGACCTATGCATGCAGTTCCCCCGCTAGAACAGGACCAGGAAATCGCCGGCGCAACGCTCGCTGCCGCGCCTGCTCAAGCCACTCACGACGCGCCGGTGCGCGATCTGCGCCGCGTCGCCATTCATCCGGATTACTGGTACCCGCTCGCGTGGTCGCATGAAGTGAAGCGCGGCAAGACGCTCGGCGTGACCTTCGCCGGCGATCCGATCGTGCTCGCGCGCACCGAGAGCGGCAAAGTGTTCGCGCTGGAAGATCGCTGCGCGCATCGGCAGGTGCCGCTGCACCAGGGCGTGGTCGACGGCGAATCGATTCGCTGCGGCTATCACGGCTGGACCTACGACTGCTCGGGCAAGTGCATCGATGTGCCGTACCTCGGTCGCGAGCGTCTACCGAACGGCGTGCGCTCGTATCCGTGTCAAGAAGTCGAGGGACTGATCTTCGTGTTTCCGGGCGACGCCGCGCTCGCGGCCGAGCGGCCGCTGCCGGGCTTTCGCTCGGTGTCGGACCCGAAGTACAAGACGCGTCGCTTCGGTCGTCCGGTCAAGTGTCATTATTCGTTCATGCACGAGAACCTGATGGACATGAATCACCAGTTCCTGCATCGGCGCCAGATGGGGAGTATGCGTGCGCGCTCCGTCGGCCGGCGGCGCGGCGAAGGCTGGGTCGAGGTCGACTACACGTTTGCGCGCGTGGAGGGCCAGCAGCCGTTCGGCGAGGCGATGGTGTTCGGCGAGAGGCGCAAGACCGGTGGCTTCAACCACAAAGACGTGATGACGATCCGCACCGAATACCCATATCAGACCCTGCAGATCCGCAACGACGAGCAGACGCTGGTGATGGACCTGTGGATCATTTATGTGCCGCTCGATCGCGAGCAGCGCACCAACCGAACGTTCGGCCTGCTGTCGATCCGCAAGCCCGGCATTCCGGGCGTGATGAACCTCGCATGGCCACTGCTGGTGTGGTTCACCGAACGCATTTTCAAAGAGGATCGTGAGATCGTCGAAGCGGAGCAGCGCGCCCACGATTCGCAGGGAGCCGACTGGAATCACGAGGTGTTTCCGGTCATCAACGATCTGCGCGCGCTGCTGCGCGAGTGCGGCGCGCCCGACCCGGTGGTCGGCGCGGGCACCGGCAATACGGCGGTGATCCGCTTCTGGGATTCGCGTCACGGCGACCCGCTCGCCAAGACCTGAGCGCGCGCGGCGCCGGTGTGCGCGGGTGTGTTTGCCGGCGCCGTGCACCCCATCCCGCCGCGCCTTTCCCGCTCGTCGGGAATCAATCCATCTCCCCACGGTAGACAATGCGCGGCGCGCGAGCGGCGATAATAGCGCCCGGTACTTTAATTGCGCGCGAGTTTGCGCCAATCGACATTCGTCGCGTCCGCACCCGTGTACCATTGCGCTTTTTCCGAACTTCAAGACACGCTTGTGACCACGCAACAAATCCCCACCAACTCCCGTAAATCCCTCACTCTGCTGCAACTGCTTGGCCTCATCGGCGCCGCTGGCCTGATCGCCTCGATCGCGCTGAATCTGCTGGTCCAGGCGCGCTGAAGCAGCGCCCGCGTTGCGCAGGGGCCATATGCCGGCGCGTCGCCGGCTTTCTCGAGATTTTTGATTGCCATGTACAAGAAGGGCGTAGCCGTAGAAATCCAGTTTTCCCCCGAGCGGCTCAACGATGGCGCCGGCGATCCGTACTGGATCGATCTGACCCACGACGAAGCGCAGCGCCTGCTCGACAGACTGCAGGCGCGGCTCGCGGGAACCGGTAGCGGCACGGTCGCACCGCTCGTCGTGAGCCTCGATGCGACGGGGCGCCCGCACGCGGCGGATGCCGCCGCGACCGATACGCTCGTTGCGCCGACGGCTGCGAACATCGCCGCGGCCGACGACTTCAAGCAATGGGTCTGCGTGATATGCGGCTGGGTCTACGACGAAGCCGCCGGCTTGCCGAAAGAAGGCATCGCGCCGGGCACGCGCTGGGCCGATGTACCGGCCGACTGGCGCTGCCCGCTGTGCGATGTGGGCAAGGAAGATTTTGCGCTGGTGGAGTTTTAAGCGGCGGGCCGAGACTGGCCGATAAGCCGCTCTACGCCGTTCCTTCCGGATAATCCGCGCCCTCGGTCTTCGCTCGCCAGGTGTCGAAATCGCCGCGCAGCAAATCGACCTTCCTGTACGCGAGATCGAGCGCAGTCTTGCCGAGCAGCAGACGCAGCGGCGGCGAATCCGACAACGCCGCATCGACGATTGCTTGCGCCGCGCGCACCGGGTCGCCGGCCTGCTTGCCGCTGCGCGCCTCGGTCTGCTTGCGGCGCTCGCCGGCGGTCGACGCATAGTCGTCGATCAACGTTGCCGACTGCTTGATCGACGGACCCGCCCAGTTGGTGCGGAACGGCCCCGGCTCGACGATCAGCACGCCGATGCCGAGCGGTTTCACCTCGAGCGCGAGCGATTCCGACAGCCCTTCGACAGCGTACTTCGTCGCATGGTAGTAGCCGGTCGCGGCGAAACTCGCAATCCCGCCGATCGACGACACGTTGACGATCAAACCGCTGCGCTGCTCACGCATGATCGGCAGCACGGCCTTCGTGATGTCGACGAGGCCGAACACGTTGGTCTCGAACATCGCGCGGACTTCGCTGTCCTCGCCTTCCTCGATCGCGGCCAGATAACCGTAGCCCGCGTTGTTGACGAGCGCGTCGATGCGGCCGAAATGGCGCTTCGCCTGCGCGACCACGGTTTCTATCTGCGCGCGATTGGTCACGTCGAGCGGCAGCACCAGCGCGCGCTCGCCGTGCCCCTCTGCGATGTCCTTCACTTTCGATGCATCGCGCGCGGTGACGACCGCGCGCCAGCCGCGTTCGAGCACGAGCTTCGCGAGCTCGCGGCCGAAGCCGGTGGAACAGCCTGTGATCAGCCAGACGGGATTGTCTCGATTCATCATTTGGAACACTCCTGTTGAGGGTCTTTCACGTGAAGACTGGAAAACAGCGCTAAAAGCGGCGCCCTGATGCGGCGCGGATATGCGGATGCTGCCACGCTCGGCGACCGCCGTGAACGCGCGTAACCAGGCAATCACTAATGCCACGTAAATGTGATCATGATAGGCCGAACGGGACTTCTTTAAAGCGCAGCGGCGACTTACGATGACGCTGTCCTCATCCGCTCGACTTCCCATTCATGAACAGGCAATCGATTCCACTTCTGTCACCAGCAATCGGCACCCACCGCGAACTGATGTCGTTTCATTTCGGCCCGGCCGATAGCGGGCAGAAGATCTATATCCAGGCGTCGCTGCACGCCGACGAAACGCCCGCTATGCTGACCGGGGTGCTGCTGAAGCGGCGTCTGGGGGAGTTCGAGGAAGCCGGCGCGCTGAACGCGCAAATCGTGCTCGTGCCGGTGGCGAATCCGGTCGGTCTCGGTCAATACGTGCTCGGTCAGTTCATCGGCCGCTTCGATCTCGGCAGCGGCAAGAACTTCAACCGGCATTTTGTGCAGTTCGCGAAACTCGTCGCGAATGCGAAAGAGGCCCTCGGCGCCGATGCGAACGAGAACCGCCGCATCGTGCGCGAGCTGCTCGCGGCCGAACTCGCGCAACAACAGCCGCTGACCGAATTCGAGTCGCTGCAACTGGCGCTCCTGAAGCTGTCGTGTGACGCGGACGTCGTGATCGATCTGCATTGCTCGCTCGAAGCGGCGATGCATGTGTACACGAGCGAGGCCGCGTGGGCCGAGTTCGAGCCGTTGTCGCGCTACCTCGGCGCCGAGGCCTCGTTGCTCGCGACGGATTCGGGCGGCGGCGCGTTCGACGAAACCCACAGCCTGCTGTGGTGGACCTTGCAGCAGCAGATGCCGGCGAGCAAGCCGGTGCCGACCGGCTCGATCGCGGTGACGGTCGAATGTCGCGGCCAGCGCGACGTGTCGTACGAAGTCGCGCAGCAGGATGCCGACGCGCTCGTCGACTATCTGGTGTGGCGCGGCGCGATCCGGGGCGAGGCCAGGCCGTTGCCGCCGCTGCTGGCGCCGGCGACGCCGCTCGCGGGCAGCGAGCAGTTCCATGCGCCGGTGAGCGGGATTCTGGTGCACCGCGCGAAGATCGGCGACACGATCCGGGTCGGCCAGCCGCTGTTCGATATCGTCGATCCGCTGACCGACGAGACGACCACGATCGCAAGCCAGACCGAAGGGGTGCTGTATATGCGGCGCGCGATCCGTTTCGTGACCGCCGGCGCGCCGCTCGGCCGCGTGACCGGCACGCGGCCGATCCGAACGGGCGTATTGCTGGGCGCCTGATCGCGTTACCGCTATGCCGGACTCGGCATTCAGGGGTCACTTCGAAGCGTCGTGCGACGGCGCTCACGTGCGCCGCAGCCGCCTTGCCGCGAAGTAGCTGGCACCGAACAACCGGCGATTCGGCGCCCCGCCGATTGTGCGGATTTAATCTCTTTCAGCTACGAAAAAGTCCAAGCCCGCGTCGGGGTAAAGGCCGATACTCGTTGTCATATTCAACGTGTGTCGGCGCGGCCGGCTTTTAGAAGGAGACGGACAAAATGAGCAAGGCTATCCAATGGAGCGGGGTGTTCCCCGCCGTCAGCACCCAGTTCAAGCCGGATTTTTCGCTCGACATCGACGCGACGCACCGCGTGGTCAGCAATCTCGTCAGGGACGGCGTGTCGGGTCTGGTGGTCTGCGGCACGGTCGGCGAAAACACCTCGCTGAGCACGTCGGAAAAGCTGCAGGTGATCGAGGCCGCGCGCGACGCGGCCGGCGGCAAGGTGCCGGTCGTCGCGGGCGTCGCCGAGTTCACGACCGAGTTCGCGCGGCAGACGGTGCGTGAAGCGGCGCGTGTCGGCGTCGACGGCGTGATGGTGATGCCGGCGCTCGTCTATTCCGCCAAGCCGCACGAAACCGCCGCGCATTTCCGCTCGGTCGCAACCAGCACCGACCTGCCGGTGATGATCTACAACAACCCGCCGATCTACAAGAACGACGTGACGCCGGACGTGCTGATCGCACTGCAGGACTGCGAGAACATCGTCTGCTTCAAGGATTCCTCGGGCGACACGCGGCGCTTCATCGATCTGCGCAACGCAGTGGGCGACCGCTTCGTGCTGTTCGCCGGCCTCGACGACGTGGTGGTCGAAAGCATCGCGGTCGGTGCGCAAGGCTGGGTGTCGGGCATGTCGAACGCGTTCCCGAAGGAAGGCGAGACGCTGTTCCGTCTCGCGACGCAGAAGCGCTTCGATGAGGCGCTGTCGCTGTACCGCTGGTTCATGCCGCTGTTGCACCTCGACGCGCGCCCCGACCTGGTTCAATGCATCAAGCTGTGCGAGGAACTGCTCGGCCGCGGCAGCGCCGTCACGCGTCCGCCGCGCCTCGCGCTGCAAGACGACACGCTCGCCGAAGTCAAAGGCATCGTCGCAAAGGCGCTCGCCACGCGTCCGACACTGCCGGACGTCGGTCTTTAAGCAGCGCGCTTCGATACGAGCCCAAAAAACATCGGCATCCTGTCCGACACGTAGCCGGAACAGGATGCCGAATCACACCGCAGTCACGACACCAACCGCAAGCGCCAGGCTCAGCTCGCCGTCAGCACCGGCGCAACCGCCGCCGGATCGCTGATACTCGGCCGGCCGTTCTCGACGTGACCGGCAAAGCGGCGCGAGAAGCTTGCATCGTCGCTGCTCGTCACCGTCAGGTCGTACCAGTGATGGCTCGACGCAAGCACCCAGCCTTCGTCGATACGCGCATGAGTCGGCACGAGCACCGTGCGCGCTCGCGCGCCGTACGCGTTGTCGATCACCGTCAGATGCGCAATGCCACCGCCGCTGTTGGTGGCCTTCAGGAACACGTTGCCATTGGCGACGTCGTATTGAGCGGTCACTTCAGGCTGCGCCGGCTGGTCGTTGTCACGACCGTTGCCATGCCCATTCTGCGTGTTTTGCGTGCTCGCCTGGGTGTTGCCCGCGAACTTGCGCACGAAGCCGTTCGGGCCGAACACGTCGAACGCGTAGACGCCGTTGGTCGTACTCAGGTCGAACGTATCGCTGAGCGACTTGCCCGCTTCGACCGTGTAGCGCCACGGACCGTCGGTGCGGTTCGTCGCGTACACGTAGAAGTGCGCACCCTGGTCGCCGGTGTTGCCGATCGTAATTTCGAACGTGTTATTGCCCGCGTTCGCCGCGCCGTTCACATGCAGTTCGTACGGCAATGCGCGCGCGAAACGGATGCCCGCTTCCTGTGCATCGACAGAAGTCGGCGTCGTCGGCACGGTCGGCTTCGGTTGTGTCTTGCACTGGTTGTCGGCCATGCTCATGTAGTTGCTGGTATCCGGCAGCGGCGGCATCTTCGAATCCGGCGTGCGGAAGTCGAACGCGGTGGTCAGGTCGCCGCACACCGCGCGACGCCACGCCGTGATGTTCGGCTCATGCACGCCGAAGCGGGACTCGATGAATCGGATCACCGAGGTGTGATCGAACACCTGCGAGCACACGAAGCCGCCCTTGGTCCACGGCGACACGATCGTCATCGGCACGCGCGGGCCGAGGCCATACGGATAGCCGTCGGCGGTGTAGCTGCCGCCGCGCTGCGGATTGACGACGTTGTGGATCTCGCCATCGGTCGTCACCGTCGACTTGCCCTGCGCGGACGTCGTCGGCGGTTGCGGCGGCACGAGGTGATCGAAGAAGCCGTCGTTCTCGTCATACATGATGAAGAGCACGGTCTTGCTCCACACCTCGGGGTTCGACGTCAGCGCATCGAGAATCTGCGACGTGTATTCCGCGCCGTACGCGGGCGTGTAGCTCGGATGCTCCGAGTACGCAGCCGGCGGGCACAGCCACGACACCTGCGGCAGCCGGTTCGCGAGGACGTCGGCTTTCAGGTCGTCGATCGTGCGCACGGTTTGCGCGCGCTCGTAGAGCGGCGAACCCGGCTGCGCGTTGATGAAGTTCGTGAAGTTCTGCAGGACGTTGGTGCCGTAGTTGCCGTTCAGCGGATCGACGCCCGACGTGCCCTGCTGATAGATCTGCCACGAGATTCCCGCGGCCTGCAGGCGCTCCGGATACGTGGTCCACGACAGCAGCTGATAGTTCGGCGGACCATCGCCGTCGACCCAGTCGTTGTTGTCGAGCAGCGGGCCGCCCATCGTGCCGGTCGGGTCGACCATGCCGGTCATCAGATAGGCGCGGTTCGGGTGCGTCGGTCCCGGCAGCGAGCAGAAGTACGCATCGCAGATCGTGAATGCGTCGGCGAGCGCGTAGTGGAAAGGGATGTCGCTACGCAGGTGGTAGCCCATCGTCATGTCGGTCTTGTTGGCGGGCCACTGGTCGTAGCGGCCGCCGTCGATCGCATAATGGGTCTTGTACCACGTGTGATCGAGATCGCCGACGCATTGCGCGCTCGTCGTCGCGGTGTTCAGATGGAACGGCAGCACCGGCTTGGTCGGGTCTTCCTTCGACGGCTGGTTCCACACCGGCAGGCCGCTCGGCAGCGGAATCGGGAAGCGGTCGTTGTAGCCGCGCACACCGCGCAGATGGCCGAAGTAGTGGTCGAACGAGCGGTTCTCCTGCATGAACACGACGATGTGCTCGACATCGCGAATCGTGCCCGTGCGCGAAAACGCGGGCACGGCGAGCGCGTTGCGGATCGACTCGGGCAATGCGGTCATCGCGGCGGCGGCGCCCGCGGATGAAGCCACGGTCTGCAGGAAACGGCGACGGCTAGTTGATGTCATCGAATATCACCTTCTGCGTAGGGGAAGAGTAGCGCGGGTGAACGCGCCGTTGGGGTGGTTCGTGGTCGGTTACGCGTTGCTGTGGCTGATCAGTTGCGGGCTAGTGGTTCGCGCTGTCGCCGGGCGCATAGCGCATGACCGGTGCAACCTGTTGGCTGTCGGCCGCGAGATTGGCCTGGATGTTTTGCATGACCGGGTCCGCGGTGCCGGCAGCGCCACTCGCTGCGTTGTCAGCGAATGACGCGGAGGCATTCGGCGTGGCCGCTGCCCCCGTCGCGGCTGCTTGTGCCGCGTCGTTCGGAGCAGCGGCCGTGGTCGTTGCGTTGCTCGCGGAAGGGGAGTCGTCCGCGCCGCAACCGTTCAACGCTATCGTGGCGAACACCAGCAATGCGGCGCTCGCGATGCACGTGGTTTTTCTCATGTCTGCATCCGGTTCGATGAAAGCGGGTGCAGTCTCCATTCCTTTCAAGAAATAATTGTGAAACGTTTGCGCGCGGCATAATTTTCGATAAATCGTCAGTTGATCGAAAGAAAGCTGGAAGTATCGGGAAGGTCAATGTTCATGGCGATGCCATCTGCGCTATGTTTGCTGCTTTATGTTCGCGCATGAGCACGATTCAATGACTCGCATCGAATCACCTATCGACATCTCCGAACTCGAAGACGAATGGCTCGAAGCCGACGGCTTCGGCGGCTTTGCTTCGGGCACGGTCGGCATGCTGCGCACGCGTCGCTACCACGCGCTGTTGCTCGCCGCGACGCGCGCGCCGGGCGGGCGCATGGTGTTCGTCAACGGCATCGAGGCGTGGGTCGAGGTCGGCGGTCAGCGCTTCCCGTTGAGCATGCAACGCTATGGGCCTGACTTGATCTATCCCGATCTGCGCGGACGCGTTGCCAGTTTCGATACCGCGCCGTGGCCGACATGGCGCGTTCAACTCGATGCCCATGCGGCGGTGATCGCCGACGTATTCGTCAGCAAGCCGACGTGCGAAACCGTGTTGCGCTGGCGGCTCGAAGGCGGCGAGCTCGATGCGCCAGTGCTGAAGGTCAGACCGTTGCTGTCGGGCCGCGACTATCATGCGCTGCATCACGAGAATTCGGCTTTCAACTTCGGCGCGCAGGTCAGCGCCGATCAATCGTGCGCGAGCTGGCAACCGTATGGCGGACTGCCGCTCGTGCGGGCGGCGACGAACGGCGCCTACGCGCATGCGCCCGACTGGTATCGCAACTTCTGCTACGTGCGCGAACAGGAGCGCGGCCTTAATTGCAGCGAAGACCTGGCGACGCCCGGCGTGTTCAGCTTCGATCTCGCCGATGGCGAAGCGGTGATGATTCTGAGCGCGTCGAACGCGTCGAGCACGGCAGCAACCGCGAGCACGAGCGACAAAACTCGAACCGCCGCTCGCGCCACCTACCTCGCCCACGCCGAGCAACAACGCCGCGCCGCGCTCGGCTCGCGCCTGCAACGCTCGGCCGACGCCTACGTCGTCACGCGCAACGAAGGCCGCACGATCCTCGCGGGCTTCCCGTGGTTCACCGACTGGGGCCGCGACACCTTCATCGCGATGCGCGGCCTGCTGATCGCATCGAACCGTCTCGACGACGCCGAAGCGATCCTGCTCGAATGGTCGGGCACGCTGTCCGATGGCATGCTGCCGAATCGCTTCCCCGACTACGGCGACGCGCCCGAATACAACTCGGTCGATGCGTCGCTGTGGTTCATCGTCGCCGTTCACGACTATCTGGCGACGCCGCATGCGAGCGCGCCAACCCGCGCGCATCTGCAGCAAGCCGCCGAAACGATCCTGACCGGCTATACCAACGGCACGCGCTTCAATATCGGCGCCTGCGCCGACGACGGCCTGCTGCGCGCCGGCATCCCCGGCGTGCAACTGACGTGGATGGACGCGAAAGTCGGCGACTGGGTCGTCACACCGCGCATCGGCAAACCGGTCGAAGTTCAGGCGCTGTGGATCAACGCGCTGCGGATCGCGTCGGCATGGAACCCGCAGTGGCGGCAGGCTGCGGAGCGCGCGACTGTCGCGTTTCGTCGGCGCTTCGTCGATCCTGTCACGCAGGCGCTGTTCGATAACGTCGACGTCGATGATCAGCCGGGCACGGTAGACCGCTCGATCCGGCCGAACCAGATCTTCGCGATCGGCGGCCTGCCGTTCGCACTGCTCGAAGGCGCGGCGGCGCGCGCGGTGGTGGGCCAGGTCGAGACGCAATTGCTGACGCCGCTCGGCCTGCGCTCGCTCGCGCCATCCGATCCGGCCTATCGCGGCCACTACGGCGGCGTGCCGCTCGAACGCGACGGCGCCTATCATCAGGGCGCCGTGTGGGTGTGGCTGGTCGGCCCGTTCGTCGAAGCGTGGCTGCGGGTCAATGGCGCTAGCGCTGAGAATCTCGCGCAGGCGAGGGCGCGCTTTCTCGCCCCGCTGTACGCGCAGCTCGATCGCGCTGGCCTCGACCACCTCTCTGAGATCGCCGATGGCGACGCGCCGCACGCGGCCGCCGGCACGCCGTTCCAGGCCTGGTCGCTCGGCGAATTGCTGCGCGTCGAAAGTCTGCTTGCCCGCTTCGAGCGCAACGGCGCGTAAACCGCGCTACGATGTGGGTCCCACCGCCAGGCCTGCTGTAAGGACGTTGCCATGCCACCGCTGCGCGCTGCCAATCTGTTTGCCACGATCGAAGGTTCCCGGCTGCATTCGGCCGAATGCGGCCACTGGCAGCGCTGGGGGCCGTATCTGAGCGAACGCCAGTGGGGCACGGTGCGCGAGGACTACAGCGCGAACGGCACCGCCTGGGACTCCTTTCCGCACGACCATGCGCGCAGCCGCGCCTACCGATGGGGCGAAGACGGCATCGCCGGTTTCGGCGATGACCGGCTTAGCTGGTGCGTATCGCTCGCGCTGTGGAATCGCAAGGATCCGATCATCAAGGAGCGCCTGTTCGGCCTGACGAACTCGCAAGGCAATCACGGCGAGGACGTGAAGGAGCTCTACTTCTATCTGGACGGCACACCCACGCATTCCTACATGCGCATGCTGTATAAATACCCGCATACGGCCTATCCATACCAGGACCTGATCGACGAAAACGCGCGCCGCGGCGGCGACATGCCGGAGTACGAAATACTCGATACCGGCGTATTCGACGATCTGCGCTATTTCGACGTGCAGGTCGAATACGCAAAGAACACGCCGGACGACATCGTGATGCGCGTGACGATCGAAAATCGCGCGGACGAGGCGGCGTCGCTCGATGTGCTGCCGCAGATCTGGGCGCGCAACTCGTGGTCGTGGAAGGAGAACAAGGACAAGCCGAAGCTTGTCGCCGGTACCGATCATAACGGCGCGGTGCGTTTGCTTGGCCATCACCATGTGCACGAGCCGATCGTCGTGACCGCGTGGTCGAAGGACGCGCCGCAACTCGCGTGGCTGTTCTGCGAGAACGACACGAACGTGAAGCGGCTGTTTGGCATGGACGGCGCGGGTCCTTTCAAGGACGGCTTCAACGATTACCTCGTGCACGCCGACGCGAACGCGATCCGTCACGACGCGGGCACCAGGGCCGCCGCGCATGCTGCGCTCGAACTCGGGCCGCATGGACGCGCGGTCGTGTATCTGCGCTGGCACCCGCAATCGGCGACCGATGAAGCGCCATTCGATGCCGACCCGTTGATCGCGCGCCGCCTCGCCGAGGCTGACGAATTCTACGGCGCGTTGCAGCACGAGATCACCGACCCGGATGCGCGCCTCGTGCAACGTCAGGCGCTCGCCGGCATGCTGTGGTCGAAGCAGTACTACCAGTACGACGTGCAGCGCTGGCTCGACGGCGACCCGCTGCAGCCGAGCCCGCCCGCCGCGCGCAAGCAGGGCCGCAACAGGGACTGGCGGCAATTGTGCAACGCGGACATCGTATCGATGCCGGACAAGTGGGAGTACCCGTGGTACGCGTCGTGGGACCTCGCTTTTCATGCGGCCGCGTTCGCGCTGATCGATCCGGCGTTCGCCAAGAAGCAGTTGCTGCTGCTCGTGAAGGACCGCTATCAGCACCCGAACGGCCAGTTACCCGCTTACGAATGGGCGTTGAGCGACGCGAACCCGCCCGTGCATGCATGGGCCGCGTGGCGCGTGTACGAGATCGATCGCGCGCTGACCGGCAAGGCGGACCGCGATTTTCTCGAACTCGTATTTCACAAGCTGCTGCTGAATTTCTCGTGGTGGGTGAACCGCAAGGACGCAGACGGCCGCAATATTTTTCAGGGCGGTTTTCTCGGGCTCGACAACATCGGCATCTTCGACCGCTCGTCGCCGCTGCCGACCGGCGGCCACATCGACCAGGCCGACGGCACTGCATGGATGGCCGCGTATGCACTCGACCTGATGCGTATCGCGCTCGAACTCGCCTACGCGAACCATGTGTTCGTCGATATCGGTGTGAAGTTCTTCGAGCACTTCCTGTACATCGCGGAAGCAGTCAGTTGCGACGACGGTTGCGATACGGGCCTGTGGGACAGCGCGGACGAATTCTTCTACGACAAGCTGCGCCTGCCAGACGGCAGCAGCATGCCGATGCGCGTTCGCTCGATCGTCGGACTGATACCGCTGTTCGCCGTGCACGTGCTCGAAGAGCGTCTGCACGGCGGCTTGCCGTGCTTGCGCGAGCGCCTCGTCTGGTTTCTCGAACATCGGCCCGATCTCGCGAAGCTCGTGTCGCGCTGGAACGAGCCCGGCAAGGGCAACGCGCTGCTACTGTCGCTGCTGCGCGGGCATCGGATGAAGGCGTTGTTACGGCGCACGCTCGACGAGAGCGAATTTCTTTCGGATCATGGCGTGCGGGCGTTGTCGCGGTTCCATCGCGATCATCCTTTCGTGTTCCAGCACAACGGCAACAGCTTCTGCGTGAAGTATCTGCCGGCCGAATCCGATACCCGCGTGTTCGGCGGCAATTCGAACTGGCGCGGGCCGGTGTGGATGCCGGTCAACTATCTGCTGATCGAATCGCTGTATGAGTTTCATCGCTATTACGGCGACGATTTTCGTGTCGAGTATCCGACCGGTTCGGGCCAGAAGTTCTCGTTAAGCGAAATCGCCGACGAACTCGCGCGCCGCGCGACCACGCTGTTTCTGAAGGACAGGAACGGCGAGCGGCCGGTGATGGGCGCGTATCCGCTACTGCAGGCGGACCCGCGTTCGCAGGATCTGATCCTGTTCCACGAGTATTTTCATGGCGACAACGGGCGCGGCGTCGGAGCTTCGCATCAGACCGGCTGGAGTGGGCTCGTCGCGTTGTTGTTGCAGCCGCGCGCGATGGCCGCGTCGGGCAACGTGCCGATTCCGGCGGAGGCGGCTGCCGCTGCTGCATCGTCAGCCGCGGTAGCGCCGGCGTCAACGGAAGAACTGGAGCCGTCGCTCGCAGCCACGACGACGAAGTAAGCGCGCCGAGCGCGCTCGCGCGCGAACGCGATTGAACTGTGCGGCCGCACCGGTGGTCTTTCACGTATCGCCACGTTCGCCAAGTTCGTTCTATCGGCTTCCCAAGGTCCAAGTGAATCCCATGTCAACTACACCGAACCCTTCCGCCTCTTCCGATCAACGCAACGCAACGCCCGCGATCAGCTGCAAGCTCAGCGCGAACCGACACGACGACGCGCTATCGTCGCCGGCCGGCAAGAAGCCCGCGCCGCCGTGCACGCTCGTGATCTTCGGCGCGGGCGGCGATCTGACCAAACGTCTGTTGATGCCGGCGCTCTACAACCTCGCGGTCGATGGCCTGCTCGACGACAGCATGAAGATCATCGGCGTCAATCACGGCGAGCGGGAAACGCGCGAATGGTGCGACGACCTGCATACGTCGCTGCAGCAGTTCGCCGCCGACAAGGCCAGCACCTTCCACGCCGGCAAGCTCGACGACAACGCGTGGAACTGGGTCGCGCAGCGCCTCGAATACATGGCGGGCGAATTCGAATCCGACGACACGTTCGCGAAGCTGAAGCAAAAGCTCGATCAGTCGAAAGGCGGCAACGCGATCTTCTACCTCGCGGTAGGCGCACGTTTTTTCGAACCGATCACCGACCGGCTCGGCAAAGCCGGCCTGCTGAAGGAAGGCGACGGCGCGAACGGCGGCTTCCGGCGTCTCGTGATCGAGAAACCGTTCGGCACCGATCTCGGATCGGCGCGCGATCTGAACGCGCACATCCTGTCGTATGCGCAAGAATCGCAGGTGTACCGCATCGATCATTTTCTCGGCAAGGACACCGTGCAGAGCATTCTCGCGGTGCGCTTCGCGAATGCGATGTTCGAGCCGGTCTGGCGGCGCGAGTACATCGACTGCGTGCAGATCACGGCGGCGGAAACGATCGGCGTCGAAGGGCGCGGCAGGTTCTACGAGCAGACCGGCGCGTTTCGCGACATGGTGCCGAACCATCTGTTCCAACTGCTCGGCATCGTGGCGATGGAGCCGCCGAATTCGTTCGACGCCGAAGCCGTGCGCGACAAGAAGGCCGAGCTGTTCGACGCGATCCAGCCGCTGACGCCCGACGACGTCGTATTCGGCCAGTACGAAAAAGGGCCGGCCGGTGTGGGTTACCGCGAGGAGCCCGACGTCGCGCCCGACAGCACGAAGGAAACCTACGCGGCGGCGCGCGTGTTCGTCGAGAACTGGCGCTGGGCCGGCGTGCCGTTCTATCTGCGTACCGGCAAGCGGCTCGCGGTACGCCGCACCGAGATTTCGGTGCAGCTGAAGCCGGTGCCGTTCCGCCTGTTCCGCGATACGCCGGTCGATGCATTGACGCCGAACGTGCTGACGTTGCGCATCGATCCCACGCACGGCTCGAGCTTCGATTTCAACGTGAAGGCGCCAGGGCCGGTGATGCAGATCGGTGCGGTGCAGTCGTCGTTCAACTACGACGACTTTTTCGCCGGGAGCGCCAACGTCGGCTACGAGACGCTGCTGTACGACTGCATGCTCGGCGACGCGACGTTATTCCAGCGCGCCGACAGCATCGAGACGAGCTGGTGCGCGGTCGACGACGTGCTGCATCCCAGGACTGGCGGCGCGATTGCCGTGCGAGGCTATGCGGCCGGCAGCGACGGCCCGGCCGAAGCCGACGCGCTGCTCGCGCGGGACGGCCAAGCGTGGCGGCCATTGCGGCAGAATACGCCCGGCGGCAAGCCGTAGCGCGCGTTTGAACAACACCTTTGAACCAACACGCAGACACGCATCACAACCGCCTCAACACAATCGGGGGACATCGTGGCGACACGCAAGAAGAACGCAGCGAAGCAGAACGCAGTGAAGCAGAACGCGCCGAAAAGCGGCAGCGAGCACATCCTCGCGATCGATGTCGGCGGCACCGGCCTGAAGGCCGCGATCATCGACGCCGATGGGCAGATGAAAACCGGGCGCGCGCGCGTTGCGACGCCGCATCCGTGCACGCCGGATCAGCTGGTGGACGCGCTCGCGCAACTGGCGGCGCCGCTGATCGAACAGGTGAAGCCTGTCTGCATCTCGATCGGTTTTCCGGGTGTCGTGCGCAACAACCGCATTTTGACCGCGCCGCACTTCGGTATCGAGGGCTGGCACGACATTGCGCTCGCGGATTCGCTCGCGCAACGCCTGGGCGGTCTGCCGGTGCGGATGATCAACGACGCCGAGATGCAAGGTTTCGCGGCGATCGAAGGTCACGGCCTCGAATTCGTGCTGACGCTCGGCACCGGCGCGGGCACCGCGATGTTTCGCGATGGCGAGCTGATGCCGCATCTGGAGCTCGCGCATCATCCGGTCAGCAAGAAGGGCGTCGCGTATGACGAATACATCGGCGAGGCCGCGCGCGAGCAGATCGGCAACAAGCGTTGGAACCGGCGTGTCGAGAAGGTGATCGGCATTCTCGATTCGCTGGTCAATTACGACAAGTTGTGGATCGGCGGCGGCAACGCGGCGCGCATCAAGTTCGCGCTGCCGGCGAACGTGGCGACCGTATCGAACGATGCGGGGATCGAGGGCGGCGCCAGGTTGTGGCATCCGCTGTCGGTGCGCGAAACGCGGCAGTATCCAGAGGCGACGCAGAAGACGGGGCGGTTCGAGCCGAAGTGATGGGGCGGGGCGGATGCATGGTCGGCGCTCGATGCGCTTGCGACCGCTGTCACGCTCCTTTCGATGCCCTCGGCTATCTTCCAAACCCGGAGACTCCCAATGACCAGCAACCACCTGACCCTCGTCCGACGTTTGCTCTCCGTCGGCGCGTGCGCGCTGTTCGCTTACGCGAGTGCGCATGCGTATGCGGCCCAGGCCTTCGCGGTATCGTCGCCGGGACTAACCGACGGCGGCACGCTCGACGCGCGTCACGCGGCGAGTGCGAACAACTGCGGCGGCGCCAACGTGTCGCCGGCCCTGCAATGGCATAACGCGCCGGCCGGCACGAAGAGTTTCGCGGTGACGATCTTCGATCCCGACGGCGCGAAAGGCCTCGGCATCGTGCACTGGATCGTGTACGGCATCGCGCCGGGCGCGACCGGACTTGCCGACGGCGAAGCCGCGCCGCCGGGCAGCGTCGCCGGCACGAATCGCACCGGTGGCCCCGGCTATTACGGCCCGTGTCCGCCAGTTGGCGAGGTGCCGCATCACTACGTCGCGCAGGTCTATGCGCTCGACCTGCCGCCCGACGCGCTGCCGGCCGGCTTGACGCGCGACGCGTTCCTCGCCGCGATCAAGGACCACGTGCTCGCCGCGACGAGCACCGTGCTGCGCTACGGACGGTGAAGACGCGCGGCCGAACCCCGGGCCGCGCTCGATCTGCCGGCGCGCGCCTAGCGCGCCGCATCCCCCCAGCGGTACTGCATGCTCGCTTCATCGAGTTGCGTTTTGATCGCGTCATCGAGCGTGAAGTCGGCCGCCGCTAGCGTATCGCTCAACTGTTCGGCGCGGCTCGCGCCAATGATCGCCGACGTGATCAGCGGATTCGCGAGCACCCACGCAATCGACACCTTCGCCAGCGACTCGCCGGTCGGCGCAGCGATCGCCTTCAGCTTCTCGATCGTATCGAACTCGCGCTCGTGCCAATAGCGCTGCTGGTACATCGCGCCAGCCTTGCCGACGCTTTCGGTGAAGCGCCCTTCGGCGGGCGTCGCGTCGAGCCGATGCTTGCCGGTCAGCAGTCCGCCCGCGAGCGGGTTATACGGCATCACGGCTAGTTGCTCCTCGGCGGCCAACGGCAGCAGCTCACGCTCGATCTGACGAAACAGCAAGTTGTAGCGCGGCTGAACCGACACGAAGCGCGCGACGCGCAGCACGTCCGCGCGTCCCAGTGCGCGCGCGAGCCGATACGCGAGAAAGTTCGACACGCCGATATAGCGCGCCTTGCCCGAGCGCACGATCGCATCGAGTGCTTCGAGCGTCTCGTCGAGCGGAGTTTTCGGGTCGTCGGAATGGAGCTGGTACAGGTCGACGTAATCGGTGCTGAGGCGCTGCAAGGACGCTTCGATCGCATCGAGCAGGTGTTTGCGCGACGCGCCCTGGTCCCACGCGGCGGGTCCCATTTTGCCAACTGCCTTGGTCGCGACAATGAAGCGCTCGCGCTTGCCCTTCAGCCAGCGTCCAACGATTTCCTCGGTGTGTCCGGCCAGATTTTCGCCGCCGCCGAGCGGGTAGACGTTCGCGGTATCGATGAAATTGACGCCGGCGTCCGCGGCGGTGTCGAGAATGCGATGCGATACGGCTTCGTCGGTTTGCAGCCCGAAGGTCATGGTGCCCAGGCACAGGCGCGAAACGGTCAGGCCGGTGCGGCCGAATTGGCGATATTGCATAAGGTCGACTCCAGAGGGGAAGGAAAGCGCTGCCGAATTGATGAAACCGCAGTGTTGTAAAAAGGATAAACCGAGTCGCGATTCGGTGTGCCTGACGCACGCCATGATTGCTGACTTCCCACAGTTGTGAAATGATAGCGATTCTCATTTAAACATAGCCAGCCATCCCGTCATCTCCATCTCACGCAACGGAGAGCGGCAGCCAGCCATTTGCGGCTTTGTCATGAATTCGACGTCGGTGATGCGAATTTGACAGTCGCATTTCTGACGGGATTTCCATGCTCAATCACACGCCGCTCGCGACAGCGCTAGCGCTCGCTTTTGCCATTCCTTTTGTGACCCCAGCGCTCGCGCAAAGCGCGCCGCAAAGCGCGTCGCAACCGGCCGCCTCCAGCGCGCCGGCGAACGCAGAGAACAACGCACAAAGCAACGCGGCCGACGCGCCGACGCTGCCGACCATCGGCGTGCAAGCTCAGGCCGTTCGGCAGGACTTCCAGGCCGATCGCGCGAGCGTCGGCGCGAAGACGCCGACCGCGCTGCGCGACATTCCGCAGACCGTCACCGTGATCAATCGCGACCTGCTCGCCTCGCAGGGCGCGACGTCGTTTACGGACGCACTGCGCAACGCGCCTGGCGTGACGATCGGCGCGGCCGAAGGCGGCCAGATCGGCAACAACATCAACCTGCGCGGTTTCACCGCGCAGAACGACATTTATCTGGACGGCTTTCGCGACCGCAACCAGTACTACCGCGACACGTTCGACCTCGAATCGCTCGAAGTGCTGTACGGTCCATCGTCGATGCTGTTCGGCCGCGGCTCGACCGGCGGCGTGATCAGCCAGGTCAGCAAAAAGGCGAACCTGACCGACTCGGCGGAAGTCTCGGGCATGATCGGCACCGACGACCGCTACCGCTCCACCGTCGACGTGAACCACAAGCTGACCGACACCTCGGCGATCCGCCTGAACGCATTCGGCCAGAGCCTCGGCTCGACGCGCGACGTGATGAAGAACAAGGACTTCGGCGTCGCGCCGGAACTGCGCCTGGGCATCGGCACGCCGACCGAGATTACGCTGTCCGCGCTGATCCAGCACAACCACGACATGCCCGACTACGGCATCCAGGCGCTGAACGGCCGTCCGGCGCCCGTGCCGAAGAACACGTTCTATGGTTTGACCAGCGACCGCACGATCCAGGACGTGCAGATCTTCACCGCGGCGATCAAGCACAAGTTCTCCGACGCCCTGACGCTGACGAACCAGACGCAGATCTCGCACTCGACCACCGACGCGCGCGAAACCGCGCCGCAAGCGGTGCTGACCGGGCCGTTGTCGTCCAGCACGGCGTTGACCAACGGCAACTTCACGACGCTGTCGCCGTCGCAGCTGTTCATCAAGCTGCAAAGTCACGACCGCGTGATCCAGAATCACGCGATCTACAACGACACGATGCTCGAATACAAATTCAACACCGGACCGATCAGGCACGACCTGATCGCCGGTGTCGAAGTGGGTCACGACAGCTATACGAACCAGGCGTACACGCGCAACAACCTGCCGATCGTGCCGATGCTCGATCCGCCGATCATGGGCACGCCGTCGAACGTGACGACGACGCTCGGCAACTACGCCGATTCGAGCGCGAACGAAATCGCCGCTTACCTGAACGACACGATTACGCTGACGCCGCACTGGAAGTTGATCGGCGGTGTGCGCTGGGATCGCTTCTCGGCGGGAATCCGCAATACGATTAGCGCGCCGGCTTACGCGAGCCAGACCAACTATTTCACGAGCGTGCGCGCCGGCGTCATCTATCAGCCGACCGACTGGCAGTCGTACTACGTGTCGTACGGCACGTCGTTCAACCCGTCACTCGAAAACCTGACGGTCACGAACCTCACGCAGAACCTCGCGCCGGAATCCACGAAGTCGTATGAAGTCGGCGGCAAGTGGGATCTGTTCGGCGGCAACATGTCGGTGAACTCGGCGATCTTCCGCGAGGAAAAGGACAACGCGCGCACGCAGGTGTCACCGACTGAGTACCAGCTGGCCGGCAACATTCGCGTCGACGGCTTCCAGGCGAGCGTGACGGGGCACATCACCGACAAGTGGCAGATTTTCGGCGGCTATACGTACATGAACGCGACGATCCTGAAAGCGGCCGACGGCACGCAAGGTCACACGCCGGCCAACACGCCGCGCAACACGCTGACCTTCTGGACCACGTATGCGATCACGCCGCACTGGGAAATCGGCGGCGGTCCGATCTATATGTCGCCGCGTTATGCGTCGAACACGAACTACGTGAAGGTGCCGGGCTACACGCGTTGGGATGCGACCGCGGCCTATCACGCGAAGAAGTACGACGTGCGCCTGAACCTGCTGAACCTGACCAACAAGTACTACTACGACGCGTTGATTCCGTCGGACGGCGGACGTTCGGTGCCGGGTATCGGCCGCACGCTGCTCGCGACGTTCAACTACCGCTTTTGATACGCGTTTTTGATGCGCACTGGGCGCATGCGTCCGGCTTGCCGCTGTTGCGAACGGCAAGCCGACGCAAAGGACACATCATGCTGCTGCACATTCCGAAGGTACTGGACGCCGGGCAATTGCGCTTCATGCGCGAGCGGCTCGATCGGGCCGGCGATGCGTGGGTCGATGGCCGCGCGACCGCCGGCTATCAGGGTGCACCCGTCAAGCGCAATCAGCAGATCGCCGAGCACTCGACGCTCGCGCGCGAACTCGGCGATGTGATTCTCGCGGCGATCGAGCGCAATCCACTGTTCATCAGCGCGGTGCTGCCCAATCAGGTCTATCCGCCGCTGTTCAATCGTTACGAGGGCGGCATGCAGTTCGGCAGCCACGTCGACGGCGCGGTGCGCGTGCTGCCGAACGGCGTGAAGCTGCGCACCGACGTGTCGGTGACGCTGTTTGTCAGCGCGCCCGACGAATACGACGGCGGCGAACTCGTGATCGAGGACACCTACGGCGTGCAGCAGGTCAAGCTGCCGGCCGGCGACATGATCGTTTATCCGGCGACGAGTCTGCACCAGGTGACGCCGGTCACGCGCGGCGCGAGGGTGGCGAGCTTCTTCTGGGTGCAGAGCCTCGTGCGCAGCGACACGCATCGCGCGCTGCTGTTCGACATGGACACCGCGATTCAACGGCTCAATGCCACTGATGCCGATGAGACTGCGCGGCGCAGTCTCGTCGGTTGTTATCACAATCTGTTGCGTACCTGGAGTGAAACGTGAGCGTCTTGGACACCCTCGACATTCAACCGCCCGCAGCCGGCGAACATGACGCGCAGGAGGCACGGCGGCTCGATGGCGATGAGCGGAAATCGCGCCGGCAGCGCTCGCGTCGCGCGAGCGTCATCAAGTGGCTGCGCAACGTGCATGGCTGGGTCGGACTGTGGGGCGCGGCGCTCGGTCTGCTGTTCGGCACGACGGGGTTCTTTCTGAACCATCGCGGCGGCCCGCTGCGCGTCTCGACCGGCGAGCCACAGGTGTCGGTGATGCAGGTGCCGCTGCCGCAACCGGCGCCGCAAACGCCACGCGAACTCGCGAAGTGGCTCGAGCAGGAGCTGAAGATCGGGGGCAGTCCGGGGCGCATGCAGAAGGAACCCGAGCATCCGGTGGCGTGGGGCGATCGCAGCGTCGTGCAGCCCGAGCACTGGCAGCTGAACTTCGCGTCGCCGAAGCAAAACACGTCGGTCGAATACTGGGTCGGCAATAACACTGTGACGGTCAAGCGCAGCGCGAATACCTTGCTTGCAATGCTGACGAACATGCACAAGGGTGTGGGCCTAAGCGTCGGTTGGGTGCTGCTGATCGACACCCTCGCGGGCAGTCTGATTCTGCTGTCGCTGACGGGCGTGCTGTTGTGGACCGAGTTGAACAGGCGCAAGACGGTGGGGCTCCTGCTCGTGGTGGGGTCGATCGCGGCGGCGGTCGTGTTGGGGACGATGTAAGGGGCGCAGCGCAACGCTTCGGGCGAATCCGGTGCGCTCGCGGGGAGCCTGTAACCGGTACGCGCTAGAATCATCGCAGACCCACTTCGCTGGCTCTGCCGCCATCCGCCGATGACCTCTCCCGCGAATCCCGTCGACACCGCGCTAACCACGCGGCGCTCGGTGCGCGCCTTTCTGCCGACACCGGTGCAGCGCGCCGACATCGAAGCCATTCTCGAAGCCGCCAGTCACGCGCCGTCGGGCACCAACACGCAGCCGTGGCAGGTGTACGTACTGACGGGCGAATCGCTCGCGCGTCTGTCCCGCGATCTGCTCACAGCCTACGACGATCCGCAGCGCGACGAGCTGTACCAGGAAGAGTACGCGTACTATCCGCGCCAATGGCAGTCGCCGTTTATCGACCGACGCCGCAAGATCGGCTGGGACATGTATGGCCTGCTCGGCATCGACAAGGGCGACAAGGCGCGCATGCACGAACAGCACTCGCGCAACTTCCGTTTCTTCGACGCACCCGTCGGCCTGCTGTTCACGATCGATCGCAGCCTCGAGCGCGGCAGCTGGCTCGATTACGGCATGTTCCTACAGGCGATCATGACGGCCGCGTGCGGACGCGGCCTCGACACCTGTCCACAGGCCGCGTTCATGCAGTTTCATCGACTGATTGCCCAACATCTCGGCTTGCCCGAGAACGAGCAGTTCGTGTGTGGCATGTCGCTCGGCTTCGCCGACCCGAGCGCGCCGGTCAATACGCTGCGCCCCGAGCGCGAACCGGTCGAGCGCTTCACGCGCTTTGTCGATTGAACGCAGCCTTCAGTCCCCACCCAGAGACAAATCACAATGAAAACATCGCGCCGCCATTTCCTGTTGTTGAGCGCGGGCGTCGGCTCGTCGCTCGCGCTGTCTCGCGTCGCGTTTGCCGCGAGCGTTCCCAACGCGCTGAGCGAGAGCGATCCGCAGGCACAGGCGGTCGGCTATACCGAAGATGCGTCGAAGGTCGACAAGGCCAGGTTCCCGAACTTCGCGGCCGGGCAAACGTGTGCGAACTGCTCGCTATTTCAGGGCAAGGCGTCGGATGCGTACGGCGGTTGCACGCTGTTCGGTGCCAAACAGGTCGCGTCGCGCGGCTGGTGCAGCGCGTACGCGAACATGTGAGTACGTCGCCGCATCGTTCGCATCGCTGCTAGAGCAGTGCCTTCAGCACGAGCTCGTGCGAGTGTCCGATCCATACGGCGGCGTCGCGATGATCGCGCAGCGCGTCGCCGGTATTCGGATGCAGAAAGACATCGAGCGCGCCGTGATTGAGCGTGAGCCACCCGACCACCTCGGCGAACTGCGCGTGCGCGAACGCGAGCTGATACGACCACATCGGGTGCGGGCCGACCGGCCGTTCGTGGAAGCGCCCGATCTGAAGCTTGTCGCCCCAATGCGCGTCGATCTGCTCGCGAAACGCCCAGGCGGCGTCGCGGCTCGCCGCGTCGAAATAGATGTGCGCGTGCCAGCTTTCTATCGCTGAAGCGTCGCGAAAGGTCATATCAGAGTTCATCGCCAGGCTCGTTCCCGTATCAGTCTTTATCCGACATTCGTTCTGCTTCGCTTTCCGCCAACGCGCGCGCTGCGAGGCGCATGTGAAACTGTGTCCGATCCTCGCCAACGATCTGGAAGCCGAGACGATCGTACAGCCGCTTGGCGGGATTGCCCTTGAGCACCTGCAAGCTGACCGGCAGTGCGTCGGCAGCGGCCGCGCGCAGGATCGTGCGCAGCGCCTGCTCGCCGATGCCGCGTCCCTGGAGCGCCGGCGCGATCTGCACTTGCACGACGAACCATTCGTCTTCGTTGCGGTGCGCCTTCAGCAGACCCGCGGGCGCGTCATCGATGCAGATCACCTGCGCTGCGTCGTAGCGATGCAGCAGGCGCGCGCGATGGGCGGCGTCGTCGGTCGGCTCGCCGGCGCGCGCCAGGTGTTCGGTCATCGTCGTCTTGCGCAGTTCGAGCAGGAAGGCTTCGTCGTCGGGTTGCGCGGGACGCAAGGTCAACCCGGATCGTTGGGCAGGCAGTTGGGCGGACATGTCGGCAAGGTTGTGGCGCGCGATCGGGCGCACCTCGATGATGCGAAGCGCGAGTAAGAATTGTCGTCGATTGTCGCGCCGGCTGCGCTTTTTTACCACGCGGCTATGCTGCAGTCTTCCCACTTTGCGAGGCAGTAGGAACGGTCGGGTCGGTTGATTGGCGAGGCGTCACATTCCGCGTTGTATGGCATGTGTTTTGCTAGAGCTTGCTTCGCGTTTCGAGGGCGCGGTCGTCAAGCCATCGCCTGCCGGAACAGGGTAATCAACGTTGCGAGGTGGGCTATGACGATGATCGAGGCGGTACCCAGCGTCTCGGCAGATGGACGCGCGGTGATTTTCCAGCTTTCGTCGCAGGGACGAGACCTTGAATGCGCGGTCACGCGCGAGGCGCTCGAAGAGCACTTCTGGCTGCAACGCGGCGCGGGTGAGGCGCGCATTCTGAAGACGTTCGCGGATGGGCGCAAACGTATTACCGCGATTGCCGAACGAAAAATGCTCGCGCGTCCCGGTGAGAAGGTGTTGCTGACAATCGACGATTTCTCCACGCGCGGTTGACTTGCGTGGTGCGGCGCGGGTCGTCGCGCCAAGCTATATCTGTCGAAATCCCGCTGTTACATCGATTCGCCAAATTAACCCGCCAAAGCCCCTCGCTTCGCGCAATTGCATTGGCGCGTGCGGGCCTACACTGTTTTCCATGGAGCGACAAATCACCGAACTCCATCGATGCGATTCCCCTCGTGTCGTGTTTGAACCGTACCGTTGATATGCAGTTCGCAGTTCGCAATAGACGCAGTAAAGCGCGCAATGCATCGAGCAACGAGCGCGAAGTAAAGGGGTAGCGGCCAGATGCACGAAATAACGAGGACCGGCCCACAAGCAGTCGCAATTGAAGTGGTGGTTTGAATCGGCAGCCTGAAGGTTGCTGTCGAGTGGTAGAAATTGCCGGTGCAGTACACGTAAGCAATAGCTTTGCAGGTTAGGTGGTTATAGGTCGGCAGGCATCCACGCGCTTGCTCGATTGTTCCATCCTGTCAGCCCTGTTCCTCGCGGAACAGGGCTTTTTTTCGTCGGAACGAAGCGGGCTTTCTCTTTCTGGCGGCTCCGAGCCGATATGCGGACAGAACAAAAAAACGCCCCACGGGGCGCTTTTCGCATCTAGCGACGCCGACTCGAAACCGCGCGCGGCAAACGCTAATCGTTGTACTGCGTGATATCCAGGGACTCGGTCCCGTCCCTTGCGCCGCTCAACTGAATGAGCCGCGAGCCTCCCGCCGTCAACGCGGGGAACGGGCAGTTCGTGCAGGTTTGCACGCCGGCCGAATTGACGCCCGCCCGCACCGTCGCCTGATATTGCCCACCGGTCGTGTTGTTGGCGGGACCGAGCGCGAACCCGTTCACTTGCTCGACCCCCGCCGACGTCTGCGCGGCGGCCGCGATCCCCGTCGACGAGACCGGATATGCCAGATTCAGGCCGTCGTTCATGAGACCCGACCAGGTGACGCTTAGCGCGTACTGCACATCGGCGAGCGCGGTGCCCGGCGTCAGGAACTGCGCGGTCGCGTCGTTCATCAGCAGCGTCGCCCACGGGATCGAACTGCCCGCCGCCGCATTGAGCGGACTGCCGGGATTGATGACCGACGACTGGCCGAGCTGCGCGCCGTTGATGTCGTAAAACGTGACCGTATAGGTCGAATAGAGCGGCACGCTGCCCGCATCGAGCGATTGCGCCGCATAAAAGCCCGTCGAGGCCGGCGGCGTGAAGCTCGCCGTCGACGACCGCGACTGCCAGGACCAGCGGTACTGCGAAGTATTGCTGCCCGTCGTCGCGGGCGTCACCGGCGGCGCGCTCAATGCGCTATCGGCCAGACCGAGCGAGCTGCTGCCCGATGCGCTGCGCGGCATCAGCCACACGGGTGCGGCAAGACCCGGCCCCGTCACCGACGCCGAATACACGTTCGGGTTCGACGCGGTCGGGATCTTGATGTCGAGCCCGGACTCGTAACGGTTCACGTCGCTCAGTCGCGTATCGAGGTAGGTGCGGCGCTGAATGTGCGACATGATCGCCACCGCGAACGACGACTGATCGCCGATCAGATTCCAGCCGAGCTGCATGCCGTTGGTGAGCGTGACCGGCGTCGCGAGCGGCTGCGCGATGCTATACAGCACAGCGGGCGTGCCGTTCGCGAGCGTGAGCGGCAGTTGCACGAGCGCGAGCTGCTTGCCGTTGCGCGTGAAAAACGCGAGGGTTTTCGGCGAACCGAACACCGCGCCGGTCATCGCTGAGTCGGTCAGGCCGTGCGCGGTCGCGAGATCGGTCGAGCCGCTTTCCTTGAATGCGGTGTCGATCGCGGGCGAGCACGACGTGTTGTTCAGTGCGCCGTTCGCCGCGCAGGCGCTCAGCAGCGGCGCGAGCGGCTCCAGATAGTTCGCGGCGACCGGCGGCGCGGCGAGCACGACGCCCTGCGCGGTCTTGTTGTTCAGCACGATGGTCGTGGTCGGCGCCGCGTTCGACACCAGCGCGCGACCGCCGTTGGCTCCCGTGACGAGCGACACCGAGTCGATCACCGCATCGGCGCCCGTGTGATTCGGCGTGAACGCGGTGCCGATCGGATCGAAGCCGGCCGTCTGGAGCCCATTCTGCTTGAGCAGGTTCGTGAGGATCGTGTCGAGCGTGATCGTCGCGAGCTGGACCGATTGCAGCGTGAGCTTCGCGAGCGTGCTGTTCGAAGTCAGCTCGATCGGATTGCCAGAAGCGGTCAGCATCGCGGCGAGCGCGGTGGTGAGCGTGGTCACGTTGGCGACGGCCGCCGCGGTGCCGGTGGGCAGCCTCGCGACCACGGACGACAGCGGTGCGGAAAGGCCGCCGGCGTCGGTCGCGATGATGAAGAACGGCAAGGTCATGCCCTTCACCGGGATGCTGTACGCGCCCTGCGCATTGGTTGTCGCGGTGGCTTGCGCGCCGGTCGCGTCGATCAGCGTGACGTTCGCGCCGACCAGTGCGCTGCCGGCCGCGACGGTGCCGCTCACCGACGTCGTGGTCGCCGGCGCCGTGCCCGACGAGCCCGTGCCGGAATCGCCGCCGTTGCCGCACCCGCCGAGTTGTAAAAAGACGCAGGCGACGGCGGCTGCGATGCCGGTGCGCACGATCGATCGATGCATGAATTTCCCCGTTGCTCGGATTATTTGAATGGCACCTTCGCGGACCGGCTGCGACGGCTGTTTCAGCGCGGATGTGAAGGGATTCCGGAGAATACTGGAAAGCGGCATCGACGTATCGCGGGCGGCCGGTTGATTCGCGTGGCGCGGCTTGTTACGAGTGTCCGTAGCGGGGCGCCCGGGCGCGTTTGCCGCTGCGATTGCCGCTTGCTAGACTGGCTGCGCCTGCTTGCCGCCTGCCTGCCGCCGAGGCCACACGTGGCGGTCGTCGTTGCCATACCGACTCGCGTACACCACCGAGCCCAATCGGAGACACCATGTCCTACATGCTGCTGATCGTCGAACCCACGGACCAACGCGAGGAGCGCGGCGAAGCCGCGGGCCGCGATCTCTACGACCAGATGGTGCGTTTCGCCGAGGACCTGAAGACGCGCGGCAAGCTGGTCGCGGTCGAGTCGCTGACGTCGCAGAAGGACGCCATCCGCGTGCAGGTCCGCAATGGCCAGTCGAAGCTCGTCGACGGGCCGTTCGCCGAAGCGAAGGAGATGATCGGCGGGTTCTTTCTGTTGAACTGCGACAGCCGCGAAGAGGCTGTGGCGATCGCGCAGTCCTGCCCGGCGGCGGCCTGGTGCACGGTCGAGGTGCGCAAGCTCGGGCCGTGCTTCATCTAGCCACGCGCCACGCCAACGCGCATCCGCTTCGGTGTTTTCCCTGGGATGCCGGAGCCGCCGCGCGTGTCGATCCGACCGTGCATCGCGCGTCGTGTGAGTGAGGGGCGAGCCGTCGTGGCGCCGCCACGCGATTCCGACGAATCCACTCACAACGAACCACTAACAACAAGGAGCAACGACATGCGATTCATGATCATCGTCAAAGCCACGGCCGCGAGCGAAGCCGGCGAGATGCCCGAACCGTCGCTGATCGCCGCGATGGGCGCGTACCACGAAGAGCTCGCGAAGGCCGGCGTGCTGCTCGACGCGACGGGTCTGCAGCCGAGCTCGAAAGGCTGGCGCGTGCGCTATAGCGGCGGCGAACGGGCCGTCATCGACGGGCCGTTCGCGGAGAGCAAGGAGCTGATCGCCGGCTACACGCTGATCCAGGTGCGCTCGCGCGACGAAGCGATGGAGTGGGCGCGGCGCTTCCCGGCGCCGTTCGGTGAGCATGCCGATGGCGAAATCGAAGTGCGGCAGCTGTTCGAAATCGACGACTTCGAGCCGGGGCCGGAAGTCGAGCGCTTTGGCAAGCTCGAAGCAGATCGCCGTTGATTTCATGGCCTACGTCTCGGAACTCGCGTACATGTCCCTGAACCCGCAACCGTCGGCAGCAGGTGAAGGCTAACGCCGTGACGATACAGGCCACCCATCGTGCGATCGACGCTGTCTGGCGGATCGAATCCGCGAAGGTCATCGCTCACGTCGCGCGGATCGTGCGCGACGTCGGGCTCGCCGAGGAACTCGCGCAGGACGCGCTGGTGGCCGCGCTCGAGCATTGGCCGGAGGCGGGCGTGCCCGACAACCCCGGAGCCTGGCTGATGACGACCGCGAAAAACCGCGCGCTCGATCGCCTGCGCCAGGAAGCGCTGCATGCGCGCAAGCGCGAGGAGCTCGGCCACGATCTCGACGCGATCGAAGCGCACGTGGTGCCCGATTTCGTCGATGCGCTCGATGCCGCGCGCGCCGATGACATCGGCGACGATCTGCTGCGTCTGATCTTTACCGCCTGCCATCCGGTGCTGTCGACCGATGCGCGCGTCGCGCTGACGCTGCGCCTGCTCGGCGGCCTCACCACCGACGAAATCGCGCGCGCCTTTCTCGTGCCCGAGCCGACCATCGCGCAGCGGATCGTGCGCGCGAAGCGCACGCTGTCGGCGGCGCGCGTGCCGTTCGAGGTGCCGCAGGCGGACGCGCGTGCGGCGCGGCTCGCGTCGGTGCTGCAAGTGATCTATCTGATTTTCAACGAAGGTTATTCGGCGACCGCCGGCGACGACTGGATGCGCCCTACGCTATGCGAGGAGGCGCTGCGACTCGGGCGCGTGTTGAGCGGTCTCGTGTCCGACGACAGTGAGGTTCACGGCCTGGTCGCGCTGATGGAAATTCAGGCGTCGCGCACGCACGCGCGCACCGATGCGCAGGGGCGCCCGGTGCTGTTGCTCGATCAGGATCGCAGTCGCTGGGACCCGCTGCTGATTCGCCGCGGTCTCGCTGCGTTGAATAACGCGCATGCGCTCGGCGGCGCAAGCGGGCCGTATGCGTTGCAGGCGGCGCTGGCCGCGTGTCATGCGCGGGCACGCCGCGCCGAGGACACCGACTGGGCGCGGATCGTCGCGCTTTACGACGCGTTGGCGCAGGTCGCGCCGTCGCCGGTGGTCGAGTTGAATCGCGCGGTCGCGGTGGGAATGGCGTTCGGACCGGCGGCCGGACTCGAGATCGTCGATGCGCTCGCCGCCGGGTCGGCGCTCGCGAATTATCACTGGCTGCCGAGCGTGCGCGGCGATCTGCTGGTCAAGCTTGGACGCGTCGATGAAGCGCGCGCGGAGTTCGAGCGCGCCGCGGCGATGACGCGCAATACGCGCGAGCGCGAGTTGTTGCTGGAGCGTGCGCGCGGGCTTGCGCATTGAGGCCGGCACGTTGGTGCTGGCACATTGGTGCTCGCGCGCACATCAGCGCCGCCTCCGCGCTCATAGCCCGAAAAACGCCGCGCCCGCGGTCAACACGCCCGCCCCCGCGACGAGGTACGACACATTGCGCAGCCAGTTCTTGCGCGTGAGCAGCGTGATCGCGCACAGCGCAATCGCGACCTGAATCAACAGCGTCGCCTGGGCCCAGCGATGATGGCCGTGCAGCAGCCCTTCGCTGCGCGTGTCGGCGGCGACCACCTGTTTTTCGATCGCTTCGGCGTTCGCGCGGATCGGCTCCTTCTGCTGCTTGTATTTGTCGACGTCGGCGAGGAATTTGGCGTGCGCGTCGCTATTGGGCGCCGACAGCGCCGCGCCGAGTTCGGCGAGGTTTTCCTTCTCGCCCTTCGCCTGATAGTAGTTCCACTGGTTCGACGCTTCGGTCTTCTTGATCGCGGCTTCGTTCTTGTAGAACAGCGCGAGGTTTTCGGCGTTGCCGCTTTGGTACGCGCACAGCGCGCCGATCGTCGCGAGGATCGCGGTCATTACGGCCATGCGGCTCGCGAACGGATCGGCGTCGTGATGCGCGGCGTGGCCGGCGTGTTCGACGGCATGGTCGTGCGGACCGTGTACTTCATATTCTTCAGACATCGGATTCTCCGGGGCAATGCTTTCGTCGTCATAGCCGGGCGGCGCGGCCCCCGGCGGCCTCAATCTTAGCGTGTTGCGTGGGGCCGGAGACCGCGCCTTCAATGCGGTGTGACAGAGGGACGGTTATTGCATGCGAATCACAATGCGTCCGCGTGTGCCGGCGGCGACCGCTTCGTAGGCTTCGCGCGCGCGGGCGAGCGGAAATTCCTGCGCGATCGCCGGGCCGCTCAGCTTGCCGCTATCGAAGCCCTCGACGAGCGCCGTCATCAACGGCGCCGATTGCGCGACGCCGAGCTTGGCACTGTCGACGCCGAGCAATTGCGTCTCATTGTGATAGAAATCGATCAGATCGAACTCGACGCGGCGCTTGCCGGTCCCGCTGATTTCGAGCACGCGTCCGCGCCGCCTCGCGAGACTCAGCGCGGTCTCGAACGCGACGCCGCCGACCGTGTCGTAGACGACTTCGGCACCCGCGCCGCCGGTCAGCTCGCGCACCCGTTCGGCCGCGTGTTCGTCGAACGGCACGTAGGCGTCGATCAGGCGCCCAGCGGGCGAGGCCGGATCGAGCGGCCGGCGGTCGACGGCGATCACGCGCGCGCCCCGTGCTTTCGCGATCTGCACGACCGCCCCGCCGACACCGCCGCCCGCGCCAAGCACGGCAATGGTCTCACCGGCCTGCAAGCTGGCATATTCGACGGCGCCGAGCCACGCGACCACGAAGTTCACGCCGATCGCCGCCGCCTCGGCGTGGTTCAGCGCGACCGGCTTGCGTGCCAGCGCGGCGACCGGAATGCTGAGGTACTCGGCGTGCGTGCCGTCGCGCGTGAAGCCGATGTCGCCGCCGGTGCCCCACACCTCGGCGTCGAGCCATGTGGCCGGCCCGTCCACCACTACGCCGCTGAAGTCGCGCCCCGGCGTGCGCGGCAGCACCGTGTGCTCGAAATGGCCAGACACGTTTTTCACGTCGCTCGGATTGACCGAGGCCGCCATGACCCGCACGACCGCATGGTCCGCATCGGCTCGAGGCATCGGTAGATCGACGTATTCGAGCACGTCGGGGCTGCCAAAGGATTTGAACTGGATCGCTTTCATCGTGCCTGGCTCCGGTTGGTCGTGCGCCGCGTTGCGCGGCGAATGCACCGTAGTCTAAAGGATGCGCGTCACGGCATCAGGACAACGGCTTTCGAATTGCGGACAACGTGCGCGCCGAATGCGCGAACCCACAGCCGCTAGCCCGCCCGACCCGCGTCGCCGGCTTTCGGCGACTGAGCATGCCGCTGATGATCGGTGGCCAGAAACATGTACATCGCCGGCACGACGAACAACGTGAACAGCGTGCCGATCGACATCCCCGTGAAGATCACGAGCCCCATCGCGTTGCGGCCCGCCGCGCCCGCGCCCGCCGCGATCACGAGCGGCACCACGCCGAGCACCATCGCCGCGGTCGTCATCAGGATCGGGCGCAGCCGCACGCCCGCCGCTTCCTCGACCGCTTCACGCTTCGCGCGGCCGGCGCGCTGCAGTTCGTTGGCGAACTGCACGATCAGGATGCCGTGCTTGCTGACGAGCCCCATCAGCGTGACGAGGCCGACCTGGGTGTAGATGTTGAGCGTCGTCAGACCGACGTTGATGAAGATCAGCGCGCCGAACAGCGCCATCGGCACCGAGATCAGGATCACAATCGGATCGCGGAAGCTCTCGAATTGCGCCGCAAGCGCGAGGAACACGATGATCGTCGCGAGCAGCAGCGTGATGACGAAGCCGCCCGACTCCTGCACGAACTGGCGCGACTCTCCCGAGTAATCGGCCGAATAGCCGGCCTGCGCGACCTGCGCGGTCGCCTTGCGCAGAAAGTCGAGCACCTGACCTTGCGACACGCCCGGCACGATCACGCCGGAGATCGTCGCCGAGTTCAACTGCTGGAAGTGGTTGATCGATTCGGGCACCACGCTATGCTGCAGATGCGCGACCGTCGACGCCGGAATCACACTGCCGTCCGGCGTGCGCAGATAGTAGTCGAGCACCTGCTGCGGATTGAGCCGGTCGGTCTGCAACACCTGCGGGATTACCTTGTACGAGCGTCCCGCAATCGAGAAATAGTTGACGTAGCCGCCGCCCAGCGCCGACCCGAGCGCCTGTCCGACGTCGCTCTGCGACAGCCCGAGTGAGGCCACCTTGTCGCGATCGACGACGAGCTTCGCTTCCGGCTTATCGATTTTCAGGTCGGTATCGACGAAGAAGAACATGCCGCTCTCACGCGCTTTTTCGAGCACCGCTTGCGACACCTCGTTAAGGTTTTCGAACGGCTCGGTCGTGCTGATCACGAACTGCACCGGCAAGCCCTGGGAGCCCGGCAGCGGCGGAAACTGGAACGCGGCGACGCGCGCCCCCGCGATCTGGTTCCACTTCTGCTGCAACTCCTGCTGTAGAACGGTCGCGTTCTTGCCGCGCTTATCCCAGGTCTTGAACAGCACGCCGCCGATACCATGGTTGATGGTCGGTGAGCCCGTGAGCTGGAACATCTGCGAGTATTCGGGCAGCCCCTTCGACGCATCGAACACCTGGTCCGCGTAGGTCTGCATCTGTTGGATCGTCGCGTTCGGCGGCCCGATGATCTGCGAGAGCACGATGCCCTGGTCTTCCTGCGGCGCGAGTTCCGACTTCGAGGTCATGAACAGATACACCGTGCCGCACAGCAGCAGCGCGCCCATGATCACGAACACGGGCCAGGTGTCGAGCGTCGCATGCAACAGGCGGCCGTAGCCGCGATGCACGCGCTCGAACTGGCGGTCGACGAAACGCGCGAAGCGCCCCGCGTCCTGCTCGGCGCGGAAAAAGCGCGAGCACATCATCGGCGACAACGTGAGTGCGATCACGCCCGATACCGTCACCGCCCCCGCGAGCGTGAACGCGAACTCGGTGAAGAGCGCGCCCGTCAGCCCGCCCTGGAAGCCGATCGGCGCATACACGGCGATCAACACGACGGTCATCGCGACGATCGGGCCGCCCAGTTCGCGCGCGGCGATCAGCGCGGCGTCGAACGGCGTCTTGCCTTCGTGCTTCATGTGCCGATCGACGTTCTCGACGACGATGATCGCGTCGTCCACGACGAGCCCGATCGCGAGCACCAGCGCGAGCAGCGTGAGCAGATTGATCGAATAGCCGAGCACCTGCATCACGAAGAACGTGCCGATCAGCGACAGCGGCATCGCGATCAGCGGCACGATCACCGCGCGGAAGCTGCCTAGAAACAGGAAGATCACGACGGTCACGATCACGAGCGCTTCGACGAGCGTCTTGATCACTTCCGCGATCGCGGTGTTGACGAAGTCGGTCGCGTCATAAACGATGTCGCCCGTCATGCCGGTCGGAAACTGCTTCTGCAGATCGGGGAACACGGCTTTCACGCGCTTGGCCACATCGAGAATGTTCGCGTCCGGCGCGACCTTGATGCCAATGAACACCGACCGCTTGCCGCTGAACGCGACGTTGAAGTCGTAGCTGTCGGCGCCGAGCACGACGTTCGCGACGTCCTCGAGACGCACGATCGAGCCGTTCTTCTGCTTGACGACGAGCTGCTTGAAGTCGTCGACGGTATGCAGGTCCGTGCCCGCTTCCAGGTCGACGCTGACCATCTGCCCCTTCGTCGTGCCGAGCGTGGCGAGATAGTTGTTGTTGCCGAGCGCGGTGTACACATCGCTCGCGCTTACGCCGTGCGCGGCGAGCCGCGCGGAATCGAGCCACGCGCGCATCGCGAACTGCCGGCCGCCGAGCACTTCGGCGGTCTGCACGCCCTGGATCGAATCGAGCTTCGGCTTGACCACGCGCAGCAGGTAGTCCGTGACGTTGTTGCTCGGCAGCACGTTGCTGTAGAAGCCCATGTACATCGCGTCGGTGGTCTGCCCGGTCTGCACCGTCAGCACCGGCTGCTGCGCCTGCGGCGGCAACTGGTTGCGCACCGAGCCGATCTGCGTGTTGATCTCGGTGAGCGCGCGGTTCGCATCGTAGTTCAGACGCAGCGTCGCGGTGATCGTCGACACGCCCGTGATGCTCGTCGACGACAGGTAGTCGATGCCCTGCGCCTGCGCGATCGCCGCTTCGAGCGGCTGCGTGATGAAGCCGGCGATGGTGTCCGAGTTCGCGCCATAGTAGGCCGTCATGATCGTGACGACCGCGTTCTGGGTCTGCGGATACTGGCTGACCTTCAGCACCGCGAGCGCGCGCAGCCCGAGCACGAGGATCAGCAGGCTCACGACCGAAGCCAGTACCGGCCGGCGGATGAAGGTGTCCGTGAACATGATCGGGCGGCCTCGCTTATTGTTCCTGCGGCGTCGGATTCGGACTGTCCGACGGCTGAACCCGGTTGTCGATGATCAGCGGCGTGCCGTTCTTCAGCTTGATCTGGCCGCTCGTCACGACCCGCGTGCCGTCGTCGATGCCCTTCAGAATCGCCACCTGGTCGCCGCGCGTCGGCCCCGGTGTCACGAACACCTGCTGCGCGACGGGCAGCGTCTTGCCCTGCGCATTGGGCTGCGTGCCGGGCTTCACGACGAACACGGTCGCGCCATACGGGTTGTAGGTGATCGCCGTTTGCGGCAGGGTCAGGTAGCGCTGTTCGGCGCCCGAGTCGATCCTGACGTTCGCGTACATGCCGGGCAGCAGCTTGCGCTCGCGATTGTCGACGCTCGCTTCGATCTGTACGTTGCGCGTCGCGCTATCGACTTTCGGACTCATCGACTGGATCTTGCCGGTGAAGGTTTTCCCGCTGTACGCGTTGGTATCGACGATAACGGTCGCGCCGATCGCGAGTTGGCCGAGCTGCTGTTGCGGCACCGAGAAGTCGGCGTAGATCGGATCGATCGCTTGCAGCGTGACGATCGCATCGCCGGGATTCAGGTATTGCCCCGGATTGATCGTCGTGATGCCGAGGCGCCCCGCGAACGGCGCGCGAATCGTCTTCTTGTCGACGAGCGCCTGCTGTTGCGCGACCTGCGCCTTCTTGCCCTTGAGGTCGGCCGCGTCGGCGTCGAGCTGCGCCTTCGCGATCGCCTTGATGTCGTACTGCGCACGGTCGCGCTCGTAGACCGTCTGCGCGAGTTGGGCCGCGGCCTGCAACGACTGCAGCAGCGCGACGTCGCTGTCGTCGTTGAGTCGCACGAGGATCTGTCCGGCTTTCGCTTCCTGCCCCGACACGAACGCCACCCCGCGCACGAGACCGGCGACTTCGGTCGTCACGTCGACGCCGCGCACCGCGCGCAGGCTGCCGACCGCCGCGAGCTGCGGCTGCCACGACTGATAGTGGACCACCACTGCGGAGACCGTCGCGGGCGGCGTGGTGTTGGCCGCCATGAACTTCGCGAACATGTGCGCGCGGAACAGGTTGAAGCCGATCAGCGCGGCGAGCAGCAGGCCGACGCAGATCAACATGATCACCATCCGCTTCGTCATCCGTTTTCTTTCGGCCATCGTGATGTCCTTGCTCGGCTTGGGGCGAGCTGGGTTGGGTCAGGGCACGGTCAGTGTGGCGTTGCGGCGGTTGCTGTTGCTGCGGGTGACGACGAGTCCGACGCGGCGGCATTCCACCAGCCGCCGCCGAGCGCCTGGAACAGCGCCGCTGTATCGGCGTAACGCGCTGCCTGCGCCTGCGTGAGACTCACGACCGTTTGCTGATACTGGCGTTGCGCGTCCAGCAGCGCGAGGTAGCTCACGCCGCCGACGCGATACTGCCCGCGCGTCAGTTCGAGCGAATCGCTCGCGGCGCGCGACGCGTCGGTCTGCGCCTTGAGACCGGTCGCGTCGTGTTCGAGCGCGCGCAGCGTGTCCGCGACGTTCTGGAACGCAAGCAGCACCGTCTCGCGATATTGCGCGCCGGCCTGCTCGTAGGCGGCTTCGGCCGCGCGCTTCTGCGCGCTCAGCTGGCCACCGTGAAAGACGGGTTGCAGCAGGCCCGCGCCGATGCTCCAGATCGTGCTGCCGGCCCTGAGAACCTGTGCCGGCGTCAACGCCTCGGCGCCGTAGCTCGCGGACAGCGTGATCTGCGGATACATCGCCGCGGTCGCGACGCCGACCTGCGCGCTCGCCTGATGCAGCGTGGCGTCGGCGGCGAGGATGTCGGGGCGCTGGCGCACCAGCGACGACGGCAGGCTCACGGGCAGCGTGTCGGGCAGCGAGAACATGTCGAGCGTGAAGTCGGGCACCGAGCTATCGCCTGGCAGTTTGCCGGCGAGTACCGCGATCTGATGGCGCGCCTGATCGAGTTGCTGATAGAGCGGCGGCAGCGTCGCGCGGGTCTGCGCGAGCAGCGTTTCCTGCGCGAGCACGGCCGCGCGGCTCACGCCGCCAAGTGCGAGCTGCTGGTTCAGCACGTTCAGTTGCTGTTCTTCCTCGGTGGCGATCCGCTCGGTCGCGTCGATCTGCGCGCGCACCGACGCTTGCTTGACGGCCGCCGTTACGAGGTTGGCCGATATCGCGAGATAGGCGGCTTGCAACTGGAAACGCTGATAGTCGATCTGCGCATGCAGCGCTTCGAGTTCGCGCCGCGCGCCGCCGAACACGTCGAGCTTGTACGAGACGTTGACCGACGCGTTGTAGAGATTGAATTCCTCGACGAGGCCGGGCTGGCCGAACGCGATGCCGTTGATTTTTTCGCGGGTGGCGCCAAGTTGCGCGTCGACGCTCGGCAGCAAGGTGCCGCCGGCTTGCGCCAGGAAATTCTCGCGGGCTTGTCGCAACGCGGCCTCTGCCGCGGCCATGTTCGGACTGTTGGCGATGGCCTCGCGGATCAGCGCGTCGAGTGGCTCGCAATGAAACAGCGTCCACCATGCGGCGGGAATATCCTCGGCCGGCGCGAAGCGCTGGGGCAGGCCGGCGGGGCCCGGCGCGGACGCGGTCTGGTCGGGCAGCGGCGTGGCGGTGAAGGTGTTGGTGGCCGGCGCGAGTGGCGAGTGGTAGTCGGGGCCGACCATGCAGCCGGCCAGTGCGGCGCAGGCGCACAGCGCAACGTAGATGCGCCGCCGGACAATACGCTGACTCACGTCGATCATCGATCTACCTTGTCTCGCCAGTGGCGGGTGGACCGGACGAAGATGTTCAGGTCACCCGAACGTTCCTGGAGTTGCCTTGCCGTCGCTGGAATTTACCATGCACGGCGCGAACCGCGCTTGGGCGTCGGCTTCGCTGGCTCGCGAAGGCGGATACGAGATCACGTAGGAGGGCACGCTGTCCAGTTCGCCGATGAATCCGCGGATCGCGGTGACGAGCGCCGACGGCGCCTCGAGCGGAGACAGGTGACCCATGCCGGGCGAAATCTGCAGTCGCGCGCCGGCGGGATTTCATCGGCGGCGCGCTGATTCGATCGTCTGGTTTTACCGGGCCTCGTCCGCCCCTCGCCGCTGCGCGATCAGATCGGCGAGCCGCTCGACCTGCTGCCCTTGCGCATCGAAGTTGTCCGCGTCGAGCCAGCGTTGATAGCACGAGCGCAACGCCGGCCACTCGCTGTCGATGATCGAAAACCACGCTGTGTCGCGATTGCGCTCGCGGTAGACGATCGCCTGCCGGAAGATTCCCTCGAACGTGAATCCATAGCGCAGCGCGGCCATCCGCGACGGCTCGTTCAGCGAATCGCATTTCCACTCGAAACGCCGGTAGCCGAGCTTGTCGAACACTTCGCCGAGCAGCACGAACATCGCTTCGGTCGCGATGCGCGTGCGCTTGAGCCGCGGCGAATACACGACGTGGCCGACTTCGATCACGCCGTTGGCGGGATCGATTCGCATCAGAGCGAGCGTGCCGACTGGCTTGCCGGTCGCGAGGTCGATCACCGCGTAGTGCAGCGGATCTTTCGATGCCGCCATCCGCGTCAGATGCTCGCGATAGGCCGCGAGGCTGTCGAACGGGCCGACCGCGAGATAGGTCCAGTCGCGCCCGTCGGTGGCCGAGCGGTACGCATCGAAGAGGTCGGCCGCGTGGCGCTCGACGTCGACGGGTTCGAGGCGGCAATAACGGCCGGTCAGCGGTTCGCGGCCCGGCGGCTGCGCGCCGTGCCAGCCGGGCACGGGCACGCCGATCGGCTGGCCGTAGACGTTACGTGTGGGTTCCATGTCTGTTCTCCTGTCGATGCAGGAACGATACGGCAAACGTGGTATGTTCAAAAGATCCACGACACCATCATTCGATAGGTCCAGCCACCATGATCGAAATCATCGGACCGCTCGTCCACGCGGACGACGCCGTCGCCGCGCGGCCCGCGCCGCTGCAAAAGCAACTGATCGACCGTCTGCAGCAGGCGATCCTCGCGGGTCGTCTGCCGGCCGGGTCGCTGCTGCCGTCGTCGCGACTGCTCGCCGCCGAGATGGGCGTGTCGCGCAACACGGTCGTGATCGCCTATGAGCATCTCGCCGCCGTCGGCTATGTGATCGCCGATCGCCAGGGTACGCGTGTGAGCCCGCTGTCGAGCCCCGCCGCGCGTGGCGAGCGGGCGGCGGCGTCGAGCGCGCCGGAGGTCGTGTACGCGGCGCGCGTCGAGCAGTTCGCGGCGTCGCACCATCACGCCGACAACGCCTACGCGCTGACACCTGGCACGCCCGCGCTCGACCGTTTCCCGCTTGCCGCATGGCGGCGCGCGCTCGAACGGGCGATGGAGCGCGCATTGCCGCGCGCGCTCGGCTACGGCACGCCGGCCGGCGAGCCCTCGTTGCGCGACGCGATCGCCGCGCATCTGCGGATGGCGCGCGGCGTGCGCTGCGATGGCTCGCAGGTCGTGATCACCGAGGGCGCGCAGGAGGCGCTGAATCTGTGCGTGCGACTGCTGACCAATCCCGGCCATCTCGGATGGATCGAGGACCCCGGCTATCGCGGCGCGAAGGCCGCCTTCACCGCGGGTGACTTGCGCATACTGCCGATTCCCGTCGACGCCGAAGGCATGGCCGTGCCGGCCGACGCGTGGCGCACGCATCCGCCGAAGCTGATCTACACGTCTCCCGCGCATCAATATCCGACGGGCGCGGTCCTTTCGGTGGCGCGGCGGCTTGCGTTGATCGCGCAGGCGCGGAGCTGCGGCGCGTGGCTGATCGAGGACGATTACGACGGCGAAGTGCGCCATACCGGCGAGCCGATCGCGAGCATGCAGGGTCTCGTCGACGAGGCGCCCGTGCTGTACGTCGGCTCGTTCAGCAAGACGATGTTTCCGGCGTTGCGCATCGGCTTCGTCGTGCTGCCTCGCGCGATCGCCGCGCGCGCCGCTGTTGCCCTGCGAGAGATGCTGCGCGGCGGGCACCGGCTGGAGCAGCTGGCGCTCGCGCATTTCATCGAAGGTGGCGAGTTCGGGCGGCATCTCGGGCGGATGCGGCGGCTGTACCGCGAGCGCCAGCAGGCGCTGCGCGACGCGCTGGCCGAGCATTTTCCGGCGGCGACGATTCTCGGCGGCGATTGCGGCATGCATCTGACGCTGCGGCTGCCCGCGTCGCTCGACGATCGCGTGCTCGCGGCGCGGGCGCAGGCGCGGGAGCTCAGCCCGCGCGCGTTGTCGGGGTTCGCGATCGAGGTGTCGGAGGAGACCAACGGGCTCGTGATCGGGTATGGCAATACGGAGGCGGAGCGGTTGGAGCCTGCGGTAAGCGTGCTGGCGGAGTTGGCGCGGCAGATGGACGGCGACGCGCGACCGGCTGCGAAGCGCGCGGCAAAACCCCTCGGAAAATCCGCCGGGAAACCCGCCCCGCGACCCCGCAAAAAGCCCGCCCCGCAACGCCGCCCGCCCGTCACCACGGCAACCTGAGTTTTACGTTTGTCCCCCCGGCCCATGTCGCGCTATCGTGTCGTATGCGTGGCGACTTCGCCGTTCCGACGTGCTGGTTTGCCCGCATGTGCCGTGCTTGTCCGGCCCGCCGCGTTGCAGGCGTTGCGCCGGCGATTGGCACGAACAATGCGTTGTATGGTTATCGATGACGATCTATCCGACCGGAGACGACATGAAGGAAATCGAACCCACCCCGTGGTTTGACCTTGCCATCCATACGCCGGTACGCAAAGGCTGGTACGAGGTGCAGTTGGCGAGCGGGGACACGGCGTTTGCGAAATTTGGCGATGGCGTGTGGACGGAAAAGCCGTTGCTCGTATTCACGCATTGGCGCGGCCTGTCCGCCGATCCGTCGAAAGCCGCCGATGGCGCGGCCGGGTCGGTCGGCGCTGAAGCCACTGCGGCGCAGGGCGTGCGCGCCGCCTGGAACGCGTTCTTCCCGGGACTCGGCGAAGAGCAGCACAAGCCGCTCAATGCGGTGCCAAACGGCAAGGCGCCGCATTGAGGGTTTGTTGAAATTCGCTTGAAGCCTGGTCGGGCGGCGGCTCGTGGGCTTCTTCGCGATGGGCGAAGCGTTCGAGGTGGCGCCGGTTGTGGCCTGCCCGCGGTGAAGGCTTAGGCGTTTCGTTCGGTTTCGCCTTCGGCGAATGCTTTGAGCGCATCGCCCGCGAGACGGTAACGCACCCATTCGCTTTGCGGATTCGCGCCGATCGACTTGTAGAAGCCGATGGCCGGCTCGTTCCAGTCGAGCACGCTCCACTCGAAGCGGCCGCAGCCCGTTTCGCAGGCGATTTGCGCGAGATGGCGCAGCATCTGTTTGCCCGCGCCGCTGCCACGCGATGTGGGCGATACGTACAGGTCTTCCAGATAAAGTCCCTGCTTGCCGAGCCACGTCGAATATGAAAAGAAGTACACGCAAAAACCGACGGGCTCGCCGTTCATTTCGCAGATCAGCGCTTTCGCGGGCGCGCCCGCGGAAAACAGGCTCTTTTCGATGTCTTTGACGCCGGCGACGACTTCGTGCTCGGCTTTCTCGTAGACCGCGAGTTCCGTGACGAAACGCAGGATCAGGGTGGCGTCGGAAGCGGTGGCGGGGCGGATGTGGATGGTCAAGGCTGAGTGCTCGGTGAGTTCGGTGAATCGTAGCCGGCTGGCGGGACGCGCCAGATGCGTCGGCGTTGGAACAGACTCACATCGTAGCAAAGAGCCACAGGCCCCGTGCTTCCCCAGATGGAGCCACGCGCTCTATATTCTTGCGGTTAGCGCGTCGCCCCTCCTCAACCCTCCGGCAACACAGACTTGCTCCGCCGCTTTCTCGGCTTAGGCTCCACCCCCACTCGCGGGTCCCGCTCCAGCACGAGCGCCGTCAACTGTTCGACAGTGTCTTCAAACGCCGGATGCTGCTGCGTCACGTAAAGCCATTTCCGAAGCACCGGGTGAGGCCCCAACGCAGGCAGATCGGCAATCAGAGCAGCATGGCGTTCGTGCGACGTACAGACGAGCAGTCCATTCCATGGCTTATCGCGGTCGGCGGCAACCAGACACAACAGCCCATCGATATACGCAGCGTCGCAACCGAACATCCGCCGACGCACATAAGTCGGATCGCGTTCGAACGCGTCGAAGATCCAGAGGAGCGAATTGCTGATCGAAGAGGGCATCGGCGGAAAGTCAGGAAGCGCGGCGGATGAATGAGTTTACGCAAATTCCGTGGGTTCGGCAGCGAGCCGATCGAAGATCGAGCAAGTCCTGCTAGGTAAGATGTGCCCAACCTCGGCGAGCATATCGGAACTCGCACACTCCAGACCATGCAAGCTTACCCATACGCCACCGCTGCCTACACGATGCGCTTCGAAGCCGTTCTCGCCTATATCGATGCAAACCTCGAGGGCGATCTGTCGGTCGACGCGCTAAGCCGCATCGCAAACTTCTCGATGTTCCATTTTCATCGACAGTTTGTCGCGTATGTCGGCGTGCCCGTCGCACGTTATGTGCAACTGATGCGCTTGCGTCGCGCGGCCCGCCGGCTCGCGTCGCAAGCGTCGTGCTCGGTGCTCGATGTTGCGCTCGACGCCGGCTTCGACAGTCCCGAAGCCTTCAGCCGCGCGTTCAAGCGGGCGTTCGGCGCGGCGCCGAGCGTATTCCGCCGGCATCCGACATGGCAATTCTGGAGTGCGAGTTTTATCGTTCCCTACCTTTCGAGGAAACTGGCCATGCAAGTGCAACTAGTCGATTTTGCTGAAACCCGCGTTGCAGCGCTCGAACATCGGGGTCCGCCTGGACTCCTCAACGAGAGTGTGCGCAAGTTCACCGATTGGCGTATTCAAAGCGGACAATCGCCGGTGGCGTCGAGCAGGACCTTTGGCATTCCGCACGGCAATCCGGACTGCGGGTGGGGTGCGGAATGCGTTTCGTGTCACTGCTGACCGCATCGGTATTCATTGCATTGAAACGATGAATGCCTTGTTGTGTATTCAGTAATAAATGCAATTCCGAAACGCAAATCGGCGTGAAAAACTCAAAGGCGATTTTCGCGGTCTGCACCTCGCTTGATCGCCGGAACCACCGAATACACCAACTGTCGAATGACAGGTATCACGTGTCCATTTCCATTTGGGGAGATTTCAAATGGCTGACGCGCAACCGGGGCCAATGTCCCTCTCCGATGATGAGGCCCGGCGTCAGTTGCGCCGAGCTGTCATCGCCAGCACGATTGGCACCACGATCGAATGGTATGACTTCTTCCTGTACAGCATAGTCACGGGTCTCGTCTTCGCGAAGCTGTACTTTCCGGAATCGGACCCGCTCGTCGGCACACTCCAGGCTTTTCTGATTTACGCGGTCGGCTTTATCGCGCGGCCGGTGGGCGCGGCGATTTTCGGTCATTACGGCGATCGCATCGGGCGTAAAGCCACGTTAATCGTGACGCTATTGCTGATGGGACTTGCGACGTTTGCCGTGGGCTTCGTTCCGACCTATGCGACGATCGGCATCTGGGGGGCAATCTTGCTCACGGTGCTGCGCTTCATTCAGGGCGTGGGCGTGGGCGGCGAGTGGGGCGGCTCGGTGCTGATGTCGATGGAATGGACACGCACGAACAAACATCGCGGTTTCGTCGCGTCCTGGCCGCAGTTCGGCGTACCGGCGGGATTGTGCATTGCGAACCTGGTGGTGCTGGCCACAAGCCAGATCTCCGGCAGCGCATTCATTACGTGGGGCTGGCGGGTGCCGTTTTTCCTCAGTATCGTGCTGGTCGCGATCGGCCTTTATATTCGCTTGAGTATTCTCGAGACGCCGGTCTTCGCGAAGCTCCTCGCTGAGCGCAGGATCGAAAAGGCGCCGATGCGCGAAGTATTGCGCCGGCAGCCGAAAGACATTCTTCTGTCGGCGCTTGCGCGCATGGCCGAACAGGCGCCTTTCTATATTTTCACGGCCTTTATATTCACCTATGGCGTGATGCGGCTGGGCGTCACACGCGACCTGTTGCTCACGGCGGTGCTGGCCGCAGCGGTGCTGGAATTATTTACGATTCCGTTCTTTGGTCACATGTCCGATCTGATCGGGCGGCGACGCATGTACGTGATCGGCGCCGCTGCTGCCGGGCTATTCGGTTTCCTCTACTTCTTCATGCTCGGCACCCGCAACCAGGCATTGATCTTTGTCGCCATCGTGCTTTCGCTGGTGCCGCATGCAATGATGTATGGTCCCCAAGCCGCGCTGATCGCCGAATCGTTCACGGGGCGCTTGCGCTACAGCGGTGCGTCGATGGGCTACCAGTTGGCTTCCGTCATTGCTGGCGGTCCCGCACCGTTGATTGCGACCGCGCTGTACGCTTACTTCCATTCGGGCTTTGCGGTGGCGTGGTACGTGTTCGCGTGCGGGGTGATTAGCGTGGCCGCCGCCATGCGCCTGGGCGATCGCACGAATAAGGACATTTCGCGCGAATACGACGACGCGCATGCGATGCCTGACGACAGGCATGCCACTCCGTGATCGATCAGGCGGATAGCCGGCCACAGCGGCCATCCGCCCAATCAACCATCAGCTCTTCAACGGCAACCAGACTTCGACTCCACCCATCCCCGTCACCGGATCGAACTGCTCGCCATACCGTTCGAAATGCGGTGCATCGGCAGGCACATGCCCTGATGCGGGCAACCACTGATTCCAGATCGTATTCATCGTGCGGCGAATGCCCGAGATGTGCTCGCGATGATTGAACACCGCATAGCGTTGTGCGGCGATGCGTACACGACTCAACTCTGGCGGCAATGCCGAAAAATCGCCGACTTCGACGCCGCACAGGTAGTCGAAGTTGCCCAGTTCATCGGCGTTGTAGTTAACGCCATAGGCCACACTGCCGACCTGTCCCGGCACCTTTCCGTACCAGGCGCCAAAGCGCTGCCACTGCGATGGTATCGCCTTGCTGGTCTCGCACGTATAGCGCTCGGTGAGTCCAGCGACTAAAAACGGCTTGCCGTCTTCGAAGCGCGGCGGTTCCAGATGGGTCAGAAGGGTTTCGTCCATTTTGATCGGCTCCACGATGCTCAGATTGTCGAGATGACCCCGCGCGCGCAGCGCGTCCGGCGTGAGCCCGAACTGCTCGCGAAACGCGCGCGTGAATGCTTCGTGAGAGCCGTACCCGGCATCGATGGCGAGCGCCAGAATGTCGGGCGCGCCGTCGGCGAGACGTTGCGCGGCAACGCTCAAGCGACGCGCGCGCACATAGCGCATCACCGAAAGCCCGGTCGCCGCTTCGAACGCGCGCGCTAGATGAAAGCGCGACACGCATGCGCAGCGGGCGATATCGTCGAGCGTCAAGTCGCCGGCGAAGTGGCTTTCGATAAACCAGAGCGCTTTTCCAACCGGATTCATCTCGGCTCTCATGTCAGCATGAAGCCAGCATAATCAGCGGCGAACTCACGCATTTGATCGCGCTTGCGGTTTTGCAGTCGCGGCGGTGGGCCGAGTCGAATCCGCCGCCTCGCCATCCACGCCCGCAGCACCACCCGCCTGCCCGGGCCTCAAACGCACCCCGCCCACCACGCCGGCCGTCGCCGCAAAAGCCGCCCCAAACAGAAACGCAACGTGATACCCGCTGTTCAGCGCAGCCGCCGCACTCGACGACGCCTGCATCGCCTCGCTACGCGCCGCGGCAAGGCTCGCCAGCACCGCGAGCCCGAGGGCCCCGCCCATCATGAACGACGTGTTGACGATGCCCGACGCGAGGCCCGAATCGGCGGGGTCGACGTCGCTCATTGCGGCCAGCAGCAGCGGGTTGAACGCGATGCCCGCGCCGAAGCCGAGCAGCATCATGCCGGGCAATACGTCGACCACGAAGCTGCCGTCGACGGGCGCGCGCGCGAATAGCGCAAGCCCGCATGCCGCCAGCAGCAGGCCCGCCGCGAGCGGCCGACGCAGCCCGAAGCGCATCACCACACGCGCCGACACGCCCAGCGAAAAGAGTCCCATGATCAGGTTCGCGGGCAGAAACGCAAGCCCCACCTGCAACGGCCGATAGCCGAGCACGCGCTGCAGATACAGCGCCGAAATAAAGAACCACGCGAACATCGCCGCCGCCCACAACACGCCCACTACGTTCGCGGTTGCGACATTGCGCAAACGCAGCAGACCGAGCGGCATCAACGGATGTTCGACTCTCGCCTCGATCGCGAGGAATGCGGCGAGCAGCGCCAGCGCGGCGAACAGCAGGCCGAGTGTCTGCGCTGAAGTCCAGCCCGCGTCGTTGCCGTTGACGACCGCGTAGACCGCCAGCATCAGCGATGCGGTCACGCTGAGCGCGCCGGCCACGTCGAGCCGTTCGCCGTGCGCGTGTCCGCGCGCGGCGGGCAGTAGCGCGACGCACAGCGCGTACACCGCAATGCCGATCGGCAGATTGACCAGAAAGATCCAATGCCAGCTCAGCAGGTTGGTGAGCAGTCCGCCGAGCAGCACGCCGATGCTGCCGCCGCCCGCGCAGACGAAACCATACACGCCCATCGCTTTCGCGCGCTCGCCGGATTCAGCGAACAGATTCATGATCAGCGACAAGGACACCGCGGAGACGATCGCCCCGCCCAGGCCCTGCACGGCACGCGCGGCGACGAGCAGAACTTGCGAATTGGCGAGGCCGCAGGCGAGCGAAGCGAGCGTGAAGAGCGTAATGCCGCAGAGAAACAGCTTGCGGTGTCCGTACAGATCGCCAAGCCGTCCACCGAGCAGCAGACAGCCGCCGAACGTCAGCATGTATGCATTGACGACCCACACGAGTGAGGTTTCGCTAAAGCCGAGATCGGCGGCGATGGACGGCAGGGCGACGTTCACGATGGTCGTGTCGAGCACGATCATCAGCACGCCGAGGCAGAGCACGATCAGTGCGAGCCAACGTTGTTTGCCGTGGAGGGAATGGGTCATGCGGGTGCCCTTTACGCGGATTCTGGCGATTACCGACAATGGGCTTTCGAGTCTAGCACCGGCGCATTTCGCGTCCAACTACGAAATAGTGGTGTGTCGAGGCGGGGGTTTAGTCGGTGCCTCTATACACGAAGAAGCGCCATCGATTTGCATCGCGTCAGGCAAAGAAACGCTTCGAAATCCCAAGTGACGGTGCAAGCCCGAATTCGGCAATTCGATCGCAGAAACAGAAAGCAACCCCCGCTTTTTATTATCGTATGGGACGTTGCAGCGCCGGGGTACGATTCGCGCCAACTTTGTTCCGAGAGCTTGTCAAATGAATAAACGAGTCAGTCTTTCGTTGGTGTCGTTGAGGTTGGCCTCGATGTTGGCGGGTTGCGGTGGCGGCGGAAGTGGCAGTAGGTCCGCTGCCGCTGCGCCAGACAGTTTTGTCGGCGTCCTCAAGGGCACGACGGCGGATTCATGCACGTTTGTGTCGATGGTGCTCAACGACGGTACGTTCTACGACTTCTATAGCGGCGTCCCGACCACGACCTCGGCCACTGCATCGTCCGCCGCCACGACCACCACGACGACGAATCCGGTTGGCGGTGTGATAGTTGGTAAGGGAAGCGGCTCGGGCGGCAGTTTCTCGTCGTCGAGTGTCTACGACTACCAGCTGACGACGACCGGTTTGAGTACCGGCGTAGCGGCCAGCACGCTTTCCGCGAGTTATTCGACTTTCGTGTCGATCTCGGGGACCTTCACCCATAACATCGGCGGCGCGGCGAATACATTTTCGTCGACGTATAACAGCACGTTGTCGACGGCTACCCCTTCGCTGACGACGGTCGCCGGCATCTATTCCGGCACGGCCGGGACGAACGCGGGCGGCACGGAAGGCCTGTCACTGATAATTCTGCCGGCCGGCACGGTGACGGGTGAAAGCGCGAGCGGTTGTTTCTTCTCGGGCACGATCACGACGCATGCGACGAACAACGCATATGGCCTCAGCATCACGTTCGCGCCAACGACGTGTACTTATAGCGGTATCACCATGACTGGAATGGCGTTTTACGATTCCACCGACTCGACAATTTATGGAGCAACGTCAAAGGTCGATCGAACCGCCGGGATTGTTTTTGGTGAAGAAGACGTCGACGTCTTGATCGTCAAGGACCTTTTGAACGAAATGTCCTTGACGGCTCGGCGGTTAGCCCGGAGCCGCTTTTCGGCATTCTCTGATTGCCATCAACTAACTGAGCGTCAAAAATATAAAGAGCGAGAGATAGCTCCAACCCGGAGAATCGCGCATTCATGAATAAGACGATCCAGTTATGAGCGACGAAGAGAAAATTCCCTATTTCAGGGTAAACAAGCTTTTGTGGAGATGGACGCGATACGAAGGGGCGGACGGTTGCACTGTTGTCCGGGAGGGGCAGCTTTCGATGGATAAAGCCCCGCCGCCGCTGCCAAAACAACAGGAACTGAAGATGACATCGATCAGGCTCGCGCCTGAGTTGCCCCGACCGGACCCATTGATCAAATTTGTCGATGACATCGAGAAAATATCCGACGCTTTTTCCCGTTTCAAGTCTTGGCTGAACACGCCGCGCTCGCCGAAAGAACACCAACCCGTACCGGATGCGGGGCGGAAACAAGAACAGATTGTCCCACCGTTCGACATTCAGGAGATTCCTGGCGCCATGCGCAAGGAACTTATGCCAGTGTCGGCAAAGTTAATGGAGCGTTGGTTTGCCGGCGAACTCAACTATGGGCCCACGGATAAAGACGTTGCGGCCGAAATGAATCAGAAAGGGATGCCTTATCCTGCGGATATGTATGACACAACGACGATCAAGCTCGATTGGGTATTGAAGCATCGACGAGCCAAAGACCAATACGACGAGTTGATAAAGACGCAAATTCACACATCACGCGCAAGAGAAGCGCTGAAGGAGATTCTCCTGCCATATGCCGGGAGACCATGTCTTGATGCGACGACCGAGTGCGGGGAAAATCTTTCGACGCTGTTGCACCGGCATTTCCAGTTCCAGTATGTGAAGGTTGGAAGTTCGCTGTCTCAGAAGCTCGGAGAGCTTCTCTATGCTGATTTCCACAATAACGGTGTCCCGGACGATCTGACGGGCGCGTTGGGATCGTTCGACATATACGCGGCCGTTGGATACGCCGACTTTCGCAGGGAAGGCACTACAAGGGTCGCGGAAATCTCTGCTATCTATGTATACATTAAGGATAGTTACGACTTCACCGACAAACATGGCGAAGTGTCGCAATATCTCGGCCACTGGAGCAGAAACGGAGTGATCGTTCTGGCGTACAACGGCGCGATGTCATATCTAAACAAACCGCAATTGTATTTTTCCTATCCCGTTGCGCTAGGGAACCCGAAAGTCAAGGGCAATGTGTACTACCCGATTCACAATAAGGACTTTAGGGAGTGGGCGATAAAGCACCAGCGAGGAGGTGACTTTGTGATCTACTCGGACCGGAGGCTTGTCCGAATCGATCCACCGATCAAGGTGTATTTATGAAACCGAGGCGATTGATCAGATGGTGCGCCGTAATGCTTCCTGTCGGGTTTGCCGTGTTTCTCGTCGTCGCGCACACCGACAGTCGGGATGCGAGCGAATGTATCAAAAGCACATCAAAAAACGGCCGCTACACTGCGGAGCGATGCCTGCTCCAATGGAGAGGTGGCAACAACCCGGACTATATCGGCCAAGTCTACGATGCCACGTCAGGCAAACTGCTGGTACGCAGGACCTTCAGCACAACGGTTCCTGAACTGATTTGGCTGGACGACGATGGCGTTTCATTTTCTCGCGGCGGCGACGACGCGTCGTTCGTGAAGCTGCCACCGTCACTCTATGACCGGATGATGGCCAGACTTTCATCGAGCGGTTAATGAGCTTTCGGTGTTGCATGCCGCCGTCAATACGCGCTGCCAGCGCGAGTCATTCAGATGACACACCGCGACGGCAGCACGCCTTCCCTTAAACCTTCGACTTGTCCCCCATCAACCCATTCGACGGCAACGTCTCATCCAGCAACTTCCTCGCACTTTCAATCCCCGCCACCGGCAAGCCCTCGGGATTGAGCAGCCCCACCTGCACGAGCACCGAAGCCTGATCCCAATAGATGTGTTCGTTATAAAGCTTGTCGCCGCGGAAGCACACCACGGCGAGCATCGGCACCTCGAAGTACTTGCCGGTCGGCGCGACGCCCGGCAGCAGCCAGTCGATCTCGCAGCTATGCGTGCAGCTAAAAATGAATTCATCGACGACGCGGTCAGAGCCGATCGTGCGCGAAATCGGAATCAGCTTCGTGTCGGGCGGATTCGAGTTGACGAAATGATGCGTGTAAAAGCGCTTCAGATTGTCGTGCCCGACACCGCCCGTCATCGTCGGCACGTGATTGACGTAGGGCTCGGCGACCATCGTCGGCATCACCGCGTCGACGTCGCGTGTTGCGAACTCGTGATAGCAATGCGCCTCCCAAAGCGCGTTCAGATCGTAGAGCGGACCGAGCACCTTGCGCAGTAATGCGAGCGTGCGCGAGTACGCCATCATCGCGGCGGGCTTGTCGTACTGCTTGCGCTGCGGCGCGGCGAACGCGTGATCGCAGCCGGGATACACGTATTGCTCGGTTTGCGGCCGCGTGCGCAGTGCGGCGCCAATGCGCTCGCGCGTTTCAGGCGGGCAGTGCGCGTCGTTTTCGGGGAAGTGAAAGACCATCGGGCAGCGGATTGCCGATACTTCATCGAGATGCGCTTCGAGGCCCACGCCGTAATAGCTGACCGCACAATCGACGTCGGTGCGCGCCGCGCTCAGAAACGCGAGCTTGCCGCCGAGGCAGTAGCCCACCACGCCCACCTTGCCGACCTGCTCGGGCAGATCGCGCAATGTGGCGAAGGTGGCGGCGATGTCCTCGACCGCGACATCGGCGTCGAACTGGCCCAGATAGCCGAGCGCCTGTTTCATGTCGGCGTCGCCGTAGCCAAGCGAGATACCGGGCTTGATACGCCAGAACAGATCGGGCACGAGCACGACGTAGCCTTCCTCGGCGTAGCGATCGGCGCTCGCCTTCAACGTGTCGTTGACGCCGAAGATTTCCTGCAGCAGCACGAGCCCCGGGCCCGAGCCCTGCGCGGGGCGCGCGACGTATGCGTTGAAACGGCCGCCATCGTGGGCGACGACTTCGATGAAAGAGCCGGCCATACAGTCTGCCTCCAGTCTCACGAAAGATAGGGGTTATGTCATCGTGCGCAACTCGAAACGTTTGAGCTTGCCGGTTTCGGTACGCGGCAGCGCGCCGACGAACGTGATGACGCGCGGATATTTATACGGCGCCACGTTATTTTTAACGAAATCCTGCAGTTGCGCGACCAGTTTGTCGTCGGCCGTGTAGCCGGGGTTCACCACGACGAAGGCCCGCACGATCTGTCCACGCGTTTCGTCGGGCACGCCGATCACGCCGCATTCGGCCACCGCCTCGTGCTGCATCAGCACGCTTTCCACTTCAGGACCGGAGATGTTGTAGCCGGCCGACACGATCATGTCGTCGGCGCGCGCCTGGTAGAACACGTAGCCGTCCGCGTCGAGATAGACGGAATCGCCCGGCAGGTTCCAGCCGTCGCGCACGAAGCGCAACTGCCGTTCGTCGGCCAGATAGCGGCATCCGGTCGGGCCGCGCACCGCGAGTTTGCCGATCGTGCCGGGTGGCACCGGTTGCATGTTGTCGTCGACGGCTTGCACGACGTAGCCCGGCACCGCGCGGCCGATCGCATTCGGGCGGATCTGCGCGCCTTGCGACGAAATGAAGATGTGGATCAGCTCGGTGCTGCCGATGCCGTCGATCATGTCGATGCCGGTCGCCTCGCGCCATAGACGTCGCGTCGAATCGGGCAGCGCCTCGCCGGCCGACACGGTCTTCTTCAGCGACGTTACGTCATGCTGCGCGACGAGCGGCGCCATCTGCCGATAGAACGTCGGCGCGGTGAACATCACCGTCGCATCAAAACGTTCGACCACGTCGAGCAAGGTTTGCGGCGAAAGCTTTTCGACGAGCACCGTCGACGCACCGACGCGCAGCGGAAAGCACAGCAGCCCACCGAAGCCGAACGTGAACGCGAGCGGCGGCGTGCCGCAGAAGATGTCGCTCGCGGACGGCTTCAGCACATGACGCGGGAACAGATCGCACATCGCGATCACGTCGCGATGGAAATGCATGCAGCCTTTCGGCGCGCCGGTCGTGCCGCTCGTGAACGCGATCAGGCACACGTCGTCGGCGGCGGTGTCGCATGCGGTGAAGTGTTCGGGCTTGTTGACGGCGAGCGTGTCGAGCGAATCGGCGGAGTCGTCGTGAAAGCGGCGCGTCTGCTTCAGCACCGCGCTGTAGCACTCGTCCCGCGGATTCGTGCAGCGCTCGAGTTCCACGGTCAGACGCGCGTCGCAAAGCGCGGCGCTGACTTGCGCTTTGTCGATGATCTGCTTGAGTTCCTTCGCGCGCAGCAGCGGCATGGTCGGCACGACGACGAGCCCGGCCTTCAGCGCCGCGAGCGCCGTAACGGCCATCTGCAAGGTGTTCGGTCCGCGCAGCAGCACGCGGTTGCCGGGCCGCAAGTCCATTTCATCGACGAGCACATGCGCGCTGCGGTTGACCAGCGTGAGCAGTTCGCCGTATGTGGTCGCCTGCGGCTTGCCGTCCACGTCCGACCAGATCGCCGGCCGCTCGCGATGCCCCGTGTCGATGGTCCGTTCGAGCAGTTCGGTCGCGCAGTTCAGCCGCGACGGATAAGCGACGTCCGGATTGTCGAGCAGCAAGACGGGCCATTGATCCTGCGGCGGAAGATTGTCGCGCGCGAAAGTATCGACGTGTGCTGACGGTTCCATCATGGTCTCCGAGGCGTTGCCTATGTGTTCGCTACCTGTACGAGGTTCAGTGCGGAATCACCGCGGTGGCTTCGATCTCGACCTTCGCGCGGTCTTCCATCAGCGCGACGACCTGCACCGCGCTCATCGCGATGTCGTAGTCGCCGATCAGCTCGCGAAAGGCGCGGCCGATGTCCTTCAGCGACGCAAGGTACTCGCGCTTGTCGGTCACGTACCACGTGAGGCGCACCAGGTGTTCGGGCTTGCCGCCCGCTTCGCGCAGCACGGCCAGCAGATTCTTCAACGCTTGCTCGGCTTGCCGCGCGAAGTCGTCGGTGTGGAACTGCGCCTGTTCGTCCCAGCCGATCTGGCCGGCGATGAACACCTGCGTGCCGGTCGCCGCGACGCCGTTCGCGTAGCCGCGCGGTTTGACCCAGCCGGCGGGGAGGAGAGCTTTCTTCATCAGCGGTGCGCCTCGATGGAGGACGATGGGGCGTACGCCGCGAGCGCGCTCGCGATGTCGCCGGGAATAGCGATCGATTTGCCGCTGTCGAACGACATGAACACGAGCACCTGTTTCGAGCGGAAACGCGTTTCGCCGTTGCAATGACCGTGAATCTCGATGCCGATCGAACTGCGGCCGATGGTAGTGACGCACAGCGTGAGCAGGATCGTCTGGCCCATCTGGCTCGGCCGCGAGAACTCGCAGTCGAGCTTGACGATCGGCAGGCCGATGCGGCGCTGCGCGATCATCTGCGCGTAGTCGATGCGCAGGCCCTCGTTGAACCAGTCTTCGACGAGCACGTTGGTCATCACGAGGTACTGCGGAAAGTACACGATGCCTGCGGGATCGCAGTGCGAGAAGCGAATGCGTACGGGCCGCTCGAACGACGTGCTCATTGCGCGTTCCCGTTCGCGGCGGCATGCGCCTTCAACAGATCGCGGCCGACGATCAGCTGTTGCACCTCGGTCGCGCCTTCGTAGATGCGCAGCGCGCGGATCTCGCGGTACAGCATTTCGACCGCGCTGCCGCTTTGCACACCCATGCCGCCGTGGAGCTGCACGGCTGCGTCGATGACCTGCTGCGCGCCCTCGCTCGCGTGCCACTTCGCCATCGCGGCTTCGCGCGTGACGCTTTCGCCCTGGTCGCGCAGCCACGCGGCGCGATAGACCAGCAGCGCACTGCTGTCGATCGTCAGCGCCATCTGCGCGAGCTTCGCTTGCGTCAACTGGAAGTCGCCGAGTGTCTGGCCGAACATCTTGCGCGACGCCGCGCGCGCGAGGCCTTCGGCCATCGCATGGCGGGCAAAGCCGAGCGATGCGGCCGCCACCGACGTGCGGAAGATATCGAGCGTGCGCATTGCGATCCTGAAGCCTTCGCCGGGCGCGCCGAGCATCTGGCTCTTGGGCACGCGCGCGTTCGCGAAGCGCAGGCGCGCGAGCGGATGCGGCGCGATCACGTCGATGCGCTCGGCGATGCCGAGGCCGGGCGTCTGTGCATCCACGATGAACGCGCTGATGCCGCGCGCGCCCGGCGCCTCGCCGGTGCGCGCGAACACCACGTAGAAGTCCGCGATGCCGCCGTTTGAAATCCACGTCTTCTCGCCGTCGAGCACGTAATGGTCGCCCTCTTCGCGCGCGGCGAGCGCCATCGCCGCGACGTCCGAGCCCGCTTGCGGCTCCGACACCGCGAACGCGGCAATCGCCGTACCGCTCGCGACGCGCGGCAGATAACGCGATTTCTGCTCATGCGTGCCGGCGAGCGAGATCGCGCCAGAGCCGAGGCCTTGCATCGCCAGCGCGAAATCGGCGAGCCCCGAATAGCGCGCAAGCGTTTCGCGCAGCAGGCACACGGCGCGCGTGTCGATCGTGTCGCCGTGGCCGCCGTACGCGAGGCCGCCGACGCCGTATTTCAGCCAGCCGGCCTGGCCGAGTTCGCGCACCAGCAGGCGGCAGGTGGCATCGGTGTCGCCATGTTCTTCATGCGTGAGATGCGTGCGGCACCACGCGTCGATGCCTGCCGCGAGTTCGCGATGACGCGGCTCGAAAAACGGCCACGCGAGCGGGCTATGCAAATCGATCGTGGTGTTCTGTTGGTCGGCGCTCAACTCAGTCTCCTTCGAACACGGGACGCGTCTTCGCCGCGAACGCGTTGTACGCGCGCTCGAAATCGCGGGTGCTCATGCAGATTGCCTGTGCCTGCGCTTCGGCTTCGATTGCTTCGTCGATGCTCATGCTCCATTCCTGGTGCAGCATCTTTTTCGTCATGCCGTGCGCGAAGGTCGGGCCAGCCGCGAGATCGGCGGCGAGCTTCTGCGCTGGTTCGAGCAGCGCGGCCGGGTCGCACAGGCGGTTGTAAAAGCCCCATGCATGAGCTTCGTCGCCGCTTGCCGAACGGCCGGTGAACAGCAGCTCGGCGGCGCGTCCCTGGCCGATGATGCGCGGCAGCATCGCGCATGCGCCCATGTCGCAACCGGCGAGGCCGACGCGCGTGAACAGGAACGCGAGTTTGCTGCGCGCGGTGCCGAGGCGCAGGTCGGAAGCCATCGCGAGGATCGCGCCGGCGCCCGCGCAGACGCCGTCGACGGCCGCGATGATCGGCTGCGGGCAATGGCGCATTGCCTTGACGAGCTCGCCGGTCATGCGCGTGAACAGCAACAGCTCGGGCATCGGCAAATCGATCAGCGGCGCGATGATGTCGTGCACGTCGCCGCCCGAGCAGAAGTTCTCGCCCGCGCCGTGCAGCACGACGGCTTTGACGTCGGTCGCATAGGCGAGGTCGCGAAACAGGTCGCGCAGCTCCGCATACGATTCGAAGGTCAGCGGGTTCTTGCGCTCGGGGCGGTTCAGCGTGATCGTCGCGACCTTGTCGGTCACCGACCAGCCGAAATGCTTCGCCTCATAGCCAGCCAGGGTCAGGCGGTTGCCGGCCAACAGTGCGTCGGCATTGGATCGTGTCATGGATTCCTCCAGTGCGAAGTCAGCCTTTCAGGCTGTCGAGCAGATGTTGTTTTAGCTTCCCGAGATCCTGATGCGTGTGCATCTTTTCGTCGAGGCTCAGGCCGCCGAACATTCCGACGACCCATTGCTCATGCGCGACGGCCATCCTGTCGAACGCCTTGCGGCCAGCGGGCGTCAGGCACACGCTGATCGAGCGGCGGTCGTTCGGGTCGGTATCGCGCGCGACGAGCCCTTCTTTTTCGAGCTGATCGGTGATGCCCGTGACGTTGCCCCCTGTCACCATCAAACGGCGCGACAACTCGGTCATCTTCAAACCTTCGGGATGTCGTTCGAGCTGCGCCATCAAATCGAAACGCGGCAACGTGGTGTCGAATTCGGTTCGCAGACGTTTGCGCAGTTCGGCCTGCACGAGATTGGTGGTGGTCAGCATACGCAGCCATAAACGCAGGCCCATGTGGCTGTCCGCACCGGTGCTCATTTCGAGGTCCACGACGTTCTCCGCGGGTTCGGCGATGCCTTTGCGCGACGGTTTAGCATCCGCTGCCGCCGCCGACTTTTTTGCTTGCGTTGATTTGCTCACATCACTTCTCCGCCCGAAATGGAAATGGATTGCCCCGTGATCGCATCCGAGCCGGGGCGGCACAGCCACGACACCGCGCTCGCGACCTGCTCCGGACTCACGAAGCGGCGCTGCGGGTTCGAGCGCAGCAGCGTTTCGCGCGCCTGTTCGTCGGTGCGCGACGTCTTGCTCGTGATCTGCTCGAGCGATGCATGCAGTAACCCGGTTTCGGTATAGCCGGGGCACACCGCATTGACCGTGATGCCGCGCGTCGCGGTTTCGAGCGCGAGCGAGCGCGTGAGACCGATCACGCCGTGCTTCGCGGCGCAATACGCGGCGACGTATGCATAACCGATTTGACCCGCGGTGCTCGCGACATTGACGATGCGGCCATAGTCACGCTCCAGCATGCCGGGCAGTACAGCGCGAGTGCCGAGGAACACGCCGGTCAGATTCACGTCGAGCATGCGTTGCCACAGCGCGATATCGGTGTGCGTGAACGGCGCGGCCTGCGCCTGCCCCGCGTTGTTGATGAGGATATCGACGGCGCCCGCCTGATCGAATGCGCGCGCCACCGACTCTTCTTGCGTGACGTCCACGCCGATACACGCGACCTCGCCCAGCGCCGCGCATTGTTCGCGCTGAGCGTCGAGGCGTTGCAGGTTGCGGCCCATCAGCGTGACGCGCGCGCCGGCGCGCAGCAGCGTCTGCGCGATGGCCGCACCGATGCCGCTGCCGCCGCCGGTGACGACCGCGTGTTGTCCGGCAAGAGGGGTATCTGACATGTTCACACGGTTCCTTCGGCGCGTTGCGCGCGTTGTTGCGCCGTGAGGCCGGCGTTGGCGATGGCCTGCGCGCGCTCACGTTCGAGGTTGCGTTCGAGCTGCATTTTCGCGGCGGTGTAGGTCTTCGGCCAAGCGACGTCGAGATAGCCGATCTTTGCCGCTTCGTTCAAGGTCCACGACGGATTCGCGAGATGCGCACGCGCGATTGCGCACAGATCGGCGCGGCCCGCGGCGATGATGCTGTTCACGTGGTCCGCTTCCGAGATCGCGCCGACCGCAATCGTCGCGATGCCGGCTTCGTTGCGCACGCGATCGGCGAACGGCGTCTGGAACATCCGGCCGAAGACGGGCTTTTCTTCCTTGCTGACCTGGCCCGACGACACGTCGATCATGTCCGCGCCCGCCGCCTTGAACGCTTGTGCGATCTTCACGGCGTCGTCGGGCGTGTTGCCGCCTTCGACCCAGTCGTGCGCGGAAATCCGCACCGAGATCGGCTTGTCTTGCGGCCACACCGCGCGGATCGCGTTGAATACGCGCAGCGGATAACGCAGACGGTTTTCGAGCGAGCCGCCGTATGCGTCGGTGCGGTGATTCGTGAGCGGCGACAGGAAGCTCGACAGCAAATAGCCGTGCGCGCAGTGCAGTTCGAGCCAGTCGAAACCCGCTTCGATCGACATGCGCGTCGCCTCGACGAACTGCTGCTCGATTGCGCGCAGCTCCTCATGCGTGGCTTCGCGCGAATGCTGGCTGATACCGCGCAGATACTGCTGCGGCGACGCCGAAATGAGCGGCCAGTTGCCTTCGTCGAGCGGCTGGTCGATGCCTTCCCACGCGACGCGCGTCGAGCCTTTCGCGCCCGAATGGCCGAGCTGGATGCCGATCTTCGCATCCGATTGCAGGTGCACCAGATCGACGATGCGCTTCCACGCGGCCCGATGCTCGGGCGCATACATACCGGGACATGCCGGCGTGATGCGCGCTTCGGGCGACACACAGGTCATCTCGGTCATCACGAGCGCGGCGCCGCCCATTGCACGCGCGCCGAGATGCATCAGGTGATAATCGCCGGCCACGCCGTCGACCGCCGAGTACTGCGCCATCGGCGACACCATCACGCGATTTTTCAGCGTGACGCCGCGCACCTTGAATGGCGTGAACATCGGCGGAATCGAATGCTTATCCGCTGTGCGCTCGACGCCCGCGCGCTTCGCGAGCCAGTCCTCGAAGCCGGACAGATACTGCGAATCGCGCTCGCGCAGGTTCTCGTGCGAGATGCGCTGCGAGCGCGTGAGCAGCGAGTAGGCGAATTGTTCCGGCTCGAACGACGTATAGCGGTCGACGTGCTCGAACCATTCGGTCGAATTGCGCGCGGCGTTCTGGATGCGCAGCACGTCGACGCTGCGCACTTCGGTGTAGTGCTTCAATGCGGCGGCAAGATCGTTCGGATGCGAACCCGGATGCGCGCTGATGCTGTTCGCGAGTTCGATCGCGTCTTCGAGCGCGAGCTTGGTGCCCGAGCCGATTGAGAAGTGCGCGGTGTGGGCGGCGTCACCCATCAGCACGATCGGCGTTTGCGTGCCGTTCGCGTTCGTACGCCAATGCACCCACTCCCTGTTGACGACGCGCGGAAAACGGATCCATTGCGACGACCCGCGCAGATGCGCCGCGTTCGACATCAGCGGGTTGCCGTCGAGGTACTTCGCGAACAGCTTCTCGCAGAACGCGATGCTGTCCTCCTTGCTCATTTCGTCGAGACCGGCGGCGCGCCATACGCGTTCCGGTGTTTCGACGATGAACGTCGACGTTTGATCGTCGAAGCGGTATGCGTGCGCCTGGAACCAGCCGAATTCGGTTTGCTCGAACGCGAACGTGAATGCGTCGAACAGCTTGTTCGTGCCGAGCCATACGAAGCGGCAGTCGCGCACGTCGATGTCCGGCTGATAGGTGTGCGCGTATTTCTGGCGCACGAGGCTGTTCAGGCCGTCGCTCGCGATGATCAGGTCAGCTTCGTACGTGCTGTCGTCCACGACCTGGGTTTCGAACACGAGTTTCACGCCGAGTTCTTCGCAACGCGCCTGCAGGATATTCAGCAGCCGTTTGCGGCCGATGCCGCAAAAGCCGTGGCCCGACGAACGCACGCTGCGGCCGCGAAAGTGAATCTCGATGTCGTCCCAGTGATTGAACGCGTCGAGAATGGCCTCGGCGCTCGGCGTGTCGGCGGCGCGCAAATTACCGAGCGTCTGGTCGGAGAACACGACGCCCCAGCCGAAGGTGTCGTAGGGGCGGTTGCGCTCGATCACCGTGACTTCATAGCCGGGGTTGCGCTTTCTCATCAACAGACCGAAGTACAAACCGGCCGGACCGCCGCCGATACAGACTATGCGCATGCTGATTCCCCAATAATGGACTCCGCTGTGAGATTAATTTAGGTTTTGATAGTTTAGATGTCAAGTAAATTTCGAAGCGAAGGGTCGCGAGGGGCAGGCGAGTTGGCTTTATATGTCAGAAGAAGTCTTCGATTGAAGAAGATGTAAAGACATATCTAGCGAATGGCTTTATGCGTGCGAGCGCACGCTTCAGGTTCGCGACTCGCGCAGTTGTCAGTCCGTCTTCGCGACCGGTGCGCTCCCGGCTTCGTCCTGCTTTCGCGCTCTGTCATTGACCGAAGGCTTCGCGTTCGAGTTGTTCACGGGAAACGTGGCGCACGTCCTTGCCCTTGACGACGTAGATGATGAATTCCGCTATGTTCGTCGCATGGTCGCCGATGCGTTCGATGGCCTTCGCGATGAAGAGGTAGTCCAGTGCGCTGGAGACGGTTCGCGGGTCATTCATCATGGACGTCACCAATTTCCGTACGACTGCACGAAACTGGTCATCGATAGCGTCGTCGTCGCGGACGATTTGTGCTGCGGCACCGGTGTCGAGGCGCGCAAATGCATCAAGCGCACGGCGGAGGATAGTCATGGCCATCTCACCGGATAATGCGATTTCCGTGATATTGATGGTCGGTGCATTGTGGTCTTCAGCAATTCGTCGGGTCCGCTTCGCGACCTTCCGCGCTTCATCCCCAGCACGCTCGAGGTTCGTGACGGTCTTCGAGATAGCCATCAGCAGACGCAGGTCGCGTGCAGCCGGCTGGTACCGCGCAATAATGTTGACGCACTCTTCATCAACTTCCGCTTCGATGGCATTGAGTCGACGCTCGTCGGCAAAGATTCTGTCGACCAGGTCCAAATCGAGGTGGTTAAGCGCCTGCATCGCATTGACGACTTGCGATTCAACGAAGCCGCCCATCTCGAACACCTTGGACAATACGTGGTTGATGTCAGCGTCGAATCGACTGGAAAGGTGCTCGTCTGGCATCGGAATCCCCTTCAACCGCCCCGGCTATTTGCCTAATCGCCATTCGGTTTCGTGACCGCGGGGTTTCGTGACCGCGGTATCAGTTTAGGGTCGAGTCGTAGGGAACGGTGGTCGAAGCTCCACGGAACATGCAGGAGCATCCAGCGAAGCACAGCGGCGAACCCCGGTCCGCACGGCAATCCGCTCGGACCGTGGTACAGCTATGATTTTGCTGGTCGACCAGTCTTGACGGTTTCGACCGCAGAAACAGCTGCCAGCAGACCCTCGATGGTGGGCGCCGAGTCCAGCAAGAGCAGACCAGCGCGCAGAAGCTCGCCTTTTTTCACCGAGACGCCGGCGTCGAGACACTTCTGTTTCAGTACCGCGATTTTCTCGTAGTCGGACTTCGGCATCGTGAAGCTGTCGCGCACCACCTTCTCTTTCTTCGCGCGTTTCGCTTTCACCTCTGCTGCTGGACTGACTTGCGCGGCCTCAACGGGTTTCGCGCGCTTCTGTTTGTCGGCCTTCGTCGGAGCCGGCTGGGCATCTGGCGCTGCGGCTGCGGCCATACTCTTCTCATCCGCTGGCTTCTCATCGACTTTCGCATGGCCGTTGGCATTCTTCGGGAAGTGAAAGGCCTTCTTGGTCGGCTTCCTCACGCTGGGTTCACTCATGACCATCTCCAGACTGATTAACGGTATAAACAGTATATACCGTTAATTTGCGATTACCAGACTGCATTGGAGATGCGCCCTCGGGCCAGGACCATCAAGTTGTCCGCACAATCACGTCCCGGCAACGCAGCTTTCGTGCCGCCGCCGCCCGACGAGGTGTTGGAGTGCATGAGCAAACTCGAACTGTTTCTGCACGACCAGCCCCAAACGACGCCCGCGTTGGTCAAGGCTGCTCTTTCACATGTTCAGTTCGAGACCATCCACCCGTACCTCGATGGCAATGGCCGACTGGGACGTTTGCTGATCACTTTATTGCTATGCGAGCAGCAGGTACTGCGCGAACCGATGCTGTATCTCAGCCTCTACTTCAAATCCCATCAGCTACAACAGTTACATCGAGATCATGAACCGGGGCACCGAGCTTCCCGGGGCATAAGAGCGCCAATCAACAAAAAGTCCGCGATCTGCCCCGACGGAAGACCACCTGACGACAGCGCAGCCGGATCAAGAATCGATGCGCACCGACACGCCGGTCGATGAATAGATGGGCGTCGCCTTGTGGCCGTCGACCGTGATCGTCGTGAACTGCTTCGTCGTGCCATTGCCGTCGATCAGATCGATGGTGTCGCCGACCTTGGGCGCATAACCGTTCACCAATTTCACGTGTAGCGTGCCGCCGGCGATGGTCAACTGATTGCCAACGCGCAGATGGCCGGCGCCGTTACCGTCGATGTCGAGTTCGAGCGTCGTGCCGGCGAGCTGCGTGTACTTGCCGGCGATGGACACGGGCGAAGACGCAGCAATGGTGACGCCGCCCGCTCCCACATACACGTCGCCCGTGCCGAACGCATTCGGGGAATCGGCCTCGAGCACACCGCCGCTGACCTGGGAACCGCCCGACCAGCTGTTGTTGCCGCCGAGCTTCAACGTACCGCTACCCTGAAGCGTCAACTTCCCAGCACCCGATATATCGTTGCGCCACAGATCCGACGAGTTGAATCCGCCTTGGGACGCATCCATCGAAACGATGACGCTGCCATCGAACGCACCGTATCCGTCCCCGGCTGCGAACATGTTCAGGCGGCCCCAACCTTCCGCATCATCCATGACGGGATAGCCGGAAGGCAGCTCGGTCGTTTTGAGCACCACGCGGCGCTGGGCAGCGCTCAGATACGGAAAGCGCGTCTCCAGTAACACTTCCGCACCCTTCGGCACGACGGGAGGCGCATTGGTGGATTCGATCGGAGCGAAGCCGAACGTCATACGGCGAGTGAAATCAGCTTTGTTCGTTGCATAGTCGGCGAAGCGGTCCGTCGCTGTCGTGCCGGAGTGGGCGAAAGCAGCGAAGGTCGTCGAATTGGTGTTCGTCGATTGCATCAGCGCTGCGTGCGCCTGGCTAAATGCGCCGCTCTTCAACGTGGCGTTGTTCGGATCGGAAAGATTCGCAGCAGTCGCTGCAAGCGCAAACATTCGACCAGAAATGACGTCGAGCGGCGAATGCATACCGGCGAAAATGCGATTTTCGCCAAGTTCGAGGCCGCGGCTTGCCATCTCCTGGAACCGCTCCGGCAGCACGTAGGCCATCGTCATCGCGTCGCGCATGGCCTCCGCCTCGTGACCGCTGATATATCCGCCATCGGTCGAGGGTGTGGTGCTCTCGGCAGGCACCAGAGTCGGATCTACCACGACACTCGTGCTCCAGCGGTATGGCCGCGCGTATTTGTAGAAGCGCTTGGCCGGCTCGGTGGACGCGTTGTTGCCCATGTTGTTGAGCAGGTCGACAACCTGGCCGAAATTGGTGTTGCCGCCACTGCTGCCGACGCCGATGTTGTTGCCGCTGTCGTTGTACAGAACCGTCGTTGCATTCGCCGGAATCGACGTAATCGTCGTGGTCTGCTGCGCCGCCGCGCGCCACGCACCGGTGAGCGGTCCCATGCCATCGGTCACGCTATAACCCTTGCCGCGCCGGTCGTCGTAGTAGGCTGCATCGGCCTGTGCCTGAGTTCGGTTGGTCGTTTCGGTGACCACGAATTGAATGTTTGCAGCATGGACGGCGCTGTTCACGACAGCCCCACCCGGCGTGCCGTCATTCGGTAGTCCAGTCCACGTGGACTGCACGACAGCCGGAAAGGAACCATTGGCGGTGGCGGACACGCCCGCGTCGACAATCTCGGTCAACGGTTGCCAGATGTCGAGGAATCGCGAGACGACACGCACACCCGCATTCGTGGCGAGCGTTGCATATCTCGCATCGCCGCGCTGGTTGGTCGCAATCGTGTCGACGAACGCGGGCACGTCGGGGATTGCTGCGTTGTCGACAAAACGGGGGTCGGCAGGGGGCGCCGGGATCGAGGCCGTCGCCGTCGAAGTATTCGAGGCCGTCGGCGTAGGAGAATCATTGCTACCACCGCACGCGGCGAGTACCGCAACGCTTGCGAGCACCGTGAGTCGCAGCGGGAAAGGAACGCGAAAATGACGCATGACGTGGCTTTGTTGTGGTTGTCAGTGGCGTCGGATTGTGCGGGTCAATTATGACGGCATTGTTGCGAGTTATTGCGCGATATCGGATATTGTGGCGCCTTTCGCAGTAGCGGACGACCGTATCGCGCGAGCTTAAAACCAACCTTTTACCGTCGCCACTCGCCACACGACAAACATGACGAGGCCTACCGACGCAGCGGTCAACAGAATGGGCTCAATGGAGCGCAACAGTTTCTTCATATCGATGTAGGCAAGTGTCGACGGCAGGCTACGCCCGCAACCTTAACAACCGCTTATCCCGTTTTCGAATAGCGGGGCGGACTGGACGACCGAACGGTCTGATCAAATCACGGCCCGGTAAATCTGTGCGCTATCGCACACACGGCGGCGCGTGCAATGTCCATGATTTACCGATAGGCGTCATTCCCTGAAACATGGTCCGGCTGTGGCCCGCCGGGACCGATTTCGACGGGTATCGACATGGGTTGGCGCGTAACGCGCTATATTTGAAGTCTCACTGCGCGATGCGGCGATGCACTGCTTGCCGCGCGAGCAATCCCCGAGATTATCCGGGCCCGTGTTGGACCGTTGCAGACAGGCCTCGCTCGGGTCTTCCGCTTAACCACGACTTCACAGGACGGCAATATGTCACTTCGTATCAATGACGTCGCGCCCAATTTCACCGCGCGCACCACACAAGGCACCATCGATTTCCACGACTGGATCGGCGACCAATATGCGATCCTGTTCTCTCACCCGAAAGACTTCACGCCGGTTTGCACGACCGAACTGGGCTACATGGCGAAGATCGAGCCGGAGTTCACCAAGCGCAACGCGAAGCTGATCGGGTTGTCGGTCGATCCGGTCGAAGACCACGAAAAATGGGTCGCGGACATCGAGGAAACCCAGGGCGCCACAGTTAAGTACCCGATGATCGGCGACACCGATCTCGCGATCGCCAAGCTGTACAACATGCTACCGGCCGACGCGGGCGACACTAGCGAGGGCCGCACCGCCGCGACCAACGCGACCGTGCGCTCGGTTTTCATCATCGATCCCGACAAGAGGATCAAGCTGACCCTGACCTACCCGATGAGCACCGGCCGGAACTTCGACGAAATCCTGCGCGCGCTCGATTCCATCCAGCTCACCGCGAAATACAAGGTCGCCACGCCGGCCAACTGGAAGCAGGGCGAAGACGTGATCATCACGTCGGCTGTCAGCAACGAAGAGGCGCAGCAGACGTTCCCTGGTTTCAAGACCATCAAGCCGTATCTGCGCACCACCAGGCAACCGGGTTGATAGGTGTGGCACGGCGGCCGTTTGCGGCCGCCTCGCCGATTTTCCGAGGGATACCGATGATTTTTCGTCAGCTGTTCGATCCTGTTTCGTCCACCTATACGTACCTGCTCGGCGACAGCGGCGAGGCGGTGCTGATCGACCCCGTCTACGAACAGGTGCCGCGCGATCAGGCGCTGCTGCGCGAACTGGGCCTATGGCTGCGCACGACGCTCGATACCCACGTGCACGCCGACCACGTAACCGGCGCATGGCGCATGCGTTTGCGTTGCGGCAGCGAGATCGCGCTTGCCGCGGTCGTCGAGGCGAAAGGCGTGACGCGACCGCTCGCGCATGGGGATCGGATCGACTTCGGCACGCGTCATCTGAGCGTGCGCGCAACGCCTGGCCATACGAACGGCTGCCTGACCTACGTGCTCGACGATCAGAGCATGGCCTTTACCGGCGATAGCCTGCTGATTCGCGGCTGCGGCCGCACCGATTTCCAGCAAGGCAGTCCGCAGCAGTTATTCGCGTCCGTGCGCGAGCAGATCCTGTCACTGCCGGACGACTGCCTGCTTTATCCCGCACACGATTATCGCGGCATCACGGTGACGAGCGTGAGCGAGGAGCGGCGCTTCAATCCGCGCCTGGGCGGCGATGTCGACGTCGGCGATTTCGCCGGGTATATGAACAACCTGAATTTGCCGCACCCGAAGCAGATGGCGGTCGCGGTGCCCGCAAACATGCGTTGCGGGCAGCCGGAAGGCAGCGCCGCAGTTGCGACCGAAACGCCGGACTGGGCACCGTTGACGCTGCGCTTTAGCGGCGTGTGGGAAATCGAGCCGATGGCGCTGCTCGAGCATGGCGCGGCGCTTCAGATCGTCGATGTGCGCGAGGCGCCGGAGTTCATCGATCGTTTGGGTCATTTGCCCGGCGCGAAGCTGGTGCCGCTGTCGCAATTGACAGGGCGGCTCGATGAACTGGATCGCGAGCGGCCGGTGGTCGCGGTGTGCCGCTCCGGCGTGCGCTCGGCTCAGGCGAGCGTGTTGCTGACGAAGGCCGGGTTCGGCAAGGTGGCGAATCTTGCCGGTGGGATGCTGCGGTGGAGGACGGAGGGGCTACCGGTTGCGTCGGATAGTGTTTGAAGGTCGTCGTCGAGTTCAGGATCGAACCGTGTACGCCGGTCGCATAGGCGAGACCATGTAATGTCAGGCGGCATTCGCTGACACCCATCGGCCATCGAACGACATGCCACGGGCGGCCGGACGTTACGCCGGCTGCTATGTCCGCATCACTGTGTCGGGCGATCTTCCGACCATGCGCTGGCGAGTGGTGCGCGCCTTCACACCTGCGGCGCAGGCACCCGTGGGTCCAATCATTCTGCGCCAATCGAGCCATACTCGCTCGCGCGGCTTTCGCCAGGACGTCGATTGTCGATCCGCACCCGATTCGTTCGTCGTATTGATGAACCGATTGGGTTCATTGACCGGGAGCACATCATGCGCAAGCACATCGTTTCCATGTTCGTCAGCCTGGATGGCGTCACTCAATCCCCCGGGGCGCCCGACGAAGATGCCAGTGGCGATTTTCGCCTGGGCGGCTGGACCGTGCCGTACGCCGACGAAGCGATCGGCGCAAGTGTGCGTGATTTGCTCGCGCAGCCGTTCGAGTTGCTGCTAGGGCGTTGCACGTACGACATATTCGCGTCTTATTGGCCACATGTGCCGGCCGAATCACGCAGCCGCGGCATTGCCGACCGGTTCAATCCGGTCCGCAAGCACGTGGCCACGCATCGATCCGATTCGCTCGATTGGCACAACAGTCATGCGCTGCAGGGCGATCTTGCCGATGCGATACGCGCGCTAAAACTTCAGGACGGTGCCGATCTGGTGACGTTCGGCAGTGGCGACATGGTGCGCCAACTACTGGCGGCGGGCCTCGTGGATGAACTCCGGCTTCTGATTTACCCCGTCATTCTCGGGCGCGGCAAACGTCTGTTCGGCCACGACGCACTAGCGTCCGCCTTCACGCTGGCACACGTGACGAGCACGCCCGGCGGCGTGCTCGTCACCCGCTACACGCGTGACGGCGAGGTGCGAACCGGAGCGTTCGAGTAAGCGCGAAGCTTCGGTTCGGCGTTTTCAAACAGAGTCCTACTTCTTCCTCACGTCCCGCGCTCGCCTGCCACTCGCCGCCGTATCCGCGAACAGATCGATCACGACCTCGCGCAGCCAGCGATTGCCCTCATCCTGGTGGACCCGCTCGTGCCACAACAAGTGGATCGGCGCGGCGGGCAGCGTCATCGGCAGCGCGCTCAGGCTCAGCGAGAACGGCGTGGCCAACTCCAGAGCGAGGCGCTCGGGCACCGTGGCGATCAGATCGGTCCGTTGCAGGATGTAGCCCACGCTCATGAAGTGCGGCACCGTCAGTCGCACCTGACGCCGCACGCCGCGTCGTTTCAGCCACTCGTCCACCTGACCGTGGCCGGTGCCGGCCGACACGACCACCAGATGCTCGGCTTCGCGCCATGCGGAAAGCGTCAGCGGGGCGTCCTCGAGTGGGTGGCCGCGTCTGAACAGACAGACGTAGCGCTGATCGAACAGGCGCCGCTGATAGAAACCCCCCTTCAACTGCGGCAACAGACCGATCGCCAGATCGACGCGGCCGTCGGCCATCTCGTTGCTCAGGTTGACGCTCGTATTGCGGACTGTATTCATGGCGACGCCTGGCGCGACGCGCGACAGTCGTTCGAGCAGTGCCGGCAAAAACACGACTTCGCCGATATCCGTCATACCGATCGTCATCGTTCGCATCGCGCGCAGCGGATCGAAGCCCGTCACCGGATTGAGCGCGACGTGCAAGGTGGCGAGCGCCTGCGAGACCGGCTCCGCGAGACGCTGCGCGAACGGGGTAGGAACCACACCGCCCGGCGCCCGGACGAACAGCGGATCGCCGAGCAGGCGGCGCAGCTTCGCGAGCGCGTTGCTGACGCCTGGCTGGCTCATGTTCATTTGCTCGGCGACGCTCGCCACGCGCCGCTCCTGCATCAGCCGCTGGAACAGCAACAGCAGATTGAGATCGAGATCGTTCAGTTCCATGAATCCGGCATGACCTAGGGTCATTCATTTCAGTGATGAAGGAGATTCATTTCATCTTATTGAGCAATGAAGGTCTAGTGCTGAAAATACCGACACGATAAACCCCATACGGAGACACAATCATGAGTGGAATGGATCTGAGCATCGCGATCGTCGGCGCGGGCATCGGCGGCCTTACGCTGGCGCTCGCGCTACGCGAACATGGCATCGATGCGCAACTCTACGAGCAGACCGACGAGTTGCGCGAGGTGGGCGCGGCAGTCGCACTGTCGGCCAACGCGACGCGTTTTTACGAGCGCATGGGGCTACGCTCGGCGTTTGCGAACGTGTGCGCTGAAGTACCCGGGCTCATCTATCGTGACGGCCGCAGCGGCAGCGTCATTGGCCATCATCGCGGCATGCCCAGCTATCGCGAACAGTTCGGCGGCTCGTACTGGGGCGTTCATCGCGCCGATCTGCAGGCTGTGCTGTCGGAGGCGGTCGGTCTCGGGCACATCCAGCTTAGCCATCGGCTGGTCGATCTCGTGCAGCATCCCGATCGCGTGAGTCTCGCGTTCGACAACGGTCGGCGCATCGACGCCGATCTCGTGATCGGCGCCGACGGCGCACGCTCGATCACGCGACGCTGGATGCTCGGCTACGACGACGTGCTGTATTCCGGTTGCTCGGGCTTTCGTGGCATCGTGCCGGCCGAGCGCATGGAGCTGTTGCCCGATCCGGACACGATCCAGTTCTGGGTCGGACCCGGCGGCCACCTGCTGCACTATCCGATCGGCGACAGGGGCGATCAGAACTTCCTGCTGGTCGAGCGCCATCCGTCGCCGTGGCCGTCGCGCGACTGGGTCATGCCGTCCACCGAAGGCGAGCAACTGCGCCTGTTCAAGGACTGGCATCCGGCCGTCGTGCAGATGATCACGGCGGTGCCGATCAGTCAGCGCTGGGGCCTGTTTCACCGTCCGCCGCTTGGCCGCTGGAGCAAAGGTCGCGTGACGCTGATCGGCGATGCCGCGCATGCGCTCGTGCCGCATCACGGTCAGGGCGCCAACCAGTCGATCGAAGATGCCGTGGTGCTGGCGGCGCAGCTGGCCACGGCGGGCCCTGGCAATTGGCGGGAAGCGCAGGAAGCCTACGAGCGTCTGCGCCGGGGCCGCACGCGCAAGGTGCAGTTCGCGTCGATCAGCACCGCGGACGTGCTGCATCTGCCGGACGGGCCCGCCGCGCAGGAACGCAACGCGCGGCTAGCGGCGCGCGACAGCATGCTGCATCACCTCGACTGGATTCACGATTTCGACGCGCTCGCGCAAGAGCCGAGCGAGCGGCAAGGGGGCACGTGGCTTTGAGCCTCTCCATGAGGCTTCGATAGGGAGGTGTTGGCCGCACGCTGATGCGAGGCACCGCTCTGCAGAACGACGCGCGCGTTAATGCGTCAATCGACGCGGTGCGGGCGGAATCGGGTTAGGCATCCGCAAGAACGAACGAGTATTTTTCACGAGCTGTCTCTCCTTGCAGTCAAACCCGCTTCGAAAGACTGGTTGGCGTGTGGCAGCCGCTAGCGCGACGCGCGTACACGGTCTATATCATCCATCCGCCGGTCCTCGTCGCCGTCGCGTTGACGTCGTGCTGCGATACTTTTCGCCGGAGACCCGGCGCGTCGTTCCCATTGGTGAAATGTCGAATACGACAGCATGGACCTTGTAGATCGGTCGGATCAACTTGCGCCTGCAATCCGGGGAACTGGGCGCCGGTCACAATTACACTGGCGGCCGCGCGATTTGAGCGCTCTATGCTTGCGCTGAGTCGCGGCTGATCGTCATTTTTACTGGCTGTTAATGGCCGGCCGGCGACACCACGCTCGGGGTCGCCAGCGTGTTGTTGGTCTTAGGAGCGGGGCCGTTGTAAGTCGCCGAGTTGCTGTCGTTGCTCGGCAGGCCCGAGTTCGGCGCCTTGGCGCCCATGCCCGCGTCCGAGTTCGTGGTGCTTGGCATGCCGTAGCCGCCCGTCGTCGAACCGTTCATCTGGTTCGACGGGCTAGCCGTGCTGCCAGCAGTGCCAGTCGAACCGCTGCCGCTTTGGCCCCCGGCCGCCTGCGCATATGCGCCGCCCGACATCGCGAGTGCGGCGATGGCCGCGACTAATGTGATGGTTGCCTTGCTCATGATCCGCCCCTCCTTGATTGGACTGGAAGATAGACGCAGACAGTGACCGCCTGCGCTACATGGAGGGCCGCAATCACCGTGCCGCGTGTCCTGATCCTGACAGAAACGACCTGCGTCGCAGTGAGCCGCTTTCGTTCGCGTCTGGCAGATCAAACGCAGTCGCTCGCCTCACGCAGGTCACGTCGTCAATGGCGCGCTTACACTTTTTGGGCCGCGCGTATGGAATAGTCATGCCTCGTGTTCGTTGCGTACCCATTGCTTTTATCCGAACGAGAGCAGCCATTGCCGCCGCACGAAATCTCCCGCGAAATAGGCCCCTCTGCACCGGAATAAACCCCGCATCGTCCTCGTTCACTGACCGTTATGTCTTCTGGGCAGCACAAGGAGTACGGTCATGAAGTCTCTACTCGCTGTATTCGGCGTCGTTGCATGCGGCGCGGCCATCGCGACTCTTACATCATGCGGCGGCGGTGGCTCGAGTTCGAGCAGCGCAAGCCCGCCCCCGCAGTCGTCGTTCACAGCGACGGCCCTCGTATCAGATGGCGCGGTGTCCGCTGCCCACACCGACGCAAATCTGAAAAACCCTTGGGGCGTCGCCTTCAATCCCAAAGGTTTCGCCTGGGTCGCGGACAACGGCACCAATGTCGCGACGCTGTATGACGGCAATGGCGTACCGCAATCGCTGGTCGTCACGATACCCAACGGCAAGAACGGTTCGGCGTCGCCCACGGGCATCGTTTTCAACGGAACACAAAGCTTCCGCGTCACCGAAAACGGCAAGTCTGGCGTCGCTGCATTCATCTTCACGGGCGAAGGCGGCACCATCACCGCGTGGGCGCCCGCTGTCGGGCCGACCAATGCGTTCGTCTTGTACGACGATGGTACGGGTGGCGCCGTCTATAAGGGTCTCGCGCTCGCCGCGATGAACAACGGCAACTTCCTTTACGCGACCGACTTCCATAACAACAAGATCGACGTCTTCGATAGCTCCTTCACCAAGGTGGCGATGCCCGGCGCCTTCACGGACCCGGAAATTCCAGCCGGCTTTGCGCCGTTCGGCATTCAGGCGATCGGTTCGAATCTGTTCGTCACCTACGCGATGCAAGACGCAGCTAAGCACGACAATGTCGCGGGCGCGGGACTCGGCATGGTCGATGTATACGACACCGCGGGCAACCTGAAGCAACGCTTCGCGACAGGCGGTCCGTTGAACGCGCCGTGGGGCATTGCTCAAGCGCCCGGGAACTTCGGCTCGATGAGCGGCGCAATACTGATCGGCAATTTCGGCGACGGCATGATCAACGCGTTCAATGCATCGAACGGCCAGTCGGTGGGGCAGATCAATGGGCCGAACAGCAGTCCGATCGTCGAACACGGCGTGTGGGGCATCGCGTTTGGCAACGATCTCGACAATCAGCCTTCCAACACGCTCTTTTTTGCAGCGGGCCCGAACGACGAAGCCGATGGCGTCTACGGAAGAATCGATCTGAATGCAACGTCGAGCTCAGGCACGGGCACGGGTACAGGCGCGGGCACAGGCGCGGGTACAGGCGCGGGTACAGGCGCGGGCACGGGCGGAGGGATGAGCATGGGTATGTAGCGCCGGGCCTTCCTGGCTCCTGGTCAGACCGGTGTCGGGAATCATATCTTCGTGGCGATCATGCTGTGGAACACCGTCTATCTCGAGCGCACCGACCCCGCGCTGCGAGCGCAGGGCGGCACCGTTGACGACGCCCTGCTCAAGCACGTCGCGCCCGTGCATTGGAACCACATCATCCTGACTGGCGACAGAACAAGCGCGTCGTGAAGGGCGGATTCCGGCCGCTACGCCCCTTTCCTTCGCCCGCCTAACGTACTTTGGCGCCCCTTTCGTCGAACGCCCCCAGCTTGGTGCGAAATACGAAGCGTCCTATCCGGGCAATATCACATTTTCATTTCAGGATAAACCTATCTGGAAGATAGGTTTATGAGATGAAATTATATGCTTAAATTGACCAAAGCTAATGTTAACGGATCTGTGACTCAAGCATTCGGAATAAGTGATCCTTAATAAAATCAATAGACCTCCATGATTTTTTACATAACAAGGATTGCGCATTACCAACTTCGGTACGCAACCAAGTAATATGTCAGGATGAAGAAGAACCGATCAGATAAAAAATAGTGCTATTTAATCAGGATTCGAAAATTTATCAAAACCCATCAAATTGACTAGATTTCATTGAGCACCCGCAAGTGTACCCTGTACACTCGTTATCCCAATCGAGGCATGGAATGCAATCTCAGCAGATTTCAGACACAGTGCTAAATGCATATCGCAAGACCGAGCTTTATGCTGCCAAGTTCAAGAAGATTATTGGTGAAGGAAAGTCATTCACTTTTGAGGATTTACCTTTTACGACAAAAGACGACTTGCAGAGATCCTTTCCCTACGGCGCGTTAGGCGTGTCCCTTGTAGATGTTGTCTCGTACCATGAGTCATCCGGAACGAGCGCCGGCAATCCCGATCGATCGTCGCGGTGCCCGTCCTTCTTTACAAGCAAGGACTGGAATGGTGATCTATCGAAGAGATTTCCAGATTGGATAAAACTAGGAAAGCAGGATTCCGTGCTGGTCTCGCTTCCTTATGCATTCACTTCGTCAGCTCACGCGTTCCATCAAGCTGCGCAAAAGGCAGGCGCTATGGCGATAGCAGTCGATTTGGGTAGTCACTATAGCAGCTTGAGGCGACAACTCGACCTGGCGATGAGACTCCAGCCGACGGTATTGGTTACGTCGAACCCGTTTCTTTTTTCGACGCTCGCGATGAAAATGCGAGTCGACGACACTGCGTTCGAAAAGATTCGTCATATCCAACTTTGCGGTAGCGCAGTCTCCCAGTCGGCAATGCGCAAAACCGCCGGTTTATATGGAGCAGACTCGGTTGCTCAAACTTATGGGATGTCCGAATTTGGCGCGATTACCTTTACGGCAACCTGCGGCGAATCACATGTCTACGACGACAGCTTCTATGTAGAGATCATCAACCCGAAAACTGGTAATCCGCTTGTTGGTGAGCCGGGTGAGATCGTGATTACGACGATCAGCCGGGAGGGTTCACCTCGTATTCGATACAGGACTGGGGACATTGGTCGTCTCGATACGTCAATCTGCGGTTGCGGCTGCCCTTCGCCCCGCTTGAAGGTGAGTGGGCGCTTGAGCCAGTTAGCGTTGCTTGGAGAAAGCCGGCTGCTACCGACGGATGTCGAGCAGATTATTTGCGGGTTTGAAGAGACAACCGGGATGTTCAAACTTGAACTGCTTGACGAGAACGCTCGTAAGGGAATGCTAAGCGTCGATGTCAGGAAAGGCGTGAACAGCGACGATCTACGCTCTAGGATCCAACAGAAATTTGCAATCCTCTTTGATGAATTGACGATAGAACTAAAGGAAGTCGGTGCCACATTTGAGGCAGTCTTTCGACGATCGGAAGGTATCTCGCTCAAGTCGCTGCAAGACTTTGCACGCCCGAACGGCGGAGAGGACGCATGGCTGGTAACCTATTAAATCCGGCGCGAGAGTCGGATTCGCTTAATAGACTGCGTCAGCTTGCTGAAAGCGCGGCGCGCTCTTTTACCTTCTACCGACGCCTTTACGAAGGAATCAACCTTCAGGGAATCAAGTCGTCTATCGAATTGCCGTCAATCAACAGGCAAGCAGTAGTGACAGATGGTTTCTTGCTCCACGACGTATGGCTAAAGCGACCACCCTTCTACTTCGAGACAAGTGGCTCAACGGGCGATGCCTTTCCGGTGCTCCCTGATCTCGGGCGCGATCGGGTGGAAGCTTTTGGGGACTTCATTGATTCGTGGATGAAGCTAAGGAACGACCAGATAAGAGTCGCAATGGTTGCTCTGCCCATGGAGATGAACCCGATGGGGCTCAAGTATGTGCTAGGCCTCCAGCACTTGGGGATATCGGTGATTCCTGCGGGGGTGCGAAACTTCCTTGCGCCACCGAGCAAGGTTGTAGACCTATTAATGCGTCGAGAAGTGCAACTGATAGTTGGCAGGCCACTGGAAATTATCAGATATGCCGAAGCGATTGAGGATGAGGGCGGAAATCCCGCGGGGTTGGCTGTCCGCAAGATCTTCGTCACTGGAGAGATTCTTTCGAGGCGAAAGTGGCAAAGAATTTCGGAACTCTACGGTGGCGCGGAGGTGTACTCGACGTACGGGCTAACCGAACTGGATGGTGGACTCGTTTCCTGTCCTGAAGGAAAATTCCATATTCCGAAGAATTCGCTCGGCATGTACGTTGAGCTCATCGATGACGAATCGCGAACTGTCGTGAGACCGTCTTCCCAAGGCGAAATTGTTCTGACCAATTTGAACCCGCAACCGATGCCGCTGATCCGCTATGAAACCGGCGACCTGGCGGTGCTTCACGAGGAATGTAGTTGTCACCTCGGCACGCCTAGTTTAGAGGTCCTCGGCCGTGTCCTTGATCGGGCTGACGTCGGGGGGAAATGCGTCCTCCCTATTCAGATAGAGGAAGCGGTGCTCGGCGATCGCCGGATCAGCGCCGAACTCATAGCCAACGTGTGGCAAGACAACTTGCACGTCTTTGTTGAGCAGCGTTCCAGTGAGCGTGTCGCTCGAGCAGAAGTGGAAAGTCAGATTTTCGAGCACGCCGGGGTGCACGCGAAGGTCACCGTTTGCGAACGTGGTCATCTCGCAGACAAACTGGGTATCGCGAAAGAAAAAGGTGGCCGCTTCAGATTCGTGGACACCCAGGAAGAGTTCACGAACCTACCTAAAGTCAATTTTGTTGACAGGAGTCTCACCGCATGATTATCGATGCACATGCTCATCTCGGTTCATCGCCCATGAGCAACATAGCGTTTTACCTGAGAAGCATGGAGCGTTCAGGTACCGACATGACGATCGTCGTACCTGGCGACAAGGTGCATGGCGACCGTCTCGCAGATTTCATGCGTGGAGACGAACCACTGATCAGCCTTGAGCCCGCTAATGAGCTTATCCTTGAGGCTGTCACCGCTCGACCCGACAAGTTCTATGGTTTTGTCGAACTGAACCCTGAATTCAACGACGTTGATAGCTTGGTTGAGGAGTATCTGTCGCATCCCAACATTGTCGGATTCAAGTTAAATCCCCTTATTGCTCGACTGTCATACAAGAACCCTGAGGTGCGGAAACTGTTTGCGTTCTGCGCGGACAACGAATTGCCGATATACACCCACCTTCTTATGGTGCCGCAAGCGTCACTGGATGCTTTAGCTGGAATTTATGACAGTTACCGTCCCCCATTGATCATTGGGCACATGGGATTCGCTTCGTCTGATCACGCCGCGGTCGAATTTGCGTCCGAATACGAGCAAGTCTATCTGGAGACGTCCACGGGCGCCTTGCCAGCTATACGGACTGCGCTACGTAAGCTCGGTCCGGAACGATTGCTTTTCGGCAGCGAAGGGCCGTCTCACAGTCAGAACGTTGAGCTTGCCAAGATCAGAGAACTCGATATTTCCGATCTGGAACGTGAAGGCATCATGGGCAGAAATGTCCAAAATCTGATCAGTGCCAAGGAGGCGGCCAGTGGAGGCGCTTAATGACATGCATTTGATTGTCAGAAATGTGCACGGTGAGCCGAAGGCTATCAAGATTTTGTATGAGACCTTGGATTGCATCGCCTTCCGGAACACCATGGACGTGGGTGAGCATCTGAAGGAGGAACGCCACGACGTGGACGAAATAATTTTTCGGGTGGCGGGCACTACTCAGCATCGCGTAGGTACGGACGATTTTATCGTCCGTCCGGGTGACCATGTGAAAATCCCTCGGGGAACGTTGCATTCGTGTGTCGTGGTCGGTAATGCGGCTGTCGATCAGGTGACGGTGCTGGTCCGCGGCGCAATCCCAGGTTCGTTTTTCACAGAGGGATAATCGTACATGGTGGGAAGATATGCGACTAACCACGATTCGTTGGCAGCGATCGTCGACGACATGTTGGTTCATGAGAACCTAGTCGATCGGGTAATAGAAGCTTTTTCGCGCTTTATCAAGCGCGTGGAATTCGATACCGCAAAAAATATCGTTGAAAATAAGCTGTTTTTCGAAGCAGCAGATCTGTGGGAAAAGTTTAGTCAAGGGGTTGGTGCGACTTGCATAGAGCAGGCCGAGATGTTGGAGTCGCTCCTGCGTAATGGAGGCATAGACTGCCAGATTGTCCACGCCGACGTTACCGACGTCAGACAGCAAGCGCTGAAATTTGCCTTCATTAGTTTGGTTCACGTGCCGGTGAACGAGGATCGATGGATGCTGTTGGACCCTGTTAGGAAGACCTACTACGACTGCAACTCTTCCGGTGGAGCGTGGACGGGAAACGGCGAGGTCCAATTCGTCACCTCGGCCGACAACGAGTACACCTTTGACCGGTACGTCCGTGGGGAGGTCGTGTGGCGCGTGCGGGTGGATAGAAATCTACCGCGCGGATTCAGACGTGAACGCCTGAGGCGGCTTGTTGAAGAGTTGAATGGGGTGTCCCCGTACGGATTCATCGCGCCGCTCTTTGCCGAGGAACATCACGAGCGCGCGATCTTTTTCGATCCTTATGCCGAAGAGGTGCTTTTGCGGCAGGGTGCAGAAACGTATAGGTTGGATGTTGCCGACTGGGAGCGCGATAGCAAATGCGCGTGGCTCGGATCTCGCGTGGAAAAAGTCTGGCCTGCGATTAAACAGATGCGTAGCGCCCCACCCCAAGCGTACGCGGATATGCAGACAAAAATGCAAGGCGAGTTTTTTCAGCGGCTTTGAGTGTCAGCAATCTCATACGAGGAGTTGGGCGATGCCACCTGTAGATTTAGTAAAGTACGATCGTGACGTGTTTGACCGACGCTTTATGAATTGTTGGCGTCGGCAGGCGATGGTGGGGCTGAAAGACAGAGACGTTCCAGTTGAATTGTTGTTTTTCAGATCGCTCGTTTCGACTGATCAAATCTTCGAGCAGATGGTCAAGGAGGGAAGACGTCGGTATGAGTTCACGTCTAGGTTCCTGGACAATTCGGACCTTAAGCAATTGGGAGTCAGCCAAGTCATGCTGGAACCCGAGAGGCCGACTGATATCGTCACGATCGCTGAAAGCGCGTGGAGCGTTGACAACGTAGTGCTTCTAGCGGGGGACGTCTTCTACTTGCCCCACTGCCCCGAATTCCGGCAGAAGCATACCGAACACATGGTAACCTTAGTCGGTCGTCGTGACGGCGATTGGAGTATCGTAGATGATGACGCGGACGGCATCTTGTGCGGCTACTCATATCCGGATCGAGTCGTTTTCGATTTCTTTGAAAACTGCACGATGAAGCGGATGAGACAGTTTTCGGTCGGAAAATCTCCAGCAAATGCACGCGGTGACTTCGCGAACACGTTCCTCAGTGTGGTCAGCGATTACACCGACTCGCTTTGGTTCATGAATCAATTCGAAGCATATCTGCAATACCCTTTCTCTTCGCGAATCGAAAAGTCGGAAAGGTTGCGAGATTTTTTTTCTATTTATTCGGGGTCGCGTAACAGCTTCGCTCAGTTCTGCAAGATTTTCCCAGAGCTTGGCCCGTTGGTGAACGTGATGGAAGACATAAGCCGGCAAGCTCACGCCACGCAAAAGCGAATTGCTGGCAAGGGTGGGGATTTCGAGGGCGACGACGCTACCGTCTCATTCGCGTCCGGATTATTCGATGAAATCGCACGCGTTGAGCGATACGTGAAGACGTTCTTGACGGAACTAGCGAGCTTAGACAGTCGCCCGGATCAGCAGGGCGTTCAGCAACAAGTTATATGAAACGTCGAAATTTCATGAAAGGCGTTCTTCAGTCGCCGTACGGCCTTCTCTTGAGGAAGCAGGAATTCTCTGTTTACTTTTTGGCACAGTTAGTTGGGACTGCCTGCGACGGATTGTTCGGGGCACTGGTAGTGTTCAGCGCCATCTCGCACCAAGCTGCGGCGACGGAGATCGGCTTTCTGACGTTTTGTAACGTGTTTCCGCGTGTAGTGATTCGGCCTGTCGCAGGCGTTTTCGCTGATCGTTGGGATAAAAAGAACATCCTGCTTCTCGCTGAGACAGGAAAGGCTATTGTGGTTGTCGCGCTTGCATTTTTCTTGCACCTAGGGCGGGACGGCACAGCGACGCTTGCTGTGGCGAGCTTGCTTATTTCGTCTCTCTTCTCGATCAGCTCTCCTGCTGGCAGGGCGTACGTCGGTGATGTGGTCGAGGCGCAGGACGCCCAGCCCGCAAACGGATTGTTACAAAGTAGCTTTTGGCCCGCCTACTTTATCGGTGCGGGAATTCAATCGGTGTTACTGGCGTACCTTGGCATTCAAGCGGCCTTTTACGTTGTAGGGTGTGCGTTGACCGTGAGTGGGACGTTGCTTACGCTATTGCCAGCGACAGGACGTGTGCCGCAGGGGAAAACATGGAGTTTTGCGTCTGACCTGCTGAATGGCTACCGTTCTCTGGCCGCCGATAAACTGCTCCACGATCGTGTCATCACTTACGCCATTTATACATTTTTCTGGCGAGGCGTGTTACAGGTATGCATACCCGTTGCACTACGTGACAAGTTTCCTTCGCATGCCGATGTGTATGGCGTACTCATGCTGACGAACGGTATCTTGGAGATGCTCATCACTTTATGGATCGGGCGCAGGTTGTCTTCCAACCCGCTAAGGCTCGCCCATCTCAGCGAGGGCATTCTGGGAATTGTTTTTGTTCTCCTTGCGGTTACCTACGTAGTCAGCGCTCCAATAGCAACGTTGTTCGGGATCGTAGCACTGGTCAGCTGGTCCGCCGCTTGCACCGATGTCCCAGTACTGACTGTGATTCAGCGTCAGGTAAGCCGGGAAAACCAGGGGAAAGTCATGAGTCTCTGGTTCTCGGTTGGATCTTTGGGAGGCGCGCTGGGTACACTCAGCGTTGGCGTAGCTATGCCTTATGTCAGAACAGATTTGGCCATGTGTGCGGTTGGTGCAACGCTTCTAACGTTTTGTGTCTGGTCGCAAGTGAAGATTGCCCGATTTTCGGCCCAGGACCCGGCATAGCGGTCGTTATGCGGCATTTTTACAATTAATGAGGTTATCGAATGTTTGACGGATCCGTGGTTGCGCTGGTTACTCCCATGTTTGCTGATGGTTCGATAGACTGGGATTCACTATCAGGACTGGTTGATTTTCATGCCTCGAACGGCACTGCCGGAATCGTAAGTGTCGGAACCACAGGGGAATCGCCGACTCTAGATGTCGATGAGCATCTGCGCGTGATAGAAAGGACAATTAAGGCTGCGAACGGGAGAGTTCCAGTCATCGCGGGGGCTGGAGCAAACTCGACTCGGGAAGCAGTTGTACTCACGGAGGCGGTTGCGGCGCTCGGTTGTCAAGGTATTCTTTCAGTGACTCCTTACTACAACAAACCGACGCAAAGAGGCTTGGTGGAACATTATGTGCAGGTAGCGAATTCAACCGATCTGCCGGTGATCCTTTATAACGTCCCGAGCAGAACTGGTACCGACATGTTGCCCGTAAGCGTTCAAGAAGCGGCCAATCGATGCAAGAATATCGTAGGCATAAAAGAGGCCAGCGGAACGGCGACTGCGAGTCGGACCGTCGAACTGTTGGAACGCTGCGGTAAAACGTTCAACGTGTTCAGCGGTGAAGACAAGTTTGCTTGCGACGCTATTCTGGCAGGTGCTAGGGGCGTTATATCAGTGACGGCAAACATAGCTCCCCGGTTAATGGCTGAGATGTGCAGATATGCGCTTGCTGGAGATCGGGGAGCAGCTCGAGATACGGACCGCTTGCTCGCCGGATTGCACAACCAACTTTTTGTTGAACCGAATCCTATACCGGTCAAGTGGGTTCTGCGTCGAATGGGCCTGATCGATTCGGGAATTAGGTTGCCGATGACGTGGCTATCAGATGAGCACGAACCGTCCCTGGCGTCTGTATTGGATGAGTTGGAAGGGACTTAGCGCCACGGTTTTGCATTGGAGTTGATTTGCCTTGCGTTTTCCATCCACGAACGGTATGGATCCAGATATCGAGTACCTCGTCGTCAGAATCACGCCGCACCTTGATACCAGGTCCGCTGTAGCGACTCGACAACCGGCGCAGACTCCATGCGCCGGACGCTCGCGTAGTAGGGCTCTCCAGTACGCCGGTGAACGCTTGTGCCAGCATGGCGCCAGCGTGGTAGTACTTCAGGATCTGATCGTCGGCCCGCTCGACTTGCCGATCAAGATGACTTCGCCGGTTGCCTACACTGAGACGCCATCATGAATCAGAGAACAAGCGGACTGTCATCCGACGATGGCCTCTTCAGGCTGGCTGGAACCGACTCATCCTGGATATGGGCGTATACGTGTCCGACGCTGCGATGCTCGTGCCGGAGCGCACTGTTGCTAGCGACGCACGAGGGGCGAGAAACGCTCGAAGCGCGAGGCGCGCCCGTCCGGCAGGCATGGATGGCCGAGCACGGACACTATCGCGAGGTGGCCAGGACATGAGCCGATCTCGTCGTCTTTGACCTAGATATCGACACTGCACAAGTGCTGCAGCCGTACGGCAACGAACCACTGGATCTGGCGCAGCATCCCGAGGTCGCCGCCATTGCGGCCCATATCGACGGTGAACTGCTCGATGCCATCGGACGCCTCTGGTATCGCGGCAAGGGCCTGTGCCCGCCCCTGTCGAGACAGCGCTCGGCCCCCACGGAAAGATTGACGGCTGGCAACGCGGAGAGCCACTCGCCTGGCACGAGGTATCCGAGGATGTCAAGCAAGACCGGTACGTGCTCGATGAGCATGTCTACGAAGTCTGGGACTTCCATTGCCCGATTCCCAGTTGCGACTGCGCGGAGGTGAACCTGCACTTCGAGCCGGTCCTTTCCGGGGAAACGTCCTCGCCGGGTCACGTCAATGTCCATCTGGGCGGCTACATCCGGGTCGAGCCTGAGACGATTCGCGACCGCGCGCGTCTCGAACGGCTTTGGGCCGCGTTCTGTCAGCGACATCCACGATACCTTGAGCGTCTCTCGCATCGCGACACGCTCATCAAGACGCTGGGCGAACGTCTCGTGGCGCCCGCCAAGGCTGAGCCGAAGGTGGGCAGAAACGATCAATGCCGATGTGGATCGGGAAAGAAGTACAGTGTTGCGGCTCATGACCAGGTGAACACAGCGAATCCCAGTCGCAGGATGCGTTGCCGCACGTCGTGTGAGGATCGGCGAGCGCTGGCCCGGTGTGGCGGTCTCGCGCGGGCGCGAGCATGTGCAAGACCGATGGGATTGGACGTCGTAACGGCAATCATCCGATGTAGTCACGTGGCCTGGCGCATAGGTGCTCCGTCCAACGTCCAGATGCGATCATCGACTGCTCCAAAGGGCTTCATCCTTACGTCAATCCACCGAAAACCATTGCCACGTAAGGCTCACTCCCTCGGAATGTGGCGCCGAATCGCAAACGTCTCGACTTTAATGGAAATTCGTACCGACTTTACTTCGTTTGACACCGGGCGGTCGAGGCCGGCGCACCGGCCTCGCCCGGACTTTCGAGGGCCCGGAAACTACGCCGCAAACTTCAGCGCTTGCGCGAAGTCCGCAAGCAGGTCGTCGATATCCTCGATGCCCACGGAGAGCCGCAGCATACCGTCGGAGATACCCATCGCCCTGCGCGTTTCCGGCCCGGCTTCGAAAAAGATCGTCGGCGCGACGGGAATGATCAGCGTGCGCGTGTCGCCGAGACCGGTCGCCTTGACGGGCAGCTTCAACGCGTTGACGACTTCGATCATGCGATCCACGTTGAGCAATTCGAACGACAACAGCCAGGATGCGCCCTTGAACAGCGTCTGTGCAACCTCGTATTGTGGGTGGCTCTTCAGGCCAGGATAGAACACGTTGCCGATCGCTTCGTGTCCTTCGAGAAACTGCGCGAGCGCGAGCGCATTGTCGCTGCTTTGCTTCACGCGCAAGGCGAGCGTTTCCGCGCCCATCGCGATCGAGTGCGCCTGCTCGGACGACAATGCCGCGCCCATGTCCCGCAGGCCTTTCTTGCGGATCTGCAGAAGCCCCTGATCCTTCGCCGCCGAACGCCGATAGTCGTCGGCGATATTCGGATATGCGCTCCAGTCGAACAGACCGGTATCCGTCACCGCGCCGCCGAGGGCCGCGCCATGACCCGCGATAGTCTTCGTCAGCGAGTTGATGACGAGGCTCGCGCCGACCGCCTTTGGCTTGAACAATGCGGGCGAGGTAATCGTGTTGTCGACGAAGTACACGATGCCGCGCTCACGGCACACGTCACCGATACCTTGCAGGTCGGGAATCTGCGTGCCCGGATTTGCGATGGTTTCGACGAACACCATGCGCGTATTCGGCCGGATTGCGTTCTTCACGTCGTCGACGTTGCCGGCATCGACGGTCGTGACTTCGACGCCGAGTGCCCGCAACGTGCCGAACAGACTGTTGGTGTTGCCGAACACGTAGCGGCTCGACACGAGATGATCGCCCGCGCGCAGCAGCGTGAGGAACGTCGCGGTGATGCCGGCCATGCCGGTGCTGAAGCAGATGGTGCCGACGCCTTCTTCGAGGCTGGTGATCTTGCGCTCGAGCGCGGCGGTCGTGGGGGTGCCCTGCCGCGCGTAATTGAAGCCGCCCTTCTTGGTGCCCTGGAACACGCCGATCAGGTCCTCGACGCGCTCGAAACCATATTGCACGGACGTATGAACTGGCTGACGCAACGCGCCGTGCTCGGTGCCCGCGATTCTGTCGCCGTGAACGATGCCAGTGGTGAAACCTTGCTTGTCCATTCTTTCTCCGCCTTTTCAGATCGATTGCTTCCGACCGATTATCGCCTGTAACCGTTCGGCGCGCGAAGTCGTTGGCGTCCCGCCCGGCGGCGCGGGCCTCGACTGACGGCCAGCGAGGTTGCCAGCTTGCCGGCGTCCGACTACCTTTGCGTGAGCGCGAGGTGTTTGCCAGCGATGAATACGCCGTCCCGGGGGTTGACTAGCCTCCTTGACCCGAACAGGCTAGACATCATCGCTCATCATGGGAGGCACGGTGGCCAACTCGGATCATCAGGTTAGCAGGCCGAAGACGGCGCGGGTCATCGCCGCGCAGGCGAGCCCGTGCGACGAACTCGTCATCCGCACGCAGTTCGCCGCGATCGACAGCCCGTGCCGGCGCAAGCGGCTCGCGCTCGCCGCGACGATCACGGGTTCGAGCATGGCGTTCATCGATGGCTCCGTCGTCAACGTCGCACTGCCGTCGATTCAGGGCGAACTCGGCGCGAGCGTCGCGGCGATGCAGTGGGTCGTCAATGCGTATCTGCTCTTTCTCGGCTCGCTGGTGCTGATCGGCGGAGCGATGGGCGACAAGCTCGGCCGGCGCACGGTGTTCGTCGCGGGCGTCGCGCTTTTCACGCTGGCGTCGGCCGCTTGCGGGCTTGCACCGAATTCGCTCGCGCTGATCGTCGCGCGCGCGGTTCAGGGCATCGGCGCGGCGTTGCTGGTGCCCAGCAGTCTCGCGATCATCGGCACGGTGTTCGACGACGAAGCGCGCGGACGGGCAATCGGCACCTGGGCGGGCGTCGGCGCGATCACGTCGGCAGTGGGGCCGGTGGCGGGCGGCTGGCTGGTCGATGCATGGTCGTGGCGCGCGATCTTCTTCCTGAACGTCCCGCTCGCGGCGCTAACTATCGCGCTCGCCCTATTGGCGGTGCCCAACAGCCACAAGCCCGATGCGCGTCAACAGCTGGACTGGCCCGGCGCACTGAGCGCGGCGGCGGGACTCGCCGCGCTCACGTTCGGCCTGACCGAGGCATCGGCGCGTGGCTTCGCGCATCCGCTCGTATTTTGTGCGATCGGGGCCGGCGTGCTCGTGCTCGCCGCATTCGTGATCATCGAAGCGCGCAGCCCTAATCCGATGGTGCCGCTCGACGTGTTTCACTCGCGCGACTTCACCGGTGCCAACCTCGTCACACTGTTGCTTTACTTCGGCCTTATTGGCTTGTTCTTCTTCCTGCCTTTCACGCTGATCCGCGCGCATGGCTACACCGCGACCGAAGCGGGCGCGGCGCTGTTGCCGGTGCCCGTCATTATCGGTTTGCTATCGCGCTTCACCGGCGGCTTGACGAGCCGCTTCGGTTCGCGCGCGCTGCTGACCGTTGGCCCGGGCGTCGCCGGAATCGGGTTCATGTTGCTGGCGCTGCCGTTCGTGCGCGGTAGCTATTGGCCGGGATTTTTTCCTGCGCTCGTCGTGCTCGGGCTGGGCATGACGATCACCGTCGCGCCGCTTACCACGACCGTGATGGGCGCGGTGGCGAGCGACCGCACAGGCGTGGCGTCCGGCATCAACAACGCCGTCGCGCGCGTGGCGGGCCTGCTGGCGATTGCGGTGCTCGGTGTCGTATTCGTGTGGTCGCACCACGCGGCGTTATCGGCGCGCCTCGACGAATTGCATGTGCCGCGGGACGCCCGCCCGACTGGGCAACTGCTGGCGCCGGTCGAACAAGCCGGAATGGCAGCGCCCGCCATTCATACGCCGCGCGACAGATCCGTGGCGCGCGCGCAAGCCGATGCCATGACCGACGCGCTACGCGCCGTCGCGCTCGTCTGCGCCGCGTGTGCGTTCGCTGGAGCGGGTATTGCGATGGTCACCATCCAGCCGCTGCAGCGCCCAACGATAGCGCGCCCGCAGTGAGATACGGAACTCAGTGGTGAACCGGCCGCGCCGGTGATTCCATCGGCCGAATCACGGCGGCCGCACGCGCCTGGATTCTTTCCGCGGTCGAAGTCGTCCCAGGTGGATTGGTTGCGCGATCGTACCCGTTCTTTTGTTCATCGATGATGAAGTCTGCGACTCTGATCGCGTCCATCGAGTTGCCGTCCACGTCGGACCACTGACGAGTCGTGCGATTGACTTTGGTCAGTGCGGTGACAGCAAGTAGGACGGCGTCGGTCTCGGTGATCTTGCCTTCAAGATCGTCCGCCAGGTAATCCGCAACACGTCGCGCCGCGTCGATTAGATCGCTGTCGTCGATCAAGTCGGTCAATACCGCGTGAACCACTGCGAGGCAAGCTTTTTTGCGTGCAAGTGCGATGTCTGTCATGAGGCTCTCCAGAGTCGGGGCAACTGGTTGACGAACTCTACCGACGAACGTGTACCGTAATTATCGACGATCCTTGCTACGATACGGGAAACATAACCCGAGATCGCAATAGCGGAGATCGCGACTGGCGCCTCGTTGCATTTTCACGGAGGAAAACGAAATGGCGGCGAGCGCGTCTGTGCCGCGCTTGACATCGCGGGTCAGGGCGACCTACCGGTACGGACGAAGCCCTATTGGGCCATGACGAAGCTCCAAAGCGCCGCGCATTCTGTATCGCTCAACGCGTATTGCGGCATCGCTTTTTTCAGGACGATTCCTGTCGGATCAACGCCGACATTCAAGACGCGGCAGAACGATCTCAGATCGTAACGACTCGGCGGCCCGCCGCGTCGGCGTATATCGCTGAGCAGATACTGGCTCGTCAACGGGGGGCCAAAAGACGCTGCGTTGTCCGCGTGGCCATGGCAATTGATACACCGGACGGCATTGTCATGCAGCATGCGATTGTCATCGCGTAAGTGCGCCGCCAGCGTGTGCTGCCCGCTAAAAATCTCACGTCCCAACTCCATGGATTGCGATGAATCCGCGCCAGGTGCCGCCGGTTTGACAGCAGCCAGAAATACGGCCGCCGTCGCGCATAGTGTAAAGGCGGCCCGATTCAAGGCGCGTGTCATCAGTGGATTTGAATCGTGGTTGAGACGCTCGGTACCCCGTTCGCGTCGACGGCGAATAACATGTAGTAGCCGGGCACCGCGACCCCAGAATCGCCCGGAATCTGCAGCACATACTGGTCTGCGCGGCTCGCGCTAAAGCTTAACGGAATGCGTCGCTGCTCGTTGTTGAGCGAATGGGTTGCCGACGATAGACGCATCAGCGCGAAGGCGCTAACCGCCCGGTCGGTGCTCACAGAGATCGACGAGCCGAGACCTGCGTTCGCGGGCGCCGACAGGATCGTGGGGCGTGATGCGGGTGAACCGTCCGCATTGAGAAGATACGGCGGCGTCAGTATCTCGACGTTCGCGTGGTATCGAAAAGCCAGGCATTGCGACTGACCCATGCGCGACGCCAATCGGAACAAAATGCCGTTGCGCGCACCCGATGAGAAAGGAGTGCAGCTTTTCACTCCGGGTGCGACGCAACTCGCTGGCTTTCTCATCGCAACCTCGCGTCTTATCCCATGCTCCTAAACCATAGCGAGGCTTTCTTTCAGATGGGCTTCGAAGATGTAGCCTGGCGAATAGTCGCGGATGACGCATGCCCGGCAGATGTAAGTAGGCGTGTTGCGAACGCTGTCTCGACGGTGAGCATGTCAGGCGGGATCGCAGTCTTCCAGGAAATCTTTCTGGGGCTATCAATCGAGTCTAGAACGCGCTCTTTATAACGCCCCCGTCGGCCCGCAACGCAGCTCCCGTCGTGGCTGACGAAAGCGGACTGGCGATATAGGCCACGAGCGACGCGATTTCCTGCGGTGAAGCAAATCGCTTGATGAGCGAGGTGGGACGGACCTGCTCGAAGAACTCCGTTTCGAACGCTTCAAACGATTTGCCGTCGGCCTTTGCAAGGGTCTCCACGAATTCACCCACTCCCCGCGATTTCGTCGGCCCCGGCAGCACGCTATTGACTGTAATGCCCGTGCCGGCAACGGCCTCGGCGAGCCCGCGCGAGACCGCCAGCTGCGCGGTTTTCGTCATGCCGTAGTGAATCATTTCGGCTGGAATCTGCACCGCGCTTTCGCTCGAAATGAAAATGATGCGCCCCCAGTCGGCCTGCCTCATCGCAGGCAAAAACAGGCGAGCGAGGCGTACCCCACTCAAGACATTCACGTCGAAGAACCGCTGCCAGTCCGCGTCGGGGATCTCTTCAAACGGCTTGGGCTCGAAGATGCCCAGGTTGTTGACCAGAATTTCCACGTCCGGATAACGTCGCGCGAGCTCTTCTGCTGAAGCGGCCGTACTGAGATCGCCCGCAAATCCCTGCACGTCGCTGCCGGTCTCCGCTTTCAGCTGCGCGACCACGTCATCCACAGATGACTGGGCGCGGCCATTCACGATCACACGAGCGCCCTCCTGCGCCAACCTGCTGGCGATAGCGAGACCGATGCCGGCTGTGCTGCCGCTCACCAGTGCGAGTTTGCCTGTCAGATTCAGGTCCATGAGTGGTTTCCTTTCAATGGATGAAGTAAAAATGGCGTTGCTTCAGCATTTCGGGCCTTGGCCCGTGAAAGCAATATAGGCTTCAGTCCTGATGGCGGAAAGGCACCTATGCGGCCACCGGCGATGACTGGCAACTGATCGACAGTGGCGGCAAGACTCACTCGGTGAAGGTCGACTGTCACATGCATACGAATAACGGCGATACGGCGCGCGCGGCAGCGCTCGCCGGGCAAGGCGTGATCTGGCAACCCACGTTCCTGATCGGCAACGATCTACGTGCCGGCACGCTCGTTCACGTGTTGCCTGAGTATCGCCTGCCTGAGATCGACATACTCGCCATGTATCCGAGCCGTCGACACCTGAGCGCCAGAGTGCGTGTCATGATCGATTTCCTGGTCGATGCGTTCGGCGGGGCGCCCCCATGGGATCGGGATGACGGAAAGTGGACAGGTGTCACGCCTGGGACGCGTTGAAGGCGTCCAGAGCATGGGTCCTACATGTCCGGACCATCAGGTTCAGAAGCGGATGATCCGTCTGCGCGTTGGGGCGTAGACAGCTTGCCCGGCCCTTTACCAGCGCTGGTGGACATGAGGCGCGATATCGCGCTGATAGATTTCCCGGACGCGTTCCATGACCTCGTCTGGCAGCGGCGCGAGGCTCGCGGCCGAGACGTTCGACGCCGCCTGGGCCGCGTTTTTACTGCCCGGGATGATGACAGAGACGGCATCCTCCATGAGGATCCAGCGCAGAGCCAGTTGTGCCATCGAGGCGTCCACGGGTACCAGGCCGCGCAGTTCGTCGACCGCCTTCAACGCGATGTCGTAAGGCACGCCTGAGAACGTTTCACCGACGTCGAACGCCTCGCCGTGCCGATTGAATGCACGATGGTCGTCTGACGCGAAGGTCGAATTCGCGGACAGCTTGCCAGTGAGCATGCCGCTGGCCAGAGGCACGCGCGCGATGACCGCCACGTCTTTCTTTTGCGCCTGGCTGAAGAACAGATCGGCAGGACGTTGACGAAACATGTTGTAGATAATCTGCACCGAAACCACATTCGGGTATTCCATCGCCTTCAACGCTTCTTCCACCTTTTCGACCGACACGCCGTAGTAGCGGATCTTGCCGTCGGCGACGAAGTCGTCCATTGCATCGAACACCTCGGGACGGTAGTAAACCTCCGTCGGCGGGCAATGCAGCTGCACCAGGTCGAGCGTGTCGACGCCCAGGTTCGAGCGACTCCGGTCGATGAAAGCTTCAAGTTCGCGCTTGTTCAGATAGCCGCTGGCCACATGCGGGTCGAGTCGGCGCCCGAGCTTGGTGGCGACGATGGGACGTTCGCCGCCTCGTTGCCGCAGTACGTCGCGGATAATCCGTTCCGAGCGACCGTCGCCGTAGACGTCGGCCGTGTCAATGAACGTGACGCCGCTATCGAGCGCGGCATTCAGCGCGGCCCTGGCGTCATCTTCGGCAACACTGCCCCACGAGCCGCCGATTGCCCATGCCCCAAAACCGATTTCGGACACATTCCAGCCGGTACGACCAAATTTTCTCGTCGAAAGCGTCATTTGGATGCTCATCCTCTTTGTTTGCGGAGTTACGTCGCGGGTGCTTCGTTACCACTGCGGGAGTGCCGGCGACCTTTGTACGTAGTGTAGCAAGTGAGCAGGGCCGCCCGCGCGATGCCGTGAAGTATGATTTCGATGGTATCGAAGCAGCCGCTCACACAACAGGACGTGGAATCCGGATAAAGGTGGCGTAATGACAACCAACGCAGTTTCTGACGACATCGCGAACGACGGGCTCAGCGAAGAGCGCACGAGTGCACGGATTGCCGCAATCGCGCCATCGCAAACCGCGCTTGTGGTCATGCACTACCAGACCGATATTCTCGGACTCTTTCCATCGGTCGCGCCGGCGTTGCTCACCAATACGCGCAGACTATGCGACGCGGCCCGGGCCAAAGGCGTCAGCGTCTATTTCGCCAATCTCCGGTTCAGTCCGGGCTATCCGGAAGTCAGCCCATTGAACAGGAATGGGCAGGGAATCAAACGTCTTGGTCTCTTTGTCGAAGACAGGATCTCGCCAGAGTTGGGCCAGCAGGCGAACGAACCGCTCGTCATCGCGCATCGTGCGAGCGTGTTCTTCGGCACCGATCTGGAGGCGCAACTATCCAGACAAGGTATCGACTCGCTGATTATGGTCGGCATCGCGTCGACCGGAGTCGTACTTTCCTCGGTCGCGTACGCGAGCGATGCGGACTTCCGCCTGTACACGGTCAAGGATTGCTGTTATGACCCTGACCCGGTGGTGCATGAACATCTGTTTTCTACCGCATTCGATTCACGCACGACGGTGCTGTCACTCGCGGACGCGTTACTGCTGCTCGCGTAGACCGATACCGACGATTCGGCGTCGCCGGTCGTATCGGCATATGATTTGCTGACTTATGCAGGAAGAGAAACCAGCAAGGCGACAAACCGTGGCGGCGAAATCAATGGCGATCACCCCGCTCCAGACGTTCGAAAGCGTCGTTATCCGCTTGTACGACGGCGGCGTGTTGTCGCCGGCCGTGCTCGAACGTGTGATCGGCGCGTTCGCGCAAGCGAACGTCGATTGGCGTGACACGGCGGAAGGCCGCTCCGTCGATGGCCGTTCACTGCACGAAATCGTCGCGCTGACGATGCTGCCGGGACAACCTGTCCGATCGGCATCGGCATCGTTCATGACCGTTATCGAACACATCGCGGGCGGCGCGTCGGATACGAGCGAGGAAGCCGCGCAGTCAAAACCCGCGCGACGCAAAAAAGCCGCGCCGCCGGTGGAAGAGAGGGAAGCGGAGTCGGAGCCCGAATCGCAAGAACTGCTTGCGCAATTGTCGGGCGACGCACGATCCAGCAAGCGCCGCCGCGCGACCGAACGGGATCGGCCGGCGAGTCCGCGCGGCTATAACCCGTTCGTCAATGCGCAGCCCCCGCGTTCGAAGAAGCCGTGAGACCGGTCTGCCTTCGTCGACGCGAGACATCGCACGGCCGATAACGGAGCAGGCTAGCAACAGTCTTTCGTGCCGAGGATGCGGCGAATCTCGACCTCGTCGGTCTCGCACTGCACGGACCGAAGAAAGCCGTCGATAAGGTCGTGAAAGGTTTGGCCCTGCACGAATGAGTCAACGAGTGCGCGAGCCGCTCAATAGTCGGCGGTACTCGCGCCACGCCTCAAAAAGTAAAACGTTTGCCGCGCCGGACTTCAATTGGGTTAAAACAAAAAAATGTTATTCGGCGAATGCACGGGGCATCAATTGCCGCATCGCTTCACTTCGTTGCGAGTCTAAAAGCGGTATCGCCTCAAAGCGACGGTCTATCCAACGGGCATAGCCTCGCCAGGCGCAAGTCACGCGTCCCCTCAATAGCGGATCGTGTCGTCATCGTGGCAATGCGATTGCAAGTCTTTGTCGACAAACGAATTGTCGGCGATTACACGCGCGCGCTCGTCAAGTCGCTTCAAATACTTCTTTGCAAAAACAGCCTCTTATAGCACGGACATGCTCGCAACAAAAACCTTGCGTATACATTTCATTGTGAATTTAACCTCAGTCAGAATTGAACCTGTTGATGTTACACTGCATGCCGCTGGAGCCATTCTGGCAAAAGGCTTTGGTGTTTCCAGCTCAACTGTGGTTTGAAACGCGTCCACGACTTGTCGCTGGTGTCGTGCGTGCGGCAGCCATTCACTGGACTTCTCCAACAGCCTGCTGCGTTCCCGGATTCCTCAGGTACTTATACCGTGTACTCTCAAACGCAAATCGACCCGGTGGTCAGCTTCCGCAACTCGCAGCGCGAGCACGTGCGTGGGACGATCATTAACCTCCAGAGAAAGTCTTTGGTCATGGAGGTCTATAACCCCTATTCCATCGTGCAGGTCAGCGAGGTGTTAAGCGAGCTGAGCGTGCGCATGGGCACCAAGAATGCCTATCTCGGCAAGGCGGTGGTAGTGAGTCTGGTGAACACCGGTCTCACCGCGGTGGTCTCTCTGGCGCTGATCGACGAATGGCGAGAGCTTAGCGTTCTGCCCAATGAAGCGAAGTCGGTCGGGCGGGAAGCGGAACTCTTTATTAGCGACTGGGATGCGCGCTTCAATATCCGGCGCGACTATCAGATTGTCGTGAACGAGATGCGCGCATTCCTGTCGGAAGTGTCGCGCTGGGTTGAGCAGGTCGACCTGACCGAGAGCTTGCCGAAGGCCGAAGGAGGCAGGCTGCGCGCGGACCTGTTTTACGAGCTCGCCACGCCGATCATGCTGAAGATCAAGTTCTTCCTCGACCGCCTCGAGGAAGAGGCCGAGCGCGTCGATGCGGAGACCGCACCCGTGCATCGCACGTATGCGCAATCGGCACTGCATCCGTTGCTGCTGCGCGCGCCGTTTGTCTACCGCACGTTCACGAAGCCGCTCGGCTACGCCGGCGACTACGAGATGGTCAACCAGATCCTCAGCGATCCGCAGCAGGGACCCACCACTTACTTCCAGATCGTCAATACCGCGTTCCTGCAGGCTGCCGTCGCGACCGCGCACCGTAACCGGATCGCGCTGCTGATCGATTTCCTGACGCGTCAGGCCGAGGCAGCGCGCGCGGCCGGCAGACCGTTCCGCATTCTCAACGTGGGTTGCGGGCCCGCATTCGAGATCCAGCGCTTCGTGCGCGAATATCCGCATCCGGAGCTACTGTCGTTCGAGCTGGTCGACTTCAGCGATGAGACGCTGGCGTTTACAAAGGACGCGATCGAAAGCTCGGCGAACGCCGCGGGCCATAAAACCTCGGTGCAGATGGTGCATCAGTCGGTGCACGACCTGCTCAAGCGTAAGATTTCAACAGACCCCGCCGCGCGCGAATTCGACGCGGTGTACTGCGCGGGTCTGTTCGACTATCTGTCCGACAAGGTCTGCGCGCGCCTGCTGAGTTACTTCGCCGCTCGCACGCGACCTGGCGGCCAGTTGCTGGTCACCAACGTCCATTCGGCGAATCCGGAGAAGTACGGGATGGAGCATCTGCTCGAGTGGTATCTGATCTATCGGAACGAGAGCGGCATGAGTTCGCTGCTTCCCGCCAACTCCACTGACCAGAAGCTCTACGTCGACGAGACCGGGGTGAATGTGTTCGCGGAAGCCACGATCCTCTGAAACCGTGTCGACATCCCTGTCCATGACTACCAGTCCCCTGCAGAGCGGCTATCAAACCGAGCTGGCCGACTTTCGCGTCACGTTCAGCCGGGGCGGCGCGTGCACCGCCATTGCGCTCGTGCTGCTCGGCGTGGGGCTGGATTACGCGCAGTATCCGCAGTATCAGACGTCTTTCGCGCTCGCGCGCCTGCTCGTGTCGTTGATGATCGGTGGTATCGTGGCCTTGCTCGACACCAGCATGGGGCGCCGCCTTACTCCGTGGCTGACGCTGTCCTGGCTGCTGCTGCCGCAGGCAATGATTTCATGGATGATCTGGCGCACCGATGGGGTTCTGTCGCCCTACTATATGGGCCTGAATCTCGCTATTTTCGCGTCCGGCATCGCGTTGCCATTTGGCTTGTGGCAAAACCTCGTGTTCGGCGTGTTGTCCTGCCTTCTGTATCTGCTGGCGTGTCTGCTGCCCCCGCATGACGGTATGCCGCTCGGCACGATGACGGTCAATGTTCTGCTGCTTCTGTTCGCCGCTGCCGCAAGTGCCGTCTATACGTTCTTCAATGAGCGCGTGCGCTTCATGCTGTTTCGCCTGAAGGCCGAGGTCTCCGCGAAAAACGCGGAAGTCTCCGCGAAGAACGCCGAGCTCGAAGTGATCAATCGCCAGTTGCTCGACATCAAGGGCCAACTGCTGCAGCAGGAAAAAATGGCCGCGATCGGTACGCTCGCGGCGGGCTTGCTACATGAAGTGAATAACCCGGTGAACTTCTGCCTGATGGCGATCGAGGTTGCGCTGGAAGAGCCGATCTCGAAGAAGGAGCCGACGCTGCTGGAATGTCTGGTCGACGCGCGGCAGGGCATGCAGCGAATCCAGCATATCGTGTCGGACCTGAAGACTTTCGCGTATCGCAAGCCCGGCGCCGAGGCGGAGTTGGGCACGCCGTTCCTGTTCGAAAAGGCGCTCGATTCGGCGATCCGGCTGGTCGGGCATGAATTGCGCGGCGTCACCGTGACGCGCGAACTGCCCGTGGATACGCTGGTGCAGGGCGACGAGGCGGCCATCATCGGTGTGCTGATCAACCTGTTGTCGAATGCGGTGCTGGCGATGCGTAAGGCGGCCACGCCCGCGCCGGCGATTCACATCAACGTGAGGTGGACGGAAGATCGCCTGCACGTGACGGTAAAAGACAATGGGCCGGGCATCGCGCCGGAGAATATCGCACGCGTGTTCGAGCCGTTCTTTACCACCCGCGAAGTGGGACAGGGCCTGGGCCTCGGGCTGTCGATCAGTTATGCGGTGATCGAGCGCCACGGTGGTCTGTTGTTTGCTGAAAGCGAACTGGGAAGTTGGGCGGCATTCAGTTTCGATCTGTCGCCCGCACCCTGACAAACACCATGAACGACATCCGACAGACACAGCCCACTCTTCTCTACGTCGATGACGAAGAGTTGGCGTGCAAATATTTCGCGCGCACCGTCGGTGCGGATTACGAGGTCCTGCTCGCGACGAGCAGCGACGAAGCCATCGCTATCCTCGAACAGGACAATGCCCGCATCGCGGTGCTGGTCACGGACTTCCGCATGCCGGGGCGCGACGGCGGCGACCTGCTGCGTCAGGTCGCGCTGGAATATCCGCACATCGTGCGGATTCTGGTCACCGCTTACGCAGACGTCGACATGCTATTGCGGACGGTCAACACCGGCGAGGTGTTCCGCATCCTCGAAAAACCGCTGAAGCCGGCGGCGGTACGCGATACGCTGCAACTGGCATTTGAGCGCTACCACGAACGCGCGATGCAGAATCAGCGTCTGATCGCCATCGACGAAACCCTCGCGTTCATCGCGCACGAACTGAATACGCCGCTCGCGGCGATCGCGTTGAACGCGCACAGCATCGAAGATCGCACCGACGCGGAGCGCGATGCGGAGGGCGAAATTCTCGGCGCCGCGAAATCGATGCGCGAGAGCGCGCAGTACTGCATGGCGGTGGTGTCGTCCTTCTGGCGCTCGGTCCACAACGGGCGCCGGCAGGTGGGGGGCGACGAGGCACGCATCGAGAGCACCGCGCATGGGCTGATCTCGGCGTTGCTCGATACGTATCCATTTACGACCGCGCAGCGCTCGTGGGTGCAGGTCGAGGTCGGCAGCGACTTTGCCGTGCTTACGCAACCGAATTGCGTCGCGCTCGTGCTGTCGTCGCTGTTGTCCAACGCGTTGCGCGCGCTCGCGGATGTGCCGTCGCCGTCGGTGCGCTTTACCGTGACGACGGAACCCCACCCGAGCATCGGCATCTGCGACAACGGGCCGGGGATTCCGCTAGAGATCAAAGACCGCCTGTTGACGGACCCCATTACAACGCACGCGAAATCCGGGGGGAACGGCTTGGGCCTGATTCTATGCAACCGTGTCATGCAGTCCTGTGGCGGCGGACTCAGGATCGAGTCCACGTCGGGCGGAGGCACCACCGTAGTGCTGGATTTCCCCCATCTCAAAGGTCAAACGCACAGGAGTTGTTGATGAACGAAGCAAAAGCCACAGAGGAGTTGGCGCCGGCGATCATCTTCGTCGATGACGAAGCTACCGCCGTAAAGTACTTCCAGCGTGCCATCGGCAGCCTGGCGCCGGTCCTGACTGGCGGCTCGGTGGAAGAGGGCAAGGCGCTGCTCGACGAGCATGGCGACAGGGTGGGAGTGCTGGTGTCCGACCAGCGCATGCCGGGCGAGTTCGGCAACGAGCTGCTGCGCTATGCGAGCGAGCGCTTTCCGCATGTCGTGCGGATTCTGACCACCGCGTATTCGGAGATCGACCAGACCGTCGCGGCCGTCAACCTTGGTCATATCCATCGCTACATCAAGAAGCCGTGGGACATCACGGCGTTGCGCATGGAGCTGAAGCAGGCGCTCGAACTGGCCGAACTGCGCAAGGAGCGCGACACGCTGGTGCGCGAGAAGCTGGGCGTGCTGCAAAAGCAGGTGGTCGCCACGCGCATCGGTCTGGTGCGCACGCTGTCGGCCACGCTGATCGGGCCCGAGCGCTTCCAGCCGGTCGAGACCTATCTTGCCGCTGCGGTACTCGCCGACGTGCCGAGCTCCGAGCCGGACTGGCTGCTGCAGGACTACTCCGATCTGATCGCGGCGGAGAGTGTCCGCAGCGGCGCGTTCGGGCATACGGTGGCGGCGCACCTCGCCGCGCTGCGCAACCGTCACGGCGGCGCAAGCGCAAGCGACGCGCCGACGGCGCTGGCCGGGGCGCTTGCCGAGGCAGGCATCAATGTGCGCCGCGAAGGCGATGGTCTCGTGTGGGACCAGCCGGCCACACTCGCGGAGTTTCTGTCGGAGCCGGCCAACAACGCGGTGTCGAGCGGCCACGCCGCATGGCTGGCGAGCCTTCTGTGGCTCGACGGCAATGACGTTGCCCTGCAGCCGGCACGCGAAGGCAATGCGATCGCGTTCCGGCCGACGCAGCGCGGTAGCGAGTTCGCCGCCGATCGCCTCGCCACGTGGATCGAGCAGTTCTGATTACTCTGCTTCAAGGGCGCGGCAACTGACGCGCCCCTACTTCTATCCGCTTCGCGCCGCAGCTCACCACGGCACGCCGCGCGTCGCCGACACCGGCTCGCGCGAGCCGTCCTGACTCCAGTCGATCCCCCTCCACGCTACATTCGTCGTAGCGATCCCGTTGACGGCAACCCGGCACCACCGGGTCTGTCGACTCCATCCCATCGCAACACCCACACCCTCACGCGACATACGCGCCGGCGACGCGCGTCATACACGCGCAAATAACAAACCGACATTTCAGTTCGATGAAACATGCGCTTTGCTATTCAACGGGACGAGGCGATAGAAAAGTTCAGTCAAAGTTCCATGTCATCAAAAGGGAACATTGCGGCCAGATAATCCTGCTGCGTAAAAAATTACGGATTTGTTTAATAGGGCGGAAAAGTCGTAATCCAAACCAACAGGGTTCCCACAATGTCGGTCAGTCCAACATCACGCACCACTCTGATTCTTACTTCAATCGCGGCAGCCTGCGTCCTCGCAGCCTGCGGCGGCTCCGACCATAACAACACGGCGAGCACCGGCACGACGCAACCGACGACCTATGCGGGCGTCGTGACCGCCGCCAACTTCGTGCCGGGCAACACGTCCGGTAACCCGACGATCAAAGCGGGCTATTACGCCGGCGCGACCGTCTGCCTCGATACGAACGGCAACGGCAAGTGCGATTCGGGTGAAGTAAGCACGACGACCGACAGCAAGGGCCACTTCTCGCTGCAATCGAGCGCGAGCGGTCAGCTGATCGCCGACGTCAGCACGAAGGCAACCAACACCGCAAGCGGCGCGGCTGTCGCGAGCCACGTGATCCTGCGCGCCTCGGCTGCGCAGATCGCCGACCAGGGCGCTGCCAACATCGTGATCAGCCCGATGTCGACGGAAGTGCAGCGTCTCGTCGAAGCGAACGGCACCAGCTACGCGACCGAGAAGGCCAACGTCGCGTCGCGCCTGACGGGTCCGGCACTCGGCGCATCGTCGGTGACGGTCACCGCCGCCGACGCGCTCGGCGACGTGAACAAGCTGTCGGGTGCCGAGCAGCAGGCCGTGCTGTTCGAAGACAACCAGCTCGCGAACCGCTACACGTACGCGACGACCAAGCTCGATCGCGGCGACCTGTATCCGGACAACCTCGCGGTGGCGGGCGGTGATCCGTCGATCGTCGGCGTAACCGGCGTGACCGCATTGACGGCCGTGAAGTCCACGCAGACGCAGGCACCGATCACGTACGCGCAGTCGCAGCAAGCCGCGTTCAACGTCGAAGGCATTCCGCGTTACGACAACGTGTTCGTGATCATGCTCGAGAACCACAGCGTGGGTCCGGTCACGGGCACGCCGGGTATTCTCGGTTCGACGAACGCGCCGTATATCAACACGTTCCTGAGCAGCAACGCGCAGTTCACGACCTACTACTCGACCGGCAACCCGAGCGAGCCGAACTACACGGCACTCGGCGGCGCGGACGACTGGGGTATCGTCGACGACAACTGGTGGGGCTGCGGCGCGGGCACGACCGGCGCCAACGCACCGACCGACGTGGCATTCGCAGGCGGTACCGCTTCGGACGGCCAGCCGCTTGTCGCGACCGGCGCACTGCCGCCGCAAGACACTTCGCACTTGACGGGTCTGACCGGCGCCGCCTGCACGACGGCCGGCTCTGCGGCGAACCACAACGTCTCGGCGCCGAGCCTCTTCTCGCTGCTGTCGCAAGCGGGCATGACGTGGCGTACCTATAGCGAGTCGATGAACCCGGGCCAGGACCCGCGCGCGGACAGTATTGCCGAGCCGACGATTTCGGACACCTACAAGGGTCCGGGCAGCAACGGCACCGCCTTCGCGATGCCGGGCGCGCTGTACAAGACCAAGCACCATCCGGGCATGGCCTATCAGCAGACGCGTAACCTGCCGGAGTTCCACGCCGACAACCGCACGATGTTCGGTACGCAGTACTCGGCCGCCGACCTGGCGAAGTCGCAGGCCTACCCGATCCCGGCGAACTACAACTATGACCAGTTCAGCACCGACCTCGCGACCGGCGACGTGGGTAACGTGAACTTCGTCATGCCCGATCAGTGCGACGACATGCACGGCACCGGCTCCGATCCGTCATGCACGGGCGGCAGCACCGCGATCGTGCAGCGCGGTGATGACTACGTGCGTCAGGTGGTCGCCAAGATCCAGGCTTCGCCGATCTGGACCAACCCGAATCGCAAGGTCGCGATCGTCGTGATGTTCGACGAAGGCGAAGGCAGCTCGACCGCTTGCTGCGGCTGGAATCCGGTTACGTCGAACGTGAACCAGCAACCGCTGTCGTTCGCGAACGGCAAGTACACGCCGACGACGACCGTGCTGTACAACCAGGGCAACCATGGTCACGGCAACTCGGTGTTCGGTGTGGCGACGAACCAGGCGAACCCGAACGTCGTGGATAGCGACGAGTACAGCCACTTCTCGTTCGTTCGCACGCTGCAGGACATGTTCCAGATCGCCGACCCGCAGCAGCCGGGCACGTACCTCGCTCGTGCGAAGTACACGGAGTCGTTCATCGCGGCGAACATCGCGAATCTGCCGGAACTCGCGGGCAGCGCCGATACGCACTTCGACTCGGTCCGTCCGATGAACCACGCGTACATCACGCCGGCGACCTACACGCAGAAGCTCAACACGGTTGACGTGACGAGCACGTCGCTGGCATCGCGTGGCCCTGGCCCCGACGCGACCCAGACCAACGTCTGGTCGCTGAAGTCGGCGAAGTAAGGAGCCAATCCGCATGCGATACGAGCCGGTTCGCCGTCTTGTATCGCGGCCAGATGCGACAAGCGCTTGCTGCCGGCCCACCTGTCGAGTGGTCCGGCAGTTTTCCATTCCGTTCGTCCCATTGCCGTGCGGCCTTAGCGGTACGCGCAGTTAGCCAGGCCCTGCACGAGGCCCAGCCAGGACCGCCCGGCAATCGGATTCACGTACCAGGACATCATGCGAACACCTGCTTTGAGCGTGCTGTGCGCGCTCTCCCTGATATTGACCGCATGCGGCGGCGGTGGCAGCGACGGCGGCGGCTCCAGCCAGACGTCGTCGTCGGGCAGCGGCGGCACGACGAGCGTCGCGCCTCCCGCGACGGTCACGCTGAGCGCCGCGGCGCAGGTCGGCCAGAAGCTGTTCTTCGATCAGAACCTGTCGGGCAACAAGAACATGGCCTGCGCGACCTGCCATAACCCGCAATATGCGTACGGGCCGCCCAACAGCCTCGCCGTGCAGCTCGGCTCCGATCCGTCGCTGGTGGGTCAGCGCGCGGTGCCCTCGCTGCGCTACAAGTCGATGACGCCGCCGTACAACGACGTCGCCGACAACCCCGACGGCATCACGCAGAATGCGCCCGGCGGCGGCTTCATGTGGGACGGACGCGCGACGACGCTTGCCACCCAGGCATCGATGCCGCTGCTTAATCCGCTCGAAATGAACAATGCGTCGGCGGTCGACGTCGTGAAGGCCGTGCAGGGCGCGTCGTATGCGTCGCTGTTTCAACAGGCGTTCGGCTCGGGCGTGTTCGCCAATACCGACACCGCGCTCACCGACATCGGTCTCGCGCTGCAGGCGTTTGAGACCGAAGACCCGAGCTTTGCGCCGTATTCGAGCAAGTTCGACCTGTTCGAATCCAACAAGCTGGGCGGCACGCTGACGGCGGCCGAACTGCGCGGCCTCGAACTCTTCAACGACACCGACAAGGGCGCCGGTTGCGTGGCCTGCCACTACGCGGGCGCGAACTTCAACGGCTCGGTGGGTTTGATGACCGACTTCACGTATCAGGCGATCGGTGTGCCGCGCAACGACACGTCGATACCGGACAATCCCGACCCTATCCCGAGCAATACCAACACCGCGTACTACGACCTGGGCCTGTGCGGTCCGCTGAACACGATCCACACGCCTGGTAGCGCGACGAGCGGCGCGGGTCCGGATTCGTTCACCGGCGTCAACGTGCCCGATCCCTATTGCGGCCGCTTCAAAGTGCCGACGCTGCGCAACGTCGCGACGCGAACCGCGTTCTTCCACAACGGCGTGTTCCATTCGCTCGTGCAGGTGCTCAACTTTTACAACACACGCGATACGAACCCCGAGTACTGGTATCCGAGCAGCGGCGGCGATAGCGGCAACATCGTGCAGAACCCGTCCTTTGCGCTGTTCCCGAGCGCCGCGTCCGGCGCGACGGCTACGCCGTTCAACGATCTGCCCACCGCGTACCAAGGCAACATCGACGAAGAACTGCCGATGGGCCAGGGCCAGACCGATGCGGGCGGCACGACCGCGGCCGACGGCGCGAAGGCGCGGCCGGTTCACTCGACGCCGCAGCTGACGCAGCAGAACATTGCGGATCTGGTCTGTTTCATGAACACGCTGACGGACGGCTATCAACCGCCCGCCACGACGCCGACGAGCGGCGCCTGCGTGAACTGACGACTTTCAATAAAGCAACTCAACCTGAGCAACGACGACATGATGCGACGCTCCACCGCCGCCCGCCTCGCAGGCGGCGCGCTTTCCCTGATGGCCCTGACGCTTTTCGCTGGCTGCCACGACAAGAGCCAGGACGCGAATCAGGCAAACTTCACGGCCACGATCAACGACTACCTGGCCGAGCGCGGCCATCTGTGCCTCGCCAAATACGACTGGCCGATCTACACGACGACTGAAGACCGCGCCAACGGCACGCGCGACGCGGTCCAGATGCCGGTGCTCGAAAAGCTCGGGCTGGTGGTGGGCAAGGACATGCTGGTCGAACGCGTGGATGCGGACGGCAAGAAGATCACCGCGTCGGCGCGGCAGTATCAGCTGACGCCGGAAGGCCAGAAGTACTATCTGCATATCCCGGAAGTGGTCGCGACCGCGACGTCGCGGGTCACGCACCCGGCCGATTTCTGCGCGGCTTCGCTGTCGCTGGATAAGGTGGTCGGCTGGGAACGGCCGATGCAGATGGATGGCAAGACGGTGACGTCGGTGATCTACACGTACAAGATCGACCCGGCGCCGTGGGCGAAGGACCAGGACGCGCAGCGTGTGTTTCCGATGGTCAAGCGCGTGATTGAAGGCGCGGGGACGATGCAGTTGCGGGAGGGGGTGCATCTGACCGATGCGGGTTGGGTGGCTGATGAGGTTTTTCGGCGGTGAGGGTTGGGGTGGGTTAGTGGGCACCCTTTGGCAGGGCGGGGGCTGTTTTTTCGTTGTTCTGGGTGCGTTGGCCTTTCCTTGTTTTGTTATCGGTCTATTGGCGTTGCCCCTGTGCGGGGCGGCACCTACTTTCTTTGCTGCTGCAAAGAAAGTAGGCAAAGAAGACAGCTTTACACCGCCAGCTCTTAAGCGGGTCCCCTGGCTTGGAAGGGGTAGTGGTGCATCTGGAATCCGTGCTCCCGCACATTCGGCGGTAGCGACCAGGCAGTCATTCTTCCGGCGGCGCTGCGCGCGCCGAAACCCCGTTCCGAAGGAAATGACAACACCGTGAGCGGCATTGAAGGTCATACGGGCACGGTGAAGGTCCCGTCAAGCCTTCGCGACAGCGCACAATCCCAATAATCGTCAATGCTGAGGCATCCGTTTATAATCGGGATTCCGTCAAAACATCGACGGATCGGGCTTGGCAGCCTGAAAAATTTGAAGACCGGCACGCCTGCCCCGCAGGCGATGCCTCTGCCTCTGCCTCTGCACGTCTGTTTTCTACGGGCGGGCCTTGGCAGGGAGGCGCTCGCGCCTGCCGGTCGTTGGTCTTCAAGTCCGGTCTGCCAACCCTGTCACTGTGCCCGCTCACCACCTCCCTATGTGTCCGGGCGGTCCTTCACGATAACCAGGACCGCGCATGACCAAACCCACCAGAAAGCAGCCATCTCCCTCCCGTCCCCCTGTAGACGCTCTACAGTATGAACGTCTCGCGCTTGCCGCCTTCCATCTTTGCGACCGGCAGGGGCAGCAACTCCGACATCTGATTGCACTTGCGACCTCGATGTGCAGGAGTCCTGCTGTGACTGTCGAGGAAAGACACGAACACCGCAACCTGCTGGAGCTGATGATCCAGATCGGCGAGAACTACCATGCGACCAACCGCTGCGATCAGGAACTGTTCACGGTGCTTGCGCTCGACGCTAAGGGACTTCCTAACCGCCAACTGACACCGGCGGACGCCGCAGCGATTCTCGCTGACGCTGCGCAGGGCGCGAACGGGAAACTGGCGGCTATGGACGCTTCGTGGACAAAGCACTAACTGGCGCCGATCGCTTTCGGAGAAGGCGGCTCAATGCCGCCTTTATTCGTTGGGCCGCGACAACGGAAAGATGCACCTGAAAATGAGATACCCGAAATCATTGTCAATGTTTGTCAAAACGGGTTTATCTCGAATTAAAGTCGTTGACCGTGTCGCGTTTTAGATGGTTAATTTGTCGGGTGTGTTCTGGAAAAACAGCAGAGGCCAAATGAGACGACAGCAAGAGGAAGGATCCGGAGGCAAGGAAGAGTGCCTGTTTTACCGTATCACCTATTCAGTCTACTCGAACTTCCCGCTAATCCCGTCCGCAGTGGCGCTGAACGCCGGAACCGGCGAATTCTTTCCATCGAATAGGCTTGGTTGTATTCGATCTGAACCATAACGCGGAGGATCACTGCTGATGCTCTTACGCGTTCTCAATGGTCTGATGGTCTGAGAGCGCGAATTAACCTATGGAGGGTCCAATGTACGAAAGGATGCGCTCCGCAAAGGAGATCATTGAAGAAATGAAGGCTCGCTTTGCGGATATGTTCGAAGGATCAGATAGCCGGGAATGTCTTGATTGTCGTATCACGTTCAAGATATACAAAGCGTGGCCTGATATGCCTCAGGCAATGACGATTAACCAAGAATCCGGGGAGCGGATTCCGATTAATGCGATCAGGGCTCTCCCATCCGGTTACGACATGAGGCAGGCTTTAGGACAAGGCGAGGGATGCCGCTGTCGCACTCGACCTGCGGGCCTGTTCGATGAAGAGTTCACGCTTCGCGATGCCAACGGATCGCCACTCGCCGACACGTATTACACGATTGAGTGGCGAGGTTTCCTAACGCGCGGCGTCACTGATTCCATCGGACGTACACAGCGGCACAAGACAGACGGCGCGCAAGCGGTGCGTATCTATTTTGGACACCGCGAGTCTGTCTAACAATTCTCGCATGGAAATAGCTCATACAACGGAGTAAATGTGACTGACCCGCTGCACGAATGCGTAACCAATATTGATCCTAATTCAAATGTCACAGTATATTCTTCGCGCTTGTGTAAGCCGTGGAAATTTTCCGCGCAGGGAACCAAGTTTCTTAAAGGTTGGGAACAGTTCAGCGCAACCATGTATGACAACGACGGCAGTAAAACCGGAAATGCAACGGTTGGATATGGGCACCTTGTTCATCTGGGAAAAATATCCGGCGCCGCATCGGAAAAGCCATTTCAGAAAGGAATAACCGAAGCACAGGCCGAAACACTACTTAAGGAGGATGTCAAGTGGGCGGAAAATGCGATCAATAGAAAAATTCGGCTCCCGCTGTTTCAATTTGAATACGATGCACTCGTGTGCTTTATGTACAACCTTCAGCATCATGGCGACAGTTTGCTCGATTTTGTTAATACTGGTGATTACAACAAGGTAGGTGATAAGATGAGGCAGTACGCCACGGTGAAGGGACACCCGCTTAAGGGGTTACTGCGGCGTCGGCACCGTGAAGCGGAAATGTTTGAGGCGGGGGTCTATGATTCATCGCACTAGTCTAATACTCGCACTCGCACTCGCACTCGCACTCGCACTCGCACTCGCGATCGCTCCGATCATTGCACCCGCTAAGACCGTGTATTCTGGCAAATTCGATTATCACTATTTTAAATCGCCGGATCAGTATTTTTCAGGTCATAGCGCCGCCGATGTAGTGCGTATGTGTGACACCGGGGAGCATGCGAGCAATGACGACTTGGCGCAGTGTTCGCACCGCAAATTCGATCATGCGGCCCGTGCACTGGATAAAATCCTGCGATCGGCGAAATCCAAGATTAGAGGCAATGACAAGTCACTTAAAGCAGAGGACGAACCGTTAGCCCTGCCTTACTTTTTGAAGTCGCAAGACGCTTGGACACAGTACCGCGATAACGAGTGTTACACCGAAACTTATATGATGGGTGAGGCCGCCGAGCGCTACATTTTCTTTTGGGAGTGTATGACAAATATCACGAAAGATAGAGTCAAGGAATTGCAGGAAGTCCTAAGAAACTAGACCATTTCTGCTACGTGTTGCGCCCCGCTTCAGCGGGGGCTCTTCCCCACGAAAAGGCCCGGCGAGCGGGCCTTTCGCGGTTACGCCTGATTCCAGAGAGTGGGCCTCAGGGACGATCCACCATGATGCCACTTGAGCCGTTCTGCTGGGATCTTCTCCAGCAGTTGCAACACCGCTTCGCGGTTGCCGGCTTTATCCGCCTGTTCCATGACGGCGCGGTATTGATCAGACGTCGGCTCGACGCCATCACAGCACCGGTTCACCACCACCGTCAGCGCATCCATCGGCGGGCCGGCATACCGGGCACGCAACGACGACAGCGCGTCAGGCAAGAGTCCCGTCAGTTCGTCGGTCTGCAACACGGCGGCGCTGATTCTCAGCACAGGTTCCATCCACGCGAGCAATTCTGACGAATGCTGCTTTCGCACTTCGAGCGAGCGAAGATTGTCGTAGCAGCGCTTCCTGTTGTTATGGTCGAACGTGGCGGGTGCGAAACGATACGTGAACTCGGTTCGCGTCCATCCGAGGTACGCACATGGGAGACAATTTGCACCAAGCCTCATTTCCCTACCTCCAAAAGGCAAAAAAAACCCGCACACGAAGGTGCGGGGCATTACCACACACGTCGCGGTCCGAGGATGGGACCGCGACGCGTTACAACGCGATGCTATCCATCCAGGGTGGCTGCGGACGTGCGCGGGCGCTGCGCACCGGTCAGCACATTTCTCACTTCCGTTCTGCACCGGTATGTGCAGGAACGAAGCGGTCTTATGCTTGTGCTGGCAACTGAATCTCGCCTTTCCATAAATTTTTCTCCGGCGCTATAGGTGCGCGCGAGGCGCGTTATCGTTACGGGCTGCACGGTGTTCTGTTCGATGCGCAGAAGCGCCGGGCCGTGATGAATTTTCGATTTCAAGACCTCGGGGGGCGCAGCAACTGCACAGGCTTGCAGGAAAGGACAAGCGCCAGTCTCTTTCGTGTCCGCTCGCGCAGCACGGGTAACGCTTCCATGCCCTTGAAGGTCCGGGCTGTACAGCCAAAGGCTTTGGCGCACTGGTCGATAGTCATGTGCCGGTACATTCGCCAGGCGGTAATCGGGGATTTGCCATCGATCAGGTGCGCCGTCACGGCGTGGGGATACTCGGTGTCGTCGGGTGCAAATTGGGCCACATGGACTTTTGGGGCAGGCCCGGACTGGTAGGGTTTGGTGCAGGAGCCAGGTTGCGGGGTCAACTGCCCGGTCGTGCAGTCGTACACGTCCGCGAAGCGCTTCAGTGTCTCGACGCTGGGCACGTTGTAGCCGCGTTCGTGCCAGAGAACCGTGTCGCGGGAGAGGCCCGCGAGTTCAGCCGCCTCAACGGGCGTAAGGTCCCCATAGAGTCTCCACGCCCGCAGGTTGTAGTTGCCTTGCTCGATTAGTCGCGCAACCTCATCGGGAATCGGCTCGACAAATACATGCGGAAAGAATACCTGCTGCTTCGCGGGGAGGCGGGGCGTCAGGGAGGCCGGTTCTTCCTGGCAGGACACCGCAGGAGCGCCTGAGGACCTATCCGTCATTTCATGGGCGAGGCATATCATGAGGTAAAAGATCATGGATATGCCGACGAAGAAGAAACGTACCGTGGCTTCTCAGGCAGCGGCCCGAGGGCCGCTGCCTGCCCTGCCGGAAGGTTTGCTTGACGAGCTGGTCAAGGGACCGATGACACACCCCGAGGTTCGGGACCTGATGCTGGCTTTCAGCAAGGCCGCGATCCAACAAGCAGGCGCAGGTCATCAACCAGCAAGGCGATGAAAGCTAACATCGCCGCGTCCCGTCTACAACCGGTTTGCGCCAAAAACAAAAATGCCGCTCAGCCGCTTAACAGAACGACGTTAGGCAGTTCATAAGCGGGCTCGCGGCAAGGACACACCTGGAATCCGTGTTGACACCTCACCCCTGATCCCGCGCCACAAACCGCCGCGTGCGAATCCACTTGGTCGCCACCCACTTGTCCCCCGCGCGTAGCGGCGTGCTCGCGTGCAGCGAACCCGGATCGCACAGCCCGAAGCGGTTCCCATATTCGAAATAGAGCGCATGCCCGCGCTGCGGCGCGACCGACCAGCCGAGCTGCGAAAACACCGTCTCGCCACCGCCTTCCACATCCTTCAGATACATCAGCAGCGTGCCCATGCGCTGGCCGCTGCGTGCGATCGACTCGCGATTCGCTTCATTGCCAGTGATCAGATAGTCCACATGCGGCGTGGACTCCGCGCCTTCCTCGTAATGCAGCATTTGCAGACCTTCGCCATTCTCGACCGGCGTGCCGGTCAGCAACGCGATGCGCGCTTCGATGCGCGCGATCAGCGGCGTCTCGCCAAGACGGAAAAACATCCCGTGACTGCTGCGATGACCAGCGACCACATTGCGCCCCGTCACCGGGTCGACGACGGTCGAGCGGTCGAGCCGCGGCTGCGCGAGCGCGATTAGCTGCTCGCATTCGTCGCCGCTCAGGAAATTGGCCAGATGCACCGCGGCCGGCCGCTGCAGCCGCGACAGCACGCGCACCCTGCGCTCGCCGAGCTGGATCAGCGGGCCGTCGGGTACACGCAGCGGCTCAGGCTCATAGCTGAGCGGCGCGCCGCCGACTTCGAGCTTGTCGCCGGGCAGCGGCGTGCCATACATAAACGCCGACGACACCGCATCGACCATCGCCGAGGCGAGTTCGGCCGCATTGTTGCGGGCGACCATCTCGTTGACGATCGCTTGCGGCGCGACGCCTCGCGTGAGATTGGCGGCGATCCAGTCGCGGACTTCGGCGGGGAAATTGACGGTGATGGACATCGGCGTGACGTTGTGAAGTGTCGTTGTGGTCGCGGCGCGCGCGACGCTGGCTTGGGATGATAGCGAGCGTTTGTGACGGTTCTGGACGCAGGGCCCGCTTTTCAATCGGCTGTCGTCTGTTACCGCATATTGCGATGTCCCGCCGCGCCCAAAGCTCGACTCCTACGGGTATCCGCCTCGCACGTGCCACCCCGGTCGGTGACCCAACCCTTCCATTGGCCAACATGTTGCACCGCTGTAACTCAAGCCCGGCGCAAGCCGGTTACATTCACGCATGCCCGAATTCGAGCCATCGCCCGTTTCCTTACGTCTTCATAACAACGCGTCCAGAGGACGTCGACTGATGACAACGCGCGCGAACCATGGCACTTTTGCGCAGTCCCGTCAGAGGACAAGCTTCCCACCGAATATCAACACCCCTATCCGTTCCCGGAGAGCAACATGAGCGAAACCGTGTCCCCGCCGCCGAAGCACTCACGACGCGGGCTCACCATCTTCGCGGTTATCGTGCTCGTCCTCGTCGCGCTCGTCGTCGTTCATCTGCTGACGCGCAAGAAGCCGGTGCGCGAGAACGCGGCGATCGTCGTCACGGTGTCGCAGGCAACCCTCGGTTCGATGCCGGTCACGCTGAGCGAGCTCGGCACTGTCACCCCCACCGCAACCGTGACCGTGCTGCCCCAGTTGAGCGGCTATCTGACCGAGGTCGGCTATCACGAAGGCCAGGAGGTGCAGAAAGGCCAGTTCCTCGCGCAGATCGATCCGCGCCAGTATCAGATCAGCAAGCAGCAGGCAGAGGCGACGCTCGCGAAAGACCGCGCGTCGCTCGCGCAGGCGCGCGCCGATCTCGAGCGCTATACGCAGTTGAATGAGCGCAAGTCGATCGCGCAGCAAACCTTCGCGGATCAGCAGTTCCTCGTGCAGCAGGACGAAGCGGCCGTGAAGGCCGACCTCGCCAACATCGCCCAGTTCGACCTCGACCTCGCCTATTGCCGCATCACCGCACCGATCGCGGGCAAGGTCGGCTTGCGGCTCGTCGATCCCGGCAACTACGTAACCGCGTCGTCGTCGACGGGCATCGTCGTCATCACGACCGTGAAGCCGACCACGGTGCAGTTCACGGTGCCGCAGGATTCGCTCGCATCGATCGTTCAGCGTGTGAACAGCGGCGCGAAGCTGCCGGTCACCGCGTCTTCGAGCGACAACTCGCACGAGATCGCGACCGGCACGCTGTACGCGCTCAGCAACCAGATGGCGACCGCGACCGGCACCGTCACCTTGCGCGCGATCTTCGCGAACGACGACGAGGCGCTATTTCCCAACGAGTTCGTCAACGTGAAGCTGCTCGTCGACACGATGCAGAACGCGGTGCTGGTGCCGACCGCCGCGGTGCAGTCCGGCGCGCCGGGCGACTTCGTCTATCTGGTCAATCCGGACAGCACGGTGTCCGTGCACAAGGTCAAGATCGGGCCGAGCGACGGCAGGAACACGGTAATCCTGTCGGGGCTCGCGGCCGGCAACCAGGTCGTGACGGACGGCACCGATCGTCTGAACGACGGCGCGAAGATCCAGCCGGTGCATCCGAAGTCTCCCGCGGCGGCGAGCGGCGCGGCCGCCACCGGCGCGAAGACGCCCGCTGCCGCGTCCGAGGCCGCGCCAGCGTCGGCTGCGGCGGCAACGCCTGCGCCGGCCGCGTCCGAAGCCGCTTCGTCGTAACGGACCGCCGCGCCGATGAATATTTCCCGCCTGTTCATTCTTCGCCCGGTCGCGACGCTGCTGTTGATGATCGCGCTCGTGCTGGTCGGTCTGATCGCGATGCGCGTGCTGCCGGTGTCGTCGCTGCCGAACGTCGACTATCCGACGATTCAGGTGCAGACCTTCTATCCGGGCGCGAGCCCGACCGTGATGGCGACCACCGTGACCGCGCCGCTCGAGGTGCAACTCGGCGAGATTCCGGGCCTGCAACAGATGACCTCGTACAGTTCGGACGGTGCGTCGGTGATCACGCTGCAGTTCGATCTGTCGCTGAACCTCGATATCGCCGAGCAGAATGTGCAGCAGGCGATCAACGCGGCGAACAGCTACCTGCCGTCGGGCCTGCCGGCTCCGCCGACCTATGCGAAGGTCAATCCCGCCGACCAGCCGATCCTGACGCTCGCGATCACGTCGAAGTCGATGTCGCTGACGCAACTCCAAGACGTCGCGAACAATCGTCTCGGCACGAAGATCTCGGAAGTGTCGGGCGTCGGCGTCGTGACGACGAGCGGCGGCAACGTGCCCGCAATCCGCGTCGAGGCCGATCCGCACAAGCTCGCCGCCTACGGCCTGAATATCGACGACCTGCGCACGCTGCTCAGTTACGTGAACGTGAGCCAGCCGAAGGGCAATTTCGACGGCCCCGACCTCGACTACACGATCAACGGCAACGATCAGATCACCGATCCGAAGGACTATCTGGACACGGTGGTCGCCTACCAGAACGGCTCGCCGGTGTTCATGCGCGATGTCGCGCGCGTGAGCCAGGCCGCCCAGGACGTCGAGCGCGGCGCGTGGTACAACGGCTCGCCCGCGATCGTGCTGAACGTGCAGCGCCAGCCGGGCGCGAACGTGATCCAGACGGTCAACCAGATCATGAAGGAGTTGCCGCAACTCGAATCGACGCTGCCGGCCGGCATGAAAGTGACCGTGGTGTCGGACAGCACCGGCGTGATCCGCGCGTCGGTCGCGGACGCCGCGTTCGAGCTGATTCTCGCGATCGTGCTCGTCGTCGCGGTGATCTTCGTGTTTCTGCGCAACGTGCCCGCCACGCTGATTCCGAGCATCTCGGTGCCGGTCTCGCTGATCGGCACGCTCGCGGTGATGTACCAGCTCAACTACTCGATCGACAACCTGTCGCTGATGGCGTTGATCATCGCGACCGGCTTCGTGGTCGACGACTCGATCGTGATGATCGAGAACATCGTGCGCTATCTGGAGGAGGGTATGTCGCCGCTCGAAGCCGCGCTCGAGGGCGCGGGGCAGATCGGCTTCACGATTCTGTCGCTGACCATTTCGCTGATCGCGGTGCTGATTCCGCTGCTGTTCATGGGCGGCGTGATCGGACGCCTGTTCAGCGAGTTCGCGGTGACGCTCTCGGTCACGATCGTGATTTCGGCGGTCGTGTCGCTGACGGTGGTGCCGATGCTGTGCGCGCGGATGCTGCGCGCTCAGGCCGAGCGCCATCCGAGCCGCTTCGAGCGCATCAGCGAGGGCCTGTTCGACAAGACGCTCGCCGCCTACGAGCGCGGCCTGCGGTGGGTGCTCGATCATCAGACGCTGACGCTGATGGTCGCGATCGCCACCGTCGTGCTGACCGGCATCCTGTATATGGTGATTCCCAAGGGTCTGTTTCCGGTGCAGGACGTCGGCGTGATCCAGGGCATCAGCGTCGCCGACAACTCGGTCTCCTATGCCGCGATGGTGCAGCGCCAAAGCGCGCTCGCCGAGGCAGTCCTGAAAGACCCGGACGTGGTGTCGTTGACGTCGTACGTCGGCATCGACGGCACCAACGCGACGCTGAACAACGGCCGCTTCCTGATCAATCTGCGCGAGCGCGACAAGCGCTCCGACACCGCGCAGGAAATCGCGCGACGGCTCGCGCAGGAAGTCGCGCACGTGCCGGGCGTGAAGCTGTTCATGCAGCCCGAGCAGGACCTGACGCTCGACACGACCGTGTCGCCGAACCAGTACAGCTTCGTGCTGCGCGGACCGAGCCAGCAGGCGTTCCAGAAGTACGTGCCGGAACTCGTCGCGCGCCTGAAGCAGATTCCGTCGCTGTCGGACGTGCAGAGCGATCTGAACAGCGACGGCCTCAGCGTGAACGTCGAAGTGAACCGGCAACTGGCCGCGCGCTTCGGCATCACGCCCGCGACGATCGACAACGCGTTGTACGACGCGCTCGGCCAGCGCATCGTGTCGACGATCTTCGAGCAGTCGGCCCAGTACCGCGTGATTCTGGTCGCGAAGCCTGAAACGATGCCGACCGTGCAGTCGATCGGCAATCTGTATCTGCCGAGCCAGACCAGCAGCACCGGTCAGGTGCCGCTCTCCGGCATCGCGAAGATCCAGATCGGGAAGGCGCCGCTCGTGATCAGCCATCTCGCGCAGTTTCCGTCGGTGACGGTGTCGTTCAATCTCGCGAAGGGCGCATCGCTGAGCACCGCGGTCAAGGAGATTCACCAGGCCGAGCAGGCGATCGACCTGCCGCCGTCGATCACGTCGTCGCTGCAAGGCGCGACCGCGGCGTTCGAGGATTCGCTGTCGAGCGAGGTTTATCTGCTGATCGCGGCGCTCGTTGCCGTGTATATCGTGCTAGGCGTGTTGTACGAGAGCTTCATCCATCCGGTCACGATCCTGTCCACGCTGCCGTCGGCCGGCATCGGCGCATTGCTGTCGCTGATGCTCGCGGGCATGGATCTCGACGTGATCGGCATCATCGGCATCGTGCTCTTGATCGGCATCGTCAAGAAGAACGCGATCATGATGGTCGACTTCGCGCTCGATGCCGAACGCAATCACGGCAAGGCGCCGCGCGATGCGATCTTCGAGGCCTCGCTGCTGCGTTTCCGGCCGATCCTGATGACGACGCTCGCCGCGATGCTCGGCGCGCTGCCGATGCTGCTCGGCACCGGCACCGGTTCGGAACTGCGCCGGCCGCTTGGTCTCGCGATCATTGGCGGTCTGACGCTGAGCCAGATGCTGACGCTGTTCACGACGCCGGTGATCTATCTGTTCTTCGACCGCATGGCCGGGCGCGTGAACCGCTGGCGCGCCGCACGCGCTGAGCGCAACGACGGCGACGAGCCGGGCGGGCGCCCGCCGGACGGCGGCGCGGAGGGCACGCGGTGAATATCCCGGCGATCTTCATCCGGCGGCCGGTCGCGACGACGCTGCTCGCAATCGCGATCCTGATCTCCGGCACGCTCGCGTATTTCCGCATGCCGGTCGCGCCGCTGCCGAACATCGCGTTTCCGGTGATCGTCGTGCAGGCGAACATGGCCGGCGCGAGCCCGAACATCATGGCGTCGACGGTCGCCGAGCCGCTGGAGCGGCGGCTCGCGACGATCGCCGACGTCGCGGAGCTGACCTCGATCAGCTACGTCGGCTCGTCGATGATCATCGTCGAGTTCGGCCTGAAGCGCGACATCAACGGCGCCGCGCGCGACGTCGAGGCGGCGATCCAGGCCGCGCGTGCCGATCTGCCCACCACCTTGCGCAGCAATCCGAGCTACCGCCAGTACAACCCGGCCGACGCGCCGATCGTGGTGCTGTCGCTGACATCCGACACGCTGACGAAGGCGCAGCTCTACGACTCCGCCGATTCGGTGATCCAGCAGCAGTTGTCGCAGGTGCAGGGCGTCGGTCAGATCACGCTCGGCGGCGGCGCGTTGCCGAGCGTGCGCGTCGAGTTGCAGCCGGGCAAGCTCAATAGCTACGGCGTCGGCATGGAGGACGTGCGCGCGGCGATCAGCGCGGCCAATGCCGACAGCGCGAAGGGTCACATCGATGTCGGCGATCAGCGCTACGTGGTCACGTCGAACGATCAGATCACGCACGCGGCGCCGTATCGCGATCTGGTGGTCGCGTATCGCGACGGCGCGCCGGTGCAGTTGCGCGACGTCGCCCAGGTGCGCGACTCGAACGAAAACATCCGCAATGCGGGGCTCTTCAACGGCAAGTCGGCGATTCTCGTGATCGTCTATCCGATGCCGGGTAGTAACGTGGTCAGTACCGTGCGGCAGATCCACAACGTGTTGCCGTCGATCCAAGCGACGTTGCCGAGCAGTGTGCATGTGGATGTCGCGATCGACCGTTCGCAGTCGGTCACGTCGTCGGTCAGCGATACCGAGCGCACGCTGTTCATCGCGGTGCTGCTGGTGGTCGGCGTCGTGTTCATCTTCCTGCAGTCGCCGCGCGCGACGCTCGTGCCGGCGGTCGCGTTGCCGCTGTCGATCGTCGGTACCTTCGGGCCGATGTATCTGCTCGGCTATAGCATCGATAATCTGTCGCTGATGGCGCTGACCATCGGCACCGGCTTCGTCGTCGACGATGCGGTCGTCGTGCTCGAAAACGTAGTGCGGTACATGGAGCAGGGGTTGAGTCCGAAAGAGGCCGCGCTGAAGGGCGCGGGCGAAGTCGGCTTCACGGTGATCTCGATGAGCCTGTCGCTGATCGCGGTATTTCTGCCGATCATCCTGTTTCCGGGCATCGTCGGACTGATGTTCCATGAGTTCGCGATCACGCTGTCGATCGCGATCCTGATTTCGCTGGTGATCTCGTTGACGGTCACGCCCGCAATGTGCGCGTACGTGCTGAGCCGCGACAACGCGGGTCATTCGAAAGCGCGTTGGGCGCGGTGGATCGAGCGCCAGTTCGATCGCTTCAAGGGCGTCTACGCGCGTTCGCTGACGGCCGTGCTCGATCATTCGCTGCTGGTGATTGTGCTGCTGTTCGCGCTGCTGGTCGGCAACGTGTTCCTGCTGAAGCTGGTGCCGGCCACCTTCTTCCCCGAGCAGGACACCGGCATCCTGATCGGCCAGATCATCGCCGACCAGAGCATTTCGTTTTCGGCGATGCAGAAGAAGCTCGCGCAGTTGCAGTCGATCGTGCAGAGAGATCCGGCGGTGCAGTCGGTCGCGGGATTTACCGGCGGACGCGCGCTCAATACCGCGAACGTGTTCATCGAGTTGAAGCCGCTGTCGCAGCGGCACGCCACAGCCACCCAGGTCGTGAACCGGCTGCGACCGAAGCTCGACGAGGTGTCGGGCGCCCGGCTCTTTCTGCAGGCGCAGCAGGATCTTCGTATCGGCGGGCGGCAGTCGGCGGCCGAGTACCAGTACACGCTGACGAGCGACGATTCCGCCGCGCTGTTCACGTGGACGCCGAAGCTCGTCGCGGCGTTGTCGAAGGAGCGCGGACGGCTGCTCGACGTGAACTCCGACTTGCAGCAGAACGGCCTGCAGACCTATGTGTCGATCAATCGCGCGACCGCCGCGCGCTACGGCTTCGCGCCGAATCAGATCGACAACGTGCTGTATGACGCGTTCGGCCAGCGCACCGTGTCGACGATCTATAACCCGCTGAACCAGTACTTCGTCGTGATGGAGGTCGCGCCCGAGTACTGGCAGTATCCGCAGACGCTGAACCAGATCTATCTGAGCACGTCCGCGGGCAATCCGAGCGGCACCGCCGCGACGCAGATGCCGCACGGCACGGTGTCGGCGACGAGCTCGACCCGCGCGAGCACCAGCAGTACGTCGTCGAACACGAACTCGCGCAACTCGGACGCGCAGTCGAACGCGACCAACAACAGCATCGCCAACAGCAAGGGCGGCAGCTCGACCGGCAGCGCGGACAGCACGGCCGCCGAAACGATGGTGCCGCTTTCGGTGTTGACGTCGTACAGGAACAGCCATACATCGACGCAGGTGAACCATCAGAGCGGCCTCGTCGCCGCGACGATCTCGTTCAACCTGCCGGCCGGCGGGTCGCTGAGTCAGGCGGGCACGGCGATCAACGACACGATCCGCGAGATCGGCATGCCCGCGAGCATCCACGGTTCGTTCGCGGGCGCGGCGGCGGCCTATTCGCAGTCGATGGGCGTGGTGCCGCTGCTGATTCTCGCGGCGCTCGGCGTCGTCTACATCGTGCTCGGCGTGCTGTACGAAAGCTCGATCCACCCGCTGACGATCCTGTCGACGCTGCCGTCGGCGGGCATCGGCGCGACGCTTGCGCTGCTGATTTTCGGCACGCCGTTCTCGGTGATCGCGATGATCGGCATCATCCTGCTGATCGGTATCGTCAAGAAGAACGGCATCATGATGGTCGACGTCGCGATCCAGTTGCAGCGCCAGCAACAGATGACCGCGCGCGACGCGATCCACACGGCCGCGCTGATCCGTCTGCGGCCGATCATGATGACGACGTTCGCGGCCGTGCTCGGCGCGGTGCCGCTAGCGATCGGCATCGGCCAGGGCGGCTCGCTACGCCAGCCGCTCGGTATCACCGTGATGGGCGGGCTGATCCTGAGCCAGATGTTTACGCTCTACACGACGCCGGTGATTTATCTGTACCTCGACCGCCTGCGTGCACGGCTGGTCAGATGGTCCGCGGGTCTGCGCTGGACCCGCGGCGCGAAGCCGGGACAACCGGATACGAAGGCATGACGATGAAGACTTCCACTGAACCAATGACAGGGCCGCGCTGCGGGTTGCCGAGTGTCGCGACGCTCGCCGTCGCGTTGCTGGCGCTGTTCAACGCCGGCTGCATGGTGGGCCCGGACTATCACCGGCCGCAGGTCAGCGTGCCCGCCACTTTCTCCGAGCTGCCGGGCTGGACCCAGGCCGAGCCGAACGCAACCGGCCCGAAGGGCACGTGGTGGACCGCATTCAACGATCCGTTGATCGACGAACTCGAACCGCTCGTCGCGGTGTCGAACCAGACCGTGCGCGCGGACTACGCGAACTACCAGCAAGCGCTCGCGGAAGTGCGCGCCGCGCACGCGGCGCTGTTTCCGACCATCGGCGCGACCGGTTCGGCGACGCGCGAACGCGCGTCGACAACGACGCTGAACGGCACCGCGGCGCGCATCGCCAACGCTGGTTCGCTGGAAGGCAATGTGAGCTGGGCGCCGGACCTGTGGGGCCAGGTGCGCCGCACGGTCGAGGAAAACGCCGCGAGCGCGCAGTCCACCGAAGCGACGCTTGCGAATGCGACGCTCTCCGAGCAGGTCGCGCTCGCGACCGCGATCATCGAGCTGCGCACCAGCGACGCCAACATCGACCTGCTGCAGGAAACGGTCGTCGCGTATCAGCACTATCTCGACGTCGTCAGCGAGCAGGATCGCGCGGGCACGATTCCGCCGAGCGACGTGATCACCGCGCGCAGCCAGTTGAATACCGCGAAGTCCGATCTGATCGCGCTCGGCGTCGCGCGCGCGCAGAACGCGCACGCGATTGCGGTGCTGGTCGGCAAGAACCCGGAGGAACTGTCGGTCACGCATAGCACCGCGATGCCGGCGCTGCCGTCTGTGCCGGTTGGCGTGCCGTCGACGCTGCTCGAGCGTCGCCCCGACATCGCCGCCGCCGAGCGCAAGATGGCCGCGCAGAATGCGGCGATCGGCGTCGAGGTGGCCGCGTATTACCCGGATATTTCGTTGTCGGCGGTGGCCGGTTTCACGCAGTCGCCACTGTCCGGGCTGCTGAAGGCCGCGAACTACGTGTGGTCGCTCGGCGGCAGCGCGACCGAGACGCTGTTCGACGGTGGTCTGCGCAGCGCCGACGTCGATGCGGCGAAGGCCGCCTACGACGCTACGGTCGCCAACTATCGCGGCACCGTGCTGGGCGCGTTCCAGAACGTCGAGGACGATCTGTCCGGCCTGCGCATTCTCGCCGATCAGGCGGTCGTGCTCGAAACGGCTGTGCGGGACGCGGACCGTGGCGCGGAAATCGCGTTCAACGAATACCAGGCGGGCACCGTCGATTACACGACGGTCGCGACCGCGCAAGCGACGCAGCTGACCACGCGGCAGACCGCGCTGAACGTGCAGGAATCGCGTCTGCTGCATGCGGCGTCGCTGTTCGGCGATCTGGGCGGCGGGTGGTCGACCGAAGACCTGCATGATCCACGGCATCCGGCGGCGGCTGCATCGTCGGCGACGTCTGCCGCTATCATGCCGGGCGCGCGGCAAGCGCGGCACGATCAAAACGACTAGGGACGAGCATTGGCCAAAGGCACCCACGGGCATGACGTCGGCGACCCGGTATCGACACCCGAACACGACGCGCGACGCCACGCACCACCGCCGCGCGACGTGACCTCGCTCGGCCTTTTTCTGATCTTCGCGCGCATCGGTCTGACGAGTTTCGGCGGCGGGTTGAGCGGCTGGTTCATGCGCGAGTTCGTGCACGACCGGCACTGGATCAGCGAAGACGAATATCTCAACGGCCTCGCGTTGTCGCAGGCGCTGCCGGGCGTCAACGTGAAGAATCTGGCGATCTGGATCGGCTACCGGCTGCTCGGCTGGCGCGGCGCTGTCGCGGGGTTCTGCGGCATCATTTTCCCGCCGGCCGTCGTGATCATTCTGCTTGGCGTGTTCTTCTCGGCGATCGCATCGTATCCGCTCACGCATATCGCGCTCGCCGGCGCCGCGGCCGGTGCGATCGGGCTGTCGCTGTCGATGGCGATTACCGCCGCGCGCCGGCTGCCGCGCCGCGTGTTTCCGTATCTGGTGCTGATCGCGACGTTCGCGGCTGCGGCGGTGTTTCGCGTGTCGCTGGTGTGGACCGTGCTGATCGCGGGTGCGTTGAGCGTCGGCTATGAATACGTGCGCGGGGCGCGCCAGCGCTGATCGCCTGGGATCGCCGTTAGTCAAATTCCGGAATAGCTTTCGTCGTGTCTCGAACTCTCATCACTCTGTTTTCCGTTTTCGCGCCGCTATCGATCGTGACCGTCGGCGGCGGCCAGGGGATCATCGCCGAAGTGCAGCGCCAGGTCGTCGATGTCCATCACTGGATGACCCATGCGCAATTCCTCAGCGACTTCGCGATCGCGCGGCTCGCGCCCGGTCCGGGCTCGCTGCTCGCGACACTGATCGGCTATCAGGTCGGTGGCCTCGGCGGCGCGCTCGTCGCGACCGTCGCGCTATTCGGGCCGACCGCGTTTCTGATGTACGGCGTCGTGCACGTGTGGAACCGGCACGAAGGCGCGCGGTGGCTGAACGCGTTGCAGGCGGGTTTGCGACCCGTCGCCGCCGGGCTGATTCTCGCGGCAGTTTATGTGTTGATCAAGGAACTCGAAGGTGGCTGGATGGCGTGGCTGACTGCGGCGGTTGCGACCGTGCTCCTGATGTGGACGCGTATCAATGCGTTGGTGCTGATCGCGGGCGGGGCGGTTGTGTTTGTGCTGGTGCATTTTGCGGGGTTGTTATAGGGCGCGGGGCGGGCAACGCTCACAACGCCGCACGCAGTGCCTCGTCGACGACGGCAAGTCGAGCCGCGATGATCTTGACGAGAAACCGATGAAACTGTTGCGCGGTCGCCGGATCCTGTTGTTCGAGTCGCATCAGAGCGGTTGTCGACAAGCGGCGAACCCGCGTCGGCGTCTCGGCGATCACGTCCGCGCTGCGCTGTTGCAGCGTGTAGACGGCCATTTCACCGACAACCGTCCCCGGGCCGAACGAGCGCAGCCGGACCGAGCGTCCATCGTCGAGCGGAAACGAGACCTCGACACGTCCGTGCTCGATGAAATACAACGCGTCAGCCTGCTCACCGCGAAGAAAGAGCACCTGTCCCGCGAGCAGGTCATGCACTTCGAGGCACGCCAGCAGCGTGCTCAACGCGCTGGCCGTGAAGTGCGGCGCGAGCATCGCGTGAAAGTCGTAGCCGTGTCCTGTCGTACGCGAGTTCGCCGTGAGCAACTGGTCTTCGACCCATTCCAGACCCGCGTCGAGCGAGTCGAACTCATGAATCCGGAGATTGAGGGTCCCGGTCTTCGTGAGCAGGTCGCGCGAGCGCGGCGGCAGCGCGGTCAGCACCAGGTCCGCGTTCTTCGCCGCGCATAGCTGCCTTAGCTTGACGAAGCTGATCGAAACCGACGCGTCCATGCCCTGAGTCGATGCGAAATCGAGCACGACGAAACGGACCGGCACCGGATGGCTCGCGGCGAGCCGCCCACGCAGGCTGTGCAGAATCGAATTGGCCGTGCCGAAGAACAGGAACCCCTGCAGGCACATACCGCAGACCTGCGCACCGAGTTCGCGCAAAGACTGGCTCTCGTCGATGCTGCGCTCCACATTGGACGTCCGTGTGCGCAGATCGAATTCCATGCGTATACAACTGACCCGGCCGTAGAGCAGCGTGAACGTCACACACGCCGCGACGACGCCTACGGCCACGCCGACTACTACGCCGTAGGCGATGATCGTGCCGAGAATGGCAGGCACGAGCAGGTACTCGTACCAGCTGAGCTTCGCATACGCGCCCACGAGCCAATGCACGATCAGGCGCAGGCCCATGAAGAGCTGAAGGCCGACGAGTACCGGCACGGGAAAGAGCGCCACGATACCGGGCGAGGCACCAACTATGACCAGGCAAGCGAGCGCCGCGAACACGCCGGCCACCCGGCTGGTGGCACCGACGCGCGCATTGAGCATCGAGCGATTGAACGACTGGTAGCCGACCATTCCACCCAGCAGCCCGCTCGCGAGATTGGCAAGGCCCGCGGCCCGCATCTCGCGATTGAGATCGACTTCCTCGCCCGTCACCGCGCCGATCGCCGTCGAATTCATCAGGATCGTGACAGCGGAAACCGTCGTGACCAGCAGGCTCTCCGGAAGATGCGCGGCGACGGCGGGCCAGTCGATGCCACCCTGTCTGAGTCGCGCAGCCATGTGCAGCTCCGGCAGCGCGGCAAGGTGCATCGTGACGCGCGGCAGAAGCAGCCCCATCCCACGCGCATCGGCAATCGACAGGCCGGCAATGTGCAGTAGAACGTAGAAAAGCACGATGCCGAAACCCAACGTGAGCGGCAGTGCGGCAATGTGCTGCCAGGCGCGCGTCAGGACCGTGGTCATCACACCCACGACGAGCGCGGGAATCCATGTGAGCCAGTGAACGTGCGCCAGCAACGCCAGCACGTGCCAGTGCAGTGCCTCGCCCGTCATCACGCGGAAGGCCCCGGCCAGCAGCAGATATCCCGTTCCGGCGAGGAATCCGCCAAGCACCGGATACGGGAGGAACTGCAACGAGCGGCTGTGTCTCGACGAGCCGATCGCGTAGAGGATGACGCCCGTCACGAGCGAACAGAGCGCGATCGCGATCAGCACGGTCAGGATGAGGGTCTGGGGGGAACCGCCGTCCGCGCGCACGCTGCTGGCGACCCCCGCGGCGACGCCCGCGAGAAACGCCGCGGCATTGCTGTCAGGGCCGCCGATGTTCCACCGCATCGAGCTCGTCAATGCAATCACGAGCGCGGTGACGACGCAACTGACTAGCGCAGTGGGCACGCCGAGCATCGCGTAGCGGGCGAGGTCGGCGCTGAAGATCATCGTGCCGAGGCTCATGGCGTAGCACAGCATCACGAGCGTCGAGACCGCGCCGGCCGCCACGTCGCCAGGCAGGCCCGCGAAGCGCGAGCGTAGCGGGATGTGGGAGACGGTGTTGCCCGGCTTCACGTGAATTCCCCGAAGAATGCGAGGGCGCGGTGGGACGCGCTGCCCAGTATCCGTCGTGACTCGAAAGGCTGTCAAACACCCTGCGCGCTGCGAGTTGTAGACCTACACTGAGTATTCATCGGCCAGCTTGAATGGCGACCTGGGGCCGATTGCATCGCCGAGTGCTGCGCCCGGGTTTCATCTGACCTATGCGTATCGTGCCGCGCCAGCGCCAAACTGGTGCGGCACAGTCGCGTGTGCCGGCTGGCATCGTATGCAGGCGACGAATATGGACATCGCGCAATGGCTGCAGCGTCTCGGACTCGAGCAGTACGCTCAAGCATTCGCGGCGAACGACATCGACGTATCACTGCTCGCGCAGTTGAGCGATGCTGATCTGAAGGAACTCGGGGTGCAGTCGCTCGGCCATCGCAAGCGCATCCTGGCGGCCGCGGCGGCCGCGCAACCGGTGACGAGCGCATCGGCGCCGCCGCAGACGGCCGCCGCCACCGCTGCGCCTGCTGACGAGCGCAGGCAGGTCACGATCCTGTTTGCCGATCTCTGCGGCTACACGGCGCTGTCGCGCTCGCTCGACCCCGAAGACCTGCGCGCGCTGATCGGCCGCTACACGGCGCTGGTCGACGGCGTCGTCCTCGCCTATGGCGGCACGATCGACAAGCACATCGGCGATGCTGTGATGGCGCTGTTCGGCGCGCCGCGCTCGCATGAGACCGACACGCTGCGCGCGGCCCGGGCGGCGCTGGATATCCACGACGGGCTGACGCAACTCGGCGCGCAGGCCGGGCGGCTTTTGCAGGCACACATCGGCATCGCGAGCGGCGAAGTGGTCGCCGGTGCGCTCGGCCGCGCCGACACCCAGGACTACACGGTGCACGGCGATCCGGTGAACCTCGCCGCGCGGCTGGTGGCCGCCGCACCCGCCGGCGAGACCTGGATCTCCGACGAGTCGGCGCGCCTGCTCGACGATGCCGTCGTGTGCGAGGCGATCGGCGAGCAGTTCTTCAAGGGCATCGACACGCCGGTACGGGCCTGGCGGCTCGTTGCCATCGCGAGCGAACCCGTGACGACGAACCGAAGCCGCTTCGTCGGCCGTGAAGCCGAACTCGAGCAATTTCACGGAATCGTCCACGCATGCATGGCGAGGCGCGCCGGCCATGTTCTCCATCTACGAGGTGAAGCCGGAATCGGCAAGACGCGGCTCGTCGACGAAATGCGCCGCTACGCGCAGACCCAGGGCTTCACGCTGCATAAAAGCCTCGTGCTCGATTTCGGTGTTGGCAAGGGGCAGGACCCGGTGCGCGCGATCGTCGCCAGCCTGCTCGGCCTGCCGGCCAGTGCATCGGCGGACGCCCGGCAAGCCGCCGTCGCGCGTGCCGCGGCCCGTGATGTCGTGAACGAAGAGCAGCTTGTGTTTCTTCAGGATTTCCTCGATCTGCCCAAAAGCGGCGAGTGGCAAGCGCTGTACGACGCAATGGATCACGGTGCGCGCCAGCGTGGCAAGCAGACGCTCGCCGCACGACTGGCCGAGGACGCCTGCGGGCGATCCGCGACGATGATCGTCGTCGAAGATCTGCATTGGGCCGACCGCGAAGCGCTCAGCTATCTTGCGGCTTTCGCGTCGGGCATCGTCGATGGAACGGGCTTACTCGTGACGACTTCGCGTGTGGAAGGCGATCCGATCGATGCAGCCTGGCGCGCACGCTGCCGCGACACCCCGTTTGCCACGATCGACCTCGGGCCGCTCCGCAAGGATGAGGCACTCAACCTCGCAAGCAATTTCATCGACGCAACACAGCGCGTCGCGCTCGCCTGCATCGAGCGGGCGGCAGGCAACCCGCTATTCCTCGAGCAACTGTTGCGCAATGCCGAGGAAGGCAGCAGCGGCAACGTTCCCGCGTCGATCCGAAGCCTCGTGCTCGCGCGGATGGACAGGTTGGCGCCACGTGACCGCCTGGCATTCCAGGCGGCTGCCGTCATCGGTCAGCGTTTCGACCTGGCGTTGTTGCGCCGGCTCATCGACGATCCTGACTACGTCTGCGACGGCCTGCTCGCCAATGCGCTGGTTCTACCCGAGGGCGAGGATTTCCTGTTCGCCCATGCGCTGATCCAGGAGAGCGCATGGGCGACGCTATTGCGGGCGCGCCGGCGCGAGCTTCATCGCTGCGCCGCCGAATGGTTCGCACATAGCGATCCGACGTTGCACGCGCAGCACCTCGACCGGGCGGAGGACGAGCGCGCGCCCGCCGCCTATCTCGCCGCGGCGCTCGCGCAGCGCGCCGCCCATCGTTTCGAGGCGGCGCTGCGGCTGGCCGACCGGGGCCTCGAGATCGCGCAGACGGACACCGACCGCCACGCGCTGAGCTGCGCCATCGGCGAGCTCCAGCGCGATCTGGGCGATATTGCGGGGTCGATCGCCACGTACCGCGCGGCGCTCGCGGCTGCCCCCGACGATGACGCCCGCTGCGACTGCCAGCTCGGGCTCGCGGAAGGGCTCCGGGTGAACGAAGGTCTCGACGAGGCGCTCGCCCTGCTTGCGGACGCGCAGACGATTGCCGAACGCGGCGGCCGGGTGGCCGACCTGGCAAGCCTTCACCACCTGCGCGGCAACATCCTTTTTCCGCTTGGCAAGATCGACGTCTGCTGCGCCGAGCATGAACGAGGTCTGACCTATGCACGGCGCCTTGGGATGCCGGAGGCGCAAGCTCGCGCGCTCGGCGGCCTGGCGGATGCGGCGTACGCACAAGGACGCATGCAAACCGCTTTTTGCCATTTCAGCGAATGCGTGGCGCTCAGCCGCAAGCACGGGCTCGGCCGAATCGAGGTGGCCAATCGTCCGATGCAAGGCTTCAGCAGGATCTATCTCAACGACGCACGGCAGGCACGCGAGGACGCGATTGCTGCGGCACGCGCGGCCGCGTTGATCGGGCAGCCGCGCGCGCAATTGCTGTGCGAGACGCTGGGCGTGTTCGCCTGCCAGGAACTGGGCGATGAGCAGGCCGCTCGCCTGCATCTGGAGCGGGAACTGCGGCTGATCAGACAACTCGGCGCCCGCCGCTTCGAGGCGCAAAATCTGGAGATGCAGGGGCGGCTGTTGCTGGACAGCGGATCCAGAAGCGAAGCGGTAAAGAAACTTCGCGAGGCGATCGCGATCTCGCGCGAGGTCGGCACGCAGTTTTGTGGACCCAAGACTCTGAGCGCGTTGAGCCGCGCAGTAGACGAGAACGTCGAGCGTGCGCGGTTGCTCGATGAAGGCGAAGCGCTGCTGCGGCTCGGCGCGGTCGGCCACAATCATCTGTGGTTTTACCGCGACGCCATCGAAGCGATGCTCGCCGCGGGCGACGCGGCTGGCATGTTGCGTTACGCGAAGGAACTCGAGAACTACACCCAGCGTGAACCGTTGCCTTGGGCCGAGCTTTTTACAGCGCGTGGCCGGGCGCTCGCACACGCGCTGCCGGACCCTGGTGGCGAACGCACGCTGCGCGAACTCGCGCGGGTGCGAATGGCGCTGCACGAGGCCGGTTTTCGGAATTACCTGAGCGCCGTCGATGTTGCGCTGGCGGCTTGAGAGGATGCTCGGCCCTTCACGCTTCTCCCGTGCTTTTTTTTCAGCGAATTGCTCCAGGACAATTTTTGGTTGCAGGTGTGCTTTGGCTAACGGTCAATGCACCGCAGCAGCGATACAGCATTCAACTCAATCACCCGCGTTATCACTTTAAAGGGCTTGAACGTCTATCCGGAGCCCGATAGTATGGCTGCGTTTTGCGCTTGGTATAGTGCAGCCACGGAAGATACTCTTTCAACAACCCCATATAAGCGATGACATTTTTCCGTCGCACAGGATGGCTGCCTTTTACTGCGTGGATGAACAACGTGGGATTGCCGAGTCGACCGCTCGCATATGTCTTGCCTGCATCGCGTGTTCTGCCCCGCCGGACCTTTATCGACGCGCGCATCCCGTATTGCCCGAGCGTCTGATTCAGTTCAGACCATGCCATGCTGTGGTCAGCCGAAGCGACCGGGCGTGTATGGAACACGGCAAAACGGTCAACAATGCCAACCTTCCCCAGTGAAGCGACCTGTTTGGGCCACAGGTAATCCAGACCCCAGCCGGTTTTGGTTCGTTCAAAGCTGTCTTTGATCGCATGCAAAGCATTCGACGAGAAACATGGCACCATCACCTCCACGAAATTGGTTTCGCGAAATTCGAACGCCCTGTTTTGCAACGTCGTTGAGTGACTGAAGTAGCTTCTCTCGTCGAGAGACGGTTGCGCGAGCGCGAAATTCTCTCGGTCCACGTACTCGAAGAACTCGTTCAGCGTTTGAACGTCCGTCAGGATATCGTCGTCCGGGAGCCAGATGTAGCGATATTGCGAGATCGATTGGGCGTTTCGCAACATGAAGTCGTGAAGACCTTCCCACTTCGTTCCTTTGAATCGATGTATGGTTTTAGCAAAGACGTCCGCATAATTTTCGTTGTTCCCGTAGTAACTCAGCATCAAATCAAAGCTCGGAGTCTTTCCGCCGCTGAACCATTGCGGATGCAAGGAGCGGTCTCCACACCTCAGCACGACCAGGTACTTTTTCATCTCTCAATCTCCCTATGCGTTGAGAGCAGACTACGGGACACGGAAAGACAGTCACCGCGAAGAATTGCATTTGACCGACGCCGATCGCGCGAAACCATGAAACAACTACTATGGCGCGCCCATGCGCAGGCGAAGGCAGACACGTTCAACCATATGCTCCGAATTGTTCCAGTCAATCCCAGGCAAGCTCTCGCTTGCCAGCTAGAACTCCCTTATTCACGCTCCCTGGATGAGTCCTTCTGCGGCCTTGAGCGCCGCACCAACGACCTGGTCCATGTTGTAATAGCGATACTGCGCCAGCCTGCCCACAAAAGTGATATCGGCAACTGTCTCAGCAAGCGCGCTGTAGCGCATGAACAATGCCTCGTTTTCCTTGCGTGGAATCGGGTAGTACGGATCGCCTTCGGCTCGCGGATACTCTCTTACAATCGAAGTCCCCGGATGCTGTTGCCCTGTGAGGTGCTTGAACTCCGTAATCCTTGTATATTCATGATCGTTCGGATAATTGATTGTGCCTGTCGGTTGAAAGCGCTCCACGTCGCTCAGATGCTGGTGTTGAAAGTGCAGGCTGCGGTACGGAAGCTTGCCGAAGCGATAGCCGAAATATGCGTCGATCCGTCCTGTGTACACAAGGTGGCCGCATTCGATACTCGCTTTCACCTCGTTATAGTCGGTCGACAGTCGTACGTCGATATCTGGACTGCCAAGCATCTTTTCGAACATCGCGGTGTAGCCTTGCGCCGGCATAAATTGAAAAGTATCGGTGAAGTACCGGTCGTCGTCGTTCGAACGGGTTGGGATTCGCGCAGCGACACCCGCAGACAGTTCAGACAGATCGAGTCCCCATTGCTTGCGCGTGTAGCCACGGAAAAATTTGTCGCATAGATCGCGGCCAACGCTGCCGAGCACGGCGTCCTCGCTGGTGGAGATGGTTTCTCGCGGTTCACGTACCGACTCCAGGAACGCCACGGTGGCCTGCTCGTTCAAATCGAGGCCGTATAACGTGTTGATCGTCGTGCGATTGATCGGTATTGGATAGAGATCCCCGTCTATACAAGCCTTTACGCGATGCTCGTAGAAGCGCCAATCGGTAAAACCCGACAAGTATTCGAATATCCGCTTGCTGTTCGTATGAAAGATATGTGGGCCATACGGATGGATCAGCACGCCGTTCTCATCTTCACGGTCATATGCGTTGCCGCCTATATGATTCCGTTTGTCTATGACGAGCACGCGCTTCCCGCTTGCCGCCAGGCGTTCGGCACAGACTGCGCCAGCAAAGCCGGCGCCTACGATAAGGAAGTCATATTTCATCTCTGTGCATCCTCGTCTGGAAAGCAGGAACTTCGCATTTGATCAGGTAGAGAGCCATTGAGGTCGTGACGACAAATTCGGTGGCGAGGGCAGACATTGCCGCGCCCTGAGCGCCGTAAAGCGATACAAGTGGAAAGAGAAGGGCAAGATTGAAAAAGCCGGAGACGATTAGTATCTCGCTGACTTTCTTCTTCATGCCGAGCGGCAGCATCACCTGAATACCGAATACATTGCTCAGACCGATGAGCAGCGGCATCAGGGACATCCACTTCAGGACGACGACGGCCGGTTCGTACCCGGGGCCCATTGCGATACGAACGATCAACTCGGCGCCGGCCCAAAGCGCGACCGAAGCAAGTAACATGGTCGAGCCCAGCAAGTAAAACAACTTGCGCACCAGCGCAAACGCCTTTGCGGAGTCTTCGGAAAAGAGTGCCCTCACACGCGGGTATATTGCGTTCGAGAGCGGTCCAAGCGGCGCTTGCGCGACGTTCCGAATCTTGTCGGCTACGCCAAAGTAGCCGACAGCGACGTCTCCGGCAAGAAATCCAAGCACGCTATTGGTGGTTGTGTACAGACTGATCGCGGCCGTGGAAATGAACGTGTGCCAGCCTTCACGAAGCGCCTCGATGATGTCGGCCTTGCTCGGCATCATCGCGATAATCATCCCGTTTTTTGCGATCAGGATCGATGCGACGAGTCCGGCAGCAACCATGCTCGTCGAACTGATAAGCGAGGCGATCCACGTGTCGGCCGGCGAGTGCACCAGGAAGAACGTTAGCGGAAGCAGTAGCAACCGCGCGCTCAAGATCGAGATCGTTGTAAACATCATCCGCTCCAGGCCCTGGAAAAGCCACTGTGGAAACAGCACCGTTCCAATAACGAGCGGATAGGTAGCCAGCAAAATCGGCAGCAATTCGCGCAGTCTTGCTACGAAGAAAGCCGCTAACAGCAGGATGGCGAGGTAGACCACAGCGATAAGCGCCTTTGCGCCTTGCGTTGCCCAAAAGATCTTCGATACCGCGTACCGATCATTTTGAACCCGTGCGACGTAGGCAGTCGATGACCAGTTAAAACCGTACTCCGTCAGCAGCACGAGATAGCCAACTATGGCTTGCGCGAAGACGTATGCTCCAAAGTGTCCCGGGCGCAGAACGCGCAACAGGTAGGGAAATGTTGCAAGCGGCAGCAGCATGTTGGCTATTTGCAGAATTGTCAGCGCGACGATGTTCTGTCGGAGTGGATTCGCCATGAGTTAGCCCGTTTTCAATACATCGATTGAGGACCGCCTGGAAACGTGTCTTTCATTCCACCTGGCGAGTGCGCGTAAGGCTTCCGCGGAAGCGGGTGCCCGATCAAGCCGACGCCAGTTAGTCCTGGCGCCCCGGCTTCCCGGCTTCGTCGGCCGAGGAAACCCCCGATAGTGCGTTGCGATTTTCATCCGAGACTACCAACAGTGATGCATCCCGTTCCTGGACAAGCGCGGCCTTAGTCCATCATATATGTCGTATGTGCGTAGTCACCGCCATGAACAAGCGCAGACGCACTCAATTCGATCGACAGCAGTCAATTGGCGTGACCCGACCTGTCATTAATAAGCACTTAAAATAGATTTCAAATTCCCGGGGGCCCCGGTATCAATCAGTTCCGCAGCAGTCGTTGCGCACGCTGCGGCTTCGTGCCCTCAATGCGCAGTACGACTGAGGGTGCAATCCATGTTCCCGGCGCTTGCCGTAGCGTTGTGCGTGCATTTCCAACGCGTTCAGCGTTATGTGCCAGATGGCCGATTCTGCTGAGTCAGCGGCGATTGAAGCGTCTCACGAAGCAATAGAAGATCCATGGATGGATCTTGAGCATGGTCATGACGACGGACAGCTTCGGCCGCCCGTCGGTATACATACCGAGCAGGTCCTTCACGCGCAGTTTCTTCGAAACGCTGTATAGAATTGGGCTCGCGAGGTGGTAGCTCGGCGCGGTGGTGGCCGCTTGAAACGCGATCGTGCGGTATCCGAAGACGTATTTGAGCCGGAAGAAGAGACGCTTGTAGTCGGGAATCGGGAGGGACGCGCGGTACGTTTTTCAACCCCGTCAATGATGACAAAGAGGTCGACGACGTGCGGGTTGAAGCGTCTCGAGATTGCCGATTCGCGGAACATGTATGAGTAAAGCTTGTCCGGAATGAGCCGCACGATTTTCGCGGTGGCGAGCGTCTGCACCGACACGCAAAGGTCCTCGTAGATAAGGCCGCATGGATGCTCGGCTGCGACGAAGATGGACCGGCGCACGAGTTTGTTCCAGCAAAAGGCTTGCAGCTTCAGTTCCATAATTTTCTGGACGGCTTCCACGCCGGTGATGATGCAGTCGCCGGAGTCGATGCGATCGTTGACGACGCCATCGGGGCTGACGTGTTCGGCGGCGAAAATGACGACATCAGCGTCGTACTGGTCGGCTTCGCGCAGCACGGTGCGAATGAGATCGCGATGGACGTGGTCGTCGCTGTCAACGCAGAGCACGTACTCGCCCCGCGCTTCCGATGCAGCGATCTTTCGCGTTTCGGCGAGCCCTTTATTGTCGGTGTTTCTGATCAACTTCCACGGAATGCGATCCTGTTGTGCGAGCAGGCGAGCGGCGATTTCACCTGAGCGATCGGGGCTGCTGTCGTCGACGGCGATGATTTCGAAATCGGTGCAGGTTTGTGACAGCAGGGAATCCAGACAGTCTTCGATATAGTCCTCGACCTTGTAGATCGGCAACAGAACGCTGATTCTCGGTGCGGACATGGACAAGCTCCTGGAAGTTTCGGTTTCACAGGGCAAAACGATGCCCTTTATTCTAATCGCCAGTTTGCTCTGACGAGTCGGCTCGGTGATCTCGAACTGGACCGGTCGTTGGGTCTTCTGCTGCATGACCATTGCCCGGGAGCCGACGTGGTTACGCCAAACCTCAATCTTCGTCGCTATCGTTGTCGTGAAGACCGTAACGACGTTTGTCCCGGCAATCCCAGCGGGGATGACCGGGGAGCCCATGCTGCAGAAGGCAAGGTCAGGATGATGGTCCGGACAGCCTGAAACAGCCACGCACGAACGGGACATTTCATCACGCACGTTGCGGGCGATCAGCCGGAAGGCAGAGTTGGAATATAGTCGTTGTCGCGACGTCATTCAGAGTACTGACCTGAAGCGCTGAAGGTCTGTCGCGTTTGTTTGAGGGTATCGCGATGAATCCATGCCATGTGCCGCCGGTTTGACGGCAACCAGAAATCGGGCCGCCGTCACGCAGAGCGTAAAGGCGGCCCGATTCAAGGCGCGTGTCATCAGTGGATTCGAATCGTGGTTGAGACGCTCGGTACCCCGTTCGCGTCGACGGCGAATAACATGTAGTAACCGGGCACGGCGACTCCAGAATCGCGCGATCGTGCGCGTGTTCGCCGCTCTGCTGCTGATATCGATCAATGTCGCGTTCGACGTCGCGTAGTCGTTTCCGTAGTCAGGCGCACCACCGACCGCGAGGATTTTGCGGACGTCATACATGACCGCGTTGCCGGTCATCGCGTCATTGTCAGCGCCGCGATTTACCGACGCCGATATGCTGCCGGTGCCGGCGGTGCCGATCCACTGCATGGCTCGACTCGGTCCAGCGTGGAAAACCGTGCCGTTGGAATCCGCGAACAACCACATATGGTTGTCCGCACGATATATTCCCTCCGCATCGTCTGTGACGTCAGGGTCGCCCCAGTTGGCAGTGACCGCGGTGTTCTGTCGCCAGCCCGATTTGCTCCAGGTTTCTCCGCTCTTGCCTCCCAGCCCACCGTTCCATGAGCCCCCCAACACAAACACATCACCGTTGCTCAATGTCACGCTGCCTTGATAGGCTCGGGGGATGTTCATCGGTTTCTAGGAGGTCCAGTGTCCTGAGGCGGGGTTAAAAGCACTGACCTTGGCGCTACTCGATCCACCCGTCACCAGGATATCACCGTCGGGAAGATTGGCGATTCCAGGACAAAACATGTCGTGGCCGATATTGGTGACCAATACCTGCGTGCTCGTTTGCGCCACCGGATCGAAGATCGCCGTATAGGTGCCCCCGTTGTTCTCGTGCCTGCTCAAAGTCACTTCGCCGCCGGTAAAATCCAGCGGACTATCAGCCGACCAGACGAGTACCTTTCCATTCGGCAGATTAGCCGCTGCCACCGGCACGAGTGGCAAAGCAATCGGTGCAGACCACTGCGACGGCGGCGTGGTCTGCGCTGTTACATCCCCGCTCGTCGCAATCAACATCGACCCGAGGACGATCAGGGCCAACGTCTTTTTGTCCGTTGCTGACGACTTTGGATAATTTGCTGGAAACAGATTCCGATTCATCGCGACGCCCCCTCTTCCGGGTTACATGACATGGCCGGTGTGATCGGCAACTTTGGTTAGGCAAATCACTTCAAACTCCCAGTACACCGAGAACATCACAAACTTCTTCGACTCGCGGAAGATCAGCGCTGCGCCAGCGCAACAACGCGTCGTGATCGAAGCAATAGACCTGGGTCGAATGATCGGCGACATTGCGTGGCAGCGATGCGCTCCCCGCCAACTCAGTTCGTGTCCGGTCGACGTCATCTGGCGCCAGCGCGACCGCATTCCATCGCGGACCGGCATTGAAACGCACGAGCCATGCGCGCAACGCGGACGGTACATCGCCGAATGGGTCGATTCCAATCGACAGCAAGCGGACGGGATAGCGTGTACGGGCTTGCAGCATCCGCTCCTGAACGGCGCCGAATAGCGTTCCCTGTAGGGGGCAAACCGAACTGCAACCGGTGTAAATCGTCTGCACCGCGGTGATGCCTTCACGCAACAACGCTTCGAGCGTTCGGGTCGTGCCAGTCTGGTCGACTACCGAAACATCCGTGAGGCGGACCGGCGGTCTGACTGGCCCCATGTTTCCATGCTGGGCATGAACTTACGCCGCTACCCCCGCCGCCGCGGCCAAAGCGGTTGCGCGCAATATGTCTCGGCGAGTCCACGCGGTCATGTCACCACCCTCGCAGTGCCGTCCCTGCGCCCGACAATAGTTGATCTGAACGTGTCGATGTATCGAAACGCCAGGCATTGCAACCGACCCATGCGCGACGCCAATCGGAACAAAATGCCGTTGCGCGCACTCGATGAGAAAGGAGTGCAGCTTTTCATTGCGGGTGCGACGCAACTCGCTGGCTCTCTGATCGCAACCTCGCGTCTTATCCCATACTCCTAAACGATAGCGAGGCTTTCTTTCATATGGGCCTCGAAGATTGCGAATAGTCGCGAATGGCAAATGCTCGGGGAGATATAAGTAGGCGTGTTGCGAACGCTGGCTCGACGGTGAGCATGTCAGGCGGGATCGACTCAAATCTTGGCCTACCCGCAATTTTTTCCGCGAATTGCTCTAGGACAATATTTTTCCGCCCCGTTCTGGCCTCACTATGGAGATCGGGCAAGACGACGCGACTCCATCTGGAGCCAGTGTCCGCCACAACGGAGGAGCAGCAGTGATCGAGCAATGGCGCGAGGCCGTGCGCGCGGTGCACGGCGTGGAATCGAAGTACAAGCGGCTGGTCAAGGCGATTGCGGGCGACATCGAAAGCGCGTCGCTACCGCCGGGCGCGCGCCTGCCGCCGCAGCGCGACGTCGCCGCCGACCTCGCGATCAGCGTGCAGACCGTGACCAACGCGTACAAGGAGCTGGAGCGTCAGGGACTGATCCGCTGCGAGGTCGGGCGCGGCAGCTTCGTCGCGGCGCGCGTCACCGAAACGATGTCGAGCTACATGCTCGATACGGCCGAGCGCTCGGTGGTCGACTTTTCGATCGCGCGCATCATTCATACGCCCGAGCACGATGCGATGTGGCGCAAGGTCTGCGCGACGCTGTCGACGCTCGACGATCAACCGTGGATCCGCGCGTTCCGGCCGATCGCTGGCTTCGAGCATCATCGCCAGGCGGGCGTCGCGTGGCTCGCGTCGCTCGGCATGCCGGCTTCGGCCGATACGCTGCTCGTCACCAACGGCGCCGCGCACGGCATCTTTCTCGCGCTCGCTTCGCTGGTGGGGCCGGGCGACACCGTGCTGTGCGAAAGCTTGACGGATCACGGCGTGATAGGTTCGGCCAACGTACTCGGCTTCACGCTAAAGGGCCTCGAAATCGACGAGTACGGCATTCACCCGGAGCACTTCGAGGAGATGTGCGACAGCGAGCGCATCTCGGCGCTCGTCTGCACGCCGACGCTGAACAATCCGACCGTCGCGTTGATGCCCGACTCGCGGCGTCGCGCGATTGCGAAAATCGCCGAACGTTATGGCGTCTACGTGATCGAGGACGACGTGTACGGCCCGTTGCCCGCCAAACATGCCACGCCGATTTCGAGCCTGATTCCCGAGCTTTCGTTTTACTGCACCAGTTTGACGAAGTCGGTGATGGCCGGCTTGCGCATCGGTTATATGACCACGCCGCGCCGGCTCGCGCTGCGCGCCGAAAGCGTGCTGCGCGTCAGCAGCTGGATGGCGACGCCGCCGATGGCCGAGGTTGCGACTCGCTGGATCGTCGATGGCACCGCCGCGCGGCTCGTCGAAATCCAGCGTGAACGGCTCGGTCGGCGTCAGGCGCAATTGCAGCAGACGCTCGGTAAATACGTGCTCGGCTCGCATCCGCAGGCGTTGTCGGCGTGGCTGCGGGTACCCGATCACTGGCGCACCGATCGGCTGGTGCGCGAACTGCGCAACCGCGACATCGCGGTAACGTCGCCCGATCCGTTCCTCGTGCGCGACGCGGATCGGCCCAACGCGGTGCGCGTTTGCGTCGGTGCGGAGGTCAGCGAGGACACCTATAAAGCCGCGCTCGAAACGATGTGCGAAGTGTTCGAGCAATACCCGCAAGTGCACGATTTCAACTGATTGCGCAGGTGCGCGGATTGCGTAACGCGCTGCTCGAAATGAACTAGGACAATAAAAATCCTTTTTTAGAACACTAGACTGGGCTGCATGGAAAGCGATGCGGCCGCGAATGTCTGGTTTGTCTGCGATAGCCGTGCCCGCATCGAATCTCGAATCGACCTCCTTGATGCAGGGCCTCGTGCATGTCCGTTCCACCGTCAGCCGATCTGTCGTTAGCCGACATCTACCGCGCGCGCAGCCGTATCGACGGCCGCGTATGCCGTACGCCGCTCGTCGAATCGCCGAGCCTGTCGGCGCACGCGGGCACGCCGGTCTATCTGAAGCTCGAAACCGTGCAGCCGACCGGCAGCTTCAAGCTGCGCGGCGCGACCAATGCGCTCGCGCAGTTGGCCGAACGGGGTTGCACTCGGGTCGTGACCGCATCGACCGGTAATCATGGCCGCGCGGTCGCACATGCGGCGCGCACGCTCGGTATCGAAGCGACCGTGTGTCTGTCGCGCCTCGTGCCCGCGAACAAGGTCGACGCGGTGCGCGCGCTTGGCGCGCACGTGCGGATTACCGGTCAAAGCCAGGACGAAGCCGAGCACGAAGCCTTGCGGCTCGCGCGTGACGAAGGCTATGCCTACGTGCCGCCATTCGACGATCCGCACGTGATCGCCGGACAGGGCACGATCGGGCTCGAAATCGTCGAGGCCTTGCCCGAGGTGGCGAACATCGTCGTGCCGTTGTCGGGCGGCGGCCTGTTCTCGGGCATCGCGCTCGCGGCGAAAACCACCAATCCCGCGATCGGTTTGACCGGCGTCACAATGGCGCGCGGCGCCGCGATGCATGCGAGTCTCGCCGCCGGTCAGCCGGTGCTGGTCGAGGAACTCGACACACTTGCCGATTCGCTCGGCGGCGGCATCGGACTCGAAAACCGCTACACGTTTGCGCTGACGCGCGATCTGATCGACGAGACCGTGCTGCTCGACGAGGCGTCGATCGCGCGTGGCATCGCGCATGCGTATCGGCAGGAGCGGCTCGTCGTCGAAGGCGCGGCGGCGGTGGGGATTGCCGCCGTGCTCGACCGCGCGCTGCCCGCTGAACGCATCGCGCGCGGGCCGCTCGTGCTCGTCGTGACGGGCGCGAACATCGATATGGATCTGCATCGGCGGATCGTCGGCAATGAAACATCGCAAGCCGCTACGCCATCGAACTCACACACCGCATCATGACCTCGATCACACTCCTTGGCGAAGCCGAGCTTCGCAAACTCGTGCCGCTCGATCTCGCCGCTATCGACCAGATCGAAGCCGCCTTTGTCGCGCTCGCGACCGAAGCGGTCGCGATGCCGCCAATCCTGCGGCTCGATCTGCCCGCGCACAACGGCGAAGTCGACGTGAAGACCGCATGGCTGCCTCGCCTCGACAGCTTCGCGATCAAGGTTAGTCCGGGCTTTTTCGACAATCCGTCACTCGGTTTGCCGAGCCTGAATGGCCTGATGCTGGTTCTGTCGGCGACGACTGGGCTAACCGAAGCGGTGCTGCTGGACAACGGCTATCTGACCGCGATACGCACGGCGGCCGCCGGCGCGGTCGCGGCGCGCTGGCTCGCGAAACCGCTCACGCCGCGAGTCGCGGTGATCGGCGCGGGCGAGCAGGCGCGTCTGCAATTGCGGGCCTTGATGCTGGTGCGCCGCGTCGAACACGTGCGCGTCTGGGCACGCGACGCGGCGAGCGCGCTACGTTTCTGCGCGGAAGTGAACAACACGCTGGGCGTGCGATGCGACGTCGCGGCCAGCGTTCACGATGCGCTCGTCGAAGCTGACGTGGCGATCACGACGACGCCGAGCCGCACGCCGCTGATCGAAGCCGCCGATCTGCATCCGGGCCTCCACATCACGGCGATGGGCTCCGACGCCGAGCACAAGAACGAAATCTCACCAGCCGCGCTGGCGGCGGCGCGCTACGTGTGCGACCGCGCGCAGCAAACGCGGGTGCTCGGCGAACTGCATCACGCGCTCGCCGCGGGCGCGATGCGTGACGATGCGCCCGTCGTCGAATTGGGTCAGGTGATCGCGAAACAGGCCACGGGCCGCGAGAGCGACGCCGACGTGACGATCTGCGATCTGACCGGGACGGGCGCACAGGACACCGCGATTGCCGCGCTCGCATTGCAGCGCGCGCGTGCCGCGAAGGCGGGAACGACATTTGGCAACGACGCGCCGGTGAAATGACGCGCGATGAACGGCAATACGCCGCGACCAGCGGCTCACGAAGGAGGAGCACAGATGCGGGCATCCCCGATTCAACCGACGGTCGATTTCAACGCCGACGGCGAACAGCACGGCTTCCTGAAGCTGCCACATTCACACGACGGCTCCGCATGGGGCGCGGAGATGATCCCCATCACCGTGATCCGCAATGGCGAGGGGCCGACCGCGCTGCTAACAGGCGGCAATCACGGTGATGAATACGAAGGCCCGATTGCGCTGTCGAAGCTCGCCGGCACATTGAAGGCCAACGACGTATGCGGGCGAGTCATCATCGTGCCGTTCATGAACTTCCCGGCGTTTCGCGCGGGCACGCGCACGTCGCCGATCGATCGCGGCAATCTGAATCGCAGCTTTCCGGGCAAGCCGGACGGCACCGTGACCGAGAAGATCGCCGATTATTTTCAGCGTTATCTGCTGCCGCTCGCCGACTATGTGCTCGATCTGCATGCGGGCGGGCGCACGCTCGACTTCGTGCCGTTCGCCGCCATTCACGTTCTGCCCGACGCGACGCAGCAGGCGCGCTGCGAAGCGGCGATGCGCGCATTCGGCGCCCCGTACTCGATGCGGATGCTGGAACTCGATAGCGTCGGTCTCTACGACACGGCCGTCGAAGAAGCGGGCAAGGTGTTCGTGTCGACCGAGCTTGGCGGTGGTGGCACGGCAACCATGCACAGCGTTGCGATTACGGAGCGCGGTGTGCGCGGCTTTCTGCAACATGCGGGAATCATCAGGCAAGACGAAGCAATGGGTCACTCAAGCGCGAGCGCGCCGCGCACGACGACGCTGCTCGATATGCCCGACAGCACCTGCTACACGACGAGCGAGCACGACGGCCTGCTCGAACTGTGCAAGGACCTCGGCGACATGGTCGACAGCGGCGAGGTGATCGCGCGGGTTTACGATGCGAAGCGCACCGGCGCCGCGCCGATCGAATATCGCGCGCGACGCGGCGGCATGCTGGCCGCGCGACATTTTCCCGGGCTCGTGCGGAGCGGCGACACGGTCGCGGTGGTCGCCGACGTGCTCGAACGCGGCATACCGGTAACGGTCTGAGCGCGCGATGAAACTGGACCGCTACGATCTCGCGATTCTTCGCATTCTCGCGCGCGACGGGCGCATCACGAAGTCGCGCCTCGCCGAAGAAATCAATCTGTCGATTTCGCCGGCGTGGGAGCGCGTGAAGCGGCTCGAAGAAGAGGGGGTGATTCGCGGATATCGCGCGGATATCGATTGGGCGCGCGCGTTCAAAGGCAGCCGCGTGGTGGTCGAGGTCACGCTCGCGCGTCATACCGCGCCCGATATGCGGCGCTTCGAAGAGCGCATCGCGGCCGCGCCCGAAGTCGTGCAATGCCTGGCGACGGGCGGCGGCGTGGACTATGTGATGCACGTGCTGTCGCGCGATATCGACCACTATCAGCGCTTCATCGATACGTTGCTCACCGACGAATTGGGCATCGAAAAGTACTTCACCTATATCGTCACGAAGGTGGTCAAAAGCGGAGCCGAAGGCTTGCCCGAATGGGCGGAGCAGTCGATTGGCGACAACGGTTGAGCGGCGCGATAAATGCGGTCGAAGTACGACGACAAGCCCCACCCGAAAAATCGCTAGCCATACGGCCAATTGCAGAAAAAACGCAGTCTTCGACAAGCGACAACAAAAAAAGCCGCAGTGCCTCCGGACCTACAGTGATAGCAGACATCGCACACAGGAGGTCGTCATGTTGCTGGGTCATCCCGTCCTATTCAAATCGCTGTGCTACGTTGATGGACGCTGGGTTCATAGCGCGAGCGCCGCCAGCGTCGCGGTGCAGAATCCCGCGAATCAGGAAGTGCTCGGCCATGTGCCGATGCTCGACGCGGCGCAGATCACCGCCGCGATCGATGCCGCGCAGCGCGCATTCGACACGTGGCGCTGGGTGCCCGTCGCCAAACGCTCGGCGCTGCTGTTGCGCTGGCACGAGCTGATCCTGCGTCATCAGCAGGATCTCGCCGCGATTCTGTCGCTCGAACAGGGCAAGCCGCTTGCCGAAGCGCGCGGCGAAATTGCGTACGGTGCGAGCTTCGTCGAATGGTTCGCGCATGAAGCGCGGCGCCTGAATGGGCGCACGATCCCGACGCATATCGATGGCGCGCATCTCGGCACGATCGTCGAGCCGGTCGGCGTGGCCGCCCTGATTACACCGTGGAATTTCCCCTGCGCGATGCTGACGCGCAAGGCCGCCGCCGCGCTGGCCGCTGGGTGCACGGTGGTCGCGAAGCCCGCGCACGAAACGCCGTTCTCGGCGCTCGCGCTCGCGCAACTCGCTGAGGAAGCAGGCTTTCCGGCGGGCGTGTTCAACGTCGTGCTCGGCGAGCCGCAAATGACGATGCAAACGCTGGTTTCAGATAGCCGCGTGCGCTCGGTCAGCTTCACCGGCTCCACGCGCGTCGGCGCGCTAGTGATGCAGACGGCCGCGCAAGCAGGCATCAAGAAGACCGCGCTCGAACTCGGCGGTAACGCGCCTTTCATCGTGACGGAAGATGCGGACCTCGAGCAGGCCGTGCGCGTCGCGGTCGCGGCGAAGTTTCAGACCTCGGGGCAGGACTGTTGCGCGGCGAACCGGATTTTCGTCGCGCGTCCGCTGTACGAAACGTTCGTCGCGCGATATAGCGATGCCGTGAAGGCGTTGAAGGTGGGCGGCGCATTCGACCCGAACGTGGACGTCGGCCCGCTGATGCACCAGGCGGCGTTCGACACGACCGTGCAGCGCATCGCCGACGCGCGCGAGAAAGGCGCGCGCATCACGGTAGGCGGCGCGGCGCACGAACGCGGCGGCTGGTTCTTCGAGCCGACCGTGATCGCCGACGCGGCGCCCGGCATGCGCATCTACGACGAAGAAAATTTCGCGCCGATCTCGGCGGTCACGCCGTTCGATTCGCTCGACGAAGTGGTCGAGCGCGCGAACGACACCGAGTACGGACTCGCTGCCTACGTGTGCGCGAAAGATCTGAACACCGTGTTTCAACTGATCCGCCGCCTCGACTTCGCGATGGTGTCCATCAACGGCGCGAAGTTCACCGGCGCGCCGATTCCGTTCGGTGGCATCAAGTCGTCGGGGCTTGGACGCGAAGGCGGCGTCGAAGGCTTCGAGCCGTTCGTCGAGACACGTTATTTCTGCCTTGGCCAACTCGGCTTGCCGGTCAGCGACAGCGCCCCCGCTCGTGTCGCGGCACACGCGATGGCGACCGACGCAACGGCCGGAACCTACTGATTCATTCATCCAGACATCACACGAAGGAGCGACCCATGACTCAATTCGATCAACTGCTGAACGCCGACCGCGCCCATTTCATGCATCCGTCGACGCACGCGCACGACCACGCGAGCGGCGCGCTGCCGGGCCGGATCGTGACCGGCGCGAAAGGCATCCGCATCGAGGACCATCAAGGCAAGACTTTCATCGATGCATTTGCCGGACTCTATTGCGTAAACATCGGCTACGGCCGCACCGAAGTGGCCGAAGCGATTTACGAGCAGGCGAAGAAGCTCGCGTATTACCACACGTATGTCGGTCACTCGACCGATACGATCATCGAGTTGTCGTCGCGCATCATCGACTGGTCGCCGCAGGGCATGAAGAAGGTGTACTACGGCATGTCCGGTTCGGATGCGAACGAAACCCAGATCAAGCTCGTCTGGTACTACAACAACGTGAAGGGCCGTCCGAACAAGAAGAAAATCATTTCGCGCGATCGCGGCTATCACGGCTCGGGCATCGTCACCGGTAGTCTGACGGGATTGCCGAGCTTCCATCAGTTCTTCGATCTGCCGATCGAGCGAGTCAAGCATACCGTGTGTCCGCACTGGTATCGTCGCGCGCCGGCCGGCATGAACGAAACGCAGTTCGTCGCGTACTGCGTCGACGAACTCGAAAAGCTGATCGCGCGCGAAGGCGCCGACACGATCGCGGCTTTCATCGGCGAGCCGGTGATGGGCACGGGCGGCATCGTACCGCCGCCGGCCGGTTACTGGCCCGCGATCCAGCAGGTGCTGAAGAAGCACGACATCCTGCTGATCTGCGATGAGGTGGTGTGTGGTTTTGGCCGGCTCGGCTCGAAGATGGGTGCGCAGCACTACGGCATTCAACCCGACCTGATCACCGTCGCGAAGGGTTTGACCAGTGCGTATGCGCCGCTGTCGGGCGTGATCGTCAGCGAAGGGGTATGGGACGTCATCGATAAGGCGTCGCAGGAATCGGGTGCTTTGGGGCATGGCTGGACCTATTCGGGCCATCCGATCTGCGCGGCCGCGGCGCTCGCGAATCTCGAGATTCTCGAACGCGAGAACCTCGCGCAAAATGCGGCGCAAACCGGCGCTTATTTGCTCGAGCAATTGCATGCGGCGTTCGACTCGCATCCGCTCGTCGGCGAAGTGCGCGGCGCGGGCATGCTGGCAGCGCTGGAGTTCATGGCCGACAAGGATCTCCGCACGCCGTTCGATGCGGCGCTGAAGGTCGGGCCGCGTGTGTCGGCTGCCGCGATGCAGCGCGGTCTGATCGCGCGTGCGATGCCGCACGGCGACATTCTCGGCTTTGCGCCGCCGCTGGTGACGTCGCGCAGTGATGTGGATGAAATCGTGAAGCTGACGCGCGAGGCGGTGGATGAGGTGGCGTCGCAGGTGTTTACGCCGGCTGCTTCGCTTTGATGGACTGAGGTGAAAGGGAGCCCCGGCCCGCTGTTATCTTGCGGTCGGGGTTTTCGTTTAGTTCGTGCGGTAGTGTCGCCATAGCCTCATGATCACCACATAGGCGAGTACTGCCACGATCAGTTCGATAGACATCCATACGCCGATATACAGGTTTTCTGGATCGCGGATACCTAGCACCTCCGAAGCGTGTATCCATGCGCGCATCTCGGACTCGGTCCACCCATCGTCGTAGGGGCGGACAAAACGGAATGACAGAAGAAACAGACCTATAAACAGCAGGACCTTAAGCACCCTACGGACAGGTGTTGCCATGCGTGATGACCTCAATTGTTCCGTATGCCTTGATCCCGGAATTTCTGGCCGGAACAGTGGTGGTGTGCAGTAGCGCGGTGCGGATTCTCACGAAATCGATACGGCTCGGCAAGGTGATGCAGCCAAGTGAGAGACCGCGACCGCCAGCCGGATGCAACCTGAAGTTTCCACGCCGCACGCCGTTGATCCATGTGTAATCGTCTATTTTTCCATCGTCGCGATACAGTGCAAACCATTCACTGTGATCGGTCGGGTGGGACGAGTAATGATTGAACTCATCATTTAGCCACGTTTCTACCGCAGAGCGCACGCCGCCAGTAGGGCGCGGGACGATCCAGTACTTGCCTGCGGGAAGCGGACCGTTTCCCAGCACCGCCGTGCAGCCGCCCCGATTGCGGTATTGAGCGTTTCCGGAATATGCGTTGAATGTGCCGACCCCGAAGATTGTCAGTGGTGCCAGCCATTGGTTATCAATAATGAACTTACCGGTAACAGCCATTGTCACTCCCGCTTATCCGCGCTCATTCCATGAATCGGTGTATTTGATATTGCCGTCGAGATAGTGCCACGTGATGCTCTCGTACATCATCGAGACGGATTCGACGTGATTGAGCGCGGATGCCTGATCCAGCTTGGTATTTGCCATGCCGGGATTAATGCAGCAGACCTTCACGCCTTCGAGTAGCATCAGGAAATAGACTTCCTCTTTGCCCGCATCGTTGATGCGATACCACTTGATTTCGGCGGATTGCAGCGTTTGACCCTTCGCCACGGCCTTATAAAGATAAGGCGTCGCAGCATCGAACTCCTTTTCGAACGAGACCGGCGAGTGTGCACGCGCGCCGGTGATCTTGCCATTAGCAGCATCAACCGGCAGATTCACCCCGTGTCCAAAACCGATAATTTCAATGCTTCCCTCGCGATCCTGAACGGTCGATGACCCTTTGATGTTTGCGCCGCCATCATCTTTCAGCCACATATGTGCGGGAATTGGCATTTCTATATTTTCCTTAAATGGTTAAATGAGCGCTGTATGATTGCGACCTCGCTTTTAATGAGATACGCGTTACGCGAACGAATAATTTTTTTACCCGAAAAACCGATGGTTAGCAATACGTAAGCTATGCACTATTAATAATTTGACGTTCTTTCACAAACGGAAGCCAGCAGTGAGAGTGCAATCTGATCGAGCGCAGCGTACAGGCAAAAAAGACCCGCGCGATGCGGGTCGGATGGTGCTGGTCATCATGCACGCGAGTCATTGCGTCGGTAGCGCCGCCATAGCCTCATGATCGCCACATAGGCGAGTACTGCCACGATCAGTTCGATAGTCAGCCACGCCACGAAATACAAATCGCTGGGATCTTCAATACCGAGCCAATCCGAAGCACGCCACCACGCACGTGCTTCGCTTGCTGTCCACTTGTTGGATAGCGGGATATAACGAACGGAAATAAGAAATAACCCGATAAACAGCGCAACCTTGCAAAGTCTACGGACAAGCGTTGCCATAGTTGATGACCTCTAGGCGTTGTTCGGGCGCTTGGTCCGGTAGTGTCGCCATAGCCTCATGATCGTCACATATGCTAAAGCGGCGACGATCAGATCAATCACTGACCAAACCGTGAAATATAAGTCCTGGGGATCACGGACACCGAGCGAGCGTGAAGCGCGCCACCACGTCACGGACTGACTTTCAGGCATCGGCCACGGGTATGTGTGGACATACGGCACAGCGAGACAAAAGAGGCCGATGAAGAGCACCACCTTTAAGAGCCTACGGGCAAGTGTTGCGATACGTGATGACCTCAATTGTTCCATAAGCGTGAAGCCCCGAACTGCGCGGGAATGGTGACGGTATGCAGAAGCGCGTTGCGAATTCTCATAAAATCGCTATAGCCACGCTGCTCCAATGATGCAGGACTGGACGGTGATTCAAGGCAAAGAAAATTGTAAATTGACAACAATTAACGATTGCTAGGCGCGAAAAAAAGCCCGCCTTGAAGGGCGGGCTCGCAGTGTGCCTGGTTCATCGTCGAGGATTGATTGCAGCGGCCGGCGGTTTTATTGCATCGAGCGTTAGCGCGCGACCGAGTCGCCATAATGCCGATCAGGAATCACGACGATATTCCCCACAAAGCGCTTTTCCATGAACCGCGTCTGCGCGTCATGAAACTTCGACAGCGGATAAGTTGCCGCCAGAACTGGCCGGATCGTCCCGTTCTGAATATAGTCGAGCACGCGTTTGAACGCGCCACGCGTGCCCTGCGACGATCCATTCAACTGCAACTGCTTCAGATACATCGTGCGCAGATCGAGCTGCACGACCGGACCTGCAATCGCGCCCGCAGTCGTATATCGCCCCTCGGGCCGCAGTACGTTCAGCACCTTGCCGAATAGCGCCCCGCCAACTAGATCCGCAACGACGTCGACGGGCCGGCCCTCGGTCATCCGTTCTACGTCCGCGACGAAATCGCCGCTGTCGCGCAGCATCACGCCTTGCGCGCCGAGCGCCAGCACCGCCTCTTCCTTGCCTTTGCTGACGACCGCATAAGGAATCGCGCCGCGCGCGCGGCATAGTTGGATGATCGCCGAGCCGACGCCGCCGGACGCGCCGGTAATCAGCACCGTTTCGCCACGCTTGACGGCCGCGCGTTCGATCATCTGCTCGCCAGTGTGATAAGCGCACCAGAACGTGGCGAGTTCGGCGTCGGAATAGGTGGAGTCGACTCGATGCGCGTTTTCTGCGCGCACGGCCGTGTATTCGGCGTAACCGCCGTCGCGGCCGTGGCCGATGTAGTCGATGTCGGCGAGGCTGTCGTCGTCGCGGTTGTAGATCGACGCGTCGACGATCACGCGCTCGCCGATACGCGCGTCGCTGACGCCCCGACCCACCGCGACCACGCGTCCGACGATATCCGCGCCCTGAATGCGCGGAAACGTCAGCGTCGAGCGGCCGCGTCGCCACGTCGACACCGCTTGCGGATCGTCGTCGGTGCCATAGGCGCCCTGGCGGACCCATACGTCGGTATTGTTGAGACCGCATGCGGTGACGTCGATCAGCACCTCGCCAGCCGCGCACGAGGGCACCGGCACGTCGTCGCGATAGACCAGTTTGTCGAGGCCGCCGTGCGCGTTCAGCACGACGGCCTTCATCGTTTTCGGAAGCATGTTTCCCCTCTCGTTGAAACGGGCGTCGTGCTTCGCGAGTTCTCGCGGGCACGACGCCCGCGCGATCACGGTTTAACGAACAGCTTGCGTGGCGTCCTGCAAAAGGTCTCGACGCCGGTCCGCGTAATCAGAATGCTCTCGGTGATTTCGAGGCCCCAGTCGTCGAGCCACAGGCCTGGCATGAAGTGGAACGTCATGCCGGGTTCGAGGACGGTCTTGTCCCCGGGGCGCAGGCTCATCGTGCGCTCGCCCCAATCCGGCGGATAGCTCGCGCCGATCGGATAGCCGCAGCGGCTGTTCTTCTCGATGCCGTATTTATGAAGCACCGCGAAAAATGCATTGGCGATGTCCTCGCAGGTATTGCCGGGTTTCGCCGCGGCGAGCCCTGCCTCGATCCCTTCGACCACCGCACGCTCGCCCTCGATGAAATGCTTCGGCGGCTTGCCGAGGTACACGGTGCGCGACTGCGGGCAGTGATAACGCTTGAAACAGCCGGCGATTTCGAAGAACGTGCCGGCGCCCTTCGCGAACGGCGTGTCGTCCCAGGTCAGATGCGGGGCGGCCGCGTCGGCGCCTGTCGGCAGCAACGGTACGATCGCCGGATAGTCGCCGCCATGACCCTCGATGCCGGTAATGCCTGCCGAGTAGATTTCCGCGACGAGATCATTCTTGCGCATGCCGGGCTCGATTCGCTCGACGATATGCGCGTGCATCTTCTCGACGATGCGCGCGGCCACTCGCATGTACTCGATCTCGCGCGGCGATTTGACCGCGCGTTGCCAGTTGACGAGGCCGGTCGCGTCCTGCCATTTCGCGTCCGGCAGATGCGCGACCAGCGAGCGATACGCGGCGGCGCTGAAATAGTAGTTGTCCATTTCGACGCCGATCTTCGCATGGGCCCAGCCGCGCGCGGCGATCACGTCGCGCGCGAGGTAGTCCATCGGATGTCGCGCGGTGGATTGCACGTAATGATCCGGATAGCCGACGATCTGATCGTGCTGCATGAAGACGGTGCGCTTCGCACCGTTCGCATCCTGACCTCGGCCGAACCAGACCGGCTCGCCATCGAGCGCGAGCAGCACGCACTGATGCACGTAAAACGACCAGCCGTCATAGCCGGTGAGCCAGGCCATGTTGGTCGGGTCCGACACGATCAATAGCTCGATGCCGGCCGCCTGCATGGCCTTGCGCGTCTTCGCGAGACGCGCGGCGTATTCGTCGCGTTCGAACGGCAGGCGCACGACGGGCGCCCCAATTCGCGATTCGTGTTGCGTCGTATCTGGCATCTTCCCCTCTCTCTGAGCGTGATGTCGTTGCGGAAAGTGGCGCCCGGCGCACCTGAATGGGGCGTCCACGGGTATCTCTCGCCGCAGTCTAATGCCGCGAAAAAACGCCGCTGAATGTGCTAGTTCAATGTCCATGATGTTATCGACGCACGCTTCGGATTCGTTGCAATGCACGCTGCGCCGCCCTTGCCCGCGCATAAAAAGAATTGTTCTAGAGCAATCTGGATCGCAAATATGGCTGCGTATTCTGGGTCGCATTACTGGCGTTTGTGGCGCCGCAGCCGCGTTCCATTCACTCAAGTCATGTACGACGAACGGGATCGAATCGATATGAACACCGCGCGAGTTACCGATTTGCTGAGCGCTTCAGGCATCGCCCCGGCGAGTCATTCATCCGGGCGCACGGCCGCGCCCGCGAGCACGCTGGCGCACCGAGACGAAAGCCCGGCGAACAAGCCATTGATCCGGCTCAACCGGATCACGAAACGATATGGCGCCCTGACCGTGCTCGACGAACTGTCGCTCGACGTGATGCCCGGCGAGAAGCTCGCGCTGATCGGTCCGTCGGGATCGGGCAAGACGACGATCCTGCGCATCCTGATGACGCTGGAGACGATCGACGGCGGCCATATCGAAGTGGACGGCGAACAGCTGTTCCATATGCCGCGCGGCGGCCAGATGGTGCCGGCGAACGAACGGCATCTGCAGAAGATGCGCGAGAAGATCGGCATGGTGTTCCAGCACTTCAATCTGTTTCCGCACAAGAGCGTGCTCGACAACGTGACGCTCGCGCCGATGCTGACGAAGGGCGAGAGCCGTGAGTCGGCCGAGAAGCGCGCGCTCGAGCTGCTCGACATGGTCGGCATGGCCGACAAGGCGAAAAGCCGTCCCGCGCAACTGTCGGGCGGGCAGAAGCAGCGCGTGGCGATCGCGCGGGCGCTCGCGCTTGCGCCGCGGATCATGCTGTTCGACGAAGTGACGTCCGCGCTCGACCCCGAACTCGTCGAGGAAGTACTGAACGTGATGCAGCGGCTCGCGCGTGAGACCGATATGACGATGCTGCTCGTCACGCACGAAATGGGCTTCGCGCACGACTTCGCCGACCGCGTGCTGTTCTTCGACCGCGGCAGGATCGTCGAGGAAGGCAAGCCCGAAGACATCTTCACGCATCCGACACACGAGCGGACCCAGAGCTTCCTGCGCAAGATTCTCGCCGCCGGGCATCGAATCTGAGCTGAGTCGGAACATATTGTTTTCCCACGCTGCACATCACTCACTACGCCATACCACTACGCCTTAGGAGCTAAAAATCATGAAGCTAAAGGGGATTCTGATTGCGGGAGGGCTGTCGCTGTTGACACTCGCGAGCCTCGCTTATGCCGCCGACGACAAGCTTACGCAACTGCGCCAGCAAGGTTTCGCGCGCATCGCGATTGCGAACGAACCGCCGTTCACCGCAGTCGGCGCCGACGGCAAGGTGACGGGCGCGGCGCCGGATGTCGCGCGCGCGGTGTTCAAGAAGCTCGGCGTCAACGACGTGGTCGCGTCGGTCTCCGAGTACGGCGCGATGATTCCGGGCCTCGCGGCCGGGCGGCATGACGCGATTGCGGCGGGGCTGTTCATGACGCCGCAGCGTTGCGCGGCCGTCGCCTATTCGCAGCTGGTGCTGTGCGCGGTCGAAGCGTTCGCGGTCAAGAAAGGCAACACGAAGAGCATCAAGACTTACGACGAAATCGCGAAAGATCCAAAGGCGGTGATCGGTGTGGAAGGCGGCACGACCGAGCAGAAGCTCGCGACCGCCGCGAATATTCCGACCGATCGCGTGATCATCGTGCCGGACGGGCAAAGCGGTCTGAAGATGCTGCAAGACGGCCGCATCGACGTATTCGCGTTGCCGCTGCTGTCGATCACCGATCTGCTTTCAAAGGCGAAAGACCCGAACCTCGAATCGATCGCACCCGTGCAGAACACGCCAGTGCAATGCGACGGCGTCGCGTTCCGCAAGCAGGACACCGCGCTGCGCGATGCATTCGACGTCGAGCTGAAGAAGATGAAGGATTCCGGCGAGTTCGCGAAGATCGTCGAACCCTATGGCTTCTCGGCGAAGGCGGCGATGTCGACGAGCCGCGAAAAACTGTGCGCGGCGAAGAACTGAGTCCGCGATAAGACACCATGCGCGCAACGCGGTAGCGCGCGTGGCCCACGACACATTGCGCGCGAGGTGCGTTGATGAACCACTGGTCCGGCTATTTGCAGCTGATTCTGCAGGGGGCGCAGACAACCGTCGAACTGACGCTGATGGGTGCGGTACTCGCGCTCGTGATGGCGTTCGTCGCGGGGCTCGGGCGCCTGTCGCGTTTCTTCGTGGTGCGCGCATTGGCTACGTCGTATATCGAGTTCTTTCGCGGCACCTCGATATTCGTGCAGCTATTTTGGGCGTACTTCGTGTTGCCGATGGCCGGCCTGACGCTGACGCCGCTGCAGGCCGGCGTGCTCGCGCTCGGTTTGAACGTCGGCGCGTACGGTGCCGAAGTGGTGCGCGGCGCGGTCGCCGCGATCGGCCACGAGCAGCGCAGCGCCTGCATCGCGCTGAATCTTTCCCGCTATCAGCGCATGCGGCATGTGATCCTTCCGCAAGCGTTGCCACTGATGCTGCCCACGTTCGGCAACAACGCGATCGAGCTGCTGAAGGGCACGGCCGTGGTGTCGCTGATCTCGCTCGGCGACATGACGTTTCAGGCACAGGTGGTGCGCTCGCAAACCGGCAATACGTTGATCCCGTTCGCGACGATTCTCGCGCTGTACTTCGCCATGGCATGTCTGATCTCGTTTGGTATGCGCAAGCTGGAAAACCGGATGAGCTTCGGTCTCGACCGCATCAGGAGATAGACGTATGGAATGGGACTGGAGCTTCGTGCGCGAGATTCTGCCGATCCTGCTGCAAGGATTGAAGATCACCGTGCTCGCTACGCTGCTCGGCGCGGTCGTGGCGGCCGTGGTCGGCATGGCGATCGCCATTTTGCGGCTGGCGCCGAATCGAGCGGTGTCGCGTGGCACGTCGGCGGTCGCGAGTTTTATTCGCGGCACGCCGCTGCTCGTGCAACTGTATTTCGTGTTCTACGTGCTGCCCGACATCGGCATACGGATGCCGGCGCTCGCGGCCGGCGTGCTCGCGATAGGCGTGCATTACGCGACGTATGCGGCCGAGGTCTATCGCGCCGGCATCGAAAGCATTCCGCGCGGGCAATGGGAAGCCGCGAAGGCCTGCAATCTGAGCCCCGCGCAAACGTGGCAGCACGTGATCCTGCCCGAAGCGGTGCCGCCGATGGTGCCCGCGCTCGCCAATTATCTGATCTCGATGTTCAAGGAAACGCCGTTGCTGTCGGCGATCACGGTCCTCGAATTGATGAATCAGGCGAAGATCATCGCGAATACGGATTATCGCTATCTGGAGCCAATGACGCTCGTCGGCGTGCTGTTCCTGATCATCAGCCTGATCGCGGTGGCCTGTGTGCGACTCCTTGAAAAGCGCTTTCCCGCTCCGGGGCATTGAACGATGCAAACAATCATTCGGCAGTTCGAGCGAGCGCCGCATCTGGTCGAACGCGCTTTCGATAAACGTATCGGCCTCGTGATTCTCGCAACCGATCACACCACCGAGCCGGACTTCGCGGCACTGGTTGCGAACGAGCGTATCGGCATCTACGTGAATCGCGTGCCATATGCGAACCCGGTCACGCCGGACAATCTGCGAGCGATGCAGCCATCGCTGAGCGCAGGCGCGGCGCTGATCCTGCCCGACGAAACGCTCGACGTCGTGATGTATTCGTGCACGTCGGCATCCGTGATGATCGGCGACGCGCAGATCGAGCGCGCGATTCATGCGGCGAAGCCGTCGGCCACGGTCGTTATCCCAACCGCGGCTGCGGTCACCGCACTCAACACGCTGGGCGCGCGGCGGATCAGCGTGCTGACGCCGTACACCGCCGAAACGAGTCGGCCGATGGCCGGGTACTTTGCCGCGCAAGGCTTCGTTATCGATCGCTTCTCATGCCTCGGTCTGACCGATGACCGGGAGATGGCACGGATTTCGCACGACGATATCGTCGCCTTCGCGCGCGACGCGATCGCGCCGGACTCCGATGCGCTGTTTATCTCGTGCACCGCGGTGAGAGCCGCGCCGATCATAGCGCGAATCGAAGCCGCCATCGGCAAACCGGTAGTGAGTAGCAACCTCGCGACCGCATGGATGTGTTTGCGCCTATGCGGCGAGAACGACGCGAGGCCACAGCAGGGTCGTTTGATGACGCTGCCGTTGTCGACGCGCTGAGTGAAGTGCTTCGCGCCGATCGTGTTGTTTTTCCCGAACGCGCACGACGCATCGTAGACGCACGCGTACGGATTACCGCATCGGTTACGGCTTTATGGAAAACCCCGATGCCTGCATCGTCCTAGAACATCGTTGCAGGCGCTGGTCGCCGGTATCTTGAATTCGGGCGACGTTGCCTGTGTCGCACAAAGACATCCTGGAGGAGACATGCATTACGCAGATTCATGGACCGCGCAGACCGCGCAACCGCAGCCGAACAGCTTGCTGCGACGCGCAATCGCCGCGTCGGCACTCGGCAACGCGACAGAATGGTTCGACTACGGAATTTACGCCTATGGCCTGAGCTATATTTCGGCGGCCTTGTTCCCCGGCAGCACCGCGCAGGCGACCTTATTCGCGCTCGCGACCTTCGCCATTTCGTTTCTCGTGCGTCCGCTAGGGGGCCTGTTCTGGGGACCGCTCGGCGATCGCCTCGGCCGCAAACACGTGCTCGCGTTGACGATCATCCTGATGTCGGTGGCAACGCTGCTGGTCGGACTCGTGCCGACTTACGCGAGCATCGGCTGGTGGGCGCCGGCGATACTCGTCGTGCTACGAATGATCCAGGGCTTTTCGACGGGTGGCGAATACGGCGGCGCGGCGACCTTCATGGCCGAATACGCCCCCGACAAGAAGCGCGGCTTTTGCGGCAGCTTCCTCGAATTCGCGACGCTGTCAGGCTTTTCGCTCGGCGCGTTTCTGATGCTCGGTTGCTCCGTCGTGCTCGGCAACACGGCGATGCATTCATGGGGATGGCGTTTGCCGTTTCTGATCGCGGCGCCGCTCGGCCTGATCGGTTTCTATCTGCGCTCGAAGCTCGAAGACACGCCGGTCTTTCGCGAACTCGAACAATCGATGCACAAGGAGCAGCATAGCTGCGTCACGCTGAAGGCACTGCTGCGCGACTATTGGCAACCGCTGATCCAGCTCGGCGGACTCGTGGTTGCGTTGAACGTCGTCAACTACGTGCTGCTCGCCTATATGCCGACTTTCATGCAGAAGCAGCTTGGCATGAGCGACAACATGTCCCTGCTCGTGCCGCTGATCGGCATGCTCGCGATGATGGTGTTTCTGCCGTTCGCCGGCACGTTCTCGGATCGCGTCGGACGCAAGAACGTCTGGTGGTTTTCGCTGATCGGCCTGTTCGTCGCGGCGATTCCGATGTTCCTGCTGATGAAGCTCGGCCTGGCAGGTGCGTTCATCGGCTTTGCGGTGCTCGGGCTGTTGTACGTGCCGCAACTCGCCAGCATCTCGGCGATGTTCCCCGCGATGTTTCCGACCCAGGTCCGTTACGCGGGGATGGCGATTGCGTATAACCTGTCGACGTCGATTTTCGGCGGCACGGCGCCTATGGCGAACCAATGGCTCGTCGCGCATACGGGCAATGCGCTGGTGCCCGCTTATTACATGATGGCCGCGTGCGTCGTTGGTGCGATTGCGTTGATCTTCGTGCCTGAAACGCGCGGGTGTTCGTTGCGCGGGCAGGGCATTCCGGGGAAGCAGGAAGTGGTTCTTTGAAGTAACGTGGCGTGGCCAGCCGCATAGCGATGCGGTTCGGCCACGCGGGTTCGATTGAGCGTCTACCGCGGACGGCTTGCGCCGATGTGCTTCAACGCAATTCAACCGCCGGACAGAACCGTGTCCTCGACTTCGTAGCGCTCATTGCCAACTGAAATCAGATTGATGCCGGCATGCTTGCGCGTCAGCGTGTCGCCGGGCATCGGCCGATCGCTCGCGGACGTCGCTGTGCCCATCACGCGACCGTCGACGCCAAAGAAAATCGCCCGCGTGGCGCCATCGGGCCAGTAGACCACGACCGTAGTCTGTCGATCGCTGTGATGCACGACGCCGAACTTGCACATCGTTTTGGTCTGTCCGTTGCCGCGCTCGCACGGCAACGTGCCGCTCGCGCTGATAGGCGATTCCTTGACGGGCACGTGGCGGGTCTGCGAGCCGGTCTGAGCGCTTTCAGTCGAAATCGAAATCAGCGTCACGCCATCCGCTTCTCCGACCACGCGCGCGTGCCGCTGACGCCCGACGATCGCGCGCACGGCGGCGCTGTCGCGCGAACCCGGACAGCCGACCAGCATTGCCATGTGGTCGAGATAGTTCACGGTCGCCGTCGACTCGCCGAGCCGCCGGCAGGCATCGCCCGAGTGCGGATAGCCGTCGCCGAGAACCACGAAAGTCGCGGGCCATTCGAACGGCTTGTCCGCGCCAGCGGCCTGCACGGAACTCGGGGCGCCACCCGCACCGAAAGCACTCGCCGCAATCGCGGCGCACAGCGCCGAAGCAACAGACCGGGTCGTGCGTCGCATCGATGTTCTCCTCGGCATGCTCAGGTGCGAGTCGCGCCCGCGGCCAACGCGGCCTGCGCGCGCTGCAGCCACTCGCGATTGTGCTCGCGCGCGTGACGCGGCCAATGTTTGGCATCCTGCACGATCTCGGCATAGAGCGCGCCCGCGCGCCGGCGGTCGGTATCTTCCGGTCGCGCGGCGAGCCAGTCGGCGAACAGGCAGCGCGGCGCGACGTCGCTCGCGCAGGTCAGCGCCTGTTCGAATGCCGCGCGAGCGCCCGGCGCGTTCAGCGCGGCCAGTGTGCGCGCGTACAGCAGCGCCGGCTCGCCCTGATTGCGCGCCTGCGGATTGACCGAGAACAGATTCGCTAACGTCGCATCGGCGGCCGTGTAGTCGCCGAGCGCGAACTGCGAGCGTGCGAGACCGAGCAGCAGCGCGGGATCGTTCGCAAATGGGCCGTTCGCCGCGGCCTGGAAATGTTCGAGCGCTTCGCGCGGATTGCCGGCCGCGAGCAAGGCCTCGCCGAGCCGCATCCGATGCTGCACGGTCGGTGCGCGGTCGAAATCCGCGCGCGCTTCACGCAGCGCGCGATTCGGATCGACGAATTGCGTGATCGCCTGCGTGGCCACGCGTGCGCCGCGCGAATGGCGCAGACCCGGCAGATAGATCGCGAACAGGTACACGACGCTGCCGAGCAGCGGAAAAGCAAACAGAATGAATAGCCAATAGATGCCCTGGTTATTGCGCATCGCGTGGACGGCGAAAAAGATCGCAATAAAAACGTGAAGACCGATTCCAAAGAAGTAGGGCATATTGATTCAACCTTCGAGCGTGAGGAAAAGCGCGCCGCGAGCCCGTCACCAGGCTAACCGGGCGCTAATGCAGCGAATCGACCCGCAGATACGCGAAAAGAAGCGACAGCGCCACGACGATCACGCCGGTCGCAACGACGAGACGATTGGCCAATAGTCGACGCATCGCAAGTCTCCTAGACGAAGCTGTAGCGTTCGGAATGGTAGCGCATGCGGGGCACCTTCATTTCGCCGAGCGCCGTTTCGATTGCATCCATCATCGGGTCCGGGCCGCAGATGAAGTACTCGTGGTCGGCGAACCCGGGCGGCAGATGACGCTGGAACATCGCCGCGTCGATGCGCCCGGTCTCGCCGCTCCAGCCTTCGGGCGGGGCCGACAGCACATAGACGATGCGCAGATCGAGCCGCGTTTTCAGCGCATCGAGCTCCTCGCGGAAAGTCAGCGAGTCCCAGGTCTTGCCGCCGTACAGTAGCACCAGCGGACGTTGGTCGCCGCGATCGGCGAGCGTGCGGATCATGCTCATCATCGGCGTAATGCCGATACCGCCCGCGATCAGCACGTGCATGTCAGTCGGATGGCCGATCGTGAACGCGCCATACGGTCCGTCCAGGTACACGCGCTGACCCGCCTCGATCGTCTTCACCGTGCTGGTGAAATCACCGAGATTGCGGATCGTCATTTCGACGCGGCCATTCGCGGCCTCGGCGCTCGACGAGAACGAAAAAGGATGCCCGGTGATCCTGAACGGACTGCCCCACACGTTGAGCCAGCCGAACTGGCCGGGCTTGAAGCGAAAACCAGCGTGGCCGTCGGGCTGCATCACGAGGGTCGTGGTGTCGCCGCGTTCGGCGCGCACGTCCGCGATCCGGTACGGACGCCTGAGCATGAACAGCGGCTTGAACAAACGCACATACAGCAGCAGCGCGATCCAGAATGCTGTCATGCAGACCCACAGTGTGCGCTTGAGCGGATCGGTCAGATAGAAGCTCCAGCCGATCATATGCAGCACGCCGCCGAAGATCGCCACGAGCGCGAGCCCGATATGCGATAGATGCCATAGTTCGTAGGGGATTTTCAGCTGCTTGCGCCACAGCGCGGTGATCACCAGCACGATCACCGCGCCGATCGACAGAAAGGCGAACCACGCACCCCACGGTACGTCGAGTAGCGAGTGGGGCATCGCGACCTTGTCCGAGCGGATCGCGAACAGAATCAGCGGATGCGCGACGACGAGGCTGACCGCGAGCAGCGACACGCGTCGATGGAAATGGTAGATGACGTCCTCGCCCCACGGCTCGGTCACGTGACGAAAGCGCGCGGTAAGGCCGAATTGCAGGCCCATCATCGCGAGGCCGGAGTAGCCGAGCGCCACCGAGAACTCGGTGCCGAAGTTGCGCGCGGGCGGCAGCGTGCCGGCCAGCAGCGCAAACAGCGGCGCGAGAATGAACAACAGATAGATGGCCGACCAGATGACCTTGCGCGCGAGATCCTGAGACTGCATCAGTGCTTCTCCATGCCGGGGGGCGCGGCCCCGCTGGCGCCCAGTCAGCGTTCAGACGCAGGTGGTGAGCAGCAGCGCGGGCCCGAACGTAATCACGGTCGCGGCCAGCGCCGCGATCAGGGTCCAGACGACGACGGTATGCATGAACGAGCTGATGCGCTCGGGCCCGGGGTCGCGCGTCGCGGCGCGATAGCGCCATAGCCAGCCGATCGCGATCAGATGCAGCAGCAGAATGATCGCGAGACTCGCGCGCAGCGGGCCGGTGGGCCACGCGAACGCGCAGCCGATCGCGTGCAGCGCATACAGGATCACGAACGCGAGACACCAGATCGTGAAGCCGACGGCGAGCCACCACAACCGCCGTGGCGAAAGCGGACGCGCATTCATGGTCTGGCTCCCAGCACGGCGACGAGGTTCGGCAGCGCGAGCACGAGTCCAAGCGCGATGATGCCCGTCGCCAGTGTGTAATCGACCCACACGCGGGTGAGGCGCAGATCGGTCAGGCGTCGAGCGGAAACGAAGCCCGCGCCGACGCGCAGCACGTTGCTGATGAGGAACAACAACCCGACGCCCGCGTGAACCGCGATGTACGTGAGCAGCGCAGCAGCCGTCGCGCCGAGCGCATGCTCGCGCGGATTCGGTGTCACGCCGTTGATCAGCATCACGCAGGCGACGAGCGCGACGATCAGCGCGATCGCGCTCAGTCCGATCGTGCCGTGCGGTTTGCGCTCGGCGGCGGCCGCGCGCAACGAGCCACGCGTGGCGGCTGCGGCCACCGCGAGCGCGACGGCCGCGACGAGCGCGAGCAGGCGGCTCGGATGCGGCGTCACGGCGGCCGGCCAGTTCGGCGCGGCAATCCACAGATAGAACGTGCCGAAGATCAGCGAGGTGAACAGCGTGCCGTTCGCGACCAGCGCGCAGATCATCGAAAGCCATGACGGCGAACCGGCCACCTCGGTATGCGGCGGAACGCTGACGCCTCGGCCGACAGGCAACGCGCCATAGTCGCGCGCGTGGCCCGCGCTCTGGCCCGCGAAGATGAAGAGGCCAAACGTGACGAACGCGAACGCGACCGACAGCAGATAGAACTTGAACAGCATCGCGAGCACCGCCGCGGCGGTCACGAGCGCGGTGACGAGCGGCAGATACGTCGAGTTCGGCAGCACGATCAGCTGTTCGGGCTCGCCCGAGGTCATATGCACGCCTAGCGTCTCCTGCCAGCCGTTGCGTGTAAAGCCGAGATAGCCTTCGCCGCGCGCAAGCGAGGTCGCGAGCTGGCCGGGCGGGACTTTTTCGGTTTCGGCGTCCATGTGTGGAATCGACGCGAAAGCATACGGCGCGGGCGGAATCGGCATGGCCCATTCGAGCGTGGTCGACTGCCAGGGATTGCGTCGCACGCGCTGGCCGAAGCGCAGCTGCGCGATGATGTCGATCACGACGAGCGCGAAGCCGATCGTCATCACGAAACTGCCCACCGACGACAGCAGATTGAGCCAGTTCCAGCCTTCGTCGCCGCTATAGGTAAAGACGCGCCGTGGCATGCCGAGCAGGCCGGTCAGGTGCATCATGAAGAACGTCATGTTGAAGCCGATGAACACGAGCCAGAACGCGGGCACGGAAAGTTTATGCACGGCGGTGCGGCCGGTCAGCAGCGGCAGCCAGTAATAGAACGCCGCGAGCATCGGAAACGCGAGCGCGCCGGCCACCACGTAGTGCAGATGCGCGACGACGAAGTAGGTGTCGTGTGCCTGCCAGTCGAACGGCACCATCGCAAGCATCACGCCGGTCAGGCCGCCGCACGTGAACACGAAAAAGAAGCCGAAGATGTACAGCATCGGCACGTCCCAACGCGGGCGGCCGTGCGACAGCGTGGCGAGCCACGCGAAGAACTGGATCGCGGTGGGCACCGCGACGATCGCCGAGCCTGCCGAGAAGAACGCGAGCGCCAGATGTGGAATACCCACCGTAAACATGTGGTGCACCCAGATGCCGAAGCTCAGGAACGCGAGCGCGATGATCGCGACGACGATCGTGCGATAGCCGACGAGCTTGCGTCGCGCGAACACGGGGATCATCGTCGACAGCACGCCGGCCATCGGCAGGAAGATGATGTACACGTCGGGGTGGCCGAACAGCCAGAACAGGTGCTGCCACAGCAGCGGATCGCCGCCGCGCGTCGGATCGAAGAACGGCAGGTTGAATGCGCGCTCCACCTCGAGCAGGATCGAGCCGAGAATCAGCGGCGGAAACGCGACGATCATCATCATCGCGGTGACGAGGATGTACCAAGCGAAGATCGGCATGCGATCCAGCGACATACCCGGCGCGCGCAACTTCAGGATCGACACGACAATTTCCATTGCGAGCGACAGCGCCGAAATCTCGACGAACGTGATGCCGAGCAGCCACACGTCGGCGTTCAACCCGGGCGTGTACACGTTGGAGCTGAGCGGGGTGTACATGAACCAGCCGCCGTCGGGCGCGCTGCGCAGAATCAGCGACACCGTCAGGATCGTGCCGCCGAACAGATAGCACCAGTAGCCGTAAGCGGTCAGGCGCGGAAACGCGAAGTCGCGCGCGCCGAGAAGCTTCGGCGTCAGATAGACCGCGAAGCTTTCCACCATCGGGATCGCGAACAGGAACAGCATCATCGACCCATGCATCGTGAAGACCTGGTTATAGGTCTCCACGTCCATGAAGGCCGCATGCGGTGTGGCGAGCTGCACGCGCGTGAGCATGCCGAGAATCCCGGCGATTGCGAAGAACACGAACGACGTGATCATCATGCGCATGCCGAGCACCGTATGGTTGACCGCGGCGAGCTTCTGCACGCCCGGCCCGGTGGCCCAGATCGCGGCAAGCTGGCGATGCAGCCGCAGCGCGTTGATGCGCTGCGATGGTGGCTCGACGGGCACACTCATTTCTTCACCTCCCCGCTGGCGGCGGCGCTTTTGACTGCGGCCGGAAAATCTTCCCGACGATCGACGATCACGGTGAAGTGCATCCCCGCGTGACCGATGCCGCAAAACTGGTTGCATTGTCCGGCGTACTCGCCGGGCTGATCGGCCTGGATACGCAGCAGATTGTGGTGGCCGGGGACCGCGTCGATCTTGCCCGCGAAGCGCGGAATCCAGAACGCGTGCACGACGTCGAGGCTGGTCACCGCGATGTCGACTGGTGTGCCAGCTGGCAGATGCAGCACGTTTGCGGTTTCGACGTTGCCGAGTTCCGGATAGCGGAAAGTCCAGCGCCATTGCTGCGCGATCGCCTCGATGCGCGCGGGCGCATGTGCGCGCAGCGGCAGCAGCAACTCGCCCGCGTACAGCGCGTAGCAGATCAGCGGAATCAGGATCACCGCGGGCAGCACCAGACCACCGAGCACGACCCAGCGCGCGGGCGACACGCGCGAGCCCCAGCCTGGCCGGAAGACCGTCAACAGAAACAGCACGAGCACCATGGCGAACAGGATCGCCGCGCCCGCCAGCATCACCCACCACAAGCCGGCGATCGATGCGGCGGCCGGGCCCGACGGTTCGAGCGTCGACAGTGGCCCGGTGCAGCCGGACAACGCCGCGAGCGATGCTGCTTGGACCGTCAGACGCAAGCAGCTATGATGGTTTGCACCACCAGGCATTCGACGCGAGGGCACACCACCATGGCAAACAAAGGCAAGTCTGGCACCGAGACGCGAAGCGAAGTGACGCTCGAACTGCTGCGGCTCGACAAGGGCTCGGCGGTGGCGCTCGTCGGCCATCCGATTCACGTGATGATGGTGCATTTCCCGATCGCGTTCGTCGTCGCGACGTTGGGCGTCGACGTGATCTACTGGTGGACGGGCGACCCGTTCTGGATCCGCGCCGGACTGTGGGCTGCCGGCTTCGCGTTCTGGAGCGGCGTTGCCGCAAGCGCGGTCGGCACGGCCGAGCTGCTGCTCGTGCGCGGCATTCGCCTGAAGGAGGCGAGCTGGTCGCATGCGGTCGCCGCGATGACGCTCGTTGCGCTCGCGGGCGCGAACTGGGGCCTGCGGCTTCTGTATCCGGATGAGATCCTGCCGCATGGTCTCGTGCTGTCGGTGCTCAGCTCGGTGATGACGGGCTTCGCCGGGTGGCATGGAGGCAAGCTCGTGTTCGATCATGGCGTGGGGATTCTGGTTTCGCCGAAGGAATGATGCAGCCACCGGCCAAGTGCGCCTGGCTCGAACAGATGCGGGGCCAGCATGTTCGAGTCGATGTGCGGCTTGGCCAGCACGATCCAGATGATCGCGACGATCACGATCAGATAAGCGATGGTTAGCGTGATCGCCGAGGCAGAGCTGAACCGGCCGCCGGGCAGATAAAGATCGTGCAGCAAGAGGCCGGCCAGCACGTGCAGCATCGCCATGATGCCGACGAACACCATCTTCGCGGTGAACCACTCGACGAAGGTGGCCTGCAAAAAAATCAGCACGGTGCCGCTCGCAATCGCGACGAAAGCGGCGGGCGAGGTCAGTTCCACGAACACGAGCCGCGTGATGCGGTGCAGCCGGTCGAGCTCGGTGCCCGCCGCAAGCCCACGGCGTTGCCAGAACAGATACGGCAGCACGATCAGACCGCCCGACCAGATCGAGATCGCGGCCAGATGAATGAACTTCAGAAGGGTCGTCACAGTGCGGGTTCTCCGACGCGCAGGCTCGACCAGACGAGCGAAAGTCCTGCCGCGAGATAGGGGATCATCGCTAGTACCCACATCAACAGTCCGGCGAGTTGCTGGTCGGCGAGCGGGGTGAGGCCCCACGCGGCGGTGGTCGCGAAGTGCACGACGTAGAGCGGCACCGGCGCGAACACGATCAACGCGCCGAGCAGGCCCATATGGCCGATCGTCGCAACGAGCGCCATCAGCGCGGGGCCGGTCGGCTGCAACGGCGAGAAGATGCTGCGCCACATCAGCCACGCACTGCCGAGCAACGTGAACTGCATCAGCCAGTAGCCGGGTACGGTGGACAGTCCCCACGCATAGGGCCCCGGCGCATGCCACAGCCAGAGGATCACCGCATGCGCGGCGACCACCGGCACGAGCGGCGGATGCGCGAGGCGCGGCAGCGGCAACGCGAGGGCGAGCAGGAGGGCGACGGCAGCGATCAGAATGATGTGATGAGCGACGCGCGCGGAGAACAATGCCGACGACAACGCGCACAGCGGTGACACGAACACGACGGCCATCAGCGCGACGGCGACCCATCCCGCCCGCGCATTCGCCGAGCGGCCACTAGCCACGACCCATGCGAGCGCCGCGAGCGCGACGAGCAACGGCGGATCTGTATTCCAGCGCAGCCACAGGCTTGCGGGGACAGCCGCGGGACCACAGTAGGCGACAGGGAAATATGGCATGGCGCGATGTCTTCAACGAGTCCAGGTGCTTCTTGAGTACACGCAACCAAACGCGTGGCAGAAAACACCTTTGAATTGTCGGGACGATTCACGATCCAAACTGATCGCTTCTGTACTCTAGCGCAAATAAACTGTTTAGGGACAGCTATCTGAATGCTGTAAGTTTCTGCGTGACAGAATGTTTGCAATTTGTCAGTCGCGGATTTATCCGGTTGGATAAAGCTGCTGTAATGGCGACGATAAGATTGCAATGGTGCAGCGCAATACTCGAGCGTTTGTTGCCCTGCGTACTATGATGGAAGCATGTACGGAGGCCCGTCATGTTTTATGATCCCATTCGAATTCCTGCAATGATCGAACTGACGTTGCTGGCAATCGTGCTGATTGCTGTCACCATCGTGCGCGTCAAACAGCAAAGGGAGCGGGCGCGAAATCGCGCAATGGCGGAGCAGCGAAAATCGGATAGAACGAGAACGTAATATTCGTGTTTGCCATATTTCTTTAATGCGCCCCGACTGAGATTTTTTGCGGTTCTTTGCCGCTTCTTTCGATGGCTTTTCGGCATGGGGCGGCCACACCCGTTAACTTCAGAGTGGTGGACGTTCCAATTGGACCCACTGTTGCACGCTGGCGCGCTGCCATTGTTGCGTGGCGTATTCATTGAGCTTGTGTGGAACGGAATCGCCATTCAGAACGAGCCGATTGAGCATCAATGCAAGGTCCATGTCCGCGATGCACCATTCACCGAACAGATTTGGCGAATGGGCTGGAAGCAGAGCATCGGCGGCGGCGAAAAGTTTTTGTGCCGCTTCTTGTGCGGTGCTGGAAAGCGGGCCGCGGCGTGATCCGTAGAAAATCACTTCGGTGGAACGCTCCTCGCGGATCGGCAGCAGATCGCTGCGCAACCAGGCCTGCACTTGGCGCGCTCGCGCGCGCAGACGTCGATCCAGCGGATAAACCGGCGTCTGCGGAAAAGCCTCGTCGAGGTACTCGGTAATTGCCGACGATTCCGACAACGCGAAGTCTTCGTATATCAGCGTCGGCACGCGCCGCGTCAATGAGCGGGCCGCATAGTCCGACGCGTGATTCGCTTTGCTCGCGAGATCGACGGTCGAAAGCTCGAACGGCAAGCGCTTCTCGTGAAGCGTGACAAAGACGGACATCGCGTAAGGGCTCGCGAACTGCGCGTCGGTGTAGAGCTGGAAGGGCTGTTGTGGCATAGAGGCTCCGTTTTTGTGCGGTCTTTCACCAGTGCGGATTGGCCATCTCGCAGGCAAGCAGGCAGCCTAGCGCCGACACGGAGCCGACCGCGCCCAGACCAACGCCTACGGCAATGGGGTGTGAGCTGATAAATCGAGGCGGTGCGATGACGCGGAGTTCATGGTCGTGTGCGGCCGATTGAGTTGAAAGAGGCGCTTCTATTCATTTGATTGACGCAATGTTCTCGATGACTCGAGTACTCAACGTATCAACGTCCGTATCCCAGCGAGTAATTTATCAACTTCGGCGTTGGTGGTCAGGTAGCTGACCGACGCGCGGGCGATCTGTGTCAGTCCTCGGCTCGTCATATCGAACGGCGTATAGGCGACGCCATTCGAACCGATCGCGATGCCCTGTGTCGCCAACGCGCGTCGCACTGACATCGCGTCGCGTCCGGCGACGTTGAACGACACCAGCCCGGATCGTTCGACACCCTGGTCGAGTACGGAAACGCCCGGCATCGCGGCCAGTTCCTCGCGCAAAGTTTGCGCGGTCCGATCGATCTGCGCGCGGATGTTGTCGATGCCGATTTCCAGCGCTTCCTCCAATGCATTCGCCAATCCGCAATGCAGCGCAAGCGACGCTTCCGATGATTCCAAACGCGCGGCATCGTCGCGCAGTACAGGGTCGCCATTGGCATCGAGCGGCGCGGAGTGCGTGTCGACGAAGGCCGGCATCAGGTGAGGCAGAAAGTCCTGTCGTACATATAACAATCCGGTGCCGCGCGGTCCGCGCAGCGCCTTGCGGCCCGCGCCCGCCAGCACATCGCAGCCGATCTCGGCGACGTCGACTGGAAGTTGTCCGACGGCCTGCGCCGCATCGATGAAATACGGAATGCCGTGATGGCGTGCTATCCGCCCAATCGCGGCGGCTGGATTGATCAGTCCGCCATTGGCCGGCAGCCACGTGAGCGCAATCAGTCGGACCCGGTCGTCGAGCATCGCTTCGAGCGCGCGAGGATCGACCCTGCCACTGGCATCGGAAGGAATCGTCTCGATCGATGCACCCGCGCGCTGCGCCACCAGACGCATCGTCGCGAGATTGCCGCCCCATTCGTGCCGCGCAACGAGGATGCGTTGTCCTGCGCGCCATGGACCCAATGCCGCGAAAGCTGCACCCCAGCCCGGCGAGTTGCCTGTCGTCAACGCGATCTCGACCGGCTGGGCGTTCAGCAGTCGCGCGGCGAGCGTGCGCGCCCGTTCGGTCTGCTCGCGGGCAGCCGCGCCCGCTTCCATGGGTCCCATTGACGCTTCGCGCAACAGATGCGCGTGAATCGCTTCGAGCGTGGCGGCCGACGGCAGCGACGCGCCGGCATGATTGAAGTGCGTGGTACTGCGAACGCCGGGTGTGCGGGCGCGCATTGCGTCGATGGCGGCGGGCGACAGCGGAGAAGACATTGACGGCTCCGAGGGGATGAATTGAATTCAGGCGTTCGCGACGCGAGCCAGCGGCTCGCGAATGAAGACAGCAGGCCGACACTCAGCGCTTTACATTCGGTGGAGAATGCGCGGACTTCGCTGGTGCCGAGTCGCAGCAGTTCGAAAGCCGCGTGGACTTTCGCATAGTACGCGGCCTTTGTCGGGGAGTTCAATGGCGCGCAGCGAAAGCAGAGAGGGTAAGGGGCGGGTGGCGCGCATCGAATCGAGCGATAACAGCGTGAGTGAAGTTTGCCGTTATACGCCTGAAACGACGCAAATAGAACCCTTACCGTCCAGCTTTATTCCTGCCACGCTTGTCCTTCGGGAAACCAGTACCGGTCCAACGACTCATCCAACATCTCGATGCTATACCCCGCCCTTTGCGGCGGCATGTAGCGCCCGTTGCGAATCACGACGGGATCCACGAAATGCTCGTGCAAATGATCGACATATTCGAGCACGCGATTCTCGAGCGAGGCCGACACGCAGATATAGTCGAATAGCGAAATATGCTGCACATACTCGCACAAACCGACGCCACCCGCATGCGGGCACACGGGCACACCGAACTTCGCGGCCATCAGCAGTACGACGATCACTTCATTGAGTCCGCCGAGCCGGCAACTGTCGATCTGGCAAAAGTCGATGGCTTGCGCTTGCAGCAGTTGCTTGAACATCACCCGATTGTGGCAATGCTCGCCAGTTGCGACGCCAATCGAACCGAGCCGCCGTCGAATCGCCGCATGACCGAGGATGTCGTCGGGACTCGTGGGCTCCTCGATCCACCACGGGTCGAACTCGGCGAGACGGCGCATGTTCGCGATCGCCTCATCGACGTCCCACACCTGGTTCGCGTCCATCATCAGCTTCCGGTTCTCGCCGATCTCTTCGCGCAGAATGCGCGCGCGCCGCACGTCTTCTTCCAGATCGCCGCCGACCTTCTGCTTGAAATGCGTCCATCCCTGCGCGACGCCTTCGCGCGCGAGACGGCGAATCTTGTCGTCGTCGTAACCGAGCCAGCCCGCGGAGGTGGTATAGGCGGGATAGCCGTGCGCGAGCATTTCCTTTTCGCGCTCGCCTTTGGTCCTGGCGTGCCGGTGCAGCATCGCGAGTGCTTCGTGCGGCGTGATCGCATCGGTCACGTAGCGAAAGTCGAGACAGCGCACGAGTTCTTCCGGGCTCATGTCGACCAGCAGCTTCCAGACCGGCTTGCCGACGGATTTCGCCCACAGGTCCCACACCGCGTTGACGACCGCCGCGGTGCCCAGATGAATCGCGCCTTTGTCCGGACCGATCCAGCGTAGTTGGCTATCCGAAGTGAATGCGCGCCAGAAAGCGCCCATATTTGCGGCGATGTCTTCGAGCTTTTTGCCGACGATCAGCGGCGTCAGTGCATTCACGGCCGACACGCAGATTTCGTTGCCGCGACCGATCGTGAACGTGAGGCCGTGGCCGGTGAGATTCGGTGTGTCGGTTTCGAGCGTGACGTAGGTGGCGGAGTAGTCCGGCGCGGCATTCATCGCGTCGGAGCCGTCCAGCGAACGTGAAGTTGGAAACCGGATGTCCCGAACGGACAGCCTGGTGATCGTGGTCATCTGCGCGCCCTCCGGGGCTATGGCTATCGGCTTGTCGTCTGCGGACGCAGACGGATCGCAATCGGCGCACGTCTATATGTGCGCGTTCCTGCCGCCCGTACGGGTAAGCCCGTAGTTCTCAGATACCAGGCATCCCTAGGCATCTCCAGGCATTTGTACGCGTTGACAACACGGCATTCACTTTCTAGCATGCTAGCATGTCTTCTCGAAATCAAGGCCTTCGTGAATTCCTCGACCGAACTTGAGAATGCCGCCGGTGATCCGTATGTCGCACTGCAAAAAGTCGGCGGCGGCGAGCGCGGCAGCCTGACCGACGCGGTCGAGGCGGCGTTGCGAGAAGCGATTGTTACGTTGGCGTTGGAACCCGGCATGATGATCGACAAGATTGCCGTCTGCGAACGAATGGGGGTGTCGCGCTTTCCGGTTTCGTCCGCGTTGGCGAGGCTTGCGCATGCGGGTCTCGTCGAGGTATTGCCGCAGCGCGGCACGCGCGTCAAACCGATTGCGCTCGACGACATCCGCCAGCATCTATTCATCCGCAGCGCGCTGGAAGTCGAGACGGTGCGTGGCGTGGCGCTGATGCGCGACCGGGCGACGCTCGACGCATTGGCCAGCAATCTCGATCAGCAGCGCAGTCTGGCCGGAAGTGGCGAACGTCTGGCGTTTCACGCGCTCGATCTGGCTTTCCATGAAATCCTGCTCGACGCGGTGAAGTTGCCGCGCGTGAAGGAAATCGTCTCGGTATCGCGCAATGCGCTGGATCGCGCGAGGCAATTGCTCTCGAGTCCCGAACGGGTCGTGCATACGCTCGAAGAGCATGAGACCATCTTCAAGGCTCTTTGCGCCGGCGACGGCGATGCGGCCGCGAAAGCGATGCACGATCATCTCGACCAGGTCGTCGCCGAATTGCACCGGTCCGCAAAAGAGCGGCCCGACCTGTTCGCGCCTTGAATGAAAGCTGGCATGAAAGCCGTTGTTCAAGCCGTAAAAAGCTCCACCGCAAAAGCGTTGGTGATATAGGTAGCCGTCGACAGATCAGCACATGAACCCACTCATTTCCGTCAACAAGCTTTGCAAGAGCTTTCCGGGCGTCAGAGCGCTTCATGACATCCGGTTCGAACTCGTGGCCGGCGAAGTCCATGCGCTGATGGGCGAGAATGGCGCGGGCAAGTCGACGCTGATGAAAATTCTCGCCGGCGTCTATACGCGCGATTCCGGCGAAATCATCTTCGACGGCAAACCCGTCGATTTTCAAAGTCCGCGCGACGCGCAGGCGGTCGGCATCGGCATCATTCATCAGGAACTGCAACTGATGAATCATCTGAGCATCGCGCAGAACATCTTTATCGGCCGCGAGCCGCGCAAAGGTCTCGGTCTGTTCCTCGACGAAGACAAACTGAATGCGCAGGCAAGCGAGATCCTCGCCCGCATGCACGTGAAACTCGATCCGCGCACGATGGTCGGCACGTTGACCGTGGCGAGTCAGCAGATGGTCGAGATCGCGAAAGCACTGTCTTTCGATTCGCGCGTGCTGATCATGGACGAGCCCACGTCCGCGCTCAACGATGCCGAGATCGCGGAACTGTTCCGGATCATCCGTCAATTGAAAGAGCGTGGCGTCGGCGTCGTCTATATCTCGCACAAGATGGACGAGTTGAAGCAGATCACCGATCGCGTCACCGTGATGCGCGACGGCGAGTATGTGGCCACCGTGCCGACCGAGGGTACCAGTGTCGAGACGATCATCGGCATGATGGTCGGACGCACGCTGAGCGACTTGATGCCGGTCGAGAGCGCGCCGGTGAAAGGCGAACTCGCGCTCGAAGTGAGAAATCTCGTTGCCGGCCCGCTGGTGCGCGACGTCAGTTTCGAATTGCGCAAGGGCGAAATACTCGGCTTCGCCGGCCTGATGGGAGCGGGCCGCACGGAGGTCGCGCGCGCGGTATTCGGCGCCGATCCGGTCGAATCGGGCGAGATTCTCGTGAAGGGCGCGAAGGCTTCGATTAAAAAGCCCAGTGATGCGGTCAGGCGCGGCATCGGCTACCTGTCCGAAGATCGCAAGCGCTTCGGTCTCGCCACGGGAATGGACGTCGAATCGAACATCGTAATGTCCGATCTCGGCAAGTTCCTGTCATTCAATATGTTCCTGCGCCGCGGGCAGATTCGCAAAAGAGCGCGGCACTTCATCAAGCTGCTTGCAATTCGCACGCCTTCAGCGACTCAGCAGGTGCGGCTCCTGTCCGGCGGCAATCAGCAGAAGATCGTAATTGCGAAATGGCTCGAGCGCGATTGCGACGTGCTGTTCTTCGACGAACCGACGCGCGGCATCGATGTCGGCGCGAAGAGCGAAATCTACAAGCTGCTGCGCTCGCTGGCGGCGCAAGGCAAGGCGATCGTGATGATCTCCTCCGAGCTGCCTGAGGTTCTGCGCATGAGCGACCGCATCGTCGTGATGTGCGAAGGCCGCATTACCGGCGAACTGTCCGCCAGCGAAGCGACGCAGGAGCGCATCATGCATCTCGCGACGCAACGCGAAACCCTGAAAACGGCACAAGCCTGAAGAGGTCTATGACATGACATTGCAAACGGATACAGCGACGCTGGACAACGAAAGACGCACTTCCGGCCTGAAAGCGCGCATTTTCGCGCCGACCGCGGTGCAAAAGATGCTCGCGTTCGCGAGCCTCATCCTGCTGCTGGTGTTCTTCAGCTTCGCGTCGCCGGCATTCATGCAGATGGACAACATCCTTGGTATTTTGCAGGCGACCGCGGTGAACGGCGTGCTGGCGATCGCCGCCACGTTCGTGATCATCACGGGCGGCATCGATCTGTCGGTCGGTACGTTGATGACGTTTACCGCCGTGATTTGCGGGGTGTTTCTCACTTACTGGCATCTGCCGATGTGGATGGGCGTACTCGCGGCACTCGCGACGGGCGCGGTATGCGGCACGGTATCCGGCACGCTGACCGCGAAAATGAAGATCCCGCCATTCATCGCGACGCTCGGCATGATGATGCTGCTCAAAGGGCTTTCGCTCGTCGTATCGGCGGACAAGCCGATCTATTTCACCGATACCGAGAACTTCTACCGTATTTCCCAGGACTCGCTGATCGGCTATTTCCTGCCGGGCGTGCCGATTCCGAATGCGGTACTGATCCTGTTCTTTCTTGCGATCGTCAGTTCTATTACGCTCAATCGCACCGCACTCGGCCGCTATACGTTCGCGCTCGGCAGCAACGAGGAAGCGGTGCGGCTCTCGGGCGTCAATGTCGATCGCTGGAAGATCGCGATTTACGGCGTGGGCGGCTCGATCTGCGGTATCGCGGGTCTGCTGATCGCGTCGCGGCTGAATTCGGCGCAACCGGCGCTCGGTCAGGGCTACGAGCTCGATGCGATCGCGGCGGTCGTGATCGGAGGCACCTCGTTGAGCGGCGGCTCGGGCACGATACTCGGCACCATCATCGGTGCTTTCATCATGAGCGTGCTGACCAACGGACTGCGCATCATGTCGGTCGCGCAGGAGTGGCAGATCGTCGTGACGGGTCTGATCATCATTCTGGCGGTGTATGCGGACATCCTGCGGCGCAGCCGGAGCAGTTGACGCGGGAACAACGAAGCAGCAAATAGGCGGCAAATAAGCAGCAAACCCAGAACCATGAGCGAGAGGGGCGCGCGAAGGCTCCCCCTGAAGCTCGATAGCGGCTTGATAGCCCAACCATTGGAGGAGGCCCCATGTTGAAGAGAAGACTAATCGGTGTCGCGGTCGGTGTCGGTGCGCTCGTCGGCGGAAGTTGTCTCGCGTATGCGGACGAGCCGTATATTCCGCTTATTTCGAAGGGCTTCCAGCACCAGTTCTGGCAGGCCGTCAAATCGGGCGCCGAGCAGTCCGCGAAAGCGAACAACGTCAGGATCACGTTCGAGGGACCGGAAACGGAAGCGATGGTCGACAAGCAGATCGACATGCTGTCGGCCGCGCTCGCGAAGAAACCGCAGGCGCTCGGTATCGCCGCGCTCGACAGCAAGGCGGCCATCCCCTTGCTCAAGCGCGCCCAGAACCAGAAGATTCCGGTGATCGCATTCGACTCGGGCGTCGACAGCGATATTCCTTTGACGACCTGCTCGACGGACAACGTCGCCGCCGCCGCGCTCGCCGCCGACAAGATGGCCGAGCTGATCGGCAATTCTGGCGAAGTCGGCGTGATCGTGCACGATCAGACGAGCCGCACCGGTGTCGATCGCCGCGACGGTTTCTTGAACCAGATGAAGTCGAAGCATCCGAACATCAAGATCGTGTCCGTGCAATACGGCGCCGGCGATCACCTGAAGTCCGCGGAAATCGCCAAGGCAATGATCCAGGCCAATCCGAACCTGAAGGGCATCTTCGGTGCGAACGAAGGTTCCGCGGAAGGCGCGGCGATCGGCGTCAAGGAATCGGGTAAGAAACTCGTGCTGATCGGCTTCGACTCCGGCAAGGAGCAGAAGGAGAACATTATGTCGGGCCTGATGGCCGGCGCGATTACGCAGAATCCGGTCGGTATCGGCAAATGCACGGTCGACTCGGCGGTCAAGGCGCTGCACGGGGAGAAGCTGCCGAAGAAGGTCGACACCGGCTTCTACTGGTACGACAAGACCAATATGAACGATCCGAAGATCGCAGCCGTGCTGTACGACTAGGCAAGGCCGGCAATCGCGACTCGGGAAGCCGAGGCTGCTGGAAATCATCAAAGAGGAAGAGCCGCGCTCTTCCTCTTTTTTATTGCCGTTCCGCAACGGCTGCGGGTCATTTCACGCCATTGCCTGCATTAATCTGATATTTTATGCTTATGTGATCGCTGCACGAGCCGTCCATTCGCATGCCGATTCGGACCCACCCACCGTCGAATGCGCAGGTCATGGCTTTTACCGAACCAAGGTCTCCATTTTTCAGGTGGGTCGTGTCCTCGGCCCAGAACCTGAGTCCGGATAACCGGCAGATTCTGCTTGCCAACCTGTTCACGCGGACCGCATCGATCGTTTTTGCGTCGATTTGCGAAATCAGCGTTTGCGCGACCGCGTATTATCTTTACCCGATTCCGCTGTATGCCGCGTGGGGCATTGCGGTCGTCGCGTTGCTGATCGCGCGGCTCCTGCTGATCTGGCTATGCCGCAAGCGCGCCGCGCAAGGGCTGCCCACCCCGACTTCCGCGTTTATTCTCGCGAGTCTGTTGTGGAGCGCGCTATTCGGCTTCGGCACATTGCTATGCAATATCAGCGCAAGTCCCACGCTATTTCTGCTTGGAAACGTTTGCGCGGTCGGTGTGATCGGCGGATTGGCCGGCCGCAATGCGAGCACGCCGCGGCTCGCGTTATTGCAGATCGTGTTTATTCTCAGCTTTCTGAGTATCGGCGCGGCGATGTCGCCGGGCAACGGCAAGCTCGTGCTGCTATTTCAGGCGCCGTTTTGCGCGGCCGGCTTTTTCACGGTCGCGCTGCGCAGTAATCGCGACACCGTCGCGTTGCTGCTCGCGCGCGAAAACAGTCATCGCCTCGCGCGCCAGGACAGCCTGACCGGTTTGCCGAATCGCGCGCGTATCAGCGAATTGCTGCTCGAACGCAGCGGCGAGCATTCGACGCGGCAGGGCGAGGCGTTCGCGGTGCTGCTGATCGACCTCGATGGTTTCAAGGCGATCAACGACAGTCTCGGCCATGCCGCCGGCGACCAGATTCTTCAGGAAGCGGCGACACGTTTGCGCGATCTGCTGCCGAGCGGCGATCAGGTTGGCCGTCTGTCCGGCGACGAGTTCGTCGCGATTTCGGACGACACCGGGCAGCTTCGCGATGTGCGCGTGCTGGCCGATCGCATCGTCAGAACGCTGGCGCGGCCGTTCGTGTTGAGTGAAGCGCTCGTCCATATCGGCGCGAGCGTCGGCATCGCGCTTTATCCCGAACATGCGAAAACGGGCCCGCAATTGCTGATCTGCGCCGACCGCGCGTTGTATGGCGTCAAGCGAAGCGGCAAAAGCGCGTTCGCGATTTTCGATGCCGAGCAGCACGTGTCCGACGAAAGCCTGAGCCTGTTGCGCAGCGACCTCGAAGGCGCGCTGAAGTCGTTCAACGGTTTGCGCATGGAATATCAGCCGATCGTCGATCTGAATACCGGCGCAGTAGCGGGCCGCGAGGCGCTGATTCGCTGGACCCATCCGACGCGCGGCGAGTTGTCGCCGTCCGCGTTCATTCCCACCGCCGAGCGCACCGGCCTGATCCTCGCATTGGGCGAATGGGTGCTGCTGCAATCGTGCATGGCTGCGGCGGCGTGGCGCGACAAGGTGATCGTCGCGGTCAACGTATCGCCGGTTCAGTTGCGCGAGGAATCGTTTGCATCGACGGTCACGGCAATACTTCGAAAAACGAAGCTTCCGCCGACGCGGCTCAATCTCGAAGTCACGGAAACGGCGCTATTGAACGACGACGAAGTGACTCGCCGCAATATCACCCGGTTGCGCGCATTGGGCATCGGGCTCGCGCTCGACGACTTCGGCACCGGCTTTTCGACGATGTCGACGCTCGTGCGCTTCTCGTTCGACAAACTGAAGATCGACAGCTCGTTCGTCCGCGAGTCCGTGCATGGGCGGGAATCGGCGGCCGTGGTGCGCGGCATCGTCGCGCTTGCGCGCGAAATCGGCATGCCGACCACGGCCGAGGGCATCGAAAACCAGGAGCAGCTCAATTTCGTGCGCGTATGCGGTTGCACGCATGCGCAGGGTTATCTGCTAGGCAAGCCGATGTGCAACGACGAAATCGAGCAGTGCGAAGCGGTGCTCGACGCGCGTGTTGCCGACAAGGCCGCGCCCGCTGACTTTTGATATCCGTTACCGACACGATCGAGGTCGAGATGTCGTCTCCCTGGCAATTCCAGTTGCGTATCACCGCATCGGCGGAACTCGCCGACTCGCTGCGCGCGGACCCGTCGTGCGCCGCGCATCCAGCGCTTCGTGCCGTCCTGCAAGCGCATCACGCCACGCTCAAATGCCAGTTCGATGCATTCGCCGACTATGTCAGCGAAGCCGAAAGAATCGGTACCGAGAATTACCCGCTTTATCAATGGACGCGGCAGACCATCGGGAATCCGGAAAAGAAAGCGAAGTACCTGCAATCGTTCACGCTCTATGTGAACGGCGACGAAGTGTATGGCAAGGAGGTGGCGGATGCCCTCGAGGCCGGCTTGTCAAAGCTGATCGACACGAACGGCATTCTTCGCGTTTCGAGGTACGACACGAATCCCGCGAACAATCCGCAGCCGCCCGCCCGGGTGTGACGCAGCCATTTAAATTTCACTCGGAAAGCTTCATCGTTAAGCGATGTAACATTTGACGACATGCCATAAAGTTCGTGAGAGGATGCAGTTTCATTTATTTTTGTGGGAGTGCGATATGGGACTGCTGGACGAAGTGGGCAAGATTGCCGGTGCGGTTGCCGCCGTGGAAGCTGCGGAGAAAGTCGATCCCGAAGCGGGTCTGTTGACCAAAGGCGTGGCCGCTATCGCCGGGTTCGAGGGTGCCGGCAAGCTGGAATCGCTGGTGGAAAAGAAAGAAGAAGAGAAGCAGGCCGACGCCGACAACGCTCAAGCCGCGGACGATTCAAGCTCGCAGACCTGAACGGACGTCAAACGGATTGCCGGTTGCATGCGCGTGATCGAATCACGCGCGGCACCGGCAATTTGTTTTTGTAAACCTTTCGATATCGAACCTCTCCTTCCGCTGCTCACCCGATGTTTTCATCGGGCTGTCATCGCCGTCCGGCTACGATCGTCCGTCACTTTCCGTCCGCGCTCGCCCCGCGGGGCGTTGTTGTGCGCTGGCATTCTTCCACCTGAACAACAATACCGGACATGTCGAACAGAAAAATCGTCAAGACAACGCCTGCCGATGAACACGGCGCATCGATCGTATCGCGTCGCGGCTTTCTGAAGTTCGCCGGCGTATCGAGTCTCGCGACGGCGGCGGGCGCGCTCGCGTCGACCGCGCGCGGCGCGAATAGCGGCGCACCCGATGGCACGCCCGAACAGATCCATCTGACCTGGGGCAGCGACCCGACGAGCGAAGTCACCGTGTCGTGGTCGTCGCTCGCGCCCGCAGTCAATCCGCAGGTTCGGGTGAGCGGCGTGAACAGCGGGGACCACGCGAAACATACGGTGCACGCGGTGCAAAGCACTTACACCGACGGCATCAACGGCGAGGTCGTATTCAATTATCACGCGCGCGTGCGTGAGCTCAAGGCCGACACGAGCTATCAGTACGAAGTGACGGCCGATAACGACAGCAACGCATCGCAACCCTTCACCGCGAGTTTTCGCACCGCGCCGCGCGGCCGCGCGCCATTTCGCTGGACGAGCTACGGCGATCTCGCGACGCCGAATACGAACTGGGTGCTGTCGTCGCCGCAAAGCCGCTTCGCGGTGGCGGCCGTCGAGCGCTTCCAGCCGCTGTTCCATCTGCTGAACGGTGACCTGTGCTACGCGAATCTGAGCCCGATGCACCAGCCCGAGGTGTGGCGCGACTTCGGCAACAACGCGCAGACGTCGGCGTCGAACCGGCCGTGGATGCCGTGTCCAGGCAATCACGAACTCGAATTCAACAATGGCGAGCAAGGCCTTGCGTCGTATCTGTCGCGCTACGCGCTGCCCGATAATCACACGCGTTTTCCGGGCCGCTGGTACAGCTTCCGCGTCGGCTCGGTGCTGTTCATTTCGCTCGATGCGGACGACGTCGTCTATCAGGATGCCGCCGCTTTCGTCGCCGGGCCGGCATCGCTGACGCCGGTGGCGAGTACCGGCAATCCGCCGATTCCGGCGGGCACGTCGCTGTACGTGCGCGGCTACAGCAATGGCGAGCAAACGCGCTGGCTCGAAAAGGTGCTACAGCATGCGTCGCACGATGACGGCGTGGACTGGATCATCGTGCAGATGCATCAGGACGCGCTCAGTTCGTCGAAGACCGGCAACGGTTCCGACAAGGGCATTCGCGAAGCGTGGCTGCCGCTGTTCGATCGCTATGGTGTGGACCTCGTGCTGTGCGGTCACGATCACGACTACGAGCGCAGCTATCCGGTGCGCGGTTGCAATCACAACAAGGGCAGCGACATCGCGACGGGGCGCCCGGTCGATACGTTGCAGCCCAAGCCGATCATGTCGGCGGTATCGGCGGGTGCATCGACGTTCGATACGAGCCACGGCACGATCCACCTGATTCTCGGCGGCGGCGGCACGAGCGCGCCGCTCGACGTGTACGGCGTCGATACCGGCACAGGCCTGCCGCAGGCGCGCATCTTCACGAAGCCGAATCGCCCGATGCCGTCGACGACCGCGGGCACGTTCGTGCGCGCGAGCGCCGATGCGGTCGAAGACGCGATATGGTCAGCGCAACGCGACACCGGCACCGGCTACGGCATCGCGGTGTTCGATTACGATCCCGGGCAGCCCGGCGGCGACACCACGATCACGATGAACTACTACCATGCGCCGGGCGCGGATCAGACGCCGACACCGGAGTATGAACTGTTCGAGACGATTGGATTGCGGAAGAAGCGGCGCGGGTAGAAAGATAGATTTGATTCACTGATCGGCATTCAAATTCCAGGGGCCGCTCATCACGAGCGGCCCTTGTTTTTCCATGGTCCCTGCAAAAAACAATGCCCCATTCATTTTGTTACACGTCTTACCGCCACGGACTGTCGTGGTTACAAAGCCCTTTCCGAAGCCCCGCTATACTCGGCGCCGTCTCACTAAAACAAAGACCCGATATGTCGAAGAAAATCATCCAGATGGTTGCCGTGGCTGCATTGAGCGCCGCGGCGTCGTTGCCGGCACTCGCCGGTGATATGAACAACATGCTCGGCGGCGCGCTCGGTGGCGTCGCTGGCGCGGCAGTCGGCGGCGCGGTGGGCGGTAGCACCGGCGCGGTGATCGGCGGCGCAGTGGGCGGCGGGGCGGGCGGCGCGGTCACGTCGAATCGCCGCGAACGCACCGGCGCGATCATCGGCGGCGCGCTTGGTGGCGGGGCGGGCACCGCGGCCGGCAACGCGATGGGCGGCCGCACCGGCGGGCTCGTCGGCGCGGCGCTCGGCGGCGGCGCGGGTTCGGCGCTCGGCGGCAACGTCTCGCGCTCGAACTCATATGCCAACGACTACTCCCGCGGCTACCAATCGGGCAAGCACCATCACAAGCATCGTCACTACGACTGAGACGGCTTGACATCGACGGGACCGGTCGGCGAAGAATAAGGGCCGCCCGTCGCGCATCGCGGCGGCCCTACGGCCCACGGCCCTACGACCGTTACGCACGCAGAACCAGTTTCTGAATACGCCAGTTCAGCAACTCCGCAACGAATAAAACGTTCGCCGCAGGACACGCCATCTGGTGAATCCAGCCGAACTGCTTCGGCTGTTTGCCCGCTTTGCCGAGTACGCCGAGCACTTTGCCGTCGAGCGTCATCTTGTAGATCCGGCCCGGAAACGCATCGGCGCTATAGAGCACCTGGTGCGGTCCCGGCGAAATGCAGATCGCCCACGGCGAGCCCGGCGCGAACGTGCCCGCCGCGATGTCCGCTTCGCTCGGCAGGTTGCCGATCGCGGGGCGCGCGTCCGGCGGCACCGGCACGTCGATCGTGAACTGGCGCAGGAACGTGCCCTCGGTATCGAACACCTGGATGCGCCTGTTGCTGCGATCGGCGACGTACACGTGGTCGTTCGCATCGACCGCGATGCTGTGCGGCGTATGAAACTGTCCCGGACCCGTGCCGCGATCACCCCATGACTTCAGCCAGTTGCCGTCGCGATCGACCTTCGCGACGCGCGAATTGATGTAGCCGTCGCTGATATAGGTGTTGCCCGCCTTGTCCCACGCGACGTCGGTCACCTGACGAAAGCGTCCGGGCTCGGACGGCAGCGGCGGATTCGGATGCTTGAGCGGCGCGGTGCCTTCATCGGACGCCTCCTGCTTGCGGCCGAACACCATCGCGACGCGTCCTTCCGGCGTGAACTTGATCACCATGTCGGAGCCTTTGTCGGTGATCCAGATGTTGTCGTGCCGGTCCACCTTCACCGTGTGCGCGAACGACCACGCATACAGGTTGTGGCCGATCTCGCGCACGAACCGTCCGTCGGGTGCGAACTCGAGCAATTGCGCGGCGGCCGCGCCATACGCGGGCCCGCTGGTGTTGCCGCGCGACAGCACGAAGATGTGGCCATGCGAATTGAGCGCGACGCCCGAGCATTCGCCGAAGTACATGTCGTTCGGCAAACGTACGGGATTGGGAATCGAGTCATAAGCTATCGTGGGCACGGTGGGCGTATCGGCCGCGAACGCGGATGGCATCGCGAGTCCGGCGGCACTGCCCGCAAGCAGGCTGATGAAAGTCCGTCGGCTCATCGCCCGGTGGTCGGAACCGCCACAGCAAGCACAAAACGACTCGTATCGCTCGCACATTCGCTGCCTCCTCGAATAGTCCGTCACCTGAAATGTGCACAAGCAATCCTAGTGCACAAAACGTTCAATAGCGAACCACGCGAAGAACGAATCTGCGCCTCTTTGCTACCATGTAAGCCCGCGACTGCTTTGGTCCCGCGTTAGTTAATCAAACAAGGAGATTGGAATGAGCAAAGGTTATTGGGTGTCGTCGTACCGCAAGACGAACGACCCGCAGAAACTGGCCGCGTACGCGCAACTGGCCCCGGCCGCGGTAGCGGCGGCGGGCGGCAAGTTCTTGGTACGCGGTGTGGCGGACGAGGCGCGCGAGCAGGGCCTGAAGGAGCGCACGGTCGTGATCGAATTCCCGACCTACGAGCAGGCCGTGGCCGCTTATGAAAGCGAGGAGTACAAGAAGGCGCTGGCCGCATTGGGCGATGGCGTCGAGCGCGATCTGCGGATCGTGCGCGGCGCCGACTGACGCGCGAGCCGCAAGCGAACACTGCGCGGCACGCGCCGCGCAGCAGCTTACTTCACCGCGCCGAGCGCGAGCCCCTTCACCATATAACGCTGCAACCACGCAAACACGATCGAAACCGGCAACGTCGCGCCCAACGTCGCGGCCATCACCAGATGCCATTCGACCACGTACTTGCCCGCCACCATATCGGTCACCTGCACGGTCAGCGTCTTATTCTCCGGCGAGCGGATCAGCGTATAGACGACCGCGAACTCGTTCCACGCATTGATGAACGTGAAGATCGCGGTCACGACGATCGCCGGCACCGCGAGCGGCAGAAACACCTTGAACACCGCGCGCATGCGGCTGCAGCCTTCGAGCCACGCGGATTCCTCGAGATCCTGCGGCACGGTCTGAAAGTACGACGACAGCATCCACACCGCGAAGGCGATGTTGAACGCGGCATACGACACGATCACGCCGATCCTCGAATCGACCAGGTTGCCGTCGCCCCACGGAATCATCGCGGCGAGCCGGAACAGGCCCACCACCAGCAGAATCGGCGAAAGCATCTGTGTGACGAGCAGGAACTGCCGGTACAGGCCGCGTCCGCGAAACGGGAAGCGCGCGAGCGCGTAAGCGGCGGGCAGGCTCACCGCGAGTGCGAGCGCGGTAGACAGGAAGCTGATGATCGCGCTGTTGCGCAGCGCGACACCGAAGTTGGCCGCGTCCCACATGTCGACGAAATTGCGCCACTGCCATTGCACCGGCAGCCAGCGCGCCGGATAGACGAAGATCTCCGACGCGGGCTTGACCGCGGTGAAGAACATCACCGCGAACGGAAACAGCACGACGACTACGAGCGGCGACAGCGCGAGCCAGCACCACAGCGAGCGTTTTGTCTTCGCGCTCAGACTCATGACTGCACTCCTTCTTTCGCGGGTTGCAGACGCAGATAAGCGATCGAGAACACGAACAGCATCACGAGCATGATCAGCGACACGGCGGCTGCTTCGCCGGGGCGTCCGAGCCGGAAGCCAAGTTCGTACAGATAGGTGACGAGGATGTGCGTGCTGTTGTCGGGGCCGCCTTGCGTCATCACCCAGATGATCGGAAACGAGTTGAACACGTAGATCACGTTCAGCAGGATCGCCATGTTGATGAAGGGGCGCAGCAACGGCATCGTCAATTGACGGAACTGCTGCCAGGCGCTCGCGCCGTCGATACGCGCGGCTTCGTAAATATCGCCCGGCACCGACGACAGGCCGCCGAGAAAGATCGTCACCGTGAACGGAATCGACACCAGAATGCCGACCGCGATTTCGACGGGGAACGCGAACTCGGGCGTCGCCAGCCAATGAATCGGGCCGCCGATCAGGCCGAGCCGCTGCAGCGTGACATTGACCATACCGTAGTCGTCGTTGAAGGCCCAGCGCCAGACGACGGCGGTCATCGTCAGCGAGACCGACCACGGCAGCATCACGATGGTGCGCGCCACGCCACGGCCGTGAAAGTCCTGATTCAGAATCAGCGCGACGGGTACCGAGATCAGCACCGTGCCGCCCACCACGCACACGGTCCAGATGATCGTGCGGCGTACGGAGGCGAGAAACACCGGGTCCTCGAACACGTTGATGAAATTCTGTACACCGGTGAAGTCGCGGATCGCGCCGAAGCGCGATACCTCATGCAGCGATTGCCACACGATGTTGAAAATCGGATAGCTGATGATGAACAGCGCGAGCACGAGGCTCGGCGCAATCAGCAACCAGGGCGCGCGCGCGCGCGGAGAAACGGAACGGCTCATGCGTGCTCGATCGTAAGACGCGCCCGCCTTCAGGCGGCGGGCGCGACGGAATGGGCCGGAGAGTGCATCGTGCCGCGTCGGCTCGATTGCGCAGGTGGCGCGGCGGAGCGCGCGACGTCGTCGTCACGGCGCCGCGCGTTCCCTGTTCGCCTCGCTATTGCCAAAAGCCGCGTATCAGTGGCCGAGCGACTTGTTCGCCTGCGCAGCCGCCGCATTCAACGCGTCAGCCGGTTGCGCCTTGTTCAGGTAGATCGACTGCATCGCGTCGGTCACGGCCTTCGCGGTGTCTTCCCAGCCGGTCACGGTCGGCGCGAAGTGAGCAGTGGGCAGCAACGCGATGAATGCCTTGAGGTCCGGATCGTTGAACGCCGGGTCCGTCGCTTCGGCCTTCGTGGTCGGCAGGAAGCCTTCGGTCGTCGTGAACTCGACGCGCGGTTCCTTCGTGAACAGATAGTCGAGGAACTTCCATGCGGACTTCTTCACCTTCGAGTTCTTGAACATCACGATCGAATCGGTGACCGCGTAAGTGGCGTGCGTCGTGCCCATCGGCACCGGATCGATGCCGTACTTCAGGTTCGGCGCTTCCTTCTTGATCTGCTTCGCGAGGAACGGCGCGGAGATCACCATCGCGACGCGGCCCTGCTTGAACAGGTTCTGCACGTCTTCGCGGCTATAGCCGGTGACGCCCGGTTGCGTGAGACCCTGGTCGATCATCTGCTTGTACATGGTCGCGGCCTTCACGCCTGCCGGCGAATTGAACGCGGCCTTGCCGTCCTTGCCGACCACGTCGCCGCCCATCGTCCACAGCGCGTAGTAATAGTAGACGTCGGTTTCGATTTCCTTGCCTTGCAGACCAAAGCCGGCGACGCCTTGCGCCTTCAGCTTCTTCGATGCGTCCATCACCTCGTTCCAGGTCTTCGGGCCGTTGGGGTAGCCGACTTTCGCGAGCAGATCCTTGTTGTAGTACAGCGCGCGCGCGGAAGCGGCGATCGGCAGCCCGTAGGTCTTGCCGTTGATCTGGCCAGGCGCCAGGAACGGACCGATGAAGCGGGCCTTGAAGTTCGCGTCCATGTAGCCGTCGAGCGGCTCGGCAACGTCGTCCTTCACGAAGTCGAGCAGCCAGCGCGTGCCGACGATCGCGAGGTCGGCGTTGGCGCCGCCGGAGATGTCCGTTTGCAGCTTCTGTTGCAGCGTGTCCCAGTTCACGTCTTCGATCTTGATGGTCGTGCCGGGATTGGCCTTCTCGAAGTTGCGGGCCATTTTCTCGAAGTACGGCGCGGTCGCGTCGCTGTAGTGAGCGACCGTCACGCGGACCGTGTCGGCGTGGGCCGACACGGCGATACCTGCAAACGCGAGCGCCACGGCGACTTTGCCTAGCGCGAGGGAAGCACGGGCATGCAACGACATTTTTCTCTCTCCTGTGGGTGGTTTGCTGCCGTCGCCGGCCGCCTTGGGTAAATTGTTTGAAAAAATCCTACATGACGCAAAATTGCTTGTCACGTAGGGTCTGCGATATTTTTTCCCGGACGGTTTTGTGCATAAGATGCTGTAAAGCATGGGCTATTCTGCATTGTGCGATGGTACGAAAGCCCACTCTTCGGGATAACCCGACAGCCGTTGGTGGTCGCTCATGTAGGAAATTTACAGTGTGGCGCGGGGCGCGAGCCGGGTGGCGGAAGGCGACGGCAAGGCGGTTGAAAGAGCCAGGAGAACGAGCGAGGATCACATGGAACGTGTCGTATTGGTAACGGGCGCATGCGGCGGTATCGGCAGCGTGTTGTGCGAGCGCTTCGTCGAGGCGGGCGACACCGTGCTCGCGCTCGACATCGACGCGGCCGCGCTGCAAGCGCTGAGCGCGCGGCTCGGCGCGGACAAGATCGCGCCGGTCGCGGTCGATCTCGGCGACGCCGCCGCGGTGCAGCAGGCGGTGGCCGTCGCGGTCGCGCAGCGCGGACCGGTCGACGTGCTGGTCGCGAACGCGGGCGCGGCGCTCGGCGCGTCGCTCGCGAGCACCGACGCCGCAAGCTGGCAGCACGACATCCATCTGAATCTGAACGGCACGTATCACACGGTCGAGGCGGTGCGCGCATCGATGATCGAACGACAGCGCGGCGCGCTCGTGCTGATCGGCTCGGTGAACGGGCTCGCCGCGCTCGGCCATCCCGCGTATAGCGCCGCGAAGGCCGGTTTGATCAGCTATACGAAGGCGCTCGCGATCGAACTGGGCCGCTACGGCATTCGCGCGAACATCGTGTGTCCGGGCACGGTGAAGACGCAGGCATGGCAGGCGCGCGTCGACAAGAACCCGCAGGTGTTCGAGGAACTGAAGAAGTGGTATCCGCTGCGCGACTTCGCGACGCCCGACGACATCGCCGACGCGGTGCTGTTTCTCGCGTCGCCGCAAGCGCGCGTGATCACCGGCGTCGCGCTGCCGGTCGATGGCGGCTTGATGGCGGGCAACCGCCTGATGGCGCAGGAGCTGACGCTCGAGTCGTTCTGAGCCGCGCGCGGCGTGCGCGATCCGACACCGGCAATACAACACGCAGCAAGACAATGAGGACAGCATGGCAGCAGTGCAACTGAGCGGCATCTTCAAACGCTATGGCGACACCCAGGTCGTGCACGGCATCGATCTCCACATCGACGACGGCGAGTTCGTCGTGCTGGTCGGTCCGTCGGGCTGCGGCAAGAGCACGCTGATGCGGATGGTCGCCGGGCTCGAGGAAATCAGCGGCGGCGATCTGATGATCGGCGGCACGCGCGCGAATACGCTCGCGCCGCAGCAGCGCAACATCTCGATGGTGTTTCAGAGTTACGCGCTGTATCCGCATCTGTCGGTGTATGAAAACATCGCGTTCGGTCCGAGAATTCGTAGGGAATCCCCGGAGAAATTCAAGCCGCGCATTGATGCGGCCGCGAAGATGCTCAACCTGAGCGGCTATCTTGACCGCTTGCCGCGCGCACTGTCGGGCGGTCAGCGGCAGCGCGTCGCGATGGGCCGCGCGGTCGTGCGCGAGCCGTCGCTGTTCCTGTTCGACGAACCGCTGTCGAATCTCGACGCGAAGCTGCGCGTGCAGATGCGAACCGAGATCAAGGCGCTGCATCAGCGCTTGAAGAACACAGTGATCTACGTCACGCACGATCAGATCGAAGCGATGACGATGGCCGATCGCATCGTCGTAATGAACGCGGGACGTATCGAGCAGATCGGCCGGCCGCTCGAACTCTATGACCGGCCGGCGAATCTGTTCGTCGCGAGCTTCCTCGGCTCACCGTCGATGAATTTCGCCGAGGGCGTGATCGTCAATCGCACGCAGGGTGCGGGCCTCGCGTTGAAGCTCGCGGACGGCAGCGAAGTCGCGCTCGAACGCACGCCCGCGTCGGCCGTGGTCGGCGCGAAGGTCACGCTCGGTGTGCGGCCCGAGCACATCGAGGTCACGACGCAGATCCCGGATGCCGCGCTCGATGTCGAAGTGATCGAGCCGACTGGCGCCGAGACACACCTGTACGGGAAAATCGGCGGCACCACGTGGTGCGTGACCACGCGCGAACGCTCGAAGATCGATCCCGGTCAGCGTGTCGCGCTGCGTCTGCCGGCCGAACACATTCATCTATTCGATACGGAGAGTGGACGCAGGCTGGTCTGAACCGCGCGCGGCCTGAACTCGAATCAGGCCGACCGAAGCCGAAGCAGCTGCGAGCGACGCGGATCCATATGTAAACAGACCCTAAGGAACACCGGGTGTCCGCACCGAACTTGATTCCCCATATCCGCAGCGCACTCGCGAGTCTGCGGCCCGCCGAGCGCAAGGTCGCCGACATGGTGCTCGCCGACGTCGACTTCGCGATGCGCGCGAGCATCACCGAACTCGCGCAGCGCGCCGAAGTGTCCGAGCCTTCCGTCACGCGTTTTTGCCGCGCGATCGGTGCGCACGGTCTGCGCGACTTCAAGATGCAGCTCGCGCAGAGCGTGGCGGGCGGGCTGCCGTATGCATCGACCGCGGTCGCGCGCGACGACCACGTGCAGACCTTGATGGACAAGGTCGGCGAAGCGGCGATCGACGGCATCACGCATGCGCGCGGCGCGCTCGATCCGGCCGTGGTCGAAAGCGCGATTGCGGCGCTTTCCAGCGCCCGGCGCGTGTTTTTCTTCGGCGTGGGTTCAGGCTCGGGGCTCGTCGCGCAGGACGCGGCGTTGCGCTTGTTGCGCATCGACATCGCGGCGGCCGCGTTTACCGACGGTCATTTGCAGCGTCTTTACGCCGGCCTGATGGAGCCCGGCGACGTCGCGTTTGCGATCTCGCATTCGGGGCGCAGCGTCGAGGTGAACGAGAGCATCCAGATCGCGAAGGAGCGCGGCGCGACGACGATCGCGCTGACCAACGTCGGCTCGCGGCTCGCATGGCTCGTCGATATTCCGCTGCTGCTGCGCGTGGCGAGCCCGATCGACCCGAACACGCCGGGCGTGTCGCGGCTCGTGCATCTGTGCATCATGGACGCGCTCGCGATCGGTGTCGCGCTGAAGGCCGGCCCCGAGACGCTGGAGAAGATGCGCCACGCGAAGGCGCGACTCGTGCCGCATCAGCCGGAAGGTGCGGGTGGGTAATCCAGAACCGGCTCGCAGCGTTGCCATTCATCCGCATCGCGCGCTGCAACTGCGACCACCGCCCAACGCCTGCCGACACTGCTGCCCGGCGCGTGTGATTCCGCAAAGCGCGAGCTGAAGCACGAAGCGCCCGTTATGGATTGTCGCGCGTCTCGGCCGTGCGTCGGCCCAGGAAGACCGGCAGCCGCCAGCCGTAGCGTAGCGACGCGAGCCGCACCAGCACGCACGCGAGCGTTGCGAACCACGGCGTCCACCAGTCGGTCCAGCCCGCATACGAAAAGCCCACCTGCACCGCCGCGCCGAACAACGCGGCCGATGCATAGATCTCGCGCTCGAGAATCGCGGGCACGCGCGAGAGCACGATGTCGCGCATCACACCGCCGCCCACCGCACTGACGACCCCGAGCAGAATCGCGAGTTCCGCATTGTGGCCGTACACGAGCGTCTTCTGCGCGCCCGACACCGCGAACAGGCCCAGCCCGATCGCATCGAAGAACAACACCGGCTGACGCAGCCGGCGCACCTGCGGATACGCGAGAATCGTCACCGCCGACGCGGCCAGCGCGGTAGCCAGATATCGCCAGTTCGACAGCCCCGCGGGTGGGATCGCGCCGATGCACACGTCGCGCACGATGCCGCCGCCGCACGCGACCATGAAGGCGATCACGACGATGCCAAACAGGTCGAGCCGTCGCTGACGCGCGGCCACGGCGCCGCTGATCGCGAATACGAAGGTACCGATCAGGTCGAGAATGGTATAGACGGCGTGTGAATTCACTGAGTGGTTTCGTGTTGGTCGAGCCAGCAGGGATTCTTGTTAGCGTGACCGCCAGGAAGAAAGCGGCGGAATGTGGATCGTCGATCAGGATCTCGCTGATCGCGCGCTTGCGCAGTCGCTTTCGAGCAGGCTGTGCGAAAGCTTGTCGAGCAGACGTTCGAGCATCTTGCGTTCGTTCCGGCTGAGTGCCTTCGCGAGCTCGACTTCGAGTTCAGTGCCCACCGCTTCCGACGCCTGCGCGACTTCGAGGCCGTGCGCGGTGGCGCGCAACGCGATGCTGCGGCGGTCCGACGCATGCATGTTGCGCTTGATCAGGCCGCGCGTTTCAAGTTCGGCGAGGACCTTGGAAAGCAGCGTTTTTTCGATCAGCGCGCGCTGCGAAACGGCCTTGGGCGTGATGTCGGGCTCCGCGCATACGAGGCGCAGCACGCGCAGCGCACGCACGTCGAGATCCCAGTGCTCGCGGTAGACCCTGTTCGCGCGGTTGATCAGCAACGCGCTGGTCAGATCGAGCCTGAAAGTCAGGAAGTCCGAGTACAAGAATTTGCTCCGCTGTCGACCGTCATACGCAGTGCAGGCATTATAGGCAAGTAGTTGAAACTTTCAAATACTTGCGCGGATCGGACTGCCTGCCCGGTCAAAGCTGTCTGCAATAGAACGTCGTGGCGCAGAACGCGCCATCGGGCATCAGCGCGTAATTCGGCACGCTCCCGACGCGTTGCCAGCCGGCGCGCTGATAGAGCCGCTCGGCATCGCCGCCGGTCACGGTGTCGAGCACGAGAACCGATTTTTTTTCTTCCCGCGCGATGCGATCGAGCTCGCTCATCAAGGCGTGAGCGACGCCGCGCCGGCGCGCTTTTGTGTGCACGAGCATCTTCGCGACGTCGGCGCGATGCGGCTGATTTTCGGGTTGCGCGGTGATCAACTGCACGGTGCCGATGATGCTGCCGTCCCGATCTTCAGCGATCACCAATGCGCGCTCGCCGCGCGCCACGCCGTCCGCGACGTTGCGCCAGAACCCGAGCGCCGTGTCACGCGAGATCGGCAGCATGAAGCTGACCGACGCCCCACCTTCCACGCAGTCGATGAGCACGTCGGCGAGTGCTTCGACGCAGGCCGCGGCTTCGTTCGCGCCGACGCGCCGTATGGTCACGTCATCGATCATCCGTTGCTCCGTTCATTGACTGGCGATGTGCTCAGCGCGACGAGATAGCGCGCGCGTTTGCGAGTGGGATTGCGGAACACGATCGGGCTATCGAGCCGCATCGCGAGACAGTCGCCTGTCTTGAGCCGCCAACTGGTGTCGCCGACTGTAATTTCCATCGACCCGTCGAGCATCCACACTTGTTGATGAATGTCGGCGGCGCGGGCGCCGGTTTCGTAACTGACGCGTTGTCCCGCAGGGAAGTTGACCTCGACCAACTGGATCGCCGAGCGCGCGGTCGGCGATAGATGACGCCGCGCGTAACCGGAGCTCGGGTCGGTCCACACCGCCTGCCCGTTCGCCCGACTGAGCGGCGACGGCTCGGCGGCCGGTGCGCCATCCTGCTCGAACAGCGACGCGAGCGGCACGTTCAACGCGGTCGCGAGCTTGTCGAGCACGGTCGCGGTGGGGCTGCTCTGCCCGCGCTCGATCAGCGAGATATTCGAGCGGCTGACCTTGCTGCGCTCGGCCAGTGCATCGAGCGACCAGTTTTGCGCGTCGCGCAGCTGTTTGACCCGGCGTGCGATCAGGGTGTTGATGTCCATGTGTTCCAGTTTACGAGACGGTGCTTCCAGCAAACTAGAGGTCGATTCTTTTGTTGTCAATATAGAGGCTGCGCGTGGGCCTCTCGTCTGGCTGGTTTCGCGCGTCAAACTAACGAGCCGTTCCTCTTTGCAGCGGGATTCGATGTGCCTTCGGCATTCAACGCCATCCTGAGCGCCGGCGTATCGACGGGCAACGCCGCGAGTTTTTCGCGCAGGGCGCCCGTCGTGCTGTCGAACGCGACCCGCTGACTTGTCGTGAGCGGCGAAGCGCCGGTTCGGCTTGTCAACGTGAGCGGATCGATCGGTTGATCATGCTCACGCACCTCGAAATGCAGATGGGGTCCCGTGGCCGTGCCGGTACTGCCTACCGCGCCGAGCGGTTGTCCCTCAGTCACCTGCGCGCCGACGCGCAAATCGCGCGCGAAGGCCGACAGATGCGCGTAATGCGTCGTATAGCCTCGCGGATGACTGAGCACGACGATCTTGCCGTAACCGCCTCTGAAGCCAACGAACCGCACGGTTCCCGAGCCGGCCGCGACGACAGACGCCCCCTTCGGGGCTGCAAAGTCCACACCTGTGTGCATTAGATGCTTGCCCTTGACCGGATGGATCCGGTAACCGAATGGCGAACTGACCCGAACGTGATCGACAGGCATCGTAAAGGGCTTGGCGGCAAGCCGCTGTCCGTCGAATGCATAGTAGTCTCCGTCGGTGTGCCCCGGCGCGACAAACCAAACGGCCTGGTAGACGTTACCGCGCGACCTGAGTTCCACCGCAGTCAGACGCTTGCGCTCTGTCGTCGTATCGGCGCGTGCGTATAGAAGCTGGTAGGTGTCGCCCTTCTGCGCGGGGGCGGCGAGGTCGAGCCGATGCGCAAAAATGCGCGAGATTTGCTCCTGTATATCCACCGGCACGCTGGCGCGCACCAGCGTGTCACGCAACGTGCCTTCGATGCGCCCCGCATATGACCCGCTGTCGGCCTCCGGCATGACCATCGGCGCAGCGTCAGCTAGCTCACCCGTTCTGGTTTTGCTGACAGGCCCGTCAACAGCCGGCACGGTCGCTTCCGAGGCCAGGGACGATCGCGTTGCGCTCGATGCTTTCACGCGACTCGCGATTTCCGATTCAGCAATCCAATCCGATGTGCCCAGCAGCGCAACGATGCCGCACAGCAATACGGCACGCGCTGAAGACATAAATCGGCAATTCATCGAATGACCCACTGCGGCGGAAATGGTGCGAGCGCGGCAGCAGGCATGACGTAGATAGGGGGCGCGCATCATTGCGAAACCTCGCAGTCGGAATTAAGGGCTGCAGGCCTGAATGACATGGCTTGGAACAGCAGAAACCCAATAGACAGAGAGGGTTAATCGTTCGCGCTACACAACCCGGTAAGAGGAGCTTTTAGTTTATGGACCATGGCTAGCAACGAATATGGGGAGAATCCGATTTTTGAGATAGGTTCGGCGTAGGCAAGGGTGATCGCGCCCGACACGCCGGCCACCCATCCCGCGCAAGCGAGTGGGTACATGGCATCAGGTATCGCAAGTATCACAAAACCGTCACGCAGTCGTTCGAATGCATCGAGGGGTTGGACGTACATTCTTCCGCATTCACGATAGGAATAAAAAATTCGGCATGAAATTGCCGATCCGTTGTGCGAATTGGATTAATCAACTTTCAATTGGCTTATGTAGGAAAAGACTTACACCTCATTACGCATAAAATTACGTGTATTAGTAAAAGTACTGATGCTGTAGTCAGACTACATTCTTACATTACTCAACACGGAGAGTCGCTACAGCCCATCCAGTTGCGCCGATTCTGCCTTCCAGCAGGCAAACGTTTGCAGTCATCGCTGCACGCCTGTTTTCGCGTCCGCTTTTCACCCATCCGACGCGCTCCGTTGCCCCCAAAAAACACAATTTCGGAGAGACATCCATGCAGAAGAAACTATGGCCGGCCGTCGCGATAGCGGCGGCCGTGAGCGCCGCTGCGCACGCGGAAATCCCCACTCCAGGTCTCGACTTCGCGCCCATGTCGGCGGTGCCGAACGCGTTCGTGTCGGCGGCGGCGCATCGGCGCGCGCAAACGCTCGTCAGCAAGATGACGGTCGACGAAAAGCTGCAGTTCATTCATTCGGAGTACGCGATGTCGGCCGTGCCGGGCGGCGGCGCGGGCTACATTCAGGGCGTGCCGCGTCTCGGCATTCCCGACCTGAACATGGTCGACTCTGCCACGGGTTCGGGCAGCACCATGCAAGCGTCGACGACTTTCCCTGCGACGCTCGCGGTGGCGGCTAGCTGGGACCGGGCGTTGTCGTGGAACTTCGGCAAGCAGATCGCGATCCAGTTGCGTCAGCAGGGCTTCGGCATGGGGCTCGGCGGCGGCACGAATCTCGCGCGTGAGCCGCGCGGTGGCCGGCTCTTCGAGTATCTCGGCGAAGATCCCGTGCTGGCCGGTGAAATGCTCGCGGAGCGCACCGACGGCACACAAAGCCAGAAGGTCATCGCGACGATCAAGCACTACATGGGCAACGAGCAGGAACATAACCGCGGTGGCGGCAACAGCCAGATCGACGAGCGCACGATGCGCGAACTCTATCTGCTGCCGTTTGAAATCGCCGCGCGCCGCGCGCAGCCCGGCAGCGTGATGTGCAGTTACAACGAGGTCAACGGCACTTATGCGTGCGAGAACTCGCACATTCTCAACGACGTACTGAAGAACGACTGGCACTTCCAAGGTCAGGTGCAGTCGGACTGGGGCGCGGCGCATAGCACGGCCCCCGCGATCAACGCCGGTCTCGACGAGGAAGAAGACGTCGGTTCGACCGTCTATCTGACGCCTGCGCTGGTCAAGCAGGCGATCGCGAACGGCTCGGTGTCGACCGCGCGCCTCGACGACATGGTCGAGCGCAAGCTTTACGTGATGATCCGCACTGGTGTGATGGACGATCCGCCGAAGGGTGGCGCGACCATCGACTTCTCGGCCGCGAGAGCGTTCACGCAGTCGGTCGAAGAGCAATCGATGGTATTGCTGAAGAACGCCAGCAATCAGTTGCCGCTCGCAGCCGGTTCGCTGTCGCGTATCGCAGTGATCGGCGGCCACGCCGACGCGGCGGTGCTGACGGGCGGCGGTTCGGGCAACACGCGCGATCCGGTGACGGGCGCATTCGCCGGTTGCGGCGGCTTGACGTTCGGCACGGAGACGGGCTGCAGCTGGTGGACCAATCCGTGGCTGAAATTGAATACGCCGATCGTGTCCGCGATTCAGGCGCTCGCGCCGCAGGCCACGGTGACCTTCGCGGGCAACAGCGATCAGCAGTCGCCGTTTGCCGCCTACACGCAGCAGCAGATCTCCCAGGCGGCGACGCTGGCGGCCAACTCAGACGTCGCGATCGTGGTGGTCACGCAGCCGGCCGGGGAGGACATCGGCGATTTGCCGAGCCTGGGCCTCGCGAATCCGACCAACCAGGACGCGCTCGTCGAAGCGGTCGCGGCGGCCAACCCGCACACGGTCGTCGTCGTCGAAAGCGGCAACCCGGTGTTGATGCCGTGGAAGGATAGCGTGTCGGCGATCGTCGAAGCATGGTATCCGGGCGAAGGCGGCGGCAACGCGATCGCGAACGTGCTGTTCGGCAAGGTCAATCCTTCCGGCAAGCTGCCCGTCACGTTCCCGGTGCACGACCAGGATACGCCGACGTGGGGCACGAATGGCGCGTTTGCGGCGAACCCGGTCTACGCAGAGAAGCTCGATATGGGCTATCGCTGGTACGACTCGCAGAACATCACGCCGATGTTCGAGTTCGGCTATGGCCTGTCGTACACGCACTTCGCGTACTCGGGGCTGTCGGTCCAGCATCTGCCGGGCGGGTTGATCGACGTGTCGTTCAACGTGCGTAACGATGGCCGCGTCGCTGGCGCGGAAGTGCCGCAGGTGTACCTCGGCGTGCCGTATCAGGGCGAACCGCCGCGGCGTCTCGTCGGTTGGGACAAGGTGGGTCTGAATCCCGGCGAATCGCGCCGTGTGCACGTGGTCGTGACGCAGCGCATGCAGAGCGTGTGGGATACGACGAACAACCGTTGGCTCTATGTGCCGGGCAGTTCGGTGTTCGTCGGCGCATCGTCGCGCGACATCCGTCTGCAGGGACACAGCTAAATAGTGTGACAGTGTAGCGAATGCGGGCGCGCGAAGTTGCGCGCCCGCATGTATTGCTGATTATGCTTTCAGCGTGTTCTTGTAGAACTTCCCATCCTTCATCACGATGCGCAGGGTCTGCTCCGGGTTCGCAATCAGGTCGAGATTTTCGAGCGGATTGCCGTCGACGAGAAGCAGGTCGGCGTAGGCACCTTCCTCCAGAACGCCGAGCTTGCGCGGATACGGATTACGGTGGCCGGACAACGCGAGCAGTTGGCCATTGGTGCTCGTTGCCATACCCAATGCTTCGGCTGCGCTATACCACCGCTTCATATGCGTGAGCATCGTTCCTTGCCGCGTGGCGATGACTTGCGAAAAGATCAGGTCCGTGCCGAACGCGACCTTGATGCCATGCTTGCGCGCGAGTTTGAAAACGTTGTCGGTGCCCGCAACCACTGCAAGAAATTTTTCGCGGCTCTGTGGGGCGAGCGGGCCCACGTCGTCTTCACTGACGAACGGCTGCGTGCTCAGCCACGTGCCGTTCTTCGCCATCAACGCCGCACTCTTGTCATCCATCAGATGACCGTGCTCGATGCACGGCACGCCCGCCGCGACGGAGCGTTGAATCGCTTCGGGCGTGTACGCATGCGAGAGGACATAGGTACCCCAGTCGGCCGCTGTTTCGACCGCCGCGCGCAGCTGCTTTTCCGTGAACGTGAGCATGTCGAGCGGACTGCGCGGCGTCGATACGCCACCGGATCCGACCAGCTTGATCTGCGTCGCGCCCTGAATGAACTGCTCGCGCACGCGCAGACGAACTTCGTCTTCGGTGTCGGCGATCGCGGTGCCGCCATCTCGTTCCGTTTGACTGACCTGACTGCTGGTGCGTGGCAGTTCCCATAGCGAACGAAAATCGCCGTGGCCGCCTGTCGTGGTGATCATCGCGCCGGATGGATAGATGCGCGGCCCGGAAATCAGGCCGCTATCGATCGCCTGCTTCAACGCGAACGAAGGGCCGCCCGCATCGCGTATCGTCGTGAAACCGCGCAATAGCGTGCGTTCTGCTTCAGCGCTCGCCGCAAGATGGACGAATGCAATGTCGGATTGAAGGATGACCTGAATTGGCACCGCCGCGAGCAGCGCATGCCAGTGCATGTCGATCATGCCCGGCATCATCACCTTGCCACCGCAATCGACGAGTGTCTTGCCTTCGGTCGAAGCGGGCTGCCCGCGACCCAACTGGCTGATGCTGTTGCCTTCGACAACCACATAGAGGCCATCGCGTAACGTCGACGATTTGCCGTCGAACAAACGGAAGTTCGTGAACAGTACCGGTTTGGCGGGCGGTGCTGGGGGTTGGGTGCTTTGTGCCTGGCTGAGTCCGGGCAGAACCAGACTCAGCATCGATGCCGCGAGACCGGTGACAAAGCCGCGCCGCGACAGGTCGGCACTGATACGGCGGTTTGCATACTGCGCTTGAGTCTTGTCACAAAGACATGAAAACGATGGACTGACCGTCTTATTGCCGATGTACTTTCCTGAAGACATAGCTCACCCATAACGTAGATCACCGTGCATCGAAAGCCGCCGTCTGACTACAGTTCACGATTGGCGACGCGAAAGTCAAGCCAGCACAGAGTATCCCGTGCGACCGGGGATGGCAAATTCGTGTGGCTGAATACAAGCATTAAACTTGCATCTACTAACCGATTACGCCATTGCAGCGCACAATAGAAAAATCTGCTTGCGACGGTCGAAAAGAACGGGCTATGCTCACGTCACTCATTCTGTCAGTGAAGCTCCCGGAATAACGCGCAATACTCAACCCTGCTGGCAATCGAGATGGGCCAAACAAGCGTCCCCGTAAAGCGGAAGCATCGGGTAATACAAGCACGTCTATTTATCACCGCCGTCGTCGCTCGCGGCGAGAATTCTTTTTGCACCGCTGAAAGCGATATTCAACTATTTCACAATTTCACCACTACCCAATAAATATCGAGAGCGCCAAAGTCGTGTTTAGCATTTTTACTTTTCCACGGAGAAACAGAAATGATTGATGTGTCAAAGACACGCATGATCAGGGGATTGGCGGGGTCCGCCTTGTCGCTGTTTGCCGTCGCCGCGATGGCGGACGATACGCTCGGTTTGTCGGAAAGCGTGTTCTCGATCGGCGCGCCGGAAATCACGCAGGCGCCTGCCGCGAACGCGAGCCCGTGGCGCTTTGCGGTCGGCGCGGGGGTCGTGAACATGCCGAAATTTCCGGGCGCGAGTGGCACGAAATGGGAAGTGGTGCCGTCGGTGAGTGTGAATTACGATCGCTTCTTTATCGGCGCGAATCCGGATGCGGCGTCGCTGCTATCGCTCGGCGCGTATTTGTATCGCGACAGTAACTGGCGTGTCGGCGCGGCGGTGACTTACGATTTCATCGAACCGCGCAGCGAGTCCGACGACTTGCGGTTGCACGGACTGGGTGACGTCAAACGCACCGCGCACGCGGAGCTGTTCGGAGTTTATACCTGGGAATTCATCACCGCGCGCGCGAGCGTGCTGACCGATATTGCCGGCAATGACCGCGGCACCGTCGCGACTTTCGATCTGCTTGGCCGCTATCAACCCACTGCGCAACTGACGCTTAGCGCGGGGCCGGGCCTGACGTGGGGAAGCGACAAGTACAACCAGACGTATTTCGGCGTGACGTCCGCGCAGAGCGGGCGCTCCGGATTGCCGACCTACTCGGCCAGTTCCGGTTTGAACCAGTTGCGCTTTTCGATCAATGGGGTGTACCGGATTGCGACGCGCTGGAATGTCGGCGCGAGCATGTCGTTCGCTTGGCTGCGCGGCGATGCGACCGACAGCCCGATCACCGAGAAGACAAGTCAGGTCTCGTACGGCCTTTTCGCCAATTACCTCTTTTAGTGGTCCGCCCGCACCGAAGGCCGAGTCGTCAATTCTTCTGCGCGAGTAGCGCCTGAATCTTCGCCTCGGTCTGCGCATAGTCGCCTTCTCCGAAGTGCGTGTAGACGACATGGCCTTGCTTGTCGATCAGATAGAACGCGGGCCAGTACTGGTTGTTATAGGCATTCCAGGTCGCATACTGGTTGTCCTGCGCAACCGGATAGCTGATGCCGAGCCGTTTGAGCGCGGTCTTGACGTTGCCGGTGTCGCGTTCGAAAGGATATTCGGGCGTATGCACACCGATCACCGTGAGCCCTTGATCCTTGTACTTCTGGTTCCAGCTTTTCACGTAGGGCAGCGTGTTGGCGCAATTGATGCAGCTATAGGTCCAGAAGTCGACGAGTACCACCTTGCCGCGCAATTGCTGCAACTTGAGCGGTTCGCTATTGAGCCATTGCGAAATGCCGGTGAACTCGGGCGCGGTCGGCCCGCTTTGTGGGGACGCGGCGATGGCGGCCGTACTCGTCGAGATCATCGCGCAGGCGGCAAACGCGGTGGACAGTGCGAAGCTTTTCAAGCGGGTAGTCATGTCAAAGTCCTTTGAGTGAAGGGAAAACGGCGGCGAGCCGCGCGTAGAGCAGCACGTCGTATTGCAGATAGATGGCAAGTGCGGTCAGCATCACCAGTACGCCGAATACCTGTTGCAGGCGCTCAGCGTGTCGTGCGACGACGCGTACATGACGCGTCACGTAATGCCCGCCGTAGATGATCGCGAGCATCGGAATCGCCGCTCCGATCGCATACAGCGTGAGCAGCAGTGCCGACCAGCCGAGATCCTGAGCCTTCACGACTAGCACGAGAATCGACGCGAGCACGGGGCCGGCGCAGGGCGTCCATACCGCGCCAAGCGACATGCCGAGCACGAAGCCACCCGCGTTGCCGCTGGCTGGTTGCGTGCCCGGCGCGATGACCGCGCCGATGCGATCGAGCGGCCCCTGCAGTTGCGCGACGAGCCAGTCGTAGGGGCGCGGCCAGATACGCAGAAGTCCGGACAGTGCGAGCAACGCAATGCCGGTATTGCGCAGTACCTGTTGCGCGACATGCACGGTGCTCGACACCGCGCCCAATAGCAGCGCGAAAGACGCGAAAGTCAGAATGAAGCCGGCGACGATGAACAGTGGCCGCGTGCGGCTCGGTTGTTCGACGGACGTGCCGAGCAGGATCGGCATCACCGGCAGCACGCAGGGAGAGGCAATCGTCAGCAGCCCGGCGAGCAGGGCGAGCGGAGTTTCGAGAGTACTGTGCATGGTGGGCGTTCCGTTGGCTGGGATGACCTTATTGGAACGCCCGCACGTATCGGGTTTGTGTCGGCGATCAGCCGTGCTTGCAATGTTGTGTGTCTGCGTACCGCGCAGATACATTGCGACACAAATCGGCTGAGCGGCCGATGCCCGTGGAGGCAGAGGCAGCGCTATCCGAACGCGGGATCAGCGCGCCCTGCGCTTGCGTGCCGCGGTTCCCGTTGCGCGTGCGACTCTGCTTACGCGGGACGTGGAGAACATCGGCATGCGTTCCTCGATCCAGCGCAGCAATTCGAGCGGTCCCGGCGCGAGCGGACGGCCGGTTTTCACGAGCACCCGCGCCTGCGCGCCGGAAAACAGCGGATGCGCGATCGATACCGTCGTCAATTCGCCACTCGCGATTTCGCGGTAGGCAGCGAATTCGCCGATCAGCGTCATAAAGTTGTCGACCGTGACGAAGCGCTTCAATGCACTCAGGGAGTTGGTGGTCAGCGTCGCGGGAATCGACATGTTTTCCGCAAGCTCCGTCATCTTGACGACATGACCGATGCCAAAGGTTGGCGGCATCAGTGCAAGCGGCCATGCACGCAGGTCGTCGAGCGTCGCGGGTCTTTTGCGCTTCGCGAGCGGATGGTCGCTTCTCAACAACAACACGACCGGCTGCGGAGAACTCGCGCGATACTCGAGACGCGTGTGAGGCGGCGGATTGTACGCCAGCCCGATATGCGCACGACTGTCGGCGACTTCTTCCTGGATTGCGTCGACCGCGAGCATATCCAGGCCGACTTCGAGTTCCGGGTATTGGACACAGAATGGCGCGAGCACATCGTCGACCAGCATGTCGACGAAGCCTTCGCTGACCGCTAGCCTGATCTGCCCTCGCTGCAGGCCTTTCAACGCATGCAACTGATCTTCGAGCTTCTCCTGCTGCGAACGGTAGCCGCGCCAGAATTCGAGCAGATGCGTGGCCGCTTCGGTCGGTTTGACTCCGCGCGCCTGCCGCTCGAACAGCACGGCGCCGAGTTCGTCCTCGAGCAGCTTGATCTGCCGCGTAGTCACGGACGGCGACGTATTGATGCTTTCGGCGGCGCCGCGTATGGTGCCGTGAGTGAGCACCTCGTTGAAATAGCGAAGGCGTTGATGATTGATCTCGCGCATGGTATTGGTCGGGTGCGGTTAATGCGTTGCCCAGAAGGCAACGATGTGTGAACTTAGTTGCTCTTGCTGATGACGGATTGCCTTGTCACTATTCGTCTCACCCGATTGGCATCGAAGTCCACTCTGCTTGCACGGTGCTCGCACGCGGCTGCGCGATATCGCGCGAGCGGACCCGATCAATTCCGTATCAAAGCCTGATAAAAGGAGAGTAACCATGTCGGACCAGATCAATAGTCGCCGTCGCCGCTTTCTCGGAACGACGGTCGCGGGCCTCAGCCTGCTCGAATTGGGACTGAGCGGGCTTGCGCATGCGCAATCGGCCGACACGGCCGGTAATGCGAAAGCGGGCGGGCGGATCGCGTCGTTCGAGAACATTCGCTCGATCAATGCGGGCACGCTGAACGTCAGTTACGCGGAAGCGGGTCCGCAGAACGGACCGGTGGTCATTTTGCTGCACGGCTGGCCTTATTCCATCGACAGCTTCGCCGAAGTGACGCCGTTTCTGACGGCGGCCGGTTATCGCGTGATCGTGCCTTATCTGCGCGGCTACGGCGGCACGCGTTTTCTGTCGGCGGATACCCCGCGCAACGGTCAACAGGCGGTGGTCGCGGTCGACATCATCAACCTGATGGACGCACTGAAAATCGACAAGGCCGTGCTCGGCGGCTTCGACTGGGGCGCGCGCACGGTGAACATCATCGCCGCGCTGTGGCCGCAACGCGTGAAGGCGATGGTGTCGGTGAGCGGCTATCTGATCGGCAGCCAGGACGCGAACCGCGCGCCGTTGCCGCCGAAGGCCGAGCTCGCGTGGTGGTATCAGTTCTATTTCGCCACCGAGCGTGGCCGCGCGGGTTATGAGGCGAACCGTCATGACTTCAACAAGCTGATCTGGCATACCGCCTCGCCGAAATGGAATTTCGACGACGCTACGTTCGAGCGCTCCGCCGAATCGTTCAATAACCCGGACCATGTTGCCGTGGTGATTCACAACTACCGCTGGCGTCTGGGGCTCGCGCAGGGCGAGCCGCAATACGACGAACTCGAAAAGCGCCTCGCCACCGGACCGACGATCGCGGTGTCGACCATCACGCTCGAAGGCGACGCGAACGGCGCCGCGCATCCCGAGCCCGCAGCATACGCGAAGAAGTTTACTGGCAAGTATCAGCACCGCAACATCAGCGGCGGTATCGGCCACAACCTGCCGCAGGAAGCGCCGAAAGCCTTTGCGGATGCGATTCTCGACGTCACGCGGCTTTGATCGAGCCGGCGCGCGCCGGCTCCTCTTCTGAACGGAACCCAGTAGTCGAACGTACGGCTGCTGGGGTTTTTTTATGGGCGGGCCATCTGCAACACACCTGCAACCCGTACGACGCGTGCAATGCCGGCCCTGCACGGCATGTCCGAAAGCAGGTTTTGTATCGCAATGTATCGACACCGTACGCAGACAAACAGGCTTGCACAAATGGGGGGTGACAAAAACATTGCAGATACGTTGGCCCGTTCTAATGTCTTCACGCAAGGGTGATTCACAACGTTGCGTGTGAATCAGGCGGGACATGACAGTGTATCTGCGTTGATGACTTCGCGTCCCGCTCAATCCTTTGATCCCCTGATGGTTTTTATACCCGGAGAAGACTGATGAAACTCATTCAATCGCTGATCGTCGCCGCACTCGTTGCCGCTCCCGTCGTTTCGTTCGCGCAATCGCAACCGCAACAGGCGCTCACGCGTGCTGAAGTGCGCGCGGAGCTGGTCCAGTTGGAAAAGGCGGGCTACAACCCGGCCAGCGACAACACGCAATACCCGCAGAACATCGAGGCGGCACAGGCGCGCATCAGCGCGGGCAATGACGCGGCGGCATACGGTGGCATCGCGAACGGCAGTTCGGTTGCGGGCTCGCACGTGCCGATGAAGCATGCGGCGGCGGATCGCGCGAACGACGGCGCCAATATCGTCGGCCTCGGTTCGATCTACGCGCATTCGTGATCGATGCAATCAAGCAGGCCGTCCGCGCGCATCGACGCGCGGACGCGTTTGCCTGTACCGTGCGATATCAATGAAAAATGAGGTACAGGATGATCAGTACGATCAACGGAACACCCAGCAGCCAGCCAAGTAGGTAAGGCATGATGTCGTCTCCTTTCGTATTGAAGTTCGACTACGCAGGAGTTTCAGCAGGCAGCATGCCCGGCTCGAACCGTATCGGGGTCTAGCCATTATTGGAAAAGCCCGGATACAACGTCATTCCACCATCGACGAATAGCGTCGTACCCACCACGTAATCGCTTTCATCGGACGCAAGCCATACCGCCGCCTTGCCGATATCTTCCACCGCGCCGACGCGTCCGTAGGGGATCAACTGCAGCAGCTTGTCGAGTGCTGCTTGTGAATCCCACGCGTCTTCATTGATCCGCGTACGGATTGCGCCCGGAGCGATCGAATTGACGCGAATGCGCTCGGGCGCGACTTCCTGCGCCAGCGATTTCATGAACATCTGAATGCCGCCTTTCGACGCGGCGTAATTGACGTGACCAGCCCACGGAATGACTTCGTGAACCGAACTCATGCAAATGATCTTGCCGAGCGCTTTCGATGCGGTCGTCGGACCGCGTCGGCGGAATTCCTTTACCGCAGCCTGGCAGGTCAGAAACTGGCCCGTCAGATTCGTCGACAGCACGAGCTGCCAATCGTCGAGCGTCATGTCGGCGAATGGGCCGTCCTTCTGCAGTCCTGCATTCGCAACCACGATGTCGACACCACCAAAACGCGCACGACTCATATCGAAGAGGTTTGCGACCTGAGCGGGATCCGACACGTCCGCCTGAATTGCGATCGCCGATCCACCGGCCTTTTCGATTTCGTCAGCGAGTTTTTCACCAGGTTCTGCGTGCGAATGATAATTGAGCACGACCGCCGCGCCAGCATCCGCGAGTGCTTTGGCGACACCATAGCCGATTCCCGAACTCGCGCCGGTAATCAGCGCGACCTGATTGGCCAGCAATTTTTCCATTGCGTGCTCCGGCAACGACGAAATCGCGAAACCGCCGCCCACCAGCGCGCGACATCGCCCGGGTAGACGGCGGCCCGCCTGGGGTTCCAGTCCACTACGCGTGGCCTATATCACGCCGGCAACCAGCAGAACGATCACGACGATCAGTACGATGCCGAGTCCACCGGTCGGACCATAGCCCCACGATCGGCTGTGCGGCCACGCCGGAAAAGCGCCGATCAGCAGCAGAATCAGCACGATGAGAAGAATAGTTCCTAGCATGTTGTGACCTCCGCCTGGTTTCGACACACCTGCTTGACCTACGTTGGCCACAAGGCCGCAGGGATTATCCCTCGGGAGCAAGGCATGTGCCCAAGGCTGATCGTTCGGTCGGATCGCCAGGGCGGCGCGCGCCGCGTGCGGAGATGCAGCAGTCGATTGAAACGGCACCCGGCGCGTGCAAAACGTCGGTAGGGTGCCGTTTTCCAATTGCGGACACATCGCGCGTCCTATAGGTAAGTTCCGCCGATGCGGCCTTCGAAGATCGCGGTGTTGATGTCCCAATCGTCGACGGTACCCGTGCCGCCACCGTTCACCCTGACGACTACCGAGCGGCCGCCGCGCAGCGTCTTCATCTGTTCGACGGTCAGCGTTTTCTCGCCGGGTGGGTCGCCCGCGCCAGGCGGTAGGTCTTTGATGATCACATTGGCTTTCATGGCATTTCTCCTTGACGTGGAAAGGCGGGCACAGTGCGGCGCCCGCTCCGGTTTCTGCAAGGCCTATGCCAATGTGGCGGAGCATGAGCCGAAAATGGAGCGGGGGCCGCAATGCAAAGCCTGGCAAGCATCCGTGCTATAGGCGCGTTGAATCGCAAGGGACACGATCGCGATTGCGAGTCGAAGTGTTCGTGCGCGTCCCACGAGTCGCGTGCGAGTGGTTGGGGCGCAGCGCAGCGCCGCGCATCGAGAAGTCACGCGTGCAACACTCAACGGGAAGCGCAAACAGAAACGGCACGCGCGATGTGCGCGTGCCGTGATGGTGATACGCCTCAGCCGGCGGTGTTAGCAGTGCTAGCGGCGTCGGCGCTTGCGCGGCGAGGCTGCTTCCGCGATACGCAGATGCGCGGCCGGAAAGCCCGGCGGGTACTCGACGACGCGCGTCGCGGCCGGCACCAGCGGCGCGGCGAGACTCGAGCGCGCGCCGACACGGGCGCCGCCGAGGATCGCGGCCATCGCCTCGCGGTCCAGTTCGACGCTTTCGGTCAGATCCTTGATGCACAGCTTCGCCATGACGGCTCCAGAAAAATGCGCCGGCGGCCAGACCCATTCGGGTTCCGGCCGCCGTGCTCGGAATGTGTTCGGTGTGTCGTTCGTTGCACTCAGGTCTCGACGCACTATTAGTATAGGAAATCCGTTCGCGGCGCGCATGGAGGCAATGTTGTCGTGGCAGTGAAGGAAACCCCGTCCCCCGCTGCTGCCTCGGCTTACACGGCGGAATAATTGCCGCCCCACAGCGTGGGGTCGACGTTCAGCTTCAGCGGCACGAAACCCGCGCCGATCACGCCGACGTTGTTGAGCGCTGCGACATCGACGTTTTGCTGCTGAACCAGGTTCTGATTGATTGTGACGTTGACATTGGCGATGCCGGCAAGGCTGCCGAGACCGCCATAGCCGTCCGAGGGCGTGGGCACGTGGCTGCCGGTGCCGCCGGCGATCCCGGACATGGTCCGGCGGTCGAGTTCGCGGGTGCCGGACAGATCGCGAATCATGAGGGATGACATGGCATTTCTCCAAACACGTAAGGAACGCGGATATGAATGGCACGCGGCGAAGCGGCCCGCTACAGCGGGCGGCTCGCCGCGCCACGCATTACGAGTTGTTGCTGTTGCTCGAATTGATATACGGCATGAACGTCGACGTGCTGCCGTCGGAGAACGCAACGTTGTTGCCGTTGGCGTTCTGGAAGTTCAGTTCGTTAGTGATCAGTTGCGTCGTGTCGGTGTTCTTGATTTTGGTCGGCGCATAGACCGGGCTGAAGTTGTAGTAGCTCGGCCCGAAGCCGCCGCGTACGGCGCGCATGGCCTTGCTGTCGAGTTGTTCGGTGACGGACAGGTCTTTGATCATCAGCGTTTTCATGGTGAGTCTCCTGAAGGAAGTGTTCGCAGTGTTGCGAGTGGTTTCGAGCAATCCGTTTGCTCGGACATCACTAACGCACAGGTTGTGCCAGTTTTATTCATGTCTGCTGAGAAAGTCGACGAATCCTTGTCGTATAAGGGATTTGCGGCCGCGTCGGCCACCGTGCCGGCGAACTCGACGTGCGTCGACGCGCTTCGAGCGGTGGCGGAGGCCCGACATCGCGGCGAGCCCTGTTGGATGGCACACGACATTGCGCGAGCCAGCACGCGGCGCGGCGCGCGGCTGATGCCTGTTTTGCCTGGTTTGCGAAAGCGCGGATCGGGAGCTAGTATCGAAACGGCACATGTAACCGGTTACGACAGGTTTTCTATCAACCCGCGTGGCTTCGGTCGCATGCGACACGGTCAAGCGGCAACGGCGGTGCTTCGCACAAATGGCTAGCCTTGCGCGTGTGATTCTCGACTTCCAGAGCGGCGAGCTGTCGCGGGACGAGTTCGTCGCGCAGCTCGACAGCGCGTTGGCGACCGAGCAACTCGGTCCGACGCGGCTGCTGGAGACGCTGTACGCCGCGCATCATCAGGCGCCGTTGCCCGAAGACCTCTATCTGGAAGTGCGGCGGCGCATCGAGCAGCTGCGCGTGTCGAACGTCGCGGCGGGCGGCGAGGAAACTGGCATACAGACCTCGATCGAAGTGCCGTCGCTGCGTTCGTCGAGCGCCGGCAGCGCGGGCAGCGCGGGCAGCGCGAACACGGCCGGAAGCGCCGCGCACGAGACCATCAAAGGCATCGGCGATACGCTGAACAATCGTTTCGTGCTCGAAGAGTGCCTTGGCGTGGGCGGCATGGGCACCGTGTACAAAGCGCTCGATCTGCGCAAGCTCGAAGCGTCGGATCGCAAGCCGTATCTTGCGATCAAGGTGCTGAACGTCCAGTTCCGCGGCAATCCGAATTCGCTGGTGGCGTTGCAGCGCGAGGCGCGCAAGGCGCAGGTACTCGCGCATCGCAACATCATCACCGTGTACGACTTCGACCGCGACGGGCCGATCGTCTATCTGACGATGGAGTACCTGAGCGGCAAACCGCTGAGCCAGCTGCTGCGCACGCCCGGCTATCAGGGCATGCCGGTGCGGGCCGCGTTGCCGATCGTCCGCGGCATGTGCGCGGCGCTCGCGTACGCGCACGAGCGCGGCTTCGTCCATTGCGACTTCAAACCCGCCAACGTGTTTCTGACCACGAATGCCGAAGTGAAAGTGATCGACTTCGGCATCGCGCGCGTATTCCAGCGGCCGGAAGAGGAGAGCGACGCGACGGTGTTCGATCCCGGCAGTCTCGGCGCGTTGACGCCCGCCTATGCGAGCCCGGAGATGATCGAGCATCGCGAGCCGGACCCGCGCGACGATATCTATGCGCTTGGCTGCATCACGTACGAACTGCTGACGGGACATCATCCGTTCGATCGGCTGTCGGCCACGCAGGCGCGCAATGCCGATTTCAAGCCGCAGCGTCCGCCGAATCTCGATGCCCGACAGTGGCGCGCGTTGCGTGCCGCATTGTCGTTCGATCGCGATACGCGGATGCCGAGCGTGGTGCGCTTTATCGCCGAGTTCGACAACGAAGCGCGCGCGGAGAAGTCCGGAACGCTCGCGTGGTTCGGGCTCGCTACGCTGGCCGTCGTGTGCGCGGTCACGGTGGGCGTGTTCGCTGTTCGCTCTGGACCCAACCGGCGGCAAGCCGCGCAAACCGTGGCGGCGGCAACCCAGGGTGATCAGGTCGATCGGGCGGGTGGGGCGTCCGCCGTCGCGCCCGCGCCGAAGCCCGCGTTGACGCTCGCCGCGATCATGCCCACGCTCGCCCAGGTGCCGTGTTCGGCGTTATCGGGTGCGGTGCAGGACCACGCATTGACGGTTCGCGGTTTCCTGTCGCAGCGCTATGGTGCCGCGCATCTGAAGGAGACGTTGGCGGCGCTGCCGGGCGTCGATACGGTTTCGCTCGACGTGCGGCCGCTCGCCGACGATAAATGCGACTTCGTCAAAACGCTCGCGCCGTTTGTGGTGCGCAACTGGCAGGCGGGGCGCGTAGCGTCGCTGCAGATGCGTCCGCCAAGCGGTTTGCTGACCGAGAATGACTCGCTGGTGGTCGACCTGAAAGCGCCCCCGTTCGATTCCTTTGCGACCGTCGACTACTACCAGCTCGACGGCCACGTCGTGCATATGGTGCCCAGTCATCTGTGGCCGGACAATCAGATGCAGCCGAACGGCGGTCCGTACACGATCGGCAGCAATGCTGGCGACTGGCTCGTAGCGAAGCCATTCGGCTCCGAGATGGTGGTACTGGTGATTACGCCGGTACCGCTGTTCGACAAGCTGCGCCCGCAAAGCGAAGCGCGCGACCATTATCTGCGCGCACTCGAAACGCGGCTGAAGCAAATCGGCGGTCAATACGGGCAGGATCGTGTATTGGCGGACTTCGCGCCGATTACGACCAGACCCGCCACGCGATGATCCGTCACAGAGCCCGTCGAAACGCCGTCAGTGCAGATCCTTGACGACGCGAAAACCGTCCTGCGATTGGCGCACGCCGGCGCTGTATTTGAAGCGCGTCGCGCTGAGCATGTAGTCGCCGCCTTCGCGCCATGAGCCGCCGCGAATTACCCGCATCTCGCAGCCGGGCGAGTCCCACGCTTGGCCATCGAGGGGCGCGCCCTGATAGGAGTTGTGCCAGCAGTCGGCGGTCCATTCCCAGACGCCGCCGTTCATGTCGTACAAGCCCAGCGGATTCGCGGCGAACGTGCCGACGTTTTCCGGTCCTTCCTTGTGCCACGGGTCGCCGCAGTCCTTGCAATTGGCGGTGCCCTTGCGCATCTGCTGGGCCCCACCAGTACGCGGTCGTGGTGCCGGCGCGGTCCGCGTATTCCCATTCAGCTTCGGTAGGCAGACGGTACGGTTTGCCGGTCGATTTGGCGAGCCATTTGACGTACTGCTGCGCGTCGTCCCAACTGAGATCGCGCGCGGGTGCGGCCTTGTTGCTGTTGCTCTCCGGCGTCAGCTTCTGGCATGCATTGGCGGCGACGCACGCATTCCATTGCTCGACCGTCACCGGGAATTTGCCGATCGCGAATGGCGCGCCGATGCTCACGTGATGCACAGGCTTTTCCGAGGGGTCGTCGGTATTGCTGCCCATTGCGAACGAGCCGGCGGGTACCGCGACCATGATCGGACAGGTCGCGCAGTCGCGGATCTCACCGGCGGTCGGCGGATGGGCGACGGTCTTTTGCGCGAGTGGCGCTGCGGCGGCCGTGGTCGGCGGCGTTGGCGCTGGCGCTGGCGCGGCCGCGGGGTGCGGCGGGGGCGGGGCGGCCGCGCTGGCTTGCGTCGCGGGGCGAGCGAGCTGGGCAGCCGGCGTGGCGCTCACCGCGGGAGTCGATGCCGCCGAGCGCAATCGATCGATACGCGCATGCGCGAGTGTAGCGAAGCGGCCATTCGGGTAGGACTTCAGGTAAGCGTCGTAATCGGCCGGGTAGTTGCTGTCCTTGATCGACTCCCAGAACGTGATTTCGTATTGTTCGCCGCTTTCTTTGGGCATGATGCCGCGACTACGCAGCGTGACGGCGCGATCGTCTGATGTATTCGACGACGCGATTGCGATTTCGTCACTCGTGGGAATAGAAGAACGCGCGACAGAGAGCCACGGTTGCTGCGTTCCGCGGGTGGCGGCGCGTACTTCGTCGGCGACGTGCCGGAACAGCACGGTCAGCGATTGGGACGATGCGTCGGCGTCATTGAGCGCTTGCAGCAACGCACCGGTATAGACGCCATGCCGTGGACCGTCCGCCGCGAAACCGCCCGGTGAGGTTGCATAAGCAATCACAGTGGCGGCCGGGATCCCCGGCTGCTCGATCGCGACGGCGGCGGGCGTAAATGGATTGTCGAGGCACGTATCGAGAATCACGAGATTGAGCCGGCCAGCGCGAGCGGACTGCATCGCATGCAAAACGGTCTTCAGATCGACGCCGTTATTCAGTAGCGACACCGGCGCGCGGGTATCGGCTCGCGCATCGAGTCTCGCCGCCGGCAACAGCAGCGTTTGCCGGCCTATCTGCATGCCGTGTCCGGCGAAATAGAACAGTGCGATATCGCCTGTTTGCAGACGTCGTTGAAATTCGTCGATGGCCGCGCGCATTTGCGGCGGTGTAGCGTTCGTTCGCGTGATGACTTCAAAACCCCGCGCACGGAGTGCATCGCTGATCGAGTCGGCGTCGCGCGGCGCATTCGCGCGGATCGGGCTAGTCGCGTCGCCGTACTCGCCATTTCCGATCACGAGCGCCACGCGCCGCGAATGGGTATGGTCACGCGACAAAGCAAATGGTGAGAGGAGCAAAGCGGTATCAGCCGGCCGACCCGGATGACTCGTCACCCAAGCCGCGCTCAGCTCGATGCTTTGACGTTGCGTCGCGGCACCAGCACCGTCCCACTGCGCCTGGATTGCCCCAACCACGCACACCAGCAGGAATCGTCGCCACATCTTCATATCCCGTTTGTACCGGACAGTATTCAGGCCATTCGTGCACCAGGTTCGCGCTGCCCACGCTGTTTCTTAACGATAGCACGCGCTTTGCGTCACAACTGTCCGGGAGTCCTTAACGCGTCATACGGTTAACGATCATTGCGTATCTTTTTGGCAAGTGACGTCCTAAGCTGATTCACAAAGTCACGTCCCACGGTCGTTTTAACTAGGTGGCTGTGCGTCGCTTTCAACGCGCGACATGCCGCTCGAACACCCGGAAGGTCATCGATAGCCGGGCCCAGCCATGACTCCTGTTCGGGAGAGTGCGCTATGCGAAGAACCCGTGTTCCCCTTCTTTTGATTAGGCGTCATCTGGCGCAAGCGCATTGCGGCGGATTACGCACGGCGGTATGTGCGACGCTCGTCGCGATCTGCTTCGGTATCGGAACTGGCGGCGTCGCGCGCGCCGAACAGACGCAGTCACCGCCGGGCGCCGAGGAGTACATCATCTGGCCGTCGGATGGCGCGGTGATACACGGCGGCAAGCTGTGGGTGCGCATGGGACTGCGCAATATGGGCGTGTGTCCGAAGGGTGTCGCGTTGCCCAATACCGGCCACCATCATCTGCTGATCGACACGGATTTGCCCGCCCTCGATCAGGAGATTCCGTCGGATCGCCAGCACCTGCATTTCGGCGCGGGCGAAACCGACGCACGCATCGAGTTGCCGCCCGGCAAGCACACGCTGCAGCTGATACTCGGCGACCATCATCATGTGCCGCACGTACCGCCCGTGTACTCGAAAAAGATCACCATCACCGTGCTAAAAGACTAACGCGATCCGTTCGTTCGAACTGGTCGATCCGGAACGGAGAGTCCTGATGAAAAAGATCATTGCGGCCGCCGCGTTCGTCGCAGCGGCACTGGCGGCATGGACCGCACCGCAACGCGCGTTTGCAGCGGAGCCGGCGCCCCCCGGCGCCTACGCGTACATCGGCTATCCGAACGATGGCCAGGTGGTGCCCGCCAATAAGCCCTTTCGCGTATGGTTCGGCCTGCGTTTCATGGGGGTCGCGCCAAAAGGCGTCAAGTACCCGAACACAGGCCACCATCATCTTCTGATCGATACCGACCTGCCGCCGATGGATCAGGAGATACCCTCGGATCGCCACCATCTGCATTTCGGCGCGGGCGAAACGGAAACGATGATTCAATTGCCGCCGGGCAAGCATACGTTGCAGCTGTTGATGGGCGACGACATGCATATGCCGCACAACCCGCCGGTGTATTCGAAGAAGATCACGGTGATCGCGCGCTGACTGTCATCATGCAGCCAACAATGTCGCGCGCGCTGTTGGCTGCCATCCACCATTCACGAGACTCGCTCTGCCGGTTGTTCATGACGGAGCAGCGGGCGCGGTCGTCCAAGCCCTTGCGACAAGGCTTTCGGAACGCGAACGACGACAGCGAGGCACTCCTGGCATAGCCCATGCGTCAGTGGCGCCCGAGCAGACAAGTTGCTCGAACCCGACGCACAACGATGCGCTTCCCCTTCCAGGAGATTTGCCATGAACACGCTGATGATCAAGGACCTGTCCAACACCGAACAACTCGACAGCAAGGCGATGAGCGCCGTGCGCGGCGGCAACGGCTACTACTGCCCGATGTCTCCGTCGTACTTCAGCTACACGCCCGCCTATGCGCCGACCAGCATCAAGAACGTCAGCACGACGCAGATGATCAACACGGAGATCAACATCCAAAGCGCGAACGGCAACAACACCGCGTTCAGCGGGGGTGCGACGACGACGATCGTACCGTGCGTGAACTCGAGCAACTACTCCGCCGTGTCCTGAGCGACGCGGCGCACGCGCGGCCCGAGCGGCCGCGCGTGCGCGCCCTGCAATAGGCTGGCCGCTCAAAAAGACCGCTCATTCGATCGTCCTTTCCACGCATCCTTCGCGTATCCACCGCTCCCCGCATCGACATTTCCGCCGCTTCATGCCGACGCCGCGCGAAAAACGGCCAGGCCTGAAGCCAGGCACTGGCGTGAAACGGGCGGATGCAATTGGAGATCATCGTGTCAGCATTGCCGGAATCATCGCCCGATTCGTCGCGTGATTCGCAGGACCTTCAGCGGGTTTCCGCCGCGATCGGGACGCCACGCCGTATCGGGCGTGTGCTGCGCGGCATCGGCGCGGCGACGATGTGCGCGGTTGCGTTGACAGCGTGCGTCGACGTGAGGATGCCGGCTTATCAACGCCCGGACACGCCGGCCAAGACATCGTGGTCGGATCGCAAGGGCGCGCCGGTATCGGCTGCGGAGACGATCGAGCGCGATTGGTGGAAGGGCTTCCAGGACCAGTATCTGAATACGCTGATCGACAAGGCGATCGACGGCAACTTCGATATCCGGGTGCTGGCCGCGCGTATCGAAGTCGCGCACACGCAGATCAGCGAGACGCAAGCGGGCGCATTGCCGACCGTGGACCTCGGTGCCGGGGCCAATATCCAGAAGTCGACCGGCCAGCCTTTGACGAGGACGTACAACCTCGCGTTGCAGGTGAACTGGGACATCGACATCTGGGGCAAGGTCGAAAAAGGCGTGCAGGCGCAAAAGGCCGAATTCCACGCGAGCGAGGCGGATTGGCGCGCGGGGTATCTCGAACTGGTCGCGAACGTGGCCAGTACTTATTTCCAGATCCTGCAATTCGACGATCAGATCGCACAGCAGCAAAAGACCATCGCCACGAACCAGCAAATCCTGACGATCTACGAAGGCCAGGCGCGCAACGGGCTCGTGCCGCAAACGCAGGTCTTGCGCCAGCAGGCGGAGATCAACCGGCTGACCAACGATCTGTTCGAACAGCGCCGCGCGCGCGCGGTCGCCAACAACGCGCTCTGTACGCTGCTCGGCGTGCCGGCCGGCGAGTTCCAGGTGCCACCGGGTCATTTGCAGGACCGCGTGAAGTTGCCGGGCGTGCCCGAAGGTCTGCCCGCGCAATTGCTGTCGCGCCGCCCCGACGTGGTGGCGGCCGAATTCAGGGTACTCGAGGCCTATGACCTCGTCGGACAGTCGAAGCTCGCCCAATTGCCGACCATCGGCCTCACCGCGCAGGGCGGCACGGCAAGCTACGCGCTCAACCAGTTGCTGAAGTCGTTCACGTTCGGCCTGATGCCGAGTATCGACATTCCGTTGTTCGATCCGGGCGTGCGCGCACATGTGAAGGTGACCGAAGCGCAATCGAAAGTCGCCGCGCAGCAATATCGCGTGGCCGTGATGGGCGCGTTCGAGGAAGTAGAGAATGCGCTCGTCAATCTGAGTGCCCATAAGGCGCAGCACGCGGAATTGCAGCAGCAGGTGGCGCGCCTGCAGATCGTCGCGGACCAGATCCAGTCGCAATTGCGCCTTGGCGTCGTGTCGCAACTCGAAGTTTTCGAAGACGAGCGAACCTTGCTGGAGGCGCAACAGGCGTTGCTGGAAAACCATCAATTGATTCTGTCCGACACGGTAACGCTTTATAAGGCGCTCGGCGGCGGCTGGCCAGGTGTCGACGTAGAAGCGCAAGTGAAAGAGAAGTAACGAAGCATTCAGCTAAACCAGGCGTTGGCGTACCAGGCGGGTATTTCGTCCGCTGACGACTTCCCCGCGGTCTTCTCAACCGGCGATATCCAAATTGACACTCTCGATGCGTGACTTACAATCCTCTAGGGGTCGGCGTTTGCGTGGCGCTCAACAACAACAAACAATGTTGCGCCGTTGTTCTTCGTCCCGTTCGCCCCGCGTCCTCGCCGCGGCAGGTAAACGCTTAGCGATCCAGACATAATGGCCACCGGCGAAGCTCCGATTGCTGAAAGACGCACGACAGTGGACGCTGCCTTCGACGTGGTGTTGTCGCCGGTTGCGTGCGCGCAGCGCGCCGCGCTCGACGCCATTCGCATCGTCGACAACCTGTTCGCGGTCGGCCGCAGCGAAGCGCCATTCAACGAATATTCCGCGCAATGTACCGCCGGCCTGTCGCGCCGGCATGCGCGCGTTTTCATCGAGCATGGCGCGATTTATGTTGCCGATCTGGGCAGCAAGAACGGCACGACGGTCAACGGCATCGCGGTGCGGCAAACTCCCGCGCGTATGCGCGCCGGCGATGAACTCTGCTTTGGCGGTGAGCTGTGCTATCGCGTCGGCATCGAGCCGCGCGTGCGTATCGTCGCGGGTGCAAGCGCTTCGCCCGTCACTCATCTATTACTGGTGCCGCAGCGCGATGAGCTGGGTCTGCAACCGGTCGACGTGTTGGCTTTTCCGTTTCTGATCAGCAAAACGGACGACGTTTTCTCACGCTATAAAAACCGTTACCCGCACCAGGTCAATTACATTTCGCGGCGCCATGCGCATCTGTTTCTGAAGGGCGGTGAGCTCTATGTCGAGGATCTCGGCAGCACCAACGGTACGTTCGTGAATGGACAGCGGATCGGCGAATCGGCGCTTGCACTAGTGGACGGCGATGTGGTTGCATTTGGCGGCGACCACTTCGTCTACAGGGTGTCGCTACAGAACTCCCCTGACGTCGAGCCCACCGTGACCCAGCTTTCTCTTCGTCCCGCTGCCGACAGCGCCGCCGATGCCGACAAGACGACCTTCGTCGGCGCGGCGCATTCGTTTCTCGACATCTTTTGCGTCGATCCGGCGCTGCAACGCGAAGACGAAGTGAACGAAGCGGCGCAACCGGGCTCTGCGCGCGCGAAGCGCGAAGCAATAGTGACGGCAAATGGCGTGCCGGGCGCAAAAGGCGCGCAAGGGGCGCATCCGGCGGACACGAAAGACGGCGCGAACGATAAAAGCGGCAAACGCGCCGCAAAGAGTCGGCAGCGTCGTTGGAAGATGGTCGCCGGCGAACTGCATAAGGCGCTCGCGGACGGCGAGCACACCAATGTGCGGCGCGCCGCGGCATGGGGCGGCGCCGGTGTCGCGATCGTGGTCGCGCTTGGCGTGGGCCTCTATTTGCACGGTTCATCGGAACGCGAGTTGAAGAGCCTGCTCGCAAGCGGTGATTATTCGAGCGCCGTCACGGTCGCGCGCGGCTATCTGGCCACGCATCCGACGGACACGAAAATCCGGGCGCTCGCGAGCGAGGCGATATTGAAAGCGCAATTGCCGGGCTGGCTCGAAGCATTGCAAAAAGCGCAGTTCGACCAGGCCGACGCGCTGCTGAACAACATGAAGGCGTTGAGCGTGAATAACGCCGATATGGCGTCGCTGGTCGGCGAATTGCAATGGGTCGGCGATCTCGAACGCTTCGTCGCGGCGCGCGGCGGCGTCGACGCCCCGATTCGCATGTATGTGGACGAAGCGACGATCAACGATCTGCTGCATCGCTGGGACGACGATGCGACGACTCATCAGCGCGCGCTCGACCGTATTGCGAGCTACGTGCCTGACTTCGCGGAGCCCTATGCGCACACGCTCAGTCATCTGCGCAAGCTCGAAAGCGACGATTCGGTGTACGTCGCCGCGATCGACCGGCTGAATGGCGTGATCCATACCGAACTCGCGCGCGACCAACCCGACGCGTTGCCGCCGGTACTCGACGATTACACGCAGCGTTATCCACGGCTCGCGGGTCTCGATCGCGTGCGTAACGATTTGCGCCAATACACGGCGTTGCTGAATGCCGCACTGAGCCGTCAATGGACGTCGTTGCTCGCGATGATGAAAACGGCGCGCTTCAGTACACCGCCTTTTCAGACGCAATTCCAGCAGCTGGCGGCTAGGCGTTTGCCGGCGGCGGAAATCGTTCAACGTCAGGACGCGGTCGATGCCGCGTGGCAGCGCGGCGACGCGCAGCAGGCGCTGAACGATTTGCAGTCGATGCCGGCGAGCCCGTGGTCCGACGTGATCGCGGCCGAAGCGGCGCACAAGAAGGCGTTGTCCGATCAATACGACGATCTGCGGAAACCGCATGGCGCAAAGGACTACGACCAGCGTCTGCTGTCGTTCTACGCGAGCCTCGATCCGCGGACCGACGCATGGTTCGTGCAGGCGATCCAGAAAGACGTCGCCGCATTGCATGACAAGGCACTCTCGCATGCGCAAGATCTGTTGCTGCGCGCGCAAAGCCTGTGGAAGGAATACCGCGCGAATGGCCCGATCGGCGGCACGCAGCGGCTCGAAGCCGGCATCTCGCCGGGCTTTCGCAACGAGGCGCGGCTGCTTACCGACGCGCAAACGGCGGCGCGGCAGGGCATGCGCATCTATACACAGCTGAAGGCCGACCATCCCGCCGATTTCGATCGCCTGCTCGCGGATATCGAAGCCGAGGCGAGTTTGCAGCGCCGTTCGTTGACGGAGTTGCGCATGGTGCTGGACCCTGGGCTCCTGAAAGCGAAGCTCGCGTTGATTGGAGGCGATCAGAGTGAAACGCGACCCTCACCCTAGACCGTTGTCGGAGGCGCTCGAGGATCATAGCGTCGAAGGCATCGCGATTCTGACGTCGGAGCCGGTGCGGATTGCGCGCGCATTGATCTGGGCGATGGTTGCGCTCGTCGTCTCGGGTTTGCTGTGGTCGTTCGTCGGCCGCGCGGATGTGATCGTCAGTGCGCCTGGCACGTTGTCGCCGGAATCGGAAGTGCGGCGCATCTATACGCCGATCGACGGCGAACTCGCGGATCTATATATCGCCGAGGGACAGCCGGTATCGAAAGGCGACGTGCTCGCGCGCCTGAACGCGCGCGGCGCGATCGAGGCGGCGAGCAATTCGTTACAGGCACAACTCAAACTCGAAGACGCCGAACGCGAATGGAAGCAGTTTCCTGAGAAGAAGGCGTTGATGGAACGTAAGGCCGCGTCGCTGAAGGCGCAACTCGACGTCGAAGAGCGCTTGAACGAGAATCGCGTTTCCGAAGGCACGACGAAACTGGCCGAAGGACAGAAGGCCGAACTCGACGAAGCGCGCAGTTCGCTCGACAACGCACGCCGCACGCGTGAAGCGGCGAATCAGGAGCTCGATCGCTATTCACGGCTGTTCGCGCAGCCGGGCGGCGGTGGCATTGCCGAATTGCAGGTCGAACAGAAACGCACGGCCGCACTCGAGGCGGATAACGCGTATCGTGTCGCGCAATCGAAGCTGGCCGAGCTCGACTTTCGGCTGAGCCATGAATATGCGCAGGCGAACGCACAACTCGCGACGAGCGGCCAGCAAAGCACCGATCTGCAACTGCGATACGATTCGGCGGTGCGCGATATCACCGATGCGGAAGACAAGCTGCGCGTGCAATTGCAAAGCGCGCGCCTCGAAGCCGATGCCGCGGCGCGCGTGCGTTTCGAGAACATCGATAAAGACAATTTTCTGCTGGTTCTCGCGCCGGTTTCGGGCGTGATTACCGACGTCACGTCGACGCAGCGCGGCGACAAGATTCAGGCGAATGCGCCGCTCGGCGGCATTGCGCCAAAAGACGCGCGGCCCGTGCTGAAGATCGAAATCGCCGAACACGACCGCGCCTTTCTGCACGAAGGGCTGCCGGTCAAATTGAAGTTCAACGCGTTTCCTTACCAGCGCTATGGCTTGATCAACGGCACGCTCGCGTATATCTCGCCGGCCACGAAGCCGTCCGCGCAGGACAAGCAGCCGGTCTACGAGGGCCGCGTCACGCTCGACAAGGATTACTACCAGGTCGCCGACACGCGTTATCCACTGCGTTACGGCATGACCGCCAATGCGGAAATCGTCGTGCGCGAGCGGCGCCTGATCGATCTCGGTCTCGATCCGTTCAGACAGGTGGCCGGTTGAGCGCGCGAATCAAACATCCACGAAAGGAGCGGAGAAAATGACCGCGATAGTGCGTATCGATGACGAGGTCGTGGACGTGGACGAGTTCATTCGTCTTCTGAAGCTGACCGGCCAGTTCGAAAGCCTGATCGAGCAGATCGTGCGCGACAAGCTTACCGTCCATGCGGCGAAGAAGCAGGGCGTCGCCGTCAGCGCGGACGAAATCCAGCAGCGCGCCGACCAGTTTCGCCGCGTGCGCGGGCTGCATCGCGCGGCGGACATGAATCATTATCTCGACGCGCTGCGCGTGAGCCTCGACGAATTCGAGGTGTTCATTACCGACGGCCTCTATCAGGAGAAGATGCTCGACGAGATCGGCAACGACGCGGCGATTCGCGATTACTTCGCATTGAATTCACCGAAGTTCGACGCGCTCGAAGTCAGTCACATCGTGCTCGATAGCGAAGGCAAGGCGAAGGAGATGATCTCGTACCTGCACGATGACCCCGACGCCTTCGCCGAGATGGCGCGCGAGCATTCGATTGCCGATACGCGCGAGTCGGGCGGCGTGATCGGCAAGGTGCTGCGTGGGTCGCTGAAGCCCGATATCGAGGCGAAGATCTTCAATGCCGCGGTCGGCGATCTGCTCGGGCCGTTTCCGTCGGCCGACCGTTCGTGTTTCGAGATTTTCGCGGTGACGGCCAAGTATCCGGCCGCGCTCGATGCCGAAGTGGCCACAGAAATCCGCCGATTGCTGCGCGAGAGCTGGCTGATAGCCCGCGCCCAGGAACACGTGATCGAAGCGCGCTAGTACCCGTCTAGCGCCCGATAAAGCGAGGCTCGCCGTTACATGGACGCCCCCCAGACCGCACCATCCGCGCCTTCCACCGCCGAATTTCTCGCTTCGGTGGAGATCCTGTCGCCATTCTCGCGCGACGAAATCGAGCGGCTTGCCGAATACGCGCAGGCAAAGTTCTATTCGTTTGGCGAAACGGTGTGCTCGGCGGGAGAAGTGGCCGACGGTCTCTATGTAATCCGCTCGGGCACGGTGCGTATCTTCACCGAGGAGCACGGCAAGGAAACCAGCATGGGCGTGCGCAAGTCGGGCGAGATCTTTGCCGACATCGCGATGCTGCGCACGTACGTTCACGAAGCGTCGGTACGGGCGTCGGCCAGGACCGAATTGCTGTTCATTCCGCGCGCCGCGATCGAACCCGTGATGGCGGCCAACGCTGCCGCGTTGGCGTTCGTCGCGAGCTATGTCGCGATCAATTCGGCCGGCGGCTTCGTCGCGCAACTGTTCGATCTGCGCGGCAAGCTGAACAAGGCGGAACTCGAGGAATACGTGCGCAGCGTCGGGGCGAAACGGGTGGCTGCCGGCAAGGAGATTCTCAAACAGGACGGCCGCGACGACAGGCGGCTTTATGTGGTGCGGCAAGGCCAGGTGCGCATCGTGCGGCACGATGAGGGCCACGACTATACGCTCGCGACGCTCGGCGAAGGCGAGATCTTCGGCGAGAAGGCGTGCCTGATGCGCCAGGAACAGATGGCATCGGTCGTCGCGAGCACCGACACGCGGCTACTGGTCATTCCCGAGCGCACCGTTCATTTCATTCTCGAACGCAATCCGAAACTGCGAGAAGTGCTCGACGAGCGAATCCGCTATGGCGACCGCGAACTGCAGCGGCAAAAGCGGCTCGAACAGCGGCGCAAGCTGCCGTTGCTGCTCGACTTGCACAGCAAGCCGGAACTGGGCGAGAAGATCATCCGGCGTTTCGCGCTCGTCGAGCAGGCCGAGGAGATGGATTGCGGCGCCGCGTGCCTCGCGATGATCTGCCGCCATTACGGCATTCCGATGACGCTCGGAAAACTGCGCGAACTCGCGAACGTGACGACGCAGGGCGCGACGCTCGACAGCCTCGCGCGCGCGGGCGAGTCGCTCGGCTTCACGACGCGCGGCGTGCAATGCACGTTCGATTCGCTGGCCGGCTTCGATCTGCCGTTCATCGTGCATTGGGAGGGCTATCACTATGTGATCGTGTACGGGCTGTCGAAAGAGTATGTGTGGGTGGCGGACCCGGCACTCGGTTTCAGAAAACTGAGCGTCGAGGACTTCGAACGTGGCTGGAGCGGTACCTGTCTGTTATTTACAGGCGGATCGCAACTGTTGCAGATGTCGGCGGCGCGCTCGCCGTGGATTCGTTTTGTCGGCTATCTGAAGCCGTACCGCAAGATACTCGGCTATCTGTTTCTCGCGACCTTCGTGATCCAGGTGCTCGGCGTGATTCCACCGCTGATCATTCAGAACATTCTCGACGGCGTGATCGTGCATCAGAACGTCAGTCTGCTCCATATGCTGATCGGCGGGCTCATCATCTCCAACGTCTTCACGCAGTTGACGTCAACGATTCGCGCATATCTGGCGAACTTCATGGTCCGCAACATGGACTTCGCGATGATGTCGCAGTTCTTCAAGCATACGTTGTCGCTGCCGTTCTCGTTCTTCGCGAAGCGCAAGACCGGCGATATCTTCGCGCGCTTTCAGGAAAACCAGACGATCCGCGCTTTCCTGACCGAATCCACCGTGACGACCGCGCTGAATCTGTTGATGATCTTCATCTACTTCACGATCATGTTCGTGTACAACGTGAAGATGACGCTGGTGCTGATCGGGTTCGTGATTCCGATCATGGGACTCACGGTGATCGCGACGCCGAAGATCAAGGGCTACGCACGAGAGGTGTTCACGGCGTCGACCGAGGCGAAGTCGTTCCTGATGGAGGCCCTCTCCGGTGTCGAGACCGTCAAGGGCATGGGTATCGAGCGGCCGGTGCGGTTGCGCTGGGAGAAGAAATACGCGAAGGCGCTCGAATTGCAGTATCGCGCGCACGCCTTCAATATTCTGGTCAGCTTTGGCAGTCAATTGCTGAATGCGGCCACGACGATTGCGATTCTGTGGGTCGGCGCGAATCTGGTACTCGCGCGTGAATTGACGATCGGCCAGCTGATCGCGTTCAATGCGTTCATGGGCAGCGTATTGAGTCCGCTGATGGGTCTCGTCGGTTTGTGGAGCATGCTCAACGATGCGGGCGTCGCGATGGAACGGCTCGGCGATGTGCTCGATATCGAGCCCGAACAGAAGCCGCAGGATTTGCCCTCGCGCGTGATGCTGCCGGAACTGCAGGGCGAAATCAGCCTGCAAGGCGTGTATTTCCGCTATGGCGAAGACGATTCCGCTTATGTGCTGGAGAACATCAGCTTCGATATCAAGCCCGGCGAACTGGTCGCGATCGTCGGGCGCAGCGGGTCGGGCAAGACCACGCTGGCGAAGCTGCTGGTCGGTTTTTATCAGCCAAGCGAAGGGAAAATGACGATCGACGGCTATGACTCCGGCGTGATCGACAAGGCTTATTTTCGCGCACAAATCGGCTACGTGATGCAAAGCAATCTGCTGTTCTCGGGCACTATCGCCGAGAACGTCGCGAGCGGCGACGATGCGCCGGAGCGCCGCCGCATCGAGGAAGTCGCGAAGATGGCCGACGCGCACGGCTTCATCAGCAAGATGCCGCTCGGCTATGAGCAGATCGTCGGCGAGCGCGGCATCGGTTTGTCGGGCGGTCAGATCCAGCGGCTGTGCATTGCGCGCGCGTTGTATCACGATCCGCGTCTGCTCGTGTTCGACGAGGCGACATCGGCGCTCGACTCGCAATCGGAAAGCAATATTCTCGGCAATATGCACGACATTCTGAAGGGCCGCACGGCGGTGATCATCGCGCATCGGCTCAGCACGATCATGCGCGCGGACAAGATTCTCGTGCTGTATGAAGGCGCGATCGTCGAACAGGGCCGTCACGAAGAGCTGATCCAGCGCGGCGGCATGTACTACCAGCTCGTGCAGAAACAGTTGAGTGCATCATGATGAAGATACTCGACCAGATTGAAGAGGCGAGCCCCGCGATATCGTACGCGGGACTGATCGAGCGCATCGAGATCCTGCGCTCCACGTTGCGCTGGTCGACGCGGCTCGAACGTGGCGATATCGACAAGCTGCTGAGGCAAGCCACGTCGCTGCGCGACGAAGTCATGCAGCTCTCGCACAAGGAGCGCTTCGTGCAGGCGGCCACGGCCGGCGAGCCGCAGACGAGCGCGGAGCAATCGCGCGGGGTCCGCCGCAAGGCGCTGCTCGAACGCAGCTTTATTTTCGAGGGAACGTTCGGCGACAATCCGCGTTTGCTCGAATCGCTCGAAATCGCGGAAAAAGCCGCGCCAACCGACCTGCCGGTGTTGATCGATGGCGAAAGCGGCACCGGCAAGGAGCTGATGGCGAAAGTGATTCACGCGAATGGCGCGCGTGCGGACAAGCCGTTCATTTCGGTGAACTGCGGCGCGATTCCGGACAATCTGCTCGAATCCGAACTATTCGGGCATCGCAAGGGCGCATTCACCGGCGCGTCGAACGACCGCAAGGGCAAATTCGAAAGCGCGCATACGGGTACGATCTTTCTCGACGAAATCGGCGAGTTGCCGCTCGCGGGCCAGGTCAAGCTGCTGCGTGTGCTCGAGGCGCACGAGATTCAACGCGTCGGCTCCGACGAAACGATCGCGGTCGATACGCGCATCGTCGCGGCGACCAATCGCAATCTGCGCAAGCTCAGCGAGGAAGGCCGGTTTCGCGAGGATCTGTTTTACCGCCTCAGCGTGATTCACGTGACGCTGCCACCGCTGCGCGAACGGCGCGACGAAATTCCGTTGCTGATTGCGTGGTTCGGCGACGAAGCGGCGGGCACGCTGAAACGCCGGCCGGTCAGATTGACGCCGCGTTTGCGAGACTTTCTGTTGAGCTACGCGTATCCGGGCAACATCCGCGAATTGCGCAACGTGATGTATCGCATTTCATGTCTGGCTGGAGAGATGGCCGACGTCGAGCATCTGCCGCTCGATATGCGACCCGCTGCACCGGGTTCAGCGGCGGCTCAGACGGATGGCGGGCTAGCGAGCGGCGAGCAGCCAATCAGTGTCGCGAACCTGATGTCGTTGAGCGACGCGAAGCGGGCCGCGAGCGACGACGCCGAAAAGGCGTTCCTCGAACGCGGACTGCGTGAAGTCAGCGGGACGGTCGCCGAGTTGGCACGGCGCATCGATATGAATCGCTCGCACTTGCAGATGCTGCTGAAAAAGCACGGCCTGCACTCGAAGGATTTCCGCAATCGCAATGCGCCGCCCGCGAAAAACGGCGCGAACGAACGCGACGAGGAAGACGAAGGTTGAGTGAAGCGCCCACCTGAAGACCATCAAGGCGCCGGATTCAGCAAGGTCTTGTCCGCCGCATTGGGGTCCTGCGCTTCGACGACCACCGCGGTAATGTTGTCGCGCCCGCCGCGCGCGAGCGCGAGGTCGACGAGTTCGCAACAGGCGTTTTCACGCTCCGCCGACGTCAGCACATCGGCGATCTCGTCGTCGCTCAGTTCATTGCTGAGACCGTCGCTGCACAACAGGAACACGTCGCCGTCGGCGACTTCGATCGCGTCGTCGTCGAGTTCGAGCAGATCCGTCGCACCGACCGCGCGCGTGATCATGTGCTGCGCGGGATGATGACGTGCCGCTTCGTCGGAGATGACGCCGAGCGAGCGCAACTCTTCGACCTGGCTGTGATCGCGCGTCAGTTGCCGCAACTGTCCCGCGCGGTACAGATAGATGCGGCTGTCGCCGGCCCACAGATAGCCGCAGAAGCGATCGCAGGCAAGCAGCACGACCACGGTGCTGCCGATGCGCTGCACCTGGCGGCGCGCGGCTTCGTCGCGTAATTGGCGATTCGCGGTTTGCAGCCGCGCGCGTACATCGGCGATCAGCGTTCTGAGGCCGTGCGGCGCCGCCAGTTGAGTCAATGCTTCGATCACGGTGCGGCTCGCAAAGTCGCCGACCGCGTGCCCGCCCATCCCATCGGCGACGGCCCAGCGTCCCGCTTCGGGCTCGTCGAGGCAGGCGTCTTCGTTGATTTCGCGCACCCGTCCCACGTCCGAACGCGCGGACGAGGTCCAGCGAAATTGGCTCGCGCAGGTCACAACGGCTACACCATGTCGTTTCTATTGCGTGCGTCCGGAGACACGTTGAGGTTCGCGTTCGCGCCGGTGTTGCGTACGTCGACCGACTGGAACTGGTTGATCATCTGGTTAGCATAGAAGTTGTTGGAGACCTCGTACAGATTGACCACGGGCCCGATGCTGGGGGTTTGCGGCACGAACGGCTGAATCCAGCCATAGATCCACGGCGCGCCGCCGCCACCGCGAATCGCCGCCATTGCTTTGCGATCGAGCGCGAGGTTCAAAGAGAGGTCGTTCAATTTGATGCAGGACATGTCGTTCTCCGGTTGGTCGCGTGCGCAATGCGCGCGGCTGAATGGACTCTGCACCTAATGGCGCAAAGACCATGCCAATCGGGGGCGGATTCCAGCCGAAGCTCGCGGCGCGTTGACTGGCGTGCGTTTGCGCAGCTTCACCTCGCCCGCGGTCAACGCAAGCGGTCGGCTCGCGGCCAACAAGCCCGCGTTCGAACAGGTGTGAGACCCAACACATTCAACGGGGTCCCACGCGCGCTCTATTGATGTGAAAGCACCGCGCGACACGGCTCGCAAATGAGCGTCGCTCGCCAACAGATCAGCGCGTTTTCTGTTGGTCTGGTACTGACATCTTCCTCTTCAGAAACTCGCTGGATTAGCCGCCAACCCTATAAACAGGGGCTTTTCGGCGCATGGCCCGGATGATGCGAAAGCTGACGCAACCATGTTGGAAATGCGAACGAGGCCAGCCATGAACATCCAGATGCCTGATACACGCGACCACGGCCCGCAATCCGCAGCGGCTTGCGACACCGCATCATCGACGATCGATCTGCCGATCGGCTCGCATCTGGTCACGCAACGCAACGGCTATGAGCATCACGGCATCTATGTCGGCAACGGCCGCGTCGTGCATTACTCGGGCTTTGCGGGCTCCGCGCATCGCGGGCCCGTCGAGGAAGTCGAACTGACGCGCTTCGCCGCCGGCCATTCGCTGTCGGTTCGCGCGACGCCGAGCGCGATCTACGCCGGCGCGGAAGCGGTGCGCCGCGCGCGCTCCCGCCTCGGCGAAAACCGCTATCGCCTGCTGACCAACAACTGCGAACACTTCTGCGCGTGGTGCCTGCTCGGCGAAAGCCGCAGCGAACAGGTGCATTGCTGCCTGTGCCATCCGCGCACGGGCGTGCGTGCGCTGCTGTGCCTCGTGAAGGCGTTTGTCGACAGCGGGACGAGGAATCAACACGGCGTGGCGCCACTCGCGCAACTCGCGTGAGCGCAGCGCGTCACGAACCGGACGATTGGAGGAGAAACATCATGGTTGCCGCAGAAAAGAGCTTGCATTGGGCCGTCGACAAATGGCTCGCGCCCACGCCGTCGATGCCCGCGCGCGTCGTGCGGTTCTGCCATCGCGCGTCGCAACAGCAGCGCTATGTGTGCGTGCAGACGTTGAAGCCGGAAGGACTGCTGTCGATTTTCTTCTTCCGCCACGGCGACGGTTCATGGAACGTGTTCCCGCCGCTAGCCGAGCGGCCCGCGATGAGCGGGTATTGCCGCACGGCCGCGTAGAAACTCATGCGCGGCCCGGCGTGGCCGCTTCCTTCGCGATCCACTGACTGAACAGCACCATTGCCGGCGTCATCGGCTTACCCTTCAGGCAGGTCAGCCAGTAACTGCCCGCCTCTACCTCGACGTCGAACGGGCGCACCAGACGCCCGGTCTTGAGTTCCCGTTCGAACATCGACGCAGGCGCGAGCGCGATGCCCGCACCCTGCATCGCCGCCTCCACCATCAGCCGGGAGGAATCGAACACCGGCCCGCGCACCGGCCGCGGAGCGATGCCCGCGGCCGCGAACCAGTTCATCCAGTCGTCCATGCGGTACGAGCGCAGCAGCGTCTCGTCGGCGAGATCGTCGGGCCGCGCGAGGCGCGCGGCGATCTCGGGCGTGCAGAGTAGCGCGAGCGGCGCGTCGAGCAGTCTGGTGGCGAGCGAGCCGGGCCATGTGCCGTCGCCGAAACGGATCGCGAAATCGAGGCCTTCGGTCGCGAGGTCGATGACGTTGTTGTGGGTCAGCAGCCGCAGTTCGACGAACGGATGCGCGTCCCGAAATGATGTCACGCGCGGCATCAGCCAGCCGACCGCGAACGTGCCGACCACACCGACCGTCAGCTCCTCGTGCAAATGGCCGCCGTCGAACTGCCTGAGCGCCGCCTCGATGCGATCGAACGCGTCGGACAGCACGGGGCGCAGCGCGAGCCCTTCGTCGGTCATCGCGAGGCCGCGCGGCAAACGCTTGAACAGCGCCGTGCCGAGCCGCTCCTCCAGCGAACGGACCTGCTGGCTGACCGCGGCCTGAGTCACGTTCAGCTCTTGCGCGGCGCGTGTGAAGCTCAGATGTCGCGCGGACGATTCGAACGCGCGCAGCGCGTTCAGCGGGAGATACGGTCTCATGGTGCAGATAATAGATTTTCTTGTGAGTGGGCTAACTTATCATCCTCGGCCCACTTCGCGGACTCCCCGTGTGTTATCCGTCTGTCGAATTGTGCGACACTAGGGCCACATCGACGGGGGCAACCGCCCTCCCGGCGCCGCGCGACGCGCGCGGCAGCGGGTTGGTGGCAAAGACCTGGCAATCGTGAGCAATCGTGAACGGCCACTGCGGATTGCCTCGATGTAGGTGGTGAGAAGTTGACTGTCCAGATGGAATGCTCGACATGTTCTGCCGACGTTCGTCCTGATAAGCCGTCGGCTTGTGCAACCTTGCATCATTGCCCTCGATCGGGAGTCCGCTATGTCCGTGTATGTTCTGGCCTTGTTCATTGGCGTCGTTGCCGGCCTGCGCGCGATGATCGCCCCCGCCGCCGTCAGTTGGGCCGCGCGTCTGGGATGGCTGCCGCTGCAAGGCACCCCGCTCGCATTCTTCGGCTTCACGGCCACGCCGTATATCTTCACCGTGCTGGCGGTCATCGAACTGGTCACGGATCAATTGCCCGAAACGCCGAGCCGCAAGGTGCCGCTGCAATTCGGCGCGCGCATCGTGCTCGGTGCGCTGAGCGGCGCGGCGATCAGCGGCGCGCATGGCGGCCTCGCGGGAGGCTCGATCGTCGGGGTGCTCGGCGCGGTGGTCGGCGCCGTCGGCGCGGTGATCGGCACGCTCGGCGGCGCGAAAGTGCGCAGCTCGCTTGCCAACATGTTCGGACGCGATGCGCCCGCCGCGTTGATCGAGGACGTGGTCGGGATCGTCGCCGCGGCGTTGATCGTCGTGTCGATGCATGGGTTCTGACACGACCGCAAACACGAACACAAACACGGACACAAGCGCAAACGCGGCCGCTTATTGAACCCGGGCGATTCGGGCGGCCGTCTTGACCGGCGCCGCAGCCGCCGTCGAACTCGCCGCTACGGGCGGGATCAGCTTGCCTTGCACCAGTAGCTGAAGCGTCTTCGCCACCAGCATCGCGATGATCGCATTCGCCGCCAGGAACAGAACCGGTGCCGCGAATTCGATCGGACCCGTCGCGCCACGTTCGACCAGACGCAGTGCCATCGTCGGCAATGCGGCCGCACCGAAGCTGAACGCCCAGTAGCCGGGCACGAACGCCTGCCGGCGAATCCACGGCAGCAAACGCAGTAACAGCAGCGCCTGATAGAGGCCGTAGCCGAGCAGCGCGTAGGTGAACAGATCGGGCGTGCCGGTGGTCAGGCTCATGTACGCGACGCCACCGACGACCGGCGGCGCGAGTTGCACGCCGAGGGTCGGGCGCAGCGCTTCGGGCAGCGGTTCATGCACGGCGGCGCGATGCAGGATCATCGATTCGAGCGCGAGCCACGATGACCCAGACGGCGAGTGCCGCGACCGTCACCACGCTGCCCGCGACGGCTGGCAGATGCCACAGGCGGATTGCCACACGCCACAGGTTGGCAAGCGCCAACGTGCCCACCGCGATCCCCAGGAAGCCAGCGGGAACCGCACCACGATTGCTGTTCATGACGACCTCCGAACGTTGCGACGCGCTCCCGGTGTGTTGGCTTGGCGCGATCGATGGCTTACCGTAAAAGGCCGCGGACAATCGCAGAACGCTGCAAACGCTCGATCAATGGCGCGAGCGTCTCAAGCTGTGTTTTCAGCGGGGAAACGGGCAGGAACGCGGCCGTCGAGCGCCCATGCGCACCCGCATCGCTGGATGTCGCGCAAGAGTCGCGGCAGTGTCCTGTTATCAGCCGCGGCTGGACGTATACAATTCGGCAGCGCCTGATCACCGCGGGCTTTTCCCCGCCTATTTGCCAACCAATCCAACCCAACCCATGCCGGAACCGACCCGGGCCTTCCTTCTCGGCCCGCTCCTGAAAGGCGTTTCACGCTCCTTCTATCTGACGCTGCGCGTGCTGCCCATCGGCATGCGCGATCCGATCGGCCTCGCGTATCTGCTCGCGCGTGCGGCCGATACGATTGCGGACACCTCGCTGATTGCTCCGGGTCAACGCCTCGAATTGCTGCTCGCGCTGCGCGATCAGGTCAATGGTGTGGCCGTCGACAGCGCGCCGTTCCAGCGCATCGCCACGGAACTCGCGGATCAACAGGCACAGTCGGATGAAAAGCTGCTGCTCGAATCGTTGAGCCCCGCACTCGACGCGCTCGCACAACTGAGCGAGTCCGACCGCCACGCGGTGCGCGCGATCGTCACCACACTGACCGAAGGCATGGAATTCGATTTGCGCACGTACCCCGACGAACGCTCCGGCCAGATCGCGGCGCTGCGCGAATACGACGAACTCGATCGCTATACGTATCTGGTCGCGGGGTGCGTCGGCGAGTTCTGGACCACGATGACTTACGCGCACATGCCGGGCACGCTGAAAGAACAGCCCGACACGATGAAGCAGCGTGGCGTGCGTTTCGGCAAGGCATTGCAAATGACCAACGTGCTGCGCGATTGCGGCAAAGACTTGCGCATCGGCCGCTGCTATCTGCCGCAGAGCATGCTCGAGCGCCACGGTCTGAACGCGCGCGATCTGCTGCAATCGGCCAATTCGTTGCGCGCGCGGCCGCTGCTCGCCGAGCTTCTGCGCAAGACCCTCGATCATTTCCGCGCGGCGCTCGACTATACGCTCGCGATTCCGGCGAGCGCGGTGCGCTTGCGGCTCGCCTGCCTGTGGCCGATCCTGATCGGCCTGGACACCTTGCTGCTGCTCGCGGACAACGACGCATGGCTCGATCCGGCGAAAGTGTCGAAGGTGACGCGCCATCGCGTGTATCGGATCATCGCGTCGTCGCTGCTGCTGGTGCCGTCGAATGTGCTCATGCGAAATGCGATCAATAGCCGCATCGCGCGAATCGCGGCGCGGCTGTAGGCGTAAACGCCTACGGTTGCACGCACGGCTACGCGCATCGAATAAAACCGAATCGCTTCAACGCACTACGAATCGCACGCAGCGCCCGCGGTTTGTGCTTGATCATTGAATAGTCAGCAATCGGGAAAGCCCTAGGCCACTGCATTCGCGCTTCGCGTTAGTCTCTTCGAAAAGGAGACGACCCATGCGACAGGCGTTCAATATTGCGTTGGTGCTTTTGCTTGGCTATTTGATGGCGGATCGGGCGTTGATGCGTGCGCAGGCGGGCGAGGTCGGCACGATGACGTGTCACCAGGGCGCGGCGCTCGTCAAATCCGATGCATTGAAAAAGGGCTTTGGTGACGCTGGCGCGAGCGCGCAGAGCGAGAGCTTCCTGTCGAGTTGCCTCGTGACCGGGCGCGGCCAGGTCGGCAATCTGATCGCGCGCGACTGAGCGCCGGCAGCTACAGATTCGTCGCGGCGCACGTGGAGCGCCGCGAAAAAGCGCCCAGACCGTGAAGGTCCGGGCGAAGTCATCGGGAGCCCGATGACGGAGGTAACCACATATGAACTGGCCCGCGCTCGGAGATACCCGAGCTGCGGGCCAGTTCATTTTGAATCGGGGGTGCGCGTCGCAAGGACGCGCCGTTCGGAAGCGCTGGCGGTTCGGGTCGCCGCCGTACGGCTTCGGGCGACACAACTGCTGAGCTTAACGAGCCGCTTGCTGCCTGCCGCTTAATGACCGAAGTAGACCGACTTCGGGCCAACACTCGGAACCGCATGGCTCGATTGCGACGTACCGCTCTCCACACCACCGAAGCCGGTAGCGGCCTGGCCGACGCCGTTTTGCGCGTCGACGCGGGCTTGCGCAGCCTGGATGTCAGCCGGGTAGTGCGGGTCGGCGTGACCAGGTTGATAGCCGGCCTGTTCGAGTTGGACCAGTTCGGCGCGTACCTGAGCGCGAGTCACGGGCTGGTTGGCTTGCGCAAACGCAGCGACCGGAGCGGCGATAGCGACGGCGATGACAACGGCTTGAATTAGCGATTTCATGATACTTACCTCCAGTTCAGGGTTTTTTGTTGCTGCGAACTTGCTTGTTCGTAGTCAGTGATTGCATTGTAGATTGGTGAACTGGACAGAGTAACTGGCGATATAAGTAATGTTTATTGCGATATTTGATATAAAAGCGCGGAACTTTGAGGGTTAACACCGACATCCCTTGCGGGAGCAAGGTGGTCCGCGATTCGCCTCAAATCGACCCGCAGCGGTCAGTCGGAATACCGAACCTCAACGATTCTTCGGAGAGTCAAGTCGCCGTTGGTTGCATGAAGTTCAAGGACGCTACAACTGAAACCCCTCCCTATTCAACCGCCGCCTTGGAAAGATTGAACGATCGAGACAGTCCGCTGAAGCCGCGAAGGTTCTGGGAGGCAATGGGATGCGAACGTTCGCAACCGTGTGGAAGGGCTGCCTTGGTAAGGTCGATTCAAAGTTGCCAAGGCGTTTGGGGGCCGTACTCGGTGCGCATAAACGCACTGCATGACCGGAGGCGCGGCGAACCCGTCCAATCGGGCCTTCCGAGACCAGACCAGCCGTTCGCCTCTGGCAAAGGCGGAAGCCGGCTGCAATCTGTTGCTCAGATTTTCAAAACCTCTCCCGCCCTAACAAGCAAGATAGGCGCTCGCGCTCTTTTACCCATTCGCGTCCCGGCCAGCAGACAATTACAACAACCGGAGTAATTATGCAAAGAAGAATCGACATACCCATCGAGAATGAAGAGTGGCATACAGAGAAGTGATCTCGGGAATTGCCGACACTGACCGGTCCTGTGCGGTCAAACAGCGGTTGGCAACGATCTGGACACTTGACGCGAACGACCGTAGCTGGCCCGTTGTCCGCCGATGAAGCTTGTCACCGGGAAAACAGCCGGCGGCGCTGCGCTGCGGCGGTCCCCACCCGAAATTTTCGGTTTCACCAATACCGTGACGGCCAACCGTGCACTGCGTCAGAGCTATTGAAATAGTCGAAGAAATCCAGAGTCCAGATTTCATGAACGCCGGCATCCAACAACGCTTTGCGCTGCCCGCGGCTTTGCCGAGTGCTATTTCTCCGACACCGGACTGACGGACGAGGCCGTTGCTTCCGCATCGTTTCTGGCGATGCCCGGCGTCGCGCCGCGAACCGATTGCCGCAAGCGTGTGAACGCCTGACTCGTGCGCGCATCGCGCTGGTCGCGTGCGTCGTAGAAGTCTTTGCTGAGCCACTGGCCGACACTCATCATCAGCGAGCCCAGCGCGCTCTTGAAGCGCACCCAAGCGTTGCCGGTGCGCGCCAGTTGCGCGGCCGCCTCGACCGACTCCGCGGCGAGCCGGTCCAGCTCCGCGTGCAGATAGTCGGCGAAATGATGCAGGCCATGCTGATTGCCGTTCGACGATTTGCGCTCCAGCTCGACGTGCTCCGCAATCAGCGATTGATTGGGCACGCGAATAAACGCCGGCGTATCGGTTCGCGCGCCGCCGCCACGGCGAATCGCCACACCGATGTTGGCGGACGCCTCGGTGCGCTTGCCGAGCGGCGGCATTTGCCACTTGTCGCACAGGTGCTTCAGCAAGCTGCAATGATCGAATCGTTCGTTGCACACGCCAGCTTCGCACCACGGCGACACCAGGATCGCGGGAACGCGTACGCCGAGTCGCTTGAAATCGAAGCTTGCAGTGTGCTCGTCGGGTGCGACGGCGTCGGCCGGAGGCGATACGTGATCGTAGAAACCGCCGTGCTCATCGTAGAGAATCACCAATAAGGTGCGCTCCCACAGCGCCTGATTCGAGCGCAGCGCGTTGTAGGTATCCGCGATCAGCTTCTCCGCCTTCATGATGTTATGCGGCGGATGATCGTCGTTCTGCGCTTCGCCGAAGTACTTCGGCTCGATCAGTACGAAGTGCGGAAATCGATCGGCGGGTCCCGCTGCGTCCTCGAAGAACCTGTCGAAAGAGCGGTAATTCGCGAGGTTTTCCGCGCTTCGCTGGTTTTTCAGCAGCAGCGAAGCGGGGAAGTCGTAGAAGTAGACGCTCCATGTTTTGTGCGCGACATTCAGCCGATCGAAGATGGTGTCCTGATCCTGCTCGGTGTACCAGCGCGGGTTGAGCCCGGCGAGTCCCGCGGGCATTTCTATCTCGCCTTTCGACGTACCTGTCAGCGCGAAGAAACGGTTCGGCCACGTCGGCCCCGGCAATGACGAGAACCACCGGTCGCACACGGTGAATTGCGAACCGAGCGTGTGCAGCGCGGGCAGAAAGCCGAGCGGGTAATAGCCCATCACGTCTTGCCGGGCGGCGAGGCTGCTCTTCGGATAGCCGTTCACGAACGAACGCACGAAGCCGCTGTTGTCCGCGGCGATCTGTTCCATCACGGCCTTGTGCTCGTGATTCGGATCGTGCTTCATCTGCCGCTCGCGCGTCTCACGCGGATAGAAGGCGTTGCCTTGACCGTCGGCGTTCAATTTGCCGGCCGCGTTGCGCACGCCGTCCAGCTTGTCGTGCACGGCGTCGAGGCAGCCGAGCATCTGGTCGAAGGAGTGATTCTCCATCAGCAGCAGTACGACGTGTTCGATCGCATCGTTCTGCGCGTTCTGCTCGACGCCACTCATTTTTATTGCTCCACTCGGGACGGGATGGACTTCGCGTTGCAAAGTTAGCGTAAAACGCGCGCTTGCGAAAGAGCCTCGCTTCCAGACGACCCTGCGCGCGACGCTCAGCGTATTTCGTCACGTGCTTGATTCGCTTAACGTAGGATCGACTCAACTGCCGCCCGAGAAGATCGGACCTTGAGCGCCCGGCGCGAACGACGGGAACGTGTCGCCGGACGGCGCTGCCGCCGCCGGTGCGGGCGAACCCGACTGCGACGCCGGTTCGCGCAGCGTCAACGCGCTATCGGCCGTGACCGGCACACTCGGCTTCGCGAGCAGCTCGGTCTTGCGCTTCGAGCCGACCGACGTGCCGAAGTAATAGCCGATGATGCTGATCCACGCGGTTCCCAACGCGCCGACGATCACATTGACGAGATCCTTGTTGGTGCCCGGCAGAGGCTGGAACGCCATCAGCAGCAGAATGCCGAAGAAGCCGGTGGTGACCGCCATCGCGAGTACCTTCGGCACCCAGTCGCGATTGGCAACAGCCATCGCGCGTGCGCTTGCGATGTCGCTCGTGGCGATGCGGGCCATGTCGCTTTCGTGCGCGAGGCTCGACTGCGCCGCCGTCACCATCAACTGCTGCAATTGCAGCGAGTTGGCGTTTTCGGCCTGGCGAATCTTTTCGAGCGCGCCGGGGTCGTTCAACGCGCGTTCCACATAGGTCGGATCACTCGGCGTGCCGAGTGCGTGCGAGATGATCGCGGCGGCAGCGGTCACGCCGAGGCCGACCGGACCACCCACGAGCCCGGCGAGAAGCGGGGCGGTGCTGTTGATGTTCGTCGCTACTTTAGACCAGTCCATCATGCTGCTCCCAGGAGAAGATCGGCTGCCATGCGTTCGGTCCAGCCGCGGCTGAAATTCGGCCACGAATGCAGGTTGCGCAGGTACCGCAGGCGATACGCGGCGAAGCGCATCACGAACTTCATCGGATCGACGTTCTTGACCGCATCGAGCGTGTCGGGGCCGAACTTGCCGTCTTCCCTCGCGCCGGAAGCTTTCTGCATCCACAGCACGACGAGGCCGCCGTTGTAGTTCGCATCGAAAATCTGGAAGGCCACGCGCGGATCGAGTTCGTCGAGATGCAACGGGTCCCAGTACCTGCGCTTGGCGATCTGATGGGCGGTATCGAGCGGCAGGTCTTTCAGCGCGCCGTTATAGCCCTCGCTGCGCGCGACGCGCGCCGTCACGCCCCACATCGTTTCGCCGCCCGGATCGGCCGGATTGAAGCCGTATCCGCCTTCGTTTCCGATCAAGGCTTTGAATGCGTCTTCGAAGCTGTCCATCGATCTGTCTCCTCTTCGGCTGTGCCGACAACTGAAATCGGCAATGCGCGCGGCTCAAGCCGCTTGCATCGCTTGCCCTCCGGCGTCGCGCACCGTATCGAGCGATGCCCGGAGCGGATACGGCGTCATCATTGGATTCGAAACGGGCTCGACGCGCAGGTCGGGCCTCGAGGTCTGCGTGTCGTCTGCGTCCGGCGATGCGCCCGCCGAGCGCGCGAGCTCGCGTTCGTGCGCCGACAGCGTGCTGGCGTCGAGCTGCAATGCCTGCGCGTATTTGCGCGCCGCCTCGGGCAGCGCGCCCTTGTGTTCCAGCGCGCGGCCCCATTCCACAAAGGACGGAGCGAGATCGGGACGCAACGCGACAGCGTGCGAGAGCTTGTCGATCGCATCGTCGTCGTGGCCGGTTTTGACCAGCGCCTCGGCCCAGTCGTGCAGCGTGTCGACGGAGTCGGGCTTCAGGTCGGCGGCCTTGCTGAATGCGTCGAGTGCTTCGCGATCGCGGTTCGCATGCAACAACACATCGCCGAGTAGCCGCAGGTTTTCGGCGGTGCGCGACTTTTCGTTCGCGCCGGCCCGCAGTTCCTTCAGTGCATCGTCGATGCGGTTCTGCTGTTCGAGCGCAATGCCCAGACTCGCGCGCAGCACCGCCGAGTGCTTGTGCTGGGTCAACGCTTCGCGGATCTGCTGCTCGGCTTCTTTCGACCGCCGCTGACTGTTAAGCAACCACGCCTTGCCCGCGAGCGCCCATTCGGCTTGCTCCGAGGCGGGCAGCGCGAGGACTTCGTCATAGATGCCGACGATCTCGCGATAGTCGCAATGCGCGACCGAGCATTTGGTCTTTTGCACCTGCGTGAAAAGATGACTGGCGAGGATGTTCGGTTCGGCGAGGCGCATCGCCATGACCGCAATGTCGCGCACGAACTTCTCGAGGTCGCGCCCTTCGAACGGCACCATGCTCTCGCGGGCGTTGAATGGGCCGCCTTCTATCTGCACGTGCGCAGCGTACGAATCCGCGCTGTTATTCGTCTTCGTAATGCCGACGTGTACGGCGACATCGTTGCGATTGAGGACACCTTTGAGGAAGCGCACGGTCGACGCGTACGACATCTCCTGCCCCGGAATCTGGATGTCCGGTTGCGCATCGTTGCCGGTCATCGTGTCGTGCGGAATCGATTCGGCGTCCTGCCCGATTTCCTTCATCGCCGACATGATCCGCTCGGCGAGAAAGTTCGACGTATAGCCACGTTCGCTGAGCGTTTGCGGGGATGCGACCGGCGGCACCAGCAATTGACGCGTAAACACGCCGCGCACGACGAGGCATAAGAAGCCGATCGTCAGGATGGCGAACACCCAGGGCAATACATACGGCCACAGCCGCTTCGGTCCGCGGCCGATCACACCGGCGGTGTGCAAGCCGAACAGCACGAATCCGCTCGAATGAGGACGATGGCGGCGATTCGCTGCGTTGGCGCGCATGAACGGGCGGCTGTACCCGTTCGTCGATCGGCGTTGACTGTGTACACTCGACATGACCCACCTCGCTTCGAGCCGCGATCGGTAGCCGCCTGTTGGCTTATGGTGCGGGGATTGGAAAGAAAGAAGTGTTGCGCGGCCGCAAACGTATTCGCGCAAAGCGTTTGTCGGCGGGAGACAGAATAAGCGGCTAGCGAATAAAAATGCCGCTCAGTCCGGCAGACTGAGCGGCATTCCTGAAAGAGAACTTTTTTGGCGACCCGCGTCGCCGCGACTCAAACCGAACTCGGTCGCCACTTCAACAATCGATTCTCCACCGAGGTCAGCAGATAGTCGGCGGCCAGGGCCACCACCGCCAGCACGATCATCGCCGCGAACACGCCGCTGGCATTGAACGCGCCCTGCGCGGTGGAGATCAGCAAACCGATGCCCTGCTTCGAGCCGAGAAACTCGCCGACCACCGCGCCGACCAACGCGAAGCCGAAGCTCACGTGCAGGCTCGCGAGAATCCAGCTCAGCGCCGACGGAATCACCACCGAGGTCGTCACCTGACGGCGCGACGCGCCGAGAATCTGCGCATTCGCGATCATGTAGCGATCCGCTTCGCGCACGCCCTGGAACGCGTTGGCGAACACGACGAAGAACACCATCACGACCGCGAGCGCGACTTTCGATGCCATGCCGAGCCCGAGTGCAATCACGAACACCGAGCCGAGCACGACGCGCGGAATCGAGTTGGCGATCTTGATGTAGAGGCTGAATACGTCGGAGAGCAGCTTGTTGCGGCCGAGCACGATGCCGCAGAAGATGCCCCCGATCGAACCGATGATGAAGCCGAGCCCCGTTTCCTCGAGCGTGACCCACACCTGCGTGAGCAGCGGCCCTTGCGACGTACCGTTCACGAACCAGTCGACGATCTGCGCGAAGATATCGGTCGGCATCGAGAAGAAGAACGGGTCGATCCACTTCAGGCGCGCGGACAGTTCCCAGCCGCCGAGCACGACCACGAGCAGGAGAATGCGCAGCGAAATCACCAGAACGTGGCGCTGGCGGATCTTCTTCTGCGCGATTCGCTCGACGTGAGCGAGGGAAGCGGCGTCGATGCCCGAGGGCATCATCTGTTGAGAGGGTGTAGACATGTTTGCCATTCCTTGATTAACCGATCTGCACTTCTTCGCGCAGGTCGTGCCAGATATCGCGCGAAATTTCGATGAAACGTGAGTCGTAGCGGACCTCCGACGTGACACGCGGTCGCGGCAGATCGATTTCGTAGACTTTCTTCAGCGTGGCCGGGCGCGCGGTCAGCACGAACACGCGGTCGGCGAGCGCAATCGCCTCTTCGAGGTCGTGCGTGACGAACACGACCGAGCCGGCGCCGCCCCACAATTGCAGCAACTCGTCCTGCATCAACGTGCGCGTCTGCATGTCGAGCGCCGAGAACGGCTCGTCCATCAGCAGGATTTCCGGCTTGTTGATGAAGGTCTGCGCAAGTGCGACGCGCTTGCGCATGCCGCCGGACAGTTGATGCGGATAGTGATTCCCGAACTTGTCGAGGCCCACGCGGCGCAGCCATTCGTTCGCTTCGTCGTAGGCGGCCGATTTCGAGCGGCCGCGATAGAGCGGACCCGCCGCGACGTTATCGATCACCGAGCGCCACGGAAACACCGCATCGGCCTGGAACACGAAACCGATGCGCGGATCGATGCCGTCCACCGGCGCGCCCATCACGCGCACTTCGCCGGTGGTCGGCTTCAGCAAGCCGGTGATCATGCTGAGCGTGGTGGACTTGCCGCAGCCGGTCGGGCCGACGACCGCGACGAACTCGCCGCGTGCCACCGACATGCTGAAGTCGCGCAGCGCGACCGTGGCCTTGCCGTCCGGGGAAATGAAACGGCACGACACGTTGCGCATTTCGATCGCAGGCGTCTCGCGTGACATAGGTTGATTCATCGGCGGGTGCCTCGTAGTGCTGTGAATATTAAGGAAGCGTTGGTTACTTCGACGCGGTCTTGACCGGCGCCGACACGTAGTCGTTGGTGTAGGTCTTGGCAAGATCGATATGCTTGCCCTTCACCGAAGGATTGAATGCGGAGAGCACCTTGAGCACCGTATCCGGGCCGTCGGCGGGCATCTTGCCGTCCTTCGTGAACATCGGCTGCGACGCCTTCAGCGCGTTCACGTACAGGTCCTTGTTGTTGCCGTAGTAGTCCTTCGGCATCTGCGCGGCGATGTCCTCGGCGCTATGCGTCGCGATGAAGTTCAGCGTCTTCGCGAACGCATGCGACAGCTTGGCGGCCTCGTCCTTGTGCGATTCGGCCCACGCGCGCTGCACGTAGAAGCTCGACGCGGGGTAAGTGCCGCCGAGCGCGGCGCGCGTGCCTTCCACGTTGCGCATGTCGACCAGCACCTTCGCGTCGCCGGTCTTCAGCAGTTGGGAGACGGTCGGCTCGGTGGTCATGCCGGCGTCGATGCGGTTTTGCTTGATGGCGGCGATAAAGCTGTTGTCCGCCCCGACCGGCAACATCGTGTATTGCGTCGACGGCACGCCCGCGCGCTGCGCGAGGTACTGTGTGAGGAAGCTCGTCGACGAACCGAGGCCGGTCACGCCGAGCGTCTTGCCTTTGACGTCGGCCATGCTCTTCAGCGAATCGGCCGCCTTCGTCGAGACCATTTCGACTTCGCCCGGCACCTGGCCGAAGACGACGAGCGCCTGCACTTCCTTGCCCTTGCTCTGCAGATCGATCGTATGATCGTAGAAGCCGACTACGCCTTGCACCGCGCCCGCGAGCAGTTCGTTCTCCGCATCGACACCGGCCGGCTGCGACAGGATCTCGACGTCGAGGCCTTCGTCCTTGAAGTAGCCGAGCTGCTCGGTGAGCTTGGCCGGCAGATAGATGATCTTGGTGGCGCCGCCGACCATGATCGTGATCTTCTCGGCGTGAGCGGCGGCCGAAGCGGCGGCAAGCGCGAACGCAACACCTGATACAGCGGCAATCTGGCGCAAGGTACGCATGAAGCAGTCTCCTTAGGTTGGTCGCCGCGACTGTGGCGCGCGGCGCTTTTCTGGGTCAATGGCACCGATTATAGAAACGCGAAACCTTCTGCCAGCTTTCGGGGTTTGGGGCAAACCATGGGTGTTAACCCGAGAATGCGCCGACCAATGCGCCGACCAATGCCCCGACAGTGCGCCGGAATCGCCGCCGCGCTCGCGGCAGGCGCTGTACATATGCGGCAAACCGCACAGCATGCGCGCAGACTCCTTGTTTTAAGGCACAATCGACGGCCTGACTTTTGCCGTTGCCGCCATGAAGCTGCTGTTGATCGAAGACAACCCCACACTTGCGCACTGGCTCGCGAAGATGCTGGAGCAGGAAGCTTTCGCGCTCGACGCCGTGCAGGACGGCGACGAAGCCGACCGCCTGCTGCGCACCAATCACTACGATGTGATCCTGCTCGACCTGAACCTGCCGAAGCTCTCGGGCAAGAACGTACTGCGCCGGCTGCGTCAGCGTGGCGACGCGACGCCGGTGCTGATCCTCACCGCCAGCGGCTCCATCGACGAGAAGGTGGAACTGCTCGGCGCTGGCGCTGACGACTATCTGGTGAAGCCGTTCGAAGTGCGCGAGCTGATTGCGCGCATCAAGGTGGCGATTCGCCGGCAGTCGCCGTCGAAAGCGAGCGAGGTGGTGTGCGGCGATTTGTCGTTCGACATCGACACGCGCCAGTTCACGCTGAAGGGCGCGCCCCTGAACGTGACGCCGCGCGAGCGTTCGGTGCTCGAAGCGCTGATCCTGCGCCTCGGCAAGACCGTGACGAAGCCCGCGCTCGTCGATGCGATCTTCACGCTCGCCGACGAGCCGAGCGAGGACGCCGTCGAGATCTACATTTCCCGTCTGCGTAAGAAGCTCGACGGCAGCTCGGCCGCGATCGTCACGCTGCGCGGGCTCGGCTATCTGCTGCGCAAGAAGGAAGACGACCAGTAACGATGGCCAATAGCCTGCGCATACGCCTGCTGTGGTGGCTGCTCGTGCCGCTCGCGCTCTATGTGTTCGTGACCGGCAAGACCGAGTACGACAACGCGCGCAGCACCGCGAATCTCGTGCAGGACAATCAGCTGGTCGCGTCGGCGCGGATGATCGCGGGCGAGATCGAATGGAGCGACGGCTTTCTGCGTGTCGATGTGCCGCCCGCCGCGCTGGAGATCTTCGCGTCGCCGTATCGCGACCAGGTGTTTTATGGCGTGCGGGTCGACGATGGACAACTGCTCGCGGGTACGCCTGATTTCCCGCGGCGTCCGCTGTTGGCGCCGGACGTGCCGGACTCGTACTACACGGAGTTGCACGGCCAACAGGTGCGCGCCGTCGACATCGTGCGGCTCATGTACGACAACGGCGCGGCGCGCCCCGTGCGCGTGACGGTCGGCAAGACGGTGCGCTCGCGCGACGCGATGACGCAACAGCTATGGCGGCCACAACTCGTGCGCCAGCTCGAAATGATCGCGCTGGCGGTCGCACTGGTTTGCATCGGGCTCACATTCGAGTTGCGGCCCTTGATGAAGGTGAAAGACGAGGTGGCCGACCGCGATCCGATGCAGCTCGAACCGATTCGCGTCGAGCGTCTGCATACGGAACTGCGGCCCATCGTCGATGCGATCAATCAGTGCATCGCGCGGCTCGGCGTGCAGGTGGCCGCGCAGCGGCGCTTTATTGCCGACGCCGCGCATCAGTTGCGCACGCCGCTCACGCTGCTAGGCACGCAATTGCAGTTCGCGCGGCAGCAGGAAGGCCTCAATCCGGCACTCGACGAGGCGCTTGCCGCGATGCATCGCAGCAATCGCTCGATGGTCGGTCTCACCAACAAGCTGCTGTTGCTCGCGCAGGCCGAGGCCGCCGACTACTCGCAACTGGCGTTGGAAAGCGTCGATCTGGTGCCGCTCGCGATGGAGGTCGTCGAAGATCTCGGGCTGCTCGCGCAGGCGCGTGAAATCGATCTGGGCGCGGAATTGCACGGCGCGGCGCCGGTGCTCGGACATCGCGGCCTGTTGTTGGCACTGGTTGCGAATCTCGCCGAGAACGCGATCCGCTATACGGGCTGCGGTGGTCACGTGACGGTTGCCGTGAGCGCAGATGCCGATGGCGATACGGTTACCGTGAGCGTGACCGACAACGGCCCCGGCATTCCGGCCGAATCGCGCAGCCGCGTGTTCGAGCCGTTTTTTCGGGCGTCGACGGATACCGAGGGCACCGGCCTCGGCCTTGCGATCGTGCGCGAAATCGCGGACGCGCATCACGGCGAGATCGCGCTGAAGTCGGGCGAGGGCGGCAAGGGCGTGCATATCGCCGTGACATTTCCACGCGCGGCACCGAAGTGATCGGGATAAACCCGAGGTTCGTGCAACATACACCGCGCTGAAAGCATCGAGAAGGGTTCGCCCCTTCAGAATCACGGGCAGGCGACCCGCGCGGCGCCCAGACAAGATGACGGAGACACCCGCAATGAAGCTTCCCCTGACGCGTTTCTCGCGCGCGGCGTATGCCGCCGTCGCGGCGTCGCTCGCGTTGGGCGCGCTCGCGCGACTCGCGACGCCTGCGCAAGCCGCCGCGCCAGAGAAACTCGCGATCATGGTGGGCGGCATCAACAAGCTGATTTACCTGCCGGCGCGGCTTGCCGAACAGCTCGGCTATTTCAAGGCGGAAGGGCTCGACGTCGAACTGCTGTCACAGCCGACCGGCATCGACGGCGAAAACGAAATGCTCGCCGGCGCGGTGCAGGGCGTGGTCGGCTTCTACGATCACACGATCGATCTGCAGACTCGCGGCAAGGAAGTGAAGACGATCGTCGTGTTCAGCCAGGTGCCCGGTGAAGTGCAACTGGTCGCGGCGAAATCGGCCGATTCGATCCGCAGCATGGCCGACGTGCGCGGCAAAACGCTCGGCGTAACCGGGCTCGGCTCGTCGACGAGTTTTCTGACGCAATACCTCGCGCAGCGCGCGGGCGTGCCGTCCACGCAATACAGGCTGCTGCCGGTCGGCGCGGACGGCAGTTTCATCGCGGCGATGCGGCAAGGACGCATTCACGCGGGTATGACGACCGAGCCGACCGTCACTCAACTATTGAAAGCGGGCGATGCGAAAGTACTGGTCGACATGCGCAATGTCGACGGCACGCGCGCCGCGCTCGGGGGAATGTATCCGGCGTCGAGCCTCTATGTGCAAAGCACGTGGCTCGACGCGCATCCCGACGAAGCCGCGAAACTCGCGCGTGCATTCGTCAAAACGTTGCGCTACATGCACACCCATAGCGCGGAACAGATCGCCGCGCAGATGCCAAACGAAGACATCGGCAATGACAGGGCGCTGTATATCAGCGCGTTGCAGGCCTCGCTGCCGATGTACACCGTCGACGGCAAGATGCCCGCCGACGGTCCGCAGACGGTGCTCAAGGTACTGTCGAGTTTCAATCCGGCGGTGATCGGGCGGCATATCGACCTGTCGCGCACGTTTACCAATCAGTTCGTCAATGACGTGAAGCCTTGAAAGCGGGCTGACCGCGCGGGTTGCTTCGAGCACAAAAGGATCGGCATATCGTGTTTTCAGGCAGTTTGCGCGGACGCTTGTTATGGTGGTTGCTATTGCCGCTGGCGGCATTCGTATCAATTTCCGTCGTCATCTCATACCGGTTCGCGCAGAACACCGCGGACCTGGTTCAGGACGATGCGCTGCTTTCGTCGATGCGGATCATCGGCGAGGATATCGACTGGGTCAACGGTTCGGTGTCGATCCAGATTCCGCCGGCCGCGCTCGAACTGTTCGAATCGCCGCAACAGGACACTGTGTTCTATCGCGTCGAGGCAAGCGACCATCGTCTGCTTGCGGGCATCCCCGACTTGCCGCTGCCGGCGCACGTGAGCGACAGTCCGACGCTTTATTCCACGCATTTCGCCGATGGCCGCGCGGCGCGCGCGGTCGCCTATGCGCGGCAGCTCTACGATTCGGGACATACCGAGGAAGTGATCGTCGCGGTCGCGAAGACCGAGGGCTCGCGCGATGCGATGGTGTGGCGTCTGCTGCGGCCGCAATTATCAGGCGAAGTCCTGACACTGATACTGGCGATGGTGTTCGTCTACCTGGGCCTGACCTTCGAACTGCTGCCGCTGATGAAGGTAAAGGACGATGTCGCCGATCGCAATGCGTCGCAACTCGAACCGATTCGCGTTGCGCGTCTGCACGTCGAACTGCGGCCTATCGTCGAGGCGATCAACCAGTGCATCGCGCGAATGGGCCAGCAGGCCGCGACGCAGCGACAATTCATCTCGGATGCCGCGCATCAGTTACGCACGCCGCTCGCGTTGCTGGCCGCGCAAATCCAGTTCGCGCGGCAGCGCGATAGCCGCGACGCCCCGCTTGACGAAGCGCTTGCGGGCATGCACAAGAGCAGCCGCAAGCTGACCACGCTGACCAACAAGCTGTTGCTGCTTGCGCAGGCCGAGTCGGCCGCGCCGGTGAACGTGCGCGAGCGGATCGATCTGAGCGGGTTGATCGCGGGCGTGCTCGAAGAACTGATCGCGTTTGCGCAGTCGCGAGAAATCGATTTGGGCGCGGAACTGGAAGACGGCTTGTACGTGACCGGCGACGAAGCGTTGACCGCGGCGCTCGTGACCAATCTGGTCGACAATGCGCTGCGCTATACACAGGCGGGCGGTCGCGTCACGGTGCACACACAGCGGCGCGACGGGATGGCGATCGTGCGCGTGATCGACAACGGACCCGGCATCAGGGCCGATGCACGCGAACGGGTGTTCGAGCGCTTCTATCGCGCGTCGAGCTATGCGGAAGGGACTGGACTCGGGCTGCCGATCGTGCGCGAGATTGCGCATCGCCAGGGCGGCAGCGTGACGCTCGAATCGAATCAAGGCGGCGCAGGCCTCGTCGCGACCGTCGAGATGCGCTTATGGACCGGCGCAATCTGACGTCGCGCGAGTCGCAAAGGAGAAGACAACGATGAAACTGCTGCTCGTGGAAGACGATGCGGACCTCGCGCGCTGGGTGATGAACCTGATGCAGGTCGAGCAATTCGCGATCGACTGGGCGCAAAACGGCGAATGCGCCGAGACGCTGCTCGGTCTGCAATGCTATGACGCGGTGCTGCTCGATCTGCGCCTGCCCGGCATGGGCGGCAAGGAGGTGCTCGCGAGGTTGCGGCGCAAGCGCGACAACGTGCCGGTGCTGATGCTGACGGCGAATGGCTCGACCGACGACAAGGTGGACTGTTTTTCGGCCGGTGCCGACGATTATGTCGTCAAGCCCTTCGATGCGCGCGAACTGGTGGCGCGCATCAAGGCGCTGATTCGCCGTCAGGCCTCGGGAGACAGAGGGCAGTCGATCGAATGCGGCAATCTGCGTTATCTATTCGATTCACGCGAATTCGCTCTGCAAGACGAACGCCTGCCGTTGCGCCGCCGCGAACACGCGATCCTCGAAGCGCTGATGCTGAAGCAGGGCAAGACCGTTTCGAAGGCGACGCTGATGGACAAGATCTTTACGCTCGACGAAGAGCCGAGCGCCGATGCGATCGATATCTATATTCACCGACTGCGCAAGCATCTCGCGACATCGACAGCGAAGATCATGACGCTGCGCGGACTCGGCTACATTCTGCGCGAAGAAGAACCGCGCGAGGCATTTGCGTCTGCCTGACTTGAAAGCGCGATAACAGCGCGGCTCATCAATGCGATCAATTCGCATTTAGCCAAAAATAATACGTCGCAGGTCATCTATAAGATATCTGTCTTAAGACCTGGGTAATCGGCCGCAAACCCTTGCCAGTCGTGGATCACCCCCTTTGCGCAGCGTCTCCCGACCTGTTTGTTTAGTCACATTTCGTGGAAAACGCGCATATACTCTCGGTCGTATCGCAACACGAAGGTCGCGGGATTGCGTCGCGCCGAACTGACGCCGTCGCCGTCGCGGCACGATTTGCGCTGGCTTCGACTGCCAACGCTCTGTCTATCACTTCCTAGCAAAGCATCAATCATGTCCACACCGCCGAAGATCATCTACACCCTGACCGACGAAGCGCCCGCACTGGCGACGTACTCGCTGCTGCCGATCGTCAAGGCGTTCACGCGCTCGTCCGACGTGCTCGTCGAAACGCGTGACATCTCGCTCGCCGGCCGGATCATTGCCGCATTTCCGGACTACCTGAGCGCGGAACAGAAGGCTTCCGACGATCTGGCGGAGCTCGGTGGACTCACCACGCGCCCGGAAGCGAACATCATCAAGCTGCCGAACATCAGCGCGTCGGTGCCGCAACTGAAGGCCGCGATCGCCGAGCTGCGCGACCAGGGCTACAAGCTGCCGTCGTACCCGGATGTCGCGACGACCGACGCCGAGAAGGACGTCAAGGCCCGCTACGACAAGATCAAGGGCAGCGCGGTGAACCCGGTGCTGCGCGAAGGCAACTCGGACCGCCGCGCGCCGCTGTCGGTGAAGAATTACGCACGCAAGCATCCGCACAAGATGGGCGCATGGAGCGCGGACTCGAAGTCGCACGTCGCGCATATGAGCGACGGCGATTTCTACGGCAGCGAAAAGTCGGCGCTGGTCGCTCAAGCCGGTAGCGTGAAGATCGAACTGGCCGCCGCCGACGGTACGACCACGGTCCTGAAGGCAAAGACGCCGGTGCAGGCGGGCGAAATCATCGACGCGTCGGTGCTGGGCAAGAACGCGCTGCGCAGCTTCATCGAAGCGCAGATCGCCGAGGCGAAGGCGAACGGCGTGCTGTTCTCGGTGCACCTGAAGGCCACGATGATGAAGGTCTCGGACCCGATCATCTTCGGTCACGTGGTGTCGGTGTTCTACAAGGACGTGCTCGACAAGCATGCAGACGCGCTGGCCAGGATCGGCTTCAACCCGAACAACGGTATCGGCGATCTGTACGCGCGTCTGAAGGATCTGCCCGCGGAAACGGCCGCGGCGATCGAAGCCGACATCAAGGCGCAATACGAACAGCGTCCGCCGCTCGCAATGGTCAACTCGGACAAGGGCATCACCAGCCTGCACGTGCCGAGCGACGTGATCGTCGACGCATCGATGCCGGCGATGATCCGCGAGTCGGGCAAGATGTGGGGCGCCGATGGCGCGCTGCACGACGCGAAGGCGGTGATTCCGGACCGTTGCTACGCCGGTGTCTACCAGGCGGTGATCGAAGATTGCAAGAAGCACGGCGCGTTCGACCCGGTCACGATGGGCACGGTGCCGAACGTCGGCCTGATGGCGCAAGCCGCCGAAGAATACGGTTCACACGACAAGACGTTCCAGATCCCGGCGAACGGCGTGGTCCGCGTGACCGACGAAGCCGGCGCGGTGCTGCTCGAGCAGCCGGTGGAACAGGGCGATATCTTCCGCATGTGCCAGGCCAAGGACGCGCCGATCCGCGACTGGGTCAAGCTCGCGGTGAACCGCGCCCGCGCTTCCAACACGCCGGCCGTGTTCTGGCTCGACGCGGCGCGCGCGCACGATGCGCAGATCATCAGGAAGGTCGAGCAGTACCTGAAGGATCACGACACCAACGGTCTCGACATCCGCGTGATGACGCTGGTCGAAGCGACGAAGTTCTCGGTCGAGCGCATCCGCGCCGGCAAGGACACGATCTCGGTCACCGGCAATGTGCTGCGCGACTACCTGACCGACCTGTTCCCGATCATGGAACTGGGCACCAGCGCGAAGATGCTGTCGATCGTTCCGCTGATGGCCGGTGGCGGCATGTTCGAAACCGGCGCGGGCGGTTCGGCGCCGAAGCACGTGCAGCAGCTGGTCGAGGAAGGCTTCCTGCGCTGGGATTCGCTCGGCGAATTCCTCGCGCTGGCGGCGTCGCTCGAGCATCTGAGCACCGCGTATCACAATCCGAAGGCGCAGATTCTCGCGAAGACGCTCGATCAGGCGACCGGCAAGTTCCTCGACAACGACAAGTCGCCGGCGCGCAAGGTCGGCGGCATCGACAATCGCGGCAGCCACTTCTACCTCGCGATGTACTGGGCCGAAGCACTGGCCGCGCAAACCGACGATGCGGCGCTGCAGGCGCAGTTCGCGGGCGTCGCGAAGGCAATGGCCGACAACGAGGCGAAGATCGTCGCGGAACTCGGCGCGGCGCAGGGTAAGCCGGTGGATATCGGCGGCTACTACCGCCCGGACGTCGAGCTGACCAGCAAGGCGATGCGCCCGAGCGCGACGCTGAACGCGATCGTCGATTCGGTGGCCTGAAGTCAGGCAGGCGCTGAGGCGGTAATCGCTGCCTCAGAGGCTGCGATGGCCTCGAAAGCCATACCGTAACCACGCATTGCGGCCGCGAGCAGGACCCCAAATACGACAATGGCGCCTTAGGGCGCCATTGTCGTTTCTGCTTTCACTGCTACGTCGCCGTCGCTCATACCCGTCCTTACACGTGAACGATTTCCCAATCGGCGAGCTTCTCCGGAATTTCGAGCGTCGACGTATCGAGCTCGGACAGATGCTCGCAGCTCAGGCCGCGCGCGAGGTCGTCAGCGGCCTGTTGCGCGCTTGAGAATTCTCCGAGTGTTTCGTTGCCGTAGGTGGCTTCCCAGCCGTCCTGACCCGGCAGAATGTAGAACGCTCCCTGCGTCGAACCAAAGCGAAAGCCTTTCATTTTTAGTCTCCCAGTTGCCAATAGAAAATGCCGCGATTCGTGACGGCTTCTTCGCAATCTGTGGGATTTGGGTGGCCCGTGTCGTGAGGCCCTCGAATCCGACTACGTGAAGCGCGTGCTCTTGTGAAAGAGTCTACGTCAGCGAATCGTCGTGCAAGCAGGCGTCAAATCGTTCCTTATATTAAAAATATTCGATTAAAAACAATGCCTTGTGCGTTTCATTTTACGATGTGCAACGGCGCCGGGCATCGTGAAACGCCCGGTTTGTGCTGCGCACCATGGTTTTTTACGACGCGCGGCATCGTTTCGTATCGTGAAAATTAGGGGCCGCGTGCCACGCGCGAAACGGCACTGTGCGGCCCTATGCCGGGCCGAGCCGTTCGATCAGCATCGCGACAAAAGTCTCCGTAACCGCTGGCAGGGTGCGGCCGCGCTTTCTGATCAGCGCGATGCGGCGTGTGAACGCCGGTTCGTCGATCGGTCGCGCGACCAGTTCGGGCTCCGCGCGCATCTCGCGCGCCGACGCCGGCAGGATCGTGATACCGAGCCCGGCGCGTGCCATCGCCACCGCGCTCATCATGTAAGTCGGCTCGCAGGCGATGCGCGGCACGCATTGCGCGTCGGCGAACGCGCTATCGACGACCGCGCGCACGCTCGTACCTTGCGCGGTCAGCACGAGCGGCTCGTTCGCGAGATCGGCGAGCGTGACGGGTCGGCGCCGCCGCGCGAGCGCATGCTGCTTCGGCAACACCGCGACGAGCCGGTCGATGCCCGCATGCAGCACCTCGAGCCCGCTGTCGTTCAACTCGCCGCCGGTGAGCCCGATATCGGCTTCCTCGTTGCGCACCAGCGTGTTGACCATGCTCGCGACGGCATCGCGCACCTCGAAGCCGACGCGCGGCACGGCTTGTCTCAGCGCCTGCACGAGCTCGGGCAGCAGGCTCGCCGCGAAGGTGGGCAAGCACGCGATGCGCACCGTGCCGCTCGCGCCTTCGCCGAGCGCGCGCGCATCGTGCAGCACGTGCTCCATGTCGTGCAGCGATTTCTGCAGCACGGGCAGTAACTCGCGGCCGGTCGGCGTCAGCGCGACGTTGCGGCTGTTGCGATCGAACAGGCGCAGGCCGAGCGTATCCTCCAGCCGGCGAATCTGCACCGTCAACGCCGGCTGCGACAGATGCAGCCGCGCGGCCGCGCGCGTGAAGCTGCCCGTTTGCGCGACCGCGATAAACGCGCGGATGTCCCGCAGATTCAGATCCATGATGATTTGTGATGGCTGCAATCAATTCATTTCAATTGCCTTATTGCTGCTCCGAACTTACGCTCGATGGCACTAAAAAACAACCTGGAGACAAGCTCATGCTGCCAATGCTGGGGCTGGCTACCATCGTCGTGCTGCTCGGCGCGATCCTGTCAAAACGCATGTCGCCGCTCGTCGCGCTGATCATCGTGCCGCTCGCGGCCTCGCTGCTCGGCGGGTTCGGCTTGCAGACGAGCAAGTTCGTCGTCGACGGTTTGAAGAGCCTCGCGCCCGTCGTCTGCATGTTCGTATTCGCGATCCTGTACTTCGGCACGATCACCGACGCCGGCACGCTCGACCCGATCATCGAGCGCATCCTGCGCGCGGTCGGCACGCGGCCGACGCGCATCGTGATGGGCACCACGCTGCTCGCGCTGCTGATCCACCTCGACGGCTCCGGCGCCGTCTGCTTCCTCGTCACGATTCCCGCGATGCTGCCGCTCTACGACCGCCTGAAGATGGACCGGCGTGTGCTCGCCGCCGCGGTATCGATGGCGGCCGGCATCAACTTCCTGCCGTGGACGGGGCCGATGATTCGCGCGTCCGCGTCGCTGCATCTGCCGATTTCGGCGCTGTTCAATCCGCTGATTCCGGTGCAGGCGATCGGCCTCGTGTTCGTGTTTTCGATGGCGTACTGGCTCGGGCGGCGCGAGGAGAAGCGCCTCGGCCTGAGTGCCGCGAGCGGCACGGTGCCGATGCCGCAACGCGAGCTGACGCCGGAAGAACAGGCGCTGCGCCGCCCGCAAAACTTCTGGTTCAACATCGTGTTGACGCTCGTCGTACTCGGCACGATGGTCGTGATGGGCGAGAAGATTCCGCCGGCAATCATGTTCATGGTGGGCCTGTGTGTCGCGTTGATGGTCAACTATCCGAACGTCGACATGCAACGCAAACGGATCGACGCGCATGCGCGCGCCGCGCTGATGATGGCCGGCATCCTGCTCGCCGCCGGCGTGTTCACCGGCGTGATGCAGGGCAGCGGCATGCTGAAGGCGATGGCGCAGGCGGCGGTCGGGTTCGTGCCGCCGGCGATGGCCAGCCATATTCCGATCGTGCTCGGCCTGCTGTCGATGCCGCTCAGCATGCTGTTCGATCCCGATTCGTTTTATTTCGGCGTACTACCGGTGATTGCGGAGGTGGCGGGCCAGCTCGGCGTGCCGGCGGTGCACGTCGGCCAGGCCGCGTTGCTTGGACAGATGACCACCGGCTTTCCGGTCAGCCCGCTCACGCCCGCGACGTTCCTCGTGGTCGGCCTGTGCGGGATCGATCTGGCCGATCATCAGAGATTCACGTTTCCCCTGCTGTTCGGCGCGTCGGTCGTGATGACGATCGCGTGCGTCGTGCTCGGGATCTTTCCACTGTGAGCTTCACTGAACGCACGGGAGCACCATGACTGCCACTGAACCTCAACGCATCGTGCGCATCGGCGCGGGCGCGGGCTATTCGGGCGACCGCATCGAACCCGCGCTCGAACTCGCGGAACACGGCCAGCTCGACTATCTCGTGTTCGAATGCCTCGCGGAGCGCACGATCGCAATCGCGCAGCAGGCGCGCAGCAAGGACCCGCAACTCGGCTACGACCCGCTGCTCGAAGCGCGCATGCGCGCGGTGCTGCCCGTCGCGGCGCGCAACGGCGTGCGTATCGTGTCGAACATGGGCGCGGCCAATCCGCTCGCGGCGGCGCGCAGAACCGCGCAGATCGCGCGCGAGCTGGGTCTCGGCGGCTTGAAGATTGCCGCGGTCACCGGCGACGACGTGCTCGACGTCGTGCGCGCGGGCGACTGCCATTTCGTCGAATCGGGCGAGGCGGTGGCCGCCTACAAAGACCGGCTGATTTCGGCCAACGCGTATCTCGGCGCGAGCGGGATCGTCGAGGCGCTCGCGGCCGGCGCGCAGATCGTATTGACCGGGCGCGTCGCCGATCCGTCGCTGTTCGTTGCGCCGCTGATCCACGAGTTCGGCTGGCGCACGGACGACTGGCCGATGCTCGGCCGGGCAACGGTGATCGGCCATCTGCTCGAGTGCGCGGGGCAGATCACCGGCGGCTATTTCGCGGACCCCGGCTTCAAGGACGTGCCGAATCTCGCGCGGCTGGGGTTTCCGATCGCCGAAGTTGCGCGGGACGGTTCGGTGGTGATCACGAAGCTCGCGCAAAGTGGCGGGCTCGTGACCGAGGCGACCTGCAAGGAACAGTTGCTGTACGAGATCCATGATCCGCGTCGTTATCTGCAGCCCGACGTGGTCGCCGATTTCTCGCAGGTGCGTGTCGAGCAGGAAGCCCCGGACCGCGTGCGTGTCACTGGCGGTAGCGGTGCGGAGCGCACCGCTACGCTGAAAGTGTCGGTTGCGTATTTCGATGGCTATATCGGCGAGGGGCAGATTTCGTACGGCGGGCCGGGCGCGCTCGCGCGGGCGCGGCTCGCGCTCGATATCGTGCGCGAACGGCTGGCGCTGACCGGCGTACAGACGCATGAACTGCGCTTCGATCTGATCGGCTTGAACGCGCTGCACGGCGACACGGTGGCTGTCGGTCATGGCGAGCCGTACGAGGTGCGCGCGCGCGTGGCGGGGCGCACGGCGTCGCTCGCGGAGGCGGTGCGCGTCGGCAACGAGGTCGAGACGCTGTACACGAACGGACCGGCGGGCGGCGGCGGCGTGACGAAGGCGGCGCGCGAGGTGGTCGCGGTGCAGTCGGTGCTGCTGCCGCGCGAGCATGCGACGCCGGCTTTCTCGCTGGTGGAGGCTTGAGATGAAACTACGTGAACTGGCCCACTCGCGCACTGGCGACAAGGGCAATACGCTCAATATCTCGGTGATCTGCTACGACGCGCGGCATTACGAGCGCCTGCGCGATGTGCTGACGCCCGAGCGCGTCAAGACGCATCTGCGCGATGTGGTGTGCGGCGACGTGGTACGTCATGAGTTGCCGGGCATCGCCGCATTCAACTTCGTGCTCGGCGACGCGCTCGGCGGCGGCGTTACGCGTTCGCTCGCGCTCGATGCGCATGGCAAATCGCTGAGCTCGGCGTTGCTGGATCTCGAAGTAGGAGAGTGAGCGGGCGATGCTGGTGGCGTTTCGTATTGCGGGGCAGCCGATCCGCCCCGCATGTCGTCACACGCCAGCCTTCGTCAACTCATGCGCGCGGCGCAGTCGCTCGCGGCTGTTGCTCAGATGCATGCGCATTGCGGCGCGCGCATCGTCGGCGTCCTGACGCTCGATCGCGCGATAGATCATCAGGTGTTCGCCGAGCACGCTACGCAACACCTCGATATGGTCGAGCTCCGCGATCTCGGCCGAACCAAGCCGCGTGCGCGGGCTGACCGAGCGGCCGAGCTGGCTGAGTACGTCGAAGAAATAGCGATTGCCGCTCGCGCGCGCGATCTGCAGATGAAACTCGATGTCGTGCGCGAGCGTGTCGGTGCTGCCGCGCTCCAGTTCCGACTCGAAGCGATCGAGCGCGGTGCGAATCTGCTTGAGGTTCTGCTCGGTGCGCCGCGATGCCGCGAGTGCGGCCGCGGCGGCTTCGACGTCGATCCGGAACTCGATGATCGCCATCACGTCGAGCATGCTCGTGAGGTCGGCGGCGGGTAACTGCATCGGCTTTTCGGCGGTGGGCGCGAGCACGAACGTGCCGATACCGTGACGCGTCTCGACGATCCTCGCCGCCTGCAGACGCGAAATCGCCTCGCGAACCACGGAGCGGCTCACGGATAGCTGCTTCATCATGGCGACTTCGGTGGGGATGCGGTCGCCTGGCCTCAGCGCGCCGCGGCGAATTTCATCGGAAAGGGTGGCCACCACCTTTTCAGTTAGGCTGCTCATTTTTGTGGCTGGTTGACTGATCCTGCAAAGTATCGCACAGGACTGTACTCGATTCTGCCGTGTTCGGCGGCATCGGCGCGGGCTATTTTTGCGTGCCGGCGCGCGGTGGGACGGGGACGCGGCGGACAGTTGCGCAAGCACATCGGCTGCCTTGTGCATCCTGAAAAATACGAGACATCAGACGTCTTATCTATCACCCGATCCAAGCTCGGGCAATAAAGTAGACGGCCGTGAAGCTGCTGCTCTTTCGGCGCGGGCTGGCCAGACATGCCGGGTAAACACCCAACTGGATTTGACGAAAATAACACGGTAGACTGTCGTCAGACAACGTGTCAGGCGTATCGCAGGGTCCTCCGCCTAGCTGCGCCGCGTTGCGTTCCAACAGGCCATGCGGCCGACAGGGGAGACAAATCTTGACATCAGTTTTGACCACCGCGCTCGACCCGCTGGAATCGGCGGTCTCGAAGGTGAAGCGCAACGTGTTACCGCTTTTCCTGATCATGTTCATCGCGAACTACATCGACCGTGTGAACATCGGCTTCGTCAACGCGCACATGAAGACCGATCTCGGCATCGGCGCGGCAGCGTACGGGCTCGGCAGCGGTCTGTTCTTCATCGGCTATGCGCTGTTCGAAGTGCCGTCGAACGTGCTGATGCAGAAGTTCGGCGCGCGCGTGTGGCTCACGCGCATCATGGGCACTTGGGGGCTGGTGGCGGGCTCGATGGCGTTCGTCTGGAACGACACGTCGTTTTACGTGCTGCGGTTCCTGCTCGGCGTTGCTGAGGCGGGCTTCTTTCCCGGCGTCGTCTATTACTTCACCCAGTGGCTGCCGCAAAAAGAGCGCGGTAAGGCGGTGGCGATCTTTCTGTCGGGCTCGGCGCTCGCGTCAGTGCTGTCCGGTCCGATCACCGGCTCGCTGCTGTCGATTCGCGGCCTCGGCCTGCAAGGCTGGCAGTGGATGTTTCTGATCGAAGGCGGGTTCTCGATCGTGCTGTGTGCCGTCAGCTGGATGATGCTGAAGTCGCACATCCGCGACGCGCATTGGCTCACCGCCGAAGAGCAGCGCGTGCTCGAACAGTCGATCGCGGCCGAACAGGCCGCGCGCGAAGCGCAGGGCGGCGCGCATCTGCCGACGTTCAAGCTGCTGAAGGACCCGCAGATCGCGCTGTTCTGCCTGCTGTACTTTGCGATCCAACTGACGATCTACGCGGCCACTTTCTGGCTGCCGACGATCATCCGCAAGATGGGCGGCCTGTCCGACTTCGAGGTCGGCATGTTCAACGCGATTCCGTGGCTGATCTCGATGGTCGCGATGTATGGCTTCGCGCTCGTGTCGGCGAAATGGCGTCATCAGCAGGGTTGGCTCGCGGTCGCGCTCGTCATTGCGGCGGTTGGCCTGTTCGCGTCGACGTCGGGCAACCCGGTGTTCTCGTTCGTCGCAATCTGCTTCTCGGCGATCGGCTTCAAGGCAGCGTCGTCGTTGTTCTGGCCGATCCCGCAGGGCTACCTCGATGCGCGCGTCGCCGCCGGCGTGCTCGCGCTGATCAATTCGCTCGGCAATCTCGGCGGCTTCTTCGCGCCGGCCACCTTCGGCTATCTGCAGCAGCACACGGGCTCGTTCACGGGCGGGCTGTACGGTCTCGGCGTCGCGTCGCTGCTCGCGGCGGCGGCGGGTTTCCTGACGCGCCGCCGGCCCGGCAATCGCGACCCGTTGCCTGATTCGGCGCACGGCAACGCGCATTGACTACACTGACGGCTCGCATGCGGCCGTCGATTTTTCTGGATTCGAGTTTTCATCCGGTCCGCTCGAACGCGCACGCGGCGCGCGGCGGCTTCCGCCGGCCGGCTTACTTCATCACACAGGTGCTTTTCCCATGTCCACGAAACCTACCGAATCGATCGCCACGCCGGTCGTCACCGAACTGCGCGTCGTGCCCGTCGCCGGCCGCGACAGCATGCTGATGAATCTGAGCGGCGCGCATGGTCCGTTCTTCACGCGCAACATCGTGATTCTGCGCGACAGCGCGGGCCATACCGGCGTCGGCGAAGTGCCGGGCGGCGAGAACATCCGCAAGACGATCGATGACGCGCGGCCGTTCGTGGTCGGTCAGTCGATCGGCAATCTGCAGGCGATCCTGAACAAGGTGCGCACGCAGTTCGCCGATCGCGACGCTGGGGGGCGTGGCCTGCAGACCTTCGATCTGCGCACGACGATTCACGCGGTGACCGCGCTCGAAGCGGCGTTGCTCGACCTGCTCGGACAGCATCTCGGCGTGCCGGTCGCGGCACTGCTCGGCGAAGGTCAGCAGCGCGACGAAGTGGAAATGCTGGGCTACCTGTTCTATATCGGCGATCGCAACAAGACCGATCTGCCGTACGCGAACAACGCCGGTGCGTGTGACGACTGGGAGCGCGTGCGCACCGAAGTCGCGTTGACGCCGGAAGCGGTCGTGCGGCTCGCGGAGGCGGCGCAGGCTCGCTACGGCTTCAACGACTTCAAGCTGAAAGGCGGTGTGCTCGCCGGCGACGCGGAAATCGAGGCCGTGACGGCACTCGCCGAGCGCTTCCCCGAAGCGCGCGTGACGCTCGACCCCAATGGCGCGTGGTCGCTCGCGGAAGCGGTACGCCTGTGCCGTGACCAGCACGACGTGCTCGCTTACGCGGAAGATCCGTGCGGCGCCGAGAACGGCTACTCGGGCCGCGAAGTGATGGCCGAGTTCCGTCGCGCGACCGGCCTGCCGACGGCGACCAACATGATCGCGACCGACTGGCGCCAGATGGGTCACGCCATCCAGCTGCAATCGGTCGACATTCCGCTCGCCGATCCGCATTTCTGGACCATGCAGGGCTCCGTGCGGGTCGCGCAGATGTGCAACGACTGGGGCCTCACGTGGGGTTCGCATTCGAACAACCACTTCGACATTTCGCTCGCGATGTTCACGCACGTCGCGGCTGCAGCGCCAGGCAAGATCACCGCGATCGACACGCACTGGATCTGGCAGGACGGTCAATTCCTGACGCAAGATCCGCTGCAGATCGTCGGCGGCAAGGTCAAGGTGCCGCAGAAGCCGGGCCTCGGCGTCGAACTCGATATGGACGCGCTCGAAAAGGCGCACGCGCTGTATCAGCAGCACGGCCTTGGCGCGCGCGATGACGGCGTGGCGATGCAGTATCTAATTCCGAACTGGAAGTTCGATAACAAGCGTCCGTGCCTCGTGCGTTAAAGACGCTTCAACCTGCATGCAGAGCCTGGCGGGCTGCACGAACAGTGCGGTCCGTCAGGCTTTTTTTGTTTGGTTTCAGAACCGCCGCGACTTGGCTCGATACGCGAATTGTGAATTCTAGAAGCTCATCAGACGTCCGTGCATTGCCGTAAGCCACTGTTTTTATTGATTCTACGTAAACCCTAGTCGTCTGATGACGAATTAAACATTACGATGTCTTCACTGGAAAGCAGAGCAGAGCAGGGCGGCAGAAACAGCGGACGGAACGCTGGCAATTAATGAGATAGCAGTCCTTCATATCAGAACGACCGATGCCCATCGCGCATTGGTGCGTATAACAAATCGAGGAAAGACAATGTCTGTGAGATTCATGCAGAGGAGAACGGCCGCCGCCGCAAGTATCGTGTTCATTCTGGCGGCGTGCGGAGGAAGTAATAGTCCCAACCCAACGACAGCGGCTTCTAACCCAGCCTCAAGCCCGACCTCGACGCCGACATCCGCGATGCCTTGGATGAATACGTCACTTTCTCCCGAAGCACGCGCTGCACTGCTCGTTCCTGCAATGGCGCTTGCCGACAAGGAAGAGCAATTGACCGGTTCGAATCCAGGCATCCTGCCTGAGTTGCCGCAGTGCTACGGTGCCCGGCACATTCTTGGGCTCGCGAAATACGCGATTCCGACGCTGCGGATTACGAATGGGCCTGTCGGTATCGGCCAGAATGACTGCGTTTCTCCTTCCGTATCGGGCTTCGCCGCTTATACGGATTCCAGTTCCGCCAAGGCGACCGCCCTTCCGTCAGCCATCGCCATGGCTGCTTCGTTCGATCCTTCCGTAGCGACCCAGTTTGGCAACGTGGTTGGCGTAGAGGGAGGAAATCTGGCTCTGCACGTATTCGAAGCGCCGGGTATGAACCTGGCAAGATTGCCCGTGGGGGGACGCAACTTCGAATACATGGGCGAGGACCCCTATCTCACCGGGACGATGGGGGTCGCCGAAATCCAGGCTGTGCAAGCGCACGGCATGATCGCAATGGCGAAGCACCTGGTGGCGAATGAGCAGGAAACGAACCGCATGACGATTCAGGAGAGTGTGGACGATCAAACGTTGCACGAACTCTATCTGCTGCCGTTCGAGATGGCGGTGAAAGCAGGAAACGTCGGCGCCGTCATGTGTTCGTACAACTCGGTGAACGGCTTTTCGATGTGCGAGCAAAAGCACATCCTGTCCGATGTCCTGCGCGGACAATGGGGCTTCAAAGGCTACGTGCAGTCGGACTTCTTTGCGGCGCATAGCACCGCGCCGACCATGCTGGCGGGCATGGACAACGAGATGCCGCTTCCGCAGAACTGGTCGCTGGCGAACCTGAATGCGGCCTTGGCCTCGGGGCAGATCCAGACCTCCGATATCGACAATGCGCTGCTGCGCCGATATACGCAGATGTTCCGCGCGGGTATCTTCGATCGGCCCATTGCGCAGAGCGCTATCAACGCAACGGCTGACGGTACGGTCGCGAAGCAGATCGGCGAGCAGTCGGCAGTACTGCTGCAGAACAACGGGACCTTGCCGCTGAACAAGACGGTTCGAAACGTACTCGTGGTCGGCAAAACGACGCAGGTCTATGCTCAGCAAGCTGTTGCTGGAGGCAGCTCTGTCGGTCATCCGATGGGTTCGGGAGGCGGCAGCTCCGACGTCGTCGCCTTGTACACCGTTACACCGGTGCAGGGCATCAAGGACACGCTTGCCAATCTCGGCAATACCGGCGTTCAGGTTCATCTGGCGCTCGTCGACGACAACAATTCGACCGGCACGATTGACGGCGCGGCCGCAACCATCGCCGACGTCAAGACGGCAGCCACCGGTGCCGACGCCGTCATCTTCATGGCTGGCTCCATGTCGGAGGAAGGGGCCGACCAGGCGAGCTTCACGGACTCGACGGGCCTGACGCTCGACACCGGCAAATACCTCAATACGCTCGACTGGTATGCGCCCAAGCCGAGTTCGATTACGACCTCGAGTTCCGCCAAAAACAGCAACACGCTCGCGTTGCTCCAGACCATCGTCGCGGCAAACAGCAACACCGTGCTCGTTCTGAAGGACAGTGCCGCCGAAGCGCTCGATCCTTCGATCCTCAGCGGAGGGACATCCGCGGCGAGCGCGATTCTCGAGACCTGGTTCCCTGGCGAGGAAGATGGGCACATCGTCGCGGATCTGCTGTGGGGCGTGGCGAATCCGTCCGGCAAACTGCCGGTGACGTTCCCACAGATCGGCCAGGGTTTTATGGATTCGATCACGCCTTTCCAATACCCTGGCGTGTCGATCAACGGAAGCCCGACGGTGACGTATTCGGAAGGGCTGAATGTCGGTTATCGCTGGTATGACGCGATGGGTAAGAGCCCGGCATTCCCGTTCGGCTTTGGTCTTTCTTACACGACCTTCACGATTAGCAACCCGACCGTTAGTACCGGAGCGAACGGCACATACACGGTTACCGCAGTCGTGAAGAACACGGGTTCCGTGGCGGGCGCCGAAGTTCCACAGGTGTATATCGCGCTGCCGTCCTCTGCGGCAGAGCCGCCCAGGCGTCTGGTGGGGTTCCAGAAGGTGAGCCTGAACGCTGGCGGGACGCAGACGGTGTCGATCTCGATCGATCCAGCCGCGCCGAATCATCCGCTCAGCACATGGAATAAAGATTCGCAGCAGTGGACGATCCCGACCGGTTCCTACTCTGTGTATATCGGGAACTCGTCACGCAGCCTGACTCTTGCGGGAACCATCACCCGATAGAGGCGCGTAGGGCACCAGCGTCTGATCAGGTCCGATTCCTGATCAGACCTGGCGCTACACACAGACCTTTGGCGATCGTTCGCTAAAGTGCTCGAACCAACGTAATCGGTCCGCTTAATGAAAGTACTATCACGACGAATGTTGGCACTTGTGCTCGGTGCAACGCTCTGCCTGGTTACGAGCGCAGCAGAGAAGCCTTTTGTCACGGTAAACGGCAAACCGGTCTCTCAGGCAGACGCCGATTTGTATATCGGACAGGCGCATGCCCAAGGCTTTTCCGATTCGCCTCAATTGACGGACCGTGTCCGGGATGAACTGATTCGCCGCGAAGTTCTCTTCCAGCAAGCGCACAAGGTCGGCTTCGACCGGAACCCGGAAGTCGCGGCACGTGCCGAGGCCGCCCGGCAAAAGATTCTCGTGCAGGCGCAGGCGACGTGGGAGATCGAAATCGTTAGAGCGTACATGCAGGACTTTCTAAAAAAGAACCCACTCAGTGACGCTCAACTGAAGGCGATGTACGACGACATGAAAGCGAAAGGCGGCAGCACCGAATATAAAGTCCGCCATATCCTCGTCAAGGATGAAGGCGAGGCAAAAGACTTCATTGCGAAGCTCAACAAGGGCGCGTCGTTTGGCGAGCTCGCAAAGGAATCGATCGATTCCGACACCAGATACAACGGCGGAGATCTGGGCTGGATAACTTCCAGCAAAGTGGTCAAGCCGTTCGCCGACGCGGTTTCGCATTTGCACAAGGGCGAATACACGCAGACCCCGGTCAAGACCGGATACGGCTTTCATGTTATCGAAGTCGATGACACTCGCCCTTTGCAGGTTCCGTCGTTCGCAGACATGAAGCCGATGCTGTACCAGCAGGCACAAGCGGAACGCGTCGACACAATGGTGAAGAATCTTAGAGCGAAAGCCACCATTCAGTAAGCGGCCGAATCACGTTCGAGTTTTTTATTCGCTCGATTGATCCGGGTGCTCAGCTCTTACGAAACACCACGTGCGAGATCCGCTGCACGAGAAGCGCGGCCGCCAGCGATGCCACCGCGGTCAGCCACACACCGATGTGAATCGACTGCACCAGCGCATCGCGTGCGCTATCGATCAGCGCGAGCGTATCGAGCCCCGATGTCTTCATATCCTTGATCAATTGCGTGCGCGACGCGTCGTCGATCAGGATGCGCAGATCGACGATACGCGGCCGCCATTGCGATGCGGCCGGTTCGCCGAGAACGCTCATCGTGCGCGTGACGACGTTGCGATAGTGATGCTGCACGACGGTCGCGACGATGCTGGTGCCGAGCATGCCGCCGACCATGCGCGTCGATTGCAGGAGCGCGGTCGTGATGCCGAAACGTTCGCGTCCGGCGATCTCCTGGCCGAACACGTTCAGGTTGTTCAGGATGAAGCCGAGGCCGATGCCGACCGCGCCCATCGGCAGCACGATGCGCACGTGCGGCGTATCCGGATTCGCGAACGCCAGCGCGATCGACGCGAACATCAGCAGCCCGAAGCCGATCGTCAGGATGCGCGTCGGCTTCTTCATGTGAATCACGATGCGGGTGTTCAGCAGACTGCCGAGCGCGATGCACGCGGCGATCGGCGTCGCGAGCAGGCCGGCCTGCTGCGGCGATAGACCGAAGCCGCCTTGCAGCAGCAAAGGCGCAAAGAAGATCAGCGAGAACATCACGAAGCCGGACAGCATGCCGAGCGTGAATAGCGTGACGAGCTGCGCGTCCTTGAACAGATCGAGCGGAATGATCGGATGCGTGGCGCGCTTTTCGCACCTGAACAGCGCGACCGCGCCGGCGATCACGCACGCGCCCAACACGAGGTTGCCCACAGTGAGGCCATTTTTCGGCACCGCTTCGATAAACGCCTGCAAGCCGCCGAGCACGCCCGCGACGAGCCCCGCGCCGAGCCAGTCGATCTTCACCTCGCCAACATGCGGCCGCCGGAAATTCGGCAGATGCATCCAGATGAAATAGAGTGCCGCCGCGCCGACCGGCAGGTTGACGAGAAACGTCGAGCGCCAGCCGAGGTGTTCGCTCATCCAGCCGCCGAGCGAGGGGCCGGCCGCGGTACCGATGCCGTAGGCCGCGGCCAGCACCACCTGCCAGCGCACGCGGGTGCGCGCGTCGGGGAACAGATCGGGAATCGACGCGAACGCGGTGCCCACCATCATGCCGCCGCCGACGCCTTGCAGCCCGCGCGCCATCGCGAGAAACAGCATGCTGTTGGCGAGGCCGCACAACACCGACGCGACCGTGAACGTGATCACCGCGGCGATCACGAAGCGCTTGCGGCCGAAGTAGTCGCCGAGCCGCCCGAACACCGGCACGGTGACGACCGAGGCGAGCAGGTACGCGCTCGCGATCCACGCGAAATATTCGAAGCCGTGGAGCTCGGCGACGATCGACGGCAGCGCGGTGCTGACGACGGTCTGGTCGAGCGCGACCAGCATGTTGACGAGCCCGATGCCGAGCATCGCGTAAAGCGCGTGGCGAAACGGCAGGGCGGGGGCGGCGGAACTGGCGGGGGCGGTGGAATTCACGGATCGGGCAGAAAGCGGTTCGGGGGTGGGCGCTGCACGGCGGATCGCGGTCAGGACCACCGCGATTCTAGGCAAGTTGTCTGACTTCTTATGGATTATACGGGGTTTTCCCTGGTCAAAACTATGGGTCGCCCGAAAAACAACGCGTCGCAATACGTCAAGTTTTCAGCCCACGTAACCCACTAATTGGATAAAGAGCGCTTAAATGTATGCGTGAAATTACGCGTCGCGCGGGCATGATTAATCGGTATACGCAATTTTGATGCGGCCGCGAATTGACAAGCTATTGCGTGAATCGGAATTGCAAAAGCGTCATGTATAAAAAAGAAGCCGACACAATGTGTCGGCTTAAAGATTCTGGCGTCCGAGGATGATTGCCAGAACCTGAGAGACATGAAGCCGCAAGGCCGAGTTGCTGCTTGACAGCAGCTTCCAACAGCAAACGACTGGGGACGTGTTTCGCCGATCGTTGATCGATCGGATGTTGATCCAGAAAGCATGGCGGCGAGTATAACGTCGTCAATCGACTTGTGGAACCGAGCGTCGGCGAATTAATTAATGAATTTTTCGTTAATGTTTGTCTCCATATTGTCGGATTCACATAACGCGCAGATTCAGCGAGAGCGCGCTCGCGCTGACACGATTCCGATAGAACAGAAGACGGGGTAGGGGCGCTATGCTAGCGGTTTTGTTCACTCGAGGAGCGACCGATGACCCAACCCGCAGGTTCGATGATCACGTTCAACCGTCCCGACGGCAAGCAGCTACAAGGCTATCTCGCGAAGCCTGAAAAAACCGCAGGCGCGCCCGCGGTCGTCGTGATCCAGGAATGGTGGGGCTTGAACGACCAGATTCGCGGCGTCGCCGACCGCCTCGCGAAAGCCGGCTACTTCGCGCTCGTGCCCGATCTGTATCGCGGCAAGTCGACGGTCGAAGAGGATGAGGCGCACCATCTGATGAGCGGCCTCGATTTCGGCGACGCCGCGACGCAGGATGTGCGCGGCGCGGTCCAGTATCTGCAGCAGCACGCGGCGAAGGTCGGCGTGACCGGCTATTGCATGGGCGGCGCGCTGACGTTACTTGCGCTGTGCAACGTGCCCGAACTGGCGGCCGGCGTCGTCTGGTATGGCTTTCCTCCGCTCGACTATATCGACGCATCGAAGATCAGGATGCCGGTGATGGGCCATTGGGCTCTGCAGGACGAGTTCTTCGCCGCCGAGACGGTCGACGCGCTCGAAAAGAAACTCACGGACGCGAAGGTCGACATCGAGTTTCATCGCTATCTGGCGCGTCATGCGTTCGCGAACGAAGCGGCGGTCGGGCCGGGGCGCATCGCGAAGACGCAATACGATCCGGTCTGGGCGCAACAGGCGTGGGATCGGACGCTGACATTCTTTGGCCGCACGCTGTGGAAATGAGCTGGTGAATGGCGCAAGCGGACGGCTCGTCCGCTCTGACGGTCGACAGCGTGCTGGCGGTGTCGCAACTGTCGCGGAACATCGCGTACGGCTGGGGATTCAATAGCGCGTCGGATTTTCAATCGGGCGTTCAGACGTGCATACGATATGACGCCGGGCGATTTTCGCGCGGCGGCATCGGCAATCAATTCATGGAGATGACAACGTGGTGAAGATCGATCCGGACCGGCTGATGGCCGACCTCAAAAAGCTGCGCGGTTTTGGCGCGACCGGTCCCGGCGTGGTCCGGCTCGCGCTGTCGCCGGTCGATCTGGCGGCGCGCGAATGGCTGGCCGGCCGGATGACGGAGGCGGGACTCGACGCGCGCATCGACGGAGTGGGCACCGTGTTCGGACGCTCGCGCAATAGCGGTCCCGCGCTCGTGATCGGCTCGCATACCGACACGCAGCCGACCGGCGGCTGGCTCGATGGCGCACTGGGTGTGATGTACGGGCTCGAAATCGCCCGCGCGCTAGCGGAGCACGACGCGACGCGGCACCTCGCCGTCGACGTCGCGTCGTGGATCGACGAGGAGGGTACGTTCTCGGGCCTGCTCGGCAGTCGCAGCTTCGTCGGCGAGGCGGTCGACGAATCGATTCGCGGCGCCACGAATCGGCAGGGCGAACGCTTGGCCGACGTACTCGAGGCCGCTGGACTGGCGGGTCGGCCGCGTGCCCGTTTCGAGGCCGGGCGCCAGGTCGCGTATCTGGAGCCGCATATCGAGCAGGGCGGACGACTGGAAGCGATCGGCAAAGCGATCGGCGTCGTCACGACGATCGTCGGGCTGCGCGAATCGCGGCTGCGCTTCACGGGTCAGCGCAACCACGCGGGCACGACGCCAATGTCGATCCGCCGCGACGCCGGCGCGGCGCTGGTCGCGTTCATCGCGCGGATGAACGACGCGTTCGGGCAGCTGGCGGACGCGTATACCGTCTGGACCGTGGGCCGCATCGATCTCGATCCGGGCTCGATGAGCGTCGTGCCCGGCGCGGCCGACATGTACCTGCAATTCCGCGATGCGAACCCGGCACGGCTTCAGGCCATGGAACGCGCGCTCGCGGAACTGGTGCGCGACTTCAACGCGCACGACGCGGTGAGCGTCGAATTGCAGACGCTCGACGAGCCGATCGAACCCGTCAGCATGGACGCCACGCTCGCGGAGCACATCGCGCGAGCCGCCGAAGCACTCGCGCCGGGCCAGTGGCTGCGCATGCCGAGCGGCGCCGCGCACGACGCGCAGGTGATCGCGCGTTGCATGCCGGCCTGCATGATGTTCGTGCCGAGCATCGGCGGCGTGAGTCACGACTTTATCGAGGACACGGCCGACGAGCATATCGTGCTCGGCTGCCAGATCGCGGCGATGGCCGCGGCTTCGATGCTGCTGGAGCTATCGGCTGGGCATTCCTGAGGGCCGCGCTACTTCCACTTGTCGCCGAGCGCGTCGAGCCCGGCTTTCATCAGATCCTCGGGCAGCATCGCGATGCGCAGCTCGCAGTCGGCGTCGAGCGTCAGGAACCACGGTTCGGCAAGCGCGGGGATCGCCGATGCATCGGCGACCTCGACGACCGCCACCGCGCCGCGTTTGCCCTGCTGCTCGGTGAAGTAGATGGCTTCTGGTTTCATGTCATCGAGGATCTTTCTCATCAGGTCGCCGATTCGGCCTTCGCGCACGAGTGTGCTGAACGGTTCGTTCGGTATTTGTATGTTGAGAAGCATGCGCATGTCATTCTCCTGTTCGATACTCCAAAGAGCATCTTAAGGATAGGTGTTGCATGCGCGGCCGATGGTGCTGATCGCGGACGAAGCATCGGCGATTACGGCCGATGGGTGGCGCGCCGTGCCGGGTGTGCGCTGCTTTAGCTACCGAACAGCGAACCCTGCGTTCCCCGGCTCGGCTGACGATGCGCCGGTTTCGCGGGCGCATCGTGCTTGACCGCTTGCGCCGCTCCCCGCTCAGACGCCTGCCTTTGCGCGTGGTCCGCCGCTGCATCGAGCGATGTCTGCCCCGCCTCCAGCGAAAGCAGCAGCATCTTGTTAGCGAGGCCGCCGGCAAATCCAGTCAGATCGCCCGACGCGCCGATCACGCGATGACACGGCGCGACGATCGAGATCGGATTCCGGCCGTTTGCCGCGCCCACCGCGCGCACCGCATTGACGTTGCCGATCTGCTGCGCGATCTCCGAGTAGCTGCGCGTCTGGCCGAACGGAATGGTCAGCAGCGCGCGCCAGACCTGCTTCTGGAACTCGGTGCCCTGAAAGTCGAGCGGCAGATCGAAGGCCTCGCGCGTGCCCGCGAAGTACTCGTGCAATTGCCGCGCGGTCTCGACGAGCACCGCTAGCTCGTTCGCTTCGCTCATCTCGCCGAGTCGCACGCGCTCAGGCTTGTCGTGCTCCCACAGAATCGCGGCGAGGCATTCGCCTTTCGCCACCAGCTTCAATTGACCGACCGGCGAATCGATCAACTTGTATGCATACGTCACTTTCTCAGGCTCCTGACAGGATGGAGGCGCAAGGACTTGCGAGGCCGCGGCGTTTCGACGACCGGACGCGCAAAACTGCATGAAGGCTGCGCCGTTATCCGATAGTGTGTCGCTTGCGTGGCCTGAACGCGCTCCAGATATTGCTGTCTCATTCGCATTCGACATGGCCGCGACGGCCGTGACCCCCGCAACGCTCGCATCACTGTACCGCAGAGAACCCCCAGATGACCTTCGACTCAGTAAAATCGACAGCTTCGGTACGACGCATTGCGGGCGCTACCTGATCTTCTTTCCCACGACTGTGACGACGACTTTAGAACAACTGCGGGCCGGGCAACTGGCGGGTGCGCGCGAACTCAAACTCGCGTGCGGCCTGAGCGAATTTCCGCGCGAGATTTTCGATCTCGCCGATACGCTCGAAGTGCTCGACCTGTCGAACAACGCACTGACGACGCTGCCCGACGATCTGCCGCGTCTGCGCAAACTGCGCATCCTGTTCGCATCCAACAACCCGTTCACCGAGCTGCCCGGCGTGCTCGGCGAATGCGTGCAACTGAGCATGATCGGCTTCAAGTCGAATCGCATCCGCGCGGTGCCGGCGCGTGCGCTGCCGCCGCTGCTGCGTTGGCTGATACTGACCGACAACGACATCGAACGCTTGCCCGCGGAGCTCGGCCGCTGCACGCAACTGCAGAAGCTGATGCTCGCCGGCAACCGGCTGCGCGCGCTGCCCGAGGAGCTGGCCGCCTGCACGCGGCTCGAACTGCTGCGGCTCGCGGCGAATCGTTTCGACGCATTGCCGCGTTGCCTGCTGCGTCTGCCGCGGCTTTCGTGGCTCGCGTATGCGGGCAATCCGTTCAACGCGGCGCTCGAACAGGCGGCACTCGTCGACGCGCCGATCAGCGGCATTCGCTGGGATGCATTGCGGCTCGAACAGCCGTTGGGCGAGGGCGCATCGGGCGTGATCCATCGCGCGACGCTGCACGCTCAAAGCGAGCCTGCGCCGCGTGCGGTCGCCGTCAAGCTGTTCAAGGGCGCGGTGACGAGCGACGGTTTGCCCGACTGCGAAATGGCTGCTTGCATTCGCGGCGGCGAACATGCGAACCTGATCCCGGTACTCGGCAAGGTGATCGCGCATCCGTCGGACTCGCATGGCCTCGTGATGGGATTGATCGATCCGCGCTTCTCCAACCTCGCTGGTCCGCCGAGCCTCGCATCGTGCACGCGCGACGTCTATCGCGACGACGCGCGCTTCGACCTTGCGACGGTGCTCGGCATCGCGAGCGGCATCGCGAACGTCGCGAGTCATCTGCATCGGCGTGGCGTGATGCATGGCGATCTATACGCGCACAATATCCTGCACGGCGGCGCGGGGCGCGCGCTGCTCGGCGACTTCGGCGCGGCGTCGTTTTTTGACGCCGGCGATCGCGAGCTCGGTATCGCGTTGCAGCGGCTCGAAGTGAGAGCGTATGGCTGTCTGCTCGAAGAACTGCTCGAGCGTTGCGCTGCGCCCGGTGGGCTCCACGGACAACCGGACATCGCCGCGCCACTCGCCGCATTGAAGACGCGTTGTCTGAGCGAAGACATCGACAGCCGGCCGCTCTTCGACGAAATCGCCGCCAGCGTCGCGTCGTTCGATCGGCACGTCCGCAACCGGCACGTCCGCAACCGGCACCTCCGCGAAGGAGTCAAGCCATGACGCAGAACATGCGCCGCCGCATGCTGCTCGCGGGCGCGCTGGCCGCGACCGGTCTTACCGGCGTCGCGCTGTTCGGGGACGACGCCCGCGCCGAACTGCTGCCCGGCACGAAGCCGAAGATCGCGCTCGTGCTCAAATCGATGACGGACCCGTTCACGGTCGCGATGGTCGACGCCGCGCGCAATTACCAAGACCACTTCTCGACGCAATTCAGCCTGACGATTCGCGGCACGGCCAAACAGACCGACACCGCCGCGCAGATCCGCATGGTCGACGAGATGATCAGGGCCAGGATGAACGCGATCGTGATCGCGCCGACCGACTCGAGCGCGCTGACCCCGGCGGTCGCCCGAGCGATCAAGGCCGGCATCATCACGATCGCGATCGACAACCCGCTCGACGACGCCGCGCAAGCCGCCGCTGGCATCTCGGTGCCGTTCGTCGGGCCGGACAATCGCAAGGGCGCGAAGCAGGTCGGCGATTATCTGGCGAGGTCGCTGAAGCCCGGCGATCAGGTCGGCATCATCGAAGGCGTCCCGACGAGCAGCAATGCGCAGCAGCGCACGGCCGGCAGCCGCGATGCGATGGATGCCGCGAGCGTGCAGGTCGTCGCGGTCGAGTCGGGTAACTGGGAGTACGGCAAGGCCCGCGACGTGGCCGCGAAAATGCTGGCCGAGCATCCGCAGCTTCGCGCGCTGTTATGCGGCAACGACAACATGGCGATGGGCGCGGTCGACGCGATTCGCGACGCGGGTCGCGGCGGCGGCGTCTATGTCACCGGCTACGACGCGATCGATGCGATCAAGCCGCTACTCGCCGACGGCCGCGTGCTCGCGACGATGAACCAGTTCGCCGGCCGCCAGACCGTGTTCGGCATCGACTTCGCGTTGAAGGCGGTCACCGAGCAGCGCAAGCAGCGCGAGCTGTCGACGGTGATCGAGACGCCGTTGCAACTGGTGACGGCCACGAAACGTTGAGGCGGCGCGCGCGCTATCGGCCCTTTGTTTTGATGGTAGCGAAATCGTTCGACTCAGGTCATCGCAGTTACGGCACGAGCCACAACGCCGCCGCGTAAATCACCAGCGACACCGCGAACGTCACCGCCGTATAGCCCATCACGCGCTGAATCCGGATACCCGCGATCGCGACGATCGGCACGGCCCAGAACGGCTGCAGCATGTTCGAAACGTTCTCGGCCATTGCGACGCCCATTGCGGTGCGCGGCACCGACGCATGCAGGCTGAGCGCCGCGGGCAGCACGAACGGACCCTGTACCGCCCAGTGGCCACCGGCGCTCGGCACCAGCAGCGTGATGATCAGCGAGCTCAGATAGCTCCACAGCGGCAGCGTGACTGGCGACGCGATCGTCACGAACGCCTTCGCGATCATCGATGCGAGACCCGTGCCCTTCATGATGCCCATGATCCCGCCGTACATCGGATATTGCAGCAGCATCGAGCCGGTCTGACGCGCGGCGCGGCGAATCGAATTCGCGTACGCGATCGGCGTGCGTTGCAGCGCGAGACCGATCATCAGGAAGATCAGGATCGTGTTGTTGATGTCGAGATCGAATCCTTCCTTGTGCCACGTCATCGCCAGATAGCCGATGCCGAGCGCGAGCATCAGCAGTGTGCCGAGCATCGACTGTTCGAGGCGCGCCGCGAGCGATGCCTCGCTGCTCGCGCGGGCATGCGGGTCGTCGCTCGGCGCGTCGGCGGCTGCTTCGCCGCTCTGACGAAACGCGACGACGTTCTCCGCCTTCGGATGCATCTTGATGAAGATCGCGGTCATCACGACGACGACCAGCACGGTCGGAATGAACACGAACGGCGCGAAGATGGTTTCGCTGAGCGGCACCACGTGGCCGGTCGCTTTCTCGACGAGATTCAGCGCATTGCCGTGCGATGCCTGTGATAGCGCGATTGAACTCGACAGCCCGCTGTTGCAGATCGACCAGGCCGAATAGCTGCCCGCGACGAGCCATGCGAAATCGACGTCGACGCGTCGCGCGATTTCCCGCGACAGCAACGCGCCGACGATGAGCCCGAGCCCCCAATTGAGCCACGCGGCAACCGCGACGACCGGAAATACGAGCAGCGCGGCACGCGTCGGCGAGTTCGCATGCGACGCGAGCGCGCGCAAACCGCGTTGCACGATCGGCGCTTCCGCGATCGCGTAGCCGGTCGCGAGGATCAGGATCATCTGCAGCGCAAAGCCCAGAATGCCGAACGTGCCGGTGTACCAGGAATCGAGCAGCGTCGGCAGTGTGCCGGTCGGGGCGATCAGCATCGCCAGCACGGCGACGAAGAACGTCAGGCAGATCGACAGTACGAACGGGTCGGGCATGACCTGCTCGAAAACATAAACCAGCCCTTCGACGATGCCGCGCGAAGTGGCCGGTCGGCCGGCGGCGTGAGGGGGAGTGTCTCGCTTCATGTGTGTGACTCTGTGTAGTGCCCGGCCATGTGCTGGGCGCGGAAGGGCGGGTTCGGCGCGCCGGCGCATGTTCTTAGTGTGAACATGGTTTCGTTAAACGAACGCTACATTATTCGGCGTGGGCGCGGGCGGTGTCAAGAAAACGTGAGATCGGCTGAGCGGTCGCGGCAGCGTTTAATACTTTTCCCGACCTAATCGCGCCGAAAAAATATATTGGACGTCTTAGTGGCGTTCTTGCACTATTCGTCCCCAGCGCAGAATCCGCGCTGCGATCCCCACGCCCGCGCGGGCGCTCATCAAAACCGAAAACAGCAATACCTGAGGATACAGATGCCTAACTATCGCTCACGCACTTCGACTCACGGCCGCAACATGGCCGGCGCCCGCGCGCTGTGGCGCGCGACCGGCATGACGGACGACGACTTCGGCAAGCCGATCATCGCGGTCGTGAACTCGTTCACGCAGTTCGTGCCGGGCCATGTGCATCTGCGCGACCTCGGCGCGCTGGTCGCGAAGCAGATCGAAGCGGCCGGCGGCGTGGCGAAGGAATTCAACACGATCGCCGTCGACGACGGCATCGCGATGGGCCACGGCGGCATGCTGTATTCGCTGCCGTCGCGCGAACTGATCGCGGACTCGGTCGAGTACATGGTCAACGCGCACTGCGCGGACGCGATGGTCTGCATCTCGAACTGCGACAAGATCACCCCCGGCATGTTGATGGCCGCGATGCGCCTGAACATTCCGGTCGTGTTCGTGTCGGGCGGTCCGATGGAAGCGGGCAAGGTCAAGTCGCCGAGCGATGGCCAGGTGATCGCGAAGATCGACCTGATCGACGCGATGATCAAGGCCGCCGATCCGAAGATCAGCGACGCCGAAGTGGCCGAAGTCGAACGCAGCGCGTGCCCGACTTGCGGTTCGTGCTCGGGCATGTTCACCGCGAACTCGATGAACTGCCTGACCGAAGCGATCGGCCTCGCACTGCCGGGCAACGGCACGATCGTCGCGACGCACGCATGGCGCAAGGGCCTGTTCGAGCAGGCTGGCCGCCTGGTCGTCGATCTGTGCCGCCGCTACTATCAGGAAGAGGACACCTCGGTCCTGCCGCGCAGCATCGCCACCAAGCAGGCGTTCGAGAACGCAATGACGCTCGATGTCGCGATGGGCGGCTCGACCAACACCGTGCTGCACCTGTTGGCCGCCGCCCAGGAAGCGGGCGTGGATTTCACGATGTCGGACATCGACCGCATCTCGCGCAACGTGCCGTGCCTGTGCAAGGCCGCGCCCATGACCGACAAGTACCACATCGAGGACGTGCACCGCGCGGGTGGCATCATCGGTATTCTCGGCGAGCTCGCGCGTGCCGAGCTGCTCGACCTGTCGTGCGGCAACGTGCATAGCGGCACGCTCGGCAACGCGATCGCGAAGTGGGACATCGCCGGCGACGCGGGTGATGAAGCGCAGAAGTTGTTCCGCGCGGCGCCGGGCGGCATCCCGACCACGGTCGCGTTCAGCCAGGAAGCGACCTTCGCGACGCTCGACACGGACCGCAAGAGCGGCTGTATCCGCAGCAAGGAGAACGCGTATTCGAAGGACGGCGGCCTCGCGGTGCTGTACGGCAATCTCGCGGAAAAGGGCTGCATCGTGAAGACCGCGGGCGTCGACGAATCGCAGTGGCTGTTTTCGGGCCGCGCGCGCGTGTTCGAAAGCCAGGACGACGCGGTCGACGCAATTCTCGGTGACAAGGTCGTGCCGGGCGACGTCGTGGTGATCCGCTACGAAGGTCCGAAGGGCGGTCCGGGCATGCAGGAAATGCTGTACCCGACTTCGTATCTGAAGTCGAAGGGCCTCGGCAAAAGCTGTGCATTGTTTACCGATGGCCGTTTCTCGGGCGGCTCGTCGGGCCTCGTGATCGGCCATGCGTCGCCGGAAGCGGCGGAAGGCGGCACGATCGGGCTGGTCGAAGACGGCGACGTGATCGAGATCGACATCCCGCAGCGCAAGATGCATCTCGCGGTGTCGAACGAAGAGCTCGCACGCCGTCGCGCGGCGATGGAAGCGCGCGGCGACAACGCATGGCAGCCGACGAATCGCGAGCGTGTGGTGTCGCAGGCATTGCAGGCGTATGCGGCGCTCGCGACCTCGGCCGATCGCGGCGCGGTACGCGACATTTCGCAATTGAAGCGCAAGTAAAGCGCGGATCAGCGTGGCGGTCCTATTCGCGGTGACGCGTGTGGGGCCCGCGTGTGCGACCCAATAGAGACCGGTATGCGGGCAACTGCATGCCGGTTTTTTTTTTGCGGCGGCAGCAGCGAATGGACGGTCGATCAGCCGTCTCGTGTCGCCGTGACGTACCGGAAGAATTTTCCGCGCCAGTGCAATCCGAAGGTCAAATTGTCAACCCCCTTCGCGCAACCGTTTCCTTTCGAATCGCTGTCCAACAGATCTTGCGTCGACGTCACGAGGCGTCCCCATGCATAGGCACGAGTTCGACCTTACGCAAACTTCGCTTTACGGGCGGCTTGCGTCTATCCTTGTCTCACGTCTTCGGCTGCCAACAGCGCCGACGAGGTCTTCCGCAGTGTTCAATAATCGCCTGCCCACCAAGGGCAAAACCAACAGGAGAAAACCAGATGTCACGATCGATCTCGCAGCGCGCATTCATGGTGTTCGGTGGTTTGGCCTTAGCGGGTACGCTGACCTTGGCGCAAGCGGCGCCGGTCTCATTCAACGTACCTTTGACGGGCGCCCAACAGGTTCCGCCGGTGCAGACTCCCGGCAGCGGCAGCGCCAAGCTCACGTACGACGCCAGCACGCGGGTCGTCACCTGGAACATCACGTTCAGCGGATTGACGAGTCCGACCACGATGGCGCATTTCCACGGACCCGCTCCGGCCGGTAAAAACGCGGACGTAAAGGTCTGGCTGTCGCAGAAGGGCAAGATGGAGGCGACCAGCCCGATCACCGGTCAGGCCACGCTATCTCCGGACGACGCCAAGATGTTCGAAGCCGGTGACATGTACATCAACGTTCACACCAAGAACAATCCGAACGGCGAGATTCGCGGCCAGGTGATGCCGCCGAAGGGCGACTGAAGCAGGTCCCATAGCGGCGCCACGAACTCAGGTTTGCGGCAAGCTCACAGATAAGCCGCCAGCAGCACCACCACGGCAGCCCCGACGCAGAGTGGAAGCAGCGCCAGCAGCGCTGGCGCCTGCCGAGGCGCGTCGACGGACGCGGGCAGCGGTTTGTGGCCGGTTAGCATCGGACGCAGCAGGTTGTGTCCCTTCGCTACTGCATAGAGGGCAATCACGAGCACGTGCAGCGCCACCGCGGCGAGCAGCACGTACCAGGCAAGCCCGTGCAGTGCCGAGATTGCGTTGGCAAGCCACACGGGCGTCAGTTCGCTCAACGGCCCTTCGTCGGCGATGTCGTTGTTGACGTAGAGCCCGCTCAGCGTCTAAGTCAGCAGCAAGGCGAGCAGCAACAGAACCATCCAGCCGCCGGCCGCATTGTGGCCGACCTGCACGTCCGGCTCGCGACGAAACAGGCGGCGCAAATGACGAAGCGCGGCCGCGGGCGATGCGACGAAACTGCGAAAGCGCGCGGTCTCACTGCCAAAGCAGCCCCACAGCAGCCGGGCAATCACCAGTGCAAGCAGCGTCTCGCCGACCCGCACGTGCCAGTCGATCCAGTTCAGCTTCAGGGTGACATAAGCGGCCGTGACCAGCACCACCACCAGCCAGTGAAACAGCCGCACCGGCGCGTCCCAGACCAGCACTGGGCGGGTGATGGGCTGGGTGGGTCGCGTGACGGGTTCGGGAGCATCCATGTGTCGTGCCTGCGTGCGCGATCGGCTGCGGCGAAATTCGCGTGGTTCCTTCGACCCACGCTCTATCTGCAAGGAGCTTAAATCGGATTTCCACTCGACGCGCAAGTGGCGAAGGGAGGCGCAGCCGTTGGCGTCTGTTCAAGCCGATTACCGCCTAGCGACTTGGCTCGGTATAACGCCTGATCGGCGGCTGAGAGCAGGTCGGTGACGCTAGCCGTTTCGCGACCTGACTCGGCGAGCCCAATGCTGACGGTGGCGCGAATCCGGTCGCCGTCGGCACCATGCGACATCGCGGCAAACCGGTTGGCAATGGTCTCGCCTAGCTCTTTTGCGCGTTGGCTGTCGTAGCCCGGCAGCAGCGCGGCGAATTCTTCACCGCCGATGCGCGCAACGATCGCGTCCGCATCCGTCACGGCTCGAACGGTTTGCGCGAATGACCTCAAAACCTCGTCGCCAGTCTTGTGCCCATGGCGATCGTTGATTCTCTTGAAGTGATCGAGGTCGAAGGCAAGGAGCGTGACAGGTCGCCGGTGTGTGCCGTGCTCGCTGATGACCCGCTCCCCCTCTTCAAAAAACAACTTTCGATTACCGAGGCGAGTCAGGTAATCCGTGCGCGACTCCTGCAAAAGCTCACCATGAATCTCTTCCCTGGTTAGGCGGAGCAGGGTCATCGGCAAAATGACTGAGTACAGCACCCCTTCGTACATCGTGATTTCGCTCGAAACAGCCAGAATGTGCGGCCCCAGGACCGGGACCAGCCATGGCAGCACGAAAGCTCTGGCGGCGTAAAACAGCGCGTGGATGCCCGTCACCGCCACGGCGACGCGTCGGGATTGGACCGCCGGCATTCCATCGCCTCGCATCAGTTCGAGCGATGTCATGGCGGAAGCCAGTGCGATCGGGATGGCGCTCACATAGATCCAGACCGCAGCCTGCCAACGCACGCCCGCGAGCGCCCACGTGAGCCCCATCAGCACGAGCAAGCCGACCGAGCTTGCGAGATACCGCCGGCCGTTAAACATCGCGATACCGTCCAGCACCAGCAGGTAGCCGCCGAGAATCACGAGATTACTGACGGCGGGTCCAGCGGCACCGAGCAGTTGAACCCGAAACGCAGCCGCCGCGCAACCGATTCCAAGGGTCGCATATCCAGCCGCCAGCATTCGCAATTCCTTGCCGCGCTTGGGATGGGACAGGTGTTCCCAATACATCATGGCGGAACTGGCCAATAGAGTTCCGATCACAAGAAGGTAAAGGGTGGCTAGATCGACTTTCATCGCTGACTTCGGAGCGGCCCCTTCACAACGGGGAAAAGGTTGAAGACACAACACCAGGTAACGGCAAATGCCGCGCATCCTTGCGAGATGATAACGGAAGGGGCAGCGCGGGGAGACTCGAAGCCTGGAGATTGCCGACGCAAATCGGCCGATACATTCGGCGTGGCGATTTCAAACCAGCAGACACCATATCGCGAAGAGCGGAGTGGTTCCCGAGCGCATTGCGTGCGGGCTATTTGGTGGGTTGTGGAGGCCTGCGCCGATACCCGGATCGAACCAGTGTCCGTTGCCTTGCCGGAATTCCCCAGCGCTCAGCAGTACATAGGCCTCTTCCGGCGGATGTCGATGATCGGGGTACCGGGTCAGCGGTGCAAGCAAAGAAAAGCCCAGTTGGACGTCGTAGCGGCTTTCCATACCACCGGGGCCGCAAATCATGCCGTGCACGTGCTTTGCGACATAATCATCGCTTCCATTCGATCCTGAAGTTCGAAGTTGCCAACCGATCGAGGCTTCGAGCGACTTGATCGCCCGCGCAGCGGCACCCAGATCAGATGGGTCATCCAGAAGCGGCGCCAACGCGGAGTCGAGAAGGTCGCAAGCAGGGTAACGCTGGCTGTTGCGGCGCCCATCGTCGGACGGCTGCTCGATACGCTCGAATACTTTCACAGCCAGTTGGCGAGCTGCGGCTGGCAGCGCTTGCGCTTGAAACAGTCTTTGGGCAATGCGGATGAAATTAGCGAGATCGTCATGTCGCGTATACATAGACCCTCCAGGAATCCGTTGGTAGCGTTGACGTCGTCAGAGATCAGCGCGGCGCTGCGTCTTCTCCCAGCCATTCAATCAGCTGCGTGATGACCGGTGTAATGGTTCCATACCTGTCCTAATAAACCCTGTCAGGACTTTCCCTTGGCTCGCCGCATTTCGATTAATCCATAAATGCTCGCCAGGCGGGACGCGTCGCGACCCGCAATTGCCCGCGAAGCCCCGTCTGCAGCGGAGCCGCGCGTCGCCCGCGAATTCGCCGAAGCTTGCGTCGCCCGACGCGGCCCTCGCATGCATTACCAAAGGTATGGAAAAGAGCCCAGAAAATGTAGCTGGAGGCCGCAATTTGAATTGATACGCTGCAATCACATCATCAACTGCCGCACAAAAACCGGATTCACCGGAGTATCGAATTCGGAGTCGAGTGAGCGCTGATGCTAGCTGAGCCGCCACGCACGAACTCACGGTCAAGCCGGAGTTTCGCCATCGGCAATTCTTTAACCAGCCAGCCGGGAAGACCGAATGAGCCCAAATCTGACGTTCGCGCCGGAAGACGTGATACCTCCAGGCGCAATCAACACGGCGTCCGTGCCATCGGCGACCCGGCCGGTCGCCATCTCGGGCACGGACATTCTGACGGTGAAAAACCTTTCGAAGATCTTTGGCCCGAAGCCCGAAGTAGCCGAGCAATTGGTCAAGCAGGGCCTCGGACGCGATGAAGTGTTCAAGCGCACGGGCAACATGCTGGCGGTCAACGACGTCAGCCTGAACGTCAGGGCCGGCGAGATTTTCGTCATCATGGGACTGTCGGGTTCCGGTAAATCGACGCTGGTGCGCCTGCTCAACCGCCTGATCGAACCGACGTCGGGCCAGGTCGTTCTCGAAGGCCGCGACATTGCGCCGATGTCCACGCCGGAACTGCGGGAAGTGCGCCGCAAGAAGATGGCGATGGTGTTCCAGTCGTTCGCGCTGCTGCCGAACCGCACGGTGATCGACAACATTTCGTACGGCCTCGAGGTCGCCGGCATGAAGAAGTCAGAGCGCTATGAGATCGCCCGGACCGCGCTCAAGCGTGTGGGTCTCGACTCGTACGAGAAGCTTCTACCCAGCGAACTGTCGGGTGGCATGCAGCAGCGGGTCGGTCTGGCGCGCGCCCTCGCGGTCAATCCCGCGGTGCTCCTGATGGACGAAGCGTTCTCCGCGCTCGATCCGCTGATCCGCTTCGAGATGCAGACCGAACTGCTGCGGCTTCAGAAGGAAGAGCAGCGCACCATCGTCTTCATTTCGCACGATATCGAAGAGGCCATCAAGATCGGCGGGCGTATCGGCATCATGAAGGATGGGAGCCTGATTCAGGTGGGCACGCCGGCCGAACTCATCCAGTCGCCGGCCGACGACTACGTACGGGACTTTTTCCGTCACGTCGATGTTTCGCGCTTTCTGAAAGCCGACAGCCTGCTGACCCCGGTCGAGCGCGGACTGATTTCCGGCGATGTCGGCGCACCGGCTGAGCGTTACCTCGATCAACTGATCGACAGCGGCGCTGAATGTGGCTACGTGTGTGATGAGTCCGGCCGCTACCAGGGCTGCGTCACCCCCGCGTCGCTGCACAGGACGGGAGGCCGACCCCTGCGCGAAGCATTGCTCGAGGATTTGAGCACAGTCTCGCTGGACACCGATCTGCACGAACTCTCGGCGATCGCGTTGAGCCAGCAGCACGACGTAGCGGTGACCGATGCGGCAGGCCAACTCGCGGGCGTCGTGTCGTGCCGAACGATACTCAAGCAGGTCATGGAGCGGAGGGCAGCATGAATTCCTCAGTCATCGGCAAGTTCGCGGAGAACGCCGTCAATTTCCTGTTCAATCATTTCCAGGGCGGCTTCAACGCTTTTTCCGCCGCGCTGGGCGCGGTCGTCAAACTGCTCGAGAACGGCCTTGCGGCCATTCCGTTCGTCGCGATGCTCGTCATCCTCGTGGCGCTCGCATTGTGGCGCCGTGGCATCGCGTTCTCGGTTTTCGTCGGTATCGCGTTGCTGCTGATTCATTACATGGGCCTGTGGCCGCAAACCGTCTCGACCCTCGCGCTTGTCGTTGCCGCGACGGTATTCAGCCTGATCGTCGGCGTTCCGCTGGGTATCTGGGGCGCCCGCAACAAGCGCGTCGAGATGATCCTGCGCTCGCTGCTCGATTTCATGCAGACGATGCCCGCGTTCGTTTATCTGATCCCCGCCGTGATTCTGTTCGGCTTGGGGCGCGTCCCAGCGGTGATCGCAACCGTGGTATTCGCGATGCCGCCTGTCGTGCGACTCACGACGCTGGGCATCCGCCAGGTTCGCGAGGAATTGCTGGAAGCGGGCCGCTCGTTCGGCAGCACTGACGCGCAACTGCTGTGGAAAATCCAGCTGCCGAACGCATTGCCGTCCATCATGGCCGGCGTGAACCAGACGATCATGATGTCGCTGTCGATGGTTGTGATTGCGTCGATGATCGGCGCGGGTGGCCTCGGCGAGTACGTACTGAGCGGCATCCAGCGTCTTGACATCGGCATCGGCTTCGAGGGTGGCCTGGGTGTCGTGCTGCTGGCGATCGTGCTGGATCGGCTGACGGAGACTTTTGGCGTGAAATCGAAGAAGAGGAGACCCGTCACGAAAGTCAGCAAGGCTGGCGCCGCCGAAGCGGCACGCAGTTGAGCACGCGAAGGCCAGCCTGAACGAGGCGTGGCATCCGTGACGGAATGGGTAGTGTCAATATAAATACGGAGTACTGACATGGTTAGCAATGGTCTCAAATCACTGGTGGCGAAGGTGGCGGTATCGACGGTCGTCGCGTTGGGCATCGGCGCCGGGTCTGCCTCGGCTGCCGAGCCGATCAAGCTGGCGATCACCGACTGGGCAGACGTTCTGGCGACGGCCAATGTCGCCAGATACGTGCTCGAAACCAAATTGAATCAGCCGGTCAAGTTCGTCAACGCGGACATCGGCATCCAGTTCCAGGGCGTCGCGCGCGGCGACCTCGACATCATGGTGGGCGGCTGGCTGCCGGTGACGCATGCCGTCTACTACGCAAAGTACAAGAACGATCTGGATGATGTCGGCGTCATCTACACAGGCGGTAGAAACGGCTGGGCCGTGCCCGCATACGTGCCGGAGTCCGAAGTTTCGTCGATTGCGGATCTGAGCAAGCCGGAGGTCAAGAGCAAGCTCGACAGCACGATTCAAGGGATCGGGCCGGGGTCGGGGCTGATGCAGGCATCGGCGAAATCCGTTCAGGCGTACGACCTGACCGGCTACAACCTGCAGTCGTCGAGCGAGGCCGGAATGCTCGCCGCGGTATCACGCGCGTATCAGACAAGGCAGTGGGTGGTTGCGACGGTCTGGAGCCCGCACTGGCTTTGGCAGAAGTGGCAGATGCGCTATCTGAAGGACCCGAAAGGAACGCTGGGCGGCGAGGAGCAGGTCCACGCGTTCGCGTCCAAACAGTTTGCCAGCAAGTTTCCTCGCGCCGATGTGTTCTTCAAGCATTTCAAACTGACCTTGGCTGACATCGAAGCGATCGAACTGGAAGGAAACAGTACGAACGACTATGCCACCGCCGCGAAGAAGTTCGTCGATGCGCACCCGGACAAACTGCAAGCCTGGCTGCAGCAGTAACCGGGAAGTTCGGATCCATGGGGGGCAGAAAGGTCCGCTGCCTCACGCGATTTCATGATTTTGCAGGGGCTGCTTGAGACCATTACTTCCTGGGGTGACTTGTGAGCGAAAACACGTGCTTCTTTTCTGAAACGCTTCAGAGCCGTGATCCGGTCATTGCATCGGAGATCGCGCTCGAATTGCGCCGGCAGCAAACGCAGATCGAATTGATTGCTTCCGAAAATATCGTTTCGGCCGCGGTGATGGAAGCGCAAGGTACGGTGCTGACCAACAAATATGCGGAGGGATATCCGTCGAAGCGCTATTACGGCGGCTGCGAGCACGTCGACCGGATCGAGGCGCTCGCCATCGACCGCGTGAAGGCGCTGTTCGACGCCGAGCATGCGAACGTCCAGCCGCATTCCGGCGCGCAGGCGAACGGCGCTGTGATGCTTGCGCTCGTCAAGCCTGGTGACACGGTCATGGGTATGTCGTTGGACGCGGGCGGCCACCTCACGCACGGCGCGCGTCCCGCACTCTCCGGCAAGTGGTTCAACGCGGTCCAATATGGCGTGAGCCCGCAAACCTGCCGGATCGACTACGACGCGGTCCGCCGGCTGGCGCACGAGCATCGGCCGAAGCTCATCATCGCCGGTTACTCCGCTTATCCGCGGGCGCTCGACTTCGCGGCTTTCCGTGAGATTGCGGACAGCGTTGGAGCCCTGCTGATGGTCGACATGGCGCATATCGCCGGCATCGTCGCGGCCGGGCGCCACGAGAACCCGATCAAGTACGCGGATGTGGTGACGTCGACCACGCACAAGACACTTCGGGGCCCGCGCGGCGGCTTCATCCTCACCAACAACGCCGACATCGCGAAGAAGATCAATTCGGCCGTGTTCCCCGGCTTGCAGGGCGGACCGCTGATGCATGTCATCGCGGGCAAGGCGGTAGCGTTCGGCGAGGCGTTGCGTCCGGAGTTCGCAGGCTACATCGACCGGGTGCTGCGTAACGCCGACGCGCTGGGCAATACGCTGCAATCCGGCGGGCTGTCGCTCGTCACGGGCGGCACCGACAACCATCTGTTGCTCGTCGATCTTCGTTCCAGACGGATCACGGGGACCCAGGCCGAGAAGGCTCTCGAGCGCGCGGGCATCACCTGCAACAAGAACGGCATCCCGTTCGACACCGAAAACCCGACCGTGACCTCCGGCATCCGGCTTGGCACGCCTGCCGGTACGACGCGCGGTTTCGGCGCCGCGCAGTTCGAGCAGATTGGCGAAATGATTCTTGAAGTTCTGGCGGGGCTGGAGCGCGAGTCCGGCGGCGACGATCAGATCGAACGCGCAGTGCGTAGCCGCGTGAGAGACCTGTGCAACCAGTTTCCGATTTACTCGCACGCCGACGCGTTGGCGTAAGCCGGGCGCCCAGGCCGCGAGTGTAGGGAAGACCTGATTATCAGTTTGAAGATCAATGAAGAGAGGAATCGAAATGAGCTTCGAGGGCGTACATACTCCGCTGGTCACTCCGTTCAGCGAAGACGGAGAAATCGACCATGTTTTGCTGGGCAAGCATGCAGCTAACCTCGCTGGCCGCGTTTCAGGGCTCGGGATTGGTGGCACTACGGGCGAATACTACGCGTTGAGCTTCGACGAACGCGTCAAGACGTTCGCCACCGTTGCCGACGCAGCGGGTGGAAAAACGTATCTGACCGCCGGCATCAATGCGACCACGACCAGGGAAGTGATTCGCCTGGGTCTCGAGGCGAAGCGGGCGGGTTTATCGTCGTTGCTGGTTGCCGCACCGTACTACACGCAGCCGACCCAGCAAGAACTGCTGACGCATCTGTTGAAGGTGGACGACGCGCTGGACATGCCGATCATGCTGTACAACTTCCCGGCCCGCACCGGAACGGAAATCAGCGACGGCGTGCTGGCAACGCTGCTCGAGCGTCCGAACTTTGTAGCGATGAAGGAGAGCACCGGCGATATTTCGCATCTGCACCATCTGATCACGCACTTCAAGGACCGGCTGGTGCTGAGCTGCGGGATGGACGACCAGGCACTCGAATTCTTCGCATGGGGCGCGAAGAGCTGGGTTGGCGGCGCATCGAACTTCCTGCCCGAAGCGCACACGGCGCTCTTCGATGCATGCGTGGAGCAGAACGATTTCGTTCTCGGCCGCAAGCTGATGGCGCAATTGCTGCCGGTGCTCGAACTGCTCGAGCGCAGCGGCAAATTCATTCAGTACGTCCGCTACGGTTGCGAACTCGCAGGACTGCCGGTGGGCGTTGCTCGCGCACCGCTCGGCTCGCTGAAGGATCAGGAGCGCGGCGCGTTTGCGCAGCTCGTGAAACCTCTGATTCGCAACGCGCAGTAACAGCAAAAATGGTCTCCAATCTGGAATTCGCGCGGTTTCCGGCGCCAGACGGCGTCAACGGATGGTGGGAGAGTCTGCCGCCCGCGGCGCCGGCCAACAGCGTGTCGTCCGCGCATCGATACGATTGGGTCGTTGTCGGCGGTGGTATCACGGGGCTTTGCGCTGCTCGCCGGCTTGCCGAGCTGGCGCCCGAAGCGTCGATCGCGCTCGTCGAGGCGGACCGTATCGGGCGCACGACGGCCGGACGCAATTCCGGATTCTTCGTCGATTTGCCCCACGATATCAGCAGTGAAACCTATTCCCGCACTGTGAGCGAGGACAAGGCCGACGTGCAGTTTCAGCGGCACGGGATCGATTATGTGCGCTCGATCGTACGCCAGCACGGCATCGACTGTGACTGGCGCGACGAAGGCAAATTCCACGCGTCGGTCAACAAGAAGGGCCTCGATGCGCTCTCACACTTTGCGGATGGATTGACGCGCATCGACGAAGCATTCGAGTGGCTCGATCAACCGGCGATTCGCGCGGTGACGGGAACGGACTTTTTTCAGGGCGCGCTGTTCACGCCGGGCTGCAGCACCGTGCAACCGGCCGCGCTGATGCGCGGTCTGGCGGCCACGCAGCCCGCCAACGTGACGGTTTTCGAGTCGAGCGCGGTGACGCAAATCGATCATCGCGGCGACGAGAAAATCCTGCATTTCGCCGGCGGAAAGATCGTGGCCAAACAGGTGATTCTCTGCACCAACGCCTACGCTGCGACGTTCGGTATCCATCCGAATGGCTTGCTGCCGGTCTACACGTTCGCATCGATGACTCGCGTGATGCATGCCGACGAGGTCGACCGACTGGCCGGGACACGATCGTGGTCGCTGATTCCGGCCGACCCGATGGGCACGACCGTGCGCCGGCTGGCTACGGACCGGATTTGCGTGCGTAATCATTTCGCGTTCCGGCCGGGGCTGCAGGTGTCCCATGCCGATCTCGCGAAGGCGAAAGCGCTGCATCAACGCTCGTTCGACCGGCGATTCCCGATGCTCGAAGGCGTCGAGCTCGAGTACACGTGGGGTGGTCCGCTGTGTCTGTCCGCGAACAACGGCGCGCTGTTCGGCCGTCGCGACGACGGGATCTTCGAAGCAGTAGGTTGCAATGGCCTCGGGCTGAGCAGAGGGTCTTCGTCAGGCAAGCTGATTGCCGAATACGCGCTGGGCCAGAGCAACGAACTGGTGCGCCAGCGGCTGAACCAGCCGCACCCGCGCTCGCTGCCGGTTCGACCGATCGTTGACGTGGCGGTATCTGCGACGATCTGGGCAAAGGAAATGTCGGCGGGGGCCGAACTTTAATCATCCAAGGACACGAGATGACAACGCATCAGCAGTGGAAGCAGAAAGCCGACGAACTGCCGCTCGACGGGCGGGCATTCATCGCCGGAGAGCGGTGTCGGGCGGCGTCGAGCGAGACGTTCGTCACGCTCAATCCCGCATCAGGCAAGGGGCTGGCGGAAGTAGCGAAGTGCGGTGACAAGGATGTGGATCGCGCGGTCGCGGCCGCTCGGGGCGCGTTCGAATCGGGCGTGTGGTCGAAGGCCGCGCCGGCTCACCGCAAGTCGATCCTGCTTCGCCTCGCGCAATTGATCGACGAGCATGCGGACGAGTTGGCGCTCCTCGAGGCACTGGAGGCGGGCAAGCCGATCAGCGAATGCCTCGGGCTGGATATTCCCGAGTCGGCGGCTTGCATCCGCTGGCACGCCGAAGTGACCGATAAGCGCTACGACGCGCTGTCGCCTTCGGGACCCGAGGTCGTCAGCATGATCACGCGCGAACCGATCGGTGTGGTTGCCGCCGTGCTGCCCTGGAATTTCCCCGCACTGATGCTTGCCTGGAAGATCGGACCGGCTTTGTCCGTCGGCAATAGCGTGATCGTGAAGCCCGCGGAACAGACGTCACTGTCGACGTTGCGCATCGCGGATCTCGCTTTCGAGGCTGGCGTGCCCGCGGGCGTGTTCAGCGTCGTGACGGGCTTTGGCGAAGACGCGGGACAGGCGCTGGGTCGCCATCCCGACGTCGACCTCGTCGCGTTCACCGGCTCGACTTCGACGGGCAAGCGCTTTCTGCATTATTCCGCGGACACCAACCTGAAGCGTGTGGTGCTCGAATGCGGCGGGAAGAATCCGCAGGTGATCCTTCCCGATGTGTCGAATCTCGATGCGGTGGCCGAACAGGCCGTTGCCGCCGCCTTCTGGAACATGGGAGAGAACTGCAGCGCTGGCTCGCGGATTCTCGTTCATTCGAGCAAGCGGGCGGAGCTGGTCGAGAAAGTCCAGTCCGTTCTTGCGGGCTGGAAAATGGGTGATCCGCTCGACCCGGACGTGAAGCTCGGCGCGCTGATCGAGGACACGCATTATGAGAAGGTGCTCGCGCACATCGAGAAGGCAAAGGAGCAGGGCGCGCGCGTGATTTGCGGCGGACGTGCCGCGCTGACCGAGACCGGCGGATGGTTCGTCGAGCCCACGATATTCGATCAGGTAAAGCCGGATATGGCCATCGCACGAGAAGAAGTGTTTGGGCCCGTCGTGTGTTTTATCGAATACGATGACGTGGAGGACGCCATCCGGATTGCGAACGACACGTGTTACGGACTGGCAGCTTCTTTGTGGACCGATAACGTGAACAGCGCTCATCAAGTCGCGGCGCGTATTCGTGCAGGTACGGTCACGGTCAACTGCTTTGGCGAGGGAGACCTTTCGACGCCATTCGGCGGCTTCAAGCAATCGGGGTTTGGCGGGCGCGACAAGTCTGTCTATGCGCACGATCAGTATTGCGAGCTGAAGACCACGTGGTTGAAGCTAGGTTGAGTTCGCAGCGGGAAGTGCGCGAACGGGCCGGTGGCGAGCTTTATTCCGCGCGGCACCGTGCCCAACAGGCGGCTTATGGTTCACATCACTTGTCAATAGGCAGGCGGACTTGCAAGCTATTCTGATCCGAATCCCTTCGGGGTCGGTGGCGTGAGCGTCGCTCGCCATTGGCGGCCGGACAGCCCGGGCGAGCGACACGACCATCCGCGATGCAAGCACCCATTCAGAGAGCGCAAGCCATGTTAAAGAAGCAGCCTTTCGCAGACAGACTTCTCGCCCAGATGCCGTCACTGCGGGCACTCAAATGCTTCGTGACGGCGGCGAGATACGAGAGCTTTACTCAGGCGGCGGAGGTCCTCTGCGTGACGCAGGCCGCAATTAGCAGACAAATCAAAGAACTCGAAGATTCGCTCGACGTCGCGCTGTTCGAGCGAACCGGCAGGCACATCGCACTGACCGACGCAGGGCGCATTCTGTACAACGCGTCGTATCTGTCGATCATGAATATCGCCGAAGCGGCGGAGGCGGTGCGTCGCACGGATAGGCACGCGTTAACCGTTTGCGTGTCGCATACGTTTGCGGCGTTATGGTTGTCGTCGCGGCTGCCGGCGTTTCGCGAGCGATTTCCAAGTATCCAGTTGCATGTGATGGTCACCGAGCACTTCATGGAACTGGACGAGCTGATGGAGCCGGACATCATCATCACGAAGAATCCGCCGCGCGAGCCGGAATACGATGTCGAGCCGTTGTTCCATGATGTCGTCTACCCGGTTTGCAGCCCAACATTTTACGAACGGCATTTTCGTGACAAGAAGCTCAAACCGCTCGATCTGCTATCGCAACCCACCTTGAATCTGTCGTTGCTGGGGCGTGCCCAGGTGTGTGAACACGTGGATTGGCGAGTGTGGCGCAACTGGTTCCAGCAAGGCGACGGCACCGACATACTGGCTGACAACAGGCGCCTGGAGAGCAACGACTATCGGCTCCTCGTCGCGCAAGCGGAAGCCGGCGAAGGGACGCTGCTTGGTTGGCACCATCTTGTCCATCTGCAGATCGAACATGGGCGCCTGATGCGGCCCGTTCCGGACGCGCTTGTCTTCAAAGACCGCTATCACTATTTGATTACGCACCGGAACGCACGGCCCCGAACCGAGTATCTGCAGTTTCGGGACTGGCTCAACGAGGAAGCCGGCGGAATGATGCGGGACTGGATCGACACCGGTGTTGCCACCACAGGGTAGCGTAACGGGTCTTGGCATATTGAAACGCGCGGTCAGCGCGCGTGCGAAGGGTGTCGAGGCCATTCTGAAATGTCGTTGAAGTCAGCCCTATCGCAATGGCGGCTTCACTTGCCCCTGGCGGCACGTTCCTGTCCGGGCGTGGCGTCAAAGAGCTTCCGATAACACCGCCCCAGATGCGAGGCGCTGGCAAACCCGCACTGCATCGCAATGTCGAAAATGGACGATGTCGATTCATGCAGGAGCTTTTGCGCCGCCATCAGGCGCACGCCGAGATAGAACTGCGAGGGTCCCATGCCGAAATGCTTGAGCCACATGCGCTCGAACTGGCGAGGCGAAATGCCGACTAGCGAAGCGAGCGTCTGCACGGGGACGGGGCGTTCAATGTTCTGCTCCATCAGCGTGATCGCGTTGACGATGCGCCGATCCTCTATCCCATGGCGCCACTGAATCGCCATCTTCTGGCTCTCCTGTGACGCACGAATACGCGTATGCAGAAACTGGTCGGCGACATCGGCCGCAAGCCGATGGTTATGCGCGCGAGCGATGACGTCCAGCATCAGATCGATCGCGGCCGTGCCGCCGCCAAACGTTTTTTCAAGCGTGTGTTGCGCTCGAACCCGGTGCCACGCAAGATTGTCACCGATCAGTTGCTCAGCTATCCCGCGGCGAACGTCGACGTCCCGGAGTTGGTCAACGTGAAGCATGTGTTCGTCAAGGCTGCGGTCCGTATCAACAACCGGACAGAGAACAGATCCTATGAAGCATCCAGGTCGTCGACTGGCTAACGCCTAAAATCGGCGTACCGAGGTTTGCTCACGGGAGAGCATCATGCGTACAGATCAGGGATACACGCGTACTGCGGAACCGGCGCTGGCGGTGTCACTCGAACTCGCTGCGGCGAAGTGGAAGGTAGCGTTGCACGACGGGCAGCGGGAGCAGCCGGCGGTGTACACCGTAGCGCAACCGCAAGCCCCCGCGCGCCTACAGGCCGTGCTGGAAGTGATCGAACAACAGAAGCTGAAGTGGTCGCTGCCCGCGGGCGTGCACCTTGTCGTGAGTTATGAAGCCGGCCAGGACGCGTTCTGGATCTATCGGGCGCTACGGGCACGCGGTATCGAGTGTCATGTGGTCGATCCAGCGAGCATTCCGGTCGAGCGCCACAAGCGGCGTGCCAAGACTGACCGGCTTGATGCAATCAGGCTGGTGATCAGCCTGCGCGCGTGGCTGCGCGGCGAGCGCGACCGCATGCACGTGGTGCACGTGCCGTCACCGCAGGACGAAGCGTCCCGCCATCTGATGCGCGACCGAGGGGAACTGCAGAAAGAGGTGCTACAGCATCGTGACCGGATGCGCAAACTGCTTGTCACGCTCGGCTGCTGGGATGAGGTTGACCACAAGGCCTTCGCCGCCCGCCTCGCCCGTGACCAGGTGCGGTGTCACGACGGTGCGCCACTGCCGCGCGAGCTGCGGGAGCGGCTGCTGCGCGAGTGCGAACGGCTGGCGCTGGCCGTGCAGCAACTCGCGGCACTCGAGAAAACGCAACACGCTGGCCTGCCCGCACCCGCACGCGAAAGGATCGATCTTCTGACGCAGCTAAATGGCATTGGCCCGGTGGGTGGCTCGCGTCTAGCGCTCGAGCTGTTCTGGCGGGACTTCCATAACCGGCGCGAAGTTGGGGCCTGCGTAGGGCTGGTTCCACAACCCTACGACAGTGGCGAGAGCCAGGTGGACCAGGGGATCAGCAGGCAGGGCAACCGTCGCGTGCGCGCACTGCTGATTGAGATGGCGTGGTGCTGGATCCGTTACCAGCCTGGCAGTGCACTGGCGCAGTGGTTCAACCAGCGCACGCAAGGCACGGGACCGAATCGCCGCGTGCGGCGCATTGCGATCGTCGCAGTAGCACGACGCCTCGCGATCGCGCTGTGGCGCTACTTGAAGGACGGCGTGATACCCGAAGGCGCACAACTGAAGTCAGTCTGAGCCCGAAAGGTATCGCGACAACGCAATCAAGGGTGGAACGATACCTGTCGATCGAGAGTTTGAAGTGAACATGCCCGTGTTGATGGCGGGTTGCTAACGCGACCGATTAAACAGATGGGGCATGCTCCCGGAACAGGTTCCGGCGTAACGCGCATAAAGGATGAGGCTGGCCATACGCCAGCGGATAGATGCTATGAAAGGGACGCGATAACGCGGAGCCCTACAATTCCCACATCGCATCGGTTCGCGTTAAAGGAGGGCATCATGCGAAATTCCGCTTACGCAGCTGGCAGAGAGGAACTCATACTGGCGGTATCACTTGAGCTTGCCACGGCGAGCTGGAAGATAGCGTGCCACGACGGTCGCCGTGACAAACCCGCGGTGCACACCCTCACCGATCCGCAGGCCGGGGCGCGCCTGCAGGCCGCACTGGATCTGATCGAGCGCCAGAAGCAGCAATGGTCGCTGCGCGCCGGCGTGCGCACCGTTGTCTGCTACGAAGCCGGACAGGACGCATTCTGGATCTGTCGTGCACTGCAGGCGCATGGCATTGAATGTTACGTCATCGATGCCGCCAGCATTCCGGTCGTACGCCACAGGCGGCGCGCGAAAACGGACCGGCTGGATGCCATCAAGCTCGTGCTCAACCTGCGCGCGTGGCTGCACGGCGAGCGCGACCGCATGCACGTCGTTCACGTACCCTCAGTACAGGACGAGGCGCTGCGTCACCTGACCCGCGATCGCGCAGAGCTCCAGAAGGAGGTCCTGCAGCACCGCAACCGGATCGGAAAGCTGTTGCGCACGCTCGGCTGCTGGGACGACCTCAAACATGGGTTCGCCAGCCGGCTTGCCCGGGGGGAGGTCAGGTGCTACGACGGTTCCCCACTGTCCCCCGAAATGCACGACCGGCTCCTGCGCGAATGCGAACGGGTCGCCCTCGCCAGGCAGCAGCTCGCTGCCCTGGAGAAGGCGCGTCACCAAGCCCTTCCCGCCACGGTGCGCGAAAGAATCGATCACCTCACACGCCTGAAGGGAGTGGGCCAGATTGGAGCGTCCCGGCTGGTGCTTGAACTCTTCTGGCGGCAGTTCGACAACCGCCGTCAGGTCGGTTCTTGTACCGGTCTCGTTCCGCAGCCGTACGACAGTGGCGACAGTCACACCGATCAGGGCATCAGCAAACAAGGCAACCGTCGCGTACGGTCACTGCTGGTCGAGATGGCCTGGTACTGGCTGCGCTACCAGCCTGGCAGTCCGCTTGCGCAGTGGTTCCGCCATCGCACTGAGGGCACCGGCGCCAACCGCCGCGCGCGACGCATCGCGATCGTCGCGGTGGCACGGCGGCTGGTGATCCTCCTGTGGCGCTACCTCGAGCACGGTGTGATCCCCCAGGGAGTACAGATGAAGCCGTCCACATAGCCAGACACACGTCGATAGCCGCAACCCTCACTAACGGTCATACTGGCTGACCATCAGGGTCATGAAGCGGAAGTACCCGTTCACCACCGTGGTTGTTCATGCAACCGATGCTGATAGATGGGGTACCTCCCCGGAACGCTTTCCGGCGCACTGCGCATACTGCATCAGGCTGGCTCCACGCCAGCGGATAGAAGAAGGTCGGGACGCCATGTCCCACGCGCGCGACAACCGGCTTCACGTTTGCCCAGGCAGTGCCAGGGAGGTGCGCAGAATCGGACGTGTCATGGCAAGCACGGCTACACGAATGCCGCCTGCATGGTGGCAGGCGCAATAACCCACGCGCCCGCCACCCCGTACCAGCGTATCGCGCTTCGCAGCGTCAAGGGGGCCGCTGACGCCAGGCTTCGCCTGCCCTTGACGCTTGCTACGCGCTTTCCTGACAAGGGACCTCGTAAACTTGATGACGTCTCAGGAGGGATCTGTGCAAACCGGGCCTTGACAATTACTTACCCTTCATAGAAGAAGTTGGTGAGACGTTGCTGTCTTACGCGCGCGATAAGCGGCTTCAGGCTAACGACGTTGACCGGACTGTAGCCATGGTTGAAGTTGAGGGCGGTGGGAATCCGCCGGACTATGCCGCGAAAATGCGACTTGTATGGCGGCGAGCGCCATCACTCGCGCTTGCCGCCATACGCCAGCATGTCACCACTTTGCAGCGAGGAGAAAGAGACTTGACCCATCCTTTGTAAGCCAGTTCGCAAATGGCCTTGACAACTTTCTGCTCATAGAAGCCATCAACCCACGCGGGAGCGCGAGCGGTGTATGCGAGGCTTTCGCGACCCAAAGCGCACAGACCTTCCTGTCCAGCTTCGGTCCAATTCGGCAGCATTTCGCACTGAAGCGGCATCTTCTGCGCGCTTCACTCTATCGCAGACAACTCACGGCCCGGTTCGCCGAATGGTGCGAATTTACCAACGTCACCCAAACTCCGTCGAATGCTTTCTGAGTCATAGTGGCCTTATGCATCTCATCGCCGAACTCCCGTAAGTCGACAACGCCTTTCTGACCTGCCCCGTGGCTGACGGGAACTCTGTTTTGGCCAATGACCTTTGAGTAATGGTCTTCACTATTTAAAGGCGTCCAATGGGGCGACATATGTTCGCTGTGGGGGTTCGCCGCCGGCATTCGACGGCGACGAGTTTTGACAATGCATGGAGTGTCGCTTTGAAACGTCTGTTCGTTGTCACCAGCGGTCTTGCGAACTCCGGGGAAACCTTCACACCTTGCCATAAGGGTGTTAGCAGATTTTGTGCATTCGGTATCCTATTGATAGGTCTAATTCCAGCCCGCAATGTGTTTGCTTTGAAATAGATCGTCAGGAGAAACGTCATGCGTAAGATGCTCATCGTCGCTGTCGCAGCCTTCTGCATTGCGTCCTTTTCGCATGAAAGTCGTGCGTCTGGTGATGATGACGTTCCACAAGGACGTTGCAAGTTGCCACAAGGTACGGTCGCATTGGTGGAAAAGCAGTTGAGTACGGTAGTCAATCTGGCCGATGGCAATGGGGGGATCTTCAAGCCCAATCGGATGTGGGCGGCCATTGTCGATCGGGAAGGGCACCTCTGCTCGGTGATCGTGACTGGGGATGCCTGGCCGGGTAGTCGGGCCATCGCAATTGCGAAGGCCTATACTGCGAACGGTTTCAGCAACGATGCACTCGCTCTATCGACGGCAAACCTCTATGCGGCCACCCAGCCGGGCGGGTCTCTGTACGGGCTGAATAATTCGAATCCTTTTGACGCGCGCTTCCTCGAACAGGGCAGCGGCATCGGACACACGCTTGGTGGCATCATTACCTTTGGCGGCGGTGTCGCACTTTATGCGGGTGGGAAAGTCATAGGAGGATTAGGGGTGAGCGGCGATAGCGCCTGCGCCGATCATGCGATCGCGTATCGCATGCGCAAGCTGGCGGGGCTCGGAACTGTACCCGCCGGCGAAGGCCCGAATAACACGGATAACATCATATATTCAACAAGCGGGTCTCTGATCGGCTTTGAGCACCCTCATTGCTTTCCGACCGACCTGAGCGCCGCTGCCATTGAGAACACACATTAGTCAACGTGTTGACCCGCAGCGGTTGGCCATCCCACGCTATGGCTAATTGCAAGGGCATCAGCAACGTATTGACTGGAGATGGAGATATTCAGACCGCGTGTGGCCAACGACTTGCGAAATCACGATTTTTTTGAGGCATGAAATGGTGCAGCGCTGCTGAATGTCCTCAGGTGACTCCAGGGGCCGTCGACCGTCGATGGCCTGTTCGATCGATGCAACTGGTCAGCTTCTCGCCGAGTGGTGTTGACATCTGGCTCGCATCCAGCCGGTGCTGATCGTTTCCGCCGGCTTGCCGCATAGCTCGCACAGCCGACCGCCCATCATCTCCGCCGGTTCGATCACGGCGCGTTGTCGCGCATCAGCGCCCGAAGCACTGAAGCGCAGCGTTCCGGACTTTTCCTTGACCTGCATCACAACCACCTGCGGAGCGCCGTGCTTTGTACAAAGCTGCAGCTTCGCGCACAATACATCGATCAGATCGAACCAGCCGTCTCCGCACTCGAATCCCCACACAGAGAATACCGTTGGCACGGCATCCGGATCGTCGGTGACTGCCGGGGTGACGGCGAATATGAGCGGGTATCTTTCCCGTAAGATGTTTGACGATTCCTCGCGCACCGCTTCTTTCTCCCATGTCAGTATTGCTGCCGCAGCTACAATTTTAGTTGTCACATAGTGTCCGGCTCGGCGAGAACCGGCTATCGAGCGCAACAGGGCGCCAGGTGAGGAGGCCAGAGCGTGATTGCCGCGGAACCTGGAGGATTGCCGGACAGGATCGAGTGCCGTCGTACACAGGTGGTGGAGCGAATCGGTCTGCTCATTGATGAGCGTCGCTGACCGGCCATCTGCGGACGATCGTTCGCGCTCCCGCGCGGACATTTGAATGTCGGCTTCGCCCTAGGTACCGGACTTTGCGTTTCGACGACGCCCAACGTGCCGTCGCCCTTCTCAATTGGTTGGACAGCATGGGAAGTCGCCCGGGAAGCCGCAGATCCACCCGTTTATTCCGGATTGCCGCTAACAGCGGTCAGCCCCGTGAGATTCACACTGCGGGTCGTGAACCATGCTTGAGTTTAAGGACGGAAAACGGTCACCGTTGACCTGTCGTCGCCTCAAAATCCTCTGAATAGGTGGTCAATCGCCCCTCTTTTCCCTCGTTTGGTTCAGCCCCAAGCTCGTATCATGGGCTGCACATTGGGGTTAATGCAGTATGTCGGACACGTTGTGGGTTACAAAATCCTGACGTTTCTATCGAAGGAAAAGATACATGTCAATTGCAAAGCGACGCGCGAGCTCGGCCAGATTGTTCCTCGTAGCCAACACATCGAGTGCTGTCGCGATTCCCGCGGACTGTAAAGCAACGACATCCGGGCCGACGCCAGAAGCATGGTTCGAGGAAGAAGTCGGCTACATCGGCGAAATGCCGGCGTGTACCCGCATCCCGACTGACACCCACCGTCAATGACCTGAGTGAACTTCACGTAAAAGTAATGCCGGCGAGCGCATTCTTTCGCCCCGGGTATCGCTCCACTGAAACGCGCCATTCATGAATACTGTTCGAACTGAATTAACGGGTGATGCCGGCCTGCCATCGATGCATCAGCCACTGGGACTGGCTGCGTTGCTCCGGGCGGCAACGGCTGGGAGCGATCTGACGCCGCTGGGGGAAAGCCTGCTCGAGCACGTAAAGCGCCATGACGACCCGTACGCTCTGCTTGATTTGTCGCTAGTGTTGCAATTGAAATACCAGAAGGCGGCCGCTCTCGCCGTCCAGCAGCAAGCGCTTCAAATGACCAGACATTATCGGTTAAAGAGCGCCCAGACGATCAAGACTCCCTTGAAGGTGCTGGTGCTCAAGGCTCCGGGCGATCTGATGGCGAACACGCCTTTTGAGTGCCTGCTTGAGAACGCCGACCTGCAGATAGAGGTCCTGTATGTCGACGCGCGGCCGCTGGGGAATGCCGAGTTGCCCGAGCACGACGTTATCTTCGTTGCGGCATGCGCGTCGGATGAAACCGTGGGCGTTCTTGCCCAAATCGCGTCGCTGACGAGCGGGACGGGTTGCCGCGTACTAAACCGGTCCGAACACATTGCGAAGACAATGCGTGACACCGCCTATGCTCTGCTGGGCGCTGCCCCCGGTATCTGTATGGCCCACACGGTGCGCCTATCCCGTGAGCGGGTCGACGAAGCGGCTTCGGGAGCGTTGCAGTTGTCCGAGGTACTCGGCGCAAACTATCCGCTCATCATACGGCCGATAGGATCGCACGCCGGACAAGGTCTGGCAAAAGTGTCTGACGCTCAGGAACTCGCGCGCTACATGGCTGAGTCTGACGCCGTGGAATATTACATGGCGCCTTTTATCGACTACAGCAGCGCCGACGGTCTGTTTCGCAAATACCGGATCGTGATGATTGAGGGAACGCCATTCGTGTGCCATATGGGCATCTCGAAGGAATGGATGGTTCACTACCCTTACGCGGAAATGTCGACGCATCCCGACCGGCGAGAGGAAGAATCGCACCTGATGGCGAGCTTTGACACCGATTTTGCTGTGCGTCACCGCGAGGCGTTTCGCAACGTCGCGGAATTGACCGGCCTCGATTACGTAGGATTCGATTGCGCTGAAACGAGCGATGGCCGGCTGCTCATATTCGAGATCGCGACGGGCATGGTTGTGCATGACTTGGACGACCAGAGCATCTTTCCTTATAAGGTTCCGCAAATTCGCCGGGTTGCTGACGCCTTTCATGAAATGCTGCGCCGCGCGGCTGCGAACGCATAGAAAATCCAACGGCTGGCCTCGGAGGCATAGTGAAGTCCAATGCATTGAATTTTTCCGGTGGTCCCGGAGCGCTCCCTGAAACGGTGCTGGAACAGACGCGCATAGCGATTACCGCGTTACCGGAAACCGGCATCTCCGTACTCGGCATGAGCCATCGCTCGGACTGGTTTCGCTCCATACTGGACGAAGCGGAACAGAATCTGCGCGTTCTGCTCGGTATATCCGACGACTACGCCATTACCTTTCAGCAGGGCGGCAGTAGTCTGCAGTTCGCGATGATCCCGATGAATTTTGCCGCGAAAGGATTCGCGCCGCCCGAATATGTGACGTCCGGCTACTGGAGCGGTCGGGCGACCTCGGAGGCGGCCAAGGTGACTGAGAGGAAAGTTGCGTGGGACGGCCACGCGACGGGCTACCGGCAGCTGCCCGCCCTCGATAAACTGGACATCTCCGGCTCTGCCGCCTATCTGCATTACGTGTCGAACGAGACCGTGGAAGGTTTGCAATTTCCGGTTTGGGAAGAGGCGACGCAGGTACCGCTGATTGCGGACATGTCGTCCGATTTTCTGTCGAAGCCCATTCGGCCAGACGCATACTCGATGATTTATGCCCACGCCCAGAAGAACCTAGGTCCGGCTGGGGTAACGGTAGCGGTAATCAAGCGTTCGCTGCTTGAACGGATCCCCGACGGCTTGCCGGCGATCCTCGATTTTCGCACCCACGTCTCGCACGGTTCCAACTACAACACGCCGCCGGTATTCGCGATCTATGTGCTGACGTTGATTACGCGCTGGCTGCGCTTCGATGTTGGCGGTCTGCACGCGATGCAAAGCATCAATGAGAGAAAGGCGCGGCGGCTGTATGACACGCTGGACGCTTTGGAGGGGGTCGTGACCGTCCACGCGGACCGTCGCTGGCGCTCACAAATGAACGTGGCTTTTAAATTCGGTGATTCTCGGCTCGGCGATGCGTTTATCGGGGCGGCTCGTGAACAGGGTATCGTTGGACTAGAGGGGCACCGTTCAATTGGCGGGTTGCGTGCGTCTCTATACAACGCCGTTACAGAGCAAGCCGTGGACATTCTGGCAGACGCACTAACGGAATTCAGTATGCAACGGGCCTGAACAGCAATGCCGGTTCTCACGTTGACGTGCCGTGCGACTCGAAGGAATAAATGACCGCTGCACCCCAAAAAGCTGCCGATTGAGGTGGCGTCTGGTTTAGAGTCCGGAGTGGGTCGCGTGCCGCCGATCGCCGTCAGGCAGAGGGCGGTTGCGCGGACATTTGAACGTCGGGTCCTCCCTGGCAGCAGTAATTCAGCTTCCGGTCATACATGTCGGTCTCGATCGGAGAGATTGGCCGCTGACGAGAAGATTGAACGCTCGTTCACGACCCGCGATCGCCATTCGCGACCTGCACATATACAGGTCGGGCGGTCTCCAGGTGTATTCCTTCGCACCTTGGGGAAACCTGCAACACGTTGCGCCTCGCACTGCGCGGGTTGGTTCGCGAAGATAGACGTCGGCGCGTTCGACACGGCGCCGGCTGACTGGCAGACGCGCTCTTCGCTTTCCACCGGGCGGTAAATGATGCCAGCTCACTTGGCGTGCTTCCGGAATAATGGCGATGCCTACTGCGATCGAGGTCGCGGTCGATGGCTCAACGAACTGCGTCGAAATCGTCTCCAGTTCGCCGTCACTTATCGGGCGTCGTAGAAGCCGCTACGTCTCGGCCGATAATAGAGGAAGTCGTAACGCGGGCGCTGCGAGCGCTTCGGATACCTCTTGCTGAGGCTACCAATTGTTTTGGGGGAGAACGTGCTTTCCCTCTGTCGTGTCAAACGCTACAAGGCAACGCGGATCGAGGCGGCGCCGTGCGGGCGTAAGCCGTCGAGCATGCATGCTCGCTGGTGTCACAGCTCACGCATGCGCTGGACAGCAGACTCGCGCGTCTCGCGAAAAGCCGCGATCACCGCAATCACCACCGACAGCGCCGCCACGCCGGCGAGGAAAGCCAGAAAGACCCAAGGCACGGTGAGGCGCTCGGGCGGAGGATCGAACACACCGGTCAGCAGCTTGACCAGCATCCACGCCAGTGCAAAACCCGTCAGCGTTCCGATGGCCGCCCCGCCCAACAGGAGCACGAGCGCCTCGCTCCACAAGAACGCACCAAGCTGACGCGGCTTGGCACCGAGCGCGGTCAGAATCGCAAACGTGCGCCGCCGATCGAAGAAACCCAGCGCAATGATGAGTCCGGTTGCGCCGGCGACCATCAACGCCGCGGCCCCGAGTTCGAGTTGCGTGAGCCCGCGCAAATCGACGGCTGTCAGGCTCGAATTGATCACGCGCTGCGCCTGCCCGATGTCGGTGATCTTGACTGCCCCAAACGGCGCAACCGTGCCGCGCGCGGCCAAGGCCACCTGCTCAGGCGGCGCCGTTGTCTTCAGCAACACGATTTCCGCCGCGCTCGTGCCGGTTTTCCGCGCGATGTAGTCGGCATTCGCGACGAGGAATGAGTCGCGCGGCGCGGTCGGAAATTCGCGCACGACGCCAACAAAACGAAACGGCACCACGCGATATTGATGGTCGCTTGCGCTCTGAAGGCGAAGGTTGATCTCGTCGCCCGGGTGCAGTTGATAGTCCTTCACGGTCTCTTCGGACACGAGGATGCCGTTCGGATATTGCGCGAGCAAGTTGAGCGACCTTTGCGCATTGCCGCCTTCGAAATAGGCGTCGGCCATGCGCGTCGCTTGTCCGATGTGGCGGGCGTCGATGCCATACAGGTCTTGCAGGTCCGTGCCCACGTAGGCGAAACGGTGCTGCATCTGCTGGGCGGCGCTGACTCCGGGCAATGCAGCAAGTTCGGCGAATCTGGCTGACGCGGGCGCCTGCGAAGTCCCGGTCGCCGTCACGTCTGCGCCGTTCGTGAGTTCCGCGTCCACGCGCGCCTGCGCGTTGTAGGTTGCGTTGAACACGGCCGTGGACGTCGCGAACGCGAACGCCAACGCGATAAGCGCGATGCCCTGCGTCATTCGATTGTGCTGTCGGCTCATCGCCGCGGCGGCCACGCCGGCAAGCGAATGCGCAAGCGGACGAAGCCAGATGGCGAGCGCGCCGCGCCCGCGCCGCAATCCCTCGAGACCGAGCCTGATGGTCAGGAGGCCGCATCCTGCCCAGGTCAGGACGGGCGCGAGAAAGGCGACGTAATCGATCGACGATGACGGCGTGCCTTCGGGAGCCAGCACGACCTGATACCCGGTGCTCCAGGTCCGCCAGAAGATGATGGCCGACAGTGCGAGCAGGACGAGATCGAAGTAGACCCGTTGCCAGAGGCGCGGACACTCGGAACCCGTCAGCCGGCGGGCGCTCGTGACCGGCGTCGTGCTTGCACTGATCCATGCTGCCACGAGAATCGCCGCATTCGCCAGCACGACGCCCGCTATGGCCGCGCAGGCGACCCAGCGCATCGACGAAGCCCCAAAATAGCCAGCGCCGAGAAACAGATGCGACAACAACGCGGCAAGGACCAACCCAACAAGCGTACCGCTGACGCCAACGCACATCGCTTCGACCGCCGCCAGCTTCATGATCTGGGCGCGCGATGCGCCACGGATTCGCAGGAGCGCCTGATCTCGGCGTCGCCGTCCGGAACCTGCCGCAACGACTCCGATCGTCAGGAACGCGCCGAGAAGCGCGCCGGGTGCGCCCAGAAACAGAAACAGCACCTTTGCGTAAAGCGCGTCGCTGCGCACACCGTCGAGCCGCGCGGCAAGGTTGTCGGCAACGAGCGCATTGCCCGCAATGCGCGTCTCGAGGTTCCTTGCAGCGCCCTGCACCTGAGCAAAGGCGGCTTCGGGATCGCCCGGCAAACCGTCATGCGCGAGTCCGACGTGAAGCTGGATGCGCGACCGACGCGATCCGGCTGACGCCTCTGCGCCGAACAGGCGTTGCCACGCGTCCATCGGAAGCAGAAGCACATTGTCCGGAGGCGCTTGCGGCGCTGCGACAGGCGCGACGCCGATCGCCTGAAACATCGCATCGGCGTTCGGCAAATCGACTATGCCGGCAATCCGCACATTGGCCGCAGCCACGCCTGGACCATGAATATTCACCGTATCGCCGATGGTCACATGCAGGTTCGCGGCGGTCTGCTGAGCAATCAGAGCGCCATCCAGATTACCCAGCAGCAGCCGGAACTGAGCCGGAAAGTCCTGGAAGTACGTGCTTTCAAGACCGAGCACTTTGCCCTGTCCGGTCGTCTGTACGGTTTCTCCTGTGGTCGCTTCGAAGCCATCGACATCGGCATAACCGACAGCTTGCTGTTTCGTGACCCGCGCGGCCTTTGCGACGGCTGCTGCCACTTCGTGGACCGAAAGCGCGCCCATCGTCGCCGGTCCTGGTTGCACCTGCCAATCGACGGGCAGGCTCGCGCTCGCACGCTGTGTCATCGAAGCGGTGCTTCGCGCGATGAAAGCGCCAAGCGATGCGACCAGCGCGACCGTCACCGCGACGCCAGCCGCCATGCCCGCGAGCCGGCCCCTGCGTTGCCTGACAAGTCCGATAAGCCAAAGGCCGATCATGGCTGTCCCGATGTCGGCCCGGCTTCGGTGAGCACGCCGCGCTCCATGCGCCAGACTGCGTTCATCCGTGCTGAAACGGCTGGATCATGAGTGGCGATGACGAGCGCCGTCGGCGTGTTGGCGAGATGCGCGATGAGTGCATCGAGCAAGGCCTGGCCGGTGGCCTGATCGAGCTGGCCCGTGGGCTCGTCGGCGAGAATGACGAGCGGTCGTCCGACCGTAGCGCGCGCCATCGCCACGCGCTGCATCTGTCCGCCCGAGAGTTCCTCTGGCAATTTCTGCGCAAGCGCCTCGAGACCGAACCTGGCAAGCGCAGCGGCCACAGCGCGTTCGGCACCGCTCGCGCGGTCGGCGGGATCGGCCGCATCGGCTATCAGGAGCGGCAACGCAACGTTTTCGCTCACCGTCAAAGGCTCCAGCAGGCTCGGCGTCTGGAACACGAGCGAGATCCTTGCGGGCAGCAGCGTCTCGCGCGCACCGAGCGCGGGCCAATCGATCACGCCGCTCGTCGGCGTATCGAGCGCTGCCATCAGGTGCAGCAAGGTCGTCTTGCCACTCCCCGAACGGCCCGCCAGCGCGATCCGGTCTCCTCGATTGAGGACGAAGCTGGCCGCGGCGAGCGCCACGACTTGCCTCTCGCCATGCCGATAGGTGCGGCTGAGCGATCGGGCTTCGATCAGCACGTCACGCATCGTCGAGCCTCCCATCGCGGATGACGAGCACGCGGTCAGCGCGCGCAGCCAGAGCCTCGCTGTGCGTCGCGACTAGCGCCATGTCGCCGTTGCCGTGACATCGCTCGACCAGATGACTCACGATCACGGTTTCGGTTGCGGCATCGACTTCGGCGGTGGGCTCGTCCGCTAGGAGCACCTTATGCTCGGCCGAGAGCGCCACCGCGAGCCCGGCGCGCGCCGCTTCGCCGCCGGACAACTGCGACGGATACGCGCGGCGTCGCGCGGCCAGGTCGGTCACATCAAGCAGTGCGTCGAGTTTGTCGCGATCGTTCTTGCCAGCGAGCGACATCTGCAGCGTCATGTTGCCCTCGACGGTAAGGTGCTCGAACAGGTTGGCCGACTGCATCAGCAAGCCGATGTGGCGCGCCCGTAAGGCCGCACGCACCGCTTCGGGCCGGCGCGACAGGCGTTGGCCCATCACATCGACATGGCCGCCGTCCGGTTCCTCCAGTCCAGCAAGACACGCGAGGAGCGTTGACTTGCCGCTGCCGGAGGGTCCCAGCAACGCGACGAATTCGCCTGCGCACAGTTGCAGTGAGACGCCCCTGAGCGCGGCGGTCTCGTCGTCTCCGCTGTGGTAAAAGCGGTAGAGTTCGAACGCTTCGAGCCGAGGCAAATCAGCGCCATTGGAACGAATTGGCCATGAGGTTCCATTGATCGGCATTGTCGGCTCCAAGCGGTGCGGAGAGCTCGAGCGTAGCAAGTGTGCCGCCGCGATAGATTAAATACCGATGATTCTCAAGACGAAGTTGCTTGTTCGTGACCGGGTTCGGTTCGGAATTCGACGTGTAGGTAATCAGCACGGCTGCCCCGCTGCGCAGCCGGGCGTTTTTGATGGCACCAATCCTGACTGCATGACCGGTCCTGGCGAGTTCGGCGGCTTCGCGCGCAGTAACGGACGATACCGTCGGCGCGCTCGCAGCAGGTGCAACACTGATCTCGACGACGTTGTACTTATCGGCAAAGCGCGTCCCGTCGCGGCGTTCCGTGCGCGCCCAACCTTCGGGCACTTTGAGGGAAAAGCCCGCCGGAGACTGGTAGGTTACGAAGACTTGCGTGTCCGGAATGTCGCCCGGCGGACTCTTTTCGGGCGTGGCAGCCTGCTCGGTTGTCGCCAGGACGTTTGCGGCGGCTTCCAGCGTGCAGGGCGAGGCGGCGAACGCCAGCACAATGGCCGAACTCCGCAGTAAGCGCTGACAGGTCAGATGCGGTATCACGATCCCTCCCTGCTTCACATCCGTGCAGGGCGACTCTTCCTGAAGGAACCACTGGTTCGCATGCACCGAACTACCTATACCATGCTCCGCGAACCTTAGGAAACGCTTAGCTGCTCCCTCCGCGTCCGTTGGACGTGGGGCGAGGTTCGGCTATCTGCGTACGTTCACACAGGCCTGAGAAGCCAAAGCCGCGTGTCGAACCGGTAACTCGATCTATAGCAACTTTCTCTTTGTGATGAAGAGCGTCGCATCGCTTTTCGTGTCGCTGCTCGCAAAACCAGCTGTCGAGACCGCATGCTTGAATGTCCGCGTGTCCGACTCCTGCTCCGCCTGACCGACAAGTGCTGTGCTAGTTGAATGACTGCGGAAGACTTGCCGCCTGACTCCAAAAGATGAATGACCGCTGGACCCGGAGAGCCGCCATTGAGGTGAAACGCGGTCGAGCGTCCGGAGCGGGTCGAGGGCGGTCCGTCGCGGCAAGCGGCGAGCGCCTTGGAGCTGCGCCGGCAATGCATCTGCGCCGGAGATTTGCGCCGCCTCGTCCTCGCCCTCCCTTATAATCCGGCATGACTCCATCCATTTCCCACGCAGCAAGCTTACGAACGGCGCCACTGGGCACTCGGTTCATCGGTTCGTTCATCGCACATACCTCAGCGGGCTATTCGTCATCCACGCACGTGGAGTACACGCCCCGCGAGCCGCACCTGGCGGTCGTATGAAAATGCCCAAACGGCTTGTGCCGCTTCTCGAAGAAGGCCTCATCGACGAAGTTATCGGCCAGTTGATGAGCGGCAAGGAGGCAACAGTCTACGTCGTGCGCAGCGGCAACTCGACGCGTTGTGCAAAGGTCTACAAGGACGCGAAGCAGCGCAGCTTTCGGCAGGCCGCGTCGTATCGGGACGGCCGCAAAGTCAAGAACAGCCGGCAGGCGCGTGCGATGGAAAAAGGGACGCGCTACGGCCGTCAGATGCAGGAAGCGTCATGGCAAAACGCCGAAGTCGACGCGCTGTTCCGGCTCGCCGACGCGGGCGTGCGCGTGCCGCAACCCTATATCTGTACCGATGGCGTGTTGCTGATGGAACTGGTGGTCGACGGGATGGGTGACGTCGCGCCACGCCTGAACGACGTCGATCTGACCGAAGCGCGCGCCCTGGAACTGCACGCGCTGCTGCTCAACCAGGTTGTCCGAATGCTCTGTGCGGGCGTGATTCACGGCGACCTGTCGGAATACAACATCCTGCTGGCAGCGGACGGGCCGGTGATTATTGATCTGCCTCAAGCCGTTGATGCAGCCGGCAACAACGACGCGGCTGCGATGCTCAAGCGTGACGTCGACAACCTGGCCGTGTACTTCGGACGGTTCGCACCGGAAATACTCACCACGAGCTATGGCGCGGAAATCTGGACGCTGTTCGAAGCAGGACGACTGCATGTCGATGTCGAATTGACAGGCCACATCGAAGTTGACACGCGAGTTGTCGACCTCGATGGTGTGCTGCAGGAGATCGAAGCGACACGTCTTGAGGAAGACGCGCGATTGCGGCGACAGCAGGAACTGAGCGCAGGCTAGTAACCGCGTTCGATGTCGCCGGAGATGGCACTGAAGAAGAACTTCGTAGTCTGAAGGGCACATACCGGGCGAGAAGGTTCAGACTTCTGGCATCTACAAGGTGGTGAGAGAAGGCGACGCCGGCTCCGGCTTCGAAGTGACATGCATCGAAGGCGAGCATTTTCCACCCGCACGCAGCGGCAAGCATGCGCACTACGAGTTGGTTCATGGCGCGCGCAGGGAAGGAGACGTACTATGAGAATTCGGCCTGGAACGCAGTCAATACTTCCCGCTCTGGTGATTTTGCTCGCCGGGTGTGTCGCTGGTGGCATGCCGTATACCGGGCCGCACCTCACTCCGACAGAGTGCCGCGACCTGGCGGCGCTCAAGACAAACGCGCCCCCTACGATGGCGCAGCACCAAAGCGAACTCGCTGCCTTGAGGAAAGCGGGCTACGACCCGTCACCGTGGTTTGATGATCCGTATTACCCGGATGATCTACAAGCGGCACAGCGCCTGGTCGACTATTGGTTCCAAACCGAGTGCCAGCACCTTCAACCCGGCTGAGATAGAGAGATCGAGGACCGACCCCGGATATCACCGCGCGGCCACTTGCACTCATTGATCATATTGTGTTCGATAGGCTCGTTTGAATCTATCAACAGACATTGTAAGGGTCGAAGAGCCGATCGTCACGCGCAATGGCGCGCGGTGTGATTGCTCATGCGATGTGCTTCCTCATGCACACGGCGGTAGACGGGCAGAGCCGCATGAATTGTGCCGTTTCGCGTACTTCATCCGGCACGTCGACCCGCTCGACTGCGCTGTAGCCGTGATGTTCGAAAAATTCTCGCGCGCTCGTTGTGAGCAACCACAAGCTGGCATAGGTGCACGCCTTGGCTTCCCGTTCAATAGCCAGGAGCAGAGACGTGCCGAGACCCGTTGCACGCAGATGCAAAGCGACAGCCAGCGATCTGAGCAACGCATCAGCGCCCAAAGGTTCCAGACCGACGCTTCCAACTATCGCTCCTCCTTCGTCGACGGCAACGAGAAACCCCGGTACCAGTACAGTTGTGACGTCCTCAGTCGGCAACGCACACGTTGCCAGCAGGCTTCTGATCCCGACGAGATCGTCATCTTCGGCAGCTCTTATTTTCATGACGGGTTGTCCAGAGGCAGTTCGGCGTAGGGAGTGCCCTTCTTACCCAGCACGTCGCGCACGCCCAGCCTCGACTGGCAGATGAGCTCGACCAGCCTTTCGCGGGACGGCGGACGATTCAGGTATTCGATGACGGTGGGTTTTATGCCCGCGTTGCGGATCGTCGCGATGGTGTTTCGCGAGTTCCGCAGTGCGGGTTGTGATAGATGATGACTTCGTTCATGTGATTGTTTTCCGTGACCTTCAGGCGCACTCGTACCAGTTCTTCGAGCGGTTGACGATGCATACAACAAGCAGCATGACCGGCACCTCGATCAGCACGCCCACGACAGTCGCGAGCGCGGCGCCGGAATTGAAACCGAACAAACCGATTGCAGTGGCGATGGCCAGCTCGAAGAAGTTCGATGCGCCGATCAGGGCAGACGGGCAGGCAATATTGTGCTTTTCGCCGACCGCACGATTAAGCCAGTACGCCAGCGCCGAGTTGAAGAGCACCTGGATCAGGATCGGCACGGCGACCAACACGATCACGAGCGGCTGCTTCAGGATGGCTTCGCCCTGGAAGGCGAACAGCAGCACCAGCGTAGCGAGCAGCGCCGTGATCGACCAGGGACCGATTTTCGCCATTGCTGCCTCATAAGCAGCCTCTCCACTGGCGAGCAGCACCTTGCGCAGGATCTGCGCGAGGATCACCGGAATGATGATGTAGAGCACGACCGACATGAGCAGCGTCGCCCACGGCACCGTAATTGCCGAGATACCGAGCAGCAGGCCGACGAGCGGCGCAAACGCGACCACCATGATGCTGTCGTTGAGTGCGACCTGCGAGAGCGTGAAGAGCGGATCGCCGCCCGTCAGACGGCTCCAGACGAACACCATCGCGGTGCAGGGCGCGGCGGCCAGCAGGATCAGCCCGGCCACATAGCTGTCGAGCTGCACGGCGGGCAGCATCGGCGCGAACAGGTGCTTGATGAAGAGCCACGCGAGGAACGCCATCGTGAACGGCTTGACGAGCCAGTTGACGACGAGCGTGACGCCAATGCCCTTGATGTGCTGACGCACTTCATGCAGCGAGCCGAAATCGACCTTGACCAGCATCGGGATGATCATCACCCAGATCAGCAGCCCGACCGGCAGGTTGACGTGGGCGTACTCCATGCGCCCGATCGCCTGAAAGACGCCAGGCAGCACCTGGCCGAGCAGGATGCCCGCGACAATGCACAGCGCGACCCACACGGTCAGGTATCGCTCGAAGAAGCTGATGGCCGGCTTAGACGCGCTTTTGCGCGCAGCGGCGATGTTGGGGGTATTCATGGGGCAAATCGATGGAAAAGGGTTCAGCTTTGCAGGATGTCGTCGAGTGCCTGCTGAAGCTCGGCATTGCCCAGACGGTCCAGGGGAAGTTCAAGCAGCTGTAGCATGCGATAGCCGATTGCCTGGCGTGTCAGTTCGAACGCCTGACGTTTGCCTTCGTCGCCGCCGGGTGCGTTCGACGGGTCGGCATAGCCCCAGTGCACCTTGACTGGAGCACCGGGCCAGAACGGACACTGCTCGGCAGCCGCGCTGTCGCACGTCGTAATGACGATGCGCATGGGCGGCGCGCCATCCTGCGCGAATTCATCCCAGCTCTTGCTGCGATAGCCTTCGGTATCGATGCCGGCGTTCGTCAGCGCTTCGAGCGCGAACGGATTGATGCGGCCGCTCGGGGTACTGCCAGCGCTGAACGCGCGCACGTCCTTGCCGAGCTTGCGTGCCCAGTGGTTGAGCATCCCTTCAGAGAGCACACTGCGCGCCGAGTTGTGCGTGCACAGGATCAAGACGTTGGTCGTCATACGCTCCTCATTGAATTGCGCGCCGGACTCAGCAACACGACGAAGACCCGACCGGGACACCGACCGATTTGCCCGACGACGGAGCGCAGCACGCTGCGACCTCAGAAGCAGGTGCACTGTTCTGCGCATTGCGTGACTCGCCGAATACCGGAATGTCGTTCAAAGTCTGATACGACTCCCATGCGATGCCCTGCGGATCGACGGTCCAGTACTTGTCCGAGTTCGCATAGCAGCAGGCCGTGCCGATTTGCGCGTCGACCGGTAACGCGGCGCCTTCGAGCCGGCAGTGCATCTCGTCCAGCTCGGCTTCGTTTTCGACCTGAACGCCCAGATGGTCGAGTCCCGGCGTGGCGCCGCGTTGCGAGATCGCGAAATTGACGCGCGGGTCGTCGAGCATCCATTTCGCGTAGTCGCTCTTGACGACGGTCGGTTCGGCCGCAAACAACGCTGAGTAGAAGCGGACGCTCGCATTGAGATCCGTGACGGCGATGTGAATGTGAAAGCGCTTCATGACCGCCTCTCCCTGGAGGGAAAACACGCTGATGCCGGCGAACAGGGGTTGCCGCCACAGCAGTTCTCGGTGAGATAGGCCAGCAGGCCGTTCATCGTTTCGAAGTTTGCGCAGTAGTAGACGAACCGGCCTTCCTGCCGACTGGTGACGAGCTGCGCATGAGACAGTTCCTTCAGGTGGAAGGAAAGGGACGACGGCGCGACATCCAGCAGCGTGGCGATCTGGCCGGCGGGCATGCCTTCGGGGCCGGCCCTCACCAGGGCGCGAAAGACGGCGAGCCGCGACTCGTGCGCGAGTGCCGCTAGAGCGGCGATGGTCTGGTTCGTTTCCATATTTCGATATTAGTCGAAATATGGAGGAGATGACAAGAAAGAATTACCCGCTTGACCTTCCTGACTAATAAAGCGGAAGACGAAGAAAGATCTCAGCTTCCGCTTTATTAGTCACAACCCCGCACACACCGAAACCCCGCGTACACATACTGATAGTGCGGCTGAAACCAGTTGCGAAACTCCGGCCGCAGCATGCACAGCGCGGTACGCGCCGAGCCGCCCTTCAGCACGTAATGCTGGCCATCGAAGAAGTTGGCCGAATAACCGGGATAGAACGGAAACGCTTCGAAGCCCGGCAGCGCTTCGAATAGCGTGGAGGTCCATTCCCAGCCGTTGCCGAACTGACCTTCCGCGCCGAACGCGCTGACGTTGTCCGGATGCGCGTCGACGGGCCGTGGATCCCAACTGCGGAAATCGAAATTCCCCGATGCCGCTTGCGGCGCACCGTGCGCCGCGCGTTGCCATTGCGCCTCCGTCGGCAGCGCTTTGCCGGCCCAGCGTGCATAGGCGCTCGCTTCGGCGTGGCTCACGTAGACCGGCCAGTCGAGCGGCAAGGGCACGTCGTCGAACATCGTGCGCAGCGTCCATGCGGCGCGACCGTCCTGCGCCGTGCGTTGCGACCAGCCGGCGGGATGCTCGATGTGTTCCGCTTCCTTCCACGCCCAGTCCTTCGGCGACCACCACTTCGACTCGCGATAACCGCCGTCTTCGAGGAACTCGAGGAACGCACCGTTCGTGACCATGTATCGATCGATCTCGAACGCGGGCACGTCCACGCCCAATTCGCCGAACTCATTGTCCCAGCCGAAGCGGCCGGCCTCGCGTGGCATGCCGAGCACTGTGGTGCCGGCCGGCACGCTGACCATCGACGACAACGCGTCGCGCCGCTCCGCGCGTGTCACCACCGGCTCGCGCAACGCGGTGTTCTTGTGCGCGAGCGGCAACTGATGGAGCATGTACGCGAGCGTTTCAGCATGCATCAACCGATGCTCGATCGCGACGTTCAGCAACTGCACGGCCGCCTCGTCGCGCGCCGGGTTGCCGGATTCGCCGAGCGCGGCGTCGATTTGCCGTCGCGCGCGCGTCGCATACTCGCGCACGCGGTCGAGCGACGGCCAATCGCCGGGTTGATCCGTGGGAAAGCCGCCGTCTACCGGATCGATGCCGAAGGCGAACAGCTGGTCGAGTTCCGGCGCGAAAGCCGGCAGATCGAACAGACGCTGGTCGAGCAGATTGCGATCGAACGCTTCGAGATGGCCGATGTAGAACACGACGCGGTGACGCTCGCGGATCGGCCGTTCATAGAGGTAGTCGGGTTTGACGATCGCAAACAGGTCGTCGGTGATTTGGCGCGCGTCGAGCAGGCGCTGCACGAGCGGATGATGCGGGACAGGGTCGCGATTCATTGGGCCGGGTCTCCATGCAACACGGTTTCCGTGGGGGGACGATCGGAAAACTGTACCCCCTCGCAGGCGGCGTGCCAAGACGAACGGCACAACCGCTCAGCCGGCCAGCCCGCCAGCCCGCTCGCTCAGACCTGCCGCAACCCTTCGAGATCGACGATGCGAATATGTTTGCCCTGCGTGTCGATCAGGCCGCGCTTTTGAAATCTTGACAGGGTGCGGCTGACGGTTTCAAGCGTCATGCCGAGATAGCTGCCCATGTCTTCGCGGGTCATGCGCAGATTGAATTCCGACCACGAGTAGCCGCGCTGCGCATTGCGCTGTGACACGTCCAGCAGGAAGGCTGCGACGCGTTCGTCGGCGGACAGCGAGCCGAGCACCATCATCTGCGCGGCCTCGCTGACGATCTGCGCGCCCAGCAGCTTGTGCATGCGCTCCTGGATCGAACCGATTTCGCGGCACAGCAGCTTCAGCGCGCTATACGGGACGATGCACACCGTGCTGTCTTCCAGCGCGACGGCGCTGCATGCATGGACGTCCGCGCTGATGCCGTCGAGCCCGAGCGGCTCGCCGGCGAGACGCAACCCGGTGACTTGTTCGCGGCCGTCGCGATGGATCATCACGGTCTTCATCGAACCCGAACGCACCGCGTAGATATTGTCGAAGCGCTCGCCGCTGCGATACAGCGCTTCGCCGCGCGGCACCGAGCGCGCCGAGCAGATCAGCGTTTCGAGCTTCGGCAGTTCCTCCGCCGACAGCCCCTGCGGCATGCAGATCTGACGCATCGAACAGCTCGAGCAGCGCGCGGCGGTGCGTGCGGTTGCGCGTGACGCCACGGCCTCGCGGCTGCCGCGCTCGGCGTTGCCGGCAGAGCGGGTCGAGGAACGGGTAACAGCAGTAGGAGTCAGCATGTTCTGCGCGCGCTTATCGTAGTAGTGAAATTGTCCCACCGGCTATGACACGCAGCTGGCGGCAAAGTGACGCTTGCGCTGCCCGGATGTCCCGAGCGACGGCACGTGCTCTTGCGAACGTGGGAAGGTGAGTCGCCGTGGGTGATGACGACGGCTCGCGTCGATGAGTGGCGCGCCGCCCTGCGCATGATGAAAGAGTCAGGCGGGTTCCTTGTCGGTGCCCGCGGCGGACGGTATCAGCAGAACCGGCAGCGTGGCCTGGCGCACGCAGCGTTCGGCGACGCTGCCGAGAATCAGCCGCTGAAAGCCACGTCGGCCGTGCGTGCCCATCACGAGCAGGTCGGCGTTGAATTCGGCCGCGGCCTGCAGCACGATGTCGGCGACATCGCCGAGCGACGAAGCCTCGGAGACCCCCGGGTCACCTTGCACACCTTGCTCGGCCATTGCTTTCGAAAACTCGGCGCGCAACTCCTGGCCTTCCTCGATCAGACGGTTGCGCAGGATCGACGGGTCGTAGCCGGGCGCCTCGAAATACATCGGCGTATTTTCGACGACATAATATGGCCGCAACACCGCGCCATTCGATTTGGCGAGATCGAGCGCCGCTGCGAACGCCCGGCGCGAGGTATTGCTGCCGTCGACCGCTACAAGGATGCGTGTGTACATATCGGCTCCGCGTCAAAAATGCGTCTGCCACATTGCTAGCCGCGGCAGGGATTATTGATGTCTTATACCAATGAAGCTTCGATGATGGCCGGAAAAGATGCACCGCACCAAGATGTAAATCAAACATTTGCCAAATATTCCGCGCCCGCCGCCAAACTGGCGGGCGCGGCGGCGCGCGCGAGCGGCCTCGTTTGCTTACAACCGCACAACTTTGCTGAAGCCGAAACGGGGTTGGCCTTACAATCAGGCCATATTTGACAAGTTGGCCAGTCCGCTGATGAACGATCGAAAAACCAAGGGCTTACCCGACCAGATCTACGGCGACATTCTCAACCGCATCCTCGAAGGCGAGTACAAGGAAGGCGAGCGATTGCCGACCGAGCACGCGCTGGCCGAGCGTTTCGCCACGTCCCGGCCGACGGTGCGCGAAGCGCTTGCGCGATTGCGAGCCGACGGCATTATTTCGACGCGGCACGGCTCGGGCACGACCGTCGAGCGGCGGCCCGATCCGGATGTGCGCCGCTTCGCGCCGCTGGAGACGCTGTCCGATATTCGCCGCTGCTATGAATTTCGCATCGTGACCGAGGCGGGCGCGGCCGCGCAGGCGGCGCTGAAGGCCGATGCCGACGACATCGCGGCAATCCAGCATGCGTGGGACGAGCTCGAGCGCATCATCGAGGCGCAGGGGATCGGCGCCAAGGACGACTTCCTGTTCCACCAGGCGGTCGCGCGCGCGTCGAAGAATCCATTTTTCATCACGGTGATGTCGTTCATCGAGGAGCAGATCCTGTTCAGCATGAACCTGTCGCGCAACCTGTCGCTCGTCAAAACAGTGGAGCGGCAGCGGCTGGTGCAGGCCGAGCATATGGCGGTGCTCGACGCGATCCGCCGCAAGGACGCGGCTGCCGCGGGTGCCGCGATGCGCGCGCATCTCGAGAACGCGCTGGAACGGATGTTCGGTTCCTGAGCCGCGCGCGGGTCAGCGCATCGCGACTTTCGTGAGGCCGCGCTCCGGCGCCGCTCAAGCCGCGACGGCGACCGGCCCGAACAGCGAGGTCAGTGTCTTGGCGCTCACCGCGACGTCGAGCGCGACGGCCCGCTCGACGCCGATCTGCAGCGGCGGCCCGAGCCGGCTGATGTCGAGGCCGGCTCGGCGCAGCATCCGCTCGATCGGCGTGGTGGTCACCGTGACGTAATGCGTGATGCCCGTGCGCTGCGCGAAGCGCATCACTTCCTGAATTGCACGGATCGTCATATCCGTGAAACCAAACGACTGTTCCTCACCGCCGGTTTCGATCGCCCAGCGGCTCAGCTCCCAGATGTGGCGCCCGACCGGCGCGGCCGCGCCATGCAGCAGTTGCGGGAAGGTGTCTTTCAGCATGTTCGGACCTTCGGTCGGCATCAGGCGCCAGCACCCGCGCAACCGTTGATCTTCGCCCTGAATCAGCATGTAGTACGGCCCGAGCGCGTCGTAGCCGTCTATCTCCATCCCCGCGATGGTCGGAATTTCCCAACCGAGCCGGCCGTGAAAGACCCGGGCTCGCAGGCGGTACATCTCATTGATCAGCTGATTGTCGAATTCCTGCCGGAGTCCAATTCGGATCGTGGTTTGCATGACGCTCTCCTGTACGCGTTGGGGGTGCCAGTTACGCAGGAAAACTTATGCATTCTGAATCTTTGTGCCACCTACCTACCTGGATAGGTGTGGATGCTTATCGGGTATCGCAAAATTCAAACACGTATCGGCCCCCAACCTACAAGGCTCCAAAATGGAATTCCTCGACAATCACTGGCAACCGCAAACCCACCTCCAGGCGCGTCCTTCGGAGGTCTCTTCGGCAGTGGATCGCGTTCTGATCATTGCCTACCGGAAGAAGAAAAAAGAGAGCCAGCGCCGATTCTGGGCTCGCTTCGGCGTCACGCAGTCGCGCGGCAGCCGCTTCGAGTCGGGCGCTGAGATCCCGGCGCCGGTGTCGATCCTGCTTGGCCTGTACTTCACCAAGACCGTGTCGGACGCCGATCTGGGCCGCGCTGAGCGCGTGATGTACAGCCGCGATGCGGCCGCGCTGCTCAACCCGGGTCAATAAGCCCTAGCTGCGCGGCGATCACGGCTGCCGCGCGCCGCGAATTCACGCCGAATTTCGCCCTGATGTTCTTCATGTGGAAGTTCACCACGGCTTCCGAGCAACTCAGAATGTGGGATATCTCCCAGGTGGATTTGCCGCGTGCGGTCCATTTCAGACATTCGCGCTCGCGCGGCGTGAGCTTCGGCATCAGGGTCTGTGCGTGCGAATTCAGATGCTGTTTGCTGGTGTCGATCACCAGGTCACGCAACAGCACGAGGTTCGGCAAGGCGGCGTTCACATGACGCCTGAACCCGTCAGACGGGTTGTCGTCATTGACGAAGCACATCATGCCGGCTTCCTGATTCGGCCCGTGAATCGGCAGCGTCACGCCCGCGCCCAGGCCAAACGAGCGAGCTTCCTCGTACAGGGATTGCTGTGCCGGGGTGGCGAAAATCTCTGGCGTCCAGATCAGCGGTGCGGAGCGTGACAGGCAGTGCGTGACCGTCGGGTCGATATGCACCATGCCTTGCTCGTCATACGCCTGGCGCCATGCCGGCGCGTAAGTGCTGCGCAGGTAAGCGTCCTCGAGACGCATGGTCGGCCGCGGCAGCATTGCGACCAGAATCCTGTCGAAGCCCCACGTTTCGGCGAGGCCCGAAATCGCGCCGAACCATTCCGCCTCGTCGGCGGCGTCCAGTAGCGGTGCCATCTGCTCGATAAAGTGTAGCGACAATTTTTTGGCTCTCTCGGGCTCGCAAACATCTCGTTCGCGGTTATTGGCGGGCTCTGCGGTCCGCTCTTTTGGTCCGCATAATCTATCACTAAAAACGGGGGCGCAATGCACCGGCGCTCTGCGGGGTAAACGATAGCCGCCGCGTGATTGAAATAATCTTTAGCCCGCCCGCGATTCCGGGTGAATAACGCGGCTAATCGGCGCCCCGCGATCGCATTTTAAGGTGTTCGATTGACAGCATTATTTCCGTCACACTCTTTGAATTAATCGCATTTACCCGATTATCTGGGAAAGCGGGTTATTGCTCGCCGCGCGTCCTGCTCGCGCAAAAAGAGGCTGCGGCGCCGATGCCACACGGCGTGCCGGCCGGCTCCATTGTTATACAAAAGGAAATTTGGTGATCTGCGCCGGGCAATTCGACGCCGGCCGCCACGACGGGCTATCGTTACGCGCAAGTTGTTTGACAACATTGTGATGCCGATGCTACCGTGAAACCTCCGCCTTGTACGTTTCCGCGTCGACCATCATGAACGAATCTCCGCTTCGCGACGCCGAGTTCGCCGCGTCGGTCATGGCCGTGCCGCCGCTCGCGCGGCGCGCCGACTACACGCTCGACCCTGCTCAGAATCTCGCGCTGATCCGCTACATCGAAGCGGGCGGCGTGCGCACGCTACTGTATGGCGGCAACGCGAACTTCTATCACGTCGCGCTCAGCGAATACCGCGAGCTGCTGGAGCTGCTCGCCGACGCAGCGGGCCCCGGGACTCGCGTGATTCCGGCGCTCGGTCCCGACTACGGCAAGATGCTCGATCAGGCGCGCATCCTCGCGCAGACGCGTTACCGCACCGCGATGGTGCTGCCGCTCGGCGGCTTTACCACGTTCGAGGGCGTCGAGACCGGCCTCACGCGGATCGCCGACACGGCCGGCATGCCGCTCACGGTGTATCTCAAAAGCGAAAACTACGTCGATGTCGATACGCTCGCGCGGCTCGTCGAGCGCGGTACGTTGAGCGCCGTCAAATATGCGATCCCGCGCGACAATCCCGCTGACGATCCGTATCTGCGCCGGCTGCTGCAACGCGTGCCGGCCACGAAGATCGTGTCGGGCATGGGCGAGCGGCCGGCGCTCGTGCATCTGCGCGAGTTTGGACTCGCCGCCTGGACGACCGGTAGCGGCTGCATCGCGCCGAGCATGGTGATGGCGCTGCTGCGCGCGGTGCAGAGCGGCCAGAGCGGCCAGAGCGGCCAGAGCGGCCAGAGCGGCCAGAGCGGCCAGAGCGCCGGTCGCGCTGACAACAACACCGCCGAACGTCTGTACGATGCGTTCATGCCGCTCGAAACCCTGCGCAACGACATCTCGCTAATCCGCGTGTTGCACGATGCGATCTCGTTCACGGGCCTCGCCGACATGGGGCCGCTGCTGCCGCTGCTCAGTTCGACACCGCGCGAGCATCATGCGAAGATCGCGCAGACCGCAGGCACGCTACTCGCGCTCGAGCGCGAGTTCGCGCGCACCCAATCGAACCGCTCCGACAGGCAGACCACCGCATGACCGACCACAGCCGACGTTATCCAGATCCCTCCATCCGCGTGTTCGATTCGCGCTTCAAGTCGCTGATCCTCGCGTCGGCGTCGGTCGAATGCTTGTATCAGGGCACGCGCTGGTCGGAGGGACCGGTGTGGTTCGGCGATGGACGCTATCTGCTGTGGAGCGACATCCCGAACGACCGCATCCTGCGCTGGGACGAAACGACGGGCGCGGTCAGCACGTTCCGTCAATCGTCGAACAATGCGAACGGCCATACGCGCGATCGCGAAGGGCGTCTCGTCAGTTGCGAGCACCTGACGCGGCGTGTGACGCGCACCGAGTACGACGGCTCGATCACCGTGCTCGCCGATCGCTATCAGGGCAAGCGCTTCAATTCGCCGAACGACGTGGTCGTGAAGTCGGACGGCTCGATCTGGTTCACCGACCCGAGCTTCGGCATCGACGGTTTCTACGAGGGCGAGCAGCAGCAGTCGGAGCTGAAAGCATGCGTGTATCGGATCGACGGCCAGTCGGGTGAGGTGTCGATGGTCATCGACGACGTGCTCGGTCCGAACGGTCTCGCGTTTTCACCGGACGAATCGCTGCTGTACGTCGTCGAGTCGCGCGGCGAGCCGCGCAAGATCCGTGCGTTCGATGTCGAGGCCAATGGCAAAGGCACGACGCTGTCGAACAACCGCGTGCTGATCGATGCGGGTCCGGGCACGCCCGACGGTTTTCGTGTCGACGTGCACGGCAACTTGTGGTGCGGCTGGGGCATGGGCACTGACGAGCTGGACGGCGTGCGCGTGTTCACCGCGCGGGGCGAACCGCTCGGCCATATCGCGCTGCAGGAGCGTTGCGCGAACGTGTGCTTCGGCGGACGGCATCGCAACCGTCTGTTCATGGCGGCAAGTCACGGCTTGTATTCGCTGTTTGTGAATACCCAGGGCGTGCGCGGCGGCTGAGCAGTTGTCCGCTTACCAAACAACCTGTATTGCAACCGTGGCGGGTGCTCGGGTTTGCCCTTAACGCGCGTTGCCAGGCGTTGAACAGCAAGGATTTCACGTAAAACAAGCCGTTTTCGCGCACCACCCGCACGCTCGACTATTTGCTTGACATCGGCTGTTGCGCTTCGCTATGTTCCATTGGTAGAAAGACACCGCCCGCACCGCATCGACCGGTGGGCTTCCATACCAAGAAGCGAGGAGACGCAATGACTGTTTCGCGCAGGTTGTCGTTCAAGCTGGTATCCGTTTGTATCGCCGCGAGCGCGGTGTACTCCGTTGCCGCGCACGCGGCCGATCCGGTCACGATCAATATCGTCGACGTAGCCGGCGATCTTCAACTCACGCAGAAGGGCTTCGAGGCGTTCAAGGCGAAGTATCCGAATCTCGTCGCGAACACCACGTTCACGAACGCGCCCGCGCCGCAATTGCCAGGCAAGATCAAGGCGATGCAGGCCGCGGGCCGCTCGGACATCGACCTCGTGCTGACCGGCACCGACGCGCTCGCGGCGGGCATCGAACAGAACCTGTGGATCAAGCTGCTGCCCGACAACGCGGCGCAGTTCCCGGGTGCGCTCGACAAGTACGCGCCGGGCCCCCGCAAGATGCAGGACCTCGCGCAAGGCTATGGGCTCGTGGTCGCATATATGCCGGCCGGTCCGCTGCTCGAATACAACCCGGCCAAGGTCAGCGATCCGCCGAAGACGCCCGAGCAACTGTTGCAATGGTGCAAGGCCCACCCCGACAAGCTGATCTACGCGCGCCCGGCCAATTCCGGTCCTGGCCGCACGTTCCTGATGGGCTTGCCCTACGTGCTCGGCGACAAGGACCCGCAGGACCCGGTGCATGGCTGGGACAAGACGTGGGCGTTCCTCAAGCAGTTGAACGACTGCATTCCGTACTATCCAGGCGGCACCTCGGCGGTGATGAAGGAACTGGGCGAAGGCACGCGCGACATGACCGTGACCGTGACCGGCTGGGACATCAATCCGCGCGCGCTCGGCATCGTGCCGGCCGAATTCCGCGTACAGCCGTTCGACAACATGACGTGGGTCAACGACGCGCACTACATGGTGGTCCCGAAGGGCGTGCCGAAGGAAAAGCTCGACGTGCTGTACAAGATGATGAACTTTATGCTGGAGCCCGCGCAGCAGGCGCTGACCTACGACGACGGCTACTTCTATCCGGGTCCGGCGATCAAGGGCGTCACCGTCGAGCAGGCGCCCGCGCATAGCCAGGAGGTACTGCAAAAGTATGGCCGGCCCGAATACGCGAAGATGTTGGCCGATCGTCCGCATGCTTTGCCGCTGAACGCAGCGGCGATGGTCGCCGCCTTCAGGAAGTGGGATAGCGACATCGGCGCGCAGAAGACCCGTTAGGCCTTCACCATTGCGACGGAAAACGAGGCGAAACGCAGCGCGGCGTGAGGTCCCGCCGCGCTGCGTGTTTTCAGCGATCACGCGCGCCTCGGCTTGACTGCCTGATGTGCCGCGCCTACCGCAAGCGCGGCACTCGCGACATCCGTCGCCCCACGCGAACCAGGAAACGCCATGAAGCATCACTTTGAGCAGTTGCGGCTCGATTCGGTGAGCCGCAGTTTCACGAACGCGCAAGGCCACGCGATCGCCGCGCTGCAGGGTCTGGATCTGACGATCCGGCGTGGCGAATTCATCGCGCTGCTGGGGCCGTCGGGTTGTGGCAAATCGACGGCGTTGAACTGCATCGCCGGATTGCAGCCGCTCACCGGCGGCGGCATCTGGCTCGACGCGCGGCGCATCGACGTGCTGCCGCCGGAAAAGCGCGGCTTCGGCATGGTGTTCCAGAACTACGCGCTGTTCCCGCACATGAGCGTGCTGGACAACGTCGGCTTCGGGCTCAAGATGCGCGGCGTGGGCAGAAGCGAGATCGCACGCCGTGCACGCGAGGCCCTGCAACTGGTGCAACTGACCGGTCATGAGCATAAGCTGCCCGGCCAATTGTCCGGTGGCCAGCAACAGCGAGTCGCGATCGCGCGTGCGATCGTGATCGAGCCGCCGCTGATCCTGATGGACGAGCCGCTGTCGAATCTCGATACGAAGCTGCGCATCGAAATGCGCGCGGAGATTCGCCGCATCCATACCCAACTCGAACGCGCGACGCTGTACGTGACGCATGATCAGGACGAAGCGCTGTCGATGGCCGATCGCATCGTCGTGATGAGGGAGGGCGTCGTGCAGCAGGTCGCGACGCCGAAGGAGGTCTATACGCGGCCGCGCAATCTGCACGTCGCGCGCTTCATGGGCTATCGCAATGTGGCCGAGTTCACGCTGGAGGGCACGCAAGGCGATGGTGTCGCGGTCAGTGCGGACGGCGTGCGGCTCATCGGCACGCCGATGGCGGGCTTCGACGGCAAACGCGTCAGTGTCGCGCTGCGTCCCGAAGACATGGAGCGCGCCGAGCCCGGCGCCGACAACGCGTTCGATGCGCTGATCGACGCGGTCGAATACGGCGGCCACGATTCGCTGCTGCGCGCGAAGACCGCGTTCGGCGACGTGTGGGCGCGCGTGACCGGCGAATGCGCGGAGGGCGAGCGCATCACGCTGCGCGTGCGGCCGTCGTGCGTGCTCGTCTACGACGCCGAGGCCGCATGAACACGCCGACGCTTGTCCCCCCGCTTAGGTCCCGCGCGCCGCGCGATGCCAAGGCCTGGCTCGTCGCGCCCGCGCTGCTCTTTATCGTCGCGCTGTTCATCTATCCGTTCGCGTATGGTCTCGCGCTGTCGTTCCGGCCGATGAACGGCGGCGGGGTATGGGCCAACTATCTGACGTTCTTCACCGACATGTCGATGTGGCCGACGATCCTCGTCACGCTGAAGCTGTCGGTACCGGCCACGCTGATCAACGTCGGCGTGTCGGTGCCGGTCGCGTTCGCGCTGCGCCGCTACTCGCGTTATCAGAAGATCGTCACGACGCTGCTGGTGATTCCGGTGACGCTCGGCACTGTGCTGATCGCCGACGGCATGCTCACGTACTTCGGTCCGCACGGCTGGTTGCCGCAGGCGTTGCAGGCGCTGCATCTGTACACGCGCGAAGTGCGGCTCACGCACAACTTCACGGGCGTGCTGCTGTCGCTGATCGTGTCGGGCTTTCCGTTCGCGTTTCTGCTGACCCTGTCGTACGTGACCGGCATCGATCCCACGCTCGCGAGCGCGGCCGCGACGCTCGGCGCGAGTCCGTGGCAGCAGTTTCGCCGCATCTATCTGCCGCTGCTCGTGCCGGGGCTCACGATGGCCGCGTGTCTGTCGTTCGTGCAGGCGTTCTCGGTGTTTCCGTCCGCGGTGCTGCTCGGCGCGCCCGCGGGTCCGACGCGCGTGATGTCGATTGCCGCGGCCGAAGCCGCGTTCGAGAGCTACGACTATTCGCTTGCGTCGGCGATCGCGATGGTGATGGGCTTCGTGCAACTGCTGGTGGTCGCCGCGCTGCTCGGCGCGCGTCGCTGGTTCTATCGTGGTCCCGCAACGGGAGGCAAAGGCTGATGACGACCGATCGCCGCGCGACGCAGCCCGACTGGTCCGCGTCAACCTCCGCTTCCGCCGCGCCTCAGCCGGGCGACGGCGCGCGCGAGCCCGCGCAACACGCGCGTCAGCGCGCGAACCTGCCGGGCCGTATCTGGCAGGCGCTGGTGTGGGCCGTGATGGCGTTCTTCCTGATCAACGTCGTGCTGCTGATCGCGACCGTCGCGGTGAATTCGATCGCGACGCGCTGGTTCGGCACCGCGTTGCCGCAAGGCTTCACGCTGCACTGGTATGCGCAGGCGTGGAGCGACTTTCAGCTCGCGAGCGTGCTGTGGGTGACCGTGCAGGTGGTCGGCGCGGTCGTGCTGCTGTCAGTGCTGCTCGGCGTGCCCGCCGCGTATGCGCTCGCGCGCGTGCAATTCACAGGCAAGCGCCTCGCGATGCTGATCTTTCTGCTGCCGTTGATGGTGCCGCCCGTCACCTACGGCATTCCGATGGCGACCGTGATGTACAAGGTCGGACTCGCCGGCACGTTATGGGGCGTGATTCTCGCGAATCTGGTACCGGCGCTGCCGTTCGTGATTCTCGTGATGACGCCGTTCATCGAGCAGATCGATCCGAATCTCGAGGCGGCCGCGCGCATTTTCGGCGCGAACACGTTCCGCTATTTCCGTTATGTGCTGCTGCCGCTGCTCGTGCCGGGTATGCTGGCTGCAGGCCTGCTCGTGCTGGTGCGCACGATCGGCATGTTCGAGCTGACGTTTTTTACGGCCGGTCCGGCGACGCAAACGCTGGTGGTCGCGTTGTATTACGCAGTGTTTTCCACCGGCGTGCGAGCGCCGCAATCGATCGATGCGATGGCGATGATCTATATGGCGATCACGTTGATCTGGGTGCTGATCGCACTACAATTCGTGAGCCCGACGCAGATCGTGTCCCGCGTGAAAGAACAGAGGCGCTGACCCATGGTCGGCGGCAATCGTGGAGTAGACGTTGACGAAGAGAAAGACCCCCGAGGAATTGCGCAGTCATCGCTGGTACGGCGCGAACGATCTGCGTTCGTTCGGCCACCGCTCGCGCACGGCGCAGATGGGCTACGACCGCGACGAATACGCGGGCAAGCCGGTCATCGCGATTCTGAACACGTGGAGCGAGATCAATCCGTGCCATACGCATTTCAAGCAGCGCGTCGAGGAAGTGAAGCGCGGCATCTGGCAGGCTGGCGGCTTCCCGATCGAACTGCCGGTGCAGACGCTGTCCGAGCCGTTCCAGAAGCCCACCACGATGCTGTACCGCAATTTCCTCGCGATGGAAGCCGAGGAGATGCTGCGCTCCTATCCCGCCGATGGAGTGGTGTTGATGGGCGGCTGCGACAAGACCACGCCCGCGTTGCTGATGGGTGCGATCTCGATGGATCTGCCGGCCATCTTTCTGCCCGCCGGACCGATGCTGCGCGGCAACTGGAACGGCGTGACGCTCGGCTCGGGTTCCGATTCATGGCGGTACTGGGCCGAACTGCGAGCGGGCACGCTGACGCCGGATGACTGGCAGGGCGTCGAGGGTGGCATCGCGCGTTCGCCGGGGCACTGCATGACGATGGGCACCGCGTCGACGATGACGAGCGCGGCCGAAGCGCTGGGCTTCACGCTGCCCGGCTTCGCGTCGATTCCCGCGCCCGATTCGCGTCATGCGCAGATGGCCGCGAAAACCGGCATGCGTATCGTCGAGATGGTGTGGGAGGATTTGAAGCCGTCGGACCTGATCACGGCGGCATCGGTCGATAACGCGGTGACGACTTGCGTCGCGCTGTCCGGATCGACCAATTCGGTCGTGCATATGATCGCGCTGGCGCGGCGCGCGGGCATCGAGTTGACGCTCGATCGCTTCGACGAGATCGCGCGCCGTACGCCCGTGCTCGCGAACATCCGGCCGACCGGCGCTTACCTGATGGAGGACTTTTTCTACGCGGGCGGTTTGCGTGGGCTGCTCGCGGAACTGGGCGAACTGATCGACGGCTCGCAGAAAACCGTGAACGGCAGCACGCTCGGCGAGAACCTTGCTGGCGCGCGCATTTTCAACGACGACGTGATTCGCCGCCGCGCGAATCCGGTGCTGCGTGACAGTAGCCTCGCGGTGCTGCGCGGCAATCTCGCGCCCGACGGCGCCGTGATCAAGCCCGGCGCGGCCGAGCCGCATCTGCTCGTGCATACGGGCCGCGCAGTCGTGTTCAACGACTACAACGATATGGCCGCGCGCATCGACGACGACTCGCTCGACATCGACGCAAGCTGCGTGCTCGTGCTGCGGCACGCGGGGCCGGTCGGCGCGGGCATGCCGGAGTGGGGCCAACTGCCGATTCCGCGCAAGCTGCTGCAAAAAGGCGTACGCGACATGGTGCGTATCTCCGATGCGCGGATGAGCGGCACGAGCTATGGCGCGTGCGTGCTGCACGTGGCGCCCGAGGCGTTCGTCGGCGGACCGCTCGCGTTGGTGGAAAGCGGCGATCTGATCGAACTCGATGTGCCGCGCCGCAGGCTGAACGTGCTGGTATCGGATGAAGAACTCGCGCGCCGCAAGGCCGCGTGGGTCAAACCCGCTGCGCGCTTCGAGCGCGGCTATGGCGCCCTGCACCAGGCGCACGTGATGCAGGCCGATCAAGGCTGCGATTTCGACTTCCTGCGGCGCGGCGGCGCGAGTCCCGATGGCTCGGGCGAGCCGGAGATTCACTGACGCTCAGTACCCCACGCGATACACGCGCCCCGTCTGCGCGCCTTCCACGCTGCGCAGATATGCACACCTCGATCACTTAATGACGCGCCTTCAGCTCCGCGCTGACGGCTTGGCCCAGCGTGCCCCGTGGCACCAATGACGACGATTCTTTCTTTTCATCCGCAACTCCGTTAAGCGAACCCACATTAAACAAAGCAAAGCACGCACCAGAATTAAACGGTGCGTGCGACGTCATTGCCTGATTAATCGGAATATGCAAGGTGATTCGAACGCGCGCGTATAAAGGGATGATACGCACGCCCGCCTATTTCACCCGATGTAATTCGATCACGCGCGCGGGCCGCAAATGATTGAGCGCGTAGTGAATGCGGCCACGCTCCTGGCGCTGTCCGACCGGACGCGGGTCGTTGTACTGATGGTCGGCCGAGTAGGCGCCAACCGGCTCGGCCATGCCCTTGTCGATTACCGCGTAGCCCGGCTCGAGCGCAAGCAGCAGATGATTGCCGCCGACCCGGCTGTCGAAACCGGCCATGCCGTCGAGCGACTCGGGCACGCTGTTCTCGAGCGTCGCATTGCTGGTCGTGATCGCGTCGGGCGAGATCGCGCCGTGGCCCGCGAGACGGGCCGCTTCGCGGTTCTTGCCGTCGGTGTCGACCGTGCTGTCGTGCGTACGGTCGTTGTGCACGTCCGTGCTTCGTGGGTCCTTCGGGTCCGGTTTCGTACCGGCGTTTTCCGGTTTGCTAATCGCGCTGTTCATCGTGCATTCTCCTGAGAGGACATGGTCGAAGAAGGGAGCAAAAGCCGTTCCGATTGGCACGGCGCCGCTATGCGCGGGCTTCGCGATGCGTTCTCCGCCATACTTCGATGCGAGTGGCGTTGCCTCGCGATTGAGTGGCGATGAACTCCGCGATTCACTTCGTTTTTTTTAATGGACGCGTATTTTCTACAGAGTATCATCTTACTCCTGCGAGCGATGCGCGGTTAAATTGGCGGCAATACTTCGGCTGTTTCAGCATGGTCGGAAAAAGCGAACAAACAAATGGTCGCGCGACTGAGAAAATGTTACGGGGCTTCAGGGGCGGGTGACTCATGCACTTCGATGCTGCATTCACACATCGCGGCTATCTTCTGAATTGCGAACCGGCGCGCTCGGGCGACGGCTCCTGGCAACCGTATGTGGTGATCTCGCGCTCGAGCGACGGCGAACTGGTCGCCAACCGTTTCTTCCCCACGGAACTGCGCTTCTCCGACGAAGCCGCCGCGATCGCGCACGCGCGCGATTGGGCCGTGCGCTGGATCGACGCGAGCAGTCTGACTATCTGAAATCAGGGAACGGTGCGTGCGTTCCGCCGCAAGCGAACGCGAGTCAAGGCAAGGCGACGCAGTCAATTCGAGCCGACCTCCGCGCTGCCGCGCGGGCGGCGTTAAAACGCGGTAATCTCTGCTGCATCCCCACTTTGAACCGCAAGCGCCGCATGGCGCCGTCCCTTATGCCCAACGTGCCTTCCCACAACTGGGGCCTTGAACAGATCGTCGCCGATCTGCGCGCCTCGCGCGAACAATTGCATCGCACGCGGCATCCGCTCGGCATTCGCGAGTTGCCATCGCGTGAAGCGGTGGTCAATATCGTGGCTGGCCTGCGCGCCGCGATGTTTCCGACGCATTACGGCGCACCCGATCTAACCGACGAGACGGTCGACTACTATGTCGGCCATACGCTCGAAAGCACCTTGCGCCTGCTCGCCGAACAGATTCGCCGCGCGCTGCGCTTTCTGCCCGAGTTCGGCGCGACGCCTGACGCCGAATTGCGGGAGCGCGCGTTCGCGGTGGCGCGCGAGTTCGCGACGCAACTGGCGGGCATCCGCGCGCTGCTCGTCAGCGACATCCAGGCGGCGTTCACCGGCGACCCCGCCGCGCAGCACATCACCGAAATCCTGCTGTGCTATCCGGGCGTGTGGGCGATGACGCATCACCGTCTCGCGCATGCGTTGCACCGGCTCGGCGTACCGCTGCTCGCGCGCTTCATCAACGAGATCGCGCACTCGGCGACCGGCATCGACATTCACCCGGGCGCGACGATCGGGCCGAGCTTCTTCATCGATCATGGCACCGGCGTGGTGATCGGCGAGACCGCGATCATCGGCGAGCGCGTGCGCGTATACCAGGCGGTCACGCTCGGCGCGAAGAGCTTCGCGGCCGACGAGGACGGCACGCTGATCAAGGGCAACGCGCGGCATCCGATCGTCGAGGACGACGTCGTGATCTACGCGGGCGCGACGATCCTCGGACGCGTGACGATCGGGCGCGGTTCGGTGATCGGCGGCAACGTGTGGCTCACGCATAGCGTGCCGCCTGGCAGCAGCGTATCGCAAGGCAAGGTCCGCGAAGGAGAGCGCACCGACAACGGGCGGCAGTGACACACAGCTAGCGGCGGCCGGATGCATCGCCGCGCCTAGCTGATCGGCCAATGGCGCAACCATGGCAACGCATGCATGCTGTGCAGCCACACATGCTCGCCGATCAACCATGCGGCCGCCCACGACGCCGCGACGACGATCAGATCGCAGTGCCCGCTATTCCATAGATTCAACGAATGCCGCCCGGCGATCCACGGCACGCCGAGCGGATTCGGCCAGTCGGCGAGCAGATGCATCAGGCCGCCGCACGCGAAGCCGAACGCGGGCGCGGCGTAGATCGAATGTCCGAGCGTGTGATACGACACCGCGAGCAGCGCGAGCCAGCCGATGCCCCAATGCGTCAACGTGCGATGGGTGATCCACAGCCGCCGCGCGCGCGACCACCATGCGACTTCGAGCCAGTCCGGCGCGGTGCTGCCGGCCACGCCGGCGATGAAGCTGAGCAACACGGCCGGATGAAACGGACCGCCGCCGCTGCGCGCGACGATCGCCGCCGCGATGATGCCGGCTGCGAAACCGGTCGCATGATGCGCTTTGCTGGATGCCATCGAAACTCGCGGCACGCGTGCCGCGCGAAAAACAAAGGGCGGCTATGTTCGCAGATGAGCGGATAAAAAAATAGCCGATGCGCGCGATAAAAATTCGCGCATCAGCCTTGGCACATCGCGTTCACGTGCGGCGTGCCGCTCAGGTCGCGCAGCGCGCGACATCGAAGCGCATCTCCTCTTCGGGTGGATCGTCGGGCGCATCGGCCGGACGCATGACCTTGATGACCGTGCTGCCGTTGAGCGGCGTCAGCGTGACGAAATACGAATTATGCGAATCGGAGCCGACCGCGAGTTCGGTCGCGGCACCGGCGTGCGACGTACGCACGCGCGGCAGACGTTCTTCAAGACAGGCGGCGATGGAGGCAGGCGTGCGTGACGACGAGACATACACGAGCGGCGCGGACGCATCGCGCGCGGGGCCGCCCGACGAACCGCAAGCGGTGAGGGTGGCAGTGAAGGCGACAGCGGTGGCAAGCAGCAGAGGTCTTTTCATGATCAGATCGTCGGCGGTCCCGTTCATGGGAAGGTGAGGCGCGGGCGAAGCGCTGGCGTACAGCGCGATGCTTCGCGACGAAGCCGCTGTGCGGGCGACGCGATTTCGCGGCGTCGCACGGCGGCCGGGGCAGTATACCGAGCATGCGTCGACGTCGTCACTGGCGCGGCCATGCGTTCATTCGATATTTAATTACGCGCTACAGCAATCCATTTTTCAAATTCCGGATTATGTGAATTAATCGCGTAAGTGAAGGTCTGGAAAAGGAAATTATTTTTAAGATGAATGGGTAGATGCGCTGTTAAATCCGATGAAGGCTTTCGGGACCCGTGCAAGGGGACGCGGATGGCGCCGTGTGCGCTGATTCCCTCTGTTTTGCGCAATGCAGTCTTCCAGAGAAAGCCTCAAATCGCGGTGAAATGCCACTTATAATTCCGATAGACCCCTTTGACCAAAGGGAGTCTTTTTCATTTTTACACGCGGCTTTCGGGCCGCGTTTTTTTTATGTGATTTTCGAAGCCGATTTACAGATCGTCGCATACGGGCAAGTCAAACTTTTCGCCCGCTGACCGTGCTTCGCCGTTCCGAACGCGCCTTGTCCGTTCGTCAGAGCGAGCAGGGCGAAGCGGGCAGGGCAGGTAGAATCGCAGGTTCAAAATCTGTTTGTGCGCCCCGCGAAGTGAGTGACCCTGTGATGAACGACATGCCCTTTTCCTCGTCCGACACCCCTGCCGAGTTCTTGACCGACGATTCTTCCGGACCGGAAGACAGCGTGCATGAAGCGCGTCTGTGGCGCGACAACGGCTGGACCGCGCGCATCGTCAAGAACGAAGACGACGAGGGCTGGGCCGTCGAAATGATCAAGGACGGCGAGGCGGAGCCGGCGCTCGTCGGACCGTGGACGATGGGCCGCAACAAGAAGGACCCAAAGCCGCTCGACGTAGCGGCGTTCAACACGCTCGTAAAAACGGCGGCGGAAGTGCTGCGTCGTCACGAGCAGCAGCTGCGCGCGCAGCTGCATAAGGCGGTGCGCGTGACGAGCGCGGACGGCAACGACGAACTCGACATCACTCTCGATATCATTCCCGACGAAGACGAGCCGTACGCACTGTTGAGCGCGCTCGATGTTTTCGGCGAGCAGATCGCGCAAGTACAGGTTGCGCCGACGTTCAAGCTCAGCAACGCGAGCGCCGCGGCGTGGGTGGCGAACGAATTTCGTCGACCGGGATGAACCGGGTTAGCTGCGCTTGCAAAAAATCGCGGTGATCAGCGGCGCGACGTGATGCACGATCGCCGTACTGCCGGCGTTCGCGAGCGCGCTTTTCACGTTGTCGTCGCTGCCGAACACGACGACCCCATACGCGGACTGCGCGACCGGTTCACCGTCGCCGACCCGGAATATCGGGTCGTCCTTTTCGAATCCCACCACCGCGAATACGCGGAAACCGAACGCGGTCAGATGCGCGTCAGGCATCGGCGAGAACGCGTTGATCGAGTTGCTTTCGACGTGCGTCGGCTTCGGGTTGATCAACTGCTGCTGCATCAGATCAGCAATGAACTGGTGGCCGCTCTCATTGCATACCAGTGGCGCGCCGAGCTCCACGGCGAACGAAGACAGCGGCAGCGCGGCGACTGCGGCAAACAGCAGTGGGGCAACAAGACGGTTCATGAGCGTAGGCGGGCGTCCACAATCGATGTCGTGGATTTAGCAACCACCGCGCCATCCCTCGGAGGGCGCGAGCGGTGCCGCACATCGAAAGATTCCGAGTGACTGGCGCAACTGGATTCGCACTGTACAGCGATTCAGCGAGTTGCGCTCTGTGACGGAAACGCGAACGGCATTTCAAGCTGCAAAAAGCCTGCGGTATGAAAGCAAGCTTTCAGAATCCCGTATATTTTGCGCCCTATGAGTTCGCAACCCGGACCTCCAATCAACGTGCCGTCGATGCACGGCGGCGCACGGCAAAATCCGCTCGCGCGACAACATTTGTTGCCGCCGCGATGCCATAATCGACGCTTTCCATTGATGGCTGGCCGCCCGTCGCCATGACAATGCTGCTTGCTCCAGGCGCTTTCATCGTTCCGCTGATCGTCGCGTGCGCGATGTTCATGGAAAACGTGGACGGCACGGTCATCGTGACGTCGCTGCCGGTTCTGGCACGCGACCTCGGTCACGATCCGATCACGCTGAAGCTAGCGGTCACCGCATATGTGATCGGCCTTGGCGTGTTCATCCCGATCTGCGGCAGGGTCGCCGACCGCTTTGGTTCTCGCACCGTGTTCCGCACGGCCATCGGCGTCTTCATGGCGGGCTCGCTGATGTGCGCGGCCTCCACTTCGCTCGGTACCTTCGTGCTCGCGCGCTTCGTGCAGGGCATCGGCGGTGCGCTGATGGTGCCGGTGGGCCGCATCATCATCTTCCGTTCGCTGCCGAAGTCGGAGTTCATTCGCGCGATGAACTATCTGACGGTGCCGGCGTTGCTCGGTCCGGTGGTCGGGCCGCCGCTCGGCGGCTTTATCACAACCTATCTGCACTGGCGTTTGATCTTCGTGATCAACGTGCCGATCGGCCTGCTCGGCATCTGGCTGACCAACAAGTACATCGCCAATACACGCGAGCCGCATCCGGGCCGGCTCGACTGGCTCGGTTTCGTGCTGTCGGCGAGCGGAGCTTCGCTGTTCATGCTCGGGCTCTCGCTGGTCGGCGGCGAACTCGTGTCGACGCGAGAATCGGTCGGCATGTGCGTGACCGGCATCGTGCTGCTGGTGGTTTATGTGCTGTATGCGAGCCGCGTCGCGCTGCCGGTGCTCGACCTGCGTCTGCTCCGTATTCCGAGTTTTCATGCGAGCGTCATCGGCGGTTCGCTGTTCCGTATCGGTCTAGGCGCCGTGCCGTTCCTGTTGCCGCTCGCGTTGCAGGAAGGGCTCGGCATGACCGCATTCAGAGCGGGCGCGATCACGTGCGCGTCCGCGTTCGGCTCGATATTCATGAAGACGATGGCGTCGCGCATTCTCGAGCGCTTCGGCTTTCGTACGGTGCTGATGGTCAACGCCGCGTGCGCGGGTCTCGCGATCGCTGTGTACGGACTGTTCTTTCCCGGTACGCCGCATTGGGTGATCTGGTGCATCGTGCTGGTGGGCGGCTTCTTTCCGTCTCTGCAATTCACGTCGCTCAATACGCTTGCCTATGCGGATATTCCGGGCAGCGACGTCGGTCGCGCGACGAGTGTCGCGAGCGTCATCCAGCAGATGTCGCTCGGCCTCGGCGTGACCATCTCGGGCATCGTGCTGCAGATTTCGCATCAGGTGCAAGGGCATCCGACCATCGTGTTCTCCGATTTCTGGCCGGCGTTTGTCGTCGTCGGTCTATTCTCGTGCCTGTCGATCCCGATTACGCGGCGCCTGCCACGAGACGCGGGTGATGAGATTGCGCGCGGCAGCCGCGGGAGAGCGTAAGCAATGGTACGGATGCAGGCGTCATCGATAAGGAGGACATGAACTTGTTCCGCAACGTCAAAGCTTCAGCCAGCGCTTCGATCAGCGGTTTCGCACTGATCGCGCTCGTCTGCATTTCGACCGCTTTTCTCGAACCGGTGCCTGCCGTCGCGAAAGCGCCCGCGAAGACGCAACCGGTCGTGCTTGCCGATTCGGCGATCGCGGTGCCCGACTCGTACAGCGCCGATGCCGCCGAGCAGATCTTCAACGAGGGCGGCAATGCCGTCGATGCGGCCACCGCGATCGCCTTCACGCTTGCGGTCACGCTCCCGGATGCGGGCAACATCGGCGGCGGCGGGTTCATGACGCTGTATGTCGGCGGCAAGCCGTATTTCCTCGACTATCGCGAGCGCGCGCCGCTCGCCGCGACGAAGAACATGTATCTCGACGACAAGGGCGAGGTCATCAAGGACATGAGCCTGATCGGCTATCGCGCGGTGGGCGTGCCGGGCACCGTCGACGGCATGTGGCAAGCGCAGCGCCGTTTCGGCAAACTGAAGTGGCAGCAGGTGCTCGCGCCGGCTATTCACTATGCGCGCGACGGCTTCGTGGTCGCCCCGCAACTGCAGAAGCTGCGCGACGATGCGGCAAGGGACTTCGCGGGCAAGACCAATTTCGACACCTACTTCGGCAATCTTAAGCAGGGCGTCACCTTCAAACAGCCTGACCTTGCCGCGGTATTGCAGCGCATTTCCGACCAGGGCGCGAAAGATTTCTACACGGGCAAGACCGCGGATCTGATCGCCGCTTCGATGCGCGGCCACGGCCTGATGACGAAGGCCGATCTCGCGCAGTACAAGGCCGTGTGGCGCGAACCGGTGCAGGCGGACTGGAACGGCTATCGCGTGATCACCGCGCCGCCGCCGAGTTCGGGTGGCGTCGGGCTCGTGCAACTGCTGAAGATGAAGGCCGATCTCGCGCCCGACTTCAAGGACGTGCCGCTCAATTCCGCGCAATACGTGCATCTGATCGCGGAGCTCGAAAAGCGCGTGTTCGCGGACCGCGCGCAGTATCTCGGCGACCCGGATTTCTACAAGGTGCCGGTCGCGCAACTGATCGACGACCCGTATCTGGCGAAGCGCGCGGCCGAAATCGATCTGAATGTGCCGTCGGACACACGGAGCATTCAACCGGGACTCGGAACATCGATGCCGGAGAAGGCGCAGACCACGCATTTTTCGGTGGTCGATAAATGGGGCAATGCGGTGTCGAACACGTACACACTGAACGGCGCGTTCGGCTCGGGCGTCGTCGTGGATCGGGCCGGCATCGCGCTGAACGACGAGATGGACGACTTCTCCGCGAAGCCGGGCGCCGCAAACATGTTCGGCGTGGTCGGCAGCGACGCGAACGCGATTGAGCCGAAGAAGCGCCCGTTGTCGTCGATGGCGCCGACGATTTTGACGAAAGACGGCAGGGTCGCGCTCGTGATCGGCACGCCGGGCGGGTCGCGCATCTTCACGTCGATCTTCCAGGTGATCAACAATATCTACGACTACGGCATGCCACTGCCGGATGCGCTCGCCGCGATGCGTTTCCATCACCAGCTATTGCCCCCGAATACGATCTATTCGGAGCCGTACAAGCCGATCGAGGGCGAACTCGCGCAGCAACTCGAGGCGAAGGGCTACAAGCTGGAAAGGCAGGATTTCACCGGTGATGTTCAGGTCATCAGGATCGACGGGGACACGCCGGAGCCGGCGGCCGATCCGCGTGGGCGAGGGACGACGCGGCTGGTTCGGTAGGGTTTCGCGTTGGGCCTCCACGCATGGCTATCCAACGCGACGTCCTCCATCACCCCGCCTGCTCCACCGGCGTCACCGTCAACTCCACCCGCTGCGCGCCGCGCAACACCGTCACGCTGACCGGCCTGTCGATACGTGAAGCGTCGAGCGTGCGTTGCAGACCATCCACATCCTGCACCGGCTGCGCGTCGATCGCGACGATCGTGTCGTCGGTGCGCAAGCCGCCGAGCGCGGCCGGACTGCCTTTGACGATCTCCATCACGTGCACGCCACTTTGCACGCTGAGCCCGAAGTAGCGCTGCACGCGCCGCGGCAGCGGCGCGGTCGTGCCGGCCACGCCGATATACGCGCGTCGCACGCGGCCGTGCGCGAAGATCTGCATGATGACCCACTTCGCGGTATCGATCGCGGTCGCGAAACAGATGGCCTGTGCGCCAGGAATGATCGCGGTATTCACGCCGATCACCTGACCCGCCGAATTGATCAGCGGCCCACCCGAGTTGCCCGGATTCAGAGCCGCGTCGGTCTGGATCACGTCGTAGATCATGCGGCCGGAGTTCGAGCGTAGTGAACGGCCGAGCGCCGAAACGACGCCGGTCGTCACGGTCTGCTGCAGCCCGAGCGGATTGCCGACCGCAATGGCGATCTGCCCGACGCGCAGCTTCGACGATTCGCCGAGTTCGACATGCGGCAGCGGCTCGGGCGAACCGATGCGCAGCACCGCGAGATCGCTGCCGGGATCGTCGCCGACCAGATCGGCGTCGAACTTCGCGCCGTCGGCTAGCGTCACCTGGACATGCGTCGCGCCATGTACGACGTGACTATTGGTCAGCAGGTAGCCGTCGGGCGTGAACAGGAAGCCCGAGCCGGTGCCGCCGCGCGCGCCGCGCCCATGCGCGGACGCTTCGCCGGGCAGCCGGCGTTCGACGGCAATAAACGCGACCGCCTGCTGCACCCGCTCCAGTGCGCCGATCACGGTGCGGGAGTAGGCGTCGAGCAGCGCGTCGTCGTCGAGAGTCAAAAGGTCGGTGGATTGGGGCCCGGGGGCGTCGGATGCGGCGCTCGACAGGTCATCGATGAAGCGTGGGCGGCTTCCCATAACGATGCTCCGGATAGACGGGCTGCGAGATGCGGGGCGCCGCGCTGGTTTTCAAGGCCAAACTGGTGGCGCCCGCGTGTGAGACACTTTCCCACGCGAGCCGTCGCTCGCTCGCGCCACGGAGACCCCTTCATGTCCGCATCGACAGCTTCAGCGCCGCAACCCCCGCGGCCGGATCCCCGCATCGAATCCCTCAGCGCGATCACGCTCGCCACCAGCGACATGCAGCGCGCCGTCGCGTTCTATCAAGCGCTCGGCTTCCCGCTGAAGTTCGGTGGTCCGCGCGAGGCCTTCACGTCATTCGAGTTCGGCGGCTCGTATCTGAACCTGATCGCCGATGCCCGCGCGCCGGTCAACTGGTGGGGGCGCGTGATCCTCTACGTCTCGGACGTCGATGCGATCTACGACAAGGCGCTGGCGGCGGGTCTGCAGCCGTCGTGCGCGCCGTCGGATGCGCCGTGGGGCGAGCGCTATTTCCATATCACCGATCCGGACGGCCACGAACTGAGCTTCGCGCGGCCGCTGCGCTAGCGGCGGACGACCGGACAAAACTCGCTATCATGGGGATTGCCATGCAAGTGCAGCGGCCGCCCGCGCGGTAACACGGGTGACACCTCGCGCTTTGATAATCGAACGCGACCGCGTCGCGCTAGCCGCCGCGCGCCATCCCATTCCAGTTGCGAGGAGAGCCGCAATGAAAGAGCCGGACCCGAGAACCGATACCGAACTGATGGCGGAGCGGCAACGCCGTTTCGAGGAAGACCTGATCGACGCCTATGACGAAGAGCTCGAAATGGAAGTCGATGACCGCATCATCGACGGCCCGACCGGCTTTACGCCCGAGCATCGCGAGGCGCGCAAGCAATACTTCCGCGAACTGTTCCGGCTGCAGGGAGAACTGGTCAAACTGCAGGACTGGATCGTCGCGACCGGGCACCGGCTCGTCGTGATCTTCGAGGGGCGCGACGCGGCCGGCAAGGGCGGCGCGATCAAGCGCATCACGCAGCGGCTGAATCCGCGCGTGTGCCGCGTGGCCGCGTTGCCCGCGCCGAACAATCGCGAGCGCACGCAATGGTATTTCCAACGCTATGTATCGCATCTGCCGGCGGGCGGCGAGATGGTGCTGTTCGATCGCAGCTGGTACAACCGCGCGGGCGTCGAGCGCGTGATGAACTTTTGCACTGACGACGAGTACGAAGAGTTTTTCCGCTCGGTGCCGGAATTCGAAAAGATGCTGGCGCGCAGTGGCGTGCAGATCCTCAAGTACTGGTTTTCGATCACCGACGAAGAGCAGGAAATCCGCTTCCAGAACCGCATTCACGATCCGCTCAAGCAGTGGAAGCTGAGTCCGATGGATCTGGAAAGCCGGCGCCGCTGGGAAGCGTATACGCTGGCAAAGGAAGTGATGCTGCAGCGCTCACATATCCCCGAGGCGCCCTGGTGGGTCGTGCAGGCCGTCGACAAGAAACGCGCGCGCCTGAACTGCATTCGCCATCTTCTGAGCCAGATGCCGTATCACGAGATCGAGCATCCGCATATCGAATTGCCGCCGCGTGTCTATCACGAGGACTATAGCCGCCAGCCAGTGCCTCAGTCAATGATCGTGCCTGAGGTCTATTAAAGAGCGGAGCGTAGGAAATAGCTGGCCAACGAATAAGCGCGGTACGTCTATGAACGTACCGCGCTTTTTTTATACTTCGCTCCGCCCGATCAGCGAACTCAGAATACTGAGCGGAATACCCAGTACAGGCCGCCGGCGAGCGCGATCGACGCGGGCAGCGTCAGCACCCATGCGAGGATCAGGCTGCGCACCGTGGCCCATTGCAGGCCCGAGCCGTTGGCCGCCATCGTGCCGGCCACGCCGGAAGAGAGCACGTGCGTCGTCGACACCGGCAGACCGTAGACGTCGGCGGCACCGATCGTGACCATCGCCACGAGTTCCGCCGCCGCGCCCTGGCCGTACGTCAGATGCTGCTTGCCGATCTTCTCGCCCACGGTAATGACGATGCGCTTCCAGCCGACCATCGTGCCGAGACCCAGCGCGATCGCGACCGCCACCTTGACCCACGGCGGGATGAACTTGGTCGCGTGATCGATCTGCGTTCTGAAGTTGGCGATGACCTTCGCGTCTTCGGGTGAGAACTGCGGCTGATTGGACTTCTGCATCAGACGGATCGCCTCGGACGTGACGTACATGTTGTTGCGCACGTTATCGACGATGCCTTGCGGCACCGCGGCCATCGAGCCCGATTCGCCGACCTGGCGACCGATCTGCTCGGCCAGTTGCTGCAGCGCCGGCAGCGTGGCGGGCGTCAGCTGACGGGAGCGCACGAATGCCTCGACGTCGGCGCGCGGATCCGCGGAGGGCGCCGCGCCCTGCGTGTAACGCGACAGCGTCGCCACGGTTTGATGCGCGACCGCGACGAAGTTCTGTGTTTGCGCCGGCGTGACCGCCTTGTTCAGCGCGTAGGCGGTGGGCACCGTACCGATCAGGATCAGCATGATCAGGCCCATGCCTTTCTGGCCGTCGTTCGAGCCATGCGCGAACGATACGCCCGTGCAGGTCAGAATCAGCAGGCAGCGAATCCAGAACGGCGGCGGCTCCTTGCCCTTCGGCTCGGCATACAGCGCGGGCACGCGCACGACGGCCTTCAGGATCAGCAGCAGCAAGCCTGCGAGCAAAAAGCCCACGATCGGCGAAAACAGCAGCGACTTGCCGACGCCGAGCGCCTGATTCCAGTCGACGCCGCTCGTGCCGTTCGAACCATGCATCATCTGATTCATCAGCCCTACGCCGATGATCGAGCCGATCAGCGTGTGCGAACTCGACGACGGCAGGCCCAAAGACCACGTGCCGAGATTCCAGATGATCGCGGCGATCAGCAGCGCGAACACCATCGCGAAGCCGGCGCGGCTGCCAACCTGGAGGATCAGCTCGACGGGCAGCAGTTGCAGCACCCCGAAGGCGACCGCTCCGGTCGACGTCAGCACGCCGAGAAAATTCCACGCGCCGGACCAAACCACAGCGATATTCGGCGTCAGCGAGTGGGTATAGATTACGGTGGCGACCGCGTTGGCGGTATCGTGAAAGCCGTTGACGAACTCGAAACCGAGCGCGATCAGCAGTGCGACGCCGAGCAACAGATAAGGCAGCACCGAGCTTTCGCGCACAGGCTGCAGATCGTCTATCAGGTGCACGCCGCAGTAAACGACGCCGGCGATGAGCAGGGCGACGAAAATGAACAGGCCGGCATTACGCCCTTTGCTGCTGGTAGCGCCTGGTTGCGGATACGAAAGTTCCGGCATGACGTGAGCCCCAAAAAAGTAGGTCGCAGAGTTTTCGATGCTGCTTTCGTCACGTGTCGCAATGATGACAACTGCGTGACGGCATTGGGGCGCATAAACAAGACGCGGCGCGGCCTATGCTAGGCCGCTCCAGCCGGTCAATACTACGCCGGCTGGCGGTCGGGGGCGGTAGGATGTCCGAAGCGGACTAGACAAGTCGATGACTAAAACGGGGTCGGCGACCGCGCAGCGGTTGCCCTCAGGATGCGCTGATCACTTCGCCGCTCGCGCTGCCGCCGAGGGAGCGTTTATAGGCTTGCGCGACGATCTCGGCCGGTACGCCTTGCGCCGGATCGCGGCCCATCGATTCGAGCGTTTCCGCGACCCATCCCGGACTAACCACATTGACGCGTGACTTGCCGCGCAACTCGAGCGCGGCCGAGCGCGCGAACGCTTCGACACCCGCATTGACGATGCTGACCGCGGCACTGCCTTCCATCGGCTGTTGCGCGAGCACGCCGCTCGTCAACGTGAACGAGCCACCTTGCGAAACATGCCCGGCGCCGCAGCGCACCAGATTGACCTGGCCCATCAGTTTGTTGGCAAGACTAAAAGAAAAGTCTTCGTCGCGAAGCGCCGCGAGCGGCGCGAATTTTGCCGCCCCCGCCGCGCAGATGATCGCGTCGAAGCTGCCGGCTTGCGCATACATCGCTTCGATGCTGCGTTTGTCCGACAGGTCGACGTGCAGTTCGGAGCCCTTGCGGCTCGCTCCGACCACGTCATGCTCGGTGGCGAGCAGCTTCACGATGTGCGAGCCGAGCAGGCCCGTCGCACCGACAACGAGTATTCGCATACATCCTCCTACGGTCTGTTGGTGGCATTTGCCGCGCTGCACATTGCATCGTCAATCCACAGCATTCGCCGCATCACGCGATACGCGGCCCTACGGTCGAGGATAGACGTTGCGGACGCGACGCGCCAACGCGTGACCAGACGGCGGGCTGGGATGCGCCGCGAATCGCCGTTGGGCATCATCTTTGCTGCGCTGGAACCAAGGTCACGTTTCGAGGGAGCGTCGATGAAGCAGGCGAGCGAGACAGTCAACGAGCCGGTAGGCGAAGCACCGGCGCAGCAGGCCTTCAAGTCGTACGCCGCGCCGCTGGTCGATCAGGCGATCGGACTAGCCAAAGGCGTTCACGACGACGCATCCCCCGAAGCGCTGCACAAACTGCGCGTGTCGCTGCGGCGCTTGCGGTCGTTGTGGTGGGCGTTCGCGCCGCTGGTCGACAAGGGCGAAAACACCCGCCAACGCGCGGTCTTCAAGTTTCTCGCCACCGCGGCGGGTAAAACGCGCGACTGGGACATCCTGATCGGGTTGCTCAGGCAAGACGACAGCGGCGCGCAAGCGTTGATGCCGAAGCTCGAGCAGGCGCGCCGCGACACACAGGCGACCAGCCGGGCGACGTTAGTGAATGCCGACGTCAAACATCTGCTGCGCGATGCGTTGGCCACGACTTCCGCGGAACTGCACGCCGCGCACGAATCCGATGTTGCGCTACGCAAATTTGCCGCTCGGCGCATCGGGGCATCGGAGCGGTCGTTGAAAAAGCGCATCAAACGCGCACGCCGTGCGAAACGGTCGAATTACGCAGCCTTTCACGATGTCAGAAAAGGAGGCAAGAAACTGCGCTATCTGTTCGAGTTTTTCGGGCCGGTGCTTCAAGGCGGCCATAAGCGCGCGCTCAAGCGGTTGAAAAAAATTCAGAAGCGCTTCGGCATGCTCAACGATGCCGTCGCCAGCGAAGCGCTGTTGCGCGACAATGCCGCGTCGCTTGCCGACGCGGATCACATCGAGGCCGCGCTGGATTGGCTCGACAGGAAACGCAAACGGCGCTTGCGCGCGGCGTCGCAGCTACTCGGCTGATCGTGCGCGTGCGATCCTTGCTAGCGTCGCGCAAGGGGGCGGCGCTTTGGCGCCAGATGTTCAGATGAGCGCTTTCGCGGCTCATAGTGTCGCGACGCGGCGCGATTCAGACGCGCTCCGCGCTGCGCGGCGCGAAACCGCGCAACGTCACCGCCGCTGATGTTTCGCCCTGCCACGCTGAGCGCGGCTGATCGGCAGCCGAACCGTCCGCCGAACCGTCCGCATAAGCCAGCAAGCCCACCGGAAAGCCGCGCCGCTGCCAGGCATCGAGCCCGCCGCGCAGTGCGCGAATCCGCGTGTAGCCGTTGTTGCGCATATGTAGCGAGACTTCGAGCGCGGTCGCGCTGTCCGGGCAGATGCAATAGATGACCATGTCGTGCGTGCGCAGCGCGCGGTCGATCTGCTCGGGCGAATGCGGATCGAGCGCGAGCGCGTCGGGAATCTGGCGTCGCAGATCGAGCAGCGGCGCGCCGGGCCGCGCATCGAGCACGCGGGACGGCGCCATGCGGCCCATGCGAGCCGAGCGTCGCCAGCGCCACGGCATTCTCGACGCGGCGCTCGTCGGTGAAGCGTGCGTCGGCGCGGCCGGCATCGGCGTGGCTGAGGCCGACGCGGCCCGCACGAACCGGCGCCGTTCGTGATATCGCAGAGACAGCCGGTAGAGCAGATAGACGAGCGCCACCGCAAGAAGCATGTCGGCGAGTGTGCCGCCGCGCTGCTCGACGAACGCGCGCAGCATGTGCAACTCGCGTTCCACCGCCGCCCCGCCGAGCAGCCAGAAGGCCGCCCACGCGATCACGCTGGCGAACTCCCACAGCGCGTAGATGCGGATGTCGACGGCAGTCGTGCCCATTAGCGGCGGCGTGATCAGGCCGAGTCCCGGCACGAACTTCGAAATCGACACGAGCGGCACGCCATAGCGTTCGAACAGCGAGCGCGCCGTTTCGAGCCTTGTATCGACGATGGGCGAAAGGCGGCCAAGCCACGCGAGCAGCTTGCGGCCATACAGCCGGCCGGCCGCGAACCAGGTGCCGTCGCCGATCAAGGCGCCTAGCACTGCCGCGCCGAGGATCGGCCAGAACGACAGCGTGCCCGCGGCGATCGCGGAGCCCGCGAACAGCAGCATCGGCACGGCCGGAATCGGTACGCCGAGTCGCGTCAGCAGGACGTTGACGAACACGATCGCGCTGCCCCAGGTTGAAACCGCCGACAACGGAAACTCGACCAATTGAGGCGCTCCTGTTGCTCCTGTTGCTGCTGTTGGGCCAGCATGCGTGCGCGGCCTTGCGTGGATGTGCGCCTGCGGCGGCGTTCGCCTAAATCTCTAATACGCAACTAACAGCCAACCCCGCGAGCCTACTGCAACGTTGCGGGCGACGTCGAAGAAATCGCGCGCGGGGGCCGCACGCCGGCTTCGCAGTGGCAGGGGCAGGGGCGCATCGCCACGGAACCGCAACCCGCCCCGGCTATATGTACCGCGTCAGCTATTGGGCACTGTCATCACGCCCGGATTCCCGACGATCGACAGAAACTCCCGCCGCGTCGACGGATCGGTGCGGAACGTGCCGAGCATGCGCGACGTGACCATCGTGACGCCCGCCTTATGCACGCCACGCGTCGACATGCACTGATGCGCGGCTTCGAGAATGACGCCGACGCCGGCCGGCTGCAGCACGTCGTTCAGCGTATCGGCGATCTGCACCGTCATCTTTTCCTGGATCTGCAGTCGTTTCGCGAATGCATCGACGAGACGCGCGAGCTTCGAAATGCCGACCACCCGATGATTCGGTAGATACGCGACGTGCGCGCGCCCGATGATCGGCACCATATGGTGCTCGCAATAGCTTTCGAAGCGGATGTCCTTCAGCACGATCAGTTCGTCGTAGCCGTCCACTTCGGAGAAGGTACGCGCGAGGATTTCACGCGGATCGACCTGGTAGCCGGCGAAGAACTCCTCGTAAGCGCGCGTCACGCGTGCCGGCGTGTCGATCAGGCCTTCGCGCTGCGGATCGTCGCCGGCCCAGCGCAGCAGCACGCGCACGGCCGCCTCAGCTTCTTCGCGGCTCGGGCGTTCGGCGGCCGCTCCGGGTTTGGTCTTCTTTGCCTTGCTGCTGGTCATGCGTCGCTCTCCTGGATCGCGCGTCGACGCTGCGCGGCGCGCGCGGGGTCAGTAACTGAGGTCATTGTTCCATGTTTTGCGCCGAAGATGCCGATGCCCCTTTCGCGGCCGGGGCAGTCGCGGGCGTGCTGCGCACGGCTACTTCGGCCATTCGTCCATCGCATCGTTGAATAGCTCGGCGACCACGCCGCGCAGCCAGCTGCCGCGCGGATCGTTATGAAACTTGCGGTGCCAGTGCTGGCGCAGGTCGAAGCGCGGCAGCGGCAGCGGCGGCTCGACGAGCATGATCGACGCATGCTCCGACACGTACGCAAAGCCGATCGCATGCGGCACGGTCGCGAGCAGATCGGTGCGCGCCAGGATGAACGGCAGGCTCATGAAGTGCGGCGTTTCAAGCACCGCGCGTCGCTTGATGCGCTTCTTTTCGAGGTACTGCTCGAGCACTTCCTGGCTGCGTCCCTCGGCGCGCACGACCGCATGCCCGGACGCCACGTATTGTTCGAGCGTGAGCGGCCCCTTCGACAGCGGATGTCCGCTGCGCATCAGGCAGATGAAGCGATGCGTGAAGAGCCGCTGCTGGAAGAAGTTGTTGCCCGCCAGGTCTGGAAAATAACCGACGGCGAGATCGACATCGCCCGATTCGAGCCCGCGTTCCACCTGCGACGGCGACAGCGTGACCGAGCGCAGATTCGCGGACGGCGCGCGCTCGGCGAACATCTGCAAAAGACGCGGCAGAAACACGATCTCGCCGACGTCGGACAGCGCGATCGAGAACGTGTGCGTGCTCGTCGCGGGATCGAAATCCTGTACGTCGAGCATGCCTTTCTCGATGCGCAGCAGCGCGTCGCGCGCGGCGGGCAGGATCGCGAGCGCGCGCGGTGTCGGCTCCATGCCTTTCGATGTGCGCACGAACAGCGGATCGTCGAAGTATTCGCGCAGGCGGCCAAGCGCGGTGCTCACGCGCGGCTGGCTCACGCCGAGCTGCTCGGCGGCGCGGCTCACGTTGCGCGTGTCTTCCATTGCGACCAGATAGGGGATCAGGTTCAGATCCAGTTGTGTGTCGGCCATGCTCGTTATGGGTTGCGGGTCGGGTGGGGCGATGCGGTGTCTATGCCGTATCGCTATAGAGCCTAGTTGAAAAATCGCCCATAAGCATAGTGGGATTTTGCGCGGCCGGCTTTTTCGCGCGCTGCGCGAACGCGACTCAGAGCTTCGCCGCCGCGCGCGGCGACCTATGATGAAGGGGGTTTCCCTGCCTTGACAATCCGCCCACCGGACAACCATAATCGCCGAAGCGTTCGCTAAACGAATCACTGTTCACGCAACGAACAATTTGAGCAGCGAAGCAATCGAAGGCGCCAGCCCGCTCTCCCCGTCGCGAGCCGTCGCCAGCATGCCCGGAGACTGTTTCCGCGCGAGCCTTGCCGGTTACGGCTGTCAGCCCAGCGGCACATAGCGCCCCCAAAGGAAATTCGACATGATCAACAAGATTTTCGAGACACTTCAATCGGCGGTCGCCGATGTCCACGACGGCGCGACCGTCATGATCGGCGGCTTCGGCACGGCCGGCATGCCGTCCGAGCTGATCGACGCGCTGATCGAGCAGGGCTCGCGCGAGCTGACCATCGTCAACAACAACGCAGGTAACGGCGACATCGGCCTCGCGGCGCTGCTGAAGGCCAAGCGCGTGCGCAAGATCATCTGCTCGTTCCCGCGCCAGACCGACTCCTATGTGTTCGACGCGCTCTATCGCGCCGGCGAAATCGAACTCGAACTGGTGCCGCAAGGCAATCTCGCCGAGCGCATCCGCGCGGCGGGCGCGGGCATCGGCGGCTTCTTCACGCCGACCGCGTACGGCACCAGGCTCGCCGAAGGCAAGGAAACGCGCCTGATCGACGGCCGTCACTACGTGCTCGAAGCGCCGCTGCATGCGGACTTCGCGCTGATCAAGGCGTACAAGGGCGACCGCTGGGGCAACCTGATCTATCGCAAGACCGCGCGTAACTTCGGGCCGATCATGGCGAGCGCCGCGAAGACCGCGATCGTGCAGGTGTCGGAAGTGGTGCCGCTCGGCGGCCTCGATCCGGAAGAGATCGTCACGCCCGGCATTTTCGTGCAACGCGTGATCGCGGTGCCGCAAGCGGCGCATGCCCCGACGCCCAATCCTCACGACGCTGCTGCCTGACCCGGAGACCGACATGAAGAAACTGACCCGCGATGAAATGGCCAAGCGCGTTGCCCAGGACATCCCTGAAGGCGCTTACGTGAACCTCGGCATCGGCGTGCCGACGCTGGTGGCGAACCACCTGGCCGCCGACAAGGAAATCTTCCTGCACAGCGAAAACGGTCTGCTCGGCATGGGCCCGGCACCGGCGAAGGGCCAGGAAGACGACGAACTGATCAACGCCGGCAAGCAGCATGTCACGCTGCTGACGGGTGGCGCCTACTTCCATCACGCGGATTCGTTCGCGATGATGCGCGGCGGCCATCTGGACTTCTGCGTGCTCGGCGCGTTCCAGGTGTCGGCGAAGGGCGACCTCGCGAACTGGCACACCGGCGCGCCCGACGCGATTCCGGCGGTCGGCGGCGCGATGGATCTCGCGATCGGCGCGAAGCAGGTCTACGTGATGATGGAGCACCTGACCAAGCACGGCGAAAGCAAGATCGCCGCCGAGTGCTCGTACCCGGTCACCGGTATCGGGTGCGTGGACCGCATCTATACGGACCTCGCGATGATCGACGTCACGCAGGAAGGCCTCGTCGTGCGCGAGATTTTCTCGGACATCGGCTTTGACGAACTGCTGAAGCTGACCGGTGTGCCGATGACCGACGGCACGCAGTCTGCGCGCACGGCCTGATGGTTGATTGAGGCGTCGCCGCGGCGGTCTGCGTTGCGGCCGCGCCGAAGGTCTCCCGTGTGAAGGCGGCATCACGCGAACGGGCCAGCGCCGACGCGGCAGACCCCTCGTCAGCGCTGGCCTGACAACTTCAGCGACGCTCGGGCCGCGTTTGGCGCAAAATACCCCGGCACCTACTGCGGCATAAACGAGGCACAAGCACGGCACAAGCACGGCACTGCGCCGCCGCGTCGCCGCGTCGCCTGCTTCGAGCCGCCGCGCGCCGCGCCGCTACTTCACTTCCGATTCCCTCGAACATCGACGTCACCATGCTCGACTCCAGCGCCCGCCTGACTGGCCTTCTTTGCGGCACGCAGCCGATGAACGACATCTGGGCGCCGCGTGCCACGCTGCAGCGGATGCTCGACGTCGAAGCCGCGCTCGCGCGCGCTTCGGCCGCGCACCATGTCATTCCTGAAACCGCCGTCCCCGCGATCGAAGCCGCCTGCCAGGCCAATCAGCTCGACGCCGACGCGCTCGCACGCGAGGCCGCGCTCGGCGGCAACCTCGCGATTCCGCTCGTCAAGCAACTGACTGCACGCGTCAAAGCCGCCGATGCCGAAGCGGCCAAATACGTGCATTGGGGCGCGACGAGCCAGGACATCATCGACACCGCGACGGTGCTGCAACTGCGCGACACGTTCGACCTGCTCGACAGCGGCCTGCAAGCCACCTGCGACGCGATCGCGAAACTCGCGACCACCCATCGCGCGACGCCGATGATCGGCCGCACGTGGCTGCAACAGGCGCTGCCGATCACGCTCGGTTTGAAGTTCGCGCAATGGCTCGACGCGCTGTTGCGTCATCGCGAGCGGCTCGATGCGTTGCGCGCGCGCGTGCTAGTGCTGCAATTCGGCGGCGCGGCCGGCACGCTCGCGAGTCTGCGTGAGGCGGCGCCGCAGGTCGCGCAGTCGCTCGCCAAGGAACTCGGCCTCGCGGTGCCGACCTTGCCGTGGCATACGCAGCGCGATCGCATCGCCGAAACGGCGTCGCTGTTCGGCATGCTGATCGGCACGCTCGGCAAGATCGCGCGCGATGTTTCGCTGCAGATGCAAACCGAAATCGACGAACTCGCCGAACCTGCCGCGGCCGGCAAGGGCGGTTCATCGACGATGCCGCACAAGCGCAACCCGGTCGGCTGCGCGGCGGTGCTGACGGCGGCGACCCGCGCGCCCGGGCTTGTCGCGACCGTGTTCGCCGGCATGGTGCAGGAGCACGAGCGCGCGCTCGGCGGCTGGCAGGCCGAATGGGACGCGCTGCCGGATCTCGCGCGCCTCGCGGGCGGCGCGCTCGCGAACATCGAACAGATCGCCGCGGGCCTGAACGTCAACGAAGCGGGCCTCGCCGCGAATCTCGACGTCACGCACGGCCTGATCCTCGGCGAAGCGGTGATGCTCGCGCTCGGCGACAGCATCGGCCGGCTCGACGCGCATCATCTGGTCGAGCGCGCGTCGAAGGCGGCGATCCGCGACGGCAAGACGCTGTACGACGTGCTCGCCGCCGACGCGGCCGTCACCGAACATGTTCCGCTCGAGCGACTGAAGCAACTGCTCGATCCCGCTCAATACGTCGGCCAGGCGCACGCATATGTCGACGCCGCGCTGGCGCTTCACACCACGCGCGCGCAGCGCGCCCATTCCAAGGAGTAACCGGCATGCCCTACGCCGCAGTCAACGGCACCGAGCTTCACTATCGCATCGACGGCGATCGTCACGGCCACGCGCCGTGGCTCGTGCTGTCGAATTCGCTCGGCTGCGATATGTCCATGTGGACGCCGCAGGTCGCGGCGTTGTCGAAGCACTTCCGCGTGCTGCGCTACGACACGCGCGGCCACGGTCATTCGGAAGCGCCGAAGGGTCCGTACACGATCGAGCAACTGAGCGGCGACGTGCTCGGCCTGATGGATACGCTGAAGATCGCGCGCGCGAATTTTTGCGGTATCTCGATGGGTGGGCTGACCGGCATCGCGCTCGCCGCGCGTCACGGCGACCGCTTCGAGCGCGTCGTGCTGTCCAACACGGCCGCGCGCATCGGCTCGCCGGAAGTGTGGGTGCCGCGTGCCGCGAAGGCGCGCAGCGAAGGCATGTTCGCGCTCGCCAACGCGGTGCTGCCGCGCTGGTTCACCGCGGACTTCATCGAGCGTGAGCCGGTCGTGCTGGCGATGATCCGCGACGTGTTCGTGCACACCGACAAGGAAGGCTACGCATCGAACTGCGACGCGATCGACGCCGCTGATCTGCGCCCCGAAGCGCCGGGCATCAAGCTGCCGACGCTGGTGATCAGCGGCACGCACGATCTGGCCGCCACGGCCGCGCAAGGCCGCGAACTCGCCCAGGCGATTCCGGGCGCGCGCTACGTCGAACTCGACGCCTCGCATATTTCCAACATCGAAAAGGTCGGCGAGTTCACGAAGACCGTGCTCGACTTCCTGACGGAGCAAAAATGAACGACGAAGATCGTTACGAAGCCGGCATGGGGGTGCGTCGCGCGGTGCTGGGCAACGCGCACGTCGACCGTTCGCTCGCGAACCGCACCGAGCTGACCGAGGAGTTCCAGAACCTGATCACGCGCTATGCGTGGGGCGAGATCTGGACGCGTGAAGGTTTGCCGCGTCATACGCGCAGCCTGCTGACGATCGCGATGATGGTTGCGCTCAATCGCAGCGAAGAACTTGCGCTGCACCTGCGCGCCGCCAAAAACAACGGCGTCACGCGCGAGCAGATTAAGGAAGTGCTGATGCAGACCGCGATTTACTGCGGCGTGCCGGCGGCTAACTCCGCGTTCCACCTGGCCGACAAGCTGTTCCGCGAGGATGATGCGGCGGCCGCGGCCGCGGCGGCGGCGAAGTCGTAAAGACCGGGCGCTGTAGTTTTCCGCTTCATTCAGCAAACGCGCGACGGACGTCTTCGTCGCGCTGAGGCCGTCGACGCGCATGGTGTCGCGCTCATCCTCAAGCGCGACCAACAGCAGTTCAAACTGCACCCGCGCGCCGTCCGCCAGCGAGAATCTGAACGGCACTTCCATCGGCGCGGCGAGCTTGATGTCCCCGAGCGAGGACGGCATCCAGTCGCGCACGGTTTTCAGGGTGGTGGTTTTCAGTTGCGGGTAGGTGGCGCGTGCAATGCCCAGCCGCCAGCTCGTATCCGACCGTGCGGGAGGCAGCCAGACACTTCCGCACCACGCAGCAGGCCGTACCAGACTCGTGCGAAGTCTGGGAGGGCGATGGTTACATGCGGCCCGCAACGCGCTTTCGCGCCGGAAGCGGTATCGGATCGATTGCCCGCCCTGGCGACTATCGCGTCGAAGCCTACAGATAGACCTGAACCCGACGTACAAGCCGCGCGGGCAAGGTGTGTAATGACTGAAGCAGAGCGAGGCAGGGGCTCTACGACGCGCCGCTCGCAGGCAACCACCTTGATCTTATTTCCGTTTCGCTCCTCAAAGGTAATCTGATAGACCCCGCGCCACATTGGTTCGCCGTCCTCATATTTGCCGATCTTCTCGAACGCGAGTCGCACCGCCCTGGTTTTCGTGGCGTCGAAATCCAGCGAGAGGATGTCAGTTTTTCTTAGCGCCATCTGGGCCACATAGGCCGGAAACTCGTCGCCGCATGGCGGGTATGATCCGGGTTCCGCCAGGCATAGTGCGGGAAGGGACAGCAGCAGGACTGCAAGAGCGTGTTTCATAGATTCAAAGGAGGACCTCACTCTATCTGCTTGAACATTCTGTCAGCCTCGACTCTCGACAGTAAATGCTTTGAAACGACAAAAACCTCTACGGCACCCATTGAGCATTCAAATTCGCCAGCGTCGTTCACAGCAATCACCTTGACCTTGTTTCCGTTTTTTTCGTGGAAGGTGATGTGATAAACCTCACGCCACAACTGTTCGCCATCTTCATCTTTTCCTATTTTCTCGGACGCCAGTTGCACGGCTTGGGTTTTCGTATAGTCGATATTGCCAACCATGCCAGCTTTTTTTAGTCTCCCTTCTGCTATGTTGGTCGGCCACCTGTCGCATTGGGGTTCTGGTTTAGGTTGCGCCATGCATAGCGCGGAAAGCGCTATGAGAATGGGTGCAAGAGTGCGTTTCGTGGCGCCCCCTTGATTGTTCATGGCGATGGGGTTCCACGTTTCATGGTCAGTCTCGCGCGCTGACCGGCGATGCTGGAAGAGCGCGCGCGTGAACAGTTACTCTATGTCCTTGAACAGTCTGTCAACTGGCGGTGAATGTCGCGAGACGACAAAAACCTCAACAGCACTCATTGAGCATTCTGACCAGGCGGCTTCACCCACGGTAATAACCTTGAACTCTTTTCCGCCTTTTTCGTGAAACGTAATGTGATAGACCTGGCGCCACAGTTGCTCGCCGTCCTCGTCCTTGCCGATCTTCTCGGATGCCAGTTGAACAGCCCGGGTTTTCGAATGATCGATCTTCGCTGGGTCAGTGAGGCCCTCGTTTGTCAGTGCGACCTCGGCGACGTTGGTGGGGTATCTGTCGCATGGCGGTGACTTCGCCAGGCATAACGCGGGAAGAGACAACAGCATGATGGCAAAAGCGCGTCTCATGGTTACTCTACCTCCAGCCATCTGTCACCACTGTCCCACATCTTTTTGCGTATTCTCTTGTCGATAACGATGCAGCCGTTTGACGCGTTGCCTGGGTCACTGAGGCTATCGCCGTGGATCATGAAGCCGTCACGCCCGCCCAAGCACGTTCTGCAAACAGGGTTAAGCCGCAGTGAATATTTTCCTGTGTGCGTATGGTCAAACGGTGCTGTGATTTCGTACCGGCCAACGGGAATAGGACCTTTGTCGCGCACATATTGCTTGCTGCGCTTATTCTTTCCTTCACCTTTGCCCGAATATCCCTTTTTTTCCATGAGAACGCCGTTGTGATACATCTCGCCGCTGGTCTGTTTGTAAATCCACGCCATTCTTTTTTTTCCTTCATTGGTTGTACGAACCAACGATTACACCAGATCATCTGGTTGCATGCAATCTTCGGGATAAGCGCCGGTGGTTCATCCGCGTCCCTGTATCGGGCCAGCGGAGGCAGCGCCAGCGAAGCCGCGTACTGAACTTAAGCGTATGGGGCATACGGCGAAAAAATGGCCCAGGTTGCGAGTACCACCCTATAGTGTGTGTGACGCCCCCACTGGCCTCCCGCAGTCAAATCCGGGGGGCCGCCGCGACGAACGTTAAAAACGCAGATGTGCAAAAGCCGGACGTTAAGAACGTCGGCGCAGTGAAGCCTCAAGCCACGAAAACCGCAGCAAACGAAAGCCGCAAAACGAAAACGCCCGTTACCGTTGTGGAGGAATGCGCGCCGTTCAGGATTGGTATCGAAGCAATCCGCACGGCATTCGGGAACTTGGCGCGCGCCGATTTTTGTTATGCGGCAGTCGTCGCCACAACGCTCGCCGGCACCCGCACGCACACGGCGCGCAACACCGTCTCCTTGATCACCTCGCGCCAATGCGCGAGTGCTGCCTTGTCCATCATCGGTTCGCCGAGAAACGCGCCGAGCGTGTGCTGATTGGCGTTATAGAAATAGCCGAGCGACGCAATCATCAGATACACGTCGCGTGCGGCGATATCGGCGCGAAACACCTTCTGCGCGCGACCCGCGTCCAATAGCTTCTGCACGACCGAGATCGCGTAACCCGAAATCTCCTTGAGCTTCAGCGATTTTTTCGCATGCTTGCCCTGGTGCAGATTTTCGCTCGACAGCAACGTGACGAACTCCGGGTGATCGAGGTAGTACTGCCAGACGAACTCGACCATCTGTTCGAGGCCGTGCACCGGATCGCGCAGATCGAGATCGAGTTTGCTTTCCGCTTCGTTGAACTGCGTGTAGATCGTTTCCAGCACTTCGATGAACAACTGCTCCTTACTGCCGAAGTAGTAGTAGATCATCCGGTCGTGCGAACGCGCGGCCTTCGAAATACTTTCGATGCGGCCGCTCGCATATCCCTGCTTCGCGAACACCTTGATGGCCGCCTTCAGGATCTTGGCGCGCGTGTCCTGCGCCTGTTTCGCACGGATACCGATGGCGCCCGGCTTGCGGGCGGCGATGGGACTCATGAAGGTCTAGACCCCGCGCGACGGAAAACACGTTGCATAGTCGATTTTGATCGAGTAGATTTCAATCGAGTTTGGTGTAGAAGATACTACATGAACGGTGAGTGGCCGCAACATGAAAATTGGCGGTCCACGCGAAATTGCCCTGAAACCGGGACGATTCGCGCACCGCGCAGCACCGCCAGCCATGTCGCGCCTGTTATGTCGTACGGAACCCCACGATGACAAAACATACGAAGGTCGATTTCGGTGCAGAGCGTGTCGATCGCGATACCGCGTCGACGCCCGGCCCGACCGTGCTCGAAAAGTCGGCGCCGCGCAGCGAGCGCATGGCGGCGGACAAGATCGAATGCAACGCGTGTCCGGTGCTGTGCCAGATCTCGGCAGGGCGCACGGGCGCGTGCGATCGTTATGCGAATGCGGATGGGCGGTTGATACGCGTCGATCCGGTGGTGTTTCTGTCGCGTGCAAACGAGGCCGGCGCCGATGGCGCAACTGCGGCGATCGAATTCGGCGCAACCCCCGGGGCAGACCAAAGCACCGCCGAACCCGCGCTATTCGTCACTGGCGTCGGCGCCTCGTCCACTTATCCCGACTACAAACCCGCGCCGTTCATCGTCGCGTCGAAGCTCGACGACGTCGACATGATCACTGTCGTCACCGAAGGCATCTTCAGCTACTGCAGCTTCAAGGTGAAGATCGACACCGACCGCTTTCTCGGCCCCGAACAGGCGAACGTGCGTTGTGACGGCGAGATCGTCGGTCACGTGAGCACGGCCGAATACGGCTCGCAGATGCTGAGCCTCGGCGGCGTCCATCACCTGACCGGCGGCAGCAAGAAGGAAGGCCGCGTGACCTGCGACACGATGCTCGCGCTCGGCAACAAGGAGCCGGTTGAGCTCAGGATCGACGGCGGCGCGAGTCTCGTGATCCGGGCGGGCGCCGCGCCGATCGTCGACGGTGTCGAAGAGCAACGCATGCGCGTCGGCTGCGGTTCCGCGACGATCGGCATTTTCGCGAAGCAATGGTTCGGCCACGTCGATGAAGTGGTGGTCGTCGACGATCACATCACCGGCGTGCTGACCGAGCATCAGGCGGGCCGCTGCCTCGGCATGACGCGCTCGGGAGTGAAAATACGCGGCCGCAAATCGACGCCCGGCCGCTATTTTCAGGTCGCCAATCCTGGCACCGGTTGGGGCGGCACCGACATTCAGGACCCGCTCGCGATCGTCGAAGGATTCGATCCGTCGATCGCGAAGCCGGGGATGCGTGTGCTGATGGTATCGACGACCGGCGAACACGCGCAATGGTACGAGCTCGACGCGCAGCTCGTGCCGCACGTCGCACCGATGCCCGACGCGGTGCGCCGCACGGTCGAGCGGATCGGCGAGAACTGCGAGCCGTCGCTCGCGACGGTGCTGTTTCTCGGCGGCGCGGGCGGCAGTCTGCGCGCGGGCGCGACCGAGAATCCGGTGCTGCTCACGCGCGCGATCAAGCGCAAGCTCGTCAACGTGACGTGCGGCGGCGCACCCGCTTATGTGTGGCCAGGCGGCGGCATCACCGTGATGGTCGACGTGATGCGCATGCCGGACCGCTCCTTCGGCACGGTGCCGACACCGGCGATCGTCGCGCCGATCGAATTCACGATGACCTACGACAGTTACCGCGATCTCGGCGGCCACGTCGATGCGGTGCGCTCGTTGCAGAGCGTGCTCGCGAGCGGGCCCACGCATACGGAAGGCGCGCCGCTCGCGCGGCGCACGCTGGCGCGCGATCCGGACAATCCGTGGCCGCCTGCAATGCCTGGTTCAGCTTCCTGACTAAACATCACCCGATGACTCCTACTCGCATCCGGCTCGACGAGCAGCGCTTCCATTGGCAGCATGGGCCGATCGACCTGGTCCTCGGGGCCGACGGCGAGCCCGACGCGGTGCGTGCCGCGTACGACGCGTGCTGGGAGCGTTTCAGTGGTGTGTTGGAGGAACTGGTCGGCGAATTGAACGTGCTTCGCCAGCCGGTGCAGGCACTAGCGGCGTTGCATGATTGCCCGCTTCAGGGGCCGGTCGCGCGACGCATGTGGCGGGCGTGCCATCCGCACCGTGCGCGCTTCATCACGCCGATGGCGGCGGTGGCGGGCAGCGTTGCCGACGAACTGATCGCCGTGTTCGCGCGCGACGGCATCGCGCGCGCGTTCGTCAACAACGGTGGCGACATCGCGCTGCACCTCGCCGCCGGGCAGCAGTATCGCGTGGGCGTGTTCGCGGACCTCGCGCAATTTTCGGGCACGCGTTTCGCGCACGACCAGGCGCTCGACGCGCACCTGACGCTTGACGCCCGACAGCCGATCCGGGGCATCGCGACGAGCGGCTGGCGCGGCCGCAGCTTCAGTCTCGGCATCGCCGACAGCGTGACGGTGCTCGCGCGCGATGCCGCGAGCGCCGACTCCGCCGCGACGATGATCGCGAACGCGGTCGATCTCGACCATGCGGGAATCGTGCGGCGTGCGGCATCGTCGCTGAAGGACGATAGCGATCTCGGCGATCTGCGGGTGACCGTCGACGTGCCGAGCCTGCCGCAGCCGCTGATCGATGTCGCGTTGGCGCGCGGCGTCGATGTCGCGGCGCGGCTGCGCGAGCAGGGTCTGATCGAAGGCGCCGCGCTGTTCCTGCAAGGACGGGCTCGGGTGACAGGCATCGCCGATTCACGCGCGCTGTCCACAACGCGCGCTTCACTGACAACGGAGGCTCCGTGTTCGAAATACGCCGCGTGCTGACGCACGTCGAGGACATCTTTCACGAGTTCGGCCCCGCGCCCGCGCAGCCGCTCAGACGCGGCGCGATTGCCGCGGTGATGACGAATCCGTTCGCGGGCCGCTACGAGCCGAACATCGAGCACGCGATGGATGCGCTGAAGCCGCTCGGCTTCGACATGGCGCAGCGGCTGCTGACGGCGATGGCGGTGCCGCATGCGTCGATCGAAAGCTATGGTAAGGGCGCGATCGTCGGCGCGGGCGGCGAGCTCGAGCACGGCGCGCTGTGGCACGTGCCTGGCGGCTACGCGATGCGCGAGCTGCTCGAAAAGCACGGCGTGCCGACCCACGCGATCGTGCCGTCGACGAAGAAAGTCGGTGCGCCGTCCACCGCGCTCGACGTGCCGCTCACGCATGTCAACGCGAGCTACGTGCGCAGCCACTTCGATGCGATCGAAGTGCGCGTGCCAGGCGCGCCCGCCGCCGACGAGATCGTCTATATCCTCGCGATGAGTACGGGGCAGCGCGTGCATGCGCGGGTCGGCGGTCTCGCGAAAGAGGCGATCGTCGGCAAGGACGGCTTGCGCTGAAGCGGCGCGCGGCAACTCTACAGCAAAACGGCAAGGCATCGAAACTCGGAGAGCGGAAATGGCAATCAGGCTTCGCAAGCTGGTCGTGCAGGTCGACGAAACACGCATCGAAATGGGCCAGGCCGTCGAGCCGCCCGCGCGCCGCGCGGTCGCGATCGCGGTGATCGATAATCCGTATGCGGGCCGCTACGAAACGAAGCTCGACGCGCTGATAGAAGCCGGCGAGGAACTCGGCGCGCTACTCGGCAAGCGCTGCGTCGAGGCGTTGGGCATCGCGCCCGGCGAGGCGCAAAGCTACGGCAAGGCGGCGATCGTCGGCGAGGCGGGCGAGCTCGAACATGCGGCCGCGATCCTGCATCCGAAGCTCGGCGCGCCGCTGCGCGCGGCGGTCGAAAAGGGCGCGGCGCTGGTGCCGTCGGCGAACAAGATCGGCACGCTCGGTACCGCGATCGACGTGCCGCTCGGCCACAAGGACGCCGCCTACGTGCGCAGCCATTTCGACGCGATCGAGGCGCGCGTGGCCGACGCGCCGCGCGCGAACGAAATCGTCGTGGCGGTTGCGGTGACCGCGTCGGGCCGGCCGCTGCCGCGCATCGGCGGCCTGCAGGCGAACGAGATCAAGGGCGAAGACGGCCTGCGTTGAGGGTTCGCTTTTTGTCAGACGCTTGTTTGCCTTCGCTTGTTGCGCGGGGTGTTTCGCTGGTAGTGTCCTGCCGTTGACGCGGGCGCGCATGGTGCCGCCCGCGCTGCAACGTCCGCCGATCGGGCCGCTCGCGCAGGTTGCGCGCGCGCTGTTCGGCGAGCTGCCGAGGGTCGCGATGCTTTCGAATCTGCTGGTACAACTGGTCAATGGACTCGCCGACGCATCGACGCTGTTTCTGGTCGCCGCCGGTTTGTCGTTGATCTTCGGCGTGACGCGCATCGTCAACTTTGCGCACGGCTCGTTCTATATGTTCGGCATTTACGTCGCGTATAGCATCGCGAGCCGCTTTGGCCACACCGCGGGCGGCTTCTGGCTGTCGGTGCTGGCCGCCGCGCTCGCGGTCGCGGTGCTCGGCGCGCTCGTCGAAATCGTCGTATTGCGGCGGATCTACCAGGCGCCCGAGCTGTTCCATCTGCTCGCCACTTTTGCGATCGTGCTCATTTTTCGCGACGCCGCGCTATGGGTTTGGGGCCCCGACGATCTGTTCGGCCCGCGCGCGCCGCATCTCGCGGGCGCGGTCGACTTTCTCGGCCATCCGCTGCCCACGTACGACATCGCGCTGATCGTGATCGGTCCGGTCGTCTTGCTGCTGCTGTGGTACGCGTTGACGCGCACCCGCTGGGGCACGCTGGTGCGCGCCGCGACGCAGGATCGCGAGATGCTCGGCGCGCTCGGCATCAATCAGGCGTGGCTGTTTACCGGCGTGTTCTTCGTCGGCGCGTTTCTCGCGGGACTCGGCGGCGCGCTGCAAGGACCGCGCATGTCGGCGAACCTGTCGCTCGATCTGGAGACGATCGGCAATGCGTTCGTGGTCGTCGTGGTCGGCGGCATGGGTTCGATTCCGGGCGCGTTCGTCGCGGCGTTGTTGATCGCCGAGATCAAGGCGCTGTGCATCGGCATCGGGCACGTGACGATCTTCGGCATCGGTTTGTCGCTGAGCCGCTTCACGCTGGTGGCCGAATTCGTCGTGATGGCGGTCGTGCTGGTGGTGCGGCCCTGGGGTCTGCTCGGCCGCGCGAGCGCCGCGGTGCGCGCGATGGGCGCGCCGGAAACGCCATTGCGTCCGGCGGGCAAGCGTCTGAAGGGGCTGGCCGCCTTCGTGTTGCTGGTGCTCGCGCTCGCGCCGCTCGCGGCCAACGCGTTTCCGTACATGCCGGTGCTGCTGGTTGAAATCCTGATCGCGGTGCTGTTCGCGACGAGCCTGCATTTCATCATGGGTCCGGGCGGCCTGCATTCGTTCGGCCATGCCGCGTACTTTGGACTTGGCGCTTACGGCGCGGCGCTGTTTGTCAAAGTGCTGAATCTGCCGATGGAAGCCGCGTTGCTGCTCGGGCCACTGCTAGCGGTGGTGGGCGCGCTCGTGTTCGGCTGGTTCTGCGTGCGCCTGTCCGGTGTCTATCTGGCGATGCTGACGCTCGCATTCGCGCAGATCGTTTGGTCGGTCGTGTTCCAGTGGGACGACGTGACGGGCGGCAGCAACGGCATTCTCGGTCTATGGCCGTCGAACTGGCTGTCGTCGCCGGTCGCGTTCTACTACCTGACGTTAGCGTGCGCGGTGCTCGGCGTGTGGCTGTTGCGCCGCATGCTGTTCTCGCCGCTCGGCTATGCGATGCGCGCGTCGCGCGATTCCGCGTTGCGCGCCGAGGCGATCGGCATCGACGTGAAGCGCGTGCAGTGGGCGTCGTTCGTGATCGCGGCGTTGTTCTGCGGACTCGCCGGATCGCTGTACGCGTTTTCGAAGGGCAATATCTCGCCCGAAGTGATCAGCGTGAGCCGCTCGGTCGATGGCCTCGTGATGGTGCTGCTCGGCGGCTTGCAGACGTTGAGCGGGCCGATCGTCGGCGCGGCTGTGTTCACGTGGCTGCAGGACACGGTCGCGCGACAGACCGACTACTGGCAGGCGCTGCTCGGCCTCGCGATCCTGCTGCTGGTGGTCGCGTTTCCGCAGGGCATCGTCGGCTTCGTTCGCGAGCGTTTCGGCGATGCGAACGGCGATCAGGCCGACAAGACCAACGGGAGCGCCGCGTCGGCTTCGCAACGCAGCGCCGCGGTCAAGGAGGGCCTATGAGCCTGCTGCGCGTAAGCGGTCTGTCGAGATCGTTCGGAGGACTGAAGGCGGTCGACGACGTTTCATTCGAACTCGAAGCCGGTCAACTGCTGGCGCTGCTCGGTCCCAACGGCGCGGGCAAATCGACGTGTTTCAACATGGTCAATGGACAGTTGCAGCCGTCGTCGGGTTCGATTCTGCTCGACGGTCATGAACTCGTCGGCATGCGGCCGCGCGATATCTGGCGGCGCGGCGTCGGCCGCACGTTCCAGATCGCCGCGACGTTCAACTCGATGACGGTGCTCGAAAACGTGCAAATGGCGCTGGTGTCGCGCGAGAAAAAGACCTTCGGCCTATGGAAGCCAGCGGGCTCGCACCATGCCGACGAAGCGTTCGCGCTGCTCGAACAGGTCGGCATGGGGGCGCACGCGAAGCGCGCGTGCGGCGTGCTCGCGTATGGCGACGTGAAGCGTGTCGAACTCGCGATCGCGCTCGCCAACCGGCCGAAGCTGCTGCTGATGGACGAACCGACCGCCGGCATGGCGCCGAAGGAGCGCAACGAATTGATGGCGTTGACCAAACGTCTGGTGACCGAACACGAGATCGGCGTGCTGTTCACCGAACACAGCATGGACGTCGTATTCGCGTACGCCGACCGGATGATCGTGCTCGCGCGCGGCAAGCTGATCGCCGAGGGCGACGCCGACACGATCCGCAACGACGCGCGCGTGCAGGAGGTCTATTTCGGCACCGGCAAGACGTTCCGACCGCACGCGCCGCTGCACGACGCGTCAGGCAGCGCGCGGGATCGTGGAGCATTGCAATGAACGAACCGATGCTGAAAGTCTCCGGCCTCAATGCGTTCTACGGCCGCGCCCACATCCTGTTCGACGTCGGCCTCGAAGTCGGCCGTGGTGAAGTGGTCGCGCTAATGGGCCGCAACGGCGCCGGCAAATCGACGACGATGAAAGCGGTGATGGGACTGCTGCCGCGCCGCCACGGCGAAGTGACGTTTCGCGGCCAGAACATCAGCGCGCTCGCGCCGTACCGGATCGCGCGCATGGGCGTCGGCTTCGTGCCCGAGGATCGCCGTGTGTTCGCGGACCTGACGGTGATGGAGAACCTCGACACCGGCCGCCAGCCGCCGCGCGAAGGCGCGCCGCAATGGACGCCCGACAAGCTGTTCCGCCTGTTTCCGAATCTCGGCGAAATGCCGAAGCGCCCCGGCGGCCAGATGAGCGGCGGCGAGCAGCAGATGCTGACCGTGTCGCGCACGCTGATGGGCAATCCGTATCTGGTACTGCTCGACGAACCGTCCGAAGGCGTCGCGCCGGTGATCGTCGAGCAGATGGCGAACATGATTCTCGAACTGAAGCGCGAAGGGCTATCCATTCTGTTATCCGAACAGAATCTGCACTTCGCCGAGCTAGTCAGCGACCGCGCGTATGTGCTCGAAAAAGGGCAGATCCGTTTCAGCGGCACGATCGGCGAACTCGCACGGAACGAAACAGTGAGGCGCGCTTATCTGAGCGTGTGAATTCATCCGGTAGTCTCGGCGAAAGGAGAGGCAGATGGCGGCAGAGACGTTGACAGGCTTATCGGGCAAGGTCGCGGTAACGAACATCGGGCTGCTGTTGTCGGGCGATATCGACCAGCCGATTCTCGACGCGGACACGCTGGTGATCGACGACGGCGTGATCGTCGCGCTCGGCCGCGAGAAAGACTGCGATCTCGAAGGCGCGCGCACGACGGTCGACTGTAAGGGCACGACGGTCGCGCCGGGCCTGATCGACTCGCACGTGCATCCGGTGTTCGGTGACTGGACGCCACGCCAGAATCAGCTCGGCTGGATCGAGTCGAATCTGAACGGCGGGGTGACCACGATGATCTCGGCCGGCGAAGTGCATTTGCCTGGCCGTCCGAAAGACGTGCTCGGCGTGAAGGCGCTCGCGATCACCGCGCAGCGCTCGTTCGACGGCATGCGCGCGGCCGGCGTCGGCGGCGGCGTCAAGGTGCTGGCGGGCGCGCCGGTGATCGAGAAGGGCATGGTCGAGCAGGACTTTAAGGAGCTGTCCGAAGCCGGTGTGAAGCTGCTTGGCGAAGTCGGCCTCGGCAGCGTGAAGGGCGGCGAGGAAGCGCGCCAGATGGTCGCGTGGGCCCGCAAGTACGGCATCCAGAGCACGATTCACACGGGCGGTCCGTCGATTCCGGGCTCGGGCCTGATCGATCGCGACGTGGTGCTCGCCGCCGATGCCGACGTGATCGGCCACGTCAACGGCGGCCATACCTCGCTGTCGTATCGGCACGTGTGCGATCTGTGCGAGCAGTCGAGCCGCGCGCTCGAAATCGTCCACAACGGCAACGAGCGGATCGCGTTGCTGACCGCGCGCCATGCGATCGAACTGAAATGCCCGCACCGGATCATTCTCGGCACCGATAGCCCGGCCGGCTCGGGCGTGCAACCGCTCGGCATTCTGCGCATGATCGCGCTGATCTCGAGCCTCGCCGACGTCCCCGCCGAAATCGCGTTCTGCTTTGCGACCGGCAATACCGCGCGGCAGCGCAACCTGCGCCAGGGGTTGATCGAGGTGGGCCGTCCCGCCGATCTCGTGTTCATGGACCGCGCGCAGCATACGGCCGCCGACACGCTGCTCGAAAGCGTGCAGCTCGGCGATATTCCGGGTGTGGGCATGGTGATGATCGATGGTCTGATCCGTTGCCGGCGCAGCCGCAATACGCCGCCCGCGACCGAAGTGCCGGTGGTGCTGTGAACGCGCGGCACGACAGGGTGCTCGCATCATGATGAACCGCGCCGCGCAGCTCGTGCTGAGAGTGAACGGCGCGACGCATGTGGTCAATGCGGTGGCGCAGACGCCGTTGCTCTATCTGCTGCGCAACGATCTCGCGCTGAACGGGCCAAAGTTCGGCTGCGGCCTCGGCGAATGCGGAGCCTGCACCGTGCTGCTCGACGGCGTGCCGACGCGCGCCTGCGTGACGACCGCCGAAGTCGCGCTGGGCCGCGAGATCACGACGCTCGAAGGGCTCGGCACGCGCACCGCGTTGCATCCGGTGCAGCAGGCGTTCATCGACGAACAGGCCGCGCAATGCGGCTACTGCCTGAACGGCATGATCATGACCGCGAAGGCGCTGCTCGATCGCGATCCGCATCCGGCCGTCGCGACGATCCAGCGCGAGCTGTCGCGCAATCTGTGCCGCTGCGGCACCCATGTCGAGATCGTGCGCGCGGTGCAGCGCGCGGCGCAATTGCTCGCCGCGCAGACCGACGTGCAGGACGGAGCGCGCGTATGACCGGGCCCGACTTCAGCATCGATCGTCGTGGCGCGCCGCCGTCGCGCAAGCAACTGTACGACGCGCAGAGCGTGCTGATCGTCGCGCGGCCGCCGCAGGCACCGGTCAAGGCCGCGGCTGGCCAGCCGGGTTCGCGTTCGTCGTTCGTGCCGACCGAGGCCGAGCTGTTTCTGGCCGTGCGCGACGATGGCAGCGTGGTCGCGTTCAACGGTCACGTGGACCTTGGCACCGGCATCGGCACCGCGCTCGCGCAGATCGTCGCCGAAGAACTCGATGTGCCGCTGACGCGTGTGTCGATCGTGCTCGGCCATACCGGCGAAGCGCCGAACCAGGGACCGACGATCGCCAGCGTGACGATCCAGATTTCAGCGGTGCCGCTGCGGCAGGCGGCAGCGCAAGCGCGTCAGTATCTGCTCGCGCAAGCGGCCGCGCGCCTCGATATTGACGCGAGCGATCTCGACGTGCAGGACGGCCGCGTGTTTGCGCGCGATGGCGACCCGGCGCAAGGCATTCACTATGGCGAGCTGATCCAGGGCCAGCGTGTCGAACTGCTGCTGTCGAACGATGCACCTTTGAAACCGCCACACTCGTACCGCGTCGTCGGTAAAAGCGCGGCGCGTGTCGACATTCCCGCGAAGGCGACCGGTGAGCTGAGCTTCGTGCACGACGTGCGCGTGCCCGGCATGCTGCATGGACGCGTGGTGCGCCCGCCTTATGCGGGTGTCGCGCAGGGTGAGTTCATCGGGCATAGCCTGTTGGAAGTGAACGAAGCGGCGATTCGCGACTTGCCGGGCATCGTCAAGGTGGTCGTGATTCGCGACTTCGTCGGTATCGTCGCCGAGCGTGAGGAGATCGCGCAGCAAGCGGCTCGGCGGCTCGACGTGCGCTGGAAAACGGTCGACGGCCTGCCGCCGCTCCACACGAGCGAGCAGGTCGAAGCGGCGTTGCGCGCGAATCCGGCGACGCGGCGCGATCTGGTGCTCGACGGCGACGTGGATGCGGCGCTCGCCCAGGACCCGGCCCGCACGCTGGAGCGCACCTATGTTTGGCCGTTCCAGATGCATGCGTCGATCGGCCCGTCGTGCGCGGTCGCGGACTATCGCAACAGGGACGGCGAAGGCGCGACGCTGAAAGTCTGGTCCGGCACACAGAACCCGCATTCGCTGCGCGCGGATCTCGCGTTGCTGCTGGCGCTCGACGAAGCACGCATCGACATCGTGCGGATGGATGCGGCGGGCTGCTATGGACGCAACTGCGCGGACGACGTTGCCGCCGACGCCGCGCTGCTGTCGCGCGCGGTCGGCGCGCCGGTGCGCGTGCAGCTATCGCGCGAGGACGAACATGCGTGGGAACCGAAGGGCGCCGCGCAGTTGATGGACGTACGCGGCGCGCTCACCGCCGAAGGCGAACTCGCCGCCTACGACTTCGCGACGCGCTATCCGTCGAACGACGCGCCCACGCTCGCGCTGCTGCTGACCGGCACGATCCCCGCGCAGCCGCAGGTGTTCGAGATGGGCGACCGCACGGCCGTGCCGCCGTACGACTATCGAAGCATGCGCATCGTCTGCGACGACACGCCGCCGATCGTGCGCGCCGCGTGGCTGCGCGGCGTGTCCGCGTTGCCGAACACGTTCGCACACGAGTCGTTCATCGATGAACTCGCCGAGCAGGCTGGCGTCGATCCGGTCGAATTCCGCCTCGCGCATTTGACCGACCCGCGCGCGATCGACCTCGTCAAGGCGGTCGCGGCGAAAGCCGGGTGGGAACCGCGCGAAGCCGCGTTCAAAACGCGCGGCGCACACGACCAGGACGGCGACATCGCGCGCGGCAGGGGCATTGCGTACGCCCGCTACGTGCACAGCAAATTTCCGGGTTTCGGCGCGGCATGGTCCGCGTGGGTCGCCGATGTCGAAGTCAATCGCAACAGCGGTGAGCTCGCGGTCACTCGCGTGGTGGTCGGCCAGGACACGGGCACGGTGGTCAATCCCGACGGCGTGCGTCATCAGATTCACGGCAACGTGATCCAGACGACGAGCCGCGCGCTGAAGGAGCAGGTCAGTTTCGGCGACAACGCGGTGACGAGCCTGGAGTGGGGCGCGTATCCGATCCTGACGTTCCGCGAAGTGCCCGTGATCGACGTCGTGATGATGCCGCGCCACGGCGAGCCGCCGATGGGCGCGGGCGAATCCGCGTCGCTGCCCGGCGCGGCCGCGATCGCCAACGCGCTGTACGATGCGACCGGCGTACGTTTCCGTCGTCCGCCCTTCACGCCGGAGAAGATTCGCGCCGCGCTCGCCGACGCGCACGCGCAAGACAAGGCGGCGGCGCGCCGCAAAAAGCGCTGGCGGCGCGGCTTGTTCGGCTTGTTGGCCGCAGGCGCGGCGGGCGCGCTCGGCTGGGTCGGCGCGCTGTCGTTCGCAGCGGTTTCCAGCGCGCCGCTGGCGCTGACCACGCCGCCACTCGCGAGCGCGTTCGCGCCGGAACTGGTCGCGCGCGGCAAGCTGCTCGCGTCGCTCGGCAATTGCGCGGTTTGCCACACCGCCCGCAACGGCGTGCCGAACGCCGGCGGCAAGCCGCTCGCGACACCGTTCGGCACCGTCTACAGCACCAACCTGACGCCCGACGGCCAGACCGGGATCGGCCACTGGTCGCTCGAAGCGTTCGTGCGCGCGATGCGGCACGGCATCAGCCGCGACGGTCATCGGCTGTATCCGGCGTTTCCGTACACGTCGTTCCAGAATATCTCCGACGACGATCTGCACGCGCTCTACGCGTACCTGATGTCGCAAACGCCGGTGCGCAACCGGCCGCCGGAAACGAAGCTCGCGTTTCCGTTCGGCGTTCGTCCGCTGATGGCTGCATGGAACGGCCTGTTTCTCGGCCGCACCGCGTTTGCCGCCGACCCCGCGCAAAGCGTCCAATGGAATCGCGGCGCGTATCTGGTGAATGGACTCGGCCATTGCAGCGCCTGCCACACGCCGCGCAACGCGTTCGGCGCCGAGAAGACCGGCGCGGCGTTCATGGGCGGCGGCAGCGCCGAGGGCTGGCAAGCGCCCGCGCTGTCGGCGTTGTCGACTGCGCCGGTGCCGTGGAGCGAGGACGAACTGTTCCGCTATCTGCGCGACGGTCACGCGCCGTTGCACGGCGTCGCGGCCGGGCCGATGGCGCCCGTGATCGGCGATCTCGCGGCGCTGCCCGACAGCGACATCCGCGCGATGGCCGTCTATCTCGCGTCGCTCAATCCGCTGGAGCCGAACGCCGATCCGGCCTCGAGCGCGCGCGACTACGAGCAGGCCAGCACGATGACAGGCGCGCCGGTCACGGCGGGCGCGCGGCTTTTCGACGGCGCGTGCGCCGCGTGCCATCACACCGGCAGCGGGCCGCAACTGTTCGGCGCGCATCCGTCGCTGGCGCTGAATACGAACCTGCATGGCGCGACACCGGACAACCTGATTCGCGTGATTCTCGACGGCATCGGCTCGCCTGCGCGGCCCGAACTCGGTACGATGCCGGCGTACCGCGACAGTTTCAACGACGCCCAGGTCGCCGAACTCGTGTCGTATCTACGCGCGCAGTTCGCGGGCGGCAAGCCGGCATGGCAGGACGTCGCCGCGAACGTGGCCAGAATCCGCGCGGAACCGCGCGAGCAATGAGCCGCCGGCCGTCGTCCAGAGGTGCGCATGTCGGCACGCTTGCAGGTCCGCACGTTCGCACGTCCGACCAAACCAGCAGTCCTTCTGATAACGGAGAAACGCATGACCACGCGCGCAGGATGGATCTCTCGCCTCATGGTGTCGACCGTGTGCTCGTTCGCCGCACTCGGCGCGAGCGCACAGCAGACCATCAAGATCGGTGAGATCAATAGCTACAAGGCCCAGCCCGCCTTTCTCGGGCCTTACAAGCAAGGCTGGAATCTCGCGCTCGAGCAGGTGAACGCGGCGGGCGGCGTGCTCGGCAAGCAGCTCGAAGTGGTTTCGCGCGACGACAACGGCAACCCCGGCGACGCGGTCCGCGTCGCTCAGGAACTGATCGCGCGCGAGCAGGTGCAACTGTTGTTCGGCGGCTTCCTGTCGAACACCGGTCTCGCGCTCGCCGACTTCGCGAAGCAGAAGAAGATCTTCTTCCTCGCCGCCGAACCGCTGACCGACAAGATCGTCTGGGCCGATGGCAATAAATACACGTACCGTCTGCGTCCTTCGACCTACATGCAGGTCGCGATGCTGGTGCCCGAGGCCGCGAAGCTGAAGAAGAAGCGCTGGGCGATCGTGTATCCGAACTACGAGTACGGGCAATCGGCGGTGGCGACGTTCAAGAAGCTGCTGACGGCCGCGCAGCCGGACGTGCAGTTCGTAGTCGAACAGGCGACGCCGCTCGGCAACGTCGACGCCGGCGCCGTAACCCAGGCAATCGCCGATGCGAAGCCCGACGCGATCTTCAACGTGCTGTTCGGCGCCGACCTCGGCAAGTTCGTGCGCGAGGGCAATACGCGCGGGCTCTTCAAGGACCGCGCGGTGGTGTCGCTGCTGACCGGCGAGCCCGACTACCTCGATCCGCTCGGCGCCGAAGCGCCGAGCGGCTGGATCGTGACCGGCTACCCGTGGTATTCGATCGATACGGCCGCGAACAAGCAATTCGTCGACGCGTATCGGGCGAAATATCACGACTATCCGCGGCTGGGCTCGGTGGTCGGCTATTCGGCGCTGATGTCGATCGCGGACGGGATCAAGAAGGCCGGCTCGACGGACCCGGACAAGCTTGCCGCCGCGTTCAAGGGGCTCAACGTGCAGACGCCGTTCGGGCCGATCATGTACCGCGCGCAGGACAATCAGTCGACGATGGGCGCGTATGTCGGCGTGACCGGCGTGAAGGATGGCAAGGGCGTGATGACGTCGTACCGCTATGTGGATGGCGCGAGCGTGCAGCCATCGGATGCCGAGGTGAAGAAGCTGCGGCCGGCTGATTGAGGACGGGGTGCGCGGCGCTGCGTCGTGACTGCCGCGGCCAAAAACTACTCTTCCGCGTCGTGCTCCGAGACGAAGCGCTTCAGATAAGCGAGCACGGCGGCTTCCATCGCGCGATGATCGGCGGTGTTTTTCGAGCCCGCGTTTTCCTCATCGCCGAATAGCGTGGACGGCGCGTTGTGCACATCCACTTCCTGCCCCTCGCGAAACAGGCGAATTTCGTGGACGTCTTCGACGTATTCGGCGATCCAGTGCACGCCCTCGATATGTGCGCCAGCGCGAACGGTAGCTGTCTTCATGGCTGTCTCCCATGCACCGCAGTCGACCCGGGGCAGCGCGTTTAGCGCCGATGCCGGGCTCATCTCCATACCATACGCCGTCCCGCGGACGCGCGCGAGTCCCGCCGCCCAACTGACGCCGAACCGTGACGCGGATGGCCGCTCCGGCACGCTCGTTGCTGAACGATATAACGTCAGATCCACAACCGGAGATCCGTCATGCCAGAGCAGAAAACCTTGAAGCGTGCCGCGGCCGATAAACGCGCCGGTAAGTCAGCGAGTACGCAAGCGGGAGAGTTCGTCAAGGAGCAGGTGGACAAGGTCCGCGCCGGCAAGCACGGCGTGCGCTCGCCGAAGCAGGCGATCGCGATCGGGCTGTCCGAGGCGCGTCGCGCGGGCGTCGACCTGAAGCCGCCGAAGAAGGGGGCGGCGAGCGAGGCGACCCGCAAGAAAGCGCAGAAGGACAGCGCGGCGGGCAAGCATGAAGGCGCCGCGAAGAAGAGCGCGAGCAAGGAGTCGAGCGCGAAGCGCGCGCGTGTGTCGGAGAGCGTGCTCAAACGCGAGAGCAAGGCCGGGGCGTCGTCGGCGGCGATGTCGAAGCAGGCGAAGTCGGCGGCGGCCAAGCGGCCTGCCGCGAGCCGCTCGGCCGCTGCCAAAAAGGCCGCGGCGACGAAGGGCGCGGCTGGACGCTCCGCTGCCGCGAAGAAGGCTGCGCATACGCGGGCGTCACGCTCGCATCACTGACGTTGCGTCGCGCGTTCGGGCCTACTTACCGGACGGTCTCCAGCACCTCACCCACCGTCCGGAAGAGCCGCGCGATCTGCTCTTCGTCGATGATCAGCGGCGGCGAGAACGCGAGGATGTCGCCAGTGAAGCGGATCAGCACGCCCGCCTCGAAGCATTTGACGAACGCCTCGTAAGCGCGCGCGCCCGGCGCGCCGTCGCGCGATTCGAGCTCGATGCCCGCGACAAGGCCGAGGTTGCGCACGTCCTTCACGTGCTTCGCGCCGCGCAGCGCATGCGCGGCGGCTTCAAACCTCGGTGCGAGGCTGGCCGCGCGCTCGAACAACTTGTCGCGGCGGTACAGATCCAGCGTCGCGATGGCGGCCGCCGCCGCGGCCGGATGCGCCGAGTACGTGTAGCCGTGGAACAGCTCGATCGCGCCCTGCGCGCCGCTGCCCACGACCGTGTCGTGGACCGTGCGGCTCGCGGCGACCGCGCCCATCGGAATCGACGCGTTGTTGATCGCCTTCGCCAGCGTAATGAGGTCGGGCGTGACGCCGAAGTATTCGCTCGCGGTCGCCTTGCCGATGCGGCCAAAGCCCGTGATCACCTCGTCGAAGATCAGCAGGATGCCGTGCTTCGTGCAGATCTCGCGCAGTTTCTGCAGATAGCCTTGCGGCGGAATCAGCACGCCGGTCGAGCCGGCCACCGGTTCGACGATCACCGCGGCGATCGTCGAAGCGTCGTGCAGTGCGACGATGCGCTCCAATTCCTCGGCCAGATGCGCGCCCCATGCGGGCTGGCCCTTCGAGAACGCGTTGTGGTCGAGGTTGTGCGTGTGCGGCAGATGATCGACGGCCGGCAACAGCGCCCCCGAAAACGTCTTGCGATTCGGCGCGATGCCGCCGACCGAAATCCCGCCGAAGCCGACGCCGTGATAGCCGCGCTCGCGTCCGATCAGGCGCGTGCGCTGAGCTTCGCCTCGCGCACGATGGTAGGCGAGTGCGATTTTCAGCGCGGTGTCGACCGATTCGGAGCCCGAGTTCGTGAAGAAGATGCGGTCGAGCCCAGCCGGCATCAGTTCGGCGACTTTCGTCGCCGCTTCGAACGCGAGCGGGTGGCCCATCTGGAAGGTCGGCGCGAAGTCGAGCGTCGATAGCTGCTGCGTGATCGCGGCGACGATTTCATCGCGGCTGTGGCCCGCGTTCACGCACCACAGCCCGGCGCAGCCGTCGAGAATCTCGCGCCCGTCGGTGCTTCGGTAGTACATGCCCTTCGCCGATTCCAGCAGGCGCGGCGCTGCCTTGAACTGGCGGTTGGCGGTGAAGGGCATCCAGAAGGACGACAGGTCGTCGATGACGGGGCGCGAAGTCATGGCATCTCCTCGAAGGGGCGCGGTTGGGGCTTTTAGCGTAGCCAAACTGTAGCGTCCGCGGTTTAATGGCGGCATAAACAGTTGACGAAGTGTGGTGCCAACTGTGCTGGCGGATTCGCGCGAACTGTCCCGGTGGGCGGGCCGTCCGGAGTCCGCCTTCTTCCCTGGCTTTTCACCCGGAACATGATCGAACTGGACCTTCAACGCGACCGGCGCGCGGCGCCGACGCTCGTCGAACAGGTCGTGCAAGGCTTCGCGCGCGCGATCGACGCGCAGTCGCTGCGCGCGGGCGCGCTGCTGCCATCGGTGCGGCAGCTTGCGCAAAGCCACGCGCTGAGCACCTTCACGGTGACCGAGGCGTACAACCGGCTCGTGTCGATGGGGCTCGTGGTGGCGCGGCGAGGCTCCGGCTATCGGGTGGCGGCGCGCTCGCCGTCGATACGAGCGGCCGTCGCCGACTGGCAGCCGCCGAGCCTGACCGCCACGTGGCTGCTGTCCGACGTGTTCGCCGATCATTCGGTGCCGATCAAGGCCGGCTGCGGCTGGCTGCCGAGCGAATGGATCAACGAGAGCGGGCTGCAGCATTCACTGCGGGCACTGAGCCGGGTGCCTGCCGCGCGTCTCGGCGACTATGGTCATCCGTATGGCTTCGCGCCGCTGCGCGAGCGCATCGCCGAGCAACTCGACCGGCGCGGGCTGCCCGTCGAACTCGCGAACGTGCTGCTCACGCAGGGCGCGACGCAGGGTCTCGATCTGATCGTGCGCACGTTGCTGCGCGCGGGCGATGCGGTGATCGTCGAGGATCCCGGCTACTGCAACCTGCTGCAGATCCTGAAGCTCGCCGGGCTGGTCGTGCATGGCGTACCGCGCACGCCGGCCGGCGTCGATACGGACGTGCTCGCGACGCTGGTCGCGCGGCACAAGCCGAAGGCGATCTTCGTCAATACCACGCTACAGAATCCGACCGGCTCGAGCTTCGGCATGTCGGCCGCGTTCCGCTTGCTGCAGATCGCCGAGCGCGAACGCATCTGGGTGATCGAGGACGACGTGAGCCGCGAACTCGCGCCGGCCGGCGCGCCGCTCCTCGCCGCGATGGAGGGCCTGCAGCGCGTGCTGTACGTCGGCGGCTTTTCGAAGACGGTGACGCCGGCGTTGCGCTGCGGTTACGTGGTCGCCGAGCAGGCGGTACTGCGTGAACTGGCGCGCACGAAGATGGCGGTGGGGCTGACGTCGTCGGAAACGATCGAGCGGATCGTCGACAAGGTGCTGGTGGAAGGGCGTTACGCGCGCCATGTCGAGACGGTCAACGAGCGGCTGAAGCTCGCGCACGCGGCGCTCGAAGAACGGCTCGACGCACTCGGGCTCGAAGCGTTTCACCGGCCGCGCGCGGGGCTCTTCATGCTGGTGCGTCTGCCGATCGAAGCGGAGCGCGCCGCCGAGGTCGCGACCGCCGCGCTCGCGCACGGCATCTGGCTCGCGCCGGGCTCCTACTTCCGTCCCGACGACGCGCCGAGCGCGTGGTTCCGCTTCAACGCGCCGTATTCGACCGACGACGCGTTGTGGCGCTTCATCGAGCGAGTCGGGCAGGGGACGTGGTAGACGTGTAGCGACACAATAAAGTCCGTACTTTCCTGAGCGGCCCTTCCTCAAACAATTAACTTTGTACCTTTGGTTATATCGCGAACTGGAAATGCGCGCTGAGCCTTCACTGACAACGGTCAGCCGAGTGGTGCGCGGGCATCCGCCCGGTGATCGCCGAAAGCTTCGAGCGCATCTATCGACGGAACTGCCACAATCTCGGCATATTCACCTCGACGGACTTCGGTCTAATCGATCGCATCCGGCGAGACGAGGACATTCCGCTCGAGGAGTTCACGCGCGGGGAAGATGTACTTACGGCGGAACTGATTCGACGCGGCGGACCGTTCCGGCTTACCGAGGCAAGACGAGCGGGCTGGCGGGCTCGACTGACGGCGGCGGGGCAACGCCCGATGACCTATGCTGAGAAAATCATCGCGAGAGCGAGCGGCTGCGCCGAGGTGACATCAGGACAAAGCGTTTTTGCGCGCACAGCCTGGCGCTATGCGCACGAATACGCGTCGCCGACGTCGATCAGTTTCCTGCGCCGAGAGTGCGGTGACAGGATCGAACTGCACGACCCCGGCAGAATCGTCCGGCCCGAGTCAGGTATGGCTCGCCAGTCCCTCCACCGTCGCGGCGAGTGCAATCGCCGGCAGGATCATGAGTTTCGAGCAATTGCGTGCGACGACTCACTGCAGCTGGGTTCATACAAGAGGCGATCGGTCGATGCAACGGATAAAGAGCTAGCGTTTGATCAAATCGCAAAAAGGACTGCGGCTACGCAAAGCATCATGATGACCAGGCTAGAACGGTTCCTGAACGCATACACGATCGGGTCGTCATGCATCTGCCCTCGGAAAGCTACCATCCAGACGCGGCTGATCCAGTACAGCACGAGAACAAAGAAGATCCAAAGCCTGTGGGGATGACGATACAACCCCGTGACGGCGGCAGAATTCATGTAGAGCGCAAGAACGAGCACCGCGACATAGCCCGCTGCGGGTCCAAACGAGCGCACGATGCTCATGTCCGCCGTGAGATAACCTCGGCCAGACGTGGAGTCCGTGCCCTGCCGCTGCATTTTGTCGAGTTCGGTATAGCGCTTCACCAACGCCAGACTGAGGAATATCATCACCGAGAACATGATTAGCCAGTCTGACGGCACGACATCGACCGCAGCGCCCCCAGCCACGATGCGGGTGGTATAGAGCGCAGCGAGCGTGAAGACATCTACCAGCATCACCCGCTTCAGGTGGAAGGAATAAGCGAGTGTCATCGCGACGTAACACGCTAGCACGAGCTGAAACGACGGCGGCAGGAAAACCGCGAGGCTCGCCGACGCCAGCAACAGGACGAACAACATGCCAATTCCGCTAACAAGCGGCAACTCGCCTGAGGCAAACGGACGTTTGCACTTGCGACTATGGCGCCTGTCCGCGTCGAGGTCGAGCATGTCATTCAATATATATACCGAAGACGCACAGAAGCAGAACGAAAGAAATGCGATCCCGGCAACCTTCAGTGCGTCGAAATTCGTGAAGCGATGCGACGCAAGAAGCGGCACGAAGATCAACAGGTTTTTCACCCACTGATAGACGCGCATTTCCCGTACGGCCAGCCTGAAGAGAGACCGTTTGTTATCGAAGATGACCGTGGTTTGATTCACCTTCCGCGCGGCCGCCTGGATGCTCTTTCCTCCAACGACGATCGCCGTGCGCGCCTGCTTCCACACCGGCAGATCGGCTCGCGCGTTTCCGCAATAGTCGAATCCTTGTACGCCAAACTCCGCCGTCAAAGCCGCCGCCTTGTTCGTGCCTGACAGATTGATCGACTCGTTGCTCGCCATCACGCCTTTGAATAATCCGAGGTGAGATGCGATCTCTTCGGCAAACCGTTGATTGCCTGCAGTGCAGAGATAAAGGTCGCGGCCGGCCGCGCTCTCTTTCTTCAGGAAGTCGATCAGGCGTCCGTTGTACGGCAGCAGTGACACGTCGATTGCGGCCCGCGCGGCTATCTGCGCTTTGAAATATCCCTTTCCACGCAGCAACCATTCCAAACAATAGAGCAGATAGAGCGGATTTCGCCTGACGAGAGCGAGGAACGACTCGATCAGAAGATCGCTGTGCGTCAGTGTCCCGTCCAGATCAACGCAAAGTGGAATGGCAGCCATGGTGACCTCGATGGACATAAATCGTCATCAACCTTCCAGACTTTAAGCAATGCAAAAGTCGCATTGACCGGCTGGATCAGCACGCGAGCGCAACGGGCCGCTGCCGCGACTCATTTCTGCGTCGTCGCCTCGGTCGGGCGCTCAACTTTCATGGCGTTGTCAAGGAGTCTGGCGAGCGCAATCGCCGGCTCTGCCAGCCACGAACATCTACTGATGCCAGTGAATTTCTGTACTTGAGAAGCGCAACTCCACGTGGAACGCGCCTTACCGCAGTGAAGGGTGGGCGCACGTTCCCTGCATGAAGATCGTGATCGTCATTCACTCGACCCTTGTCTGACCGCATCGACCTGTCGATAGGGTTAGCACGACAGATTCGTGGGCGGACAATGAAGCCAATCGCTGGCTATCGCTTATTCGCTGCGTTGCAGCGAACCGTTGGCGTCTGAAGCGAGCATAGACCTGCCGGGTCTGACCGTTGTGACAGCGGCTTGGAGTGTGGTGATATTGGCCGATAACGTCGAACACTCTCCGCGTCTGGGTCCACGCCTCGACTTTCCAAGCACCACCCATCGAGCTGCGCAATTTGTGCGGCGCTCCGACAGCAGAAAAGTGCCTCGGCGGTCCGCGCAATGCGAGCTTGCCCAGCGCCACACAGATGCCCATAATCGGCACTGTTCGATTCGCTGTCGTTCCTCTTCTACTTCGTTCATCCCAACCCCGGCGTTGCGTTGTGTCGTCGTGGGCATGCTTCGACGGTCAGAGTGATGACCTTGGTAGCGTGCGGGCATGCGTCGACCGACGAGGGTCTCCATCAACCGGAGAAGGCCCGTATGTCCACGATGACGAATCAAGCCATTCAGCGTGTGAGCTCCACGCGGAGATCGATGAGGATGCAAGCCGCCCTCGAGCGTGTGAACTGGACGCAGTTGTGCGACCAGATCCTCATCTTCGTATTCGGCTCGTCGCTATATGCAGCGATCCTCTACAACCTCGACATCAATAGCGGCGTGCTGGCAGGAATCTGGGCGTTCGCCATCGTTGTAGCCGTCGTCATCTATGGCTATGTTTCTCGTTCCGAATGGCGCACCACGATCGTTACGATATTATTCATCGCGGTGGTGTTGTTTGCGTTTGGATTCCTGCGAGAATTCAGTTTCGACGGCTTGAACTATCACGTCGCGACACCGCTATCGATAGACCACACCCTAAACGGCGTTGCCGATACCGACGCACTGGGCGGAAGCTTCTGGGCCGCACACTACCCCAAAGCATTTGAGTATTTTGCATACACGGCCAAGGTTCTGACTTCACGGTTCAACAGTGGAAAGTCATTTACGCTATTGCTCAGTGTCCCTGCCTGCGTTGCTCTGATGGGTTTGCTCCAGTCAGCGGGAATATCTGCCAGAGCTTCACTGATCGCTTCGGTTGCCAGCGTTTACAACCCGGTAGCGCTCGGCCAGGTGACGAGTTTTTATGTCGACGCTGCGCATTACTACTGCTGGGCCATCTTTTCTGTCAATTTGCTTTTCGCGCTCAAGCGTAGGCCTTATTCCGGAGTTCAACTAGGTATCGCACTCGTGCTTCTGATCGGCTCGAAGCTGACAGGACCCGCCTTTGCCGCCATCTCGATTGCTGTTTTCTTCACGGCGGAGTTTATTGGCGGGGCGCGATCAAATTTGAAGTGCAACACCTTGCTCGTGTAAGGTGTGCCAATGCAAAAAAGAAGTTACCAACAACTGCAGCCTGAAGAACGCATGACGATTGCAAGCATGAAGCAGCAGGGTTCGAGCGTTCAGGTCATCGCCCGAACACTCGGGCGCGCGGCGTCAACCGTGAGCCGCGAGCTGACCAGGAACACGTGTTCTGCCGTGGGCTATGCGTCTGCACCAGCGCAGGCGCTCAGCACGAGCCGACGCGAGGCTGCGCGCCCGTGTCCCAAGCTGCACCCTCAAAGCGTGTCGTGGCGCGTGGTACTCACCCTGCTGGAATGGAAGTGGTCGCCCCAGCAGATCTCAGGTACCCTCAAGCGCATGTGGCCCAACGATCCGACCCAGCATGTCTCGCACGAGACCATCTACACCGCCATCTATGCCCAGCCACGCGGCGAGCTGCGCCGCCAGCTTATCGCCTGTCTGCGCCACGGCCACAGCACGCGTATGTCACGCAAGCGGGGCACTGACCGGCGCGGCCAGATCCCCGACATGGTGAGCATCCATGTGCGCCCGCCTGAGGTCGATGACCGGGTGATGCCAGGCCATTGGGAAGGCGACTTTATCAAGGGTGCCGGCAACCAGTCTTCCGTCGGCGTGCTGGTTGAGCGCACCAGTCGCCTGGTGCTGCTGGCGAAGATGGACGACGCCACCGCCGCCTCGGCCCTGGCCGGCTTCACTGCGAAGCTGAATTCGATCGCTGCGCCCCTGCGCCAGAGCTTCACTTACGACCAGGGCAAGGAAATGACCCGCCATCAGGAGCTCAGCGCCGCCACCGGCGTGCGCGTGTACTTCTGCGATCCGCACAGCCCCTGGCAACGCGGCACCTGTGAGAACACCAACGGGCTGCTGCGTCAGTACTTGCCAAAAGGCACCGACCTCTCGATCTACAGCCAGGACGAACTCGATGCCATCGCCGACAGCCTCAACAGCCGACCGCGTGCTACGCATGCATTTCATTCGCCATTCGAGGTGTTCGAACGTATGCTCGCAACCGCTTCCATAACTTCAGCTTCCGTTCATTAACCCGCTGTTGCGCTTCACCTTTGAAACCGCCCGGCGAAAAGAGACGCTTTCTGACTCAGAACCGGAAAGTTATCGGAGAGTTGGTCATCTGGTCTTTTGTCGCTGTCGCAGTGATCGGCTATTCGCCGTACGTGCAGAACATGGTTGCTGGCAAACACATTTTCTACCCCGTGCTGGGCAGCGACAAGGTCGATATCATCGGTGGAAAAGTGTCAGCACACTTTCTTGCAATGAATCCTTTGCAGAGGGTTTTCTTATCGTATTTCTCGCTGCCGCTGGATTGTAGGCCGTGCGAGAACGCGGAGCCTACCTTTGTACCGTCATACGCCCACTTGCGCGACGCGTTTATCGCGCTGCATACGGCTGCTGCGCGTTTCGGCGCGTTCGGACCCTTCTTCGGGGTTATGTTTATCGCGTGCATCGCTTCTTTCTTCTGGAGAAGGAGAGGCGGCGGTGATATTGCGAAAATGTTTCTTTTCGCAACGTTAGCGAGCGTTCTGCTACATCCGCAATCGTGGTGGGCCCGCTACGTCCCGATGTTTTATATGGTCCCATTTCTGGTCATTGCGGGGTTTTCATCCAATCGGAAACTATTCCATGTAGTAGTCGCCTTCGCCGTCGCGAACTCGGTCCTCGCTGCGGCAAGCGTTACGGGCTATATCCTGCTGAAGGAGACGCACTACAAAAACGAGGTGGCTGCAGTGCGCACGATATGCGGTCAAGAACCAATATTGCTAGCATCTTCGGAGATGAATTGGGAAGCGGATTTGCGCGACGACAGTCTCGTTGTTGCGGCGGGAAAGCATCCAGCCAATTCAGGTTGTCTCGTGAACTTCGACGAGATGATGGTCATGAAGAAATAGGCGTCTAGCGCGTAATCTTTGGCTCTTTTAAGAGTGGAGTGGGTAATGCGGCTCACGAGGCATGCTGATTGATGGCCGAGAAGTCGAGCTTGCCGGCGATTAGGAACAACACGGTTCGCATGGTTTTGAAGCTGGCATATCCCCGCGCCTTGCGCTTGGCCGCTTGAAACAGGCCGTTGATCGCTTCAATGAAGCCATTGGTCTGGCGCGTCTGGGCCCACGCGACGATGCCGTCGAAATGACGAAGAATCATGCGTGCGACGTCCTTCATGGGTTCGACCTTGGAACGCATGACGCCGGTGCACCAGCGACGCAACATCTTGGAGACGACGTGGATCTGCTTGCGATCGAGAATCTCGCGCAACTGCTCGCGGTACATCCAGGCACGGGCGGTGCGGTTGGTGGTGTACTGGCTGATCAGCGCCTCGAGATCGGTCAGTTGCACGAGGTTCAGCTTGTCAGCATCCTTGAGCAACGACCAGCGCATGCCCTTCAGTGCGGGATCGGTCTTCTGCTGCTCGCGGCGCACGCCGTCGAGGGCTTTGGACGCGTGCGCAACCACATGAAACTTGTCGAACGTCACGCGTGCGTCGGGCAGATGCTCGTCCACGCCCTTGATGAAGGCGGGCGACATGTCGATGCTGACCGACTGGATCTGTGCAGGCGTTGCGTTGTGTTCCTCCAGGTGCCTGGCAAAGCGTTCGACGACGCCGGCATCCTTGCCTGGCGTGACGAAGACCACGCGCCGCTGATCCATGTCGGCGACCAGCGAGACATAGTCGTGGCCCCGTCGGCACGAGGTTTCGTCAATGGCCACGGCGCTCACGTCGGACAGGTCAGTCGCGGCCACGGCCAGATCGACATACGGTCGCAAATGGCCTTCACGCGATGCCACGACAGGTTCACCAGGCGGGCCACTGCCGCAAATGTCATCTCCCGGCACAGCGTCAGCACGAGCGCTTCAAACAGCAGCGTAAAGCCATCCAGCTTGCCCATCCAGTCAGGCTGTGCGAGCCGCACCGAGCCGTCCGGCAAGCGCACACGCGGCACGCGCACCTCCAGATAACAGTCGAACTGGAAGAAATTCAGATGGCGCAACCGTTTGATAACCGTGTCGTGCACTGGGTGTTCGCCAGGCACCCCGGGGTAGGCAAACCGACTGCCCGCGACAAAGTCCACGGCAATAGTCAGTTCCGTGCCGAAATCGACACCTTGCACATACCACGGCGCCTTGATTCCAAGGGCGGCTTCAAACAGCTGAGTTTGGTTCGTCATAGTTCGCTTGGTCTTGCAGGGCTGGTTGCCGCATTCTGCCGCAACCAGCCCTGCACCAGCTTATTTGCACCACGCGCGTCAAGCGGTCGCTTCGCCGGGCTTGCGCCCGCGCTTGACCCGGCAGTCCACCCACTCGAGATTCGAAAGAAGCTTCTCTCCTTACTGCGGACAGAACCGATCTGCGAACTGGCAAACAGCGGGGCGTCGTACAGCCTTGCTCCTTCGCCCGGCCAGACCGACTGGCCCATTGCACACATCGAATAACATGGGTTCGGTCAGGGTCGGCCGGCCACGGCAGGACGTGCCTCATCGCGACGAAAAGCCCCTGCTTGTGCGAACCGGAATCAAAATGAGCAGGCAACGTAGCGGCCAGGCTGGAACTTCGCCAGCAAAAGAGACCGCATTGAAGGATCAAGTGTCCCTCGCTGGTCGACTTGTAGACCATGCGGGAAGGAACGGAAGCTGAATCCGACAGGAAACGACCTGTCGACAAATCGCTCCAAGTCTTGTCTATTCCTGAACGGTGTGAAATCGAAAACGCAGGACTGCGTCCGTGCATTCTCGATCTTTTTCTTCAGGTTAGAGACGGTATCGGGTACCGAATAGGGCGCCGCCTCGACCCAGATAATCGACGCGCGTTTCGGATAATAAAGCTGATCAAACCCGTCCATGGTTGGGCCGACATCCGGGACACGTAACGAGACGATTACGTCCGCATTTGTGCCCGAATTGCGATAGCGCTCAAGTGCATCGGCAGGCGAGACGTATCGATGATGGACAATGTTTCCTGCCAACGTCGTAATAAATTCCGCCTGCGCAGTAAGCAGGCAAAAGGCCCCATAAATAATGACGGGTATCGCCGGATAATAGTTCGTTCTTGTACGGGTAACCAGCCCGACAAGCGCAGCGATCACAAAAACTAGACCGTAGCTCACAGTGCGCGGCGAATAGATATCGTATTGAGTCAAGGTGCGCAGATAGAACGCGAGCAAAAGGTAGCCTGCGCCACTTAGCGCCAGCAGGCGGCAAGGCTGTGCATCGACGCGTGCCCGGCTCCCCGACGCAGAAGCCCACCCTCGAGTTCGCTTCAAACCCCATAGCAATATCAGCAGCAACGCCCCCGTGATAATAAACTCTTTCCCGACCTGACGGATGAACCTAAACAACAGAAAAACGAAGGTTTCTGCCGCTGGGATACGCGGCATACCGGTAGGAAAACCCGTCGCGACCACATTGAATTTTTGATACCCGAGGAAAAAGATTGCGGCGGCCACGAATGCAGGCAATGCTCTAATGGCCGTCGTTCTGCCGTACGAGATCCATGCCGCAGCGAAAATTACCACGGAAAACGGCGCAAAGAAATATCTCGACGAACATCCGACAATGAGCGTGCACGCTAGCAATACCGCGTACCAGCGTGATGAACCGTTGTGCGCAATTCTGGAGATTGCATAGATAGACGCGCAAAATGCAAGCAAAAATAGATTTTCAGACAATGTGTACTGGTAAAGCTCGATGGTGAACGGATTGACGACGATTAGAACCGGAACCAGCACATTCCTGAAGGTCTTCATCAGGAAGAAAAAGCCGACGAACAGCAGGATAAGGTTAGTGACCTTGCTGCTTACGATCAAGGCGCCTAACTCGGTCGAAGGCGCAGTCAAGGCAATCACCAGCGGATAGCCACAAGGAAATGTTGCAAAGTAGGCGCCCTGCACCGAACAGCCCTGCCCATCTCTGATCGATTGAGCAAGATGCAGGTAATACCAGGAGTCGGGGGTCAGGTAACCAAACGTGCTCGCCCAACCGGCACTGATGCCCAACACCAGGAAAATCGCGGCAGCATAAGCCCACTTCGTCGAATACCAGCGTATGGCGACGGAATCCGTACCCGGTGGTAGCCGATCCTGAGTCCGGTACTCCGGACTGGAGGAACTCGCGCTCTGGCTGTATTGCGGCTGTAGTAAGTCAGCAAGCCGCTCAAGATAACTGACTATTCGCATCCCTATAGTTCCTCCAATGCCGCTCCCGTCGATTCAACCCCTATGCGGCCGCGCCGGTCCGCGGCGCACACGTTGCCGTGGCGAGAGCATCGACACGACCGACGTAACTGGAGCATAGGCAGATTGATCCGATTGTGTCGCTTGTCCACCAAATGGGGAGGCCTGCGTCGCGATCTTTTGAACGCGCACACTCGCCGGAACTCACCGAGCAGCCAGCCGAGGACAACACCGCGTCGAACGGCGCGAACGCCATTGGAAGACCGAAGGACAATCTTGTGCTCGAAGCACCGTCTTCTGTCGCAACGCAGATACGGCGGGGTTACATTGCAAACAAACCATCGCGCCTTTGCAAACGCGTTCAATGTTGCAATGAAGCAGCATAGAACCGTCGAGGACAATGCGCGCGGAACGGGCCGGAAACCACGCGGTAATGTCCGATATCGTTGACACTCGAGTGTTCGGCAGGCAGTCAGATGCGCGTGCACGTCAACAGGTTCTGTTGCAGTAAGGCCGGTCCGCTATGATGGGCGGAACGACACGAACGACTGAAAGCTCGATGAAGACGATGAATCCGGCGGTGGCCCGAGTGCTCAAACGCCTGCATTATCCGCTCGACGTGATTCTGACCTGCGTGCGCTGGTACGTGGCCTATCCGCTGAGCCTACGCCACCTTGAAGACACGATGGCTGAGCGCGGCGTTTCGGTCGATCATTCGACTGTGCACCGCTGGGCCATCAAGCTGTTGCCGGTGCTGGAGAAAGCGTTTCGCCGCCTCAAACGGCCGGTGGGTAAGAGCTGGCGGATGGACGAAACGTACATCCGCGTCAAGGGGGAATGGCGGTATCTTTACCGGGCCGTCGACAAGGACGGCAACACCATTGACTTTCTGCTACGCGCCCATCGGGACAAGACTGCGGCCCGGCGTTACTTTGAGAAATCGAGCGCCCAGAACGGTATACCCGAAACGGTAATCATCGACAAAAGCGGCGCCAATCTCGCCGCGCTCGAAGCGATCAATGCCGATCGTGAAGCGCCCATCAGGATCCGCCAGTCCAAGGCAGTATGACTTTCCGTGAGGCAGGGGCTGGCCAGCCGTGACGAATCAGACGCGGGTTAGCATTGCTGCCAGAGCCGCACGGTGTGGACAGCGCCACACCCGGCGATTTCCGGCACGGAGGCCAGCATGGAAAGCGATAGCACGGTGTACGTCGGTCTGGATGTTCACAAGGATTCGATCACGGTCGCCTACGCGATCGGCATGGGCGAGGTGGAACTGCTTGGCAAGATCGGTACGACGAAGGCAGATATCGACCGCCTGTGCAGGCGCCTGCAGTCAAAAGGGCGACACGTACGCATCGTCTACGAAGCGGGTCCGTGTGGTTATGGGCTTTACCGGCAGCTCGTCCAGAAGGGATTCGACTGCATCGTGTGTGCACCATCGCTGATTCCGAAGAAGCCCGGCGAGCGCGTGAAGACGGATCGGCGCGATGCGATCAAACTGGTGCGAGCGCTGCGCGCCGGTGACCTGTCAGCGGTCTATGTCCCGGGCGTCGAGGATGAGGCATTCCGGGATCTGGCGCGGGCATGGGCCGGTGCCAGAGACGATCTGAAGCAGGCGCGGCAGCGGCTGAAGTCGTTCCTGCTCTCGCATGGCGTGCACTATACCGGGAACGCGAACTGGGGCGCCGCCCATCGGCGCTGGCTCAGCGCATATTCATTCGGGCACCCGTGGCGGCAACTGGCGTTTGACGAACACCGGCGCACGATCGAGGACCGACTCGCGCAGTGTGATCGCCTCGAAGCAGCGCTACGCGAGGCAGTCGTCAACTGGCGGTTTTATCCAGCCCTGCTGGGACTGCAGGCGATGCGGGGCGTGCAGTTCGTCACGGCCGTCGGGATACTGTCGGAACTGGGCGACCTGTCACGCTTCGAACATCCACGTCAACTGATGGCATGGCTGGGGGTGACGCCGTCGGAACATTCCTCGGGCGACAAGCGACGTCGGGGTAGCATCACCAAGACCGGCAACAGCTACGCCAGAAAGCTGCTGGTCGAGGCGGCCTGGAGCTACCGGCATCCTGCGCGCGTGAGCCGCGACATCCAGCGTCGGCACGAAGGTATTCCGAAGGCCATTATCGATCGCGCCTGGGACGCGCAGGTCCGGTTGTGCCGGCGATACCGGAAGCTGGCAGTGCGCGGCAAACACGTCAATATCGCGACGGTCGCCGTCGCCCGTGAACTAGCGGGCTTCATCTGGGACATCAGCCGCCTGGCGATGTCGCTTGCCACGTCACGCAGCGCACAGACCGCGTAAGCCGCCCGCCACTCAACGCAAGACAACAAGTGGAGGAGTTTCCTGAAGGCGGCGTAGCCCGGCACTCGAGTAACCCGCGAAGATATTTCGCAACGGGCATCACCAATTTGCGGCCCAAGACAGCGGCAGGCTCATGAGGCGGACCTCTGTAATGCGGTAGCCAATCCGCGGATATCAGTGTGATCCACCGTCGACCTTACTGCTACGCCGCCCTCAGGGAATTCTCGCGCCTATGAAAAAGCGAAAAATCAACATCGCGATTGACATGGAAAGTCATATCAATATCTGAACAACATCGTCGAGCAGGATCATCGGGCGATCAAACGACGAACGCGGCCCATGCTGGGGTTCAAGAACTTTCGCTGTGCCCGGATCCTTCTGGCCGGCATTGAGATTATGCACATGATCGCCAAAGGACAGATGAAATGTGCTCGCGGAGCCCATCCGTCCGCCGCTGATCAATTCTACGAGCTCGCAATATAAGCAGTACTTCGCATATCGATCTCGCTCGCTCTTCGATCCTTACTGCGACGAAGCCCAAACTTGTGTTTTGAAATTCGGGCCACCTTGACCATCGCGAAGTCAAATGTGCAAACTTAAGGCATCTTGGTCGAGAACCGCGTTGCAGCTTAACCCTTATGAACACAGGATTTTAGGTACGAACTTTATTGCATGCGTACAAGACGCGGCGGCGCGCGTCGAAAGCTCAGTTGCCGTGCCCAAGCAGCTTCAGCGCGATCGGATACAGCGATGCCACGAGCAGCAGCGCCATCGCGATGTTGAAGACGCGCAGCCGCTTCGGGTTCGACAGCACCTCGCGCATCGCGGTGCCGAAACCAGCCCACACGCAGATGCACGGAAAGCCGATCACATAGAACACTGCGGCCATCGCAACCGCGTTCATACCGAAGCTGTTGCTCAGATGAATCGTCGTCGCGGCGGTCAGCACCATCATCCACGCCTTCGGATTGACCCACTGAAACGCGATCGCCTCATGAAAGCGCATCGGGCGACGCTCGCCGCTCCTGAGCTTCAACTCACCGGACGTGCCGATCTTCCATGCCAGATACAGCAGATAAGCGACGCTGACGACTTCGAGCACCGTATACAGCACGGGGAAATGCACGAACGCCTCACCGAGGCCGATACCGACCGACAACATCAACAGCACCACTCCGACGCTGATGCCGGACAGATGCGGCAGCGTACGGCGAAAGCCGAAATTGACGCCCGACGCGAGCAGCATCGTATTGTTCGGCCCCGGCGTGATCGAGGTGACGAGCGCGAACAGAATGCTGGCGGGCAGCGCGCTGAGAGTGACGAAAGACATGGGGGGCTCCGGTGTCGCCAACAGAAAACGGTGAGGCTCATTCTATCGATAGGGCCCGGTACAGTACCTGTACGGTTTAGAGAATGGTGTCCGGTACGGATCGATGACGACTGGTTGGCCGGAAAGCGCCGACACACGGCAATTCAACACTCGGTAGTTAACATATGTTGCAATTAATTTTTTAATGGCAACATATGTAGACGGCTGGCGCAGCAGCCCGCCATCTATCAGGAACCTGCCGCACGATTGGAGATACCTATGAAAGTGATGAATTGGTCCACTGTTGCCGTGCTCGTGGCGGTAACGTTGGCGAGTCCGGGCGCGTTCGCGCAGGACGCGACGTCTACGCTCGCGAAGATCCAGCAAAGCGGTGTGATCGCGATTGGCCATCGCGAGACGTCGGTGCCGTTCTCGTACGTCGACGCGAACAACGAGGTGGTCGGCTTTTCGCAGGACCTGTGCAACAAGGTCATCGATGCGGTCAAGGTGAAAACGAAGCGTCCGGACCTCAAGGTGCGCTTCATCCCCGTCACCTCGCAGAATCGCATTCCGCTCGTACAGAACGGCACGGTCGATCTCGAATGTGGCGTGACGACCAATCTCGCCGCGCGCCAGAGCCAAGTGACGTTCGGCGACACGTTCTTCGTCGCGACGACGCGTCTTTTGACGCGCAAGGACTCGGGCATCAAGGACTTTCCGGACCTCGCGGGCAAGACGGTCGTGACGAATCAGGGCACGACGTCCGAGCGCATCCTGCGCAAGATGAACGAGGACAAGAAGATGAACATGCAGATCATCAGCGCGAAGGACTACGGCGAAGGGCGCCTGACGCTCGAAAGCGGCCGTGCCGTCGCGTACATGATGGATGACGTGTTGCTTGCCGGCACGCGCACGCTGACCGCGAAGCCGTCGGACTGGATCATCACCGGCACGCCGCAATCGTCGGAAGCGTATGGCTTCATGTTGCGACGCGACGATCCCGAGTTCAGAAAGCTCGTCGACGACACGCTCGAACAGGTGATGAAAGGACCGGAAATCCACACGATGTACGACCGATGGTTCATCAAGCCGGTGCCGCCGAAAAACATCAGCTTCGATTTTCCGATGAGCGATTCGCTGAAACAGCTTTACGCGCAGCCGAATGACAAGGCGCTTGAATAACGGCTTTTTCCGCTATTGCGCGTAGGCGTTGGTATTTGTTTGGCGGTCCTTTGCTGTTTCCTCTATACCAGGTAGAGACGGCGCGTTTCGGTTGAGTGCGTCGCCTTTGGCGGGAATGGAGGTGCAAAGTGACGAAGCCGATGGAAACTTCGCGGTGCGGACGGATTTTCGTCAGTGGAATGCTTCGTGCTGCGCTGGCACTAGCGAGCGGCGTATGCATGGTGTCCGCGCACGCCGACGCGCAAATGCGCGCGATCACGATCGTATCGGGCACCTATGGCGAGAATTGCGGCGCACCGCGCGGCAATCTGACTCGCGAACTCGCGCGTCATTGCAACGGACGGGCGACTTGCGAGTACCCGCTGCCCGGCCTGCACAAAGGCGGCACGACGCTGGCATGCCCACGCGACTTCCACGCCGAATGGCATTGTGACGACGCCGACGTTCACAGCGCCGCGTTGGGCCCCGGCGCGAAATCGGGCGATACGCTGGTGCTCGGTTGCACGGAGTCGCGTGGCGCGGGCAAATAGCGCCGTGCGCAAATGAAAAGGCCGAGGCCCCAACGGGCCTCGGCCTTTGGTGTTTACCGCGGCCTTTTTAGCTGGTTTTACGAACCGCCGCGAAGCGCCGCTTGCCCAGCGACGGCCCGATACGACGGAAACGCTCCCGCTTGTGCTCCTCTTCGAAGTGAGCCAGCGACGGCTTGACGAGATCGCTGCGCGACACGATGCCGAGCAGACGCATGCTGTTGCCATCGGCGACCACCGGCAGGCGTTCGAGACCCAGCACCGCGAGCCGCGTCGCCACGAGCCGACAGGTTTCGGATGACAAAGCAAAAGCGGTGTTGTGCTGCGCGAACACGTCGGCGAGCGTCATCGCGCGCTTGCGCTGCGCGTCCTCGGCGCAGAAGCGTTCGAGCAACATGCGGTCGGCCACGCCGATCACCGCGCCGGCGCGCACCACCGGATACGCGCGGCGCAGCTGGGTCGCGCCGAACAGCGTCCGCAGCGTTTCGCCGACCGTCGTGGCGGCATCGACCGATTCGACCGAGGCGGTCATCACTTCGTCGACATAGTGGCGCTCGAGCGGATCGACGCCGTACTCGCGATAGATGTGATAACCGCGTCGCGCGATTTTCTCGGTCATGATCGAGCGCCGCATCACGACCGTGGAGAAGCCGTGCGCGATCAGCGTTGCCGTCAACAGGGGCAGCAGCGCGTTGGCGTCGTGCGTGAGGCCGAACGCGAACACGATGGCCGTCAGCGGCGCGCCGAGCGTGGCGCCGAGCGTCGCGGCCATGCAGACGAGCGGCCACAGCGCCGGCTCGCTGCCCGGCAGCCAGCGCGCGAGCACCGTGCCGAGTCCGGCGCCGAGCATCAGCAGCGGCGCGAGCACGCCGCCCGACGTGCCAGAGCCGAGCGCGAAGACCCACATCACCGCCTTCACGGCTAGCAGCAAAAGAGCGACCTGCACCGCGATATGCTGATGCAGCAGATCGCCGATCACGTCGTAACCGACGCCGAGCGCACGCGGTTCGAGCCAGCCGCCAATCCCGATGACGATGCCGCCGAGCGCGGGCCACCACATCCAGTGGACCGGCAGCTTGCCGAACAGGTCTTCCACTTTGTACAGCGCGGCGGACAGCCCCGAGGCCAGCACGCCCGACAACACGCCCGCGACCGCGCATGACAGCAGCGACCATCCATCGGGAGCGGCGGTCTGCAGCGCAAACAGCGGACCTGTCCCGAAGAAAATCGCCCGGGCGAAGCCGGCGACCGCGCAGGCCACCGCGACCGGCAGGAAGCTGCGCGGGCGCCATTCGAACAGCAACAGCTCGACCGCGAGCAGGACGGCCGCGACCGGGGTGCCGAACACCGCGGTCATGCCGGCCGCGGCGCCGGCCACGAGCAGCGTCTTGCGTTCCGCCGACGTGACCTTCACACACTGAGCGATCAGCGAGCCGAGCGCGCCGCCGGTCATGATGATCGGGCCTTCGGCGCCGAACGGCCCGCCGCTGCCGATCACGATGCCCGACGACAACGGCTTGAGCACCGCCACTTTCGGCGACATCTTGCTCTTGCCGAACAGGATCGCTTCAATCGCCTCGGGAATGCCGTGGCCACGAATTTTTTCGGAGCCGAAGCGCGCCATCAGGCCGACGATCAAACCGCCGACCACCGGCACGCCGATCACCCACAGGCCGAGCGTGTTGGTGGCGGGCGAGCGGTCGACGAACGACAGCGTGCCGAAGAAAAACAGATTGGTGAAGAGGCGAATCAGGTTCAGCAGAACAAAAGCGGCAATCGTGCTGACGAAGCCAATGCACGCGGCGAGCGCGAAAATGCCGGGCAGCCGGGCATTCGCCGCGAAGTCGCGTTTGTGGGAATCCATGCTCATGGTTAGTCGAGGTCGATCTGTGGAATCTGGAAGGAGCCTTCGAGCGATCTCAATTCGGCGCGATGCAATTCCGCAAGCCGCTCGAGTACCCGTTCTCCCGCTTTTTCAATGTGTACTTCAACCTGGCGGCGATCGATCTCGCTGACCTGGCGGCGCACCAGATTCAGTGCCTCGCAGCGCGATACCAGTGCGACGACGCCGTGATGCTGCGCCTGCAGACGCTCCGCGAGTTCGCCGACGGTTGCCCAGTCGCGCTCCGGATAGCCCTTGATATGCAGCAACAACAGGTATTGCAATGGCGTGATGCCCTCGTTCTGCGCCGCTTGCTCGGAGAAGCGCTCGAAGCGCCGCATCTGGTAGCGAAACTGCGACAGCTGCTCGAAATCCCTCTTAAGGAGCTTGCGAGTCCGTACTTTCATGGCATATCCGCCGATGTGAAGAAAACCCAAAATGTATCATTTCATGATGTATTTGTGCGAATTGCGGCCGTCGCGGCGGCATCGCGCGGCGGGTCTCCTCGGTCTTTCAATTGAAAATCAGGCCGCCTGGTGAGCCCGGGTGGCGGTTTGTCGATACAGGCCGGAGATCAGATCCACCTGCGTGATCATGCCGACCACGCGCCCCGCGCGATCGAGCACCGGTATGTGGTGATGGCCGAAGTTCGCGAACATCGGCACCAGTTCGGTGATCGGCGCGGTTGCGGCGACGGTGCAGACGTCGGTGGTCATCACGCTGCCGACGTCCGACGTGCGAAGCGCATCGCCGCGCAGCCAGCCGTCGAAGTAGTTCAGGATCGGACCGAGCGAGCCGAAGCTTCTTCTGTCGACGAAATCGGCGCGCGTGACGATGCCGAGCAGTTTCCGCGCCGCATCGACGACCGGCAGCGCCTTCACGTTGTGGCGCCTGAACAACTGCCATGCGGCGGCGGCGCGCGTGCCAGCGGAGACCGACACGACGTGGCGCGACATCACGTCTTCGCAGCGCAGTTCGTTGAAGCTGCGCGAGAAGGCCTGAAGCTGCGTTTCGCGCAGCAGCGAATAGAGGTCGTCGGTGTCGATGTCGAGCATTTCGTCACGGCGTCCGAGCACGGCTTTGACGTCGTCGCGCGTGAAGCCGACGCGCGCGGCTTCGTCGGCGGCCTGGCTCGGCGTCGCGCGGTCCTGGCGGCCCGCATGCGGGTATCGGTGGCCCGTCGCCGCATGGTAGACGAGCGCCGCGAACAGCAGCGCGGCCGACTGAATCGCGATCGGTTCGAGCACGAAGCGGTAGCCGAGCGCATGAACGACCGGGCCGCCCAGCACCGCGGTCAACGCGACCGCGCCCGATGGCGGGTGCACGCAGCGCAGCGCGAACATGCCGGAGATCGACAGCGCCACCGCGAGGGCGGCCGCGAGCGTCGGATCGCCGATCAGCATCGCGCAGGTCACGCCGACCGTCGCCGACACCAGGTTGCCGCCGATGATCGACCACGGCTGCGCGAGCGGGCTCGCGGGCACCGCGAACAACAGCACGGCGGAGGCGCCCATCGGCGCGACGAGCAGCGGAATGTTCGCGGCCGGCCCGAGCAGCAGGTACATCAGACCGCCAGTAAACGAAATACCGAGCAGCGCGCCGACGCAGGAACGCGCACGCTCGTGCCATTTCACGGTGACCGGGGCGGGGAGAAAGCTGGCTAGCCAGCCAAATGCAAGGGAGCGGGACAAGATAGGAGCGGAAAGTAGTCGATGATGCGGGTCCGAACATTACCGGGGAAACCCTGGCAACGCGAATACAGTCTGGTCATGATTATATTTCAATATGATATAAAAACGCATCCAGCGAGCCGGGCACCGGATCGACGTGTGTCCGTGCTTTTTTATCACGTCGTGATATAAAATGATCGACAGGGGTTGAGCGGATTGGTTGGCCCGTTGCCTGATATCTCGATGAGGGAGCCATCATGATGATTACATTTCAATCGACGGCGTCGCCGGATGTCGTCATGCTCAGGGATCTCGCGCAATATCTGCTCGGCCTGGTCGGCAAGCGGCTTGGCGAGCGCGGCGTCATCAGCCATGACGAGCTGCCCCGCGCGATCGATCGGCTCGAAGCCGCCATCACCGAAGATGCGGCCGCGGAAACGACGCTCGAAGCATTGCATCGCTCGACGAGCAATCAACGCGAGTCGCGCAACCGGTTGTCGCAGCGCGCGTGGCCGTTTCTCGACATGATGCGTGCGGCGCGCGAGTCGGATGCGGACATTATCTGGGGGCTGTAGTTCGTCGAAGGAGTCGCGATGAAACGACCTACATCGCGTCGACAATTCGCAATCCTGCTGATGTCGGTTTGCGCCGTTCCGCTGGCCTATGCGTTCTCGCCCGCGCTGGAGACCGGCCGATACCAGCAGCCGATGCGCGGCTCATGCCGCGCGTCGTGCGATGCCGGCGTGCGAAGCAGGGTGATCGGCGTGTATGGCGGCACCGTTGTCGATCAGTTGTCCAATGGAGCGGTGGTGCTCGTGAAATGGCCGAACGGTTCGCCGCACGAGGCATGGACCGCTCGGCCGCATGGTTATGGATTGCCCGTCGATCCCGCGGCAAACGCCGCTCATGTTTTCTTTCTGTGGCCGCAGTCGTAGCGCGGCGTTGCTGGCCGCCGCGCCGCGCAACGGCGTGCGCTCGGGTACGGCTGATGCATGCTCGATGCTGCCACGACGGCACACGAATCCCCCATCTTTATTCGACCATCAGGAGCGGCAGTGCAGACGCATGCGCCAAAAGGCGACTTCGCCACCGATACCCGGCTTCTGCGAATCACGGTGATTGCCGCCGTGGTCGGCCTGTTCAGCACGTTCGTCGCGGACTTCCTGCTGCACCTGATCAGCTTCTTCACTAACCTGTTCTTCTTTCAGACGCTGTCGACAGCGGGGCGCTCGCCCGCCAGTCATACGTTGGGGCTGTGGGTGATCGTGGTGCCGGTCGTCGGCGGTCTGATCGTCGGGCTGTTGGCGCGCTTCGGTTCGGAGCAGATTCGCGGGCACGGCATTCCCGAAGCGATCGAGGCGATTCTGTTCGGCAAGAGCACCATGTCGCCGAAGGTGGCCGTGCTGAAGCCGCTGGCGTCGGCGATCGCGATCGGCAGCGGCGGACCGTTCGGCGCCGAAGGGCTGATCATCATGACGGGGGGGCGCGCTCGGTTCGTTGATCGCGCAGTTCTTCCATCTGTCGAGCGGCGAACGCAAGACGCTGCTGGTGGCGGGCGCGGTCGCTGGCATGACCGCGGTGTTCGGCACGCCCGTCGCCGCCGTGTTGCTCGCGGTCGAACTGCTGCTATTCGAATTGCGGCCGCGCAGTTTGCTGCCCGCTGCGGTTTCGTGCGCGGTGGCGGGCTTTTCGCGGCCGCTATTGCTGGGCAGCGGCCCGCTATTTCCATTGCAGACCTTGCCGCTCGGCACGCTCGGGCTCGCGTCGTGCGCGCTCGCGGGGCTGATCGCCGGCGCGCTGTCGTGGGGATTGTCGACGTTGCTCTGCAAGGTCGAGGACGAGGAACGCGAGCGGGAACGATTCCGGCGCATTTCGCTATTTCAAGGCAGGAGTTCGGTGTCGGCCGAACCTCGTGAATAGTGCCTTGTTTATGGCGTCTCTGTAGGTGTTTGCATGCATGAGCGTCGCGCGGTATATGTCACGAATAGACATATAATTAAATGACGATGTGCCGCGCGCGCCGCGCAAGGAGGTTCTCATGTCGAGCTTCAAGCGCATTCTTCTCTGTTACGACGGAACCCGCGAAGGACAACACGCGTTGAAGGACGGGGCGGCTCTCGCGCAAGACCTGAAGGCGGAAGTGCACCTGCTTTCCGTGCTCAACAATACGGCGTGGATGCAGGGGGCGGACATCACGTCCGCGGTGCCAGTCGATTTCATCAACCAATCCGCCAAAGCGCTGCTCGACGAGGGCTTGCAGAAACTCGCCGCACGCGGAATTCGCGCGACAGGTCATCTCGCGATCGGCGAACCGCTCGATGAGATTCCGTTTTTCGCCAACGATCTGAAGGCCGATCTGGTCGTGGTCGGCCATCGTCGCAGTCACGGACTCGCGCGCTGGTGGGGCGGCCGCCACGACGGACTGCTGCTCGATCGCGTGACGTGCAGCGTGCTGGTGACGATGGGCGCGGCAGCCGATACGCCGGCCGCGGTCGCGGGCACAGGCGAGACCACGCGGTCCGCCGAACATTCATGAGCGTTGGGTTGGGTTGTTTGTGTTGGGTAGCGTTGGCACGGAGGCACAGCGGCTGAAGAAAAAACCCCAAGGCGAGCCGCCGGTCGAATGACCCGACGCGGCGCACGCCGTTCAGCTCGCGCGTAAAACAGAAACGCTGCCAGGCTCAGAAAGCCCGGCAGCGTTTTTGTATGCGAGTCGCCCGGCACAGGCGACCGACATCACGTCAGACCATCAGAAGTCGGTGCTGACCGACAGCAGGAACGTACGCGGCGCACCCTGGGTCAGGTACGTCGTCGCACCGTAGGCCGATACGGCCGGTGGTCATGCTGAACGGCATGTCGATGTCGCGCTGCTTGCCGAGCACGCCGTAGTCGGCGCCGCGTGCGACCTGGCCGCCCGCGTAAGTCGGCGACAGATCGCCGGGCAGCTCTTCGAAGGCGGCCGCCTAGACCTTGATGGCGGGTAGCGTGTCGTCGGCGGCGGGGGCGGTGTCGGTCGATTGGGCGAACGCGCTGGCCGCGGCGCCGCCGCCTCCGCTCAGCTCTTCTGCGCGGTCTGCATCCAGCCGGCTTCGACGCCGAACTGCGCGATCTCTTTCGCGACCGCATCGCCGAGGCGCTTTGCATCGTTTGACACGCCCGCGCGCTTCGTTTCGCTCACGCCGTGCAGGCCCGCGCCGGCCGCGGCTGCAGTCGCGACGGTGCCGGCCGCCGCGCCGACGCCGGCGGTTTCGACCATGCCCGGCATCTTGCCGCTGTCCGCGTTGGCCATGAAGCTTTGCACGACACGCGGCGCACCGACTGCAGGCTGGTACACGATGCGTACCGAGCTGCTCACCTCGCTCTTGCCCGCGCCGAGGCCGATCAGCGTGCGACGGCGTCGATTGCCGGCGTCGATCGTCTCGAAGCTGCCTTGCACGAGCAGCACGTTCTGGCCGGCGGGCACCGGCGCGTCGGTGCGCACCGCGTGCAGACCCATCGCCTGCAACTGATGGACGATTTCGTCGGCGACCTGCTCGCGCACCTGGGCGGCATCGGCAACCTGCTTCTGCGCGCCCGACGAACCCGACATCTGCGTCTTCAGTTTCTGCAGCACGCCGCCGTTGTCGAGCTTGACCTGCTGCGGATCGGCATCGAACGTATAGACGTAGATCGTGTCCGGATGCATCGTCGATTGCGCGCCTGCGTCGGCCGTCGCGGACGCGCTCGTCGCGCTCAGATTGGTGACGCTGGCGCCGGCGCAGCCGCTCAGAAGCGCGCTACCGCAGACGAGTGCGATGCAGGTGAAACGGGCGGCGTTCTTTTTGATGAAGTTCACTGAAGTCAACATGATGATCCTGTCGTCGGCACGCGGTGCCAGTCTGTTCGAGTCCATCGCCGATGATCGGGCAACCGTGGGATCGTCGATCATCGGCGAGGGGATTCGCACGTGAAGCCTTTCGATCTCATGCGTCTGTGATTCGTCACGCACCGGCAGCGAACGAAGTATGGGCGAGTGCCCCGCCGAACTCCATTCAACAATTATTTCGAGTGATGTCACGGCGAAATGAACGCGCGAAACGCGGCTGCGCGCGGCGGCATACGCGGTGAAGCGCGACGCGAAACGGCGGGGGAGCGCGTCGAAGGAGGGGCGTGGAAGTCGAGCCGCCGATCAGTTCAAAGCGAGCTTGACGATGCAGCACAGCACGAACACGAGCAGGGCGGCGGCAATGGCCATGTCCAGCGGATAGCGCATTCCTTCACCCTGTCCTTGCGTTGTGGAGCTCCTATCGTAATCACCTGACGGAAGATGGAAAGCGCCAGTGAAGCGCCAATGTGGGACAGCCCACGAAGTCCCCGAGCGCCGCGCGGGGTGGGGCTGGGGGAGCGCTTCCAGCGATCGTCGCGCGGCGCTGCGTTCGCAATCCGCGACGAAAACTTATTGCGCCGGCGACGGACCCGGTGGCGTGCCATGCGGCGCCTTGTTCGCCGCCGCGAGATCTTCGGCGAGACTCGTGCGCAGCGTCGCGATCGCCTGCTCGGGATTGACGGGCTTGAGCTGCTCGCGCGCCAGCGAGTCGTACACGTAGTGACGCAGCATCGGGTCCTGGGTCTTGTTCAGCACGTCGTGGTAGACCGCGACGATCTCGCCTTCATTGCCGTTCAGCGCATACAGACGGCGCAGCTGTTCGAGATCGTTGACCACGGCGAAGGCTGGGCTCGGATGACCCATCATCGGACCATGCCCCGGCGGCATGCCGTCGTCCGCGAGCGCGGTCGTCGCGATGATGCCAATAACCGCGGCCACGGCCGCGCTGAGGAATGCTTTTCTCATGATGTCGCCTCCATCGAAAACAGCGCCGGCGCCACGATGGACCGGCTCCTCGCAACGATAGTCGACACGCTGATCCGCCGGGTTACGAAAACCATGCAATAACTTTCCGAGCCTTTCGATGCGCGCGGCACGGCGCCTGAAGAGACGCACCGACCGCTTGCCCTTCGCGCCAGGGTGAGCCCGCTGGCGCAACGCAGCCGGATAGCGCATGATGGCTGCGATGTGCCGTGCGACCCCAAAACCACCTCGCCGTGGCCGCACGCGCGGCACACGCCGCCGCCCGCATCGGCGTCGCGCCTGGTGCGGGCGGCGCAGAGGCGATGAGTTTTCAACCGCAAGGAGGATTTCGCATGGACCGACCTGATGCAGCCAATCCGTTTGGCGATTTCACCAAAATGCTGGAGCAGTTCAAGCTCCCCGGCTTCGACGTGCCCGCCATCATGGAAGCGCGCCGCAAGGACATGGAGGCGCTGGTTCAGGCGAATCAGACAGCATTCCAGGGGATGCAGTCGCTCGCGCAGAAACAGGCCGACATGCTGCGCACCACGCTGGGCGAGCTACAGTCGCTGACGACGCAACTCACGGCGGCCGGCACCGCGCCGTCGAGCAAAACCGCGGAGCTGATCCAGCAGAGCCTGCACAAATCGCTCGCCGACATGCAGCAACTCGCGCAAGCCGCGTATCAGACGCAGGCAGAGTCGTATGCGGTAATCGCGAAACGCGTCGAAGAAAACGTGCAGGAATTGAAGTCGATGCTTGAGCAGCAGAAGAAGTAACGCGCGCTGCAACTTCCGAACGATCGAAACCGCGGAGGGCCACCATAGCCCTTCGCGGTTTTTTTTGGCCTTCGCGATTTGCGTTGCAAGTCGAACGTAGTCGGACGAATAGGCACCCGCTCACGCGTTATTCAGCAGACGCTTACATGAGCGAAAAAACGCAGCCCCCTATTCGCAGCTTTTACGCGGGACGGCCGCAATTTCAACCGGCTGTTCGTTCCAAATGTCATACGGAACCGGAAGAGGCGTCAAAGCATTGTCGCTAAAAGGCTTTGTCCGCGCCGATCAAACGGAATCGAACCGCGGCTTGGCTCGCAAAGCTTTGAATCGCGCCGCAAACGATTGGCGCGCGCCATTGCGCTGACTAAAGTTTCGTCCCGCCTTTCCGTAGACGCATTCACGCAGCCCAACCGGCGTGAAGGCAATCCGGCTTAGCCGGTTAGGTGTGCGCCCCCCTGTTTCGCGTTTGTGATCGGCTTCATCCAGGTCGCGGGCGTTTCACCTCGAAGGAAATCTCTTGAAATCGATGCTGATTACCCGCATTGCCTGCGCAATGCTCGGGGCATGCTGCGCGTTGCCGTTCGCCGCGCACGCGACGCTCGGCCAGAACGCCGCCACCGTCGACGGCGATCAGGCGCGCCTGCACGCGGTCGCTCGCGCGGCTAGCGCACAAGGCGCGTATGCGGTGCATACGCTCACGCTGCCGTCCGGCACCCAGGTGCGCGAGTACGTGGCAGCCAATGGCATCGTGTTCGGTATCGCATGGGATGGCCCGACGCTGCCCGATCTGAAGGCGATGCTCGGCGCGTCCTTCGACGCCTACGTCACCGCCAGCACGACGCGGCGCGGCGTGCCGCTCGCGGTCTCGAACAGCGATCTCGTGGTGTTCTCGAGCGGCCATCTGCGCGCGTTTACCAGCTATGCGTATCTACCGCGGGCGGTGCCGGCGGGTGTCGACGTCAGCGTCATTCAATAGCGGAGCGAATCATGCGATCCAGGTCTTCGTGGATGACTGTGCTGGGCGCGGCGCCCATCATGCTGTTGACTCTGCTGCTGAGCGCGTGCGGCGGCGGGGGCGGCGGGGGCGATGGTGCGAGCACCACGGCCAATTCGAGCACGTCCAGCAACTCGACCAGCTCGACCGGCTCGTCGGGTTCGACCGTGACCAACACGTCGCCGTCGCCGCAGGTGCTGGCCGCCAACGCGGTGCGCGTGACGGTCGACTCCGGCATCAGCAACGTGCCGAACATGCCGTTCGTCAGCATCACGATCTGCGCACCCGGCACCAGCAATTGCCAGACGATCGATCACGTGCTCGTCGATACCGGCTCGTGGGGCGTGCGCGTGTTCGCGTCGCAACTGCCCGCGTCGATGAGCCTGCCGCAGCAGAAGGACGGCGCGGGCAACCTCGTCGCCGAATGCATGCAGTTCTTCGACGGCTACACGTGGGGCGCGGTGAAGCTCGCCGATGTGCAGCTCGCCGGCGAGAAAGCCGCGTCGCTGCCGATCCAGGTGATCGACCCGAACTACGCGTCGCTGCCGGGCGATTGCGCGGCCGTCGGCGCGGCGCGCAACACCCCGGCCAGTTTGCAGGCGAACGGCATTCTCGGCATCGGCGTGTTCAAGCACGACTGCGGCGCGAACTGCGCGCAGCAGGCGATCCCCGCGACCTACTACGGGTGCAGCGGCACCAACTGCACGTCGATTCCGCTCGCGCAGACGTACCAGGTCGCCAATCCGGTGCCGTACTTCGCGACCGACAACAACGGCTCCATACTCAGTCTGCCGACCGTGTCGGGCGGCGCGCCATCGGTGTCGGGGCAGCTCGTGTTCGGCATCGGCACGCAGAGCAACAATGCGCTCGGCGGGGCGCAGGTGATCGGCGTGAGTCCATCGAGCGGCACGTTCACGACGGTGCAGAACGGCACCGCGTACACGCGCAGCATTCTCGACAGCGGCTCGACGGGACTCTTCTTCCAGACCACCTTGATGCCGGCTTGCGCGAGCCCGAACAGCGCGTATTACTGCCCGGGTTCGACGCAGCAGTTCGGCGCGATGATCGAAGGCGTGAATGGTACGACGAGCGCGGTGACGTTCGATGTCGGCAACGCGATGTCGATCGCGCAGACTTATGGCGGCGACTCGGCATTGCCGCTGCTCGCCGGACCGGCATTCGTCACCTCGACGGTGTTCGACTGGGGGCTGCCGTTCTTCTACGGCCGCAACGTATATGCGGCGATCGAGCAGCAGTCGACGCCGGGTGGGAAGGGGCCGTATGTGGCCTACTGAGGTCGCGTGGCTTGTCGCTCGCGGCTCGATGACGAGCGTGATGAATGCCCGCTGCCGGTTGGTCCGGCGGCGGCGTTTTTATGTGCTCCTGTCACCCGCCGCTGCGATCACGCGATGCACGAAGCGCAGCTTGTCGACCACCGGCGCGGCGAGCGCAAACGGATAGCCGTCGGGCATGCCGAGACTGCGGTTCAGACTGTTCAGCGCATAGGTGAGCGGAAACCAGCGCTTCATCAGATTGCCGAAGCTCGCATCCTCGATTGGCGTGCGGTCGGTCAGCGTCGGTTCGCTCGGATCGTCGGGCAGCAGCGCGAGTCCGTACGACGTCGCCGTATCGAGCACATCGACGATCAGCAGATAGTGCGCCCACGTCTCCGCCCAGTCTTCCCACGGATGCATCGTCGCGTAGGCGCTGATGTGCGACGCCTGCCAGCCGGCCGGCGCGCCGTCACGGTAGTACGCGTTCAGCGCCTGGCCGTAGTCGGCCTGCCCGTCGCCGAACAGCTCGCGAAACGGTTCGAGCCAGCGTGGTTCGTTTTCGATCAGCTGGCTGAAGAAATAGTGGCCGATCTCGTGGCGGAAGTGGCCGAGCAGCGTACGGTACGGTTCGCCCATCGCGGTGCGCACTTTCTCGCGATGCGCGTCGTCGGCCTCGGCGATGTTCAGCGTGATCAGCCCGTTGTCGTGACCGGTCATCACACGGTCGCAGTCGCCGCCGTCGGCGAGGAATTCGAACGCGAGGCCGTGCTCGGGGTCAGCGTCGCGCGCCTGCACGTCGAGGCCAAGCTCGCCCAGCGTGTACAGTAAACGCCGCTTCGCGACCTCGAGCCGGTACCAGTAGAGCCGGTTTTCGGGTTCGCTCAGATTGGGAATCGTGCGGGTCAGTTGGCACGCGCGGCACAGCGTATCGGGCGAATCGGCGGGGATCATCCAGTTGCAGACGTTTTCGACCGCGTAGTTGTGACATTGCCGGAACAGCACGCCTGTCGCGTCAGGATGCAGGCTGCGCCAGCGGCCGCCGCCGGCGTAGTCGAACGCGCTGATTTCTCGCAGTTCGGGTAGATAGCCAAGCAGCGACTCGCAGCGCTCGCAGCGGACGTTCTCGTAGAACACGAGGTGCGCGCAGCGATGGCAGTGGAAGGTTTTCATCGAGCGGGCCTCGTGATGCGTGCGATGTCGTGTGCGGTGGTGAGCGAAAGCCATCGCAATCTTCATGCCGCGATTGCCAGACGTCACCGGTTTAACGCACAGTATGGTCATGATCGTGCATCGGTGCTGCGCCGCTTTGGTGCACGGTCTGCCGCGGGCCGGCGGTAAGACAAGAGGTACGCAAAACGCCCACGCAATTCAGCCAACACCGGGCGGTTAACGCGAGTTTGTCCAGCAACGGCATAGAGCTTGCTTTTTTGGCGGCTGCCCTTTTCGTCGAGGAGTCCGGAGTGTCCATACGCGTCGCGTTGCATCACGTTACTCATTACCGCTATGACAGGCTCGTTACGCTGTCGCCCCAGGTCGTGCGGCTACGGCCCGCGCCGCATTGTCGGACGCCGATCCTGTCTTACTCGATGCGCGTCGAGCCCGCGAAGCACTTCATCAACTGGCAGCAGGACGCGTTCGCCAACTACCAGGCGCGGCTCGTGTTTCCCGAGCAGACGCGTGAGTTCAAGGTGAGCGTCGATCTGGTCGCCGAAATGGCCGTCTACAACCCGTTCGACTTCTTTCTGGAATCGTCGGCCGAGCAGTTTCCGTTCGACTACGCGCCGGAGCTCGCGGCCGAGCTCGCGCCCTACAGCGTGAAGCGGCCAATGACGCCGCGCTTCGCCGCATTCGTCGCGAGCATCGACCGCACGCCGGCCGCCACCGCGGACTTTCTCGTCGCGCTGAACCAGCGGCTGCAACACGAGATCCGCTACCTGATCCGGATGGAGCCGGGCGTGCAAACGCCCGAGGAGACGCTCACCAACGCATCGGGCTCGTGCCGCGATTCGGGCTGGCTGCTCGTCGAGACGTTGCGGCAGCTCGGTTTCGCGGCGCGCTTCGTGTCGGGCTATCTGCTGCAGCTCGCACCCGACGTCAGATCGATCGACGGCCCAAGCGGCACCGAAGTCGACTTCACCGACCTGCATGCGTGGTGCGAGGTCTATCTGCCCGGCGCTGGCTGGATCGGGCTCGACCCGACCTCGGGGCTGCTCGCGGGCGAAGGGCACATACCGGTCGCCTGCACACCGGAGCCGGGCAGCGCGGCGCCCATCGCGGGCGCGGTCGACGAATGCGAGGTGGAGTTCGGACACACGATGTCCATCGAACGCGTGCTGGAGTCGCCGCGCGTCACGAAGCCGTACAGCGAAGCCGCGTGGCACGGCGTGCTGCAAATGGGCGCGCGGGTCGACCACGAACTCGCCGACATGGACGTGCGACTGACGATGGGCGGAGAGCCGACCTTCGTGTCGGTGCGTGATCGCGATGCCGCCGAATGGAACACCGATGCGCTTGGACCCACCAAGCGGGGCTACGCGGTCGCGTTGATGGACCGGCTGCGCGAACGTTACGGCGCGAACGGCTTCCTGCATATCGGCCAGGGCAAGTGGTATCCGGGCGAGCAACTGCCGCGCTGGGCGATGTCGCTGTACTGGCGCGCCGACGGCGAGCCGTGCTGGCACAACCCCGCGCTGTTCGCCGACGAACGCGAGCCGGGCCGCTATACGGCCGGCGACGCGCAACGCTTCATCGCGCATCTGGCCGCGAAGCTGTCGCTCGACACGGACTGCATCCAGCCCGGCTACGAGGACACCTTGTACTACCTGTGGCGCGAGCGTCGCCTGCCGGTCAACGTCGATCCGTTCGACGCGCGCCTTGACGACGAGCTCGAACGCGTGCGGCTGCGCCGCGTATTCGACGCGGGGCTCGCAAGCCCGTCCGGCTACGTGCTGCCGATCGGCCGCGAGCGCGCCGCGCCGGGCCTCGCGCCGACGTGGATCACGGGCCGCTGGTTCTTCCGCGACGACCGCATGTACCTGATTCCCGGCGATTCGCCGATGGGCTACCGGCTGCCGCTCGATGCGCTGCCGTGGGTGTCGAAGACCGACTACCCGCATCAGCACGCGCACGACCCGTTCGCGCCGCCGCAGCCGCTGCGCACGGCCGCGCAGTTGCGCGTGCAATACGAAGAAGGCGGCCCTTACAGCCGGCAGGACACCGACGAAGCGGCGAGCGCCCGGCAGGCAGCGGCGCTGTCGCTGTCGGCGGCGGATCTGCTGAGCGGCACGCCGCACGGCGGCGTGCTCGCGTATGCGCCGCCGCGCCATGACGAATCGCTGCCGGCGCATGGCGAATCGTCGAAGGACACGCTCCGTACCGCGATCTGCATCGAGGCACGTGACCCGAAACGCGCGGCGGGCCCGAAAGCCGAAGCCGATTCGTTCGGGAGCGGCTGCACGCTGCTGCACGTGTTCATGCCGCCGCTGACCGATCTGGACGATTATCTCGACCTGCTCGCCGCGGTCGAAGCGACGGCCGACGCGCTGAAGATGCAGATCGTGCTCGAAGGCTATCCGCCGCCGCGCGACCCGCGCCTGAAAGTGCTGCAGGTCACACCGGACCCCGGCGTGATCGAAGTCAACATTCACCCGGCCGCGAACTGGGACGAGCTCGTCGATCACACCGAGTACCTGTATCAGTCGGCCGCGCACAGCTATCTGAGCAGTGAGAAGTTCATGCTCGACGGGCGCCACACCGGCACCGGCGGCGGCAATCACTTCGTGCTCGGCGGTGCGACGCCGGCCGACAGCCCGTTCCTGCGCCGGCCCGATCTGCTGGCGAGCCTGATCGCCTACTGGCACAACCATCCATCGCTGTCGTATCTGTTCTCCGGGCTGTTCATCGGGCCGACGAGCCAGGCGCCGCGTATCGACGAAGCGCGCAATGATCAGGTCTATGAACTCGAAATCGCGTTCGCCGAATTGCAACGGCAGGTCGATCTGCTCGGCGGCCGCGACAGCGACAACCTGCCGCCGTGGATGATCGACCGCGCGCTGCGCAACATTCTGATCGACGTGACCGGCAACACGCATCGCGCCGAATTCTGCATCGACAAGCTCTATTCACCCGACGGACCGACCGGCCGCCTCGGCCTGCTGGAGCTGCGCGGCTTCGAGATGCCGCCGCACGCGCGCATGAGTCTGGTGCAGCAACTGCTGCTGCGCGCACTGGTCGCGCGATTCTGGCGCACGCCATACACGCAGCGCCTGACGCGCTGGGGCACCGAGCTGCACGACCGCTTCCTGCTCGGCACCTTCGTGAAGATGGATTTCGACGACGTGCTCGCCGAGCTCGGCGAAGCGGGCTTCGCATTCGATAGCGCGTGGTTCGCGCCGCACTTCGAATTCCGCTTTCCGCTCGTCGGCGAGATGACGTTGAGCGGCATCGACCTGACGATCCGCAACGCGCTCGAACCGTGGCACGTAATGGGCGAGGAGGGCGCCTCCGGCGGCACGGTGCGCTATGTCGATTCGTCGGTCGAGCGGCTAGAGGTGCGCGCGCTGGGCTTGAACGGCAATCGTCACGTACTGAGCGTCAACGGCGTGCCGGTGCCGCTGCAGCCGACCGGCCGCGTCAGCGAGTGCGTCGCCGGCGTGCGCTTTCGCGCGTGGTCGCAGCCGTCGTCGCTTCATCCGACGATCGGCGCCCACGCGCCGCTGACGTTCGACCTCGTCGACACCTGGAGTGGCCGCTCGCTCGGCGGATGCCAGTATCATGTCGCTCATCCGGGCGGGCGCACCTATCAGACTTTCCCGGTCAACGCCTACGAGGCGGAAAGCCGGCGCCGCTCGCGTTTCTTCGCGTCCGGTCATACGCCCGGGCCGCTCGCCGTGGGCGGAGCGCAGCGCAGCCTCGAGTTTCCGTTCACACTCGATCTGCGCCACAGTTGAAAAACACGCATCACCGACACCACACGACCTTGGCCTTTCAATCGACTTTGCCCTTCGAAGCGTCCGCCATGCCGGCGGACGCTTCGTCCCTGTTGCGCTTGCTGCCGGGTCATGACGGACATTGGGACGAGCTGCGCGACGCGTCGGGCGCGTTGCGCGAGCCATGGCGGCAGTTCTTCGCGCTGCTCGACGAAGGCGGCGTGGCACGGCTCGCGGACCATCATGCGTCGATCGCGCAGCAGATCCGCGACAACGACATCAGCTACAACGTCTACGCGGACAACGGCAAGGCGCGGCCGTGGGCGCTCGACCTGCTGCCGTTCCTGATCAGCGAGGCCGAGTGGGCGCACCTCGAGCGCGGCGTCGCGCAGCGCGCGCATCTGCTCAACGCGATCGTTGCCGACATCTATGGACCGCGGACGCTGCTCGAACAGGGGCAACTGCCGCCCGCGCTGGTGTTCGGCCATCCGGGCTATCTGCGCTCGGTGAAGGGCTTCACGCCGCCCGGCGGTCAATATCTGCAGGTCGTCGCGCTCGATCTCGCGCGCACGCCGGGGGGCGAGTGGAGCGTGATCGCGCATCGCACCGAGGCGCCGTCCGGGCTCGGCTACGCGCTCGAAAACCGCCTGATCGTGTCGACGCTGCTCGCCGAGCCGTTCCGCTCGCTGCGCGTGAGCCGGCTCGCGCCGCTCTATTCGCAACTGATCGCGACGCTCGTGCAGGCCGCGCAAGCGACGCTGCGCAACGAGCCAAGCGCTGATGCATCGCCGCATATCGCGCTGCTGACGCCGGGGCCATACAGCGAAACCTATTTCGAGCACGTGTTTCTCGCGCGCTATCTCGGTGTCACGCTGGTCGAAGGCAAGGACCTGACCGTGCGTGGCGACCGGCTCTATCTGAAGACCCTGGCTGGGCTCGAACGCGTGCACGTCGTGCTGCGCCGTCTCGACGACGCGTTCTGCGACCCGGTCGAGTTGCGCGCCGATTCGACGATCGGCGTGCCGGGGCTATTGCAGGTGATGCGCGCGGGCAATGTGATCGTGTCGAACGTGCCGGGTTCGGGTTTCGCCGAATCGCCGGCGTTGCACGGTTTCATGCCGGGCATCGCCGAAGCGTTGCTGGGCGAAGCGCTGCTGCTGCCCGGCGTGCCGACCTGGTGGTGCGGCGAACAGGCCGCGCGCGAGCACGCGTTCACGCATCTCGACGACGCGTTGATCGTGCCGACATGGCCGCTCGCGGGACGCGACGCGCCGCCCGGCATCGAGCGGGGCAGGCAGCCGCTCGCGGCATGGCGCGAGCGCGTCGACGCGTTGCCCGACGCGTTCACGATCCAGCAGGAGCAGCGCTTTTCGTGCACGCCGCGTTATGAGGCGGGCACGATCGGCGGGCGGCCGTCGGTGCTGCGCGTCTATGCGATCGCCGACGTCAACGGCGGCTGGCACGTGATGCCGGGCGGTTTCACGCGCATGGCCGCCGAGCGTCAGACCACGGTATCGATGCAGCACGGCGGCAGCAGCGTCGATACCTGGGTGCTGTCGAGCCAGCCAAGCTCGACGTTCACGCTGCTGCCTTCGCCGATGCAGCCCGCCGACCTCACGCGCAAGCATCGCACGGTATCGAGCCGTGCCGCGGAGAACCTGTTCTGGGCGGGCCGCTACGGCGAGCGCGCGGAAAACAACGTGCGGCTGCTGCGGCTGATTCTCGGCTCGCTCGAAGGCAACGACGCCGACGCGATGTTCGCGACGCTGGTCGAACTCGCGACCTGGTGCGGCCTCGTGCAGCCAGGCGACCTCTCGTCGCCGCACGGGCCGGCATCGCCGCAGACGTTCGAGCGCGCGCTCATCGCGAATCTCGGCGACAGCGCGGGCAGTGTCAGCATCAGCCAGAACCTCGATTGCCAGGCCCGCGCGAACGGCGAGGTGCGGGGGCGTTTGTCGAATGATCATTGGCGCATGATCCTCGCGGCGCGCAACGACTTTCAGGACGCGTTGCAGGTCTTGCTGCCAGCCGTGGGCGCGGGCGTGGGCGAGGGCAACGGCGGCGCGGCTGCCGCTAGCGGCGGCAGTGCGTTCGATCGCTACGACCGCGTGACGCTCGCGAATGCGCTCGAGCATCTGTCGGTGCAGCTATCGGCGATCAGCGGCGCGCAGGGCGACCGCATGACACGCGATGAAGCGTGGCGGCTGCTATTTGTCGGGCGTCATATCGAACGCGTCGCGACAATGGCCGCATTCATGCGCGGCGTCGCCGCGAACGGCCAGCTCGCGACGCCCGCCGGCTTCGATCTGCTGCTGCAAATGTTCGACAGCACGCTCACGTATCGCTCGTTGTATCCGGGGCGGTTCGAGGTCCCCGCGCTGGTCGATCTGCTCGTGATCGAACCGCACAATCCACGCGGCATTTATGGCGTGTACGAGCGGCTGCGCAACAAGCTCGACGAGATCGCCATCGCGGCGGGCAGCCTGCGGCATCGGCCGTTCGCGGAGCTGCTGCCGGGCGTCGAGTTGCTGCCGTCGCTCGAAGCGCTGTGCGAGCTCGACGAACACGGATCGTATGGCAAGCTGATTGCGCTGTGCGATCAGATCGGCGGTTTCGCCAACGCGGCCGCGCATGAGATCAGCGCGCGCTATTTCAGTCACGCGACAACGGTCGCTTCGCAGGTGTGGGTATGAAGCACACACCGACGGTGTTGTCCGTTTCGCATCGCACTACCTACCATTATTCGACGTACGTCGAAACCGCGCAGCATCTGGCGACCATCCGGCCGCTCGCGTGTTCGTGGCAGCGTGTGATCTCGCGAAGCGAGCGGATCGAGCCGGAGCCGTCGTACCGGCACAGCCGCATCGACGCGTTCGGCAACGACGTGCTGTACTTCGCGCTCGATACCCCGCACGAACGTCTGCAACTCATCAGCGAAACCACGGTCGCGCTGACGCCGCGCTGGACCGACCTCGACGCCGAGGCCACCCCGGCCTGGGAGACGGTGGCCGAGGCGCTGCGGTTTCACATGGGCGGCGCGTTCCGTCCAGAGGCGGAGTACTGTTTCGCATCGCCGAATATCGCGCTGCGGCCGTCGCTGCGCGCGTATGCGTTGCCGAGCTTCACGCCCGGCCGCCCGCTCGTCGCGGGCGCGATCGATCTGATGCATCGCATTCACGAGGACTTCGTGTACAAGCCGTCGGCGACGCTGTTCGATACGCCGGCCGAACGCGCGTTTGAACTGAAGAGCGGCGTGTGTCAGGATTTCGCGCAGGTGATGATCGGCTGTTTGCGCTCGCTAGGTTTGCCCGCGCGCTACGTCAGCGGCTATCTGCGCAACGATCCGCCGCCGGGCCAGCCGCGCCTGATCGGCGCGGATGCATCGCATGCGTGGGTGTCGGTGCATTGTCCCGCCAGCGGCTGGATCGATCTCGATCCGACCAATGACATGCTTGCCGATCTCGATCATGTGACGCTCGCGATTGGGCGCGATTACAGCGATGTATCGTTGCTGCGTGGGACGATTCTTGGTGGCGGCGCGCATCGGATGGAAGTGGGGGTGACGGTGCTGGAGTTGTGATAGCCGGCGCGGTTCGTTGCCGGTATTCGACTGAGTTCGGCCATAATGGAGAAAACGCCGCCGGAGTTCACCCGTTCATGAAGTCCCTTTGCTTCGCAGCAGTTTTCGTCGTTTTCGCTGCCGGCTGCACGACGACTCCGGCGAAGAATCAGCCGGCGGTCGAGACGAACGCCTACATGCTGCACGCTCCTGACGGCGCACCACCCGCCGGCGCCGCTTCAAGACCACCGAGACTCACCGTCGGCACCAGCTATTCCGACACGCAACTGATTCTGCCGTGGTTTCTCAACGACATCATCAACTTCGTCAACTATCGCTAGGCAACGGGCGCGCCGTGCGGCTCTTCACATGATCGATGAACGCACGCAGCTTCGGCATGACCTGCCGGCGGCTCGGATAGTACAGAAACACGCCCGGCATCACCGGTGCGTACGCATCCAGAGCGCGCAGCAACTTTCCCGTTCGCAACCCCTCGGCGGCCATCGGCTCAGGTAACTGGGCAAGGCCGATGCCTTCGACCGCCGCGCCCAGCATGCCCGGAAAATCGCTGGCAATGAATGGACCGGAGACGGCGATCTCGACCGGCTGGCCGTTGTCGTTGAACGACCACAACGCGAGCGCGCCGCTGGAGCGCCGCCAGCGCAGGCAGGCATGCGCGCGCAGATCGTTCAGATTCTCGGGGCTGCCGCGCGCCGTGAAATAGCCAGGACTCCCCACCACGATCAGGCGGAATGGCGGCGTCAATGGCACCGCGATCATGTCGGCGGCAATGAACTGACCCAACCGGATGCCGGCGTCGAAGCCTTCCGCCGCGAGATCGATCAGCTCCTTGCTGGCCGCGACTTCCACCTCGACCTCGGGATTGGCCTTGCAGAACGACGCGATCAGCGGCTCCAGCAGGATCGGCACGACCGCGCGCGGCACCGAAAGTCGTAACAGGCCGGACGGTCGCTCGCCCAGTCCGCGCGCCACCTCGCTGGCGGCGACGAGTTCCTCGAAAGCCGGCTTGGCGCGAGCCAGAAAGCGCTCGCCGGCTTCGGTCAAGCCGACGCTGCGCGTGGTGCGGATGAACAGCGTTGCGCCGATGCGCGCTTCGAGCACGCGCACCGCCTGACTGACCGCCGACGGCGTCACGCCGAGTGCCGCCGCGGCCCCGCGAAAACTGCGATGCTCGGCCACGCTGAGGAAGACCTCGACGCCGTCGAGCGCGCCCTGCCTGACTGTGAAGTTCTGCTTCATAGCCTGTCAACATTGTGAGGAATAGTCGCTCGCGCGAGACGATGGTACACCTATCACCTGCGCATCCAACCTTCGACAGGAGGCACCATGTCATCGCAGATTCTCTTCCAGTTGCATCTCGTTCTGGGCTACGTTGCCTGGCTGTTGTGCTTCGGCACCTACGTCTGGCCGAAGCTCAGGTCAATGACCGCGTTCGACGCGCAACGCGCGATCGCCACCTTGCATAGCTTCCGCTTCTTCGGGCTCGCCTTCCTGCTGCCTGGCGTCGTCAGTGCGCAGTTGCCCGCGAGCTTCGCCGTGTTCGCTGCCTATGGGGATTTCGCCACCGGCGTGCTGGCGATGCTGGCGTTGCTGACGGCCCGGATACGTCCGCTTTTCTGGTCGCTCGTGGTCGCTTTCAACGTGGTCGGCACGGTCGATCTGATCCTCGACTACTACCACGCGACAGCGGCCGATCTGCCCGCGCATTCGGGCGAACTGGGCGCCCTGTACGCGATCCCGATCATCTATGTGCCGGTGCTGGCGATCACGCATGTTGCCGCTTTCTATCTGATGCTGCGTCCCCGGTTCAAACGGCTTCGCGCCGTTGCTGCCGTGAGCCATGACATTTCCAACGTGTAGCCCGCATCACGATCCGCAGTTCGGCGACCTAACGAACAACCCGATCAGGCATCGAGCGGCGACTTCGGCCATCCACCTGCGTTATGCTGTCGGTCGTCGAGTCGATGCTCGCGGCCTGAACGACGCAGGTGCGCAAACCCGGCGTAATGCGGCCGGGCGGTGCGCTTCACTGGCTTTTCCGGCTTTCGCGCATGCGACTGATTCTCGCGCCCCTTTGCCTGGCGGCGCGAGCAAACGCCCGGAACAACCACTGAACTCACCGAGGTGCCGACGTGAAATTCCGCCTCTTTTTGTTGCCGCTCGTTCTCGCCGCTTGCGCGCAGACACCCGAAGTGACAGCGCCGGCGCCGTCGGCGGCCACGACCGTCGCGAACCCGGCGTCGCAGACCGGTACCGAGCTGCTGACCCGGTACCACTGGCAACTTAGCAACGCGATCGACAGCAACGGCAACCGCATCGATGCGCTGTTCGCCCGCCCGGACAGGCCAGTGCAACTGGACTTCAGTCCGTACCGGATCACCGTCGTCAATAGCTGCAACAGCATGGGAGCAGGTTACACGGTGAGGAAAGGACATCTGCAGATCGGCCCGATGGTCAGCACGATGATGGCCTGCCACGATGCCGCGCTTGCCGCACTCGACGATGCGGTCTCGCAGCGTGTGCGTGGCAGCGTCAACGTGAACCTGCTCGCACGTGACAACGCGCCGAGCCTGCAACTTGTCACCGATAACGGCAATACGCTGAGCTTCACCGGCTTGCCCACGGCCGAAACGCGTTATGGCGGCCCCGGTCAGATAGCGTTCCTCGAAGTAGCGCCGCAGTCGGTGCCGTGCAACCATCCGTCGACGCCGGACGCGCAATGTCTGCTCGTGCGCGAGCGCTTCTTCGACGAGCAGGGCCTGGCGAGCGGCACGCCCGGTCCCTGGCAGCCGTTGAATCAGAGTATCGAAGGCTATACGCACACGCCGGGCATCCGTAACGTGGTGCGCGTGAAGCGTTTTACGATCACAAACCCGCCTGCCGGTGGGGCGTCGGTCGCTTATGTACTGGACCTCGTCGTTGAATCGGAGAAGGTGGGGCAGTGATGCTTTTCGGCGTGCCGCCGGCCACGCCGACGGCACGTCTGATCCCGCCAGCAACCTCATCCCTTCTGGATCAGCCGCGCGAGCGGCGCGAGCGGTCCCACCGGCAGGTACTCGTACTTGATCAGTCCGTCAGCCACGAGTGGCAACGCGTCGAGTATTGCCTTTGCCTCGTCCTCCGATTCGACGTTCATCAGGAAGATCGGCCCGGCCCTGTCGCGGAACCAGAACTGCTCGACCTTGCCGTCGAGATAAAGCTGGAGTGTGGCCGGCACCTCGTGCGGCATGTGCTGCTGAAGCTTGTCGGGGGTGAGGGTCGGTTGCGCGGATGCGATGGCGAAAACTTTCATGAGTGACCTCCTTGATCGACGTTCGTTGCGATTTGCAACTGGGTTCACTGTAGCCCTGCACCGGGAAAACCTGTATCGTCGCAAATGACAACTTTAGGGTCATTTACGCCATGCGCATCGCCGTGCTCGCGTTGCAGGGGCTGTTCGACACCGGCCTCACCGTCATGCTCGACGCGTTCTCGCTCGCCAACCGGTTCGCCGCCGCGAAGATGGGCGGGCGGCCGCACTTCGAACTGTCGATCGTCGGCGTGCGCAAGAAGGTCCGCTCGGCGCAGGGGCTGGCCATACCCGTGCAAGCGATCACCGCGGACCTGAAGCCGGACTGGGTGATCATTCCCGCGCTCAGTACCGGCACACCGGAGCAACTGCTGCCGGCTCTCGAACGGCCGGACGTGCGCGACGCCGCAGCGCAACTGCTGGCATGGCACGCCCAGGGCGCGCTGCTCGCCGCGTCGTGCATCGGCACGTTCCTCGTCGCGGAAACCGGACTCCTCGATCATCGCGAAGCGACGACGACCTGGTGGCTGGGTCCATTGTTCCGGCAACGCTATCCGGCGGTGTCGCTCGACGAGTCGCGCATGCTGGTGCCATCGGACGTCGGGGTGACGGCGGGCGCAGCGATGGGGCACCTCGATCTCGCGCTGTGGCTGATCCGCCGCGCGAGCCCCGAACTGGCCGCGCTCGTGTCGCGCTACTTGCTCGCCGATCTGCGCTCATCGCAGGCGCCGTACATCATCCCCAATCACCTCGCTCAGGCTGATCCACTGATTCAGCGTTTCGAGCGATGGGCGCGCGATCATCTGAAGGAAGGGTTCTCGCTGCAACATGCGGCGGCCGCGCTGGCGACGAGCGCGCGTACGCTGCAGCGCCGTTGCCAGGACGTACTCGGCAAATCGCCGTTGGCCTACTTTCAGGACCTGCGAGTCGAGCACGCGCAGTCGCTGCTGCATGGCAGCGGCCTCGGTATCGACGCGATCGCGGCCGAGGTCGGTTATGTCGACGGCGCCACGTTGCGGACGCTGTTGCGCCGACGGCTTGGCAAAGGCGTGCGCGGTCTGCGTGCGGATCTGCGTTGAAGGCGATTGCAAAGTCGTCAGCACGCGCTCGACCGAGCAGTACTATCAGCGACTGCAAGCGACAATGGGCGCGTCCGCCGTGGCGAACTTCGTGCGCTTCTACGAGATTCCCGGCTATGGCCATGCGGTCAGCACCGTGTTCAACGCCTCGTGGGATTCGCTGACGACGCTCGAAAACTGGGTCGAAAAAGGCGTGGCGCCGCCCGCGCAGATCGTCGCCGATACGGCGGGCGTGCCCGGACGCACGCGGCCGCTGTGTCAGTATCCGACGTTTCCGCGCTATAACGGCTCGGGCGACGTGAACGTCGCGGCGAATTTCACCTGCGCAAGCCAGTAAGCGCTGCTCAACTGACGTTGAAATGCACGCGGATGTCCCGCGTGCTGTCGACGGGCTGGCCATCGCGCAGCGCTGGAAAAAAGCGCCAGCGCCGCAACGTGTCGAGCAGCAGCTGATTGAGACGGGGGTTCGGCGTCGCGTGAATGAGCTCGACATTGACCGAGCCATCGGCGTGGATCGTGAAGCGCGCTGTCGCGATCGTCTGATAGGCCTGCTCGCGCAAGTCGTCGGGCAGTGTCGGTAGCGGTTGCGAAATGGAACGGGCGGCGGTGTTGGACGTTGCAGCGCCGCTCGGCGCAGCGGCGTGCTCCTCGGATGGTTGCGGCAAACCGGTGGCGGCCGGTTGTTCCGCCCGTTCATCTTGCGACGGGCGTTGAGCCGGACTCGCAACCGGTGCAGGCGGCGCTGCGGCGGCAGGCGTCGTTAGTGTTTGTGGCCTGGTCGGCGCAGGCGGCACCGCGCGATGCGCCGATGTGCGCGGTGGCGTCCGCGCGTGCGGGGGCGCCTGTTCCGGTGGAACCGCAGCCCGAGATTCCGGTGCACGAGACGCAGGCGACGCAGGTTCGTCGAGTACGACCACGCGCATATCCAGTGGGGCTGGCGTTGTGGCCGGCGGGTTCGACTTCAGCAATCCGGACGACAGCGCAATCAGCACCGACAGCCAGATTCCGAGCGCAATCAGACAAGCGATTGAGGTTCCCAACGTCCCCACACCGTGGCCCTCGACCAACTCGCGGCAATCTTTACTCACGATGCACGGCGATCAGAAAGTGTTCGGCGCCCGCGCGTCGTGCGGCGAGCATTGCCTGCACGACCGCGCCGTGACCCGCGTGATCGTCGGCTGCGATGACGACGTTGCCGTCTGCGCGCAGCAGACGCTTCACTTCGGGCTCGATCTGATCCGCGCGAACGACGTGGCGATTGACCGAAACCTCGCCGTTGTCGTTCACCGATATCGTCAGCGGCTCGCTCGTGCTGATCGGCTGCGCGCGTCCCGAAGGCAGGTTGATTCGCACCGCGTCGAGACGCTGCATCGCCAGCGAGGCGAGCATGAAGGTCGCGAGCAGAAAGAACATCACGTCGATCATCGGAATGATTTCGATGCGGCCGCGCCGCGAGGCGCGCGAGCGTTTGAGTTTCATCAGCGCTGTCCTTGCGCCTCGTGTTGCAGGCGCAGCGCGCTGAGTCGCGCGTTGGCGAACAGTTCGAGTTCATCCATCAGACGCTCGAGCCGCCGTGAAAAATAGTTGAACGCGAACAGCGCAAACACCGCGACGATCAGTCCGATCGCGGTCGCCACCAGCGACTGCGCCACGCCGCCCGTGACACCGCCCGGATCGACGAGGCCATTGCCGCCGAACAGCTGGAACGATTTCATCATTCCGACGATCGTGCCGAGCAAGCCGAGCAGCGGCGCCGCCGTGACGATCGTTTCGAGTAGCCACAGCCCGCGGCCCATGTCGCGCTCGATCTGCGACGCGATCGATTGCGCCGACGCCTCGCGCAGCCACAGCGGCGAGTCCGATTCGGGCAACCACGGCGTGGCCATGCGCCGGAACGCGTGGTGCGGGGCGAGATTGTCCAGACGGTCGTCATCGGCTGACGTAGGTTGCAAAAGGCGCGCCGGTGCGCGTGAGAAGCGGGCGAACACATACGCTCGCTCGATGATGATGGTCAACGCGAGCACGCCGAGCACGCTGAGCGGATACATGATCCATCCGCCTGTGCGCATCGCCGCGATAAAGCCTGTCCATTCCTGCATGATGATTCTCCCTGCCGTCGATCAGAAGTACTTGGTCACGCCCGCATAGACCGCGAAATGCGGACCGTACTGCGGTGCGCCGACGCCGATGCCCGAGCCGTCGCGCAACTGGTACACGCGGTTGAATGCGTTGATCACCACCAGACGCGCGTCCCACTTGCCGATCATCGGCTCGTTGAAGTGCTGGATCGCGCCGAGGTTGAACTGCGCATAGACGGGCAGGCGATCGGTGTTCGCAAAGCCGCTGCGCAGGCCGGAGCCGACGATTCCGTCGAACGTGAAGGTGGTTTGGTGGAAGTCGTATGCCGCGCCGAACGATGCGGTCACGCGCTGGTCGTGATCGAGGGACACCCAGTTGTTCGAGATGAACGCCAGTTCGTCCGCACCGAAATTGAACTGCGCGGAGTTGATGTTCTTGCCTTGCGCGCGGCTATACGCGAGGTTCAGATACCCGGAGAGATTGTCCTGTTTGTAGTTGGCGGTGAATTCGACGCCATACGTTCTGCCGTACTGGTAGTTGAACGGCACGTAGATCAGAGCGGAACCGAACTGTCCTTCGTCGAGCAGGTCGGTCGATTTCTTGTAGTACGCGTCGAGTCCGAGCGTGACGGCAGGGCCGAGTTTCTGCGTGATGCCGAGATCGAAATAGTGGCTGCGTTCCGGCTTCACGGGATCGTTCTGCGTTACCGAACTCTGATTCGTCGTGCCGTCGAACTTCGATATCGTCGAGCCGGACACGAGTTCGAACGGCGGCGGCGTGAAGTAGCGCGCGTAGCCGGCATGCAGCGTTGTCGACGGCGTGAGCGTGTAGACGAGACCGATGCGCGGGCTCAACTGGCTCGCGCTCGTGTACTCGTCCATGCGGTCGTAGCGCAAGCCATAGTTCAGCGTGAGCCGGTCGGTCAGCTTCCATTCGTCCTGGGCGTACAGGCTGTACAGATAGCCGGTCTTGCTGCTGCTGTCCTGGATGTTGAAGGGCACGTCGGAGAGCTGGTTGCCGTCCGCGTCGGCGGGGAACACAGACACGTTATTGTCGAATATCGCGTGTTCCTGCTGGAAGAAGACGCCCGCGCGAACCGTGTGACTGTCGTTGATGCGCCAGGTCGTATCGACCTGCACGCCGTTGGCCGTGTTGCTATGGAAGTCCTCCGATGCTACGCCGTTGAACATCAGGTCGCCGATCGGATCGGGGTTGAACTTCGTGCGCGTATAGCGCGTAAAGAAGGCGACCTGGTAATCGAGCGCGCCGCCGTTGGTCCCTTGAAGCGCGAGCGCCGCGAAATTGTTCAGCTCCGATTGCGTTTCGTTCAGTTGCGACGAATCGAATGTGCTGCGGCCGTTGAGCGCGAAGTTCGGCGTGAGCCCCGGCGTGTTCGGAATCTCGAACTGGTTGCTGGTCGCGCCGAACAACAGACTCACGCGCGTGAGCGGATTGATCAGATACGACAGATAGCCGAACGCATTGCCCTCGCGCGTGTGATCGTGAATCGCATTGGCGCTCGCCGTCGGATTCTCGATGCCGAGATTGTTCATGCCGAGCGAGCCGCTCAGGTAGTAGCTGAACGGTCCCTCGCTGCCGAACACGTCGGCACTTGTTTTGACGGTTTGATGGCTGCCGCCGAATACGTCGATCGAGCCGCCGCTGCCCATGTCGCCCGATTTGGTGCGGATGTCGACGATACCGGCCGTGCGGTAGCCGTACTGCGCGGGCAGGGCGCCCGTGAGCAGGTTCAATTGATCGATGATGCGCGTGTCAAACGACTGGCCGAAGCCGCTGATCGGCTCCGGAATGATGATGCCGTTGATCCGGTATTGCAGATTGGCGTGCTCACCGCGCACGTGCAGCTGGCCGTACGAGTCGTTGGCGACGCCGGGCGCTTGCAGCAGCACCTGATTGAGCGGCGTGTTCGCGCCTGCCGGCATCGTGTCGATATCCGCCTGCGTGAAGCGATAGACGCTGCTGCCCGTTTCGGGCAGCAAGCCGTTGCGGGCAGCGTTCAGGCGTTGCGCGTTGACCTGCACGTCGAGCGTGTCGCTCTTTTGCAGTTGCACGCTAACGTTCGCCGGGGCGCCGGACTGGGCGGTCGCGATACTGCTGCCGCTTGCAAAACCAGCCGCGGTGACGACGACCGCATACGTGCCGGGCGCCACGCCGTCGATCGAGAAGTGGCCCGACGTGTCCGTGTTCGACGCGCCGATGGAGGCGCCGCTCGCGTCCTGTACCTCCACTTTCGCGTGAGCGACGGGTTGGCCCGCGGGATCGGAGACCGTGCCCGTCAATATGGCGTTGCTTGGCGCGCCCCATGCGTTCGAGATGGCGGTACAGAACACGATCGCCGCCTGGGCGGTCAGTGTGCGGTTTTTCATTATTGTTGCTCGCTCTATGGACGATGCGTTGATGAACAAAAGCGTTCGGCAAAAGCTCGCCCACCTCGCCCCTGGCCGGCAGGGGAAGGACAGGCGAACTGAAAGTTGACGGTTCGGGCTGCGATCACGCCGGAACCGGGGCGTCGGCTTGAGCCAAATGTTATAACATAACATTTTCTGCTGGCAAGTCACAAACGCCGCCCAACCGCAAAAAACTTGACAGCGTGCATATGCACACATAGAGTTGGTTTTATGAACCGCCCTATCTCTTACGACGAATGCAACTGTTTCGCGCTGCGCCAGGCGGCGCGGTACGTCACGCAGATCTACGAGCGCCATCTCGGCAGCGTCGGGTTGACGGCTGCGCAGTTCACGATCCTCGCGAAGCTGGCGCGCACGCCTAACCTGCCGATGGCGGAGCTCGCGGACGCCATGGTCATGGAGCGCACCACGCTGGTCCGCGCGATGAAGCCGTTGCAGCGCGACGGCCTCGTGCTGGCTGAAGCGGCGGACCACGACAACCGCACGCTGCTGTTCAGTCTGACGGAACAGGGCGAAACCATGTTCGATCAGGCCTCCGTCGCGTGGCGCGCCGCGCAGGAAGAATTCGAAAAGAAGTTCGGTCGCGGACGCGCGAAGACGCTGCGCGCAGAGCTTTTCAGCATCACGGACTAGATCGGCAGAGGAACCCGCTTCGGCGGGTTCTATAACGTCATTTTGTGTGCATATGCACTGACAAGCAAAGGAAGTGCAGCGAATGGAAGCGCTTTTCGACGACGACTGTTTTGCGATCCGCCAGGCCGCACGCCACGTATCGCAGATCTACGACCGGCATCTGTCGAATGTCGGGCTGACCATCACGCAGTTTTCGCTGCTGGGGCGTCTGAATCGCACCGGTCCGATGACGATGAAGCAGATCGCCGAAGCCATGCGCATGCAGCGCACCACGCTGGTCCGTACGATCCAGCCGCTGCGGCGCGACGGCCTCGTGTCGAGCGAGGCGATGGGCGCAGATGCGCGCGCGCTGCTGATTTTGCTGACCGCCGCGGGCGAACAACGGCTAGACGCGGGCCGCGCGCACTGGTACGCCGCGCAGGCCGAATTCGAACACCGCTTCGGCGAGGCGCGCGCGGCCGCGCTACGCACCGAGCTATTTGCGATCACCAGAGATTCCCTTTGACGTCATCGCCGAAGGTAGCGGAGGCCGGCGCACTGCGCCGTTTTTTTCAACGTGAAGAGTGCATACGCACATATCGATATCATGTCCACAACTCCCTCGACCGTCGCGCCCCCGAGCGCCACACAACCCGCCAGAGCGGCGCGGCGTATCCCGTGGATGCTGCTCGCGATCCTGTCCGTTGTCGTCGTGCTGGCGCTCGCCACGTCGTACTGGTTCTTCGTCGGCCGGCTGGTCGAGACGACCGATGATGCCTACGTCGGCGGCGACGTTACGGTGATGGCGCCGAAGGTCAACGGCTTCGTCACCGACGTGCTGGTGCACGACAACGAGTTCGTGCATGCCAACCAGGTACTCGTGCGTCTGGACGCTCGTGATTACGACGCGCGCCTCGCGCAGGCCAACGCGGAAGTGGAGAGCGCGCGGGCGGCGGTCACCGAGCTCGAAGCGAAGAAATCGCTGCAACTCGCGACGATCAACGAGCAGGCCGCCGAGGTCCGCGCGTCGGGCGCCGAGCTGACGCGCAGCGCGGCCGACCAGACGCGCTACCGCGAGCTCGTGAAAGACGACGCGGTATCGAACCAGGTCGTCGAGAAAGCCGACGCCGATCTGACCAAAGCGCGCGCCGCGGTCGATCGCAGCAGCGCGGCGCTGCTCGCGGCGCAACGGCAGATCGCGGTACTCGACGCGCAGATCGGCGACGCGAAGGCGCGCATCGCGACCGCGCAAGCCGCGCAGCGCGTGGCCGCGCTGAACGTCGAGTACACGACGATTCGCTCGCCGATCGACGGCTATGTCGGCAATCGCACCGCGCGCGTCGGGCTGCTCGCGAACACCGGCGTGTCGCTGCTGACCGTGGTGCCCGCGAGCGGTCTGTGGATCGATGCGAACTTCAAGGAAGACCAGCTGCGCAAGATGCGCGCGGGCGACAGCGTGGAGGTCCAGCTCGACGCGTCGAGCACTTCGCTGCGCGGCGTGGTCGAAAGCCTTGCGCCGGCGACCGGTGCGACCTTCAGCGTATTGCCCGCGGAAAACGCGACCGGCAACTTCACGAAGATCGTGCAGCGCGTCCCGGTGCGCGTGCGCCTCGACGTGCCCAAGGACATGCAACGCGTGTTGCGTCCCGGCCTGTCCGCGACAGTGAAAGTGCACGTCGATGCGGGCCATCCGGCCGCGCAGGGATGAACCGATCATGACTGACGCTCTCGACAACCCCGCCGACCAGCCGACCCGCACCAAGGTTTTCGCATTTGCGCTGATGTGCTTGGGCTTTTTCATGGCGACGCTCGATATCCAGATCGTCGCGTCGTCGCTGCGCGATATCGGTGGCGGGCTGTCCGCGAGCCAGGATGAACTCTCGTGGGTGCAGACCTCATATCTGATCGCGGAGATCATCGTGATTCCGATGTCGGGGTGGCTCACGCGCGTGTTCTCGACACGGTGGCTCTTCACGTTCTCGGCGTTCGGATTCACCGTGACCAGCATGCTGTGCGGGCTCGCCTGGGACATCAACTCGATGATCCTGTTTCGCGGTCTGCAAGGCGCGCTCGGCGCCGCGATGATTCCGACCGTGTTCACGACCGCGTTCGTGCTGTTTCCCGGCAAGCAGCGCCTGATCGCATCGACGACGATCGGCGCGCTGGCGTCGCTTGCGCCGACGATCGGACCGGTGATCGGCGGCTGGATTACGTCGCAATGGTCATGGCACTGGCTGTTCTACCTGAACCTGGTGCCGGGCGTCGCCGTCACGCTGTTGGTGCCGAAATACGTGCATATCGACACGGTCGATCTGTCGCTGCTGAAAAAGGGCGACTACTTCGGCATCGTGCTGATGTCGGGTTTTCTCGGCTGCCTCGAATACGTGCTGGAAGAAGGGCCGCGCAAGAACTGGTTCGGCGACGACGTGATCGTGCTGTGCGCGTGGGTTGCGGCGATCTGCGGGTTTCTGTTCCTCGTGCATGCGTTCACCGCGAAGGAACCGATCGTCGACCTGCGCGCGCTGGCGTTGCGCAACTTCGGTATCGGCAGTCTGTTGTCGTTCATCACCGGAATCGGGATCTTCTGCACCGTGTTTCTGACACCGGTGTTTCTCGCCCGCGTGCGCGGCTTCGATTCGCTGCAGATCGGTCTGGCGTTGCTGTCCGTCGGCTGTTTCCAGTTGCTCGCGCTCGCCGCGTACTCGGCGCTCGCGCGCTTCGTCGACATGCGCATGCTGATGGTGTTCGGACTCGTGCTGTTTGGCGTCGGCTGCTATCTGTACGTGCCGTTGACGAACCAGTGGGGCTGGCAGCAGTTGCTGATTCCGCAAGCGCTGCGCGGCATTGGACAGCAGTTCTGTATTCCGCCGATCGTCACGATGGCGCTCGGCGCGTTGCCGCCGTCGCGGCTGCGCTCCGCGAGCGGCTTGTTCAATCTGATGCGCAATCTCGGCGGTGCGATCGGCATCGCGGTCAGCAGCACGATGTTGAACGACCGCCTGAACCTGCATTACGAACGGCTCGACGAACATCTGAACGCGGGCCGTCCGGTCGTCGAATCGATCCTGCGGAAACAGGCCGATTATCTGTCGGCAATCGGCGGGGATGTATTGAACGCTGCGAATGCGGGGCTGGCCGAATTGCACGCGGCATTGATGCGCGAAGCGCTGGTGCTCGCGTTCTCCGACGCCTTTCTGGCGGTTTCGCTGTGCTTCGTGGTCGGTCTGCTGAGCGTGCTGTTCTCGCGCCCGTTCGGCAACACCGCACCGCCACCCGATGCCCACTAGGACTCCAACATGAATCGGATCGTGATGAACTTGATGGCGAGCGCGGCATTCCTGACGCTCGCGGCCTGCGCGGTGCAACCGGCCACGCACGCGGATTTGCCGCATACGGTGCAGACGCTCGCGCCGGCCGCGTGGAGCGTCGCCGCGCCGCAGGACAGCGTGAACACCGACGCATGGTGGGCGCAATTCGGCGACCCGGTCATGCATCGACTGATCGAATCGGTGTTGATCGGCAACCTCGACGTGCAGGCCGCGGCCGAGCGCGTGAAGCAGGCGCAGGACCTGGTGACGCAAGATCGCGCGGCGCTCGTGCCGGAGCTCAATGCGAACGCGGGCGCGTCCATCGAGCGGCGCAACACGCCGCCGCCGCTCGGCTATGTGCGGCAGGCCGGTTTCGGCCTGGCCGCGAGCTGGACGCCGGACGTGTTCGGCGGCGAACGTCTCGCGGTGCTCGTGTCGCAGGCGCAGGTGTCGGGTAGCGTCGCGGCGCTGAACCAGTTGCGGCTCGCGCTCGCCGCGAACACGGCGGCCGCGTATATCGATCTGCGCTGGGCGCAGGCACAGTTGCAGATCCTCGACGACAACGAGCAGATTCGCAGCCGCGCGCTGAAGCTCACGCAGGAGCGTCTGCATTACGGACTGTCGACGCAGCTCGACGTCGCCCGCGCGCAGAACCAGTTGCAGGACTTGCAGGCACAGATTCCGCGCATGCAATCGACGGTGCAGCATCAACTGAGTCTGATCGCCGTGTATTCGGGGCGTACGCCGGAAAGCCTCGATACGCTGCTGCTTGCCGACGCGCGCGAGATTCCGGTGCCGGCGCAAAGCGCGCCGCAGGTGTTGCCGTCCGATGCGTTGCTGCATCGGCCCGACGTGCGCACCGCTTATGCGCTCGTCGAACAGCGCGCGGCGGAAGTGGGGGTCTCGAAAGCGCAGCGCTATCCACAGTTCAAGATCAATCTGACGAATGGGCTGCTTGCGTCGTCGTACCTCGGCTTGCCGACGCTGACCGATAACCTGTTCAGCGCCGCGTTGAACGCGACGAGCCCGATCTTCAACGCCGGGCGCATCACCGCGAACATCGACGCGAGCGAGAGCCGCATGCGCGAATCGCAGCTCGCTTTGCAGCAGGCGATGTTGCAAGCGCTGAAGGAGGTGGAGGACAACCGCAGCGATCTGGTCAGCGGCGCGGTGCAGGTGCAGCGTTTGGGTGGTGCGCTCGATGCGTCGAATCATGCGCTGCGTCTGTCGACCGAGTTATACAAAGGCGGTGCGTCGAGCTTCCTCGATGTGCTCGCCGCGCAGGAAGCGTATCTGCGCGACTCGGAGTCGCTGAATCAGGCCCGGCGCGAACACGCGCTTTCGGCGATCGCGCTGTACCGTTCGCTGGGTGGTGGGTGGGAGCAGGGGGACACGGTGGCGGCCGGGCAGTGAAGCCTCCCCGGAACCGATCCTCGATCTTTGCTACATTCGTGCACAAGAACCCCACACGCGGCACCATCGGGATGCGTGCACCAGCGACACGCATGATCGGCAAATCGAAACCTTTCAAGAGGCTCAAGATGCGAATTCTGGTAGTAGGAGCGGGCGCGGTAGGCGGCTATTTCGGCGGACGTCTGGCGGCGGCGGGGCAGGACGTGACCTTCCTCGTACGCGCCGGCCGCGCGGAAAAGCTACGGCAGGACGGCCTCGTCATCGACAGCCCGCGCGGCGATCTCAGGTTGCGCGACGTGAAGACGATACTCGCCGGTGTCGCCGCCGAGCCGTTCGACGTCGTGCTTCTCAGCTGCAAAGCCTACAGTCTCGACGACGCGATCGATTCGTTCACGCCATTCGTCGGCGAGCAGACGCTGATCCTGCCGATGCTCAACGGCATGCGCCATATCGAGGTGCTGAGCGCACGTTTTGGCAAAGAGCGCGTGCTCGGCGGCCAGTGCGTGATCGCCGCGACGCTCAATGCCGAGCAGCACGTCGTGCATCTGAACGACATGCATGCGATCACGTTCGGCGAACTGGTGGGCGGCACGTCAGAGCGCACCCAGGCGATTGCCGATGCGATGTCCGGCGCTAGCTTCGATGTCGCGGTCAGCGACAACATCCTGCTGCGCATGTGGGAAAAGTGGGTGTTCCTCGCCACATTGGCCGCGAGTACGTGCTTGATGCGCGGTTCGGTCGGCGATATTCTGACTGCGCCCGACGGCAAGCGCGCAATCGAAAATCTGCTCGGCGAATGCCGCGCGGTGGCCGAGCACAACGGCTTCACGATGGCCGCGGACTTCGACGCGCGCGCCACCCAGGTGCTGCTGACGCCGTCGCCGCTGACCGCGTCGATGCTGCGCGACGTCGAAAACCGCTCGCACACCGAGGCGGATCATATTCTCGGCGACCTGATCTCGCGCGGTGGCGACGCGCAGAAGAGCGAGCATGACCTGTCGCTGCTGCGCATCGCCTATAGTCATCTGAAGACGTACGAAGCGCGCCAGACCCGCACTTCGTGACGGCTCGCCGGCGCCGGCGCGAACGCGGGGCGGTGGATGGAACGCCGCGCGCGAGCGTCGCCGCAACCAGACGATCGGAGGTCAAGCATGCCGATACCCACTGGATCGGTGCCCGCGCTCAGCGCCGCTTCCGCGACCGTGTTCTCGATCGGCATCGTGTTTCTCGGCTACTGGGGCATGTACGAGCCGACCGCGTGGCACAAAGCCGACGTCGTGGTCTTTGTGTTCGCGCTGGCCGGCTTCGCGTGCCTCGGCCTCGTGCCGTGGATGGCGACGAGTCCCGTCGAGCCGGAGAACAGCGACTCACGCGTGCGCATCGCGCGGCATCTGTTTCTCGCGGGCGTGAGCGCGATCTGGCTCGCGGTGGCGGTTTCCGTCGTCTTCTGACGCCCGCCGAAGCCGCGCGCCGGCGACTCCGGCATCTTCCTGAACGACACCGCAATCCGGTTCCAGCCGCTGATCGCAACGTTTCGTGGTGATTCGAGGTAACCACCTGAATGGACATTCACATTGCGGTCGAAGGCCATCACGATCTGTCGGGACAGATTTATCGGCAGTTGCGCGCGGGCATTCTCGGAGGGCGCCTTGCTGGCGGTACGCGTCTGCCGTCCTCGCGCGATCTCGCGACGCAGCTCGGCGTGTCGCGCAAGACCACGCTCGACGTATTCGAGCGGCTCCTGTCCGAAGGCTATCTGACCGCCCGCGCCGGTTCGGGCACCTTCGTCGCCGACGGGCTCGAACGGCTACCTGCCGAGCGCTCCGCGCACGCGCGCGCGGCAGACCACTCGCGCGAGCGGGCTGCCGCGCAAGCGAAGGCCGCGGCGCGTGCGCAGCCGCTGTGGCAGCAGATGCCCGACAGCCTGCCGTTGCCGCGGCCGTCGGTGCCGTCGCCGCTCGACTTCGTCGGCGGCGCGACCGACAAGACGCTGTTTCCGTTCGACGTCTGGCGCCGCTGCGTGAATCACGCGCTACGCGGCCAGGCGCGCAGCCCCGGCACCTATCGCGACGCCGCCGGCGAGCAGCAGCTGCGGCTCGCGATCATGCGCTACCTCGCCTTCAACCGCGCAGTGGCGAGCAACTGGGAAGACGTGATCGTCACGCAGGGCGCGCAGCACGCACTCGATCTGATGGCGCGCGTCACGCTGGGGCCCGGCGAAGTCGCGGCCATCGAAGACCCCGGCTACCCACCCGCGCATGCATGCTTCACGGTGACGGGGGCGCGCGTGGTGCCGGTGCCGGTCGATCGCGAAGGTCTGATCGTCGGCCAGCTGCCGGACAAGGCGCGGCTCGTCTACGTGACGCCTTCGCATCAGTTTCCGCTCGGTATGCCGATGAGCCTGGAGCGTCGTGTCGAACTGCTCGAATGGGCGGAAAAGCGCGGCGCGGTCATCATCGAGGACGACTACGACTGCGAGTACCGTTTCGAAGGCCGGCCGATGGAGCCGCTGAAGAGTCTCGATCGCGCCGGCCTCGTCGCCTACGTCGGCACGTTTTCGAAGACGATCTTCCCTGAGCTGCGGATCGGCTACCTGGTGCCGCCGGCGTCGTTGCACGGCCCGCTGTTGAAGGCGCGGCAGATCGCCGATTGTCACGGCTGCACGCTGACCCAAACGGCGCTCGCCTCGTTCATGCTCAATGGCGACTTCGCACGCCATCTGCGGCGCATGCACAAGGCTTACGCGGCGCGCCGCGCGATGCTGCTCGAGCATCTGCAAGGCGCTCTCGCGCGCTGGTTCGAACCGATCGTGCCGACCGCCGGCATCCATCTGGCGGCGCGGCTGAAGGGACCGTTGGCGTCGCGCGGCGAAGAGGCGCTCGTCGCCGCCGCGCGTGAAGCGTCGATCGGCCTCTATGGACTCGCGCCATTTCACCATCGCGTGACCCCGCAGCCTGGACTGATCTTCGGCTATGGCAGCATCGCGGCCGAACATATCGACGCGGCGCTGACGACGCTCGCCGGCATCCTGCCGCGCATCGCACGCTGAAACGAAGCTCGCCGCGAGCGAGGCGTAGGCATCGTCGAAGCGTGGGGGCGTGGGTTGCTTGACGCGTCAAACGAAGAAAATGCCCTGATTCAAGGGGCGAAAACATCAGGTCGCCCCGCGGCAAGTGCCTCGAAATCGCAGCCGAAACGAACTGTAACGCGCGTTACTCCTCCATATCGAAGACCTCGCCGCGCACGTTTTAGCCGCTAAAACAGGTACTAAAACGTGTTGCACTGTCGGCGCCGCGCAAAAAACTTCATCGCAATACATAAAAGAGTCGCGCAAATCGCTTTAGCGCTTGTAGAATCCGGCGTTGAAGCGTGCATATACGGTGTGCGCTTCGAGCAATTCACTGACCACAACAGGTAGGAGAAACATGCCGACTTCCGCAAAAAAGGTGGCCAAGAAGGCTGCTGCCCCGGTACCGACCAAGAAGGTTGCTGCAAAGAAAGTTCCTGCGAAGAAAGCCGTCGCAGCCAAGAAGGTCGCCGTGAAGGCGTCTGGCGCACCGTCGCCGATCAAGGACACCTTCACGAAGGCCTCGTTGGCCGCTCACATCGCTGAACGTGCTGCAGTGGAACCGAAGACCGCCAAGGCTGTGCTGGCCGCGCTCGAAGACACGATCCTCGGCACGGTGCATAAGAAGGGCGCTGGCGAATTCACGCTGTCGGGTCTGCTGAAGATTGTCGTGCAGGCTGTGCCGGCGAAGAAGAAGCGCTTCGGCAAAGACCCGTTCACGGGTGAAGAGCGCTGGTTCCCGGCCAAGCCGGCAAGTGTGCGTATCAAGGCACGCCCGCTGAAGAAGCTGAAGGACGCAGCCGCTGCTTGAGCGCGTTGCTCGCATAATCCAGGCGTCGGCATGGCGCTGTTATGTTTAACCATGCCTGACGTTTGAGTGCTTGAATTAGCGCCTGCTCGCAGGTCATCGAAGGCCCCGTGGAGGAAAATCCACGGGGCCTTTTTTATGCGCACGCTTCGTATGCTCGCCGAATCCATTGGCGAAATCGCTATCGCGCCGCTCATAGTGTGCTCCCTGATGGCGCGCGCGCACCTGACTGGCGCATCATGAGCCACGACAGTACGATCAACACAATCCGATGTCCCGCGGATGCGCCGTTAGCGTGCACGTCAGCGCGCTCTACCACGACACATTCAATGGCATAGCGCTTGCTTGATCGAAGCTCGAATACCGAATGCGCAGCGCATTCGCCTTCTATTTGAAACAAGACTGAGGCTGAGATGCGATGCTATGACGAGATGCGCCATCACGACGATGGCGTACGGCCGCATTACGCGCGTTTTGAGCGCTGGTTGGACAGACAGGGCGATGAAGCGATCGTACGCAAGCGCGCGGAAGCGGACCTGCTGTTCCGGCGCGTCGGCATCACCTTCGCGGTGAACGGCGACCTGTCCGGCACCGAGCGGCTGATTCCCTTCGATCTGATTCCGCGCATCATTCCGCGCGGCGAATGGCAGACGCTCGAAGCGGGTTTGCGGCAGCGTGTGCAGGCACTCAATCTGTTTATCCACGACGTCTATCACGATCGCAACATCGTGCGCGCGGGTATCGTGCCGGCCGAGCAGGTCTATACCAATGCGCAGTATCGTCCGGAGATGCAGGGTGTCGACGTGCCGCTCGGTGTTTACGCGCATATCGCGGGCGTCGACGTGGTGCGCGCCGGTGACGAAGGCGAGTTCTACGTACTCGAAGACAATCTGCGTGTGCCGTCGGGCGTGTCGTACATGCTCGAAAACAGAAAGATGATGATGCGGCTCTTCCCCGAGCTGTTCGTGCAGAACCGCATCGCGCCGGTCGCGCATTATCCCGACCTGCTGCTCGATACGCTGCGTTCGGTCGCGCCCGCGGGCGTCGACGATCCGGTCGTCGTCGTGCTGACGCCGGGCATGTACAACTCCGCGTATTTCGAGCATACGTTCCTCGCGCAGCAGATGGGCGTCGAGCTCGTCGAGGGCAAGGACCTGTTCGTCGACGATAACTACGTGTTCATGCGCACCACGCAGGGACCGAAGCGCGTCGACGTGATCTACCGGCGCGTCGACGACGACTTTCTCGATCCGCTCGCGTTTCGCGCCGACTCCGCGCTCGGCGTACCGGGTTTGCTGACCGCGTATCGCGCCGGCCGCGTCGCACTCGCGAACGCGATGGGCACCGGCATTGCGGACGACAAATCGATCTATCCGTACGTGCCCGACATGATCGCGTTTTATCTCGGCGAAAAGCCGATTCTGAACAACGTGCCGACCTATCAGTGCCGCAAGCCCGAGGACCTTGCCTATACGCTCGCGCATCTGCCGGAACTGGTGGTCAAGGAAGTGCACGGCGCGGGCGGCTACGGGATGCTCGTCGGCCCCGCGTCGACCAAGGCCGAAGTCGAGGCCTTCCGCGAGCGGCTGATCGCGCGGCCGGCTGGTTATATCGCGCAGCCCACGCTGGCGTTATCCGCGTGTCCGACCTTCGTCGAATCGGGCGTCGCGCCGCGGCACATCGACCTGCGGCCGTTCGTGCTGTCGGGCAAAACCACCACGTTGGTCGCGGGCGGCCTCACGCGCGTCGCGTTGCAGGAGGGCTCGCTGGTCGTCAATTCATCGCAGGGAGGCGGGACCAAGGATACCTGGATGGTCGACTGACGCGGTTGCCGCCGCGCCCGCACCTCGCTGGCAAGCGAGCAGAGCAGGGCGCGACACCAGCAACCCGATGCGCTGCAAGCGGCACGCAATGCGCCGCTGGCGCTTAACGGATAACCAGCGCGGACTTTCGTCGCTGACGAAGGCCTCGCGCGTTCAGATCACAGACATGGAACGCCGTCATGCTTAGCCGAACCGCCGATCATCTCTTCTGGATGGCCCGCTACATGGAGCGCGCGGAGAACACCGCCCGCATGCTCGACATCAACCTGAAGGCCCAGTTGCTGCCGCAGACGCCCGAACAGGAGGCCCGCGCGCAGCGCTCGGTGCTGCGCATCTCCGAGCTCGAAAGCGCGTTCGCGCAGCGCTACGACGAACCGACGCACGATCACGTGCTCGACTTCATGGTGGCCGACGCGAGCAATCCGTCGAGCATTCATTCATGCCTGCAGGCGGCGCGTGAAAACGCCCGCGCGGTGCGCGGCACGCTGACGACCGAGTGGTGGGAAACCATCAACGACACATGGCTCGAATTCAACGAGCGGCTCGCGAGCGGCCAAGCCGCGAGCAATCCGGGCTCGTTGTTCGAGTGGGTCAAGTTCCGTTCGCATCTGTCGCGCGGCGTGACGATCGGCACCGCGCTGCAGGACGACGCGTTCCTGTTCACGCAGCTAGGCACGTATCTGGAGCGTGCCGACAACACCGCGCGGATTCTCGATGTGCGTTTTGCGAACGTCGAGCCGAATTCGCGCGACGCCGCGCGCCAGCTCGAGGACTTCTATTACTGGACCTCCATCCTGAGTTCGGTGTCGGCGCTCGAGATCTATCGCAAGGTGTATCGCGACGTCGTGACGCCCGCGCGCGTCGTCGAGCTGATGATCCTCAATCAGCAGATGCCGCGCTCGCTGCTCGCCTCGCTCGACGGCGTGTGCACCAATCTTGCGATGCTGCGTACGCCCGGCTCGAATCAGTGCGAGCGCTTCGCCGGCAAGCTGCGCGCCGAACTGCTGTATGCCGACATCCGGCAGATTTTCGAAACTGGGTTGCACGCCTATCTGACGCAGTTCCTCGCTCGCGTGTTCGAGCTGGGCAACCTGGTGGCGCGCACTTATCTGATGCTGCCAGTGGCCTGACGGAGTTTTCTCATGTACCTGACGATCCGCCACGACACCTCCTATCGCTACGAAGCGACGGTTCACTATTCGATCCAGCAGTTGCGCCTGACGCCCACGAGTGGCGCCGGGCAGACCGTGCGGCGCTGGAGCATCGACGCGCCGGGCAAGCTCGACGCGACGCTCGACGCATACGGCAACGTGCTGCATACGCTTGTCATCAACAAGCCGCACGACGAGATTCATCTGCGCGTGACGGGCGAGGTGGACACGATGCCGCTGATCGACGGCGTGCTGCGCGATCCGCCCGGCCCGATCCCGCTCGAGCATTTCACCTGCGCGACGCGCCTGACCGAAGTCGACGGCGCGATCCGCGAACTGGCCGAGTCGGTGCCGAATCTGGCGAACCCGGCATGCCTGATCGCGCTGTCCGAGCAGATCGTGCAGCGCGTGCAATACCGGCCCGGCGTGACTCTGGTCACGAGCACGGCCGCCGAGGCGCTCGCGCTCGGCAACGGCGTGTGCCAGGACCATGCGCATCTGATGCTCGCGTGCTGCCGCGCGCGCGGCGTGCCAGCGCGCTACGTGAGCGGCTATATCGAACCCGGCGACGTGCCGCATGGCGCGAGTCATGCGTGGGTCGATGTGTGGCTCGAAGGCACAGGCTGGATTTCGATCGACGTGACGCACGCCGGGTTTGCCAGCGAGATCTACTGCCGGCTCGCGGTCGCGCGCGACTATGAGGCGGCGGCGCCGGTGCGCGGACGGCGCATCGGCGGGCTCGAAGAGGAGCTCGACGTAGCGGTGACGGTCAGCACGCAAACGTCGCAGTAGCAGCGTGGCGGGGAACACGGATAAAAGGCGCCAGTGCGCCGCATTACAATAGCTCCGTTCTCTTGCCTTCCGCGGAATCCTTATGACTTACTGCGTAGCGATGGCCGTCGACGACGGCCTCGTCTTTCTGTCCGACACGCGCACCAACGCGGGCGTCGATCACATCAGTACCGCGCGCAAGATGTCGGTGTTCGAGCAACCCGGTGAACGCCTGCTGGTGCTGCTTGGCGCCGGCAATCTGTCGATCACGCAGGCGGTGCTGCACGAGCTTTCCGAGCCCGCCGATGCCAGCGAGCCCACGCTGTGGAGCGTGCCGACGATGGCCGACGCCGCGCGCGTAATCGGCAGCGCGGTGCGCCGCGTGCATGAGCGCGAGGCCGACGCGCTGCAGAAGTTCGGCGTCGACTTCAACTGCAGCTTCATTCTCGGCGGCCAGATCGCCGGCAACCGGATGCGCCTCTTCATGATCTACGCGGCGGGCAATTTCATCGAGGCGTCGGCCGTGAATCCGTATTTCCAGATCGGCGAGGCGAAGTATGGCAAGCCGATCATCGACCGGGTGCTGACGCCGTCCACGCCGCTCGACGAAGCCGCGAAGTCCGCGCTGATCTCGATGGACTCGACGCTGCGCTCGAACCTGTCGGTGGGCTTGCCGCTCGATCTGCTCGTGTACGAGAAGGATGCGCTGCGCGTCACGCGGTTCGTGTCGATCGATCGCGACAATGCGTACTTCGACATGATTCACCGCACGTGGGGCGAGCGTCTGCGCCAGGTGTTCGGCGAGATTCCCGACCCGGACTGGCAGCAGTCGGTGGATGCGCCGTCGCTGCAGCCGGAGCGGGCGCTGGTGCTATATCGCGCGCCGGTAGGCGCCGATGGCGTCGAGCATGAGCACGACGTGTGGCCCGCGCAGATACTCGCGCAGGCCGACAAGGACAAGGCGCAGCGGCGCTAGCTGCGTTGGGTTCGCAGCGCGCGTCAGGCTCGCCCGGGCCCGTACCAAAACCTCAGGACGAAAAAAAACCAGCCATCGGCATCGCCTCTGGCTGGTTTCTGGTCTCTGGCTACGCAGCGCGTCAGCTGTGTAGCAGGTCCGATTCGAAGTCCGATTAGAACTTGTGACGGATACCGAGGCTGACCATGACCTGGTTGCTGGTGCTCGACTGGTTGCCATACGAACCGATCGAAGCCGTAGCCGATACGAGGCCACCACCGGCGCCCGGCACACGCTGTTCGCCGCTTGCATGCTGCCATGCGCCGACCGCGTAGAAGTCCGTGCGCTTCGAGAGCGAGTAATCCCCGCCCAGCGACACCTGGTTATACGTTGCGGACGCGTCGCCGTGACCCTTCGTGTAGGCATAGCCAACACCCACCAGCGCTGCCGGCGTGAGCTGGTAGCCCAAATACGCGCGACCCACTTCGTACTTCTGCGTCGTCGCGAAGCCCGAATTCGCATCCGGCTTGTACTGCACGTTGCTGTACGACAGGTTACCCGTCCACGGGCCCGTCACATACTGAACCGCGACCGAAGCGATGCCGATCGACCTAGACGCAGCATAAGCCGCGTTGATGCCAGCGAAGGTCGGGAAATTCGAATCGAAGTTGGCGCCCGATGCCGTACCTGCCCAGCCGCCAGCAGCCGTACGCGTAGCCAGCGAGCTCGCGTTGCTTGCGTGCAGGTAGCCTGCAGCGACGCTGAACGGACCCGTTGCATACGTTGCCGCGCCCGACCACGTCTGGCCCGAACCCGTCGCGCCTGCGACGCCGCCCAGACCGTACAGACCTTCGAACTGGAAGCCCGACCAGACCGGTGACACGTACTTGACTGCGTTGTTCACGCGGAAGCTGTTGTCGTTGTTGTCGAGATCACCCGGCGTAGTGAACGTGCTGCCGAAGTAGTTGTCGGCCGTCAGCGGCTGGATCATGTCGACCAGCGGGTCGTACTGACGACCAGCCGTCAGCGTACCCCAGGAGTCGCCCGTCAGACCGACGTAAGCCTGACGACCGAACATCAGGCCGCCCTGACCGAGCTTGCCGGTGTTGACGTCAAAGCCGTTTTCCAACTGGAAAATCGCCTTCAGGCCGCCGCCGAGGTCTTCCGTGCCCTTCAGGCCGAAACGGTTGCCTTGCAGGTTGCCGGCAAACAGTTGTACGAGGCTGCCGCCGTGCGGCGTAGCGTTGTTCACGTACTGGATCGATTCATCGATTACGCCATACAGCGTCACGCTGCTTTGCGCGTGAGCGATACCGGCGACGCCGAAGAGCGCCAGCGAGAGGGTAGACAGTGTGATTCGTTTCATCCATTTCTCCACGCAAATGATTGTTCGTTGTTGCGGAAAGCAGAATAGCTCACCGGCTCCGCGGCATAGAAACGGAAAAAAAAGAGTGTCGCCAAAAACTGACAATCAATGCAAACCCTTGTATTTAAAGCCATCAATAATTATTTCAATTTGCGCAATATTTATTGGTCTAGTGCGCATTATTGTTGATTTGTTGATAGTGACGGGGAATGAACACACCATAAAAAACGCGGACGAAATGACTAGACAGGCTGGACAGAAGGGTCGCGTTGTGTCCAGGCGCAACCACGTGTATTCCTAATAGTATCGACGCGGGGAGCGCGGTGTGTGGCGGCCCTTTCAGCGCCTGTCGGCGCCCCAGCGCGCCACAGCCGCGGCGGCGAGCCCCGCGGCGGCCGCGAGCAGCACCGAGGTCCACGGGTTGCGCCGCACGTAGCGGTCGGCGGCCGTCGCCTGGCGGCGCGCTTCGACGAGGGCCGACGCCGCGAGACGGGTGGCTTGCGCTTCGGCATCGAGCACCTTGCGGGTGACGTCCACCGCGGTCTGATGCGCGGAGCGCTTTTGCGCCGCCGCGCTGATTCCCGCCGGCAGCGTCGTGGCCGCCCGGCAGGCAACGCCCGCAGCCGTAACAGCAGACGGCGCGGCGTTCGCCGCGACCGTCGATGCCGCCAGCACCGACGCGAGCTTCGCGCGACTGCCCGGCGGTGCGTCGCCCTGCATGCCCCAGCCGCCACGCGGATCGTGCAGGCGGCCGCGCGCCGCCGAGAACTCCGCGCCGAGCAGCAGCACCACAGCCGAGAAATACAGCCACATCAACAGCACCGCGAGCGAGCCGGCCGCGCCGAACGCGCTGGCCATTCCCGCGTGCGCCAGATAGAGCGCGAACAGTTTCTTGCCGGCCGTAAACAGCACGGCCGCGACGACGCCACCCACCAGCGCATCGCGCCACCGCACCCGCGCATCGGGCAGGAACTTGAGCAGTCCGGCGAACGCGAACATTAGTACGAGCAGCCCGACGCCGAGTTGCAGCAGATTGCCGATCACGACATACGGCGAGTCACCCCATAGCCAGTTGCCGATAAAGACGATGACCGTATCGAGCACCAGCGACACGATCAGCAAAAACGCGACGCCCAGCACGAGCCCGAACGAAATCAGCCGCACCCGCACCAGCGCGAGCACGCTGGACGTACGCGGCCCGCTGTAGGGCCACACTATATTGAGCGCGCTGTTCAGCGACGAGAACGTCGCCGACGCGCCGATCGCCAGCAGCGAAAACGAAATGATCGTCGCGATGCCGCCTTTGGCGCCCGCGTGGTGCGCGTTCTCGACGATCGTTTGCACGCCGGCCGCGGCCTGGTCGCCGATCAGGCCGTTGATGTGGCCGAACAGTTCGCCGCGCGCGGCCGCCGGGCCGAAGAACCAGCCGGCCACCGCGATCACCATCACGAGCGTCGGCGCGAGCGAGAACGCCGCATAGAACGCGATGCTCGCGGCCATCGCCGGACAGCGGTTGTCCGTGAACTGCCGCAGTGCGCCCATCGCCCAATTGGCCTGATGACGCGCGGCCTGCTGGAGGTGCTCGCGAGAAAGGGTGTCGATGTCCATGATCGTGTCTGAATCGTGACGGCGCCTTCACGATGTCTGCCTGGTTGCCTTCCGCAAAGCTCGTGCCCGTCACTATACAAGTTAAGCGGCGCGTTTCGCGGCCGCCCGCGCATACCGCTAGAATGCAGCGGGTCACTGTCACCTTTCCGCTCATCATGCATTCGCACGAACTCATACAGCAACTGGACGTCATCGAGCGCGGCCAGTGGAGCGCGCATCTGCCCGCGCATGTCATCGAACCATTGCCGGCGCACGGCATCACGGTGTTCGCCGTCACCGACGACGCCTCCGACACCGCCGCATTCAGCGAGCGTTACGGCTTCGGCCTCGAAGACTGCGCGAACACGATCGTGATCCGCTACAAGAAAGAGGGTGGCGAGCACTACGCGGCGGTGGTGTCGCTCGGCTCGCGGCGGCTCGACATCAACGGCGCGGTGAAGGCCGCGCTCGGCGCGCAGCGGCTGTCATTCGCGAAGCGCGACGCGGCGGTCGAGCATAGCCAGATGGAGTTCGGCGGCATCACCGCATTCGGTCTGCCGGCCGACTGGCGCATCCTCGTCGACGCCGCGGTGATGGAGCGCGCGCAGGTCGTGATGGGCGCGGGCGTGCGGGCGGCCAAGCTGCTGCTCGCGCCCGATGTGCTGCGGCAATGGCCGCGCTGCGAAGTGGCGGCGCTGACGCTGCCGGCGCAGTGATACCCGCAACCCCGCAACTGGGAAAGCCCCGCTCAGATGATCAGCCGCGACACCTTCGTGCCTTCGAGCGACACGCCGGCCATCAGTCCGCCGTTGGTCAGCACGAAAGCCTGCACCGGGCTCGTCGCGGTCGACGAATCGACCGCGCCGTTCGCGCCGACCTTCAGCACGGCGACGGTCGCGTCCGCGCCGACTGCCCAGCCCTGGCTGTGCATGAATTCGTCGAGCGCTTCCTGCGTCATGAACAGAAACACGAGCGCCTTCGACTGCGCGCCGATCTGCAATCCAAACGAGCCCGCGGCGGTGCTGTAGTAGCCGACCGTGCGGCCGCCGACGCGCAACGCCCCTTCCCCATACTGTGCGCCGATCCAGAAACCGGCCGAGATCACCGACGGAAACACCAGCACGCCGCGCGCTTTCGCAACCAGTTCGCGGGAACCGTCGACGTTTTCGTAGAGACGCGCGAGTGTCGAGTCGACGCCGGCGTTGATCGTGTCGCGCTTGCCGGCATTGGCCGACGGTGATGCGTTCGAGGACGGCGAAGTCGTCGTGCAACCGGTGAGGCTCAAGCCTGCGACGGCCAATGCAGCGCTGCCGGTCATGATGAATTGTCGTCTGCGCATGACGGTTTTCCTTTGCGTTTCTCACGCGTGTTGTACGTTATGAAAGAGTGCGGCGCATCGCCCGCTTTGCTTTGTTCTCATTTGCACGCGGGAGGTTCCGTGCGCGCGGTTATCGCAACCAGGCCGGCGTGCCGCGACGCGCGCATGACGGGGGTCCGTGGCGGGAGCAGCAGGTAACGTGCCCAACGGCCGCGCCGCCTTGCGCGGGGCGGCGCGGCCGTGTCAGTGGGGCGCTTTTCGCCGCTACACCGTCGGGCGAATGTTCTGGTTATGGCGGAACAGATTGCGCGGATCGTAGTTGTTCTTCACGGCGACGAGCCGTTCATAGTTGGGACCATAGGCATCGGCGATACGGCCGCCTTCTTCCTGCGTCATGAAGTTGACGTACACGCTGCCTAGCGCAAAGGGGCGCGACGCGTCGAAAAAGTCGCGCGCCCATGCGACGCAGCGCGCGTCGTCGCGCGCATCGTCCCAGCGGCCGTGCACGTTCATCGCGTATTGCGTCTCGCGAGCCGGGTAGGCGGTCGCGTCGACCGCCACGCGCTGCGTTTGCGCGCCGATCAGCCCGAAGAAAATTTCGCATTGCGCGGACGGCAGTGTGTCGATCGCGCGGATCAGCGCGTCGATCAGACCATCGTCGATGGTGGCTAGGTTGTGCGACTTCCAGTAATTGCGCGCGCCCGGCGTGAGCAGCGGATCGAAGGCCTGCTGCCACACTTCGTAGGGCATCGGACCAAGATGTTCGCCGAGCGGCTTGCCGTAGCCACGCACGGCTTCCACCGCCGCTGGGCCATTTTCGACCGGGCCGTTGTAGCACATCGCGAACACGAGCACCGGTTTGCCGTGCACGTCGGGCGGCAGGAACGGCAGCGGCGGCGCAAGCCGCGCGACCGCCCACACGGCCAGTTCGTCGGGCATCGCGGGCGTGGCATTGCGGTATTGGATCAGCGCGTCCCTGGCGTCGGCGAACGGCAACACGACCAGGCCGCCGTAGACGATCGGCCCGACCGCATGCAGCGCGAACTCGAATAGCGTGACGACGCCGAAATTGCCGCCGCCGCCGCGGATCGCCCAGAACAGATCGTCGTTTTCGGTGGCGCTCGCATGGCGCAACGCGCCGTCCGCGGTGACGATATCGGCCGCGACGAGGTTGTCGATCGTCATGCCGTAGCGGCGGCTCAGCCAGCCGAAGCCGGCGCCGAGCGTCAGACCCGCGACGCCGGTCGTCGAGTTGATGCCGAGCGGCGTCGCGAGTCCGAAGGCCTGCGCTTCGTGATCGAGATCGTGCAGCGTTGCGCCAGGCTCGACGTACGCGCGCTGCGCGTCGGGATCGATGCGCACCGATTTCATCGCGGAAAGATCGAGCACGAGCCCGTCGTCGCACAGCGCGCTGCCGCCGATGTTGTGGCCGCCGCCGCGCATTGCGAGCGGCAGGCCGTTGTCACGCGCGAAGGCGACGCCGCGGCGCACGTCGGCGACGCCCGCGCAGCGCAGGATCATCGCGGGAGAACGGTCGATCATCGCGTTCCAGATGCTGCGTGCCGTGTCGAAACCCGGCGTGTCGGGCAGCAGAAGCTGGCCGCGCAAGCCGGATTTGAATTCGTCGACCGCGCTGCTGGAGATAGTAACCATGATGTACCTCGTCGGACAGGGAAAGGCGCTCGCAGGACACACTCAGCAGACCAAACTAGACGCGGGCGGTGAATGAAAGCGGATTGAGAGGTTCGGCTGCGTGCAGTAAACGGGGCGGCGCGTCGAAGTCAAACACAGGTTTACCCGCGTCTGTGGGCAATCCCGCGCGGTGGCTCGCGGCACAGGCTTTTGGCGGGCACGGCAGCGACGATGCGCGGGCGTATCCGCCGAAGATGGTGGAAATGCTTCGGAAAAAGCGCGCGTGCTGATGTGTTGGTTATCTGACGCGCTGGTGGTTGTGCCGCGACACTTTGCGCCTGCCGTGGGGTCGGGCTCGCCTGCGCCTGACGCACGCGAGCGACGACTGTGCGAGGTAGCGCACATCGCGGCAGCAATTTCCCGATACATCGGCGCTGCGCAACGATGCGCAATGTTCCGCGCGTGCGTTTCGGTGATTTTCTTTGAGTTGTCTATCGGATTGCTCTCATTCGGCTTTTCCATTTCCGTTTTTATGTGCGAATGGCCACATGAATAAAAAACTCCCGGTGTGTAAATAGCCTTAATTCGTCCTATAAAATCACGGCTGCTTAATCGTTCTGTCGATTCGATTACACCGAGAGCGATAGTTTTCACTACCTGTATGAAGCATATGTATTAGCGGATTTGGCAGGCTCTTAGTCGATTAACGCCGCCTGGCAGGCCGTGTCGGCGATATCGCATTGGGTGGCCTAGCGCACGGTCGCGCGATTGCGCTGCGAATAACTTGAAGATCCATCAAACCTCGCTGTGCCGCTCTGACGATGATGTGCGCGCACGGTCAGCCAATCCTCTCGAATCACGTCAAATCGGACCGGGGATTTTCCGCGAGAGAAGCGTTTAGTGCGGGGCATTTTAATTCGCATAAAGCGAAGCTGCACAGAGGCTTTGAATTTTTCGTTTTCCTGGTGAGTGGAGATTCGCTCGCTAATTGGACCGGTCGCTCTGGGGAAATAATCAGGAGATTTGAAATGAAAAAGCAAAACGGGGACGCGTGGATATTAGGAACGCGACGGGCGGCTTTAGCAGTCGCGGTGAGTCTTTATGCGGCGATGGCGGGTGCGCAGACGAATTCGGGGAGCACCGCCGCGCCGGAAACGAATCGCGGAGTGATGGTGCTCGCCGATGTGGGCGCGTTCGGCGAATGTCCGTCGGGCGGTGGGCCGGGCTGCACGTCGCAGGGAGGCGGGCGGCTCGGGTCGGGTGGCTTCGGCGTCGCGGCGGCGGGGCTCGGCTCGACGTCGACCACTGGATCGCCAGCGGGCAACGGGACGTCGTCGACGGGCGCGGGCGCGAGCAGCAGTGGCGGAAATAGCTCGGCTAATGCCGGCCCGGGCGGGGTGGGCTCGGGAAATACCGGCGGCAACAACGGCAATGGCGGTTCCGGCGGCAACGGTAATGGCGGCGGTGGTAGCGGTGGCGGTGGTAGCGGTGGCGGTGGTAGCGGTGGCGGTGGTGGCGGTGACGGATCGGGGAATGGCGGTACTGGCAGTGATAGCGGCGGGGATGGTGGGGACGGTGGACATGGGCATGGACATGGCCATGGCCATGGGCACGGCGGTGATGGTGACGGTGACGGCGGTCATGGCCACGGCGGTGATGGTGACGGCGACGGCGGTCATGGTCATGGCCACGGCGGTGATGGTGACGGCGACGGCGGTCATGGTCATGGCCACGGCGGTGATGGTGACGGCGATGGCGGTCATGGTCATGGCCACGGCGGTGATGGTGACGGCGACGGCGGTCATGGTCATGGCCACGGTGGTGATGGTGACGGCGATGGCGGTCATGGTCATGGCCACGGCGGTGATGGTGACGGCGATGGCGGTCATGGTCATGGCCACGGCGGTGATGGTGACGGCGATGGCGGTCATGGTCATGGCCACGGCGGTGATGGTGACGGCGATGGCGGTCATGGTCACGGCGCCAGCGGTCACGGCGATGGCAGTCATGGGGACGGTGGTCACGGTGATGGCAGCGGCCACGGCGATGGCGGTCACGGTGACGGCGGCCACGGCGATGGCGGTCACGGCGCCAGCGGTCATGGCGATGGCGGCCACGGTGACGGCGGTCATGGTGACGGTGGTCACGGTGACGGCGGTCATGGTGACGGTGGTCGCGGTGACGGCGGCCATGGCGATGGCGGTCACGGCGCCAGCGGTCATGGCGATGGCGGCCACGGCGATAGCGGTCATGGGGACGGTGGTCACGGTGATGGCAGCGGCCACGGCGATGGCGGCCACGGCGATGGCGGTCATGGGGACGGTGGTCACGGTGATGGCAGCGGCCACGGCGATGGCGGTCATGGGGACGGTGGTCACGGTGATGGCAGCGGCCACGGCGATGGCGGTCACGGTGACGGCGGCCATGGCGATGGCGGTCACGGCGCCAGCGGTCATGGCGATGGCGGCCACGGTGACGGCGGTCATGGTGACGGTGGTCACGGTGACGGCAGCCATGGCGATGGCGGCCATGGCGATGGCGGCCACGGTGACGGTGGTCATGGTGACGGTGGCCGCGGTGACGGTGGCCGCGGTGACGGCGGCCATGGCGATGGCAGTCACGGCGCCAACGGTCATGGCGATGGCGGCCATGGCGATGGTGGTCACGGTGACGGCGGCCATGGCGATGGCGGTCACGGCGCCAGCGGTCATGGCGACGGTGGCCACGGTGACGGCAGCCATGGCGATGGCGGTCACGGCGCCAGCGGTCATGGCGACGGTGGCCACGGTGACGGCGGCCATGGCGATGGCGGTCATGGCGCCAGCGGTCATGGCGACGGCGGCCACGGTGACGGCGGTCATGGCGACGGTGGCCATGGCGATGGCGGTCATGGCGCCAGCGGTCATGGCGATGGCGGCCACGGTGACGGCGCTCATGGCGATGGCGGTCGAGGCAGCGACGGCGGCCAAGGCAGCGGCGGCCCGGGCAACGGAGGCCGCGGAGGCTTCGGCGGCCACGGAGGCTTCGGCGGCCACGGTGGCGGCTACGGTGGCGGTGGCTCCGGCAACGGCGGCCACGGCGGTGGCAACCACTAACTGTTGGCAGGAGTCCCGCGCGATCCGCGGGGCTCCCTCCGGACGCGGGGGGCCGCGGTATCGTCCGGCCTCCACACCGAACCTGATCAAGCGCCGCAGACGATCGGTAGCAAAACAAGCACACCCAACCAGACAACAAAGTGGACGGCCCCCACCGTCCACTCAACTCCTCAACTCGATCACCTGCTCCTGCACCACCAGAAAAATCCTCTCCCCAGAACGCGCCCCGTCTCACGCGCCCCTCCGGTAAAACTCCCGAACGCCGGCAGCACCCCACGATCGATCCCAAAGCGAAAACACGGCACGCGCGCCGAATCCGTCCGCGTCGCAATCCGGTAGACCGGATGCACATGCCCCGCGAGCACATAAGCGTGATCGACCGAATGCGGGTGATGGCACAGCGCCCACGCCCCGATATGCCACGGCTCGCGCACCGACTCGACTTCCAACGTGTGCGGCAACGCACCCGCATGCCGATCGTGATTGCTTTCGACGAGCACCACGCGCATCGACGCATGCCGCACGCGCCACGCATGCAACGCATCGAGCGTGAGCGTCGACAGCGACTCGCGCGCGTGCAGCAGATCGCCGAGAAACACCAACGTCGCCGGCTGGAACTCGTCGATCAGACGATCGATCCGAAGCAGATTCTCCGCGGTCGAACCAACCGGCACCGGGATGCCGCGCGCGCGAAACACCGCGTCCTTGCCGAAATGCGCATCGGCGATAAAAAGAGCACGCAACACCGGAACGAAACACGCGTGCAAGCTCGACAGCACGAGAGCTTGCCCGCCGACGTCGATCGCAAGCGAAGTCGGCTTCATCGTCGCGCCGCCTTTTCGAGTTCGGCGAGCAGTCGCTCGACGCGATCCGCGAGCTTCTCGGTGCTGACTTTTTCGCGCAGGCGTCCGACGATCAACGGAAACGCGAACGGCGTCGGCTTCTTCGGCTGCGTGAGCACGACGCGGCTCGCGTTCATTCGTTCGTGCGCAATACGAATGCGCCGTACGTCGAGTTCCTGCAGCAGTACTTCGGTATCGGCCTGACCGAGCAGAAGATTGCCGCGATCGTGCTGACGAAAGATCTCGTAGAAAAGCCCGCTCGACGCCTGCAATTGCCGCGCGCATTTCTGCTGCCCAGGATGCGCCAGGAAGACGAGTCCCGACACCCGCGCAATCTCGCGAAAACGTCGCAAAGAGAGCTCGGACGAATTGAGGCTCGCGAGAATGTCGTGATCGAGCTCTTCAGGTGAAAGCAGGCCATTCTGTAATTGCGCATCCCAATCGAATGGCGCGTCGGCCAGTTTGGAGGACAGCGGCATGCGGCTGCCAGCCCATTGCGGCATTGCGCCTCGGGATGAGCGCGCACGCCGCACCCACGCCGTCATGTCCTGCACGCGAATCAGTTCGAGCGCGCGGCCGCCGAACGTAAACACCTCGCCGGGCTTGAGCCGCGAAATGAACGATTCCTCGATCGCACCAATGCGTCCGCCCGATAGATACGCAACGTTCAACGTGCCGTTCGCGACGATCGTGCCGATGTTGTTGCGATGCCGGCGCGCCAGATCGTTGCGCGGGACGCGGTACAGTCCGTCGCTGTCGCGCGCGACGCGATGGTAGTCGGGATACGCGCGCAGCGTCGCGCCCCCACCTTCGACGAATCCCAGCGCCCAGTCGAACTCCTGCTGCGTCAGATCGCGATATGCATAGGTCTGCAGAGTTTCATCGTGCAGCTCGCGCGCGTCGAAGCCACCGCCGATCGCCACGGTGACCAGATGCTGCACCAGCACGTCGAGCGGCTTTTGCGGCGTATCGCGGCTCTCGATCTGCCGTTTGTCGACGGCATCACGCGCGGCCGCCGCTTCGATCAATTCGAGCGCATGCGTCGGCACGATCGTCACGCGCGACGGCAAACCAGGCGCATGTCCCGAGCGACCCGCGCGTTGGATCAAACGCGCGACGCCTTTCGGCGAGCCGATCTGGAACACGCGTTCCACCGGCAGAAAATCGACGCCGAGATCGAGACTCGACGTACACACGACAACCTTTAGCAAGCCGTTCTTCAACCCCCGTTCGACCCACTCGCGTACCTACCTCGGTCGCGAACGACAGATTGCCGAGCGTTGCCGACAGCCCCCACACCTGCAAGCCGGGCCGCCAATGCGTGAGACGCGCGAGCGCGAGTTGCGTCTGCGTGCCGCGTTTGTTGCCGAGCAGTTCATGCCATTCGTCGACGATCACGAGCCGCACCTGAGCCAGTACTTCGCGCGCATCGGCGCGCGTCAGGATCAGCGTCAGACTCTCGGGCGTCGTGACGAGTGCGGACGGCATGCGCCGGTTCTGTCGCTCGCGTTCGGCGGCCGACGTATCGCCGGTCCGCAGACCGACGCTCCACGGTACGGCGAGTTCGGCTGCGGAGCTTTGCAACGCGCGCGCGGTGTCGGCCGCGAGCGCGCGCATCGGCGTGATCCAAAGTACGGTCAGCGGTTCGGGATGCTGGCGCGGCGTTGACGATGCACTCGCGAACGCGGCGAGCGCGCCGAACCACACGGCCCAGGTTTTGCCGGCGCCGGTGCTTGCGTGCAGCACGCCACTCGCGCCGGCGGCGATGTTGCGCCACACTTCGCGTTGAAACTCGAACGGTTGCCAACGGCGCGCGGCGAACCATGCGTCGAGTTTGTCCGCGAACGGGCGGCGCGCGTCGTCGGGTGAGTACGAGGGAAACGGTAGCGGCTCGAAAGCGGGTTCGCGCGCATCGAGCCGCGCCCGTTGCGCCCGGCTGCGCGGAATCCGGCGCGGCCTCGGCGCGCGAACGCGCTCGTCGTCGGCCGCTGGCGCGACGGTGGAGTCGTGGGCGGGGTCGTCGGAGTGGGCCGGCTCGGTCATCGAAAGCGCTTTCGTCAACGGGTGTGGCGGATTCGCGTGCCGGCGACTTGCGCCGGATGTTGATGTGGACCGCGCGGTCGCGCGGCGGTTCAGCGACGTTCCCGATATGCGCGCAACGCCCTGGATCGGCAATGCCTCGGAGCCTCGGCCGACATCCGATCCGTTACAATCGATCGGACCACACCACTGGAGATTGGCTTTGAAATCACTCGTTGCTTTGCTGGCCGCAGCCGTTCTGTCCTCGACGGCGATGGCTGCCGCGCCGACCACGGAGACGCTGCCGTCCGGCGTCATCGTCCAACATCTGACGCAAGGCACGGGCCCGCAACCGTCCGCGACGGACGTGGTAAAGGTCAACTATCGCGGCACGCTGCCCAACGGCACCGAATTCGATAGTTCGGCCAAGCACGGCGGCCCGGCCACGTTCCCGCTCAATCGCGTGATTCCGTGCTGGACGCAAGGCGTGCAGAAGATGAAAGTTGGGGGCAAGGCGCGACTCACGTGCCCGGCGGCGACCGCATACGGCGATCGCGGCGTCGGCCCGATTCCGCCGAATACCGATCTGACCTTCGAAGTCGAACTGGTCGACATCGTCAAGTAAAAGCGCGCGAGCTGCGTTAAAGATGCTCTGAGACCCGAGCCTCGCTGCGCCAATCGCAGCGAGGCTCTTTTTATGGGCGCCGAATGGCCCGCGAGGGGATTCACCATGAAACGTGACAAAAGTGAGGTGCCGGTCGCGAGCATTGGCTTTACCGGCAAGAGCGCCCAGAAGTTCTTCGGTTTGTTGAAGGACGCCCATGTGCGCACGGTGCTCGACGTCCGCCTCAACAACACGTCGCAACTCGCTGGCTTTGCGAAAAAACAGGATTTGCCTTACTTTCTCGACCAGTTGTGCAATGCGGCGTACGTGGAAATACCGGAACTGGCTCCCGAGCCGGAACTGCTCAAACGCTACCAGGGCAAGCAATTGAGCTGGGAGAACTTTCGCGAAGAATATTTCGACCTCATCGCGCGCCGCCGCGTGGAAAGCAATCTGGATATCGCGCTATTCGAATCGGGGTGCCTGCTGTGCAGTGAACATTTACCACATCATTGTCACCGGCTGTTCGCGCTCGAGTATCTGAACCAGCACTGGAATAGTCGTCTGTCCGTTACCCATTTGACCTGAGCGGCGCCGATCAGGCCGGGTTAAGTTTTTTGCGCCTGATTGACCGGCGGCTTGCCGTGCCGACGGGTCGCATCTCACCGGCGCCGGCTGGGTTTCCTTCAGTAGCCCGAATAGTCGCGTGGCGCGAAACGTGCAAAAGCGCGCCCGGAACGCAGGTTTTTTCAAGGCGCGAGACGCTCGCTCGTCTACTATCTACTCACGCGCAGCTCCCTGTATCCGTCTCGCCCTATCGCCGGCCACGAACCGGCCGTGATTATGCGCGCCAGGAGCACTTGCCATGAACATCGACTTTCATTACGGCGTGGTCTACATTGCCGCGCGCGTCGGCGGCATGACGGCCGGCGATGCGCAAACCGTCGCGCATGCCTGCCAATACGTCGACGACGCTACGACGAGCGGAATACTGCGGTTCAAAGGCGGCGAGACTTTCGAGCGATTCGCGACCGCGCACAAGTTATTCGATTACGCCAATGCCGAAAACGACCTGAATCGGCTCGTGTGGACGCCGTTCCATTTTCTGCCGGCTGGCGTTGGAGAAAGTCTGGAGGAAAAGGCGATTTGCCGGCCCGATAGCGAAGTCGCGCGTGAAGTCGTGCGGCGCGCGATCCGACAGCGCGACTCGGGAACCGCGTTGCACCGGCTCGGCGTGACGCTTCATACGTATGTCGATACCTGGGCGCACCAGGGATTCGCGGGCATCGAAAGCCCGTGGAATCGCGTGCATCTTCTCGAAGCGCAGGATTGCACGCGCAAGGGCTGGCTCGCGAGCCTCGAACTGGCGGTCGCGCATCTGATCGAGCATGTCGAGCAGGACGTTCTGACGATCGCGTTGCCGGTCGGCCACGGCGCCGCACTCCATTATCCCGACCAGGCGTGGGCACGGTGGCATTACATCGACGGCCACAATCACTTCATCTCGCGACATAATTTGCCGGATTTCGTGCAGGCGGCGGATATGAGTTGTCGTGTCGTGCGAGCTTATCTGGCCGGACGTGAAGATTTCGAAAGCCAGCCCGGCATGCCGGACGACGCAAAAGACGCGCTGACCCGACTGCTCGATACGAACCGCGAACTCGACGACAACCTGCGTCTGAGAACCGTTTGCGAATGGGTGAATGCCGGCCGTATTCCGGGCTTGAAAGAACCCGTGCCCGGCTATATCGCCAAAGGACACGGTTCGTGGAAGTACCAGGCCACCGGTTTGTTGTGCGATGACGACACCGGGGACAGACCGGAGTGGACGACCGCCTTCGAGAAGAGCGACTACCGCCTCTTTCACGACGCGGTCAAACAGCACCGTTTCGTGACCACTCAGGAGATCTTGCCCGCGCGCGGATTGCGGATTGCCTGAGTGCCGCGAACACGGTTTCAAAACCCCCGTGCGAACGTTTGCGGCGACGCCCGCCTTTGCCCAGTTACTGCATTCTGGCTTGCTGATGCGGCGCAGCCTGAGCCGCCGCCTGCTGTTCTTCGGCGTGCTTTTTGGCCATATGCCGTCCGACGATACAGCCGCCGACCGCGCCGACCACCGCATGATGTCCCGCATAGTGCCCGGCGACGCCGCCCACTACGGCTCCTTTCATGCAACCGGCCGCGTTAGCGGTGCCGGCCATTGCCAAAGAGACTGCCATTGCCCCGAGGGCGGTCCTGATAAAGCCAGCTTTCATTGTAAGTACCATCGTGTTTGAGTGGATCCAAAATAGGGTGGCCTGGCGTCTTTTTCAATAGCCGCCGCGTGCATGGCGGCTGACAAACGATTCTCTATTGGCTATACCTCCACCGCCGGCACGAACAGGAAGTGTAAATGGACGGGGCTGGTGCAGGCGCAACAGGCGTTGCAAGATCGGTAACGGCACGTTACGGAAGCGGCGGCGGTGTGTTGCCAAGCATCGTCAGTGGTGTTTCGCACACGCTTGAATCTGTTCGCTATAGCCGACCGCGAAAAATGACCGTTTTTGAAATAAAAAATGGACCACGCTCCTTTGAATATTCAAATGCTTGCCTATAGTAGAAGCGACTAATGCCAGAAAGCGCGGCTGCGCCCTTGTGCCGCCGATGCGGATGACGGGGAAACACAAATGACACGATCGAATGCAGCGATCTATCAGACCAGGACGTGCACGCCGGAGTCGTTGCGCACGCTCGCGAGCTTTCTCGAATTGGCGCTCGACGAGGGAAAAAGCGTGGTCGTCATGCGGATCGGCAAGCAGGCGCGCAGCGTTTATGTCGGGAATCCGTCCGGTGCATTGGAGGATTTAACGGATTCCGGTGTCGTCGACGCTTTCCAGGCAGATGAAATGCTGGTACTGACCCGTCTGGGCCTGAACCGGATAACGGCGGACGGACAACACTACCGCTTTATGCGGAGTGTGAGGTACATTGCCGATCGCCAGGTCGTCGTTTTTACACCTATCTGAGTGGTGGAACCGAAATGAAAAAGAAGAATCACGAAGGAAGGGAAAGGAAGAAAGCTTCGACGACCCGGTAGAAAACCTGACAGCTTTGTCATTTGAACGCCGGATCAGCGGTCCTATCGATGTATTGAAGCTCAGGATAGGTCAATAGACTGCCTTTCTTCCGCTATTCATGGCATAGTTCGACGATTACCACATAAGGAGCAGTCAAATGCCTTCGTTAGAGCAAATCCAAGCAAAGCTTAAGAAGCTCCAGGCGCAAGCCGACGTTCTCATTGCCAAAAAAGCACAAGCCGCGGTCGACCAGATTCGCCAGTTGATGCTCAAGCACGGTCTCACGACTGCCGATATCGAAGCACAGGCAAAGGCACGACGCGCCACGCTGAATGGCAATGCCGGTACGGGTCGGGGAAGGCCCGCAGGCGCGAGCAAAGCCGCCGGGTCGGCAACGCCGCCGAAGTACCGCGACGATAAAACCGGCGCAACCTGGACAGGTCACGGCCGCGCGCCTGGCTGGATCGCCGGTGCGAAGGACCGCACGGTGTTCCTGATCGACGCTGCGAGCGAAAGCAAATCCGCGGCTGCGCCCGCCGCGAAGCTCGGGAAAGGTCAGCCGAAAGGCGCACAGCCGCCGAAGTACCTGGATCCGAAAAGCGGCGCGACATGGAGCGGCCGCGGTCCGGCGCCGGCATGGCTCGCGTCCGTCAAGGACCGCAGCAAATTCCTGATCGATGGCGCGACGGCGGCCGCCGCTCCGAAAGCGGCGAAAGCGGCGGCAAAGAGCGGTCAGGCGAAAGCGACCGCGAGTGCGGTAGGCAAGAAGAGCGCGGCGAAAAAAGCCGTGGCGAAAAAAGCGACTCGCAAGACGGCCGCGAAAAAGACCGCAGCCAGAAGCGCGACCCCGGCAAGCCGGAAAGCCGCGGTGAAGAAAACCACCGGCCGCAAAAGCGCTGTGAAGACGGCAAGAAAAGCACCGATGCGCAAAGCTGCTTCAAAGAGCACGGCCGCGCCCGTCGCTGGAACTCTCCAAACGTCAGAGGCGCAACAAAGCGCGTAATTGCCGCGGAGTCGTGAGTAGATGGTTATCACCTACGATGCATCCCAGCAGGAAGACAAGGTCTTCCTGCTGGACTCCGCTCCTCATCCGGCAGCCGATGCCGCCGAACCATTCATCGTCGCGAGCGATCGCCGCGTGATCCTCACTTATCCGATCGCGGAGTCGGACTTTGAACGGTTCGGGCCATTCGATCCCGACGACGATCCTTTTTGCGCGGTGTTGTTTGCCGACGCCGTCTTTCATCGTCTCGGGCCGCCGGGCGATGTCGATCTGGCCATTCATCCGCTCGCGGCGCAAGGTCTGAGCGGCTACGCGGTGCATGAAGTCGTCAATTCGTCGCTGTGCGCGGAGATTGCCACCGTGACGACAGACTCCCTCGCCGTTGGTCCTGAAGCACCGGCGCGGCGGCATTTCGTCATTACGTTTCAGGCCTCGATGTTCGAATGCGTGGCGTCGGACTATACGATCATCGGCGTATTCGGCGCGGCCGAAATAGCAAGTCGCGAGGCATTTGCATTGGTCAGATAACGCGTTTGAAGCGGGAAGCAAGGCGCGGTCCCGATCCGGGCACGCGCCGTGCATGACGTTGCGATAGTGAAAGCCAGGCACGAGTCCGGCACTCTCCCGTCGAACGCGGAACGCGCACGCCGTGTTCCGCCGCTTGCCATCGAGGCCACGGATGCTGACTATTGCTGTTACCGCGTTCGTCACGCTCGTGATCGTTCTCGCGATCGCCAATCTGTCGAGCGGCGAGAAGAAAATAGCACACAGGATCGAGCGGCTCTATAAGAGCGAAGATCCGCAATTTCTTCGCTCGATGGGTCTATTGCTCGGGCCGCCCGTGGTGCCGGGTAATCGCTTTGAGATGCTGCTCAACGGCGACCAGATCTTTCCGTCGATGCTCGAAGGCATTCGCTCGGCGCGCGAAACCATCACATTTGAAACGTTCATTTACTGGTCTGGCGAGATCGGCGAACAGATTGCGCGCGCGCTGGCCGATAAGGCGCGTGAAGGGGTCGCCGTGCATGTACTGCTCGACTGGGTCGGTTCATCGAAAATGGATCGACGCTATCTGCAACTGCTGCGCGAGGCCGGCGCCGAAGTGGTCAAGTATCACAAGCCGCACTGGACCGGACTCGGTCGTATGAACGATCGTACGCACCGCAAGCTATTGGTGATCGACGGCCGGATCGGCTTTACAGGCGGCGTCGGCATTGCGCCGGAGTGGACGGGCAATGCACAGGACGAAAAGCATTGGCGCGATACGCATTTTCGCGTGACGGGTCCCGTGGTCGGCCATATGCAGGCCGTGTTCATGGACAACTGGATCAAGACGACCGGCAGCGTATTGCACGGCCCCAGGTATTTTCCGCACGTCGACGTCGAGCCGAAAGGACCAGGCGAGGGTCTCGCGCATATGTTCAGCAGTTCGCCGTCGGGCGGCAGCGACGACATGCAGTTGATGTATCTGATGGCCATCACCGCCGCCACGCGCACTTTGCAGCTGGCGAGCGCGTACTTCGTGCCCGACAAGCTCACCATCAATGCGATCATCGAAGCCGCGAAACGCGGTGTCAAAGTACGGATCGTCACGCCGGGCAAACGCATCGACACGCACACGGTGCGCGAGGCCTCGCGTGCGTGCTGGGGCGATCTATTGAAAGCGGGCGTCGAGATCTACGAGTACCAGCCGACCATGTTCCATTGCAAAATGCTGGTAGTCGACGAATACCTGGTGTCGGTCGGCTCGACGAATTTCGATAGCCGCTCGTTCAAGCTGAACGACGAAGCGAACCTGAACATTTACGACCGCGATTTCGCCAGGCAGCAGACCGCCGCGTTCGCCGACGACATCGCGAAATCGAAGCGCATCACGCTCGACGCATGGACGGGGCGTTCACTCAGCGAGAAGCTCATTGAAACGGTTGTGCGGCTGCTGGACCCCCAGCTTTGAAAACGCTTCGATGTCGGGGCGCGTGGCCCGCTTGCCGGTGTCGTGTCCAACGGCAGCCGCATCGATGAGGCGCGCTTTCGGGTGCTGGTACGCATCGGCAAAACCGCGCAGTTGTTCACCACGGCCGGCGCACCGAATCCTGATAACGCATCAGAATGAAATGAGCGACGGCGTCCGAATGATAGGCGGCGACCAGTTGCGCGACCCATGCGCGCTGGCGATCGCTGTCGCGCACGCTCAGTACGTTTGCGTACGGCGAGCGCGCGTCTTCGAGACTGAGACCATCGCGAGCGGGGCGGAGACCCGAGCGCGCCGCCGTGTCGCTGTCGATCACCGCGAACGCGACGCTGTTCAACGTGTCGTACAGACGCGCGCGCGGCACCTGGCGAATCTTCAGATGCAGGCGGTTGCTCGTGATGTCGGCGAGTGTCGCGCGCAGGCCCGCGCTGTCGCGGAACGTCAGCAGCGTTTCGTTTTGCAGCAGGATCAGCGCGCGTGCCGTTCCGGCGGGGTCGTCGGGAATCGCGATCGTCGCGCCACGTTGCAATTGCACGAGGTTCGTCAGCTTGCGCGAATACAGAGCGACCGGAAATGTGACTGTCGTGGCCACGCTCGTCAGTGCATAGTCGTGCAGTTTGCGCTGCGCGTCGAGGGCCGCTTCGTCTTCGACGCTCGCGACGTCGATCTGCTTCGCGGCGAGCGCGGCATCGATCCGCGACGGTTGATCGAACACCACGACATCGAGCGCGAGGCCCTCGCTCGCGGCGACGCGGCGCACTTCGGTCATGATCTCCGCTTGAGCGCCCGAACTCACGCCGACTCTGATCGTCTGCGAGGCGGCGTGCGAAGGTTCAGGCAGCAAAGCGGGCAATATCGCGACCGCAAGCGCGGCGATGGCATATCGCTTCATGATGCATCCCTCCGCACCGTGCGAAAGCCGATATGTGAAGCCGGCAAATCGGCTTCCTGCTGCTCGCGCGACGCCGCGCGATACCTGACGCAGTAGTCGCGCGAGCACAGGAACGAGCCGCCCTTGATGACCATCGGCTTGTCGTGGCGTCGGTTGAGCGGCGCCACGGCCGCGGTATCGCCGTTCGTATGCGACTGGTGCGGTCCGGTGTACACGTCCTTGGTCCACTCCCACGCATTGCCGATCATGTCGTAAAGCCTGAAGTCGTTCGCCGGATAGCAGCCGACCGGCGACAGGCCGACGTGACCATCCTCGCCGGTGTCGAGCACCGGAAACACGCCCTGCCAGTAGTTCGCGCCCGGTTTGCCGTGCGCGTCGCGCGGCGCGGTGTCGAGATCCGCGCCTTGATGGCCGGCTTTGCCCGCGTATTCCCATTCGGCTTCGGTCGGCAGGTCGCGGCCGAGCCAGTGTGCGTACGCGAGCGCATCGGCCTGCGTGACCATCGTCACCGGTTGATTCATCCGGCCGTCGAGATTGCTGCCGGGGCCGCTCGGATGATTCCACGCGGCGCCTTTGACCCAGCTCCACCACGCGAGATCGCGCGCGTTCATCTCTTCGCGCGTCGGCGTGTGAAAAACGACCGCGCCGCCCTGGCGCTCCGCATCGCTGACGTGGCCGGTCGCGCGCACGAACGCGGCGAACTGCGCATTCGTGACGTCGGTCTGGTCGATCCAGAAACCGGCAACGTGCGTGTTGCCGTCGCCGGCCGGGCGCTCGTCTTCGTAGCCGAGCTTGCTGCCGAACACGAAGTCGCCGCCATGCAGATGCACCATGCCGGCCCGCGGGTCGTCGCGCCAACGCGCGGGCAAGCCCGAGTAACGCCCGCATTGCTGTTCGGAGCCGAGCGCGGCGAGTGCCCGCGAGCGGTTCAGGTTGTCGAACGCATTGGACGGGCCACCGCCGAATACCGCCGCGCTGGCCGCGCCGATGGATGGCGCGGCAAACACGGCGGCAAATGCGGCGGCAAACGCCACCGCCGCGATCGCGGCGTATGCGCCGTACAGCGCGACGCCGCCTTTGAGCTTGAATGAAAACGCCATCGTGTGCTCAGTAGTAACCGCGCGGACGCAACGGTTCGACGCCGCCGACGCTCGTCATATAGTCGTTCCATTGCTGCACGAGCCCATCGATGATCGACGGGTTCTGCGCCGACACGTCCTGCGTTTCGCCGCGATCGGCGCTGATGTCGTACAGCTGCCAATGACCGTCGACGGGGCCGAGCGGCGGTTCGGTCCACAGGGCTTTCCAGCGGCCGTCGGCGCTGCGCAGATAGCCGCGGCCGTAGGCTTCGTCGCCGAACGACGCGCTGTGTACCGGCGTCGTGCTCTGATCTTCGAGCAGCGGCAACAGCGATTGTCCGGTGATCGGATACACATAGCGGTTGTTGTAGACCACCTTGCCCTTGTTCTGATCGACGCCGGTCAGCGTGTTGATCAACGCGGGCGCGGGCGTGGTCGGCACCGCAATTTGCGCGACCGCGAGGAACGTCGCGGTGTTGTCCGTCACGTGCGTGAATTCGCGCAGCGTCGGCTTCTGCGAAGTCTGACCCGGCAGATGCACGATCAACGGTGTCGATACACCGCCTTCGCCCGAATAACCCTTGGTCAGGCGGAACGGCGTCGCGCTGACTTCGGCCCAACGCAAACCGTATTGCAGACGTTGCGCGTTTTGCTGACCGTTGTCGGTGCCGAGTTTCGAGTAGGCGGGATCGGTCGCGTTCGCGGTGTCCGTGGCGGTCGGGTCCGCACCGGAATCGATCGGCCAGCCTTCGGCGCCGTTATCCGACTGGAACATGATGAACGTGTTGTCGTATTCGCCGATGTCCTTCAGATGCTGGATCAGCAGGCCGATGTTGTGATCGAGGTTCTCGACCATGCCCGCGTAGATTTCCATGTAACGCGCCTGCGCCTTCTTCTCGGCCGGCGACAGGCTGTCCCACTTCTTGTTCACATGGCCGGGGCCGTAATCGGCGTAGCCCTGTGCGGCGTTGTGCACGGCGCTCACGTATTTCGCGCTCGCGGTGCCGTTGTTCGCCGTGGCCGGGCTCGCGGCCAGCGTCTCCGATGCGCCACCGTACGGCACGAAGTCCTGCGCAATGATGCCTAGCGCTTTCTGTCGGGCGATACGCGCATCGCGGATCGCATTGTAGCCAGCATCGTATTTGCCGACGTAGTTGTGCAAATAAGGATCGGGCACCTGCAGCGGCCAGTGCGGTGACGTATAGGCCGCGTACGCGAAGAACGGCTTGCCGTCGCCCTTGTTCGAATCGATGTACGAGATCAGGCGCTGCGTGTAGAAGTCGGTCGAATAGAACACGGCCGGGCTGCCGCCCACGCCGCCGGGCTGTCCCGGCTGGCCCGGCTGCACGTACTTGCCGTCTTCGGTGTAGTTCTGCGAGCCGGCCGGTTCGTGCGCGAAGTGATTGGTCGCGGCGCCGCCGAGCAACGCGTAGCTGTGCTCGAAGCCCCATTGGTCCGGCGTCTGCCCGCTGCCCGTCGCGCTGCCGACGATGCCCGAGCCGATGTGCCACTTGCCGGCCATGTATGTGTGATAGCCGCCGTCCTTCAGCAATTGCGCAACCGATAGCGCGCGATCGTTCAGATAGCCTTCGTAACCTGGCAATCCCTTGCGTTCGTCCGTCGGCACGCCCATCGTGCCCTCGCCGACCAGATGATGATCGGTGCCCGAGATCAGCATCGAACGCGTGATCGCGCAGACGGTGCCGGTGTGGTGATTGGTCAGGATGCGGCCGCTTTGCACGAGCGCATCGAGGTTGGGCGTGTTGATTTCGCCGCCGAACGCGTGAATGTCGGAGTAGCCGAGGTCGTCGGCCATGATGTAAAGGATGTTAGGCCGCTTCTGCGCGATGACTGGCGTGGACGCGGGCACGGCGCTCGACGCGGCGGACGCGGCCGGCAGATTGCCGTCGCCGCACGAGGCGAGCGTGACGAGGCTCGCGACCGCGGCGCCGATCAGGCGGAGACGAAATGAAGGGCGATGTTGGGTAAGGCGAAATCGAACGGTTGTCATTGTTATTGCGGACCGTAAGGTGGGGCCGCTGATGTTAGCAATGACGCCGCAAAGGCCAAAAGAACGATTTCTGGGTTGCTATCGACGTTTGTCGATATAGCCGGCAGTAGACGGCAGTGGCGCAAACATCGCCATTTGCCGCGCTAATTGCCCGGATCGAGCACCGGCTTGTCCGGGTCCGCTTGCGTGCGGTACGGCAGTCGCGCGGCATGCGGATCGGTGATCGTGTTGTCGATCACGCGCTCGACGTCCGCTGTTTTCGCGAGTTCGGTGAGGAAGGTCTTCTTGTCGAAGCCGGGCGCGACGCAACCTTCGACATAAATAAAGCGGCGTTGCAGCGTGAGCCATAGTGTCGACTGCTCGCGCCAGTGCGTCGCGACGTTCAGATTCGCAAGACGCCGTTGCACACTGTCCGCGATTTCCGCGTCGTACAGATACGCGTTCGGCAAACGGCAGCGGCCTTCGATCCAACAGCTATTGCCGCGTTCGATCCGGTAATGGCTATCGTCGAGCCATTCCTTTTCGGTTTCGAATGGGCCGAGCGGCGTCGGGCAGTCGGCGATGGCTTTGGAGATCTGCAGGAATGGATCGTGGCCGCGATTGACGCGCGCGGGTTCGCTATAAACGCGAGCCGTGGCCACGCAAAGTATCAGGCTGGCGAGACTCAGTTCGAACCCGCGTTTCATGCTGTAGTCGCTCCAGGTGTGGACCGCCCATTATCGCGCGGACGCGAACCTCAACGCTTGGTGCGTCGATTCTCGACCGCGAACTTGATCAACTCGGCCTGTCCTTCGATATCGAGTTTGCGCTTCAGATTCAGCCGATGCGTCTCGACGGTCCGCACCGACAGATCGTTGCGCTGCGCGATCTGCTTGCTCGACAGACCTTCGGCGAGCGCGTCGAGAATGTCGCGCTCGCGCGGCGTCAAACGTTCGACCGGCGATTGCGTCGCCGACGCCTGGATCAGCCGCGCGCTCAGCTCCGCGCTGAAGAACGTCTTGCCGTCGAGCACCGCGCCGATGGCCTGAATGATTTCAAGCGCCGGCGAATCCTTCAGCACGTAGCCGCTCGCGCCGGCGCGCACGGCCTGTGTCACGTATTCGAGGTTGTCGTGCATCGACAGCATCAGCACGCGAATCGCCGGAAAACGCTCGTGAAAAAGGCCGGCCAACGCAATGCCGTTGATGCCGCTTTTCATGCCGACATCCATCAGCGCCAGATGCGGCGACTGTCGTTCGGCCAGTGCGAGCGCTTGCTGCGCGTCGCCCGCTTCGCCGACCACTTCGAAATGGCGGACCGCTTCGAGGCGTGCACGCAGACCATCGCGCACGAGCGGATGATCGTCGACGAGCAGCAGACGCGCGATGGGAGAAGAGGGCGTGTCGTTCATGAAGAGAGTTCCTGCAGGGGCGGCACCGTCGCGTGAATCGTCGGCAGCGGCACGCGCGCGGCGACGACGGTATGGCCAGGCTGCGAGTTCAACGACAGCGTGCCGCCGAGTGCTTCGAGCCGTTCGCGCATGTTGCGCAGACCGACACCTCCGCGTCCGCCGACGAATGCGCCGGTTACGTCGAAGCCGCGGCCGTTGTCGGCGATCGTCAGCGTGACCGCGTCGCGCGAAACCTCGAGCGCGAGCGCGGCGCTCGACGCCTGCGCATGCCGCACGATGTTCGTCAGCGCTTCCTGGGCGATGCGAAACAGCACGGTGTTGACCACGTCGGGCAAGGTGGCCGCATGCGTGTGCGAAATCTGCGTAAAGCCGATCGCGATGCCGGACTCGTCGCCGAGTTCGCGCGTCAACTGTTCGAGCGCGGCCGCGACGCCGAGATCGTCGAGCATCGACGGACGCAGCGCATGAGAAATCCGCCGGACTTCGCGCAGCGTATCGCCGAGCCGCGTGAGTCCGGTGGACAACGCGGCCTCGGCGGCGGGTACGCGCGCGTCGCCACGTTCGAGCCGCGCGAGCGCCGATTCGAGCAGCAGCTTCACGGACACCATCATCTGGCTGATGCCGTCGTGCAATTCCCGCGACAGGCGCGCGCGCTCGTTTTCCTGCGACTCGACGACCTGCTGCGCGAGCCGCTTCAGCTTCGCGTCGGCGCTGCGATATTCGGTCACGTTCAGCACGAGCGCGCATAGCGCAATGACCGCGAGGCCGGCCACGGCGATTGCGTCGATCCACTTCATCGTGCGATCGATATTGGCCGCGGCCTCGGCGTCGATATGCGCGAGGGCCGCGTCGACGTCGTCGAGATAGATCCCGGTGCCGAGCATCCAGCCCCAGCGCTCGAGCGGCACCACGTAGCCGAGTTTCGACTCGACCTTGCCGGTCGACGGCCGATGCCACAGATAGCGCACGTAGCCGCCGCCGCGAGCGGCCGCGGCGAGCAGTTGCTGGATCGTCGGCGCGCCTTGGCTATCGCGCAACGACCACAGATCGCGGCCGACCAGATCGGGCTCGCGCGGATGCATCAGCGAGCGGCCGTGCATGTCGTAGACGAAGAAGTAGCCGTCCTCGCCGAAATCCATTTTTTCGAGCACCGCGAGCGCGCGCGTGCGCAGCAGCGCGTCGTCGCGCGCGTTGTCGCCGCCGGCTTCGTAGAGCGGCGCGATCGCAGTGGTCGCGAGTTCGACGTAGTGCTTGAGCTCGATCTCCTTGCTCGCCATGTACGCGGCCTGGGTGCTCGCGTGCTGTCGCTCGGCGAGCGCCGTCGCTTCGCGGCGCACGCCGGTCTCGATGCTCGCAATTGCCACCAGAAAGGGCACGATCGCAAGCAGCACAATCTTCGCTTTGAGCTTCATCGTTGAAAAAACCCGGTCAACGGGCTACGTATTATCACGTAGACGGCTTACGTAGTTGCGCGCTTGTGAGGAAGCGCGCGAAGGCGAATACTACATGCCCGTCGCATCCCGCGCTGCGCGAGGCCTGGCCGGCGCGTGTGCGGCGTTCCCCGATTTCCCGCCTGACCTCAGGCAACCGGGCAGCCGCGCGCCGGGCCACGAGCCATCGCGCGTGCTGTCGATAATACTCAGGAGACGTTCGTGGAGACCTCCCCCTCGGCCGGCCGTTCATGGCTCTGGCTCATTTTGCTGATCCCCTATGTCGCGCTGCTGTGGCTGCCGTTCTATAACGACACGCATCCGCCGCTCGCGGGCTTCCCGTTCTTCTACTGGTATCAGTTTCTGTGGGTGCCGTTGACCTCGCTGCTGATTTACATCGTGTATCGAGGTCTCAAATGAGCGATCTTAATCCTGTGAACCCGGTTGCGATGACGGTCTTCATCGCGTTCTTCGTGCTCGTCACGGTGATCGGTTTTTTTGCCGCGCGCTGGAAACGCGGCGACCTGACGCAGTTGCACGAGTGGGGTCTCGGCGGCCGGCAGTTCGGCACGGTCATTTCGTGGTTCCTCGTCGGCGGCGATTTCTACACCGCCTATACGGTGATCGCGGTGCCCGCGCTCGTCTATTCGGTGGGCGCGTATGGCTTCTTCGCGTTGCCGTACACGATCATCGTTTATCCGTTCGTGTTCGCGGTGATGCCGAAGCTGTGGAAGGTCGCGCACGCCAAGAACCACATCACCGCGGCCGACTACGTGCACGGCGAGTACGGCGGCAAGTGGTTCCCGGCGGCCATCGCGCTGACCGGCATCGTCGCGACGATGCCGTATATCGCGCTGCAACTCGTCGGCATGCAGGTCGTGATCAAGGGGCTCGGCGTCAGTGGCGAATTGCCGTTGATCGTCGCATTCGTGATCCTCGCGCTCTATACGTATGCGAGCGGCCTGCGCGCGCCGGCGATGATCGCGTTCGTCAAGGACATCATGATCTATATCGTCGTGATCGCGGCGATATGGCTGATTCCGGTGAAGCTCGGCGGCTATGGGCACGTGTTCGCCCTGGCCGATGCGCACTTCCAGGCGAAGGGCGGCGCGACCGGCATCCTGCTGAAGCCGAATCAGTACACCGCGTTCGCATCGCTCGCGCTGGGCTCGGCGCTCGCCGCGTTCATGTATCCGCATACGATGACGGCGGTGCTGTCGTCGGCGTCGGCAAAGACGGTGCGCAAGAACGCGATCTTCCTGCCCGCCTACACGGTGCTGCTCGGCCTGATCGCGTTGCTCGGCTATATGGCGATCGCCGCGGGCGTGAACGTGAAATCGGCAAGCGACGTGGTGCCGACCCTGTTCGGCACGCTGTTCCCGTCGTGGTTCGTCGGCTTCGCGGCCGCCGCGATTGCGATCAGCGCGCTCGTGCCGGCCGCGATCATGTCGATCGGCGCGGCGAATCTGTTCACGCGTAATCTGTGGCGTCCGCTGGTGTCGCCGAACATCTCACCCGCAGCCGAGGCGGCCAATGCCAAGATCGTCTCGCTGGTCGTCAAGTTCGGTGCGCTGCTGTTCATCGTGTTCCTGCCGACGCAGTACGCGATCGATCTGCAGTTACTCGGCGGCGTGTGGATTCTGCAGATTTTCCCTGCCATCGTGTTCACGCTGTACACGCGCCGTCTGAACACGCCGGGTCTGTTCCTCGGCTGGCTCGTCGGTATCGTGCTCGGCACGGGCCTCGCGATTTCGCAAGGGCTCAAGCCGGTGTATGGGCTGCATTTCGGCCACGAGAACTACCCGCTGTATATCGGCCTGATCGCGCTGGTCGCGAATATCGTCGTGAGCTTCGCGGTGTCGTCAGTGTCGCCGCGACGGGCTGCCGTTACGGCCTGATCGACCTTCGTCCGGCTCGATGAGGAACGCCGCGGGGCTGTCGGCCCGCGGCGTTTTTTATTGCGGTCTGGGTCCAGAAGAACTAGAACCGCTCGACCCGAAACGGCCGCGGATCGACCAGCGTTTGCTCGCCGGTCATCATTTCGGCGATCAGCCGTCCCGTCACCGGTCCGAGCGTCAAACCATGATGCGCATGGCCGAATGCGAACCACAGTCCCTGATGTTTATGCGCGGGCCCGATGATCGGCATCATGTCCGGCGTGCACGGACGGCGTCCCATCCACGGTTCGGCGTCCAGACGTTCGCCGAGTGGAAACAGGGTGCGCGCGATCGGCTCGACCGCATCGAGCTGTACCGGCGTCCTGGCCGCCTCGGCTCGCGCGATTTCGGCGCCCGTGGTCAAACGGATGCCACGCGCCATCGGCGCGAGCACATAGCCGTGCTCGACGTCGAGAATCGGATGATTGAGCCGTGCGCTGCGGCGCGGCGCGTAGTGCATGTGATAGCCGCGCTTGACCGCGAGCGGCAGCCGATACCCGAGCCGCGTGCTCGCGCGATCCGACCATGGTCCGAGCGCGATCACCGCCGACGCGGCCGTGATCGCCCCGTCCCGCGTCTCGACTTGCCAGCCTTCGCGCAGCGTATCGGCATCGCCGATGAAGAACCGTCCGCCGAGCGCTTCGAAGTACCGCGCGTAGGCGGTGACGAGCGCGTTGGGATCGCTGACCGAATCGGATTGCGGATAGTGCAGCCCACCTTGCAGGCGCTTGTCGAGATCGGGTTCGAGCTGTTGCAGCCGCGGTGGGTCGAGCGTTTCGAACTCGACACCGTACTCGCGATGCCATTGCTCGGCGAGCAGGGTTTCGGCGTCGCGCGCGGCGGCGTGGCGAAACACCTTGATCCAGCCGATCGGCCGCAGCAACTCGCTCGCACCGGCGTCCGCGGCAAGCGCGCGATGTTCGCTGACGCAATGCTCGATCAGCGTCGCGTACGATTTCGCGATTTCCGCGTGCTTCGCCGGATGCGAATTGCGCCAGTAGCGCCACAAAAACGGCGCGACCTGGAGTATCGCGTCGGCGTGATAGCGCACGTCGGGCGACTGGTTGCGAGCGTAGCGCAGCAGGGTGCCGAGCCCGCGCGGAAACGCGTACGGATAGACGCCTTCGCGCTGGATCAACCCGGCGTTGCCGAACGACGTCTCGTTGCCCGGCTGCTTGCGGTCGATCAGCGCAACGGCGCGCCCGCGTTTCTGCAGATGGACGGCGACGCACACCCCGACAATGCCGGCGCCGAGCACCACGGTATCGAATTTCATGCTGCCTGCCCGCCTTGCGTGTGTTCTATGCGGTGTCGACGCCGCGCCGTTTTCCAGTGGGCGGCGAGGCGCCCGTTTTCATCATATACAGGGATTGGCCCGCTTCGCTATTGGCAAAAAACCACGCTCGGGAAAACGCGCGAATGCCAGCTTCGATCCGGCGAAACCCTGTCTTTCGACGCTCGATCGAGCGGGGGACTTCGGACTCGCTGGCGTCAGCGTGTAAACTGCTGACTTTTTTGCGTCCGGTGGTATGTTGCAAGCCCCTCAACGCAGCGCCCTCAGCGGGCCCGCGCTCGTTCGCTTACTGGCCCGTCTCGCCGAGGCCGACGTCGCCGAATCGCAGCAATCGCTGGCGGATCGGCTGAGCCAGTGGCTCGGTTGGACCGACGCGATCGCGTTGTCGTCGGCGCTGGACGGCAAGCCGCCGGTCGTCGCCGGTGGCGCGCGCGCGTTCGGCCGCACGGAAGAGGACGAGTGCACGCGCGTGCGCCGCTCGCTGGTGAGCGCCATCGCCAGCGATGGCCTGCTCGCCGGCTCCCGCCGACGTGGACTGGCGCCGTCGTCCGCCCGCATGTCCGCTCCGCGCGCGGCCGTGGACACGCAGGCCGACTACGCGGTATTTCGGCACCGCTATCTCACGCTTCAGCAGTCGATGGAAACGGCGATCGGCGCGTTGCGCGGCCGCCTGCGCGCATTGCTGGCGACGCAAGCGCCGGCGCTCGCGCGGCTCGCGGTCGTCGATGCGGTGATGGAGCGTGCGCTAGGCGAGCGCGAGCGGACTTTGCTCGGCGCGGTGCCCGGGTTGCTCGGCGGGCATTTCGAGCGCTTGCGAGAGGGTGACCAACGGCGGGTGGCGGACGCGCAGGCTGAAGTTGCCGCCGACGCCGGTGCCACGCGGCAGCAGTCGGCCGAAGTCGAAGCCGGCGCTCGCGCCATTCAACCACCGCCAGCCTCGGCTCACGCCAACGCCGCCGCGCCCGCCGGCCATGCCGCGCCGCTCGCGTCCGACGCGTGGCTCGACACCTTCCGCAAGGACATGCAGAGCGTTCTGCTGGCCGAGCTGGAGGTTCGTTTTCAACCGGTCGAAGGGCTGCTCGCGGCTCTTCGCGCCTGCTAACTGGGACCCCATGTCCAGATATCGTATCGATCTCGTCGTATTTCTCGCGGGGCTCGCCGCGGCGTGCTGGATCGCCGTCGGTTACGCCGTGTCCAACCCGCTCGCGTTCGCCGTCACGCTGCTGATCGGCGTCTTCTACGTGCTGGGCGCGCTCGAATTGCGCCGCTATAGCCAGGCGAGCGCCACGCTGACAGGCGCGCTCGCCGCGCTGTCCGGACCGCCGCCAAGCCTCGCCGCGTTTCTCGAACCCGTGCATCCGAGCCTGCGCAATAGCGTGCGGCTGCGCGTCGAAGGCGAGCGCGTCGCGTTGCCAGGCCCCGCGCTGGCGCCGTATCTGGTCGGCCTGCTGGTGCTGCTCGGCATGCTCGGCACGCTGCTCGGCATGGTGATGACGCTGCGCGGCACCGGCCTTGCGTTGGAAAGCGCGAGCGATCTGCAAGCGATCCGCGCGTCGCTGGCCGCGCCGGTCAAGGGGCTGGGATTCGCATTCGGTACGTCGATCGCGGGTGTCGCGACGTCGGCGATGCTCGGGTTGCTGTCCGCGCTGTGCCGCCGCGAGCGACTCGAAGCGGCGCAACAGCTCGACGTGAAGATCGCGACGACGTTGCGCGTCTATTCGCAGAGCCATCAGCGCGAGGAAAGCCTCCGGCTGCTGCAGCGGCAGGCCGAAGCGACGCCGCTGCTGGTCGAACGTCTGCAGACGATGATGAGCGCGCTCGAACAGCAGAGCGCCGTGTCGAACCAGCGGCAGATCGCGAGCCTCGACGCGTTTTACGGCCGCACCGAAGCCGCTTATCTGCGCCTGGCCGGTGTAATCGAGCAGTCGCTGAAGGACAGCGTGGCCGGCAGCGCGCAGGCCGCGGGCAACGCTCTACAGCCGGTCGTCGAAGCAACGATGGCCGGCCTCTCGCGCGAAGCCGCCGCGTTGCACGACGCGGTGACGCAAGCCGTGCAGCGCCAGCTCGACGGCATGTCGAGCGGCTTCGCGGCGACCAGTGCGAACGTCGCCGAGATTTGCAGCCACGCGCTCGCCGGACATCGGCACGCGAGCGACGAGTTGGCCGCGCAGCAGCGCGCTTCGGTCGAACGCGTCGCCGAAGCGTTCGAACAGCGCTCGGCCGCGTTGCTCGACGCCGTGTCCGCGCGGCTCCAGGCGACCGCGAGCGGCATGTCGCAGGCCTGGGGCGACGCGTTGGCACAGCAGCAAAGCGCGGGCGACAAGCTCGCCGCCAACAACGAACAGGCGTTGGCGCGCGCCGCCGCGACGTTAGAGCAGCATGCCGCGGCGTTGCTGAGCGCGGTCGGTAGCTCGCATGCGAACTTGCAGACGGAACTGACCGCGCGCGATGAGCAGCGTTTGGCCGCATGGGCCGAGGCGCTCGACGCGATAGGCGCGAAGCTGAGCGAACAATGGCAGCAGACGGGTGCGCGAGCCGCCGGCCATCAGCAGCAAATCTGCGACGCGCTGGCGCAAACCGCACGCGATATTTCTGAGCAGACGCACACGCATGCCAGCGCGACGATCGCCGAAATCGATCGACTGGTGCATGCAGCGGCTGAAGCACCGAAGGCGGCGGCAAATCTGCAAGCCGAACTCGCCGCGCGCGACGAACAGCGCTTCGCCGCGTGGACCGACGCGCTCGGTGCGATGACCGCGAAGCTCAGCGAACAATGGCAGCAAACAGGCTCGCAAACCGCGACCCGACAGCAGCAAATCTGCGACGCGCTGGCGCAAACCGCGTGCGATATCTCCGCGCAGACGCAAACGCATGCCAGTGCGACGATCGCCGAGATCGAGCGCCTCGTGCTGGCGGCGTCGGAAGCGCCGAAGGCCGCTGCCGAAGTCGTCGCGGAGCTGCGCCAAAAGCTCTCCGATAGCATGGTCCGCGACACCGCGATGCTGGAGGAGCGCAGCCGTCTGCTCTCCACGCTGGAGACGCTGCTCGACGCGGTCAATCATGCGTCGACCGAACAGCGCACGGCTGTCGATGCGCTGGTCTGGACGTCGGCGGATCTGCTCGAACGCGTCGGCAATCGCTTCACCGAGCACCTCGAGCATGAGACCGGCAAGCTCGGCACGGTCGCCGCGCAGGTCACCGGCAGCGCGGTCGAGATCGCGAGCCTCGGCGAAGCGTTCGGCGCGGCCGTTGGCATGTTCGGCGAAGCGAACGACAAGCTCGTCGCGCATCTCGAACGCATCGAAGCGGCGCTCGATAAATCGCTTGCGCGCAGCGACGAACAGCTCGCCTACTACGTCGCGCAGGCGCGTGACGTGGTTGACCTCAGCGTGATGTCGCAGAAGCAGATCGTCGAAAATCTGCAGTTGCTGGCCGCGCAGCGCGCGACCGCCGGAGCCGACGCGGTATGAGCGAGGACATCGACGGCGGTGTGGAAACGGCTGCGCCGATCTGGGCCGCGTTCGGCGATCTGATGTCGGTGCTGCTCGGCGCTTTCGTGCTGATTCTGGTGAGCGTGATCGGCGTGCAGCTCGAACTGTCGAGCAAGCTCGAACAGGAGGTCAAGCAGCGCCAGGCCGAAACGCAGCGCCGCAAGACGCTCGAACAGGCGCTCGCAGGACCGCTCGCGGCGGGGCGCGTGACGCTCGTCAATGGCCGCATCGGCATTAGCGGCAATGTGCTGTTCGCGCTGAATTCCGCGCAGCTGCAGCCCGACGGCCGCGCGCTGCTGAAGAGTCTCGCCGGGCCGCTGTCCGCGTATCTGCGCGCGAGCGACCAGATCCTGATGGTCAGCGGCTTCACCGACGATCAACGCCTGCGCGAAGGCAACCGACGCTTCGCCGATAACTGGGAGCTGTCGGCGCAACGCGCATTGACGGTCACGCGCACGCTGATCGACGAGGGCGTGCCAGCGTCGTCGGTGTTCGCGGCGGCGTTCGGCTCCGGGCAGCCGGTCAGTTCGAATGCCGACGAACCGGGTCGCGCGAAAAACCGCCGCGTCGAAATCGCGCCGGTGCCGCGGCCGTCGAGCGCGGCGGTAGCGGAGAAGTCCGGTGCCTGATGACGCGCTCGACGGCAGCGTGATCACCGACGACGCGATCCACGCGACTCGCGCGACGCTCGATGCATGGCGCGCGAACGGCGCGGATCGGCTCGATCCGCTGCGCTTTCATCTGCTCGACGCGTTTGCACAGCGCGCGACGCGGCACAGCGGCGAGTCGCGGCGAGCGCTCGAGCAACGATTGTCAGAACTGCTGGCCGAATATGCGGCCGAGGTCGAGCGTGCGGCTGCGGACGAGAGCGCGTCGCAAGCCACCTCCGGTGAAGCCAACGAAGCCGACGACGCCACGCTCGCGGCGCTGATCGAACACCTCGGCCGCCACCACGCGCTCGCGGATGCACCGCACGCCGCGACCTATCCCGAACTTCCCGGGGTCGACTACTTCCGCGAAGTCTGGTCGAAAGTCCGCAGCGAAAAGCAGCTGCGCCAGTCGCTCGCGCAGGTGCCCGGCAACGCGGGGCCGCTCAATTCGAGCAGCCTCGTGCATCGCGCGTTGTCGTTGATGCGCGAGCTGTCACCGGGGTATCTGAAGCAGTTTCTGTCGTATGTCGATACGCTGTCGTGGCTCGAGCAGATGAACGGCGGCGCGCCGCTCGACAAGGAGGCGCCGCGCGCGGCGACGGCAGGCAAGGGCGCTCGCAGGAAGGCCCGCTAACCCGCGATGATTCATCGACCCATGGCATAGTGACTGAACCCATCATCACTGGAGGCCGGCATGCGTATTCAGACATCCTTTCTTTTCGATCTCGACGGCACGCTCGTCGACAGCGTCTATCAGCACGTGCTGGCATGGAAAGAGGCGCTCGACAGCGAGGGGATTGCGCTGTCCGTCTGGCGAATCCATCGCAAGATCGGCATGAGCGGTGGGCTGTTCACCGACCAGTTGCTGCGTGAGACCCACGGCGAGATCAGCGTCGAACGCGCCGAACGACTGCGGCACGCGCATGCGGCCGCCTATCAGCGCATGCGCGCGCAGGTGTGTCCGCTGCCGGGCGCGCGCGAACTGCTCGGCGCGCTGACGCAGGCCGGTACGCCGTGGGCCGTCGCGACGAGCGGGCGGATGGAAACCGCCGCGCTGAATCTGGCGGCGCTCGGCGTCGATCCGGCGAAGTCGGTTGTCGTCACGCGCGACGACGTCAAATATGCGAAGCCCGATCCCGACCTCTTCCTCGCCGCGGCCGCGCGGCTCGGCGTGCCGATCGAGCACACGGTCGTGGTGGGCGACAGCATCTGGGACATGCTCGCCGCGCGCCGCTGCCGCGCGCTCGGCGTCGGCCTGCTGTCGGGTGGCTATGGCACCGAGGAACTGGAGCGCGCGGGAGCGTTGCGTGTCTACGACGATCCGGCCGATCTGCTCGGGCATCTCGACGAAGTGGCGTCGCGGCCGTGAAGCAGGGCGCCGATCAGTGCTTGATTATCGGCGGCTCCGCCGCGGGCTGCGTCGGCGTCACTTTCGACGATTCACGGACGAGTTCATCGGTCATCGCGGACCCGACCGGATTCGTGCCGCGTCCGGTGCCAGGCCTGGGCCCAGCGCCGGCGCCAGTGTCATTTCCCGATGACATCGGCACGGTGATGCCCGAAGGCATCGGCAGCGACGGGTCCGGTTTTGCCGATTCCTTGACCAGTTGGTCCGTCAGCATTGCGGCGACGGGGTTGGCGCCATTCGGGTGCGTGTCGTCGCGCCGGCGGGCCTGGGTCTGGTCGAGGCGCGGTCCGTACTGCGGCCTCGGTTGGGCTTTTTGCTCTGCGTACGACTGCGGTTTCGAGCGCGCACGCGCGGCTGTGGCCGGATTGACCGCCGACGGCGCCGCGTTATCGATGCGGCCGCTGGAGGTCTGGGTCGAATCGGGCGTGACGCTCGGCGCGGGAGCGGGTGCCTGAGTGGCTGCCTGAGCGGGCGCCTGAGCGGGCACGGGCGCCGGAGCGGCCGACTCCGTCTGCGGAAGCGCCGATTGCGGCGCGATCACAGCGTTGTTCGCGATGTCCGAGCGCGGCGCGGGTGGGCTGACCGGTTGCGCCGGCATCACACTGGCGCCAGCGGCACGCGACGTGCCGGTCTGCGGTTGCGATTCGACCGCGCCGGTGACGCTGCGGGTCACCGCGCCGGTCACGGCCGGCGCCTGATCGTCCCTGGGGTAAAGCAGATAACCGGCGACGCCCGCATCGACCACGAGCAGCCCGACTATCATCATCTTGCCGGTATTCGTCATATCTAAGCAACTACCAATAGCAACTGCGATTGCCTGATGATAAACGACGTCTCCCATCGACGCTTCTCGCCGGCATTGCGCGACGCTTCGCGATGGGTGATGTCCGAATGAACCTGGCACCATGACAGCATACGCCTGCGGTTATCGCGACTCGCCTTCACGATGGAAAACGACGTTTTTCCAGGCGCCGCGATTCTCTTTTTGACTCAATGATGTTCGCCGCATTCACGCGACGGGTGCCTGCGGCAATGCGATTTAAGTGGTGCCGCCAATGCGCGGAGCCTGTACTATACGACCATTGCGGACGACCGGCAGCCACGGTTCGATTATCCGGCGTGAATAAGTGACTTGCAGCGACTGGCTCACAACGCACATGCCGGCGGCCCGCCAAACGGCGCCAACGAGACGCGCGAGCAGCGTCGATAGCGTCGACGGCGGGCGGTGACCGGAAGTAGCGACAAGAACCCATTGATCATGCGGACCGCGGGCGGGACCTCGCCCGGCATTCCTTGGGCAGTCGCGTTGCGAGACGCCAAGACCGACTGGTCGGTCCGGGGCGTTCGCAGCGGCGGCGTGGGAAACACGTGAAGATATGAACAACTTTATTCGACCTCCCGTTTTTTATCCGTCCACCGTGGTTTTCGTCGACGACAACGACAGCTACCTCGACGCGCTGCGCCGGTTCTTTCCGGGCACCTACACGAACCTGTTTTTCACGCGTCCGCAAGCAGCGCTCAACTATATCCGCCAGCATGCCCGCGAGAATTCGCTCGAGTTCGCGGCGGCCTCGGCGTGTCTGAGCGAGCCGGGCGTCGAGCGCTTCGTCGAGACGTCGGCGGAGCGCGACATCGTCGCGCGGCCGTCGCGCTTCGAGGAAGTGGCGGCGGTCGTCGTCGACTACGACATGCCGGGCATCGGTGGCGTCGAATTCCTGTCGTCGATCTCGCATCTGCGTTGCGCGAAGGTGTTGCTCACCGGCGTCGCCGACGAAACCGTCGCGGTGAAGGCGTTCAACGCCGGCATCGTCGATCTGTACTTGCGCAAGACCGACCCGGATTCGGCCAATCGCCTCACACATTTCCTGAAGGACGCGAAGATTCGCCATTGCGCGGAGTCGGGCTGGCTCGCGCTCGGCGAAAACGGCATGACCTACTGCGATCCGCGCACGCGCAAGGTGATTGACGAAGTGGTGGCTGCACAGGGCATCGTCGAGTATTACTGGCGGCCCGAGCAGAACGTGATCCTGATGTTCGACGCCGCGGGCAATCCGAGCGTGTTCGTCGCGTGGGCCGAGAACGACTGGATCTCGCAGGGCGAAATCGTCGCCGACGAGGCTGGCCCGTCCGACCTGCTGCGCCAGCTCGCCACGCGCGAGGTGATGCCGCTGTTCTGGCCGGACCTCGCGTATCGCTCCGGCATGAAGTTCCAGTCGCTGACGCCGCAAAGCATCCCCGGCTGGGACGACGCGTTCTTCGGCTGGACCCGCATCGAGCCGGTCGAGGTCGGTCTCGATCTCGTCACGTTTGCGCACTGGCGCGTCGACCGTAATCGCTGAGCGGCGATAACGGACCGGGCGCGGCGGTTCGTGTCGCCGCGCTAATGGCGTGCGTGTTCGCGGAGAAACTCGCATACAGCCCGGTGCATGGCCTGCACGCCGGGGCTCGTTTCAAGCGCGCGCCAGCATCCATGCACGAGCCCCGTGCCGATCAGTAGCCGGGCGTCTCCACCGGCCGCGCGAATCTGTTCGACGAACGCGCGCGCGTCGTCGCGTAGCGGGTCGTGCTCGGCGCCGATGGCAAGCATCGGCGGCAGCCCGTCGAAGCGGGTTGCGGCGAGCGGGATCGTCCACGCGGGGCCAGGCGTTGGGTTGCCTTCTTCACCTTTTCCCCAGTAAGCGTCGCGAAACTTATGCACGTCCGCGAGCGTCAGCATCGGCGCATCGGACTCGGTGTCGCGCGCGGGCAACTGCGGCTCGGTGCCGAGCATCGGATAGACGAGCACGATGCCGCGCACCGCGCTCTCGCCATCGTCGCGCAAGCGCAGCGCGACGCTTGCCGCCAGGGTGCCGCCGGCGCTATCGCCCGCGAGTTGCAATGCAGCGTGCTCGGGCAGGTCGAACGGCAGGCGGTGGTTCAATGCGGCCCGTGTGATCTCGAGACAGTCCTCGTGCGCGGCCGGCGCGCGATGCTCAGGCGCGAGCCGGTAGTCGACCGCGATCACGTCGAGGCCAGTGTCGGCGGCGAGACGCGCGGTCACCATCTGATGACTGTTCAGCGAGCCGAGCACGAAGCCGCCGCCATGAAAATACAGCACCGTGCCGCGGATCGTGCCATTTTCGCGTGCCTTCACTGGATGCCGGTAGAGCCGCAGCGGGACCGGGTGGCCCGCGCCGGTGCGAAAGCTCGCGTCCTGGGCGACGAGGTCGCTGGGCAGCGGCGGTGTCAGCATTGCGGCGTAGCGGTCGTATAGCTCGCGCTGATCGCGCGGCGTCGCCGCCGCGTGATGCGACGGATAGAGCGCACTGGCTCGTTCGATAAAAGCGGCGATTTCCGGCTCAAGCATGGCCACTTCGTTCGGGTCGTGTTTCCAGTTGCGCTGTGCGCGGCAAAGCGATCACACGTCCCGCGAAACGCGCCGGCGGCCATGCCGCATGGGCTTGCGCGAGTTCGTGCACGCGCGCATTGACGTCCGGATCGAAAGCGACGCCGCGCGGTCCGCTGGTATCGACGTGTAGCAGCATCTGCTCGCCCGCGGCGACGGGGCCGGTGCGTTGGTTTTGCGTCGTGTCCAGCGAAAACATTTCGAGGTACACATGAATACGTTTCGCGTCGTAGCCGAGCACGCGCATGTCGACACGCACCTGCGTGCCCTGTTTGATTTCATGCAGATAGTTGAGATGCGCTTCGAGCGTGTAGATCGACCGATGCCGCTCTTTGCGCACCGCATCGGGCAGGCCGATCAGATCGATCAGCGCGTCGGTCGCGAGACTGAAGATCAGCATATAGAACGCGTCGCGCAAGTGGCCGTTGTAATCGACCCATTCGGCGCGCACGCTGTCGCGGTAAGACGGCAGAACAACGGGATGCGACATGGGCGTCAATCTCCTCGATCGAATGCGATGGCTGCGGCGCATCGTTTGGGGTTATCAGTGTAGTGCATCGCGATGAGCCTGCGCCGGAACCCGGTGGGCCTCGAATTGTGGTCGTTATAGGAACAGTGAATTCATGGTTCAGGGCTTACTACGCGGCCTGAACGACTTCTAAACTGCCCTAACCGCTGCGTATGGCCGACGCTCACACGAGGCTTCGCGGCAATCGCATGAAGCTATCTCTGGAGATTGGAAATCATGAAGTCCATCAGGTCGCTGATCGAGGCAGGGGTTATCGCCGCTGTCATTGCCGCGCCGCTCGTGGCGTTTGCGCAGTCGAATCAGGCCAATGAGCCGATCTCGCGCGCGCAGGTGCGCGCCGAACTGAGCCAGCTCGAAAAGGCCGGTTACGATCCGTCCAACGCGAACGCGAGCGATTATCCGGCCAATATCCAGGCGGCCGAAGCAAAGGCCGCGGCGCGAAACCAGGTCGCGCGGAATAGCGGCTACGGGATGCCCGCGAATGGATCGTCGCAGCGCAGTGGTCACACCGATTCCGCGCCGAGTTCGTATTCTGTGCCGGTGGTGAATTACACGCGTTGACTATTGCTCACGTATTCGATGCCGATCGAAATGATGCCGCACAGCGTGTCGCCGCCGCATGCTTCAGCGCTCGTCGCTGCGCGCCATCAAATCCGTATCAGCACCGCCCCCAGCGTCACCAGTGCGCACGCCACGATGCGTCGCGTGGTGAGCTTCTCGCCCATGAAGATCCAGCCGATCAACACCGCGAAGATCGAACTCAACTCGCGCAACGCGGAGACCATCGCGATCGGCAGATAGCGATACGCCTCGATGATCAGGCAATACGCGCCGAGCGCGAGCACGCCCGACGCGATGCCCTTCACCACCAGCGCGCGGCCGATGAAGAGCCCCTTTGCGCCGCCGCGCCAGTGCCACGCAAGCATGAACTGCGGGATGTTCCAGATCAGATAGACCCACATGATGTAGCTAAGGCCATTGCCCGCGACGCGCGCGCCGACGCCGTCGACGACCGAGTAGGTCGCGATGAAAAGACCCGTCAGCAACGCGAACGGCACGCTCTCGCCGGAAAAGCGCATGCCGCGTCGAAAGGCGAGTGAGACGATGCCGCACGACACGAGCGCGACGCCCAGCGCGGCGAGCGGTTCAAGCACCTCTGCTGCGAACACGAGCGCGCCGACGAACACGAGCATCGGCGAAAGACCGCGCGCGATCGGATAGATCTGGCTGAAATCGCCGCTTCTGTACGCGCGAATCAGCGCGAGCAGATAGCCCCATTCGAGCACCGCCGACGCGACGATATACGGCCACGCGGCCGGCGCCGGTAGCGGCAGCACCAGCACGCCGATCGCGCTGACCACGAGGTACGGCATCGCCATCATGCCGAGCAGCCAGACCCGGTCTTCGGACAGATGCAAGAACGCGTTCCAGGTCGCGTGAAGCAGCGCGGAGAACAGCACCAGCAGGACGACAAAGGTTTCCATCGACAACCGGATCGGACGAACAGGGCAGGGGAAGACCGCAAGGCGGTCGCAAGCCCGTGATTATTCCAGCAGAACGCCGGAATGGCGGAGAGGATGACTAAAGCGAAGGGGTTTTATGTGGAGGAAAGCGGCGTTGTGGGGCGCGCGCGCCGTCCTCAGATCACCCGCTCACGCAACCATGCGGAGCCGAGATCGATCATCGTTACGACGACGATCACCATGATCATCACCGCGGCCGTCTGCGCATAGTTGAACGAGCGGATCGCCTCGTACAGCACCACGCCGATCCCGCCCGCGCCGACCATGCCGACCACCATCGCCGAGCGCACGTTCGATTCGAAGCGATACAACGCGTAGGAGATCCACAGCGGCAGCACTTGCGGCAGCACCGCATAGACGATTTCATCGAGGCGTGTCGCGCCGGTCGCGCGCACGCCTTCGGCCGGGCGCGGATCGATCGCCTCAACCGCTTCGGCGAACAGCTTCGCGAGCACGCCCGTCGTATGCACCCACAACGCGAGCACGCCGGCGAACGGACCGAGCCCGACCGCGACGATGAACAGCATCGCGAAGACCATTTCATTGATCGCGCGGCACGCGTCCATCAGGCGGCGCACCGGTTGCACGACCCACCGCGGCGCGAGATTGTGCGCGGACATCAGGCCGAACGGCACCGCGCAGACGAGCGACAGCGCGGTGCCCCAGATTGCGACCGCCAAGGTCACGTACATTTCGTGCGCGTAGCTGCGCCACTCGGTGAAGTCGGGCGGGAAGAAGTCCGCCGCGAACTGGCCCATGTTGGCCGAGTCGCTGAGCAGGTCGAGCGGACGCATGTCGGCGCCGTGCCACGCGCCGCCGAGCACGGCGAGTACCGCGATCCAGCCGAGCAGCGACCACCAGCCGCGCTTGCCGGCACGGTCTTTCGCTTGCGCCGCCTGTGCGGCGGCCGCTTCGCTCGAGCGCGCCGGCGACGCGATCGGATCGGCCGTGTTCATTGCTTCGATTGTGCGTTGCTGAGCGCGCTCAGCTTCGCGTCGAGCGCGGCCAACTGCGTCTTGCGATCGCTATCGGACAGATGTGTATCGCTCTCGATCTTCTGCTTCTGCTGGAACAGCACGATCTCGCGAATCGGCAGCAGCTGCTGATCCGACGATGCCTCGAAGCCGATGTACTCGGTGATGCCGGCCATCACCGCTTTTTCGTGCGGATCGGTCTTCGCGTAGTTCAGGAAGAACTTGCGCAGCTTGTCCTTCGTCGCTTGCGGCAGATCCTTGCGCCAGACGAGCGGGTCCGACGGAATCAGCGGCGAGGTCCACAGCACGCGCACCTGCGCAAACTTGTCCGGGTGCTCGCGCTTCAGCGTTTGCATCATCATGCTGTTGTTGGTTGCGATGTCGATCTTGTTGTTGACGACCGCGAGCAGATTCGCTTCGTGGCTCGACGGCAGCACGCTCTTGAACGACGTATTGACCGGCGCGTTGTGCTTCGCGAACAGATAGTAGCCCGGCACCAGCGTGCCCGACGTCGAGTTCGGATCGCCAAAGCCGAGCGTGACGTCCTTCGTGTTCCTGAACACGTCGTCGAGCGTCTTGAAGCGGCTGTTCACATTGGTGATCAGCAACGAGTAGTAGCCGCTATCGCCGTTCGCGTGCTGCGCTTTCGCAAACACTTCGCCATCCGAACGGTCGACGGCTTCGATCGCCGACGCGTTGCCGAAATAGCCGACCTGCACCTTGTTGAAGCGCATGCCTTCGATGATGCCGGCGTAATCGGTCGCGAAGAAAGCCTTCACGTTCAGGCCGGTCTGTTTCTTCATGTCGTCGATCAGCGGTTCCCAGCGTTGCTTGAGCACCGCCGACGAATCGGTCGAGATGATGCCGAGGTTGATGTCCTCGGCATGGGCCGCGGCGACACAGGCGAAAGCGGCAGCGCCGGCCGCGAGCGTGATCAGGGAGCGCAAGAGTTTCATCGGTTGAGATCCGGTTGGGTGGACGGAAGAAATCAGGAGCGCGCGACAGCGCGGGCGGGTTTAGTTCGACGGCGCGGCGTTGAGCGCGTACGCGTAGCGCGCGGCGGCGGGGCCTGGGTCCGTGCGCGCCGGCGCGGCGGCGAGAGCGGCGACGTCAGGCGCGTCGGGTGTTTCGTCGGCGTCGTGCGTCGCGTCGTCGAGCAGTTCGCGCGCATCGTCGCCGTAGAGTTTTTTCAGCAGCGCCGACGTCAGTGCATTGGAGGGACCGTCGTAGACCACCTTGCCGCGACGTAGCGCGACGGTGCGCGGGCAGTACTGCATCGCGATGTCGACCTGGTGCAGCGACACCAGCACCGTGATCCGGTGCTCGACGTTCAGCGCCTGAAGCATGCCCATCACGCGGCGCGACGATTCGGGATCGAGCGAGGCGATCGGCTCGTCGGCGAGCACGATTTGCGCACGCTGCACGAGCGCCCGTGCGAGCGCGGCGCGTTGCTGCTGACCGCCCGACAGGTTCGCGGCGCGCTCGCGCGCATGTTCACCGATACCGACCTCGTGCAGCGCGGCCAGCGACAGCGCGCGTTCCGCGTGCGGGAACCGGCCGCTCAGACGCCGCCACCACGGCAGGCGCGCGAGCGCGCCGATCAGCACGTTGGTTTCGACCGACAGCCGGTTCACCAGATTGAACTGCTGGAACACGAAGCCGATGTCGCGGCGAATGCTGCGCACCTCGCGCACGATGCGGCCGTTCTGCTGGATCGGCCGGCCGAGAATCTCGATTCGCGACGGCTGCGCGTCCGACGCGATAAAGCCCGCGATATGCCGCAGCAACGTCGATTTTCCCGAGCCCGACGCGCCGATCAGCGCGACCATTTCACCGGGCGCGACGCGCAGATCGATTTCGTCGAGCGCTTTGCGGCCGTTACCGAACGTCTTGCTCAAACGTTCGATTCGAATAGCTTCACGGATCGCTTCCATCTGTATTCCCTCTTGCATCCGGTCACTGCCGGCAGGTGTGGGCTCATTCTAGGAAGTGACTGTGACGGTTGAGTGAAGGCATCGCAACGTCTAGACGACTACATCTCTGTTTGCGACTTGGCAAAACAAAGTCAGTGGGGAGTCAGCGCGAACTCAGTGATGCGAACGGACAGTGACATACGCATGACAGGATTAGCGTGCAAACGTACGACGCGACCACTCGCAGCGATCAGGAACTGTTCACCGGGTTTGCGCTTGACGCCAAGGGGCTTCCCAACCGCCGGCTGACACGGACGGACGCGGCAGCGCTTCTCGCTGACGCTGCGCAAGGCGCGAACGACAAACTGACGGCCCATGAACGCTCCCTCAACGAAGCACTGACCGGCGTCGATCCCAGTCGGCAAAGGCGGCTCAATGCCGTTTTTTTGTTGAGCCGCGATACCGGAAAGATGCGCTGAAAATGCGTTGCCGAGAACCATTGTAAATATTTGTCAAAACGCTTTAATCTCAAATTAAAAGTGTTGACCGTAACTTCATTTAGATGATTAATTCGTCCGGTGTTTTCTGGAAAATCAGAGGAGGTCAAATGGGACAACAGAAACAGGATGGTGTCGTGGGTAACGAAGAATGCCAGCTTTGCCGTATCACCTATTCAATCTACTCAAACTTCCCGCCAATGCCGTCCGCAATGGCGCTGAACGCCGAAACCGGCGAATGGTTTCCGTTCGATAGGCTGAAGTCGTATTCAACCGGTTACGAGATGGCCGAAGCGCTGGGTTACGCATGGGCGTGCGATTGTCGCGGACGCGCTTTCAAACGGTTCAATGAGCAGTTCGAGATAAGAGACTCCACTGGCAAGCGACAGGCGGGGGTGCGTTACCGGATACGCGTCGGTTCGAAGGTTCTTGCGAAAGGTGTCACGGATGCCCAGGGGCGCACCCAGCGTCTTTCGACAGATAACGCAAAGCAGGTTTCTATCGAAGTTGCCGGGTCATAGGGGCGGAGAGCAGGTAAGTCTTTTTGTTAGGGAAAAACAGATGACAAATGAATTTTTGAACAAAAATAGCCACTACTTCAAGACCGACGAGAATGAAGAATGGACCGAGGTCGGCACAGCCATTACCAATACAACTCCCGGGTCAATATCCAATGTCGTAATCAATACGACGCCTATCTGTCCAAACATGAGCAACAAGGAATTCCGAAAGGAGGTCATGCGTGCCCGCGATATCGGTGTCGAGTTGGTCAAGCGACGCATTGAGGGCCTGGCACGTTGGGACGCGAAAGAGCAGGACCGTGTAAAAACCTTCTTCGCTCGCGCCGATGAATCTACGAGAAGGGTACTCAGTGATGGTTTGCCCCGATTGCTCACCGCAATGCAGGAACTGCTGCCGGAAAAAATCGTGCGATACGACAGCGAAACAAACAGAAAACTCTCGTGTGCGGTAAAGCAAGATTCGGGGAAAAATCATGCCGCGGTGTGCAAACCTGATTCGGAAAAGCGGGTCATCGCAATCTATTCGGCGTTTTGCAGCAGTCCGTTTGGTAAATTGTGGAACGCGTGCAAAATAAAAACAATAATCCACGAATGTCCACACTTCACGGACACGTTTGATTCGCGAGATGAGATCTATCTCGATACCGAATCCGGGGCGCGAATATGGGCGGAGAATCATCGAGAAGAGGCGATTAGAAACGCAGATAGCATAACCGGATATATAGCAACTTTCGATAAAGACGTCGAGGACAAGAAATGAACTTTCAGTACCGCACGCTTGTCGCTGTACTTAGCTTATGCGCTGGCCTTTGCAGACCAGCTTTCGCAGAGCAATCAATTGACGCCGTGGCGAAGCATAGGCCATCCAGCACTGGATGTCGCTTCGTGGAGCATGTGCAACTGCAATTGCCGTTCAACTCCACTGCGCTCTCGAAGGATAACCGGCTGTCAATCGAAAAGGCTGTGAGAGAGGCACAGAAATGGCGAGATGTGAGGATTCAGGCAATCGTAATCGCTGGCGCATATATCGGCGAACGCGATCTGGATATCTTGCAGGATCGCCGTGGCGAGGTGGTAAAAGGATATCTGAGGAAACTTGGAATCCCGAGTGCAGACATATATGTAGAGCCTAAAACTCTGACCGATGTGTTTGCGCAAAAACTTCCCGATGGTAGCACTCGCGTTAATCAAATCGAAATCGAATTAAGTCCGATTTGCAAGGGTAGCTGCGAATGGATGTGCGACGATCCAAGGCTATGGCCACCGATCACGCCTACCTACCGGTAAACAAACGAACTGGGCCCCGCTTCGGCGAGGACATTCAAAGACAGGTCACGCGGGCAAACGGCACCACTACGCCACCTAACGCTGCACCCGCGCAACTGTCACAGCAGACGGATATATTAGGGGCGGTGCGGCGCGCCGCGGTTCCGGACTCCGTCCCCCTCCAACGTTCCGATTGACGTTCCATGCCGGCTATAAGCTTCCTACCCGACAGCTTCGAAGAATACGAAGATCTCAAGTCGATACTTGACCAGGGCAGCGCGAGCTTCGAAATCCGCGCTATCTGCGAGACCGAGGTGCGCGGCCGGCGCTTTTCCGTCTACACCGCGAGCATCGGTTCATCCGATTCGCTCGCGCCCGCTATTGGTTTTATCGGCGGCATTCACGGGCTCGAGCGAATCGGCTCGCAACTCGTGCTCGACTATATGCGCGCGCTGCTCGCGCGGCTCGAATGGGACGAATTGCTGGTGCGGCAATTGCAATCCATCAGGATATATTTCTGCCCCATTGTCAATCCCGGCGGCATGTGGGCATCGACGCGCGCCAATCCGCACGGCGTCGATCTGATGCGCAACGCGCCGCAGAACGCCGACGCACGCGTGCCGCTGCTGGCGGGCGGCCAGCGCGTCGGCGCGTGGCTGCCCTGGTATCGCGGCCGCGCGGGCGAGCCGATGGAACCGGAGGCGGCCGCGCTACTGCAGGTGGTCGAAACGCAACTCGCCGCACGGCCGCTGAGCATCGCGCTCGATTGCCATTCCGGCTACGGCTGGAGCGACAGCATCTGGTTTCCGTACGCGCGAACCCGCCGGCACATGCCGCATCTGCCTGAAATGTACGTGTTGAAGAGCATGTTCGAGCACGCGCATCCGCATCACGGCTACACGTTCGAGCCGCAGAGCCACCAGTATCTGCTGCACGGCGATCTGTGGGACTGTGCGTACGACCGCACGCCGGAGCCGAACATCTTCCTGCCGATGACGCTCGAACTCGGCTCGTGGCTGTGGATCAAGAAGAACCCGCGCCAGTTGTTTTCGCGCCAGGGCATGTTCAATCCGGTCATGGAGCATCGCACCGCGCGCGTGCTGCGGCGCCATGCGAACCTGTTCGACTTCCTCGCGCGCGCGGCGTTTTCGGCGCAGCGCTGGCTGCCGCAAGGCAACCGTCGCGAGCAGTTGCTGCAAAGCGCGCTCGATCACTGGTACAGGTCGGATAGCGTATGAGCACGTGGATCCTGTTGCGCGGACTCACGCGCGAAACGCGTCATTGGGGGCGCTTACCGGCTGCGCTGCGCGAAACCTTGGGGCCGATCCCGGGCGATAGCTTGCGCGATGCGACGTCAACCTCGACCTCAGCCGCAACCAGCACGACCGGCGTGCGTTTGGTGCTGCTCGATCTGCCTGGCAACGGTGAATACGCGCGGCGGCGCGCGCCCGCGAGCGTCGCGGGCATGGTTGCATTCGTGCGGCAGGCGGCGCTCGAAACGGGCGTGCCGGGCCCGTACAACGTGCTCGCGATGTCGCTCGGCGGCATGGTCGCGACCGACTGGGCACAGCGTCATCCCGGCGAAATCGAACGGCTCGTGTTGATCAATACGAGCATGCGGCCATTCAGCCGCATGCACGAACGGCTGCGTCCATCGTCGTGGCCGGCCCTGCTCGGCGTGGCCGCCCATTGGGGCGATGCGGCCGATGCCGAGAGCGGCATCCATCGCCTCACATGCAATAACGTTGACACTTTGGGCGCGGATCTCGCGGCGTGGACCGCGATCCGCCGCAGCGCGCCGGTGAGCCGCGCGAATGCGCTGCGGCAATTGTGGGCGGCCGCGCGCTTTAGCGCGATAGCTGCCGCGCCGCGCTGCGCGCTGCTGATTCTGTCTTCGCGGGCCGACGGGCTCGTCAACCCGGTCTGTTCGGCCAGGCTCGCGGCGGCGTGGGGTGCGCCGCATCGCGAGCATCCTTGGGCGGGTCACGATCTTCCGCACGACGATCCGGCGTGGACCGCTGCGCAGATTCGCGCGTGGCTCACGCTGCGCGCCGAGGATGGAGGTGCGCCGGTGCCCGCGCCAGCACGGGCGCCCGCAAAGCCCGCGCATTGAGCCGCGCACGGCATTGCCGCGCCGCAGCGACTCGACGACCTGTCAGGCGGGTATTACCTGACTGCGCGAATCGGCCGTATCGCGCACAGCAGGCGCATAATTCCAAGTCAGACGTTGCCTGCGAATCACGCGATACTCACCATTGCCGCCAGCCAGGGGAGTCGATCATGCAAGCAAAGAACGAAGAAGCCGTCACGCACCTGCTGAACGATGTCGTCGAATTTGCGCGGGGGCGGTTGCCCGAGCCGACCTTCAATATCGTCGAACCCTTCCTGCGTCACTACTACGATTTCGTCGACGCGGGCGATCTGCAAAGCCGCTCGATCGCCGATCTGTACGGCGCGGCGCTCGCTCACTGGCAGACCGCGCAGCGCTTCGTGCCGGGCGAACAGCGGCTGCGGGTCTATAACCCGATCCTCGAACAGCACGGCTGGCATTCCGATCACACGGTGATCGAGATCGTCAACGACGACATGCCGTTCCTCGTCGATTCGGTCTCGATGACGGTCAACCGGCATCGGCTCGCACTGCATTCGGTCGTGCATCCGGTGTTTCGCATCTGGCGCGCGCCGGACGGCAGCATCGCGCGCGTCAGCCAGGGCGCGGAAGATGCCGGCGATACGCGCTCGCATCTGACCTCGTGCATCCATTTCGAGGTCGATCGTTGTGGCGATGCCGCAAAACTCGACGCCTTGCGCGACGACATCGCGCGCATGCTCGGCGACGTCCGCGCGGCGGTCGAAGACTGGCCGAAGATCGTTGAACGCGCGAAGCAGACGATTCAGGACCTGAAGGTGCGCGAGACCGGTCCCGAGGGCGTCGAGGCCCGCGCGTTCGTCGAATGGATGGTCGCCGATCATTTCACGTTCCTCGGCCAGCGTGATTACGAACTGGTGCAGCAGGACGGCGGCTACGGCTTGCGGGCGATCGCGGGCTCCGGTCTCGGTATTCTGCGCGATGCGCTGCGGCCCGTCGGCGCGCCGGAAGTCACCACGCTGCCGCCGGCGGCCGCGGAGATCGTCTCCGGGTCGTCGCCGATCTTTCTGACCAAGGCCAATTCGCGTGCCACCGTGCACCGGCCCGGCTATCTCGACTATGTCGGTATCAAGCTGACCGGGGCGGATGGCAAGGTGACGGGCGAACGGCGCTTCATCGGCCTGTATACGTCGACTGCTTATTTCGTCTCGGCCGCGGAGATTCCGATCGTACGTCGTAAATGCGCGAATATCGTGAGACGCGCCGCATTCCTGCCAAAGGGTCATCTGGCGAAATCGCTTGTGACGGTGCTCGAAACCTATCCGCGCGACGAATTGTTCCAGGCCGACGAGGACCAGCTTTACGACACCACGCTCGGCGTGCTGCGCTTGCAGGAGCATCAACGCACTCGGCTGTTCGTGCGGCGCGATCGTTTCGATCGCTTCGTGTCGTGCCTCGTATTCGTGTCGCGCGACAAGTACAACACCGATCTGCGGCAACGCATCGCGAACCTGCTCGCCGATGCGTTCAACGGCGAGAACGTCGAATTCACGCCGCTGCTGTCGGAGTCGACGCTCGCGCGGATTCATTTCGTCGTCCATGCCAAAGCGGGCGGCATGCCGAATGTCGACACGCGCGAGCTCGAAGCGCGCCTCGTGCAGGTCGCGCGACGCTGGCAGGACGATCTGGCCGACGCGTTGCTCGACGCGTACGGTGAAGAGCAAGGCAACCGTTTGTTGCAGCATTACAGCGATTCGTTTCCGGCCGGCTATCGCGACGACTATCCGGCGCGCACGGCGGTGCGCGATATCGAACTGATCGAGCGCGTACAGGGCACCGAGCGGCTCGCGATGAACCTTTACCGGCCGATCGAATCGGGACTGCGCGCGTTCCGCTTCAAGGTGTATCGCGCGGGCTTGCCGATCGCGCTGTCGCGCAGCTTGCCGATGCTCGAACATCTCGGCGTGCGTGTCGACGAAGAGCGGCCCTATCTGATCGAAGCGCCGGGCGCGACGCCCGCGTGGATCCACGACTTCGGCCTCGAACTCGCGGACGATACCGAGTTCGACATCGAGCGGGTGAAAGATCTGTTCGAACAGGCGTTCGAGCAGGTGTGGACCGGCACGATAGAAAGCGACGACTTCAACCGCCTCGTGCTGCGCGCACAGTTGAATGCGCGCGAGGTGACGATTCTGCGTGCGTACGCGAAGTACTTGCGGCAGGTCGGTTCGACCTTCAGCGACGCGTATATCGAACGCGCGGTGACCGGCAACCCGGCGATTGCGCGCATGCTCGTCGCGCTGTTCATTACGCGCTTCGATCCGGCGCTCGGCGACGTGCGCGAGGCCCGCGTGAACAGTTGTCTCCAGTCGATCGACAGCGCGCTCGACCAGGTGCCGAATCTCGACGAAGACCGCATCCTGCGGCAGTTCCTCGGCGTGATCAAGGCGACCAAGCGGACCAATTACTACCGCTATGACGCCACGGGGCAGCCGAAACCCTACCTGTCGTTCAAGTTCGATCCCGCCCAGGTGCCCGGCTTGCCCGAGCCGAAACCGATGTTCGAGATCTGGGTCTACTCGCCACGCGTCGAGGGCGTGCATCTGCGTGGCGGGCGCGTCGCGCGCGGCGGCTTGCGCTGGTCGGATCGGCGCGAGGATTTCCGCACGGAAGTGCTCGGCCTGATGAAGGCGCAGATGGTGAAGAACGTCGTGATCGTGCCCGTCGGCTCGAAGGGCGGCTTCGTCGTCAAGAATCCGCCGCCGCAGAGCGAGCGCGATGCGTGGATGCGCGAGGGCGTCGCATGCTATCAGACGTTCCTGCGCGGACTGCTCGACGTGACCGACAATCTTGCGGGCACCGACGTCGTGCCACCGCCTGACGTGGTGCGACACGATCCCGACGACCCGTATCTGGTCGTGGCCGCCGACAAGGGCACGGCCACCTTCTCCGACTACGCGAATGCGATCTCGCAGGAATACGGCTTCTGGCTCGACGACGCGTTCGCGTCGGGCGGCTCGGTCGGCTACGACCACAAGAAGATGGGCATCACCGCGCGCGGCGCATGGGAGTCGGTCAAGCGACACTTCCGCGAAATGGGCGTCGACACGCAGAGCGAGGACTTCACGGTGGTCGGTGTCGGCGACATGTCGGGCGACGTGTTCGGCAACGGCATGCTGTTGTCGCCGCATATCAAGCTGCTCGCCGCGTTCGATCACCGGCATATCTTTCTCGATCCGAATCCCGATCCCGCCGCGAGCATGGCGGAGCGCGCGCGCCTCTTCATGCTCGACCGCTCCAGCTGGGCCGATTACGATCCGTCGCTGATCTCGGCGGGCGGCGGCGTGTTCCCGCGCAGCGCGAAGACGATTCCGCTGTCGACGGCGGTGCAAGCGGTGCTCGGCATCAGCGCCGCGGCGCTGTCGCCGGCCGAGCTGATGCGCGTGATTTTGCAGGCACCCGTCGATCTGCTTTATAACGGCGGCATCGGCACCTACGTGAAGGCGAGCCGTGAAACGAACCAGCAGGCGGGCGATCGCGCGAACGACGCGATCCGCGTGAACGGCGCGGATCTGCGTTGCAAGGTCGTGGCCGAGGGCGGCAATCTCGGCTTGACGCAACTCGGGCGCATCGAGTTCGCGCAGCGCGGCGGCCGCATCAATACCGATGCGATCGATAATTCGGCCGGTGTCGATTGCTCGGATCACGAGGTCAACATCAAGATTTTGCTGGGCCTCGTTGTCACCGACGGCGAGATGACGGAGAAGCAGCGCAATGCGTTGCTAGCCGAGATGACCGATGAAGTCGGTCTGCTCGTGCTGACGGATAACTACTATCAGACGCAGGCTTTGTCGATCGCCGGCCGTTTTGGCGTGGAGCTGCTCGATGCCGAAGCACGCCTGATGCGCTATCTGGAGAAGGCCGGGCGGCTCAATCGCGTGATCGAATTTCTGCCCACCGACGAAGACCTCGCCGAGCGCGCCGCCGCGAAGCAGGGCCTGACGACACCGGAGCGCGCGGTACTGCTCGCGTACAGCAAGATGTGGCTCTATGACGCGCTGCTCGAATCGCCGATGCCGGAAGACCCGCTCGTCAGCGACATGTTGATCGAGTACTTTCCGAAACCTCTGCGGCAGCGTTTCCGCGAACCGATGCAGCGCCATCCGCTACGCCGCGAAATCCTCGCGACGCATCTGACCAACGCGCTCGTGAATCGCGTCGGCTGCGAGTTCGTGCATCGGCTGATGGAGGAGACCGATGCACGGCCCGGCGACATCGTGCGCGCGTGCATCATGGCGCGCGACGTGTTTGATCTCGATCAGATCTGGCGCAGCATCGACGCGCTCGACAACCGCGTCGCCGACGACATGCAGGCGCGCATGTTCGCGGAGGTCGCACGGCTCGTCGAACGTTCGGCGCTGTGGTTCCTGCGGCATCTGCAAACGGGCGCGGCCGGCGACGACGTGACCGGCCTGCTCGCGCGCTGTCGCGATGCCGCGCAGCGTCTCGCGCCGCAATGGCCGGCTCTGTTGCCAGGCGCGGATCTCGAAGCGTTGTCGGAGCGGCAAAGAGTGTTCGTCGATGCGGGTGTCGATAGCGATCTCGCGGTGCGGATCGCGAGCGGCGAGGTGTCCGCCGCGCTACTCGATATCGCCGAAGTCGCGTCGACGTGCGGGCGCAATCTCGAACAGGTCGCGGGCGTCTACTTCGCTCTCGGCACGCTGCTGAACTACGGCTGGATCAGCGAGCGCGCCGCCTCATTGCCGGCGCCGACGCATTGGGACATGCTCGCGCGGGCATCGGCGCTCGCCGAACTCGCAAGGCTCAAGCGCGCGCTGACCACGAGCGCATTGGCCGGCGCGACCGATGCATCGACGCCCGATTCGCTCGTGCAAACCTGGCGCGAGAAACGCGCAGCGCAACTCGAGCGCTATACGCGTTTGCTGACCGATCTGCGTGCGACGGGCGGCGCGAGCCTTTCCGTGCTGCTGGTCGTCGTGCGGGAGATGGCGGCGCTCGAAAGGGCGTGAGCCGCGTGAATGCGGTAAAAGACGATCTGGAAATTGGCGGCGCGACGATGAAAGAAGAATCACCGAAAGCCATTTTCTACGCACTCGCCGCCAACCTCGGCATCGCCGTCTGCAAGTTCGCCGCGGCGGCATTCACCGGCTCCGGCTCGATGTTCGCCGAGGCGATTCACTCCACCGCCGACTGCGGCAATCAACTGCTGCTGCTTTTCGGATTGCGCGAAGCGCGCAAGCCGGTGAGTCCTTTGCACCCGATGGGCAGTGGCCGCGAAATCAACTTCTATTCGCTGCTGGTTGCGTTGCTGCTGTTTTTCGTCGGCGGAGCGTTCTCGGTGTATGAAGGCGTGCATCGATTGATTGCGCGCGAGTCGTTGCAGTATGCGTTCGTCGCGTTGGCGGTGCTCGGTGTGTCGGTGGTGCTCGAATCGCTATCGTTGTGGGGTGCGGTCAAGGAGATTCGCAAGACGCATCCGGATAAAAATCTATGGCGCTGGTTTCGCGAGACGCGCGAATCGGATCTGCTGGTCGTGGCCGGTGAAGATGTCGCGGCGCTATTCGGTCTCGCGATCGCCTTCGTAGCGGTGCTATCGACGATGGTGACCGGCGACCCCGTGTATGACGCGCTCGGCTCGGTGGGGGTCGGTCTTCTGCTGATGACGATCGCGTGGCTAATCGCGCGTGAAGTGAAGTCGATGATCGTCGGCGAATCCGCGAGCCCGGAAGTGCGTAGCGCCATCGACGCGCATCTGCGCGCGCGTCCCGAGATTCGCGGCATCATCAACATGATCACGCTGCAGTGGGGGCGCCACGTGGTGGTGGCGGTGCAGGCGGAAATGATCGACTACGCGAGCGGCCGCGCGATGGTCGATGCGATCAACGTCATCGAGGCCGATCTGCAGGCCAAGTTTCCTCAGGTGCGCTGGGTATTTTTCGAACCGGATGTGCCGCGTAATTAAAGACATCTTCCATTCATAACGGGCACGCGCTCACGTCGCCCTGATCGACATCTCCTTGCTTGACAGGCCTGAATCCGGAACCTATATTCGTCGGGGCATTGGTCATACGACTTAACATTAGTCAGGCCACTTGCCCAAATTCCCGCTCAAGCTCCCATAAAAATCGTGCGTCACATCGGAGAGTTCGATGAAAAAAATCAGTCGCGCCTTTTCTTCCGTCGTCCTTACGTGTTCCTGTCTGGTTGCTTTTACCGCTCACGCGCAAACGTTGGCGACCGGCGATAGCCGGACGGTGACGCAGCCAGGTTATCCCACCGTTTGCACCACGCTTACCGCGCAGTTCACGAGTTCGCAACGCGCAGCGCCGCCGACCACCGACGACACGAGCCGTCTGCAAGCGGCGTTGAACGGCTGCGCGGGCACGGGCGGCAGTGTGGTGCTGGCCTCTTCAGGATCGAATAACGCGTTCTATACCGGCAGTCTGACGATCAGCGGCGCGGGCATCGTGGTCAACTCGGGCGTCACGTTGTATGGCAACGATAGCTACTCGGGCAATGCGAACCTGCTGTCGTTCTCGGGCACCAATGCATCGCTGATGGGGCCGGGCACCGTCGACGGTCGCGGCGACATCATCAGCGGCACACCGCGGCTCGTGCAGGCGAGCAATATCACGAACTTCATCGTCTATAACGTGACGCTGTCTCAGGCGGCCCATCCGAATCTCTACGTCGAAGGCGGCAGCGGCTTCACCGCGTGGAACGTGTCGATTCGCACGCCGGCCACGCGTAAGAACGCCGACGGTATCGACATCGACAGCCTGACCAATGCGACGGTGACCAACTCGGATATCGAAGCCGGCGACGATGGTGTCGCGGTCAAGACCAACTCGGGCAACATCTCGAACGTCACGGTGTCGAACACGAGGCTGCATGGCACGCATGGATTGTCGGTCGGCGGCATCGCGAAGAACACGGTGTCGAACATACTGTTCGAGAACAACTATGTGTATGGCAACGATCTGAGCGGCACGGCCTCGACCGACGCGAACGCGATCAACGTGAAGGCCGATCCGTGTTCGTTGACGGTGCAGCAGGTCAGCTACGTCAATACCTGCATCACCAACGCAAAGCATCTGATCGTGATGGACACGAACTACAGCAGTTGTAGTAGCGGTGGCAGCCCGACGTTGTCGAACATCATCGTGAACGGCGCGTACTCGACGGCGTCGCTGTCGGGAGCCTATACGAAGATCGATGGACGCAGCTCGAGCTATCCGGTGACAGCGTATCTGGCCAACGTCAGCCTCGATGCGACCGCGCAAAGCGGCGACCAGTACGCGACCGTCGGTCTATATAACTCGAACGTCACGCCGTCCGGCACTGGCGTCACCACGTCGAATTTCACGCTGAGCGGCAGCGTACCGAGCTGCTCGTTCTGACGGCGGCGCAGTGTAGCGGCTAGCGGTGCGGAGAGGCGCATCATCATCGGCCTTTCCGTATCGTTCTATCAAGCGATCGTCGTCAAGGATCAGCATGCCGGAAAAATGGCTGGGACCTCTTTGTGTGATCTGCGCGGCGGCGCTGGGCCTGTCGACCGGCGTGCTGTACTTGCGGCACACGGCGCCAGCAGCGCAGGTTGCGACGAGCGTCGTCGCGGATAGCGAAAGCAACGCGGCCGCGGCAGCCTCGGTGCACGGACCCGCGGCCGACACCGATGACTCGTTGCGCATCTGGCCCGGCGATTCGAGCCTCGCCAATGGCCTGGCGATGACGGACAGTCATCATCTGATCATCAACGACACGTTGCGCGAGCTGATCGACTTCTTTCTTCTCGAACAGGCGGACGACGACCGCGCGGATCAACTGAAGCTGTATCTGAGAACCCGGCTCCGTTCTCCGGCTTCGGAGGAAGCGGTGCAGATAGTCGAGCCTTACGTGGCCTATATGAAAGCGCACGACGAAATGCTCGCCGCACAGAACCTGAATGCGCAGAGCCTGAATGCATCGAACGTCGACATTAACCGGATCTCGACGTGGCGTCAGCAGCGTGACCAGTTGCGGCAACGGATGCTAGGCGGCCAGGTCGAGCAGGTCTGGTATCAGAACGACGATTCGCAATTGACGCAGGCAATCGACGAATGGCGGCAACGCGCGGCTGATCAGGAAGGGGTAGCCGCGTCCGCGCAGCAACCGCGTTATCCGGTTCCACATTGGCAAAACAGCCGCGACGAAGAACTGCACATCCAATACCTGCTTGGGCTATTGCAAAAAGCGGTGACGAGTTTCAGCGAACGGAGCCACGAAGGACAGCATTGGGCCGAGCGGTATTCGAGCTATCAGAACGACGCTCAAAAGATTACTCACGATGCGAGTCTCGACGCCGCGCAGCGCGACGCGCAGCTTCAGGCGTTGCGGGTCAAGCTATTTCCGACGCAAGGCGAACAGCAGCGCGCGCATGAACTGGGACCGTGAGTGTGGCGGGTAAAAGCAGGCGGGAGGAGGTGAAACGACATGCGAGAAGAGCGGGGGTGAAGGTCACGCACCTCAGCGGGTCTTCGAGCCGAAGCGCATACCGGGTTTCGACTTTGTTAGCCGTTGCGTCCCTGCTTTAAACTCCAGGCGGAAGATCCTTACGGCATTCTTCGAGTAACCAACTGCGAAAGCTCGCAATATCGTCTTCCTGCGAGTGGGACGCACGCACGTAAAGATAGGTAGACCGCTCCACACTCACAAACCCCACGGGTGCAATGAGCCGGCCATCGGCGAGATCGCGCCGGACCAATAACTCCGGAGCGATCGCGAGTCCCACCCCGCTTCTTGCCGCTTCGATGGTCAGTGACAAGCTGTCTAATACCTGAGCGCAACACGAATCGACCGCCACTCCGACAGTTCGGCTCCACTCGCTCCATGCATTCATGCGTGACCTTGCGTGCAGCAGGCGCATCCCGCCGATGTCGCGCGGCGACCTGGGCACGTTCGGCCAGTTGGGCGCGCAGACCGGCCCTATCATATCTGTCGTCAGGCAGGTCGCCGTGATGGCCGACGACGGAAATCGATCGGTGACTATCAAGGCATCGACTTCCCGCCTCAGCAATGCTGCAACATCGCCTCGCGCCTGAAAATTCACTATGACCTCCGGCACGCGTCTTGAGAACTCCTCAATTCTGGGAAGAAGCCAGTGAGCGAGAAAGCTGACGGAACAGCCAACCGTGAGCTTGCGCTCTGGCCTCTGATCACGAATACCAACGCATTCGTCTTCGAGCAGCGCAAGTGCGGCCGAGCATGCACTCTTCAGTCGCTCGCCGTCTTTGGTCAGTCGAACTCCACCGCTATGGCGAACGAAAATATCCTTTCCAAACCAGGTTTCGAGCGCACGGATCTGATGACTGATCGCACTATGCGTTATGCATAAATCACTTGCCGCTTGAGTGAAGCTCTCGTAATTGGCTACGGCTTCGAAGCCTTGAAGGGCCCTGAGAGGAGGCAAGATGCGCATGATTAAGGGTAGAAATAAATTCACACCGATTGTGCAACTATTTCGCTACTCCGTCCAGTTGCCAGCCGATAGACTGTCGATCTGAGTCGTTACGAAGTCCTATCTTTCTCACAAATAAGCAAGTCCATGCATGCAACCATCTTGCGAGAGCTTGAGAGTATCGAACAGCTTTCGGATCGCGTCGGCACCGCGGTAAGCATATTCGGCAGCGCGCGCATCAAACCTGGCCACGAAATATTCAGACTCACTCATCAAATTGCTTCCGGATTGTCGAGTGAGGGCTATACCGTAATTTCAGGTGGAGGCCCCGGCATTATGCGGGCTGCCAACGAAGGTGCGCGTACGGGAAAAACATGCACTATCGGATTCAATGTCGTGCTTCCTTTCGAGTCGGCCGATTTTCAGTTTCAAGATATCTCCCTTGTATTCGAAAATTTCTTCACTCGAAAAATCGCCTTCTGCAAGCATTCTCGCGCATTTATTGCGATGCCGGGTGGGATGGGCACACTCGATGAGCTATTTGAAATTTTGACACTAAAGCAAACAAGGAAACTTAAGCCCGTGCCAGTCGTGTTGGTCGGTTCGCAATTCTGGGGAGGACTTATCGATTGGATGAGAACAAATCTGGAATCGGCTGGCCTGATCAGCGCAGGGGAACTCGATGAAATCAGGATTTTTGACGATGTGGACAGCGTCGTCAATTACTTGAAACTACGTGTCCCGATTCCGGATACGTCAATCACACCACTCAGTCTCGTCCGGACCGGTCACGCGACAGTCTGATGGCAATCGTATCAACGCCTCACCGCACTTTAAAAGGAAGGAACGCGATGCGTAATACGTTTTCAACACAACTGGTTATGTTTACAGGCGGACGGGATAGCACTCTCGCAGCTTGTCACCTGATGTTGCAGGGTATCCCCGTGCGACTCTACTCGGCGAATAGTGGCTGCTCACTGCATCGCGGCATACTTGCCCACCGCGTCGATGAACTGCGGCGTCGCTTTGGGGATCTGGTGGTTGATCACACTGTGGAAGACATCAGCGGAGCGTTTCGCGCCATTGCCATCGAGAACATCGAGTCAGACATTATCAAATACCAAAAGAATCTTGTTCTGCTCGGTGAAAAGCTGGCTATTCACGCCCATATTGCGGATTTTTGCCGCCGAATCGGCGTTGAGATCATCAATGACGGGATCACCAACTATCAAAACGAATCTCCTGAACAGCGCCTCGTTGCGAAGGAATTTTTCGTCGACATGATGAAGAAGTTCGGCATCGTATACCGATCACCGATTTATAAGTTCGCCCAGTCAGCGGACGACGTAAAGTACAAGCTACTGCAGCTGGGAATATCAACCAAATCACTTGAGGGCATCAGCATCTTCGGCGATAGCTTCACTACGCCGTCGGACGAAGTCATTCTTGCCTATCTTCAGGAGAAGTTGCCGCTGGCTCTGAACATCGTTGACTTTTTGTCAGGCGGTGAACTGCGGTCTTTCCAGCCGGAACTTCTTGAGCAAGTGGCATAACATGTCGCTCGCCGGCAATGACTGTATCAAGGCGGCGTAGCCAATTGCCGGCAAAGCTATCCTATCGTTCGAAAGCCCAATATGAATAGCGCCAAAATCGTCAAATGCGCCGCGGCTATCATTCGCGAGAAGTCGCTGCTCCTGACTCGAAAGCAGGGAACGGATACCTTCATCTCTCCTGGCGGAAAACCACTGTCCGGCGAATCCTGTTTGGACTGCCTTTGTCGTGAAATTCGCGAAGAGCTCAATATCGAAGTCAGCAAGCAAAGCTATCTCGGCCAATTCAGCGGCACCTCGACATTTGAAGACTTGCCGATCGAAATGAACGTATATCTGGTTGAGATCGAAGGGGAACCGCGAGCCGGAATGGAAATCGATGAGTTCATGTGGTATCGCAGCGACCATGCAAGGCAGGATTTAAAGATTGGCTCTATCTTCCGCGATTCGATCATTCCTCTACTGACAAGTAAAAGGCTGATCGTCTGACTCTCTATCAAAGACGCACTGCCACAAGCACCGCACCCGCTTCCTGGACTCAGATATGGACAGCGCCTCAATCGCACCAATTCTTCATCCTGATCCGACCGTAAATGTGTTCCGTCACACAAAGCAGCTTCGTGACGAATTGCGCGTCCACCTGGCGGAAATCTATCACTTGCAGGCGTTCTCCGTACACCTTGTGCCTTCCGTCCGCTACGGCCTACTGGCACTCAAGCAATGGATCGAGTTGACTGGGAGACGAGTCGGTCTGCGAGCTGGCTCGCACTACGCGCCTATAGCACAGTTGTTCCGCGAGCCGATATCCTGGAAGCATAACGCGTGCGACGCCTGGATCACAACGCACGTAGCACCGTACGTTGGCACAGTGTCTCGATTGTATCGGTCAGGGTCGCCGCTGGAGATCGTAGATGCCTCGCATAGCTTTGCGACCAACCTGCACGCAGTTTTGCTTGAAACCGCCAATGTGTTTGTCGCTCCCTTGCACAAGCATGCGGGGCTCACGGTCGGTCTCGCCTTGATCGCCGTCCGCCGCGATCTCGCGATGATACCGGAACATGACTTGCTGGACGAACTCGAGAGGGCCACGGCTTCGCAAGCCCCCTTGATCGAAGCTCTGAACAATCTGGAACGCTCAGGCGCATGCTCGTTCAATAAGGCGACGCCTGGAAATGTGCAAGCGAGGCTTGTCGATGCTTCAATTGTCTGTGTTTCCGACCTCGACTTTCCGCTGCCGTTCGCGTGTTTTCGCCATCGGGCCTTTCCGCGTCTGAGCAAAGCCGCACTGCACGAAGCAGGGGCGACTTACTTTGCGGAATTCGATGTACTCAGGATCGCAAAATGGGCGCGCGGAACCATTGACGACGATCCTGTCGAGTTTACCGCCGACATCCATGCCACTCTCGTTCGACTCACCCGACAATGAAGTCAAGCAAACTATATGGAACCAGCCTCGGAATCGCTGGTGGCGTGCTGCTTAGCACCGACGCGCTCCTCATCAGGCTCATGCACCTCGAAGACGCGTGGGAGATCGTTGTCATGCGCGGCCTCCTGATGTGGACCGCCTTCGTGATGATCTACTACCTGGTGCCGCGTTGGCGGCCTTGGATCGGCAAACCGTGGGTGACACGCCAGAATGTATGGCCGACCTTCTTCTTTGCGATTGCGTCAACGACATTCGTCAATGCGATTGCGCACGGGGAAGTCGCGTCCGTACTCGTGATCATCTCATCGACGCCGTTCCTTTCCGCGCTTCTTGGTCGCGCCTTCTTTTCGGAACCTATCGATCGTGCGATGTTGGCCACCGCGACACTTGCCATGAGCGGGGTCGCGTTGGTGATCGACGTCGGGCCAAGAGGCGGCGCATTCGCTGCAAATTGCTTTGCTCTTGCCACTGCGGTGTCAATGGCACTAGCATTCCTGTGTTCATCTCGTGTGGAAGGCGGTAGTGTTGGTCTACCTTCGCTTGGCGCGCTTGTCGCATCGTTGCTGGTGATCGTCAGTCAGCCTGCGCTCGCAAGCAAAATTCCGGTTTTGCTGATTTCCGAGCGCGCAATCTGGATGTTGTTCGAGGGCGCATTCGTCATGCCGTTATCGCTCGGCTTGCTCACGCTCAGCGCGCGCTTCATTCCACCAGCCAATACGGGGCTGTTCTTGCTCCTCGAAACGGCACTCGCGCCGCTATGGATCTGGATTGCATTCAACGAAAGACCCGCCCTTCAAGTCGTCGCGGGCGGTGCCGTGACAGTGAGCGCGGTGTTGATTCATGTCGTGCAGGTGAGGCAGCGCTCGTATCTGCGTGTGGCAGGCGATTGCTAGGCTTCGTTCACATTCGCTGAAGTGTTAGCCTGCTTACCGGGCTGCATCTGGCAGTGGATGCAGTCCGCAGGCCGTTATCACTGATCGTGACGGAAGGTCACGTCCACGATATCTCGTTTGCGAAGGAGCTTGTTGACGCTCCGCGACAAGCCTGTCATTTGCCTATTTGAACCCCGTCACCGCATGCGGCACATACAGTTCTTCGAGCCGGTGAATTTCTTCATCACTGAGCTTTAAGGAAAGCGCCGCGACCGCGTCGTCGAGATGATGCAGTTTGGTAGCGCCGACAATCGGCGCGGTAATCGGCTTCTTCTGCAGCACCCATGCCAGCGCGACCTGCGCGCGCGGCACGCCGCGCTCCTTCGCGATGTCGCTGACCCGCTCGACGACGCGCCGATCCGCTTCCTGCGTGTGCGCGTACAGCGTGCGGCCGAATTCGTCGGTTTCCGAGCGCGCGCTCTCGGTGTCCCAGTCGCGCGTCAAACGTCCGCGTGCAAGCGGACTCCACGGAATTACGCCGATGCCCTCGCTTTCGCACAGCGGCAGCATTTCGCGCTCTTCTTCGCGGTACAGCAGATTCACGTAGTTCTGCATCGTCACGAAGCGCGTCCAGCCATTGCGCTCGGCCACTTGCAGCGCCTTGGCAAACTGCCATGCGTACATCGACGACGCGCCGAGATAGCGCGCCTTGCCGGCTTTCACGACATCGTGCAGCGCTTCCATCGTTTCCTCGATCGGCGTGCCGTAGTCCCAGCGGTGGATCTGATACAGGTCGACATAGTCGGTGCCGAGACGTCGCAGGCTATGATCGATCTCCGCCATGATCGCCTTGCGCGACAGACCTGCGCCGTTCGGCCCCGCATGCATGCGGCTATTCACCTTGGTGGCGAGCACGATCTCGTCGCGCTTCGCAAAGTCCTTCAGCGCACGGCCGACGATTTCCTCGCTGGTGCCGTCCGAATAGACGTTGGCGGTGTCGAAGAAGTTGATGCCGTGATCGAGTGCCTGCTTGATGAAAGGCCGTGCGGCTTCGTCGTCGAGCGACCACGGGTGCGTGCCGCGCGACGGCACGCCATAACTCATACAGCCAAGACAAAGACGCGATACATCGAGGCCGGTACGGCCGAGTTTCACATAGTCCATCGTCGTGCTCCGGTAGTGAAGCGCACAAACCCGCTGCGAGGAAAAGATTTTCGATTATAGGGAAACGACGCCAAGCGCGTCGTCACGGGCCGCACCCGCTTTCGATCGCTCCAATGACAATGCGCCCGCGAAGCCACTTCGCGGGCGCATGACGGCGAATGCCGTGAACGACTGCTAACGCTCAATGCTGCACCGGACGATACGGTGTCCACACGGGCGTGTCCGTACTCCAGTGATCGAGTTCCGATGGTGTCATGATGTGCTCCTTCTCTCAACTCGTTACCGGCCGTTCGCAACCCGTGTCACTTCGCCGTTCGTCCCTTCCTGCAACGCGATGCGCGCGGCTTGCGTCTGGCCGATCAGGCCTTTGTCCGGATACGAGGTGCGGTTCAGTGAGGGTAGCGAGCCGTCGCGATACGCGGCGACCAGTTCCGCCTTGACCTCGGCGCGTGTCTTCGCGCTTGCAGTCGGCGCCGGTTGCGTGTCATACGTTCCCGCGCGGCCGATACCGCCGCCGCCTTGCGCCAATGCCGGGGCACTGACGAGCAGTGAAAGAACGAGGCCAGCCAACAGATTGCGCTTCATGATTCACTCCTGTCGATTCATTGGCAGCGCGGTGGCGCTGCGACAGGATGAAATGTAGACGTCGACGTAGTGCGGATAAATCGCGGTTTTGCGAAATGAATTGTCGCGATTCAGGAACAATCGCGGGAAGGGCTGCAGCAGAGGTGCGATTGCACAGTTGCCGCGGCATTGGCGCCGCGGCTGGAATTCACTGTTTCACTTACCGGACTTCATGCGAGCCATTCGGTCATCACCGGCGTGTCGAGTGCCGGCGCGGACTCGCGCTGCTCGAACGTGCGCTTGGTGCAGGTGGCGTCGAGACTGCCGCGTCCGCTCAGCAATGGGCAACGATCAAACAGCTCCGCGATCCAGTCTACGAAAACACGGACTTTTGGCGACAGATGACGACTGTGCGGATAGACTGCCGAAATCGGCATCGGCAAGGGTTTCCATTCCGGAAGTACTTCGACGAGCTGACCCGAGCGCAGATGCGGCAGCACCATGAAGAGCGCCGGCTGAATCAGGCCGAAGCCTTCGAGTCCGCAGGTCACGTAGGCATCCGCGTCGTTGACCGACACGATGCTCTTCATCTTCACTTCCACTTCGTCGCCGTTCACCAGGAACGCCCAATCGAGCGTGCGTCCCGTGCGGCTCGAGAAGTAGTTGACGGCTTTGTGATTGTCGAGATCTTCGAGCGAAGCGGGCACGCCCGCACGCTTGATGTAGTCGGGCGACGCGCAGGTCACGCCCTCGAACAGACCGATGCGGCGCGCGACCAGCGACGAATCCTGCAGCGCGCCGACCCGCACCACGCAATCGACGCCCTCCTGCAACAGATCGACGGGCCGGTCGGTCAGGCCCAGTTGCAGATCGATGTCCGGATAGCGCGTGTGGAATTCGCACAGCGACGGAATCACGAGCAGGCGGCCAATCGAACCCGGCATGTCGATGCGTAGCTTGCCGTGCGGCTTCTTGTTGCCGCTCTGGAAACTCGCCTCGGTCTCTTCGACGTCCGCGAGGATGCGCACGCAGCGCTCGTAGTACGCGGCGCCATCGGGCGTTAGCGACAGACGCCGGGTGGTCCGGTGCATCAGCCGCGTGCCGAGAAACGCTTCGAGGTTCTGAATGATCGTAGTAACCGATGCACGCGGCAGATCGAGCGTTTCCGCTGCGCGGGTAAAGCTGTTGGTGTCGACGACACGCGTGAACACTTGCATGGCCTGAAGCCGGTCCATTGCAAACCTCCAGAAGGGGCAGGTGCGCAGGCGGGAATGGAGTCCGCGAAAACAATCGCAACGGGATTGTTCAAAGGCACCGAATTGTGTTGCCGGATTATAGGCATTTATTTGCGAGTCTGCCGAAGCCACAATTCGCACCATTGAAGTTCTATGCGCATTTGCGCGGCTCGACATGGATGCATTTAAATCGCCGCACCCGCCTTTTTCCACCGGCGTTGCCGCCGAAGACACAGGCGCTGAGGCCAATGACGCAACGCTTGAAGTCACCGACGTGGGTATCGATGGGCACGCTCAGCCCATTACATTGCGCCTGTATCGGCTGACGAAAAAAACCGCATTGCCGGTGCTGCTTTATTTTCACGGCGGCGGTTTTACGAAGGGTTCGATCGAGTGCGCGGACTTCGCCGCGCGATATTTCGCGGAACACTTACCGGCGCTGGTCGTGTCGGTCGGCTATTCGCTCGCGCCGCGGTTTCCGTTTCCAGCCGCGCCGGAAGACGCGCATCGCGCGGCGCTGTGGGTGCAAACGCGGGCGCGCGCGTTTGGAGGCAATAGCAGAAAGATCGGCGTGGCGGGCCACGACGCGGGCGGCCAACTCGCCAATTGTCTCGCGTTCATCGCGCGGGATCGTGGCGACGTGCAGATCAGCGCGCAGGCGCTGTTCGGCCCGATGCTCGATCCGAGCCTGACGCGGCTCGGCGACGAGCGGCGGCTCGGTTCGGACATCACCGCGCGCGAGTGCGCCGCGTGTTATCGCGCGTATCTGCCGCAAGCGTCGCAGCGCATGCATCCGTACGCGGCGCCGCTCGAATCGTCGCGGCTCGCCGGCTTGCCGGCCACGCTGATCGCGACCGCGCAGAACGACGTGCTGCACGTCGAAGCCGAGAAGTATGCAAGCAATCTGATCGACGCGGGCGTGCAGACCCAGGTGGTGCGCTTTCCGAGCGTGTCGCACGCGGCGCTCGCCGATCATCCGCCCGCTTTGCAGGAAGCGGTGCGTTTTTTCCAGTGGCGCTTCGACGCGCGCGCTCATCGATAAACAGAAATTCAATCAACGATACCGGGAGCTACACATGACTATCCTTCCTCTTTCCCGCCGCCGCGTGGCATTAGCCGCCGTGGTCGTCGTCGTGCTTGCCGGGCTTGGCACGTTCGGCGCGATTCGTGTCGATGCGAGCTCGCCGGCCGCGCCGACCATCGTGCCGGAAGTGGACGTGGCGACCGTCGTGCAGAAGACGATCACCGACTGGCAGTCCTATTCGGGCCGTCTCGAAGCCGTCCAGAAAGTGGACGTGCGTTCGCAGGTGCCGGGCACGATCGTGTCGGTCAACTTCAAGGACGGCGCGCTCGTGAAGCAGGGCGACACGCTGTTCGTGATCGATCCGCGTCCGTACGCGGCCGAAGTCGATCGCGCGGAAGCGCAGCTCGCGGCCGCGCAGGCACGCACCGGCTACACGCAAAGCGACTGGGAACGCGCGCAACGGCTGATCGTCGACAACGCGATCGCCAAACGCGACTACGACGAGAAGCAGAACGCCGCGCGCGAGGCGAGCGCGAACCTGAAGGCCGCGCAAGCCGCGCTGGAAACCGCGCGCATCAATCTCGGCTACACGAAGATCGTCGCGCCGGTGTCGGGCCGCGTGTCGCGCGCGGAGATCACGGTCGGCAACGTCGTGTCGGCTGGCGCGAGTGCAACGCCGCTGACGACACTGGTATCGGTGTCGCCGATCTACGCGTCGTTCGACGCGGACGAGCAGACGTACCTGCAATACCTGAGCCGCGCGAAGGACGGCGCCAAGGTGCCGGTCGAACTCGGTCTCGCCGATGAATCCGGCTACTCGCGCAGCGGCACGATCGAGTCGGTCGACAACCGGCTCGACACGTCGTCGGGCACGATTCGCGTGCGCGCGAAGTTCGACAACGCGGACGGTGCACTGATTCCGGGCCTCTACGCGCGCGTCAAGGTGGGCGGCAGCTCACCGCATCCGGCGCTATTGATCGACGACGCCGCGGTCGGCACCGACCAGGACAAGAAGTTCGTGCTGGTCGTCGATCAGGGCAACCACGTCGTTTATCGCGGGATCACGACGGGTTCGATGCAAGGCAGTCTGCGCGTCGTCAAGGACGGCTTGAAGCCGGGCGACCGCATCGTCGTCAACGGCGTCCAGCGCGTGCGTCCCGGCGACGCGGTGCGCGCGCACATGGTGCCGATGACGACCGACGACGACCCGAACAGCGCAGCGCTCGCGCAATCGCGTGCCAAGGCGGACGCCGGCGCGAAGGGCAATTCGTGAGCCGCATGTTCCAACGCGCATGCTCCAACGTTAAGAGCTTCCAATGAACATATCCAAATTCTTCATCGATCGCCCGATCTTTGCCGGCGTGCTATCGGTATTGATCCTGCTCGGGGGCATCATCTCGCTGTTCAAGCTGCCCATTTCCGAGTACCCGGAAGTCGTGCCGCCTTCGGTGGTGGTGCACGCGCAGTATCCGGGCGCGAATCCGAAGGTCATCGCCGAGGCGGTCGCCGCGCCGCTCGAAGAACAGATCAACGGTGTCGAGAACATGTTGTACATGCAGTCGCAGGCGAATAGCGACGGCAATCTGACGCTGACGGTCACGTTCAAGCTCGGCACCAATCCCGACCTCGCCACGCAGCTCGTGCAGAACCGCGTCAATCAGGCGCTGCCGCGTCTGCCGGAAGACGTGCAGCGGCTCGGCGTGACGACGATCAAGAGTTCGCCGACGCTGACGATGGTCGTGCACCTGATCTCGCCGAACGATCGCTACGACATGACGTATCTGCGCAATTACGCGCTGCTCAACGTGAAGGATCGGCTCGCGCGAATTCAGGGCGTCGGCGAAGTGCAGCTATGGGGCTCGGGCGACTACGCGATGCGTATCTGGCTCGATCCGCAGAAAGTCGCGCAGCGCGGTCTCACGGCGACTGAAGTCGTCAACGCGATCCGCGAGCAGAACATCCAGGTCGCGGCCGGTGTGATCGGTGCGTCGCCGTCGGTGCCGGGCACGCAGCTGCAGTTGTCGGTGAATGCGCGCGGCCGTTTGAAGACCGAGGGCGAATTCGGCGACATCGTCGTGAAGACCGCGCCCGACGGCGGCGTGACCTATCTGCGCGATATCGCGCGCATCGAGCTCGCGGCGTCGGAATATGGTCTGCGTTCGCTGCTCGACAATAAGCCCGCGGTTGCGCTTGCGATCAATCAGGCGCCGGGTGCGAACTCGCTCGCGATTTCCGAGCAGGTGCGCGCGGCGATGAAGGAACTCGCCGAAGACATGCCGGCCGGCGTCGAATACCGGATCGTCTATGACCCGACGCAGTTCGTGCGGTCGAGTATCGAGGCGGTGATCCATACGCTGCTCGAAGCGATCGCGCTGGTCGTGATCGTCGTGATCGTGTTCCTGCAGACGTGGCGCGCGTCGATCATTCCGTTGATCGCGGTGCCGGTGTCGATCGTCGGTACGTTCTCGCTGCTGCTTGCGTTCGGCTTTTCGATCAACGCGTTGTCGTTGTTCGGCATGGTGCTCGCGATCGGGATCGTGGTCGACGATGCGATCGTCGTGGTGGAGAACGTCGAGCGCAACATCGAAAGCGGGCTCAGTGCGCGCGATGCGACCTACAAGGCGATGCGCGAAGTGAGCGGGCCGATCATCGCGATTGCGCTGACGCTCGTCGCCGTGTTCGTGCCGCTTGCGTTCATGACGGGTCTCACGGGCCAGTTCTACAAGCAGTTCGCGATGACCATCGCGATCTCGACGGTGATCTCGGCGTTCAATTCGCTGACCCTGTCGCCGGCGTTGTCCGCGCTGCTGCTGCGCAGCCACGGCGAGAAGGAAGACTGGCTGACGCGTGTGATGAATCGTGTGCTCGGCGGCTTCTTCAAGCGTTTCAACAAGGTCTTTCATCGTGGTTCGGAAGCCTATGGCCGCGGCGTGACCGGCGTGCTGCGTCGCAAGGGCGCGATGCTCGCGGTGTACGCGATCCTCGTCGGTGCGACCGTGTTGGTGGCGCGGGTCGTGCCGGGCGGCTTCGTGCCCGCGCAGGACAAGGAATATCTGATCGCGTTCGCGCAGTTGCCGAACGGTGCGTCGCTCGATCGCACGGAGAAGGTGATCCGCGATATGAGCGCGATCGCGCTGAAGCAGCCGGGCGTCGAAAGCGCGGTGGCGTTCCCGGGTTTGTCGGTGAATGGCTTTACGAATAGTTCGAGCGCGGGCATCGTGTTCGTCACGCTGAAGCCGTTCAAGGAGCGCGGCAGCAAGAAGCTGTCGGCAGGCGCGATCGCCGGTGCGTTGAACCAGCAGTACGGCGCGATCAAGGACTCGTTCGTCGCAGTGTTCCCGCCGCCGCCGGTGCTCGGGCTCGGCACGCTCGGCGGCTTCAAGATGCAACTCGAAGATCACGGCGCACTCGGTTACGCGGAACTCAACAAGGCTGCCGAAGCATTCGTGAAGCGCGCGGCGCAAACGCCCGAACTTGGGCCGACCTTCTCCAGCTATCAGATCAACGTGCCGCAACTGAACGTCGATCTCGATCGCGTGAAGGCGAAGCAGCTCGGCGTGCCGGTCACGGACGTATTCGACACGATGCAGATCTATCTGGGCTCGCTGTACGTGAACGACTTCAACCGCTTCGGCCGTGTGTATCAGGTACGCGTGCAGGCGGATGCGCCGTTCCGTCAACGCGCCGACGACATCCTGCAACTGAAGACGCGCAACGCGGCGGGCGACATGGTGCCGTTGTCGTCGCTCGTCACGGTGACGCCGACGTACGGGCCGGAGATGGTGGTGCGCTACAACGGCTACACGGCGGCCGACATCAACGGCGGCCCGGCGCTAGGCTTTTCGTCGGGGCAGGCGCAAGCCGCGGCCGAACGCGTCGCTGCCGAGGTGCTGCCGCGCGGCGTGAAGCTCGAATGGACCGACCTCACGTATCAGCAGATCCTCGCCGGCAACGCGGGCATGTGGGTGTTCCCGATCAGCGTGCTGCTGGTGTTCCTCGTGCTTGCTGCGCTGTACGAAAGCCTGACGCTGCCGCTCGCGGTGATCCTGATCGTGCCGATGAGCGTGCTGTCCGCGCTGACCGGCGTGTGGCTCACCGGTGGCGACAACAACATCTTCACGCAGATCGGTTTGATGGTGCTGGTGGGCTTGTCGGCGAAGAACGCGATCCTGATCGTCGAGTTTGCGCGTGAACTCGAACACGATGGACGCAGCCCGCTCCAGGCGGCAATCGAGGCGAGCCGTCTGCGTTTGCGGCCGATTCTGATGACGTCGATCGCATTCATCATGGGCGTGGTGCCGCTGGTGTTGTCGAGCGGTGCGGGCTCGGAGATGCGTCACGCGATGGGCATCGCCGTGTTCTTCGGCATGCTCGGCGTCACGCTGTTCGGCCTGATGCTGACGCCTGTGTTCTATGTGGTGCTGCGTTCGCTCGCGGGCGGGACGATTCACGTCGCGCAGAAAGATTCGCCGCGCTATGGCGCGCCCGTTACGGACGCCTGAGGAGAAAACAACAATGAAACGCTTTGAATCTCGCTTTGTATCTTTGCGCGGATGGGGCCGCGCGGCCGCGAGCGGGTTGCTGATCGCGCTGCTGGCCGCTTGCTCGGTCGAGCCGACGTACCAGCGTCCCGACGTCGATACGCCGGCGGCGTTCAAGGAAGCGCCCGCGGTGGCGACGTCGGCTGCGGCGTCGTCGGGAGTGGCGGCTGGTTCGGCCGCGTCGGCACAAAACACCGGCACATGGAAGCCGGCCCAGCCCGCCGACGACGCGCTGCGTGGCGAATGGTGGAAGGTGTTCGGCGACCCTCAGCTCGACGCGCTCGAAGAACAGGCCGCCGCGGCGAATCAGGACCTGAAGGCCGCGGCCGCGCGCGTGCAGCAGGCACGCGCGGTTACGCAGGCGGCGAAGTCCGACTGGTTCCCGAAGTTCGACGCGGGCTTCGGCCCGACGCGCGAGCGTGCGTCGGCGGCGTCGCAATTCCAGCCGGACAGTGCGGGCGGCACGACGGGCACGATCTGGCGCGCGCAGGTCGGCGCGTCGTATGAAGCGGATCTGTTCGGGCGGGTCAGCTCGAACGTGAACGCGTCGCGCTCGGACGAGCAGCAGAGTGAAGCGCTGTTCCGTTCAGTGCAGTTGTCGTTGCAGGCCGATGTCGCGCAGAACTACTTCCAGTTGCGCGAGCTCGACACGGACCAGGACCTGTATCGCCGCACCGTCGCGTTGCGCGAGGACACGCTGAAGCTCGTCCAGCGGCGCTTCAGGGAAGGCGATATCAGCGAGCTGGATCTGTCGCGCTCGCGTAACGAGCTCGCGAGCGCGCGTGCCGATGCGGTCGGCGTGGCGCGGCAACGGGCCGCCTCGGAGCATAGCCTCGCGATTCTGCTCGGCAAGCCGCCCGCGGACTTCTCGTTTGCGGAAGAACCGCTCGCGCCGGTGGCGGTGCGCGTGCCGCCGGGTTTGCCGTCGGCGCTGCTCGAACGCAGACCGGACATCGCGGCAGCCGAACGCGCGATGCAGGCAGCGAATGCGCGCGTCGGGCTCGCGAAGTCGGCGTTCTTCCCGAAGCTCGACATCACCGGCGCGTTCGGCTTTGAATCGGCGACGCTCGGCGATCTGTTCATGTGGTCGAGCCGCGCGTTCATCCTCGGTCCGCTCGCGGGTACCGCGCTGACGGTGCCGATCTTCGATGGCGGCCGTCGTAAGGCCAATCTCGCGCAGGCCCGTTCGAAGTACGACGAGGACGTCGCGCAATATCGCCAGCAGGTGCTCGTGGCGTTCCGTGAAGTCGAGGACAATCTCGCCGATCTGCGCTTGCTCGACGATCAGATGCACGAGCAGAACGACGCGGTCGATGCCTCGCAGCGCGCCGCGCATCTGTCGCGCACGCAGTACACGGAGGGCGCGGTCAGTTACCTCGACGTGATCGATGGCGAGCGGCAGGTGCTGCAGTCGCAATTACAGGCGAGCCATCTGGCCGGTACTCAGGCGGTCGCGACCGTGAATCTGATTCGCGCGCTCGGCGGCGGTTGGGGCGATGTGGCGGCGGGCGGGACGGCAGTGGGGGCGGCTTCGACGCCAGCCGATGCGTCTGGCTCCGCGGCGGCTTCGCTGGCTGCGGCTTCCAACACCACGGCTGGGACCGCATCCGTTCCCGCGCAACAGCAGGTGGCCAGGCGCTGAGGTTCAAACCGTGTTAGCCAGCGCCTGATCAACCACGTCACCCACGCCGGGCCGCGCGCAAGCGCCGTCCGGCGTTTTTTCGTGCAAATCCTTTTTCGCGCTTGGCATTCGGCACGCTGGTTTGCGGCTTTGCGCGGCGCGAAGGCGAAAAAAAACCGCGCAGTTCAATCACTGCGCGGAATCATCTGAGCTTCGGTTTGAATCGGGCTGCCGCGTCTCGCGTCGGGAGAATCGGTCGATCAGGCGGCCTGCGCGACCTGCGCTGCGCCGAGCGCTTGCTGGCGGGCGGCAGCCGCCTTCTTCGTCTTGCCGGCGCGCGACGGCGGCTGGCACGCGCCGCATACGACGTTGTGCTGCAGGTCGTGCTTGTGCGCGACGAACTTGCCGGTACAGCGGCAGCATTTGGTCAGCTGCAGGATGTCCGCGTCGAAGAAACGCACGAGCGTCCACGCGCGCGTCAGATCCAGTACGGCTTCGGTTTCGCTGTGCCGACAGTGTTCGAGATACAGCCGATAGCCCTTGGTCAGCGCATCCAGATGCGAGCAACGCGCCTCGTTCTTCAGGAACAGATACGTGTTGTAGAACAGCGACGCGTGAATGTTCGCGAGCCACGTCATGTACCAGTCCGCCGAGAACGGCAGCATGCCTTTGGGCGGCGATACGCCCTTGACCTCGCGATACAGGCGAATCATACGGTCGCGCGACAACGTCAGCTCGCTCTCGAGCACCTGCATGCGGGCGCCGAGCTCGATCAGCGCGATCGCGCGAAATACTTCCTGTGCATCTTCGGTCAGGCTTCGCTTGAGCATTGCAGTCACCTCGATCAGGCAAATTGCTCGGCGGGCTGGCCTGCAAGCAGGATCGCCGTGTGGGTCGGTGCAACGGCGGCGTGCTTCGTCGTTTGCGTCAACGCCGACAACATCGCATGGTCGTTGAAGCGGAAGAAGCACAAAAGCTGGTCGGAAGAGGCCAGCTTGACGATCTGCGCGAGCGACAGCCCGGCAAGCAAGTCGGCCAGTTCCGACGACAGTCCCAGCCGGAACATTCCGACCGGTTTGTCCTCGCGCAACATGCGTTGCGCGAGCATGATGTAAGACAAGTTGATCTCGCGGATTGAATCCAGCGTCTCGCTGCTACGGTCCATTTTTTCTGTTTCCGAAGCCCCGAATTACTATGTCGGCTTTGCGCCGTTATGTCTTTTCTGCCTCGCCGGAAACGTTGCCTCCGGCTACGTGTTGCGATCTGCGACAGACAGCGAACATTTGATACAAGACGTTACATTTCGTAACAGCTCGGACGAATTGTATGAAGCGTAAAACCAGAAAGCAATCCCTTGTCGAAAAAATATCTCAAAAAAATGCATCAATTTTCGGTAAGTTTTTCACGCCATTGTAACGAATGATGCGAGGTGGATTTTCAGCCTTTCGAGACTCCCTTCTAATCCATGAAAACCCTTGCTGGGTGGGAATCTCGCGCAACGGTTCGAGCGCCGGGCCACCCTGTCAGGCAATCGGCAAATTGGCTCGAAATCAGAAAGGGAATAGAAAGCGATGGAATTGGCGGTAATAAATACTCGCACTGGACGGCGCGTGAGGGGCAGATCGAGGTTGTAACGCGGTGATGCACCCCCGGTTACAAACTCTGCAAGGCGGAGCCGGAAATTTGTAACGACGCAGTAAGGATCAGTAGCCGGTCTGGCGAATCGCTCGGTGAGTCGGGCGGACGGGGCGCGCGGGCGGCTAGCCGCGCTGATGTTCGGCAAACTCGCGCAGTGCCGCGGCGGTTTGCTGATCCGCCGGAAAGAACGCCTCGATAGCGAGTTCCGACAGGGTAACGTCCACCGGCGTGCCGAAGACTGTGGTGGTGCTGAAAAACGACAGCACGCCAAGCGGCGTGCGCAGCCGCAATGGCACGGCGATCTGGTTGAGAGCCGCATCGTCCGGCGTGGTGGCGTCGGCATCCGGCGGCGCGGGATAGGCGGCCAGTTCGTCGCGCAGTGCGCTCAGCGTGTCGTCGCCGCTGACGTCGATCTGCCGTTGCAGCCGGGCCAGCACATGCTCGCGCCACGCATGCCAGTTGACGATCGACGCCGCAATGCCTTGCGGATGCAGGCTCAGGCGCAGCGCGTTGACCGGCGGCTTCAGCAGTTCGGGACTCGCGCCGCTCAACAACGGCGCAATCGCATTGTTGGTCGCGACGATGGTCCAGTGCCGGTCGATCGCGAGTGCCGGGTAGGGCTCGTGTCCGTTGAGCACCAACTCGACGGCTTCACGCGCGGCGGCGAGCTGCGGGTCGGAGAGCGGGCGTTCGCGAAACAGCGGCGCGTAACCGGCCGCGACGAGCAGCGCATTGCGCGCGCGCAACGGCACGTCGAGGCGCTCGGCCAGATGCATGACCATTTCCCGGCTCGGCAGCGCGCGCCCTGATTCGACGAAGCTCAGATGGCGCGTCGAAATGTCGGCCTCCGTGGCGAGCAGCAACTGACTCATGCGCCGCCGCTGCCGCCATTCGCGAAGCAGATCGCCGACCGCGCGGGTGGCAGTCGGCGCGGATGACGGAGCCGTTTGTGCGATAGAGAGTGTGTTCATGCCACCGATCATAGTCGAAGCGCGCAAGCAATCGATTACCTGACAGGTAATGCTCCGCCAAATTTCAATGCGTGCAAGCGGCGCTGCATCCGCTTGATTACCTCCCACGTAATCGACGCAATGCACGCGAGCAGCCAATCTTCATTCCGAGCCCGCCGCATGCGATGCGTATGCCGCGCGAAGTGCTCAGTCCTGCCAATCAAGGAGTTTCAGATGAATGCGCATACCGATTTGATCGACCGTTATTTCGATAGCTGGAACGAGACCGATGGCGCGCGCCGTCGCGAGTTGATCGCGGCAACGTGGAGCGCCGATGCCGACTATCGCGACCCGCTGCTGGCCTGTACCGGCCACGATGGCATCGACGCGATGATCCGCGCGGTGCATGAGCGTTTTCCGCATCACACGTTTCGCCGTACGACCGACGTCGACGGCTTCGCGAATCGCCTGCGGTTCTCGTGGACACTGACGACGCCCGCGGGTGAGGCGATCGTAAAGGGCTCGGACTTCGGTGTGGTGGACGAACATGGGCGCTTGCAAGCGGTCACCGGTTTCCTCGACGAAGCCCCCGGCGGCGCCTAAGGCGCTTTACACGGAGACGATCATGCACGAGCCCGCCGCTGCGAAGCCTGCACACATCCATCTCGGGTTCCTGCGCGTCGCGGCCGCGCTCGACGCGTTATCGAGCGCGATCGCCGGTTTTGCACTGCTCGGCGGCGCGCGGGCGTTCATGTTCATCGCACTGCTCGGCTGGCGCGAGCCGGTGCTCGGTGGCGCGGGGCTCGTGCTGCTCGCGGTGGTCGGATGGCTGCGCTGGCAGTGTGGTGCAAGCGCAGCGCCGCAACCCGCGAGATGTGCTTGCTACAATCGATCGTCGTGCGGATGATCGTGTGACACGCATCATCTTGCGCAAAGCACACGACCCACCCCCGCGGCAAGTTCCCAACCGACCAGGAAACCCTGTGCTGAAAAATCTGGACCCGCTACTGAATGCCGATATCCTGCACGCACTGCGCTCGATGGGCCACGGCGACGAGCTCGTGATCTGCGACGCCAACTTCCCGGCCGACGCGGTCGCGCGCGATACCGTGCTCGGTAAGCCGCTGCGTCTCGACGGTGTCAGTTCGCCGCGTGCGATCCGCGCGGTGCTGTCGGTACTGCCGCTCGACACCTTCATCGAGCATCCCGCGTCGCGCATGGAAGTGGTTGGCGAGCCGCATTCGATTCCCGCCGTGCAGCGCGAGGCGCAAGCCGAGGTCAATGCGGCGGAGGGGCGCGAGGTGCCCTTCGTGTCGATCGAGCGATTCGCGTTTTACGAGCGTGCGCGCGAGGCGTACTGCGTGATCGCGACTGGCGAGGAGCGCGGCTACGGTTGCTTCGTGTTCACGAAAGGCGTGCTGCTCGCGCCGGACGCGCCACGCGCATAGTCGTTTCAACCTTTTTCGATTCGTCACGACAAACCATGAGCTTCCAGCTAGACAGTCTCGACCACCTGGTTCTGAACGTCGCCGACGTCGAAGTCAGCGCGGCGTGGTACGCACGGATGCTCGGCATGCGACGCACCGAGTTCGCGTCGCGCACCGGCACGCGCGTGGCGATGACCTACGGCAATCAGAAGATCAACCTGCGTCCCGCGTCGGCTGATACCGTCGCATGGTTCACTTCGCGCGAGGCGGTGCCGGGTACGGCGGACCTGTGCTTCGTGACCACCGCGAGCCCCGACGACGTCAAGGCGCACTGGCTCGCGCAACACGTCGCGATCGAGGCGGGACCGGTGGAGCGCGACGGCGCGCGCGGCAAGATGACGTCGGTGTATTGCCGCGATCCGGACGGCAACCTGATCGAGGTCGCCACGTATCCGCCCGCCTGAGCGAGCTTGGAAATCGCCGTCATTGCACATATGCTCAGGGGCGAGGCAGGGAACTGAGGCCGTCCGTTCGGGTCAGCAGCTTATTCAATTACAGGAGTCCCCCAATGTCGCGTCCCGTCGATTTCGGCATTATTTTCATCGCCCGTCTTGCGCTTTCGGTATTGTTCCTGTGGAGCGGGGTGATGAAGCTGCTGGGCTATGCGGGCTTCGTCGGCTACCTGCATTCGAAGGGCGTACCGTTCGTACAGATCGCCGCGCCGATCGCAACCGCGGTCGAAGTGCTCGGCGGCCTGCTGCTCGTGGTCGGCTTCAAGGTACGGCCGCTCGCGCTGATCATGGCCGTGTATACGGTCGCGACGGCGGTGCTCGGCCACGACTTCTGGAATATCACCGACCCGGCCTTGCAACACGACATGGTGATCCATTTCTGGAAAAACATCGGCATCGCGGGCGGTTTTCTGCTGCTATTCGTGACGGGCGCGGGGCGTCTGAGCATCGACGGCGCGCGCGCGCCGCGCGGCGGCCTCAGCGGGTTGTGAGGCGCGAGCGCGCGCACTCCACGCGGCCCGTATCCTGCTACGCAGCAGGGGTCCAATCCGTGGCAATCAAGGGAGTAGATGATGATTCAGAACTTCGAGCAAATGATCGGCGGCAAGCTCACGCAATTGTGCGCGAGTCTCGGCGAAGGGCCGACGCCGCATCGCGTGATCATCAGCCTCGCGGATTCCGCGAAGACGCTGGTGATTCTGGATGCGTCCGGATTCATCGGCGAGCTGAAGGCCGAGATCGAGGACCCGCAGAAACTGGTCGCCGATGCGATCGCCAAGGTGCGCAACGAAGGCCTGATCGAGCGCGCAATCGATACCGGCATCATTCAGGAGGCGTCGCTGTAGGCAAGCGCGTTACGCACACCGCTTACTGACTCGCGGCGCTCGCCCCGCGCGCAGAGGTTGCCGCGGCGTGCGGCTCCGGATGCACGAAACACGCGAGCACGAGGCCCAGCACCAGCAAGCCCACCGAGATAGCCGTCGCCGCCTGCATCCCCTGCACGATCTGCGTCGCGGCCGCGCCGCCCGCGAGTGCGCCGAACGCCGCCACGCCCACCGCGCCACCGGCCTGGCGCGCCGTGTTCAATACCGCCGACGCCGTGCCCGCGCGCCGCGCTTCGGTCGATGCGAGCACTGCCGTGGTCATCGCCGGCACCGCGAGTCCCATGCCCGACGGAATCAGCAAAAACGGCAGCAACAGGCCAATCAGCGGCGTACCGGCGTCGACGAGATGCAGCAGGCCGTAGCCGAGACCTGCCGTGATCGCCCCGAGGATCATCGGCACACGCACGCCGAAGCGGCCGATCACCCAGCCGCTCGCGACGTTCGAGATCAGGAAGCCGCCTGTCAGCGGCAGGAACGCGAGGCCCGCCTGCAACGGCGTGTAGCCGCGTACGCGCTGCAGGTAAAGGCTCAGCACGAACACCATGCCGTAATACGTCAGGTTCACGCAGATGCCGAACAGCACGGCGGCGCTGAACGTGCGCGTGCCGAACAGCGACAGCGGCAGCATCGGACGCGCGACGCGCGCTTCGACGAACACGAACGCACCCGCCGCCAGCAGCGCCAGCGCGAAGCCGCTCGCCACGAGCGGATGCGCGAGCCCGAGCGGCCGCCATTCGATCACCGCGGCGACGAACGCGGTCAGCGCGACGATCGCGAGGCACTGGCCGCCGAGATCGATGCCTCGCGGCTGCGCGTCAGTGTTGCCGCGAGCGGCGGCCGACGCGCCGCGCTGCGCGGTTTGCGCACGCGGGACCCACAGCAGCGTCGCCAGCAGGCCGGCCGCGCAAATCGGCAGATTGACGAGAAAGATGCTGCGCCAGCCGAACGCGGCGATCAGCAGACCGCCGGCCACCGGCCCGGCCGCAATCGAAATCGCGCCGGACGCAGTCCACAGGCCGACCGCGCGGGCCCGGAGCTTGGGTTCGTGGCCGAACGACTGATTAAGCAGCGCGAGCGAGTTCGGCAGCATCGCGGCCGCGCCGATGCCTTGCACCGCGCGCGCGGCGATCAACATCGGGGCGTCGAGCGCGAGCCCGCAGGCCAGCGACGCGAGCGCGAACAGCACGATCCCGCACGCGTACATGCGCCGCGCGCCGAAGCGGTCGCCGAGCGCGCCGGCGGACAGCATCAGCACCGCGAACGCGAGCGTGTACGCATCGACGACCCATTGCAGGCCCGCGACGTTCGCGTGCAAGTCAGCGCCGATTCGTGGCAGCGCGATGTTGACGATGGTCACATCGAGTTGCGTGACTACGAAGCCGACGCTGACGCTCGCGAGAACGCGGCCGAGCACGGGCGAAAAGGAGGGGGTGGAAGAGTTCATGACTGCATCGTAAGCCCGATGCAGCGCACCACGTTTCGGCGTGGCGTGAAGTATGGATGTCGCTTTGCGAGCGATCGCGCGTAAAAAAGTGCGCCGTCGCCGAGGGCTTCGTCGACGCGCTAGCTGTGAGTCAACGCGAGATCCGCCCGATCAGCGCGCCGGCGGCGCATCCTTGATGAACAGCGTGGTCAGCGCGCCAAGCACGCAGATCGCCGCGACATACAGCGGCGCGGCCAGCTGGTTCGACTTCATCATCAGCGACACGGCGATCGGCGTCAGACCGCCGAACACCGCATACGCGACGTTGTACGAGAACGAGATGCCCGAGAAGCGCACCATCGGCGGGAAGCCGCGAACCATCACGAGCGGAATCGCGCCGATTACGCCGACGAAAAGCCCGGCCAGTGCATACAGCGGCACGAGCAGGGACGTATCGACGGCCAACTGGCGGAACATCACATAGTACGTAAGCGCAAGCGCAAGCCCGCCGACGAAAATCGTGCGACCCGCGCCAATGCGTCCGGCGATCGAACCCGCCATCACGCAGCCGATGGTCAGACACAGCGTCGCGACACAGTTCGCGAGCAGCGCGGTGGCCGGCTCGATGTGGAATTGCTTTTGCAGCAGCGTCGGCGTCATCAGGATCACGACGACGATTGCCGCCGACAGCATCCACGTGAGCAGCATCGACACGACGACCGCGCGGCCGTGATCGCGCAGCACGGCCTTCAGCGGCACTTCGGCGGCGATCGCCTCGCGCTGCTTGAGCTCGGCGAACACCGGCGTCTCGTGCAGCCAGCGGCGCAGATAAACCGAGAACATGCCGAACACGCCACCGATGAGGAACGGAACACGCCACGCATACGCGGAAATATCAGCCGGCGTGAAATGGCGATTGACCGCCGACGCGATCAGCGAGCCGAGCAGAATGCCCGCCGTGAGGCCGGCCGTCAGCGTGCCGCACGCATAGCCGACGTGCCGCCCGGGCACATGCTCGGACACGAACACCCAGGCGCCCGGGACTTCGCCGCCGACCGCCGCGCCCTGCATCACGCGAAACAGGAGCAGCAGCACCGGCGCGAGTACGCCGATGCTCGCGTAGGTGGGCATCAGGCCCATCAGCAGCGTCGGCACCGACATCAGCAGCACGCTCAGCGTGAACATGCGCTTGCGGCCGAACAGGTCGCCGAAGTGCGCCATGATGATGCCGCCGAGCGGCCGCGCCAGATAACCGGCCGCGAAAATGCCGAAGGTCTGCACCTGACGCAGCCAGTCCGGCATCGCCACCGGGAAGAACAACTGGCCGATCGCCGGCGCGAAGAAAACGAAGATGATGAAGTCGTAGAACTCGAGCGCTCCGCCGAGCGCGGCGAGACCGAGTGTCTTGTAATCGCTGTGCCCAAGCGGGCGTGGGGTGACAGCCTGCGCTCCACCCAGATTTGTCGCTTGCATTGCTTTGTCGTTCGATGAATTGGGAGCCACGCGGCAGACGCGTGGACATACGGCGGTGGTCGGGCGAGAAGTGTGGCAGGCGCTGGGTAGAGCACGGGACACGGGCGCGCCGTTCGGATAAGGCGGGCGCGCTGACGACAGAAGCCGGCGCGGATTTTACAGGATGAAAGCGGGAGCCTTGCGGAAGCGCTCAGTTGGGCGACGAAAGCGGCTGAAATTAAGAATGCTCCGACGGGAGGGACCGGATGCGCCCCCGAGAATGACCTGCGTGTCCTTGTCGAGAGTTCATCCCATGCGCGTTGCTGTCCTTCAGCGTGACCCGGTCGTGCGCCAGTCGATTGAAACAATTCTGGTGAGAGCCGGCCATTTCTGCGCGACCCATGAAAACGCCCTCGCCATGTCGAGGACGCTGGCGCACTCCACGATGGATCTGCTGGTGCTCGACTGGCAGGATACGCGGCCAGCCGGCGCGGACCTGTTGCGCTCGGTGCGCCGCGTGGCGGGTGAGCGCGTGCCGATCATGGTCGTTTCGAGCGACGGGTCGGAACAAAGCATGGTGCGCGCGCTCGCCGGAGATGCCGACGATTACCTCGCGTTGCCACTGCGGCACGCCGAGTTCCGCGCGCGTGTCGCGGCACTGCTGCGGCGCGCGTATCCGGAGCGCTGCAGCGCCGCGAGCTGTTTCGAGATTGGTCCCTATCGCTTCGACACGATCCGCCGGGCGGTCACGCTGCGCGGTGAGCGGGTACGGCTGTCGCCCACGCAGTACCGGATCGCGGCGCTGCTGTTTTCCAACCTCGATCGCGTGATGTCGCGCGATCATATTTACGCGACGGTGTGGGGCCGCGAACTGCACGAATTCACGCGGACGATCGACAGTCATGTGTCGCGGCTGCGTCTGCTGCTCGCGCTCGAGCCGCATAATGGTGTCCGGCTGCAGCCCGTGTATAAGACCGGCTACCGGTTACTGTGGCTCGGCGAACCGGTGTCCGGGGGTGAAGATTTGCAGTCGGCGCGGACGGCATGAGGTCGCGGCGTTCAGGTATATGCTGAAATCCGCGTTGTAGCCCGTCGTGCCCGCCAGCGCTGTTCATTATCCTCGTGTTCAGGTATCGGTTGGCCCGGTTGCCGTGTTCGGAGATGATTGCCGGCGCACGCACCGAACAGCAGCACGTTTCGCGCGCCCCGCGCGCGGCGGGTCCCGCACCGCCCGGCTATGCGAAAATCGTCACAATCCGCGCGCACGCGCACCAAGACCCACCGCCCCGCGATTCCTACCATGGGCGACATGAAAACCCTCAACATTATCGACTCGCACACCGGCGGTGAGCCCACCCGCCTCGTGGTGTCGGGTGGCCCGGACCTGGGCGGCGGCACGCTCGCGCAACGGCTCGACGTTTTCCGCACGCGCTTCGACGACTGGCGCGCCGGCATCGTCACCGAACCGCGAGGCTCGGACGTGGTGGTCGGCGCGCTGCTCTGCGAACCCGACGATCCGACCTGCGCGGCCGGTGTGATCTTCTTCAATAACGTCGGCTATCTCGGCATGTGCGGGCACGGCACGATCGGGCTCGTCGTGTCGCTCGCGCACATGGGGCGGATCGGGCCCGGACGTCACCGCATCGAAACGCCGGTCGGCGTGGTCGAGGCGACGCTGAACGAAGATGGCGGCGTCGCGGTGCGCAACGTACCCGCGTATCGCTACCGCAAGGCGGTGCCGGTCGATGTACCGGGCTACGGCGTGCTGACCGGCGACATCGGCTGGGGCGGCAACTGGTTTTTCCTCGTCGCCGAGCATGGGCACGAGCTCGAAGCCGCGAACATCGCGAGCCTGAGCGCGTTCAGCTCGGCGATTCGCGACGCGCTGATCGCACAGAACATCACCGGCGCCAACGGCGCGCTGATCGACCATATCGAGCTGTTCGGACCGGGTTCGCGCGACGGCCTCGACAGCCGCAGCTTCGTGCTGTGTCCCGGCAATGCGTACGACCGCTCGCCGTGTGGCACCGGCACCAGCGCGAAGGTCGCGTGTCTCGCGGCCGACGGTAAGCTCGCCGAGGGAGCGGTGTGGCGCCAGCAGAGCATCATCGGCAGCGTGTTCGAGGCCAGTTATCGCGCGGCGGGCGATGGTATCCATGTGATTCCGACTATCACCGGTCACGCGCACATCATGGCCGAGGGCCGTCTGTGTTTCGACGAGCGCGATCCGTTCGCGTGGGGTATTCGTACCGCATGAGCCCGGACGCGCTGATCATCGGAGCGGGCATCGTCGGTGCCGCTTGCGCGGCGGAACTGGCCGCGCTCGGCATGCGCGTCGCCGTGCTCGACGCGCAGCGCATCGGCGGCGGCGCGACGGCGGCCGGCATGGGCCATATCGTCGTGATGAACGACTCGCCCGCCGAATTCGCGCTTAGCCGCTATTCCCGCGAGCTGTGGCTCGCGCTCGCGCCGCAGCTGCGCGAGCGCGACGGGTTCGCGCGCTGCGGCACGCTATGGGTCGCCGCCGACGACGAGGAATGGCAAGCCGCGCGCGCAATGCAAGTGGCGTTTGCGGCGCAAGGCGTCGCCGCGCAACTGCTCGACGCGACCGAACTGCGCGCCTGCGAACCGGCGCTTGCACCATCGATGGCGGGCGGCTTGCGCATCGAACACGACAGCATCGTGTACGCGCCGACTGTTGCCGAATGGCTACTGATGCAGTCGCCGCAGGCGGCGAATATCAACGTGCGGCTCGGTGCGCCGGTCGCATCGATCGATGCGGAGGGCGTCACGCTGGCGAGCGGCGAGCGCATCAGCGCGGCGCGCGTGGTCGTCGCGAACGGCCTCGGGGCAGCGCAGTTGCTGCCGTCGCTGCCACTGCAGCCGAAGAAGGGCCACCTGCTGATCACCGACCGCTACCCGGGGCTCATCCGTCATCAGTTGCTCGAACTTGGCTACATCAAGAGCGCGCATCACGCGACCGGCACGTCGGTCGCGTTCAATGCGCAGCCGCGTCCGACCGGGCAACTGCTGATCGGCTCGTCGCGCCAGTTCGAAACGATCGATCCCACCGTCGAGATGCCGGTGCTCGCGCAGATGCTGCAACGCGCCGCGCGATATCTGCCGGCGTTGCCGACGCTCAGCGGCATCCGCGCGTGGACGGGGTTTCGTGCCGCGTCGCCGGACGGCCTGCCGCTGATCGGACCGGCCGGCGAATTTGCGTCCGACGTTACACGTGGTTCAGCGTCCGGCGTGTGGCTCGCGGTCGGTCACGAAGGGCTCGGCGTGACGACCTCGCTCGCGACCGCGAAACTGCTCGCGGCGCAGATCGCGGGCCACGCCGCGCCGATTCCATTTGAACCGTATCTGCCGGTCCGTTTTGCAGAACAGGTGGCTCATGACTGACACTGACACGGCGCGCATCCGTTTGACGGTCGACGGCCGCAGCGTCGAAGTGACATCCGGCACGACCGTGGCCGCGGCGCTCGCGATCGCGGGGGTGAGCGGCTCGCGGCTGTCGGTCGAAGGCGAACCGCGCGAGGCATTGTGCGGGATGGGCGTATGCCAGGAGTGCCGCGTCACGATCGACGGCCGTGCGCACGTGCTCGCGTGCCAGACGCTGTGCCGCGACGGCCAGCGCGTGCAGACACGAAACGGGACAGTACACGCATGACTCAGCACTTCGACATCGTCGTGATCGGCGGCGGTCCGGCTGGGCTCCATGCCGCGCGGGCGGCGGCGCAGGCGGGCGCGACGGTTGCGCAGATCGACGACAATCCACGCGCTGGCGGTCAGATCTGGCGCCAGGGGCCTGCCTATCCGCCGCAAGCGCCGCTGCGTGCGTTGCTCGCGGTGTTGCAATCGCAGCAAAACTTCACTGACTGGCCATCGACCCGTGTGATCGCGCCGCTCGGCGCGCAAGGCTTGCTGCTCGAATCCGCCGAACACGGCGGCGTGTCGATCACCTATGACAGGCTGATTCTTGCGACCGGCGCGCGCGAGCGTCTTTTGCCATTCCCCGGCTGGACCCTGCCAGGCGTGACCGGCGCGGGCGCGTTGCAGGCGCTGATCAAAGGCGGCATGCCGGTGCGCGGCGAACGGATCGTGATCGCCGGCAGCGGCCCGCTGCTGATGGCCGCGCTCGCCACCGCCCGAGAAGCCGGCGCGCGCGTGATCGCGGTCGTCGAGCAGGCGTCGGCGGCCGATGTCGCGCGTTTCGGCGTGTCGTTGCTGCGCGAGCCTGCGAAGCTGCGTCAGGCGCTCAGTCTCACGCGCGGCTTCGGCGGACTGCGCTACTGGACCGGTAGCATCGTGCGCGAAGCGCGCGGCGCGCAGCGCGTGCAACAGGTGACGATCCGGCGCGGGGAGCGCAATGTGACGCTCGATTGCGACCGCGTCGCGTGCGGCTACGGACTGCTGCCGAACGTCACGCTTGCGCAGGCGCTCGGCTGCGCGATCAACGACGCGGGCGAGATCGTCGTCGACGATCAGCAGCGCACGTCGCTCGAGCGCGTTTATGCGGCGGGCGAGTGCACGGGCGTCGGCGGCGCGGAGCTTGCGTGCGCGGAAGGGGAAATCGCTGGTCTCGTCGCGAGCGGCGCGGCCGCTGCGCTACCCGCCGCGCTGCGGGCGCTCGTTTCGCAACGCGCGCGCTGGCGGGGCTTTGGCGCGCGCGTCGCGGCGTCGTTTGCATTGGGCGAGGCCGCACGCATGCCGCCCGCCGATGCAACGCTGCTGTGTCGCTGCGAGGATGTGAGCGTCGGCGAGGTGCGCCGCTGCGCCGACTGGCGCGACGCGAAACTGCAGACGCGCTGCGGTATGGGGCCTTGCCAGGGACGCATCTGCGGCGCGGCCGCGAACCTATACTTCGGCTGGCCGGCCGCCGCGCCGCATCCACCGTTCAGCCCGGCGCAAATCGGTACGCTGATGAGCGCCGCCGAACCGCCGACAGCGGCGCCATGACGGCTCCGCGCTTACCCGCGGCAGATATTGGCGGGCGCCGCGCGGCTCTATAATCGATCGAGGCTGCCCGGCCGCATTGGCGCAGCGATCCCGCGGACGCAATCCGACGCATTCAACCAGGCACGCACCAACGGAACCGCACGATGAACACGCTGGCTCATCCGCTCGAACCGGAAGATACGACGCTGTCCGGCATGCTGTCGCATTTCAGGTTGCTCGAGCCGGTATTCGACGCGATGCCGGACGTCGTATTCTTCGTGAAGGACGCCGACGCGCGTTATGCGCTCGTCAACCGCACGCTCGCTTCGCGTTGCGGCTTCAAGGAAAAAGCGGCGCTGCTCGGCAAGACCGCGGAAGACGTGTTTCCGCACCGCTTTGGGCGCATCTATACCGCGCAGGACAAGGCGATCATCGGCATCGGCAACCAGATGCTGGATCAGCTCGAATTGCATCTGTATCCGGGCCGTCAACCGGGCTGGTGCCTGACCTGCAAACAACCGTTGCGCGATGCCGCCGGCAAGGTGGTCGGCCTCGCCGGCATCTCCCGCGATCTGAAAGCCGACGAAAGCAGCCATCCGGCCTACAGCCGGCTTGCCGCGGTCGTGCAGTCGATTCAGCAGAATTACGTGCAGCCGCTGAACCTGAAGCAGCTGTCGGCGATGGCGGACATGTCGGTCGCGCAGCTGGAGCGCTACTTTCATAAGGTGTTTCATCTGACGCCGCGCCAGGTGCTGTTGAAAACGCGACTCGACGCGGCGACCGCGCTGCTGGTTTCGCACGACAAGGTCACCGATGTCGCCGCGCGTTGCGGCTACACCGATCACAGCGCGTTCACGCGTCAGTTCAAGGCGACCGTCGGCGTTACGCCGACCGAATACCGGATGTTGCTGCACGGTACGCTGCGCAACTGAGCGGCATCGCGCGTGTCATGGCTGGTCGCGCGCATCACTACTACGTGTACGTCGTCGCGCTCGACGACAAGGTGTGGAACGAGGCGCGCTTTCGTCGCGCGAATCCCGATTACCGTTTTGACAAGCCGTGCGTGTACGTCGGCATGACGGGGCTCGACCCGGACTTGCGTTTCGATCGGCACAAAGCCGGCATTCAGGCGAATCGCTTCGTGCGCGACTATGGCTTGCGTCTGATGCCCGAACTGTATGAAGTGTTCAACCCGATGCCTTATCGCGGCGCGCAGGATATGGAGGTGGAGCTGGCGATCGGGTTGCGCGAAGCGGGGTATGGGGTTTGGCAGGCTTGAGTGGCTTGAGCAATCTAGCTCACGTCCCCCTATAGATGCTCTCTGATATAAACGACTTGCGCTTGCCGTCTTCCACCTTTGGGAGCGGCAAAGTCAGCAACTTCGACACCTGATTACTCTTGCGACTTCGACGTTAAAGAGTCCTGCCGTCACCATCGAGGAAGGACACGACCAGCGGAACCTGCTGGAACTCATGATCCAGATCGGCGAGGACTATCAGCAAAACGGTTTTATCTCGAATTAAAGTCGTTGACCGTGACCCGTTTAAATGGTTTATTCGATGGGCGTTCTCCGGAAAATCAGAAGAGGTCTAATGGAACAACATAAACAGGACGGTGCCGAGGGTAAGGAAGAATGCCTGCTTTGCCGTATCACTTATTCAGTCTACTCAAATTTCCCGCCAATGCCGTCCGCAATGGCGCTGAACGCGGAAACCGGCGAATGGTTTCCGTTCGATAGGCTGAAGTCGTATCCAACCGGTTACCGGATGGCCGAAGCCCTGGGCACCGCATGGGCGTGCGATTGTCGCGAACGCCCGCGGAATTGTTTCGACCAGCGGTTCACGCTAACGGATACAGGAGGTAACGCGCTCCCTGATACGTATTACACTGCCCGACTTCCATCGGGCGCACTTGTTCACGGCATTACCGATTTGCAGGGGCGCACCAAGCGCTACCAGACAGAGGGCGCGCGATCCATTCACCTTTTTATTGGTCACAGGGAGGCGTAATGTCTGATGCACTGGGAGCAGCACTAACAGACACAAATCCGAATTCACTTGTAATTCTTCAGTCGGACAGGATCGGCAAGCCATGGCATGTTAGCCCGGACGGGTTGTCTTTTACTGCTGTATGGGAGTCAGGGGCATTAAATGGCGTGTACAGAGGTCATCAGGTAACAGAGGGGTTCATCTTGAAGGCCTATCGGGACAATGTTGGAATTCCTACTGTCGGATGTGGGCATCGCATTGTCCCTGCCGACCGCATCGAGGTTGGGCAGGTAATCAGCCTGGAACGCGCGCGTGCGTTCAGACGGCGGAACGTTACCGAGGTAGAAAGACGTCTAAATGCTGGCGTGAAGGTTCCGTTGTTTCAGTTCGAATACGATGCGCTTGTGAGTATCGTATATAACTGTGGCTCCGGGGACGGCGCCAGCGAAATTATTAGAAAAGTTAATACAGGTCATTATGACGATATGCATGGTTTCATACTGACGTATCGGGTGGGAACAAATCGGGGCGTTAAGAATCGTCGGATTGCCGAAGCCCGTTTATTTGTCTCAGGAGTCTACGATGCATCGCATTAGGAATTGGGTACTTATTCTGATCTCAGGCGTGTTATTTTTTAGTCTTGCGGTCGCTAAGTCGAACCCCGATTGCCTACAGCATTTGGGGGGCGGTTACGGTGACGCTGTATGCTATTCCGAGTTACAGAAAGACCTGATGGCCCAGAACAAAATTATCTATAACGAGTTGCGTGCGACCATGCCGAACGGCAACGTGCATGCGAAATTGCTGGACCAGTACATGGCAACGCAAGATGCATCCGTGAGGTACTGCGAATTGCCACGTAACGCCGGCGCAAAGTGGGAAACGGAGCACGATGGATCGATGTTTCCAGCTTTGCAACAGGAGTGCATCTACAATCTTCGCAAAGCACAAAATCAGTTTTTAAAGGATTTGCTTGATATGGCAAATTGGTAGAGTGTGAAATCCGGGATTCAGGCGAATCGCTTCGTGCGCGACCCGATGACGCTTACCGGCGCCACGATCGCGGCAGCGACGATAAATGCTGAAACGATCAGCACAAAGTTGCTCCAAGCTTCGACGTAAGCATCGGGCATCCAATCGGGATATAAATAACGTAATAGCCACCGAACGAAATCGGCGAACCATAACGGTATCTCGAACGATAATCGTTGGGTACCCCATGCGAGAGCAGTGCCCAATGCGAGCCAGATCCCGAGCGCATTGACGCACCGTCGAAAAAAACGGGCGTGCGTCATCGCACCTGTACTCGCCCATCAGCTCGCATATCACTTCCTGGAATTGGCAGCGTTGGCGGGAACTGACGGCAGCTTACAGTCATTGCTCTTTGCTCCAAAAGTCCCTGAGGTGGCGGAGCGATGACTATTGCCTGTATGTCTGTGCCGCACAATCGGAGCGTTCTTAAAGGTGCCTCGGATAATCTACGAAACTGTTTGCAGAAGCGCGGCCGTCTGAAGCACCGCCAAAAAACATTGGCCACGCTCGAATGCCTGCGCCTCAACCGAAAAGAAAAGGCCGCATCAACGCAAAGCGTTGACGCGGCCTCAGATGACCGAGTCGCGATTGAAGTCGTTACTTCACCCCAAGCCCCCGCAACACCGCATTACCCTCGGACGTCAGACGAATATGCGACGTGCCGGCATCGTTCGAAACGGTCTCGACGAGACCCGCTTCGTAAAGCTGCGGAATTTCGGGTTTTGCGGATGCATCGATCGGCGCGTGCAGCAACAGCAGCAGCGTCGCGAGTTCATGATGGCTCAGGAGACGGCGCAGGATAGTGGGCCGTCTGGCCGGTGTTTCGTTGGTATTCGGTTCGGGCTGGTTCATGGAGCGCACCTTGTGCGGGGACGTGTCCGGGGATCATGCGGACGAAGTCTTAAACGATTCTTAAGACTCCATTGTCCTGTAACACCGTGACATGAACGTTTCAATGGATCAGATTCCGGCGCCCGGAACTTCGCCTGTATGCGCCACAAAGCCTTATGGCGCGCAGGTTTTGCCTGCCGATTCGATCCACAGGTTGCTTACATGACGCTTGCCCGCATAGAAACGGTAAGTTGTCGCGCCGTTGTCGCTGCGTACCTTGACGATGTTCGAGTCGCCGAAGTCGAGCATCTGACCTTGCGGGATCCCGGTCGACTTGAAGGCGGCGTTGTGATGATTGGCCATTTGCGTCAGACAGGCGACCACGTCGTCGACGGAACGCTGGGTCGCCGTGTCCGTGACGGGCTCGCCGGAATCGGGGTCCTTCTGGAAATACGCGCACGCGCTGAGCAGTAGCGAAAGGGACAGGACTGCAGCGAACTTCTTCATATGTCTCCTGGCGTTGATTCGGCTTAGGGCCCATGCGCCGCATTGCACCGCATTGCGGCGCGCATGATGCAAGGCAAACGCGCGGGCTGGACCGCATAACAGGCGTCATTATATCGAGACGGCGAACCTGCCTCGATCGGAGACGCAGATCGCGTGCCTGAAAAGACGAAGTCAGTATCGACGCGGCGACTTCCAGTGAAGGCGCCGCCGTCGTGCCTCCGGCGCCTCGCCGTTACTTGCGCCGCTGCGCCTGCGCCGCGAGCCGCACCGCCGCATTGGCCGCGCCATAGCCGTCATAGCCGCCGCGCCGCTCGACGATCTCGAGGAAGAAGCGCTGGTCAAGTTGCTCGGTATAAGCGTGGAAAAACTCGCCGCCGCGTTCGTCGCGGTCGTACAGGATATGGTTCGCGCGCATCGCTTCGAGCAGCGTGTCGGACAGCGCGTAGCGGGCGGCGAGGTCGTCGTAGTAATTGCGCGGAATGCGCAGGAGCGGCACGCCATCGGCGACGAACTCAGGGATCGCGCTGAAGATGTCGCCGGTGCTGAAGGCGACGTGGTTCAGGCCCGAGCCGTGGTACGTATGCAGCGCCTCGGCGACCGCCGTATGGCGGTCCACCGACGCGTTCAGCGCGATCCGCACCGAGCCGTCGGGGCTGCGCAGCGCGCGGCTGCGCACGAGGCCGTAAGGATCGGGCACAAGCACACCCGGCTCGGCCAGGAAGCCGAGCGCCGTGCGCAGAAAGAGCACCCACGTATCGAGCGCATTCGCCGGCACCGACAGGCACACGTGATCGATGCGCTCGAGCGGTCCGACCTCGCTCGGCCCGTTGACGTCGGTGAGCACGAAATCGGCTTCGAATAGCGTGGGTTGATCCGGTGTTTCGTCGACGAAATAGTCGAGGCTGCCGTCCGGTGCCTGCACGGCCGGCAACACGCGCTCGTTCGGCCCGATCTGGCCGGAGAACGGCGCGTAGCCGAAGCCGGCCGCGCGCTCGAATGCCTGGCTCGCGTCATCGACACGAAACGCCGATGCGCACAGCGACAAACCGTGCTGCTGGAAAAACGCGTTCGCGAATGAATCGGGCTCGGCGTTCAGCACGATCGATGCCGCGCCGTGCCGATACAGCGTCACGTCCTTCGAGCGATGCTGGCCGGCCTGGCGAAAGCGCAGCTTGCCGAGCCAGTCGGCGAGCTGCGTGCGCGTCGTGTGATCGACCGCGAATTCGAGGAACTGATAGCCGACGTGCGCGGGCGCCGCGGGCGAGCGGTACAGGTCGCTCGTCGTCTTCTGCGGCTGCTGTTGCTCTTCCAGCAGCGCGCGGGTTTGCTCTTCCAGGAACAGCAGCGAGCGATGGCCATCCGCGGCCGTGCTCGTGGTGGGGGCGGCCCGAAAGCCATCGTTGAAGATTTCCAGCGAAAGCGGACCCTTGTAGCCAGCTTTGACGACCTGCGCGGTGAAGTTCGCCAGATCGAAGTCGCCCTGGCCGGGGAAGCAGCGGTAGTGGCGGCTCCACTCGAGCACGTCCATCGCGAGCTTCGGCGCGTCCGCGATCTGCACGAACGCGATGCGCTCGCCCGGAATGTCGGCGATAGCGTCCGGCGTGTCGTTCAGCGATAGCGTATGAAAGCTGTCGAGCACGAGCCCGAGGCTCGGATGGTTGACTGCATCGACAAGCTTCCACGCGTGGCGGTAGGTCTTCACGTGCGTGCCCCACGCCAGCGCCTCATAACCGGCGATCACGCCGGCCGCCTCGGCCGCGCGGGCCAGCGCGCCGAGCTGGTCGATCATCAGCGAGTCGTCGCAGATGGTGTCCGGCGACACGTTGCTGCACACGAGGATGCGGTCCGTGCCGAGCTCGTGCATCACGTCGAACTTGCGCTTTGCGCGGTCGAGATTGCGCTGGAGCCGCTCGGGACTGACGCCGTCGAAATCGCGAAACGGCTGGAACAGCATGATCTTCAGGCCGAGGTCGTCGGCGATGCGGCGCACGTCGGCGGGCGAGCCGTCGAAGTACAGCAAATCGTTCTCGAAGATTTCGACACCTTCGAAGCCCGCCGCGCGGATCGCGCTCAGCTTCTCGACGAGGGTGCCGCTAATCGACACGGTGGCAATCGAACGTTGCATGAACGGCTCCTGCGGAAACAGACAAACGAGGGAAAAGGAACAGGCAAACCACTGCGGCGCGCCTGCGGGCGCTGCCTGCCGGACTTGCTGCGATGCGCAAAATGAGCCACTTCGTTACGCACCGCAGCAAGACGCAGGCCGGAATCCCCCACGCTAGTCGGGAGTTTCGACAGTCTATACAAACTAACTAGATGGTACAAATTCGTAGAAACCCCGAATGACGGCGACGGCCGATGCGCGCACACTTCGCCATGCGTCGACGAACCGCCGCGGGTGCCGCGGTTCGAGTCGCGCCTTATTCTGCGGGAGTCGTTGTCATGAGCTTTGCCTCCGTACTGGTCCTGAACGGACCGAACCTCAACCTGCTCGGCACGCGCGAGCCGGCCATCTATGGCGCGGAAACGCTCGACGACGTCGCGAAGCTGTGCCGCGACGCGGGCGAGCGCCTCGACCTCGCGGTCGACTTTTGTCAGTCCAACGCCGAGCATCAGCTGATCGACTGGCTGCACGCGGCACGCACCAAGGTCGACGGCGTCGTAATCAATCCGGCCGCGTACACGCATACGTCGGTCGCGATCGCCGACGCGCTGACCGCGATCGAGAAGCCCGTCATCGAGGTGCATATCTCGAACGTGCATCGGCGCGAAGCGTTCCGGCATCACTCGTACGTGTCGGCTGTCGCGGACGCGATCATCATCGGCTGCGGCACGCAGGGCTATGTGCTCGCGCTGGAACGGATGGCGACGATTCTTAAGAATAGGGCGGCGAAATGAACACTCAAGCGAACACTCAAGCGAACCCGCGGGGAAATACCAGGAGCGACGCGCAAATTGCCGCGGTGGCCAATGCGCAGGCCTGCTTGCGGGCGACGCCCCACTCCTTTCTGGTCGGCCTGATCGGCTCCGGCATTAGCGGTTCGCTCACGCCCGCGATGCACGAGGAAGAGGGCAGCAAGCTCGGTCTGCACTATGTGTATCGACGTATCGATCTCGATGCGCTACAGCTCGATACCGCTGCGCTGCCGGAACTGCTGACGGCAGCCGAACGGATGGGCTACAACGGCCTGAACATCACGTATCCGTGCAAGCAGGCGGTGATCCCGCTGCTCGACGAACTGTCCGACGACGCCCGCGCGCTCGGCGCGGTCAACACCGTGCTGTTCCAGCACGGCAAGCGCATCGGTCACAACACCGACTGGTCCGGCTTCGCGCGCGCATTCCAGCGCGGCCTGCCTGACGTGTCGCTGGAGCGCGTCGTGCAACTCGGCGCCGGCGGCGCGGGCGCGGCGGTCGCGCACGCGGCGCTGAACCTTGGCGCGCTATCGCTGACGCTGTTCGACGTCGATGCCGCGCGTGCGCGGTCGCTGGCCGACGAGTTGCAGGCGCGTTTCCCTAAAGCCAAGGTCAGCGCGGGCACGTCGCTCGAACAGTCGCTCGCGGCCGCGCAAGGGCTGATTCACGCGACGCCGACCGGCATGGCCAAAATGCCAGGCCTGCCGCTGCCGGCCGAATTGCTGCACCGCGACCTGTGGGTTGCCGACATCGTTTATTTCCCGATCCGCACGGCGCTATTGCAGGCGGCCGAGGCGCTCGGCTGCCGCACGCTGAGCGGCGGCGGCATGGCGGTCTACCAGGCGGTCGATGCCATGCGCATTTTCACGGGCCTCGAGCCGGACGCCGAGCGCGTCTACGCCCACTTTCAATCGCTGTTGCAACGCTAACCGGCCGCGTAAAGACCGGCACCCAAGCTGATCGAGGAGACAAGCACGACATGCCGCAACCATTCCAATCCAGTTCCGCGGGCTCACCCGCGCAGAACAGGACGGCGAGCCCCGCGCGCCGTTCGAAAGCCCGTTATCAGATCCTCGCGCTGCTCGCGGTCGGCACGATGATCAACTATCTCGACCGCACCGTGCTCGGCATCGCGGCACCGCAGTTGACCAAGGAACTCGGCATCAACGCCGCGCTGATGGGCCTGCTGTTCTCGGTGTTTTCGTGGAGCTACGTGGCCTCGCAGATTCCGGGCGGCCTGTTTCTCGACCGGTTCGGCAGCAAGCTCACGTACTTCCTGTCGATGACGTTCTGGTCGCTGTGCACGCTCGCGCAGGGACTCGTGCAGGGCATCGGCGGCCTGTTCGCTTTCCGTCTGGGGCTGGGCGTTTCCGAGGCGCCGTGCTTTCCGACCAATAGCCGCGTGGTCGCCACCTGGTTCCCGCAAAGCGAACGCGCGATGGCGACCGGCACCTACACGGTCGGCGAATATATCGGTCTCGCGTTTTTCAGCCCGTTTCTGTTCATGCTGATGGGCGCGTTCGGCTGGCGCTCGCTGTTCCTCGTGGTCGGCGGCGTCGGTATCGCGTTTGGCGTGGTGTGGTGGCTGCTGTATCGCGAGCCGCGCGATCATCCGTCGGCGAATCAGGAAGAGCTCGACTATATCGAGGCAGGCGGCGGTCTTACGCATCGCAACAAGGATGTCGCGGCTACGGTCGATTCAGCCGCGTCGAAGAAGCCTGGCTTCGAATGGCGCACGATTGGTCGGCTGCTCAAGCATCGTCAGCTGACCGGCATCTGCCTCGGCCAGTTCGCGGGCAATTCGACGCTGGTGTTCTTCCTCACGTGGTTCCCGACGTATCTCGCCACCGAGCGTCATATGGCGTGGCTGAAGATCGGCTTCTTCGCGATCATGCCGTTCATTGCGGCGTCGATCGGCGTGATGTTCGGCGGCGTGTTGTCCGACTGGCTGCTGCGTCGTGGCAAATCGCCGAACGTCGCGCGCAAGCTGCCGATCATCGCGGGTCTGCTGCTCGCGTCGACGATCATTCTGGCCAACTATGTCGAGAGCAACGTCGTGGTGATCGCGATTCTGTCGGTGGCGTTCTTCGCGCAGGGGATGGCCGCGCTCGGCTGGACGCTCGTGTCGGATATCGCGCCCGAGGGCTTGCTTGGCGTGACCGGCGGCATCTTCAACTTCGCCGCGAATCTGGCCGGTATCGTGACGCCGCTCGTGGTGGGCCTGGTCGTCGCGGCCACCGGTTCGTTCGTGGGTGCGCTGGTATTTATCGGCGTCGTCGCGTTGATCGGTGCGCTGTCGTACATCTTCATCGTCGGCGATATCAAGCGGATCGTACTGGAGGATTAAGTCTTCCTGCTGAGCCTTGGTTTCATCTGACGGTCGCTGTTCCATTCGAATCCCCGGTTGTCGTCGCAGTGCGGCGGCAACCGGGGATTTTTTGCGTTTGGTGACCGGGTCGTCGCATCCCACGTTATACGATGTCTTATCGCATCTGCGCGACCCAGAAAGACTTTCTGGAGCGCAGGGTAAACCATCTTGTATGACATCCCATCAATGAAGAGAATGCCTACAACATAAATTCCGAGTCGTATCTTCAAACCGTGGGAGGGGACATGAGGACGGGATGGTTGGCGATTGCACTGGCATGCATGACGGTGGCGGGCTGCGGCGGTGGTGGGATATCGAACAGTGATTCGGACGCGACGGCCGCGCCCGCGACGCCTGCGTCTTCACCGAGCGTCAAGACGACGTTCAGCGTCGCGGAGTTCGGCGCAAAAGGCGACGGTTCGACGGACGACACCGCCGCGATCCAGAAAGCACTGAATGCCGCGAGCGCCGCGAAGGGGACGGTCGTATTTCCGCAGGGCACGTTCATGACCGGCGCGCTGTTCGTCGGTTCGAACACGACCTTGCAGATCGATGAAGGCGTGACGCTGAAGGCCATCCAGGCGCAGAGCTGGTGGAATATCGAAACCATCGCGTCCGGCGCAACGAACGGTTTCTATCCCGATGGTCTTTCGCTGTACCCGCAGGTGCCGACCCGCGTGCAGGGCATCGAGATGAACTGGGCATCCGCGATCATCAACGTTCGCGACGCCGACAACGTGACGATCACCGGCAAGGGAGTGATCGACGGCAACGGGCAATCGTGGTGGTCGCACTATTACGCCGATGGCACGACGTTCCATTCGTCGCTGGGTGTCACATGGGCGCTGAACTGGGACGAGCAGCGGCCGCGCGGTATCGAAACGTACAAGTCGACGAACGTCACGATCAAGGACGTGACCGTGCAGAATTCGCCGTTCTGGACCATCCACCTGTGCTACTCGGACCAACTGCATCTCGACGGCGTCCACGTCTACAACTTCCCGACGGCAGCGACCGGCATCATGCCGAGTACCGACGGCATCGACATGGACTCGTCGACGAACATTCTGGTCGAGAACGCGGACATTGTCGCGAACGACGATGGCTTCGTGATCAAGTCGGGCCGTGACGGCGACGGGCTGCGCGTGAACAAGCCGACAGCGAACGTCGTGATCCGCAACTCGACGGTGCGCGCCGGCGCGACTGCGTTTACGATCGGCAGCGAAACGTCGGGCGGCGCGAACAATATCGAGGTGTCGAACATTCAGGTCTCGCCGCTGACCGCGCAGATCAACAGCAACGTCGGCTACAAGACGGGCGGGCCGGCTGTCTACAGCGTGTTCGTGTTCAAATCCGCGCCGACGCGCGGCGGCGTGATGGAAAACGTCTATATCCACGACATCAACGTCGACGACGCGTACTACTTCATGCAAGGCAACGAAAACTGGCCGGCCGGCGGCACAGTGCCGGCCACGTTCGGCACGACGTATGTGGAACCGCCGTACTGGCCGTCGATTCTCGTGATGCCGGCCAACGCGTCGGACGGCTATCCGATCTTCCGCAACTTCAGGTTCGAGAACATCACGATGAAGCACGTCGAGAGCGCGGTGTTCGGCGTCGCGGGTTATACGATCGCGGGTGAAGCGGAAAAGGGCCGGTTTATCAATTTCACGTTCAATAACGTGAACATCACGGCCGTCAAATCGTCGGGCACCTCCGTGGGCGCCGGTTCGATCGCCAATGCGGGCAACTGGACCTTTACCAACAGCACGATCAAGAACGCCGCGGGGGCAAACCTCGTGCCGACGTTGGCGACCACGTCGACGGGCGTCACCGGTTTGCCGGGACAGTAAATTGTTGAACGCGCTTCGTTTCTCGAAGCGATAAAAAAAACGGGATGTGGCTTTCACCGCATCCCGTTTCCTTTTCAGTCGGGCGCTACGCAACCGCCTCAATCGTCCTTCTTCACGAACCGCAAGATCGCATCGACGATCATCGCCCGATGCCGCGCCCGCAGCCGCGGATGTGACGGATCGCGCCCAAACGCGGTGCCGAAGGTATGCCGGTTGCCCACGCGATGAAAGCACAGCGAACTGATCATCAGATGCAGATCGATCGGATCGATGTCGCTGCGGAACTGGCCGGCCGCGATGCCGCGCGCGAGCAGATCCTCGATCGTGTGAATCACGGTGACGTTGCGGCCTTTGAACGTCTTCACCTGCTCGACGTACTTCGCGCCATGAATATTTTCGATCGTCACGAGGCGCACGAAGTCGCGCTGGCGATCGTGGTAGTCGAACGTGAATTCGACCAGCGCGCGCATGCCCTCGATCGGATCGAGTTCGCTGACGTGCAGATCCTGTTCGAGCGCGCGAATGTCTCCATAGACCTTTTCCAGCACCGCCTGATACAACCCTTCCTTGCTGCCGAAGTAGTAGTACAGCATGCGCTTGGTGGTGTTCGTGCGTTCCGCGATCGCATCGACGCGTGCGCCCGTCAGTCCCATCGCGGAGAATTCCTGCGTCGCGACGTCGAGGATATTGCGCTTCGTCTGCTCGGGATCGTATTTGCGGCGGGCGTCGACACGTCGGCCTTCGGCGCGCGGCGCGTTGGACACGACGCCGTTGGTATCAGGCTCGGCGGCCTTGCTTCCCTTTTTCATTGTGATTTCGAGCGGCAGTGACGGCGCATTCTAGCATGGCGAAATGGGCCTCTGGCGCGGGTCTCGGGCATCGGCGGAGGCATTTCGACGGAGCTTGCGTGACGCTTACGCGACCGGGCGTGTGGGACGGCGGCGCGCGGCGAGCGCGTCGCGTGTTTGCATCGCGGTGTACGTGAGCTGCGCGGCGGCCAGACCGAGCGCGCCGTACGTGCGCGTGAGGCCGAAGGTCGCGAACGCGTCGGGTAGCGGGCGTTCACCGGCGATGGCCGCGGCCAGCAGTTCGCCCGACACAGTAGTCGGGGCCATGCCGTGTCCGCCGAAACCGATCGCGTACCAGACGCCATCCGGGCTGCGGCCGATCTGCGGCATCTTGTGCCGCGCATAGCTCATCAGGCCGCCCCATGCATGCTCGATGCGCACGTCGCGTAGCTGCGGATAGACCTTCAGCAGATCTTGTCGCAGCAGTCGCGCGATAGCTTCGGGCTCGCGGTCGCGCACCGAGATGCGGCCGCCCCACAGGATGCGCGTGTCGGGCAGCGGGCGGTAGTAGTCGAACGCGAAGCGGGTGTCGTAGATCGCGGCGCGCGTCGCAAGCGCGTCGTGCAAGCGTTCGCCGAGCGGCTCGGTCGCCATCACGTAGGTGGCGATCGGCAGCACCGCGCGCTCGACGCGCGCGTACACGTTGCGCGCATAGCCGCCGCCCGCCATCACGACGTGGCGCGCATCGAGCGCACCTTGCGGCGTCCCGACGACGAAGCCCGCGCCGTCGCGCCGCAAGCTCACGACCGGCGAGCGCTCGTGGATCGTCACGCCCGCTTGCGCGGCCGCCGCGGCGACGCCGACAACGTACTTGAGCGGATGAAAATGGAACGCGTTGCGCTCGAAAAGGCCGCCGTGATAGCGACTCGTTTTCAGTTGCGCGGCGAGTTCGCCGGCAGCGATCGGTTCCCAGTCGATGCCGAACGAATCGCGCATCAGACGCCGTTGCGCTTCGAGACGCGCGGGTTCGTCGAACCAGTTCGCGAGGATCACGCCGGCATCGGTCGCGTCGCAATCGATCCGGTAGCGCGCAATGCGTTTGCGCATCAGCTCGACCGCGTCGGTGGTCAACGCGTAGAGTTCGCGCGCGCGAGTCGGACCGAGCGTCTTCAGCAGGTCGGCGCAATCGAGGCTGTAGCCGCCGAACACGAAGCCGCCGTTGCGTCCCGATGCGCCGAAGCCGACCTGCTGCGCTTCGAGCACGACGACGTCTTCGACGCCGCGCTCCGCGAGTCCCAACGCGGTGGACAGTCCCGCGAGTCCGCCGCCGATGATGCAGACGTGCGCGCTGCGTCGGCCGGAGAGCGGCGCGTAAGCGGACGAACGGGTGACGGTGGCTTCGTAGAAACTTTGCATGGGGCGCGGGCGTATATATACAGACCCTAGCGTAGCGGCAATCGTACGCCGCCGTCCAGCCCGCGTCAGTCCGCCCGTCGGCAGGCGCCCCGCTGCGCTTCAATGTGCATTATCGACCCCAGCGCAACACGAGCGGGTCCAGCCGACGCGCGATCTTCAACAGCCCTTCGCGCGTCGCCGGGTGCATCTGCGGCAGTGGATGACGCACCGCGTCCGAACGGATCACGCCGCCTTCCTTCATCAGCACCTTGCACGATGCGAGGCCGCCCTGGCGATTCTCGTAGTTGATCAGCGGCAACCACTGCTGATAGTGCGCGGCGGCGGCTTCGATAGCGCCGGCCGCGTAGGTATCGACGATCAGGCGGATGCCGTCGGCGTACCCGCCGCCCGTCATCGAGCCGGTCGCGCCCGCATCGAGATCGGCCATCAGCGTGATCGCTTCCTCGCCGTCCCACGGACCGACGATCGCGTCGCCGCCCAGTTCGATCAGCTCGCGCAGCTTGTTAGCGGCCTGCGGCGTTTCAATCTTGAAGTACGACACGTTGTCGATCTCGCGCGCCATGCGGGCAAGGAACGGCGCGCACAACGGCGTGCCGCTGACCGGCGCATCCTGGATCATGATCGGAATCTGGATGGCATCGGACACCGTACGATAGAACTCGTAGATGCCGCGCTCGCCGATGCGGATCGTCGCGCCGTGATACGGCGGCATGACCATCACCATCGCGGCGCCCGCGGCCTGCGCGGCGCGGCTGCGCTCCGCGCACTGGTACGAGCTGAAATGCGTGGTCGTGACGATCACCGGCACGCGGCCCGCGACGTGTTCGAGCGCGACATGGATCAGTGTGTTGCGCTCGTCGTCGGACAGCGCGAACTGCTCGGCGAAGTTCGCGAGAACGCACAGGCCGTTCGAGCCGGCGTCGATCATGAAATCGAGGCAGCGCTTCTGGCCTTCGAGGTCGAGGCGGCCCGCGTCGTCGAAGATGGTCGGCACGACGGGGAAGACGCCGCGCAGGGCGGGGGAATGTGACGGTTGGCTCATGGCGATGTGGTCCGTGCTGGAATGGAAGGGTTGCGCGTGGGCTCGCGAACGAGCGAATGAGCGGCGCAATTCGATGCTTGTCTCCGTTGCTGACTATACGGCGCGAGGCCTCGCGGGTATATTGAATTGTTTCCATATCGTGATCGCTTTTGCGACTCACCCGACCGATGAAAGACACGCTCAACGTCCTGCTGTCGAAGCTGCGCATGAAGCAGCTGCATCTGCTGATCGCGCTCGACGATCACAAATCGCTGCACAAAGCGGCCGGCGTGATGGCCATGACGCAATCGGCGGCGAGCAAGGCGCTGCAGGAGCTCGAATCGATGCTCGACGCGCCGCTTTTCGAACGCTCGAAAAGCGGCATGATCCCCAACCAGCTCGGCCATTGCGTGATTCGCTATGCGCGCGTCGTGACGACGGATCTCACCGCGCTCTGCCAGGACGTCGCCGAAATACGCTCCGGGCGCGGCGGGCGGCTCGCGCTCGGTGCGATCATGGGCGCCATTCCCGATTGCGTGGTGCCCGCGCTGAATCAATTGCATGTGGCGCAACCTGATCTGTCGATCGAGGTGGTCGAGGACACCAGCGCGCGGATGCTCGCGCAACTCGACGACGGCCGGCTCGATCTGGTGGTGGGCCGCGCGGCGGTCGCGGCCGACCCGTCGAAGTATCAGTATCGTCCGCTCGGCGACGAGCCGTTGGCGGTGGTGGTCGGTTATCAGCATTCGCCGTTGCCGCGCCGCGAGATGACGCTGCACGATCTCGCCGGGCATCGCTGGGTCATGTATCCGTCGCACATGCCGCTGCACGCGCTGCTCGAACGCGAGTTGGATCTCGCCGGCCTCGACATGCCCGACAATCCGATTTCGACGGCGTCCACTTTCGTGACCGTCGCCATGCTGCAAAGCAGCGCCGAGCTAGTTTCGCTGCTGCCGAGCGCGATTGCGGGGCCGTTCGTGCGGCACAAGATGCTGCGCATCGTGCCGGTCAGGCTCAAATCGCCATCGCAGACTTTCGGCATCGTCACGCGCAAGGGCGGCGTGCTGTCGCCGCCGGCGGAACGGTTGATCGCGCTGCTGCGCGCGCAGACACAACGAGCACAACCGAAAGCGCGAACTTAGGCGCGGCCCGAACGGTTGTCGAGCCGTCCGCGCGGTTGCCGGTAAGAAACCCAGCAAAAAAGCGACTAGATTCCGGCAGTGCCCGCCAGAAACGGCAAAACCGCCCGAAAAGGCGGCTCCGTCTTCCTCTGAAAAGACCTTCAATATCTCATGCCAGTTCGCGTTTTGTCATCCGCCGCCGGCAGGTGTTGTAGTTGCGACACTGACGGAGAAATTGCAACCAGTGACGGTTTCACGATCCGAGCTACACTGATTTAAATGAAGTGAGCCAGGCGCCACGCCCTGGCCATCGCTCGGGGAGAGCAGCCATGAATCGGCCACCGCTTCGGTTTCCGCTCCGCGCGACCGGCACCGCGCCCGTCCGGAATTGGCGTTGGTTCAACTGGGGGCTGGCCGTTTTCTTGCTGCTCGCGGCGGCGCTGGTCGCGCGTCTCGTGCAGATCGAGATCGAGACCTCGCGGCTGCAGGCGCGATACCTTTCCGAGCTGACACGCGACGTCGGTTTTTCCATCGCCGAGGGGCCCAGCCATTCCATCCGCTTTCCGCAAGCCGACAAGGGGCCGTACGACGCGCGCCTCGGCTACGCGCTATTGCCGGACATCCAGCAGCGTCTGTTGCAACATGGCTTCGAAATCAGCTCGCAGGCGCGCGATTCCGAACGCATGCTGTCGCTAGCCGATGACGGCCTGTTCCCGCCTTACGACGAAAAAGACACGGCGGGCCTGCAATTGTTCGACGGCACCGGCGCGCCGCTCTACAGCGTGCAGTTTCCAGGCCGCGTGTACGACAGCTTCGACGCCATTCCGCCGCTGGTCGTGAACTCGCTACTGTTCATCGAGGACCGCTATCTGCTCGATCCGACTCAACCGAACCGCAATCCGGCGATCGACTGGGGGCGCTTCAGCCGCGCGCTCGTCGACCAGGGCGTGCGCGTTTTCGATCGTCATCAACAGACGCCTGGCGGCAGCACGCTCGCGACGCAGATCGAGAAATTCCGTCACTCGGCGGGCGGCCGCACCGCGACGCCGGCCGAAAAGCTGCGGCAAATCGCGTCCGCGTCGGTGCGCGCTTATCTGAACGGACCGCAAACGCTGCCCGCGCGCGAACAGATCGTGGTCCATTATCTGAACTCGGTGCCGCTTGCCGCGCAGCCTGGCGTCGGCGAAATCAACGGTATCGGCGATGGCCTCGCCGCCTGGTATGGGCGCGATTTCCGCGAGACCAACCGGCTGCTGAAAGCGCCGTCCACCGACGCGAATCTGCCCGACCAGGGCCTGGCGTTTCGCGAAGTGCTGTCGCTGATGATCGCGCAGCGCGCGCCCTCGTATTTCCTGCAGCGCGGCTATCCCGAACTCGAACGGCTGACCGACAGCTATTTGCGACTGCTCTCGAGTGGCGGTGTGATCACCGCGCAGTTGCGCGATGCGGCGTTGGCGGCGCACGTCGATCTGCACCGCGCGTCGCGCAGCACACCGGATATCGGCTCGTTCGTGTCGCGCAAGGCGGTCACGTCGATGCGCTCGCATCTGCTCGCCGCGCTCGGCGTGCGCAGCTTCTATGAACTGGACCGCCTCGATGCGCAGGCGACGGGCACGCTGGACAATGACGTGCAACAAGCCGTTGCCGAGCGCCTCGCCGCCGCCGCGACCAAAGACGGCGCGAAGGCCGCGGGTCTCGTCGGCTATGAAATGTTGCGCGCGTCCGACGATCCGTCGCATATCGCCTATAGCTTCACGCTGTTCGAGCGGCACGGCGACGCGAACTTCGTGCGTGTGCAGACCGACAGCGTGAACCAGCCGTTCGACATCAATTCGGGTGCGCGCCTCAATCTCGGCTCGACCGCGAAACTACGCACCGTCATCACGTATCTGCAGATCGTCACCGAATTGCACACCCGTTACGCGTCGCTGAGCACGGCCGAGCTGAAGGCGATCACACCCGATCCGAACGATCGGCTGACGCACTGGGCGATCGACTATCTGCTGCACACCCGCGATCATTCTCTGCAGCCTATGCTCGACGCGGCCGTCGAGCGTAAATACTCGGCGAGCCCGGGCGAGACGTTCTTTACCGGCGGCGGCGCGCAGACCTTCGCGAACTTCGAGTCCGACGACAACAGCCGCATCCTGACCGTGCATCGTGCGTTCCAGCATTCGGTGAACCTCGTGTTCGTGCGGCTGATGCGCGATATCGTGCACTATGAAATGGTGCAGACCACCGGGCCGTCGTCGCAATGGCTCGGCGATCCGGCGACCCGCAAGATGTACTTGACGCGCTTCGCCGATCAGGAAAGCCGCGTGTACATGAAGCGTTTCTACACCAAATACCACGGCAAGACGCCTGACCAGCAGATCACGCTGTTGCTGCTTGGCGTGCGCAAGTCGCCGCCGAAAGTGGCGACCGCGTTGCGCAGCGTCGCGCCGGATCAATCGAATGCGTGGTTCAACAAGATGATGTACGCGGCGCTGAAGAACACGCCGGCGGCTTCGATGCTCGACGACGAAGACCTCGCGAATCTCTACGACAAGTACGGCATCAATCGCTTCAATCTGAACGACCGCGGCTATATTTCGAGCGTGCATCCGCTCGAACTGTGGACGCTGAACTATCTGCGCTCGCATCCCGACGCGACGCTCGCGCAAGCCGAAAGCGCGAGCCAGGACGTGCGCCTGTCCACCTACTCGTGGCTCTTCAAGACACGCTATCACGTGACGCAGGATCACCGCATCAAGCGCATGGTCGAACTGCGCGCGTACGACGCGATCGGCAAATCGTGGCAGGCGCTCGGTTATCCGTTCGCGTCGCTGACGCCGTCGTATGCGGCGGCGATCGGCGCGTCGGGAGATCGTCCGGCGGCGCTCGCGGAACTGATCGGCGTGATCGCGAACGACGGCAACAAGGTGCCGACCGAAACGCTGACGCAAATCGACTTCGCGAAAGACACGCCGTACGAAACGCATTTCAGGCGCGCGGTGGTCGCGCCGCAGCAGCAGGTGTCGCCGGAGATCGCCGGCGAAGTGCAGATGCTGTTGCGCGACGTCGTGACGGGCGGTACCGCGAGGCGTCTTGCGCAAGGCATGACGTTCCCGAACGGCGAAACGCTCACCGTCTACGGCAAGACCGGCACCGGCGATCAGCGCTTGAACGTGTACGCGAAGGGCGCGCGGCTCATCGAGTCACGCAAGGTGAATCGCTGCGCGACCTTTGTGTTCGCGCTCGGCAACCGCTTCTACGGCACGCTGACCGCCTGGGTGCATGAGCCGTATGCCGCGCGCTACGACTTCACAAGTGCGCTGGCTGTGCAGTTGCTGAAGTCGATGGCACCGGCGTTGCAGCCGTTGCTCGATAAGCCGGTCGAGAAAACGGTGACGGCGCCGCAGGCGGAATCGACGCCGCCCGCGACGAAGCTTGCCTCGAAGTGAGTCGATTCATTTCGTCATGCGAGGCAAAAGCGGGATCGTGACTCACCGCTCGTCATAACCCGCCTCCGACGCCGCCGGCTTCAGAAACAGTTCATGCACCGGCGCGAAATGCGCATACAGCGGCAGAATTGCCCCACCCATCGCGCGGGCATCGGCGCCGATCGCGCCTTCGAGCAATTGCGGCCGCACCATGCCTTCCCATTCGAAACGATCGAGCACGCGCTCGGTGCGGCGAATGATCTCGCGCAGCAGTACCCGGTCGAACTCGCCGTCGATCACGACCGCTTCGAGATCGAGCAACGCGGCCGCATTGGTTAGCGCGTTCGCGATCGCCGGGCACGCGCCGTCGAGCCATTGCTCGGTATGCCGCCATAACTCGGGCGATAGCGCGCGATGATCGTGCGCCGCGGCGGCTGGCGCGCCCGCGTCGCTGAACAGTTGTTCGAGCACGAAGCCCGATGCCGCGTGCAGCAACTGCCGCGCGGGTTTGCGTGCGCCGCCGTCGCGCAGCGGGATCGAACCGACCGCACCCGCGTTGTCGTGCGGGCCCCCATGCAGACGGCCGTCGATCACCAGACCTCCGCCGATGAACGTGCCGACGAACAGATACAGGAAGTTGTGGATGCCGCGGCCCTGGCCCATCACGAGCTCGGCCGCGCACGCGGCCGTGGTGTCTTTCGCGAACTCGACGGGTAGGCCGGTCATCGTCGCGATGCGCGCGCGCAGATCGATGTCGTTCCAGGCGTCGAGCGCGTCGGGCGGCGCGCCGAGAAAATCGCGCCAGCCACCGAGCCACAACGGCGCCGCGACACCGACGCCGACCACCTTGCCCGCCTTCGCGCCGAGCGTCTGGTTCACGCGCGCGAGTTTGTTTTCGAGCGCGGGGAACAGCGCGCGCGGATCGGGATACGCATACTCGAATACGTCGCGGCATACGATGCGCCCGGCGAAGTCCATCGCGAGCACGTCGAGACTGCGGCGTCCGACCTTGACGCCGATCGTGTAGGCGCCGTCCCCGCGCAACGCGATCGGCACCGACGGCTGGCCGATGCGGCCGCGCACGCGCGCCAGTTTTTCGAGCAGGCCGTCGACGATCAGCCGGTCGACGATCATCGACACCGTCTGCATCGAAAGACGCGTGAGGCGGCCGACCTCGGCCTTCGGCAGTGGTCCATGCAGGCGGATCGTTTGCAGCACGATGCGCTCGTTGAATTGCCGCATGCCGACCTGATTCGAACCGACCGTGCGTTTGACCGGCGAACGCCTGCTGGTGCTGGGGGTGTCCATTGTCGTGTACCGGCCTCGTGGCTCAGCGGATTGAGCGGCGCGTCATGCGATCGCCTTCACGTCGGCTGTCTTCGCGCCGGTCATGATCGCGACCGCTTCCGACATGTGCACATCCTTCGTATTGACGAGCGCCGCGCGCCGGCCGAGCCGCTGGATATGGATGCGGTCCGCGATCTCGAACACGTGCGGCATGTTGTGGCTGATCAGAATTACCGGCAGGCCACGATCGCGCACGCGCCGGATCAGTTCGAGCACCATGTTGCCTTCCTTCACGCCGAGCGCGGCGGTGGGCTCGTCCAGAATCACCACGTGGCGCGCGAATGCCGCGCTGCGTGCAACGGCGACGCCCTGGCGCTGGCCGCCGGACAACGTTTCGACCGCCTGGCGCATCGAGCGGATGCCGATTTGCAGATCCTTCATGGCCGCGGTCGCTTCGTCGAGCATGCGGCGCTTGTCGATCATCTTGAACAGCGAGCCGCGCCAGCCGGGCTTCAGCAATTCGCGGGCGAGAAACAGGTTTTCGGCGATGCTCATCGCCGGCGCGACGGCGAGTTCCTGGTACACGGTCTCGATGCCTTGTGCGCGGGCGTCGAGCGGACTGCGGAACTTGACCGGTTTGCCGTCGAGCAGAATCTCGCCTTCGTCGGGCACCGTCGCGCCCGAAAGCGCCTTGATCAGCGACGATTTGCCCGCGCCGTTGTCGCCGATCACCGCGAGGATCTCGCCGGGCAGCACTTCGAAATCGCAACCGTCGAGCGCGGTCACGTTGCCGTAACGTTTGACGAGCCCGCGTGCCTGCAGAACCGGCATCGCAGCGGACGTGGAAGAGGAGGTGGAGGTCAACATGACAAGGCTCCTGTGCGGGATCAACGGCCGCGGTGCGAGAGTTTATCGGCGGCGACCGCGAGAATCACGAGGATGCCGGTGATCAATACCTGGTACACCGAGGAAACACCGATCAGCGTCAGGCCGTTACGGAATACGCCGACAATCAGCGCTCCAAGCAAGGTGCCGACGATCGAGCCGCGTCCACCGAACAGACTCGTGCCGCCGAGCACGACCGCGGTGATGCTGTCGAGGTTCTCGGTTTGCCCGGCCTGCGGATCGCCGACACCGGTGCGCGCTACCGACAGCAGCGCGGCGATGCCGTAGATCGCGCCGGCAAGCGTGTAGACGGACAGCAGAATCCGCTGCGACGACAGGCCCATCAGTCGCGCGGCCTCGGCGTTGTTGCCGAGCGCGTACAGATGCCGGCCGGGCACCGTGTCGCGCAGCACGAACCACGTGGCCAGATACATCAGCAGCGTCAGCACGGTGCCGTACGTGACTTCCGCCGGTCCGAGCCTGAACGTGCTGCCGAGGAACATGATCGCATCGGGCAGGTTCGACACGCTTTCCGCGTTCGAGTAGATCTGCGTGAGCGCAAACGCGATGTTCAGCGTACCCAGCGTGACGATGAACGCCGGCAACTTGATGCGCGTGATCAACAGACCGTTCAGTAAGCCGAACAAGGTGCTGGCGCCGATGCCGCACAGAATCGCGAGGATCGGCGGCACGCCGAGCACGACCGCGAACTTCGTCATGATGATCGAGCCAAAGGCCATTACCATGCCGCAGGACAGATCGATGCCACCGGTCAGCACGATCAGCGTCTGGCCGATCGCGATGACCGCGACGACCATCGTCTGTTGCAGGATCAGCGACAGGTTCTGGAACGATAGAAAGCGGCTGCTCTGCGAGATAAAGAATGCGCAGGCCAGTACCAGCGCGATCAGTGGTCCGATTTCGGAAAGCGACGGCAGGTGCTCGGTGAAAGACTGGCGCGGGCGGCCGGCGGGCGCGGAGGGAGTCGACATGATGGCAATCCTCGATACATGAGCGTGACACGAGGGTCACGCGGCAATTCAGATGGCGGCCCGGTACGACGCGCAACGGGCCGCTGTGCAATGCGTGTTACTTGTTGCCCCAGCAGTTGTCGAGGCCGAACTTCGTGTCTTTGCTGTCGATGCTGGACATCGGCTTGTCGGTGATCAGCGTGACGCCGGTGTCCTGATAGCCGGACACTTTCTTGCCGGTTTTCGCGTAGTCGACGCCGGCGGTGACGCCGAGCGCGGCCATCCTCAGCGGATACTGCTGGGAGGTCGCCGCGATCGCGCCGGCCTTCACGTTGCGTACGCCTTCGCAACCGCCGTCGATCGACACGATCATCACGCCCTTGTCCTTGCCCGCTGCCTTCAGCGCGCGATACGCGCCGGCCGCGGCCGGTTCGTTGATCGTGTAGACCACGTTGATGTCGGGCGCTTTCTGCAGGCAGTTTTCCATCGCCGTCTGGCCTTTCGCCTGATCGCCGCGCGTGTCCTGGCTGCAGACGATCGACGGATCGCCTTGCTTGACGCCGAAGCCTTCCAGGAAGCCGTTGTGACGCAGCACGCCGACCGACACGCCCGGCGCGAGATCGAGCGTCGCGATCTTCGCGGGCTTGCCGTTCAGCGCGGCCTTCGCGTATTTGCCGATCAGCACGCCAGCCTTGAAGTTGTCGGTGGCGAACAGGGCATCGGTGGCGTCCTGCGGATCGGTCGGCGTATCGAGCGCGACGACCATCACGCCGGCCGCGCGCGCCTTCTTGATGCTGGGCACGATCGCTCTGGTGTCGCTCGGCGTGATCAGGATCGCTTTCGCACCGGCCGTCATCATGTTTTCGATCGCGGTGACCTGACTGGCGTTGTCGCCGTCGAACTTGCCGGCGGCCGTGATCAGCTTCGCGCCGTCTTTCGACGCGGCCGCGTCCGCGCCCTGGCGCATCTTGACGAAGAACGGGTTCGTATCGGTCTTCGTGATCAGGCCGATGACGGGCTGGTCGGCGGCCTGGCTCGCGCTCGCGCACCACAGCGCCGCTGCCGCGGCGCACATCGATACGATTGTCCTGGCGACAGGACGCCTGCGGGAATTCAGATTCATGAGACGCTCCTCCGGTTATTGGCAACGACTTTTGGTACTGCAGATGGACCGAAGCCGCGAAGCCGTGGGCTCCACGTTCGGCGATGACGCTTCGACGCAATGTTCGTTCGAAGGGAATCGCCTAAATCACTTTGGTTGATTTAGTACAGCAGGTGCGCGACCGGTCGTCAAGGCAATGTGAACGCGGAAATTTGCCGCGCTGGCGACACCGTGCAGGCTGACAGCCTTGTATGGCAAGGCTTTGACGCCGTCTTGCGGTGCGCAATGGTGCGCCTCGGCTTCGGGAAAATCCCTGGCTCGATTGAAAGCTATTTGAATGCTTAGTAGTGGCTTTCCACGCAATTTGCGGCGCGTCCCGCGTTTTTTCGCTGACCGCTGAGTGCCGACGAGACGGCGCGGCGGAACAGCACTTGCTCGCATCGACAGAACGTCAACCTGTCGGAGAGACCGATGCATTTGCCCTGGTCGCAGCGACGGCTCGGCGCCCGCGCATCACTGATCGCCGCCGCCGCTGTGCTCGGCGTGCTGTACGCGGGCAGCACGATGGTCACGCCGCTTTATCCGCTCTACCAACGCCGCTTCGGCTTGTCCGAGCTGACGATCACGCTCGTGTACGCGACTTACGTGATCGGCAATCTCGGCGCGTTGTTTCTATTCGGTCGCGTGTCCGATCAAGCCGGGCGCCGATCGGTCAGCCTGGTCGTGCTCGCAGCGGCGATCGCGAGCACGCTGTGCTTCCTGTTCGCGACGCATGCGGCGTGGCTGTTCATCGCTCGTGCCGTGAGCGGTCTCGCGATCGGTGTCGGTGCGGCCACGGCGACTGCGTGGATCGCGGAATTGCACGCCGGCGCCGACAAGGCGCCCGCTAGCCGCCTTGCCGCGGCGGTCAATCTGGCTGGGCTCGCAGTGGGGTCGCTGCTGACCGGTCTGCTCGCGCAATTCGCGCCCTGGCCGTTGCGCACGGGGTTCGCCGTTTATCTGATGACGCTTGTGGCGACCGTGGTTTTGGCGGCGCTCGCGTGCGAAACGGTGCAGGCGCGCGCCCGGTCGTTTGCACAGGTGTCGTTCGCGCCTCGCATCGGCGTGCCCGCGCAATTGCGCATCGCATTCGTCGTGCCTGCTGTCACCGCATTCGCGACGTTCGCACTGCTCGGTTTTTTCGCGGCGCTGTTGCCCAATCTGATCGCGAACAGTATGCATCTGCACAGCCCCGCGCTGAGTGGGGCGCTCGTCGCCGAACTGTTCGCCGCGAGCGCGATCACGGTGATCGTCACATCGAAACTCGCCGCCCGCACCGCGATGTTCGCCGGACTGTGGCTGCTGCCACCGAGCCTCGCGTTGCTGCTGTCGGCGCAGGTCGTCGCGTCGATCATCGTGCTGATCGCGGCGACGGCGCTGTGTGGAATCGCCGCGGCGCTCGGGTTTCGCGGCAGTTTGCAGGAGATCAACCGGCTCGCGCCCGCGGACCAACGTGCCGAAATGCTATCGGCGTATCTGCTCTGCTGTTACACCGGCAACTCGCTGCCGGCGGTCGGCATTGCGCTGCTGTCGACCCGGGTCGGACATTTGTGGGCGAACGTCGCGTTCGCGGTGGTTTCCGCGGTATTGGCCGTCATTGCGTTGGCGGTCGGGGCGCGCGAGCCTCGTCACGCGAGTTGACGCACCGCAAGCTGACCGAACCCCGTCGATTGCAACGTCAGGTCGCGGTGGTGACAGCCACCTCAACGCGAACGCGGCGCGGCGGTCGATGCGCGAACGATCAATTTCGGCTCGGACGAAATCCGCATCGGCACGCGCGCCGGCACGCCTGTCGCGGCGCGTCCCGCCTGTCCGTACGACGTCTCGATCAACTCGCGCAGCAGTTCCACCGCAAGTCCGGCGACCTCGACCGTCGGCACGGCCACCGTCGTCAGAGCGGGGCGCGACTCGCGCGCGAGCTGGATGTCGGTGATGCCGATTACGGACAGATCGTGCGGCACCTGCAGGCCCAGATCCGCGGCCGCGTGCATCGCGCCGAGCGCGGGCAGGTCGTTGGTCGCGAAGATCGCACTCAGTTGCGGATCGGCTTCGAGCAGCGCGCGCGTCGCGAGGTAGCCGCCGTGGATCGTGTCGAGCGCGTGCCGCACGCGATTCTTCGTCACGCCGGCCGCGCGCAACGCGTCGACGAAACCTTCGTAGCGCGCCGCATGAATGCCCGACGCCTTGCTGCCGACGATCGCACCAACGCGCCGATGGCCGAGTTCGAGCAGGTGCTCGCCGGCGAGCCTGCCGGCAAGCCGGAAGTCGACCGCGACGCACGGCAGCCCGGGCGGCTCGGTGGGCCGTTCCCACATGCACAGGACGACCGGCGTGCCGCGCGCTTCGGTCTTGTGCAGATCGGCTAAATCGAGGTTCGCGTTCGTCACGAGCACGCCTTCGGACAAGGTGCCGGCGATCTGGTCGAGGTACGCGCGGCCGGTCAGCGGATCTTCGTTGGTATTGCAGATGATCACGAAGTGGCCGCTCGCGCGCGCGGCACGTTCGACCGCGAGCGCGAACTCCGGATAGAACGGATTCGCGATGCTCGACACCATCAGCGCAAGCGTCGGCGCGCGGCCCTCGGCGAGCGCGCGCGCTGCGAGATGCGGGCGGTAGCCGAGCGCCGCGACCGCGTCGAGCACGCGTTGCCGGGTCGTTTCGCCGACCCGGCCGCGATTGCGCAGCACGTTGGACACCGTGGCCGGCGTGACGCCGGCATGACGCGCAACTTCGCTGAGTGTGGGCATGATGTTGTCAATATCTGGGATGGCTGTCCGACATTTGCATCACGGCGCGAGGCGCGGCAACATCTGTCGTCACCAACATACAAAACGATATCGGAGACAGACCCAACGATCGCCTTGCGATCGATTTTTCGGTCTTGCTGATTAAGCGCTTAATCTCCGACTTCGCGCCGATTAAATCACGGAGTCGATGCAATGGCGAGCATTTCGTTACGAGGCGTGCAGAAGGCGTATGGCGACGGTGCGCCGGTGATTCGCAACGTCGATCTGGACATCGGCGAAAACGAGTTCTGCGTGTTTCTCGGCCCGTCGGGCTGCGGCAAGTCCACGCTGCTACGCATGATCGCCGGGCTCGAGGATGTGACCGACGGCGACCTGTCGATCGGCGGGCGCATCGTCAACGACGTGCCGGCCGCGCAGCGCGGCGTCGCGATGGTGTTCCAGAGCTACGCGCTGTTTCCGCACATGAGCGTGTTCGAGAACATGGCGTTCGGCCTGAAACTCGCGAAGACCCCGAAGGATGAGATCGAGCGCAAGGTGCGCGAAGCCGCGCGCATCCTGCAACTCGAGGCACTGCTCGAGCGCAAGCCGAAGGCGCTGTCGGGCGGGCAGCGGCAGCGCGTCGCGATCGGCCGCGCGATCGTTCGCGAGCCTGGCGTGTTTCTGTTCGACGAACCGCTGTCCAATCTCGATGCAACCTTGCGTGGGCAAACGCGCGTCGAAATCGCGCGCCTGCATAAGCAGTTTGCGAAGGCGAGCGTGGTCTATGTGACGCACGATCAGATCGAAGCGATGACGCTTGCCGACAAGATCGTGCTGCTGCATTCGGGCAAGGACACCGAGCGCTACGGCAGCATCGCGCAGATCGGCGCGCCGCTCGAGCTGTATCACCGGCCCAGCAGCCGCTTCGTGGCCGGCTTTATCGGCTCGCCGCGAATGAATTTCCTGCCGGGCAAGGTGACGTCACTCGATGCGCAAGGCGTGCTCGTCACGCTCGATCACACGGGCGAGAACGTGCGCGTTCCGGTGAGCAGCGCGGGCTTGCAGCCAGCGCAGCCGGTCACGTTCGGCGTGCGTCCCGAGCATCTCGAGTTCGTCGATGCATCGGCAGACGCACACGCGGCGACCCCGCAAGACGGCGTGCTCGCGCGCACCGTGTCGCTGGTCGAGCAGCTGGGCGAACACAGCTACGTCCACCTCGATCAGCCGGGCGGCGCCGTGCTGATCGCCAAGGCGCCCGGCAACACGCGCCTGGTTGCTGGCGATCGCGCGAGCCTGCGCGTGTCGCGCACGGCCTGTCATCTGTTCACCGAGGACGGCTTCGCGGCCGCGTCGCTCGAATCCGTCGAACACTACGCTTGAAGAACATTGGGGACATAGGGATGCGTATCGGAGTCTGTTATTACCCGGAGCACTGGCCCGAGTCGATGTGGGAAGACGACGCGCGGCGGATGAAAGCGCTCGGCATCGAGCAGGTGCGAATTGCGGAATTCGCGTGGAGCCGGATTGAGCCGACGCCCGGCGAATACGATTGGGGCTGGCTCGATCGCGCCGTCGACGTGCTCGGCGCGGCTGGCCTGAAGGTCGTCATGTGCACGCCGACCGCGACGCCGCCGAAGTGGCTGATCGATCGTCATCCGGAGATCCTGCCGGTCGGCGCCGATGGACGCCCGCGCGCGTTCGGCTCACGGCGTCATTACGATTTCTCGTCGCCCGCGTATTTCGAGGCGTCGCGTCGTATTTGCACGGCGGTGGCCGAGCGTTACGGCAAGCATCCGACGGTCGCGTACTGGCAGACCGATAACGAATTCGGCTGTCATCACACCGTCGTCAGCTATTCGCCGGCCGCGGTCGCGCGCTTTCGCGAGTGGCTGAAGGCGCGTTATCGCACGATTCAGGCGTTGAACGACGCGTGGGGCACGGTGTTCTGGAGCATGGAGTACCGCGGCTTCGAAGAAATCGACGCGCCTGTCGGCACCGTGACCGAGGCGCATCCGTCGCATCGGCTCGACTACCGGCGCTTCGCATCCGACGAAGTGGCGCGCTACAACCGCATGCAGGTCGAGATCATTCGCGCACATTCGCCAGGGCGGCCCGTCGCGCACAACTTCATGCAGCTCTTCACCGAGTTCGATCACTACAAGGTCGCGGCCGATCTCGACGTCGCGACGTGGGACAGCTATCCGCTCGGCGCGCTCGAAGAGCAGTGGTTCGCGCCAGACATCAAGGCGCGCTGGTTGCGCAGTGGTCATCCGGATTTCGCGTCGTTCAGTCACGACGTGTATCGCGGCATGTCGAAGCTGCCGTTCTGGGTGATGGAGCAGCAGCCGGGACCGGTGAACTGGGCGCAGTGGAACCCGGCGCCGCTGCCGGGCATGGTGCGGCTGTGGAGCTGGGAAGCGTTCGCCCACGGCGCGGGCTGCGTGTCGTATTTCCGCTGGCGTCAGGCGCCGTTCGCGCAGGAGCAGATGCACGCGGGGCTCAATACGCCCGACAACCGGCTCGACGTCGGCGGCAATGAAGCATCGCGGGTGGCGGCGGAAATTCACATGGTCCTCGCCGCGAATGCCGATGCCAATGCGTCGATCCGCTCGAAAGTCGCGCTCGTCTACGACTATGAAGCGAAGTGGTTGTTCGAGATTCATCCGCAGGGCGCGGACTTTCACTATCCGCGGTTCGCATTCGAGTACTACTCGGCTTTGCGCGCGCTCGGACTCGACGTCGACGTCGTGCCGGCCGATGCATCGTTCGATGGCTATCGTCTTGTCGTCGTGCCGCCACTGCCGGTCGTGCCTGACGATTTCGCCGAACGTCTCGCGCGCTCGGGCGCCCAAGTCGTGCTCGGTCCACGCACCGGTTCGAAGACCCGCGAGCTGCGGATTCCGGCGAATCTGCCGCCTGGCGCGTTGACGTCGGTGCTGCCGCTGCGCGTGTGGCGCGTCGAATCGATGCGGCCGAACGTGACCGAGGCGGTGGTGCTCGGACAGAAGGGCGGTACGGCCGATGGCTTCGCGCGACACTGGCGCGATTTCATCGACAGCGATGCATCGTCTTCATTCGACGTGCGCGCGCGTTTCGCGGACGATCATCCGGCGTACGTGCGAAGCGGCGCGTATCACTACTTCGCGAGCCTGTTCGACGACGCGTTGACCGTGCGCCTGTTCGCGCGGATCGCGCAGGAAGCGGGCCTCGAAACGCAGGCGCTCGGCGACAGCGTGCGCATCAGCCGTCGCGGCGCACTGACGTACGTGTTCAACTACGGCGATCAAGCCCACGCGCTCGACCACGTTGCCGACGACGCATTCGTGATAGGTTCGCGCGAGGTGGCGCCGCAAGGTGTAGCGGTGTACCGCTCGCAATAGAAGTCTGGCCGTAGCAATCCCACGCAGTCATTCGACCCACAAGCGACAACGACGTAAAAATCATCAAACAAAGGAGACAGTCAGAATGAAATTGAAACCACGCAAGGTTCTGCTGGCGCTCGCGCTGGCTGCGGTTGCCGCGGGCACCTCCGTCGTCAGCACCGCGCAGGCGAGCACGCTCGCATTGAACATCGCCTACAAGGGTGCGAGCCAGCGCGCGGTGTGGCAGCAGGTGGTCGATGAGTTCAAGAAAGCGCATCCCGGGATCGACATGAAGGTGTCGTTCATCGACGAGGAAGCCTATAAGGTTCAGTTGCCGGGTTGGCTTTCCACTGTCGCGCCCGATATCGTCAACTGGCACGACGGCGAACGGATGGCGTATTACGCGCAGCGCGGCCTGTTCGAGGATCTGACCGGCGACTGGAAGAAAAACGGCTGGAACGACATGTATGCGTCGACGAAGGAAGCATCGTCGTACAAGGGCAAGCAGTATGCCGCGCCAACCGTGTACTACTCGTGGGGAATGTTCTATCGCAAGGACCTGTTCGACAAGGCCGGCATCAAGGGCGAGCCGAAAACATGGGACGAGTTTCTCGACGCCGCGAAAAAGCTGAAGGCCGCCGGCATTACGCCGATTGCGGTGGCGGGCCGCGATGCGTGGACGCTTGCCGGCTGGTTCGACTATCTCGATCTGCGCCTGAACGGCAACGCGTTTCATCAGAAGCTGATGGCCGGCGAGATTCCGTACACCGATCCGCGCGTGAAGAAGGTCTATACGACGTGGAAGCAACTGATCGACGACGGCTACTTCATCAATAATTCACTGTCCTACGATCTCGACGCGGTGCAGCCGTTCCTGTTCCAGGGCAAGGCCGCCATGATGTTGATGGGTACGTTCGTCGCGGCGGGTTTCCCCGATAACGTGAAGCCGCAGATGGGATACTTCCAGTTCCCGATCATCGACGCCAAGGTGCCGACCGCCGAGGATGGGCCGGTCGAATCGCTGCATATTCCGTCGAAGGCGAAGAACAAGTCCGATGCGCACACGTTCCTTGCTTTCGTCGAGACGCCCGAGATCGGCGCGCAACTCGCGAAGGGACTCGGCTCGTTGTCCGCGAACAGCAAGTCGCCGGAGCCTGAAGATCCGATTTCGAAGATCGGCTTCCAGATTCTGTCGAATACGAAGGGCGGCATCGCGCAGTTCTATGATCGCGACATGACGAAGGAAATGGCAGACGAAGGGATGAAGGGGATGCAGCAGTTCGTCTCCGATCCGTCGAAACTCGACGACATCCTCGCGCAGCTCGAGCAGACGCGTCAGCGTATCTACAAGAAGTGAGCGGTGGCGGCCGCAGGGCCGCTGTTCGATGCATCGGATCGGGAGATTGATCGTGTCGCATTCCGTCAGCCGTCATAGCGTCGACGGTCCTGTTGAATCCGGCGCGCCGGGCTTGCCGGCGTCGGGCGGTGCGCTGGGCGGTGCGTCCGTCGCATCGCGCCGGCGCGGGCCGACGCCGACCGCGCGGCGGCAGCGCCGCGCCGCGTTCCTGTTTCTCGCGCCGGCCTGCTTCATGGTGGCCGTGTACGTGGTGTGGCCGATCCTCTCGACGATCCGCCTGAGCTTCTTCAACTGGGATGGGATGACCGAACCGACCTTCGTCGGCCTCGCGAACTACATCGAGTTGGTCCATACGCAGACGTTCTATACGGCGCTGAAGAACAACCTGATCTGGCTCGTGCTGTTCCTGCTCGCACCGCCAATGGGGCTCGCCGTTGCGCTGTATCTGAACCAGGCGGTGGCGGGTATCCGTATCGTCAAGTCGCTGTTTTTCGCGCCGTTCGTGTTGTCGGGCGTCGTGGTCGGGCTGATTTTTTCGTGGTTCTACGATCCAACCTTCGGCCTGCTCGCGATGATGCTCGGCCACGGCGTGCCGGTGCTCGGGGACCCGCGCTATGCGACGTTCGGCATCGTGTTCGCGGCGCTGTGGCCGCAAACCGCGTACTGCATGATTCTGTATCTGACCGGCTTGACCACGCTGAACGCCGAACAGATCGAAGCTGCGCGAATGGAAGGCGCGCAGGGGTGGTCGATGCTATGGCATGTGATTCTGCCGCAGTTGCGGCCCACGACGTTCATGGCGATCGTCGTGACGATCATCGGCGCGCTGCGCAGTTTCGACCTGATTTCGGTGATGACGGGCGGCGGTCCGTTCGAAAGCTCGACGGTGCTCGCCTATTTCATGTACGACCAGGCGATCAAGTACTACCGCATCGGCTATTCGGCGGCGATCGCGGTGGTGCTGTTCGGCATCATGCTCGTGTACATCGTCTACCACCTGCGGCGGATGCTGCGCGCCGAGCAATAAGGAGCCGCTGATGTTTCCGATTCCGATCGACAAATGGAAGCTGGCCACACGCCGCGCATACAAACTGACGTTGCCGATCGCACTCGTGATCTGGCTGCTGCCGATGATCGCGGTGCTGGTCACGTCCGTGCGTTCGACCGAAGAACTGAGCGAGGGCAACTACTGGGGATGGCCGAAGCACTTCGCGATGTTCGACAACTATCGCGAGGCACTGACGACGTCGCCGATGCTGCATTACTTCTGGAATAGCGTGCTGATTACGTTGCCTTCGGTAGTGGGCTCGATCGCACTCGCGGCGATGGCGGGCTTCGCATTGGCGATCTATCGCTTTCGCGGCAATTCGACGTTGTTCGCGACGTTCGTCGCGGGCAACTTCGTACCGGTTCAGGTGCTGATGATTCCGGTGCGCGATCTGTCGTTGCAACTCGGGCTGTTCAACACCGTCAGCGCGCTGATTCTGTTTCATGTGTCGTTCCAGACCGGCTTTTGCGCGCTGTTTCTGCGCAACTTCATCAAGCAGTTGCCGTTCGAACTGGTGGAGGCGGCGCGCATCGAAGGGGCGAACGAGTGGACCGTGTTCTTCAGGATCGTGCTGCCGCTGATTCGTCCCGCGCTCGCGGCGTTGGCGATCCTCGTGTTCACGTTCGTGTGGAATGACTATTTCTGGGCGTTATGTCTGACGCAAGGCGATGACGCCGCGCCGATCACCGTTGGCGTGGCCGCGCTGAAAGGACAGTGGACGACCGCGTGGAATCTCGTTTCGGCGGGCTCGATTCTGGCGGCGCTGCCGTCGGTCGCGATGTTCTTTGCGATGCAGAAGCATTTTGTCGCGGGCCTGACATTTGGCGCGACGAAGGGGTGAGGGGGCCTTCGGTCAACTGTTGCCGATCGACCCATTGTGACCCGCTCGATGTCTATCGGATAAGATACGGCCCGTCATGCATTATTTAGAACGGAAGGAGTGGTTTCAGTGATCGAACCGAGCAACGTTTTCAAGGAAAATCTCGCCAGAATGCCGGCGATCGACGGCATCGCCCGCATCGATCTGGTCAATGGCAGCGGCGCCGTGGTCGCTAGCATCGAGAACAAGCCGGGCAAGCAGGGCTCGCTCGCGGTGTACAACCAGCTGCGCCGCGCGTTCGGCACGCTCGATGCAAAGGCGGCCGACTACGGCCTCGCGCTGTTCGCCGAGCACACGGCCGACGCGCGCAACCGCCCGGGCGCGCATCCGAACGTCGACCACCTGCTGGCGATTGCCGCTGGCGGCGAGGCATTGCGCATCGACGTCGTTCCGGCAGCTTAAGGCCGCTCAAAGTCGTTTTCCGCTTTTTCCGCATCCCCAAGGTGGACGTTTTCCCCCGCTGCCGCGAACCAACGCCGCCCCCGGCGACTGGATTCGCGGCGCGCCAGCGGTGATTGCTCGGTAAAAACCCCTTGTTTTTCTCGAAGCTCCCGGATTGGCTTCACATTCGGCTTCTGTTCGCCGAATTGAAACGTGCGGGGGCGGCGCACACTGAATTCATCCCGTCGCGTATATCGCGATTTTCCGTCAGGAGCCCCGCATGTCTTCCCGTCACAACAAGCCCCGCCGGCTCGACGCCGACCTGCCGGAACTCGCCACCTCGGAATGGGATCAGCCGACGCCGGGTCCAGACGACGCGATGCGCGAACTGCAACGCGGTTCCGAAGCCATCCTGCGTCTCGCCACCCAGGCGCACGCGGCCGTCGCTCGCAGCGACGAAGCGGGCGCGCAAGCCGCGCGCCAATCGCTCGAGACGCAGCTGACGTTCACCACCGCCCTGATCGACGAACTGCTGTTCGGTGCGCCTGAGCGCTCCACGCTGCATTGACTGCCCACGCGGCAGCATCACCGTACTAACCCGTAGTTCCGACGTTCCGGAAGCTGACATGAGCGTTTTGACCGTAATTCTCTGCATCTGGGCGATGGTCGCGGTTTGCGCGATTCTGTTGATCCGTGGCGCGACTCCGCGCGTCGAGCGTGAGGCGAAACAGCCGCGTGCGCGTCCGTCGCGCTATTCGATCGCTGAGTAACCCGCACTGCCAACGACGCGGAACCAACGGGGTAACATGAGGAGCGCCGGCGCCACCGCCGGCCGCCATCGACGATGTTCCCCCGGAGGTTCTCGTATGGACGCCCATTCGATTCTCGGCATGTTGCATGCCGAAGAGGCTTTGCTGGTCTCTATCGTGCGGTCGCTGCCTGACGATATCAGGCGCAGAATCGCCAACGACTTTCACGAGCAGGCGCAACTCGCCGAAAGCTCGCATCTGAATCCCACCACGAACCGCGAAACGAGCGACGCGTTCAAGGCCCACGTGCGGCGCCTGTCCAACATGCTTGCTTCGTTGTCTTAGCTTGCCGCCGAGGAATTTCGGCAGTTCGAGTCGCGCGTCGTGCAATTGACCGCGCTGCTATGAGCCGTTTGCCGTCTCAGTTTTGCGACACGCCAGTCCGCAGGACGCAGGCACTGTTTCGTCGCATGACGCGCCGGCGGTTCCGCCGGTACGCGTCGCAAAACTTGCTCTGTCAATGCGCGTTCGGGTTTTCCCGCGCGCGTCGAACGACGTGTGCGAAGCCAGCAAGAAGGCGTCGGGGCATCCGCGCGGCGTCTCACTTCCGATGCATCGCGTGCGATCAGGCCCGCGGCGAAGTGCATCGGCACAGATCCGTCCATGTGTGGCAAGGCTTTGACCCAGCATGGCATAACCGTTGCTGTAAGGAAGGCACAAGAACTACAAATGTTGCAGCCGGGATTTCATGCAGGGAATAAATACCGACGGCAGCAAAAGTCTTCGTGATTCGCGCTCGGGGAGCTTGGCGCGACTTGCGAGGTGCGGCGGGGCCAACACTAAACGGATGTCGACAAACAACGACGACGCGAGCGGACGACGCGCAGCATCGACCGCTCGCTCGCGATCGTGACAGCGTGAAGCGATGACCCCGCTTTTTTTCCGTGCTTGCGGGCGAATCCGAAGTCGCGGTGGACCCCGCCAAAGGGCGCTTGCGCGCCGACCGGCGCACTGCGAAGATCATGCTAACGCTCCTGTCGTATCCGGCGCGGCGCGTCTGCTGTTTGCCACAGACAGCCCGACACGGTCCGCATCGGCGGCACCAGGGAATTCCATGTTAGCGTCGAGCCCATTTCCCGTATTGCTGCACCACGCGAGCCTGTGGCTGCAAGGCTATGCGCTCGCGCTGGTCATGATGGGCCTCGGCGCATTGCTCGAGCGTCGCTGGCCGGCCGCGTTGCTGCAATCGCGCGCGGGCCAGCGTCTGAACATGGCGTACGCGGGCCTGTATCTGGCGTTGGTGGAAGCCACCAAGCCGCTGACGGCGGCCGCGAGCGTCGCGATCGTGAATGCGCTCGGCGGCGGGATGGTGGTGCTGGTGTCGCGCGGGTGGGGCGCGCTCGCTTCGTTCGTGATCGTGCTGCTGACGATCGATTTCCTCGAATACGCGTTTCATCGCTTGCAACACACGTGGCCCATCCTGTGGAAGCTGCATTCGCTGCACCATAGCGCGGTGGATTTCAACGTGACGATCACGTTGCGGCATCATTGGATTGAGGTGCTGCTCAAGGGCTGCCTGCTTTATCCGCTCGTCGGCGTACTGTTCAAGGTCGAGCCGTGGATCGTCGGTGCGACGTCGATCGTGTTCATGTCCGGCAACTACTTCGAGCATCTGAATCTGCGCGTGGACCTCGGCCGCTACGTCACGTGGATCAACAATCCGCAGTATCACCGTCTGCATCACTCGATTCGCGCCGAGCATTTCAATCACAACTTCGCGCAGCTATTGCCGATGTGGGATCACGTATTCGGCACGCGCTGGGTGCCTGCGAAGCACGAATGGCCCGCCACCGGTCTCGACGACCGCAAGCAACCTCACTCATTGCTAGGCGCGTTCAGCTGGCCATTGGGGCAGCACGCGGGACGCGATGCGTTACCCGCTCGCAAGCCGGTTGCCGTGTTCGACAAGGAAGCGAAATAGCGCTGGCTACGCGGGTTGTGCGCCACGCACCGCCTTGCCGCCCAACAGCGACACGATCAGCGTGGCCATCACGAGCACGCACAACGCCGCACGCAAGCCGAGCACGCCAGCGCCGAAACCGATCAGCGGCGGCCCGACCAGAAAGCCCGCATAGCCGAACGTGGCCGCCATCGACACGCCGATCGCGGGCGTTGCGCTCGAGCGACCCGCCGCGCTAAAAATCACCGGAACGATATTCGCGAGGCCGATACCGACCATCGCGAAGCCGACGCACGCGGTCAGCACGGTCGGCAGGCTCAGCACGAGCGCGAGTCCGGCGAGCGCGATCAGTCCGCCGAGCGCGACGACCTTGCTCGAACCGAAGCGTCGCACCGACGCATCGCCGGCGATCCGGCAGGCAGCCATCGAAAACGCGAACGCGGAGTAGCCGATCGCAGCGACGCTCGCTTCCTGATTCAAGGCGGAGCGCAAGTAGACCGCGCTCCAGTCGGCCACCGCGCCTTCGACGAGCATGCACATGAACGCAAGAAGCGCGAGTTTCATCACGCTGCTGTCGGGCCATGCGAAGCCGCTCGACGCGGCGGCCGCGCGCGGGCCGATATCGCGCAACGCGAACGACGCAGCGAAAACGATCAGGGCTGCAATGAACAGATCGGGCGCGAGCAGTCCGCCCACGACGCCGATGCCGGCTTTCTGCAGCAGCGCGCCGCTCGCCGCGCCAAGCAGGCCGCCCGCGCTCCACGCGGCATGAAACGACGACATGATCGGTGCGCGCCAGCGGGTTTCGATCGCGCTCGCATGTCCGTTCATCGACACGTCGAGCGCGCCGTTCGACGCGCCGAGCGCAAGCAGCACCACGCACAGCGTCAGCATGCCGGGCGCGACTGCCGGCAACGGCAGCGCGATGGCGAACGTCGCGCCGAGCAGCGCGGTGGCGCGGCCGCTGCCGACGCGCGGCGCGAGCTGTCCCGCGAGCGGCATCGCAACGATGGCGCCGAGCGCGAAGCAGAACAGCGCGATGCCTAGCGAGGTGTCGCTGAGCGCCAGGCTTTCCTTGATACGCGGCACCTCGACCGCCCATGCACCGATGCCGAGACCGTTGGCGAGAAAGACGGCGAGCGTCGCGATGCGTTCCCTGGCGAGTGAGTTCATGGGCGTGCCACCATCACGTTATCGCAGACGGCCCGCAGGCTCGCGACACGAGCGCCCGGCACGTCCGCTTCGACGAACAGATGATCGACCGACGACACCGGCGCTACCGCGAACGGCGCCGCGGTGATCAACTTTTCCGAGGTCAGCGCGATGGCGATCTGGCCGCTCGCTTTGACCATCGCGCGTTTCAGTTCGGCATCCTCTGCGTCGAACGCGGCCACGCCTTCGTCGGGATCGAATGCGCAGGCGCCGAGAAAACAGAGGTCCGCGCGGATCTGCTGGATCTGCAGCAGCGCGGTCGCGCCGAGCGCGCCCGCCGCGCCGCCCGCGATGCGGCCGCCGACCAGGATCACGTCGAATCCCGGGCGGTTCAGCAGGCGCGCGCAGGCCTCGGGCGAATTGGTGACGACGGTCAAGCCGGCGTTGTCGGGTAGCGCAGCCGCGATCGCGACGTTGGTCGAGCCGGCGTCGAGCAGCACGATCTGCTTCGGACGAACGATCGATACGGCCGCCGTGGCAAGGCGTGCCTTGCGGTCGATGGCTTCGTGCATGCGCAGTGCCGCGGGTTTGTCGGCGGGCGACATCAGCAGCGCCCCGCCGTACACGCGTTTGCAGTGGCCTTGGTCCGCGAGATCGCGCAGATGGCGGCGCACCGTGTGCTCGGAGGTCTGCAGCTCGGCGGCAAGCTCGGCCGCGAGCACGCGACCATGCGTGCGCAAACGCTGCAGAATCAGCGCTTCGCGCTGCTCGGGCAGTAGCCCGTTGATCGCTTCTTCCCGGGTTCGCTGCATGGGGCTCGTCTCCGTTCTCGCATAAATCGATCATAAACGAGCAAAATGTATCGTAAACGATCAGGCGACGCAAGCGACGCGGTACGGCTCGTCCTGATCTCAGGCGACGTCGTTCAGTTTCGGTCGTTATCCGCGGGCGAAAGCCAGCCGGTCGAGCAGCCATACCGCGACGAGCGTCGCGCCCATCAGCGGGAACAAGATGCCGAGCAGCACGAGGCCGGTTTTCCAGCCGCGCATCGGCGGCGCGCCGCGCTCGCGCGACGGTGCGCCGAGCGAGCGTTGCGGCCGACGTTTCCACCACATCACGAAGCCGGTCACGGCAAGCGCGGCGAGGCCGAGCGAAATGGCCGCGCACAGTATCTGGTTCGCGACGCCGAAGAAGCGACCCATATGCAACGACGTACCGTACGACACGGCCTTCGCGATCGCGCCGTAATCGCCGTAGCGAATGTCCCGCAGGATCGCGCCGCTGTATTGGTCGACGTACAGCGTGCGTTCATGTTGCGGATTCGCAGGGAAATAGGAAAGCGTGTAGACGCCGGTTGCCGAGTTCGGCAACACGATGCTGTAGCCGTTCGTGAGGTCGAGCGACGCGGCGAGCGCGACGATATGGCCGAGCGACAGCGGCCGTGCCGCAGCGGTGGCCACGGAAGACGGCACACGCGCGTTGCCCGCGGCCCACGGCTTCAGCGGCAACGGCAGGTCGTCCATGACCATGCCGGGCATCGAGTCCATGTCGGCGTGCATGGCATGCGCGACCGTCGCGCTCGCATGGTCGGCGTGGTCCGCTTGCGCTCCCGGCACGCTGGAGCGCAACGGCAAACCGCCCCACGCGCCCGGCGGCGCGCCAAGCTTCGCCGCGGTCGCGAACGCCTTGAACTGCTTGCCCCACGAGCCGGTCCACGGCAGGCCCGTCAATACGAATGCAAGTGCGCCGAGCGCGAGCCAGATACCGATCACTGCGTGAAGGTTTTTCCACAGCGGACGTCCTCTCAGCGCCAAGCGCGGCAGCAGCACGGCGGGCGCGGTCGTTTTGCCGCGCGGCCACCATAGTGCGATGCCGGTGCCGATCATCACGAGGGTCCAGCATCCGGCCAGTTCCATCAGCAGTTCGCCGGGCTTGCCGAGCAGCAACTTGCGATGGAGCATGCGATCCACCTGCATCAAGCGACGCTCGACGCTCAGCGTGCCCAGCACATCGCCGTTGTACGGATTCAGATAGACGCTCTGCTGCGTGCGGTCCGCGAGACGAAACACGAATTCGGCGCTGCGTTGCGGATCGCGGTTGATCACTGCGGTCGTCGCGACCGAGTCGGGCGGCATCGCCGCGCGCGCTTTCGCGAGCAACGCGTTGTCGGGCAGCTTCGGCTCTGCTTGCGGTGCGACGACCATTTGCTGTCGATAAAGCAGCGGCTCGAGCTGCGGCTGAAAGCAGTACAGCGTGCCGGTGATCGCAAGCACGAGTAGAAATGGCATCACGAAGAGGCCCGCGTAAAAATGCCAGCGCCACAGTGTTCGATAGCCTCGATGTACCGGGCCGCTCGTCGCGGCAACTGTTGTACTGTTTTGCGGGCGCGCGCGTTCGGCGGTTTGAGTCGTGGACATGAAATCCTCGTGGGGCAAATGGGGCGATGCGTTTGTGTGCGACAAGCGGTTCGCGGCGCGTTGCGCCGCGCTCAGATACGCAGCTTCGCTTCGACATAAAACGTGCGGCCGGGATACGGGTGGTAGACGAAGTAGCGCGCATCGAACAGGTTGTCGACGCCGATGCCGATTTCGCTGAGCTTCGTCGGCTTGAACGTGAACTTCGCGTCGGCGACCGTATAGGTGCTGGTGCCGCCGAACACGTTGGGATTCGTGTCGGTATTCGTCAGCGTGTTGTACTGGCGACCCGAGTAACGTGCGGCAAGCGTCAGCGCGGCGCGCGCGTCGAAGTGCCAGGTCGCGGCGAGCGTCGCGCGCCACAGCGGAATGCGGTAAAAGTACTTGCCGACCGATGCCGGATTCTGCGCGTTCTCGAGGATCTTCGACTGCGTGTAGGCGACGCTCGCCAGCAGATCGAGGTTGTGCACGAACACGTCCTCGCCCGAATAGCTCGTTTCGACGCCGCGCGAGCGGACCTTGCCGATGTTCTGGAAGTTCGTCACGTTCGGAATCACGGTGGTGTCGGTCTGACTGAAGATCGTGTTCTTCACGTCGTCCTGAAACAGCGACAGGCGGAACACGCCATTCCAGTGCGCCCATTCGGCGCTCAGCTGTTTCGACAGATCGTCTTCGGGCTGCAGATGCGGATTGTTGTTGACGATCGCGGAGCCATTGATTTTCCCCTGGAACAGTTCGCTGGCTGTCGGGAAGCGATAAGCGCGACCGATCGATGCGCGTAAAGTCAGATCGTCGCTGACATCGAACGATAACGACGCCTTCGGCGAAAAACGACGCTGACTGGCATTGCCGTAGGCGATGGTCGTGCCCGGCAGCGACTGCGCGCCATCGTAGGCTTGCCAGTCTTCATAGCGCACGCCGTAGACGAGCTTCCAGCGCGGCACCAAGCGCCACACGTCCTGTGCATACAGGGCCTGCGTCTGCGTCTTGCCGGTGAACGCGTTGGCGAACGAGGTCGTGTCGCCGTCACGCCAGTCCAGCGTGTTGTAGGTCTGGCTGTCGACGAAGTAGTTGTCGTAGTGGTAGCCGAAGCTCAGTGTGTGATTGCGTGGTCCTGCCTGGTTGATCGCGGGCGTATAGGTCCCGCGCAGGTCCAGCGTTTTCCAACCGGTGCCGTCGCCGAACAGCACGGTGCCGGGGCCATTGCCGGGGCCGCCGGCATTCGCGGTGCGTGCGACGCTATTGCCGATGTCGTAATACGATGCGATCGCCTCGCCGTTCCAGCCGGTCGCGTTGCGCGTTTTCAGCGATACGCCGTAGAGCCAGTTCTCGCTGTGCCCGAGACCCGGCGCAAACGCGGCCGCCGGAATTGTGTAGTGATCACCGTTGATCGACACGTTGCCGCTATACACGGCGTTGCCGTCCGCGTCGCGCAGGAACGTCGATGTTTCGCTGCTGTATGTCTGATGCCAGTAGCCGAGCGTGAAGCCGGCCTGCAGTGTCGGCGTGAAGTCATACTGCATCTTCAGCTTGAACTGGTCCTGCACCGTGTGCTCGATGCCTTCGCCGTTCACGCCGAGCACGGCCGTCGGCGTATCGGTCTGGTTGCGGTAGAAATAGGCGCCGGTGACGGGCTTGTCGCCGGCCTTTGCGGGAGTGGTCGATTGCGCGAGCGTCGCGAATTGCAGCGGCTGACTCGTGTTCTCGAGATGATTGACGCCGAGCCGATAAGAGAACTTGCCGATCCTGTCGCCGATCGACGCGCTCGCTTCGCTTCCGTTGAAACTCCGGTTCACGCCGAACAGGCTGAAGTGCTGCGTGAATGCATTGATGTCGGCGTTCGCTTCGAACTGCTTCGGCATGCGCGTGCTGATCAGCACGGTCGCGCCCAGCGAATTGCCCGGATACAGCGCGGAAAACGGCCCGTAGATTACGTCGACCTGCTGGATTTCGTCGGGATTCACCATCGACCAGCGCGGCGGAAACGAATAGCTATTGCCGAGCAGGTTGCTCAGCAGCAAGCCGTCCGCATAGACGAGGCCGCGCGCGCTCTGCGTATTGCTCGTGCCGCGTACCGCGATGATCGAATTCAGGTCGCCGATAAAGCGCTTGCGCACCGCCAGGTTCGGCATGTACTTGAGCACGTCCTCGCTGTTGACGACGTTCCAGCTCGCGAACTGATCGCGCGTGACGGTTTCGACGGAGGCGGGGAGATTCGGGTCGACGGCACGCGGTGCGGCGCTCGTGCTTGCGCTCGCATTGACGCTGACGGCGGGCAGCATTGCTTCGGCGTTTGCGTCGGCGGCTTGCGCGGATGTTGCGACGAAAGCAGGCACGAAAGCCGGCACGAAAGCTGGCACGAAAGCTGGCACCAGCGCGGGCCAACGAATGGGACGACGAATCGAGCGATGAGCGCAATCGACAGCGTCACGACGGACGCAAGAAGACAGCCTTCGCAGCGCGAAGTTGAACATGAGCGTTTCCTCGATGCATTGAACAGGCGATCGCAGGCCTCGTCGACATCAGCGACGAATCCGCGATCAGGACCGGCAGCGATCAGGAAACGACAGGTGGGGCGCGTGGACGTCCCGACGGGAACGCGCCAAGCGGCGTGAAGCGGGTGGACAGCGTGGGCGGCGCGGTGCCGGCCAGCGGCAGCGCGGCCGTGGGGTCGACGACGGCAAGCGTCGGCATCGCGACGTGATGTTCGAGCAGATGACAGTAGCCGCACGCGCCGAATGCATCGTCGTGGCTCAGATGCACGGGCGCGGGGCTGGTTTGAGCGACGACGCTCGTATCGCTCGTATCGCTCGCGCCGGCCGGATGCAGGGCCGAACACAGCGCGGCAACCGGCTCGTGGGCGCGGGCCGATTCGAGCAACTGACTCACGAGCGGCGCGAACACGACGAGCCACATGGCGACGAGGCCAAGCCATGCGGTCAGGTGGTTGTGCGAGCGTCGAGTCATGATCGTCGAAGAAAAGGCGGGGGCGATTCTAGCATCACCGCGCGATCCTTTCATTCGTCATGACGGCTATAGCGGCGGATTAGACGGTAAAAATGCGCTTATTTCGAGGCGCTGACGCACAGGCGAGTCGCTTATGCTGTGAAATCGCGCGAGGTGCGCGTATCGGAACAACAGCGCAACCGCGCAACGGCGGCGCACCCGCTGCACAACCACGCCGCTGAAACATCGCCACGACACATGACACTCATGCAGACGCCTGCTTGTTCGATTGCCGACATCAACCAGCGGGCCGTGTCGTTATGTTCGGCCGGGCAGTTCGCCGACGCATTGCCGCTCGTCGCGCCGCTGCTCGAAGATTGCACGTTGCCGACCGATCAGCGCGCCGATGCGTTGAACATCGCCGGCACGTGCTCGTTCGCGCTGCTTCAGTGGACCGACGCGGAGAACTATTGGCGGCAGTGCCTGTATCTGAAGCCCGACTACGCGGACGTCTACGCGAGCCTCGGCTCGCTGTTCAGAACGCTCGGCCGCCTGTCGGCCGCGAAATCGACCTATCGGCAACTGGTGTCGCTGCGCCCGCTCGACGCGAACGCGCATCACCAGCTCGGCAACGTGCTGTACGGGCTCGGCTACCGCGCCGAAGCGGAGGCGGCGTATCGGCAGACGGTGACGATTTGCCCCGACCACGCCGAAGCGCACAACGACCACGGCAGCGTGCTGATGGAACTCGGGCGTCTCGCGGAAGCGGACGCCGCATTTCGCGAGGCGCTGACGCTGAAGCCGCAGTATCCGGAAGCACTCAATAACCTCGGCGGTGTGCTGAAGGCGACCCAGCGTCTCGCGGAAGCGGAGCTGGCTTGCCGGCTCGCGCTGGCTATCCGGTCCGAGTACCCGGAAGCGCATCTCAATCTTGGCGCGGTGCTAGTCGATCTCGATCGGGTGAGCGAAGCCGAAGCCGCGTACCGCGAAGCGCTCGTGCATCGAGCGGATTACGCCGAGGCGCATTACAACCTCGGCGTGGCACTGTTCAGGCAGGAGCGTTTCGAGGAAGCCGGGCAGGCTTACCGCGACGCGATTCGCTGTCAGCCTGCGCTTGCCCATGCGCACAACAATCTCGGTTGCGTGCTGCGCGTGCTCGAACGCTTTCCGGAAGCGCTCGACGCGTTCCGGCAAGCGCTCGCGGTGTCGCCGCAACTCGCCGAGGCGCACTCCAACATTGCCAACGCGCTGACGCAACTCGGGCGCTTTGCCGAAGCAGAAAGCGCGTATCGGAAGGCGATTGCTTTAAAACCCGATTATGGCGAGGCGCGTTTCAGCCTCGCCGTGTTGCTGCTCGGCCTCGGCCGCTTCGAGGAGGGCTGGCCCCTCTATGAATGCCGCTATGAGCAGCCGCATTTCATTCATCGAAAGACGAAGACGATGCTCACTTGTCCGCAATGGTCGGGCGAGCCACTCGCGGGCAAGTCCGTGCTGCTGTGGCAGGAAGACGGCCTCGGCGACATGCTGCAATTCAGCCGCTATGTTCCTTTATTGAAGGCATTGGGGGCTGCGCATATCGCGTTTGCGTGCGTGCCGGCATTGCATCGGCTGATCGCGAACGCGGACGGTGTCGATGCGATGCTCGACCACGACGGCGCGCTCGCGCGTGTCGCGACCTACGATTGCTGGACCAGTCTGCTGAGCGTGCCGCTGTATTTACGTACGACGCTGGAGACGATTCCGCGCCCCGTGCGATTGAGCGCCGATGCGGCGCTCGTCGAACGCTGGCGGCCCGCGCTCGATGCGCTGCCGCCCGGCCACAGAGTCGGCCTGGTCTGGAAGGGCAACGCCAGGCATCATAACGACGCGAATCGCTCGATTCCGTCGCTCGCCACGCTCGCGCCGCTGTGGAGCGTGCCGGGTCTGAACTTCGTGAGCTTGCAGAAGGGGCAGGGCGAGGACGAAGCGCGCAATCCGCCAGTCACGCAGCCACTGCTCGACCTCGGCGCGAGCGTGACGGACTTCGCGGACAGCGCGGCGATCGTCGCACAACTCGACCTGGTGATCTGCGTCGATACGTCGATCGCGCATCTGGCCGCGTCGCTCGGTAAGCTGTGCTGGGTGATGCTGCCCGAAAGAGATGTCGATTGGCGCTGGATGCACGAGCGCGACGATTCGCCGTGGTACCCGCATACGCTGCGTCTGTTCCGGCGTGGGCCGGGCGAGGATTGGTCGAACTCGGTCGAGCGCGTGCGGCAGGCCTGCGTCGAGCGCTTCGGTGGCGCGCTATGACGCCTCTGTGATCTGCATGTGATACAGGCCCCACGGCGACAATTCGAAGCGGTCCTTCAGCGGCTTGCCCGCGAGTTCGGGAATTCGGTCCGCGTCGTAGATCGCCCATAACGGCCCTACGCTACCGAGCGCCAGTGGCTTGCCGTCCATTTGCGTCGCGACGATGAAGCGATACGCGCGCACCGTATCGAGCGTCGTCATCACCGCGTAGCCGTCGACCGCGTGCATGACGATTTGTGTGTTGCCCGCGTCGGGCGCACCGGCATGTGCGAGCACGTCGCTGAGCAGCGGTCCGCTAAAAGTATGCAGACGCGAATCGTATTCAGTCGTCGGATGGATCATCACGGTCTTCATGCTGGCGAGCAACGGCAGATCGACGCCATAAGCTTGCGAAAACTTCACCTGATGTTTCGCCAGCAGTTGATCGAAAGCCGGATCGAGCGCGCCGCGATTGCTGTGCTTGATCGCGCCGGAGATCGTCAGGATCACGGGAGAGGGCGCGCATTGCGCGTGCTCGCGCTTCGCGCCGAATGCCGGCGCGGTTGCCGCGCCCAGCACCGCGGCGCTCGTCAGGAACTGGCGTTTGTTCATTACACTTGCTCCGGGTGTCGTTGAGGCGCGTCCTGGCGAGGCTCGCGCGCCCTCTATTGTCGGAGCATTGTCGTGACAGCGGATATCGCCATGCGTTATTTGCGCGTCATTCGCTATGCTATTTCCGCATGCGGTTCGCGCCGCAGCTGGCACGGTTCCTTGCGTGGCGATCCAATCGTTCGACTGGCGCGCGTTTTTCGACAACCTGCCGGACCCCGGCAGCGATAGTTGAGCAAACTGAGCGCTTGAAGCGCTCGAAGCGCTCAGCTCGCGCGGATACTGACCGTGCGCGTCACATCGACGACCGACAGCCGGATTGCGTCGATCAACGCGCGCGCGGCCGGCGACGGCGTGCCTGCCGCGCGCATCGTGAGGCCGATGTCGCGCCTCGTGTTGTGCAGCGGTACGTCGAGCACCACCAGTTGGCCGGACTGAATCTCGTGGTGCAACTGCTGCGCCGACAAGGCCGCCGCCATGTCGGTACCGAGCAGCAGACCGCGAATCACCGCGAGGTCGGCGGTCTCGACCGTCGGCAGCGGCGGTTTGACCTTCATCCGCCTGAATTGCGTTTCGAACAGCGCACGCGCCGGCGCGTTGATGCGCGGCAGAATCCATTGCGCGTCGCGCAGTCCCATGATGGTCAGATCGCGCGTGTGGGTCAGCGGATGATCGCGGCGCACCAGCACCACCATGTCTTCCGACATCAGTCGCTCGTTTCTCAGGCCGCTCGTCGCGTCGTTATCGCGCAGCGCGCCGAGAATGAAGTCGATGTCGCCCGCGCGCAGACCGGCCACGAGCGTCTCGTACGCGCTTTCGTCGGTGACCACGCGCACGCCCGGATTCTCGGAGGTCATCCGCGCGATCGCCTTCGGCAGGATCAGCGTGCGTCCGAGCGGCAACGCGCCGACCGTCACCGAGCCCTGAATCTTGCCGTGCAATGCGGCGATATCGTCGGGTACGTGTCGCAGCTCGTTCAGCGCGCGGCGTACGTGCAGCAGAAACGTTTCGCCCTCGGCGGTCAGCAGAATGCCGCGCGGGCTGCGATGGAACAGACTCAGTCCCGAGCCGCTTTCGAGCACGCGGATCGCCGTGCTCACCGCGGGCTGACTGATGCCGAAGGTTTTCGCCGCGCTCGGCATATGCCGATGCCGCGCGAGCGCCACGAAGAGTTGCAGCCGCCGCGTGTTGAGCAGATACGCCGGCAATGCGCCTTCCGCGACGGGCCGGCGGCGCGTCTGTCGCGCGGCGCACCATTGCGTGAGTTCTTCGAGTTCGGCGAAGATCCGCTCGCAGCGATGCAGCACCGCGCGGCCGACCGGGGTCGGCAGCATGCCCGAAGGACCGCGATCGAACAGCGGTACGCCGAGCGCTGACTCGAGTTCCTGCACGGAACGCGTGACCGCCGACTGCGCGCGAAACAGCGCGGCCGCCGCGCGCGTGGCGCTGCCCATCTCGGCGACGAGCCGGAAAGCGCGCAACTGCGCGAGATTGAGCAGGTCCTTGCCGCTGACCGACAGCGGCGCTTTGGCGACCGCCTGGCTGGTTGCGGCGCAAAGCGTGTCGTTGCTCATGCCGCGCCCGCGATCAGATGCAACGACGGCAGCGACAGATTCAGACTCTCCTTCGAGATATGCGTGCGCTCCTTCATCAACGCATCGACGCGCGCGCCTTCGCCTTTTTTCAGCGCGTCGACGATCGCATGATGCTGACGATGCGCGTATATCAGCATCATCAATTGACGATCGCGCGCGGATTCGTCGAATGCGATCGTGAACGGCGACACGAACGGCACCTTGTCGTTGAGACTGAGCGCGGCTGTGACCGCCTGGTTCTGCGCCGCTTCGACGATCAGCGCGTGAAAGCGGCCGTTCATCTGCGCGTAGCGCACGTCGTCGCCCGGCTGCAGATGCTTTTGCTCGAAGATCTCGTCGCCTTCACGCAGGCATTCGTCGAGCGCGGCGGCTAGCGCGGGGCTCATGCCGTTCTCGGCGACCGAGCGCGCGGCGAGTCCTTCGAGCACGCCGCGCACGTCGATCGCGTTGAGGACGTCACGCACGCTGAAGCGGCGCACGACGTAACCGCGCGAGCCCGAGCGATCGAGCAGGCCTTCCGAAGACAGCACGCTCAACGCATAACGGAGCGGCGTGCGCGACACGCCGAGCATTTGCGCAAGCTGCGCTTCGACGAGCCGCTGACCGGGCGACAGTTCGCCCGACAGGATCTTCTCGCGTAAGGTCTGCACAATCGCTTGCTGGGTCGTCTCGTTCATCGTTTTGTCGCTCTTCGGAAGCACCGCAGTATAGCCACGCGTGCAGCACCGCTCCAAGCCTTAAAACAGTGCGTTGCGAGTTGTTTTCCCGGCCATCTGTTTTATTTATCGCGTGCTGAGTTGCGGGAGCGCGGCGGAAGGCTTGCCGCACGTGCGTTGGGATACCGAGGAAGCCCTGCGCGGCGTGGGTCGCGGCGCGGCTCACCCGCTCGACGAGCGCCCGGATACCGGGTTTTCACCCATCAACCCGGTGCCGCTCGCGGTATACCCGCACTTCCGGAATCGCTGCACAATTTCTATGTTTGTATCCCAAGACGGTCGCGTTGGCTAGCGCATTGAACCCGGCGACCTATCCAATTGGCATCAGCACGAAGTGACGGAAGAGAACGAAAATGGCAAGGATCATTGGTGGTATCGGCACGTCTCATGTACCCACGATCGGGTTGGCGTACGACAAGGGCAAGCAGGACGAACCGGCATGGGCGCCCCTTTTCAAAGGCTACGAACCGGTGGCGCAGTGGCTGGCCGGGCAGAAGCCCGACGTGATGGTGATGTTCTACAACGACCACGCGAACAGCTTCTTCTTCGACTGCTATCCGACCTTCGCGCTCGGCGTGTCGGCCAACCACGAATTCGCCGATGAAGGCGCGGGCAAGCGTCCGCTGCCGGACATCGCCGGTCATCCGGATCTCGCGATCCATATCGCCGAGCAACTGGTCGCCGACGAATTCGATCTGACCGTCTTCCAGGACCGCGCGCTCGATCACGGCGTCAATTCGCCGCTGTCGCTGATGTTGCCGCATCAGGGCGGCTGGCCGGTGTCGCTGGTGCCGCTCGAAGTCAACGTGCTGCAGTATCCGCTGCCGACCGCGAATCGCTGCTACCGGCTCGGCCAGGCGCTGCGTCGCGCGATCGAATCGTTCGAGCAGGATCTGAAGGTCGTGGTGGTCGGCACGGGCGGGCTGTCGCATCAGGTGCATGGCGAGCGCAGTGGTTTCAACAACACCGAATGGGACATGGAGTTCCTCGACCTGATCGTCAACGATCCGGAGCGTCTTGCCGCGATGAAGCACGTCGACTACGTGCGCCTCGGCGGCGCCGAAAGCGTCGAGACGATCATGTGGCTCGCGATGCGCGGCGCGCTGGGCCGGAAGGTCCGCGAACTGCATCGCAACTACTATCTCGCGACCAGCACTGCGATGGCCGTGACGATCTACGAAGAAGAGGTGGCGTATTGAATCCGCAACTGGTTGGCGTCGAAGAACTGACCGGCACCTATCCTTTCGATATCCGCCAGAGCATGAAGGCGATGCGCCTGAACCGCTTTTTCTGGCAGATGCGCGAAGCGTCGGCGCGCGCACTGTGGCTCGAAAACCGCACGGCCTCTTACGATGCGGCCTGCCTGACGCCGGAAGAACGCGCGCTGGTCGACAACACGGACTGGCTTGGCCTGATCCGTTATGGGGTGTCTTTCTTCGTGCTCGAGAAGTTCGCACGCGTGGTGAAGATCACGAATCTCGGCATGTACGCGAGTATGCGCGGCGAAACGCTCGAAGCGTTTCTGAAGACCCGCCAGGTGTCCGACGCTGTTTAAAGGCCGGGCGTCGAAGGCGCGCATCCACGCAGCACGGTCCGCTGGGCAATCCATTTGAAGTTCGGCGGTAGCGTTGACTTTCCGACGCGCCGTTCGGGTTGTTCGGAAACTCGATGCGTTCGGTCAGCGCGCGCCAACGGAAGCCGCGATCCGGTCGGCCAACTCGCCGAGAACGTCGCTCAACGCGGCGGCTTGCGCGGGCGCATCGTGTCCGTTGATCGCGGTGTTGAGCGTCACCTGCTGCCGCTGCGTCGCCTGGTCCGAATGCCCGGCCAACAGGGTCCACTCGGCCTGCAGCGTCAGCGTGCCGCTCGCGTCGGCCGTGGCGTTCAGCACGGTGACGACCAGCCTGCGCGTGCCGGGCGGCGCGGGTGCATCCGGAACTACGAACGACCCGGCAGGCAGGCGCATGAGCAAGTCCTGGGCAAGCGTTCTGCGCATCATCTCAGCGAGCGGAGCGCCCCACCGGTCGCTCTCGTCGATCGTCAGGCGGTTCGGCGCAGCCAGCGTGACGACTTCGAGCCGATCGAGCACCGCGGGAATGTGCACGGCGGTCAGTTGAATCGGTGTCATCGGCGCCATGGCTGCGGGCGCGTCGGCGGGCATCGGGTTCAACGTCACATAGCGTGTCGGGATGCTGTGTCCGCATCCGGCGAGCGTCATCGCCGCGACGGATGCGACCAGCGCCGCCGTCCCGGCGCGCGTCGCGATCGACGCGGCGACGGCGCGTCTGACGGAAAACGTGACCTTCGTGATCATTGAGCCTCCTGCTGCCGGCCACGAACCAGCGCCTCGGGATGGCGGTCGAGATAGTCGGCCAGCGCCCGAATCGAGCGCGCGGTGTCGGTCAGTTCCTGCAACGCGGCAGGCAGGTCGTTCTGGCTCGACGCGTCGCCGCCGAGCGTTCGGTTCGCCGCGGCAACCGTGCGATCGGCCGCGTTCGCGGTCTCGTGCAGTTGCGTGACGAGCGGACCGATCTGCGGCGACACCTGCTGCAACGTGCGATCGATCTGCGCGACGGAGCGGTCGATGTGCGTCAGGCTGTCCTTGATCTGCGGCGACGAACTGAGCGTGTTGATACGCGCGGCGATACTGCGAACCTGTTCGCCGGTTTGCCTGATCGGAAGATCGTCGATTTTCTGGATCACCTCGTTGGCCTTGGCCATCGTCGTGTCGAGATTCGCGGGCGCGACGCTGGGAATCACCGGCAGGCCGTCCTCGCTGGCGAGCGTCGCGGCCGGCGCGCCCGCCACGAAGTCGAGGTTGATCTTGTCGGCGCCGACGACCGGCGGATCTTGCGACAAGCGCGCGCGCAATCCTGTGGCGACGAGGCGGGTGAGCATGCTGTCGACGAGCGGGCGCCAGTTGCCGTTGGCCGGCGGCGGCGCGCCGACGATGCCGAGCTGCGACGGATTCAGCGCGATCTGCACCGGAGTGCTCAGCGCGCCCGTGCGCGCGTCGTAGTTCAGGCGCACGCTAGTGACGGTGCCCACGTCGAAACCGCGCAATTGCACATCGGCACCATTCTTCAGTTCGCCGACGGCGCCGTCGAATCGCACCAGATAAGTGACGACCGGGCCGTGTCCCGGCGCGAGCGCCGGGCGGCGATCGACGCCGTCGAAATGCGACGCCGGTTCGCCGGCCCCCGGCTCCATCACGATCTCGGGGCCGGACAGCACGCCCTTGATCGACGCTGGATCGCTGAGGTCCACGTGCGCGCCGCGCAGGAAAAACTTCGTCTCGCTGCGCAGATACTTTTTTTCGGCGCGATCTATCTTGAGCTCGGCCTGCACATGCTGGCCATCGGGCGCGAGCGTAAGGTCCGATACGGCGCCGACCTTCACGCCGCGCAGCGTGACGATCGTGTCGCCGGCCCTCATGCCGTACGCGTTGTCGAACGTTACGGTGACAGTCTCGCCCTGATGCATCAACGCGCGAACACCGAGCCATCCGGCCATCGCGAAGGCCGCGATCGGCACCGCCCAGATCCAGCCGGGCCACGGGCTGCGGCGCACCTGAGCCTGCGAGCGACGGGGACGGGTGCCGCTCATCGCTTGCTCCGCCCTTGGACGTCCCACATCAGGCGCGGATCGAACGCGTGCGAAGCGGCCATGGTCAGCAACACGACCAGCGCGAACGCGGTTGCGCCGATGGCGGGTCGGGCCGACGCGATGCTGTCGAACTGGATCAGCGGCACGAACGCCGCGATCGTGAACACGTCGACGAACGACCATCGACCGAGCTCGTGGATCAGGCGATACAGATGCGTCTTGACCCGCAGATGCCGACGCGAATGGCGCCGAACGGAGACGACGAACCATGCCATGCCCAGAATCTTCGCCACCGGAATGACGATGCTCGTACAGATGATCAGAATGCCGAGCGGCCACAGGCCCACATGAAACAGCTGGTAGACGCCGTCGATGATCCGGTGCGACTGGGTCTGCCCGAATTGCATCGAACTGGTCATCGGAAAGACGTTGGCCGGGATCGTCAGCACCAGCGCGGCGAGCGACAGCGCAGACGCGCGCACGACGGCGTCGATTTTGCGAGCGCGCAACATCAATCCGCAGCGAGGGCAGGGACGCCCCTCCTGCGACATCGGCACGACCAGATCGCAGACCGTGCAGCACAACGACGCTTCGTGTTCCGGCAACGGGTTGTCCGCCGCGATCGCGCGCCACACGGTTCTTCGATCGAGCGAGGCGCGCGTGAGCATCGACAGCAGTGCCGCGGCGATGAAGCAGTAGCCGCCAGGGCCGATCGTGCCGGTCAGATTCTGCGTCACCCGCGCGTAACCGACGAAGCAGCCGACCAGGTAGACATCGGGCATGGCCCAGATATCGAGCGAGGTGGTCCAGCGAAATAGCGCGCCGATTCTCCTCGTACGCCAGCCGAGCCGTAGCGCGACGAGGACGACCACGAGGCCGCCAAAACGGATGAATGGCAGCACGATACCGAACGTGCCGAGCAGCAGCGCAAGAATGAACCAGCCGCCGTTCCACATTTCGACGATGCCCGACGACAGCAGTGACGAGCGCTCGGCGCCGAGCATGTGGACGTACATCAGTGGCGCGAGGTTGGCGGGAAACAGCAGTACGAAGGTCGACGTCGCGCAGGCGAGCGCCGCGCCCTGACTTCGACCGTTACGCCGCTCGAGCGGAAAGTGACAGGTGCGGCAACGCGCGTAGGAATGTGCGGCGAGCGGCGGGATGTCTTCCAGCGCGCCACATTCGGGGCAGCCGATCGTCATGCGACGTTCTCCATCGGCTGTCCGTTTTCAGGCGGGCAGTGTGTTGCGAAAGAGGCTTCGCCGATCATCCCCTCGACCCCCCAGCGCCGTTTGACGCGTGAATGCACGGCAGGCGCGCTGGCACGCGCCAGTTTCTTGTCCTCCATTAGCAAGGCGCGTTCCCGGGACGACATCGGCACGCCGGGAGACCGCGCGAATGCGCGTTCAGCCGCCTGTTCAAGCGCCCGTTGACGAAGTGGGCTCGGCAATGACCAGCAACCTGGAAGGCAGCGCGTCGGGATGGCCCGGCTTGAACCAGTTCATCTCGGGAATGCGTGAATCGGTCAGGTATATCGTGCCGTCCGGCCCCTCCGCGAACGTATCCGGCCATCGCAAGCCGGGCTCGTGCAGCAGTGTCGTCAATGTCGTGCCGTCCCACACCTTCACCGCGTGCTCTTCCACCGCGGTAATCAGCAGGCGTCCCGCCCGGTCGATATGCAGCCCGTCGGCGGGGCGATGCTCGAGCACTTTCTCGACGCGGCTGCCGACTTCGTCGGCCGCGAGCGCGGTATCGTGAAGCGCTTCGGTCGGCACGCGGTAAAGCGTTTTGCCCTTCATGGCCTGCCAGTACAGATACAGTCCATCCCGGGTCAGCGCGATGCCGTCGGCCGAAAATTCAACGCCGCGTCCATCGGGACGCCGCAACGGTGCGCCGGCTGCATGGACGGTGACGCCCGGATCGATTTGCGTCGATGGATGCCCGTCGAGCACGCGGCGCGCATGCCCGGTGCCGAGGTCGACCATCACGATCGCGCCGCGCGTACCGGAGTCCGTGATGTAGGCGAAACGTCCGTCGGGACTGACGCGCACATCGTTCAGGTAACTGCCCTGAGGCGCGATCTCGAGCGTGAACGCCATGCAGCCGACGACGCTATCCGTCGCAAGATCGATGCGGACCAGTTTAGGGGCGCCCGGTACGACGAACCCCTGGGCCGGCGCGCCAGGGTCGAGGACCCACAGGTTGTTTTGCGAATCGCACGACATCGCCTGCACGCAGACCCAGCGATCCCGCGGGTCCAACTCGTCGCGCCTGGCATTGCGCCAGCCATTCCATCGATCGTCGGGATAGGGACGGACGTCGCCATCGGGCGTGAGTACGCCGACGGAGATCGGCGCGTCTTCCGTCCAGCGCGGGAAGTTGACGAAAATCCGTCCGTCCGGGGCGACGGCGACGCCGGTCACCTGATGCCCGAACGACGCAATCTCGCGCAGATGTGGCCGCGAGCCCTCGTCACCGGCGCTCGATGCAGGCGCGGCGGTCAGCGGAACCCGGTCCGCGGCGCGTGGCATGGCGGTATCTTTCATGGGCTGTCTCCGACACAGAATTGAAATGTCCTTATTCAGCATAGCGAATGCCGCGTGCAAAGATAAAGCGGATCGTCATCCGCGAATTTTTCGGAAGGTATTCGAGGTGATTGCGAACCGCCCTTTATGCAAATTGTTTGACTTTCGCGCGAGCAGAGAACGGCTGGTTGCGCCGCCGTACCGACCGGCCCAATTCGGCAACTTTGACTCTCAGGGTTTCTCCCGCCTCGCATTGGACGCGCAGTGTCACTCGTGCGCTACAGCGCTCATTTGCAAAGAAAAAATAATGCCGACGTCAAAGGAATGTGCTAAAAAATAGCAATTGCACGCGCACAAGAAATAGCCACGCGTGCAAGTAAAAAATTCGACTTTCAATACTCTTAGTCGGCCGCGAGGTGGATCATGAGAACAAGGACGCTTTGGGGGCTCGGGGTGACGACGGTCGCTTCGGCGCTAACGCTGCAGTGTTATCCAGCGTGGGCCGACGGACCCGAAGCGGCGTATGCGTCCGACGACGAGGTGCCGGCCGGCTCGCTCAGTCCGAACGAGTACATGGTCAATGCGGATGGCATGAAGGAAGATCCGAATGCGAAGATGTCGGACGTGGCCCGCGCGTATCGCAATGGCTATGTCAATCGCGGCAAACAGGATCAGGCCGATTACCAGGCAATGATCGACGCGCACAATCACGGTCAGCGGCGACCCGCCAAGACCGATGTCGCGCGGGTCGACGTGCCGCCGCTGCCATCAGGCGTCCCCGAAGACGATAACTCGAAGTACACGAGCATTCCGCCGCAACCTCGGAAGCCGCAGCCGGCCCAGTACGCGCAACGTCAGGTGCCGCAACCGCCGCCGCAACAGCAATATCAGCAGGTGTACCAGCAGCCGCAATACGCGCCGCCGCCCATGCAGTACCAGCAGGCGCCGGCCTACGCGCAGATGCAACCGGTCTATGCCGACAACCAGCCGGTGTACGTACGGCAGGACTATCCTCAGCCGCCCGTGCCGCCCGTGCAATACGTGCCGATTTATCCGCAGCAGTACGATGAAATGTCGCCGGTCGTGGAAACGGTGGTTCAACCCGCCGCGCCTGTCACTTATCAGGTTTATCGTCCGCCGGTCTACTGGGCGCAGCCGCGCGTGTATGCGTATCGCGCACCGGTCTACAGCTATCGTATGTGGCGTTGAGGTATGACGCGTGTCGTGGCGGCTTTCCGCAAGAATGGAGCGCCGCGGCGCCGCGGCGACTACTCGCGCGCATCGATTGAATGCTCAATAGAAAGTACTCAGCCCGGCGCATTCGTGTCGGGCTGAGTACTTTCTATTATTCGCGTGGCGCTAATGACCGCTGGCACCTCTCGTGCGCACATTCAGACGGTTATTCACCTGTCTGACTCCGCGCACCGATCTGGCGACACTGCCGGCGCGCTGCACCTGAGCGCGCTGCGGCACCCAACCGGTCAGCGTCACGATGCCGTGGCGCGTCTGCACGTGAATCGCCGTTGAATGCAGGTTCGGTGTGCGTGCGAGCGCGCGCCGCACGTCGCGCGCGAGTTCGCTATCGGGTCTGTTGCGAGCCGTCGACGCCGCGATGGATTGGCTTGGCGCGGATGCATCGTTCGGCATCGCGCCATTGGTTTGCGCATTCGCACAGGTCGCTGTGCCGATTGCAATCACTGCTGCGGCAATCGCGCCGATTATGGTGCGCGCGCTGTCTTTTCTCACATGTCCTCCTGTACCGCCTGGGTTGAACCACGCGCGAGTCTTTCCATTAGCGCGTGATGCCGCGCATGCGATCGAGGCCGAGTGGATGTCGATGTGGTTCTGCCAGACTTTACCGTATTGGCGCCATCAATCGCCTGTATGATGGCGGGCTCGCGCCCGGACCAGAGCCCCGTGCGGGCGGCCTGCGCGGATCGCGCGCCGTCTGCCGCGCCCACCGGGCCGCAACGCATCCATTTACGATTAGCCAGAGGAAGACCGCGATGACGGCTGCAACGCAATTCGACCAGGTTTCTGTTGTCAAACGAGCCAACGTGTACTTCGATGGCAAGTGCGTGTCGCACACCGTGCTGTTCGCCGACGGCACGCGCAAGACGCTCGGCGTGATCCTGCCCGGCACGCTGAACTTCGGCACCGACGCGCCGGAACTGATGGAAGTGCAGGCGGGCACATGCCGCATCCGCCTCGACGGCAGCGACGAGTGGAAGACCTATGGCGCGGGCGAATCGTTTTCGGTGCCGGGCAAGAGCCGCTTCGATATCGATGTGGTTGAAACGCTGGACTACGTTTGCAGCTATCTGTAAGCGGTTTTTAACGCGCGTGCGATGGGATAACGCCTGTTGCACGCGTCGGGATGGTTTGGGGAATTTTGGTTGGCCTTTTCTTGATTTGTTATCGGTCTATTTGCGTTGCCCCTGTGCGGGGCGGCACTCACTTTCTTTGCTGCTGCAAAGAAAGTAAGCAAAGAAGACAGCTAAAACCGCAAACTCCTAAGTGGGTCCCTTGGCTTGGAGGGGGTAGTGGTGCATCTGGAATCTGTGCTCCCGCACATTCGGCGCTAGTGACAAAGCCGTCATCCTTCCCACTCCGCACTGCGTACGTCGCGGACGGGTCTGCCAGGGAAACCAACGGTTTTGCCCGCGCAGCAGGGGCCGTCGACTACGCCTCGGCGATGCGCCGAAACAACCGGTGGTTTTGGAACGGGGTTTCGGCGCGCGCAGCGCCGCCGGAAGAATGACTGCCTTGTCAGTAGCGCCAAATGTGCGGGAGCACAGATTCCAGATGCACCACTACCCCCTCCAAGCCAGGGGACCCGCTTAAGAGTTTGCGGTTTGAGCTGTCTTCTTTGCTTACTTTCTTTGCAGCAGCAAAGAAAGTGAGTGCCGCCCCGCACAGGGGCAACGCGAATAGACCGATAACAATTCAAGAAAAGGCCAACGCCTCAAAAACAGAGAAAAAAGAAGGGTAAAAACCATACAATTGGCAGGACCTTACGCCATCTCTTTCGCCACAATCTCCTCGATCACCTGCACGAATTGCTCGACCGGCTGGCCACCGGTCACCAGATAGCGACGGTTGAAAATGATCGACGGCACCGATTGAATGCCCATTTCCTGATTGTTCTTTTCCGCTTCGCGCACTTCGCCGGCATACGCGCCGCTCGTCAGCACGTCACGTGCTTCGCTGGCGTCGAGTCCGACCGACTCCGCCGCTTCGACCAGCACGTCATGATTTCCCGGATTCTTGCCGTCGGCGTGATACGCGCGCAATAGCGCGAGCTTCAGCGGCAACTGTTGGCCCTTCAGGCCGGCCCAATGCAGCAGGCGATGCGCGTCGAACGTGCTGTAGGTGCGTGTGCGCGGTCCGAAATCGAAGCCGACGCTCGCGCCGCGTTCACGGATCATCGCCTGCGTTTCGGCGATTTGCGCGGCCGTGCGGCCGTATTTCTTGCCGAGATACTCGACGATGTCTTCGCCGTCCGGTCCCATCTGTGGATTCAGTTCGAACGGATGCACGACGATACGCGCGTCGATCTTGTCCTGAAGCCGCGCGAGCGCGAGCTGCAGCGACGACAAGCCGATCGCGCACCACGGGCAGGCGATGTCCGAAACGAAATCGATGGTGAGCTGCTGTTTCATGGTTGTCCCTGGCGAAATGAACTGCGATGCAGCCTAAAAAATGCGGCCGTCACAATACCAACAGCGTAGCGTGAATCGTTCGCCCGCGCAGCGCGGCCGAATTCGACCGCAAGACCCGGAGTGTTTTCCCGCCACCACACTCGTACACTAATCTCATCGAGCCACTTTCACGGCGCGGGCAACGAGCCCGGCCGCCCCCGATCGACGATGAACGCAATCGCTCCGACCCAAACGATCCACCAACGCGTCGACGCACTCGACTGGCCGCGGATCGAACACGATCTCGATCAGTACGGTTGCGCGCCCGTGCCGCAACTGTTGACGTCGCGCGAATGCGACGCGCTGAGCGCGCTCTATGCACGCGACTCGCTGTATCGCAGCCGCATCGTGATGGCGCGCCATGGCTTCGGCCGCGGCGAATACAAGTACTTTGCGTATCCGCTGCCGCCGCTCGTCGGCGGCTTGCGCGGCGCACTGTATCCGCGCCTCGCGCCGATCGCGAACCGCTGGAACTTGGCGATGGGCATCGACGTGCGCTATCCGCCGAAGCACGCGGACTTCATTCGACGCTGCCACGACGCCGGCCAGGTGCGTCCGACGCCGCTGATCCTGCAATACGGCGAGGGCGATTACAACTGTCTGCATCAGGACCTGTACGGCGAACACGTGTTCCCGCTGCAGGTTGCGGTGCTGCTGTCGGAGCCGGGGCGCGACTTCACCGGCGGCGAGTTCGTGATGACCGAGCAGCGTCCGCGCATGCAGTCGCGCGCTGAAGTCGTGCCGCTCGCGAAGGGCGACGCGGTCGTGTTCACCGTGAACAGCCGGCCCGTGCAGGGCACGCGCGGACCGTATCGCGTGAATCTGCGGCATGGTGTGAGCCGCCTGCGCTCGGGGCATCGGCATACGATCGGCATCATCTTTCATGATGCGTTGTGAGGACCGCGGTCGGGGCAATGGCGCAACCCTGGCCGCCGTGAGACGATAACGGCCACGATTGCGGCGAGCCGCCGCCATTGTCGTCAGACCCGTCGCTTCGTCCCATGGAAAACCTGCTCAAGAAACTCGACCTCACTTCGCTGCGCCTGTTCGTCGCCGTATGCCAGGAGCGCAATATCGCGCGCGCGGCCGAGCGCGAGTTCATCGCGTCGTCGGCGGTGAGCCGGCGCATTGCCGAGCTCGAGGCGCTGATCGGCCTGCCGGTGATTCAGCGGCAGTCGCGCGGCATAACCGTGACGCCGGTCGGCGAAACCGTGCTGCGCTACGCGCTCGCGATCATCGGCAATATCGAGCAGATGAGCGCGGAGCTGTCGCGCTTTTCGGCGGGCGTCAAAGGGCGCGTGCGGGTGGTCGCGAATCTGTCGTCGATCGTGCAGTTTCTGCCTGAAGACGTGGCCGCGTTCGGCCGCGCGTTTCCGGATGTATCGATCGAACTCGAAGAAGAAAACAGCGCGGACGTGCTGCGTATCGTCGACGAACACGGCGCGGACTTCGGCATCTGCAATCCGGTCGCGGGCAGCGAGGCGTTCGAGCAGTTGCCGTACCGGCAGGACCGGCTCGCGGTGCTGGTGCCGGGCGGGCATCGGCTCGCCAGCGCGGCGCGCGTAGGTTTCGACGATCTGCTGCACGACAGCTTCGTCGGCCTGCGCAGCGAAAGCGCGCGCTCACGCGTCTGCTCGCCCAGCAGGCCGCGAGCGCGGGCCGGCAGCTCGACGTGCGAATGCGCGTGAGCAGTCTCGATACGCTGTGCCGGATGGTGCATGCGGGGCTCGGCATCGCGATCGTGCCCGAGCCGGTCGGACTGATGTACGTGAACACGCTCGACGTGCGGCTGCTGCCGCTTGCCGACCCGTGGGCGGAGCGCCATCTGATCATCATCTTCAAGGCACGCGAGCAGTTGAGCGCGAGCGCGGCCGCGCTGGTGTCGTTCCTCGGCAATCAGCCTTAGACGGTCGCACATACACACGGACGTCGCACCGCCGCGCAACCTCGAGCATTCGCGAAACGAGACGGCAGCGTTGTCACACCGGCACTTCGGCATCGGCCTTGCGCGCCGTATAGTGAGCGCAAGGAGAATGCAGTGATGAGCGATACGATTCGTTTGGACGGCCGCGTGCTGTACCTGTCGCAGGACCCGGCCGTGATCGATGCGCAACTGGCCGGCGAAAATTTCACGCGCGAGACGGCGGGGCCGTTGCGCGACAACGTGTCGACGGACGAGATCACGCCCGTCACCGTGATGCTCACCTACGACGAGCGTCTCGGCCAGTACCCGTACGTCGGCTTCAAGGCCGGCGAGCGTTTGCCGATCGGCCGCAATGCGGTGAAGGACGGCGGCTTTCGCGTGACTGTGGCGGGCAAGCGCTACGGCAAGGGCTCGTCGCGTGAATCGAGCCCGCTCGCGGAGTTGTCGGCGGGCATCCGGCTTATCGTTGCGGAGAGCTTCGAGCGTATCTATCAGCAAAACTGCGACAACATCGGCATTCTGACCACGACGGATTTTTCCGTGCTCGATCGACTGCTCGCAGGCGAAGCGGTGCCGATCGACGAATTCCTGAAGGGTCGCGACGCGCTCACGCAGCAGATCATCCGCAGCGGCGGGCTGCTCGCGTATAGCCGCTTCGCGGATTGGCCCGCGCCGGGCGAGCGCGCGAGCGATGCCGCAAACGACGCATCGGGCGCCGAGCCGAAAACGCTGGTCGAGAAAATCATCGACCGTCATCTGCGTCCGGGCACTGCAAGCGCGCAGCGCGGCGACGGCGTGTTCATCGCCGCCGACTGGCGCTTCAGCCACGACTATTTCACCGGCATGTGCGCGCATCTGATGCATCGCGCGTTCGGCATGCCCGCGCCGCTGCATGCGCCGGATCACATCATCGCGTTTCAGGACCATCTGGTGCTCGCGCCGCAGAGCATCCCGCACGTGCGCGACGGTCTGCTGCCCGGCGTCGCGAATCTGATGGCGGGTCACGCGTCGTTTTCGCGCGACTACCCGGTGCGCTCGCACGGCGCGCTCGATGGCGTGCCCGGCTCTGAGGGCATCTGTCATGCGTTGATGGCCGAGCAATACGCGCTGCCGGGGCAGGTCGCGTGCGGCACCGATTCGCACACGCCGCATGCGGGCGCGCTCGGCTGCCTCGCGTTCGGCGCGGGCGCGACCGACATCGCCAATAGCTGGGTCACGGGCTACGTGCGCTGCAAGGTGCCGCAGACGCTGCGCATCGAGATCGACGGCAAGTTGCGCGATGGCGTGACCGCGAAGGACGTCGTGCTGCATCTGTTGCGGATGGACGCAATCCGCTCGGGCGGCGCGATCGGCCTCGTGTTCGAATACGGCGGCGCGGCGGTGCGTGCGATGTCGATCGATGAACGCGCGACGCTGACCAACATGGTCGCGGAACTCGGCGGCTTCACCGGCATCGTCGAGCCGGACGAGCGCACGGTCGCGTTCCTGAAGGAGCGGCGCGGCGTCGATTTCGTGCTGGAAAGCTGGATGAAAAGCGACGCGGGCGCGACCTATCGCGACACGATCCATCTCGATGCGAACGCGATCGAACCGATGCTCGCGCGTCCGGGCGACCCCGGCAACGGCGTGCCGGCGCCTCAGCTTGACCAGGACGTCGCGATCGATATCGCGTATGGCGGCTCGTGCACGGCGGGCAAGCGCGAGGACTTCGATTTCTATCACGAGGTGCTGCGTTGGGGCGTCGAGCACGGGCTGCGTGTGCCAGAGCGCACGCGTCTGTTCCTGCAGTTCGGCACGATGGCGGTGCGCGCGTATTGCGAGGAGCAGGGCTATCTGCCGGTGTTCGAGCGCGCGGGCGTGACGCTCGTGATGCCCGGCTGCGGCTCGTGCGCGAACTGCGGGCCGGGACAATCGGCCAACGCCAGCGACGTGACGATCAGCGCGATCAATCGGAATTTCCCCGGCCGTTCGGGGCCGGGCGACGTGTGGCTCGCGAGTCCCTACACGGTTGCGGCGAGCGCGCTGGCCGGAAAAATCACCACGTTCGAGCAATTGCAGCGCGTGCACGGCTAGAATGCAGGCCGGATTCCGGCTGAGGCATCGTGGTGCGTGCGACGCGCGACAGTACGCAAGGCCGGCATCGAACCGGCCGCGGCGAGCGATCAGCGTTGCCGTAAAAGCAGTCGCAACAGAAGGAGACAGGCAATATGGCATCCCCCGATCACGCGGGGTCCGTCGCGCGCAGCGGCGGCAACACGGCGCATTTCACCGAGGTGGCCAGCAGCACCGCCAGCAGCACCGCCGACCAGGCGTCGGGTCACGCATCGCTCGACGCCGGCAGTATTTCGGCGCGCCTCGACCGGTTGCCCGCCACGCGCTCGATCTGGAAGCTCGTGGCGCTGCTGAGCCTCGGCTTCTTCTTCGAACTTTACGACCTGCTGTACTCCGGCTACATCGCGCCGGGCCTCGTGAAAAGCGGCATGCTGAGCGCGACCACGCATGGCCTGTTCGGCTCGACGGGCGTCGCGAGTTTCATCGCCGCGCTGTTCAGCGGCCTGTTTATCGGCACGATCGCGTGCGGTTTCCTCGCGGATCGCTTCGGCCGGCGCGCGGTGTTCACCTATTCGCTGCTTTGGTACACCGCGGCAAAGCTCGCGGTTATTGAATATATACTTAGGATTCCACCCGTTTTTTTGGTCGAATCCAGATGGCACCCGTACGTCAATCAGCGCGCAAACTCGCGCCTTCCCATCCCCCTGGCAGAGTCTACAGCTACACGCGGTTCAGTTCGCTGAAGCAGGCAGCCGGCACGAGCGCCGAGCGTCAGGCAGAGTACGCCGCGAAGTGGGCGGCCTCGCATAGCCTCGAGCTGGACGAGTCGCTCACGATGCGCGACGAAGGCCTGAGCGCCTACCACCAGAAGCACATCAAGAAGGGCGCTCTCGGCGCGTTCCTCAAAGCCGTTGAGGGAGGCCGCATCCCTTGGGGCTCGGTTCTGATCGTCGAAAACTTCGACCGCCTTTCGCGCGCGAGCGCGCTGGATGCTCAGGCGCAGCTTGCCAGCATCGTCAATGCCGGGATTACGGTCGTCACCGCGACCGACAATCGCGAGTACAACGCAGACAGCCTGCGCGCCGACCCGATGAGCCTCATCTATAGCGTACTGTCGATGATTCGCGCGCACGAAGAAAGCGACCGCAAAAGCCAGCTTGTCGGGGACGCGTTCCGCAAGCGTGCCGAGCAGTGGATCGAAGGCAAGTTTCGCGGGCTGGTCGGTAGTCCCACGCAAGCCCCTTCGTGGGTGCGCTACATCGATAACCCGGACAAGCTCGCACGGTTCGAATTGATCCCGGAGAAAGCGGCAGCATGGCGGCGCGCGATAGAACTCTACCGGGCCGGATATGGCGGGCTCGGTACGGCGCAGCGGCTCGAAGAAGAAGGCCTGTCGGTCAGCGAGCGTTACCCGGTCGCCGCGATCAATCGCACTATCACTTCCCGCGCGCTGGTAGGCGACAAGGTGTTCACTACCGGTGGGCACCCAATCGGCCATGAAGGGACATTGGGGAATGTCTGGATGTGGACGCTCGAACGTCTCCTTCGCATTCGACAGCAGACACGACGTCGACGCATACGCTGAGGAGCGGTCGTAATGTGCCATCCGTAACCGACCGGCAGCCGCACGTCCGCGACGCCGATGTGCCGCCGTAGACGGGCGTCTGGGGAATTGGGCTGCCACTGCCGCTACCACGCGAAGGCGCAATAGAAGGGCAGGCCCGCAAGCAGGCGTGGGAAAGGCATGGACAACCGTAACGGACAGTCCGATGCTGGATCGCATTGCCGCATAATCAGCGATCCTTATGTCAAGCGTTTGGCCTGCGCCAATTAGAAAATCGACAATACCCTGCCGAATATTCGCCGCCTCAAAGAGGCCACAAACGGCCTTGTCTTAGCTCGACTCAGCATCTATCTTTAACTATTCGATTAATCTCTTTGCTCGTCCGTCAGACCGCCGCACAGAAAGGTAGCGCCTTTCGACGGCGGCAGGAGCGAGGCATCGCATCGATCGCACCGGAAGCGGCGACCGCATTTCCCGTACCACTCTGCTCGCTGGCCCGCCCCGGATGAGCTTCGCGTCAATCAATGGCACGTGGAACCTCCCTTCCTTCGAGAACCCGAAGACCGCGGGTGCCAGGGGCCGTCTGACCACGTCACCGACAAAAGGAGATATCAAATGCGCAAATCGCTTGTGGCTGCTTTGCTCTGTTTGAGCGTAACGTCACTCTCTTACGGTGGCGATGGCGACCGCTCCGACGGCCGGGAAAATGGCGAACGTGGAGAGCATCGCGTCCTGAAGGTCTTCGACGCTCAAGGAAAGAGTGTCGGGCCACTGGTCTCGGTCTCGAGCCCTCCCCGGACGGCCGGCGTCGTTCTCAACATTAACGGAGCCACCATTCTGGTACCGATTCAGCGGGCGTCCAACAGCGGTGGTCAGATTTCTGCCTCCCAGTATGAATGGGCTGGCGACTTCAACCCTGCTAAATATCCAACTTCGGACTGCAGTGGGGTTCCTGTTATTGATGACATATTCGCGAAATTGAGACCCTCCTCAGTCGTTAGACAGGGTGCTGACGCGACGGTATACGTGGCACCCGACACTTACTCAATGGACGTCACCTTGAGGTCGTCATTGGTTAACGGCGATTGCGTTTCATCTTCGCCCTTTCCCTTTAATGTACCAGGCTGGCAGGCGGAAAGCACCTACTCGCTCACGCAGAACAATCCGGAGCCGCTGACAATTCATTATTGATCGCTGTTGATAAAATTTGGAGCTAAAGTCGGAAGTGGTGTACGGGGGAGTTGAGGCGGGAGATTGTAGGCGGTGGAGGTTTCAGCTGAGAATCTGATTGTCGAAGTCGGAAACCAGCAAACAACAAACCATCCACCATGAACAAGTTTACGGAAAAAGAAGTCGTTGGTCTATCGGGAGCCGGTCTGGGTCTGGACGAACTGGTGCGGCACGGAGCCCGGCAGGTGATCCAGCAGGCGATCGAAGCCGAGCTCGCGGCGCTGCTGGAGCGGTTCGAGAACGTCAAGACCTTGCACGGCCAGCGCGCCGTGGTGCGCAACGGCTATCTGCCTGAGCGCGAAGTGTTGACGGCGGCTGGGCCAATTGCCGTGAAGGTCCCGAAGGTTCGCGATCGATCAGGATCTGGTGTGAAGTTCAATTCGTCGATTGTGCCGCCGTATGTGAGGAAGTCGCCACGCGTGAGTGCTGCGCTGCCGTGGCTGTATCTGAAAGGCATCTCGACAGGCGACATGAGCGAGGCTCTGAGCGTCCTGCTAGGCGAAGATGCCAAGGGTCTGTCGGCCAATGTGGTGAGCCGCCTGAAGGCGCAGTGGGCCGACGAACATGCCAGCTGGAGCCAACGTGATCTGTCGAAATCGCACTACGTGTATTGGTGGGTCGACGGGATCCACACGGGGCTGCGAAGCGAGAATTCGGACGGCCAGTGCCTGCTGGTGATCATCGGCGTGAGGCCGGATGGGCGCAAGGAGCGCGTGGCGATCGGCGATGGGTACCGGGAGTCAAAGGCGTCCTGGCAGGAACTGCTGCTCGACCTGAAATCGAGAGGCCTGCAGGCTGGTCCGCTGCTGGCGATCGGCGACGGCGCGATGGGCTTCTGGGCCGCGCTGGAAGAAGTGTTTCCTGCGACGCGAGGCCAGCGCTGCTGGTTCCATAAGATGGGCAACGTGCTCAATGCGCTGCCGAAGTCGCAGCAAGGCAAAGCCAAAGCAGACCTGCAGGCGATCTGGATGGCCGCGACGCGCGCTGACGCATACGCCGCCTTCGATCGTTTCGTGACGGTCTACGCGGCGAAGTATCCGAAAGCCACCGAAACGTTGAAGAAGGACCGGGAAAGCCTGTTGGCCTTTTACGATTACCCGGCGGAACACTGGCAGCATCTGCGCACGACAAATGCGATCGAGTCGACGTTCGCGACCGTGCGCCACCGCACCACGCGTACGCGCAACTGCGTGTCGCGAGCGACCTTCCTGGGCCTGGCATTCAAGCTGATCGAGGAAGCCGAGAAAACCTGGCGCCGTATCAACGGCCCTGCACAGATCAAGCTGCTGCTGGAGGGCATTGCCTTCAAGGACGGCGAACAGGTGAAAGACGATCAACGGGTTCAGCAGAAACTCGCCGCCTGAAAGCGCCTGCCTTCAAGTTGCCCATACACCACTCTTGACGTTAGCTCTAAAATTTGTGTCGGCAAGACTGCAAGTTCCCCGGGGCCGTCTGATCGCGTCGCCGATATAGGAGATGTGAAATGCTCAAATCGCTTGTGGCTGGTTTGCTCGCTTTAAGTGTAACGTCACTGTCATACGGTCACGATGGCAGCCGCGCCGATGGCCGGGAAACGGGCGAACGAGGTGACCATCGTGCCCTGAAGGTCTTCGACGCTCAAGGAAAGAGTGTCGGGCCACTGGTCGCCGCGGGCTCGGCGGCAGGCGTCGTTCTCGATGTTAACGGAGCCACCATTCTTGTACCGATTCGACGGGTATCCGACAGCGGTAGCCAGATTACTGCGTCCCAATATAAGTGGTCGGGCAAATTCTCCGATGACATCAGTTTTTATTCGAGTACTGACTGCAGTGGGCCCCCGTTAATCATTGGCGATATAACGGAGACATTGAGGCCCTCAGTAGTCGTTAGACAGGGTGTTGACGCAACGGTGTACATCGCGCCCGACACCTACTCAGCGGATATCACTGCCCTGACGTATCGGGCAGGGTCCCCGGCCCAATGCTACCCCAGGGTGCCCCCCTCCATCAGTGATAAAGGTTGGATTCCCGAAAGCGCCTACTCGCTCACGCAGAATTACCCTGAGCCGCTGACAATTCATGATTGAGCGCCCGTTCATAAAGCGCCTTGTGTCAGCTTGACTCAGCACCTATCGCTAACCATCTGGCACAGCCACTCTTTCGACTCGTACATCGGACTGGCGCGCCGGAAGGTAGCACTACTCGACGGCGGCAAGGAGCACGGACCTTAGGGCCGCCTACCCCGTCACCGCCAAGGGAGATTTCAAATGCGCAAATCGCTTGTGGCTGTTTTGCTCGCTTCGGGTATAACGTCATTGTCGTACGGAGGTGATGGCAACCGCTCCGACGGCCCGGAAGCCGGCAAACAAGGGGAACATCGCGTCCTGAAGGTCTTCGACGCAACAGGAAAGAATGTCGGGCCAGTGGTCACACTCGGTTTTTTCCCGGGCGTCGTTCTGCATGTTAGCGGAGCGACCATTCTTGTACCGATTTCGCGGCCGTTTGACAGCGGGGGCCAGTATCCTGCATCCCAGTATCAATGGGGGTGGTTGGCATCATCCCTTGGATATCCGACTACGGACTGCAGTGGCCCTCCGGTCGTTCCTGCGGGCGGCGATGCATCGGACATATTAAGGCCTTCGATAGTCGTGAGAGAGGGTGCTGACGCGACGGCGTACGTGGCGCCCGATACCCACACAACGGATGTCACTCTTCGGTCGTACGTAGCACACGGCAAGTGCGCGCCTGACACCAGTCGTCCCGACCGACTCCACATGGTAAAAGGCTGGTATGCCGAAAGCACCTACTCGCTCACGCAGAACTACCCGGAGCCGCTGACAATTCATTATTGAGCGACCCATTGTTTCGTCCAAGCGGCCAGCCTGGGGCGCTCCCTTTGGTCCCCATCAAGATGTCGCGGAGCACTTCCTAATAGCGCGAGGTTCTCGTGAAGAACGCGTAATCATGCGAATCCCGAACGCACAACTGACACGGCCGCCGGGAATGCCCGGGTTTGCTGCGCGGGTAGTCAACCACGCGAATGTCTGTTGTACATTGGAAGCGGCATTTGTCGTCTCGATGAGACGACGGGCCGAAGTGGGTCGGGATTTGCCTTTTGCATGAGAGCTGCGCAGGAGGAAACCCCCGCGTTCATTCATCGGGCGCTGGTCGGCCAGAAGTGGACTCTGCCCGTTCGAATCAACCTGCCAGGAAGCGGACGCCCTGTCAGCGGCCACTACACTGGAGCGTCGCGGCGCTTCGGCGACACCGCTTGCGCCAGACCCGCTGCTACTGCTGCTGCAGGGCGATGACGCCGTCGACGGTCCACACATTGCCCAGATGAAACTGCCGTCCCGGTCCCTGAGGCGCGGGGTGCACGCCGTGCCCTTGAAGCAACTGCCACTTACCCCACCCGGAGGCGGTCTGGTCCTCAGAGAGACCTAACTGAAGCACGAACCGCAGCGTCTGGTTGACGTTCATCATGTAGTTCGGGTTCAGCCTGCCAGGCGCATAGATCAGCACCGACTGGAAAAATTCGCCTGGCTGCGGCGCCACTTCACGCCGCCTGAAAGCGACCAGTTCGCACCATGGCGCTGACCGTGCGCCTGGTCCGTCACGCAGTCACGTCGTATCCACCGGCAAAGTGCGCGTCGTGATGACCAATTTACTCGACAGCGCACGCTATCCGGCCTGCCAGTTTGGCGATCTCTACCATCAGCGCTGGCGAATAGAAGAAGCGTACAAGCGTCTCAAGCACCGCTTGAACCTCGAGCATGTTTCGGGACTATCACAACGGGCGGTGGTACAAGATCTCGCCGCCAAAGTGCTGTGCGACAACCTTGCAGCCAGTGACCACGGACGCAAGCGCGTGGCGCGCCTGATGCGCCTTGCCGGTCTGTGCGGCGTAAGGCGGCGGCGCTGGCCCGCACCACGCGGCAGCACCCGGGTGCGCGGCGCGCGCCCGAACCGGTGCGCCGGCAATTCAGCGCCGAAGCACCCAACGTACGGTGGATGGCGGACGCCACCTATGTCCTGACTGGCGCAGGATTGCTTACGAAATAAGTTTAATCAAACGCGAAGATTTTCGCGTCCAGCGAACTGCTACATAACTCCTTGGAAAGAAGGCAGGACTGTCATGAAAAACGCGAAGCTTAATCCTAACAACGAAGGATCCGGCGCAATTTCGGCGAGGCATTTTTCGTTCCTATCCTATCTGTTCGCCGCCGTCTTTTTAGGTGCCTGGATGTCCGTCGCGTCCGGGCAGTCAGTTGGACAGCCTTTATCTCCAGAAGTCACCGACTTAGCTCCTGCCGCGACGGCATCTCCGATCAATACGTTGGCGGCCACGTCCGCGAACGTGTTGACCTATCATGGCGACACGAATCGTACTGGTTGGAATTCGAGCGAGACGACCCTTACCCCTTCCAACGTCAGAGCCGGTTCGTTCGGCGTCGCGCATGCAATCAAGCTCGGCGACCCAGTGAACGACTGGGTCGACGCGCAGCCATTGGTTGTTTCAGCGTTGAGCGTAAACGGGACAACGCAGGATGTCGTATACGTCGCCACCGAAGCCAACAACATTTACGCCTACTCGGCTTCCACCGGCAAGCTGCTCCTCCAACGGAACCTCGGGACTCCGGTACCGCGATCGAGGCTTCCCGGCGGCTGTGGCAACAACGGCCCCACCGTGGGAATCAACTCCACGCCGGTGATCGATCTGGGCACCCACACGCTATATGTGGTCTCGTTCAAGCTGGTAAGCGGCACGCCGAGCTATTGGCTCCACGCTCTTGACATCACCACCTTGGCTGACAAAGCGGGTTCTCCGACCTCGGTCTCGGCTTCGCATACCCTGACGAACGGCACGACCCACCATTTCGCCGCACAGTTCAGCCGCCAGCGTGCCGGTCTTCTTCTGGCGAACGGAAACGTCTACGCCGCTTTCGGCAGCTTTTGCGACATACGCGCCGATGAGTCGAGAGGCTGGTTGTTGGGATGGAAGGCGAGCACGCTGTCACCGCTGCCTGCGAATCAGTTGATGGACAAGCTGTCGACTTCACCCAACACCTTTTTTCTGTCATCCATCTGGATGTCCGGGTATGGCATTGCCGCAGGTCCGTCGGGGGTGCTGTACGCTGTCACCGGGAACTCAGACCCGTCTGGTACGACCTACGCTCCTCCAAACAACATCCAGGAAAGCGTGGTGAGGCTCTCTGCCGACTTGACCACCTTGCAGGACTATTTCACCCCTTCAGGTACTAATGGTGTCGCATCGCTAGATTCGAGGGACGACGATTTCGGTGCCGGTGGGGCCATGGTTATACCGGACATCCCTGGACAATCGGCTTCTACGCTCGTTGCCGGCGGAAAGCGCGGCCGTCTGTACCTCATCGACCGGGCCGCGATGGGTCACAACGACTCCGGCAGAGCGCGTTCCATCGCCGATTTCGGTTCCTGCTGGTGCGGCCCATCGTATTTTATGGGATCGGACGGCGTCCGCCGCGTTGTCAGCAGCGGCGGCAGAAGCATCAAACTATGGAAGGTTCCGGCAACGGCGACGCTGCAACTGGAAAAATCGTTTTCTAGCATCCAATCCGGCCAGGATGGTGGCTTTTTCACGACGATTTCATCGAACGGCACAACATCCGGGTCCGCGATCATCTGGGCCGTCGGTCGCCCCACCTCCACTACTGCGCCGGCCAACGTGACGCTATACGCCTTCGACGCCTCAGGTGGCACAACACCGATCTTCTCGTCCGTCGCCGGCTCCTGGCCTCACGGCGCCAACGCCAACATCGTGCCCACTGTCGCCAACGGCAAGGTCTTTGTGGCCAGCTTCGCAGCCCTGAACATCTTCGCTCCGGGCGGGACGCTCGCTCCGGTCGTAGTCCCGCCCCCGGCTACTCCGCCAGGACCTCTGCCCAGCCAAATCTACGGAATTGTCACTTCGGTAGGCACGTTGCAAATAACCATCCAACCTCAGACTGGAGCCCCTGTGCTCGTTGACACTTCGGCTGCCGAGCAGGCTCACCTGAGCGTTCCGCTCGTGGTCGGAAAGGCCGTCCACGTCTTCGGCCCATTCAGCAGTGGAGCGTGGCACGCGGAAACAATTCTTCGTGCCAAGGACGACCCTGAATCTTGGGTGCCCACGAACTGACGCCTTTGCCAATTCCAGTTTGTGCCGAAACCGATTGGCGCTAATGGAAGAACTGCTGCAATCGGTTTCAATCTGAACGAGGCAAAGACTGGTGGTCACCATTTACATAAGGGCTAGCCCTAGCTTCGCATGTGATGCCGGCTGCTGTCGACACCGGGCATGAAATTTCGCCGGGCCGCCGGCGCAACGCTGTTCCAACCGCTGTTTCAACCGAAGGAGAAAGCACGTATGCAATGGACGACTCCGAGCTACACCGACGTACGCCTCGGTTTTGAAATCGTGATGTATGTCGCTACGCGTTAAGCCCGCAACCGGGCCGCACGCCGCGGCCCCTTGCGGTTTCGGTTTGTGTTTGACCTCTGCTTCGAAAAGACATTTCGCAAGCACAAGCGCCCGGTGGGCAGGAGTTGGCGCATGGATGAAAGTTATATCAAGGTCAAAAGCCCGGGTTGAGTCGTAATCGCTGTCGGCCTCAACCCGCTCGATAAAACTGAATCCGCCGACGTGTGCTCAAAGATTTGGCGAAAATCCCAGATTGATATTGTCTCGCCGCGTGGCTATAACACTCGAGCATCCCGTCCCAGCACCACTCATCGTTGCCCGGCACAGATAAACGATGGGCTTCTCCAATCCTTCTTTTCATTGAAGGACCTGCTCTCCGCGTGGCAAGAAACCGCATTTTGGCCGTGGTGTGGTTGCCTGTCGTCGAGGACATTAACTCGTTTTCCTACGGAGAGATTCACCGAATCGGCCAGGTGTTGATGGTGTTCATTATCTGGTGAAATCGAATCAACGTCGTTCTAATGATTAGGAAAACACAATGGATATCGAAATTGATGGAGTGCTTAAGGCGGCGAAGGTCAAGGCGTCTGCTTGCGCCATTGTATGTGTGCTCGGCTGGTCTACGTTAGGCCACGCGGCAACGTGGACAAAGCTGACGAATGCTGCACCCAGTGGAGTGGGGACCATGGTGCTGTTGACGGACGGCACAGTCATGGTGCAGGGAAATCCTTACGACACCTGGTTGCGCCTGAGCCCCTCCGCTACCGGAAGCTATGTGGACGGCACTTGGTCCGCTTTGGCGCCGATGAGCAAGGCGCGTCTGTATTTTGCGTTGAATGTGTTACCGAGCGGCAAGGTCTGGGTTCTTGGCGGCGAATATAGCGGCACCCCACTCCAGCAGAACATAACGAACACGGGCGAGTTGTACGATCCGCTGGCCAATACGTGGGCTCCCGTAACGGACTTTCCGGAGCAGTACTTTGGAGATGATCCTTCGATGTTGCTACCGAACGGGAAAATCCTCGCCGGGTCGATTTTCACAAACCAAACCTACCTTTACGATATCGCATCGAATTCGTGGTCGTTTGGGGGATCCAAGGTTTATCCAGATCGCAGCGACGAGGAGACCTGGGTCAAGATGGTCCGCGGTAAAGTACTTACCTACGACCTTTTCGAAAGCGTCGCGCAGAATGGTCAATATGCCGAGACCTACGATCCCACCACGCATACGTGGTCGAGCATCAGTCCGAGCGACGGCTCTGCACGCGGGACCATTCCAGCCCTGAGCAGCGCCGCAATCGGATACGAGCTTGGCCCGTTCCTGAAAATTCGTGGCAATGGAGTTCAGGGGCAGATCTTTGGTATCGGTGCGACCGGGCATACCGCTCTGTACTCACCCTCGACCAACACGTGGGCACCCGGCCCGGATGTCTTTGGTTCGCTTGCCGGCAAATCGGTTCTTTTTGGTTCTGACGATGCACCCGGCGCGGTGATACCGAGCGGCCATGTCGTCTTTGCTGCGGACGCCGGGCCCACAAGCGGTTTGTTCAGTCCTCCGACGCAACTGTTTGATTACGACCCAGTCGCAAATTCGATTACGCCTCTGTCGCCGAGCATTCCTGATTCTAACCTTGGCAGCATTGCGGCATTTATCACAAGGCTGCTGGTGTTGCCGAACGGCCAGGTACTCTTCTCTGACTCGTCGCGCCAACTCTGGGTATACAGCCCGGATGGCGCTCCACAGCGATCATGGGTGCCCGTTTTTTCGAACGTCAAGTACAGCGGCGCAGGGGTTTTCACGTTGCACGGCGTCCGCATGAATGGCCAATCCGCGGGATCAAGCTACGGCGACGATGTTGAATCGGATGAAAACTACCCCATCGTTCGCCTCCAGGACGCGGCGGGCCACGTGTATTACGGAAGGACCACGAATTGGGCCAAGACAGGCGTCGGTCAGGGTGCGAACGAGGAGACGGTCGATTTCACTCTGAAGACAGGCATGGTACCCGGAAACTATTCGATTATCGTGAGCGGCGCGGGAATCTCATCCACGCCGCGGTGCGTCACGATCACGAGCGATCAGATCAAGGGAGTCGGTGGGGCATCAAACGCCGCCATTACGTGCCACGGTAACTGAGGGTTACACCCGAATCCGGGACGCCTGCGGCCTTCGCCCGCTGACCGCAGGCCGCTCCGGGCACGCGAGCTCGCCGATAATGCCGGATTGGGCAGCAGGTTGCCGACCAACCTTGGGCGAGCCGCCAAAAGTGACGTCTCCTGGGGCATAGTAATGACCGCTCCAGAACAAAAGCCGTCCACTACACGTCAGTGGGTCGACCGACGGCTCAGGGTCGCGTCAGTCCGCTCTTCAAATTCATCGCCGGAAAGCGGCCAGTGGAATTCCGCTTCCCGGAAGCGGCCAGTCGGCACTGCCTACTCCTGCGACCCACTGCGGACGTTGAACCTGCACAACCTTGACGGCAGTTTTCGAGGTGCAACGGCCATTCGATCGGTCACAGCGGAGAGCGGATGCTGGGCGAAAACTGACGCACGCCTCGCTTGCTCGCCGGTTAGCTCCGTCACTCCATGTGATCAGAGCTTCTCTGCGCGTGAGAGACAGTCACAGCTTGCACTTACTAACACGGCGCAGCCCGGGGGCGGATGTCAGCCGGGCGTCTTGGTCGGCCGACTGCTCACGTCGCAGTTTGGGAGTTAGCGTTCCGGGCGAGCTCACCATCCTCGATGCATAGGCCAGCACGCCATTGCCGTCGTGATTGGTCTGCGCATGCTAGCGCTGCGCATCGTAGATCGCGAGCTTCGTCTGGGTGACGGCCAGTTCGTTGCCGCTGGGGCGCCGCAAGCGCATTTCATCGGCGACCGGGTGCGTGTCGAAGTGCGATCCCCGACCAGCACCACCGCCCTCGACGATCTCGCGTGAGGTGTGTCCTTCGCCCTGCGAAGGTCGTCGTTGCAGGGTTCGTGGACGGCCCCCCAGTCGCTTTGGTCGGCATCGTCGTGACCGGGAAGACCCTCGCGTCTGAACTCGCGGCGCCTTTCAGGGCGATTTCTCGCAAGGCCATAAACGATCGCGACCGTGCTGGAGCGGCTCGCATTGCAATTAGCCTAGCCGTTTTCATTGCGCATGCAGCTTGCCGGTGTCGCTTCCCAGCGCACTGATCCATCTCCTGTGGCACGAACGGGTCAAGCAGGATGGGGGCAATCGCTGGCTTGTCCCGGCACCCAGCGGGCGATCACTAGCAGCGGCTAGGGGGTCATGGGTCGGTTAATGGCCCGGTTGCCAGCGCAGGACCGGGTGAGTCGCGCCGACCGGCATGACCCACGCGCCGGTCGGCCCAAAGTCCCAGCCGACGAAGCTGGCCGGATCGCTCATCTGCGCGGTGGTCAAGCCGTTCGAAGCCGGCAGATTGCCGCCGCTTTTTGCTTGTCCCGTCGTTTCGGTATTCCAGTAGACGTCGCTGCCGAGTCCTGTGCAGTATTCGCAGACCCCACCCACTGTCACAAGGTTGAACGCGGAGACGTTGCCTGACGCGAACGACTCTGTGATCGTCCCGGTGCTGCTGTTGACGAGGCCGCCGGACGAGCCGCGTGACTCGTTAGCGGCAACGTTGCCTGTCGCGTAGGACTGAGTGATAGTGCCTAGATTGCTATAGACGAGGCCGCCGCCGCCGGAGTCGGCCGTGACGTTGGCGCTGCTGCCGGAGCGCGCGATCGTTCCATAGTTGGTGCCGACGAGACCACCAAGCGTCGCGCCGGCGGTATTGCTTGCCGGCGCGATGTAACCCGAGGTGAACGTATTGATGATCAGGCCGTGATTGCTCATGGCGAGAATGCCGTCGGACCTGTAAGACGGCGCATAGGTGCCCGACTGTGCGTTCAGGACGTTCACGTCCCTGACCGCGCCGTTCGCGGCAATATCGCTAAACACAGCGTCCGTGTCGGGCCTGATGTTGGACACGTTGTGCCACATGCCGTCAAATTGACCGGTGAACGACAGCTTGCTGGCGAATCCGAGCGTCTTGAACGCGTAGCCGTCCGCGTCAATGTCGCGGCCCAGTGCATAGTTGCCGCTCATATCGCTCTCGATGTTCTGCAGATCCTGCGCCGTATTGACGATCTTGTAGCCGGTGGTCTGCGTGAGCAGCCCGCTATATTCTGGCGCGGCCCACGCACCGTTCGCGAGCATGGTGCCTGGCGTGAAGCTGCCGGTCATGTCATAGAACGCGCTCACCGTGCCAGTGCTTTGCGACCAGTCGATCATGCCGTTATTCGTGACGCTGCCGCCGTTGTTCACGCCGGCCGCGTCCGCGCGAAGCGTCAGCGCGCCGCCGCCCTGGTTGCTGAAGGTGACGCCCGGGCCGACCGATACGCTATGCGCCGCGTTCAGCGCGAGCGATGCGCCGCCTGTCCACTGAACGCTTTGATCCGCGTTGATGTCGCCGCTCCGGCCTGCCGCACCGGTGGTCGTCATTGAGATCGACGTACCGTCGTTCATGCTGCGCGCGAATGAGCGTCCCGCGCCGTTATCGAACGTGTAGGCGGGCAGCGTGACGTTCCATTGACCCGCGACGACCTTCGCGAAGTCCCCCCAGAACGTGAAGAGCCCCGTGTCCATATCGACCGTGCCGCCTTTGCCGTCCGCGTTCTTCGCGGCGATGTTGCCGGCGAGAATCACCTGTCCAAGGGGGCCCGTGACGAGCCACACATGCCCGTCGCGCACGGCGGTGCCGGTCGCACGCAGGACGTCGGCGTTGCCAGCGAGAGCATAGATGTTGCCGTCAACGGCTTGCAGGCTGACCTGCGCCGCTTCGACCGCGCCCGTGTTGACGATCGCGCCGCTGCTCGCTGTCTGCACGAACATCTGCTGCGAGCTGGAGGAGTCCTGCAACAGCACCTTGTTACCGACACCGATTTCGGCCGTGCCATTCGGCGCGCTGACGTTGCCGTAGTTGTCCACTTCCTTCGCGGCTATCAGCAGTACGTCGCCGTTCGTCGACCCGATATTGCCGAGATTGACTACGCGATGATCCGACTGGCCGGAAAACGTCAGCGCGCAGCCGTTCATGAACGACGCGTTGTCGGTGTCGAGCGTGGAGGCGACGAAACGGCCGCCCGTCGTGACGACACCTTGCGGCCCGATCAGCACGCCTTGCGGATTGATCAGGTAGACGCTGCCCGTTGCGTTGAGCTTGCCGAGCAGCATCGACGGCGTGCCGCCTGTCACGCGGTTCAGCGTCGCGCCGTCGCCGTTGTTGAAGATGACCGTGTTGCCCTGGCCGATAGAGAAGCGATTCCAGTCGATCACGCCGCGCGTCGAGCCCGGTTGCGTGATCACAAGATCGTTGCCCTGGCCGGCCATCGTGCCCGCGCCGGCGACGTAACGGCCGCCTTGTGGAAGGAGGCCCGCCGCGAGCGCCACGGGTGTCAGGGACAGTCCAGTCAGCGAAATGCCGATGGCCAGCAGGGAGCCTGCGTTTGAATGTTGCCGACGCTGTGCGCGTCGCACATTCCGAGGTAGGTTCTGTCGTGACATACCCTCTCCCGCGTCCACGCGAAATGGCTGCCGACGACCCGCAGAGTCGAGCGCAAATACGTTGGTCGCAGCGTCTGAAGAATAGCTCCTGGCCCCGCGCATGCACATGCCGATATCTCTGCGTTTTGCGCCTTGTTGTGTGTGCAGTTGGGGCCGCTTGTTGTGTGGCGGCATCTCCTAATGTGTCTAGGAAATCAATGTGAAAGCGCTACATGACGCGACTTGGTCTTCGCAGTCGCCCTCGACTGGACCTGTGGACAGCCGATAGCGATAGACAACAGCGGTATCCGTGTCCAAAGGCCAAGGACCGGTTGCAATGCGGAGCAGACGTTTGAACGCCCGTCCAACGGGAGGGGCGAACGACGCTTGATGGCCGGGTTGAGGCAGTGCCACCGGCACGGCCTTTCTGATCGCGGCCGTGTTGCGCTACTTCGGGACGACCGGCGTGTTCGTGTTCATCGCGGGCGCGATGCTGATCGTGATGCTGTCGATTGGCTTGATGGGGCCGAAGACGAAAGGGCTCGAACTCGAGAAGATTTCTTCATAGCGACGGCCGGCCTTCGAGCCGGCGCGTCGCCATATGCCGCATTGGCATATGCGATCAATGGAATGCTCGGTCAGGGTGTCGAGCTTCCCGCAAACTGTGATCCGGGACCGCTTCAGGTCCCGACAGGACGGATCGACAGCGCGTTCTTGACCGAAACTACGCCAGGTACCCCTTTCGCCACCTCGGTTGCCCGGTCGCTTTGTGCCTGAAGCGGTACGCTGCCCTGCAGCGTGACAGCGCCATCGCGGGCGCGAACTGTGATATTGGCCGTCGAGATGTTCCTGTCTTTCACCAGCGCATTTCGAACCTGACGCTGTAGCGCCCGGTTCGCTGCTTTCATCGACTTGTAATGCGATCGGGCTTCGGGCGTCGTGGTCGGGGCAGACGCAGGGGCGTTGGCGTTGCTCGCCTGCGCATAGGCGTGAATCGAACCCGAAATCAGAAGGGCGGTACCGACCAGTCTGACGGCGTGGATTGCTTTCATGCATCTTCTCCTGTCGTTGCAGATCGTTGGGCTACAGATTCAGGGATATCACACACGCCCCCACAATGTTTCTGAGGCGGATCAAATGGCACTATAGGACAATAAAGGGTTTGGTCAAGCAACAATGCAAATCGGGCAATTGGACGGACAACCGACCATATTAGAGTATTTCAGATTACAATGGTGCTCTAATTCCGTTAATAGCATTGCAAATCAATACTACCGATTAGTTTTTTTCCGCCTTTTAACCTTCGCCATGCACAAAACGCCGTCTGATAAAGACGCTGTGGCACCGTCCGTGGTGAAGTAGGCAATTCGTCGATAGTGGCAGCCGCGCGTTGGCCGCCACGATCAGAACAACTGCTTCTGCCCCGACGTCAGCGTCGTGAAATCGTCGCGCAGCAAAGGCAGAATCGCGTCGGCCACCGGCTGCAATTGCCGCGTCAAATAATGCTCGTAGTCGATCGCCGAGCGCAGCGTTTCGAGCGGCTCGGGGCCGGCCACCGTCATCACGTAGCTGATCCAGCCGCCGTTCTGATATTGCAGCGGACGTCCCTGCTGGCGATTGAACTCATCGGCGACGCGTGCCGCGCGCACATGCGGTGGCACGTTGCGCTCGTAAGCGTCGATCGGTCTGCGCAACCGCTTGCGATAGACCAGCTGATCGTCGAGCCGGCCCGCGAGCGTATCGCGCACATAGTCGCGCACGTAATCCTGATACGGCTGCTGCTTGAAAATGCGCCGATACAGTTCCTGCTGAAACTGCTGCGCAAGCGGCGTCCAATCCGTGCGCACGGTTTCGAGCCCTTTGTAGACCACGTCCTCGCGGCCGTCCGGCAATACCGTAAGGCCTGCGTAGCGTTTCTTGCTGCCTTCCTCGGCACCCCGTACCGTCGGCATGAAAAAGCGCCGGTAGTGCCGCTCGAATTGCAGTTCCAACGCACTGTCGATATCGAAGCGCGCCTGCAGCTTCTGCCGCCATGCAGCGTTGATCTGTTCGACGAGCGCGCGGCCGATGCGCGCGGCGTCTTCCTCGTCATGCGCGTGCTTGAGCCAGACGAAGGTCGAGTCGGTGTCGCCGTAAATCACTTCGTAGCCTTGCGCCTCGATCAGCTCGCGCGTCGTGTGCATGATCTCGTGGCCGCGCATCGTGATCGACGACGCGAGTCGCGGATCGAAGAAGCGGCAGCCGGTCGAGCCGAGCACGCCATAGAACGCGTTCATGATGATCTTCAGCGCCTGCGACAGCGGCTTGTTGTGCTCGCGCTTGGCCGCTTCCCGTGCCTGCCACACCTGAGCGACGATCGACGGCAAGCAGTGACGCGTGCGCGAAAAACGTGCGCCGACGAAGCCGGGCACCGAGTGTGCGTCGTCGGGATGCAGCATGCCTTCGACGAGACCGAGCGGGTCGATCAGAAACGTGCGGATGATCGACGGATACAGGCTCTTGTAGTCGAGCACGAGCACCGAGTCGTAGAGGCCGGGCCGCGAATCCATCACGAAGCCGCCGGGGCTCGCGGCGCCGGCCACGTCGCCGAGATTCGGCGCGACATAGCCCTGCCGATGCATGCGCGGCATGTACAGATGCGTGAACGCCGCGACCGAGCCGCCGCTGCGATCGGCGGGCAGGCCGGTCACGGTCGCGCGTTCGAGTAGGAACGGCAGCAGTTCGGTCTTCGCGAAGATGCGCGTGACGAGCTCGCAGTCTTTCAGGTTATAGCGCGCGAGCGCGGGCTTGTCTTCGTCGAAGCGGCGCTGGATTTCGTCCATGCGCTGGTAGGGATTGTCGATCGCCTTGCCAACGCCCAGCACCGAGCGTGACACGTATTCGAGGCTGAACGACGGAAAGCTCCACGTCGCCGAACGCAATGCCTCGATGCCGTCGATGACCCAACGACCCGCGACGCCCGCAAAGAAGTGATTGCGCGTGACGCCGTGTTCGCGCCATTCCATCACCGCGCCGCCGCGGCCGATGCGCAGCGGCACGCGATACTGCTCGGCATGCTGTTGCAGAACCTTCAGATCGAACTGCACGAGGTTCCAGCCGATGATCGCATCGGGATCGTGCCGCTCCATCCACTCGATCAGCTTCTCGAGTAGCTGCGCGCGGGTTGCGCAGTATTCGAGCTTGAAGTCGAGGGCGCCTGCGTCGGTCAGGTTGCCATTGGGCGGCCCGAGCATATACACCTGGCGCTCGCCGCAGCCTTCGAGCGCGATCGAATACAGCTCGGCGTGCGCGCTCGTTTCGATGTCGAGCGACACGAGCTTCAACGGCGGACGATATTGGTTGGCCGGTTTGAGTTCGGCATCGAGCCACGGGCCGTCGAGCCCCGGGCCGTCGCGCCCCGGGCCATTCTGCCGCGGCTCGCCGCTGAACCACACCGGCGCGGTGATGAAGCGCTCCATCATGTAGCGCTCGGGCGGCTGGATATCGGCTTCGTAGACATCGACACCGCCTTCCCTAAGGCGCTTCTCGAAGCCCTTCAATTGCCGGTATTGCGCACAGTAAAGTCCGCTGACCGGCCGATGCTGGAAGTCGCGCAATTCGAGCGGCCGCAGATTGAGCGGCGCGTCGCGGCGCAGGATCGTTTCGGCGCGCTCGCGCTGTTCGGCCGGAATGAAGGCGACGGACGGCTGAGGGCGCAGACGGATGTGGCGCGGCCCGCTGTCCGTGGCCAGCCAGAACTCGATTTCCGTGCCGGCGGGCGTGTCCCGCCAATGTCGGGTCAAAATGAAACCCTGCTCGAACTCAGTCAAACTTCCACCTTTAAAGCGGCGCAATCGCCTTGCGCGATTTTACCGCCGCAGGCAGGGACTGTTGAACGGGCAATGAAAAGGCGCTTCGTACTGAAGCGCACCAAACAGCACGGCTTCATCTCTTCAAAGCCGGTTCAGTTCGTTCCCGGTTCGCTCAAGCTTCGAGCGCCAACGTCGCGAACGTGGCGAGCCAGTGCTCGCCCATGTAGTCGCCGGCCACGTGCGGCAATGCGCTGTGCAGATGAAGCTCGGCCGCATCGAACAGCACGGTGCGACGCACATCGCCAGCGGGCAGCGCGCGCGCGAGCGCACGCTGGCACCAGGCGCGGCTCAGATTGAGGCCGTCGAGATGCGCGATCTTGCCGTCGCTGCGATCGGTGACGGTGACGGGCTCGAACAGCGTCGCCGGCTTTTTCGCGCCGAGGTCCGGCAGAAAGCGTCCGAACCAGTCGGCGAACTGCGCGGACGGCAACACGCGCCGCATCAACTCGGCTTCCATCAGCGACGGCGAAAGAAACTCATCGCCGGCCGGCTCCCACGCCTGACAGGCGACGTCGTCCAGATACCAGCGCTCGGCGGTGCTGACGATCAGCCCCTCGAGCGATTCGCGCGAGGTTTGCCGGGCGAAATCGAGCGTCAACGCAAGCGCGAACGCCATGTTGAAGTGGGTGCCGACGCGCAGCGGGTAGGTCGCTTTCGGCAGGAACTCCTCGAAGCGGTCGACGAACGCCTCGATGAGCGGCGCGAACGTCTTCGCCCAGCGCGCGGCCTCCGAGATTTTCAGCGACTGCAACTGCGCGCCGAGCGCAAGCAGCCATGCCCAGCCATACGGTCGCTCGAAGCCGCGGTTGTGCGGCAGAGTCAGATACGCGAGTTCGCCGGCGACGTTCGCCTCGGTGAAATGCTGATCGACCACCGCGACGATGCGCGTGGCCTCGGGCAGATCGGGGAAGCGGTCGAGTAGATGCAGGATCAGCCAGTAGCCGTGCACGCACGAATGCCAGTCGTAGCTGCCGTAGAAGATCGGATGCAAGGCGCGCGGACCCTGTACGTCCTGCGGCCCGTCGAGCGAGTGCGTAAGCTTGTTCGGGTATTCGCGCGTGAGGTGGGCGAGCGCGACATTGGCGAATTTCGACGCGAATTCGCGGGTGAGCTGGGTGATCATCGGCGGCTCCTCAGAAGCGGAATACGAACACGTACAACAGTATGGTGTTGACGATCAGCAATAGTAAAGCGGTCGGCCACTGCGCCTTGATCACGCCGTTCTGGTCCTTCAGTTCGAGCAGCGCGGCGGGGACGATGTTGAAGTTCGCGGCCATCGGCGTCATCAACGTGCCGCAGAAACCGGACAGCATGCCGATCGCGCCGAGAATCGCGGGGTTGCCGTTGAACTGATGCACGATCAGCGGCAGGCCGATACCGGCCGTCATCACCGGAAACGCGGCAAACGCGTTGCCCATGATCATCGTAAAGATGGCCATGCCGAACGTGTAGGCCGTGACGACCGCGAACGCGGAATCGACCGGTATCCACGTTTTCACGAGGTCCGACACGACGTGACCGACGCCCGCGACCGCGAACAGCGCGCCGAGCGCGGCGAGCATCTGCGGGAGGATCGCGGCCCAGCCGACGGTATCCATCGTGTGGCGGGCGTCCTTCAAAGCATGCACGGGCGAGTCGCGCAGCATCAGAAGCGCCGCGCCGAACGCGACCAGGGTGCCGAGCACGAGCGAAATCAGCGTGACGTTCTTTGTTTCGACGAAGGGCGCGTACTTGAGTGTCAGCGTACCGACCAGCGTGATCACCGGAATCAGCAGCGCCGGAATGAACAGCCTGTTGCCGAAGCGTTGCGCGTTCGCTTCGCGGCGCGCGGCGGCCGCTTCGCCGTTGCTGTCGTTGCGGCCCTTGCCGAGCTTGCCGGAGCCCGCGATCAACGCGAGCGCGATGGCGAGGCAGCCCGTCACGAAGTGCGGCAGTTCTGCGCCGAACAGGAACGTGAGCGCATAGATGCCCCAGAACATAAAGTTGACGACGCGCCGCGGGTTCGTGCGGTCCCGCAGATTGAACAGCGCGAACGCGGCGAACATCAGCCCCGCGAGCACGTAGAGAGATTCGAGCCTGATCGTCATTGCGCCGCACTCCGTTTGAATGCGCTCATCTGGTGCGACAGATTGCGGTCGAGCAGGATCAGGCGGATCACGTGAATGACGAGCGCGGCGATCGCGGTCGGAATCGCCCATACCGACACGTGCAACGGTTCGACCACGACGCCGTTCTGTTCGAGAAAGCCCTTGATGAGCAGGATCGACTGGATCGCGATGAAGATGTCCTCGCCGAAGAACACGGCGATGTTGTCGACCGCCGATGCGTTCGCGCGAATCTGCTGACGCACCGCATCGGGCAAATCGCCGTGGCGGTTCGCGGCGGCCGCTTCGGCCATCGGCGCGATCAGCGGGCGCACCATCTGCGCATGGCCGCCGAGCGACGTGAGACCGAGCGCGGCCGTGATCTGGCGAATCACGAAGTAGAGCATCAGCACGCGGCCGGTGGTGGCGGCGTGCAGGCGCGAGATCAGATGCCGCGCCTGTTCCTTCAGACCGTTGCGTTCGAGCAGCGCGATCACCGGCAGTGTCAGCCAGATCAGGCCCATGTAGCGGTTATCCGCGAATGCCTTGCCGAAGGCGCTGACAATCTCCACCGTTTGCAAGCCACCGGCGATACCGGTCGCGACGCCCGCGATCGTCACCACCAGCAGCGCGTTGAAGCGCAATGCGAAGCCGAGCACCACGATCGGCACGCCAATCAAAACTCCCATCCGGATCTCCTTGTTTCGTTCCCGCGACGCATGGCGACGGAATCTAACATGAGACTTTATTGATAAATAGTCGATAAAATATATTTATAGGGTAAACGCCGAGATGCTCGGTATCGCGATGGCCACCGTGCTGGTCGCGCTGGCCGTGGTGCACCGGCATATTCCGCGTCGAGGCGCCGCGACCACGCGCTGATGTTTCAGCCACACTCCGTTCGAGTGTGGCTGAATTCAATTAGCCAAACACAGACAGGCGGCGCTATCAACCACCCCGAATGTAATCCGGCAACGCCACGGCGTTCGCGGTCGGATCGCCGGCCGCATTGGTCGGCAGATACTGCGTCTGAAACGCGGTGAACATCGCGGCGAATCCATCGGCGCGCTGCACGATCACCGCGCCGTCCTGGAACGCGCCGTTTTCGTTGTAATGCGGGCCGCGCGGATTGCCCTGATTCATGTGGGTCTCGTGAAGACCGTCCTTCTTCGGCAGAAACAGGAAGCCGAACCCATAGACCACGATGCCCGCTGTCGTCGGTGTCCAGAAATCACGGTTATGCAATTGACCGCTGCCGTTGTCGTAAGGCAGGCTTTGCGACGGCTGCGTTTCGTCGATGGTCAGAATTTCGTCGATGATGTCGTTGACGTCGGCGCGATTGCCGTTTTGATCCTCGTAGGGAATCGGCCGCATCCGGTGAATGTCGAGCAGGCTGCTGTCCTGGAAGTAATCGAGCCGCGGAAAGCCGCTGGTGTAGAGGCCGAGATTCAGTGGCTGAAGTTTGGCGGTTAGCGGATCGGCGAAGTTCAGATCGGCATAGAAGTACACGTCGTTGTTACCGCTTGCGCCCGGTTGCGTCGACGCCGAATTGACGACGATGTTGAATGGCGTATCGTCGTTGCCGGTAACCGTAATCACATAGTGTGGACTGCCGATGTATGAATCTTTAAAAGGCGCCGCGCGCAGCAGTTTTCCCTTGAACATGCAGTATTCGTTCATGACGGAAGGACCTTCTCAAAGTTGACGAACGGAAAGCGATTCGCGTTCAAGCATACGGTGCTGCTCGTCGATAAACAACCGGGTCGGCTGTCACACGGTTGCAATGTTGATGCGGACGATGGCCGCAGGATCAGCGAGCCGTTCCGAACCCGGCCGCCCACCGGGCCCATTGGACCAGCACGTCGGTCACATCGTCCGGCCGCTCCATCGTGCACATATGACCGCTTCGTTCGATCACGCGAAGCGCCGAGCCGCGAATCAGCGCGTGCATCTCCTGATGACGCGCGAGCGGACTCCATTGGTCGTCGCGGCCGCATACGATCATCGTCGGACACGCGATGCCGCGAAGCAGCGCCGTCGCACCGGGACGATCGAGCAACGCGCGGATCTGCGCCGCGAATTTGTCCGGCGTGCTTCGCTCGATCATGTCGAGCACCGCCTCGTAGACCGCGGAACCGTGGCGATCGGCGTTGACCATGCCGGGCGCCCACTCGTTGCCCATTGCGCGCATGCCTTTGGCGCGCGCGAGTTCGAGCAGTCTCAGTCGCTGCTCGCGCTCGCTTTCGCCGTGTCGATCGAGGACATGGACCGTGCCATCGCCGAGCGCGGGGCATCGGCGCGATGATCGGACTGGATACGAATGTGCTGGTTCGCTACTTCGCCCAGGACGACGGCGTGCAGTCGAAGAAGGCGACGGCGCTGCCTGATCGAGCGGTCGGGGTATGTGGCCGAGTGCGAGTACACAGCTACTTTCGACGTGACGGCTTCGAAGGTCGCAGGGATGCAGTTGATCAAGTAATCACGGCGCGAGCCGATAAGCGGAAAACGGAAAAAAGAGGAGCTGTTCTCGGGCTTGCCAGTGCTAAAGCTGGGGAGTTTGTCGATCAAAATATCTTGGACAATCTTCACTGCCACGACTGCGATCACACGTTTTATGAATGAGGTCGGAAAACAGGGCAATGGCGAAAGCTGAAAAGCGGCCATTGACGATAGATTGCGCGAACTGCCGTCGCTCGCCTGAAGGCCTCGCGCGTCGAAGGCCGGTCGCCTCACGCGTCCTCGGACGGGTCGTATGGCACGACCCGCTCATGTTCGTCCGCATGGTTGCGCGCGACGATCGCGCGTGCCGCGACGTTCGCGTCGAGATTGAACGGCTGATGCGGCACGCCCGGCGGAATGAACAGGAAGTCGCCAGCCTCGGTAATGACCGATTCGCGGAAGCCCGGGCCATAGCGCGTCTCGATCTTGCCTTCGAGCATATAGATCGCGGTCTCGTAGTCGGCGTGATAGTGCGGCTCCGCATGGCCGCCGGGCGGGACCACGACCATGTACATCGACAGGCCGGTGGCGCCCGCGGTGCCCGCCGAAATACCGACGAAATAGGGCAGCCGCTGGGTCGTCGCCATTTCCCGGTCCGGGCGCACCTTGATGACCCGGGCCCGCGCGTCGTGCGTAACGTTTGACATGATCGCTCCTTGGGTCGCCGCCGTGCCGGGCGGCTTCACGCCTGCCGAACTGAAAGTCTAGACGATACGGGCGACAATATCGGACGTGATCGAGTGGGCGTGATGCAGCGCGGGCGGCCGCGAAAACGCGTTGCTACAATGATCGGCATACCCTCGACAACGATCACGGAGACAGCGCATGGCCACGCTCGAGCCCATCAGCCGCTACCCGGTGCCCGAACCGGGCGAGTGGCCCGAAGACATCAGCGCTCGCATTCTCGAAGTGCAGCAGAAAGCGGGTTTCGTGCCGAACGTGTTTCTGACGCTCGCGCATCGGCCCGACGAATTCCGCGCGTTCTTCGCTTATCACGATGCGTTGATGCTGAAAGAGGGCGGTCTCACGAAAGGCGAGCGCGAGATGATCGTGGTCGCGACCAGCGCGATCAACGATTGTCTTTACTGCGTGGTCGCGCACGGCGCGATTCTGCGCATCTACGAAAAAGCGCCGCTGATCGCCGACCAGGTCGCGGTCAATCATCGCCAGGCCGACATCAGCGAGCGCCAGAAAGCGATGCTCGATTTCGCGCTGAAGGTGTGCCGCGCCTCGGGCACGGTCGACGAAGAAGATTTCCAGACACTGCGCGCTCACGGCTTTACCGACGAAGACATCTGGGACATCGCGGCCATCACCGCGTTTTTCGGACTGTCGAACCGGATGGCGAACGTGATCTCGATGCGTCCGAACGACGAGTTCTATCTGATGGGGCGTGTGCCGAAAGCGGCGGCCGATACGCCCACGAAGTAGCCGCAACGGGAATGGCTTCGGAATTCCGAGCCACGCGCCGAGAAACGAGCCGATCTGGTGGCTCAGAAAGCACAGGCCGAACAGGCTGCCGAGGTGACGCGTGCCGAACAGCTTGGGCCACGAGCCCGCTCGTCAGCGGTACGGTGCCGAGCCACGTGAGGCCCATCACGGCGGCACACAATTCACCCCCAGGCCTGTCGATCTTCCGTGGCCTCATTCGTCGTCGCTACAGGAGGGACGGCAAGCGCAGGCGCTAGCCCGTCTTCCGTCCGTTTTTCTGACGATTTCTGACAAGGAGATGGCTGATGAACGACGCAAACACCACCTCGACGCACACGCTGAAACCCGCCCGCGAACTGGCCGACCTGCCGTCGCGCTTTCCCGGCGAGAGCGCCGAATATCGACGCGCGCGCAACGCGTTGCTCGCCGAGGAAATCGAGCTGCGCCGCCAGATCGAGCGCGTCGCCGCGCAGCGTCGCGCGCTGCCGCCGGGCGGCATCGTGCCCGAGGATTATCGCTTCGACGGCGAAACCGGCCCGGCCACGCTGTCGCAGATGTTCGGCGCGCACGACACGCTCGTGACCTACAACTGGATGTTCGGTCCGCAGCGCGCGCGGCCCTGCCCGATGTGCACGTCGCTGCTGAGTGCGTGGGACGGCGAAATGCCCGATATCCTGCAGTGCGTCGCGTTCGCGGTGATCGGCCGCTCGCCGATCGACAGGCTCGTCGCGTTCAAGGAGGAACGCGGCTGGCGGCATCTGCGGCTCTATTCGTCGGGCGGCAACACGTTCAATCGCGATTACGCGGCCGAAGATCCCGCCGGCGACGACCTTCCCGCGCTCAACGTATTCACGCGCGCGGGCGGCGTCGTGCGGCACTTCTGGGCCGAGGAGATGGGGCCGTCGACGGCGGACCCCGGTCAGGATCCGCGCGGCGCGCCCGATCCGATGCCGCTATGGACGATCCTCGATATGACGCCGGGCGGTCGCGGCAGCGACTGGTATCCGAAGCTCGCGTATTGAACGGCGCGGCGGTGGAGCGCTCGAGCGCTACGAATGCGTCTCCGCCGCCTGGCTCTGTGCGAGCGCGGCCCACAGAAACGTGCCGATCGCGCTCGCGCGCATCGGCAGGCTGAACAGATAGCCTTGCACCGCGCGCGCGCCGAGCGCCTTCACGACCTCGGCCTGCAACTGCGTTTCGAGTCCTTCCACCACGCATTCGAGCCCGAGGTTGCGGCACAGGTCGATCACGGATTTGATGATCTTCTTCGATGCGCTGTTGGTATCGACGTCGGTTACGAAGCTGCGATCGATCTTGATCGCATCGAATGGCAGCCGATGCACGTAGCTGAGGCTCGAATAGCCGGTGCCGAAATCGTCGAGCGACATCCGGCAGCCGGCCTGTTTCAGCATCGTCATCGCGCTGTGCGCCTGCTCGAAATCGCGCGTCAACGCGGTTTCGGTGATCTCGAACGTCACGCGATGCGGCGACACGCCGCTCGCCGCGACGATGTCGATCAGCCGGCGCGCGCGCGCCGACGTCGAGATGTCGATCGCGGACAGGTTGAACGACAGATACAGATCGGCCGGCCAGTGCGCGACTTCGGCGAGCGCCTGGCGCAGCAGCACGTCGGTGATGCGGAGGATCAGCTCGGTACGCTCGGCGATCCGAATGAATTCCTCCGGCCTGACCAGGCCGAGCCGCCCGTTGTGCCAGCGGCCGAGCGCTTCGAGTCCGATCGGCCGGCGCGTGAGCAGATCGTAGATCGGCTGGAACTCGAGGAATAGCTCCGTTTCGAGGTCCGCATGGCGCAGCTCCTGCGTGACGAGGCTCAGACGCCGCATCTGCGTTTCGTGTTCGGTCGAGAAAATCACCGGCATGCCGCGGCGGTTTTCCTTGCCGACGTAGAGCGCGGCGTCGGCGCGCTCGAACACCTGCGCGACAGTCGAGCCCGCTCCGGGAAACGCGGCCCAGCCGATCGTGCCCGACAGCTCCGCGACGTTGTCGGCGACATGGTACGGCTGACTGAGCGCGTCGCAAATGCGCTGCCCCAACTCGACCAGCGCTTCGTTCGACAGCTTGTGACGCACGATCGCCCCGAATTCATCGCCGCCCAGACGCGCGAACATCAGGCCCGTTTCGCCGATCGACAGCAGCCGCGTGCCGACTTCCTGCAGCACGAAATCGCCGCTCGCGTGACCGTAGATGTCGTTGACCTGTTTGAAGCCGTCCAGATCGATGAGCCCGACGTTGAAGCCGCCGCCGGTTTCGAGCGCTTGCTCCGAGATCGCGCGCAGCGACGAGAAGAAACTGCGCCGGTTCGGCAGGCCGGTCAGACTGTCGAGATTCGCGAGCCGGTAGTTGTCGTCGCTGAGCCGTTGGGTGTTTTCCTGGCTCGCCCGCAGTTGGCGTTGCGCGTGCACCGCGTCCGCGAACGTGCGCCAGTAAAGCTGGATGACCACCGCGAGGGCGACGCCGACCAGCGTCATGTCGACGGCCATCGCGAGGAACACCGGCGAGCCGCTGGATACCAGCAACCCGGAGAAGCTTAGGATCACGATGCAGAGCAGCAGTAGCGCGGGCTTGCGCAGATGGATCAGGCAGAACATGCTGCCGACCAGCGTCGTCGCCATATAGAACGCGACCTGTGCCTGCTGGTACGCGGTGCCGTACGGAAACAGCAGCAGCGACCAGCCGCTGAACGCGACGCCGAACAGGCCGACCAGCCACGTCGCGCCGCGCAACTCGCTGACCGCCTGCGCGTCCGTCATCGCACGGTTGCGCCTGCGCCACCAGCGCGCGCAGCGAAACAGGCACAGCACGCCGAGCGCCCCGGGTATGTACATGGACAGCCAGGCCGGCGCGCTGCTCAGATGCGTCGCCGCGACCGCCGCCGTGTTGACGAGCAGGATGAAATAGAGCAGCGGTACCTGGCGGCTGAATGCATGCAACTGCGCACGCACGAGCTCCCGGTCGCCCTCGACGACCGATAGCATCTTTTTCAATCTCGCTAGCGAAACCATTGCCATCCCTTTAACGTTTGCGCGCTAAACGCAGCTATTTATAACGGCGTGATGCCGATTAACTTGAGCGCTCTGATGGGGCGAGGGAGCATCGAAGATAAAGGTTTGCGAATCGGTTTGCGAATCCGACCGCGCTGACCGATCAGAGGCGGTAAGTACTAGCTGGTGGCGTGCGTTCGAAGCGCCGGAACCCGGCGTGTGGTCGGATGCCGATGCGCAGACGCCGGCGAACAGCAGCGCTGGCACCCGCTCAAAGCACGGGGCACGACAGCACCCGCTGCGGCCGCATGACGGTGCCGGGCTGGCCGGCCGGCGCGGGCGTGCCCCGCGGCGCGGACGCGACGAGCCGCACCGCGTCGGCGCCCGCATTCGCGAGCACGTATTTTTCCGCGCTGTTGTCCGGCTGCCAGTACGCTCGAAACACGTCGCCGTCGGTGAACACGAGCAGCTTGCCGTGCACCGTTTTTTCGCCGCCGACGAAGTCGACCGGTTCGCCGTCGCGAAACGAAAAGCTCCGCGCGGCGCTGGAGTTCACCGCGCCGACGAGGGTCGCACATGCGTTGTCGTCGGCCGCGGCGGCCGCCGACGAGAGCGCGGCAAGCAGCGCGCATGTTGCAAAGTGGCGAATTCTCACTCTTTTATGTCTTGCCGAAAGTTAACTTGTGAGGTGCGATGCAAATACCGCGTCCATGCTTCGCGAAACGGGCTATCGTCATTGGCAAGGCGGCGCGGGCTGGCGGCCCTGCGCGCTAAAGCACTGAAATTGCAACGGATTGTGATGCCCGGCGAACCCTCGCCAAGCGGCGCGCGCGCATAAGCCCGCGTTTCTTATGGCAGTTTGGGGCGGAAAAACGTCAGATCGGCGCCCCTGCCTTGATACAAGCCTTACACCGGGGGTTTGCGCGAAGGTGCGCCTATGCGTTAGTGTGTCGGTCCCGGCGCCACAGAGTGGCGCCGGTTCCATGATTACCATACGGGAAGTGCTATGAACAAACAGGAACTGATTGATGCAGTCGCCGCAGCGACGGGCGAAAGCAAAGCGGCAACCGGCCAGACCATCGACGCGATCGTCGAGGCAGTGACCAAGGCCGTGGTGAGCGGCGATACGGTGCAACTGGTCGGTTTCGGTTCGTTCTCGACCGGCGCGCGCGCCGCACGCGTGGGCCGCAATCCGTCGACGGGCGAAGAGATCCAGATCGCCGCGGCCAAGACGGTGAAGTTCACCGCGGGCAAGGCGTTCAAGGAAGCCGTCAACGCGTCGTAAGCAACGCGCTTCACGCCGGAGCATTCGCGGTGCGCTCCGCAGCCCTGCTGTGAGGCGCGCGCGTGAGTGATGCGTCGGGCGTGAGGATCACGCGCTGCCCAACCCGGCCAGGCGGTCCGCCCGGCGGCTGGCGTGGCGCGTGTGCCTGGCTCTTTGGCGCTGTCAGCCCGCGCGACGCTTGCGGGTTGCCTCGGCGAGCGTGGCGAGCACCGGTTCGGTCTGCGCCCAGCTCACGCAGGCATCGGTGATCGACACGCCGTAACGCAACGGCACCCCGGCCTTCAGATCCTGACGGCCTTCCTCCAGGTGACTTTCAAGCATCACGCCGATGATGCGGCGCTCGCGCTCCGACAGTTGCCGCGCGATATCCTCCGCGACCTCGATTTGCCGCAAGTGCGACTTGTTCGAGTTCGCATGCGAGCAGTCGATCATCACCTGCTCGCGCAGACCCGCTGAACTCAGCGCTTCACAGGTCGCCTGCACCGACGCGCTGTCGTAGTTCGGCCCTTTCTTGCCGCCGCGCAGGATCACGTGCGCGTCGTCATTGCCGCGCGTCTCGAAGATTGCGGCCATACCCATCTTGGTCATGCCCATGAACGCGTGGCTCGCGCCCGCCGCGACGATCGCGTCGGCGGCGATCTGCACGCCGCCGTCGGTGCCGTTCTTGAAACCGATCGGGCAGCTCAGTCCGGACGCGAGCTGACGATGACTCTGGCTCTCGGTCGTGCGCGCGCCGATCGCACCCCACGCGATCAGATCGGCGATGTATTGCGGGCTCAGCAGGTCGAGAAACTCGGTCGCGGTGGGCAGGCCCAGACCGTTGATGTCGATCAGCAACTGCCGCGCGAGACGCAGCCCCTCGTTGATGCGGAAGCTGCCGTCCAGACGCGGATCGTTGATATAGCCTTTCCAGCCCACCGTCGTGCGCGGCTTCTCAAAGTACACGCGCATCACGATCAGCAGATCGTCCCGGTAGTGATCGGCGGCGGCCTTCAGCTTGCGCGCATATTCGATCGCCTGGTCGTGGTCGTGAATCGAACAGGGCCCGACGATCAGAACGAGCCGGTCGTCGCGGCCGTGCAGAATGTCGGCGATTTCGACGCGGGTCTTCTCGACCAGCGCCTGCACCGCGGGCGGCACCGGCAGTTGGTCCTGCAGCAGCGCGGGCGAAATCAGCGGACGGACTGCGCCGATGCGCACGTCGTCGATGCGCGTGGTGTCCTGGGTGGCGTCGGCCGAGCCGACTTCCTGATCGTGCAACGGGTTGTCGAGGGCGCTCAAGATGTTTCTCCGCAATCGGTGATGAGGCGGTCTTGCCGCCTGATTATGCGAGCGCCGCCGCGAAGAGGGCGTGCGGGCGCTGCGTGGGTTTGACGTGGACCGTGCGGTTTGGGTTGCTCCGGGCCTCGGGCGAGGCTTGACGCAAGGTCTTGCGTGGGTTCGATGCGAGGCCGACGCGACCGCGCACGGATGCGCTGGCGCGATTATGACACCGGCGCCGGCCTGCCGGCAGGCAGCGCGGGGTATTCAGAGCTTCTGGATCAACGCCATCGCGGCGGCCGGGTTGCGCTCCTTGAAGCCGCTGATTACATACAGATAGACGTCGCGCGTGGCGGCTTTCACGGGCGGCTCCGCGCAGGTCTCGAGATCGTCCGGCGTGATGCCCGCGGCGAGCTGGCGCGCGCGTTGCGCCCACGCGTCGAGCGCCTTCGTCGAGTAGCCCTTGGCTTGCCTGTCGCTCGTGCCCATGATGCGCGCGTAGACGAACGGCGCGGTGAGGTCGGCGATCTGCGGATACTCGCTGTCGGCCGCCAGCACGACGGCCACCTTGTACTTGCGCGCGAGCGCGATGAATTCCGCTGTCCTGAACGAGTCGTGACGAACCTCGACCGCATGCCGCAGCGTCTGTCCTTCGATGCTCGCGGGCAGCAGCTTCAGAAAGGCCTCGAAATCGTCGGCGTCGAATTTTTTGGTCGGCGCGAACTGCCAGTTGATGGGCCCGAGCTTCTGCTTGAGTAGCAGCACGCCGCTTGCGAAGAAGCGCTCAATCGTGTCGCCCGCTTCGGCTAGCACCTTGCGGTTGGTCGCGTAACGCGGCGCTTTCAGCGAGAACACGAAATCGTCGGGCGTTTCCTGATACCACTTCTGGTAACTGGCCGGCTTCTGCGAACCATAGAACGTGCCGTTGATTTCAATCGACGTCAGATGCCGGCTCGCATATTCGAGTTCGCGGCTTTGCGTGAGGTTGTCTGGATAAAACGGCCCGCGCCACGGCGCGTAGGTCCAGCCGCCGATACCGATGCGAATGCGTGCGGCGGACGTGGATTGAGACGGGGGCCTGGCTGAGGTCTTGGTCGGCGCTTTCTTCGCGGTTTCCGGTTTGTCGCCGAGTTCCTCGCCTGACTTCGCGGTTCGTTGGTCGCTTTGCTTCGCGCTTTTCGCTGCGGGCACTTGGGCTCTCCTTCGGGCTGCGGCGGGAAAGCTCGTAGATTAGCCGCTTTTGTCGCGGCGCGCGGTGCTTGCCGGGCCGGTGGCCTCGGCGTTGGCTTCGCTGGCCGCGGCGCTGGCCTCATCGTAACGACGGCTTGCCTCCGCGACTTCCACGCGAAAGCGCTGCAACGCGCCGAGCGCGATGCCGGCCGGCGTCAGCGCGGCCCATAGCACATCGATCAGCTGATCGGCGGTGGCTTCGATATCGATCTGCCGGTTCGCCAGCGTCGCGTCCCACAGCACGTGTTCCATCGGTCCGAACACCATCGAGCGCAACAGGCGCAGCGGCATGTCGGCGCGAATCGCGCCGCTTTGCTGGCCTTGCGCAAGCACGCGCATCAACGGTGCGGTGTAGCGGCGCTGCAGTTCGGTCAGCGCTTCACTCAGTTCGTGATGCCGCGCGCGGCCTTCGGACAGCACGAGCGCGCACAGGTCGGTGCCGTTCACGAGCATCAGCCGTAGATGCATGCGCACGATGAACGCGAACTGCTGGCGTACGTTGCCGTCGCGCGGCAGGCCCGCTTCGATCGCGTCGATGATCTCGTCGTACCAATCGCCGATGACACGGGCGCACAGCTCGCGCTTGCCGCGAAAGTAGCTGAACACCGTCGCCTCGGAAACGCCCAGGCGCTGCGCGATTTCCGCGGTCGTCGCGCGTTCGTAGCCCTTTTCGGAGAACACGTCGCGGCCCGCCTGAAGGATCTCCTTCACGCGCTGCTGCGACTTGGGCCCGGCCGGCTGGCGACGCGAGACAGGTAATCCGGCCTTCTCGGCAGCCGTCATATGAGTCAGATTCAGATTTTGATGCGGATTGAGGTTAAGCCGGCGTTCGAACACGCCACCTGCGTGCCCGATAAACGCGATCGTAGCACCGAATCCGGCCGGCTGGCGCGCGCTCGCGAGATTTCTGAGTATAGCTCAAAAATATCTATTGACGCATACGTCAATCTGGCGTGAAATGCGCGTTGACATGTTTTCGCGCGCCGCTTCGCGTTCCATGAGCGGCCGCCCACGAACTCAGGAGACACCGCAATGCCCAATCTGCCCGGTTTGCAATTCCCGCTCGGCGAAGAGATCGAGATGCTGCGCGACACCATTGCGTCGTTCGCCGCCAAAGAAATCGCGCCGCGCGCGGGAGAAATCGATCGCACCGATCAGTTTCCGATGGACCTGTGGCGTAAGTTCGGCGATCTCGGCGTGCTCGGCATGACGGTCTCCGAGGAATACGGCGGCGCGGACATGGGCTATACCGCGCACATGGTCGCGATGGAGGAAATCTCGCGCGCGTCGGCATCGGTTGGCCTGTCGTATGGCGCGCATTCGAACCTGTGCGTGAACCAGATTCATCGCAACGGCACCGATGCGCAGAAGCGCAAATATCTGCCCACGCTGGTGTCGGGCGAGCACGTCGGCGCGCTGGCGATGAGCGAGCCGAACGCGGGCTCGGACGTGGTCAGCATGAAGCTGCGCGCCGTCAGAAAGGGCGATCGCTACGTGCTGAACGGCACCAAGATGTGGATCACCAACGGCCCCGATTGCGACACGCTGGTCGTCTATGCGAAGACCGATCCCGAAGCGAATTCGCGCGGCATTACCGCGTTCATCGTCGAGAAAGGCATGAAGGGATTCTCGGTCGCGCAGAAGCTCGACAAGCTCGGCATGCGCGGCTCGCACACCGGCGAACTCGTGTTCCAGGACGTCGAAGTGCCGGAGGAAAATATCCTTGGGGCATTGAACGGCGGCGTCAACGTGCTGATGAGCGGTCTCGACTACGAGCGCGCGGTGCTCGCGGGCGGCCCGACCGGCATCATGGTCGCGGTGATGGACGCGGTCGTGCCGTACATCCACGACCGCAAGCAGTTCGGCCAGTCGATCGGCGAATTCCAGCTGATTCAGGGCAAGGTCGCCGATCTGTACACGACGTTGCAGGCGTGCCGCGCGTATCTGTACGCGGTGGGCCGTCAGCTCGACACGCTCGGTAGCGACCACGTTCGCCAGGTCCGCAAGGACTGCGCGGGCGTGATTCTGTACACGGCCGAAAAGGCGACCTGGATGGCCGGCGAGGCGATCCAGATTCTCGGCGGCAATGGCTATATCAACGAGTATCCGGTCGGGCGCCTATGGCGCGATGCGAAGCTCTATGAAATCGGCGCGGGCACGAGCGAGATTCGTCGCATGCTGATCGGCCGGGAGCTGTTTGCCGAAACGCTGTGATCGCGAGCAAGGATGAGGAGACACAGCGATGCCGATCATCGAATCAAAACTGAACCCGCGCTCGGATGACTTTCGCGCGAACGCGGCGGCGCTCGAAGCGCTCGTCGCCGATCTGCGCGCGAAGATCGAGCAGCTCGCGCAGGGCGGCGGCCAGACCGCGCGCGACAAGCACACGAGCCGCGGCAAATTGCTGCCGCGCGAGCGCATCGCGCAACTGCTCGATCCGGGCACGCCGTTTCTCGAACTGTCGCAACTCGCCGCGTACGGCATGTATAACGACGACGCGCCGGGCGCCGGCGTGATTACGGGCATCGGCCGCATCGCGGGACAGGAGTGCGTGATCGTCTGCAACGACGCGACCGTGAAGGGTGGCACCTACTATCCGGTCACCGTGAAGAAGCACGTGCGCGCGCAGGAAATCGCCAGCGAAAACCGTTTGCCGTGTGTGTACCTCGTCGACTCGGGCGGCGCGAATCTGCCGAATCAGGACGACGTGTTTCCCGATCGCGATCACTTCGGCCGCATCTTCTACAACCAGGCGAATCTGTCGGCCGCGGACATTCCGCAGATCGCGGTCGTGATGGGGTCGTGCACCGCGGGCGGCGCGTATGTGCCGGCGATGAGCGACGAGTCGATCATCGTCAAGAACCAGGGGACGATTTTTCTCGGCGGCCCGCCCCTCGTCAAAGCCGCGACCGGTGAAGTGGTCAGCGCCGAAGATCTCGGCGGCGGCGACGTGCATACGCGTCTGTCGGGCGTCGTCGACCATCTCGCGCAGAACGATGCGCATGCGCTCGGGATCGCGCGCAGCATCGTCGGTCATCTGAATCGCGTGAAGCCCACGCCGCTCGTATTGCAGGAGCCGAAGCCGCCGCGCTACGACACCCAGAGCATCTACGGCGTGATTCCGGTCGACACGCGCAAGCCGTTCGATATCCGCGAGGTGATCGCGCGCATCGTCGACGATTCCGCGTTCGACGAATTCAAGGCGCGCTACGGCACCACGCTCGTGACCGGTTTCGCGCATATCTGGGGGCATCCGGTCGGCGTCGTCGCGAACAACGGCATTCTGTTTTCGGAGTCGGCGCTGAAGGGTACGCACTTCATCGAGCTGTGCTGCCAGCGCAAGATCCCGCTCGTGTTTCTGCAGAACATCACCGGCTTCATGGTCGGCCGCAAGTACGAGAATGAAGGCATCGCGAGGAACGGCGCGAAGATGGTCACCGCGGTCGCGACCGCGAAGGTGCCGAAGTTCACGGTGATCATCGGCGGCTCGTTCGGCGCGGGCAACTATGGCATGTGCGGCCGCGCGTATTCGCCGCGCTTCCTGTGGATGTGGCCGAACGCGCGCATCTCGGTGATGGGTGGCGAGCAGGCCGCGTCGGTGCTCGCCACCGTCAAGCGCGACGGCATCGAAGCGAAGGGCGGCAGTTGGAGCGTGGAGCAAGAAGAGGCGTTCAAACAGCCGATTCGCGAGCAATACGAGCATCAGGGCCATCCGTACTACGCGAGCGCGCGACTGTGGGACGACGGCGTGATCGACCCCGCGCAAACCCGCGACGTGCTCGGGCTCGGCCTGTCGGCGGCGATGAACGCGCCGATCGAAGACACGCGCTTCGGCGTGTTCAGAATGTGATGGCCCACGGCGCCGCGAGGCGACCGCGTATGGAAAGGGAGTGCTACGCATGCAATACGAAACGCTGAAGGTCGAGTTTGCCGGCCAGATCGCGACGGTCACGCTCAATCGTCCGGATGTGCGCAACGCGTTCAACGAAACGATGATTGCCGAACTGACCGCCGCGTTCACCGCGCTCGATACGCGCGACGACGTGCGCGCGGTCGTGCTTGCCGCGAACGGCAAGGTGTTCTGCGCGGGCGCCGACCTGAACTGGATGAAAAAAATGGCCGGCTACTCGGACGACGAGAACCGCGCCGATGCGATGCGGCTCGCTGGCATGCTGTCGGCGGTGTATCGCTGCAACAAGCCGGTGATCGCGCGCGTGAACGGCGACGCATACGCGGGCGGCATGGGCCTGATTGCGGCATGCGACATCGTCGTCGCGGTCGACAGCGCGCACTTCTGCCTGTCCGAAGCGCGGCTCGGGCTGATCCCCGCAACGATCGCGCCGTACGTGATTCGCGCGCTCGGCGAGCAGGCGTCGCGGCGCTACTTCGTCACCGCCGAGGCGTTCGACTGCGCGAGCGCGTCGCGGCTGGGACTGGTCAGCGAAGCGGTGAGCGCGGAGCAGCTCGATGCGACGGTCGCGCAGCTCGCGCAGACGCTGTGCGCGAACGGCCCGCAAGCGGTGCGCGCTTGCAAGCGGCTCGTGCAGGACATCGCGGGCCGCGAGTTGAGCGACGCGCTGATCGAGGACACGGCCGCACGCATTGCGAAAACGCGGGCCGGCGCCGAGGGCCGCGAAGGCGTCGCGTCGTTCCTCGAAAAACGCCCGCCGGGCTGGCGCAACTGAGATGCCCCGCTGACAACCATCGCCCCGCACCGCCTATTTCATCGAGACACTCATGTTCAACAAGATCCTGATCGCCAACCGGGGTGAGATTGCGTGCCGCGTCGCGGCGACCTGCAAGCGGCTCGGCATCGCGAGCGTGGCCGTCTATTCCGACGCCGACGCCAACGCGAAACACGTCTCCGCCTGCGACGAAGCGGTGCATATCGGCGGCTCGACGGCGGCGCAAAGCTATCTGCGCATCGAGCGCATCATCGAAGCCGCGCGCGCGGCCGGCGCGCAGGCCGTGCATCCGGGCTACGGCTTTCTTTCGGAAAACGAAGACTTCGCGCATGCGTGCGACGCAGCCGGCATCGTTTTTATCGGACCGCCGGTCGAAGCGATTGCCGCGATGGGTTCCAAGGCCGCCGCGAAAGCGCTGATGCACGCGGCCGCGGTGCCGCTCGTGCCCGGCTATCACGGCGACGACCAGGACCCGCCGCTGTTGCAGCGCGAAGCGGACGCGATCGGTTATCCGGTGCTGCTGAAGGCGAGCGCGGGCGGCGGCGGCAAGGGCATGCGGGTGGTCGAGCGCAGCTCGGACTTCGCGGCCGCGCTGCTGTCGTGCAAGCGCGAGGCGGCGAGCAGCTTCGGCAACGATCGCGTGCTGATCGAGAAGTATCTGACGCGGCCGCGTCACGTCGAAGTCCAGGTGTTCGCCGATCGGCACGGCGGCGCGGTCTATCTGTTCGATCGCGACTGCTCGGTGCAGCGGCGTCATCAGAAAGTGCTGGAGGAAGCGCCGGCGCCGGGGCTTTCGGCCGAGGTCAAGCGCGCGATGGGTGAAGCGGCCGTGGCGGCCGCGCGCGCCGTCAACTATGTCGGCGCGGGTACGGTCGAGTTCATCATGACGCCGGCCGGCGAGTTCTATTTCATGGAGATGAACACGCGGCTGCAGGTCGAGCATCCGGTCACCGAGATGGTGACGGGGCAGGACCTCGTCGAATGGCAACTGCGCGTTGCCGCGGGCGACGCGCTGCCGCTCACGCAGCAGCAGTTGAAGCTCGACGGCCATGCGATCGAGGCGCGCATCTACGCCGAGCATCCGGCGCGCGGCTTCCTGCCGTCCACCGGCACGCTCAAGCATCTGCGCATGCCGGAAGGCGTCGAGTTCGCGATTGACGCGGCCGGACTCGGCGAGCCGGGACGCAAGGCGCCGGTGCGTATCGACAGCGGCGTGCGCGAAGGCGACACGATCACGCCGTTCTACGATCCGATGATCGCCAAGCTGATCGTGCACGGCGCGACGCGCGACGAGGCGTTGGCGCGCCTCGCGCGTGCGCTGCATGCCTGCGAGGTCGTCGGGCCGCATACGAACGTCGAGTTTCTGCGGCGCATCGTCGCGAGCGAACCGTTCGCGAGCGGCGATCTCGACACGGGTTTGATCGAACGCCATCACGACGCGCTGTTCGCGCCGGCACGCAAGCCGTTCAAGGAAGCGCTCGCGCTCGCATGCGCCGCATTGCTGACGCGCGAGGGCGGCACCGCGCACGGCGCGTCGCCGTGGGACGCGCTGTCGCACTGGCGGCTCAATAGCGGTTACACGCAAACGCTCGGCTGGCGCGTGATCGACGACGGCGCGAACGACGATCGAGACGACGCGTTCACGGTCGTCTTCGCGCGAAACGGTGCCGCGCACGCGCTCGTTCAAACGCTTGAACACGACGGCGTGCGCGAGGACTTCACATGGTCGCTCGGCGCGGGCGCGCACGAATTCGGCGCGACGATCGGCGACGCGCGGGTGACGGGGCGAGTGTTCGTCGACGGCGACAGGTTCCACGTGTTCTGCCACGGCGAGACGCTTGCATTCGAATGGCAGAACCTGCTCGCGCATGCCGCGGATGCCGAGCATGGCGAAGGCCGTCTGACCGCGCCGATGCCGGGTAAGGTGATCGCGGTGCTGGTCGAGCCGGGCGCGGTGGTCGACAAAGGCGCGCCGCTGATCGTGATGGAAGCGATGAAGATGGAGCATACGATCGGCGCGCCGGCGGCCGGCACGGTCGCCGAGGTGCTGTATGCGGTCGGTGATCAGGTCGCCGACGGCGCGCAGCTGCTGGTGCTGGACGTGCAGCAGGCGGGCCAATAAGCGGCAATCGATCAGCCGAGCCGCGCGTAGCCGGCCGCGCGCGCTTCGCTTTCGAGTTCGCCGATGCGCGCGTAGTCGGTCAGCGGCAGCGTCGAAAAACCCGTCAAACGCAGGCGTTTCGCCCGTTCGGGGCGGACGGTCAGCGTCTCGTTCAGCGCGTCGCGCAACGCGGCGATCGTGGCTGGCGGCACATTGGCCGCGGCGATCAGCGGCAAGCCCGGTGAGGCGGCGGTCATGCCGATCGCGCGCACGCGCCGCGCCAGTTCCGGCAGCACGTCGCAAACGAAGGCGAAGGTCACGCAGTCGATCGCGGCGACGTCCGCGCGATTGTCGGCGACCGCGTGCAGCGAGCCCAGATGCGAGCCCGTGCGCAGCACCGTGGCGAAGAACATGCCGGCGCGCGCGAGCGGCGCGACCGCGTGGCGAAACGCGTTCATGCCGCTGTTCGAATCGTCCTGGTTGTAGGCGGCGCGCGCGCCGCGGCACGACGCGAGTGAGTCGAAGCGCGCGTCGGCGCGCGTGATCAGGATGCTCGAGTAATGCGCGCCGTCGCAGCCGGGCGCATCGAAGCAGGGAGTCGCGATCAATTGCACCTGTGCGTGCAGCCCGTGCATCAGCGGATAACCGCAGGTCTGCGAGATCAACAGGTTCGGGCGCCGCCAGAAGCCGTGCAGTTCCTCGTCCGGATCGACGATGCGGCACGCGGGCCTGATCCGGCGCAGCACGTCGTCGAGCCACTCGCGCCATTCGAGGTCGAGCGCGGGCGTCACGTTGTACATCGGCAGGGCGGCGATCCAACTCATGAAGGCGTTTCTCGCACGCCTAATGTCTGACCAATTTGAAGTCGTCGAGACCAAGCCGCACCGGCTCGCTCGGCGTGAACTGCCATCGCTGCGCCGCTACAGAGAGGATCTCGTCCAGCGCATCCTCGAACGCGACCAGCAGGTCCTGCTTGCGACGGCTCACAGCGCCGCAGAACTCGACCAGCGCGTCGGCGCTGACTTCAAAAATCTGCGCGCGATCGTCGCAGCACACGCGGAACGCGACCGTCCCGCATTCCGTCACACAGGGCCGGAACCCTTCATCGACATAGACCGACATGGCGAACTCCTTCGGACGCCTGAATCGACAGGATGACAAACCGCGCCTGCCAGGTATGTGGGAGAACCGGCATTGACGGCCAAATGCCCGGCGCCGCGGCAGTCGCGACGATCCGGAAACCGGCGGAAAGTAAGCCAGAAACTGGCGACGGACTCCCAGGCCCGAGCCAGGGCCGCGGCGCGAACCGTGGCCGGCACTGCTCAGAAAACGCTTAAATCGGGCGCTCCAATCCGGCGTCGAAATCGACGCGCGAACTGCTCGCGCCCGTCTCGGACTATTTTTACGATTTTCCACCAACCTCGCGGCCGATGCATGGCCCCATGTCCGGTCAGTTTGCGTTCTCGATACAACTGCCGAGCGGCGCAGGTATCCACTTTACGATTAGCGCGCGTTTCTTGCAGACGATGAATCCGGCGACGCAGGCGGGGTTGCGTGAGCATTCGAGAAATTGAGCCGGCGGATCAGTGGACCCAAGGTCGTCGCCTGAATCAGCAGGCTGAATACGACGACCAGATACGTGACGCCGATGAACGTGTCACGTCCGTGAAACTCCGGTAGCGACAGCGCGAGCGCGATCGAAATGCCGCCGCGCAGCCCGCCCCACGTCAGCACGACGGCCGAATGCGGATTGAGACGCCGGAACTTCTGCAGCGTGAGCAACGGAATCGCGACGCTGACGCCGCGCGCGAGCAGCACGACCGGAATCGCGGCGAGCCCGAGCCACACGATCTCGACCCGTAGCGACAGCGCAATGATCTCGAGCCCGATCAGCCCGAACAGCACCAGATTGAGCAACTCGTCGAGCAGGTCCCAGAAGTTGAACAGATGCTCACGCGTCTTCTCCGACATCGACGTCGACGCGCCGTGGTTGCCGATAACGAGCCCCATGATCACGACCGCGAGAGGCGCCGACACGTGCAGCGCTTCGGCGAGACTATAGCCGCCGGTCGCGAGCGCGAGTGTGATCAGAATCTCGACCGGATAGCTGTCGATGCCTCGCAGCAGCAGCGACGCGCCGAAGCCGAGCGCCGCGCCGAGCACGAGCGCGCCGGCGACTTCGCGCAGCAGATCGAATGCGATCGCGCCCGCGGAAAACTCGTGCGCGCCCGTCGCGAGCCCGATTAGCGCGACGAACGCGACGACGGCCGTGCCGTCGTTGAACAGCGACTCGCCGGTGATCTTGGTTTCGAGGCTTTCGGGCGCCGCCGCGCGCTTGAGCACGCTCAGCACCGCGATCGGATCGGTCGGCGAGATCAGCGCGCCGAACACGAGACACCACAGCAGGCTGACCGGCTGGCCGAGCCAGAGTGCCGCGTAGTAAAACCCGAAGCCGACCACCGCGATGGAAATCAACACGCCGATCGTCGCGAGCATCAGCACTGCGCGCCGCTGCGTGCGCATCTTCGACAGATCGACATGCAGCGCGCCGGCGAACAGCAGCAGGCTTAGCAGGCCGTGAAACACGATGTCGGCAAAATCGATCTGCACGACGATCTTGCGCGCGGCGATCGCCATCGCCGGGTAGTAGAAGCCGAGCGCCGAAATACCGACACTGACGACGAGTCCGACCGCGGTGATGCCGAGCGTGTCGGGCAATCTGATGAACCGATAATTGATGATGCCGAATAGCGCGACGATGGCGAACAGCGCGCCGGCAATCTGGAAGACGCTCATCGTGCACGCTCCCCCGCTTCGGGGCCGCGCGAACGCGTCATCACGGTAGCACCGGGGTAACTCGCGCGACAAGGCATAAAACAGGCAGGCAGAGAAAGCCGCCGCGATTGCGACATTGAACCAGCGAGATATTTCACCAGCAATTCCTTATTCAAGCTCTTTCAATCTGACAAGCGATCTGCATTCTGTAAAGACACGATCGTTGCCACTGGCGATAGAGCGACGTACCGGTACGGACGCTTCATTCAAACGCGACAGACGATGCGATCAGACGCAGCGCACTTTTTATCGGACCATGAGCGGATGACAGCGAACCAGGTGGGACTCGGCTCGCCAGACGTTCGCCACGATGGGCAATGGCAGTGCTCGGACTAATGAAGCACCCGACGAGTTCCGGTCTTTATTTCGAGACATAGGTTTTTTTATTTCAAGATATGAGTTGCTCGATTTAATCCGAATTAGCGCTTATGAATTCGTCATCCGTCTTGCATTGCGATGACTGTGCATCGCATAAAGCCTGACGCGTAATTGTCCTCAAATTGCTTCTTTGCGCATGACGCTGGGGATTGATGTACAAAAGCGTGACCTGGGCCCTGACCTGGGCCCATCTTTTTTTAGATTTGACCGCCGGCTAACGGGGCAGCAAAGAAAGAAGCCTCGAACGCGGGGCGCGATCGAGGCTGCTGAAGGACAGACTCAATGCCTGTCTGGGAAGGTCGATCGGACCCGTAATCGACCGTCTCCACTATAGCGAGTTATCCACCGAGCAAGTGTGAACAAATGTCGCATCATATTGACGCGCACGCGCGTTGCGCTGATTACCCGCGCCCCTGCATCCGGCGTCTTAGATGCAGTCGCCCCGGCGGCTCGAAATACGTGCCGAAGCGCACGAGCCCGGCCTTCTTCAAATGACACGTCATTTCGAAGCTGACCAGCACGCCGGGGTCGTCGTCCTCGAAGATGTCGATGTCGATCGCGCGAATCCGGGGTTCATATTTCAGCAGCGTCGCCTCCATCTGCTGCTTCAGCGCGTGCGCCGACGAAGGCAATGCCTTGTAGATGTTCGTCATGTCCGGCAGGCCATAGTCGGGCAGGTGCTTCAATGCGCCCGCGCGCGCGTTCAGAATGCGCTGCACGTTCCGCTGCACGCTCAGGCATTCGAGCGTGCGGTCGTCATAGGCGTCGAGCGGCTCACCGCCAATCTGGCCGAGCAGCATGTCGTAGAGGGACGGTCCTGCCGGCATCGTGTGGCGCTCCGTCAGGCGATCGCCGCGTGTTCAGCGACGGCTGCTTCGCGATCGATGAAATCGATCGTCAGATTGCCTTCTGGCGAACTGCTCAGCAGGATTTTTGCGGGCGCGATTCCGCTCGCCATGCGCGCGAGCAGTTCGCGCGACACCGTCGGCAGAATGCGCTGATTGAGAAACGCATCGACGTTGCGCGCGCCCGATTCGCGCGCGAGACATAACTCGGCCATCGCAGCGATCAGCGATTCATCGCAGCTCAGTTCGACGCGATGCTGGCGGTGCAGACGCTGCGCGACTTTGGCGAGCTTCAGGCGCACGATCGAACCCAGCGCGCTTGCATCGAGCGGGCGGTACACGAGCGTCTGAAAGCGCGCGAGCAGCGCCGGTTGAAAGTGGCCGACGAGCTGCGGACGAATCGCCTCGAACAGTTCGTTCTGCGAGACGCCGGGATTTTCCGCGGTCGTTTCGTCGATCTGCGCGCTGCCGAGATTGGACGTCATCAGGATTACGCAGTTGCGAAAGTCGATCTCGCGCCCCTCGCCGTCGCGCATCATGCCGCGATCGAACACCTGATAGAACATGTCCAGCACGTCGCGATGCGCCTTTTCGACTTCGTCGAGCAGCACGACGCTGTACGGACGCTGCCGCACCGCTTCGGTCAGAATGCCGCCGCGTCCATAGCCGATGTAGCCGGGCGGCGAGCCCTTCAACTGCGAGACCGTGTGCGATTCCTGGTACTCGGACATATTGATCGTCGTGAGCGCGGCCTCGCCGCCGAACAGCAGGTCGGCGAGCGCGAGCGCCGTTTCGGTTTTGCCGACACCCGACGGACCGGCGAGCAGAAACACGCCAAGCGGCGCATCTTCATTCTTCAGCCCCGCCTTTGCGGTGCGCAGGCTCTCGGACAAGGCGGCGAGCGCGTCATCCTGAGCGACGACGCGCGCCGCGAGCTGCGTTTCCAGTGTCAGCAGGCTCTGCAGTTCGTTTTCGACGAGGCTGCCGACCGGCACGCCGGTCCACTCGGCAACGACGCGTGCGATCGCCTGGGCGTCGACGTCGGCGAAGATCAGCGGGGCCTTGCCCTGTGCAATCGCGAGCGCGTCACGTGCGTGAGCGAATGCGCTGGCGTCGCGCGAGGCGGTGTCGCTGTCGCGTCGGCGGTGCAGCGTTTGGACGAGCTCGAGTTCCTGTTCGTAACGTGTTTGCAACTGCGCGAGTTCGGTCGTCGCGTTCGCGAGCGCCGCGTCCAGCGCGTCGCCGCGTGCTTCGCTATTGTCGATGCCGGCGCGTTGGTCGTCTGCGAGCGTTGCGTGTTCGAGCGCGAGCGCGGCGAGCGCGGCACGCGCGCGTTGGAGTTCGGCCGGCGGTGCTTCGAGGCCCATGCGCACCCGCGCGGCGGCCGTGTCGATCAGATCGACCGCCTTGTCCGGCAACTGCCGCGCCGGGATATAGCGACGCGACAGCCTGACCGCGGCGACCAGCGCTTCGTCGCGAATGTGCACCCGATGGTATCCGGCGTAGCGGCTCTTCAGCCCACGCAGCATCAAACAGGCCGTGTCGTCGTCGGGTTCGTCGACCTTGATCATCTGGAAGCGGCGTTCCAGTGCGGCGTCACGCTCGAAGAATTCCTTGTACTCGGACCACGTGGTCGCCGCGATCGTGCGCAATTCGCCGCGCGCGAGCGCGGGCTTCAGCAGGTTCGCGGCGTCGGCGCCGCCCGCCGCGTTGCCGGCGCCGATCAGCGTGTGCGCTTCGTCGATGAAGAGCAGGATCGGCACGGGCGAAGCCTGCACCTCGTCGATCACGTTCTTCAGGCGTTGCTCGAATTCGCCTTTGACGCCCGCGCCGGCTTGCAGCAGGCCGAGATCGAGCGTGAGGATGCGCACGTCGCGGATCACGTTCGGCACGCTGCCTTCGGCGACGCGCAGCGCGAGCCCTTCGACGAGCGCGGTCTTGCCGACCCCCGGTTCGCCGACGAGGATCGGATTGTTCTTGCGGCGGCGCGCGAGCACGTCGACCATCTGCTGGATCTCGCGATCGCGCCCGAACACCGGATCGATGTCGCCGCGGCGCGCCTTGTCGGTCAGGTCGATCGCGAAGCGGGCGAGGGCGTCGGCGCTGGCAGGCATGATCTCTTTTGCGCGAGAAACGCCGTTCGCGCCGATTGCGCTTATGGAACGTTGCGGCGCTTCGGATTCTGGTTCCTCGGTTTCGCTTTCGATTTCACTTTCGCACGACCGATGCGCAATTCGCGGCAGCAGACGCTCGATCTGTGCGCTGCTGACGGCAAGCAGCGGCCACGCGTTCTGCGCGCGCAGCACATGCGGCGCATCGACGATGGCCTGCAGCAGATTGCCGGAGCGGATTCGCGCATCGTCGCGCTCCGACGACACGTGAAGCCAGGCATCGCCAAGCATCGCCGCCAACTGCGGCGACAGCGCGGGCTTGCCCCGCAGGTTGCGCGGCAGGTGATCGATTGCGTGGAGCAGCGCATCCCATACCGCGTCGATATCGATCGTGTAATGCCGCAGGATTGCGGGGATGTCGCCGCCGCCTGCTTCGATCAGCTTCAGTAACCAGTGCTCGACCGTGATCTCGTCGGCCAGCCGCGTCTGGCAAAGACTCGCGGCCGCTTCGAGCGCCTGCGCGGAGTGCGGGTTGAGTCGGCGCAGCAGATGAGTGGTGTCCCACAGGGCGTTCCTTCGGTCGTCGCGCAAAGTCATGTCGGCAGTTCGGTCACGGAGGGAAGCGGCAAGCGCGCTGTGCACTCGCCGATGAAAAAGGACCAGCCCGCCACGCAGACTGGTAAAGACGCGTCAACGCACGTCACGAGACCGGCGCTGCGCCGGTCCCACTTATCACATGCCGATCAGGAACGCTCGTTCCAGGTGTCCTTGTGGATGATGTTGCCGTCCTTGTACGACCACGTGATCGTCTCGTAGCGCAGTTCGACGTCTTCCATGTGGTTGTGCTTCTCGTAGTCGGGGTTCTTGATGTCGAACATTTTCGGCTTGACCGCGACGATCTTCACGTTGTCCAGCTTCGTGTTGAAGTACTCCTTTTCCTTGCCGGCGTCGTCGATCTTGTACCACTTGATCTCGACCGACTTCAGCGTCTGACCGCTCGTGACCGCCTTGTACAGATACGGCGTCGATGCATCGGTTTCCTTCGTCAGCGTGATCGGTTTGTGCACGCGGGTGCCGGTCAGCTTGCCGGTGTTGCCGTCGGTCGGGATATGCACGCCGTGATCGAACGCGACGAGCTCGACGCTGCCTTCGCGGCCTTGCACCGTCACCGAACCCTTGATATCGGCGCCGCCGTCGTCCTTGAGCCACATATAGGCCGGAATTGCCATGCTTTCTACTCCTTGATTTTTCTACTGCTGCGACAACCGCCCGGAGCAGCCCCCGGGCATCTGGATCCCGAAGCGCGATGCTTCGGGGGCGAAACACTGCGTTTTTTCGACTTATTGGTTTGAAGGAGCGTCCGGCACGAGCGTGATTTCGACTCGCCGGTTCTTCGCGCGTCCGTCGTCGGTAGCGTTGCTCGCGATCGGCCGCGTATCGCCATAGCCCTGAATCGCAAACTGCGTCGCCGCGAGGCCCGACGCGTCGATCAGCCAGTCGCGCACGGCTTCCGCGCGTGCCGTGGACAGCTTCAGATTGCTCTGCGGATTGCCGACGTCGTCGGTGTGCCCGGCGACCAGAATTCGCTTGTCTGGATTCGCCCTGATCATTTCGAGCGCAGCGACCATCGTGCGCGTCGAGCCGGGCTTCAACTGAGCGCGGCCGCTGTCGAACAGCGACATGCTGTCGAGCGTGACGACCGCCGGCGGCGGGGCAGGCGGCACGTACGATGCGATCGCGGTGTCGAGCGCGGGTAGCAGTTGCGCACCGCGATACATGCCGAGCGACAGTCGCAGCGGCACTCCGATGCGCGTGTAACGGTCGAGCTGATCGCGATCGGCGACGAGCGCTTGCAGCGCGTCGCGTTTGGCGTTGTCGTGCGCGGCCGGAATCGCCGAATAGCGGCCGAGGTCGGTGCCGATGCGCTCCAGCAGCGCTTCGTTGTTTCTCGCGGCGGACCACGACGCGACGGCGGCCGCGCAGGCGAGCAACGCGAGCGCGTGCGCGCAGGCAGTGCGGCGCGGCGACATCCAGTAGCGCCGCGGTGTTGCTTCGATCAGCGGTTGGGGTAGCGGCCACGGCAGCGGAGATGCGCCGACGGCGGCGCGGCTCACACAGGTTTGCATCTGCACGTCGCGTTCCCACGGATCGGCCGAACCGGTCGCCGAACCGGTCGCCGAACCGCTTGAACCGCTTGAACCGCTTGCTGGACCACAATCGATCCAACCCGCGCCGAACAACGCCCACGGCGTGGCAGGCTGCTGCGGGTCGGTCAATGTGCCGATCACGACACGCTGCGTCCAGCCGACGAGCGACGCGAGCGCGGCCGCGCGCGCGGCACCCGTGGTAGGCGTGATAGCCGTGGTACTGCCCGCGTCGCCAGGCACGCGCTGAGGCTCGGCTTCGGCCGCGCGGACCACGCGTTCGAAACGCTCGGCGTCGACGATCCGCGTCGCCGACGACACCCCGTACCACGCGGGCACCGACAGACCGAGCGGGCTCGTGGTCAGCCGCTGATAGACCGCGACATAGCCCGGCAGCCGCGTGCCGAGCGTGCGAGCGGCATCCGCGACGCAATGGCGCACGACATGCAGCTGCTGCGTGAGCATGTCGGCGCCGACATGCAGCGCGGGCGCCACCGACAACACGACGCCATCGGGCGCACGCCCGTCGCGCCACTGTCTGACCGCGACCGCGAGGCGCGGCAGCTCCTGCGGATGATCGACTCGCAACCAGATCGCGCCGTCGCCGACGTGCGCGAAGCGCTCCTCGTCGTTGCGATCGAAGAGCGCCGGCAGACCGTCGCCGGTGACGAGCACGAGCGGCATGCGGGTGCGCAGCCTCGGCGGAATGCCGGCGGTCGAGGCGCCGAGCGCGGCCAAGACCTGCGCGCTCTGTTCGCCCGCGCGGGACAGCCAGAGCGTGCGCCATACGACGAGTACGCCAACGAGCAAGCCGACGACCGCCGTCAGCGCCCATGCGATGCCGCGTCCACCCGGCAGCACGAACCAGATCACCGCGAGCGTCAGCACGGCCGCGAACACGAGCATCGCGCACAACGGGTAACCAAGCCTCTCGTACGCGCGCTCGGGCGTGCGCGTCGGCGTTGCGGAGAGCATGCGCAGATCGGACTTCACGGCTGCGTGAGCTTCGCGTGCACGAGTTGCGCTAGCTGGGTATCGAGCACGGCCGACCAGACCAGCCAGACGATGGCGGCGAGCACGCATGCGAGCCCTGCCGTCGCCCACGGCGAGAGCCGGTAGAACCAGTCCGACAAGCGGCGGCCGGGGCGATCGGCGATGAAGGTGCGTGCGGGCGCAGGGCGAAGTTTTTCCAGCTGCGCATGCAGCGCTGTCGTCAATGCCGTGCGTTTCGCTTCGCCATCGCGCGCGAAACGGCCGATGAAGCCGAGGCTCAGGATCGTCGCGTAGCATTCGAGCAAGTCGATGTGCGGCGACGCTTCACGCATGCGCGCTTCGAGCCGTTCGAACACGCGCTCGCCCGCGTCGTGCAGTTTGAACAACTCGACTTGCAGCGGTTTCAGTTCCCACCCAGCGCGGCTTTCAGGTGGCAGATGGCGCAGCGCGACTTCATCGAGCAGCCCGCATTGCGCGAGTAGCGCTTCGCGCCGTACGTCGTCGGGATAGCCGCGCCGCTCGAGTGCATTCGAGAAGTTGGCGATCAGCAGGGCGCAACGATTGCGGAAGTCGATTGCGTGACCCGCGTGGCCGCCGGGCGTGAGCGTCGTGACGAGCAGCGCGGTGTCGCGCAGCAGGTCGCGAATGCCTTCGCGCGACGCGCGCGTCGCGCCCGGCGCGCTGTCGAGCGGCGCCGCTTCGTTGGGTCTTCGGGGCAGGGCGTTCATGAGCGCAGTACCGCGTAAAGTTCGAGCGATGCGTCGGGCACCGATGCCGGCAGATAGATCTGGCAAGCGCGCGCGCCAAGCATCTTCGCGTGCGCGGCGTTCGCTGGATCGAGCGCGAAGTACTGGTTGTCGAGGCGCACCGGAATCGCGGCCGGCACGCGCGCTACCGCCTTGAGCGGAATGCCGAGCAGCGCCGAATTGATGATGTGCTCGACGTCGTCGGGCGCGCCGATCTTGCACAGGCGCGGGAACTGCTCTGCAAGCTCGAACGCCGACATCGGCGCGTTGACCGATAGATACCAGTCGGCCGCGCCTGCGACGATGCGCTCGTCGAGGAACTGACCCGCCCACGTGGTCGCGCTCTTGCGCGTGAGGCCGACCGACACGACGCGCGACGGAATGATTGCGTCGAGCAGTTCGCGGATCGTGGCCTCGAGCTTCGCAAATACCTCGTCGGCGCGCGCGTGGTCGTAGGCGGGAATGTCGGTGAGTTGCACGCGCGTCGAGAACGTGATCAACGCGCTGACCAGTTGCGCGAGGGTCGTGTAGAGCTGCTCCGGCGAGCGGCGCGGATGCGCCGCGTAGAGCCGCAACTGCGGCCACGCCGCGTGAATGCAGTGCAAAAGCCAGAACAGCTGCACGTCGGCGACGCCATATTCGGCGACCTGTTCGAGCCGTTCGCTACGACGCGCGCCGAGCGCGACGCTCTTCGCCTGCAGGATATCGGCGAGGCGATTGATGCGCTCGACATGCAGCGGGTGACTGCCGAGCGTCAGGCACGGCGGCACGAAACGGTGATCGACCTGGAACTGGCCGCTCGTGCTGCGCGTGAGCCGCGCGATGGCGCAGACCGTGTCGTCGGCATGCGATTCGAAATCGAACAGCAGACGCAGCGCGTGACGCTCGGACGCGATCTCGGTTTCGCTGCCGCCGTTCAGATCCACGACCTTGACGAATTCGCGATACGCGCGGCGTGGACGCGCAAGCGACGTTTCATCGAACCGGCAGTTGTCGCCGTTCGCATCGGGCAACGCGAGCGCCGCGAACACGACGACGCTTTGCCGATCGGCGGGCACGCCTTGCGCCAGATCGCGCGCGGCGGGCAGAGCGTCGGTGAGCGTCGTGTCGACCGGCGTTCCGTCTGAAAAGCGCAGCTTGAGCCGTGTGAGCTTCAGACGGCCGGTTGCCAACGCCTCTTCGTCGATCTCGACGCCGAGTGTGCCCCACGGCTGCGCGAGCGCGGACGTGGCGAGCTGCTGCAGGGCGAAGCCGGCCCATCGTTCTTGCTGCTGGAAGTGCTGCTGCGTGAGGATGAGGCCCTCATGCCACAGCGGTTTGTCGATCCGCATAGGTATTTTGGTCTGATGCCTGTTGCTGATTTAATCTGGATTACCCGGGATTCCGGATTCTATATGTCGTATTCGCCGATCGTATACCCATATTTCGACTGGCGTTGAAAATATGACAAAAATTGACAAATTCAAATTTGAGATGCAGTTGAGATTTTATTCTGAGAAAGGGAAATTCAATTTGAGATTGTGTCAAATAAATGCGCGGCGAATTAACGAGATATGATAAACGTTAAATTCCGTTAATTCCTCGGTTCCGGCTCTGGGTGGCGCGGCGGCTAGAATCTGCAAAAACACAATTGAGTTAACCATTGTTCACATTGTTTGATTCCCTGTCTCGGTCAATATGCTTTGACGCCATGCTGAAAAACCTGCTTTAATACCGTCTGAATTTAAACGAGGCGCACGATCGAAGTCGTGCAATGGGGTATCGTCGTCGTAATTCCCATTGCGAGTCGCGCATATCTCTTTAAGCGCGCGGACATGCGCGAATGGAGTCACCGCATCGTCATGGGCGAGATCTGCGGGTTGTGTCGAATCTGATTACACGAGGAGTATGAATGGACAGCTTTCAGCGCGAAATTCCGAAGAGTCGCGTCTCGATCACGTTGGACCTGCACACGGGCGGCGCGCAGAAGAAGGTCGAGCTGCCTCTCAAGCTGCTGGTCGCCGGCGATTTCAGTGCGGGCCGCGAGCAGGCGCCACTGGCGGAGCGCAAAAAGGTCAACATCGACAAAAACAATTTCGACGCGGTGCTCGCCGACTACGCGCCCGACCTGAAGATCGCGGCCGAGAACACGCTCGCCGACGACGGTTCGGAGCTACCGGTCAGGCTCGCGTTCCGGTCGATGAAAGACTTCGAGCCGGAGCAGGTGGCGCGTCAGATTCCCGAATTGCAGGCGCTGCTGGCGATGCGCAATCTGCTGCGCGATCTGAAGTCCAATCTGCTCGACAACAGTACGTTCCGCCGCGAGTTCGAAAAGGTCCTGAAGGACAGGCGCCTGTCGGACAAACTGCGTGGCGAACTCGCGCAGATCGCGACGGCCGCGACCCAGCCGGAAGGCCATGCCTGAGCGGGGACGGGCGAAGCAAGCCGTCACCGCCTTGCGCAAACACATTGCTGCAACAACGCAGACAGGAAGACAAATGGAACAGAACGAATCCCGTCAGGGCGCGACCGAGACCGTTGTGCTCGACGCCGCGCAGGACATGTCCTTCGCCGGCGACAGCGTCTATGCGTCGCTGTGCAACAAGATCAACCTGAAGCCCGTATCGGAGGCGCGTCCGCTCGAGGCATTCCGCGATAACGACATGCTGTCCGAGGCGTCGGCCGACGAGCGCATCGCGCGTGGCATCGGCGCGTTTCTCGAGCTGGTCGCGCAATCGAGCCAGCCGGTTGAGCGACTTGACAAGTCGCTGCTCGATTTTCATATCGGCCAGCTCGATCGGCAGATCAGCCGCCAGCTCGACGCGGTGCTGCATACGCCCGAGTTTCAGGCGCTCGAGGGCCGCTGGCGTGGTTTGAAGATGGTGGTGTCGCGCACGGATTTTCGCAAGAACGCGCGTATCGAAGTGCTGGACGTGTCGAAGGATGCGCTGCAACGCGACTTCGAAGACACGCCGGAGCTGATCCAGAGCGGCCTGTATCGCCTCACGTATATCGAGGAGTACGACACACCGGGCGGCCAGCCGATCAGCGCATTGATCAGCGACTTCGAGTTCGCCAATTCGCCGCAGGACGTGGCACTGCTGCGCAACATCTCGAAGGTCGCGGCGGCTGCGCACATGCCGTTCATCGGTGCGGTCGGCGCGGCATTCTTCGGCAAGAAGTCGATGGAAGAAGTCGCGGCGATCCAGGATATCGGCAACTACTTCGATCGCGCCGAGTACATCAAGTGGAAAAGCTTCCGCGATACGGACGACGCACGTTACGTGGGTCTCACGATGCCGCGCGTGCTCGGCCGACTGCCGTATGGCAAGGACACGACGCCGGTGCGCGCGTTCAACTACGAGGAAGCGGTGAAGGGCCCGGACCATGACCGGTACCTGTGGGCCAACGCGTCGTTCGCGTTCGCCGCCAACATGACGCGCAGCTTCGTGAACAACGGCTGGTGCGTACAGATCCGCGGCCCGCAGGCGGGCGGCAAGGTCGAAGATCTGCCCGTGCACCTGTACGACCTCGGCACGGGCGCGCAGCCGAAGATCCCGACCGAAGTGCTGATTCCGGAAACGCGCGAGTTCGAGTTCGCGAATCTCGGCTTCATTCCGCTGTCGTTCTACAAGAACCACGACTTCGCGTGCTTCTTCTCGGCGAATTCTGCACAGAAACCGGCGCTGTATGAGACCAAGGAAGCGACGGCCAATAGCCGTATCAATGCGCGGCTGCCGTACATCTTCCTGCTGTCGCGTATCGCGCACTACCTGAAGCTGATTCAGCGCGAAAACATCGGGACGACCAAGGATCGACGTCTGCTGGAGATCGAGCTCAACAACTGGATCAAGGGTCTCGTCACCGAGATGAAAGATCCGGGCGACGAGCTGCAGGCATCGCACCCGCTGCGTGAAGCGAAGGTGACCGTCGAAGACATCGACGACAACCCGGGCTTCTTCCGCATCAAGCTCTTCATCATTCCGCACTTCCAGGTCGAGGGGATGGACATCGGGCTGTCGCTGGTGTCGCAAATGCCCAAGGCGAAGAGCTGATCAGGTGTTTTCTGATTGAGTCTTCGCACGAGCTGCCGGGGCAACCGTTAGCAGTTGCCTCGGCAGCGCTCTGATATTGGCGTAGTCGAGAGGAATTCAATGTTGATGGTATTGCCGTTGCAGGCTTATGAATTGAAGCTGGCGCCGCACCCGGCGCCGTTCTCGATCCTGAAGTTCACGGGCGTAGATCGCATCAGTGAGCTGTATGGCTATGAGATCGAATTCACAAGCCCGATAGCGGGAATTCCGATGGATCAGGTGCTCGGGCGCCCGGGGCGGTTCACGATCGAGCCGGGCGACCCCGATATCGGTTATCTGCGCAAGATGTTCGGCGAGAACGCCGAAAAGTTCAGCACCAGACCGCCCGCGCATACGATTCACGGCATCGTGACGAAGTTCGACGAGTTCGAGACATCGGCCGATCAAACGCGCTACAAGGTCGTGTTGGAGCCGAAACTCGCCGATCTCGATCGCGGCGTGACGAGCCGGCTGTTTCAGAAGCAATCGGTCGAGGAGATCATTACCGATACATTGCGGCACTACGGATATCGCAGCGGAGTCGACTTCGTGTTCCAGCTGCGTGGACAGTACAAGCGGCATGAGTACATCACGCAGTATCACGAGACGACATTCAGGTTTATCCAGAGGCTCTGCGCGCAGGAAGGAATGTGGTTCCGGTGGGAGCAGAAGAAGGATCGCGCAGTGATCGTGTTCGGCGACGATCTCGATGCATACGCGCGCAAGCAGCGTAGGGTGCCCTACCGGCGTAATGCAGGAATGGAGAGTGCCGGTGCGGAGGCAATCACGGCGCTCGAGAAAAGGATGCAGCGCGTGCCGGAGGCCGTGCGCCTGCACGACTATAACCATCGCCAGGCGGGAGTTTCGTTGCTCGTGGAAGAGAACACCGCGCGCGACGACAGCACCACGAACGCGGTCGATTACCAATGGGGCGAGCATTACGAAACGCCCGACGAAGGTCAGCGTATTGCCCGGTTGCGGCATGAGGCGCATCTGGCCAGTCAGATTGCGTTTGTCGGCACGGGCAATCCGTTCTGGCTCGAAGCGGGCGAGGTCATGTCGATCGATCCGAATCCGGCCGATGCGAAGCACGGGATTTTCGTGACTTCAGTGAAGTCGCAGGGCGCGCGGGATCAGGCGTATCAGGTGACGTTCGAGGGGATACCGTCGGATCGTGTGTGGCGGACTTCGATGGAGTCGGTCCCGCGGCCTGCTATCGATGGGATTTTGCCCGCGCGGGTCACGTCGCCGGGGAATTATAAGTACGCGTATCTGACCGAGCAGGGCTGGTATGTGATCGTGCTGCCGTTTGACCTCGATGAGTGGAGTCCGGGCGGGACCAGCCGGCCGGTGCGGTTTGCGAAGCCGTATAGCGGGGATGACTATGGGCATCACTTTCCGCTGATCGATGGGGCGGAAGTGGCGATCGTGTTCACGGCTGGGGACCCGGATCGGCCTGTGATCATCGGGGCGACGCATGACAGCTTGCACCCGGATCTGGTTAATAACCTCAACAATACGCGCAATATCGTTCGCACCGCCGCTCGGAATGAGATGCGGATGGAGGATAAGGAAGGGGGTGAGCATATCCATCTCGCCACGCCGTTTCAGAGTAGTGAGCTCAATCTGGGGCATATGGTCGATGGCGATCGCCAGGACCGCGGACACGGCGCCGAATTGCGAACCGATGGGGCTGCGGCTTTTCGCGGCGCGAAGGGCGTGCTCGTCACCGCCGAAGAACAACCGGGCGCCGCGGGCCAGCAACTCGCCATGCAGGATGCCGACAAGACGCTCGAGCAGGCCGAACAGGTCCTGCGTGTGCTGAATGACTCGGCGAACGCTGCGAAGGCGCTGCAGGCTGACATCGATCAACAGCGCCTGCTGATCCAGCAAAAGCTCAAGGGTCTGCAGAAGCCGGTAATTTTGGCGACAGCTCCGGAAGGTGTCGGCCTCGCGAGCGGTGCACAGATGCAATTTGCGGCCCGCAACCAGATGTTCGTTACCGCAGGCGACGGTCTCGACATCGGCGTCATGAAGCGTATCGCGGTCGCCGCTGGCGAGGCGATTTCGTTTTTTGCGGCGCGGCTTGGAATCCGGATCTTCGCCGCGAAGGGCAAGGTCCAGGTGCAGGCGCAATCCGACACGATGGAACTGATGTCCATGCAGAACATGACAGCCAGTTCATCGGATGGCGAAGTCATCATCACTGGCCGCAAGGGCGTCACGATCGGCGACGGGTCCGGTGCCTACATCAAGCTCTCGGGCGGCAAGATCATTCTCGGCAGTCCGGCCGGAGAAATCGAGCTCAAGGGCAACCTGAAAGTCGACGGCGCGGACGGTAGCAGTTTCAAATTTCCCACCTGGTCCAGGGCGTCGCCCAACGACGTGAAGGACGCAACGAACTTCGGATTTTCTGAGTAAACACAGCCTAAGCACAGCCATGACGAGTCACCCTGCACCGAAGAATCCGCAAGCGCCCACGCCGGCCCCGGCCGGGCTGAAGCCGTTGCCGTTCGCCTTTCCGTTCCTGCGAAAGGGACGGGGCAAGTCCGGGGCTTCCGCGCAATTCACCGGTGAGCACGAGATCTACCGCCTGCTGGCCGAACGCGAGCCATCAGGCGCGTATCTCGTGAGTCGCAAGGGGATGTGGCACGGTGGCATCCACGTCACGGAGGCGGGCGCCGGGCAGTCGCTGGATCTCGACGCGGGACTGCGCTGCATCGCCGATGGCGTGCTGATTGCGTTTCGCGCCAATAAGACCTATCCGCTTAGCGAGATTGCTGCGGCCGGTGGCGGGACACCGGTTCAGGCGCCGTATAGCACGGGCTTCGCGCTGGTGCGGCACACGATGGAGTTCCCGCAGGGCACGAAGCTGACGTTCTACAGCCTGTACATGCACCTGATGTCCTGGGAGGACTATGCGAGCTTCCCGAAGCGTGACAAGCCGTCGTACTGGCCACGGCAATGGAAGGTCACCCCGCACGCGCAGGACAAGCCCTCGCCGGGCCGCAACGGGCAGGTGGCCGATCCGTCGCAGCAGGGGTTGCGGGTTCGCAAAAGCCATCCGCACGGCGAAATCATCGGCATTCTGCCGCAGGGGGCGAGTGTCAGCATCGGCAAGAAGGAGGGAGGCTGGGGCCAGGTGACGGCGCTGGACGGAGCATCGCTGTATCCACCGGAAGCCGGCGGATACGTCGAGCCGTCCCGTGCCATCGGCGGCTGGATTTGTCTGGGCCAGGAAAACGGCGGCCCGGTGGTCGAGGAGGTCATCCCGGACTCGATGTTCGACCATGTGGTTGTGACCGCGAATCAGAACGGAGGCGGTATCCAGATCAAGGCAGGCGACCTGATTGGTCACCTCGGCCGCTATGACTCGCTGAACCAGGGCACGTCGGGAACGCGGATGGCGCACATCGAGGTGTTCTGCGACGACTGCATCCAGCCGTTCCTCGAACAGGGCCGCGCATGGGTGAACCAGCACGGTCCGCACAAGGAGGACTGGGCGGCAGTGGGCCTGCCATCCGGGCCGACGATCCTGCGGATCGCACCGGGCACGGTGCTGTGTCAACGTACTGAGGACAACAGGTTTGTCCCTGGCGCTGACCCGCAGTCGAGAAAGACGGACACCGTTCAGGTGTACTCGCTCGCCGAACTGGCGCGCGATTCGAATCGACGGGTCCCCGAGCCGGATCCGCATCCCGATCCGGGTTGGCCGGTGAGCTGGTGGCATGTCGACGGCGTGAATGCACTGGGTCAACCAATCGACGGCTGGGTGTGCGACTTCAATCACCCGGGCGGCCGGGTGACGCCGGAATTCGCGCAGAAGTGGATCGACTTCGAGTGCCTGACGGATGCCCATGATCCGGCGCATACGATTTTTGCGACCACCCGGAAGTGGGTGGATTATGCGAGCGGCGCCAATGTTGCCGACCCCGCTTCGCGTTCGAACCTCAGTCCGTTGATGCTCAAGGTGTATGACACCCTGTTCAGGAAAGGCGATGGGAAGCAGGCAGCTGATGAACTATGCACGCTGTCACAGACCGAGCGTGGCGGGTATCCGTGGCTGATGAAGGCGGCGTCGAGGCTGATCGTCAGGCACGAGAGCGAGTGGGCGAACCCGGCAAAATGGAAGCAGCTGATTGCCGAGTTGGAGAAGCAGACGGGGCCCAGGCCGCAGCACGGGGAAGAGCAGAAGCGGATCGGGAAGCTCGCGTGGTGGGATGAAGTGAAGGCAGCAGTCCCGGGTTTCCCCGGGCCGGAGGTTTTTCATATTCATCCGGTTGGATTGGTGGCGAATTTCGCTAGAAATTGTGATTGCGCAGCGAGATTTAAGTTGATATCGGCCATTATTCTTCGGCACGAAGGCGGTTATGTGAATAGCCCAAGCGATAAAGGAGGTGCAACCAATCATGGTATCGCATGGAATACGTGGCAGTCTTACGCGAAAGAGGATCTCGGTGTCGAGCCAACTCTAGAAAATTTAAAGAATCTGGCAAACGGTCAGGCAGAAAAAATTTATCTAAAACGATATTGGGAACCAAAAGGGTTTTGCAAATTCGCCGATATGCGCGTAGCTCTGATGGTTTACGACTGGACGATTACGTCCGGGGGTGCTGCCAAACGGATACAGAACATGCTTAATAATAAGCACGGCGCTGGCATCAAAGCCGATGGCGCCATGGGTGAGGGTACTGTGGATGCGATAAATAAGATCAACGATCAAGGTGCGTTGCTTAACGAAATCGCAGAACTTCGACGGCAATACTATACGGATATCACGGTGAGAAACCCTTCTCAGATAGTTTTCTTGAAGGGATGGCTTAATCGTGTTGATGATTGCCTCAATGTGAGGATTTGAATGATGAGCGGAGCAAAATTCTTTAAAGCATTATTTTGTCTGGTCGTCTTTATTTCTGGTGCCGCGTTCTCTGCCGAGCCTTCTTTTTTTAATGGGAAATGGGAAAAAATTGAGAAAATCGGCGCCTCGGAGAAACCATATTCGGTTATAGATCTGTCCCTGACTGAAGATGACGCAGGCACATTAAAGGGATCGTATTGTTTTGCCACTGAATATGGCGATAAAATTGACTGCAGTCCGGATGGTGACATTAATATAACTGGTCGCGTGACGAAGAATAATCCGAAGCGCGCTATCGTAAATTTCAACACATTTTTTGAAGCGAGAAATGGCGTTGCCGAGCTCGTAGTCAATGACGATGGCTCGATTGTATGGAACGTGGTTACTCAACCTCAAGGTGGATATTTTTTCGGTCCGAACCACGCTGTCTTAGGAAAAATTACGTCTGAAGCACATAGTCATACCGGAGGCAAACTGGTCGTCACAGATAGAGCCTACTTATATGATGAGCCTTCGCATTTAGGTCGCCATAAGACATATTTGATAAAGGGTGATTATGTAAAGCTGATTGATGTCTCGGCAGACCTGAGATTTTGGCAGATAGAATTCTTAAAAAAAGATGGAAAGACAATTAAGAAGTGGATCGGTTGCGGCGATATAGATTTTTGTGCGAAATGAAGATGTGTGCGGCATATAAACAAACTTTGTTCGTATTAATGGTGACATGGTCAGCCATTGCGTATGCCAAAGACACGGCTGGCTCCGTTCAACTCTTGGGCAATTGTGACGAGCAAAATGAATGCGTGGTCAATTTGAATGCTTCGGGTTCGCAATGGGAAAAGCTGTGCGATTCGCCTGATTTTTCAGTACTCTGGACCAAAAGGGGCGAGCGGTATCTGGTTCAATGTAGAAGCAGAAGCACGTCGGAAGAAAACGTAGTGTGGATCATTGATGTAAAAACTGGATTTTTTGGAAAATTGTACTTCGGTCGATTCTTTAAAAAGAGCATTCTTGAAGCGGGGCCTAATATGAAAATTGAGGACAAATTCCAGTCGCGAGGTCTTTGTAGTGCTGCCGAGATTTTAAGGGTCAAGGCGAGCAATTTCGTGTTGCTCGATAAGAAATCGACGAACAATTCCGAAAATCCCTATTGCTATGATCCCATCTATCTGACACTTCAGGGTGGTCGCCTCACTATCGGGACCAACAACGGTCCTTTCAAAATTGGCGATACCGACCATGCAGTGCATGCGGTACTGAACCGAGACAAAGCACGTCTGAGCCATCTTTTGGATACTGTCCGCAGGTGGCATCCGGAACCATAAAACATTGATGGATGACAATGTCCACGCATGAGTCAGCGCGGCACCCGCAAGGTACGTTCAGATAACCTGGAAAAATAACTATCGGGCGATCGGGGAGAAGATCGGGATCGATCTCGTTCATGCACCTGATCGCATGCTCGAACCTGAAATCGTTGCGTGGGCGACCGTATACGGGATGGAAATGGGTATATTCACCGGCAAGAAACTGTCGGATTATGTCAGTGCTGATGGGCAGGATTACTTCAACGCTAGAAGGATTATTAATGGCCTTGATCAAGTCGACACAATTGCTTCTTTTGCAGATCGATTCAAGTCGATACTTGAGGCTGTGAAATGTTGAAATTTAAAGTATGCATGTTTATCGTCGTTGCTCTGCCAATAGATGCCTGCGCTGAAATTTTGAAGTTCGTTTCTGCGCGGGACGGTCACATATACGAGGCGTGGATAACTTCGACTAAGCACGCCAATTCTGTTTCTTTCTACCGAGATGACAGGCTACTTGGCACGTACGATAACCTTATTGTGAATGAGTCATCGCTATCATCCAGTTTAGTGCCTGTCATCATTGGAGCTGGAATTGCGCTAAAAATAGAATCGGATGGGTCGCGAAACAAATACCAAATTCTCGCGCCAATAGAGTTTGTTGGCGGAAATTTGTATGTCGAATGTTTGTACAAGAATCTCTATGGCGCCGTCGAAGACACCCGATCGGTTGGTGCAATTTGTCAAAGGCAAGAACTGCATCAATTTGATGTCTCTGCCTCCATTAATGCCGCCAACCTGAATCTTTATGCCGCGAACCAAAATTGGCTAAAGAGCTTGCCGCCCGGATCCTGCTCGAGCGCTGTGGGTATTGAGGTTGGCTCGTACAGGATTGCTAGATGTACCCCTGAAGGGGCGTCGGAGACAAGCAAACAGAAGATTAACGCGCTTGACCAAAAGAATAGACTACTCGTCTCGACCACAGGGTATGAACTGATTCCATTGGAAGGTAGCTCTGAGTTCTTTTTGGTGGCAAATATGAAAAATGACGCAGTGTTGTTTAAGGGTGACTTTTCGTGTTATGCGATCGGATCAAACGTGTCTGATACCGATGTCGGCACTGCTAGGATCGGCGCCAGTCTTGGCATTAACTATGCCATTGGAAAGACTGGAAAATGCCTAAAATGCAATTATAGCTATGCCTCGAAAAATCGGGAGATTTCATTAAGAGGAAATGTGGCGGGCGAAATTTACTACCTCTTGGAGATGGGTGCCGACCGAATCTCTAGTGGAGCATTTATGCTAAATCCAATTAGAAATGGAATCCAAGGAGTTTGGGTTGGAGTTCCACCAAAGGGACCATTCGTAGTTTACGGAAGATAATGAACAAGAGAGAAAACGCCAAATGAAAAACCTCGCATACGAAGGCGACGCAACGAGCCACGGCGGCAAGATCCTGACCGGCTCGGATCGCATCAAGGTAAAGGGACGCCGAGTGGCACGTATCGGCGACAAGGTCTCATGTCCGATCCACGGCGACAACCAAATCGTCGAAGGCAGCGACAGGATGAAGGATGGCACCACGCCGCTATCGCGCGACGGCGATCACACGCAGTGTGGGGCGGTACTCATTGCCTCGTCCGGCGGAGCGCAGGTCCGGTAAGCAATGCCTGTCGATTTCAATCGCGTGCCGCCGCGGGTGGACGTGCCGCCCCCACCTCGGGTCTCGATGATCGTCTGGACGGTCCTGCTGGCGCTCGTCATGGCAGCGGGCGCAGCGCTGACGCTCATGCTCTGGCCAACGAGCAGCCTAGCCAACACGCTGTGGTTCTGGTTCTGTGTCGCTGGTTATCCCTTTCTCGCCTGGGCATTTTTACTGTTCGCGTGGCTTGGATACGGTTACGTTCGTCGCAATCAAGCGATTGCGACGAACCGCGTCAGCGATGAAGCAGAGCAAGCGTGCCATGCACTAGCGAGCAGACCGCTGGCGATACTGGGCCATGCCTGGTGTTTCGCCACGGACGATTCGGAAAACTCGCTCGAAGGCGTACTGACGCGGGCTGAGCTGACGAAACTGCGACCGAGCGCCGCGATCGCGGATACGGAGGTCAATGCGCGATGGCTCGACATCCCCGATGTGCGTTTGCAGCCGGGTAACGAACTCACCGAACATGCCCGCCATCATGCCGTATGTTCATGGCTGCTCGAACGATTGATCGACCGCCTCGTGCCGCAGCTCAGGGTTCTTCCACCGCGAACGAAGCTCCAGGTCGAGCTTTATCATCAATCCAGGCTGAAATCGGAGGCAGTCGAAATCCGCATACGGGGATTGATTGCTGAACGGGTGCCTGCGTTGAAGTTGGGCATGGCGTCGGGCGAACATTCGGCCTCCTTCTTCCGGACGGACGCGTGGCTTGACAATCGCGACATCAACATGGCTCATCTGCTGGTCGCTATTGAGCTTCGCGATGCAATCAGTGCGGTCCTGTCCGACGGGGTTGCGGAGGCGGGCGTCGCTCTGCTCGTTGGGCACCCGCGTCTTGTGTCACCGGCCAATTCCAGTAGGGTGCTGCTGCATCGTCCTGCGAAAGCCACGCTTGATGCTGCCGCCCCGACGCTCGAGCTGGCCGCCCGTTGGGGGCAATCCTCGCGCGACCGTCTGCGCACGGTGTGGGCGCATGGCTTGACCGGTGACAGTGTGAGTGCGGTTCGGCAAGCCGCCTCGTTGGCGGACGAGACGCAATGGAACGCGCTCGAGACGTCCGTGGGTGACTGTTCGGGAGCGGGGTCCTGGTTGGCCGCCGCACTTGCCGCAGAAAGTGTCCGGACAACGGGCGACCCACAAATGGTGCTATGTGGCGAAGGTAAAGAACTGATCGCCCTCATGTGCAGAAAGCAGATATGAACGACAACAAGAATGAATACAAGACTCGACCGGCCGGCCTTTTCATTGGCATCGCGGCCGCTATCGTCTTCCTTGCGCTTGCTATCGCGGTATGGGTGGTGGGTCCTCGTCACGGATGGTCCCGCGATACGCGGATCATCATCGAGCTTTCCCTGGTTTCGGTCTTGCTGGTGGTAATTCTGCTGGTCAAGTACTTCGAAGCGGTGCTGCTTTGGATCGCGTCGTTGAGAGCTTTCTGCTGGTTTGCTCGATACGATGCCGGAAGGCGTGCGGCCTCTGTTGACCACGAGGATCAAGACCAACCGCCGGGACAAGCCGACCGGGCAACTGCGCTTCGCAATGCCCTGCGTGGTCGCCACGGTTGGCGCTGGCGCTATCGCGAACGATGGGTGCTCGTTGCCGGCGACGTACCGCTGGTGAAGCGCCTGGCGCCGGGACTCGTCGACGCGGGCTATCTGATCACCGGTGACACGGTCCTGCTGTACGCCCGGCAAACCCGCGATACGCTCGAGACCGAATGGCTCGACCAGATCCGTCGCCTTCGCCGCCGTCGCCCGGTCGACGCGATTGTGGCGGTGACACGAAACCGCGGTTTGGCCACCGCGCCATTCGGCACCGATGAACTCGCCCAGCGGCTCGCACGCCATTCCCGCGCGCTGCGCTGGGCCGCGCCCGCGTATCTGCTCGATGTCACCGATTTCGGCAGCGAAACATCGAGTCCCGACGAGGTAATCGGCTTCACGTGGTCCAACGTGCGCGTAACCGCGGACGAAATCGACGCGTCGCTGCAAGACCTCACCTACAACCTGGCGGATGCCGGCGTCGTGCGGATGACGAAGGATGCAGACGACCGTTATCCCGCCGAGCTGTCGCAGCATATCTCCAGCCTTCGGAGTGCGCTGTCGGGTCTGGTGCTGCAAACCGCCCATTCGCGTGTCTGGCGGCATGCGGTCCATGGCCTTCTTTTCGCACCGCTGTTCAAGGAACGGGAGCTGGCGCCGCCGGCGCCCGACGACGCGAAAGACGACGAGCCGCCGATCGGCCCGCAACATCGAACGATCCCCCAAGGGGACTTTCTTCGGGGCGTCTGGCAGACCGTCGCCGGGCACAGCCGCAAGATCCCCGGCCGCCGTGTCGGCTTCACGCTGTCGACGACAGCCGCATGGATCACGACGGGTCTGGTTGGCTGCTGGATCGGAGGCACGATGCTGTCGGGCTTCGTCAACCGCACCACGATCCGGAACGCGGCCGATACCGTCGCGCAGCTATCCACCGTCCAGGATCGCACGCAGGCCTTGCCAACCCTCGATGGGCTCGACCGGCAGATCGATACGCTGGAAATCCATCAGCGCGATGGTGCGCCGTGGCAAGCGCGGTTCGGCCTGAACCGTGACGGCGCACTGCTCGATGCGCTGTGGCCGGGCTACGTCAGTGCCGCGAGTCGCATCCTCGTTGCCCCGATCCGCCAGAAACTCGAGGAGCGTCTGCGCCAGCTTGCCTCCCTGTCGGATGCCGAGATCGCCAGTGGTGGCAATGCGCAGGTGCAGGCCGCCTACGACACACTGAAGGCTTACCTGATGCTCGCGAGGCCCGAACGCGGGGTCGCCGCCTTCCTGACCCCGCAACTGGTCGCGACTGCCGCGCCCGCCCGTCCCGCGAACTCGCCCCTGTCGTCTGGCACCTGGGAAGACCTGCGCCAGCACACGATCGCCTTCTTTGCGGACCACCTGGGCCGGCGCAGGCTGCCCGCCGTGTCGCCAGATCCCGGGCTCGTTGCCTCGACGCGCCAGACAGTCATCAGCGTGCGCGGCATCCAGAACTCCACTGACGCGGTCTACCAGCAGATCCTCGACGACGCGAAGGCCAAATATCCGCCCGTCTCGCTCGCGACGCTGCTTGGCGACACGACCAGCCGGGGTCTCTTCTACACGACGGCGACCGTGCCGGGCGTGTTCGCGCGTGCCGCGTGGGACGAGCGCATCTCGAAAGCAATCGACGACGCCAGCGAGCAGCAGAACGTCGCCGGCGACTGGGTGCTGCGCCCCGAAGGAAGTCCCCTTGGGGGACGCCCCGAAGGAAGTCCCCTCGGGGGGTCCGACGTCAAGGCGACCCAGACTGCGCCGTCGACGCTCAAGGCCCAGCTTCGCCAGCGCTACTTCGACGATTACGCGCGTGCATGGGCGCTGTTTCTCAACAGCCTGCGCTGGCAGAGTGCGCCGACACTGTCGGCTACGGCTGACCAGTTGACGCTGCTGGGTGACCCACAACGCTCGCCGCTTGTCGCGCTGATGAACGCGGTTGTCTACCAGGCAGGCGCGGGCGCGAACGCGCAGTCGCTCGCCGACAATCTGATCAGCAAGGCGCAACAACTCGTCGGTGGCGATGAGAAGGACCCGTCGAAGCAGACCCAGCCGCAGTTCGCGCCGCTTGCCACAGCTTTCGGCCCGATCCTGCGCCTGACGGGCAGTGACCTGGTGTCCGGTGCGCCAGCGAACAGCAAGGCGGCCGCGCAGTTCGCCTCGACCGGGGATCTGAGTCTCGCGCGATACCTCGAGCGGGTCACGGCCATGCGGCTGAAGGCCTCGCAGATCGTTTCCGGCGCCGATCCGGACGCGATGGCGCGCCTCGCCGCACAGTCGGTCCTGCAAGGCAAAACGTCCGACATGGGCGAAAGCCGCGACTACGCGAGCCGCCTGGCCGCGAGCCTGGGCGAGCAGTGGTCCGGGTTCGGTGAACTGTTCCGGGCGCCGTTCGACCAGACCTGGCAGGTCGTGGTGCAGCCAGCCGCATCGAGCCTCAACGAAATCTGGCGCACCGCGATCATCGCGGACTGGAACAGGACATTCGGCGGCCGCTATCCGTTCGCGGATTCCGACAACGATGCGTCGCTGCCCGAAATGGCGCGCTTCATGCGGCCCGACAACGGCGTAATCGCGCAGTTCGTGATCACGCAACTGGCGGGTGTGGTCGAGCGTCAGGGCGATCGCTGGGTCGCCGCGCAGGGCGCAAGCCACGGCGCGTTGACGCTCGATCCCGCGTTCCTCGACGGACTAAACAGAATGACGCGCGCATCGACGGTGCTGTTTCCATCGGGCGACGCGCACGTGCGCTACGAGTTGCGCGCGGTGCCGACGCCCGGCGTCACCGACATGCGCTTCGTGCTGTCGGGCCGCGAACTGCATTACTTCAATCAGAAGGAGGAGTGGACGCCTTTCCTGTGGCCCGGCGACTCGCTCGAAAACCTGTCGCATATCGAATGGCAGACCGAGCACGGCGGCCTGCGTTCTGCGCTCGACGCCCAGGGCCGCTTCGGCCTGATCCGGCTGCTCGAACGCGCGCAGGTGTCGCAGCAGGACGGCGCGCGTTACCTGTTGTCGTTGCAGCCCGATCAGAGCGAGGGCATTGCGCTGCGCGTGCAGCTGCGCGGTGAGGCGGGCTCAGGGCCGCTCGAAGTGCTCGCGCTGCGTCATTTCAAGCTGCCCGCGCGCATCTTCGTGACTGGCGCGGCAAAAGGCACACCGAAGCTATCCGAGGCCAATCCTCCGCCGTTGCCGCCGGCGGCGCTTGCCGCGGCGAACCGTGCCGCGGTGTCGCTGCCCAAAGGTTCGCTGCCGGAGGTCGAATAAATGCTGTCGAGTTTGTTGAAGACGCTGTTCCCGTCGCGTGACGACGAACAACGCGTGCGCGCGCGTGTCGATGCGTGGAGCGCATGGCTGCAACCGCTGCCGGGCGAACAGGGCTGCGGTCGCGACCCGGGCTACGAAGACCTGTTCTTCGAGTTGCGCGACGAAACGCAGAAGCTCTCCGGTATCGACGACGGTCTGATCGTCCGCTCGTGCGAGCAGTTGCTGAAGGAGACCGGCAAGGATCTGCGTCTGGCCGGTTACTACGCGTTCGCACGTCTGCGCATGGACGGCCCCGTCGGCTTCGCGGATGGTCTCGAACTCGCGGCATCGCTTGTCGAGCGTTTCGGCGAGAACGTGCTGCCTGCGCGTGCCGAAGCGAAGAAGGGCGCGCTCGACATGCTAGCCACCGCGCGCATCATCGAGCTGCTCGATAGTCGCGGCGAGTTCGCGCCGGCCGATCTTGAACGCGCGATTGCCGCGCTCGATCTGCTCGTCACGGGCACGGCCGCGTGGGCCGACGCGGCGCGGCCGAATCTCGGCGCGCTCATCGCGCGCTTCGAGCGGAACGACGCGTCGGTGCCCGGTAATGAGCCCGATACGGCAACGTCATCCGCGTCGGCCAGCGCGGTCTTTAGCAGTAGTTCAAACGTATCGATCGCTTCGACGCGTGATCTGCTCGATCAGACCCGCTCGATGGCGCTGTGGCTTCGCGATCAGGAGAGCGGCTATCTATCGTCGGTGCGGCTGGTGCGCACCGTTCGCTGGGACACGCTTCACGAAGTGCCGCCCGCCGATGCGGCGTCGCGCACCCGCCTGATGCCGCCGCGTGGCGAGCTGCGTCAGCAGATGAAGCGGCTCGTGCTGCAAAAGCAGTGGCATGAGCTGCTCGAACGCGTCGAGGGCGCGTTCATGGAGGGTGTCAATCACCTGTGGTTCGATCTGCAGTATTTCCAGCACGTCGCACTTGATCACGTCGGCGCTCCCTATGGCGGATGGCGCGAACAGTTGCGCGCGGATTTCGCGCTGTTCCTCGAACGCTTGCCCGGTATCGAACGTCTCGCGTTCAACGACGGCACGCCGTTCGCCGACGACGCGACACTCGAATGGATCGCGCGTCACGCGGTCGTGCGCAATCTCGACGCGGGCGACAGCATCGCGCCGCTGCCGGTATCGGCCGGCAACGACGATGAGGCGACCGGCGACTGGCCCGAGATCGAAGCGCAGGCGCGCGACCTCGCGGGGCAGCACGGTATCGAGGCTGCGTTCACATGGCTCGAAACGTTGCCGGGTCTGCGCACCGATCGTCATCGCTACCTGCAACGTCTGGTGATGGCGCGCCTCGCCGATCACGCAGGTCGCGCGGACACGGCGCTCGCGCTACTCGCCGAACTTGACGCGAGCGCTCGCTCGCTGCCGCTCACCCGCTGGGAGCCCGCGCTCGTCTTCGAGGTCAAGCAGCAACTGCTGCGCGCGCTGAAGGCGCTGAGCAATCGTAAGGATGCCGATAAATCCGCGCTGGCTCGCCGCGTCGGCGAACTGCAGGCGGAACTGACCGTGCTGGACCCGGCACGCGCGCTGACCCTCTGATAACCCTATCCAAGCATGGAAAACAACGACCCCATCCTGCGCTACTACGAAGCCGAAATGCGCTATCTGCGCGAGTCCGGCAAGGAATTCGCGAAGGCGCATCCCGACCGCGCGCGCATGCTCAACCTCGATCGGGTCGGCGATCGAGATCCCTACGTCGAGCGGCTGCACGAAGGTTTCGCGTTTCTGACCGGACGTCTGCAGCAAAAGCTCGACGACGAATTGCCGGAGCTGACCGAAGGCCTCGTGAGTCTGCTGTGGCCGCACTATCTGCGGATGATTCCGTCGCTGTCGATCGTCGAACTGTTGCCGCTCGCGGAGAAGCTGCAGCGAACCGAGCTCGTGCCGGCCGGCGTGCCAGTACGCTCCGCGCCGATCGCGGTGCCGAACGCGGCGGGTGCCGAGAGCGCGACGCCCAAGACCGTGCAGTGTTTGTACCGGACCACGCAACCGGTCACGCTGCAGCCGCTGTCGATCACGCACGCGGGCCCGGCCGTGCGCCAGGACGGCCGCTCGATCATCCGGCTCGGCTTCGAGCTCGATCAGTCCGCGCGTCGCAAGGAAACCGATCTGTCGCGGCTGCGGTTGTATCTGAGTGCCGATCTGCCGACCGCATTCGCGATGCATCTGGCGCTCACGCGCGAGGTCGACACGATCCTCTGGCGCGTTCCGGAAGTGCGCGACGGCGAAGCACTGCCGCTCGCCAACGTGGCGATCGAGCCCGCTGGCTTCTCGGCCGACGAGAGATTGTGGCCGAAGGCCGACGCGGCGTTTTCCGGGTATCAGTTGCTGCTCGAATACTTCACGTTTCGCGAGAAATTCCTCTTCGTCGACCTGTGCAGGCTCGACATCACGAAGCTGCCGGAGACGTCGACCCGCTTCGAACTCGAGATCGTGCTGAAGCACGCGTATCCGTCCGATCAGCGTTTCAGCGCGGAAAACCTGCGACTCTTCTGCACGCCGGTCATCAACCTGTTCGAACTCGATGCCGAGCCGATCGCGATCGACCATCACGAGACGGAATACCGCGTGTTGCCGGCCGGCCATCAAGGCGAGCACGTCGAGACCTATTCCGTCGATGCAATCGAGGCGTTCGACCACGACACCGCCGAACGATACGAATACGTGCCGTTCGCGACGTTCCGGCATCGCGGCGGCATGCTGCGCCACGAAGCGCCGGAGCGGTATTTCCATGCACGCGTACGCCCCGGCGTATCAGGCCTGCACGAGACGTGGGTTGTTCTCGGCGGCCATGCGTGGGAAACCATGGACACACTGCCCGAGGAAAGCCTGTCGCTGCGCGTAACCGGCACGAACGGCATGCTGCCGCGCAAGGGGCTGCGCGAAGCCAGCATCGCCGAACTGGCGACGAGCACGCCGAACGTCATCGGCGTGAAGAATCTCGTCGCGCCGACCCTGCCGCTCTATCCGCCGACCGGCGACCGCTTCCAGTGGCGCGTGCTGTCGCATCTCGCACCGAACTTCCTGTCGATGATGAGCGCGGAAGTGCTGCGCGGCGCGCTCGCGCTCTACGACTGGACCCGCGACGAACTGAACCGCCGGCGCCTCGCGGGCATTCTGTGGGTGTCGCAGGAATTGCTCGAGGAGGTGTCGGGCGGCTCGGTTGAGCGTGGCGTGCACATCGAGGTGACACTCGATTCGCACGCGTTCGCGGGCGACGGTGACGTGATGCTGTTCGGCGAGTTGCTGCAACGCTTTTTCGCGTTGTACGCGGAGATCAATCTGTTCACGAAGCTGTCGATCGTCAGCCTGCCGTCGCAGACCCGCACGGTCTGGCCGCGCAGCAAGGCGCAACGGGCTGCGCTATGAGCGCGCACGCTAACGCTTTCGAAGCGCGCAACGACCCGCCGAATCTGGAGCCGCTGGTCGCGGCGCTGCTGGTGCGCGCGCCGCGGATGAACTTCATGCAGTTGTGCCGACTGCTCGAGTTGCGGGTGCCGCGGCAGCCAGGCTTCGGCACGCGCGATACACCGGGGCATGAACCGGTGCGCTTCCGGCCGCGCGCGCGCACCGGCTTTCCGGCGGGCGAGATCGCCGCAGTCGAATTCGATGATGATCTGGAGTCCCTGGTCAATGCCGCGGCGCCGACCGTGCGCACGACGTTCATGGGTCTTTACGGCGTCGACGCGGCGATGCCGTCGCACCTGATCGACGAGATCGTGCTGCGCGAGGAAGGGCACGAAGTGGTCGAGGCTTTTCTCGATCAGTTCAACCATCGTTTCGTCACGCTGCTGTATCGGGCGTGGAAGAAGTACCGCTATCCGGAGAGCTTTCGCGCGGGCGGCAGCGACGCGCATTCGCGCAATCTGTTGTGCCTTGCCGGCTTTGGCTGGGGCGACAAGCCGCAGCCCGCCGGTTTGCCCGATTCGCGGATGCTCGCACTGCTCGGTCTGCTGATCCAGCGCACGCGCACGCCTGAAGGGCTCGCGGGCGTGATCGCGCTCGCGGTGCCCGGCGCGGACGTGCGCGTCGATGAGTTCTATCCCGCGCTCGCGCGTGCCGGCGAGCCGCAGCCGCTGATGTCGTCGGCCGCTCGTGTTGGCGCGGCGAGCGACGGCGCGCGCCGCGGCCTCGGCGGCGGCTATGTGCTCGGCAAGCGGCTTGCGTATCGCAGTCGCGCGGTGCGCGTGACGTTGCGGCCGTCCGATGCCGCCCAGGCGCACGATCTGTTGCCGGGTGCGCGGCTGCATCGCGAGTTGATGGCGTTCGTGCAGCTATATGTCGGGCTGAAGGCCGACGTGCATCTGCGTATGGCCATGTCGTCGCGCCTCGCGCCGTTGCCGGCGATCAACGCGCCTGGGCCGGTCGCTGCCGGATCGGCCGGACCCGCGCCGCGTCTCGGCTGGACGACCGTGCTGCCTGCCGTGAACGAACGCCTGATCAACGTCGCGCTCGGGGTCTATCAAGCGTTTCCGCAGCCCGCGGCCAATCCGTACCTGACTCATCGCGCGCAATGAACGACGCGCCGAAAGGACCATTCATGAACCTTCGTTTTACTGTTTCCGCCGTTGTGTCCGTCGCGCTGCTGTCGGCATGCGGCGCATGGCAATCCGTGTCGGACGCGTCGTCGAGCGCGTACCACTCTGTGTTCTTCAAGCAGGTCAAGGTGCTCGACGTCGACCTGTCGGCGCGCGAAGCGCTGAACCCCGACGACGCGGGCCGCGCGACATCGGTTGCGGTGCGCGTGTATCAGCTTAAGGACCGCAAGATGTTCGACGGCGCGTCGTACGACGATCTGCTGAAAAACGACCGCACGGTGCTCGCGCAGGATTTGCAGGCGAGCATGGCATCAGTGCTGAATCCGGGCGCGTCGGCGAGCCTGTCGCAGCCGATGTGGGCCGATACCAAATATGTGGCGGTCGTCGCGTTCTATCGCAATCCCGGTAGCGGAGATGGCTGGAAGCAAGTGATCGGGAAGAACAAGCTCGATGCGGACAAGCCGTTGAAGATCTCGTTGTTGGATCAGTTTCTCGTGACGGCGGACAGTGTGGCCCATGATTGAAGGGGCCGCCGACTCAATCCGTGCGACCGAGATAGCCTGGCAGTCCCAATGCCGAGTCGCTCTTTGCCAGCTTCAAGGCCTCTTTGAGCAACGCGGTGAACTTTTCGTCGCTATCGGGTCGCGGTAACGTCGCGCGAAAGAACTCGGTCCAGCGGAATTCTTCCAGCGGGACATTGGTTTTTTCGTAGCCGCCGGCATCGCGGACCGCTGCCGCGAGGCTTCGGTATTCGTCGTCTTTTATTTCCCATATGTGCTCCGCCAAGTCGGAGAACGGCCGGCGCATGCCTTGAAAGTCGTATGGATACGTCCAGCGTTCGTTTTCCATGCTGAGCCAGAACGACGCCCACGTGTACGACGAAAGATCCCGCACCAGCACGACCGGAACCGAGCGGACGCCAACCTGCCACAGCGCTGCCGCCACATGGTGATGATCGATCGCGAACGGTATGCCGCCGGGTCCGCAGACGACCGGTATCGGCTTTTCGGCGATGGCCATCTCCAGCTCATGGCCGCTCATTGACCTGTATTGGCGGGCCTTTTCGCGGACCTCCCGCGCGCCGTGGCTCAATTGCGTGGGACGGAGTTTTTCGATTTGCCGCGTGTCCATGTCGGTCTCCTTGTCTGGATGCGATCACGCGGCTTCCGCAAATTTCATGCCCCGCGTGAACTGGACATCGCCAACCGGCGAACGCAACCGGCGCCCATCCTCCGTCAGACGTCTCCCGCGCATCGTCCACACACAGCCGCGCTAGCCAGGCGGCTTGACGGCATCGATGGTAAATGTGGCGGCGCCGAAGTCGCCGGCGCAATTCGCTGTGCCTGGCGGGCAACGCGGCTTGCCCGCGAACGGCGAATAGCGCGGGCCGCGACGCGCGGCCGCTTGCTGCTGGGCATCAGCAGGGAATGACTGGAACGGCGCGGCGGCCTTCAGTCCACCGTCGGAAAAATCGCGTGGCGTCGTCGATATCAGCGTCAGGAAGTGGTTGGGGCCAGGCGGGTTGCCCGCCAGCATCGGCCAGCTGGCACGCGGCAACGACAGCGTCTGGCCGGCGGCGATCCGGTTGTTGCGATCGAGTCCATTCGGAAACAGCATCAGGTATTGACCGTCCGGATCGACCATGAACACGTAGACGTAGCCTGCGCGGTTGCTGTCGAGTTTGAACTGCAGATGATCCTTGCCGATCGTCGCGGTCATGCTGCGCGGTGTGGCGGTGACTTGGATCGACGGATCGGCCAGCGTCACGATTCGCTCGAGTTCGCTGGCGGGCGTGTAGGCGGCGAGGGTGTCGGCTGAGGTGGTAGGCGTGGAGGGCGTTGCAGCCGTGGCAGGCGGGGCGGGAGCAACCGGGGCAACGGGCGCAACGGCGGCAGGGCTTTGAGCGGCATGACCAGGCGTCGGCGCAGCCGTGTCGGCCGGCTTCGGCGACGCCGCGCTGCGGGCGTCCGTGCCTGCCGTGACAGTCGGACTCGCGGCCGGTGGCGCGCGCATGGCCAGCCACGTGCCGAGCGCCGCGAGCGCCACCACGCAAACGGCACCTGCTGCGATCATGCCTGTGCGTTTCCGTTGACTGCCGGGTCCGGCCGGAACGGCCGCTGACTCAGGCGGATTGCGCTTCGCCTCGACTGCCGCTGGCATCGCTGACGCCATCGCCGAAGCCGTTCGCGGCGCACTGGTAACCGCCGTCTCGACGCAAGCGCGGGGCATCTGTTCGCCCGCCTGTCCCGCGTCATGGGGCGCATCGATGGCAATGCCCAGTTCGTTCGCCAGCGCCTGAACGTTTTGCGGGCGCTGCTCGGGGCGCACCGCGAGCGCATGGTCGATCGCACGCAGGAACCGCTCGCTATAGCGGCCGGCCGCCGCCGTGGCGAGCGGCACATACGTGTCGCTCATCAGTCTGCCGACCGACGGCGGCGGTGTCTTGCCCTGAATCGCGAAATAGACGACCGCTGCGAGTGCGTACACATCGGTCCACGGCCCCTGTTTCAAGGCCGCCTCTTCGGCATATTGTTCGATTGGCGCATAACCGGGCTTCAGAATCACCGTCAACGCCTGGGTCATGTCGCCGATCACGCGCCGCGCCGCGCCGAAGTCCAGCAGCACGGGGCGGCCGCTGCCCTTGAGCAGCAGGATGTTGTCCGGCGCGATGTCGCGGTGGTAGCACTGTGCCGCATGCAACACCGCCAACGCTTCGAGCAGCGGCGTGAGCAGCGCGCGCAGCCATGCTTCATCGGGGGGGGCGCTCATGTGGCGCAAGCCGTCGCGCAGCGTGATGCCCTCGTAATATGGCATCACCATATACGCCGTACCGTTGGCCTCCCAGAACCGGTACACCTTGACGAGCGAATGATGATCGAAGCGGGCGAGCAGCCGCGCTTCGTTGATGAAGCTTTTCAGGCCGGCGCGAAAGGTATCTTCATGACGTTCCGAGCGGACCGACACTTCGGCCGCGCCGACGCGCGAAGCCAGCGCAGCGGGAATGTATTCCTTCAGCGCGACGTGACGTCCTAGCTGGGTGTCGTAGGCGAGATAGACGATGCCGAAGCCGCCTTCGCCAATCAGATCGACGATCTCGAACTCGCCGAGTCGTGTGCCGGCGGGGAGCGCATGTTGCGCGTTCGAACCCTGCGCGGCGGGGCGGGTGACGACGGTACGATCGGCGTGCGCCGCTTCGGCGGGGTTTTGCTGGCCGTCCGGTCCGGACGGTCGCTGCACGATCACGGTTTTGTCGTCGGGGCTGCTCATCGGCTTTGGCTCCCTGGATGGTACGACGGCAGAGCCCGGCACACGCGAGCGCCACCCTCACGCGCACGCGCGTCCGTCTTTAAGACGATCAGGCGGGCCAATTTTTGAAAACAGGCGGGCGTGCGCGCCTGAGCGGTGGTCTCTCGTTCATCCGCCGGGTTTCAAAATCGGTAGGCCGGATTCGTCTATACGGTGTTAGTCAACCGCTGCGTGCAGCTTGCGGGTTGTGCGCATTCCGTCGCAGCCGCTTCCTTTTGCCTGATTGCAGGAAGTCAAAGTGAACGAGCGCCAAGGCTTATCGAGCGGGATGGCACACAGCGTCGTGCAACGCCATTCGCGGCGCGCTGTCCTTGCATGGCCACGGCGCATCGATACCGCGTGGATCACAGGCGCGCTCGTCATTGGCTCGATGTTGTTGGGCGGAGCGGATGGTGTGCTGGCCGCCGGCGCGTCCGCTGCCGCGGCGCGGCCCGCCAGCGCGCCGGCACTTGCCCCCGAGTCGTTCGGCTTCCGTCAGGCCGAAGAACGCGAACGCGACGCCGAAACGATCAACACGTTGACGTCCGAAGGACGTCTGCTGCTGTCGCGCGACCGCGTCAAACTTCCCGCCTACGACTATTGCAGCATGGCCGTCGCGGCCGCCGAGCGCGGCGACTTCCGCGACAGCGTCGATGCCGCGGCGCGCGCGCTGGTGGTGGCCGGGCAGACCAGCAACGCGGATCTGGCGGCCCTGTCCAAACGCGACCTCGCAATCGCGTACAGCTATGCAGGCGACCTCGACAACGCCGAACGCTACGCCCGCGAAGCCCTGGCGTCGACGCCCAAGGCGCCCGAGCAGGTCTACGCACCGGCCAACAAGGTGCTCGGCGATGTCGCGTTGCGCCGGGGCAAACCGCAACAGGCGCTGGCCGCCTACGAAGATGCGCTCACGACCGCCTCGCCGCGTTACAAGCCGCTGGTGCTGATGTCGGTCGTCAACGCGCAACTCGCCAACGGCGATACGGGTGGCGCGCGCCAAAGCTTCGATGCACTCGGCGCACCGGCCACCGCGGAGCTTGCGCCCGCCTACCAGCGCATCGAGGGCAATCTGCTGCTGGCCGAAGGCAAGCCCGCGGACGCCCGACGCGCGTTCGAAACGTTGTTGAGCGAAAGCGGCAATTCCAGCGACGCCAACTATGACCGCCTATGGGCTCACGAAGGAATCGGCCGCGCCGACCTCGCACTCGGTGACAAGCCGCATGCGCGCGAAGCTTACCTGCTGGCGATCGACGAGTCCGAGAAAATCCGCGCGCGCTTTCGCAGCGACGAGTTCAAGACGGCGCTGTTCGGCGACACGCAAACGGTATTCGAAGAAGCGATCAAGCTGACGGTCGAAACCGGCGACTACGAGAGCGCCTGGCAGCTGTCCGAACGCAGCCGTGCGCGTGCGCTGCTCGACGTGGTGCGCAACCGCGTCGACGCCGGCGTCGACGACCGTCAATTGAACGGGCAGGTGCCGAGCCTTGCCGCGACGCGCAGCGCGCTCCGGCCCAACGAAGCGATCGTCGAGTTTCACAGCCTGCCCAGCGAGCTGATCGTCTGGGTGGTGCGCAACGACGGTCTCACCGGCCACACGTTGCCGATTGCGCGCGCGGACATGGACGCCGCCGTGACCGACCTGCGCAACGCGATCGTGCGCCGGCGAGCGGCCGCGCTGACCTACGGCGACAAGCTCGACGCGTTGCTGATCGCGCCGCTCGGCTTGCGCGCGAACGAGCGGCTGATCATCGTGTCGCACGGCGCGCTGCACTACCTGCCGTTTCAGGCACTGCACGATGCCGACGGCTTTCTGATCGAACGCCATGCGATTGCGCTCGAACCATCGGCGAGTGTCGCGATACAACTCGCGCAACGCCAGCAGAAGATCGCGAGCGATCTGGTCGCGTTCGGCAATCCGAGCATCACGCCCGCCTATGCGCTGCCGGGCGCCGAGGCGGAAGTGCAAGGCATCGCGCCGCTGTTCGCGCGCAACGAGGTGTTTCTGCATAGCGATGCCACGCGTCTGAGCTTTCGCGACAACGCGCCCGCCGGACGCGTGTTGCACGTGGCGACGCACGCCCAGGCCGACACGATCGATCCGTTGCATTCGAGCATCCTGCTCGCGCCCGCGACGCAGCCGGCCGACGGCCCGGACTCGCTGCTGGCGAAAGACATCTACAACCTCAAGCTCAACAACGTCTCGCTCGTCACGCTGTCGGCCTGTGAAACCGGGCTTGGCCGGATCGCGCGCGGCGACGAAATTCTCGGCTTCACGCGGGCGTTCTTCTATGCCGGCGCCACCAGCCTGATCGTGTCGATGTGGCCGGTCGCGGATGAATCGAGCGCGCTGACGATGCGCACCTTCTACGCGCAGCTCGCGCAAGGCCATGACGCGATCGACGCGATGCGCACCGCGCAACTGGCGGTGCTGCACACGCCGCGTTTCGCGCATCCGTTCTTCTGGGCGCCATTCGATCTGATGGGTGGCTGGCGTTTGACCATCGCGCGTCAGCAACAGGAATAAACACCTACACCGATGAACAGACTCCGACTGATCGCCGCGGCGGTGTCCTGCGGTAGTGCGCTCGCGTGGGGCCAGACGCTGCCGAACGCGGGCAGCATCCTGAACCAGACGGCGCCGCGTGAGACCCGTCCGGCACCGCCGAGCGGCAATCAGGCGTTGCCCGCCGTGCCGCCGCCGGCCGCGCCCGTGGCGACGCCCGGTCCGGCCTTCCTGCTGAAGAGCATCACGCTCAAGGGCAACGACACGATTTCCGGCGACGCGCTGCTTGCGCCCGTTCAGGACAAGCTCGGCAAGGAAACGAGTTTTGCCGGGCTCGAAGCGATTGCCGCGCGCATCACGCAGGTCTATCGCGATCACGGCTACCTGCTCGCGCAGGTGGTGATCCCGCCGCAGGATGTCACGTCCGGCAACGTCGAGTTGAGCGTGCTCGAAGGGCGCGTCGGCCATGTACGGCTCGACATCGCGGCCGGCACGCCGATCCGCGAAGACCTGCTGCGCGAGCGCGTCGCGCAGATTCCGACCGGCAAGCCGCTGCGGCAACACGAACTCGAACGGACCATGCTGCTGCTGTCCGATCTGCCGGGTATTCAGGTGTCGTCAGCCATCGAAGCGGGCGACGAGCCGGGCACGGTCGATCTGACCATCAACGTCGCGCCGGCCAAACGCTGGACCTTTGCGCTCGACGTCGACAACTACGGCACGCAGTCGAGCGGCACATGGCGGCTCGGTGCGCTCGCTCGCCTGAATTCGCCGTTCATGATCGGCGACAACCTGGACTTGCGGCTGCTCGGCAGCGAACGCGGCGACACCCTCTACGGGCGCGTCGGCTATGAAGCGCCGATCAATGCGCAAGGCACGCGCGTGGGGGTCGCGGTATCGCGGCTCAACTATGTGCTCGGCCGGGAATTCGCGTCGCTCGACGCGCAGGGCGAAGCGACCGTGGTGGACTTCACGCTCACGCATCCGCTCGTGCGCACACGCAACCAGAGCCTGTTGGGGCGCGTCAATTTCGAGTACCGCGACCTGATCGACAACGTCGGCATCGTCGATCAACACAATCCCAGATCACTCGTGGAGGGCAGCATCGGGCTGAGCTACGAAAGCCGCGACGCGCTGTTCGGCGGCGGTTTCAACAGCGCGGATGTCGAGCTGTTGATCGGCAGTCTGCATTTTCGCAACGCCGAGGCCGAGGCGCTCGATGCTTCGCCGCTCGGTCGCGACACGCAAGGCAACGAACTGCGCGCCACCTTCTTCGCCAACCGCCTGAACGCGGTCACCGAGCGGCTCAGCGTGTTCGCCGGCGTGTCCGGCCAGTGGGCCGCGACCACGCTCGACAGTTCGTCGCGCTTTCTGCTCGGCGGCCCGCGCGCGGTGCGCGCTTATTCGCCGTCCGAGGCACTGGTCGACGAGGGTTTCGTCGCCACGGTGGAAGGGCGCTTTGCCATCGATGCGCGGGCGACCGTGTTCACCTTCTTCGACTTCGGTACGGGCTGGTACAACGCCACGCCGCGTCCGGGCCAGGGGTCGAACGTGATCACGCGCAGCGGCGTGGGTCTGGGCGCGTTCTGGGCTGCACCGGGCGGCATTTCGCTGCAGGGTACGGTCGCATGGCGCACGACCGGGCCCGATACGACCGGCAACGACAAGCTGCCGCGCTTTTACGTGCAACTGACCAAGACGTTCTAGCAGGCAACCGCAACGACAAGCAGCAGGAATCTGTGCCGAGGTGTGCGATGAACAAGCCATGCAAGATGCGACCGGGGCCTGCGAGCACGATCGCCGGCGCGGTCGCCGCGTTGTTCGCGGCATCGTATCTGCCGCTCGCGCTCGCGAATCCGACCGGTGCCCAGGTGGTGGCCGGCACGGTCAGCATCAACTCGCCGGGCGCGGGGCGGCTGAACATCACGCAGGGCTCGTCCAACGCGATCGTCAACTGGAACACGTTTTCGATCGGCGGCAGCGAAGCGGTCAGGATCTCCCAGCCGTCGGCTTCGTCCGCGCTGCTCAACCGCGTGGTGGGCAACGACCCCAGCGTGATCGCCGGACGCTTGCAGGCCAACGGCAAGGTGTTTCTCGTCAATCCGGCCGGAGTGATCTTTGCGCCGGGGTCCTCGGTGAACGTGGGTTCGATGATCGCCTCGACGCTCAATCTCTCCAATGCCGACTTCCTCGCCGGCAACTTCCACTTCGTGGGCGCATCGGCGGCGGCGCTCAGCAATGCCGGTTCGCTGACGGCGGCCGCGGGCGGCACCATCGCATTGCTCGGCGGCTCCGTCAGCAATCGCGGCACGGTCAGCGCGAAACTCGGCACCGTCGCGCTGGGCGCGGGCAACGACATCACCGTCGACTTCGCCGGCGACGGTTTGACCACGCTGAAGATCAACGCGGGAGCGGCGCACGCGCTGATCGGCAATACCGGCGTGCTCGCCGCCGACGGCGGCAGCGTGGTCATGAGCGCCCAGACGGCCGACGCGCTGGCCGGCACGGTCATCAACCAGCAAGGCATCGTGCGCGCGCAAAGCCTGAGCGAGCACGACGGGCACATTCTGCTCGACGGCGGCGCCCACGGCGTGACGCAGGTGAGCGGTACGCTCGACGCAAGCGGCGGCGCGGGGCAAAGCGGCGGCAGGATCGATGTGACCGGCTACGACGTGGCGCTGCTGGCCGGAGCCTACGTCGATGCGAGCGGCGCCGCGGGCGGCGGTATCGTGCACTTCGGCGGCGGCCCGGCGGGCGCGGACCCCTCGGTGCGCAATGCCAATGCGATCTGGATGTCGCCGAGCGCCGGCATCCATGCGGATGCGCTCGCCGCCGGCAATGGCGGCAACGTGGTGGCTTACAGCGAAACGGCCAGCCGCATTTACGGCACATTGACGGCGAAGGGTGGACCGCAGGGCGGCAACGGCGGCTTGATCGAGACGTCCGGCCACTCGCTCGACACGACCGGCATGACCATCGACGCATCGGCGGCGAAGGGTCGGGGCGGCAGGTGGCTGCTCGATCCGTTCGAGGTCGACATCGTGACGCAGATACCGGATGTCTCCGCGGCGCCAGTCCAAACGCAAACCGCAACCGATTCCAACACGATGACGTTCGGGCCGATCACCGGCACTTCGTTCATCCTGAACACGGCGCTCACCGGTCCGCTGGGCCTCGGCACGTCGGTGACGGTCGTGACCGGGACCGATCCGAACAACGGCGCGGGCGACATCGTCGTCGACGCGCCGCTCAACGTCACGACCGTCGCGCAAGGCGCCACGCTGAAGCTCAGCGCGTCCGGATCGGTGCTGGTCAACAACAACATCACGTCGAGCGCGGGGCCGCTCAGCCTCGTATTCGATGCGAACGTGGGCGGCTCGAGCCCGCTCAGTCTGGTCTCGTTGCAGGGCGTCACGGTGAACACCAACGGCGGCAGTGTGACGTTGGGAAGCGGCGGCGCGAGCCCGGTGCTGATCCAGAGGTCGAGCATCGACACGGCGGGCGGCGATCTGACGGCCACCGGCACGTTCCCGATCAATGGTGTGGCGATTGGCTACCTGGTCACGTCGTCGTCGGGCATCTTCATCAACGCGTCGAATATTTCCACGGAGCGCGGCGCGTTCTCGCTGACGGGCGTCGCGCTGGGCCCGAACGCCAACGGCGTAGCGATCAGCGGGACCAGCGCGCTGGCGACGACGAGCGGCGCGCTGGGCATCACCGGCACGGCCACCGCCGGCGGCGGAGGCAACGACGGCGTATCCGTGGTCGGCGACAGCGTGATTCAAACCGGCAGCGGCGCGCTCGCCATCGATGGCAGCGGCAGTTCGAATCTCGAGGATCAGGGCATCGGCGTGCTGCTGTCCGGCAGTTCCGCCAACACGACGAGCGGCACGCTGAGCGTGAATGGCCGTGCCGTTGGCGGCGCCGGGATCGGCGTATTCCTGAGCGGCGCCGCCACGGTGGGCGAGGGTCCCGCGCTGCAACCCGGGCTCGGCAGTTCGGGCGGTGCGATCACGCTCGCCGGTAGCGTGTCGCAAAGCGCGCAAGGGGGCTTTGGCGTCGAGATCCAGAACACCACGATCGCCAACACGACCGGCTCGATCGGCGTGACAGGAAATGTCACCGGGGGCACCTTCGCGCACGGCGTCTATTTTTACGGCACGACGTTGAGCACCGGCAGCGGCGACATTTCCGCGGCGGGCAGCGTGGCGTCGAATATGAACGTCAGTATCGGGCTCGACATGCACGGATCGTCGGTCCAGTCGACGAGTGGCAACATCAAGTTCAGCGGACAAAGCGTGGGACCCGCGGTCAACGGCGACTCGGTGATCGGGCTGATGTTCGAGAACACGCTATGCGGGGAATGCATCCAGACCGCGCCCGTCTCGGTGAGGACCGGAACGGGCACGGTGAGTCTGTTCGGCAGCGGCACCGGTCCCTTCGTCCAGGGTGTGCTGATCGCCGACGGCACGACGATCACGTCGACCAGCGGTGGCACGATCGATATTCGGGGCGCGGTGAGCGGGCCCGCCGGCAGCAGTCCGAACCTGCAAAGCGACTATGGCGTGCTGATCGCCAACGGCACGATCAGCGCGACGGGGTCGCCCGCCACCACCATCGGCATCGCCGGTTCGACCACGACGTCCGATCCGGGCGTCGCGATCGGCGCGGCGGTGCCCGCGACCGAGCAGAGCGAGTTCGGGCTGACGAATGCGACCTTCAGTGTCGCGGGCAACAACGTGACGATCTCGACCGCGAATCCCGGTTCGATCGTGTTGCGCGCATTCAACGACGGCACGGCGAGCAGCCTCGCCATCACGCAAGCGGCGCTGTCGTCGCCGGGCGGCGTGCTGTCGATCATGCCGGCGTCGGTGGACCCGGCGAGCTTCGCGATTACCGCCCAGAACGCGACGCCGATCACGCTGCTCGGCACGGGCGGCGGCCTCGGCATCGACGCCCCGACTTTCTCGACCTTCGCGTCGATTCCCAGCATCGTGCTCGGTTCCAGCACGCAGACCGGGCTCATCACCGTCGGCGGGCAGTGCGCATCGGGCGGCTCGCCCTGCGTGCCGACGCGTCCGGGCTTCGCGAACAATCTGACGCTGTCCAACCCGGGCGCGGGCAGTCAAGGGATCGCGCTGACGTACGGCGTCTCGACCCCAGGCCAGACCTTGATGCTGCTTTCGGCCGGTCCCGTCACGGACCCTGGCGGCATCCAGAGCGCCGGGCTGATCCTCGCCGGCCCCGGTTCCTTCACGCTGACCGATCCGCAAAACGATGTCGCCGTGCTAGCGATGGCCAATGCGGGGACCGTCACCTTCTCGAACTCGCATGGCTTCGTGATCGGTCCGCTGACGAGCCGGACGTTCGACTCCGCCGCGAGCCAGTCGAGCCCGGTGTCCGTGACGAACTCCACGCTAAGCGGCAGCCTCGTCGCGACCGCTGCGACCGGCAATATCGGGCTGGGCGCGAGCACGCCGTCCGCGACGGCTCCGAATACGAATCTGAGCGCGGGCGGCTCAATCGATCTGGTGATGGAGAACGGTGTTTTCGTCGATGCCGGGTCCGGCACGCTCAGCGCCGGCAACGCATGGCGAATCTGGGGCAGCACCTGGAGGACCGAGACACGCGGCAGCGTGCAGCCGAACACCGCGCAGCCCAATTTCTACGGCTGCCTGTTCGGCTCGGGCTGTAGTTGGGGCGGCACGGTGCCTAGCGCCGGCAATCATTTCGTCTATGTCGCGCGGCCGACGGTCACGGTCACCGCGGACGGCGCGACGCGCTACGTCGGCGCGCCGAACCCGGCGTTCACCTACACGACCAGCGGCCTGATCAACGGCGATACCGCCGCCGGCACGTTGAGCGGCTCGGAGACGACCACGGCCAGTCTGATTTCACCGGCGGGCGGCTATCCGATCATCCCGAACTTCACGTCTAGCGTGGGCTATATCGTCAAGGACGTGCCAGGCACGCTGATGGTGGTCCCGTTTGCGGGCACGATTGCGAACCCGCAGGGCCCGATCCCCAATCCGGTCGCCCAAAGCGGTCTGCAGACGTTTTTCAGCAGCCAGCAGCAGACGTTCGTCTACGAAAACAATCTGCAGGGCACCAACATCTGTATTGGCTCGAACCAGCCGCTCTTCAGCACGACGCCGCCGGGCGAGAATCAGGACCTCCTCGCGGTCGAATGGAAGCGGGTGCGTTCGCAGCCGAATCTGAACAGCTGCATGCTGATCAACGCGCAGCACGGCTGCGGCGACTTCTAGCGGGGGCGAGGGGAAGCGGGCGGGACGGCCGGCGCGGCGCCGTCGGGCGAATGCAGCGCGCGCAGTTGCGCGATGGCGGCCTCGGCGCCCGCGACGAACTGTTGCGCGAGCCGCCATGCTTCGACGACCTCTTCATGGACGGGCTGCTCCATGCCGAGGTGAATCCTGAAGAATCTTTCCGCGTGGATGGCCGGGTGGTAATGCTGGCGCACCCGCTTCGCGTCGATCAGTCGCCGGTTGCCGAACAACCTGCTCAAGGCCCACGAAAACGCGCCGTCTTCGCCGCCGACGCGACGAAAGAACGCGTCGATCGGAAACCCGCCCAGCGCGCGGTAGACCGCGCGCCGGATCACCAGACTACTCGGCACGGTGTTGCTCAGGATCGCCGCGTATTTTTCGAAATCGGGATGCTCGACGATCGCCCGCGGAAAGCCGGCATACTCGACATCGAGCCGCACCGATGCCTCACCCGGGCAGCGCTGCAGATAGACACTCGCCGCAGCCAGCGCGCCGGGCAGGTACTCGTCGTCGGCGTCGATGAAACCGAGCAGGTCCTCGGTGGCGTGCATCGCGGCCCAATTGCGCGCGGCGGCGACGCCACCGTTCACGTGCATGCGCAGCACTTGCACGCGCGCGTCGAGGCGGCCGTAACGCTCGGCGACTTCGATCGAAGCATCGGTCGAGCCATCGTCGACGACGATGATTTGCGCGGCCTCAGGCTGGATCAGGCAGCTTTCCACTGCGCGCCCAAGCGTTGCCGCCATCTGCAGACAGGGAATGATGATCGAGATCGGCATGATGCAAGACCCGTTCTGATGCTGATCGGCGGCGTTACGCCGGTGCCGGGCCCGGCATCAATCGTGTCGCCTGCGCATCGTCACCGACCCACACCGCGAGCGCCGTAAAGTTATCGTGATGCGCGCTGGCGCTCGCACGCACCTGTTGCGCGAGCGCATCGAGCCAGGCGCCAGGTGTCGCGGCATGGGCCAACGCGTCGGCGATGCCGGCGTCGTCGGCGTACTCCCACAGGCCGTCCGTGCAGATCAGCAAAGCGTCGCCGTCACGTAGCGCGAAGGTGCCGTCCACCCACGCGATCGGCAGCGGCTCGCGGGTGCCCAGCGCCGCATACAGCACGTTGCGGCGCGGGTGATGGCGCATCTGCTCCTCGGCGAGCAGGTGCGCGTCGACCATCTGCTGAACCATGCTGTGGTCGCGTGTGCGCGCGCTGATTTCACCGTGGCGGAAACAGTACAGGCGGGTGTCGCCGCAATGGGCCCACGCGGCCGTCGCGCATTCGCGATCGATGGCGAGCACCACGGCAGTCGAGCGCATGTCTTTTTCGTTGCCCTTGCCGCGCGACTGTTCTTCGACGATGTTCTGATTGGCATGCGCGAGCGCGCTGCACAGCCGTTCGCCCGTCGGCGGCAATTCGGCAACGGTCAGGTAGCGCAAATCCGCCAGCACGGAATCGACGACGAGGCGCGAGGCGGTGTCGCCGCCGCCATGTCCGCCGGCGCCGTCGGCGACCACGCAATAGTAGAGCCGTTCGCTCGACCAGTCGCCGAACGAATCTTCATTGCGCGGGCGGCCGCCCCGGTCGGTCAGGCTTGCGGTGACAAGTTGCACCGTTGACCCCTCATAGGCTCGTGGTCTGTCGAGCTCATTCCTGTGCGTGCGACTGCGCGGACAGAATGCCCAGAACCAGCAGGATGACGATGCGATTGCCCGGCGCGATGTCGATGCCGAGGCCCTGCTCGATCCATTGACCGATTTCGGTGCGGGCGAAGTCGGCGGGTATCGAGCCTTTTTTCAGCGTGACGCCGAGCTTGCGCGCCCGGTAGTGATACGACGCGATGCCGTAGCGCGCGGCGACCTGCGACAGACCGCCTTTCTCGTTCGACAGCCAGCCGAGACTGCCGGCGAGCAGCATGCGGTTGGCGTCGCCGAGCGAGTCGATGAAGTGCGACGCGGATTCGCGTACTTCGGCTTCGTGCAAACCGTATTGCAGCAGGACCGAGCCGATCGGATCGGGGTCAAAGGCCGTTTGCCGGTCGATCTCGAGCATCACGCCGTCGTCATCGAGCGACACGTTGCGCTGATGGCTCGCGCTGCGCAGACAGTCGATCAGATAGCGGCGAAAGTAGGCGCAAACGGCGTGGCTGGTCGAAGGCGCGCTGTGTAGCGGGAAGGTGGGCAATGCAGTCGGTGCGGCATCGAGACGGAACACCTTGAAATAGAGGAACTGTGAGATGAGTTCCTCCTTGTCCTCGCCCAGCGCCTGCAGTTCCGACGGATGGTAGCCGGTCAGCGCGTGGCGCACGATCGTATAGATCGACTCCATCTCGTCGTGGCTCAGGCAGGTGCGGCGTTGCCACAGGTCGGGCAGTGCGCTTTCTGCAGCGTGGTCGGCCATTGCCGCGCTCTGGATATCTGCCACTTTTCGCCCCGAGGTGGTGAGCCCCGCCTGCTGGGGGCAGAGCCCGGCTTCAAACAACGCGTGCAATACCGCCAATTGCGCCGTGCAACCGGCGCAATGATTGGAAAACAAACTTAGTCTATTGGCCCGTTTTATTTATTACAAGACAAACCTTAATATGTTATTCACCGCTTCGGAGGGGTGTCGTACCGCTATCGGGACTAACCCTTAAACGCAACGTAGGCATTTACCGGGAGTCCGCGAGGTTCGCATTTTTTTAAAATCGAGCGCCTGATTCGTTTACATAGATGTGGGCCGATCCCGCCAATCGACTGTCCTGAAAGGATATGGTGCCGGAATGAAGGGTTAAACGTTTTATGCGTTTACGGAGTTAAATGCTATTACATATACCGTTTCGCTTAATTACTCAAAATTCGTTTCTATTGATTCCGGCTTTGATTTTCCGGGCTGCGTGCTATTCTCATATCGGGTTGCCGCCGAGAAAGTACAACGCTTGCTAAAAACATCGCAATAGCTGGCACAGACAATCTAATCAGAGTTAACACGTATTTCCGGAAACGCTGATTGCTGGCCGGCAAGGGCTACCCGTACCGCTCACTTACGGTGCGTCGAGACTACTCATCCGAGACCGATACCAGACATGGCCACGCTTCTCGCGGGCGAAATGCTTGCCGACCTATCAGCTGCCAGTCCGTGCGGGGACGACCTCGAGTACGACCCTGACTTCCTTGCGCTCGAGCAGGTCGTCCACGGCAAGCCGGAGGTGCAGTTCGGCGAAACCATGGTCGCCGCCACGCCGCCTGACTGGAAAGTAGCCGAAGCGTTATCGCTCGATCTGCTCGCGAAGGGCCGCGACTTGCGCGTCGCGGTGCACCTCGCGCGCGCGCTGCTGAATCGCCAGCGTTTCCCAGGATTCGCCGAGGGCCTCGCGCTCGTCGAAGGGCTGCTCGAACAGCGCTGGGACCACGTTTATCCGCAGCTCGATCCCGACGACGACAACGATCCGACCGCCCGCGTCAACGCGCTCGCCGCACTCGTCGAACCGTCCGGCATGCTGGTGGACGTGCGCGACGCACCGCTCGCATCGTCGCGCGCGCACGGTGTTGTCAGTTTGCGCGACATCGAATATGCGACCGGCGAAGTGCCCCTGGCAAAAGGCGTCGAGGCGCCGTCGCTGAGCTCGATCGACGCGGTGATCGCCGACGCCCATGAAGACGCCAGCGCCGCGCACGCGGCCTTGCTCGCGGCGCAGCATTGCGCGATGCGCATCGAGACGGTACTGACCGAGCGCGTCGGCGCGGCGCGTTCCATCGACCTGTCGCCGCTCACTAGGCTGCTGCGGCGCGCAGCCGACTTTCTCGGCGAACGTCTGGACGTCCCGGCCGGAGCGCCGGACGCCTTCTCAAACGGCGACGCGGCCACGGGCGAACGCGCCGGCGCGGCAGCGGCGGCCGCGCCTGGGTCGGGCGACATCACGGACCGTCAGGACGTGATCCGCATGATCGACAAAATCTGCGCGTACTACGAGCATCACGAACCCTCCAGCCCGGTGCCGCTGCTGCTGCAGCGCGCGCGCCGTCTGGTCGACAAGAATTTCATGGAAATTCTGCAGGACCTCGCGCCCGAAGGCGTGCGCCAGGCCAGGCAGGCCGGCGGTATCGAAAACGAGTAAACAGTCAGGCGGGGATGGGCTTTTTCGGTTCTAGCAACGCCAGTCATGCGCCACGCTGCTCGCGGCCGTGCGGCGTCAACCAGGGGAATGGTCGTGGCCAAGGAAAGCAGCCAGAAGTTCATCGCGCGCAATCGAGCGCCGCGGGTTCAGATCGAGTACGACGTCGAAGTCTACGGTTCCGAGAAAAAGGTCAATCTGCCCTTCGTCATGGGCGTGCTGGCCGATCTCTCCGGCCAGCCGGCGGACCCGCTTGCGCCGGTGGCGGATCGAAAGTTTCTCGAGATCGACGTCGACAATTTCGACGAGCGTCTGAAGTCGATGAAGCCACGCGTCGCCGTGCAGGTGCCGAACCTGTTGACCGGTCAAGGTAACCTCGCGGTCGACATGACCTTCGAGAGCATGGACGATTTTTCGCCCGCGGCGGTCGCGCGCAAGGTGGACGCGTTGTCGAAGCTGCTGGAGGCGCGCGGCCAGTTGCAGAACCTGCTGACCTATATGGACGGCAAGACCGGCGCCGAGGACCTGATCGCGAAACTGCTCAACGATCCTGCGTTGCTGCAGTCGTTGGCGTCCGCACCGAAGCCGCAGCAATGAGCGTGATTTACAGGGGAGTCTGACCATGGCTGAACCTAGCACCCAAGGGCAAGCGCAACCCGGCGAAGCGGGGCTTGAAACGAGCGATTTCGCGAATCTGCTGCAAAAGGAATTCAAGCCGAAGAGCGAGAAGGCGAAGGAAGCCGTCGAGACGGCGGTGCGCACGCTCGCCGAACAGGCGCTGCGCGATACCAACCTGATCTCGGGCGATGTGCTCGCGACGATCGAATCGCTGATCGCGCAGATCGACGAGAAGCTGACCGCGCAGATCAATCAGATCATCCACTCGGAAGAGTTCCAGAAAGTCGAGAGCGCGTGGCGCGGCTTGCACTATCTGGTCAACAACACCGAGACGGACGAGACGTTGAAGATCCGCGTGATGAACGTGTCGAAGGGCGATCTGTACAAGACGCTGAAGAAGTACAAGGGCACCGCGTGGGATCAAAGCCCGATCTTCAAGAAGCTCTACGAAGAGGAATACGGCCAGTTCGGCGGCGAGCCGTATGGCGCGCTGGTGGCCGATTATTACTTCGACAACAGCGGGCCCGACGTCGATCTGCTGACGCAGATATCCAAGATCTCGGCCGCCGCGCATGCGCCGTTCATCGCGGGCGCCGATCCCGCTGTCATGCTGATGGATTCATGGCAGGAGCTGGCCAATCCGCGCGACCTGACGAAAATCTTCCAGACTCCTGATCATGCCGCGTGGCGCTCGCTGCGTGAATCGGAGGATGCGCGCTACGTCGGTCTCGCGATGCCGCGCTTTCTCGCGCGCGCGCCGTATGGCGCCAAGACCAATCCGGTCGAGGAATTCGATTTCGAGGAAGACACGGCCGGCGCGGACAGCGGCAAATACGCATGGGCCAATGCCGCCTATGCGATGGCGACCAATATCAACCGCTCGTTCAAGATGTACGGCTGGTGTTCGCGGATTCGCGGCATCGAGTCGGGAGGCGCCGTCGAAAATCTGCCGGTGCACGCGTTCCCCACCGACGACGGCGGCATCGACATGAAATGCCCGACCGAAATCGCCATCAGCGACCGCCGCGAAGCCGAACTCGCGAAGAACGGCTTCATGCCGCTCGTGCATAAAAAGAACTCCGATTTCGCCGCCTTCATCGGCGCGCAGTCGCTGCACAAGCCCGCCGAGTTCGAAGACCCGGATGCCACCGCGAATGCGAACCTGGCGGCCCGTCTGCCTTACCTGTTCGCCTGCAGCCGCTTCGCTCACTACCTGAAGTGCATCGTGCGCGACAAGGTCGGCAGTTTCAAGGAGAGGGACGACATGCAGCGCTGGCTGCAGAACTGGATCCTTCAGTACGTCGACGGCGATCCGGCGCACTCGACGGAAGAGTCCAAGGCACGACGCCCGCTCGCGGCCGCCGAGGTGGTCGTCGAGGAAGTCGAAGGCAATCCCGGTTATTACACGTCGAAGTTTTTCCTGCGTCCGCATTACCAGTTGGAAGGCCTGACCGTATCGCTACGGTTGGTTTCGAAGCTTCCGTCCGCCAAGGCGGCATGACGGAAATCCCTATTTAGTCTCGAATTGCTTTGAGCGGAGAAGAAGATGGCCATCGACATGTTCATGAAGCTGGGCGATATCAAGGGCGAGTCGCAGGACAAGACCCACAAGGAAGAAATCGAAGTGCTCGCGTGGAGCTGGGGCATGAGCCAGAGCGGCACGATGCACATGGGCACGGGCGGCGGCGCCGGCAAGGTGTCGGTGCAGGACCTGTCATTTACCAAATACAGCGACAAGGCGAGTCCGCCGATCATGGCGGCATGCACCAAAGGCACGCACATCGACACGGCGTTGCTGACGGTGCGCAAGGCAGGTGGCGACAATCCGCTCGAGTACTACAAGATCACGTTGAACGGCGTGCTGGTCAGCTCGTATTCGACAGGCGGCTCGGGCGGCGAAGAACGCTTCACGGAGAACGTCACGCTCAACTTCGAAAAATTCCATATCGAGTACCAGCCGCAAAACGCGAAGGGCGAGAAGGAAGGCGGGGTGGTCGAAGTGAAATGGAACATCCCCGCCAACGCGACGACCTGATCGGCTGAGCGCGAAGGGCGAGTGCACCGCGGCGGCCGCGCCGTCGCGGGGCGGCGGCGGGTGGGACGACTTGAGCCAGACCGGAGCGAACCGGCATGAACGCAGAAGAATGCTTGCGCGAAGGCGATCTCGACGGATGTCTGCGCGAATTGCAAAACCAGGTTCGCAAGGATCCGTCGAAGGCCGCCTATCGCGTCTTTCTATTCCAGTTGCTCGCGGTGATGGGCGCCTGGGATCGCGCGCTGACGCAACTGAACGTCGTCGGCGAACTCGACGCGGCCGCGTTGCCGATGGTGCAAACCTATCGCGAAGCGTTGCAATGCGAGGCGCTGCGCGAAGCGGTTTTCAAAGGCGAGCGCGCGCCGCTGATCTTCGGCGAGCCGACCGGCTGGCTCGCGTTGCTGGTCGAGGCATTGCGGCTCGATGCCGCGGGCGATAGCGGCGCGGCCGTGGCCGCGCGCGCGCAGGCGCTCGACGAGGCGCCCGCCACCGCCGGCGCATTGAACGGCGAACCGTTCACATGGCTCGCCGACGCCGACAACCGGCTCGGTCCGACCCTCGAAGCCGTGCTCAACGGCCGCTATTACTGGATTCCTTTTGCGCGCATCAAACGCATCGAAATCGAGCCGCCGTCCGACCTGCGCGACCGGGTCTGGATGCCGGCCGTCTTCACGTGGGCCAACGACGGCCAGGCCGCCGGTCTGATTCCCGCCCGCTATCCGGGCACGCTCGCCGAAACCAGCCGCGCGCTGTGGCTGGCGCGCCTGACCGAATGGATCGGTGACGATCCCGCGCTCGCGCGGCCGGTGGGACAGCGCATGTTCGCCTCCGACTCGAACGACTACGCGCTCTTCGACGTGCGAACCATCGAACTGATGAGCGGCGACGCGCCTCCCGAACAGGACGGCGCGGCCGTGCCGGATCATGGCTGAGCTGACCGCCCGTGATCGGCTGCAACCGTCGCTGCTCGACCGCCTGACCGATCTCGAACCGGAGGTGAAAGTCGAAGCGCGCGAACGCCGCGTTCTGTCGATGCGCGCGCTGCGCGACAGCGTGCAGCGCGACCTCGGCTGGTTGCTGAACGCGAACGGCCTCGCGTCGGTGCAGGATCTGAGCGGCTATCCGTATGTCGCGACTTCCGTGATCAATTTCGGCTTGCCGGACATTGCCGGCAAGACCGCCTCCGGCATCGATCCGTTGCGGCTCGAGCGACTGGTGCGCGATGCGATCTGGGCGTTCGAGCCGCGCATCCTGCGCGATACCGTGCGGGTCAGCTCGATGCAAGTCGAAGAGACGACCGGGCGCCACAACACGGTGTCGTTTCTCGTGGAAGGCGATCTGTGGGCGCAGCCGTATCCGGAGCGGCTCTACTTCAGGACCGAACTCGATCTGGAAGTCGGCGAAATCCGGGTGATCGACCAGGGCGGACCACGCTGAAGCCATGAATCCGGACCTGATCAAATACTACAGCCAGGAACTGCAGCACCTTCGGGAGATGGGCGGCGAGTTCGCGCGCGAATTTCCGAAGATCGCCGGCCGCCTCGGACTGGAAAACCTCGAATGCGCGGACCCGTACGTGGAGCGTCTGCTCGAAGGCTTCAGTTTCCTCGCGGCCCGCGTGCAACTGAAGATCGACGACGAGTTTCCGCGCTTCACCCAGCACCTCGCGGAACTGGTGTACCCGCATTACCTCGCGCCCACGCCGTCGATGGCCGTGGTGCAGATCCAGCCCGACCTGAGCAGCTCGAATCTCGCGGACGGCGTGCGCATTCCACGCGGCAGCGCGCTGCGCAGCGTGCTCGACAAGAACGGCTCGACGCGCTGCGAATACCGCAGCGCGCACGAACTGACGCTTTGGCCGCTCGAAATCACGGAAGCGCGGTTTTTTACGCACGCGGGCTCGCTCGGTGGCATCGACAGCGCGCTGCCGGCGAGCATGGCGGCCGGCGCGGGTGTCAAGGCCGGCCTCAGACTGCGCCTGCGTGCCACCGGCGGTCTGAAAATCAACCAGCTGAAACTCGACCGGCTGACGCTGTATCTGCGCGGCACGGACGGGATGCCGACGCGCATTCACGAGCGTTTGCTGGCTTCGGTGAGCGGCATCCTCGTGATGCCGGCCAAACGTCCTGCGGCCTGGCATGTGCAGTTGCCGGCGAACGCGCTGCGCCCGCTCGGCTTTGCCGACGATCAGGCATTGCTGCCGGTCAGCCGGCAGTCGTTCCAGGGCTACCGGTTGTTGCAGGAGTATTTCGCCTTTCCGCAGCGCTTCATGTTTCTGGCCATCGACGGCTTGCAGGCGGCATTGCGTCGCTGCGCGGACACTGACATCGAAGTCATCGTGCTGCTCAAACGCGGTGATCCGCTGCTCGAACAATCGCTCGACGCGAATAATTTCGCGCTGCATTGCACGCCCGCTATCAATCTGTTCTCGCGGCGTACCGATCGCATCGCGCTGTCGGACGAACAGTTCGAATATCACGTGGTGGCCGATCGCACCCGACCGATGGACTTCGAGATCTATCAGATCGAGAGTGCGACCGGCTATAGCGCGGGCGCCGGCGGCGAGCAGCGCTTCGAGCCGTTCTATCACGCGCGCGATCTCGGCGCCACCTATCGCGCCGGCGCGTACTACCAGGTGCGCCGAGAAAAACGTCTGCCGTCGGCGCGTCAGCATGAACGCGGCCCCCGCACCAGCTACCTCGGCAGCGAGATGTTCATCGCGCTGGTGGACGCGAGCAATGCGCCGTTTCGCGCCGACCTGCGGCAACTCGGCTTGCAGGTGCTGTGCACGAACCGCGACTTGCCATTGACCATGCCCGTCGGCGTCGGCCCCGCCGATTTCACGCTCGATGTCGAAGCGCCGGTGCAGAGCGTGCGCTGCGTGAGCGGCCCGAGCCCGCCGCTGCCATCGTATGCGCACGGAGCCGTGGCGTGGCGGCTGCTGAGCCACCTGTCGCTGAACTATTCGTCGCTGCTCGATAACGACGCGCAGGAGGGCGCCCGCGCGCTGCGCGATCTGCTGAGCCTCTACTGTCCCGCCGACGAGATCGCGAGTCAGCGGCTGATCGAGGGCGTGCGCTCGATCGATTCGCGCTCGGTGACACGACGCTTGCCGTGCGCCGGTCCGATCGTATTCGGCCGTGGTCTCGAAGTGACGCTGACACTCGACGAAGCCGCGTTCGAAGGCGCCGGCGCGTTTCTGCTCGGCGCCGTGCTCGCGCATTATTTCGCGCAATACGTATCGATCAACTCGTTCACCGAGACCGTCGTGAAGACGCTTTCGCGCGGCGAGATCATGCGCTGGCCAGCGAGGGTCGGACAATGCCGGACGCTCTGACACTGTTGCGCCAGCTCGAAGACGACGCGCACCGCTTCGACTTCTTCCAGGTCGTGCGGCTGCTGGAGAACGCATATCCGGACAAGCCGCGCGTCGGCGAGTCGATGCAGCCGCGCGACGATGCGATCCGTTTCGTGCAGGAACCCGAACTGGTGTTTCATCCGACGACGCTCGGTGCCTTCACGCCGGCCGGCGAAGATCACGCCGCACGCCTGGCGGTCAAGTTCTTCGGTCTGCTCGGGCCGCACGGACCGCTGCCGACCCATCTGACGGAGTACGCGCGCGACCGCGCTCGCAATGCGAACGATCCGACCTTCGCGCGTTTTCTCGATGTCTTTCACCACCGGATGGTGTCGCTGTACTACCGCGCGTGGGCCAATGCGCAACCGGCGGTGAGCCTCGACCGCCCGGGGCGCGACCGGTTTTCCTTTTATGTCGGCAGCGTGTTCGGGCTGGGTGAGCCGACGCTGCGCGAGCGCGATGCGGTGCCCGATTTCGCCAAACTGCACTTCGCGGGTTTGCTGGGCGGGCCGACCCGTCCTGCTGCTGGCTTGAAACTCGTGCTGGCGCGCTTTTTCAACCTGCCGGTCGACATCGAACAGTGGGTCGGCCATTGGATGACGCTGCCCGCGAATTCGTTGTTGCGCTTGGGCGCACCGGACGGTTCGGCCGCGCTCGGCGTGTCGACGCTGCTCGGCGCGCGCGTCTGGGATTGCCAGCATAAATTCCGCATCGTCATCGGACCGTTGAGCCGCGCTGATTACGAGCGCTTCCTGCCGGGCGGCGAGAGTCTGAAGCGCCTCATCGACTGGGTGCGCAATTACGCGCGCGACGGGCTCGATTGGGATCTGCGGCTGGTGCTGAAGCAGCAGGACGTGCCACGCCTGAGGCTCGGGCGCCACACGCGACTCGGCTACACCACGTGGACGCTCGGCCACCCGGCGCGCGGCGATCAGCGCCAACTGGTGTTGCGGCCGATCGGTCCGGATGGCCGTTCACGGATTGCCGTGGCGGCCCGCGAGGCGTGCGCGGCGGCGCCGCCATCGACATCATCGAGGGAATAGAAAAATGGCCGAGATCAAACGGGCAGCGTTGTTCGGCAAGCTGAACAAGCTCGGATTCCGCGCAATCGAGAGCGCGAATGTGTTTTGCAAGTTGCGCGGCAATCCTTATATCGAACTGTCGCACTGGTTCCACCAGATCCTGCAATTGCAGGACTCCGACCTGCACCGCATCATCAAACACTACGGGCTCGAGCCTTCCGCGTTGGCGCGCGATCTGACCGAAGCGCTCGACCGTCTGCCGCGCGGTTCGAGTTCGGTGACCGACATCTCGTCGCAAGTCGAGGAGGCGGTCGAACGTGGCTGGGTGTTCGGCTCGCTGATGTTCGGCGAGTCGCAGGTGCGCACCGGTCATCTGGTGGTCGGGCTGTTGAAGACGCCGTCGCTGCGCAACGGGCTCTACGGCATCTCGCGTCAGTTCGAGCGCATCAAGCTCGATTCGCTCGTCGACGAGTTCCACAGCTTGCTGCGCGAGTCGCCGGAAGCGGCCATGAGCGCGAGCGATGGTTTTCGGGCGGCCGGTGCGCAGCGCGAAGGCGGCGATGCGGACGGCGCGGGCGGTCCGGTGCCGGCCGCAGCGCTGGGCAAGCAGGAAGCGCTGCGGCGCTTCACCACCGATCTGACCGAACAGGCGCGCAACGGCAAGCTCGATCCGATCGTCGGGCGCGATGAGGAAATTCGTCAAGTGGTCGACATCCTGATGCGCCGCCGCCAGAACAATCCGATCCTGACCGGCGAGGCGGGCGTCGGCAAAACCGCGGTGGTGGAAGGTTTCGCGCAGCGCATCGCGGCGGGCGACGTGCCGCCGTCGCTGCGCGACGTGCAGTTGCGCACGCTCGACGTTGGTCTGCTGCAGGCCGGCGCGAGCATGAAGGGCGAGTTCGAGAACCGCTTGCGGCAGGTGATCGAGGAAGTGCAGGCGTCGGAAAAGCCGATCATCCTGTTCATCGACGAAGCGCACACGCTGGTCGGCGCGGGCGGGGCGGCCGGCACCGGCGACGCGGCGAATCTGCTGAAGCCGGCGCTCGCGCGCGGCACGCTGCGCACGGTGGCCGCGACCACGTGGGCCGAATACAAGAAACACATCGAGAAAGACCCGGCGCTGACGCGGCGCTTCCAGGTCGTGCAGGTCAGCGAGCCGGACGAGACCCGCGCGATCCTGATGATGCGCGGCGTCACCTCGACGATGGAGCAGCACCACAAGGTGCAGGTGCTCGACGAAGCGCTCGAAGCGGCGGTACGGCTGTCGCATCGCTACATTCCGGCGCGCCAGTTGCCCGACAAGGCGGTCAGCCTGCTCGACACCGCCTGCGCGCGCGTCGCGGTCAGCCAGCATGCGACGCCCGCATCGGTCGACGACTCGCGCAAGCGGATCGCGGCGCTCGAAACCGAGCTGGCGATCATCGGCCGTGAAAGCGCAGTGGGCCTCGATACCGACGAACGTCGCGCCACGGCCGCGGAAAAGCTCGCCGCCGAACACGCGCGCCTCGCCACGCTGGAAGTCCGCTGGCAGACGGAAAAAGAACTGGTGACGCGGATTCTCGCGCTGCGCGCGCAACTGCGCGGCGAGACCGGCAAGGTGGAAGGCGCCGCGCAAGCGAACGGAGCGAACCAAGCGGTGAATCAAGCCGTGAACGAAACCGCGAACGGCAGAGCCGCAACCGGCACGATCGGGAACGCCGCCAGCGACACTGCGACGCGCGATGCGCGGCTCGCCGAACTGCGCGACCTGCAGGCGCAGCTCGCGCAGCATCAAGGCGAAGACCCCTTGATCCTGCCGACCGTCGATCAGCAGGCGGTCGCCTCTGTCGTGCAGGACTGGACCGGCATACCGGTGGGCCGGATGGTCCGCAACGAAATCGAAAACGTGCTGAAGCTCGCGGAGAACCTGAACCGGCGCATCATCGGCCAGGCGCATGCGACGGAGATGATCGCGCGGCGCATTCAGACCTCGCGCGCCGGTCTCGACAATCCGAACAAGCCGATCGGCGTGTTCATGCTCGCCGGCACCTCGGGGGTCGGTAAGACCGAGACCGCACTGGCGCTCGCCGAGGTGCTGTATGGCGGCGAGCAGAACGTCATCACGATCAACATGAGCGAGTATCAGGAAGCGCATACCGTGTCGTCGCTGAAGGGCGCACCGCCCGGCTACGTCGGCTACGGCGAGGGCGGGGTGCTGACCGAAGCGGTGCGCCGCCGTCCGTACAGTGTGGTGCTGCTCGACGAAGTCGAGAAAGCTCATCCCGACGTTCACGAGCTGTTCTTCCAGGTGTTCGACAAGGGCTGGATGGAAGACGGCGAGGGCCGCGTGATCGACTTCAAGAACACGCTGATCCTGTTGACCACCAATGTCGGCACCGATCTGATCACGAGCCTGTGCAAGGACCCGGAGCTGATGCCGGAGCCGGAGGGTATTGCGAAAGCGCTGCGCGAGCCGTTGCTGAAGGTGTTTCCGCCGGCCTTGCTGGGGCGCGTCGTGGTCATTCCGTACTTTCCGCTCTCCGACGAGATGCTCGGCGCGATCATCCGGCTGCAGCTAGGGCGGATCGAGAAACGCATCCGCGTGTCGCACAAGATTCCGTTCAGCTATGACGACGACGTCGTGAAGCTGATCGGCAGCCGCTGCACCGAACTCGAAAGCGGCGGCCGCATGATCGACGCGATCCTGACCAACACGCTGTTGCCGCGCATCAGCACCGAGTTTCTGACCCGCATGATGAATGGAAGCCGGGTCACGAAAGTGCAGATAGGGGCGCGCGACGGTGAATTTCTCTATACGTTCGATTGATCGATCCGACCGGAGGATGCCCTCATATGCCGCAACAAGTCAGCATGGGCGCGACGCTGCAATGTTCGTTCGGCGCGGCGCCTTCGACGCTCGTGGTCCTGCCGGTCAACCGGGTGATGGGAGAAGGGCCGCCCGCGGCCAACATCATGGATCACATTCCGCTCGTCAACATCATGCCGTTCGGCGTGTGCAGCTCGCCCGCCAATCCGACCGTCGCCGCCGCGACCGCGGCGGCGTTGGGCGTGCTCACGCCGATGCCGTGCATTCCGGCCACCATGACGCCGTGGACGCCGGGCGCGCCGAGCGTGCTGCTCGGCAACCAGCCGTCGCTCGACAACGTGTCGACCTGCATGTGCAACTGGGGTGGCGTGGTCACGATCGTCAATCCGGCGACAGTCAAGACAATGATTCCGTGACATGACCACGCAAAACCCGAACCGACACGTCACCGTCAGTTGCGCGCCTGCCGGCGAGGATCTGCTGTTCCTGCATCTGGGGGGCAGCGAGGAGTTGGGGCGCCTGAGCGAATGGCGGCTCGATCTGCTGAGCAAGCGCAACGATCTGCAACCCGGCGCTCTGCTCGGGCACGACATCTCGGTCGCAGTATCGTTGCCGGGCGACGGTGAGCGGCAATTCAACGGCATCGTCACGGCGTTCCGGATCGTCGCGCCGGGCGACAGCACCCACAACCGCATGGCGCGCTACGAAGCGGTCGTGCGTCCGCGGCTGTGGCTGCTCACGCGCTCGTCGCACAGCCGCTTTTTCCATGAAAAGAGCGTGCTCGATATCGTGACCGGCGTGCTGCAGGACTACAACATCGACGTCAGCAATAAATGTCAGGCGACCTATCCGGCGCTGCAGCACTGCGCGCAATACCGGGAGACCGATTTCGCTTTCATCAGCCGCCTGATGGAGCATGAGGGCATCTACTACTACTTCGAGCACAGGGCGGGCAAGCATACGCTGGTGTTGACCGATTCGAGCGACGTGCACGCACCGATCGAGCACTATGCGTCGATCTCGTACGATGGGTGGTACGAGCCGTCGACCGAGAAGGAATGTGTCTATGCGTGGAGTTCCGGCGCGCAATTGCAGACCGGCAAGTACGAAGTCAACGACTACGATTTCGAAAAACCCACGTTGAGCAACCAGCAAGGCCTGCTGTCTCGCGCGACGCGGCCGACAGTCTACGATCCGCCGGTGTACGCGATGCAGGAGCATCTGAGCGGCCACGTGCAGTCCAGCGATGGCGATCGCTATGCGAAGGTCGGTATCGAGATCCGGCAGGCGCGCAACGACAGCATTTCGGGCCGCTCGAGCGCGCGCGGCATCTGGCCGGGCGGCCAGTTCAAGCTCGAGAATCACGCCTGCGATGCGCAGAACCACGACTATCTGGTAGTCAGCGCCGTGTACGAAGTCAATTCGGATGTCTATGTATCGACGCTGCGCCATGATCCCTCGCCGCCGTTCTTCGACTGCGCGTTCACCGCGCTGCGCAAGGAAAACCACTTCCGCTCGGAGCGGCTGACTCCACAGCCGGTCGCGGCGGGCCCGCAGACTGCGATGGTGGTCGGCCCGGACGGCGAAGAAATCCTTACCGATAAATATGGCCGCATCAAGGTGCAGTTTCATTGGGAACAGTTCGCCCCGCCGGCCGATGCGGACACGCGCATGAAGCGGTGCTGGGTGCGCGTGTCGCAGAGCTGGGCCGGCAAACGCTGGGGCACGTTCTTCGTGCCGCGGATCGGCCAGGAGGTGGTCGTCGAATTCGTCGAGGGCGATCCGAACCGGCCGCTCGTGACCGGGTGCGTGTACAACGCGAACACGATGCCGCCGTACGAGCTGCCGGCGAACCAGATGTTCTCGACGCTGAAGAGCAATTCGACCAAAGGCGGCGGTGGCTTCAACGAAATGCGTTTCGACGACGACAAAGGCGCCGAGCAATTGTTCTTCCACGCCGAGAAGGACCACGAGACCTGGGTCAAGAACGACATGCTGAGCAATGTCGGCAACGACCGGCATCTGAAAGTGACCGGCAACGAGTTCGTAGCGATCACCGGCGCACGCCACGACGCCGTGACGGGCGACCAGAACGCCCAGGTCGACGGCAACGCATCGCTGAAAGTCGGGCAGAAGCTGCAGGAAAAAGTCGGGATGGACTATGCGATCGACGCCGGCATGAACATCCATATCAAGGCGGGCATGAACATCGTGATCGAAGCGGGCGCGAGTATTACGCTGAAGGCAGGCGGCGCCTTTGTGGTGGTCGGCCCGGTCAGCGTGGCGGTGTCGGGCACACCGATCCTGCTCAATTCCGGCGGCTCGGCGGGCTCCGGCAGCGGCTCGTCGCCGAGCGCGCCGAGTGCGCCCAAAGACGCCGACGACGGCACCAAAAAAATTAAATCGTGAGTGATGCACCTGACCGCTCGTGGGGAGCCAAGTGAACTATCCGATTCTTTCGCTGCGGGTTGCGCGATTCAACGACGAGACGCTGGCCGAGCCGATCGCGATCGCGTTCGGCCCCGCCGGAGGCACGATCGGCCGGGCCAACGACTGCACGCTGGTGCTGCCCGATCAACAGCGTGCGATCTCACGCGTTCATGCGCGCGTCGAGTTCCGCGACGGCGACTATCTGCTGTGCGATCTGGGCAGCAATCCGAGCGTTCTGAATCAGCGCGCGCTGGGCGGCACGCGCGAGGCGCGACTCGCGGACGGCGACCGGCTTCTGATCGGTCCGTATCTGCTCGAAGTGTCGATCGGCGAGCAGGCGGCAGGCGTGCGCGGTCTGACAGGCGGCCATGATCCGCTGAGTGCCGCGCAAGTGCTCAGTGGACCGTTGCCGGCCGATTCGCAAGGCGACGTGTTGCAACTCGGCGCGCTCGATCCGCTCGGGCAGCCCGGCTTCGGCGAATCGCAGCGGATCTCGTCGCGTCCGGGCTTTGCGGGCTCCGAGAGCGATCATGTGTCGCCGGAATTGCAGGCGTTCGCGGCGCCGCAAGTGCCTCGGCCCGATCCCGGCAGGCCGGCCGCGCCTGCGGGGGGCATTCCGGCGGACTACGATCCACTCGCGGATGCGCTGGCGCAGTGGGAAACGCCGGCGCAGGGTGGCGGGTCGCCGGCCGCACCGCATCCAGCGCATGAATTGCCGGGATGGCCCACTGCGCCCGCGCCTCTGGGTGGCCCGACCGGCTTGCCCCCGGGATTGCTCGATGCCGGCGCGGCAGGGTCGGCCGCGACACCGTTCGATGATCTGTTCGGCACGCCTTCGACGCAGTTTGCGCCATCGACCCCTTCGGCGGCTCCGGTGGTGCCGGTAGTCGTCCCGGTAGTCGCGCCGCAGGCCGCCACCGCGCGGGTCGCCATGCCTGCCGCGGCGCCGGAGCCTTCACCTTCGCCGGCTGCGCAACCGGCGTTGCAGCCTGATCCACAGCAGGTTCAGCACCCGGCTGCGTCCGCAGGCCGGATCAGCTCACCGCCCGCCGCGCCAGCGCCGAGCGCGCAGACGGCCCCGGTTCGCCACGACGCGGCCGCCTCCGCGAGCCCGAACCCCGCCACGCTGCAGGCGCTGCTCGAAGGTCTCGGCCTCGACCCGTCGCGCGCGCCGAACCTGCCCGAGCCTGAGTTCGCGCGCCTGATCGGCACGATGCTGCGCGAAGCGCTGCGCGGCACGATGGGCGTGCTGCGCGCACGCTCGATGACCAAACGCGAAGCCCGTCTCGACACGACGATGATCGTCGCGCGCGACAACAACCCGCTCAAATTTTTCCCGGACGTCGACAGCGCGCTGGCGCAGATGCTGACCGGCCGCTCAGCCGGTTATCTGCCACCCGACGAGGCGCTCAGGCGCGCGTTCGACGATATCGAGGCGCACGAGCTTGCGGTCCTCGCCGGCATGCGTGCCGCGCTCGCGCACGTGCTCGGACGCTTCGATCCCGCGTCGATCGAAGCGCAGCTGAAAGACCCCGGCGCGCTCGAAAAAGTGCTGTCCAACCGCAAGGCGAAGTTGTGGGATCTGTTCGTCGCAGTGCAGGGCGCCGTCGCGCGCGAAGCCGACGACGACTTCCAGAAGCTCTTCGGTCAGGCGTTCAATGACGCCTACGAGGCGCAGATCGACGAACTGAGCGCGGCCCGCGCGCGTCAGCCGAAGCATCCCGCCGATCCCACCTAGATACTTTTGAACGAGACAACATGTCCTGGAATAGCAAAGTCATCTGGTCGGAGGGGATGTTTCTTCAGCCCCAGCACTTGCAGCAGCACGATCGTTATCTGCAGCGGCAACTGGAGACGCGCGCGGCCGGTCTGCGTCCGTACAGTTGGGGCTTTACCGCGCTGGAGATCGACGAGTCGCTGCTCAAGCTCGGCAAGCTCGCGCTGCTGTCGTGCTCCGGCGTGATGCCGGACGGCACGCCCTTCGATCTGCCCGCCGACGATGACTTGCCCGAGCCGCTGGAGATTCCCGAAGGCACCCGCAACATGCTGGTCCAATTGGCGTTGCCGGTGCGCAGACCGGGCGTCGCCGAGACCGGCAACGACGCCAGCGAGGAGAACTTCGCGCGACACCGCATCGCTGAATTCGACGTCAGCGACAGCAACGATCCCAATGCCGGCGCGGCACTGCTGCAGATCGGCAAACTGCGGGTGCGCCTCGCACTCGCCCCTGAAGTGGCGAATGCCTACACGACGCTTGGCGTCGCGCGCGTGCTCGAACGGCTGCCCGACAACCGCGTCGTGCTCGAAAACGACTACAGCCCCCCGTGTCTCGACTATCGGGTCGCGCGCCGTCTCGCGGCGTTCGTCGACGACCTCGTGGGCCTTCTGCATCAACGCGGTGAAGCGCTGGCCGGACGCCTTGCGCAGCCCGGCGTGACGGGCGTCGCCGAAGTGGCCGATTTCCTGTTGCTGCAACTGATCAATCGTCACGAGCCGCTGGCCGCGCATCTGTCGACGACCACCGGTCTGCATCCCGAAGCGCTGTACCAGGCGGCGGTGCAGTTGGCCGGCGAGCTGGCGACCTTCAGCCAGGCATCGAAGCGGCCGCCGGCGTATCCGGTGTATCGCCATGAGTGGTTGCGCGAAACCTTCGCACCGGTGATCGACGACATTCGCGCGTCGCTGAGCATGGTGATGGACCCGCACGCGGTGGCGATCCCGCTCGAAGAGCGCAAGTTCGGCTTGCGCGTGGCGATCGTGCCGGACAAGACGCTGTTTGCCGGCGCGACCTTCGTGCTCGCGGTGCGCGCGCAGATGCCGGCCGAGCACATCCTGACCGGCTTCGCGCCGCAGGTGAAGATCGGACCGATCGAACGCATTCGTGATCTCGTCAATCTGCAGTTGCCCGGCGTCGGCCTGCGCGCGTTACCCGTGGCGCCCCGGCAACTGCCGTTCCATGCGGGCTTTACCTACTTCGAACTCGATCGCGGCAACGAACTGTGGAAGCAGTTCTCGAATTCCGCCGGCATGGCGTTGCATGTCGCCGGTGACTTTCCCGGGCTGACGATGGAGTTCTGGGCAATTCGCCGCTGATGCTTGATTGAGGATGCTGATCGTGAGTCCTGACGAACTGCGTGGCCCCGCCGACGATCCCGGCGCGACGATTCTGATTCCGACGCCGGGCGGCGCGCGGGCGGCGTTCACGGCGGCCGCGACGACGCCCGCGCCGATGCTGCCCGCGGGCGGCGGACTGAATCCGCTGTTGCGCGCGGCCAACCCGCTGATCGAACTGGCACTGCCGTTGCGCCAGTTGCCGACCCATCCGAACGTGGAGGACCTGCGCAGCCAACTGATGCAAATGGTGCGCAACTTCGAGACGCAAGGCCGCGCCAACGGCATCGATGACGAGAAGCTGGGTGCCGCGCGCTACTGCCTGTGCACCTTCCTCGACGAAGCGATCGCCAGCACGCCGTGGGGCGCGGGCTTGTGGGGCAGCCGCAGCCTGCTGGTGACGTTCCACAACGAGGCTTCCGGTGGCGAGCGCTTTTTCCTGATCCTGCAGCGTCTCGCGCAGAACCCCGCGGGCAATATCGACGTGCTCGAATTGATCTACGTGATTCTCGGCCTGGGTTTCGAAGGACGTTACCGTCTGATCGACGGTGGCCGCACGCAGCTCGACACGATCCGCGAACGCCTCGAACAGATGATTCGCGGCCAGCGCGGCGCGGCCGAACGCGATCTGTCGCCGCACTGGCTGCCCGTCAAGGTCGAGCGCAAGCCGTTGTTGCAGCTGGTGCCGTTGTGGGTGGCGGCCGCAATCGCCTGCCTCGTGCTGGTGATCGTCCATCTGGTGTTGAGCTTCCGGCTCAACGACATGTCCGACCGCGTGTTCGAAGCGCTGCACGCGATCCGGGTCGCGCCGGCTCCCGTGCTTGCGTCGAAGCTGGCGGCGGCGCCCAAACCTGCGCCGAAGCTATCGCAGTTCCTCGCGCCTGAAATTGCCCAAGGCCTCGTGCGTGTCTCGGAGTTGCCCGACCGGACCGTCGTCACGATCAATGGCGACGGCCTGTTCGGGTCGGGCAGCGCCGATCTGGCCGCGGGTTTCGTGCCGCTCATCCAGCGTATCGGCGACGCGTTGAAGGAAGTGCCGGGCAACGTGGTGGTCGCGGGTCACACGGACAGCCAGCGAGTCCTGTCCGCGCGCTTCCCGTCGAACTGGCATCTGTCGCAGGCGCGCGCCGAAGCGGTGCGCGACATGCTCGCGTCGCGGGCCGGCAACCCAACCCGCTTCAGCGCCGAAGGGCGCGGCGACGCCGAGCCGATCGCGCCGAACGACACCGCCGCGAATCGTGCGCGCAACCGCCGTGTCGATATCACGGTGCTGGCGCCGGGAGCGGCATCGTGAAGGCCTCGCTGACGAGTCCGTCGCGGGCGGCGCAGGGGAGCCGGGTATGAAGATCTTTGGCTGGCTCAGACGAGCCATCGTGCTGTCGTTGCTCGGCGTGCTCGCGCTGTCGCTGATCGTGTGGGTCGAGGGGCCGCTCGTCGCGTACGCGGGTCATGAGCCGCTCGAAAGCAACAGCAGCCGCTGGGCCGTGATCATCGTGTTGCTGCTGGTGTGGGCGCTGTACTGGATCGGGCGCTGGATCGCAGTGCGCGTCGCCAACATCAAATTCACCCGCGTGGTGGCGGAGGGACCGGCCGAGCCGGCGCCCGGCAAGAAGGAATCCGAAGCCGACATCGCCGCGTTGAAGCAGCGTTTCGAAGCCGCGATGGCGACCTTGCGCAAGGCGCGGGTCAAGGGCCGTTTCGGCAGTCAGTATGTGTACCAGTTGCCGTGGTACATGTTCGTCGGCGCGCCCGGCACGGGCAAGACCACGGCGCTGCTGAACTCCGGGCTCAAGTTTCCGCTCGCCGACCGGCTCGGCAAGCAGTCGATCGGCGGCGTGGGCGGCACGCGCAATTGCGACTGGTGGTTCACCGACGATGCGGTGCTGCTCGATACCGCGGGCCGCTTCACCACCCAGGATAGTTTCGCCGAAGCCGATCAGGCCGCGTGGGCCGGCTTCCTGCAGCTGCTGCGCAAGTATCGTCCGCGCCGGCCGCTGAATGGCGTGATCGTGGCCTTGTCGACGCGCGACCTGCTGCAACTGTCCGACACGCAACGCGCGCAGCAGGCGCAAGCGGTGCGCGAACGGCTCAAGGAACTGTACGGCCAGCTCGGCATGCGTTTTCCGGTCTACGTGATCGTGACCAAGTGCGACCTGCTCGCGGGTTTCGCCGAATTCTTCGACGATCTCGGCCGCGACGAGCGCGAACAGGTCTGGGGCATGACGTTCCCCTTCACCGGGCAAGGCTCGCCGGACGACGCACTGGCCGCATTTCCCGCCGAATTCGACGCGCTGGAAAAGCAATTGCAAGCCCGCGTGCTGAACCGCATGCAGCGCGAGACCGATGTGCGCCGGCGTGCGCTCGTCTATGGATTTCCGCAGCAGTTCGCGGGTCTGCAGGCCGTGCTGAAAGGCTTCCTCGACGAAACCTTCAGTACCTCGCGCTTCGAGCAATCCGCGTTGCTGCGTGGGGTGTATTTCACGAGCGGCACCCAGGAAGGCCGGCCGATCGATCGCGTGATGAGCGCGGTGGCCTCGGCGCTCGGCTTCCAGCAACAGGTCGTGTTGCCCGATCCGGCGAGCGGGCGCGCGTACTTCATCACGCGGCTGCTGCGCGGCGTGATCTTCGAGGAAGCCGGACTCGCGGGCGTGAACCAGAAGCTGGAGCGGCGCCGCGCGTGGTTCCAGCGCGCCGCGCTGGCGGCGATCGGCGTCGTCGCGGTGCTGGCGCTGGTGCTGTTCTTCGTCAGCTATCAACGCAATCGCGCTTACGTCGCCGCTGTCCAACAGCACGTCACTGAGTTGCAGAAGCTCGCGCAGACCAGCCAGCCCAGCGACGATCCGCTCGCGCTGCTGCCGCTGCTCAATGCCGCGCGCGATCTTCCCGGCGGTTACGCGGACCGCGACAGGAGCGTGCCGTGGCTGTCGCGCCTCGGCCTCGATCAGGGCGACAAGCTCGGCCTCGAAGCGCAGACCAGTTACCGGCGGCTGTTGCGGCAGACCCTGTTGCCGCTGGTGGTGAGCCGCATGGAAGAAGAATTGCGCCGCGGTGACGCGAACAATCCGGACTTCCAGTACGAAGTCTTGCGCGCGTATCTGATGCTGGGCGATTCGCTGCACTACGACGCCGACTCGGTACGCTTGTGGGCCGATGTCGATTGGCGCCGCGGGCCGTTGCGCGATGCGAGCGACGATCAGCGCAACGATCTCGACGGCCATCTCGCCGCGCTGTTCCAGCCCGCGCGCTTCGATGCGTCGCTGCCGCTGGACAAGGATCTGATCGCGCAGGCGCGCGCGACGCTCGCCAGAATGCCGCTGACGCAGCGCCTGTTCAACCGCGTCAAACGCGATCTCGAACAGAGCCGACTGCCGGAGTTCAGCGTCGCCAACGCGGCGGGGCGCAATGCCGCGCTGGTGCTCGTGCGCAAGAGCGGCGCGCCGTTGACGCGCGGTGTTTCAGGCGCGTACACGCGGGCCGGCTATCAGAAGTTCGGGCAGTTGCGCGACGCGGCGGTCATCGATATCGCGAAGGACGATTGGGTGCTCGGCCGACAGGAATCCGTGGCGACGCCGGCCGCTGTTGAGGATCTGAAGGCGGGCATCACACGCCTTTACTACGACGAGTACATCCGCCAGTGGGACGCGTTGCTCAACGATATCGACGTAGCGCCGTTCGACGGCGTGGAGCAGGGTGCGCGCGTGGCCAACGTGCTTGCCGCGACCGACTCGCCGCTGCGCTCGCTGATGCTGGCCGCGGCGCAGGAAACCACGCTGGGCGGCGCGAAAACGGGCGCCTCGCTGACGGAGCAGGGAGTTGCCGCGTTGACCAACAAGCTCGATGCGGCCAAAAAGCGCCTCGAGAGCGCGCTCGGCAATCAGCCCGAAGACGCGGCGCCGCCCGCGCCGGCCGAACTCAATCCGGTCGATGCGCATTTCCAGGCGCTGCATGAACTCGCCGGCAAACCGGGCACGCCGGGCCCGGTTCCGCTGGACACGCAACTCGCCGCGCTGAAGGACGCGGCGACCTATCTCGAGGCCGCGGACTCGGCGCGCCGTCAGGGCTTGCCGCCGCCGCCCGGCGATGTGTTGAACAAGCTCAAGCTGGCGGCCCAAGGCTCGCCGCCGCCGCTGGCGTCGGTGGCGACCAACGTCGCGAGTGGGGCGGGGTCGCTGATGGTGGGCGGAGAGCGGGCGCGCCTGAACGCGTTGTGGCAGGCGAACGTGGCGCAGCTGTGCCGGCAGGCGCTCGATGGTCGCTATCCGCTCGTGCGCGGGTCCACGCGTGACGTCGCGCCCGACGACTTCGGCAGGCTGCTGAGCCCGGGCGGTTTGATCGACGACTTCTTCCAGAAGAACCTGGCAACGCTGGTCGACATGTCGGGAGCGCAATGGAAATGGCGCAGCGGCGTCGATACGCTCGGCATCCCGGTCGACGTGCTCGGGCAGTTCCAGCGCGCGGCGCAGATCCGCGACGCGTTTTTCCGGGGCGGTGGCCGCGATGTGTCGGTGCGCTTCACGGTGAAGCCGCTGACCATCGATCCATCGATTACCCAGTTCACGCTCGACATCGATGGCCAGCAAATGGTGGTCAAACCCGACGCGCCGCAATCGATGGTGTTCCAGTGGCCGAGCGGCAAGGGCACCGGCCAGGCGCACGTCGAGTTCACGCCGGCGGGCAGTGCTCCGGCGGCGCGCGCCGATGGACCGTGGGCACTGCTGCATCTGATGGACGACGCGCATCTGCAATCTACCGCGCAACCTGACCGCTTCCGCCTGAGCTTCGACTCGGATGGCCGGCGCGCGGAATTCGAACTGGCGGCCAGCAGCATCGTGAATCCGTTTCGTCGCGCGATGCTCGAGCAGTTCCGCTGTCCCGATCGGCTATGAGCGGCGAGCCTGCGCAGCAGCCGACACCGGGGCCCGGCTTCTTCGGCAAGGTGCGCACGCATGGCGACTTCGTCGCGCGGCGCCTGCCGGCTGAGTTCGTCACGCGTTGGGATCAGAGCTTGCAGGAAGGCATGTTGCTGGCGCGGCAGCGCTTTGGCGCGCAGTGGCTCGCACTGTATCTGAGTGCCCCTGTGTGGTGTTTCGCGTTGGGCGCGGGCCTGTACGGCCGAAGCGCGTGGGCGGGCGTTCTGACGCCGGGCGTGGACCGCGTGGGGCGCTATTTTCCGTTCACGATCGCCGAGGCGATCGACGGCGCCGAACTTGAGCGGCGACTGGCCGATGCGCAGGCATGGTACGACCGGTTGATCGCGCTGGCATTGTCAACGCTGACGCCTGAATTCGCACTCGATGCATTCGACGCGGCGTTGCGAGCGGAGAGCCTGTTCGACGGCACTCGCGCATCGATGCCGTGGCGGCTTGCGATCCGTGACGCAGCCGACGGCGGATTCGCCGCCTTGCTCAAACAGACTGCCGCGATGGGACACGCTATCTGGTGGAGCGACGGATCGCCGGCCGTGCCGGCTTCAGTGAGGATTTCCGCGCGTGCGACGACCGGTTTGCAGCTCGCGAGTCTGCTCGACGTCGGCATGGAAGAATGGGATTCGGTGATCGACCTGAGTTCGAACGCGGGTGCATAGCAACGTCATCACCGGCGCGTTGCGTTGGACGACGGTTTCAAATTGACTTCCCATCATTCGTCTTTAAAGGATGAGGCTGTCATACGCCGGTTCCCGCCGGTGTTCGCCGACGGTCCGTGACGGGCGCTGGCGGCCTCACCGCCTATCCATTCCGCGGAGATCGCCTTATGTCGCGCCTGACCCATTCGTGTTCCGGACGGCGCTCGGCAGGCACTGTTCTGTCCGCCGCGCTGTGCCTCTTCGCCTTGCTGTGCACGGCCACGCGCGCAGCCGAGCCGGTCCTGAACGAGAAGGACATCAACGAGCAGTCGGTGACGCGCGCGCTCGAGCCCGACGAGTCGGGCGACAACGTCGTGACGCGCGGCTTCGTGCTGTCGAACCAGCCGCCGTCCGCCGCGCCGCGCCCCGCGCCCGCGAGAAAACCGGCCGCGCAAATCCTCATCACGTTCGCCACCAATTCGGCGACGCTCACCGACAGCGCGAAGGCCGCGCTCGACAAGGTCGCCGGTGCATTGCAGTCGGAGAAACTCGCGGCGTACCGGTTTCGCGTCGAAGGGCACGCCGATCCTCGCGGTTCGCCCGATCTCAACATGAAGCTCTCCGAAGACCGTGCTGCCGCGGTGGTCGAATATCTGACGCAGAAGGCTGGCATTGCATCCGAGCGGCTGTCGTCGCTCGGCAAAGGTTCTTCCGATCCGTTGAACAAGCGCAATCCGACGGCGCCCGAGAACCGTCGGGTGACGATCGTCACGGTCACGGATTAGGCGCTTTCCAGGTTGCCGCCGATGACACGTTATCGTGGGTATGGCGACGTGACGACGGGCGCGGCGCTGCTGTTCGCATGCGTGACCACGATCGCGGTCGCGGCGGGTCCACAGGCGTCGAACCACGCCGCCGATGGAGCGGGCGCGGGTCCCGTGCCCGTGGCCGTCGATGACGACACCGTTGACCACACCGCGGCGGTGCGCTTGCCGCTTGCGCAGCTCGCCGCCGCATTGGCACCCGACGCGCGCCTGCAACTGTTCACCATAACGGACCAGCCCGGCCTCCATGTGATGCAGGCAGCCAGCCTCGCGCAACAGGGCGCGATGTTTGCGCGCGTGGTGGCATTGCTCGAACGGCGCGATATGCCGCGCGACCGCGTGGTGTCGGCGGCGGCCATCGCGGCTTACGCGCGGCGCTTCGGCACCGATCCGGCCGGGCTGACGGCGGGCAACAACTTCAGCACGGAGGAGCTGACGCATTTTTTCGAAGTCGCGCGCGAGCAGGGTGTGGTGCTGAACCAGGGCGAGCGCACGTTGCAGACGATTCTCGTGCGATGGCGCTTGATTCGCCAGCAGCAGGGCATCTGGAAAGCGGCAAGCGCACACGATTTTCTGATCACCATTCCCGGGCTGAGTCGCGCACCGGGCGGCGAGACGATCGACGCGACGCTCAGGGCCGCGATCCTCAGTCACGAATTGGGCCATTGGCAGTACTTCTCGGACGGCGCATACGCCCACGCGTGCCGCGCGTTCTGGTGGCAGGTCTTGAGCTATGACGAACGCGCGGAGTTGACCCGGCAACTGGAGGACCTCGGCTACGACCCGAGCGACCGGATCGTGATCGATGAGATGCAGGCCTATCTGCTGCATACGCCTGCGCCCTATATGCCGATCATCGACACGCCGGGTCCTGGCGGGATCGATGTCGGCAAGGTGCGGCGGCGCTTGCAGGAAGCGCTCGCGCGAGCGGGCCGATAGAACGGAACGAGCGAGCCGCGCGAGCAGCGCGCGAACCACGCCTTCGAGGTGACGCATGACGGACTACGCTGAACTCAACCGCATTTTGCCGCGCCTATCGCAGGCTCGCGCGGCCGCCGCGTTGAGCAATGAGGTCGCCCCGCTGCTGGTCGATCTGTGGGCTGACGACTATCGGCGGCGCGTCGCAACGTGCGAGTTGCTCGAAACGTCCGTCGGCCAGTTTTCATATCTGTTCGATAGGACGACCGAGCGCCTGGTCGCCGCGTGGGGAATCAGTCAGGGAAAGAGTACGGTGCCGCGCAAGGAAATCGCGCCGCGGATGCGGGGACATCCGCTTGCCAACAGCGGAATCTACCACCGCGGCCATGCCATTCCTCACACGCTCGGCGGCTCGACCGATATCAACCTCGTGCCGCAGTTGGGCAAGATCAATTCGGGACCATTCCGGGCGTTGGAACGACTCGCGGTCAGTCACGCGGGAGCGCTTTACTTCACCTACTGGTTGTACGGGCCAGGCGATAGTCAGGTGCCGGTCGGCGTGGAGCAAGGACTGCTGGTGCCGGGGGCAACTGCGTGCACGTTCAAGCTGGCGACGTTTGCGAATTGACGCATGCGCGGCTTGTTCAAAACGCGAGCGGGACTGGCGGTTTATTCGGCGCGAATGGATGTTGTGTGCTGCCCATCGTGGGTCAACCCCTCGACGAATCGGACCGTCTACGATAAACAGTACCGCAGACACCGACGTAACGGACCCCGATGATGCGACCCGAACGCCGTTTCCTCGCCATGCTGGCGTCAGCCTTCCCGCGCGTACGCGCAGGCGGCGCGTTGGCGCTGTTTGCGTGCGCGTTGCCGTTTGCCCATGCGGACGTCGTCATCGCGTACGCCGATAGTCCCGTGTCGGTGATTCGAGGCGCGTCACTGTATCGGACGGGGGAGGGCGCCAGGCTGCGCGACGACGACATCATCGAAACCGACGCCGGCAAGTCCGCCCAGCTCGAAGACGGTGCGGGCACGCTGATCGCGCTCGGGCCGCAAACGCAAGTCCTGCTCAAAACGCCGTCGGCGCCGCAGAACGTCGCGGCGGGACCGGTGCGAATCACGATGCTGAGCGGCTGGCTCAAGGCCGGCTGCAACCTGAGCGCCGCCGCACCAGCGCCGTTGTCGATCGAGCTTCACGGGCTTGACATCAAACCTTCAGGCACGGGTCCGTGGTCGGTCGTCGCATTGGCCACTACCGGGCGCGCTGGAATTTTCGCGGAGTCCGGCGATGACGCGATCGTCGTCGTTCGCGCCGCAGCCCAGGCGCCCAGGCAGACCTTGCATGCGGGCCAGTACCTCGAGCGACATGCGGACGAGCCGCCGCGCGCGCAAGCCAGGCCGTCAACGGAGTTCATCGGCACGCTGCCGCCTGGCTTCCGGGACGCTCTGGTCGCGGTAGCGGGACGGCTCGCGAGCAGGCACGATCTGCCTGCGCCACTGCGCGCCGTCGATTACGCCGACGTCTCCGACTGGCTCACGAGCAGCGTCAGCGAGCGCGGCAGCTTCGTCAAACGATTTGTTCCGCGCCTGAAAACTCCTGCCTTCCGTGCGCAGGTCGACGCCCATCTGGACGTTTTGCCGGAGTGGCGCCCGATTTTGCATCCACCGCCGCCGCGCCCGGCGAGCGAGCCACACAAAAGGCCCGAGCAAGCGCCGCCGGCGGTGCGTCCCGAATCCGTCCCTAGCTGGCTATACCGGCACTAACCTACGCCGGACGACGTCGACGCGCCTTGACGTACCATGCACCACCAGGCGTTGACGCCCTTGCACACCATTCGCGTGGAGCAGCCATGAACCTGTCGTTGACCTTGAAGTTCAATCTCGCCTTCCTCGTCGTGTTCGCCGCGGGATTCGCCGCGACGAGTGTCGTGGCCGACCGGGTGTTGCAGGAAAACGCAGTGCAGACGACCGTGCGCGACGCGAGCCTGATGATCGAAGCCGCCACCGCCGTGCTCGACTACACGTCCGATCAGGTGACGCCGCTGCTTGCCACGCAGATCAAATACGCGTTCGTGCCGCAGTCGGTCCCCGCGTATTCCGCGATCGAGAGCCTGCTCGCGATCCAGAAAAAGTTTCCGGGCTTCTCATACAAGAACGCGATGCTCGATCCGACGAACCCGCGCGACCGCGCCACGGACTGGGAGACCGACGTGATCCGGCGCCTGCATGACCACCCTGAATTACCGGAGCTGATTGGCGAACGCGCGACGCCGTCGGGCCCCAGCCTCTACATCGCGCGGCCGACCCGCATCGACTCGGCCACCTGCCTCGAATGCCACAGCACACCCAGCGCGGCGCCGCGCACGATGATCGACAAGTACGGGCCGGCGAACGGCTTCAACTGGCCTCTGCATGAAACGATCGGCGCGCAGGTCGTGTCCGTGCCGATGTCGCTGCCGCTGGGACAGGCGCACAGCGTCTGGCGCACGTTCATGCTGTCGTTCGCCGCGGTGTTCGGATGCGTGCTGATCGCGCTGAACCTGATGGTGCATTTCCTCGTGACGAAGCGGCTCAAGGCTTTGTCGCGCGCCGCCGACGAAGTCAGCCTCGGCAAGCTCGACACGGCATCGTTTTCGACGCGCGGCGGCGACGAAATCGCCTCGCTCGCCGTGTCGTTCAACCGCATGAAAACGAGTCTCGTCGAAGCGTTGCGGATGCTGGGAGCGTAAGCTGGCGTGGTCGGCCAGGCTCCCCTCGATCGGAACCCGAATGAGCAGAATGAGCAAACAAGCAATGCCTACGCAGATTGGCAAGTACCGCATCGACCGCGTGCTCGGCACCGGAGCAATGGGTGTCGTCTATCTCGCGTTCGACCCGCACCTGGAAAGACCGGTGGCGCTGAAAACCGTGCGTCGCGAACTGCTCGCCAGCGAGGACAGTAGCGGCGACATGCTGGCGCGTTTTCGCAACGAGGCGCGCGCGGCCGGCCGGCTTGCGCATCCGAACATCGTCACGGTCCACGATTTCGGCGAAGACGACAGCAGGGCCTACATCGTGATGGAGTACGTCGCCGGACATGGCCTCGATACCTTGCTGGTGCCCGGCCACCCGCTGCCGCTGTCCGACGCGTTCCACTGGCTGGCGCAACTGCTCGCCGCGCTCGCGTATGCGCATGAGGCCGGCGTCGTGCATCGCGACATCAAGCCTGCGAATCTGCTCGTCACCGCGGCAGGGCTTCTCAAGGTCGCCGATTTCGGCGTCGCGCGCATCGGCTCGTCCGCAACCTCGTCCGGTTGGATGATCGGCACGCCAAGCTACATGTCGCCCGAGCAGTTCGAGGGCGAATCGGTCGATGCCCGCGCGGACCTGTTCTCGGCCGGCGTCATGCTGTACCGTATGCTGACTGGCCGCCAGCCGTTCGCCGGCTCGCCGGCTACCATCAGGCGGCAGATCCTGAAAGATGCGCCGACCCGGCCATCGGCAATCGTCGCCGCTTTGCCACCGGCGATCGACGCGATGCTTGCCAGGGCGCTCGCGAGGCGGCCAGAAGACCGCTTCGGGTCCGCTGCGGAATGGCTCGCGAGTTTGAGATCGCTGGTCATCTCACCGGCGCCGGCCGACGATGACCTGACTATCGTGACGCCGTCCGCTTATTGGTCCGCGTCCTCACCAGCGCATGCGACGGGCGGCGCCAGCAACTCGCCTATGCCTTCGGCGCCGCAGAGTTGGCCGCCTGACATACTCGCGCGCATCGAACGCCAACTCGCGACACACATGGGCCCGCTCGCGAGCCTTCTGGTGCGACGCGCGGCCATGCAGGCGAACGACCTGCCAGCGCTCGGCGCGCAACTGATGGCGGTGTTGCCGGATTCGGCGCGCAGCCAATTCGAGCAGGACTTCGCACGGCTGACGGCGGGCGTGCCCGATGGGTCGATGTCGACGTCGTCATCGACGGGCCCGCGGGTCGCGACGGCTGCGGTAAAGGTATCGTCCGTATCGCCGGCGACCGCCGCAGGCATGCTACCGGCCGGTGCGATCGATCAGGCCAGCATCGATGCCGTCGCCGTTAAGCTGGCCGTCTATCTGGGCCCGATCGCGAAGATGATCGCCAGTCGCGAGGCGCGGCGTGCGGTGAATTTCGACGAGTTCCTTCAGCGGGTCGAAGACTGCATCGCCGACGCCGCGCAGCGCCGCCGGTTTCGGCACGATGTCGATTCATCCGCTTAGCGTCACCAATCGAACGCCGGGTACGTCAAAGCGCCGGTGGAGAGGCCGGCTAGCCTCTCCATCACCGGTTTCACTGCACGCAGGTAAACGACGCCGCGCTATTCACATCGCCGGCGCCGTTGTAGCTGGGCCATGCCGGATACTGGCACAGCGGGCGCGTGCGTCCCGGCACGCCCTCGGTGTCGGTGACCACCTGATGCGCCGGCGGCGTGCCGTGCTCGACCCAGTTTTCCAGCGTCGTCAGCGAGTCCCACGACGCATTGAACTCGGTGCCGACCGCGTGCTGCAGCCCCGGAATCTCATAGAAGCGCGCGAACGATGCGACCGCGCCAAAGCCCATCGTCACCAGCATGCGCTGATAGTAGATCTCGGTTGCCCGCGTGCTGACGGTCTGATCGACGGTGCCGTGCGCCATCAGCAACTTGCCGCCGCGCTGTTTGAAGGGCGTCAGATTCGCGTCGGTCGCGTCGAGCCCCGACAGCATGCTGACGCGCCCGGACCATCGACCGGCAACCGCGGGGTTGTACGTCAGCGAGTCGAAGTTCGGGTTGTCCATTACCGTGTAGCGGACGAAGTCGTCGGCGATCTGGCCGTCGAACATCGCGGTGCTTTGCAGCGGATACGACGGCTGCGTCGTGCCGAGCGCGAGCGTCGTGACGATGCCTTCGAGCGGTGAACTGCTGCCCACCCCGAGATCGGCGCCATACACGTTATAGCCGGGATACAGCGTTTCGCCGCTTTCGAGCGGGTACGCAAACACGAGTGGCGTGTTCATCGTGTTCAGCGCCGCGATCTGCCGGTCCGACAGGCACGTGTCGCCGCGCGCGATACCGCCGGCGCAACGCAATGGCTTGCCGTCGACGCTGGCCGTCGCCGGGTCGAACGTCGCATTGCACGCCTGCACGTTGCTGATGAGCCCGTCGACGACGCCGTCGAGCCCGTCGCAAGCCTGCATCACCGCGTTGAGCAGCAGCGCGCGCTGCGCGGTGTCGAGGTATGCGCCCGGCGCCGCGAAGCCTTCGGTCACGCGCAATTGCTGAAGGCTCAGCGTCGTAAAGTCGTACGCGGGATTGAACGCGATAATGCCGTCCCACTCCCGCGGCCAGCGCTGCGCGACGGTCAGCGCCTCGCGCCCGCCTGTCGAGCCGCCCGCGAAATACGCCTTGTACGGATGCTTGCCGTAATGCGCGTCGATGATCACGAGCGACGCATCGGCCTGTCGATGTAGTTCCGATCGGTCAAAATCAACCAATCAATCATAGTCGCTAACTCACGCAACACGCGCCGAATCGTCATCGCGGGCACGCCTGAGTGTCGTACTCGCTCGACACTGCGAAGCCACGTAAATCGAATCGGGAATAACCACCGCAGCCCCGCGGTCTTGCAGGTAAGACTGACGGCAAATGGGTGATCAAATGAACATCGTCGATATGGTCCGCGCATCGGAACAGGTCGTCATCGAAGCCGCGATTGCCCGACACGTGGCGCACGTCACCAGCGGGACGTTCGCATGACGTTGCGGATACAAGCCGCGCTGCGCCGGATGCAACTCGGCTCCGGCGTGGTGTTGCTGGTCTATCTCTTTCTCCATCTGCTCAATCACGCACTCGGAATCTGGTCGCTCGAACTTGCCGGACGTGGTCTCGTTATAGCGCTGCGGCTCTGGCGCAGCGCGCCTGGAACGATCGCGTTGTACGGGGCGGCCGCGCTGCATTTCGCGCTGGCGATGCGAACGATCTATGCGCGCCGTCACTGGGCGTTGCCTCCGGTGGAGTGGGTGCGTCTGTGGGCAGGACTCAGCCTGCCGCTGCTGCTGATCCGTCATGCGGTGACGACCCGGCTCGCGTCCTCGCTGTATGGCTTCGAACCGGACTACGAGCGCGTCGTGATCCAGTTGCTAACGACAGGTACGCAAGGTTTGCAGCTTGCGCTGCTCGCGCCCGGATGGATACACGGATGCCTCGGATTATGGTTTCGCTTGCGTCACATGCGCTGGGCGCTTCGCATGAAGCCTGTGCTGTTCACTTCGGTCATCATGCTGCCATTGCTGTCCGCGGTGGGCTTTGTCCGTATGATGCGAACCGTCGAAGCGAAGCGGGCGATCCTCGCGGCTCCCGATCCAAAACTGATTGCGCATCAGCTCACGCTGAATGCCTGGCGTCACGATCTCGTGGCCTTATATCTGGCTCTAATCGTCGGCGCGTTCGTCGCGGGTCAATTGCGCAACGGGGTCGAGCGGCGAAGATTGCGTGGGAGTTCTATTTAGGCATCCGGAAGTATCCGGCTTATCTCAGTGCTCCTTGACGCGAAGCCCGGGAATATCCAACGAGAAAACTCCGTCTACCGGATGTGCATCACGTAACTCTCACAATATATACGGATGCGCGAATACGTCCTCATGTAAAAAGGAGTGCAACATGAAATCGGAATCGTTGAATCAATCCGCGGTCTCCCCGCTAGTGAGCTTCGCGATCGCTGGTGCGATGTTGATGGCGAACTCGGCGGGCCTGTATGCGCAAACTCTGTCCGAGCCCGAACCTCATCAAGTCACCCGCGCGGAAGTCATGCACGAACTCGAGGAGCTGGAAGCGGCCGGATATAACCCGTCGCTCGGCGACGATGGTTCATATCCCGCCGATATTCTAGCTGCCGAAGCGAAGGTCGCTGCCATTCATCGAGCCGAAAGAGACGCGGCGATGAGTGCGGGACAGAGCGCGCAACCGGTGCGCACGCATTGACGGCGAAGGCGGGAACTGGAACGGAACCGGTCTGGGTGCGTCGTCGTACGCAGATCGAGGCCGGCAATCGCCGGCTGCGCCCGGTCGTCGCGGATCTGTTTATCAGTCGGAGCAGGAGCTGGTTGCTCCCGCTGCGAACGCGGGCGCGAAGCTTTCGCAGTGAACCAGATTCCCTGCATTCGTCGGCTTCGTCAAAAAGTACCCTTGCACGTAGTCGCAGCCCGCGTCGCGCAGCGCATGCAACTGTTGATTCGTTTCGACACCTTCAGCCGTCACTTCAATGCCTAGTTCGTGCGACATCTGAATGATGCCGCGGACGATCGACGTGGCCGCCGCGTCGCGGCCCAACCTTGCCGTGAATGAAAGATCGATCTTGACGATGTCCGGCGAGAAATCGGCCAGATAACGCAGGCTCGAATACCCCGTTCCGAAGTCGTCGATGGCGATCCGCACGCCAACGCGCTTGAGCGCCATCAGCGTTGCTTGCGCGAGCGTCGGGTTTTCCATCAGCGCGCTTTCGGTCAGTTCGATTTGAAGGCAGCGCGGCGGCACCCGGTGTTTTCGCAGCGCCTGGTCGACGATCGCGACAAGCGCGTCATCCCGGAGCTGACGTGCGGACACGTTCACCGACATCGAAAGCTCTTTGCTGCCGGCGGCCTGCCAGACGGCCAGTTGAGCGAGGGCCGCGTCCACGACCCACGCCCCGACTTCGACGATGAAGCCGCTTTCTTCCAATATCGGGATGAAGCTGCCAGGAGCCACTAACCCTCGCGCCGGATGATTCCATCGAACGAGGGCTTCGACGCCTTTCACCGCCAGCGATGCCGGTTCATGAATGCCCTGGAAATGGAGGACGAATTGGTTCGACGCGAGCGCCGTCGGCAGATTACGCTCCAGTTCGAAATCTCCGAGCACATCGCTGGACGCTTCGTCGGCGAACCGGAAGCCGTTGCGGCCACCTTTTTTCGCCGCATACATCGCGATATCCGCGCTCGTGAGCAGCGCGTCGTGCTCGCGGCCGTGTTCAGGAAAGATCGATATGCCGATCGACGCCGTCACGAATGGCGCGGCGTGGTCTTTTCGAACGTCGCTCGAAAACAGGTTCAGAAGCGACTGCGCCAAGGTTGCCAACGAGACCTTGTCGCTGTCGCCCTTGACGATGACCGCGAACTCGTCTCCGCCGAGGCGCGCTACACAGGCATCCGGCGGAAGTGCGCCCTGAATGACCCTGGCGATGTCCTGCAACAGACGGTCAGCGGCCGTATGGCCTAGCGTATCGTTGAGGACCTTGAACCGGTCGAGGTCGACGAACATCAGAGCGAAGGCGACGTTCTGCCTGCACAGCGTCTTCATGTGGCGGATCAGCGCGCTGCGGTTAGCCAAACCTGTCAGCCCATCGGTGTGGGCCAAATGTTCAAGCGCCGCGAGGCGTTCCTGTTCCAGCGTGATGTCCTCGCTGACACCGACGATGCGCACCACGTTTGCGGAGCTATCGCACACGGGATAGGCCGTGCTTCTGATCCAGCGCACGCAACCGTCAGGCCGGCGGATGCGATATTCGCAGCGACCTTCCGCGACTTCCGTCGCGATGCGGCGCATCTCGGCGAGCAAAGGCTCGAGGTCCTCAGGCACCACGAGTTCGAGCCACGCGGAAGGCCTGTTGCCGAGCTCTTCAGGCGTCAGGCCGAACACGCTCTCGACACCTGCGCTGACATGATGACAGCGTTCAAAATGCGAGCTATACGAATAGAACACGAGCCGCACATGCAACTCCATCTCATGCATCAGCTCATCGCGTTCGCGCAGTGTTTTCAACAGCTCGGACTGCTGGGTAACATCCTCTGAAGCACAAAGCAGCGCGGCTACCGCACCGTCGTCGCCTGTCACCGGCGTGAGGGTGGAGTACCACCATTTGATCCGCCCCTTCGTCGTCGCGCAGCTTCCGGTGAAAGATGCGCTCTTGCCGGAAAGGGCGCCCGCCAAAGCCTGCTCCGCCGCTGTGCGGTCCTCGCCGGTCCAGAAATCGAGCCAGTCGGCGCCGGCGAGCTGCTCCGGTGACTCCGCCTCCATCAACATGGCGCCATGCTCCGACACCCGCAGCATTTTTCCGTCCGTGGCGAGCACCTTCAGGCAGTCGCGATTCGCATGCAGAAGGCCGCCCGCTAGTGCGGTGGCCGCGCTCTGCTGGGCGTAATCAAACGCGAGTTTTCGACGAACCACCGCGAGGCCGGCGACGCCTGCCACCATCGACAATACGAGACGTACGGTCATCTCCGCTTCGCTGACTGCATGGTGCACGACAGCACCGATGCCAACGCCGGCGGAAATGGCAATCAGCACACTCGTTACCGGTATGGTCCTGCGTTGACCGAAGCGCGACAGGAAATACGAAAGAAACTGCTGGTTGCGGGCTGACCAGCCATTGGCGTGTGCGTCGTTATCGACCTGGGACTCAAGCGGATTGGGTTTTTTAGGGCACGGTGCCGCTTTGGGTCTCACGCTGTTCTCCGACTAGCTGGTTGAGCGACAGCCCCGACCGCTAGCTGCCGCCCCATCTTTACTATTACGGTACGAATCCTCGAATCTTTAACGCGTGGAGCCAGCAGGGAATCGCGGAGCGCTTCGGATGGGTGTCGGATTGTGCGCTCATCAGCCTTTGTTGGGCTTGACCTGCGCGAACTGACGAATGCTGTCCGCCAGAGCGGGCACGCCGAAGTCGCGAGCGACGTAGTGAGCCACCTGCCGGGTGGCCAGATCGATGGTCACGTGATCGTCGGGCGCTTTGGTGTTGGGTCCGTCAACGGCGGGATGGTATTCGATACGCAACTGTCTGGCGTTGGCGACCAGCCGTAAATAGCCGAAGTTGCGGTCGTCGTAGTTTTCGAGGACGACGGCATCCGTGTCTTTCGATGCAGCCTGCATCAGTTGCGGCGCGCGAAGGGGCGGCTGTCCGTTGGTGGTGAGTCGTTGCACCGCATGACCGCCGTTCCCACAAACGATGTAAGGAATGTGGGTGCCGTCGGAACGGGTTCGCGTGAAGCGCTGATAGTTGTGCGCGTGTCCCGCGAGGTCCGCATGTGGCCATATGCCGACCTCGTTGCAGACGGCATCGATCTGCTGTTGCATGTCGACGCTCCAGCCGTGACGGCCGCGCGCCACATAAGGGGGATGGTGATGCGCGAAAAGCAGGGCGCCTCGATAGTTCTCTTTCTTGACCCGCAATAACGCCGCTTTCAGAAACTTCAACTGGCTGTTGCCGATGTGACTGTCCGCGATCACACCGGGATCCTCGAGCGTATTGCTGTACAACGCAATGATGCGCACGAACGGCGCCTCGAACGTAAAGAAAACGCCTGGCTGGATTTGTGCCGTGCGTGAAAGGTGGCCGGCATCGGGAGAGACCTGGAAGCAGTCGGAGCAGAAGTTCCTGAGAAACGCCTGCAGGCTTTTCTCATGCTTCAACGGCGAAACCATGCCGTCGTGGTTGCCGGCAGCGGCGAGAATCGGCGCATGATAGTCGCGATACGGCTCATAGAACTGATCGTAGTAGTACTGCGCTTCGCCAAAACTGTAGACGATGTCGCCCAGCAGAAAGTTGAATTGCGGCACCTCGGCGGGATCCGCTTCGTCGAAGTCGCTGACCATCTTGTCCGATACTTCATTCTGTGTTGCCGGACCTTTGGTGCTGCCACAATCGCCGGTGGCGTGGAAGACGATCTGTCCGCTCGCGGTGATGCCGTCGAGCAGCGTCTGGTTGTTGTCGACCACCTCCGCGAACGTCAGCCGGGGCTCGGTGCCGCCGCGCGGCGCGGGAAACGGCAGCGCCTTCAGCTTGTGCTCGCGGTTCAGTTCGTCGATGACCTTGTAGGCTGCGGTATCGGATGCGTGCCTGACCACGAAAGTTTGCGGGTCCGGCGTGGGCTGCGGCTGCGAGAAAACGGGCGCGGCGAGAATCCTGCCGCTGTGGTTGCCGCTTGCGGCTGTCGAGTCGTCTGAACGCTTCTTCGGCATGTCCGATCCTCCTTGATCGTCGAACGGGTGCGGCCACGCGGTTGTCGGCAAATCGTCAGCATGTGACGGTGCCGTCTCTGGCCGGATGCACCGTTGAGACGAGCGTGGAGCGAGGAAGTTCAGATCCGGTTGCCGCTCGGCGACCCGTTGGCGCGAATTGCGTAGCACCGCTGTTCCGTGCGAAAGCCGGGTTCGCCGTGGCACGCGTTCGTCACGACGGCACGAACACGCCCACTGCCGCCAGCGCCATGGCGAGCGTTGCCAGCCATCCTCCCCAGGCCAATACGCCCTTGACGGCGAACTGTCCCATGATCCGCCGGCTGCGGGCCATCGACATCATGATGACCATGATCGGCACCGCGGCAAGGCCGTTGATCACCGCGCTCCAGTACAGCGCGCGGATCGGGTCGAAATGCATGAAGGTGATGGCCACACCGCCCGGGATGGCCAGTGCGATCACCGCATAGAACTGCCGCGCCAGGTTCAGATGCAACGCGAGGCTGCTGCGCCAGCGAAAGCTGCCCGCGGCGGCGTAGGCGGCCGAGCCGGCGAGGACCGGCAGCGCGAGCAGGCCGGTTGCGACGATGCCGAGCGCAAACAGCATGTAAGCGAAACGCCCGGCAAAAGGCTCGAGCGCGCGCGCGGCATCGGCCGAGGTTTTCACGTCGATGTGATGCAGATGCAGCGTAGCCGCCGCCGTCAACATGATGAAGAATGCAACGAAGTTGGACACCCCCATGCCAACCCACGTATCGAAACGGATCCTTCGCAACTGCGCGGGCGCCTGGTGCGGTACGCGGCGCAACGGCGCCTGTTCTGGTGCCGAGCGCATTTCCTCGACTTCCTGCGACGCCTGCCAGAAGAACAGGTACGGACTGATCGTCGTGCCCAGCACCGCGACGACCATGGTCAGATAGTCCGACGTGAGGGAGACGCGCGGCAAGACGATGGCGCGTGCAACTTCACCCCAGGAGATCGGAACGATGAATGCGACCGCGACGTACGCAAGCAGCGACAGGGCGGTCCACTTCAGAATGCGCGCATAAGTGTCGTAGGGGACAAAAATCTGCAGAACGACGGAGAAGACACCGAGGCCGACCACATAAACGTGCTGCGGCCCCGGCAGCAGCAATCCGGCTACGGCGCCCATTGCCGACAAGTCAGCGGCGATATTGATGATGTTTGCCACGACGAGCAGCGCGACCGCGCCGTACAGCAGCCATGGCGGGTAGTGCGCGCGCATGTTCGACGCGAGGCCCTTGCCGGTCACCCGGCCAATCTGTGCGCTCACCAGCTGTATCGCGGTCATCAACGGATACGTGATCAGGACCACCCACAGAAGGTTGAATCCGAACTGCGCGCCGGCCTGCGAATACGTGCCGATTCCCGACGGATCGTCATCCGCGGCGCCTGTGACGAGGCCAGGGCCTAGCCGCTTGATCCAGGATCGCTCGATGCGGTCGCGAACCTCCGATTCGGGCTCGATCAATTTTTCGTCGTTCATGTATGTCACCTCGCGGCAACATCAAGCAAATCGCAGGCCCGGGCGTTCGTGCCAGCGTCGCGCGGCTTTGGGAGGCGGGCATAGGAATCGGCTGCACATCTTGGACGCGCTCGACGAGCGCACCGGCGAAGATGCGCAAGGCGCCTCCGCTGAAATGCGCGGAAATGCGGGTTCCTAAACGGGAGTAACGAACTTTGGGCCGCGCCGGCGGACACCGTCACGCATGGTGAAGAGGCTTCGTCCGCAACTGGATCTCGTCGATCGCGTAAGGCAAGTCTTCGAGCACGATTGGCTTGGCGCGGCTCAGTCCAGGCGCGGCTCAGTCCAGTCGCGGCTTGAACGCATATTGCCCAATCTCGCCGCCGTGCGCGACCACCGCCGTGCTCTCGGGAATTTCCTCCCAAAAGCCCGGCAAGTCCGCGAGCGGCTCGGACAACACGAGGAACGCATTCTCGCCGGCCGTCTTGATGCGCTCGTCGTCGGGATACAACTCGCGCAGATGACGGAACGACGTGCTGTGAAACAGCGAGCGCGACTGTCCTTCGCTCGAATAGCGGACCGCGATGATCTGCTCGCCGTCGGTCGCGCACACAGTCATGTTCAGCGGTTCATCCACGCCATTCCGGCGGCCGGTGGCTTCGACGAATCCGACCATCCGTTCGAGCGCGGTCACGGGTGCGAACTCCAGCCCGAAGGTCAGTGCGAGAAAAAACAGCACCTCGGAATCGGTCGAGCCTTCGATGGACGGGAACAGATCAGGGTCGATCTTCACCATCAGGTCGCGGCGCACCGTCGGATAGTTGCGCACCAGGCCGTTGTGCGCGAACAGCCAGCGGCCGTGGCGGAACGGATGACAGTTGGTTTCCTGCGACGGCGTGTCGGTCGCCGCGCGCACGTGCGCGACGAACAGCGGCGAGTGGATCGCCCGCGCGGCCTCGCGGAGATTGCGGTCGTTCCACGCGGGCTGGATGCAGCGGTAGCGAAACGGAATGTCAGTGGGATGTCCGTACCAGCCGATCCCGAAACCGTCGCCATTGGTGGTGGTGGCGCCGAGCCGAGAATGCATGCTCTGATCGATCAGTGAATGCCGGGCGTTGAACAGCACGGTTTCGAGCTGAAGCGGATTGCCGGTATAAGCGAGCCAGCGGCACATGATTGCTCTCCTGTCGGTTGCGCGTGACAAGCCTACACCACCCGCGGGCGGCGATCGTAGGACCAAAGTCCGATTGAGGCAGACACCGTACCTGTCACTATCAAAGTCGGCGTTGAGGTGCTTCCGTGCCGGGCATCGAGGCGAGCTTGCACCGGCCTAATCTGATAGAGGCAGGACGCGTATGAGCCACTTTCTGGACTTCACGGCCTCCCATCCCCAGTTTTCGGATGGTCATGGCGCTGTCACAGACGAAGACCGGCAATGGGAGGATGCTTACCGCCAGCGCTGGCAGCACGACAAGATAATTCGCTCCACTCATGGAGTGAATTGCACGGAGTCCTGCTCATGGAAGATCTCTCAAGAAACCCAATGGAAAAGGCGGCATCGTCACGTGGGAAACGCAGCAGACGGACTATCCGCGCACCCGGCCCGACATGCCCAATCACCAGCCGCGTGGATGCTCGCGAGGCGCATCCTATTCGTGGTACCTCTATAGCGCGAACCGCCTGAAATACCCACTCGTGCGCAGTGCGCTCGTCAAGCTCTGGCGCGAGCGTCGCGCTTCGCTGGACCCGGTGCAAGCGTGGCAATCGATCGTCACGGACGAGGCGGCGCGGCTATCAGAGCCGCCGGGGCCTTGGCGGCTTCATTCGCTCCACATGGGACGAAGTCAACGAAATCGTCGCGGCCGCCAACGTTTATACGGTCAAACATCACGGACCCGACCGGGTGATCGGCTTTTCGCCGATCCTGGCGATGTCGATGGTCTCGTATGCGGCGGGTTCGCGTTATCTTTCGCTGATCGGCGGCGTTTGCCTGAGCTTCTACGACTGGTATTGCGACCTGCCGCCTGCCTCGCCGCAGACCTGGGGCGAGCAGACCGACGTGCCCGAATCGGCGGACTGGTACAACTCCACGTTCATCATGATGTGGGGGTCGGCTCCGCGGAAGTCGTTGGCGGCGCACTTGCGCCGCGCTGGGACCGCCGCGCGCAAGTTGGCCGCAAACGCGCAGCACTGAGATTCGCGCATGGAGGTGCCGATGAAACGCCGTGAACTGCTGGTTGCGCTGGCCGCGGGCGCGCTTGCCGAAAGTTCTGCCAGCCTGGCGCAGGGTAGCCAGGCGCAATACACCAATGAGATTACGCTGCCCAAGGCGAACGTCACAGGCACGGTCTCCCTCGAGGAAGCCATCGAGCGGCGCAGGTCCGTGCGCCGCTTCGCGCCAAAGCCGCTGCCTGTCGAGGCCATCGGCCAGTTGCTGTGGGCCGGGCAGGGCATTACCAGCCCGGACGGCAAGCGCGCGGCGCCATCGGCCGGCGCTTTATACGCGCTTGAACTTTACGTGGTGACGGCGACCGAGGTGATGCACTACCTGCCTCAAGGCCACCGGGCCGAGACGCGAGCCACGTCGGACCTGCGCCCCGGGCTGAGATCCGTTGCGGTCGACCAGGCGTCTGTCGAGGCCGCTCCGGCCGTGCTCGTGGTGGCCGCCGAGCCGAGCCGGCTGTCGCAGAGGTATGGCGCGAGAGCCAATCTGTATGCCGATCTCGAGGTCGGGCATGCGACCCAGAACATGCTGCTCCAGGCCGTCACTCTGGGGCTCGTCGCCGTGACCGTGGGCGCCGTCGACGGGGCGCCGGCAGCGCGCAAGCTCGGCCTGCCGCACGGCCAGACCGTCGTCTATCTGATCCCGGTCGGCTTTGCGGCCTGAGTGGTTGCTGAGATTCGTCAAGCCTTGGCGTGGTCTACGGCTTGCGGCCTCGGACCTCGGGCGGTAGAGCGCCACGCGTTGGATCGTGCTCAATTTGCCGAACGACGGGTAGTAATGTATCGACACAGTCCAGCGCGTCCGATAGCCGCCCCAGCACGATGAGCGAGCGGGCCTTTTCGAGGCGACCGTGAAACACAGCGTCGCGCGGTCCGGCCACTTCGACCTGGTCGACGAGCTGTCCGATTTCGGCCTTGATGCGCACACAGTCGCTGGGACATTGGGGGCCGATCCAGTTGCGTATTGCCCGGATCAACACCATACAATCGTCGTATTCGCACCGCAAACTATCCATTATCACTGTCAGCCATATTGCGCCTGGCCTGATCGGGCAGACGCTTCGTTGTCCGCTCCATTAGGGGGCAAAGCACCCGATCGCCCCTGCGTACTATGGATAAAGCAAGCGGTGCGCCACGACTCGCCTGCGCCCGGCGAACACGCAGCAAAGTGATTTGCAATTCTGACGGCCACGCGTGCATCTCTTCGCGTATGCGCTGGTGCGCCGATTCACCCACGAGAAGCGATTTGATCTCGCTCATCGAAAACAGAGCCGAGGCCATCAGCACCAGGCCGACGCCGATACTGCCGAGCGCATCGTAAAGCGGATTTCCGGTGAGGACGGTGATACCGATCGCGATCACGGAGACGAGCACTCCCGCTACCGCGGCGAGATCTTCGCTGACCGACAGCATCACGGACGGCTTGCCGCTTTCCTTGAACCAGTTCAACAGCCCCTTGGCGCGATGCCGCGGCTCGATCGTGCGAATGGAAGCTCTCAGAGCGAGTGCCTCGAGCACGCCGGACACGCACAATACGCCGATCGCTAGCAGAGGTCGTTCAAGCCGCGAGTGATGCATGGCTCGAAAACCGCCGATCACGATCGACGCAACGCCTCCGAAGATGAACAGTTGCATCGCCACCAGCATTCCATAGAAATAGATCTCGCGACCGAAGCCGAGTGGATGTTGCTCGTCGGGCGTGGCGCGCGCCGCACGATGACCGACGAGCAGGACAAGCTGGTTCAGGCAGTCCGCGCTGGAGTGGACGGCCTCAGCGAATGCCGACCCCGAGTTGGTATAGAAAGCGACGGCGAACTTGCAGACGGCGACAGCGATATTCGAAGCGAGAGCGTAATAGACCGCGCGTGGCGCAGACGATGTGTGCCGCCCGGACCCGGCCCCCATGACCTTCTCTCCTGTTTCACGGCGAAAGCGGGCGATTGCCGACCTTGGAGAATCAACAGCAAGAAGCAGACCTTCAGACGCCGGTCGATTGCAACCAGTGCGCGAGGATCGAATCGCGCGTTAGCGTTGAAGGCGTGAGTTCGCCGGGCACGGACCTCGCGTCGAGGTCGGGACAATGCGCTTGCCAGGCAGCGTGTTTCCGGATATTCACTGATGTGTTTGCAACGCTTAGGCAAGGGCTGCTGAAATGAAACCTACCACTGCCGGGCATCAATCGAACCGGCCCGCTTTGAGTGCGGACAAATCCAACCTGCGGGAAGCAACCGACGCGGTCGCGCGCTTCGTCGAGGAACTCCAGGCCGGCTGGGACCACCATGACGCTGACCTGTCGAACCGCCACTTCGCCGCGGACATCGTATGGGGTAGCCCGTTCGGTGCGTCTGTTGATGGCTACGCGGAGCTGCATCCCATCCATGCCCGTTTGAAGCGATCCGCAAGGGGCGGCAATGCTTCCCGCTTTGAAATCGTCAGTGTCCGCGCGCCGGCTCCCGGCGTGGCCGTCGCACAGGTCCGGCGCGTAGCGCTCGGCTCGGACGGACAAACGATAGAACCGTCCCACGACCTTACGGCGTCGTTCTCCGAGATGGCACTTTACGTACTGATACGCCGGGGCGGCGTCTGGTGGGTCGTGGCAGGGCAGAACACACCCATTCGACCTGCCTGATAGCGCGAGCACGCATGCGGAATTCCCACAAGCCTGTAGCCGCCGGGCTCCCAGCCGCACTCGGGACGCCGACAATCAGCGGCTCGTTGCTCGCGCTGGTGTTCTGGTGGCAGTCGCTGACGCCAACGCTGATTCCAAGGTCGTGGGGAACGCAAACCGTGATCGGTGCGATCTGTGCGGCCACCGGCTATGGGATCGGCGCATTGGCCGGCTGTGGGGTGCATCGGCTGCTGGAGCGGTCCGGGCGTTTGCCCGGCAGCGAGACGCGCCGGCGTAGCTGGATCGTTCTGGCGGCCGCCTGGCTCATTGCGCTATTCATCGGCTCGAAGCTATGGCTTGGCTGGCAGAACGAGCAACGCGGTCTCATGGGGATGGCGTCCATCGACTGGTTGGACGGCGCGCTGATGAGCGTGTTGTCGCCGTTCGCCGCCGTGCTGCTCGTGGTCGTCGGGCGGGTCATGGCGCGCGGGGTCGCCGCGGTGAAGCGGGTCATTCAGGGCCGCGTGGCGTCGATCGTGTCGGTGCCGGCAACAGCACTGCTCGTCATCGTGATTGGCATCGCGCTCGGCCGGGGAGTCGCGCTTCCCGCCCTCGCCGCGGCCGCCAACTTCGTCCACGGGCGGGCGAACGAGGACACGACTGAGGGAATCGCGGCGCCGGAGTCGTCAGCGGTGTCCGGCAGCAGCGGATCGTTCGTCGCATGGGACAGCTTGGGACGCATGGGGCGCGACTTCGCGGCAACAGCCACAAGCAGCAAGCAGCTCGCGATGTTCCACGGAACGGATGCGAGGCTCGTTGATCCGGTGAGGGTTTACGTAGGGGTGCGTTCCGCGGACTCCATCGAGCAGCGCGCGCAGCTCGCGGTCCGCGAACTGGAGCGCGCGGGCGGATTCGACCGGAAACTGCTGGTCGTGTGGGTGCCCACCGGCACGGGCTGGATAGTCCCCAAAGCCGCGACGTCCGTCGAGCAACTGCACCGTGGCGACACGGCGATCGTGGCGATCCAATACTCTTTCCTGCCCAGCCGGCTCGCCATCTTCATGGACGCTGGACTCGCTAACGAGGCGGGTATCACCCTCTTCAACGCCGTTCGCGCCCGGTGGTCAAAGCTGCCGCCGCAACGGCGGCCAAAGCTTGTCCTGTTCGGCAAGAGCCTCGGCGCCGCGGGGGTGGAGGCGCCTTTCGTAGGGACCGACGCATCTGCGTCAGTGGCCAACATGGTGGCCCGCACGGATGGCGTGCTGATCGCCGGCGCCAAACAAAGCAACCCTATTCATGCGCAACTCACTCGCGAGCGCGATCGCGGCTCGCCGTTCTGGCAGCCGATCTTCAATGGGGGGCGCGTCGTACGGTTCTTGAACCGCGATCCCAATCAAATGAAATTGGACGCCAACTGGCCGGCCCCGCGAATCGTGTACCTTCAGCATCCGGCCGATCCGGCCGTGTTCTGGAATGCCAGGGCGTTCTGGTGGCCGCCAGAATGGATGGCTCGGCCCCGCGGCTTCGACGTGCCCGACGCCATGCATTGGTTTCCCATCGTCTCCGGCGTGCAGGCGGTGGCCGATCTGATTTTCCAGCTCGGCGTGCCGCCGGGTTTTGGTCACAACTACTCGTCGTTGGACTACGTCAGGGGGTGGGCCAGCGTGATGCCTGCCGACGGTTGGACGGACGCCGACACCAATCGACTGGCCCGCTTCATCGACCAGACCGCTGGCGACGAATCAGAACCGTGAGCGAACCGAACGCGACCAGAGCAGCACAAGACACGCAGCACGCGTCATCGCAAACGTCGAAGCGATGGCTGTCGCCACGTGACTATCGAGCCTTGCCCAGCGGGCGACGAAAGCGCTTGAACGTATGACCCATTGAGCATTCCGACCAGGCTGACCGGTCGGAAAGCACTGGATGCAAAAAAAGGCCCACGGAGGAAGTGGGCCTGGGGATACATCAGTTCTCAGGGGCAGTTCGTACATGGGGCCGTCGTGAGCGCGTGGCCTGCAGCCCGCGCGACGCGGGTCCGTGTCTGAACTGGCACGGCTCACTCGATCTGCCTGTACCGAGTGTCCCCGCGGACGAGCTGCAACTGTTTCGAAACGATAAGAAACTGTTCGTCACTAATCGTACACTCAGGTTCGCCTATCTTGTACACAGCAACCACCTTGATCTTATTTCCGTTTCGCTCCTCAAAGGTAATCTGATAGACCCCGCGCCACATTGGTTCGCCATCCTCATATTTGCCAATCTTCTCGGACGCGAGTCGCGCCGCCCTGGTTTTCGTGGCGTCGAAATCCAACGAGAGGATGTCAGTTTTTCTTAGCGCCATCTGGGCCACTAGGCCGGAAACTCGTCGCCGCATGGCGGATATGGTCCGGGTTCCGCCAAACATAGCGCGGGAAGGGATAGCAGCAGGACTGCAAAAGCGTGTTTCATGGATTCAAGGGACCTCACTCTATCTGCTTGAACATTCTGTCGTTCTCGATTCTTGACAGCAAATGCTTCGAAACGACAAAGACCTCTACGGCACTCATCGAGCATTCAAATTCTCCAGCGTCGTTCACAGCAATCACCTTGACCTTGTCTCCGTTTTTTTCGTGGAAGGTAATGTGATAGACCTCACGCCACAACTGTTCGCCATCCTAATCTTTTCCAATTTTCTCGGACGCCAGTTGCACAGCCTGGGTTTTCGTATAGTCGATACTGCCAAGCATGCCTGCGCTTTTTAGGCTGTTTTCGGCGATGTTGGTCGGCCACCTGTCGCATGGCGGGTTAGGTCTGCTTTGCGCCAGGCATAGCGCGGGAAGGGATAGCAGCGGGACTGCAAGAGCGTGTTTCATGAATTCAAAGGACCTCACTCTATCTGCTTGAACACTCTGTCGGTGTCGCGTGATGGCAAATGACCCGAAACAATAAAGACGTCAACCCCACCTATCGAGCATTCAAATTCGCCTGCTCCTTCGTTCACAGCAATCACCTTGACCTTGTTTCCGTTTTTTTCGTGGAAGGTGATGTGATAGACCTCACGCCACATTTGTTCGCCATCCTCATATTTTCCTATTTTTTCGGACGCCAGTTGCACGGCTTCGGTTTTCGTATAGTCGATCCTTCCAAGGATGCCAGCGCTTTTTAGTCTTCCTTCTGCGATGTTGGTCGGCCACCTGTCGCATGGCGGGTTCGGTCTGCCTTGCGCCAGGCATAACGCGGGAAGGGATAGCAGCAGGACTGCAAGAGCGTGTTTCATGGATGTTCCACCCTAAGCATTCTGTCGCCACTGTTCAAGATTTGCTCCCGGAATGGCAAGCGCAGAACGATACACACATTTGACGCGTTGCCGGGTTCTCTCATGCTGTCGCCGTGGATCATGAAGCCGTCGCGCCCGCCCAGGCCCGTTCCCGCAACGGGGTTGAGCCGCATCGAATACCGTCCAGTTTTGGGGTGCGGAAACGGTGCCGTAATTTCATACCGGCGAACGGGGATCGGTCCTTTGTCGCGAATGTACTGGCTACTGTGTCTGTCCTTGTGCTCGCCCTTACCGGAATATCCGGTATCTGTGATGTATTCGTCGTCGTGGTACAACTTGTGACTTTCATGCCTGTAAATCCACACCATTGTTTTTTCTCATTTGTTGTACGAACAAACGATTACACCAAATCATCTGGCTGCATGCAATTTTCAGGATAAGCGCCGGTACCGCAGACGACGAATCGGAGCCGTGATCGAGCCGAAGGCGAACAGAGCAGCACAAGACGCGCGGAATGGCGTCATCGCAAAGTTCGAAGCGATGGCTGTCGCCACGTGACTATCGAACCTTGCTAAAAGCCCCGACGTGCACTAAAAAACAGCTACTTACTTCGCATGTCCGATGGCGGCCCGGCCAATGCAATGGGCGTCTTCACCCCAACGAGCGCGACAGTCCATGAGTCTCCTTGAACTCAGAGGCGTTTCTCGACATTTCGGCGCGATTCAAGCCCTGACCGACGTGACGCTCAGTCTGGAGCCGGGCCAGGTGGTCGGGCTCATGGGCGATAACGGTGCCGGGAAATCGACCCTGGTGAAAGTCGTCGCTGGCAACTTTCCGCCTTCGCACGGCGAGATGCTGATAGATGGAAAGCCCGTGCATTTCAATAAGCCGGTCGATGCCCGCGCGCGCGGCATCGAGGTCGTCTATCAGGATCTCGCACTTTGCGACAACCTGACGGCAGCCGCCAATGTCTTCCTCGGCCGCGAACCGCGGATCGGGTTCGGGCCGATCCGCGTGCTCGATCACGCGACCATGTATCGGCGCGCCGGTGAACTGTTCAAGGCCCTCAAGTCCGAAACGCGCCCGCGCGACCTCGTCCGGCAAATGTCCGGGGGACAGCGGCAGGCCGTGGCCATCGCTCGCACGCGCCTGTCGGAAGCGCGGCTCGTCCTGATGGACGAGCCGACCGCCTCGATCAGTGTGCGCCAGGTCGCCGAGGTGCTCGATCTGATCAAACGCCTGTCCGAACACGGTATTGCGGTCATCCTGATCAGCCACCGCATGCCTGACGTATTCGCCGTCGCTCACCGCGTGGTTGTCATGCGGCGCGGGCGCAAGGTCGCCGACAAGAACACCGAACAGTCCTCCCCGGAAGAAGTGACCGGTCTCATCACGGGAGCCATCGCCGCCGCGTGAACTTGCCTCGCACGGGAGACCCACCATTGAACGACGCGCCGCGAAGGCCCCCTCCAATGCCGCCATTGCTCGATGATCCTCAGTCCGCGAGGACGCATACCCGCTGGTCGGGGCTGCTCGCGAGCCAGGTGTTCTGGGTCGTGCTGGCAACGATCATCGCCTGCGTCGCGCTGTCTTTTGCGACCTCGACCTTCGCGACCTCCGAGAATCTGTTCAACGTCACGCGAAACTTCGCCTTCGTCGCCATCGTCGCGCTCGGCATGATGGCGGTGATCGTCACGGGCGGCATCGACATTTCGGTCGGCTCGACGATCGGCATCAGCGGCATCGTGCTTTCGGTCGTCATGAACGCGGGCTACCCGATCTGGGCCGGTATCGGCATGGGGCTCCTGACCGCCGGGCTCGTCGGCCTCGTCAACGGCGTGCTGATCGCGTATCTCGGCATGCAGCCTTTCGTCGTGACGCTCGCCATGCTCAGCGTCGGCCGCAGCCTCGCGCTCGTGATTTCCCGCAGCCGGACCATTTTCGAGTTCGGCCCCGACGGGAGCAAGCTCCTTGCTCTCGGCGGCGGCGCGACGCTCGGCGTCGCCAATCCAGTCTGGTTCCTGATCCTGCTCGGGCTGCTGTTCTGGTTCGCGTTCGGCTGGACCCGCTGGGGCCGCTACGTCTTCGCGATCGGCGGCAACCGCCATGCGGCGAATCTGACCGGCGTGCCTGTGCGCCGCATCGTCTGCTCCGTCTATGTGCTCTGCGGGCTCATGGCGGGGGTCGCGGCGATCCTCGAAGTCGGCTGGCTAGGCGCGGTGACGACAGGCCTCGGCACCGGCGACGAGCTGCGCGTGATCGCTGCCACCGTGGTCGGCGGGACCAATCTGGCCGGCGGGGTCGGCAGCGCCTTCGGAACGATCGTCGGCGCGGCGCTCATCGAAGTGATCCGCAACAGCCTGATCCTGCTCGGCGTCGACGCGTTCTGGCAGGGGACCGTCGTCGGCAGCTTCATCATCGTCGCGGTGCTTTTCAACCGGCTCGGCGGCGAGCGGCAAGGAGATTGAAACGTCTTCGGATGCGCCGGCCGCTTCGCGGCAGGGCAGATATGGGCGCCGGGAAGCCGGTGCCGAACAGGAGGGAACGATGAAGAAACTGTGGATGTGGATTGCCGTGGCCGGGGGCCTCGCGATGCTGGCGTCTCCGGGCTTCGCGGCCGACAAGACCCTCGCGCTGGTGGTGAAGGGTCTCGACAACCCGTACTTCGATCTCATGCATCAAGGATGCGAACGGGCCAACAAGGAACTCAGCAAGCAAGGCTATAACTGCTACTACACCGGCCCCGCGACCGCCGCGGATGAGAGCGCGCAAGTACAGATCATCGACGACCTGCTGACCAAGGGCGTCGCGAGCATGGCGATCTCGCCCGCGAACGCGCCGGCCGTGGCGGAGGTATTGCGCCGCCGCGGCGGATCGGTCCCGGTCATCACCGCGGATGCCGATTTGCTGCCCAAGGATGCCTCGCTGCGCAAGAGCTATGTCGGCACCGACAACTACGAACTGGGCGCCAAGCTCGGCGAGCAGTTGAAGATGCTGATGCCGAAGGGCGGCAATGTCTGCCTCGTGATGGGCAATCCGGCGGCGGAGAACATCAACCAGCGAGCCCAGGGCGCGCGCGACGTGCTGTCCGGCAAGAAAGGCATCGCGAAGCTTGCCGGCGAGAACGGCTGGCATGAGATCAGTGGCTGTCCGCTCTACGTGAACGACGACGCCGCCAAGGCGAACCAGATGATGCAGGACACGCTGACCGCCAACCCTACCGGTCTCGACGCCTTTCTGTTCGCGGGTGGTTGGCCACTCTTTGCGCCGCAGGCTTTTTCGCAGGTTGTCGCGCCGATCATGGACAAGATCAAGAACGGCAAGTTCGTGATCGTCTCGGCGGATACGCTCGGGCCCGAACTGCAAGCGCTCAAGGACCGCAAGGTGAATGTGCTCGTCGGCCAGCGGCCCGAGGAAATGGGCTACCGTGCCGCGATGGTCATGCGTGACCTCGCGCAAGGGAAGTCGGTGCCGCCGGTCATTCACACCGGACTCGACGTCTGCACGTGGAAGAACGCCGACACCTGCCTGAAGCATTAAAGCCCTGGGCGACCCACGTTATGACGATGACGTGGGAACCGCATTTTAAAAATCCCTTTCGCGAATATCACGGTTTCTTTACAAAACCTGTGCAATTCGCGTGATCTTCCATATTCGCCGATTTTATTTTGTCTAATAAATACGCGGTTTAACAATAATTAATCCCGATAGAACAATTCAATGTTTCGCCAACGTTTGCGCATTGGACGCAGGGGTTAACCAAGGCTGCAGTTCGTCAGCTTCGCCGCCGTAAACGCTTATGCAGGGTGCATCAGTTTGCAGGGGGCGCGGGCGCATACCGTTGTGTGACTCGGACATCACGCGCGATTGCCCGCATTTGCGTGTCTCGCCGTTGAAAATGGAAGCGAAAGATGATTCTGAATAAACTGTCTGTGAAGGCAAAGCTCACGGTGGCTTTCGGGGCATTGGCCTTTATCGTGCTGATCGTCTCGGGACTATCGCTGTGGGAGCTGAACGACGCGAACGACCGTTTTTCCGGCTATATCAGTGGTATCGACGCGCGAGCCAAAGCGGCTGAAGCTGTTCGCAATGCTGTTGATGATCGCGCCATGGCGGTGCGCAATCTGGTGCTGGTTACCACTGCTGCCGACGTTGAGCTTGAAAAGGCTGCTGTCGAGGAAAGCGAACGCAAGGTCGAGACCCGACTGGAAAAGTTTAACGCGATGGTGGCTGGCGCTTCCGACATGAGCGACAAGGCACGGAGTCTCGCGGCCGAACTTCCGCGAATCGAAGCGCTTTACCGTCCCGTGGCGCTGGAAATTGACAAGCTGGCCGTCAACAATCAACGCGACGCAGCGATTGCGGAGATCGACACCCGATGCAGGCCATTGCTTTCGGCCTTCATCAAGGCGTCCAACGAATATCAGGGCTTTACCCGTGAACGTGCGGCACGGATGGTCCAACAATCAACGGATCAATTTGCGAGCCAACGGAACCTGCTGATTGCGATCTGTGTGGCCGCGGTCGCGATGGCGGTCGTGGCTGGCGTCGTCATCACGCGGGACCTGCTGCGCGCGCTGGGCGCCGAGCCGGCGGCACTGGGCGAAGTGACTCAGCGCGTGGCCGGCGGCGATTTGAGTCCGGTGCCGGGGGCGAAGAATGCGCGGGCCGGAAGTGTGCTTGCCTCGATGGGCGAGATGCAGGCCAGCCTCGTTCGCCTGATCGGTCAGGTCCGTACTTCCGCCGACAGCATCGCCACCGGTTCAAGCCAGATCGCGTCGGGCAATGTGGATCTTTCGTCGCGCACGGAACAGCAGGCCGCATCGCTGCAGGAAACCGCCGCAAGCATGGAAGAGCTGACCGCTACCGTGAAGCAGAACGCCGAGAACGCACAGCAGGCGAGCTCGCTGTCGGCCAACGCATCCGAAGTAGCGGGGCGAGGCAATCAGGTCGTTGGCAAAGTGGTCGACACGATGGGCGAGATCAGCACGAGTTCCAGCAGGATTGCGGATATCACCGGGATCATCGAAGGGATCGCGTTCCAGACCAACATCCTCGCACTGAATGCGGCGGTGGAGGCTGCCCGTGCAGGTGAGCAGGGGCGCGGGTTCGCGGTGGTCGCGAGTGAAGTGCGCAGCCTCGCCCAGCGGTCGTCCAGTGCCGCGAAGGAGATCAAGGATCTGATCAACGCGTCCGTACAGAAGATCCGGGATGGGTCGTCGCTTGCCAATGAGGCGGGAAAGACGATGGCCGAGGTCACACAGGCCGTGACACGGGTGACCGACATCATGGGGGAAATCGCGGCCGCGTCGACCGAGCAGAGTCGCGGGATCGAGCAGGTCGATCAGGCGATCACGCAGATGGACGAAGTGACGCAGCAGAATGCCGCGCTGGTGGAGGAAGCGGCGGCCGCGTCGAAATCGCTCGAGGATCAGGGCCGGCAACTGAACCAGGCGGTTTCGTTCTTCCGTCTGGATTCCCAGCCCGCCGCCCATGCAACGGGCGGATCTGCTGCCCCGGCAAACGTCCTGGTATCCCGGGTGCGGACCGCGCCGCCAGCACGCCGGAATATGCTGCTCGACCGGTGAACACACCGACGCGATCTTCTCCCTGGCCAGCACCTTTTTGAAAATCAAAAAAGCCCGAAGACCAGGCGATATCGGACACGGCTCTTGTATTTGCGGTAGGTGTCGTCTTTCGCTAACAAGCGTTCTTCCTGCATGATGCGTCCGATTTGCAGCGTCCACAGTATGAAGATGACGAGGACGTTCCAACCGCCAAAGTTTGCAAGCAGAAAGCCTGCATCGGTGACGATATAGCCAAGGTACATCGGATGGCGGACGACGCGGTAGGGACCGAAGACGATCACCCCGCGATTGGCCGGCAACAGGCCAAATGAACGCCGAAGGGAGCACTTTGCGTAGACCTGGATGACGACGCCCAATAGCTGTATCGCCACGGCATGAAATTCCGGTACCAGCCGGATACCTGGCTCGGTCCGGATCGCCAGATAATAGAAGGTGCCGAAAAGGGTGATCGCCAGGCTGACCGGATTCCAGTCGCGCTCGCGCGGCACGCGCGAGACGATCGCTAAACCCACGGTCAGCACGCCCGACAACGCGAAGAATATCAGCGTGATACGAGACGGATCCATCAGATACTGGCGGGCCGTCGAGACCACGAATAGGGAAAGCACCACAGCGGTAAGGGTTCGCACGACGATTTCTGTCGCGAGTTGCATGCGCGTCAATCGAGTTCGTTCCGCTGGGCGTGAAGGCGCTTGTGCACCGGCTGTGAAGCTGCTGGAATCGGCCGGCCGAGTTGCCAGAGCTGAGCTATCCAATTTCATTAGTGAGTCCCCCGAATAATGACTGTGCAATGGGTACGCCGCGTTCGCCGCGCGTCCTGCTGTCGTTGGTTTCAAGGCCTGAAGGCCGAATCTCTTGTAGCGCCGCCATGAGTTCCAGGCGAATGCCACCGGACGATGCCGGATCTCAGCTGCCCGAGCCGGACAGCGCCGGCAACAACGCACGATAGATCTGGATACATGCGGGACCGATCAGCACCGTAAGTAGCGCAGGAAAAATGCAGAAAATCAGCGGGAACATCAGCTTCAGCGCGATCTTCGCGGCGCGTTCCTCGGCGAGCATCTTGCGACGCGTGCGCAGCGTGTCGGACATGACCCGCAGCGACGCGCCGATGCTGGTGCCGAAGCGTTCCGCCTGAATCAGCATCGATGCGAACATATTGATGTCCTCGACACCGGTGCGCAGTGCGAGGTTGCGAAGCGCTTTTTCTTTTGAGAAGCCGGAGCGCATTTCAAGCAACATCAATTGCAGTTCGCTTGCCACCGCCGGGCTGCCGATCCCGATCTCGTCGGCGACGCGCATCAGCGCGGCGTCAATGCTCAGGCCCGCTTCGACGCACACCGTCAGCAAGTCGAGCGCATCCGGAAAGCCCTCGAAGATCGCGCGCTGACGCAGTGCCCGGCAGTGCGTTAGCACGACATTCGGCGTGTAATAGCCGATTGCTCCAAGCAGTGTCAGGAGCATCCACAGCACCGGCTGGTTGTCCACGAGCGTTGAGCCCAACAGCCACAGTGTCCCGAGCCCGAGTAGCGGCAGCAGCAGCGCGAGAATCGTCTTCGCCGTGAAATAGAGCGAAGCGGATGTCGGCGTGCGCCAGCCGGCGTTCATCAGACGCAGCCGTAACGGGGAGTCTTCCCAGCCCTCTTTCGGGATGGAGAGCCGCGAAATCGGACGTGAGATGTCCGCAATTTTTTCGGCCCACGCGACGCCAGTCGGCGAGGACGGTTCCACCGGCACGGACACGCCGCCCGCCTGCTCGATGCGGCGTTGCATGTCGCGCGGCGCCAGCCAGAAGATGAGGCCGGCGACTGCGCCGGATACCGCCACAAACAGGCTGCCTAACAGCAGCACGTGGGTGGAATTGAGGGTTTCCATCAGAGTTCTCCAGGTCTTTTTATGCGCGGTGGCCTGCCGTCACACACGGATGTTCACGATGCGCCGCATCCACATCACGCCGAATACCATCGAGGCAAGGATCACCTGGGTGACCTTCAATCCGGCCGGGTCCTGCCACAGCATCGCAAGAAACTTGGGGTTCATCGCCTGCATTACGCCGCCGGCGACGAACGGCAACAGCCCGAGAATCCACGCGGACAGACGCCCCTCCGCAGACAGCACGCGCACCTTGTCTGCCAGGTGCAGGCGCGCGCGAACCAGCGACGCAATGCTGTCCAGTATCTCGGCCAGGTTGCCGCCGGTTTCCCGCTGAATCAGCACCGCGATCACGAAATAGCGCAGATCGGGCACAGGGACGCGTGTGGCAAGATTCATCAGGGCTTCATTCAGCGCGACGCCGTAGTTGATCTCATCGAACACGATGCGAAATTCGCTGGCCATCGGCTCTGCAAACTCGCTGCCTAGCATGCCGATCGAGGTCGGGAAAGAATGCCCCGCGCGCAATGCCCGACTGATCATGTCGGCGGCGTCGGGCAACTGCTTCTCGAGCACGCGCAGGCGCTCGCGGCGCTTGTGCAGGACCCGCAGCGTCGGGAAAGCGAACGCGGCGAGGCCGGCCAGCATGATCATCGGCATCGGCACTGGGATCGGCGCGAAACTCGCAGCCCCCGCCACGATCGCGACGGCGAGCACGCTGTGCCCGGCGAGGCGTCCCACAGTGAGGCTCAACCCGGACTGCAGAATGATCCGGTCGAGCATCTGCACGCGCGGCACGTGCATCATCAGTGCGTCGAGTTGCTTTGACTCGCTGAGCATGTGCTGCTTCAGGATCGTCAGACGCTCTCCCTGCACTTGCGCGCCCGCCGACAGTGCCTGAATGCGCTGCTTGAGGCGGCGCGCGGCAGGACCGTGGCGGCCGTTCCACCATTGGTACAGGCCAGCGGTACCCAATACCACGGCGACGAACAGCAACACGACGAAGGCGTAGAAGATCGGATTCATGGATGTCTCCCAAAACAGAAGGTCAGCGCCGCCACCGTCCGGCGCGCCCGTTACGCGGTCTCGAAGTGTCGCGCTGGATCGTAAATCTGGTCGCGTAGCGTGATGCCGAACGCCTGCAACCGGTCCGCAAACCTGGGCCGCACGCCGGTCGCGCAAAAGTAGCCGCGTACCGCACCGCTCTGATCGACACCGGTTCGCTTGAACGTGAAGATCTCCTGCATGTTGACGGTATCGCCTTCCATGCCCGTCAGTTCCTGGATGCTGATGATTTTTCGGCGCCCGTCGGCCAGCCGGGCCGTCTGGACGACTACCGAGATCGCCGACGATATCTGCTGGCGCAGGTTCTTCGGCGGCACTGCGAGTCCGGCGAGGCTGATCATGTTTTCGAGGCGGGTCAGCGCGTCGCGCGGCGTGTTCGCGTGAATCGTCGCGAGCGATCCTTCGTGGCCGGTGTTCATCGCATTGAGCATGTCGAGTGCTTCCGCGCCGCGCACTTCCCCGAGGATGATGCGATCGGGGCGCATCCGCAGCGCGTTGCGAACGAGCGTGCGTTGGGTGATCTCGCCTCGTCCTTCGACGTTCGGCGGCCGCGTTTCCAGGCGCAGGACATGTCGCTGACGCAACTGAAGCTCGGCCGCATCCTCGATCGTCACGATGCGCTCGTCCTCCGGGATGAAGCCCGACAGGATGTTCAGCAGCGTGGTCTTGCCGCTGCCGGTCCCGCCCGATACGAGGGTGTTTATTTTTGCGCGCGACAGAGCGTCGAGCAGCTCGGCCATCGGCGGCGAAAGGCTTTGCGATGCGACCAGATCCGATACCTGCAGCGGGCTGACGGCGAAGCGCCGGATCGACACCAGTGGCCCGTCGATGGCCGATGGCGGGATGATCGCGTTGACCCGCGAGCCGTCGGGCAGGCGCGCATCGACCATCGGGCTCGACTCGTCGATGCGGCGTCCGACTCGCGAGACGATCTTCTCGATGACCTTCATCAGGTGCGCGTCGTCGTAGAAGGTCACGTCGGTCAGTTCGAGCCGGCCACGGCGTTCGACGTAGGTCGTGTGGTGTGTGTTGACGAGTATGTCGGAGACGGTGGGGTCGCGCAGCAGCGCCTCGAGCGGGCCGAAGCCGAACATTTCGTCATGGATGTCGATCGCGAGCTGCTTGCGCTCCAGATCGTTGACCGGCGTCTTCTCCTCCTCGAGGATGCGCGTGATCAGCGCGTTGACCTCCTGACGGACCTGTTCGGCGGGCAAGCGCGACAGCCGTTCCAGTTCCACGCGATCGAGCACGATCCCGTGGACCCGTTGCTTCAGTTTCTGATATGCGACGCGCGCCAGACCGGGCGATGCCCCATCGCCGGAATGGCGCGCTTGCAGCGCATGGATCATGCTGGACGATAGTTGTTCGCGTAATGACATGAAGCTCTCCTCGTCGAAGCGTTACGAGATCTTGGGCTGCCGCGGTGCGACGGAGCGCCTGAACAAATTCCCAAAAAGCGGTTCATTGCGCTTGTCGGCGGGCGCGACGCCCGAGGACTCGGTGGCGATGTTTTGCGCGAGCGTTTGCAGGCTCCGTGCGAGCGGGCTTTTGGGAGCCATCTTCAACACCGGCTCTCCCTGATTGACCGCCTCATATGCCACCTGTGGATCATCGGGAATCATGTGCGATGGCCGCTTGCCCAGCACCTGTTCGAGTGCACTCCTGGCGCGCTCGTCGCCGCGGCGGTGCCGGTTGAGCAGCACCCGGAGCCGGTCAGGCGGGTAAGCAAGCGACACGAGGATTTCCTGCAGGCGCAGCGCGGCCCGCACGTACGGCATGCTTGCCTGAAGCACCATATGCACCTGGGCGCTGCGGTCGAGCGCGACGATCGATAACGCATTGATGCTCTGGCCCAGATCGAACAGCACGACGTCGTAGCGTGGCGCTGCGACGCCGAGAATCCACTCGAGTTTTTCCTCGCGAATCTCGTGCGCCTTGAGCGGATCACCCGCGCCCGCGAGGACGTGAAAGCCGGGGCTCACGTGCGTGAGGGATTGATCGAGAAACGCGGCATCCATCCGGTCGATCTGCGCGCACATCTGTGGCAGCGTCGATGGCGGCGACTGGTCGCTGACAAGGAACGCCGCATCGCCGAACGACTGGTTCAGGTCGACCAGTAGCACCCGCTTGTCGTGCAATGCGGAGATCGCATAGCCGGCGTTTGCTGCGATGAAGCTGGTACCTGCGCCGCCTTTGCAAGAAATGAACGACGCGATATGCGTTTGGTGCCGTTGGTGTGCGGCATGCTGCGCATTCGCGCGCTTGAGCGCGTCGTCGAGGGCGCGCGGCTCCAGCGGCCAGTTGAGGACGTCGCGAATGCCTGCCCGCATCGCCGCGATCAGTGCGTCCGGCGACGCTTCGGACAACAACAGTATGCAGATCAGGCGCGCATAGCGGTGAACCAGTGTGTCCACGGCCGCCAGTTCGGCCCGTTCGAGCGACGGCGCGTCGATGATCAGCACATCGAAAGCGTCGAGGCTGTCGCCGCGCTCCAGCAACGTCGACGGCGCACCGTGCGTTCGTGTGGTGGTGTAGCTGCCGAAGTCCGAGACAAGGCGAACGATCTCGGACATCCGGGCAGCGTGTTCCGAACTGATGAGGATATTGAGCATGATGTGGTCACCAGGTGGACGCTTTAGTTGCACGTGGTGCCGCCGCTCGAGCTGGTCAGGCTCTCGCGCGGCAAGGTAGTGGTGAATGGCGGCATCGTCAGACTCTGCGGCACGAACGGAATGATGGTTTGCACAGTGACGCCAGTAATGCTGACCGTGACCGTGTTGCATGAGTTACGTGCCGTGGAGACGTCCGCGTCGCACCCGGCCGGCAAATAAGACACGTCCACGTTCGCGTTATTCAGCAACGGCAGCAGTGCTTGCATTCGCGTTTTGATCACGGCCGCGTTGGCATCGCATACCACGGCAGTGCGTGCTCCCAGCCGGACTGCCTCGCTCGCGGTGTTCCAGTCGAAGAGCACGCGGGAGAACTCGCAGATACCGATGAGCAGCATGCACAACATGCCTGAGACCAGTGCGAATTCGACTGCGGTTGCGCCGCGCTGGCCGCGCAGCGAAGTACCTCGCAATGTCGGTGTTTTCATGACACTTGCCTCATCACCGTCAGGATGTCGTTGAACGTCGTCGCGGTAGGGTTGAAAACCGGCAGGAGCGGCGCATAGGGAAAGCCCGTGATTTTCACTTCGACGAGGTTGATCGTGCCGACAGGCGTACCGGAGTTCACGCCGTTGTTCGAGTCGTACGTCGCGACGTTTGCGAACTGAGATGGATCCGACGGGCCTGTGCAAGGAGAAGCGCTGTCGCAGACCGCCACGAGACTCGTCGTCAGACCCGGCACCAGGGACGACCCGGTGCAGCCCGTGTTGCCGTAAACCGCGAGACACAGCGCTTCGCTCTTATACGTTGGATAAGAGGTGTCGGACGGCAAGTATTCCGACAGGTAGCGGGCGGCGTTGCGCGTCGACTTCGTGAGTGCCTCATATTGGTAAATGGCGCGTCCGAATTCGGACACACCGGCGACGAGCAGCACGAGCGGGATCAGCACGAGCGCGAATTCGACGGCAGCGACGCCGCGCATGCGTTTCGGAGAAACAGGATGCCTTTTCATGAATGCTCCTATTGCACCAGCACCGGCACTTGCGGGCCGACCGCATTGACGTCGCCGGGCACGCCCTGGGTTGCGCAGGGGCTGCCGGGGTCAGTCGACCGGCCCCGGTATTCGAGGTGCACCGGGCCTGCACCGCCACCTTTTTCCATCGGGTCGAGCATCAGCACGCAGACCCAATCGAGGACGCTTGCCTGTTTCGCAGTGAGATACTGTGTGCAGTTCACCTCGGGAGCGAGCGCGAGCCTGCGGTCAGCCCCACTGTAGTAATTGCTCTGCGTGGCGGTGCCGCCGGTGTTGAGCCCGGACATCGGTGGTGACGGATTGCCGTCACCCTGGTACGACGCGAATGTCGCTCGTCTGGCGACGAAATCCGGATAGGCGTTGTTTTGCGGTGTGAAAGTGGTCGACGTATAAGCGTAACCAGTGAAATCAGGCACACCATCAGATGGACCCTTGTACTTGCCGCCATAGATCCCGAAGCGCGTGTTCCATGCGAATGTATCGCCGACCTTGTTGCCCGGTGAGCCGAGCAGCGCACCGGCGGCCGGCAGCGTGCATTGGTTGCCCGTTAATTGTGAGGCGATCGAGCTGGCCGATTTATCTGAGTTGAGGCTGGCCCAGCCGAAGCTGCCAGCGCCATAGGTGGGCGGCGAGCCCGCTTTCGAAGTGATCCAGTCACCGATGTTGTAAGCCGCCCCCGCTACCGGCGGTGATGTTGCGGTACCCGGCTTGCAGATGAAGACAGGAAGCGCACAAGTCGTTTGCGCCGCGCCGACGGTGGCGACCGCGCGCGCGGAAACGTCCTGCGCCAAGGCCACGTTCACGCCGGGCAGTACATTGAGCACCTGGATGAACCAACTGGCGATGCCAGTGCTTGCCGCCGTGCACTGCACATACTTGATGTTGGCCGATGTCGCCGCGTTAATCGCAGATCTGGGCTGGAAGGCGTTGCTGAGCGAAGTGCTGAACGTCACGTTGGTGTCGGTCAGGCTCTGCACCGCGCTTCCCTGAAAATACGCATAGTTCAGATGCGCCGCCGTGATGCCGTCAGCCTCCGGAATTCTCAAGTCGATTGCCCCGGTCAAGTCCCGCGCAGCTGACAGCGCGCACGCGTCCGCACTATTCTGCAACTCGCTCTTGGTGACATACAGCTTGCCGAGGTCGAGCGCCAGGCCGACGAAGCCGATCAGCACCACCAGCGACAGCGCGACGATGATCGACACCACGCCGCGCTCGCGATGACCCGCACCGCGGCTCCCCCCACGTTGTATTTGGCGATCCATGATGCCCTCGGCTCGAAGTGTCTACTGGCCGCTTGACGGGGCGGTGAGCATGCCCCCGCCACTGTTTCCGTTGCTGCCCACGCCAATCACGAACGCGTTGCTGTTCTGCGGGGCTTGCTGGATCGACTTGTTGTAGTTCGACATCGCCGCAACTGCGGCCTTGCCGTCGAGCCCGTCGACGGACGGATTATGGGTCGCCGCGTCGGGATCGATGATCTGCGCCTGCGTTACGGTCCGCACGGCCTGGCCGAAGTGGCTGTCCCAGACGGGCGTCGACGACAGGCAACCGCTCAGTGCCGCACAGGCCGGTGCGATCAGTGCTGCCCGGCGCAAGAAGAGAATGTGGCGGGTGGTCATGATGTTCTCCTGGGGAGACTTCAGTTCTGTGCGGAAGCGGACGACGCTCCCGGCTTGTTGTTCTGCTGCCGTTCGTGCGCCGCAATCTGCGCGGCGGCCGCCTCGATGCGTACGGCACGCGCGGCAGGGTCGTCTGCCAGCGAGGCCGGCGCACTGGCCCGCGGTTCCTGCAGCGGTGCCGTCACTGTCGGCTGGATCGGCACTGGCTGGGCGATGACTTGCGGGTCGGAAAGGGCAGCTGATTTCCTCGGCGCCGGTGCAGGTTCGCGCGATGGCGCAAGCGCCGGAGCCGGTGCCGCGGCCGGAGCCTGCGGAGCGGGTGCAGGCGCAGCGGGCGTTTGCGTAGGTGGGACAGGCGCTGCATTGTGCGATGGGCTGCGACCTTCCATGTTCCCCGTCGCATAGACGTCCGCTTCGTTGGGTGTGGTGAAGCTGTCGGTCGGAAGCGGAATATTCGAGGCGGTTTGCAACGGCCTGACGAGGTGCGGCGTAATGATGAAGACGAGCTCGGTCCGGTCCTGCTGGAACGACGTGCTTCTGAACAACGCCCCGAGCACGGGCACTTCGCCGACGCCGGGTATCGCCTTCAGTGCGCCGGTGGCGTTGTTCTTGATCAGGCCGCCGATCGCGAAGCTCTCGCCGTCGTTCATCTGGACCGTGGTCGAGGCTCGGCGAGTCGTGATCAGCGGCAGAATCGCGACGCCGCTGACATTGGTCGCGCTGACTGTGACGCCGGTAGGGGACAACTCGGAGACCTCAGGCGCGACCCGCAGATTGATGCGCCCGCCTGCGAGCACAGTCGGTGTGAATTTCAGGCCGACGCCGAATTCTTCTTCCTGCAGGGTGATTGTCGACCCGCCGGTACCGTTGTTGCTCTGCGGCACCGGAATGAAGACCTTGCCGCCAGCGAGAAACGTCGCTTCCTGGCCACTCAGCGTGACAAGATTCGGTTCGGCGAGGATCTTCACCAGGTTGTCGCCGTTTTGCGCATCGAGCGCGATGTTGAACGGCCGGTTGTTCGCCTTGTTGACGGCGACGAGGCTTGAAACCCCGGCGAGCAGGCTACTCACCAGGGCGCCGCTCCACGAGCCGAAGCCACCCTGGATGTTCAGGGCTGAGCCCATCTGGTTGAGCAAGGTCTTCGAGACTTCGGCGACCTTGACCTCCAGCATCACCTGTTGTGGCGAGTCGACGCTCATCATGTTCAACACGCCAGGGGGTTTGCCGTTGCCGTTGACAGCGGCGTTGCCGTTGCCGTTGGCTTGCGCTGCGCTGCGCGCGTAAGCCCTGGCGATCTCCATTGCCTGTTCCGCCGCCTGTGCACTGGAAACCCGACCGGCCAGGACCAGGTTGTCGGCGGCAGTGCCGACACGGATGTTCGGCTCTGCCGGCAACAGTTCGGACAATGATGTCCGCAGGCCGCCTGAATCGGCACTCACGACAACATTGATCACTTCGCACGCACCGCTCTTGCCTTGCACGATCATGTTCGTGGTGCCGACAGTGAGTCCGACCAGATAGAGCGTTTGCGGCGACACCATGGTCGCCTGTGCGACCTGTGGATTACCGAGCGTGCGATTGCGCACCGCTTCGGCGGTGTGAATCAGCGTCGACTTGCCGACCGGCACCACCGTGGTGTTTTCTTCCGATTGCGTGCGGGTACACGCCGGGCCGCGCGCGGAGGCGCTCTGCATCCCGCCGGATTGCTGGGCCGGATTGGAATTCATGGTGATGGTCATTTGCATCGGGCCACGGCCCTGCGGCAGCGGCATGGTGCCGAGTTTGCCGAGCGTGCCGTTCTCGACGGCTTCCTGTGCGAGCACGCCTTGAGTGCCCAACAGCGACGCGCATACAGACGTGGTCAGCAGGACGGTACGCAGTGCGCCGCTCCTCGTCGCATTTGACTGATTCGTTTTCATTTTGTGATTCCCCCGTAGCTTGATGCGAGTGAGCCGACTTGTGTACTGGACGCCGTCGCGGTGAATGACCTACGGCGCGGCCGTCTCTCGCATCACATGGTCGCGTTGCGTGGCTAAAAGCATTCCTGGCTGCCTTGCGTACCTGACAGCACGCCGATGCAGTCGCGTCTGGCCGTGGAACGGGCGATGTATTTCACGCGGGTCGGGGCTGCCGGGGCCGCGGGCGCCGGAGGCGGAACGGCGGCAGGCTTGCCCAGCAGCGTCACCTTGGTTGCACCGCCAGTCGGCAGCGCGCGATTGTCGATCTGGTTGCGCAGCACTAGCGACAGGCTACCGACGCTGCGCGCCAGGTCGAGCTTCTCAGCCTGCTCGGGCGTAACTTCGAGCGTCACTGCATTGACGACCTTTGGCTGCGTGTCGTCGCGGTTCACCTGCTGGGCGACCGCGAGCACCAGGATCTTTTCGAGGACGATCTTCGAGATGCTTTGTTGTTGGTCGCCGCTCCTGGCCTCAGGCTCCTGTGTGTTGACGATCACGTCGACATAGTTGCCCGGCAGCGCGAAGCCCGCGACTCCGACCACGTCGTTCACGCGCACTGTGATCGCCCGCTTGCCGTCTCCGATCACCGCCGACAGCCCGCCCTTCGTGCCCTGCGGTGCGAGCTTCGACTCGATGACTGGCTCGCCGGGTTCGAGGCTCGTGCGTACCACACGGCCTTCCAGCGCCTTCGCGTCCTTGAATGTGCCCGGCGGGATGCTTCCGGTTGGCCAGTTCACCATGCGAACCAGGGTCGGGGTCAGCGGCTGGCCGAGGCTCACTTCGGCGGCGGCCACGGCCACCGGCGTGACAGCCGAAGAGGACGTTTGCAACAGCCATCGTGACGCGAATCCCACGGAGGCGATGCCGGCCAGCAGGGCGATCCCCAACATCGTAAAAACCCGGCTATTTCTCATGGCGATGCTCCTTCGATTGCTCTAGTGGCGGTTGGGAAAATCCAGGCCGCGATGGTTGGCATACCTGATCGGGATGCCGTGTAATAACGGAACCGCTGCCGAAGTAGCTGCGCCATGCGCGCGCCAGTCCATGCTGGGTGACAATGCGGGCGTCACTGTGATAGAGCGCGAACGACCGAAGCACGGCAAGCAGGTCATTGGGATAGCAGGCGAGAAACGGTGTCCCGGTCGGCAAGTGAAGCTCGTGCAGCAGGTAATCGAACGCACCCGCATCGGCTTCGAGTTGCAGCGACGCGCATTTTGCGTCGAACACGCGGCGATAGTCGTCGACGCAAAGCGCTCCTACGTGGAGCTTGGAGCCGAGCCTGCGCATGAATGCGTCGTCATTGAACTCGGCGGGCGTCAGGTTGCTCGAGAACACCGGCCACACGTCGAATGGCGCGAGAAAACGGGCGCCGGACCGCAGCGTGAACTGATCTACGCCACGATCGAGCGGCATCAGCCAGCGGTTCAGGAGGTCGGCCGGCGCGACGCGCTGACGGCCCAGGTCGTCGATGACGTACAGACCCATCGTGGCCTTCATATGCGGCGGCGCCTGGTAGGTGCCGCCGTTCGGGTTGTATTGAAGGTCGAGCATCTCGAGTGTCAGCTCGCCGCCGGACGTCACCACCGGGCGCTTGCAGGCGCGCCAGCGCCGGTCCGTCAAGTCGGGGGAGGGCTCGCCATGCGCGTCGTGATGGACGAGCGGGTCATGCAACAGAATGATCTCCCCGCCGACATGAATGGCGTAAGGGACCGGCACTGCGCCAGTCAATAGCCTGCCCAGACATTCGGCGAGGAAGGTCTTGCCACTGCCGGCCGGACCGTAGAGCATCAGCGGGCGGCCTGCGTTCAGTGCGGCCGCCGCTGAGTCGAGCAAGGACGCATCGACGACGATGCCGGCGAATGCAGCACGCACGTCAGGCTGCGTGATGCGGATCCGTCGCACCGAATACGCGCGAACCACTTCCATGTAGCTGTCGAGCGAGACCGGCGCGGGACCGCAATAGGCGCAGCGGGCCGCTTCGGCCGCGGCGAGCGTGCGCCCGGCATCAGTCAGGCGCAGATGAACGTCGAAGTCGGTCGCACCGCGCGACGCGATCTCGACCAGGTGTTCGCGCACCAGGAAGCCAATCGTCTCGTCGAGTACTGTGGCCGTCAGGCAGTGCCGCCTGATCAGATCGCCGACCGACGATTTGCCGTTGAGCAAGGTCGACTTGAGCACCAACTGCGAGACCAGCATCGGGGGCAGCCCAGTGTCCGCCACGCAGCGCGGTGCGCGCAGCGCGACGGCAGGCTGTTGTGCGTGGGGAGCGCCCTCTGTGTGGGCTTCATGCAGATGCCTGATGCTCGCGGCGCAGCCCGCCTCTGTATTGTGCTCGTACATGCGTTGCTCCCCGGCGAGTGGCACCGCCTACGGCGTCGCCACTCGGAATGTGATCGGTGTAGTCGGATCGTCGTCCGGTTATTCTCAGATTTCCAGCTGTGCCGCCGTACCCACCAGCACGGCGATGGTTCCCGCCGCTATCGCGACGCCGTACGGCATCGTTCCCATCGACTCGGCCGGAGCGGGATTGACACTGCGCGACGTTGGATGGATGAGGACGAACATCGTGGCGCTGAACAGTTTGCTCACCTGGCCACGTCGCGCCGCCAGCGCCAGCGCCCACACGCCACCGATCACGCATGTCGCCAGCGCGACGTAAAACACCAGTGGCGGACCGATCCACGCGCCGACCATTGCGAGCAGCTTGACGTCGCCCGCGGCCATCCCGCGCAGCAAATAGAGCGGCAGAAAGAGGCCAAGTCCGACGAGTGCACCGGTGAGCCACGCGACGGCGCCTGCCGGGAATCCGTGCAGCCAGCACTGCGTGAAGAGTGCGCCGACCAGACCAACCGCGACCAGGATGTTCGGAATGCGCCGGCACTGGAGATCAGTGCTTGCAGCAGCAACCACCAGCGCGATCACGCACGGCGCGATCGGTGGCGGCGCATAGATGGTAATGAGCATGACAAGGACTCGTCAGTGTGCGCAGCGCGTGGTGGAAGCGGTGGTGCGACGGACGAATCGACAGGCTCGCTTCGTCCGTCGGCACCTCTTTCAGGCGGCGGGGAGGGCGTTGCTGATCTTGGTGAACGCCGCTTCGACCTGTGTGCCGAGGGTGGTCACAGTCACAACGATTACCGCTGCAATCAGGGCAACCATCATTCCGTATTCGACGGCCGTAGCGCCTTCTTCGTCACGGATGAATTGCTTGGTGATGTTGACGATCGATTTCATGATTGAATCTCCGTTTGGCCTACTAACGTAAAAAACATCGGATAACTACGGTTGATACAACGTACTACGGGTACTGCAAGAAATATGACCCGTCCGGCGCATTGAAAGACAGGCGCACACGAGCCTGAAGCGGCTCGGCGGACAAGTGTCAGGGCTGGCTTTGGAGAGTCCGGCGACTACGTGCCGGGTCCGTCAGCGACGTATCGCGTCTGGCTGCGATATGGGGCGCCGGAAAGGGGATTCGATGTGCGTGGCACATCGCGATTCTGGTCGAACAAACTTTGAGGGCAACATGCTTGTGTTCCTCGTCTTTTCTTTTCCAGCCGACTTGCTTTTCTCGCCGTTCGCCGTGCGCCTGAGCGCCGGTTACGTGTCAAGGAAAGCCCCCGTAAGCATTGGCGTTGTCTGGGCGCGACTGAAACTACCGTTGCTGCTTCGCGCTCGCCGCCATGCTGTCGACTTGCATGCGTAGTGTTCGCAAGATGTGGACCAAGCGGGTCAAATGTGACGAAACACCGGGTTTTGGCCGATTGGGCCGCTGTTGGACGGAGAAATTTGCCAGCGGGATGGAGAAATCGGTCGAGAATGTTGCATCTCTGGAACGTCAGGTTTCGTCTCGTCTCACAGATTCGCAGAAGAGCGAAGAGTGAGATGAGGCATGGGTATTACCTCCTCGGGAAACGCTTCAACCGTGGTAATTGCCTTGAAGGGTGTTCATGCGCTAGCACCGCGGGTAGATGAAGCATGTCTTCGCATCCGCGGAAAAATCAGGGATTACCCAAATGGAATCATGCGAGTATTCGGCTGACTGTCGGCTTTTTTTCGGAAATCGACATGTCGGGAAAACGTTGCAGCGCTGTTACATCGGGTTGTTAGTCGCGTCGTCCGCGGAGCTGGCAAGCGGACGTTTCAAAATGGCTTTGACATGGGAGCGTTGCTTCGACTCGCGCGAACGGTGAGCCTTTGCGGGGGCCACTGGGGAGGCTTGGCGCCCAGGAAGGTCACGACACCAGACTTGACCTGCCGGCATATCATCGATCCGCACCCCGCCGACGGACGCGCCGATGGAGACGTTATGAACGGTGTCCGCACTGTCACTCACCATCGCCCGCAAGGCGTCCCGGAATCACTGATTTCGACTGTCAAGCAAGGAGTATGGAATGAACAGCATCGCACTGGCCTGCACCGGTGTCCTCGGTTTGCTTCTCTTCGTACTTGGACTCACCATCACGGTCGAGCGCTTTCGCGTCGGGCTGCTGAGCGGCTACGCGCCTGAACCGGACCGGCTGCTAACCAAACTGGTTCGCGCTCACGGCAATACCGCCGAGTACGCGCCGTTCTTTGCGGTGCTATTTCTGTATCTCGGCTCTCAGAATCCGCCTCACTGGCAGCTCTGGTGCATGGCAGGTGCAACGGCCTGCCGCTTGCTCCTGGTGGTTTCGCTACTTGCCTGGCCCACCATGTCGAAGCCCAATCCGGCCCGTGCTATCGGGGCGTCGGGAACCTACGCGTTCGGGGTGGCCCTCTGTATCGCATTGCTCGTTGGCCGTTAGCCCTCCGGCCGTGTCGTGTCGTTTGTTCGAAGAGGAGAGGACACCATGAAACTGGAGCGACGACCCCCCGCCGACACGTGAGCGTCGGCAAAGGCAGACAGGACTGGCCGGGTGCCATCCGACGGCGAAGGCCCGCTGTTTGAGGGTAGCCGCCGCTCGAATGACCGCGTGACGGAGATAGCGAACGGCAGATCATGGCCGCGTCCGGTCCCACAGTGACCCACTCAGGTCGACCCGAATCGGACTCGTCGTCGCAGTCTCATCAACGTCTGCATCGTGACCAATCGCATCTGTTTCGGGCAAATTCCATGCATGAGAAATTGTCCTATCCGGGGATGCGATTTGGGCTTGGATCTGGGATTCCATGCCCGCCCAGCTTCGACCCATCGTTTGCGCTCTCCCTCTCGATCCGCTCCGAAAAAAATAATTGAGCAAGGCTCTAAGATTTCGGTGGCCGGTGCCGATAAGACCAGTTACAAGTCCCCCGCCAGACGAGGCTACCCAATGCCCCTCGATTTTATCGCCAGCCGCCCGATCCGATTAAAACGGGCTCTCGTCATTCTGATTGGCTGTGCAGGCGTACTCGCCAGTCTGTCGATTTGGGGCCGGGTGCCCGCCGATGTACTCGCTGACGCGGATAGAGAGGTCGCCCACTCTGGCCCCGCGTTAGCGAGCACCGCGTGTCCGCTCGAAGGAGCGGTTTCAAGGGACGCTCGCGGTACCTTTCTCATGTGTTGGAAACAGGTCTGGAGCAAGCCGTAAGCGCTACTCCCCTATCCCTATCGGCGTCTCTGGCGTAACGTACGTGACCGAAACTTCGGTAAGGGAGCGTTTCGGCCGGGTTTGTCAAGGCGCGCCTCGCTCGATCGAAGTGATTGTGGCAAAAACACAAACCGGATTTTTTTGCCATGAGTAGTCCGCAAACGACTACTTATACTTTCCGGACCTCGTTCTCCGAAGTGCGTCGCATGCGACAGGAATGGCTCGAATATCTTCAGCTTGTTAGCTGGAACAACCCGATAGCGTTGGCGTTGGCGTCAAGCGCGGTCGGCTCCGTCGTGACGCTCGCATGGATCTCCGCGAAAAATGTCAGGGAGCGCAAGTCTCAGCGACGCGATACAGCGCTGGAACTGGCGTTATCGTTGGAGAGCTACGCCCGAACATGCCGGACGATTATGCATAAGGCCGCGTGGGCGGCGACAGAGCCGGCCGACTCGAAGAGCCCTGAAGCGGTCAAGACGGTGTCCGTTGCTGCTTTTGGCTACCCAGACAAACTCCAATGGAACGTCTTGAGCCGCAAGGTCGTTTCCGAACTACGCGAGTACCCGGCGACAGTGCACGCAGCCCGGGAGTATGTGGAAGCGTTCCGGGAATTCGGCGAGCCGATCGAACTTTGCGGTCTCGTTGAATACGAATGTGCGAAGGCTGCAATGGCCGCGTTAGTCCTTGCCCGGGTCACACGCCGACGCCACGGAGCCGCGTCGTGGAAGCCGGGCGCCAAAGATTCCGCCATGGAGCGCGAACTGTCCAAATTTATCGCGAGCGCTGAAGAAAATCGCACGACGTCGCGTCGAATGGAATCTACGGTTGCTCGGCGAGTTGACGCACAAGCGTTCAAACAGGCCTAAACGCCTGAAGACATCGAAATAAAAAGGAAAGCGAGTGCGTCAGACTTCTCGCGACCCACAAGCGACGCTCACCTTCCTCCAGAGCGGACACTCATGAGGTGCACTCACATTGCACCTCAGCCGGCAGTCGCATCCGCAGTCGCCTTAAAAGGCGTGTGGCTCAAAACGCGTGCCGTCAGGGCAAGTTTCAGGATATAAATGGTCACGAGCGCCAGGGTCAAACCACCGAATACGTCTACAAGATAGTGTCCGCCTTGCGTTGGCGTTGAGATTACCATCGTCGCATTAAGCAAAACAGCAAAGGGAAATAGAAATATAGTCCGGCGAAGTGAGTATGCGAAGAAGACGGCCAGTGCGGTATGAAATGAGGGAAACGATACGAGGCCTTGTATCCGGAGGAGGTCGAACTTAACAATCTTTCCGTTTCGAAGAAGATCGAAGTCGGACACCGTCGCCGACGTATTCGGATCGGTGATGTTGAAATGAAAAAAGGCGCTTGCAGCTGGAAAGGGTGTCGAGATAAGAAGGAGCAGCGCGCTGGAAAGCATCAGAAGAAGCACGAAGCCCGATAATTCCTCACGGCGACCGAGTACGCCCAATACGACCGGGACTCCTATCAATTGCCATCTAGCACTATCGTAAGCGAATGCAAGAATCTGCTGAATGACGGCATGCGAATGTACCCAATAGTAGACGCTTGGCCAATCAAAGCCGAGCGCACGATCGAAGCGGACGAGGCTTTCGTCCACTAACGATGCGTTGACCGTTACGGACAGATAGGAGAGAACGCCCGCAACCGGTACGAAGCAAAGCAGCAGGGCCATCCAGGCGAGCGTGCGTGCAATTTCCTCATAACGGAACCTTTTTGTGACCTGCCTATAGCGCGGAACTGCCGCGATGGCTGCTAAACCGACCGCCGAACTCAACAAAAGCGAGAGAGTTTTAGCGATCAGCAGAATGCCATCCTCCCGCACCGAGCAACCACTCATATAAAGCCACGCAATATCAATCATCGAGAAAAGTAGTACGACGGCTAATCCGAAAAGATATTGCCTCCCGGGCACACAATAGGTTTGAGCTACCGCACGGTTAATCATTTTTTTTTTGTGAAATCGACGCTGGCTTTATTTTCGTTTCTCAACGGAGAGACCGACGGGAGAGTTTTCGTATAAAACGCGTGGGCGCGCATTAAGGATCGCAGTGGCTGTAATCTGCCGACCACAGGAGTGAACGAAATTCCGCTCAGAACGCGAGACGCGGCGCGACATACCCGCCATAGTTCTCCGTCGAGACGCCTGTTCCCTGGGTCGGCATCGTGTAGCCGGCTACGAAGTGCCCCTGGATGTACTTGCCGCCCTGGTCCGCACCATCGATGTGAAAAGCGGCGAATGCGATGATCGGGACGAATGTCTTGTTCTCGATTTGCCTGCTGACTGGCATGAGGACGGTCGTTGCCGTGGGAATGTTCTTGTAGACAGCCGCCTTGACGCCCGGGTCGATGTAGATGCTATCCCCGATCGACAGTGAGGTCGGATTCCCGTTATCGATCAAATTGACGACCGTCGGCGTGTCGTTGGCGACCACGAGAAACGATGTCCACTGCCCCGCCTCGCAAGAAGCGCCATATTCCTGGCCGTTGCCGACCTCGAACTCGTAAGGCTGGCCTGCCGCGTCGACCTTGGGCGCATTCTTCGTCGAGTCCCAATATTGGTTGTATACGCATTGATCCATGACCATGGGAAATAGCGCTCCGGCAGGCACCGCGGAAGGCGGCGCGATAACCGCCACGGCCGTTGCGCTGTCGGCCGTCGTCGGCATGCCGAGCAGCGTGCCGAGCAGCAGGTGCACGAGGCCGCCGTTGCTCGTGGCATTGCGGGAGATCGTCACCTGTACCGCGGGTTCCAGCAATTGGCCCGCCGGCGCCGGCAGCGTGACCTTGCCCGGCGCGAGCAGCGTGGGCGACGACGCGGCGACGTCCCAATATCCCGCCGTGACCGATCCGCTCGTAAGCTTGACGCCGTCCGACGTATTCAACGCAACGGCCGCCGTTGCGGACGAGGCCGCCCCCGCCCAGTTCGGTCCGCTCGTGCTGCCTCGTGAGAGCGCTCCGGCGCCGGCGAGCGCCGCCGCATCAGCGCCGTTTTGCAATTCGCCGCTGACCGTGAAGACGCGCGGCAGATCGATCGCAAAAGCCCCGATGATCAGCAACGCCGTGAACGTCAACAAGAACCATAGCGTTACCGAACCGCGCTCTTGCGATCTCGCACGCACGCACGGGGGTAGGCGCTCGTCGGGGCGCACGGATGCCCGGCAAAGCATCGCGGCCGCGGCTTGGCGGGAACGCACTCGCTTATTCACAGTTTTTCACCGCGACGGCCTTCACCGTAATAGGCCCCGTTATCACACTGAATGCCGAGCCGAGCACAACACCGTTGTAGGTATAACTGATGTTCACCTGCAGCGGATTGCTGCTGCCGGCCGATGCGCAGCCGCCCGTCGGGGTCACGCTCACGGTGGGGGACGTGGCCGTGCCGCTTGTCACCAGACTGTTCTTCGTATAGGCAAGCGCAACATTCTGGATCTGGGTTTGCGTATAAGACGGCACGCGCAGCACGACGCCCTGGCGCGCCGCTTCCCCCGCGGCATTCGTGATCACGGCCTTGTCGCACAGCACCATGCTCACGTCGACGATGCCGAAGAGCACCATCAGCAGGAACGGCGTTACCAGCACGAACTCGAGCGAAACGCTGCCGCGCGCGTGAACGCGGGCACCGGAGCCGGGGCGCCCGCGCCGCTTCATTGGAGCACTCCGCGAGCAGCGGCACTTGCTGCCGACACCGGCCGTGTTTCCCCCACGCCTGCGACACCCGCAACGCCCGCGTCGCCTGCATCACGCCTGGCGGTGACCAGACGCTCGCGCAGTTGCCGGTAAAAGCGCAGATTGTCGTCCGCCGATTCAGCCGGCATGTCAGTCACCAGGATGCGCCTCGCCGCCTCGCTGTTGCCGAGCATCCCATACGCCAGCGCGAGGTTTTCGCGAGCCTGCGGCGGCGCGTCAGGCAAGCCGGCGATATCGAGCAGCACATTGGCGCCTGCGCGCACATCGCCGGCCAGAATGAGCGACAAGCCGAGATCGGCCTTGAGACCCGCAACCTCGGGGTGACGCTGCAAGGCTGCGCGATAGACCGCCTGCGCTTGCGCATGCTTACCCTCGAGATCCAGCGCGGTGCCAAGCCCCTCGGCCGCTACCGCCTGGTCCGGGTGGGTTGCGGTGAGTTCGCGGTAGCGCTTCTCGGCCTCGTCGAGCCGTCGCTGGCGCAGAGCGACGCGTGCGAGCCCGAGCACGGCGCGCGCATCGTCCGGCGCTACGGCCGCAACCTGCCCATATAGGACGCCCGCGCGCGCGAGATCGCCACTCTGGTACATCGCATCGCCGAGGCCGAGCTGCGCAGCTTTCGATTGCGGGTCGATCTTCAGCACTTTTTCGAAAAGCGACATGGCAAGCGGCGTATCGCCGGCCTCAAGGGCGCTTTCGGCGACATGCATGTCGGCCTGCGCATCTGGCAGATAGGTGGCGGCGGCAGGCTGTGGCGTCACGAAGTGATGGCTTGCGCATCCGGTGGCGAGCAGCGCAGCGGCCAGCGGTGCCAGGAGCGCGGCGAAGGCCTTGCGCGCGAGCAACGGATGAGATGAGTTCAATTTAAGCTCCAGAAACCTTGCAGTGCTCAATGGCCGCGAAATACCGCGATGAGTCGAATGACGGCCGGCCCCGCTGCAATGAGCGAGACGGTCGGCATGATGAAGATCATCATCGGCAGCGTCATCTTCGGGGCGAGCTTCGCGGCCTTTTCCTCGAGCGCGACCATCTGCATGGCCCGTTCGGTACGCGACAGGGTGCGCAGCGATTGAGTGACCGGTGTGCCGTACTTTTGCGACTGCACCAGTGTGGTCACCAGTGCGCGCATCGTGGACAGACCCACCCGAGCCGACATCGCGCTGAGTGCCCGCGCCGTGTCGCTGCCGATACTGAGTTCGTCCGCGGTCACGGTGAACTCATCGGCAAGCGGCGGGCAGATAACGCGCAGCTCGCGCGCCACGCGCTTGATGGCAACGACGAGACTATTGCCTGCGTTGGTGCAGACCACGAGCAGGTCGAGTGCGTCGGGCAGTGCGGCGGCGATCGCCTTGCGACGATGCCGGATGAAGAATGCGAGCGCATATTCCGGCAACATCATGCCGATGACGAATGCGCCCGCCATCAGCAGCGCGCGAATCGTAAAGTTCTGGCCGACTTGGGGCAGATGCCCGCCGAGGGCGATGGCGCCGAGCGCGAGACAGGCTCCCACGACAATCTTGAGCCCCGACATGACGGCGATCGCGCGCCGGTCGCGAAATCCCGCGCTGGCAAGACGCATGGCCACTTTGGCGCGGTCTTCGGCCTGCACGACAGGCAGCCGTTCGCCGAGCGCGGCGATCCGTTTGGCGAAGCGCTGCGGCATGCGCTTCGCGGCGTCGGCCATCGCGCTGTTGTCGACGCCCACGCGGGCCACGCTTTGCCGTGTGCGCTGGGCAATGCGCGCGCGCTGGCTCTTGTCGCGCAGGACCAGCCACAGCGTGAAGCCCGCGAGCAGGGCGAGCAAGGCGGCATTGCGCCAGAAGTCGGCGTTCATCATCGCGAGGTGTCCAGGTTCGAAATCTTGTTGATCGACCACAGCCCGATCGTGAGCAGCACGGCGGCGAGGGCGAGAATCTTGTGTCCGGCCCGGGTATGCGTGAGCGTGTCGAGATACGGCCGATTGGCGATAGAGATAAAGCCCATGAGCGCGAACGGAACGGCTGCGATCATCTTGCTGGCGAGCCGCCCTTCCGCCGTGAGCGCCCTGCTCTTTGCGCGGATATCGCGCCGCATGCGCACTATGCCCGCGAGGTTCTCGAGCGTATCGCCGAGATTGCCGCCCGTCTCGCGCTGCAGGACCAGGCAGACCGAAAAGAACGAGAAGTCAGCGAGTCGCAGGCGCACCGCTGCCTGTTCGAGCACCTCCTTCAGGTCGGCGCCCACGAGCAGCGCATCGCCCATGGTGCGAAATGTCGTGCGCACCGGCTCCTCGCTTTCGACCCCGGCCACGCAGATCGCCTGCACAACGGGAATACCTGCGCGCACCGCGCGAATGATGAGGTCGATCGTATCGGGAAAAACGGCGAGAAAGCGGTTCCTGAAACGCGCGATCTGCCAGTGATAGGCCCAACGCACGACGAGAAAGGGGATTGCGATGCAGGCGAGCACGCGCAGCACGGGCCCCACAGGAACGAACGCAGTGGCGATCACCGATGCAATGAGTGCAGCGAAAGCGACTAGATAAATCGCGCGAACACCGCCCGGGCCGCTGACGGTGCGTATGCGTTCATGCCAGGCCGAGACGACGGCGAAGAGCGCGTCCTGGTCGGCGAGGCTGCGCTTGGGGTGCAGCAACTGCTCCTGAGGACTCGCGTCGCGCTCGGCGAGGGCGGCCTTGCTTTCGTCGCGCACCCCGGCCACACGTGCGCGGATGCGCGTACCCGCCTGCTGGCGCGCGATGCCGCGCAACGCGTGCACGATGAGCCCCCCGACCATGAAGGCGAAGAAGGTGCCCAGGCCGATGACGTCCGCAGGTCTCATGATTGCATCGCCGTGAGCAGCGCATCTTCGAGGCCATAGTAGGCAGCGCGCTGGGCGAACACTGGACGCAGTGACGAGCATTCGAACGTGCCGCGTACCTGCTCTTCGTAAGCGGTTCCGTTGTAGCGGAACGTGAACAGATCCTGGGTGATGACGACGTCGCCTTCCATGCCCGCGATCTCGGTCACATGAGTCACGCGCCGCACGCCGTCGCGCATGCGTTCGATTTGCACGATCAGATGAACGGCGCTCGCAATCTGCCGCCGGATCGACATCAGCGGCAAATTGCCGTTGGCCATCATCACCATGCTCTCGAGGCGCGTGATCGCATCGCGCGGCGCGTTCGCGTGGACCGTCGTCATCGATCCGTCGTGGCCCGTATTCATCGCCTGCAGTACGTCGAATGCTTCCGTGCCGCGCGTCTCGCCGAGGATGAGCCGGTCCGGGCGCATCCGCAGCGCGTTGCGAACGAGGTCCCGTTGAGAGATTCCGCCAAGGCCTTCGCTGTTTTCGGAGCGCGTCTCGAGGCTGACGACATGCGGCTGTTGCAGTTGCAGCTCAGCGGCATCCTCGATCGTGACGACGCGCTCGGTTTCGTCGATAAAGCGGGAGAGCGCATTGAGCAGTGTTGTCTTGCCGGAGCCCGTGCCGCCCGAGATGACGACGTTCAGGCGGGACGCGGTTGCGATGCGTAGTACGTCCACCATCTGCGTGGAGATATTGCCTTGCTGCGCCATCCGGCCGAGTGTGATGTTCCGTTTGGCGAACTTTCGGATCGAGATCGATGCGCCGCGCAGCGCGATCGGCGGCAGCACGACGTTCACGCGGCTGCCGTCGGCAAGACGTGCATCGACCATCGGGCTGCTTTCGTCGACGCGCCGCCCGATTGCCGCTGCGATGCGCTGCGCCACGTTGATGACGTGCGCGTTGTCGCGGAACTTGAGCGCCGTCAGTTCAAGGCGGCCGCCGCGCTCGACGTAGACCTGGTCCGGTCCGTTCACGAGAATATCGGTGACGCGTTCGTCAGCGAGCAAGGGCTCGATTGGCCCGATGCCGAACATGTCGTTGAGAATCTCGTCGACAACGAGCGTCTGCTCGGCCAGCGTCAGCGACAAACGCTCGCGGGTGGTCGTCTCGGCTGCGATCTGCTCGATGCCCGTGCGTACCTCGCTGCGCGACATCATGAGCGCCGCCGACATGTTCATCGACGCAAAGACGGCCGAACGAATCGCCCTGAACGTCTCGGAGCGGATCAGCGCTTCATTGCGGTCCGCGGCCGAGTGGCTCATTGCTGCGGGTGTAGCGCTCACCGAGGCCAGCGGCGTCTCGCGCTTGCTCGCTTCCGGCTCGGCGGCCGCGGAGCCGGCGACCGCCACGGATTCTCGAGGCTCATCGTGATCGGCGAGCGACGGGCTCGTCGAGAGGGGGGTGCGCCGGCCGAACATCAGCTCACCTTCCTCGTGGGCAACAGGCGCTTGTACCACGGCTCGCGGGCCACTGCCGTGTCGCTGCCCGTGATCGCATTGGCCAGCGACACGATGGCCGCGGCGAACGGCGAGCGATGCGCGTGGGCAAGCGTTCCAGCCTCACCGAGGTTCTCAGCGAGGGCAAGACTCTGCGGCTCGTAGGGCAGCGAATGCACGGACCCGCGTGCGAGCGCGTTGACGAAATCGTCCTCGCGAACGCGCCCGGACACAGGCTGCTGTGCTTCGTTGAGCAGCACCGTGATGGCGGGTGCGTTGTCGAGGTTCTGTGCGAAACGGCAAAGCCGCGCAGCTTCGCGCGCCGAATGCACCGAGAAGTCGGCGACGACGTGGATCGTCGAACTGCTATCGAGGGCTTCCTCGACGATTTTGCCCGCGCGTCCAGGCAGATCGAGCATGATGTAGTGGAAGTGATGCTTGAGCATCGTGACAAGCTCGCTCAGCGCGCCCGTGCGCAAAGCGAATTCCTGGTTGTACGGGAGCTCCGCTGCAAGCACGAGAAGACGATCGCTCTGGGCAACGAAAGCCTGATTGACTAATTGCTGGTCGAGCCGCTGCGGGTTCTGCAGCAATTCAATAAGCCCGTTGTTGGCGGCGACGCCGAGCATCGAGGCGGCCGCGCCGCCGTACGGATCGAGATCGACATAAGCGATCCGGCGCCGCGTCGTGTCGGCAAGATGAGAAGCAAGTGCGGTGGCAATTGTCGTGACGCCGACGCCGCCTCGCGCGCCAACGAACGAGAGCACCTTGCCCATGCGTGCCGACGCGCCGTCGTCGATGGCCGTCAGCGCGCGCCGGACGAGTTCGGCGGTGAGCGGCTTGACGAGATAGTCCTGCACGCCGATATGCAGCAGGCTGCGAAAGAGCCCTACGTCGTTGCGCTCGCCAATGGCGATGACTGCAACCGAAGGGTCGACGACCTCGGCGAGCCGCGTGAGGTCGGAAATCGGCATCGTCGATCCCGTCACATCGACGATCAGGTGGCGCGGCGACTCCTTCAGTGAAGTCATGATCCCTATCGCATCGTCGAGCGAACCGAGCGTGACGTGCGAGGTCGCGATGCCCTGATCGACGACAACGCTGTTGACGACCTCGATGCTTTGCGCGTCGGAGACGACGGCGATGAGTTTCTCGGCGCCGGACGGTTGTGCCCGGCGTTTGAGGATGTTCGATTCGAAAACGCCCATGTGTGCAATCTCCGTTAGCGAGATCCCGACGACGAGCCCGTCGTCGAGTTCGACGAAGATGACGAAGAACTCGAATAATCCGAGTTCAACGGTTTCGCCCGGTCTTCCTGGTAGCGCCGTACCGCGCTCGCGGCGAGTGGCGCGTCCGCGCCCGCGTAGGGCACGGGCGCCACGAGGTCGGCTGGCCGCGCGAGCATCGCGGCCAGGTTCGAGTAGGTCGCGCAGCCGAACGCCACGCCGGGCCGCGCCTGGCCCGCATCGAGCATGCCGGAGCGCTGCGTGAGCGTTTCGCACGCCGGCGGCGTCGCGCGTCCGCCGTCCCCGGGCGTAAAGCCGATCACGGATGGATCGGGCATGCCGAGCGGCGGCCGCGCCGACATGCACGACGTGAGGCAGGCGCTCGCCACACCGGCGAGAACGGTGGCAATGAGGGAGAGCCGAGGATTCATTGTGGTCTCCATATCAATAGACGAAGCCCGCAGCGCCAATGAGGCGGGGCGAATTGCCCATAAGCGGGTCGATCGAAAGCGACTGGCGCACGGCATATTCGATGTCGCTGCTGGGGGTGGTGACATCGTCCAGCGCGCCGCGCAGCCGGCCCGGCCCCGTCGGACCGACGATATACGGTGTCACGATTACGACGAGCTCCGACTTGTTGTTCTGGTATTTCGTCGACGAGAACAGCTTGCCGAGAATGGGCAGCCCGCCGAGGCCGGGAAGCTCGGAGACCAGGTCGCTCGTCGAACTCTGCAGGAGTCCGCCGATTGCGAAGCTCTGCCCGCCTGACAGCTCGACGGTGGTTTCCATGCGGCGCACGGTCAGCGCCGGTACCACGATCGAGTTCAGCGTGATGCTATTGCTCGGATCGATCTGGCTGACTTCAGGCCGAACGGTGAGGCTGATGCGGTTGTCGGCGAGCACGGTCGGGGTGAAGTTCAGCGCGACGCCGTAGGGTTTGTACTCGATCGTGATCGTGCTCGTCGTGCCGCTCTGGGGCACGGGGATCGGCAACTCACCCCCTGCGAGGAAGCTCGCCGTCTGACCCGACATCGCGGTCAGGTTCGGTTCGGCCAGCATCGTCAGCAAGCCTTCCTGGTCGAGCGCGTCGAGTACGCCTTCGATCGTCGTGCGGCCGGCCTTGAAGCCGCCCACCACCGAGAACGCACCACCGGACGGCAGGTTGAAGAGATTCGTCGTCGCGTCGAAAATGGCACGCCCGTTGAACAGCCCACCGAAGAAGTTGCCGCTCGCGCCAATGGCATTCCAGTTGATGCCGAGCTGCTGCGTAATGTTGCGATCCACTTCGGTGATGCGCACGCGCAGCAGGACCTGGATCGGGTGTGCGATCGAGAGGCGGTTCACGAGTTGCTCGTTGGCGTGAAGATACGGTTGCAGCGTTTGCACAATGGCATCGGCATCCGCCGCGCTCGGTACCGCGCCAGTTACCATCAATGAGCCAGGCGCACCCGACACGGTGACCGCGAATTTGGGGAAGCGCGCGTCGAGAAGACGTTGAATCGAAGCGGTATCCGTCGACACACTGATCGTCTTGCGGAGAATTTCCCGATTGTTCGGCCCGATTGCAAAGAGTGTCGTCGTGCCGGACTTCTTGCCGAGCACGAACACCGAGCGCGGCGTCGGCACATGGACATCGGCAACGCTTGGGTCGGCGACGAACACGGCAACGGCGGGCTGCGGCAGCTGGAGCAACGTGCCACTGCCTGCCGCAACTGCCAGCACATCGGCGGGCTCGCTCGCCCATGCCGCCCCCGCACCGAGGCCGCAGAGCGTGGCAATGACAAGCAGCGCGGCGCAAATGCCGGTGACGGCAGGACGGCCGGCTGCACAAAGCAGCGCGCAGCGCGAAAACAGCTTGCCGTGTGTGAGGCTGAACATGTGTCGTCCTATGATCCTGCGGAGATGGCGGGAGCCGCGTCGGCGCGTGCGGGAGCGGCGGGCGGCGTGCCGGTGGGCAGCGGCGGCACGCCCGGCGCGCCCATCGACGTGCTGCCGGGCAATTCGCCGTCTACCTGGTCGACCTTCGAGCCACGGTAGATGACGACATGCGGCGTCGGTGCCGGTGTTTTCGCCGAGTGCGACTCTGCCGGTGCGCTCACTGCGCGCAATGCGCGTGAGACATCTCCGGCCCACACGGGACGTGTGTGCGTCATGGCGACATCCTCGACGTCCGGCGTGTGCCGGTCACGCGTGGCAAAACTGCGCAGCGCAAGCGAGAGCGTGCCGAGGTGAGCCGCGACCGTGATCGTCTGGGCGCTCGCCGGCGTGACTTCGATGGTCACGGTGCGAGCGGTCGTGCTCGGGGCATTCGTGCTCGACGCGCTGTCGTCATCCTTCGGACGACGAAACGCTGTGCCGACCGCCAGCACGCGCACACGCTCGGCGACCGTTTCCGATTCAACCGCACGCGCGGGGTCGACCCGGGCGCCTATTTCGGCCCGCATCTGCTGGGTCAACAGGATGTCGACATAATCGCCAGGCTGAATGAGTCCTGCATTGCCCGACACGTCGTCAACGGCAACCGAGATCGCGCGCATACCAGGCTTGAGCGCAGCCGCAAGAAATCCGGGGGCGCTCGGCAAAATCACGTCGGCAACGCCAAGCGGCGTCCCCGCGCGTACCGCGTGCCGCAGTAGATCGCCCTTGAGGTCTTTTCCGTCGCTGCCGTTGGAGGCTTCTTCGATGAGCGCGCCTGCCGGGACCTGGTCGCTCGGCATCGTTTTCCATACGAGGTCCACGTCGCGCAACAGCAGTCCGTCCGGCAAATCGTCGGCTGCGGCGCGCAAGTGCACCATCGACGATTGGTGGGCCACGCGCGGGCTCGATGCCGAAATGTACAGCGCGCGGATGATGAATGCGCCAATTGCGGCGATGACAACGAGCGCGGCTAGCTTGATGAAGTTTTGCATATGGGCGGCGTTGTATTCAGGCAAGCGGCGCACGGCTCGTGCAGCAATAACCTTAGGTGAACTCTCCGAATAGTCGAAACACGGCGAGCGTCGTGCGATGACCGGCTGTGGGCTGCAGCAAGACTGCGACGATGCCGCCCAACGCGAGCGCGACGCCATACGGGACGCCCCGCGCCGGTGCAATCCAGCCAAGCCGCACGCTCACGCCCGCGAGGGAGGGAATTCGCTGCATGCCGGCCACTGCGAGCACTGCGAGGGCAACAAGCAATCCGCACAACGAAACGACCACAAGCACCGGCCAGGATTCCGGCCCCGCCCAGAGAAAGACCGCGGCGGCGAGCTTCGCATCGCCGCCGCCGAGCCAACCCAGTCGAAACATTAATGCAGCCACGGCAAGCGATGCCGCGCCCGCGGCCACATGGATGTCCCATGAAGCAGGGCCGAAACCGGCCATGGCGGCGTTGACGAAATACAGGGCGGCAAACGCGGCCACGGCGGCATTGGGCAGACGCCGCATGCGCAGATCGGAACTTGCCAGCATGATGAGGGTCACGCAGGCACCTGCTTTCACTACACCGGGGGCTATCATCGTTTTCCGAATGTGCCGAGGAAGGTGATCTCCGGCTCACACCTGCTCGTGCTGAGCCGGAGCATCACGACCACTAGATTGCGTTGGTTGCGTTCGTGAGCAGCTTCTGGAAGACGGCCTGGAAGCCCGTAGTGCCAGACAGGAACGTGCCGAGTGCGACCAGCACAGCGACGATGATGCCGCCAAGAACAGCGTATTCCAGCGAGCTGACACCGCGCTCGTCGCGCGAAAGGGAACGGATAAAACGCAGCATGAGAAAGACTCCTTGTTAAGTAACGCCTGCATAACAGGCTTGCTACGCCGATTGGCCACGAAGGAGGACCGACTCATCCCCCAAACCCGTCTAACGGCAATTGGCCGGCAAGCTTTAGCCCATCGCGCGCAAACTGGGATCCGGTGTGACGCCCTACCTCGATGCTTATCGTATTTCCGGTCGCAGCAATGCGATTCATTGAATAGAGGCGTAAAACAGTTCCAGTTTTTGCCTTATAAAAGCCTTTCAGGCCGGACGATTAGGGCATGCGCGGTAACGCCGATCAGCGTCACGCGGCCTTTGCTCCAGCGGCCGAGGGGGGCGATGGACCAGGCCCCAGCGCTGACTGATCGGCACAACTGTGATCATGTACACGACGGCCGGATGCCAGTTCTTGAATAGGCGCAGTTGCTGGCCCTCGCTGGCGGGCATGACCCAGTCGCGCGACGGCCACGGCGATGGATGACGGCGCGGCGTACGGCGTCAGGTGCGACTGACGGTGCCGCACTTCATGAGCGTAGGCTACATCCTGCAACGCACCGATCTGGCCGCCACGGTCCCGGAGCGACTTGCCTTCAACTGGCAACCCCTTTCTCGCTCAGCCTGCGCGCGTTGCGCATACACGAGTCCAGCAGGACGAAGGCAATCGCTGGCTGCGCGGGGTAGCGATCGATCTGTTTGCGGACACGGCAACGCATGTCCGCAAGGCAGGGGCAGCAAAAGAAATGACACTCAGGGGCGAAAGGCCCGGGTGCCTCTGTCGCAGCCGATCGAGGCAACCGGGCGCACATCCAAGGCTTCGGTCGATGCTGTTGAAATCATGGGTCGCTTTACCCTTACCCAAGGGCTGCGAGCGGCTTGTAGGCCGATCTGAGAGGTCGATTTTTTGCTGTTGCTCGACAAACCGTATGTCGCGACTTTTTCAACAGCATCGGCCAACTACGGCCGTTCGGCCACGCTCGCAGTCGGACATTCGAACGCCGGCTCCGCCCCAAACAGCGGACCTTCACCGCCTACGCTGGCTCGTAGCGTTGTCGGCCATCAAGGACATTCGGATCTCGGCGAGTACGACCTACCGCGAATGGCCGGTCTAGAACACATGCAAAGCGACGCACGAAGGCATCACTGACCTACCGACGTAGAAAGAGTCTGCGAGCCGTTCAATTGCTGCTTGGCCAAACCCGCGTCGAACGCACCGTTGGACATCCGGGTAAATCGACCATGCACTGGAAACGTTCGAACAGGCCAATGTATGACGTACAAAGTAGCGATCGGCTGGGGAGATCCCTGGCTTAGGGCCAGCTTCGGACGCGGGCCTGCACGTCAAGACGGGCATTCGAACCTCGGCTTCGCGCCGATTGTGTGGGGAGCCCCGCATCGATACTCGCAAGGTCGCCACGCGGCGTATGTTCGATGCTCTTACTTAAGCGATGCCGCCGCACGCGCCTAACGTTCCCGTCGCCTAATCAGGCAATCGTTGGAATGCGCGCGAAGTGCATGGACAAGTAGCGTTACCTCGCCGATCATAGTCTTGGACGGTATGCCAGATATCCAGCGATGACCGACGACATGACAACGTGGCTGGTGCAGATTGGCCTCGGTGGACACGCTGCGAAGTTCGCCTCGGAAGGGATCGATTGGGATGTGCTCGGCGATCTTTCCGATGACGAGTTGAAGGAGCTTGGCCTGACGCTCGGTGACCGCAAGCGGCTGGCGAAAGGGCTCGCTGCACTGACCGACGCCCACGCACGATCGCTCGGATACGCGAAGGAACGAGGAGAGCGGCCTTCGGTGTCTACATCCGCAACCGTCGAGGCCGAGAGACGGCAGCTCACCGTGATGTTCGTCGACCTGATCGATTCGACGGGGCTCGCGGAGCGATTCGATCCCGAGGACATGCGGCGCCTGCTCGGTTTCTATCATCAAGCCTGCGCAAGCGCGATCGAAGCTCATGAAGGTCACATCGCGCTTTACCTCGGTGACGGGCTGCTCGTTTATTTCGGCTATCCAAACGCGCACGAAGACGATGCCGTGCGCGCAGTACTTTCCGCTCTCGCCGTCGTCGCGGCGCTTCGCGAGGCCAACGATCGCATCGAAATTGAGCACGGCGTACGCCTGCAGTTGCGTATCGGTATCGAGACGGGACTTGTCGTCGTCGGGGCAATTGGCGCTGGAGCCACGCTCGATCACCAGGCGATCGTCGGAGAGGCCCCAATCGTCGCCGCAAGGCTGCAGTCGCTCGCCCCGCCCGACGCAATCGTCGTGGGCCCGGCCACGCAACGCTTGATCGAAGGATCGTTCCTGCTCGAAAACCTCGGTTGGCAAGAACTGAAAGGGATTTCGGGTCCGGTTCAGGTCCAGCGCGTGCTGGCGCAAACAGATGCGATCGACCGCTTTGGAGTCAGGGCGGGCCACCGCATGACACCGCTGATCGGACGGGCCGCGGAACTCGAAATGATCCGGCAGCGCTGGAAGCAGAGCGTTGACGGCGAGATGCGCTGCGTGCTGTTGATCGGCGAGCCGGGAATCGGAAAATCCCGCGTGTTGCGAGCATTCGACGATAGCATCAGTGGAGACACCCATGCGGTCATTTCGCTCCAATGTTCCGCGTACCATCGCAACAGCCCTTTTTGGCCGGTATTACGCTGGCTACGGCGCGTCTTTGGCCTGGCATCCGACGCGCACGGCGCTTCGGACCCCGAACGGCTTGAGGCTGGAATCGCAAGCCTCGGAGTCGATGTCGACGAAGCGGTTCTCGTACTCACAACGTTGCTGGAAATTCCGGCTACCGCGCGCCATCCTGCGATCGACGCCTCATCGCCGTCATTTAAACGACGGACGCTGGACGTGCTCGTCGCCATCATCGAAAGCTCGACGCGCATTCAGCCGGTGCTCGTCGTTGTAGAGGACGCGCACTGGATCGATCCGTCTTCGCAGGAGTTCGTTCGGCTGCTGCTCGAGCGACTGGTGGCCGCCCCGCTGTTTGTACTGCTCACGGCGCGGCCCGAGTTCGAACCAGGATGGACTTACCCTCATCAGGTAAAGGTCAATCTCGATCGGCTTTCGCGCCGTGATTGCATCGCGATGATCGAACGGCTGACCGATGGAAAGCGGCTTCCGGATCTCGTACTCGATCAGATCGTCTCCAAAACGGACGGCGTGCCGCTTTTCGTCGAAGAACTTACGAAGACCGTCCTGCAGGGCGATTTGTTGCAGGATGCTGGCATCAGCTACGAGTTGAAAGGAACGCTGCAGACAATTGCGATTCCGGACACGCTGCAGGGCTCGTTGCTATCGCAGCTCGACCGGCTGGAACCAACCGTCAAGGAAACTGCCCAGATCGCAGCCACAGTGGGGCGGGAGTTCGGCAGAAAGCTGCTTGGCCTGATTACCTCGAAGCGAGAGAACGAACTGCAGGAAACGCTTGACTGCCTGGTCGCAGCCGAAATTATCGTTCCCGCTTCGGGTACGCCAGCGGAGAGAGACGTGTATCTGTTCCGGCACGCGCTGATCCAGGAGATCGCGTACCAATCCCTGTTGCTTGCGAGGCGCCGCCAATATCATGCGCTGATCGCCGCCGCTCTGGAAGACCATTATCCGGAAGTCGCGGAGCGGCAACCCGAACTGATTGCTCAGAATTTGACTGCGGCCGACCTGCCGGATCGTGCAATCGGCTACTGGCAGCGTGCGGGAGAACGGGCGCTTTCGGGCGCGGCCTACGAGGAGGCTATCGCTCACGCGCAGCGTGGGCTTGAACTGATAAACCGATGTTCCTGCAGTGATCAGGATCGGGCAGCCCACCAGGTGCCTCTGCTGCTGACAAGGGGCGGAGCGGAGCTCAGGTTGGCCCGCCGCGAGGCGATAGCGACCTTCCGGCAGGCGGCGCAAATTGCCCGCGAGCAGAACCTGCCGTCGTTTCTTGTGCAGGCGGCGTTGGGGTTCGACACCGCCGAGACGTTCCTCGAAGGCTCCGGCAAAGCCTCGCTTTCTTTGCTCGAAGAGGCGCTCGCCTTGATCGGCACCGAAGAGTCGGTCGAACGCTGTCGGCTGTTGAGTCGACTGGTCCGCACCGTTCACATGACCGGTGCACGTGAACAAGCTGACGAACTGGTTTTGGAGGCTGTTGCTCTAGCCAGGCGCCTGAACGACCTGCCGAGCTTGTTCGACGCATTGGTGTGCGACATGATGCATATCGGGGCCCGCCCTTTGCCTGCGGACAAGTTCGCGGAGCGTGAAGGCGTGTTGCAGGAGTTGAGACAGATTGCAGAAGCTCTCGGTGACGCACACACCATAGGTCACGCATGCGCTCGATGTCTCGCCGGCTACCTGGAGATCGGCGAGGTGGAGCGCTTCGAGAGCGCACTCGAAAGGTATCGGCAGATTGCCACCAGTGGGCAGCACTTCGTCGACAAGTGGTGTGTGACGGGTGCGCAGGCGATGCGGGCCATACTCGTCGGGGACTTCGCCGTGGCGGAGCAGAAGGCGCGAGAGTCGTTGCAGATGGCGCAGACCGTCGACGCGACACTGGCAACGGGCGTCTACGGCATGCAGATGTTCACGATACGCCGCGAACAAGGCCGGCTTGCCGAGGTAGCGCCGCTCTTCAAGCGGTTCGTCGACGAGCATTCCGAAAACGCTGCGTGGCGGCCGGGGCTCATGTTGATCTGCAGCGATCTCGGCTTCGAATCACAGGCCCGCGACAATCTCGATCGGCTCGCGGAATCGGAATCCAGCATCCCCGTCGACAGTAAGCGGCTCGTTACGTTGACGTATCTGGCGGAAGTTGCTGCGCGACTCCGGGACATTGAGCATGCCGAACAGGTTTATGGACTTCTCCTGCCGTTCAGGGATCAGGTCGTCACCGTTCCTGTTTTTACGCTGTGCTGCGGATCTGCGGCACGGTATCTCGGCATGCTCGCACATGCTCTGGGCGATTGGTCCGCCGCCGAAGATCATTTCGAATATGGCCTGCGCATGGACGAGCGCTTGCGGGCGTGGCCTTGGCTCGCGCACGGCCGGCACGAATTCGCGCTGATGCTGGCAGCACGCAATCGCATCGAAGATAGAGCACGAGCGCAAGACCTGCTCGCCACGGCGGCCACCGCAGCCAACGAACTGAAGATGTTCGCTCTCGTAGAGCGCATCGGTGGCGCTCAGACAAGCACAGGGCACAGAAACTAGCACACGGCTGCATGTTTCGAAGCGCAGCGATGCAGCCACTACTCAAGGAGGGCCCCATGCCACGTTTTATGATTGAACGAAACTTTGCGGAACAGCTGGAGGTCACTGGCGAAAGTGCGGGTGCCGTGAAACGGATCAACGACGAGGAGGGCGTCGAGTGGCTCTTTTCGTTTCTCAGCGCGGACAAGAAGAAGACTTATTGCCTATATGAGGCGCCCAACGCCGAAGCCATCCGCGCTGCGGCACGTCGGGCGAACCTGCCGGCCGATGTGATCATTGAGGTGAGCGACTTGCGGCCAGAAATGTTCAGTTAGAGGGCTAGGCGCGAATAGCACCGTTGTGTCGCGAGGACGATGCAACGACAGGAGCGCCGCCCGCGTCATCGGGCAACAGCAACAACGCTGGACCGAGTGACCCGATTCATAACAAGACAGCCCTGACAATTTGCCTTAATGCCCGAAACCGCCGGGTTGAGCCGTCGCGGACCAGGCACCGAAGGGCGGAAAAGGCCTGGGACATGCCCGCAGTTGAGGAGGCGCGGATGGCCGTTGTACGTTTGGAAGCCGCCACTGATGAGGAGCTTCGTCCGCTGGCCGAGATGTGTCGAAACGGTGAGTTGGTGGATGCCAGAAGCGGCCGTCCCGCTGCGCGGCGCCGTCACCGTCGGCAACCCGCCATATTGCTGACGTCCAAGGGAGTCTCGTCCAACGTCGGCCTTATGCAAAGCTTTCCATAAGGCCGAATTGTGCGCATAGCTTGTTCGGCAGATTCCGGAGTCTTCCTGCCGATGCGGTTGCAAGGGCGCGCCTTGCGCACGTGCCCTCGGCCTTGCGTCCATCGGGCGCGAGCGCTTTTCGCCTGGCAATCGATTGCATCAGGTCATAGACATGTGCCACCTTGATGTCACGAACCGGCATCGCGCCGAGTCGCGAACCCTTCACGTAGCGCGTAAGGAAGCGCGTAGCCTGACCGTGATAGTACGCGGTCCAGTTCGCACTGTTGTCATTCAGCCATTCCTCGCAAACAGGCCAAAGCGTGTAAATCGCGGTCGGTGAGCTTATACGGCCTGGCTCGCGGCTTCGCGTTCAGCAGGAGCGGATCGGTGAGCATCATGGCGAGCTCCGTGAGGGACAACTACCATGAATTTTGCCCGCAATTTACCTGCAAAACCGGCGGAAGCTGGCGGATTTTCCCGGAAGTCTGTGCACCAGGTGCCACCGACCGGATGCGCGATCGGAGCCAATGAGAACAGCTTGACCCATTCGTTGTAACCCTTCACCAGAAAGCCTCCGGAGCGATCGATGTACTGCTGGCGGGAGGCTTCATAGACCCCCCGGAGTGCAAACCACGGCACCTGCGGCAAGTCATGATGAACCAGATGGTAGTTGTTGTTCAGAAACAGCAACCGCCACAACCATCCCGCTTCATTGATGACCGTGCGATGCGCGGGTTCCTGCGCGACCCGATGCTCATGAAACGAACGCACGGATGCAAGTGCGAGCGAGCCATACCCCGCACCGACGATGAACACCCACGCCGGTATCCCGCACACCTGCTGCAACCACGCAGTGAGCACGACCAGCGCGGCGAGATGCGCAAGCCATGCGGGCACGTCGCGCCAATCGCCGTCGCGAATCTTGCCAAGCGCTTGCGCACCGCTTGCGGCAATCGAAAACGCTGGCCCGACCAGCAATCTACCGATCAACGTATTGCGGAAAACCAGCAATGCACGCATCGCGGTTCCCGCGCATCGCCACTCCGATGCGCTCAAGAAATAGCTTTCGGGATCGCTGCCAGGCTCGGTCAGGTGCGCATCGTCGTGATGACGCAGATGCGACTCGCGATACACGTGATAAGGAAACCACACCGCGAGCGGCGCGAAACCGAGCAGTGCGTTGACGAATCGCGCGCGCGTCGGATGGCCGTGCAGCAGCTCGTGCTGCAACGACATGTACCATGCGCCGAATACGGCCAGCAACGCGGCTGTCAGCGGCAGACCCAGCACACGCGCGTGCGTGGCGACGCAGATCCAGCCGCCGTAGATCGCGACGATCAGCACCCATGTCGGCCATTGCGTGCGCCAGGTCCGGCTCGCCGCCAGACGGTCGATGTCGTTGCGCTGGGTGTCGTCGAGATAGATCGCCATCGTTGAATCGGTCCGGATGCGGGTTCCAACCCGCGGTTTCGATTCGCAGGTTCAGACCGATCGTACGGGGCAATGCGGCGCGCCCGAACCATTTTATTGAGCAATGCATCTGCGCCAGCGTGGAAAAGCGGCCCCGGAAAGCGCGTTTCCGGCAAACCGCTCAATGATCGCCCGCTACCCCGCACGCGTGATCGAGCAGACCTTCGGCCGTGCCACTGCCGCCATCGATGTGGATACCGCTGTTGACGATCAGCCAGCCATCCTGAGTCGCGGACGGTCCCGCGCCGGTGACGAGAATCGTTTGCGTGGCCATCGTCGCCGGATCAGGATTGTCGCGCGCGACGATTTTGAACGGGTTGTCGGCGCCGCTCAGCGAGCTCACGCGCATGATCCTGTAGCGCTCGCCATCGAGCGTGTCCCAGCGCCATTGCCCGGGCGTGTCGTGTGCGTGATTCGCGAGTGCGGCGCTGACTTCACGCCGCAAGCAGTCGATGTGGATATGCAACTGGTTTTGCGAGCGACGATATTCGGAGTTGATTTCAAGGCCGAGCTGATCGTCGGGCAACTCGCGTTTGACCGCTCGCTGCACGTAATGGCGCGAATCCCACGCGTCGCTCCAATAGTTCCTGGCATCGGGCGCGAGGATCGACGGACTTTCGATGCCGGTGATGCGATCGGTCGGCATCAACAGAAACTGCGAGCGGCCGAGAATATCCTTCAGGACGACATAGCGTTTGTCGAGATCGACGACCGTGCATTGATCCGGCGTGCCGGTGGCCTGCTGCGACGGCACGCAGCGGACGTCGACGATCTTCCACAGCGCGTTGGAATCGACCGTCGCGAGGCGAGCGCAGGCGCTCGCGGCGAGAGCGACCGCGACAACGGCGCTGAAGTGAACGACGCGGCGCGTGAGGCCGCGAATTGACAGGGCGGTGGCGGGTTTCGTCATCGTCGCTTAGGGTGAAGTTCGGTCAGCGGAGGCGTCGGCATGCGGGCTGCGACGCGCAGGCATTAAAGCACAAACCTGCTGGCGCGCACGTGAAACCCGGGCGTCAAAGCACCGGCGGCGGCAACGCTCCGAGCACCTGTTCGAACGCGACACCGATGGCCAGCAGCCGTCTGTCCGAGCCGAGCGGTCCATCCAGTTCGAGGCCGACGGGCAGACCGCTCGCGCTGATACCCGCCGGCAGCGACAGCCCCGGAATGCCGGCCGTGCTGGCCGGATCGGTATTGCGCAGGAACGCTTCCATCGTATCGATCGTTGGACCGCCGTCGATCGTGACCGTCGACGAACCGTTCAGATCGTCGATCGGTACGGCGACGAGCCGCGTAGTCGGAAACAGCAACGCGTCGAGACTGGCATCCGCGAACGTCGCGGCGACGTAGCTTTGCAGCCGCGGTCGCCAGTAATTGAGCGCCGCCGGGTAGTGCGAGCCGAGCACGTCGGCGAGCACGTCGTCGTAGATCGCGCGCACGTCCGGGCTTGCGATGCGCGCGGCCAGTTCGGCGACGGTTTGCACCGGCGCCTGATTCGCGACCAGCCACGCGAGCACGTCGTCGCGCGCTTCGTGAATGGCGAGCGGGCCACCGACCATCCCGTTCAGATGCTCCAACTCATTCATCGCGACCTGCACGAACGTGACCCCCGCCGCTTCGAGCTTCTGCAACGCGGCGCGCGCGACGTCCTCGACCTGTCGCTCGAGAGCGTCCCACAGTGGCGTCGGCAAGCCGATGCGCAAGCCATCGAGCGCAATCGCGGGCAACGCGCCGTCGCCGGTGATCACGGCGTCGAGCAGCGCCAGATCGGCGACGCTGCGCGCCATCGGCCCGACGGTGTCGCGCGTATGGCTGATCGGCACGACCGCATCGGGGTCGTGATAGCGCCGCTCGGCGCCGCCGTTGCCGACCGATGGACGCAAGCCCGCGGTGCCGGTCAGCGCGGCCGGGATGCGGGTCGAGCCGCCGGTGTCGGTGCCGAGCCCGGCGGGTGCGATGCGCGCGGCGATCGCCACGGCGGTGCCACCCGACGAGCCGCCCGGTATCAGCGACGGATCGTAGGGGTTGCGCACCGGCCCCGCGTGCGCGGCGAGGTTTGTGCTCGTGATGCCGAACGCGAGTTCATGCATGTTGGACTTGCCGAGCACGATCGCGCCCGCATCGACGAGGCGTTGCACCGATCGCGCATTGGTCTTCGGTACGAAGCCCGCGAGCGCCGGCGTGCCGGCCGACGTCGGCAGGCCCGCGGTATTGATGTTGTCCTTGACGACGATCGGCAAACCGGCGAGCGGCAGGCGCGCGCGATCGGCCGCCGGCAATGCGTCGAGGCGCTGCGCGGCGGCGAGCGCACCGTCGAAGTCGAGCGTGGTGAGCGCGTTCAGAGGCGTGAGCGCGGCGGCGCGCGCGAGCAGGGTGGCGACGTAGTCGGCGGTTTTGAGGCGGCCGGAGTGCAGCGCCTCGACCGCTTGTGTCGCGTTGAGCGCGAGTTGTGCGTCGACGGTCCATGTCATGACCGGCGTCTCCGTATCGATGGATGCGTAGCGGGTGGCGCGAGTTTCGGCGGCATGCGTCGAAGTCGTGCACAGGTCACGCGGGCAGACAGCGAACGCAAGGGTTCACCTATTCTGGCACATCCGCCTGAAAGCCGATGCCGGTGCGCACTACGATCCGCTTACTGGCGATTATCGATCCACATACGACCCCAGTCGGACGCGTAGGCGAGCGCATGCTCTTCGTCGAAGAAGTAGTCGAGCGCGTCGAACGAATAGGCCTTGCGCCTGTTCTCGTCGCGCTGCTCGATCGTCAGATTGGCGGCGAATAATCCATTTGGGAGCAGTTGCGTTGCCGCCTCGACCTCGTAGCCCTTGTAGCGGATGTGTGAGTTCATGATCTTGACTTGTCAGTGTGTCCGCGAGTGTCATGCGGAAAACCAATGCGTGCGGCGCGGCCCCGTCGTTGCCGAAGGTGAGTGAAGCGGTGGGCTGGGTCAAGCGTAGGGCGCGCTGCGCAGCGGGTGAACCAATCTTTCGTCGAAAACAAATCAGCGCGGATCGGGAGTGGTCATCAAAAGCCCGGATTGGATCAAAACCGCTGGGTTCGATGACTCTATCCACGCGGGGGCGCGGTGTCTGTTATGTGGCGCACGGTCGGGTGGGGCAAAGCGTGCCGCCGCGCGCGATTGCGGCGGCTTCATGGTGTCCGGAGGACGCGTCAGACCGCGTGCAGAACGCGCGCGGAACGGGTTTCCGCGGCGGGGGAGGTGGTTGTGCTTGGTGCGCAGGCCAGGCTCGCCGTCGAGCGGTTCGACGCGGTGGGCGTGCCGTGCGGACGCTGTGCATTGAACGCGAGCGCGAACTGCGCGGCCTGCTGGCCGACGGTCGCGAGTTGCTCGACCACCTTCGGATCGGAGCAGCTGTCCGCGCTGTCGAAGCGCGTCTCCAGCGTGTTGATGCCGGCACCGAACGGGGTCGGCCAGCCACGCAGCGCATGCACAATCGAGCGCAGCGATGTCAGCACGGAGCCCGCTGCCTGCCAGCCGTAGGCGGTGACGATGCAGCCCACCGCGCGGCCATCCAGATACGGGCGCTCGTCGGCGCGCAATTCATCGAGCGTATCGAGCGCGTTTTTCACGAGCCCGGACACGCCACCGTGATAACCGGGCGTCGCGATGATTACCGCGTCCGCGCGACGCACGGCCTCGATCAGCTCGAGTTGTTCATCGGTACGCGCCGGCTGTTCCGGCGCATAGTGCGGCAGGCTATGCAGAAAAGTGCCGCCAAATAGGCGGGTATGCGCGCCCGCGGCTTCGGCGCCGTGCAACGCGAAGGCGAGCGCGCGCTCGGTCGACGAGGCCGCGCGCGTCGTGCCACCAATACCGACGACGAGCGGCGCGGGGGAATGATCGGATCTGCTCAACGAAATGCTCCTTCGATTGCGGTTCACGGTGCGGTTGACGGCGCAGTTCAAGCGGAGCTCATGCAGCGGTAGCACCGCACGTTCACGGCCATCAACGGACCGGCCGGAGCGAACCGGACCTTGAAGCGTCATCTTAATGAGCGGCCGCCGCGCGGCTAAGCGACTTTTTGTTCTAACGATATAACCGTGTGGTCGGTCGCAACTCGCCGGAGCCTTCTTCAATGCACGTGAGCGCCGCTGCTCCGTCGCGGCATTGGCGGAATGCGCATGCTGGCGTCGAGGCCGCTTCGCGATGACGCCGCTTTGGGCATGCTAGGATGCCCGCATCGTTTTTCGCGAGGTCGAGCCCAGCATGGCTACCCTGTATGACACGCTCGGCGTGCCCACGCACGCCACCGATGAGGAAATCAAGCGGGCCTACCGGAAAGCCGCGATGAAGTGGCATCCGGACCGCAACCACGGTGCCGAGGACGTGGCGCGCGCGGCGTTCCAGGAAATCAGGGACGCGTACGCGATCCTGTCCGATGCCGAGCAGCGCAAGGTCTACGACACGGTCTACGCCGAACAGATGCGCGAATGGGAGGCCCAGCACACGCGCCGGCAGCGCGCGCAGGCGAAGCGCGAGGCGGCGGCGCGCGCGGCCGAAGAAGCCGCGTATGCGGAGATGGTGTCGATCGCGATCCGCTTCGCCGACCAGGGTCACAATCGCGACGTGCTGTTCGGCGTGCTGCTCGGGCGGCAATGCGAACCGCAGCGCGCCGCGCAGATCGCCGACAGCGTCGCGGCGTTGCAGGCGGCGCGCCGCGACGAGGCAGACGTCGCGCAAAATGCCGAGCGCATGAGGAAGACCGCGAACAGCGCGCAAGCGGCGGAAGCCGGCGCGGGCGAGCCTGAACCGACGGAAACCGCGCATGAAACCAGCGCGGCCTCTCAAACCGCCCGTCACGACACGCCGCACGCCAAACGCGCGGAGCATGCGAAGCGCGACGGATCCGCCAGCGACATGCATCCGGCCGGCGCGCTCGGCAACCTGTGGTTCCAGTTCCTCAACAGCCTGAAGTTCTGATGTGTCGTGTCGGAGCCGCGGCATGGCGCCAGCGTCGTTTGCACTGACAAATATTGACACGGTACTAAAGAGCGGGCCGGACACTGGTACACTGCCGATCGTTCGCAAAGCTGTACTCTGTGCCCGTGATCGAGATCCTTGGTGCGAATCCCGTGGCGCAAATAATAAACACGCCGTAGTGTCACGGGGGCGCAAGACTGGAGCGGCACAATACCGCCCAGAGGCCAATAAAAAACAATCGGTACGGGGTAAGCGTGTCCAGAAAATATAAGGTGTTGTTTCTCTGCCGCGATAATTCGATCCGCAGCATCATTGCAGAAGCTTTACTACGCGAACTGGCGGGGCATCGGTTCGAAGCGTTCAGCGCGGGACCTGAACCGGCCGCACGTCTTCATCCACTCGCGGTCGCGCAATTGCGGCCCGGCATTTCGGGGCGCGCGGTGCTGAGCCCTAAAAGCTGGCTCGAATTCACCGGCGAATGGGCGCCGCGCATGGATATCGTGATCGCACTCGACGAATTCGTCGGCGGATTGCCTACGCCGGTATTTCCCGGCGGCCCGGCCTTCGTCTACTGGACCATTGCCGATCCGCTCGCGGCCGGCCACGGGTCCCCAGACGAGCAGGCCCGTCTTTTCGATAAAACGTTCTGGCAGATCGTGCGTCAGGTCAGCGCGTTTATCGAATTGCCGCAATATGCGCAGCCTGCATCGAGTCACGCGAATATCGCCGATACGGGGAATGCCATCAGTGCGGGGAATACGGTGAATGCCGCGAATGCGATGAATGTGGCAAGCGGTGGCACAAAACAGGTGCGTGGCACGGCGGTTCATTTCGAAGCCGCATCCATTGTGTCCGCGCCTTCGAGCGCGGCAGCCTGCACCTAGCGATTATTGGGGCGCCCGAGCCGCGAGCCGGCGAACGGGTCATTCGACCAGTCGACCTGCTTTTTCGGTTGGGGTGCGGGCGGCGGTTTTGCGGCCAATTCGAAATGCTCGATGCTCTGGCCGGCACTAATGGCCTGCTTCAACCATTGCGGCATTTCGCCATTGCCGTCCCAACTGTCTCCGGTCGCATTGCGATAGCGCTCAGCTTTTTTGGCCAGTGACTCGGTCGCCAGCGCCGCGGCAAGGTCTTCTGGTCTGATACCAAACTCTTCCATACGATGGCGGAGATACGCAATCATGCTATCTCGCTTCCTTTCGTCCATAGGATATTTGTCCTTCTAAAACGTGCAGCGTGCTGTCGAAGACAGATTGCGGGGAAAAAGCTGCGAAGCGTTCGAGCCCGACTGAATGGGGCCGCCCCGCGGTGGGGTTGTCGATTGACGGAAATGCCATGTGCCGGGTTAAAAAACGTTGCTCCGTGAACTGCAATACGGCCAGGGACTAAGACGGCCGCTGGAACAACCGACCCTCAAACCGAGAGTCTCAATCAGCAAATATTTCAGCATGTCGCAGCGCGGCGAACGAGGCCGGTAAGCCTGACGTTCGCGATGAAAAACTCTGTGTCTAGATGCAAGGATTGCGAATGGATGGAGTCACTCCACGCTGTCCGTCTTTCACCGGACTTTCGTCGATGTGCGGGTGCCGCTTTTTGTGCGTTGTAGCAACATCATAACGCAATGCGCGAGCAAAGCACGCTTAGTTCACGTTGAATTTGTCGGTGAATGCGGTTTGTCGAACGGTGTGGGCGATTGACGACACTGCTGGAAGCTCCTGGATTGAATTCCGGGGTGCGCGAACTATAAAAGAAGCATAAAGGCTGCGCAATGTGGACTGACAGCCGCGTTGTGCGCGCCGATTCCGCCGACGCACGGGAACGCGTCGAATATCGGTTGCAAGCGTCTAATTCTTCATCTGCTTAGTTCGATGACCCGTCGCAGCAGTAGCGCATTCGCATCGACCCGTTCCTCGGCCCCTTTGGGCAGGTTGGCTGTTCGCGGATCAATTTCTTGTGGAGGACGAACACTGCTGCGCCGGATTCGAGGAGTCCGGAAATGAGAGTGCGTATATTGATGATTGCCGCAACCGCCGTTCTGTTTCTCGTGCCAAAAACGGCCGCCGCGGACGAGATGAGCGGCCAGGCGGACCCCGCCGCGTCGGGTCGCGCGATGATGCAATACGATGCGGATGAATCGGCGCAGGCGACGACCGACATGTCGTTCGGTCAGAGCTGGAATCCGCGCGAGCAGGGCGTGCGCAACGCGTCGTATGGTGGTGTTCCGGCGGGCGGGTCGCAGGCGGGAGGCCGGCGCAGTCAGTCCTGCTCGTTCGGCACGGAGTGCAAGACCTATTTCGGTCAATGACCCGCTCGCGAGCGGCAGCGGCGCGCCTCGAATGACGCGCGCCGCGAACGACGCGGGGTCCCACATAACGAACCGGTGTCGCGCTGCGCCGCCGCTTTGCGAGAGCGTGACTGCAAGCGCACGCAATGTCACGCGAATGCCGATTCCCGCTGCGCATGACCACTACGCTCGCCGAGGCGCGCGACGATATCGTCGACGCCGCGCGCCGTGTCATGGTTTTCTTCCGCTTCATGGTAGCCACGGAATTCATCGAGCAGAGCGCGCCATGACCCGTGCCAGCGCGTTTCCAATAGGCAGAGGCCCGACGAATCGGCAATACGCAACACGCCGTTATCCGGATGGAAAGTCAGCGTGACGAGGCGGCCGTCGATAACGCAAGCGGCGGTGCAGGGGCGAGTCGTGAGCATGTGTGGTGTCCTTTTCCTTTCGATAAGCCAAAGAGTGTCGGTTAAACGCTGACGCGAGGATCAGCAAGCGCTGTGCCTGCGATGCCGCACCCGTGGTGCGCCATCGGCCCTGGCGTCCTTTCACATCGCATTGACGGCTAAGCTCGCTTGATCAATGCAGCGGTGTTCTCAGTATCCCAATGATTGACGACAATTTTTTGTATTCGTCGCTGAGCGATGCGCAATAACTTCAGTATCATCCATTAAGGGTTTCTGCTGAGTCGATTCGCGATAGTGCCTACCCACCCGCTGACGCCCGCCGGAGCGCGTGCGCAAAGCCGCGCGGCTCTGTGTGCGGGCTGATCCGCCACAACGCGCGTAGCGATTGCATCGCACGAAGAAGCAGCGCTTGTCGCGATCCGTTCTTCATGACGATTCGACGCATTCGAAAGGAACAGCCTCTGGTTTCAAAAAGCATATGCCCATCCGCTAAAAGCGATTAATAGTCCGTTTTCCTTTTTATTCGAAGTGATCGCACTGGCCGCTGCTGCGCGTAGTATGCATTCCTCGACAAAGACATTTGCCGTAACAACGACGCAATCAAAAGGAGCATTTCATGGCTTGCAATACAACAGGCTCGGGGCTCATGCGAGTGAAGGCGATCACGGTTGCGTTGGCGGTTTCCGTCACGGCGGCGGGCCCGGCGCTCGCGCAGGACAACGCGGCGGCGTCCACGCCCGAACAGCGGGCAATCGGCGCCGCGGCGCTGCTGCACGTTCAGGCGCGCGTCGTCGCGATCGATGCCGCGACGAATAGCGTGACACTGCGCGGCCCGCATGGCGGCGACGAAACTTTCGACGTCAATCCGCAAGCCGCGGACGTCAGCAAGCTGCATATCGGCGACGTCGTGACGATTGCGTACAAGAAAGCGGTGCTGGTCGGCGTCGACAAACTCGCGCCGAACGGAATCCGCCAGCGCATCGATACCGAAGTCACGCAGCCCGCGGCCAACGGTGTCGTTGCGTCGGCGCGGCGCGTCGAGGTGGTGGCGACGGTGCGCAACATCGATCGCAAGAAGCGCACGATTGCGCTGCGCGGTCCGTCTCGCACGGAAACGCTCGACGTCGCGCCGGACATTGCGCTCGAGAAACTGAAGGTCGGTGATTCGGTGCGCGCGGTGTTCGTGTCGGCCATCGCGGCGTCGGTGTCGCGCAACGGCGCGGACGTCAAATAACGGCGATCACGATGACTTAAATAAACTACGCTGAAGCGTATCGAGGCGCGCGGCGTCGACCGGGCAACCGGGAGTTCGGTGTCGCGCGCCTGCCATTGCGGCTCAGGTTTCACGATGGTCATCGCGTCGCGCGCGAAGGAGCAGGGAATGGAACAGAGCGAAACGGAAACCACGGCCGAATCGGAGCGCAAAAGGCTGGTCCGCAGCAAGATACACGTGGGCCTCGCGGCGATCGGCACGTTGGCATCGGTCTTCGGGATCGGCATAGCGATCATCGGCGGTATCAACTATGACCAGACCAAAGTGCTGGTCGGCGCCGGCATCATCGTCGTGTCGACCATTCTTTATGTTTCCATGCTTTTCGTCGCCGCCGGTGATTAGCAAGTTCGCTTGCCCTTAGCGCTCGATCCCGCTGCCGATCCACTTTTGCTATCGACCCCTCCAATAGTCGAATTGTTCGTGCATCGCACCGCCCGTATATTGACTGCAGCGATATACAACAACTCGATGGCACGCCACGGCGGCCCACAGGAGCACAGCAATGAATCGGATCGATCTGGAGGGGCGCGCGGTCGTCATTACTGGCGGCGCGCGCGGCATCGGCTACGCGGTCGCGCAGCGGGCGTTGCGCTCGGGCGCGTCGGTCGCGTTGTGGGACGTCGATAGCGAACGCCTCGCGCGCAGCCAGCGCGAGTTGGGTGAGCTCGGCAAGGTCAGCGCCGTCACGGTCGAACTGACTGACGACGCCGCGGTCCAGCAGGCCACCGCGCAAACGGTCGCCGAGCACGGCTCGATCGACGTGCTGATCAACTGCGCGGGCATCACCGGCGGCAACGGCGCGACGTGGGAGCTCGCGCCCGACATGTGGCGCCGCGTGATCGACGTGAACCTGATCGGCCCGTACCTGACCTGTCGCAACGTCGTGCCGCAGATGCTGAAGCAGGGCTATGGACGCATCGTTAACATCGCGTCGGTGGCCGGCAAGGAGGGCAATCCGAATGCTTCGCACTACAGCGCGTCGAAAGCGGGGTTGATCGGGCTCACCAAGTCGCTCGGCAAGGAGCTCGCGACCAGAAACATCCTCGTCAATGCGGTCACGCCGGCCGCGGCCAAGACCGAGATCTTCGATTCGATGTCGCAGCAGCACATCGACTACATGCTCGCGAAGATTCCGATGAACCGTTTCCTGCTGCCGGAAGAAGCGGCGTCGCTGATCCTATGGCTGTCTTCCGAAGACTGCGCGTTCAGCACCGGTTCGGTGTTCGACCTGTCCGGCGGCCGCGCCACCTACTGAGCGCGCTGCCCGCGCATTGCTTACGCATTGCTCATATTTCGCAGCGTATTGCACACGCGTCGAACGCGCGTTGTCGAGCCGCTTCGACGCTTCTCTGACGGAGCCCTTTCATGGCCATGCCTACCATCCGGCACGTGCGTGCCTTCATCGTTCGCGGCGGCGGCGCGGACTATCACGACCAGGCCGGCGGACACTGGATCGACGATCACATCGCGACGCCGATGGCGCGTTATCCCGAGTATCGCCAGAGCCGCCAGTCGTTCGGCATCAACGTGCTCGGCACGCTGGTCGTTGAGATCGAAGCGAGCGACGGCACGGTGGGCTTCGCGGTGACGACCGGCGGGGAGATCGGCGCATTCATCGTCGAGAAGCATCTCGCGCGTTTTCTCGAAGGGCAACTCGTGACCGACATCGAGAAGATGTGGGATCAGATGTACTTCGCGACGCTGTACTACGGGCGCAAGGGCATCGTGCTCAACACGATTTCCGGCGTCGATCTCGCGCTGTGGGATCTGCTCGCGAAGGTTCGCAAGGAGCCCGTATATCAACTATTGGGCGGCCCGGTGCGCGACGAACTGGTGTTCTACGCGACCGGCGCGCGACCTGATCTTGCGAGGGAAATGGGCTTCATCGGCGGTAAGCTGCCGTTGCAGCACGGTCCCGCGGAAGGCGACGAGGGACTCAGGCAGAACCTCGACAAACTCGCCGACATGCGTTCGCGCGTCGGCGACGACTTCTGGCTCATGTATGACTGCTGGATGAGCCTCGACGTGCGCTATGCGACACGGCTCGCGCAAGGCGCGCACGAATACGGCCTCAAATGGGTCGAGGAATGTCTTCCGCCCGACGATTACTGGGGTTACGCCGAACTGCGCCGCAACGTGCCGCGCGGCATGATGGTGTCGACCGGCGAGCACGAGGCGACGCGCTGGGGCTTCCGGATGCTGCTGGAGATGCAGTGCTGCGATCTGATCCAGCCGGACGTCGGCTGGTGCGGCGGCATCACCGAGCTGATCAAGATTTCCGCGCTCGCCGATGCGCACAATGTGATGGTGGTGCCGCATGGGTCGTCGGTGTACAGCTATCACTTCGTGCTCACGCGCCATAACTCGCCGTTCGCCGAGTTTCTGATGATGGCGCCGAAAGCCGACGAAGTCGTGCCGATGTTCAATCCGCTGCTGCTCGACGAGCCGGTGCCGGTGAACGGGCGCATGAAGGTGCCGGACACGCCGGGCTTTGGTGTGCGGCTCAATCCGGACTGCGCGCTGGTGCGGCCTTATCAGCATTGAACGTTTTGAACGTGTGCCGAACCGCGAACCCCGCAAAGGAGACTCAGGTGCTGCTCAAGGACAAAGTCGTGATCGTCACCGGCGGCTCGCGCGGCATCGGACGCGCGATCGCGGTGGCCTGCGCCCGCGAAGGCGCGGACGTGGCGATCAACTACTGGGGCGACAACGACGCATCGTATGGCCGCCGCTCGGCGGTCGCGGAAGTGGTCGGCGAAATCGAGGCGTTGGGCCGGCGCGTGATCGCGGTGGAGGGCAACGTCGCGGCGCGCGAAACCGGTCAGGAGCTGGTGCGCCGGACCGTCGATGCGTTCGGCAAGCTCGACGTGCTCGCGAGCAATGCCGGCATCTGCCCATTCCACGCGTTTCTCGACATGCCCGCGGACGTGCTCGAATCGACGGTCGCGGTTAATCTGAGCGGCGCGTTCTTCGTGACGCAGGCCGCCGCGCAGCAGATGAAAAAGCAGGGCACCGGCGGCGCGATCGTCGCGACGAGTTCGATCAGCGCATTGGTGGGCGGCGGCATGCAGACGCATTACACGCCGACCAAGGCCGGCGTGCATTCGCTGATGCAGTCGTGCGCGATAGCATTGGGGCCGTTCGGCATCCGCTGCAACTCGGTGATGCCCGGCACGATCGCCACTGATCTGAATGCCGAAGACCTCGCCGATGAAGCGAAGAAAGCTTACTTCGAGAAGCGCATTCCGCTCGGTCGCCTCGGGCATCCCGACGACGTCGCCGATTGCGTCGTGTTCCTCGCGTCGGACCGCGCGCGCTATGTGACGGGCGCCGCGCTGCTGGTCGACGGCGGCCTGTTCGTGAACCTGCAATGAGCGACGCGCGATGCGGGCGTCAATTGACCGTGGCGGGCGTGGTCGGCGTGCCGGGGGCGGCGGCCGGATTGTCGCGCGTGAGGTTGCGCGAGAAGCCGCGCAGCAGCTCGATCAGACGCAGCGCCGGCTCCGCGAGCGGCTCTTCCTTGCGCGTGAGAATGCCGAACCCCGCGAGGCTTTTGCCGATTTCGAGCGGCAGCGCGACCAGCAGGCCGCCGCGCACATGATCGCGCACGACAGACTCCGGCAGCATCGCGACCGCATCGTAATTCTCGAGCAATTGCAGCGTCGCGAAGATCGACGCGCATTCAGTCAGATTGACCGGCGTGGCGAGCCCCGCGCGCGCGAGTTCTTCCTCGAACAGCACGCGCGCCGGACTCGTGACCGGTTGCGCCACCCACGGCCACGCAACGAGTTCGCGCAACGTGATGCGGGCGCGCCGCGCGAGCGGATGCACGGCACGCACGACGAGCAGCAGCGTTTCGCGCGCGAGCGGCTCGAAAGTGAAGTCGTTGTGCTGCAAAGGACTGGTCAGCCGCCCCAGCGCGAGGTCGACCTCGCGGCGATGCAGCAATTGGACGACCTGGTCGCTCGTTTCGCCGAGGATGCGCACGTTGAGCAGCGGGCTTTCGGTCTTCAGCACGGCGACCGACATCGCCAGCAGATCGGGCGCGGCGCCCATGATCGCGCCGACGGTCAGCTGTCCGTGACCGCCGCGGCGTTTGACGTCGAGGTCTTCGGCGAAGCGCGTCAGCTCGGCGAGGGCACGGCGCGCGTAAGCGAGCGTGACGACGCCGAGCGGCGTCGGCGTCATGCCGCGCGCGTTGCGCTCGAACAGCAGGAAGCCGAATGCTTCCTCGATGTCGCCGAGCATGCGGCTTGCGCTCGGTTGCGCGACGTTGACGGCCTCCGCGGCCTGGTGCAGGTTGCGGGCGTCGTCGAGCGCGACGAGCAGGGCGAGATGCTTGAACTTGAGACGATTGACGAGGGCGACGGCGGCTGAATGTTGGCTCATGGTGCCAGTGTGGGGGCCAGTGCGATTCGGTTTGTGGATCGCCCAATCCCAACAACGGATTGAGAGGCTATCGACGCAGGAATTATAGTTCGTTGAATGGCGCGACAGGAGACAGGCCGCAATGGAGACAATCGCTTTCCGGTTGGTGCTCAACCCCGGCATGCGCGAAGAATACGAACGGCGTCACGCGCAGATCTGGCCCGAGCTGGTTGACGCGTTGCACAACGCCGGCGTGCGCGACTACCGGATTTTCTTCGACCCCGACACGCATCATCTGTTCGCGGTGCTGTCGCGCACCAGCGATCACACGATGGACCAGTTACCGCAACTCGACGTGATGCGCAAATGGTGGGATTACATGGCTGACATCATGCAGACCGCGCCGGATCATACACCGCTGTCGCAGACGCTCGAACCGGTCTTTCATCTCAGTCATTGAGTCGCGCTGAACCCAGCTTGACCCCGCGACGACGCACGAACCTCGAAACGCTTTTCACCCGAACAAGGTGCCGCATGCAGGTTGTCGATTCGCATATCCATCTGTGGGATCTGAAGACGCATCGCTATCCGTGGCTGGAGAACCCGGGCGTGTCGTTCGTCGGCGATGCGCGCGATCTGAAGCACGACTACCTGCTCGACGATCTGCTCGGTGAGGCGGGCGACATCGACGTGCTAAAGCTCGTGCACGTCGAGGCGAATCACGATCCGGCCGATCCTGTCGAAGAGACGCGCTGGTTGCAGTCGATTGCGGATCGCAAAGCTTCGCGCGGCATGCCGAATGCGATCGTCGCGGGCGTGGATCTGTCCGCGCAGAACGCGCCCGCGTTGCTCGAAGCGCATGCTTCGTTCGCGAATACGCGCGGCATCCGGCAGATTCTGAACGTGCACGACAATAAGCTGTTCGATTACGTCGGCCGTCATTACATGCGCGAGTCGCAGTGGCGCGAGCATTTCGCGTTGCTGCGCCGGTACGATCTGTCGTTCGATCTGCAACTCTATCCGTCGCAAATGCAAGAGGCGGCCGCGCTCGCGCGTGCCCATGCGGACACGCTGTTGATCGTCAATCATGCCGGCATGTTCGTCGATCGTCATAGCGTGGCCGGTTACCGGGCGTGGCGCGAAGGCATGCGCTTGCTCGCGGCATGTCCGAACATCGCGGTGAAGATCAGCGGGCTCGCGATGTTCGATCATCACTGGACGGTCGAAAGCCTGCGGCCGTACGTGCTCGAAACGATCGATACGTTCGGCGTCGAACGCGCGATGTTCGCGTCGAACTTTCCGGTCGACCGGCTGTTCGGTTCGTACACGGATTTGTGGTGCGCGTATGCGGCGATCGTCGCCGATGCGAGCGAGGCTGAAAAAGACGCGCTGTTTCGGTGTAACGCGGAACGCTATTACCGAATCTGATGCCGCGTGCGCACGGACCAAGAACCATAGAAGCAACCGCTCAGGAGACACGCAGTGCAGCCATCCCATTCCGCGGTGCCGCGACTCGAGTTGCGGCACGCGAGCAAATCCTTCGGCCGGGTGCGCGCGCTATCCGACGGCGATCTCGTGCTGTGGCCAGGCGAGGTGCATGCGCTGCTCGGCGAGAACGGCGCGGGCAAATCGACGCTCGTCAAAATTCTCGCCGGCGTGCATCAGCCCGATGCCGGCGAGTTGCTGGTGAACGGCGAGCCACGCCGCTTCGCGACGCCGGCCGAAGCACGCGACGCCGGGCTTGCGGTCATCTATCAGGAGCCGACGCTGTTCTTCGATCTGTCGATCTCCGAGAACATCTTCATGGGCCGGCAGCCGGTCGACCGCTTCGGCCGCATCCAGTACGACACGATGCATCGCGAAGTGGACGGATTGCTGGCGTCGCTCGGCGTCGAGCTGCGCGCGGATCAACTGGTGCGCGGTCTGTCGATCGCGGATCAGCAGGTGATCGAAATCGCGAAGGCGTTGTCGCTGAACGCGAGCGTGCTGATCATGGATGAACCGACGGCCGCGTTGTCGCTGCCCGAAGTCGAGCGGCTCTTCGCGATCGTGCGCAAGCTGCGCGAACGCGACGTCGCGATTCTGTTCATCACGCACCGGCTCGACGAAGTATTCGCGCTGACGCAGCGCGTGACGATCATGCGAGATGGCGCGAAGGTCTTCGACGCGCCGACCGCCGATCTGAGCACCGACGCGATCGTCGCAAAGATGGTCGGCCGCGATCTGGAAACGTTCTATCCGAAGGCCGATTGCACACCGGGCGACGTGCGTCTGTCGGTGCGCGGCCTGACGCGCATAGGCGTGTTCAAGGATGTCTCGTTCGACGTGCGCGCCGGCGAGATCGTCGCGCTCGCGGGCCTCGTCGGCGCGGGACGCAGCGAGGTCGCGCGTGCGATTTTCGGCATCGATCCGCTCGACTCGGGCGAAGTATGGCTGGCCGGCAAGCGGCTCGACTGCGGCAAGCCCGCGGCCGCGGTGCGCGCCGGGCTCGCGCTGGTGCCGGAAGATCGTCGCCAGCAAGGGCTCGCGCTCGAACTGAGCATCGCGCGCAATGCGTCGATGACGGTGCTCGGCCGGCTCGTGCGGCATGGCCTCGTTTCGACGCGCAGCGAAACGCAGCTCGCCAACAAGTGGGGCACGCGTCTGCGCCTGAAAGCGGGCGACCCGAGCGCGCCGGTCGGCACGCTGTCCGGCGGTAACCAGCAGAAGGTCGTGCTCGGCAAGTGGCTCGCCACCGGCCCGAAAGTGCTGATCATCGACGAACCGACGCGCGGCATCGACGTTGGCGCGAAAGCCGAGGTGTATGGCGCGCTGGCCGAACTCGTGCGCGATGGCATGGCGGTGCTGATGATTTCGAGCGAGCTGCCCGAAGTGCTCGGCATGGCCGATCGCGTGCTCGTGATGCACGAAGGCCGCATCGGCGCGGAAATCGCGCGCGCCGACGCGAACGAGGAGCGCATCATGGGCGCCGCGCTCGGTCAGGGACTGTCACCATTGGGACGTGCAGCATGATGCGCCATTCGACCCATCCCGCGCCGGTGCGGCAGTCGCTGCCCAAGCGTTCCGCCGCTTCGTCGGGCGGTCTCGTCGCGAACATCGCGAAGAGCCGCGAAACCACGTTGTTCGTCGTGCTGATCCTGCTGATCGTGGGGACCGGGCTCGCGAAGCCGCAGTTCCTGAATCTGCAGAACTTGCGCGACGTGCTGCTGAACGTGTCGATCATCGGTCTGCTGACGGCCGGCATGACCGTCGTGATTCTGATGCGGCATATCGATCTGTCGGTCGGCTCGACGGTGGGTGTCAGCGCATACGCGGTGGGGAGCCTGTACGTTGCGTTTCCGCATATGCCGGTGCTCGTCGCGCTGGCCGCGGGGCTCGCGATCGGGCTCGTCGCGGGCGGCATCAATGCGTTGCTGGTCGCGGTGGGGCGCGTGCCGTCGCTGGTCGCGACGCTGTCGACGCTGTATATCTTTCGTGGGGCCGATTACGCGTGGGTGCACGGCGGCCAGATCAACGCGACCAGCCTGCCCGACGCGTACTCGCGGCTCGCGACCGGCACGCTGCTCGGCATCCCGACGCTCGCGCTGATCGCGATCGTCGTACTTGCCGGCCTGTCGGTGTATCTGAAGCAGTTTCGCGGCGGTCGCGAGCACTACGCGATCGGCTCGAATCCAGAGGCCGCGCGGCTCGCGGGCGTGAACGTCGAGCGGCGCGTGATGTCGGGCTTTCTGCTGTCCGGCGCGATTGCGGGCTTTGCCGGCGCATTGTGGCTCGCGCGCTTCGGCACCGTCGATGCCAGCACCGCGAAGGGCATCGAATTGCAGGTCGTCGCGGCGGCGGTGGTCGGCAGTGTCGCGATTACGGGCGGCGTCGGCACGATCCTCGGCGCGACGCTCGGTGCGCTCGTGCTCGGCGTGATCAGCATCGCGCTCGTCGTGCTGCACGTGTCGCCGTTCTGGGAGCAGGCGATCCAGGGCGCGCTGATCGTTGCCGCGATCGCCGCCGATACGCTGCTGGCCCGCTCCGTCGCCAAACGCATGATGAGGAAACGCGATCATGGCTAAACCCGATTCCGCGCTGCTCACGCGCAAGCGCGAAACGCCGCTGCAATGGGAAGTGTTGCTGGTGATCGTGCTGATCGCGTCGCTGGTGCTGGGGCGCTGGCTGTCGCCGGTGTTTCTGAGCGGCGCGAACCTGAGCAACGTGCTCGCCGATCTGACCGAGATCGCGCTGATGGCGCTGCCGATGACGCTGATCATCGTCGCCGCCGAAATCGATCTGTCGGTCGCGTCGGTGCTGGGCGCATCGAGCGCGTTGATGGGCGTGCTGTGGCACATGGGCCTGCCGATGCCGGTCGTGATCGTTCTGGTTCTGGCTGCGGGCGCGTTGGCGGGTCTGCTGAACGGACTCGTGATCGTCAGGCTGAACCTGCCGTCGCTCGCGGTCACGATCGGTACGCTCGCGCTATTTCGCGGTCTCGCGTATGTGCTGCTCGGCGATCAGGCGGTCGCGGATTTTCCGGCCGCTTATACGGCGTTCGGCATGAACACGCTCGGGCCCACGTTCATTCCGTTGCCGTTCGTCATCGTGATCGTCGCCGCCGTGCTATTCACCGTGTTGCTGCAAGCCACCGCGTTCGGCCGCAGCCTGTATGCGATCGGCGCGAATCCGACCGCCGCCGCGTTCTCCGGCATCGAGGTCGCGAAGATCCGCTTGCGCCTGTTCGTGCTGTCGGGTCTCGTCAGCGCGCTCGCCGGCATCGTCTATACGCTGCGTTTCACGAGTGCGCGCGGCGATAACGGCGAAGGCTTCGAGCTGTCGGTGATCGCGGCGGTGCTGTTCGGTGGCGTCAGCATTTTCGGCGGACGCGGCTCGATGGTCGGCGTGCTGTTGTCGCTGCTGATCATCGGCGTGCTGAAGAACGCGTTGACGCTCGACGACGTATCGAGCGAAACGCTGACCATCGTGACCGGCGTGCTGCTGCTCGCGTCGGTGCTGATCCCGAACCTCGTCGCGCGCTGGCGTGCGGCGCGCGACCGGCGTTTCATCGCGAAGTCCGCCGCCGCGTCTTCTTCATCCCCGACCTAGCTTCCCCTATCTGTCCAACAACAACGCAGGAGACACTTCATGTTCAAACCTCTACGTCACACCGGTATGGCCGCGCTCTGCGCCGCGTTGCTCGCGATCAGCTGCGGCGGCGCGTTCGCCGCGGACCTCAAAAGCGGGCTGAAGATCGCGTTCGTGCCGAAGCAGATCAACAACCCGTACGAAGTGATCGCCGACGACGGCGGCCTCGCCGCGATCAAGGAATTCGGCGGCGTCGGCAAGGCGGTCGGGCCGTCGGATGCGGGCGCGTCGTCGCAGGTGTCGTACATCAACACGCTGATCACGCAGCGCCAGGACGCGATCGTGATTGCCGCCAACGATGCGAACGCGGTGGTGCCCTATCTGAAGAAGGCGATGGGCCAAGGCATCAAGGTCGTTACGTTCGACTCCGATACCGCGCCGGAAGGCCGCCAGCTGTTCGTCAATCAGGCGAACGCGGAGGGCATCGGCCGTGGCCAGGTGCAACTGGTGGCGAAGCTGATGGGCGGCGACGGCGAGTTCGCGATCCTGTCGGCGACGCCGAACGCGACGAACCAGAACACGTGGATCAAGTGGATGCAGGAGGAGCTGAAGAAACCGGAGTACTCGAAGATCAAACTCGTCAAGATCGCGTACGGCAACGACGACGATCAGAAGTCCTTCGTCGAAACCCAGGGTTTGCTGCAGGCGTATCCGAACCTGAAGGCGATCGTCGCGCCGACGACGGTCGGCATCGCGGCGGCGGCGCGCTATATTTCGTCGTCGTCGAGCAAGGGCAAGGTCGCGGTGACGGGGCTCGGCACGCCGAACCAGATGCGCGCGTTCGTGAAGAACGGCACCGTGACCGCATTCCAGTTGTGGGATCCGAACGAGCTCGGCTATCTGGCCGCGTACGCGGCGGCGTCGCTCGCGTCGGGCAAGATCACGGGTAAGGAGGGCGAAACGTTCGACGCCGGCAAGCTCGGCAAGCGCACGATCGGCGCGCAAGGCGAGATCATTCTCGGACCGCCGACCACGTTCGATGCGAGCAATATCGACAAATACAACTTCTAGGGCGAGTTCGAGCGGCAACGCAGGCTGTCCGCATCAGCGCCGCTGGCGGCGCGCGGACAGTCGGCACATCACCGTGAGCTTTCGCGTGCGGTCCGCTTAGCGGCGGATCGCAAAACGCCGCGCATAAGCGGCGGATGGCGAGCCGCTTCCCCACACTTCGCCATCGATCAATTCGCGTGTCACATCCTCGCGCGGCACCGCCACGTTCACGCGCGCGGCAGCCTCGCGATACAGCTGTGTCTGGTTGATGCTCGCGGCGATCGCTTCGTAATCGTTGCGCGCATCGACGATTCCCCAGCGCTCGAACTGCGTGAAGAACCACGCGCCTTCGAATGGATGCGGATAGTTGACCGCGCCGTCGTCGAAGAAACGCATCGGCAGGCGGCGCGGGTTCACCGGGTCGAGCGGGTCGCCGAGCCGCGCGGCGATCAGCGTCTCGTCGATACCGATGTAATCGGGCCGCGCGAGCCAGCGCGCGATCTCGTCGCGATGTCCGGCACCATCGAGCCAGCGGCACGCTTCGAGCATGGTCTGCACGAGCGCGCGCGTCGTGCGCGGATGCGCGTCGACGAAATCGCGTCGGCAGGCGAGCACCTTGTCGGGATGCTCGGGCCATATCTCGCTCGAATCAGCGATCGTTCTGCCGACGCCATGCGCCTCGGCCATCGCATTCCACGGCTCGCCGACGCACAGGCCGTCGAGCCGGTCTTCGGCGAGCGCGGCGACCATCTGCGGCGGCGGAATCGCGACGCTGTCGATGTCGCGCAACGGGTCGACGCCTTGCGCCGCGAGCCAGTAGTACAGCCACATCGCGTGCGTGCCGGTGGGGAAGGTGTGCGCGAACACCGGCTTGCGACCGAGCGTCGCGAGCGCCTCGCGTAAGGTGCCACCCGAGGTGCGGTGCTTCGCGAGCGCATCGGCGAGCCGATTCGACAGCGTGATCGCCTGGCCGTTGCGGTTCAGTACCATCAGCACGGCCATGTCGGTGCGCGGGCCGCCGAGGCCGAGCTGCACGCCGTACACGAGGCCGTAGAGCGTGTGCGCGGCATCGAGATCGCCCGATAGCAGCTTGTCACGCACGGCGGCCCACGATGGCTGACGGCACAGTTCGAGCGTCAGTCCATGCGCGTGGCCGAACTCGAGCAGCTTTGCGGCGATCAGCGGCGCCGCGTCGGACAACGCGACGAAGCCGAGCCGCAGATGGGTCTTTTCAGGCGGCCCCGCAAAGGGCGCCGCGGTGACGGGAGTGGCTGGATTCATGAGCGCATCATTTGAGCGAGCCGGCCGACGCGACGACCTCGCGCGCGACCTCGGCGAGTTTGACGCCCTGGTTCATCGCGCGTTTGCGCAGACTCGCGTAGGCGGCCGGCTCGGTGAGTTTCTGCTGATCCATCAGCAGGCGTTTCGCGCGATCGATCAGCTTGCGCTCGGCCAGTTCGTTTTCGGCCTGCGCGAGCCGCTCGCGCAATTGCGACTCCTGCGCGAAACGTGCGAGCGCGACTTCGAGAATCGGCGCAAGCCGTTCCGTCGCGAGGCCTTCGACCAGATACGCGGTGACGCCGGCGTTGACCGCTTCGCGGATCAATTGCTGGTTCGCGTCGTGGCTGAACATCAGCACAGGGCGCGGCGCGGTCGCGTGCATCACGGCGAGCTGTTCGAGCGTATCGCGCGACGGCGACTCCGTATCGATGATGATGACGTCGGGCCGCTCGTCCTGCACCGCGCGATGCAGCGCCTGCGGCGATGCGGTGCCCGCGAGCATCTCGCAACCTGACAGGGCGAGCGCGTCGCGCAGATCGCCGATGGGTTTGTCGGTGTCGGTGACAAGAAGAACACGCAGCATGGAGTCGGTGGAAAGGACAACTGACTCCTGATAAAGCAATAGCTATGCCAGTCCCAGTGCGGCGGGGCTTGGCGAGGCTTGTCGGAGGTTGCGCGCGCGAATGGCGCGGACTGATCGGGCTTATTGCGGGCGATGGCTGCGAATCATCGACGAAAGCGGCAATGTGGTCCCGCGGTTCGCGCTGCACCGGCGCGGGGCATGCAAGACCGCAGACGCCCGATGCACCGAAGCGGCGCATCGCGTGCGCCGCGGCCGATGCCTCAAAGCCAGCGCGAATCACTGCGCGGCGAAAACAGCAACGTCAGCGCCATCATCGCGGCGATGCAGCCGGCGAGGAGCGGGTGGTCGAACACAGGTGCGCAAAAGCGCGAGTGGGGAGGATTTGGGGGTGTTTGGGCGGTCGGGGAAGACGCCGATTTCGCGCGCTGACACGGCGAGGCTGACGGACCGGCTTGATGCGGAAAGCGTAGTCGGGAGGTATTGCGCGAGTCTGAGGGCCTCGCGCTTACGCCTGTAGTTCGGGCGGCCTGCCCGCGTCACCTGCACGAGGGTACGCGGCGCGGCGCCTTTACCGCTGCTTACCTCCGCCGCGCCCCATGCTGCGCCGGCCGTGGCGCACCGCCACCGCTCGAACGCTCGTCCTTGTGGCGGAAATTGATCCGCCCCTTGGTCAGGTCGTAGACCGACAATTCGAGCGTTACGCGATCCCCCGCGAGAATACGGATATGGTTCTTGCGCATGCGTCCGGACGCATAAGCGCCGACCACCACGCCGTTGTCGAGCGTCACGCGGTAGCGGCTGTCCGGAAGCACTTCGTCGACGATACCGTCAAGTTCAATCAGTTCTTCTTTCGCCATGCATAACTCCTGGTCGATGGGATAAAGGGGAAATCGGCCGCGGGCCATTGCGAGCGGCGCGACTGTGGATTCGTTGAACAAGCAGCGGCGCCCGAAAGCACGCTGCGCGACATGAGTGACGCGCCGATGACGCCGCTCAAAGATCGGCGACCGATTGGCCGCTCACCTCGCCGTCGATCAGCCGTTCCGCATGCGCCATGCACGCGATGCGCGCCTTGCCCATGCCGTCGAACGGAAACAGATACTGCAGGCGAAACACCCGGCCGTCGGCCGCCGGATTGGCGCCTACGCGGCAGATGCGCACCGACGCGTCGTAGCCGGCGCCCGGATTGCGGGTCGGTTGCGCGCCCGCGGGGCGGCGCGGATAAACGAGCGGGTGAATTTCGTAACCCTTGTAGGTCTTGATGGCTGGAATCATGAAAAATGTGTCCTGTATTGCGAGGTCCGCGCGCCGCGTGAATGGTGCCGCTTCTGAAAGCGCACCTTCGACGCGTTGCGACAAGAACCGGCGACGCAGCACCGATGGGCGCGCCGCGACAAAATGGTTGGCACAGGCCTGCTAGACCTGGCGGGCTCAATGACAATGGCTCGAGCGGTCGCGCGAAAACGCGGATTCGACCGAAACGCCGAAGCGGCGCGTCAATTCGCGCGCCGTACGCATGATGCTGAGCCGCTCGGTGTACTTCTCGCGACGGCGAATGCATGCGGCGCATTGCCGGAGTGACGGGACCGCCGATAAGCGGCGGTCGAACTGTCGGGGGTGGTGCGGAGATGCCGGTTTGAGACTGCCTGGTGCTGCCAGTGCTATATGGGTGCGAGGTGCAACTATTGCAACATAATGCCTGAAATAGGACTGATTGGATAGTGCAAACTTCAGCGCGCGGCCAGAACGCCCGGCTGGCGGGGCTTCGCGGCGAACACGACGACTCTTTATCGCATGAAAAGAATGCGCTAGCGAGGTAGACGAAATTCCCTTCGGCGTTGATTCGCGGCGCCAGCGCGAGGCCGCTACAATGGCGGCTTCCTGAATTGCGGACCGAGCGCGCGCGCCGGCGTCCGCTGCGGGCGCCTCGCAGCGTCGTCATTCGCTAGCGCGCGCCGCCTTCATCGAACCTCGCGTTTTTTCCATGCGCAACCCGAACGTGTCTCCTGTCAAAGACTTGCTGCTGAAGCGCTACGCGCCGATCGCCGACGGCATCGCCGCGCTGCTCTATCCGTGCGCCGAAGTGGTGATTCACGACCTGCGCGATCAGACCGTCGCGTATCTGGTGAACAATCTGTCGCGGCTCGAGGTGGGTGCGCCGTCGGTGCTCGACGACGCGCACTTCGCGGCGCGCGGCCAGACCATCGGTCCCTACGAGAAACTGAACTGGGACGGCCGCCGCATGCGCTGCGTGAGCAACATCCTGTTCGACGACGACGGCAACCCCGCCGGCATGCTGTGCGTGAACTTCAACATCGCGGTGTTCGAGGACGTGCGCTCGACGCTCGATCTGTTCATCAAGGGCGGCACGATGACCGAGGCGGCCGCCGACGACCTGTTCCGCGACGACTGGCAGGACCGCATCAACACCTATCTGCACACGTGGTTGCGCGACCGGCAGATCGGCATCAATGCGCTGACGCGCGAACACAAGCGTGAAATCGTCGAGGCGCTGCACGCGCAGGGCGCGTTTCGCGGCCGCAGCTCGGCCAACTACGTCGCCGCGGTGCTGACGATGGGCCGCGCCACCGTCTACAAGATCCTGAAGCAGATGAAAGAGGGCGGCTAATCTCGGGCGCGCCGCGCCTGCAAATGCTTCGATGCCGCCCAGAATGAGGACATACACGATGCGCTACCGACACTACAAAGGCGGCATTTACGAACTGGTTTGCGAGGCCACGCTGGAATCGGATCAGACGGTCACGATGATCGTCTACAAGGCGGCCAATGGTACGATCTGGACCCGTCCAGCGACGGTATTTTTCGAGCGGGTGGAGCACGAAGGCGTCGAGGTGCCGCGCTTTGCGCCGCTCGATGAGTTCAACAACGAGGCAGACGCGTCCCACGCGGGCTAACGTACGCTGCCGAAACCACAGGAACAGGAAAACCGAATGCGTCTTTTGCTTGCCATCATTCTGCCGTGGTTGCAGTTTTTCACGATTGGCCGTCCGTTTGCGGGCATCATCTGCCTGCTTCTTCAGATCACGCTGATCGGCTGGGTGCCGGCGGCCATCTGGTCCGTGTATGCGCTGAGCCAGTACAACACGGACAAGAAAATCGCCCGAGCAATGGGCAACGGGCGCTAGGACGCGGCGTCGAAGCCGTCTGCGAGCGGGGCGCCTGGCCCTCTCGCTCGCGCTCCCACTCACCGTGCCGGTATCACGACCGCATCCGGCACTTCGATCACCAGGTCGGTTTCCGCCATCGCCACGCACGGCAGGATATAACCGTCCGCCTTTTCCTCGCGGCTCACGCCGGGCCATTCAATCGAGTAGCGCACCCGCCCGGATGTCACGCGGCACAGGCATGTTCGGCACGTGCCGTTGCGGCACGAACGCGGCAAACGCAGATTCGCGAACGCGGCGGCTTCGAGAATCGTCAGCGAATCGGGCGCTTCGAAGCTCTGGCCGAGAGGCTCGACGCGAACCACAGGCGTGCGGGTGGGGACGGACATCGTATTGATCAGTGGCTGAGTGCGCGACACTTTACACGGGATCGGATGCGGGCAAGACAAACTGCGAGCGAGCCTGAAATGCCCGTTCGACGAGTCGGATTCGCGCAGCAGAAAGTAAAACTTGCACCTGGGCCGAACTCGTCTAAAGTGAATCAATTCACCTCCGCGCGGCGCGAACTGACTATGCCGCGTTCAGGTGACGGCCCGCGTCGACTGCATCGGACAAGGAGGAAAGAGCGGCGGACGCGACAGCAAGCAATCAGCGCGCCCATTACCCGAGCGCATCGTGCGCGCACTCTTCCAGGTGACTCCCATGCAAATCCATTTTCCGAACGAAGCGCCTGAATATTCAGGTCGCGAACTTACCCTGGCGTTTCCGGCAATGGTCGATGGGCAAAGGGTGGAGTGCATGATTACCGCGGAAGCGCTTGAAGATCATTTCGGCGCGGCGTCTTCCCGGCTGGAGGACATGATCGTCGCGTTCGACACGCACCGGCCGCGCATCGAGGCCGCCACGCGCCGGCTGTTGTCGGAAACGCGCGCCCAGTGTCTGGTGCTAAGAAGCGGTTACGTGCGTTTTTATGAGGCGAACTCAAACGATCCGCCGCAGCGTCCGATCCTTGAACACCAGATGGTGCGCGATCGCCGCGAGCGCATGTAGTCCGATTACCCAATAGAAGACGTTGCCGAGCCACTCGTGTGCGTCCTTCAGCAGCGGCCGCGCGATCGAATCCGCACGGATCAGCGTGAAGCCGATGTCCGTCCATGCGAGCGACACCGGCCGCCCGCCCGCGTTGACCATCAGCATACCGAGCAGTGGCTGCGCGAAGATGAACACGTAGAGCGCGAGGTGCGCGGCGCGCGCGAGAAAAGCGAGCAGCCGGTTGCTTTCCAGTTCCTCCGGCGCGCCGGCCCACAGTCTCCATAGCAGCCGCAACACGGCCAGCCCGAGCACCAGCGTGCCCGCCCAGTAATGCACGCCGGTCCACAACGCGCGACTGTCGGAGCCGCGCGGGCCACGGATTTCGATGGCCAGATACGCTAGCGCGACCAGCACAAAAGTCACCCAGTGGAAAAAGATCGCGGGTTTCGTGTAACGGTCCGTGGTGCGGTGATATGAGGACATGGCGGCTGGGGCGACCGGTCTATCGCGACCCGGTCTATCGCGACCCGGTCTATCGTCGTTCGAAAGATCGGATGATAAACGCTCCCCGAGCCCGACGACACATTCGACCACCCCGCCGCGCGAGCTCCGGTGCTCACTCGCTGCCGAGATAGAAATACCGGAACAGGAAAATCGCCCGCGATGATCCACACGACCAGCTTCACCTGGCGCGCCTGGCCCGTCAGCAGCTTGAGCCCCGCGTACGAGATGAAGCCGAACGCGACGCCGTTCGCGATCGAGTAGGTGAACGGCATCAGCAGCGCGGTCAGCGCGGCCGGGACGACTTCGGTCGCGTCGTCCCACGGCAGGTCGAGCATTTCGCGCAGCATCAGGCATGACACGTACAGCAGCGCGGGCGCGGTCGCATACGGCGGCACGACTTCGGCGAGCGGCGCGAAAAACAGCGCCGCGACGAACAACACCGCGACCGTGATCGCGGTCACGCCGGTACGGCCGCCGGCCTGCACGCCCGACGCGCTTTCGATATACGCCGTCGTCGACGACGTACCGAGCATCGAGCCGGCGAGAATCGCGGTGCTGTCCGCGAGCAGCGCGCGGTTCAGCCGATGCATCTTGCCTTCCACCAGCAGCCCCGCGCGGTTCGCGACGCCCATCAGCGTGCCGGTCGCATCGAACAGCTCGACGAGGAAGAACACCAGCACCACGTTCAGCACGCCGCTCGACAGCGCGCTGCGGATATCGAGCTGGAACAGCGTCGGCGCGATCGACGGCGGCGCGGACACGATGCCGTGAAACTGGTTGCCGCCGAAGAAAAAGCTCAGAATCGTGACGCCGACGATACCGATCAGGATCGCCCCGCGCACACGCATATGATCGAGCGTGACGATGCCGAAGAAGCCGATCGCGGCGAGTACGACGTGCGGGTCATGCAGATTGCCGAGCGTGACGAGCGTGGCCGGATTGCCGACCACGACGCCGGCCGACTTCAGCGAAATGATCGCGAGAAAGAGGCCGATGCCGCCGGTGATCGCGATCCGGATCGAGTGCGGAATGCCCTTGACGATCACCTCGCGCACGCGGAACAGCGTGACGATCAGGAACAGGCAGCCGGAAATGAACACCGCGCCGAGCGCGGCCTGCCACGTGTAGCCCATGCCCTTGACGACCGTATACGCGAAGTACGCGTTCAGGCCCATGCCGGGCGCGAGCGCGATCGGGTAATTCGCGTACAGACCCATGATCAGCGACGCGAGCGCGGCCACGAGGCAGGTCGCGACGAACACCGCGCTCTTCGGCATGCCAGCGTCGCCGAGAATCGCCGGGTTCACGAAGATGATGTAGGCCATCGTCAGGAAAGTGGTCGCGCCGGCCAGCACTTCGGTGCGCAGGTTGGTGTCGACGGCGTCGAAACCGAAGTAGCGTTTGATCGAGTCCATGTGGCGGGTTTTCTCTCTTTCAGACAGTGTTTTTGTGATCGAGGCGGTGACCGCGCGGTGGCGTTACGGCGGAATTGTAAGCACGAATGGCGGCGCCCCGACGCCCGCGGCGGCGCCAGCAGGCCGCCCGGGCCCGTCAGGTGGGCGGTTCGCCGTGCGACTGTGGCGTCTGCGCATCACCGCGCGGCGCCTGACGCGCGAGCCAGCGATCGAGTTCGCCAGCAAACGCCTTGCCATCGCGCGCGCTGAAGGCGGCCGGCCCGCCCGTGTCGACGCCGCTCGCGCGCAACTGGTCGAGCATCGAGCGCATGCGCAGACGTTCTTCGATCGTGCCGGGCGTGTACCAGTTGCCGCGTGGATCGAGCGCGTGGGCATTTTTTGCCAGCACGGCGGCGGCGAGCGGGATGTCGGCGGTGATCACGAGGTCGCCCGCGACCACGCGCTCGACGATCAGCTGGTCGGCGGCGTCGAAGCCGGACGGCACCTGGATCGCGCGGATCAGCGGCGACGGCGGCACGCGCAGGAACGCATTGGCGACCAGCGTCAGCGGCATGCCGGTCCGGCGCGCCGCGCGATAAAGCATGTCCTTGACGACGGCCGGGCAGGCGTCGGCATCGACCCAGATTGGCATGGTGGGGTTCCGGCTGAGTGCGGCTGGTTTGCTGCGTGGGAGTTGGAGGGACCGGATGATAGCTTGCCGCGGCGCAAGCCGTGCCCATGCCTCCCCCGGTGGGCGGCATTGAGACTGCGACTACGCATGCCGGGCGCGCTTTACTGCACTGCGGTCGGGGCATTGCCTCGCTGCTCGCGCTGTTGCGCAACGATGCGGGCCGCCCGCTGCGCGTTCTCAGGATAGTTGACCCAGTCCAACGGGTCGTAGCCGGCGGCGAGCCATTCGACGAGCTCGGCGCGGACCTGGGCGCGCGTTTTCGGCGCCGACGGGTCGGCGGGCTGCGTTACCGCTTGCGCGTAGACGGTGCTGATACCCATGGCGGCCAACAGCGCGCCGAGTCCCAATGCGGGAAGACAGTTTCATGGCGGGCTCCTGCGGAGCGGAAAAACAGCCGGACCTGGTGTTTTTTCGGTGCGCGCCAGGTAAGGCGGTACAAAATATCGTCCGATCACGCCGATGGCTTGTTGAAGCGTTCGATCACCGCGCTCACCAGATCGATCGGCAGCGGAAACACGATCGTCGAGTTCTTGTCGGCGGCGATCGTCGTCAGCGTCTGCAGATAGCGCAACTGCATCGCCTGCGGTTGCCGCGCGAGCATCTGGGCCGCTTCGAGCAACTGCTTCGATGCCTGCAACTCGCCTTCCGCGTGAATCACCTTCGCGCGCCGTTCGCGCTCGGCTTCGGCCTGACGCGCGATCGCGCGGATCATCGTTTCATTGATATCGACGTGCTTGATCTCGACGATCGAGACCTTGATGCCCCACGCGTCGGTTTGCGCGTCGAGCACCTTCTGGATGTCGGTGTTCAGCTGCTCGCGCTCCGACAGCAGCTGGTCGAGGTCGTGCTTGCCGAGCACCGCGCGCAGCGTCGTCTGCGCCAGCTGGCTGGTCGCCTCGAAGTAGCGCGCGACCTGGATCACCGCCTTCTCCGGATCGACCACGCGGAAATACACGACCGCGTTGACCTTCACCGACACGTTGTCGCGCGTGATCACGTCCTGGGTCGGCACATCGAACACGACGGTGCGCAGATCCATGCGCACCACCTGCTGCACGATCGGAATGATCAGCACCAGCCCGGGCCCCTTGACCTTCCAGAAGCGGCCGAGCATGAACACGACGCCGCGCTCGTACTCGCGAAAAATCCGCACCGACGACGCAATCAGCGCGACCACCAGCAGGAGCAGGATGCTGCCGAAGCCGAATGTGAAGCCGATCATGAGCGTTCTCCTTGTAAGGCGTCGACCGACGTAACGGGCACCACGGTCAGCGTGAGGCCATTGCGCGCCGTCACGCGCACGCTCTGACCCGGCGCGGCCGGCGTGGTGCTCGAGACGCGCCAGCGCTCGCCGTGCACGCGCGCCCAGCCGGCCAGCGGGCCGGCCGCCGCGGGTTCGGGTTCGGGCAGCAAGCCGCCGTCCAGCACCACCCCGACGCAGCCGATCAGCGCCTCCGAGCCCGTCACGACCGGCCGCCGCCGCGCGCGCAGCGCGAGCCGCGACACGCCGAGCACGAACGTGACGCTGAACACGACGACCGCGGCGATCAGCGCCAGCGGGATGCCGAAGCCGGGGACGTCGGTATCCATCAGCATCATTGCGCCGACCACGAACGCGACCACGCCGCCGAAGCCGAGCGAGCCGAAGGTCGGCAGGAACGCTTCGCCGATCAGGAAGGCGATGCCGAGAAAGATCAGCCCGAGGCCGACGTAGCTGATGGGTAGCATCTGCATCGCGAACAGGCCGAGCAGCAGGCTGATCGCGCCGACCACGCCGGGCAGCACGAAGCCCGGATTCGCGAATTCGAAGAACAGGCCGTACATGCCGAGCATCAGCAGAATCAGCGCGACGCTCGGATCGGTGATCACGGCGAGAAAGCGGCTGCGCCAGTCGGGTTCGAGCGTGATCAGCGGCGCATGCGCGGTGTGCAGCGTGACGCTGCCCGCGCTCGTGACGTACGTGTGGCCGTCCAGCTGGCGCAGCAGGTCCGGCACGTCTCGCGCGACGATATCGACGACGTGCTGCGCGAGCGCTTCTTCAGCGGACAGGCTCACCGCTTCGCGGACCGCGCGCTCGGCCCAGTCGGCGTTGCGGCCGCGCATCTGCGCGAGGCCGCGGATGTACGCGGCGGCGTCGTGGACCTGCTTGCGCAGTTCGGTCGATTGGGTGTCGAGCGGAAGCGCGCTGGCGGGTTCGGACGAAGCGTTGGCTGACGAAGCCGCGGGCGCGGACGCGCTGCCGGGCAGCGTGCGCATGTCCGGCAGTCCCGGCGTGCCCGAGGTGCCCGGCGGCGCCCCGCCGGCGGGCGGCTGGTTGCCGCCGATGCCCATCTGGATCGGAGTCGCGGCGCCGAGATTGGTACCCGGCGCCATCGCCGCGATATGGCTCGCGTAGACGATGTAGGTGCCGGCGCTCGCGGCGCGCGCGCCGCTCGGCGCGATGAAGGTCGCGACCGGCACCGGCGACGCGAGGACCGCCTTGATGATCTGCCGCATCGACGTATCGAGGCCGCCGGGCGTATCGAGTTGCAGCACCGCGAGTTGCGCGCGCTGGCTGGCCGCGCGCTGCAAGCCACGCACGATGAAATCGGCGCTGGCCGGCCCGATCGCGCCGTTCACCGGAATCACGACGACGCTGTTCGCGGCCGCGGCGCCGACGTTGGCCGCATTGGCCGATCGCAGCGGCGCCAGCGTTTCGCGCGTCGCGAAGCCGAATGCGCATAGCACGCCGAGCACGGCGATGCCGCGCATCAAACGGCCCACGATGCCGCCGCGGATAAGCGGCCTGCGCGGACCGGACTGCCGGAGCGGAAGACGGGGAGTCGTGTTCATCGCTGAGGGCCGCCGCGCCTGCCGGTGCGAACCGGCGGCGCGGGCCGATACCTCGATCAAGGCTGGCCGGGTGCCGCTTAAAGCTTAGTCCGATTCGGCGCGTCGCGTGAGATCGAACCCCGTGGCCCGGGCCGGTCGATAGTCGGTCGGCCGCATGCCGGTCCATTTACGGAACGCGCGATGAAACGCGCTCGGCTCCGCGAAGCCGACGGCGTTTGCGATGTCGGCGATCGTGCGTTGCGTGCGCTGCAGTTCGGCGATTGCGATGTCGCGCCGCAGCGCGTCCTTGATCGACTGATACGTATGGCCCTCCTGTTTCAGATGGCGCCGCATCGTCGCCTCGGCGACGCGCAGGCGCGCGGCCATCTGATCGGCCGCGGGCCAGCCCGACATCGGCAGCGCGCGCAGCGTCTTGCGCACGCGCGCGGCGAGCGAACCCGCATTGCGGTACTTGACGATGAAGCTGCCCGGCGCGTCACGCAGAAACGGGCGCACCGAGCGCGTGGTCTGGATCACCGGCAGTTCCACAAACGCAGGGTCGAGATCGACGTACGACTCGGATTCGTCGAAATACATGTCTTCGCAGAACATCAGCCGGTATTCGTGCGCGGCTGGCGGCGCGGCGCAGCGAAAGCGCGCTTCGAGCAACGGAATGCGCCGGCCGACGAGCCAGCACACCAGCCCGTACACGAGGATGAAATACGTCGCGTAAGCGAACATCGCCGGCTTGCGCGTGTCCGCGCGTTCGACGAACTTCAGACGCACGCGCCGCGCGTCGGTGTCGATCGTCGCGCCGAGATCGTCGAGCACGAGCCGCATGAAGCCGACCGCGCGCGCGAGCGCCTGCGCGCCGTTGCGCGCGCCGAGCGCCATCTGCGTCATCGCGATGAAGCTGCCGCTTTTCATCGGATGCGAGTCCTGGCCGAAGAACTCGTCGTCGAGCGCGCGTGCGATGCCGGACCACAGCGCGCCGTATTGCGCCGACGACACACGGCTTTTCGGCGACGCGAGCATCGGCGCGGCGATGCCGGCCGCGTCAGCGAGCGCTCGCGCATCGAGGGCGCGCAGCTGCGCGAGCGCGAGCGTTTCCTCGACGAGACTGACGGAGATCGTGCCTTTGTCGCTTTTCATCGGGATTCGGTTTCTCTTGCAAAAGCGCTCAGCATGGGTCGCTCGTGGTTGATGAAGCGGCGGAAAATGACCGGCAGTTATGCACATGCATGGTATCAGCATGGCAAAAGCGCTCAGCAACAATGAGCGGAGCGAGCATCGAATGGCGCGAGCCGCGTGCCTACACTTGCCGCATCACCGCGATCGCCAGCACGGCCGCGAGCACCCACGAGGACGCAGTCATGGACAGCTTCTACACCGACGAACAACGGATGATCCGCGACGCCGCGCGCGACTTCGCGACCGAATGTCTGGCGCCGCACGCGGCCCAATGGGATCGCGACGCGCAACTGCCGGCCGAGGTCGTCGCGCAGATGGGCGAACTCGGCTTTCTGGGCATGATGGTGCCGGCCGAGTGGGGCGGCTCCTACACCGATTACGTCGCCTACGCGCTCGCGCTCGAAGAAATCGCGGCCGGCTGCGCCGCCTGCGCGACGCTGATGAGCGTGCACAACTCGGTCGGCTGCGCGCCGATCCTGAACTTTGGCAGCGCCGCGCAGAAAGACCGCTATCTGCGCGAACTGGCCAGCGGCCGCACGATCGGCGCGTTCTGCCTGACCGAGCCGCAGGCGGGCTCCGAGGCGAACAATCTGCGCACCCGCGCGGCGCTGCGCGACGGGCAGTGGATTCTGAACGGCAGCAAGCAGTTCGTGACCAACGGCGCGCGCGCCGGTCTCGCGATCGTGTTCGCCGTCACCGATCCCGAGCGCGGCAAGCGCGGCCTGTCCGCCTTCATCGTGCCGACCGCGACGCCGGGCTTCGACGTCGGCCGGCCGGAGCACAAGCTCGGCATCCGCGCGTCCGACACCTGCCCGATCTCGCTCGATCACTGCGCGGTGCCCGAGGCCAATCTGCTCGGCGAGCCGGGCGAGGGTCTGCGCATCGCGCTGTCGAATCTGGAAGGCGGGCGCATCGGCATCGCCGCGCAGGCGGTCGGCATCGCGCGCGCCGCGTTCGATGCCGCACGCCGCTACGCGAGCGAGCGCGAACAGTTCGGCAAGCCGCTGAAGGGCCACCAGACGATCGCGAACATGCTCGCCGACATGGCGACGCGCCTGAACGCCGCACGCCTGCTGGTGCATCACGCCGCACGGCTGCGCTCGGCGGGGCGGCCGTGTCTGTCGGAGGCGTCGCAGGCGAAGCTGTTCGCGTCGGAGCTGGCCGAGCAGATCTGCTCGAACGCGATCCAGATTCATGGCGGCTACGGCTATCTGGAGGACTATGCGGTGGAGCGCCACTATCGCGATGCGCGTATCACGCAGATTTACGAAGGGACGAGCGAAGTGCAGCGGATGGTGATCGCGCGCCACGTTTGACGGCGGCGCTCGTGCCTGCCGTTTGAGCGCACGTTTGAGCGCACAATAGCCTGGCCGCCGATGTCTCGGTGAGGCACCGCAGCGGCAACCCGGCGAAAGCCGCCGGCAACAGAAAAAGACCGAGCGAAACAGGAGACGACGATGACAGCAGCGAAAGCCTTTCTCGAAGCGCGCGATCTGCTAGTGCGCCATCGCACCGACTACGAGCGCGCGTACCGCGAATTCGCGTGGCCCGCGCTCGGCGAGTTCAACTGGGCGCTCGACTACTTCGACGCGATCGCGCGTGACAACGACAACCCCGCGCTGTGGATCGTCGACGATCCTTCGAGCGACGGCCTGCGGCTGTCGTACGCGCAGATGTCGGAACGCTCGTCGCGGATGGCGAACTTTCTGCGCGGCGCGGGCGTCGGTCGCGGCGACCGCGTGCTGCTGATGCTGCCGAACCGCGTCGAGCTATGGGACGTGATGCTCGCCGCGATGAAGCTCGGCGCGATCGTGCTGCCCGCCACCACGCAGCTATCCGCCGACGACGTGCGCGAGCGCGTGCAGATCGGCGGCGCGAAGCTCGTCGTGGTCGACAGCGCGGAGTCGGGCAAATTCGATGCGCTCGACGTGCCGCTCACCCGCTTGTCGGTCGGCGCGCCGCGCGACGGCTGGATCGATGTCGCCGCCGCGTACGAGGCCTCGCCGCATTTCACGCCAGACGGCGTTACCCACGCCAGCGATCCGCTTCTGCTGTACTTCACGTCCGGCACCACGTCGAAGCCGAAGCTCGTCGAGCATACGCATCAGAGCTACCCGGTCGGACATCTGTCGACGATGTACTGGATCGGCCTGCAACCGGGCGACATCCATTGGAACATCAGCTCGCCCGGCTGGGCGAAGCACGCGTGGAGCTGCTTCTTCGCGCCGTGGAACGCGCAGGCCTGCGTGTTCGTGTTCAATTTCGCGCGCTTCGTGCCGCAAGACACGCTCGCCGCGCTCGTGCGCTTTAACGTGACCACGCTGTGCGCGCCGCCGACCGTGTGGCGCATGCTGGTGCAGGAGCGGCTCGGTGACTATCCGGTGAAGCTGCGCGAGATCGTCGGCGCGGGCGAGCCGCTGAATCCGGAGGTCATCGAGCGCGTCAGGCACGCGTGGGGCATCACCATCCGCGATGGTTACGGCCAGACCGAAACGACCTGCCAGATCGGCAATTCACCGGGCCAGCCGGTCGTGCCCGGCTCGATGGGCCGTCCCCTGCCAGGCTACCGTGTCGAACTGCTCGACGCCGACGACCAGCCGGTAGGCGAAGGCGAAATCGCGCTGCCGCTCGTCGAACGGCCGCTCGGCCTGATGAGCGGCTACGCGAACAACGCCAACGCCACCGCGCAGTCGATGCGCAACGGCTTCTATCGCACGTCGGATGTCGCGCTGCGCCGCGACGACGGCTCCTACGTGTACGTCGGCCGCTCGGACGATGTGTTCAAGTCGTCCGACTATCGGCTCAGTCCGTTCGAACTCGAAAGCGTGCTGATCGAGCACGAGGCGATCGGCGAGGCGGCCGTCGTGCCAAGCGCGGACGCGTTGCGTCTGTCGGTGCCGAAGGCGTTCGTCACCGTGCGTCACGGCTACGAAGCCGGTCCCGAACTCGCGCGCGCGGTGTTCGCGTTCTCGCGCGAAAAACTCGCGCCGTACAAGCGGATTCGCCGCCTGCAATTCAGCGAACTGCCGAAGACGATCTCCGGCAAGATCCGCCGCGTCGAGTTGCGGCGCCGCGAAATGGAGCGCGCGGCCGAGCCCGCGCGTCTGCCCGACGAGTACTGGGAAGAGGATTTTCCCGAGTTGCGTTGATTGTCTTTATTCCTCGCTATTGCTGTTTGGCGGCCCCGGGTTGAATCGCACGCGTTGAATTCGAGCTTCGGATTCAACGCGTCGGGGCACTGTTTTCTCACCACAGGAGTTTCAGCATGAGCACCCTTGCTTCGAACGAGACCCGCCGCGACGTTGCCGCCGACGTTGCCACCGAGGTTGCCACCGTCAAACTGCTGATCGACGGCGAGTTCGTCGAATCGAAGACGAACGAGTGGCGCGACATCGTGAACCCTGCCACCCAGGCGGTACTCGCGCGCGTGCCGTTCGCGACCGTCGCGGAAGTCGACGCGGCGGTGCGCGGCGCGCACGCGGCGTTCAAGACGTGGAAGGACACGCCGATCGGCGCGCGCATGCGCATCATGCTGAAGTACCAGGCGCTGATTCGCGAGCATATGCCGCGCATCGCGAAGACGCTGTCGGCCGAGCAGGGCAAGACGATTCCCGATGCCGAGGGCGACATCTTCCGCGGTCTGGAAGTCGTCGAGCACGCGTGTTCGATCGGCACGTTGCAGCAGGGGGAATTCGCCGAGAACGTCGCCGGTGGCGTGGACACCTACACGCTGCGCCAGCCGCTCGGCGTATGCGTCGGCATCACGCCGTTCAATTTCCCCGCGATGATCCCGCTGTGGATGTTTCCGATGGCGCTCGTGTGCGGCAACACCTTCGTGCTGAAGCCGTCCGAGCAGGATCCGCTGTCGACGATGCAACTCGTCGAGCTTGCGCTCGAAGCCGGCGTGCCGAAGGGCGTGCTGAACGTCGTGCACGGCGGCAAGGAAGTGGTCGATGCTCTGTGCACGCATGAACGGGTGAAGGCGATTTCGTTCGTCGGCTCGACGGCGGTCGGCACGCACGTGTATCGCCTCGGCAGCGAGCACGGCAAGCGCGTGCAATCGATGATGGGCGCGAAGAACCACGCGGTCGTGCTGCCCGACGCGAATCGCGAGCACACGCTCAACGCGCTCGCCGGCGCCGCGTTCGGCGCGGCCGGGCAGCGCTGCATGGCGACCTCGGTGGCGGTGCTGGTCGGCGCCGCGCGCGAATGGTTGCCCGAGCTCGTCGCGAAGGCGAAGACGCTGAAGGTCAACGCGGGTCACGAGCCGGGCACCGATGTCGGCCCGGTCGTGTCGCGCGCCGCGAAACAGCGCATTCTCGGTCTGATCGACGCCGGCGTGAAAGAGGGCGCGACGCTCGCGCTCGATGGCCGCGACGTGAACGTACGCGGCTACGAGCAGGGTAACTTCATCGGCCCGACGGTATTTACCGATGTGACGGCCGACATGGACATCTACCGCACCGAAATCTTCGGGCCGGTGCTCGCGGTGCTCAACGTCGCGACGCTCGACGATGCGATCGCGCTCGTCAACGCCAACCCGTTCGGCAATGGCGTTGGCCTGTTCACGCAAAGCGGCGCGGCGGCGCGCAAGTTCCAGAGCGAGATCGATATCGGCCAGGTCGGCATCAACATTCCGATTCCGGTGCCGGTGCCGTTTTTCAGCTTCACCGGTTCGCGCGGCTCGAAGCTCGGCGATCTCGGTCCGTATGGCAAGCAGGTCGTGCAGTTCTATACGCAGACGAAGACGGTCACCGCGCGCTGGTTCGACGACGATACCGTCAACGACGGCGTGAACACGACGATCCGCCTGCGTTGATGGCACACACGGAGACGACACCATGAAAATTGGCTTTATCGGACTCGGCCACATGGGCGCGCCGATGGCGCTGAACCTGCTGAAGGCGGGCCACGTGCTCAACGTGTTCGACCTCAGCGTAGAGGCCGTGCGCACGCTCGTCGACGCGGGTGCGCAGGCGGCCCGCTCGCCGCAGGCCGCCGCAAGCGATGTCGACTGCGTGATCACGATGCTGCCCGCCGCGGCGCACGTTCGCAGCGTGCTCGTCGCGGACGACGGCATCCTCGCCGGCATCGCGCCGGGCCTGCCGATCATCGACTCGAGCACGATCGACCCCGCCAGCGTGAAAGCGTTTGCCGAACTCGCCGCGGCCCAGGGCAACAGCTTCGTCGATGCGCCGGTATCCGGCGGCACGGGCGGCGCGGCGGCGGGCACGCTGACCTTCATGGTCGGCGGCAGCGCGAGCGCATACGAGCAGGTCAAGCCGGTCCTGTCGGCGATGGGAAAAAACCTCGTGCATTGCGGCGATACCGGCACCGGCCAGGTCGCGAAGATCTGCAACAACCTCGTGCTCGGCATCTCGATGGCGGGCGTCGCGGAAGCAATGTCGCTCGGCGAGGCGCTCGGTATCGATACCAAGGTGCTCGGCGGCATCATCAATACGTCGACCGGGCGCTGCTGGAGTTCGGACACGTATAACCCGATGCCGGGCGTGATCGACACCGCGCCGTCGTCGCGCGGCTACAGCGGCGGCTTCGGCACGGACCTGATGCTGAAAGACCTCGGCCTCGCCACCGACGCCGCGCGCAGCGTGCGTCAACCGGTCTACCTCGGCGCGCTCGCGCAGCAGCTTTATCAAACCATGAGCACAAACGGCGCGGGACGTCTGGACTTTTCGGCGGTGATCAAGCTGTATCGCTCGCGCGAGCGCGGTGGTGGCGAGGACGGAGGCGCGCAATGATCGACCTCGATTACGCCGACGACGGCGCCGTCGCATTGATCACGCTGAAACGGCCGCCCGCGAACGCCTTCACACCCGACGGCCTGCTGCAGTTGCAGCGCAGCGTCGAGCAGCTGAACGCCGATGCGCGCGTGCGCGCGCTCGTCATCACCGGCGACGGCCCGAAGTTCTTCAGCGCGGGCGCCGATCTGAACACGTTCGCCGACGGCGATCGCGAAGTCGCGCGCATCGCGGCGGCGCGTTTCGGCGCGGCGTTCGAAACCCTGCAGAACGCGCGGCCCGTCGTGATCGCGGCGCTCAACGGCTTTGCGATGGGCGGCGGTCTCGAATGCGCGCTCGCGTGCGATATCCGCATCGCGGAGCAGCATGCGGTGCTGGCGTTGCCGGAGACCGCGGTCGGCTTGCTGCCGTGCGGCTGCGGCACGCAGACGCTGCCGTGGCTCGTCGGCGAAGGCTGGGCCAAGCGGATGATTCTGACCGGCGAGCGCGTCGATGCGGCGATCGCGCTGCGCATCGGCCTCGTCGAAGAAGTGGTCGAGCGCGGCGCCGCGCGCGAAGCCGCGTTGAAGATGGCGCAGCGCGTCACCGGTTTGAGCCCGCAGGCGGTCAGCTTCAGCAAGACGTTGATTCATCAGGCGCGGCATGGCGTGCCGCGCGCCGCCGCGCTCGCGCTCGAACGGGAGCGTTTCGTCGATCTGTTCGATGGCGCGGATCAGCGCGAGGGCGTCAACGCGTTCCTCGAAAAACGCGCGCCACGCTGGCAGATCGACCATGCAGCGCCGCAGAGCCAGCGATGAGCGCGCCGGGCGCGTGCGGCATTTCCTGAATTCGCCACGGCACCGGGACGCGCATCCGTTGGCGGAGCCGGGCGCTCGCCTGGAGCGCGTCCGATCTTAGGTCTGCCTGGCATCGTGACGTCCAGCGTCCTGCCATCAGCCGCCCGGTGCCGATTGTGGTCTGGCGCACACAGACTACGCGCGCCAATTGACATCTTTCCGGACGCAATCTTAGATAGATAGTTCAGCCCGTCCCGACTGGCAAAGCCTGCTCGCAGCCCTCATCACGGGCGCTCGTCCGACCTGCGGTGCGTTCACGTCACCGTTTCGCGCATTCCAGTGCTCTTGATCGATCAGGAGGCAATGCGTATGGAAAAGCCGTCAGATGAGAATCGCCGCTCCAGAACTTCCGGCGATGAGTCCGATTCCCGCGTCGAACAGGGCCCGCATCCACAAAAGCTGATCCTCACCGCGCTCGGCGCAATGGTGGTTCTGGTGGGCAGCGGTGCCTACTGGTGGCTGACCTTTTCGCATCGCGTGCCGGATGCGCATTGCCTTGTGCCAGGCATCGAGTGCGTTCAGAAGCTCGTCGCGGTGATGGAGGAGGTCAGCGACGTCGATCGCACCGCCAGCATGGGCGAGAGCTGGGCGCTTGCGCTGCTGGTCACGGCCTTTACGTTCGTCGTGTTCTATGTGCACATTTGCCGTGCGGAAGAAGAGCGGGCGCGGACTGTCGCGGAGCGTAAATCCGAAGAGAAGAAGCGAATCGCGCAAGAGCAGGGCGAATCGGCTCCCGACATCATCTCCCGCTCGAAGGGCGTGGTCGGCGCGCTGCGAGTGTGGTTCGTGTCGCGCTGGTGCATTCCCGTGTTCTGCTACATCCCCGCCGTATTGCTGTTCGGGGGCGAGATATGGGAGGGCTATACCGATGCGGTCGTACTCGCGTTGGCGCTCGCCGCCATCTACGTGGCCGCCGAACACTATTCCGCGCTCGAGCAGCAACGCAAGCTCGTCGATGAGCAGGAGGCGGTGCTCGAGACCATCCGCAACGAACTCAGCGACAAGGTCGCCAGCATCGATAACGCGATGGGAACCCGCTATGGTCTTCGCGTGATTTACGATGCCTATCGCGACCCGAACCACGACCAGTTCCGTGCGGAGGAGAGAAAGCGCTTGCAGCCGGGCGCCGCGCAGGCTCACGGCGGCGCGGCGAACGCTCAGGAGTCGGAAAAAGGGATTTTCTCAATCTATCGTTTCTTCGATATCGATAAGCAATGGTGGGCGCGCGAGTCGTGGCAAGGCTATTGCAGCAGCCCCGCGGCGACGCTCTATCGGACCTTGAAGGAAGGCGCGCGCACGAAGATGACGTTGGTGACGCCGCTCGAATATCCGCAGTTCGACGATGAATCGATGCAGGACAAAGCACTTTTCTTCGGCAAGTTCATCGGGCTCGTCTGGCATTACGTCGTGTTGTGGCACGTACGGCGCGCGCTCGAGGCCGACTCGAAAGACGTCGTGTGCGAGCACAAGATCCGCATTGCGCAGACCTCGCTGTGGCTGCATGTCGTCGACCGGACCGTCTATCAGATTCTCGGCGACGATCGCGGCAAGGACGTCAAGGTGCGCAACCTGACGCACGACATGGATGAGATCTCCGTGTCGCTCGCACGCTGGGCGAAGCGTGAGATTCAAACGCTGGCGGCGCGTGGCCCTACCGTCGAGGAGTACATCTGCACCTGCCTGACCGACGCCCATCAGGCGATACCCGCGGACGGCGCGGCCACCTTCGGGCAGAACGAGGATCACGTGCTCGAAAGGCTCGGTTTCAAGGAATGGGCGAACGAAGGCGACGCGCCATCGGGCATTCGCAAAAGAGTGTTGGCGGCACGTTGCAAGGGATTGATCCGGGATGCCGTGGCGATCATCGCCACGTCCGAGCCGGGCAAGCGGCGATCATCGACGGCCAGTACGATCCGTCGATCGAAGAGATTGCAGCGGAGGTCGAGTGATGAGCACTTCCATCGATGCGATGCTGGCCGACCTGGAGATCATCAGCGCGCTGGTGATGTCCATCGTGGTGCCGACGAAAAACACCGACGGGTCGAATTTCACGACCCCGATCTCGCTGATGGTCAGGCACCATCTGGTCGGCGGGCGCTCGCCGCTTGCCGATCGCGACGTGCGCGGTCTCGTCGACAGGCTCAAGGACTGCGCCGGCGCGCTGTGCAAGGTCGGATCGGGCAAGAAACTGCTCGCCGACCCGCAGTTGATGCAGGGCATTCCAGCCGCGCCTTATCAGGCGAATCAGTTCTATGTCGAGTTGCTAACCGCGGTATCGCTCGGCCTTTACTTCCTCGGCGTGCCGATCGGCGAGCCGTGGGATCTCGTGCAGACCTGGGCCGACGAGGAGGGCGGCGGACTGCCGAACGGCATCTGCGTGGCGAAGGCGATCGGCGACATCGTGCGATCGTCGCGCAAGTGGCATCCCACGCTGCCGGCGCAAGCCGATGTGAACGAGCGCGCCAGGCGCAGGGCGTCGACGGATCTGATCGTCCATTCGTTCTTACCAATGATCCTGTTTCGCGATCTGATCCTGTGGGGCGGAGGGCAGCCGGAACCGCACAATTCGGGGCTGCCGGAGCATCCGTCGATTCGCAGCCAGACGGCGACCGGACCCACCGAAGGGGACGAGTCGGATGAGCGGTCGCTGCTCGTACCGTCGATCCATGCGTTGGGGCGCTGTTACGAAGTGTTGCAACTACAACTGTATCTACGGGCCGGTTATCCGATTTACTATGCGGTGCCAGAGGACATCCTGAGGGCCGAAATACTGCGCTCGTGCGCGGCGGGAAAATCGACCGAGGACTGCTGGGAAGACATGTGCGTGTTCCTGCGGGAAAAGATCTTCCGCGGCAAGCTGCCCGACGCCGCCACTCTGCAGAAGCAGTGCGTCTACGTGATCGAGCGGACCAAGCCGCCCGCGTGCTTCATCAATCACGATGCGGGGCTCCTGACCTTCGAAGGCATCGATCTCGACGGGGCAAACCGGGAGCTGCCGCTGCCGGCGAGCTACATGCTCGACGAGCGCAGAGAGCGCTACCGCAAGAGAGTACTTTCGTTCAAGCCGGCGGATGACGAAGCTCCGCTGAGGAATCTGTTGAACGGGGCAAGGAACAAGGAACTTTTCAGGCATATCTTTCACGGCTCGAAAGACAATCATCCCGACCCGGCTCACGGCAACGATGCCGCCAACGATGCCGCGGAGGACGCCGTCACGGTGAGGTGACGACGCACTGGGACTCGGGAACGGGAAATGCTAGCATTTTTCACGTTACTCCGACGCGGATCGCATATGGCGAAGCGATCCGCGCCCATTACCCGGCGCGGCGCGCCGTGCGTTGGCTGTTTCGTTGCAACGCCAGCAGGCAACTCCACAGTCAAACCTAGCAGGAAGGCACCATGGACAGGAATCGTGCAGAAGGTACAGCGAAGGAACTGAAGGGCTCCGTCAAGGAAGCGATCGGCAAGGTCACCGGGAATCGCGCGAAGCAGGCCGAAGGAGCGGCCGAAAAAATAGCCGGCAGGATACAGGCGCGAATCGGCGAACAAGCTGAAGAGGTACGAGAGCGTGTGAAGAGTTAGCGCGCCGCGGATTCACGTACTCCCCGCTTCATCTGCCCGGTTTCGGGCGCATTACTTCCGGTACGCAAGCCGTGCGCTGACGCACCGGTGCGTAGCGCCACGCACGTCGTCGGTGCCCGTCACGTCGCGCCCTCGCTCGCGCGGCGCTCGACACACGCGTCGCATCGATTTCTGATACGGTCAAAAGTCAGCCAGCGCGCTGTTTGCGCCGGACCGCATCGCCCATTCGAGGACGCTTCATGCTGGGATTCGACGTCGGCGCGGCCAGGAAAGTCTGGACCGCGTTTCTGATTGCGCTGCTGTTTCTGGTCATCTATTTCGCGTCGACGACAGTGCTCGTCGTCGTGTTCGCGGTGTTCTTCAGCTATCTGATGTTCCCGATGGTGGCGCTGGTCGAACGCGTGAGGCCGCGCCGCGTGCCGCGCGTCGCGTCGATCGCGTTCGTGTTCGTCGTCGTGGTCGGGCTGATCGCGGTGGTCGGTTCGGTGTTCGGCGTGGAACTGCAGGATCAGGCAACGCGTCTCGTCACGCAGTTGCCCGCACTGCTGCGCACCGGCGTGCCGAACCGTCTGCCACTGCCGCATTTTCTCGAACCGCTGCGCGAGCGGATCGTCGATTTCGTGCGCAGCCAGATCGAGACGGGCTCCGACAAAGCCGTGCCGTTGGCGCGCAGCCTCGGGCTCGGTGTCGTCCATGCGGCGAGCAACCTGATCTATCTGGTGCTGATTCCGATCCTGAGCTTCCTGCTGATCAAGGATGGCGAACGGATGCGCGACGCGTTTCTCGCGTTGCTGAACAAGCGGCATCGCGTGCTGTGGAACGAGATCGTCGACGATCTGAATGTGCTGCTGTCGAAGTACGTGCGCGCGCTGCTGTTTTTGTCGCTCGCCACGCTGTTTAGCTACGGCGTCGCGTTCTCGCTGCTCCGCGTACCATACGCGTTTCTGCTCGCGGTCAGCGCGGGGCTGCTCGAATTCGTGCCGTTCGCGGGGCCGCTTGTCGCGGTGGCGATCACGCTCGTGGTCGCGGTATTCAGCGGCTACCCGCATCTGTTGTGGCTGGTGATTTTTATCGGCCTGTATCGGCTGTTTCAGGACTACGTGCTCAACCCGTATCTGATGAGCGAGGGCGTCGAGGTCAGTCCGTTTCTGGTGATCGTCGGACTGCTCGCGGGCGACCAGCTTGGCGGCGTCGCGGGGATTTTTCTCGCGGTGCCCGTGATCGCGACACTGAAAATCGTGATCGGCCGGGCGCGCGTGTTTTACTCGGCGTCGCACGAGCAGGGTGAAGCCGCGCGGCGCGCGCTGACGGGCAGCAACGACGACGAAGCGTAGCGCGCGGTTTTTGTTGTTGTTCGAAGTACGCCGCGCCGCTCATGCCGCGCGCCACGCGGGCGCACGCTCAGTCGTCGATCGTATCGTGGACCGCGACCGCGCCCTGTTTCCAGTAGCTAGCCGCGCGAATCCGCGCCTTGTCGACGCCGCGCTCGCCGCACAGATGCTGACGCACCGCGCGGATCGTCGCGGCTTCGCCGGCGGCCCACACGTAGCCTTCACCGTTCTGCGGCAGCCAGGTGTCGCGCACCGCTTGCAATAGCGCTTCGCCGCGCGTGCGGGTGTGGATGTCGGCTTGGCTGCGATAGCACCAGACGAGGTGCAGTTCGGCTTGGGTCGTGAACTCGAGGCGCGCCGACGGATCGGCGACTTCGATCATCGCGGTAACGCGCGTGCCGGCCGGCAACTCTTCGAGACGCCGCGCGATCGCGGGCAGCGCGGTATCGTCGCCGATCAGCAGATGCCAATCGAAGCCGGTCGGAATCATCAGCGAGCCGCGCGGGCCGCCGACGCCCAGATACTGGCCCACCTTCGCCTGCGCGGCCCACGTCGCGGCCGGACCCGCATCGTGCATCGCGAACTCGATGTCGAGCTCGCGGGTGTCGCGATCGAAACGGCGCGGCGTGAAATCGCGCGCGGTCGGCCGCTTGCCTTCCGGAAACACCGGGCCGTCGGGGCCGGCTTGCGGCAGCGTCGGTTGGTCGGCGCCGGGCTCGGGGAAAAAGACCTTGATGTGGTCGTCGAAGGACGCGGAGACGAAGTCGTGCAGATCGTCGCCGGTAAAGGTCACGCGAATCAGGTGCGGCGTCAGCGCGCGCACCCGCTTGACCTGCAGCAGACGAAACTTCAACGGATGCCGCACGCGATGCACGGCGAGATCGGGGCGCTTGGATTGTTCTTGCATCAGGGTGGTGCTCCGGTTCGTTTCGGGAGGACGCGCGGGTTGTCTGGTGGACGAGCGCGCGCTGTCAGGCGGTGGGCTCGCTGTCGTTGCCGGCCTTTGCGGCGTCGTCGTGGCCGGCTTCGATTTCCTTGGCCGCGCGCATCAGGATCGCCGCGATGCGGCGCTGCTCGTCGGCCGGCGCGTTGTCTCGGCGCAGCAGCGCGTTCTTCAGTGTGCGGCGCGCTTCGTTCAGCTCGGGCACCCAGCCGCCTTCGCTGACATCGGCCGGCGCTTCGCCGGCAAACGCGCGCCGCACCGAATCCATCTTGCGTGCGATATGCGACAGTCGCGCGAGCATCAGCTCGACGCGCTCGCGGTTCGCGGCCAGATATTCGCGGCCCGCATCCGCCAGCTGATAGCGCTTGCGATTGCCTTCGAGCTGCACGGTCACGTAGCCGAGCTCCTCGAGATAGGTCAGCGCCGGGTAGACCATGCCGGGGCTCGGGCTGTAGAAGCCGTTGGAGCGCGTTTCGAGTGCCTTGATCAGCTCGTAGCCGTGACTCGGCTGCGTGTCGATCAACGACAGCAACAGCAGTTGCAGATCGTCGGAGCTGAATTTGCGGCCGCGCGGGAAGCCTTCTCGGTCGCCGCCGAAGCCGCCCGGAGCGCCGCCGAAACCACCGTAACCGCCCACGCCGCCGGGACCGCCATGACCGCCGAAGCGTGAGCCGCGGCCGCCGAAGCGCCGCTCGTGATGGCGGCCGAACGAGTGAAGCAACACGTGGAGCAGGAAGCGGTGCCGGGTATCGGGCGATACGGAGGCGATGGGGCCGAAGCCGGCGTGACAACGCTCGTGCTCGCCGCGTGCACTGGAAAAATGATGAGGATGACGCATCTCGGTGCCCGTGAATGTCGTAAGATGCATCTTAAGATATATATCTTAAGATAGTCTGTCAAACGCTTTTTTGCGCTGCGTCACGCAGCGACAGACACAGACGACATCAAGTGGGTGGCGCGGCGGCACGCGCGTTAACTGACGCGGGGTACGCGGTGCGCACCGTGTTGCGCGACCAAAGCAAGGCGGCACCGTGATCGGAGGGTGCTGGAGGAACTGCTGAGCCGCCTCAATGCGCGCCCGCCGCATCCGGCCCGCCGCCGCCCTTGGCCGGCCGCGTGATCCAGATCAGCGGAATGATCAGCATGAAGATGATCGCCGAGACAAAGAAGACGTCGTTCAGGCCCATCATCGCGGCCTGCGTGCTCACGGTGAAATCGAAGAGCGCATTCGCCGATTGCGTATTGAGATGCAGCACCGACTGCGTGGTGTCGATCTGCTGCGCGAACAACGGATTGTCGATCGACGCCTGCTCGGTGAGCCGCGCATGATGCAGTATCGTGCGGTTGTTCCATGCGGTACCCGCGATCGACGTCCCCACCGCGCCGCAGAACACCCGCACGAAATTCGACAGCCCCGCCGCCGCAGGAATCCGGCCCTGCGGCTGGCCGGACAGGATGATCGCCGTGAGCGGCACGAAGAACAGCGCCATCGGAATGCCTTGCAGCAGCGTCGGCAGCACGAGGTGCCACGTGTCTATCTCGATCACGTACTTCGAGCGCATGTAGAACACGATCGCGAAGCCGACGAACGCAACCGTCGAGATCACGCGCGCGTCCGAGCGCGGCAGCACGCGGCCGAGCACCGGCGCAAGAATGATCGCGAAGATGCCGAGCGGCGCGGTGACGAGACCGGCATCGACCGAGCGGTAGTTCAGATACTCCTGCATCCATTGCGGCAGCAGCACGAGGTTGCCGAAAAACACGCCGTATGCAATCGAAATCGCAATCGTGCCGCCGAGGAAGTTGCGCTGCTGAAAGAGCCGCAGATCGACGATCGGATGCTCCTCGGTCAGCTCCCATACGAGGAAAAACGCGAAGCTGATCAACGCGACGAGGCCGAGAATCGAGATGACCGGCGACGAGAACCAGTCGAGGTCCTTGCCTTTGTCGAGCATGATTTGCAGAGACGCGACCCACGTGATCAGCAGACCGAGGCCGACCACGTCGATCGGCGGACGGCGCGTCGGCGATTCACGGGTGCGGTAGATCATCCACGTGACGCTGGCCGCGAACACGCCGACCGGAATGTTGATGTAGAAGATCCAGGACCAGCTGTAGCTGTCCGTGATCCAGCCGCCCAGCAGCGGGCCGGCGATCGGGCCGACGGTGGCGGTCATCGCCCACAGCGCGAGCGCGGTCGACGATTTCTCTTTCGGATACGAGCCGAGCAGGATCGCTTGCGACAGCGGAATCAGCGGGCCGGCCACCGCGCCCTGGAAAACCCGCGCGAGCAGCAGGATAGGCAGCGTCGGCGCGATGCCGCACAGCCACGAGGCGAGCACGAAACCGAGAATCGCGCCGACGAACAGCTTGACCTGACCGATGCGCTGCGTCAGCCAGCCGGTCAGCGGAATCGCCACCGCGTTGGCCGCCGCGAACACGGTGATGACCCACGTGCCTTCGTCGACCGACACGCCGAGGTTGCCGGAAATGGTCGGAATCGCGACGTTCGCAATCGACGTGTCGAGCACGTTCATGAACGTGGCGAGCGCGACCGCGAACGTCGCGAGAACCAGTCGGCCGCCTTCGAGAGGCGCGGGCGGCGAGGGTGGCGCGGGAGGCTGAGGCGGCGGCGACGCGGAATCAGGCGCGGCGTTAGGCTGGCTCAAACGGTGTTCTCCGGATGTGTTGCACCGGACAGCGCGGACGGTGTGGGGACGAACGGCGAGGACGCGCGATTCGCAATGCATGGTAAGCGCGGGGTGCCGCGCACAACGCGCCGCGGCGGCGGGGCCCCTCAATGCGCAAAAGCATACCTGCAATCGCCGGCCGGCGTCGCTCACAGCCGCAGCCCATGCCGCTTGCGCCGACGCGAACGCGGCACGCGGCGTATGCTCGCGGCTAAGGCTGAGTCGCCCGGGCCGGAAACACGAAACTACGGAAAAAAGGACACCACCATGAGCTGGCAGCAATTCGAACACGGCTGGCGGCGTGCGCCGCAAAACGCATCGCAGCGTACGTCGAACGACCCGCGCGCCACGAGCCTCGTCGTGCTGATGCACGGCGTCGGCAGCAACGCACGCGATCTGATGCCGCTCGCCGACGTCTGGAGCGAGGACCTGCCCGGCACGGCGTTCGTGTCGCTCGATGGCACCGATCCGTTCGACGGCGGGTTCGGCGGCCGCCAGTGGTTCAGCCTGCGCGATGTCAACGAGGCGAACCGCGAGGCGCGCGTCGCCACCGCCTATCAGGCGCTGCGCCGCGTGCTCGATGCCGAACTCGCGCATTGGCAGTTGTCTTTCGACCGGCTTGCGCTCGTCGGCTTCTCGCAAGGCTCGATGATGGCGCTGCATCACGTCGCGTCGAGCGCGGAGGGCGCGGCCGGCGTCGTGGCGTATTCGGGGCGGCTCGCCTCGCCGATCGTGTCGTCGAACCGCGCGACGCCGCTCACGCTGGTCCACGGCGAGGACGACCAGGTGATCCCGGTGCGCGAACTCGAATTCGCGGCCGACGCCCTCCACGAGGCCGGCTATCCGGTCGACGCCTACGTGCTGCCCGGCGTCGGCCACACCATCACTGCCGACGGCATCGCGCTCGGCCGTACCGCGCTGGAACGCGCCTTGGGCGCGCTGTCGCGCGGTTGACACAACCTCAATAGAAAGTCGGCCTAAAGATTCTGATGGGCTTGCCGTCATATGGGCAATAGCTTGAAAATCACCCCGCCGCGCGGGAAGCGCAACGCCCCGCCGGGCGTGTCGCGCGGCTTCGGGGCACCGGGGGCGCATTTCCAGACCGCCCAGACGGCGGATAACGACACATCAGAGCCTATGGCCAGACCGACGCCGCATTACCCGCTCTTCGAGCGACTGTTCCGCCATTCCGTGGCGGTGGATCTCGGCACGGCCAACACGCTTATCTATACCGACGACGGCGGCATCGTGCTGAACCAGCCATCCGTCGTGTGCTTCGAGAAGCAGCCCGCGAGCGGCGCGAAACGCATCGCCGCGATCGGCGCCGAGGCGCGCCAGCTGCTCGGCCGCGTGCCGCTCAATCTCGAAGCGGTGCGGCCGATGCGCCACGGCGTCATCGCCAATTTCTCCGCCGCCGAACACATGATCAAGCAATTCGTCGACATGGCGCGGCCGCGCTCGCTGTTCAGCCGGCGCGCGGCATTCACGCTGTGCGTGCCGGGCTCGGCGACCCATGTCGAGCGCCGCGCGATCCGCGAAGCGGCCGAGGCGGCCGGCGCGTGGAAGGTCAGCCTGATCGGCGAATCGCTCGCATCCGCGCTCGGCGCGGGCCTGCCGGTGCGCGACGCGACCGGCTCGATGGTGGTGGACATCGGCGGCGGCACCACCGAGGTCGGCGTGCTCGCGCTGGGCGGCACCGTGTATAGCGGCTCGGTGCGCGTCGGCGGCGACAATTTCGACGCGGCGATCGTCAGCTACGTGCGCAATCTGTACGGCGTGCTGCTCGGTGAGCAGACCGCCGAGCACGTGAAGAGAAACATCGGCTCGGCCGTGCACGACGTGCCGCTCGAGCAGATGAACGCGACCGGCCGCAGCGTCGACGACGGCCTGCCGCGCACGGTGCAACTGAGCAATCGCGATATCGCCGAGGCGATCGAAGGGCCGCTGCGTCAGGTGATCGGCGCGGTCAAGCGCGGGCTCGAAATGGCGCCCGCCGAACTCGTGACGGACATCGCGCACAACGGCATCGTGCTGACCGGTGGCGGTGCGCTGCTCAGCAATCTTGGGCGGCGTTTGAGCGAGGAAATCGGCCTCGACGTGTACGTCGCCGACGAACCGCTGACCTGCGCGGTGCGAGGCGCGGGCGCGGCGGCCGCTGCGGGCTGGGTGGACGAGGTTGGGGGCGCGTGAGCGGTGCGCGTGCCAGCGCTGATCCAGCACGCACCTGAGCATTCGCGCGCCGATGCCGCGCTGTCCGTCTATCACCCGTGAATCAATCCGTTCCCGCTTCGTCGCTGTCGTCATCGCCATCCTTCATCGATCTACGCAGCGGCTTGCGCATGCCTTACGTCGAAGCCGGCGAAGGTGAGTTGCTGCTGTTCGTGCACGGCTCGCTGTGCGACTACCGCTACTGGCAGCCGCAACTGGCTGGTCTATCCAAGCGCTATCGCTGCGTCGCGGTCAGTCTCACGCATTACTGGCCAGTGACCGATAGCGCGACGAACCTGCCGTTCAGCTGGAGCGACCACGCGGACGAGGTGGCCGAGTTCATCGCTCGTTTCGGCGCCGGGCCCGCGCATGTGGTCGGGCATTCGCGTGGCGGCTGCGTCGCCTATCATTTCGCGCGACGCCGTCCCGAACACGTGCGTACGCTGACGCTCGCCGATCCCGGCGGCCCGCTGCGGATCGCCGGACGTCCACCCGCGAGCCTGCCCGAGACGGTCAACGCATTACGCGCGAAAGCGGCGCAGCTGATCGAAAGCGGTGAGGTCGAAGCGGGCTTGCAACTGTTCGTCGATTCGGTGAGCCGCCCCGGCTTCTGGGCGATGAGCACGCCGGGTTTTCGCCGCATGGCGACCGACAACGCGCACACGCTCGCGCGGCAATTCCACGATCCGCTGCCCGCGTACGTGCCGGAGGACGCGGCCGACCTGCGCTGCCCGGTGCTGCTGATCGACGGCGAGAAGAGTCCCGACATGTTCCACCGCACGGTGACGGCGCTGCAGGGATGGTTGCCGGATGCGCGTCGCGAAACGGTACGCGGTGCGTCGCACGGCATGAATCTCGCGCATCCGTCCGCGTTCAATCGTTACGTCGATGAATTCATTCAGGCGATCAGCGCGCGCTAAAGCAGTGAAGCGGATCGCCCGTTGACCGCGTCAGGCCTTGCGATGAGCGTCCTTGTCGAGCGCGAGTTCGGCCGCCTCGCCGACGAGCCCGTGATAGTACAGATGCACGCCGATCGCGAGCGAGTCGTTGCGAATTTCGTGGAACGCCTTCCACGCCCTCACCGGTTCCTTGAACAGCAGATAGTGAGCTTCCTGCGCGATCAGATCCGCGACCTCATGCAGGCCGTGTCCATGCAGCACGTCGACCAGCGTGTCGAGGCTGCGATGCGTGCGCGCGTCGGTGCGCGGATACAGCATGTGCAGCACCGCGACGTCCTGCGCCTTCAGCGCCGCCGACAACGCGACGACGATATCCTGATGATTGAGCGCGGTGACGGAATGGTCTTCGGTATGGACGTGATCCGGAAACAGCGTTTCGAGAGAGGCATTCATTTGTGTCGTTCCTGCTTTTCTGTGTGATCAAAAAAGCCCGCTTCGAATCGCGGGCCGCAAGCATCAATGCACGGACTCAGTATCGCAGATGGATCCAATCGGGCGCAGTGTGCCGGCAGCAAAACATTGTTGCAGCTGATGTTCCGACTTTCATGCATCTTTCATCGGGTTCGATGCACGCATGCGTAACGCTGAAGGGGTGCAAGCGCCGCGAGCCGACAACGAATGTTGCGCACACCGACATGGATTGTTGCCATCAATCGACGCAATCAACGACACGTCGCCCCGTAGAATGCGCAGCGGAGCCTGAGCATGCCCGTACTTCTTCGAGAGCGCCGTTGTCGCGCCTCGCGGTACGGCCGCGAGGCATGCCGGCAAGTGTGCGGTATCAAGCAAAAGGAAGACGTAGATGAATTCGAAGTCACACGCAACGCTGAGCTTCTCAGACAGCGACCAGACCATCGATCTGCCGATCTATCAGGGCTCGCTGGGCCCCGACGTCATCGACATCCGCAAGCTGTACGGCCAGACCGGCAAATTCACGTACGACCCGGGCTTCATGTCGACGGCGGCGTGCAACTCCGAAATCACGTATATCGACGGCGACAAGGGCGAGCTGCTATACCGCGGCTATCCAATCGACAACCTCGCGCAGAACGCCGACTTCCTCGAAACCTGCTATCTGTTGCTGAAGGGCGAACTGCCGAACGCGCAGCAGAAAGCCGAGTTCGTGAACACCGTCACGCAGCACACGATGGTGCACGAGCAGATGCATTTCTTCTTCCGCGGCTTCCGTCGCGACGCGCACCCGATGGCGATTCTGGTTGCCGCGGTCGGCGCGCTGTCGGCCTTCTACCACGACTCGCTCGACATCACGAACCAGCAGCATCGCGACGTATCGGCGATCCGCATGATCGCGAAGCTGCCCACGCTGGTCGCGATGGCCTACAAGTACAGCGTCGGCCAGCCGTTCGTGTATCCGAAGAACGATCTGTCGTACAGCGCGAACTTCATGCGCATGATGTTCTCGAACCCGTGCGAAGAGTACGTGGTCAACGACGTGCTGGTGCGCGCGCTCGACCGCATCCTGATCCTGCACGCGGATCACGAGCAGAACGCGTCGACGTCGACCGTGCGTCTCGCCGGCTCGTCGGGGGCGAATCCGTTCGCGTGTATCGCAGCGGGTATCGCGTGTCTGTGGGGCCCCGCGCACGGCGGTGCGAACGAAGCCGCGCTGAACATGCTGGAAGAAATCGGCTCCGTCGACAACATTCCTGAGTTCATCAAGCAGGTGAAGGACAAGAACTCGGGCGTGAAGCTGATGGGCTTCGGCCACCGCGTGTACAAGAACTACGACCCGCGCGCGAAGCTGATGCGCGAAACCTGCTACGAAGTGCTCGAGGAGCTGGGTCTGCACGACGACCCGGTGTTCAAGCTGGCAATGGAACTCGAAAAGATCGCGCTCGAAGACGAATACTTCGTGTCGCGCAAGCTGTACCCGAACGTCGACTTCTACTCGGGTATCGTGCAGCGCGCGCTGGGCATCCCGACGTCGATGTTCACGTGTATCTTCGCGATGGCACGTACGGTCGGCTGGATTGCGCAGTGGAACGAAATGATCGCCGATCCCGAACAGAAGATTGGTCGTCCGCGTCAGCTGTTCATCGGCGATACGCTGCGTGAAGCGAAGCCGATCGCGAAGCGGTAACAGGCCGGATAGACGCCCGATAACGCATTGATTCGAGCGCCCCGACCCACGGCTCACGAGGCCGTGGGTTTTTTTGCGCCCCGCGCCATGCTGCCTGCATGTCCCGTGCCACCGAAAACGCCGTAAAAAACGGCGGAAAAAGTCGAAACTCCGACGCGATAAGTTCGTCTCACGCGCACAGAGCCTCTACAATCGGATGCGCCGGGCTACCGGGTGCCGCGCCACCCGGCGGCAAATCCCAGGCGAGACCCGAAGTGCAACTGAACGCAGCAGCGAATCCATAGGAGCGAGCGACCTTGATACAGCAGCCAGAAGCCCTCGGCGGGCTGACCCACTCGGGCGGTGTCGATCATCGCGACGCCGAGCAGGACGGCGTCTTCATCCCGACGGAAAACCTCAACGTCGCGAGCGCCACGCAGCACGTGCTCAAGTCGGGCGACACCTTCATCGTCAACGATCCGCTCGGCGACATCACCGGCCACGACGATGGCCTGTTCGTCAACGACACCCGCGTGATGTCGCAACTGCGCCTGACCTTCGGCGGCCGCGCGCCGTCGCTGCTGTCGGGCAGCGTCAGCAGCGACAACACCACTTTCACCGCGCACCTGACCAACCGCCCGCTGCCGCCGCTCGGCGGCAGCAGCACGCCCGAAGGCGTGATCCACGTCGAACGCGTGCGCGTGCTGTCGGGTACCGTGCTCAACGAGGCGATCGAACTCACGAACTACGGCACCAGCGATGCGACCGTGCCGCTATCCATTTCGTTTTCCAGCGATTTCCGCGACATGTTCGAAGTGCGCGGCCTGAAGCGCGACAAACAGGGGCGCATCCAGCCCGCGCGGATCGAGAACCAGGAGGTGCTGCTCGGCTATGTCGGTCTCGACGACGTGGCGCGCAACGTGCAGATCGCGTTCTCGCCGCAGCCGGACAAGCTGTTCGCCGACCGCGCCGACTATACCGTCACGCTGCCCGCGCAGGCCTGCGTGTCGATCTATCTGTCGGTGGCGGTGCATGTCGTGCCGATGACCGGCAAGCCCGGCGCCGGCGTGTCGCAGCCGGTGCATGCGCTGAGCGAAGCGCACATGTCGCAGATCGACGCCGAGCGGCCGCGTGTCGGCCGCGCGGCGGTACGCGCAGCATTGGTCGACGCGCACCTGGTGATGCGCGAGCGACGCAACGCGAGCGCGCGCGTGCGTTCCAGCAATCCGCTGTTCAACGCGTGGATCGACCGCTCGTTCGCCGACCTCGGCCTGCTGACGACGGATCTCGCCACCGGCCCGTACCCGTATGCGGGCATTCCGTGGTTTTCGACCCCGTTCGGCCGCGACGCGGTGATCACGTCGCTGCAGACGCTGTGGGTGCAGCCGCATCTCGCGGCCGGTGTGCTGCGCTTTCTCGCTGAGCACCAGGCGCGCGAGAATTCGCCGTTTCGCGACGCCGCGCCGGGCAAGATCATGCACGAGATGCGCAAGGGCGAAATGGCCGCGGCCGGCGAAGTGCCGTTCGCGCTGTACTACGGCGGCGTCGACACCACGCCGCTTTTCATCGTGCTGGCTGGCGCCTACGCGGCGCGCACCGGCGACCTCACGATGATCGACGAATTGTGGCCGGCGCTCGAACGCGCTGCGCAATGGGTCGCGGGCGTATGCGACAAGAACCGTCACGGGCTGCTCGACTATCAGCGCGAATCCGATGGCGGCCTGGCGAATCAGGGCTGGAAGGACAGTCACGATTCGGTGTTCCATGCGGACGGGCGCTTCCCCGACGGGCCGATCGCGCTCGTCGAAGTGCAGGCCTATGCGAGCGCCGCCTTCGACACGATGGCTCACTACGCGAAGCTGCGCGGCCTGCGCGACGAGGCCGCGCAATACGCGGAGCGGGCGAAGAAGATCCGCCGCTGCGTCGAGGACAAGTACTGGATGGACGAGGTCGGCTTTTACGGCATCGCGCTCGACGGTCATGGTGAGCTGTGCCGCGTGATGGCATCGAATGCGGGGCATCTGCTGGCGTTCGGTCTACCCACGCGCGAGCGCGGCGAAGCGGTGGTGCGGGCGCTCGACTCGACGCTGTTTCATACCGGCTGGGGCGTGCGCACGCTGGCCGCGAGCCAGGCGCGCTTCAATCCGATGGCGTATCACAACGGCTCGGTCTGGCCGCACGACAACGCGCTATGCGCGCGCGGGCTGTCTCGCTACGGCGGCAAGCCGTCGGCCGTGAAGCTGCTGCAGGCGCTGTTTCAGGCCGCGGTCAATTTCGACATGCGTTTGCCCGAACTGTTCTGCGGCTTCCCGAGACGCCGCGGCGAGCCGCCCACCGCCTATCCGGTCGCGTGCTTGCCGCAGGCATGGGCGGCGGGCTCGCCGTTCATGATGCTCGAGGCATGTCTAGGCATCACGATCGATGCCGAGCGCCGCGAGGTGCTGATCGAACAGCCGATGCTGCCCGAAGGTATCGACTGGCTGGAGGTTAGCGATCTGCGGGTCGGGGATGCGTCGGTGTCGATTACGTTCCGCCGGATTGGCGACAAGGTGGTGGCGTCGGCGGAGCAGGGCGATGTGAGGGTGGTGGCGTTGCTTTGACGCTGCGCGCGTTGGCGGCACGTTATCTGCTAGCCGGCACAGTCGATACATACGGTGACGAGTCAGGCGGCTTGATGGCGGTGCCGGGACTTTTACCCTCACATCAGGGAGGACGGGTGCATTCAGCACGACGACTTGGGGTATGGCTGCTATCCACGGCGGCGTTGGGTTCAACCGCGGTATGGGCGAACGACATTCAGTGTGCAAGCACGCAGCAACCCGCTGAGCGCGTCATTTGCGATCACGCGATCCTGAACAACGAGTATGACGATATCTTCGCGCAGCAACAGGCTCTGCTGCGCAGCGGCAAACTTTCGGCTGCACAGCTAGTCCAGTGGCGGCAAGCGCGAAACGCCTGTGTCGACGTGCACTGCGTGGATGGCGTGTTTGCGCAGTGGAAGACGATGGCCCGGTCTGTCGACACGGTTCCTCAGGCGGCCGCGCCTGTCTTCCCGGCTTCGGAAACGGCGATGGCGCCGGTCGGTCCCCATCCGGACGCGCCTCCTGTTGCATCCGCACCTGAAGCGTCGCAGGCCTTTCAGGCCTCGCCGACATCGGAGGCTTCTCTGGTACGCCAAGGCAGCGCCGCAGGCGTGGCGCTTCCGCAGCCGGTTGCGCCGGAGGCGTCCGCGCCCGTGGCTGCGTCGGCGACTCCGGGCGAGCGCGAATCCCGTGGCATGGCGGGCACGAGTGGCGGCCTGATCGTAGGCCTGCTCGTCGCGATCGGAGCCGGTGCGTTCTTCGCGCTTCGCAACCGCGGCAGAGCGACCGCAAAGAAGATGCAAGGCAAGGACGTGCGATAAACAGCGTGTTCGAAAACTGAGCCGTCGCGCACATTCGCTGCGTTGCAGCGCGCCCAGCCGGTGGTAACATTTGTTGTCATTTCCCACCCCGGCGCCGCCCGACCTCAACATGCCAGACAGCTTCGACCAGCTCGTCGCCCTGATCCGGGCGCGCTTTCCCGAACTGAGCCCGCAGTTCCAGATGGGAGCGGGCTTCCTGCTCGATCACCCAGACGAGGTCGCGGTGTCGTCGATGCGCAAAGTGGCCGAGCGCGCGCAGGTGCAGCCCGCGTCGCTGGTGCGGCTGTCGCAGCAATTGGGTTTTCCCGGCTGGAACGAATTGCGCGATCTGTTCGTCGCGCGGGTGCGCACGCGGCCCGAGCCGTTGACGAGCCGGGCGCGCTCGATGGTCAAATCGAAAGATGCGCTCGCCAACGATCTGCTCGTCGCGCAGCAGCACAATCTAGAAACGACCGCCGCGCATAACGGCCGTGTGATCGTCGAGGCGGCGCGGGTGTTGCGGCGCGCGCCGCACGTGCACGTGGCGGGCTTCCGATCGTGCTTCCCGGTGGCGTTCGGCCTCGTCTATGGCTACCGGCTGTTTCGTTCTTCGGTGTCGCTGCTCAACGGCGAGGCCGGCACGCTCGAAATGCAGCTGCGCACGATCGAGCGCGACAGCGCGACCGTCGTCATCAGCTTTGCGCCGTATTCGATCGAAGCCGCGCGCGTCGCCGAGGCCGCGCTCGAAAAAGGCAGCAAGCTGATCGCAATCACCGACAGCGCGGTGTCGCCGATCGCGCTGAACGCCGACAAGGTGCTGATCTTCTCGCACGAAAGCCCATCGTTCTTTCCGTCGCTGGTGGCCGCCACCGCGATCGCCGAGGCACTGGTCGCGCATCTGCTCGCGCTCGAAGGCGCGGACGCGCTCGAGCGACTCGCGCTCGCCGAGCAATCGCTGCATGCGAAGGGCGCGTACGTGCCTTGAGCGTTGGCGCAAGCGCGCCGCGCTCGATCCAGTGCGGTTCGACATCATTTGACAACAAATGTTGTATTGACGTATAAACACGTACCGATTGTTGAATACGGGTGCGAGCCGTGGCGTCGTTGCAGACGTTCGACACATTCATCCCGTGTGCGCCGCCCGATCCGGTCCGCGCTTCGGAGCGTGCCGCCATCACCAGGAACTGAACACCATGTCCACCGTTTTCCATCGTTCTCCGAAGCACTCGTTGCCGGTGGCCGTCGCAGGCGACGGCATCGAAATCATCGACTCCATGGGCAAGCGCTATATCGACGCGTCGGGCGGCGCCGCCGTGTCGTGCCTCGGCCACAGCAACCAGCGCGTGATCGACGCGATCAAGCGGCAAGCCCAACAACTGCCGTACGCGCACACGTCGTTCTTCACGACGGAGCCGGCCGAGCAACTGGCCGACCGGCTCGTCGCGAGCGCGCCGGCCGGACTCGAACACGTGTACTTCGTGTCGGGTGGCTCGGAGGCGATCGAGGCGGCACTGAAGCTCGCGCGCCAGTACTTCGTCGAGCAGGGCGAGACGCAGCGGCGTCATTTCATCGCGCGTCGGCAGAGCTATCACGGCAACACGCTCGGCGCACTGGCGATCGGCGGCAATGCATGGCGCCGCGAACCGTTTCTGCCGGTCCTGATCGAAGCGCATCACGTGAGCCCGTGCTACGCGTATCGCGAGCAGCGCGCCGACGAAACCGAAGAAGCATTCGCGCAGCGTCTCGCCGATGAACTCGAACAGAAGATTCTCGAACTCGGTGCGGATACGGTCGCGGCGTTCGTTGCGGAAACGGTGGTCGGCGCTACGGCGGGCGCTGTGCCGCCGGTGCGCGAATACTTTCGCAAGATACGCGCGGTTTGCGATCGCTACGGGGTCCTGCTGATTCTCGATGAGATCATGTCGGGCATGGGCCGGACCGGCTATCTGTTCGCGTGTGAAGAGGACGGCGTGGCACCCGATATGCTGACCATCGCCAAAGGCCTTGGCGCGGGTTATCAGCCGATTGGCGCGACGCTGGTCAGCGAGCGCATCTATCAGACGATCGTCGGCGGCTCGGGCTTCTTCCAGCATGGCCATACCTACATCGGCCATGCGACCGCGTGCGCGGCGGCGCTCGAGGTGCAGCGCGTGATCGCGGAAGACGGGCTGCTGGCGAATGTGCAGGCGCGCGGCGAGCAGTTGCGCGGCCGGTTGCGCGAGCACTATGCGCAGCATCCGCATATCGGCGACGTGCGCGGGCGAGGGCTGTTCGTCGGTGTCGAACTGGTGAAGGATCGCGCTAGCAAAGAGCCGTTCGACGCCCAACTGAAACTGCACGCAGCGATCAAACGCGAAGCGTTCGCGCGCGGCCTGATGGTGTATCCGATGGGCGGCACCGTCGACGGCAAGCGCGGCGACCATGTGCTGCTCGCGCCGCCGTTCATCTGCACGGCGCGCGACATCGACGAGGTTGTCAGCCGCCTGAGCGATGCGATCGGCGCATCGCTCGCCGCCCTGTGACATTCGACCGACCGCCCTTTACGAGAACGATGATGACCGAGCGCTTGCCTCACTTCGACATGTCCGCCGCCACGCCCGAACAGAAGGCAGTGCTCGACGAAATCCTGTCTGGCCCGCGTGGCAACCTGAACGGGCCGTTCCTTGGCTGGATTCACAGCCCGGAACTCGCGCAGCACGCGCAGCGCCTCGGCGCGTTTTGCCGCTACCAGACCGGCCTGCCGCTGCGGCTGTCGGAACTCGCGATTCTGGTGACCGCTTCGCGCTGGCAGGCGCAGGCGGAGTGGCACATCCACTATCCGATCGCGCTGCAGGCGGGCATCGGCGAAGCGGATGCCGAGACGATCCGCCAGGGGCGCCGGCCTGATTTCGCCGAGGCCGACGACGCGTTGATCTACGACTTCACGAGCGAGCTATACGAGACGAAGCGGGTGTCGGACGCGACGTACGCGCAGGCGGTCGAGCGTTTCGGCCATCAGGTTGTGATCAACCTGGTCGGCCTGCTCGGCTACTACGCGCTGGTCGCGATGACGCTGAACGTGTTCGACATGCGTGCATTGGAACAGCAAAGTTTGCCGTTTCCCGAATAGCATGCTGACAAACGCGCGGCTGCGCAGCCGCGCTACGCGCTAATGAAAAGCCCCGGTTGCCGAACTTCGCAACCGGGGCTTTTTACTGCGTACTGCATTAACTGCTAGCGCGCTCAGTTACCACGCTCAGTTACCGCGATACGTCGAGAACAGGCGTTGCTGCACCGTCGCGGGTGCGCCCGCGTCCGACGAACTGGCCTTCGCGCCGCCGAGATCCTGCGAACCTTGCGCCGATGCGGTGACGATCGTCGAGTCCTGGGGCACGGCCTTCGGATACGTGGTGTCGTTCTGGTTCAGGAGGCCTGCTTTTTGCGCGGCGACCAGTTCGGCGCGCACCTGAGCGCGCGTAACCGGCCCGTTTGCCTGCTGGGCGAACGACACTGCCGGAACGATAAGAGCGGATGCGACGACGACTGCGGAAAGAAGCGATTTCATGATGACCTCCGGTTTGTTTAGTGACTGGATCGGTGTAAACCCGTTTCCCGATTGGTTGAACGCAGTCTATTTCTTACGAGGCTCGCAAAAAAGCGGCATTCCGGAGAAATATTATTGCCAATTTTGAGATAACGAGGAAGGGCGCTTTTTCGCGCCGGCACCCGGAAGCGCCTATGATGAAATCCGGTCCCCGCCCGCGCCTGAACGCCGCGCGACACCAGCGACCGATGCCCGCGCGCGGACACATCCGGGCGGACCGCCGCGGCGGGCATCATGTTCGGTCGAGCAGAGTGCGCGGCCAGGCACAAACAGGAGAGCGCAATGAAGCGCAAGGCATCGGCAGTCTGGCAAGGCGGCCTGCAGAACGGCAAGGGCTCGATTTCCACCGACAGCGGCGTCCTGAAGGACACCCAATACTCGTTCTCGACGCGCTTCGCGGACGGCGTCGGCACGAATCCGGAAGAGCTGATCGCGGCTGCGCATGCGGGGTGTTTCTCAATGGCGTTGTCGGCGGAACTGGGCAAGGCCAACATCACGCCGGAGCGGATCGGCACCACGGCCACCGTCACGCTCGACAAGGAAGGCGGGGGCTTCGCGATCACCGCGGTGCATCTCGACGTGACCGTGAAAATTCCGGGCGGTGACAAGGCCGCGTTCGACAAGGCTACCGCGGACGCGAAGGCGGGTTGCCCGGTGTCGAAGGTGCTGAATGCGACGATTACGATGGATGCGAAGCTCGAAACCTGAACCTCCGCAGTCACGGTCATCGCGCAACCAGGCCGGCGCAGGGCTCCGCCCACCGCCGGCTTTTTTCATGACGGTTGTCGAATGCACGTATGACCCTAACGCACATAGGGCTACGGGGAGCCATCCTTGTTTTATTGAATGACCAGTCATAATATGGACGAACTGACACCAACGAAGTAATCAGGTCATCGCAAGTGAGTCATTCAAAGCAAGCCGCGAAAAAACCCGGCGAAACATGTCAACGCGGCCGTCCGCGCGAGTTCGACACGGACGCCGTGCTGGCGAGCGCGAGCCAAGTATTCTGGGACCACGGCTATCACGCGACGTCGATCGACGACCTATGCAAGGCCACCGGTCTGCTGCGCGGCAGCCTGTACGGTGTATTCGGCGACAAGCACGGCATCATGCTTGCCGCACTGGATCACTACTCGGAAGGCGCGGTCGCGCGGCTTGCGCAGCGATTGAGCGCGTCCGCCGACCCCGAGCAGGCGCTGCGTGACGCGCTACTGCATTACGCACGAGTCGCCTGCGCGCTGAGCGGCCAGCGCAGCTGCTTCATCACCAATACGACGCTGGAAATGCAGCACGATGACGAAGTGCTGCGCGCGCGCGTCGCCGCGATTCAGCGTCGCATGGCGACGCTGCTCGCGGCGGCGGTGATTCGCGGTCAGGCGAGCGGCGCATTCGATTCGACGCTCAACGAAAAAGCCGTCGGCGATTTCCTGCTGTGCGTGATGCAGGGCTTGCGGGTCCTGGGGCGGGTCGCGCATCAGGAGGATGCGCTGACCGGTATCGTCGATGTCGCGATGCGCGCGCTGGTGTAGCGCCTGACGGCGCATTTTTTTTAGTTAATTTTTGAACGATCGGTCATGAAAACGCAAGCGATCAAGTCCGCTCAGGCGGCATTCGGTGGATCCGCCAGCCGCGCGGCGAGCGCAGCCGGGGTCGTGCCCGGTCCCGGCCCGGCGATGGCAGGCATGGCTGTCGCCGCCCAGGCGGCGTCGCCGCGCCAGGCGCTCGCGCTCGCCGTGCTATTCGTTGGCGCCTTTCTCGCGCCGCTCGATTACTTCATCGTCAATCTCGCGTTGCCGTCGATTCGCACCGGCCTCAACGCGAGCGACGCGCAACTGCAGCTCGTCGTGTCGGCTTATGCGTCCGCCTACGCGGTGCTGCTGATCACGGGCGGCCGGCTCGGCGATCTGTTCGGCCGCCGTCGCATGTTCATGACGGGCATGGCGGCTTTCGTGATCGCGTCGGCGCTGTGCGGCTTCGCGACGAGCGGCCACGTGCTCGTGATCTCGCGCATCATGCAAGGCATCGCGGCCGCGGTGATGGCGCCGCAGGTGCTCGCGACGATTCGCGCGGTCGTGCCGTTGCATCAGCAGACGCGCGTGATGAGCCTGTATGGCTTCGTGTTCGGGCTGTCGTCGATCGTCGGGCAACTCGGCGGCGGCGCGCTGATCACGTATCGCCCGTTCGGGCTCGACTGGCGCGTGATCTTCCTGATCAACATCCCGATCGGCATCGCGGCGTTCATCGGCACATGGAAGTTCGTGCCGGAGAACCAGCCGGCCACGCATACGGGCGTCGATCTGAAGGGCGTCGCGTTATTGTCCGCGCTGCTGTTGCTCGTCATCTATCCGATGACGCACGGCCGCGAAGCCGGTTGGCCGGCGTGGACGTTCGCGATGTTCGCGCTCGCGGTGCCGGTGTCCGCGCTGTTCGTCGCGACCGAGCGGCGCGTCGAGCGCGGCGGCGGCCATCCTCTCGTCGATCTGCAACTGTTTCGCAATCGCGCGTTCGCGCTCGGTCTCGTGCTTGCGTTCCTGTTCTACTGCAATAGCGCATTCTTCCTGACCTACGGCATCTTCCTGCAAACCGGCCTGCACTGGACGCCGCTCGCGTCGGGCATCGCGATCATGCCGTTCGCACTCGGCTTCGTGATCGGGCCGCTGAGCTCACCGGCCGTGATCAAGCGCATCGGCGCCCACGTGCTGACGCTCGGCTTCTCGATGATGACGCTAGGCTTCGCCGTGACCGGCTGGTCGGCGACCCGATCCGCAACGCCAGATTTGCTGTTCTACGGCGGGCTGGTTTGCGCGGGTGTCGGACATGGGCTGCTGTTGCCATCGATCATGCGCATCGTGCTGCAGGAGGCGGTGCCCGAGAAGGCCGGGCTTGCATCGGGTGTGGTGTCCTCGACGTTGCAGATCGGCTCCGCGTTCGGCACCGCGGCGATCAGCGGCGCATTCTTCGGAGCGCTCGACGGTAGCGCGGCACCTGCGTCTTATGCGCACGCGTTCCAGCTGAGCCTCGCGATCAATGCCGTGCTGATGTTCGTGTGTATCGGCCTGAGCGTGCTGCTGGTGCGTCATCAACGACGCGCGCGGCACTCAGTCGCGCTCGCAGTTTGAAATTAATTCGTTGGTAATCGTTTTCATTTGTTGGTTCACTGAAAAAATCGTTCGATTTGAACGGAGCGGTATAACGAACTATCCGGCATTTACCGGCGATCTACTCGTTCACAGGTAATTCTGATTTAGGATAAACCGGCTCCTTCGGAATAACCCTTGTGCTTCGTTGCGTCACGTTTTCTAATCAGACGAAACCCCAGCGCATTTCCTACCGGCCTGCAAACGGCCAGCAGTAAGTGTTGCGTATGTGCGGTAGCGCACATAGGTGGAAAGGTCGGGAACTTTAGCCATCAGGCATGGAGGCACGTCCGACTGAAAACGGTATCAATAAAAAGCACTTGCGGCGCTTAAATTCGATTGTTAATCTGTCTTAACTTTTAGAGTGCTGATTCAACAGGGCGAAGTCGATAAACCCAGGCTCAATGACTTAATAACGCTCAAGATAGGGGGACTGAATATGCTGACCGCTACCATTGACGCATTCCAGAGCACATCCGCCGCCTTCAACGCGGGCGACGTCGTCAAACTAAAGGAAGGGGGCCCGCGCATGACCGTCACGTACGCTGGTCCGGTAGCGCTGGACCCCGGCGACTGGCTGATTTGCGAGTGGTTCGACGAACACGGCGAACTGCGCCAGGAAATGTTTGCACCGCAAGCCGTGCGTGCGGAACCGCGCTCCATTCCGGCGGGCTCGGTACAGTGGAGTCGCATCGGGCGCGCTGCCTGAGTGACAGACCTTCACGTCAATCATCCCGTTTATTGTTGTCGGCTTATCGCTCGTATCGATCGAGTCGCCCGAATCGTTTCAGCGCTTGGGTCGGTTGCGGTCGGCCTCGCGTCGCCGCACGCGCAGCATCAGCGCCGATGAAAACGCGCGCATGCTCGACAGCTTGCGTGTCGCCATCACGTCGCTCGCGAGGCTGTCAGCCGGATTGGGCTGCAGCGCCCAATACAGCGCGAGCACCCAGCCGAGCACGGTCCAGCCAAGGCAGGCGTTGAACAGCGCGAGCGTCAGCACGTCGCGACGCTTGCGTCGGTCCGCGATGATCGCCGGCAGAAAATACAGCGCCAGCGCGAACGCCGCGGCGATGGCCTGAACGGCCACGTTGCCACCCATAAAAACTCCTGATGCGTGATGCATGTGGGAATTGTCGCGCGAATGGCCGCTTTGCGCCGCCTCCTTGTGCATTCCCGCTGCGCATCCCATCGCCGCAAGGGGTTCAGCGCTGCACGCATCGGGACTATGATGATCGTTTCGACCGAACAGCACCTCACGGACCCGATCATGATCACAGACGATACGACCCGCCAGGCTCAACTCAACCCTGAGACGCTACGAGAATTCGTCGAGCGCAAGTGGGACGACGAGATCGTGCCCGCGCTGACGGACTACATCGCGGTGCCGGCCAAGAGTCCGGCGTTCGATCCGGACTGGGCAAAGCACGGTTATCTGGAGCGCGTGATCACCGACGCCGCGCACTGGGCCGAGCAGCAACCGGTGCGCGGCCTGAAGCTCGAGGTGGTCCGCCTGCCGGGCCGCACGCCGGTGATCTTCTTCGAGACGGCCGCGACGCGCTCGGGCAGCGACGAAACCATCGTGCTGTACGGCCATCTCGACAAGCAGCCCGAGTTCGACGGCTGGCGCCACGACCTCGGTCCGTGGACGCCGAAGTTCGAAGACGGCAAGCTCTACGGGCGCGGCGGCGCGGACGACGGCTACGCGATCTACGCGAGCCTGACGGCGCTTGCCGCGCTCGATGCGCAGGGGGTCGAGCGTCCGCGCTGCGTCGGGCTGATCGAAACCTGCGAGGAGTCGGGCAGCTACGATCTATTGCCCTACGTCGACGCGCTGCGCGAGCGGCTCGGTAACGTCGGGCTCGTCGTGTGTCTGGACTCGGGCGCGGGCAATTACGATCAGCTGTGGCTGACCACGTCGCTGCGCGGGCTCGTCGGCGGCGATCTCGAAGTGCAGGTGCTCGACGAAGGGATTCACTCGGGCGTCTACGGCGGCATCGTACCGTCGAGCTTCCGCATCATGCGGCAGCTGTTCGACCGTCTGGAAGACTCCGCGAACGGCTCGCTGCTGCCGAAGGGCTTCCACTGCCCGGTGCCGGCCGATCGTCTGCGCGAAGCGGAGGCCGCCGCAAAAATCCTCGGCGATGACGTCTGGAAGAAAATGCCGTGGGCGTGCGGCCAGGACGGCCGCCAGGTGTTGCCCACTACGACCGATCCGCGCGAGGGGCTGCTCAATTCGACGTGGCGTCCGTCGCTGTCGGTGACGGGCGCGGCTGGCTTGCCCGCGCTCGCCGACGCCGGCAATGTGCTGCGTCCGCGCACGGCGTTCAAGCTGTCGCTGCGTCTGCCGCCGACCATCGAAGCGGACAAGGCGGTCGCCGAACTGAAGGCGCTGCTCGAATTCGATCCGCCGTACAACGCGAAGGTCACGTTCAAGCCGGATGCGGGCGGGGCGAGCGGCTGGAGCGCGCCGGAGGTCGCGCCTTGGCTGGCCACCGCGCTCAACGACGCATCGCGTCGGCACTTCGGCGCCGACGCCGCCTACATGGGGCTTGGCGGCACGATCCCGTTGATGAACGTGCTCAAGGCGGGCTTCCCGAAGTCGCAGTTCATGGTGTGCGGCGTGCTCGGGCCGAAGTCGAACGCGCATGGGCCGAACGAGTTCCTGCACGTGCCGTACGGCAAGAAGCTGACGGCCGCGGTTGCCGAGGTGATCGCCGCGGCGCCTTGAGCTTCGTCCCGCCGGTTGATTTCCTCCGTTCGAACCACACCGACACGCTGAATGACCGACTCCCAGACTGCCCAAGCCACCACGTCCCGGATTCCGGCCGATCAACTGCATGCCTACGTCAGGGCGATCTGGGAGCGAGCGGGCAGTGCGCCGCGCGAAGCGGAACTGGTTGCCGATCACCTGGTGGCCGCGAATCTGACCGGACACGACTCGCACGGCGTCGGCATGATCCCGCGCTATGTCGAGTCGCTCGCCGACGAGCAATTGCAATTGAATCGGCACGCCGACGTCGTGAAAGACGCGGGCGCGGTCCTGACCGTCGAAGGCGGCAAGGGCTTCGGCCAGGTGATCGCGTTCGAGGCGATGGAGCGGGGCATCGAGCGCGCGCGGCGGCTCGGCATCTGCGCGGTGGGCTTGCGCGGCGCGCATCATATCGGCCGCATCGGGCATTGGGCCGAACAGTGCGCACACGCCGGGCTGGTGTCGTTCCACTTCGTCAACGTGGCGGGCGATCCGCTCGTCGCGCCGTTCGGCGGCGCGGACCGGCGCATCGGCACGAATCCGTTCTGCGCCGCTTATCCGCGGCCCGGCAAGCCGCCGCTCGTGCTCGACTTCGCGACCAGCACGATCGCATTCGGCAAGACGCGCGTCGCTTATAACCAGGGCAAGCACACACCACCCGGCGCACTGATCGATCACGAAGGCATGCCGACGCTCGAACCGAAAGTCATGCACGAAGCGCCGTTCGGCGCGCTGACGCCGTTCGGCGGATACAAGGGTTTCGGGCTCGCGGCGATGTGCGAGATTTTCGGCGGCGCGCTGTCGGGTGGCTTCACGACGCATGCGGACACGCTCGGCACCACGCACGCGATCATCAACGGCATGCTGTCGGTCATCATCGATCCGGCCGCATTCGACGCGCCCGACGCGCAAGCCGAAGCCGATGCGTTCGTCGCGTGGGTGAAGGCGTCGCCGCTCGCGGCGGGCACCGCGCGCATCTACGAACCCGGCGAACCCGAGCGCGTGACGCGCGCGCAACGCGAGGCCGCCGGCATTCCGATCGACGCGGCCACATGGAAGCAAATCCACGCTGCGGCGCGCGCCGTCGGCGTCAGCGAAAACGAACTAGCGGGATGGCCGGCGCGCCTGCGCTGACGCGCGCGTCGAAAAAGGCTCAGGCGATCAGCCTGAGCTTGCGCCTATCGAGCAGCCAGCGCTCGAACTCGATGGCGGGCATCGGCTTCGCATACAGGAAGCCCTGTACGTAATCGACGCCGAGCCCCTTCATGAAGGCTTCTTCCGCTTCGGTTTCGATCCCTTCGGCGACCACCTGGAAATCGAGCTCCTGCGCGACCGCGACCATCGAGCGCACCAGCGCCTGGGCCTTCAGGTCCGCGTGGATCGAGCGCACGAAGCTGCGGTCGAGCTTGATCACGTCGAGCGGAATGCGGCCGAGCTGCGACAGCGACGAATAGCCGGTGCCGAAGTCGTCCAGATGCACCTGCGCGCCGAGCTGGCGGAACTGCTTGATCAGCTCGATCGCGGCCGCTTCGTTTTCGATCAGGCAGCTTTCGGTCAGCTCGAGGTCGATCAGGCACGGATCGAGGCTCGCGTGCTGCAAGGCCTCGGTGAAATGACGGACCACGGCTGTATCGGTCAGCTGTCGCGCCGACACGTTGATCGCGACGCGCAGGTCGTAGCCGGCCGCCTTCCAGCGGGCCGCCTGTTTGGCGGCGGTTTCCATCACCCAGCGGCCGAGCACGCCGATCAGTCCGGATTCCTCGGCATAGCGGATGAATTCCACCGGCATGATCTGCCCGCGCTCCGGCGAGTTCCAGCGCACCAGCGCTTCCGCGCCTTGCACGGCGCCCGTGGCGAGGTTCAGCTTCGGCTGATAGTGCAGTGCGAGCTGGCCCTCGTCGAGACCGCGGCGCAGATTCGTATCGAGCCACATGAACTCGGCGACGCGGCGGTTCATGTCCGGCGAGAACACGCGATGGGTGCGCTTGCCTTCGTCCTTCGCGACGTACATCGCGGTGTCGGCCGAGCGGATCAGTGATTCGAGGCTGTCGCCATGCTCCGGCGAACGCGCAATGCCGATCGAGCAGCCGGTATAGACCTCGACGAGCCCGACCGCGAACGGCATGCGCATCCGGTCGAGAATGCGCTGCGCGGTGTTTTCGAGCTGATGCGCAAAGCCCTTCGCCGCGAGCACGATGAATTCGTCGCCGCCGAGCCGCGCGAGCGAGTCGCCCGGATTCAGGCAGTTGCGGATCGCGTCCGACACGTCGCAAATCAGCCGGTCGCCGAACACGTGGCCGTAGTGATCGTTGACCTTCTTGAAGTTGTCGAGATCGAGAAACAGCACGCCGACGGTTTCGCCGGGCGCGGCCTGTTCGATCGCGATCTGGATGCGCTGCTGGATCGCGTTGCGATTGGCGAGGCCGGTGAGCGGGTCGGTCGTGGCCTGCTCGATCAGGCGGTCCTGCGCGAGCCGTTGTTCGGTGATGTCGGTGCCCGAGCAGATCAGGAACTGGTCTTCGATGCCGCTGCCGCTGCGCACGAACTTGTTGCGAAACAGGAACAGCCGCTCGCCATGCACCGTGTTGATGCGCCGTTCGATCTCGTACGGTTCGCCGCGATTGAAGAAGTTCGCGCTGACCTCGTTCGAGACCCCGCCGTTGTCGGACGACATGAACAGCGTCCAGACGCTGCGGCCGATGATGTCTTCTTCCCTGAGCCCGGTCAGCTCTTCGGCCAGGTGGTTGAAGCGCTGTATCCGGCCGTGCCGGTCGACGATCACGACGACCGAGTTCACTTCGGAGACCACCTGTTCGGCAAACGACAGACCGTGCAGCAACGCGCGCGCGACGGATTCAGTGTCGGCATCGGCCGAGGCGGTGCCGCCCCAGCGATGACAATCGAGTTTCCTGCCGATCAGATGCAGGCGCAGCGGCGCGCCGTCCAGATGCACGTCGACGACCACGTGCGAGGTCACGCCGCTCAGAGCGCGGACCCGCGAGGCTTGAGAAGGCGTGAGGGGAATGGCGACGCCGCCAGCCGCGTGGCCGTGCGTCGGCGCGAGTTGCAGCGAATCGCTGGCGGCCGCCAGGCGCCAGCAAGGGCTGCGCGTGCCGAACCGCGCGTGAAGCACCTGGTCGTGTAACTCGTCGCTCATGAAATCCCCGGAGTATGGCGGCGGTCCCTATCAAGGCGGGCGGCGGCCGGCAGTCTTCCTCATACTAAATCGAAACTGTCTCATTGTATCTAAGCGTGACAATTCCAGCGAAGAATCATTAACGTTTTGCTAACAATGTGCGCGGGATCATTCCACAGTAAAACGACGCTACGGTGACGCCGCTAGAAGCGGCGCGCCAGCAACGCGCGGGCGCGTTCGCGCTCGGGCGGATCGGCGTCGAGCGCCGCGTCGAACCAGAACTTCCCGGCCACCAGCGTGGCCGCCACCACGCCGTCGCGGTAGAGCACGCGATTTCCGGCGACGGCCGGCACCTTGTCGCCGACCAGCAGCGTGCCGACGAGATTCAGCGGGTCCGTGCCCGCGACGCAAATAAGCGCACCGTCGTTCGGCTGCCGCCGCACTTCGCGCAGCAGTGGAATTGCCTCCGGAAGCGCGAACTGCTCGCCCGCGAGCCCGTTGACGAAGCGCCCGCCGCGGATCACACCGCGTGCTTCCAGCCGCTGCAGCACGCGCAGCAGATCGCGCCACGGCGGCAGCCACTCGGCCTCGCGTTCGAGCACGCGCCAGAACACGACGCCGTAGCGTCGCAGCAACGTCATCGCGACGTGTTCGAGCACCTCGGGCGGCAACTGGCGGCGCCGCTCGGGCGGATTTTCCGGCGTGGCGGCGGACGGGCGGCTCACGAGCGCCCACCGCCCCGCGTCGTCCATGCCGCCGATCAGCGCGCTCGCTCGCGCCCGCCGGCCGCCGGAAAACGCGTTGCGTTTGGCGACCGGCTTCAGCAACGCGCGCAAGCCCGCGAAGCTGTCGGAGTTCGCGAGGCCGGCCGCGACCAGCTCGCCGAGCGCGTTTTCCAGCTCGATGCGCAGCACACGCACATCGGCCAGCAGTTCATCGAAGAACATTGCGCCGTGTTGCGCGAGCGTGTCGTGCACGCTTTGCGCGAGCGCCGACAACTCGAGCTGGCGCGCCGGATCGAGCAGCGCGCGCCACGCGCGCAACTGGGCGCGCGGCAGCAGCACGATCGGCGTGCCGCGCACCGGACCGGCGGCGCCGCGCGCCCGCTCGGTCAGGCGGGTCCAGACGATCTTGCCGGCGCGGCATAGTTCATCGAGCGAACTGTTGGCGTAGGCGCGCACGCGCGCGGGCAGGATGTCTTCCTCCCACGCGCCCGCCGCGGCCTGGAAGCCTTCGAGCTGATCGAGCGCGGCGGCGAGCGCGTCGCGGCCTTCGGCGCGCGAAGTCGGCGTCAGATGCTGCCATTCGAACAGGAAGCGCATGAAGTCGTGCCGCTCGACCGGCTCGATCTCGCGCCGCAGCCGCTTCACCGTGTAGCGGTGGATACGTGCGAGCAGGTGCCGCTCGCACCATTCCTCGTCGCTCGTGTGCGGCGTGAAGCGGCCGCGCAGCAGATAGCCTTCGGTTTCCAGCCGGATCAGCGCCGGTTCGACCCGGTCGGCCGGCAAGCCTAGCGGGCGCGCGATCGCGTCGAGCGTCAGTGGACCGAAACCGGTCAGACGCGCGCGCAGCACGTCGACGAGCGCGTCGTCGGCGCTCCAGGTTTCGGTATAGCCCTTCGGCGCGTTTAACGGCGGAGCGTAGCGATCGCGCGGGATGCCGGGGTAGAGCGCTTCAAAGCAGGTGAGGCGTTCGACGGGCAGCCACAGTGCGCTGTCGTCGTGATGGCTGGCGGTGCCCGGGTTCGCTTTCGCGGCCAGCGGCAAGCGCGTCGCCCGGCCAGCTTTCGCCAACGCGTCGAGCAGCGCCGGCCAGGCCTCGTGCGCTAGCGCTTCGGCTGCGGTGATGCACGCTAGGCCCGTCAGCGCTTCGTGCATTTCGTCGGCGGTGCGTGCCTGGGGCCAGGCTTCGTCGCGCACGCTGTCGAGCGCGGCGGCGTCGAGCGCGCCGAGATCGTCGGCGCTTTCAGGGTCCGTCCAGCGACGGTTCAGCACCGCCTGGGTGCGGCGCTCCTCGATCGGCGCGTCGTCCAGATACGCGTAGGGCTTCGCGGTCAGAATTTCGGCGGCGAGCGGCGACGGCGCCGGCAGATCGCGCGCGACGAGCCGCAGTTCGCCGTGCTCGATGCGGCGTAGCAGCGCGAGCCAGCGTTCGCTGTCCATCGCGTCGTGCAGGCAGTCGTCGATGGTCTGGTCGACCAAAGGATGGCGCGGCACCTCGCGTTCGCCGACGACGTTCTCCAGACACGCGGCCTGCTCAGGAAACACGCTGGCGAGCAGATCCTCGCTGCGCATGCGCTGCAGTTGCGGCGCGGTTTTGCGGCCACCCGTGTAGCGCGGCAGGCCGAGCGCGGTCGTCGCGTTCCAGCGCCAGCGCACGCCGAATAACGGCGCATCGAGCAGCGCCTGGATCAGCAGATGCTCGGCGCTGTTCGAATGCAGATAGCGCCAGACCTCGTCGAGCACGAACGAGTGGCTGCCGGTCAGCGACAGCACGATCGCGTCTTCGGTGGCCGCGGCTTGCAGCTCGAAGTTGAAGCTGCGGCAGAAGCGCTTGCGCAGCGCGAGCCCCCACGCGCGATTCACGCGGCTACCGAACGGCGAGTGGATTACGAGCTGGGTGCCGCCCGATTCGTCGAAAAAGCGCTCCATCACGAGCGTGCTCTGCGTCGGCAGCACGCCGAGCGCCGCGCGGGCGCGCGCCAGGTACTCGACGATCTGGCGCGCGGCGGGTTCGTCGAGCGCGAGGTTGTCGATGAGCCATGCGATGGCGTGGTCGAGAGGCGCGGCGGTGGAGCTGGGCTCGTCTGCCAGTTCCGTCGCGGCGATTCGCGCCGAGGCGAGCGCGCGTGCCGCGGGCTCGCGCTCCGTGAGCAAGCCCTCGACCTGCTCGCGCAGTCGCGCGACCGCGAACGACAGCTCATCGCTGCGCCCCGGCGCCTCGCCGAGCCAGAACGGAATGTTCGGTGGTTGCCCTTGTGCGTCCTCGACGCGGACCCGGCCGCTCTCGATGCGCAGAATCCGGTACGACGCGTTGCCGAGCTGGAACACATCGCCGGCGAGGCTTTCGACTGCGAAGTCCTCGTTGACGGTGCCGATGTTGATCGCCTGCGGTTCGAGCACGACCGCGTAATCGGCGTTCTCGGGGATCGTCCCGCCCGACGTTACGGCGACCAGCTTGCCGCCGCGCCGGCCACGCAGCGTGCCGCTGACGGCGTCTCGATGCACATACGCGGCGCGCGGACCGTGGCGGCTCGTGTAGCCCTCGGCGAGCATGCGCAGCACCGCGTCGTATTGTTCGCGCGGCAGATCCGCGTACGGCGCGGCGCGCCGCAGCATGTCGAACAGCGCATCCTCGTTCCACTCGGCGCTCGACACTTCCGCGACGATCTGTTGCGCGAGCACGTCGAGCGGCGCACGGGGAATGCGCAGCGCGTCGAGCTCGCCACGCCGCACGCAATCGAGCAGCGCCGCGCATTCGAGCAGATCGTCGCGCGAGGCCGGAAACAGCCGCCCCTTCGGCATGCCGCCCACGTGGTGCCCCGAGCGGCCGACGCGTTGCAGGAACGGCGCGATCGCGCGCGGCGAACCCATCTGGCAGACCAGGTCGACGTCGCCGATATCGATGCCGAGTTCGAGCGACGCGGTCGCGATCAGCACGCGCAGCTCGCCGCGTTTCAAGCGCTGTTCGGCGTCGAACCGATGCTCCTTCGCGAGACTGCCGTGATGCGCGGCGACCGCGTCCTTGCCGAGCCGCTCGGTCAGATGGCGCGCGGCGCGCTCGGCCATGCGGCGCGTGTTGACGAAGATCAGCGTCGTGCGATGTTGCGCGACCAGCTCGGCCAGCCGGTCGTAGACGCGCTCCCACACCTCGTTGGGCAGCACCGCTTCGAGCGGCACCGGCGGGATCTCGAGCGCGAGGTCGCGTGCGCGGACGTGGCCGACGTCGATCACCGCGCACTCGGCCGGCGCGTCGCTGTCGAGGCTTGCGCCGCCGACCAGAAACCGCGCGACCGCGCTGACCGGCTTTTGCGTCGCCGACAGCCCGATGCGCGGCAGCCGTTGCCCGCACAGCGCGTCGAGCCGTTCGAGGCTCAGCGCGAGATGACTGCCGCGCTTGCTGCCCGCGAGCGCATGGATTTCATCGACGATCACGGTGCGCACCGTCGCCAGCATGCGGCGTCCCGAGTCCGAGCCGAGCAGCACGTACAGCGATTCGGGCGTCGTCACGAGAATGTGCGGCGCGCGTTTTTTCAGCGCGTTGCGCTCCTGCTGTGTGGTATCGCCGGTGCGCACCGCCGTGCGGATCTGGAGCGGCGGCTGGCCGAGCGCAGCCAGCTCGGCGGCAATGCCTTGCAGCGGCAACTGCAAATTGACGCGGATGTCGTTGGAAAGCGCCTTTAGCGGCGACACGTAGACGACCAGCGTTTCGTCGGGCAGCGTGCCGCCGTTCGCCAGGCCTCGCGACACCAGGTCGTTCAGCGCGGACAGGAACGCGGTCAGCGTTTTGCCGGAGCCGGTTGGCGCGGCGACCAGCGTCGAGCGGCCGCTACGGATTTGCGGCCATGCGGCGGTCTGCGCGTCGGTTGGGGCGGCGAACGTTTTCAGGAACCAGCCGGCGACGGCTGGGTGAAAACCGTCGAGTGCCTGCTGTACCGGCGGCAGGGCCGGCGCGGTGGGCCGCGCCGCGTTCGCGGTGGCGCGGGCCTTGCGGGAAGCGGGCGCCGTGTCGAGTGCGGCGGTTGATCTGCTGGCCGAAGTCATGCTCGTGTAGATGAGGGCGGCGGCGGGGTTATCCAAGAGTGGGTGGCAGCGGCGTTGCGGGCCAGTACGACCGGCACGGGCCGATGCGCATCACGCTCAGTCTCGCAGGTTTTTGCGGCTTGCGCGCGCTGGCAATTTTCTTCCGCGCGCGGTGTCTGGCGCCGCCAGGAAATGGATTGTGTCAGTGCGCCAATGCAGAAGAAATTCTATGTCTTATAGCGCAGCGGTTCGCCATTCGCGACGCTGCGCACGCAGCTCGGAGCCGGTCCGCTCGAATTGTTGAAGTTGCGCGGATTCCAGATGCCTGAGCGGATCTTTGTGGTGGGCAACGCGGGCGCCGCGCCGATGTTGCCGCCGTTGCCGCCAGATTTGCAGCCGTGAGGCCGTCTCACGCCTTTGCTACCAACCTCCACCAATTGCAGTACGCTTGACGATTCTCCCTGCACCCCACGATGGAGCGTCGACGATGCGATATAACCAGTTGGGCCGTACCGGTGTATTTATTTCGGAGTTGTGTTTGGGCACGATGACCTTCGGCGGTGGCGAAGGCATCTGGCGGCAGATCGGCGATCTGCAGCAGAACGACGCGGAGCGGCTGGTCGGCCGGGCGCTCGACGCGGGCATCAATTTCATCGATACGGCCGACGTCTACGCGGGCGGCCTGTCCGAGCAGATCACCGGCCAGGCGCTGAAGAACCTGAAAGTGCCGCGCGACAAGGTCGTGATCGCGACCAAGGTGTTCGGCCAGACCGGCGAGTTCGCGAACGCGCGCGGCGCGTCGCGCTATCACATCCTCGATGGCATCAAGGCGAGCCTGAAGCGTCTGCAGCTCGATCACGTCGACCTCTATCAGATCCACGGTTTCGATCCGGCCACGCCGATCGAGGAAACCGTGCGCGCACTCGATACGCTCGTGCAGCACGGTCACGTTCGCTACGTCGGTGTGTCGAACTGGGCCGCCTGGCAGATCGTGAAGGCGCTCGGCATCGCGGAGCGGCTCGGCACCGCGCGCTTTGAATCGCTGCAAGCGTATTACACGCTCGCGGGCCGCGATCTCGAACGCGAGCTCGTGCCGATGCTGCAAAGCGAAGGTCTCGGCCTGATGGTATGGAGTCCGCTCGCGGGCGGTTTGTTGAGCGGCAAATACGGACGCGAGCAGCAGGCCGAGGCGGGCAGCCGTCGCACGAGCTTCGATTTTCCGCCGGTCGATCGCGAGCGCGCGTATGACTGCATCGACGTGATGCGCGAGATCGCCGCGACGAGGAACGTATCGGTCGCGCAGATCGCGCTGGCGTGGCTGCTGCATCAGCGTGTCGTCAGTACGGTGATCGTCGGCGCGAAGAAAATCGAGCAACTCGACGACAACATCGCCGCGACCAACGTCGCGCTGTCCACCGACGAGCTCGCGAAGCTCGCCGAGGTCAGCACGCTGCCAGCCGAGTATCCGGGCTGGATGCTGGAGCGGCAGGGCGAGCAGCGCCGGCAGCAGCTTGCCGAGGTTCGGCACGTCGCACAGGGATAGCGCGGCGGTGCATTGGCGAACGCCGTGGAGCCGCGAACCGCTTCGTTCTTGATCCGCGCGGCTAATCATCGATGCTGTTCACCCTTGCGTATGCGCGGCAACTGCGTCCAGCGTGCGCGCCGAGTACACCAGCGTCGCGCCGGCGTTGATCGCCATCGCGACGCCGAGCGCTTCGGCGATTTCTTCACGCGTCGCGCCGTGCTTCAGCGCCTCGGCCGTATGGACCGTGATACAGCCGTCACAGCGCAGGCTGACCGCAACCGCGAGCGCGATCAGCTCGCGCGTTTTCGCGCCGAGCAGGTCGGTCTTCTGACCGGCGTTCGACATCGCCTGATAGGCCTTTACGCTGTCTGGCGCGAGCTTCGACATTTCGCCGATTCGGCCAAACAGTTCCTTGCGGTAATCGATCCAGTTCAACATGGCAGTGCTCCTCGGTCCGTTGCGCGTCGGCGGCTGCCGGCGTCGTGGGAAGCAGTATTGCGCCGCGTCGCAATATCCTGAATACTCATTCGACTCAACTTTTAGCGCGCTCGTCTCATGGACACGCTCAGTCGCCTGATCGACCTTGCCCGGCCGCAAGCGAGTCTCGATCTTCGCTGCCTGCTGTCAGGCGCATTCGATATCGATCATGCGCCGCTCGAAGCGGGCGTCGCGCCGTTTCATCTGGTGCTCGACGGCGCCTGCGTGATCGAGACCGCCGCCGGCGAGTCGCTCGACATGCAGGCCGGCGATTTCATGCTGTTTCCGCGTGGCGCCGCGCATCGCGTGCGCGACGTGACGCGCTCGGCGGGCGGCCTGCCGGTGACGCTCGGGCACGACGGCATGCTGCCCGTGCGGCGCAACGACGGCCACGAAACCACCGACACGTCCGAGCCCGCGCCCACCGGCACTGCGATACATGACGGCGTCGATCTGCTGTGCGGCCGCTTCGTCTATGTGCCCGGTTCATCGGCGCTGCTGCTCAACGCGCTGCCCGATCCGCTGCACGTGTCGCTTGGCGACCCCCAAACGCTCGATGCGTTGCAAACGGTGATCGCGCTGATGCGCGGCGAAGCGGAGCGGCGTCAGCCTGGCGCGCTCGCTATCGTGACCGCGTTGAGCCACGCGCTGTTCGCGATGGCACTGCGCGTACACGGCGAGCGCAACGCGAACAACGCCGGCATGCTCGCGTTGCTGACGGACGCACGCCTCGGCGCATCGGTGCAGGCCATGCTCGACGCGCCCGAACGGGCATGGACGATCGCTGAACTCGGCGAGCGCGCGGCGATGTCGCGCGCGACAAGCGCGCGCCACTTCAACGAGCGCGCGGGCGTGACCGTGATGGATTTTTTGACGCAGATCCGCATGGCGATCGCCAGCGATCTGCTATTGCGTACCCAGCGCAGCGCGGCGGACATCGGCGAGGCGGTCGGCTATCAATCGGAAGCGGCGTTCGGCAAGGCGTTTGCGCAAAGCGTCGGCGTGACGCCGGGACGCTACCGGCGTCGCAAGCAAGCGGACGATGCTCTGGATGACTGACTGAAGACTCGACGCGTGCGTGCGATTCTATTTGCGCGGCTTTTTCTTGCTGAACGCACGTCTTTCGAGCGACGCCATCAACCGTGCGACCAGCAGCGCGCAGACCGTGCCGAGCGTCACTTCGGCAAGCCGCAGCAAGGCCTTGTCCCATGCGGGGCCGACGCCCGGCGCCAGCAGCATGATCGTCGCGGTGATGCCGCCGAGGCGCGCCGCGCTGCCGACGTTGACCACCCAGCAGATCATGATCGCGGCCGCTACGGTCGCCGCGTAGGCGGCGAAATGGCCGCCGCCCGCGAGCGTGCCGATCAAGCCGCAGATGCCGCCGACCATCGCGCCGATGAACTGGTCGCGCGACAGCTTGCGGGTGTCGATATAGCTGTGCTGGCTCACCGCAATCGCGGTGATCGCGGCCCAGAACGCCTGCTCGGTATGCAGCGCGCGGCCGATGCCGAACGCGAGACTCGCGCCCGCAACCGCCTGCACGGCCATGAAGCCGCCCTCGATCAACCTGTCGCCGAGCGGCAGCGTCTTCAGGAAAGCGAACAGCGCATCGGCGGCGTGCGTGCGCGAGGTATGGCTTGAATCGTCGGACGGAGTCATCGGATAAAGGCGGCTCGGCGGAGCATGACGGTGCCGTATTCTAGCCGCTCCGCTCGACCGCTCCATCGCTATGGCTAGATCGTGCCGAACAGCGCGCGCGGCCGGTCGCGCAGCGTGTGCGCCAGAATCTGCAGGCCGCGCGTCAACTGCTCGCGCGACTCGGCGCAAGCGAGATTGATGCGCACGCCGTGCTCGACGGTCGAGCGATCGACCGCAAACGCGGATGCTGGCATCGTGTTGACGCCGCGCGCGAGCGCGTTCGCCGCGAAGTCGTCCGAGCGCCACGGCGACGGTATGCGCAACCACACGAACATGCATGCGGGGTCGCTCTTCAGATGCTCGGCAGGCAACAGTTCGCGCGCGATCTGCTGGCGCGCGCGCAGCTCGGTGCGCTGCGCGTCGAGGATCGTCCGCGCGGTGCCGTCCTCGATCCAGCGCGTGGCGATCAGCGTCGACAGCGGCGCGGGCATCCATGCGGTCGTGCGGACCGCTTCCGCGGCGAGGGCCGAGCCGTGCGGCGGCGTGCGCAGATAGCCAATACGCAAACCCGGCGCGAGGACCTTCGACGTCGACGTGATGTGGAAGGTCAGCTCCGGACACAGACTCGCAATCGTCGGCAGACGCGCTGGCAGCAGCGGGCCGTACACGTCGTCCTCGATGATCACGATGTGATGCCGACGCGCGATGTCGGCGAGCGCCGCGCGACGCGCGAGACTCATCGTCACGACGGTAGGGTTCTGCAGATTCGGCACCGTGAAAATCGCCTTCACACGCCTGTGGCGGCATACATCTTCGAGACGGTCGGGCAGCAGCCCTTCGTCGTCGCTCGGAATGCCGACCAGTTCGAACTGGAACACCGGCGCGAGGGCTTTCAGGCCGTAGTAGGTCAGCTGGTCCGACAGGATCACGCCTTCGTGACCCATCAGGCTGCTGAGCACCGCGTACAGGCCATGCTGCGCGCCGCTCGTGACGACCACGCTATCGGCACCGGGCGCGAAGCCAGGCGCGGCGATCCACTGCGCGCCCGCCGCGCGCGCCCACTCGGGGCCTTGCGGCGGCTGATATTCCTGGGTCTCCGGGTAGCGGGGATCGTGCGCGATCTGCGCCATCGTCCGCGCGAGCTGGGTAAGGAATTCGCCGGTGGCCGGCCGGTTCACGGTCAGGTCGATGACGGCGTTCGCGTTGGCGCTGCCGCTTGCCGATGCGTTGTCGCTTCGGGCATGCACGGCGGGCATGGCGCCGCCGGTGACGATCGAGCCGCGCCGCTTGCTTGCGACGATCAGTCCACGCGCCTGCAACTCCTTGTACGCACGCGACACGGTGGAGACATTCAGACCCAGCTCCGCCGCAAGCTCGCGCTGTGGTGGCAGGCGGCTACCTGGCGGGTAAAGCCCGCTGCGGACTTTTTCCTCGAGGCTGCGCGTCACTTCGAGATAAGTCGGCTGACGTCCCTTTGTCTGGAGGATGTTTTCTTCTTTTGTGTGGTCAATTGCGCTCTTCATCCAGGTCCTATCTCCATCCAAAAAAATCGGTCGACCGCCGGCAGGTCAATACTAAACCCGTTTGCTGTCCGGCTGACTGCTTCGAACCTGCTTCTGATGCACGATCTCGGCCTGCATGTGCTCGGGAAAGTACCTAAGTCCATACAAAGCCAAATTAATTGCACACAAAAAAACTTTGTGTGACTATTAAAGCATGATTTGTGTGGCGTCGCATCAAAACGCGACCTGCAACAGTAGTACAGGAGGGACGGTTGTGACAGAGCAACAGAACACGATCCTGCCGGACGATGCAAGCGGCGCAAGTTCGGGTCGGGCGGTCGGTTCGACCGGCCGGCAAGCGCGATGAGCGACGTCGCCGTGGTGGGCGCGGGCTTCATCGGCCTGTCGAGCGCCTACTGGCTGATGCGCGACGGTCACCACGTCACGCTGTTCGACGCGCTCGGTCCGGGCGAGGCCACGTCGTACGGTAATGCAGGCACGTTCGCCAACTACGGGTGCATTCCGGTGAACAACCCGCAGGTGTTCCGCAATCTGCCGCGTTTCCTGTTTTCACCGACGAGTCCGCTGCGGATCCGCTGGCGCTATCTGCCGCAGCTCGCGCCGTGGCTCGCGCGCTTTCTGCTCGCATCGATGCCGCGGCGCTACCTGCACAGCGCGCAGGCGCTTGCGAGCCTGCTGTCGCGCGCCTCCGACGGCTACGGTGAAATGCTCGCCAGCGACGACCTGGCTCGCTTCGTGCGGCCGCGCGAATGCCTGTACCTGTACTCGAGCGTGGCATCGTTCGAGGCGGCGCAGCCGTCGCTCGCGTTGCGCCGCTCGCTTGGCGTGCGCTTCGACAACGTCGACCGTGCCGGCATCGCCGCACTCGAGCCGAATCTCGCGCCGATTTTCGTGCACGGCACCTTGTTCAACGGCAGCTGGTTCCTCAGCGACCCGCGCGGCTTTTTGCAGGCGCTGCACACAGCGCTGCTCGCGCGCGGTCTGCGGCACGAGCGCATCGCGGTTCGCACACTCGCGCCGGGCCGCAACAGCGTGCGCATCGTCGACGACGCGGGTCGCGCCTATGACGCCGCGCAGGTGGTCGTCTGCGCGGGGGCGTTTTCGCGGCGCTTCGCGCGCCAATGCGGCGACCGCGTACCGCTCGATACGGAGCGCGGCTATCACGTGCGTTTCCCCGGCACGTCGTCGCTGATTTCACGGCCGTGCGGCTGGGCTGAGCGCGGCTTCTACATGGTGCCGATGGACGGCGGCATCCGCGCCGCAGGCGCCGTCGAGCTCGGCGGCTATGGACCGCAGCGTAATGCCGCGCTGCTCGATCTGATCACGCGCTCCGCGCGGCACGCGCTGCCGCAATTGCCGCAGCCGGACAGCGACTGGCTCGGTTTCCGGCCGAGCCTGCCCGACGGACTGCCGGTCGTCGGGCCGTCGAGCGCGTCGCCACGCGTCGTCTACGCGTTCGGTCATCAGCATCTGGGCGTCACGCTGGGCGGCGTGACGGGCAGCGTCGTCGCCGATCTGGTGGCGGGGCGCGTGCCGCCGGTCGATCTCACGCCTTTTAGCCCGCGTCGTTTTTAACCACCGCAACTGTTGCACGGAAGAGGACGGACATCATGAAACGCAGAAACCTGGTTGTCGCACTCGCCCTTGGGATGTTGTGCGCGCACGCGCCGTCGTACGGCGCCGAGCCGCAAATCGTCAAGATCGGCTTCGTCGGACCGCTGACCGGACCGGTCGCGCGGGTCGGCAAGGACCTGCAGAATGGCGCGCAGCTCGCGGTGGACGAAGCGAACGCGAAGCGTCCCACGATCGGCGGCAAACCCGTCAAATATGTGCTCGACGTGCAGGACGATCAGGCCGATCCGCGCATCGCGATCCAGGTCGCCCAGAAGCTCGTCGACGACGGCGTGGTCGGCGTGATCGGCCATTACAACTCGGGCTGCAGCATTCCGGCCTCGGCGGTCTATCACACGGCGAACGTCGCGATGATCACGCCGGGCTCGACGAACCCGGCTCTGACCGCGCAGGGTTTCGCGAACGTGTTTCGCACGATGGGGCACGACGGCGTCGGCGGCGTGATCGCGGGCGAGTTCGCGGTGCAGCAACTGAAGGCGAAGCGCATCGGCATCATCGACGATCGCACCGCGTTCGGCCAGGGCCTCGCCGATGCGTTCGAAAAGGGTGCGAAGCAGGCGAACGGCAATATCGTCGATCGCGAGTTCACGAACGACAAGGCGGTCGATCTGCGCGCGATCCTGACTTCGTTGAAGCAGAAAAACGTCGATCTGGTTTTCTTCGGCGGTCTCGACGAGCAGGGGGCGATGCTGGTCAAGCAGATGCGCTCGCTCGGCATGCCCGCGCAACTGTTTGGCGCGGGTGCGCTGAAGAGCAACGCGTTCCTGCAGATTGCGGGCAACGCGGGCGAGGGGACGCGCGATCTCGAACCCGGCCCGGCACTCGACAAGCTGCCGGCGGCGCAGGAGTTCGGCAAGCGCTACAAGGCGCGCTTCAATCAGGACGTCGAACTCTATGCGCCGTTCGCCTACGACGCCGCGCTCGCGATGATTCAGGCGATTCAGGACGCGGACTCGCTCGATCGCGCGAAGATCGTCGCGGCTTTCCCTAAGGTCAACGTGACGGGCGTGACGGGGAAAATCGCGTTTGATCCGCATGGGGATTTGATCAAGCCGCCGTATACGCTGTTCGAGGTGCAGCAAGGGCAGTGGAAGAGTCAGCGGACCGTGGGCGGGAATGGCGTTTGAGATTGATTCGCGCGGGCGCGGCTGTCGCGACGACGCTTCGCTTCGCAAGTCGGTGTCCACGATCGGCTCGGACAGCTACATGAACTCCACGACAGTTCGACCGTAGTCGGGGAACCCGACGGTCTGTCCTCGACGACCGCGATTTTTTTGCCGCCGCCGACGCGCGGCCGGATGCTCTCCCCCAGATCGAATCACCGATATGGGGGGGGGCTGACCAGGCGATATGCCCCCCCTTCGAAAGCGCCATCCCCACTCCCCACAGGGGGGGATTTGAAAAGCCACTGGCTCTATCTTTCTTCTCGAAATTCACAAGGCATATGGGGCCGACGCCGCTGGCCGCTCACGCCGACCCAAAGCCGTATGCGATTTTCATGTTGGCTTTTTCGTGCTGTTTGAACTGGGTGCTCGTATGAGTGGAATTCCAGATGCAAATGTCTTTCGCCGCATTTGTCGGGGGGGCCGGTTTTCCACTCGGGCGAAAGAAAAAGGTGATCAATGAATATCCTGTTGGTGGAAAACGATCCTGCGCAAGCTGATTCGGTTGAAAGGGAAATCAGGCTATCCGGGCATCGAATCAGCAAAGTGGAGCGGGGCAAGGACGCAATCAGCTTTCTTCAGGCTAACGAGGTCGATCTCGTGGTGCTCGATTGGGAATTGCCGGGCATGAGCGGCTTCGAGGTGCTGTACTGGATACGCCGCCATCTGGGCCGCGAACCCGCGGTGCTGTTCGTGACCAGCCGACTTCTGGAAGTCGACATCGTGCAGGCGCTAGACGCCGGTGCGGATGACTACGTCATCAAGCCGTTCCGAAACAAGGAGCTGGTGGCGAGAGTCGGCGCGCTGTTGCGTCGCGCACGGCGCACCATAAAAGTCGAAAGCGCAATCGCCCTTGGACCGTATATCTTCGACGTCACGCAGCGCGGTGTTTTTCTGCACGGCGAATCAATCTTGCTGACCGAAAAGGAATTCGACGTCGCGGCGTATTTCTTCGCGAACGTGGGACGGGTCGTTTCCAAAAGGCTTCTGGCGAAACTTGCCTGGGGCCGCGAGCTGGACAGTACGTCGCGCACGATCGACACGCATATCTATCGGCTTAGACGCAAGCTGGCCCTGCACCCGGACAACGGCGTGCGACTGACGACCGTCTATACGCACGGCTACCGGCTCGACGAGGTCGATGCCGGCAGTGTCGACGCGCAAGCGCCGGTCGAATCCGAGCGGGAAGATCCTGTCGCGGCGAACGACATGCCCGAGCAGGGCGCGCAAAGCAATCTGCGTTAGCGATTCGACATGAAGCCATGCGCGACCTGAACCGGATTCCGGTCGTCGCGCCTCCTGCGCAGCGCTGCATTGAGTCGTCACGCGGTTCGGCGTATCTTGAAACCAAATTCACCAAGACCCTCCATGCCTGTCACGGATAGGTGTGAGAGGACCACTCATGAATACATCCACAGATAGTTTCGAGCGTGAATGGATCGTGTCGCTGATCCAGACCAAGATGATGCCGCCGCGCCTTCCCGCGGGTTGCGTGCAACGGCCTCTATTGATGCGGCGACTCGATGAACGACGCCCGCGTCACATCACAGTCGTCACCGCGCCCGCGGGTTTCGGCAAAACGACCTTGCTTGCCGCGTGGAGCGAAGCGCAAACCAGAAAGAAGCGTCCCATTGCGTGGCTCAGTCTCGATGGAGAAGACGACGATCCCCAGCAACTCGGCGCCTATCTGGTAGCGGCGCTTGCTCGCGCCTCGAAGGAGATCGCGTGGCAGGCGCAGCAACTGCTCGATAACGATGCACACACGCCGGTCAGAACAGTCATTTCAGTGCTGCTCAATGGCATCGCCGCATACGGCCGGGATGCTTTCCTCGTGCTCGACGACGTCGACCGTCTGAGCGCGAGACCCGTTCTCGCGATCGTGTCACGCCTGCTGCGCTACGCGCCCGACAATCTGCATGTCCTGCTCGGCGCGCGCGGCGAACCGGCGCTGTCGCTGGGCGCGCTGCGCTCGCCCGACAAACTTTCGCGTGTGAATGTCGACGATCTTCGTTTTTCGCTCGACGATGCTCAGGCGTTTTTCGACCAAACGGGTAACGCGCTGCTCAACCGCAACAGCGTGGAGTTGTTGAACAGCGCGACCGAAGGATGGGTGGCCGGTTTGCAACTGGCTTCCCTCGGACTGAAACGGGTCGACGACGTGGCCGCGCTCGCCGGTCATCTAGCCGATACCCGATTCGGAATCGATCGCTACCTGAACGATACGGTTTTTGTGCATCTGCCACCGCATATGCTGACATTTCTGCTGTACACGTCGATTCTCGAACGACTTACCGGGGCGCTGTGCGATGAAGTCATGGGCGGTGAAGGCGAGAGCGGAGAGAAACTGGACTGGCTCGAGCGGCATAACGTGTTCATCCGGCCGCTCGATGAAACGCAAAGCTGGTACCGCTATCACGCATTGCTGAGCGATGCGCTTCGCCGCCGTCTCGTGCGTCGGACGCCACGGCAGGTCCCGTTGCTGCATCGCCGCGCAAGCCTCTGGTTCGCGCGGGCTCGCCTGTGGCCCGAAGCCGTGCGACATGCGCTGGCCGCGGGCGATCTCGCGCAGGCGGCGCAGTGGGCCGAAAACTGTGCGATGGAGATGCTCCAACGCGGGGACCCGTTCATGCTGCCGGGCTGGATTCGCAAACTTCCGCCGGATGTGATCGCGGGTCGACTGCGCTTGCGTCTGGCGAAAGCCTGGGCTCTCGCAATGTCGCTTGAAACCGCGCGTGCGTCGAAGGAGATCGGTGACATTGCCGACGAGTTCGAGCGGATGGCCGGTGATGACCGGTCGGTAGCCGACGAGGTCGCATCGGCGGAGATCAACGCGATCCGCGCGGTGATCGCTTGTGTGAACGACGACAGCGAGCATGCGCTCGAACTCGGGCGTGCTGTTGAGGCATCGACGGTGCCTGCGGACCCTTGGGTACGCCATTACGGGCAAAGCGCGGAAATTTTCGGTTTGATGTATCGAGGGCAGTTCGCCTATATATCCCGCGTCTGGAGAGCGCGAGTCGATCAGGTCGGACTCAGCCGGAAGCCGAACAGCGCGGATATGCTGCGCGACGCTGTGTATGGCATTGCCGCGCTGATACACGGCGAGCTTCCCGATGCGAGGCGCGTGATGGAGGTGGCGATACGGTACTCCGAAGATAAGCTAGGGGAGTGGTCGGCGGCCGCGGCGGCGGTAGCCGGTTGCCTTGCGTCGATTTACTACGAGGGTAACGAACTGTCCAAGGCTCGGAAATTGATCGAGGGTCGCATGACCATCGCTCTCGAGACCGCGCCACTCGCTGCGTTGATGCGCTATCTGCTGACCGCGTCGCGCCTGCTGTGGCGCGATGGCAAGAAGGGGCCCGCGCTGGCCGTTCTCGAGGACGGTCGACAGGTCGCGATAAGCCGTCGATGGTTGCGTCTGAAGCTCGCGTGCGATGCGGAAACCGTCAGACAGCTCGTTGCGGACGGTAGGGTGGTCGAGGCGCGACAGCTCGCCGATGAACTGAGCGCGAGCGTACCGATGATGTGCGAAGGACGGCGGGGCTCGGCGATGGAAACGTGGGCAAGCTACTGTGTGCTGCAGGCCCGCGTCCTGCTCGCTGAAAATGCCGCCGAGGACGCCGTTGGTTTTCTTTCGCGCTCGCTCGAGAATCTGGTTGCACTGGGTTGGCGCTATGCCGAGGCCGTTGTTTCGTTGCTGCTTTCTGTCGCGCATGACCAGAATGGCGCTTCGGAACAGGCGTTCGCCGCGCTCGGAAATGCGCTGCGGATCGGCTGCGCGATGGGGCTGATCAATAGCTTCGTAGACGAGGGGCCGCCGATGCGCGCGTTACTGGAAAGCTTTCGCCGCACGCCATCGGAAATCGCAACAGGGCACGCCACCTATATCGGCACACTGCTGTCGGCTTTCGACGACGCCGATAACCTGCGCGCCTCGTCGTCGGGCTATGCCGGCATCAAGGTGACGCCGGGCACCCTGAGCGCGCGAGAGCTCGAAATACTGGGCTACGTTGCGCGCGGGCTGTCCAACAAGGAAATCGGACGATCATTGAATCTGGCGCCCGAGACGATCAAATGGCATCTGAAGAACATCTTCGAAAAACTGAACGTCAATTCGCGATTCGAGGCCGTGCAGAGTGCCTTCGGCATTCAGCCTGGAGCCGACTGAAGCGCCGCGCTGCGTGACTGCGCCGCCATCGCGTCACCTCACCGCGGCTCGCGTCCAAACGCTTCGCGCAGCTTGCGCTTGGCCCGTTCCAACGTATCACGCCGCTCCTTCGGCAGGTTGCGGCCCGCTCGATTGATGTAGAAATTGAGCATCGACATCGCGGATTGAAACGGCGTGCCCTTGCGTCGACTGCTCACCGTCGACGAGTGCTTCAACGATTGCGCGATGGACTCCGCGTTGCCAGTTTTGAAAATATCCTTCTGGATGTCCATCGCGTCGCTCGTTTCCATTACATGATGCGACCATCTCTTCCCGCCGGAGGCGCCATTCGACTTCGCGGTTTTCGCACGATGCGCGGCGTACGCCTGCGCGTGGCGTTGCCGCGGCGGCCGTCCCGACTTGCCACGCGACTCAGGGCGTTTCGATTTGCTGCTGCTCTTTCGCGGCGCCATGATGTGCTCTCCCGAAGCGGAACGTCGGACCGGTCACAGGTCGAAAATGGTCGGGTTGGCGCTCAGAGCTTCACGCCGCCGGCCTCGGGCGCGTCCGACGATCCCGGAGGAATTTGACCGGCGCCGAACTCCTCGCGTCTCGTATAGACGTCGCCGCCCCAGTACGGTTCGCTGCCGTAGTACTGATGCACGCTGGTGGCCCACGTCTGATCCGCCATCGACGGCCAGTGATCCTTATCGAATCCCGGGGCGTTCTTCACGCGCTCGGCCGTCATGTTCAGCACGAAGCATTTCTCCTCGGTGTCGAGCGTCAACGCACGCCAGGGAATCGCGAGCAGCTTGTCGCCGATGCCAAGAAAACCGCCGCTCGACAGCACCGCATACGCGATGCGGCCGGAACGCACATCGAGCATGATGTCTTTGATCTTGCCGATGTTCTCGCCGTCGCTGCTGAGGACCTTGTTGCCGTCGAGCGTAGCCGCGGCCATTACATCCGGGCCTGGGCCTTCCGCGGTTGCGGCGCCTTTGCCGACGATGTTCGCACCTTGCGTCTGGGTCTGGATGACCATGATGGGCTCCTTTGAGGGGTGTATGTACGAGCCATTTAGCAACGGCCGTTCCATCGAGTCGTGCGGCGCGCTCACGCCGTGGCGCACGGCGGACCCGCGCGACGAGGCTGCGCGCGCGTAAAGGATGCGAGCGCGTTTGAAATTATTTCGTCCCGGCTAACGCAAGCGCTGACGAAGAGAAGCGTGAAAGAAGCGTGAAGCGAACCAGCGACGCACCCCTCGCGCGGCATAGGCCTTGCTCGACTTTGAGTGACAGCAGCAGGGAACCGAAGGATCGCCCCCCGTCCTTTTTTACTTCAGGGAGAAACCGGATGAACAAGTATCCGAAGGCATGGCTAGCCGCGGCATGTGTGATCGCGTCGGGCGCGGCGTTCGCGCAGGCGGGCGGCGGCAACGGCAATAGCGGTGCCGGCGGCGGCAACGCGCATGGCGCCGCGACCGCCGCGCCGACGGCGGGCAACCAGCCCGCGTCGAATGCGATGGGCAGCACCGCGGGCTCGACGTCGTCGATGAAGCATCATCACAAGAAGTCGAAGGCGAACAAGCCGATGACCGATACGACGAACACGCCCGGCGCCGATGCCAGCAGCGATACGAAGGGACAGTGACGCTGGATCGATGCAGGCGCGGCCACGCACCGCTGCGGTTCGTAGCGCCCGGGCGATGCCGCGCTCTGCCTGTCGGGAGAACGATCGTGGGAAAGAAAATTCATTATCAGACGAACATCTGCGGCGGGGACTTCGCGCACGTTCGCGAGTGCTTCCGCAACTGGAAGTCCGAGACGCTCGTGTATCGTCGGCAGCAGCCGATGTTCGAAGGCAAACAGGAAGTTCGGCCCTTGTCGGAGCGTGTGTTCACCAACGGTGAAGTCGCACACAACACGCTCGCGCGCGTGTGTTCGCCGGGCGATGCCTATGCGCTGGCGGCCGAGATAAACGACGGCGAACGCGATGTCTGGCTCGTGATGGCTGCGTTCGAGGAAGATGCTTGAGCCATCATCGATTCACCACGGAGCCTGTCACTGAGTTGGCGGCTTTCTTGCGCACCACGCGCGATTTTTTCAGCAAACTCGTCAGTGAACCGTTGATGCTCTCGTCGACCGACAACTCTCGTGCCTTGCGGCCTTTCGCACCGGCTGCGCGCGCCAGTTTCGCCGCGCGTTTTTCCGCCTGCGCGAGCAAGACCGCGAGGGCCAGTTCATCTGCCTTCAGTCCACGGCGCGATTGGCGCGGTGCGAGGCTCTGCAATTCATCGGCTTCGAACGCGCTGATGATCGCCGGGTGGATATAGCAGCGCCGGCAGACGGCGGGCGTATTGCGCAGCAGCGCGGCCACGTCTTTGACGGTCGCGACGATATGACGGCGCGCTTCGGCCGCGCTGCTGCACATCAACCGGCGCAATGCCGCCAGCGCGTATACGCTGCCCGCCCACGTGCGATAGTCCTTCGCGGTGAAGTCCGCCCCGCTCACCCGACGCAGGTAGTCGTTGATATCGGTCGAGCCGACGGTGCGGCGCGTGCCGTCTTCGTCGAGGTACTGGAACAGGTCGTGACCCGGCAGCTCTGCGCAACGCCGCACGATCCGCTTGATGTGCGGATTGTCCACCGCAACGTCATGCTCGATGCCGCTCTTGCCGCGAAACTTGAAGCGCAATTGAGCGGCCTCTATCTTCACGTGCTTCTTGCGCAGTGTCGTTAATCCGTATGACTGATTATCGCGCGCGTATTCGACGCTGCCGATGCGGATCAGCGTCGTGTCAAGCAACTGCACGATGGCCGCGACCACCTTGTCGAGCGGCATGCCCGGCAATTTCAGATCACGTGCGACGCGCGCGCGGATTTTCGGCAGCGCCCGGCCGAACTCGGCCATCCGTTCGTACTTGTCGGCGTCGCGCGTTTCACGCCAGCGCGGATGATAGCGGTACTGCTTGCGGCCACGCGCGTCGCGGCCGGTCGCCTGCAAATGACCTCGCGGATCGGGGCAGATCCAAACGTTTTCATAGGCCGGCGGAATCGCGAGCGAGTTGATGCGTTGAATCTCGTCCTCGTCGACGATGCGCTCGCCGTTCACGTCGAAATAGATGAAGCCTTTTCTGTCGCGCCTGCGTGTGTAGCCGGGCCTGGTGTCGTCCGCGTGACGCAGACCCGGCGGCATCGGTTGCGAGGCGGTGTCGCCGTTCGCGCTCGTCGGGTTGCGCGATGCGGTCGTGGCATGAGTCGCGGTAGCCATCGTTGCAGGTAGAAGTTTCAAGCGTGGTTGGGATCGGTTCGCCCGGTACGTGCGATGCGTGCCGTGTGATCGGCGGGAAGCAAGGGGGATGCCATTCGCCACGCCCAGCAGCGCCGAAGCGGAACGGTCCTTGCGAAAGAGCCGGTGTGATCAACCAGCCGGAAAAGGAGGTTTCATGAGCAGCACACTCGATCCCGATGAAGAGCCGCAGAAGACCGTCAAGCAGACGTCTGGCACGACGGGCGAACTGGGCCCGAGCGACTCGTCCGATAGCGGCAGCGATGTGGCGGGCGCAAAGCGTCACGTGTTCGACGTCGATACGGAACTCGACAATCACGCACTCGAAACCGGCGACACCGAACTCGGCAGCGATACCGATCGCTCGGGCACGGGCGAGCGCGCGTCGGCCGATGGCGATTCGACGTTGGAGTTCGACCGCGATATCGAAGCGGATCACGTCGTTGATCCGCGAGTGTCGCCGGGCGCGGAGCGCGCCGGCGAAGACGAAACCGACGTCTGACCGCGACGCTGTGCCGATCACGCGGCCCGCGCGACGCAGCGCGAACGCAGTGGCAATGCAACGCCAACCCGGCGTAAACCATGGACACGGGCTTCCAGTGGGCACGTGTTTTGCGTAACAACGCTTTAACGGAGGCGCCGCGCTATGCGCGTGCTTAGCGAGCAAGTGCATCAGCGCGGCGCCGCACGAAGGAGAGGACGCATGACCGACGCATTGAGTGGTTGCAAGGTAGCGGTACTCGCGGTAGACGGTTTCGAGCAGGCAGAACTCGTGGAACCGAAACGAGCGCTCACCGAGGCGGGCGCGACGGTCCATGTGATTTCGGCGAAGCCGGGCAAGATCCAGGGCTTCAGGCACGTCGACAAGGGCGACACCGTCGACGTCGATGCGACTTTCGACAAGGCCAGTCCCGACGACTATGACGCAGTGGTGTTGCCGGGCGGTGTCGTGAACGGCGATGCGCTCCGGTTGCTGCCGCAGGCGCAGGCGTTCGTCAAAGCGGTCAACAACGCGAACAAGCCGATCGCGGTGATCTGCCACGGCACGTGGCTGCCGGTGTCGGCGGGGATCATCAAGGGGCGCACGGTGACCAGTTGGCCCAGCCTGCAGGACGATATCCGCAACGCGGGTGGCACCTGGGTCGATCAGGAAGTGGTCGAGGACGGCAATCTGATTTCGAGCCGCAAACCCGGCGACATTCCCGCGTTCAACAAGACGCTGATCGGGCAGCTGACGAAGCGCAAAGCGGCTTGAGCGAAGGCGGCGGTTGGCTTCGGCGCCCGCGCATCGGTGCTTCAACAGGGAGAAAATGCATGAAATTCCGGTATTCCCTACAAGTGTTGACTACCGCGCTGGCCGTATTGGGCATGGGCGCGGCATCGATCGACACGGCCCGCGCGCAGGCGAGCGATGCACCCGCGAGCGCGGCGCCGACCGGCGGCACGACGCTGTCACCCGCCGATCAGCAGTTCGTGCTCGATGCGTCGAAGTCTGACGCCACCGAAATCGCCGCCAGCAAGGTCGCGCTGAAGAACTCCAACGATCCGCAGGTCAAGAAGTTCGCGCAACAGATGATCACGGACCACACGAAGCTGTCGCACGCAATGGCCGCGCTGGTCGCGAAGAAGGGCTTCAAGCCGACACCGTCCGCGGATTCCGCGCTGGTCGGCAAACTGCAGACGTTGAAGGGCACCGAGTTCGATCAGGCCTACGTCGAGCAGGTCGGCGTGGAAGCGCATCAGCGCGCGGTGGATCTGTTCCAGCAGCAAAGCGGGAGCGGCACCGATTCGCAACTGAAGGCCGCGGCCGCGCAGGCGCTGCCGACCATCAAGCATCACCTCGAGATGGCGCAGCAACTCGCCGGCAAATTGAAGGGCTCGTCATGAACGCGATGCTGCCACGGCCTGCCTATGAGGACTCTCTGATGCAGATCACTTTTCCCGATGACGAACCGACCTTCGACGGCGCCAATCTGACGGTGCGCTTTCTGGCGTGCGTCGATGGTGAGCCGGTGGTCTGCGCGATCACCGCCGAGGCTCTGGAAGATCATTTCGGCGCCGAGTCGGCACTCGAAGCGGCACTGATGGCCGCTTTCGACAAAGGCCGTCAGCGCATCCGCTCAGTCTGCGCCGAAGCACTCGACCAGAACAAAGGAGCAGGCGTAGTGTTGCATAGCGGACTGTTCAGAGTGGAAGGCATGGAACCGGATCGCGGCGCCGCTTAGCGCCGCCGCGTGCCGCGCTAAGCGGGCGCGCTGCTTTGACGCGCGCCACCCGGCGACCGTATGGTCCGCGAATGCCAATCAACGATAAGGACGCCGTATGTCACTCATCGTCGCAGCACGCTTCATGACTTTTCCGGCTGCGGAAAGCGCGGCGCAAAAGCTTTTCGATGCAGGTTTCGTGGAAGAGGACGTCACGCTGTTTTTCGTCAATCCGCGCGGCCAGCATGCGCGTTTCCCGATCGGCGGTGACACCGATACCGACCCCGGCGCGCGAGAGGCGCCCAAAGGCGCGGGCATCGGCGTGACGATCGGCGCGGTGATCGGCGCGATCGTTGGCGTGGCGATCTTCGCGGCGTTTTCCGCACCGCTGCTGGTGTCGCTGATCGCGGCGGGCGCCGGCGCATATGTCGGCTCGCTGGTCGGCGCGATGTCGCGCACTCACGAGCGCGGCAATTCGGACTATCGCGTGCCGTATCACGAGGAGGCGCGCGATTCGGGTGTGCTCGTCGCCGTGCACGTGTCGCCCGACAATCAGCTCGACGCCGCACGCGTGCTGCGTGAAGCGGGCGGCGTGTCGATCGAGAAGGCGACCGGCCGCTGGCAGCAGGGACGCTGGGCCGATTTCGATCCGCGGAAAACGCCCGAGCCAATCAAGGAATTCGCGGACAAGCGCGCGTGATATAAGCCACGCGCCATACCAACATAAAAGCGGCCTAATGACGCCGGGCACGCGTGATGCGTGCATCCAAATGCAGCCCGCCGCGCGTTGGATCGACCCATCGCGACACAAACAAAAACCCCACGCGGCGGATTCCGCGAGGAACGAAACCCTTGGAGGTATTGAATGGCTACCAACGTTGTTTCCGTGTTGAATGACCTGGTCGAAACGTCGAAAGATGGCGAAAAGGGCTTTTTGAAGGCCGCCGAGGATGCGCACGACGAACAGCTGAAAACACTGTTCCGCGACAGTGCCGAAAACTGCTCGCGCGGCGCGCGTGAGTTGCAGGATGCCGTTCAGACACTGGGCGGCAAGCCCGAAAACCACGGCAGCATGACCGGTGCGCTGCATCGCGGCTGGGTCGACGTGAGATCGGCGGTGGCGGATCGCAGCGACCATGCGATTCTCGCCGAGTGCGAAAAAGGCGAAGACGTCGCGAAGAAACGCTATCACGACGCGCTCGAAAAGGATTTGCCAGCCGACGTGCGGGAGATCGTCGAGCGGCAGTACCATGGCCTTCTGCAGACGCATGATCGCGTGCGCGATCTGCGCGACCAGTACGCGGCGATGAAGCGTTGATCGACGCGTCGGTGCAATAGAAAGAGCCGGCGATGCCGGCTCTCTTTCGTTCCACTGAGCAAAATCGGCGCGAACCGCTTGCGCGGGTATCAGTCTGCCGCGACCTTCAGATGGTTCTTCACGCTGGTCACGCCCTTGACGTTCTGCACGACATCTTCGGCGGCGGATTTTTCGTCGGCCGAAGGCACCGAACCGGTGAGCCACACCACGCCCTTGTGGGTCTTCACGTGGATATGCGTCGATTTGACGTTCTTCGCGGCAAGCAGATCGGCCTTGACCTTGGTCGTGATGGTGCCGTCGTCGATATGCTGGCCCACGCTCTCCGACGCCGCGGGCGGGGCCGAAGCGCTGGTCTGCGCGTTCGCGTTCAGCGCGAACGCGGCGATGGCGATGCTGCCGGCGGTCTTCAGAAGCTGGATGGTTTTCATGGTTCTCTCCTTCAGGTGTTGATGAAAATGGCGGTCTTGTTGCCGGTGGCCGATCGCGGCCGATGCCGCTGATGACACACGTGGGGCGCCGCTACGGTACCGTCAGGGGCCCGTTTCTCGACACCGGAGGCCGTGCTCGCAGCGGCGCTTGATCGGCGCATTTTTGCGAAGGGCGGCATCCGTCCACACGCCACCGTTTCGCAAGCACCGTGCCCGCCTTCTCGGCGCCACCCCATGCTGCTCGCAAAGGCCGCGTCCACCGGGACTTTTCGACTGACGAATCGGGCCGCGGCGCGGCCATGTGCGAGGCGGCCTGAGATGTGAAGAAAGGGACGGGAAATTGCCTGCCGTTTGTAAAAACCGACATTCGCGGTCCCGGCAATTCGTGCGTCTGAATAAACAAAGCACAATCAAAACAGCGTGTTGCGCGAACTGGTACGGACGTTGCGTTGAAGAGCGAACTCTGCTCTTTGAGTCCTTGGTTACCAACGAACGGGATCTACTCCAATGCCTTCAATCGAACTACGTACAAGGCAGTCTCTGGCACTGACGCCTCGTCTTCAGCAGTCGGTGCGGCTCTTGCAGTTGTCGGCTCTCGAGTTCCAGCAGGAATTGCGCACGGCGCTCGATACCAATCCGTTCCTCGAATACGACGCATCCGAAGCGGAGGACGTCGCGCTCGCCGGCACGACGCCGGTTGAAGACGCCAGCGCGCCGCCCGCCGCCGATGGGCTTGCCGCCACCGAGCCCGACGGATTGCCGGTGGAAAGCGCCGGTAGCGACACGCTCGAAAGCGCGGGCCAGGACGACATGCCCGCCGACTTCTCCGGCGACTATGGTTCGCGCAACTCGACGCGCCAGAACGGCGACTCGGACGGCAGCGACCCAGCCGATTGGGCTCGCTCTCAACCCACGCTGCGCGAGCAGCTGCACGACGCGTTGCGCCTGTACCGGCTCGATGACCGCGATCGCGCGGTGGCGCGCTTCATCATCGAGGCGCTCGATGACGACGGCTATCTGCGGCAATCGCTCGCCGACCTGGCCGATAGCGTCGATCTCGAACCCGAGCTGACCGAGGAAGAACTGCTGGTGGCGTTGCGCCTCGTGCAGTCGCTCGATCGTCCGGGGCTCGGCGCGCGTTCGCTGTCGGAATGCCTCGCCCTGCAGATCACGGCGCTACCCGCCAATACGCCGGGGCGCGACGTCGCGCGGCAGATCGCCGAGCATCATCTGGAACGTCTCGCGCGCCGCGAGCAGGCCGAGTTACAAAAGCAGATCGGCTGCAGCGCGGAGGAATTGCGCGTGGCCTGCGCGCTGGTGCGCAAGCTCGATCCGAAGCCGGGCAATTGCTACGGCCGCGCCGAGGATAACTATGTGGTGCCCGACGTGATCGTGCGTCAGGCGCGCAACAAGTGGGTCGTGTCGATCAATCCGGCGGTGCAGCCGCGGGCGCGAATCCATCGCATGTACGCGCAGCTTTTCGCGCAGTCGGCCGGCGCGAGCCGTTCGCCGCTCGCGCAGCAGTTGCAGGAGGCGCGTTGGCTGATCCGTAACGCGCAGCAGCGTTTCGATACGATTCAGCGGGTTGCCGAATGCATCGTCGCGCATCAGAAGGCCTTCTTCCTATATGGCGAGATCGCGCTGAAACCGATGGTGCTGCGCGACGTGGCCGACGAACTCGGCCTGCACGAATCGACGATCTCGCGCGCGACGGGCAACAAATATATGGCGACCCCGCGCGGCATCTTCGAGTTCAAGCATTTCTTCCCGCGCGAGCTCGGCACCGAAAGCGGCGGCACCTGCTCGGCCGCCGCAGTGCGCGCGCTGCTCAAGGAGATGATCGCCGCGGAGAACACGCACGACCCGCTGTCGGATGTGACGCTCGCGAGGATGCTGGCGGATCAGGGCGTGCTGGTCGCGCGGCGCACGGTGGCGAAATACCGGCATTTAATGAAGGTGCCACCGGCGGAACTGCGCCGGCAGCTTTGACGCGCCGAAGTTTTAGCGGGGGTTTGAAACAAGGCAGTCGTTCGGACAGCAGTACATCGAGCAGTACATTGCGCATAGGGTCATGTGAGATTGTCATCTCGCATGACCCTTTTTCGTATCTGGACGTTTCGTCGGCGTGCCATTACATTGGCGGGTCGAATCGAAAGAGATCAGCGGAACGGTTCGGCACAACAGCACAACAACGGGTGAGCGCAATGAAGTATTCGAATCTGGTCGAGCGACTGCAAGGGCGGCGCACGTCGGCGTGGGAAATTCATCGCGTCGCGCAGCAGGCGGCCGCCAACGGTGAAGACGTGATCGTGCTGAGCGTCGGCGATCCCGAATTCTCGACGCCCGCGCCGATCGTCGAGCGCGCCATCGACGCGTTGCGCGCCGGCGACACGCACTATACGGCGATGGCCGGTCGCGAGCCGCTGCGCGCGGCGATCGCCGCGGAGCACGCGCGCACGACGGGCTGCGAGGTGAGCGCCGCCAACGTGGTGTTGACCGCCGGCGCGCAAAACGGCGTGTTCGCGGTGTCGCTGTGCCTGCTGGAAGCCGGCGACGAAGTGATCGTTCCCGAACCGATGTATCTGACCTACGAGGCCTGCGTGCGCGCAGCGGGCGCGACGCTCGTCGCGGTGCCGGTCGACCCGGTGCGTGCGTTTCACGTCGACTGCGACGCGCTCGAAGCGGCGATCACGCCGCGCACGAAAGCGATCTTCTTCGCGACGCCGTGCAATCCGACGGGCGTGGTGATGCGGCGCGCCGACCTCGAACGCATCGCGCGGCTCGCGTGTGAGAACGACCTGTGGGTGCTGTCCGACGAGGTCTATGCGGAACTCACGTTCGAGCGCGACCACGTGAGCATTGCGTCGCTGCCCGGCATGGCCGCGCGCACGGTCACGCTCGGCAGTCTGTCGAAGTCGCATGCGATGGCGGGCTGGCGCGTCGGCTGGGCAATCGGGCCTGCGGCGCTGATCGAGCACATGGCGCGGCTCGCGCTCGCGATGCTGTATGGCCTGCCGGGTTTCATCCAGCAGGCCGCGTTGACGGCTTTGGAGAACCGGGCGGACATCGTCGCCGATATTCGCGAGATCTACCGGCGTCGGCGCGACGTCGTATTCGAGCGCTTGCATCGCGTGCCGGGCTTGCGGTGCCTGTTGCCCGAAGCCGGCATGTTCGTGATGGTCGACGTCAGCGGGACCGGGCTCGATACGGTTGAGTTCACGTGGCAGCTGTTTCGTGCGCAAGGCGTGGCCGTGCTCGACGCGAGTGCGTTCGGGGAGACCGCGAAGGGATTCGTCAGGCTGGGGCTGGTGGTGGGCGAGGATCGGTTGATCGAGGCGTGCGACAGGATCGCGATGTTTGTGGAAGGGGTGAGGCGCTGACTCGACCGTCAATCGGCGATTCGCAATGCCCGAATGCTGAGTCGCGCGGGCAGCGCGCGTGCTCGCGGCGCGTCTTACTTCTTGTTGCGCACGAACTTCAAGCCGAAGCGCACCAGCCACGGCATCGTTTCGGGCCGCAACAACCGTGGGTCATAGCCGGCGAATCGCCGTTCGTTTTCCTCGAGACACAGTTGCATCAATTCGGGCACGCTGATATCGACATTCGTCACCGATTGCGCGCCGTTTACCGTGAAATTGTTGTCGTGCTCGTGAACGTTGCCGTCGGCATCCATCGCACGGGCGAGCCCGATACGCTCCCAAATGAGAAACGCCCACACGCCCGCCACCTTGATCTCGAAGCGGACGCGCTGCCACCATGAAAGCTGCGCGCGATGCCATGCGACCCAGTTCGCGAATAGCAGAATATGGCGGCACTCTTCCTGCATCACCGGCTCGAAAGTCTCGGTCAGTTCCGGCGGGAACAGGCCCGAACGCCGCGCTACTTCGAACAGGCCGAAGGCGAAGAAGCTGTCGATACATTCGCTATAGCCGGTCACGAGGTAAGCCCGTTCCGTGTCTTGCGGATAGACGTAGCGCGGCTCGCTCGCGAGCGCGATGCCATACGCGTGCACCATGCGCGACAGCACTTCCTTATGGCGGTTTTCTTCCCACGCGTTCAGCGCGAGCGCGTCGCGCAAGTCCGGGGTGTCGAGCGTCGCCGCATAGGCGGCCATGCGCAGGCGCGCCCTGCCTTCGGTCTGCACGGCGATGTCCCAGATCGGCAGCTCGACGATGCGCTTGAGCGTCGCGGCTTCGAGCGGCGGCCATGCGAGTACGGACGGGCGATACGGATTGAAGGTCTCGCGAAACATGCGGCACATTTCACGCCGATGCACGTCGGAGCCGGGCGGCAGCGGGCCGCTGACGGTGCTTGTCCAGTGGCGCATCGCGTGGTCGGCGGCGTCGAGGGTCGAGGGGTCCGGCTGTTCGTGCGGCAGTTGGGGCGCGCGAAAGCCGGGGATCAGCGCGGCAGCGTCGAATGCATCCAGTACCAGTTGGTCCATTGGGTATTCTCGACAAGGCGACGAAGGTTCTGTCGATTCTGCCATGACTGCGCAGGTGCACGCCACGACGAGGGAAAAGCGCTTCGTCATGTTGGGCGTGCGAGGATGCGGAAGGTTGACGCCGCGCAATCTTGCGTCAAGAATCGAGCGCCGGGTTTGCCGTCGAATCCGGCTAGCCGGATTCCAGCGTGTTTCGACTCCTCGTGGACAACTTCATGATGCTTCGTTGCTTCCCTTCGTTGCGCCGCTTGCTGACGGCGGGATTACCAGCCGCCGCGCTGACGATGACGCTTTCTGTCGTCAGCGCGGTGCCGTTCGGTGAACGGTGCATCGCAGCCGAGCAGTCCGATGCGTCGAGCGGCGCGCAAAGCACGGAAACGGGGGACAGCGCGGACGCCGCCGCATCCGCGCCCAACGCGCCAGGCCAGGGGCCAGAGGCGAACGCAGCGCCGGTCGGCGATGTGCGCGAGCCGCACGCGACGGCGGCGCGTCCGAATGGCGAGCCGCGCAAGCGGACGGCTTCGCGTGGCGATACGCAGGCTGCAACGGATGCACCGGCCTCGGCCGACGCGACAGCCAGGCCACGCAACGATAAGGCGTCGACGCCCGCGATCCCGGTGCCGCCTGAAACCACGAGCGTCACCACGCATTCGCTTCGCGTGGACGGCCGCAAGCTCGACTACACCGCGAGCGCCGGCAATCTGTTGCTGCACGACAAGACCGGCGCGGCCAACGCGAGCGTGTTCTATGTCGCTTACACGGTGCCCACGAAAACGCCAGCGACGCGTCCGATCACCTTTCTGTTCAACGGCGGCCCAGGCGCCGGCAGCGTGTTCCTGATGATGGGCTCGGTCGGGCCGAAGCGGGTGCGCACCGCGAGCCCCGCGAGCACGCCGCCCGCGCCGTATTCGCTCGCCGACAACCCCGACACCCTGCTCGACACCAGCGACCTCGTGTTCATCGACGCGGTCGGCGCCGGCCTGTCGAGACCGGTCGGGCATGGCGCGGGCAAGGACTTCTGGGGCGTCGATCAGGACGTCAGTGCGTTTGCGCAATTCATCGACCGTTATCTGACGGTGAATCAGCGCTGGAATTCGCCGAAGTACCTGCTTGGCGAATCGTATGGCACCGCGCGCGCCGCGATGCTCGCTTATCGGTTGGGGCAGAACAATATCGCGCTGAACGGCGTGATCCTGCTGTCGTCGGTACTCAATTCCGCGGCGTTCTCGCCGGGTACCGATTTCAAGAGCGAGAGTTATCTGCCGAGTTTCGCGGCGATCGCTTGGTATCACGACAAGGTCACGCCAAAGCCCGCGAGCCTAGCGGCCTTTCTCGACGAAGCGCGCGCGTTCGCTCGCGGACCCTATGCGCAGGCGCTCGAACAAGGCGACGCGCTGCCCGACGACCAGCGCGACGCAATCGCCGCGCGCGTCGCGTACTTCACCGGACTCGACGCGGGCTTCGTCAGGCGCAACCGACTGCGTCTTTATCCGTCGCGTTTTCGAAACGAGCTGCTGCGCAACGAGTCGCGCAGCGTGGGCCGCTACGATGCGCGTTTCGAAGGCCTGAATCACGACGATGCATCGGAGGACCCCGACTTCGATGCGTCGGTGAGCAGCGTATCGAATGCGTTCAATGCGGCGCTTCATCAGCACCTGGCGGAAGACCTGCACTACACGCCAACCGATCGTTACCTGGTGTTCAGCGACGACGCATTGAAGCAATGGGACTGGAAACATCGCGAATGGTGGGGCGAGCGGCTGCAGCTCCCCTACGCGGGCGGCGATCTGGCCGAAGCGATGCGGCAGAACCCGCAGTTGCGGGTGCTGTCGCTGAACGGCTACTTCGATCTGGCTACCCCGTTCTTCGCGACCGAATACGCGCTCGCTCATCTCGGCCTCGATCGGCCGCTGCGCGAGAACGTGCGCATCGCCTACTATCCGACCGGCCACATGGTCTATCTCGACGATGCCGCGCTGCACGCGATGAAGCGCGATCTGGTGAGTTTTTATACGTCGCAGCCGCGTTGAGATCGGCCAATCGGCGCATGCCGTGCAACGGTATAATTCCAGGCATCGTGGAGTCGCCGCGCGCTCCGTCAACCGGCTTCATCGTTTGCCGCTCATGCCATTCACACCGATTCCGTCCTTCGCGCGTAAGCGCATTTCCGACGTGGTGTCCGACCAGATCAAGCAACTGATCTCGGAGGGCACGTTGATGCCCGGCGACCGGCTGCCGGCCGAGCGCGATCTCGCGGCGCAGCTGGGCGTGTCGCGGCCGTCGCTGCGCGAGGCGCTGATCCGGCTGGAGGCGGACGGTTACATCGAAACGTCGGGGCGCGGGGGCTTCACGGTGGTCGACGTGACCGCGCCGATCATCTCGAAGCCGCTTGCCGAACTGCTGCTGCAAAATCCGCGTACCAGTGCCGACATTCTGGAGTTGCGCCAGGGGCTCGAAGCGATTTCAACCGTCTATGCCGCGCAGCGCGCCACCGCCACGGACCTGAAGAAAATCCGCGCCGCGTTCGAGGCGTTGAAAGCCGCGTCGTTGTCGCACGATCGCGCGAATCTCGCCGAACTCGATGCCGCATTCCATCTCGCGATCGCCGATTCCACGCACAACGTCGCGTTGGCGCATGTGATGCACGGCATTCATACGCTGATTCGGGAGGGCATGCGCCAGTATCATCGGTTGATCGATTACGACGACGCGATGGAAAAGCAGTTGATGAGCCAGCACCAGGCGATTTACGACGCCGTCGTCGCACGCGATGCGCCCAAAGCGCGCAAAGCGGCCGAGCGGCATCTGGCCTTCGTGCGCGAGATTTATCAGGACGATGCGACGAAGCCGTCGGCCGCCGTGATTTCCTGATTTCCCCGATTTCGAGGCCCGCGCTGGCCGAATTGACACCGCCAACGGACTTTTCTATAGTCTTGGTCAGACCAACATGACCAAGGCGGCCAGACGGGCCACCTCGGTCGACCAACATCGTCCCCGCCGCTTTTCCCCGAGAGCCTATGAAAGTCGCGCTGTTTATCCCGTGCTTTATCGACGCGTTCTATCCCGAGGTCGGTATCGCGACGCTCGAACTGCTCGAACGTTTCGGCATCGAGGTCGACTATCCGCAGCAGCAGACCTGCTGCGGCCAGCCGATGGCCAATAGCGGCGCGCATGCGGACGCCGCCGCGACCGAGCGGCTGTTCGCGCGCAACTTCGCGGGCTATGACTACATCGTCGGGCCGTCCGCGAGCTGCATTCATCATGTGCGCGAGCATCTGAGCGCACTCGAGCAGACCGATGAAGTGAAGAAACTGCGCGCGAGCGCTTACGAACTGGTCGAGTTTCTGCACGACGTGATCGGCGCGCGCGAATTCCCGTGGGCCGAGTTTCCGCATCGCGTCGGTCTGCATACCAGTTGCAGCGCGCTGCGTCATCTGAGGCAAGCGTCCGTGTCGGAGATCGCCGGCAAGCCGTTTTCGAAGCCGCGCGCGTTGCTCGACGGCGTGAAGGGCATCGAGTTCGTGAAGCCCGCGAGGCCCGACGAATGCTGCGGTTTTGGCGGCACGTTCTCGGTGACCGAAGAGGCGGTGTCGGTGCGCATGGGACAGGACAAGGTGCGCGACCATCTGAATGCGGGTGCCGAGTACATCGTCTCGGGCGACATGTCGTGTCTGATGCACCAGCAGGGTTGCGCCGAACGCATGAAGGCCGACGCGCACTTTATCCATATTGCGCAGGTTCTCAATGGAGCGCGCTCATGAGCCGTGGCGATTACCGTGTCGATCACGCCAAAGCGGCGGGTTCTTTCATCGGCCAGACCGAACACGTCGCGTTTCACGACAAGCGTCTGTGGGACCTGCGCGAGAAGCGGGATGCGCAGGCGCACGGCATTGCCGAATGGGAAACGCTGCGCTCGCTGGCGTCGGGCATCAAGGAGCACACGCTGTCGCATCTGGCCGACTACCTCGAGCAGTTTGCGGCGGCGGCCGAGGCCAATGGCGTGGTCGTGCATTGGGCGGCCAACGCGCAAGAGCACAACGCCACCGTTCACCAACTGATGTCCGAGCGCGGCATGACGACGCTGGTGAAGAGCAAGTCGATGCTGACCGACGAATGCCGGATGCGCGAGTATCTCGAACCGCGCGGCATTACCGTGATGGAGACGGACCTCGGCGAGCGCATCCAGCAGCTCGATCATCAGGACCCGAGTCATATGGTCGTGCCGGCCGTGCACAAGCTGCGCGCGGACGTGGCCGAGCTGTTCGGCCGCTCCATCGGCACCGATCCGACGAATAGCGACATTCACTATCTCGCCGAAAGTCAGCGCATGAACACACGGCCGTATTTCGTGCGCGAGAAAACGGCTGGTATGACCGGCTGCAATTTCGCGGTGGCGGAAACCGGCACGGTCGTCGTCTGCACGAATGAAGGCAATGCGGATTTGTCCGCGAACGTGCCGCCGCTGCATATCGCGTCGATCGGAATCGAGAAGCTGATACCGAAGGTGTCGGATCTTGGCGTGTTCGTCCGCATGCTGTCGCGCAGCGCATTGGGTTCGCCGATCACACAGTACACGTCGCATTTCCGTGCGCCGCGGCCGGGCACCGAGATGCATTTCATCCTCGTCGATCATGGCCGCTCCGAACGGCTCGCGATGGCGGACTTCTGGTACTCGCTCAAATGTATTCGCTGCGGCGCGTGCATGAATACATGTCCGGTCTATCGACGCAGCGGCGGCCTCTCTTATGGCGGCACCTATTCGGGGCCGATCGGCGCGATCATCAATCCGACTTTCGATCTGAAACGCTATAGCGCGTTGCCGTTCGCGTCGACACTCAATGGCAGTTGCACGAACGTGTGTCCCGTGAAGATCAATATTCACGAGCAGATCTATCAATGGCGCGCGGTGATCGCCGAGCAACACGAAGTGCCGTTCGTGAAACAGGAGGTGTTGAAGATGGCGGGGCGTCTGCTATCGAGTCCGACCTTGTATCGCGCGACGGTGTCGTCGATGGGCAGCGCGTTGCGGCGGCTGCCGAATTTCGTGCTGTACAACCCTCTGAATATCTGGGGCCGGCAGCGCGAATTGCCGGAAGCGCCGAAGATGACCTTTCACGCGTGGTACAGAAAGAATCGCGGAGGCGGCGATGATAACGCGTGAGGCTTTTCTCGCCAAAGTGCGTGCCGCGCAGCCGGCTGCGCGGCCGCGTCCCGACGTGCCGTTGTTCGATGCGGTTGGCGGCGATCTGCGGGCGCGATTCACGGCGGCGTTGCAAACGATGGGTGGCACGTGCGTCGAAGCGCCGAGCGCGAGCGGCGTCAGCGATCTGATTCGCGAGCGTTTCGGCGCGGCGGCGTCGATCGCATCGGCGAGCCCGGAAGTGCCGGGCACGCGGGCGATCGGCGCGGATATCGAGCCCGCATCGCTGCAGGACGTGGACGTCGGCGTGGTGCGGGCACGCTTTGGCGTCGCCGAAACCGGCTCGGTGTGGTTCAGCGAGCGCGAATACGTGGTCAATGCATTGGGCTACCTCGTCCAGCATCTGGTCGTGCTGCTCGATCCGTCGCAATTGCTCGATGGACTGCAAGACGTCTATCGTCGCGACGATTTCCGCAGCGCGCGTTATGCGGCGCTGGTGACGGGACCGTCGGCCACCGCCGACATCGAGGGCGTACTGATTCGCGGCGCACAGGGCGTGCGTTCGCTGACGGTCGTGTGGCTCGGGGGCTGATGCGTGGCGGTTGTCGCGCCGGACTTTGCTATCATCACTGTATAAACATACAGGTTCTGCAAAAACGCCGTGGCAACCGATGCTCGCTCAGAGCGCCGCTCTGAGGTCCCTTATTACCTGCTGAATTTCGAGCGCGCGCTTGCGTGGCTGGCCGCGCGTTACGACGACCTGCTCGACGACGAAGAGCACGCTTTTCTGCAGACTTTCGCGACGTTGCCACAGGCATCGCGTGCGTTGCTGGTGCGCATGCTGATGCGCAAGGGCATGCTGTTTCGCGCGAGCCGCCTCGTTTATGACGAAATCGGCTGCCCATTGCGGGCGGTGCTGCCGATGGCGGCGCATCGCTGGATCGACACCGAACCGGCTTTGTCTGTCGACGATCTATTCGCGCTCAGCACGCGTGCGCAATTGCTGGACATATTCGCCGAAGCGATCGCGCGGATTCCCGGCGCGAAGGCGTTGCGCAAAGCGGATCTGCTCGAAACGCTGCGCGCGTTTTACCAAACTGCCAGCGGCGACGCGCATGCGAACCCCTCGCGTCCGCTTTCGGCATGGCATGGCGCCACGACGGACCGCGTGCTGCACGTCGCGATCGCGCCGTTGTGCGATCGCTTGCGCCTGATGTTCTTCGGCAATCTGCATCAGGACTGGTCGGAGTTCGTGCTCGCCGATCTTGGCGTGTTCCAGTACGAAAAGGTCGCGTTCGGGACTTCGTCGCGCGCGTTCCAGCAGCGCGCCGACGTGGACGTATATCTCGCGCTGCACGCGTGCCGCGAAGCGCTCGAATGGCTACCGGTCGACCACGACGTCTCCGTACTGCACGAACTGATCGCGACCGTCCGCTCGATCGACACCGCGAATGCGTGGCTCGAAATGCGTCGCGCAAAACTGCTGTTCCGGATCGGCCGGGATTGCGAGCGGCGTGCGCAGTGGGACTCCGCGCTCGCGGTATACGAAGCGTGCGCGTGGCCCGACGCGCGTCATCGACGCATGCGCGTGCTCGAGCGCAGCGAGCGCTACGGCGAAGCGCTCGCGCTGGCCTCGCAGGCCGATGTCGCGCCCGGGAGCGAGGAAGAGGCGCAGCGCGTCGCCCGGATGTTGCCGCGCTTGCGGCGCAAATGCGGCGTGCCGGTGCCGCGCGCGCCAGCGGCGCGGACTGTCGAGCGCGGCACGCTGGTGCTAGCGAAGCCTGATACGCCGGTGGCCGTCGAATACGTGGTGCGCGATCATTTGAGCAGCGACGCGGCGCCGGTGCATTACGTCGAGAACGCGCTGATCAATTCGCTGTTCGGCCTGCTGTGCTGGGAGCCGGTGTTCGCGGCGCTGCCCGGCGCGTTTTTTCATCCGTTCCAACGCGAACCGGCCGATCTGCACGCGCCGGATTTTCACGCGCGTCGCGCGACGCAGTTCGCCGCCTGCTTCGCGCAGCTCGATAGCGGCGCGTATCGAGAGACGATTCTGCGGCATCTGCGCGACAAGGCCGGCATGCAATCGCCGTTCGTGTTCTGGGGACTGCTGACGCCCGAACTCGTCGCGCTCGCGCTCGACTGTCTGCCCGCCGCGCATCTGAAGCTGTGGTTCGAACGCTTGCTGCGTGACATTCGCGGCAATCGTTCGGGCTTGCCCGACCTGATCCGGTTCTGGCCGGCCGAGCGTCGCTATGAATTGATCGAAGTGAAAGGCCCCGGCGATCGTCTGCAGGACAACCAGGTTCGTTGGCTCGCGTACTGCGTGCAGCACGGCATGCCGGTCCGCGTGGTCGATGTCCGATGGGCCGGGCAGGAGCCGCAGAGCGAAGCCGATGTCGCGACGCCAGCCGCCGCGGAGCGCGTTGCATGAGCTACGTCGTGGCCGTCCGCGCGATGTGCGAATTCACCGCGCGGCGCGGCGATCTCGATCTGCGCTTCACGCCCGCGCCGACTTCGCTCGAAGGCATTGCAGGCCATCAGATGGTTGCCGGCCGTCGCGCAAGCGGCTATGAAACCGAGCTTACGCTGACGGGCACCCATCGCAGCTTGACCGTGCGTGGCCGCGCGGACGGCTATGATCCCATCGCGAACCGGCTCGAAGAAGTGAAGACGTATCGCGGCGATCTCGCGCGCATGCCCGCGAATCATCGCGTGCTGCATTGGGCGCAGGCGCTCGTGTATGGGCATCTGTTGTGCCGGGCGCGCGGGCTCGCCGAGTTGACGGTCGCGCTCGTGTACTTCGATGTCGGCAGTCAGAAGGAAACCGTGCTGACGCAGCAGCACAGCGCGCGCGAACTCGAAATCTGCTTTATCGAGCAGTGCGAGCGGTTTCTTGATTGGGCCGTGCAGGAAGATGCGCATCGCGTCGCGCGCAATGCGGCGCTCGTCACGTTGCAGTTTCCGTATGGGCAGTTTCGCCGCGGGCAGCGCGAGCTCGCGGTGGCCGTGTATCGCGCGGCACGTGACGGCAAGCGGTTGATGGCGCAGGCGCCGACCGGCATCGGTAAGACGCTGGCGACGATTTTTCCGTTGCTGAAGGCTTGCGGCGAGGACCGGCTCGATCGCGTGTTCTTTCTGACCGCGAAGACACCGGGCCGCGCGCTTGCGCTCGATGCGATCGACTCGCTGCACCACCGGGCACTGTTGCCGCTCAGAACGCTCGAACTCGTCGCGCGCGACAAAGCCTGCGAGCACCCGGACAAAGCCTGCAACGGCGAATCCTGTCCGCTCGCGCGCGGCTTTTACGATCGTCTCGATGCGGCGCGTGCCGCCGCGCTGGCAAGCCCGCGGCTCGATCGTGCGGCGGTGCGCGAGGCCGCGCTCGCGCACGACATCTGCCCGTACTACCTGGCGCAGGAGCTCGCGCGCTGGGCCGATGTGATCGTTGGCGATTACAACTACTACTACGACGCGAGCGCGATGCTGCATGCGCTCACGCAGATCAACCAGTGGCGCGTCGGCGTGCTGGTCGACGAAGCGCATAACCTGCTCGAACGCGCGCGCCGCATGTATACCGCGTCGCTCGATCAAAGCGCGTTCCGGCTCGCGCGCAACAGTGCGCCGGCGGCGTTGAAGAGGCCGCTCGAACGCTTGCAGCGCGAGTGGAACGCGGTGAAGCGCGCGCAGACGGCCAGCTATCAGGTGTATGCGGAGGTGCCCGGCAAACTGCTGTCCGCCGCGCAGAACCTGATTGGCACGGTAACGGATCAGCTCGCCGACGCGCCGTTGTCGATCGACGAACACGCGCTGCGCGTTTTCTTCGACGCGATGCACTTCGTCGCGCTCGCCGAGCAGTTCGGCGAGCACTCGATGTTCGACGTGACATTGAGCGCCGACCGCTACGCGTCGCGCGACAAAACCAGCGCATCGCTGTGCGTACGCAACGTGATCCCCGCACCGTTCCTCGCGCCGCGCTATGCGGCCGCGCGGACCACGGTGATGTTCTCCGGCACGCTGAACCCGCAGCATTTCTATCGCGACACACTGGGGCTCGCCGACGACACGCAATGGCTCGACGTGGAAGGGCCGTTTCGCGCGGAACAATTGCAGGTGCACGTGGCCGCGCATGTATCGACGCGCTGGCGCGACCGCGAGCGCTCGCTCGCGCCGATCGTCGAGCTGATCGCGAAGCAGTACGACGCGCAGCCCGGCAATTACCTGGGTTTTCTGAGCAGCTTCGACTATCTGCAACGCGTGGTCGCGCTGCTGCGCGAGCGGCATCCCGGCTTGCCGGTGTGGGCGCAGCAGCCCGGCATGGACGAAGCCGCGCGCGATGCGTTTCTCGCTCGCTTCAGGACGATGAATCAGGGTATCGGCTTCGCGGTGCTCGGCGGCGCGTTTTCCGAGGGTGTCGATCTGACCGGCCAGCAACTGATCGGCGCGTTCGTCGCGACACTCGGTCTGCCGCAGATCAACGACGTCAACGAGCAGATGCGCCGCGCGCTCGACGCGCGTTTCGGCAATGGCTACGACTACATGTACCTGTATCCGGGATTGCAGAAAGTCGTGCAGGCCGCGGGGCGCGTGATTCGGACCGAAGAGGACCGCGGCGTCGTGCATCTGATCGACGACCGCTTTCGCAGGCCGGAAGTGCGGCGCCTTTTGCCGCGCTGGTGGCAGGTTCGCTAGCGCTGCGCCGCGCGAGCGAACGCTCACGCGCGCGGCGCTCGGCGCATCACGCGTGCGGCGAGGCCGCGCCAGGATTGCCGGGCGTGCCGGGGCCGCCCGCTGGGCTCGAATCGACCGGAATCTGATCGTCGAGCGGCGCGTCACCCTTATGCGGAGCGTGGTCGTCCCGCGCGGCGTCGCCGTCCGGATGGTCACCGTGGCGTGCGCGAGGCATGGCTGTATCGACCCTGGCCTTGCTCGCCGGGTCCCACGTGAGCAGATGACGCTGCGGATTCGCGATCTCGATGCCGAGTTCGCTGAAGCGTTCGAGGATGCGCCGGTTGAATTCGCGCTGGACGCCCCAGCGCGACGTATCGCGGCATTGCATCTGGCCGGCCAGCGTGATCGCCGAACCGTCGACTGCATCGACGCCCCAGAACGAGAAGTCCGACAGGATGCCGCTGTTGAAGTTGTCGTCCGCGCGCAGCGATGCGCCGATGTCCTTCAGCGTGCCGATCGCGCGCTCGACGTCCTGGCCGAACACGATGTTCACGCGCACCGCCGCATTGCCGATGCCGCGATTCGTATTGTTCACGGTCGACACGGAGCTGAACGGCACCGTAAACAGCGAGCCGTCGCTGCCGCGCAGCCGCACGGTGCGAATCGACAGATATTCGACGGTGCCCGACACGCCCGCGAGCGTGACCCAGTCGCCGACCTGCATCGCGTTCTCCATCAGCAGGAAGATGCCGGTGATGAAGTCCTGCACGAGCTTCTGCGAGCCGAAGCCGAGCGCGACGCCGAAGATGCTCGCGCCCGCGAGCAGCGGGCCGATGTTCACGCCGAGCTGGCTCAGCCCGGTCAGCACGACGATGAGCGCGATGACGCAGAACAGCGCGCTGCGCAGCATCGGCATCAAGGTGCGCAGGCGCGCGGCGCGCACCAGATCGCCGCTGCTCGTCCAGTTATCGAGGCGACGTTCGGCCGACACGTTGACGACCTCCCACACCACTAGCGCGATGATCGCGGCGACGGCGATCGTCGCGAGCGCCGATGCGAGCCGGTGGCCGATCGTGCCGCTGCGGAACAGATCGATGACGTCGACGCCCCACGCCTGCAACAGCACCAGCGCGGTGACGCTGCCGATGATCCAGCCGATCACGCGCCGCAGTGCCGGATAGTATCGGTAGGCGTGCTCATGCACGAGCGAGCGTGACGCATCGTCCTGCACATGGAAGATGCGCGCGAGCGCGCCGAAGATCACGATCGACACGAGCCGTGCGCCGATCAGTATCGCGAGCGTCATGCCGCCGATATTCACGAGCGCGTGATAGCCGTTCCGTACGTCGAAGGCCCAGACGAACCATAGGCCCATCACGATGACCACGGTCACCACGGCCCACGCGTCCGCGAACGCGTTGCCGAACATCTCCAACGACTCGTGAGCGGCGAAGCGATTGCGGATCCGGTTGGCGACCGGTTTCGCGCAGCGCAGCACGAGGATCGAGATCATCACGTGACCGGCAAGCGCGATCACTTTCAGCATCGCGAGATGCGCGGCGTCGTTCATGCCAAGCGCCTGCGCGACTTCGGCGAACGCGAGGCCGGCACCGACCACGCTGACGATCCGCACGATCCAGCCGAGCACGAACGCGGCCCACGCATCGCCCATGCGCAGTAGCCGCAGACGCGGAGCGCTCGGCTGCAGGAAGAACGCGCCGACGATTACGACGCAGCGGCATGCCACATACACGTCGATTAGCGAATCGAGCGCGCGATCCTGCGGCGTGCCGTTGTCGGTGAAGATCGACATCAGCGCGCTCGCCGCGCCGACGAACACCGCGATCGGTACGAGCCGCACCAGCGTGATCAGCAACGCGCGCGGCAGACGTTGCAGCAGCGTCCAGTGGAGCGTCGCGTTGCGCTTGCCTTCAGCTTCGATTGCGCGGCCTTTCTGGGATGATGTCGCGTACGACGCGGCCGGCCCAGTCGCGACGGCTTGCGCCTCCGCCTCCAGCGCTGGCGGCACCGACGACGCCGCAGGCAGCGGCGCGTCGTCGTTGTCGTCCTGCAGCGCGGCTTCGCGGCGCGCGGCGATCGCCCGATAGATGCGCCGCAGCAGCCGCCGCGCCAGCCATTCGAGGACCAGAGCGGGGATCAGCGCCGCCAGCAGCGACCACAGCACCTTGAATAGCACCGCGCGCGCGTGCGGGTTCGCAAACTGCCAGTTCCACCATGCGCGCACGGACGCGACGTCGAGCAGCGCGATGATCGAGCCGCGCAGCGAAATCGCGAACTGGCCCGCGTAATGCGCGCCCTCGCGCGCGAGCTGCGAGACGAGGCCATTGGATTTGAGCGCGGCCGGCACGAGCGAGGCTGCGCCGCTTGCGGCGGCCGGCGCAGACGCTTCGGCCGGCGCGGAAGCGGGCGGCGCGCTCAACGCGCCGGCCGCGGCGATCGCGTGCAGGGTATCGGCGACTTGCGCGCGACGTTTCGGATCGTTCAGGACGGCGAGCGCGTCGCGGGCCTGCTGAGGCGTCAGGGTGACGGCGGCGGGGGTGGCTTGGGCGGGCTGCGCCGCGGCGGCGAAGGCGGGCGCCGCGCCGGCGAGCAGAAAAATGAAAAAACAGAGACTCAGAAATTTTTGCATAGGGTGTAAAGCGGGATGAAGCCGGTGCGGACGATTGTGCCGGAACGTGGGGCCTGTTTCAGCGGGGCGGCCCGGGACCAGCACGGGCCGGCCGGCCGAAGTTCCTGCGGCGGAGGCCCGCGGGACGGGCGAAAGGGCCGCGAGGACGGCACCGGCCGGGCGTGGCGTTGACGTGACAGGATAGCCGATGCTGGCTGGCAGGTCTGTCGAAGGTAGCAGAAAGCTCGCCCGGCGGCCCGCTTCCCGGGTGGAAATGCCGGCTGCGGCGCGCGACGTCCCGGACGACTACGCCAGGTGCGGGCAGGCGCGATCAGCCGGCGATGATCAATCGCCGTCATCGTGAGCTGCTAAGCGCCCACTACAAAGAAACGCTCAAATCCCCGCTGACGCCACTGACGGGGTCTGCCGCCCGGCTTCGTCGTCGACATCGGGGCCACCGCTAGCGCCGCGTCCGGCCGGCTCCTGATGCAGCCGGTTCGCGTGCATCAGCCGATACAGCGTTGCGCGCGAAATGCCGAGTTCGGCCGCCGCGTCGGACAGCTTGTAGCCGTGCCGCAGCAACGCGCTTTCGATCGCATTCTTTTCCGCTTTGCTCCGAATTTCCGCGAGCGTGACCGCCGGGCCATTATCGGCCTCGGGCAAGCCGAGGTCGCTCGCGGTGATGAAGCGGCCCTCGCTCATCACGACCGCGCGGCGCACGCAGTTGATCAGCTCGCGCACGTTGCCCGGCCATGGATAGTTCGACATCGCGACGATCGCGTCGCTCGACAGCCCGCGCAGTTTGCGCGCGCCGTCCTGCTTGTACATGCTGAGCGCGTAATTGGCGAGCAGCTTGATGTCGCCGCCGCGCTCGCGCAGTGGCGGCTCGACGAGGGGCAGCACGCACAGCCGGTGGTAGAGGTCGGAGCGGAAGCGTCCGTCTTCGACGGCGCGCTCCAGATCGACGTGGGTCGCCGAGATCACGCGCACGTCGACGCTGATCGGACCGTTGCCGCCGAGCCGCTCGATCGTGCCTTCCTGCAGAAAGCGCAGTAGCACCGCCTGGCATTCGTGCGGCATGTCGCCGATTTCGTCGAGAAACAGCGTGCCTTCATGCGCGCTCTCGATGCGACCGATCTTGCGTTGCAGCGCGCCGGTAAACGCGCCGCGCTCGTGGCCGAACAGTTCGGCTTGCAACAGGCTTGGCGGAATCGCCGCGCAATTGATCGCGACGAATGTGCGGTCCGCGCGCGGCGAGCGGTCGTGAATAGCACGGGCGGTCAGCTCCTTGCCGGTGCCCGATTCGCCCGCGATGAACACCGGCGCGTCGGTCACGCCACATTTGTCGATACGCCGGTAGAGCTGCTGCATCGGCTCGCATTGTCCGACCATGCCGTGGCGGCCGAGCGACGGCTCCGGCGCGACGCGCGGCTGACGCAGGCTCGACAGTCCGTGCGCGTGGCCGAGCGCGAACACGAGCCGCTCGTTGAGCCACGGCTGCGTGACGAAGTCGAAGCAGTAATCGAGGATGAAACGGCTGACCAGCTCGTTGCCGGCCTGGCCCGGCACGATCTGCGCGACCCAGTTGGTTTCGACGCGGCGCATGCACAGCGCGAACGCGGACAATTGCTGCGACGTGCAATTTTCGGGCAATTGAACGAGACCGACCTTGATGTCGCCGCGTTCGATCATGCGTTCCGCGACGGCCGTGCTTTTTGCGTGCACGGCTTGCCATCCCGACGCGGCCAGAAACTCGACGAGTTTCTGGTCGGGCGCGTTCGCCACGTATAGAACCGTGCGTTCCATGTCGGCCGGCGTGCAAGTCGTAGTCATGGTGCTCCCCCGTTCGATCCTCAGGACTGCTGTGCCACGTAGTGAATTCAGGCGGCCAGTTGCTGCACTCCGGCTGCGACGCATCGACGGCAGCAGCAGTCACGAACAAGTGACACGCTGTAAGCGCGGCGCAAACCGCAACGCGCTGCATGACGGACCGATTCATGCAATGCCGGCGACCTGTCGTTCATTGCTGAAACTGCCTGGCGACTTTATCCCCGAATCGTGAAAACCACTTGCGACGTGGCTTGCCTCGTCGACCCGATACAAACGCTCTGATTGGCGTATTGCCTAAAGATAAGCGAAAGCGCCTGAAAGTGCCAGACAAAGAAACATGGACCATAAATGCGTGTTGGTTTTTCGGATTAGCACGAATCGCTAATCAAATAGCGGTCAAGCCCGCTTATGCGAGCCATCGCACATAGCGTAGCAATTGACTGGGCATTAAGGCGTGACAAAAACAGACGAGGCGCGTGCGGCCATGTTTCACATTTGCGACAGATTGGACGGCGCCTGTCGAATGCGCTTTGCCGCGCCGGGCGGGGCGCTTCTACGACCTGGGCGAGCGGCGAAGTCGCGTGCGGCCGGCACCGCGGCCTGCCTGCGGGCCGGCGAGACGGGCCGGAGCGCGCGTTTTGCGGCCAGCGCGCGGCGATTTGGCGTATCAGAAACGAATCAATCCGCGCCGCGCCAAAAATCGGGCAGGTTCGCGCCGCATCGAAAAGCGAATCGCTTTCACGGTGGCGTGAAGCATTGGCGGGCTCCTTACCGATTGGAACGCGTGTTGGCATAACCGTTGCAATAAGGTCTGACAGAAAAATGTTTTGCCGCCAGGTCGACGGTACGGGAAAACCGGAATAAAAAAGACCGGCGGTAAACAGGTCACTCGCAGGCACGGTCGGGGAAGCGATCAGGTGTTTGCGGGAGCGCGGCGGGGCCTTATTAAATACGTCAGAAAAACCGGTGAGTGGCGGACCGGCATAGCAGCCATTCGAAACCGGACGACAAAAGGGCATCGACTTCGCCGTTTTTCCTTTTCGACTTTTTGTCCTAACGACGCGAAAAGGATGGCGATAACGACAGGCAACGCGCTGGCAACGTTCGCGAGCGACGCGCCGAAAAGGGAAGGGGCAGCGCCGGATCAGGACCGGCCGGCGCGATGAGGCGGGGAGAGAGGCCATAAGTCTCCACAGAGAGACGAATGTACGAGGCGAACCAGGAGCCGTGTCCGTGGGTTGGCATGGGCACGGCGACCTGGCCCAATGGCCGGGGGCGTTGTCCACAAAACGACGCGGCCAGGCGCAAATCCGATCGACATCGGGGGCTGTCATGAAACCACAATTGATTCGCAGGCCGGCCGCTTCGCACGGAACGGGGCTCACTGACCGGCAGTATGTTGCGGCGCCGCGCGCGCGTTTTTTCCTGCGGGCGGGCTCGTCGGTCGATCTGCTGACGCTGGTCGTTGCCGAGGCCCTTAAGCGCCGCGCGGATAACACCGTTTGCCGGCTCATGGTTTTCACGGAGGCGCGCCGAACAGACGCCTGGAACAAAAACCCGCGCATGACGCGCCAAGCGCCGCAGAGCTGCCATGATCGAGATCTTCCTGATTGCCGCCAGCATTGAGACCGCGCAACGCATCGTCTTGCGGCTAGAAGAGAGCGGCGTGCATTACCGGCTGCACACCGTGTACGGTTCGGCCCGGCAACTGCCGATGCACGCGCGCACGATCCGCGAGGCAGACCTGCTGATCGTCGACGACGCCAATCTGAACGTCCGCGGACTCGACGGCATCGAGGAAACGCTCGCCTGCGCGCCGACGCTCCATTGCATGCTGGTGACGCCGACACCGTCCACCGCGCTGATCGGTGCGGCGCGTCGCGTCGGCGTGCGGCATGTGCTGTCGTGGCCGCTCGATCGTCATGCCGTCGCCGACGCGCTCGCGCAGATCGAAGTGCAGCCCCGCGAGCCTGAGCGGCGCGGCGCGCGCGTGGTGGCGCTGGCGTCGAGCAAGGGCGGCAGCGGCACGACGCTGATCGCGGTCAACCTCGCGTGCGCGCTCGCCGCGCAGCGCGAGCGGCGCGTGCTGCTGATCGACCTGGGCCAGCAATTCGCCGACGCGAGCCTGCTGATGGCGAACCGGCCGCCGCCGATGACGCTCGCCGATCTGTGCTCGCACAACGGGCAACTCGACGCTGCCCTGTTCGATGCGTGCAAGATGCACGTGCGCCCGAACCTCGATCTGCTCGCTGGCGCCGGCGATCCATTGAAGGCTGCCGAACTGCTGCCGGCGCAACTCGAGCGGATTCTGACGCTGGTGCGCGAGCGCTACGATGCGGTACTGATCGACGTCGGCCCGAGCCTGAATCCGTTGACGATCCGCGCGCTCGCGCATAGCGACGCCATCTGCATGGTGGTGCGGCAGAACCCGCTGTATCTGCATGGCGCGCGCCGCATGCTCGAGATTTTTCGCGAACTGGGGCATCCGGCCGGCAAGGTGCGGGTCATCGTCAACCAGTACGACAAGAACGCGCAGATCAATCTGCCGATGCTCGAACGCACGCTCGGCGCGAAGGTCGCGCATCAATTGCCGCGCGACGACCAGCACGTCAACGACGCGCTGAGCCGGGGCGTGCCGCTCGTCACGTGTGCACGCGACAGCGGGTTCGCTCAAGGCATCGTGCTGCTCGCGAACATGCTGTGGCCGGCGGGTGCCGAGCGCCGCAGGAGCATGCTCGGCCGGCTGCGCGCGACGTGGCCGAATGTACCGCCGCAATTGAAGCCTGGGGTCTAGTCCGTCCGCTTGCCGGCAAGCGCCTGCGTATTCTGCGCGACCGGAGTAAGGTGAAGTTTCGGGGGACTCCCGGGCTGCTTGACGGCGCAGAGTACCGCGACGTCAGAGGTTCGAAAGCGTCGGGCAGGCTCGCGCCGTCCGGTCACTCTAGCGAGAAATCACGTGAGCGCACCACCGTCCATGCAAAGCGCGCAAGGTTTCAGCGACCTCGCGTCGATCCTGGCCAATCCGATTCTGAACACGGATTCGTACAAGGCATCGCACTTTCTGCAATATCCACCCGACGCGTCGGCGATGTTCTCGTACATCGAATCGCGCGGCGGACGTTACGAGCGCACGCTGTTCTTCGGCTTGCAGATGTTGCTGAAAGAGTACCTGTGCCGGCCGATCACCGGCGCGATGATCGATCAGGCCGGCGCCTTCTTCAGCGCGCACGGCGAGCCGTTCAACGAAGCGGGCTGGCGCTACGTCGTGCAGCACTACGGCGGCTATCTGCCGGTGCGGATTCGCGCGGTGGCCGAAGGCTCGGTCGTGCCGACGCACAACGTGCTGGTCACCGTCGAATGCGACGACCCCTACGTGTTCTGGCTCGCGTCGTATCTGGAGACGATGCTGATGCGCGTGTGGTATCCGATCACGGTCGCGACACAAAGCTGGCATCTGCGCCAGACGATCCGCACGTATCTGCTGAAAAGCAGCGACGACCTCTCGCAGTTGCCGTTCAAGCTGCACGATTTCGGCGCGCGTGGCGTATCGAGCGCGGAGTCGGCGGCGATCGGCGGCGCGGCGCATCTCGTCAGCTTCATGGGCTCCGATACGGTGCTTGGCGTGCTTGCGGCCAATCACTACTACCACGACAACATGGCCGCGTTTTCGGTGCCGGCGGCCGAGCACAGCACGATCACGGCGTGGGGCCGTGAGCGCGAATTCGACGCGTATCGCAACATGATCGCGCGCTTCGGTCGGCCGGGCGCAATCGTTTCGGTGGTGTCCGATTCCTATGACCTGTTCGCCGCGCTGAACGCATGGGGCGGCGAGCTGAAGCAGGCTGTGCTCGATTCCGGCGGCACGCTCGTGATTCGCCCGGACTCCGGCGATCCGTGCACGATCGTGCTGTACACACTGCGCTCGCTGGAGGCGTCGTTCGGATCGAAGACGAACAGCAAGGGGCGGCGCGTGCTCGACCATGTGCGCGTGATTCAAGGCGACGAAACGAACCCGGATTCGATCGTGGCGATTCTCGCCGCGATGGACGAGGCCGGCTTCGCCGCCGACAACATCGTGTTCGGCATGGGCGGCGCGCTGCTGCAGCGGATCAATCGCGATACGCAGCGCTTCGCGATGAAGTGCTCGGCGATCCGCCTAGACGACACGTGGCACGATGTATCGAAGGATCCGGTCACGGATCACAGCAAGCGCTCGATGAAAGGCCGGCTCACGTTGCTGCGCCATCGCCGTACCGGCGAGTACCGGACGGTCAGGTTGCCGATCGTGTGGGACGAGCGCACCGTGGCGGGCGAGTGGGACGAAGCGCTCGAGACGGTGTTCGACGCGGGCCGCTTGATGGTGGATACGTCGCTGGCCGAGGTTCGCGGCCGGGCTTATGCGGACGAGGTTTGATTCACTTGTCCTCGCGTGGGTCCCCATCCGCGTCGTTTTCCTATATCGTGTGCGCGATGCCCGCCGCCTGCCGCGCGCGGGCTGTTTTTCCGGAGCGCGTGCACGGCACGGCGCGCTCCCGCAATGCACGACACGACATCAATGAGCCATCCCAATACCGAGCTGATCGAACGTTTCTACACTGCCTTCCAGCAACGCGACGCCGAGACCATGGTCGCCTGTTATGCCGACGACGTCGTCTTCAGCGATCCCGCCTTCGGCGAGCTGGTCGGCGACGAAGTGCGCGACATGTGGCGCATGCTCGTCAAGCACGCGCAGGACTTCACGCTGAGCTTCAGCGACATCCAGGCGGACTACCGCACCGGCCGCGCGCAGTGGGTCGCGCGCTACCGTTTCGTGCAGACCGGGCGCGACGTGGTGAACCGGATCGACGCGCGCTTCGTGTTCCGCGACGGGCTCATCGTCGAGCATCGCGACCGCTTCGATTTGTGGCTGTGGATGCGGCAGGCGATGGGCGTGCGCGGCACGCTGTTCGGCTGGTCGCCGTTCGTGCAGCGGATGCTCAGGCAGCAGGCACGCCGGGGTCTGCTGCACTACCGCGGGCAGTTGAAGCGCGACTAGGCGCAAGCGGGCGCCGCGCCCGTCGCGCCCGTTCAGCTTGCTATGATCGAAGTCGGACGGTGCCCGCACTGCTTGCCGGGCCGCCGCACAGGAAGCGCTATGCGAGTCGTCAATGCCGCCTGGCAAGAATGGCTGAGCAGCAATGTCGCGCGTGGCTGCACGCCGGGCTCGATGATCGACGCGATGGTACAGGCCGGCTTTGCCGACGACGACGCGCGCGTCGCCGTTCACCACGCGTTCGATCGGCGCCCGGCCGACCCCGCCACGACGGCCACTGTCGCCGATCCCGTCAGTGAGCCGTATCGATACGACCCGATGCCGGTCGCGCGCGGCAACCTGATCCGCGCCGACGAGCGCGACGTGCGCGTGCTGCTGCGCTGTGAGCGCCCGCAGCTAGTCGTGTTCGCCGACCTGCTGTCGGCCGGCGAATGTAGTGAGCTGATCGAGCGCTCGCGGCATCGACTGAAGCGCTCGACGACGGTCGATCCGCTTACCGGCAACGAGGACGTGATCCGCAATCGCACCAGTGAAGGCGTCTGGTATCGGCGCGGCGAGGACGAGTTGATCGCGCGGGTCGAGCGGCGCATCGCGAGCCTGACGAACTGGCCGCTCGAAAACGGCGAAGGCCTGCAGGTGCTGCATTACGACACGAGCGGCGAGTACAGCCCGCATTTCGACTATTTCCCGCCCGATCAGCCGGGCGGCGCGGTGCACACCGCGCAGGGCGGCCAGCGTGTCGCGACGCTGATCATCTACCTGAACGACGTCGCCGATGGCGGCGAGACGGTGTTTCCCGCGGCGGGCCTGTCGGTCGCGGCGCGCGCGGGTGGCGCAGTGTATTTCCGCTACATGGACGGCCAGCGCCAGCTCGATCCGTTGACCCTGCACGGCGGTGCGCGTGTGCTGGCCGGCGACAAGTGGATCATGACCAGGTGGATGCGTGAGCGCGCGTACGGCTGAGGCGGCGTCGAAGCTCGACGCAACCACGCCCGCCGATTGCGCAGACGTGTTGCGGCCTATCTGGCTTGAGAAGCCAGAGCCCGCGAGCCGCAGCCGCCAGCGCATGCCTTCGCCGCCTGCTTCGGAAGGATGTGATCGACCATGCTAACCGGGTTCGCCGCCATATGGCCGTGTGCCCACGCCCATGCACGACGGCGGGCCGTCGGTGGCTGTTGACGGTCGTAAACGCGAAAAGGCGCGCGACAATGGCGGGACTTCTTTTTAACCCGTCCTGAGCAATTGCCTACTCACTCAGTAGCCGTTTTACTTCATCAAGGAAGGAAGCCGTCGTGTAGCCCCACAAAACTGGATCGAACTGGCGGCCAAACCGCTCTTTAAACTCTGAGTCCAGCGTCTCTGGATAGTCGGCTTCGAATGAATTGATGTCAGATATGAGCGCGTCAATGTCACTCCTTGACATTTTCTCGGTGTAGGAAGAAACGAGTTCTTCTACTGAGTTTCCGAACAGGTCAAAATCTTCGTGGAAACGAGAACGGATCAGCCCCGTCAGATCGCCATATTTCTCATTGTCGGCCATACGATAAGCCCTCACTCCAAGTACGATGTCACGATATAGTACGGCATCCCGTTGTATGTCTTATGTCGGAGGATGACTACGACCTTCTGGGCCTCAACTCTTTTTCCCGTACTCCGGACAATCGCAAAACCAACATTTTTCCCGACGTTCTTTGACAGGTCCAAATCTCGTACCGGCGCTTTTGCCCAGGCGCTTATCCTCAGCGCGTTTTCCCTCATCGCTTCCGATATTGCCCATTCGGCGGCGTTCAGATTGTAGAAGGTGGACACCGTCACCCGTTTTGGCTCGTCGATCAGACGCTGCCGTAATTGCGCCTCCGTCCGTCCAACATGCTTCAAGATCGTGTGGCCGCCAATTCCGCGAAGCGTCTTTGCTTCATGCATGTTCAGGTTGATCTTGCCCATCGAGATGCGCGCAGCCCGCACCGCCTTGATTGACCCGGCAAAGCCGAACGGCACGACCATGTCAAGTGACAGGCCGATATGGTTCGCCATGTCAGGACTAGCCTTCATCGCCTCGGCCAGATTCGTCGTACCTTGCTGGGTCAGTGTGGCCGTATCCTGGCCCGTCCAGGCCTGACGCAAACCTGCCGCCGCCGTATCAGAGCCATGTATGCCGAACACAACGCACCCTGCCTTGCTTAGCATGGTCGGTTCCGGGATCACACACAACGCACTTGCGCCGACCATTTCCAGCACGCCACCGACGATTTGCAACCCGCCCCATAGCCGGTTGGAAAGCATTTCCGTCTGGCTGATTGACTGTCTTGCCAGCACCGCCGCCAGTTGCGGCGCACTGAGCACCACGCGCACGCCATCCGAATCCTGTTGATACGACATTCCGAACGCCTCCGTAGCTGTTGGGGCTCCCAAGCTAGCAGGCGACAACAGGCAGAGGAATGGGCGACGGATGAAAATTGGGGATCTGCTCTTTTCAGACGTGCTGTTGCGTTGCTCCTACTTCAGACGTGGGACGCGCTGCGGTGGCGGCGAATCTGTGTGGCTGATGCCGCGCGTAGCGTGCCGATACTGTCTGAGTAAGCGGCCAACGCGTAGACCATGTCGAGGTCGAGATCGTCATTGCGGTTCGAAATCGTCAGATCGCCTACTTGCATCGCGCGTCCCCCTTGGTCGCGTAGCACGTACCACTTATCCCTTCGCCGTATTGTCGCCGCTGCGCGAACCTCCGCCGATGCTCTGCCCAGCATTGCGCGCGAGCCCCAGATAACCGGACACGGAGAGCAGCGTCAGCACACCGGCGAACAGGAACGCGAGGCGGAAATCGTCGAGCGTGAACACGTGGCCGGTGGTCTCGCCGTTGAACAGCGCCGCGACGCGCAGCGACACCGCGCCGAACGCGATGCCGAGACCGATCGTCATCTGCGCGGCCGCGCTCCACAGCGTGCTCGCCGCGCTCATCTGCGGCTGCGGGATGTCGGCGTAGGCGAGCGTCGCGAGGGTCGAGAACTGCATCGAGCGCGCGACGCCGTACACGAACACGACGATCAGCACGAACACGAGCGGCACGTTCGGCGTCAGCAATCCGCACGCGATGATGAAAATGCCGGCCACCGCCACGTCGACGATCGACACCATCCGGAAGCCGTAGCGCTGCAGAATGCGCGTAGTCAGCGCCTTCATGCCGAGGTTGCCGAGCGCGCTCGCGAGCAGCAGCAGACCCGAGCGGAACGCCGACAGACCGAAGCCGACCTGGAACAGCAGCGGCATCAGATAGGGCACCGCGCCGATTCCGATGCGCGTGAACGAGCCGGTGATGACCGTCACCGAAAACGTCGGCACCTTCAGCGTCGATACGTCGACGAGCGGATACGGATGTCGCCTCGCATGCTGGAACGCGATCGCGCCGACCAGCAGACCGCCCGCCACGACCGCGATCGCGAGCCACGGATTGGCGGCCGGCTGGCTCGCGAGTTCCGCGCCGTACAGGATGGCGGTCAGCGCGACGCCGCTCAGCAGCAGGCCGGCGACGTCGAGCGGCTTGCGCTCGGTGCTGCGCAGGTTCGGCACGATGGCGAGCGCGACGGCGATCGCGGCGAGGCCGAACGGCACGTTCAGCAGGAAGATCCAGCGCCACGACGCGTAGGTCGTGATGAAGCCGCCGATCGGCGGGCCGACCACCGGCGCGGCGATGGCCGGCCATGTGATCGTCGAGATCGCCTGCATCATGCGGGCTTTGTCGGTGCTGCGGACCACGATCAGGCGGCCGACCGGCACCATCATCGCGCCGCCGATGCCTTGCAGCAGCCGCGCGGCCGTGAACTCGGGCACGTTCTGCGACAGCCCGCACAGTATCGACGCGACCGTAAACACGCCGATCGCGCTGACGAACACGGTACGCGCGCCGCAGCGGTCGGCGACCCAGCCGCTCGCCGGGATGAAGATCGCGAGCGCGAGCATGTACGCGGTCATGCCGAGGCTCAGGCTGTTCGGGCCGACGCCGAACGAACGCGCCATCTGCGGCAGCGCGGTGGCGATCACCGTGGTGTCGAGATACTCCATGAAGAAGGTGGCCGCGACGATATACGGCAGCCAGCCGACGTGCGCGTTGCGGGTGCCGGCGCTGTTCATCGCGCGATGTCCCGTGCCGCTCGCGTGCGCGCGGAAAGACCATTGACGGGCCGGCGCGGGGCGCGTGAAGAGTATGACTTCATGGTGCTTGCGACTACCTTTCGATTGCGTTGGGTGTTTCTGCGGGCGTCCGGCAGAGCGGGCCGGCGAGGCGGCCGCGTTCGCCAGCCCTGAATCCTAACGCAATAAAGGGTCCCATAACGCCGAGGCGCGCAGCGCGTCGCCGCGCCGCCCCCGTGCGTCAGTCCTTCGCTGCGTACTCCTTGTCCAACCGGTCATACAGCGGCTTGTTGACGAGCCGCTGCCGCTCGCTGAACGGCGCGACGATCGTCGCGTCCTCGTCGAGGCGGCCGTTGCTTCGCAGCGTGCCGAGCGCGCGCTGCATGCCGAGCACCGCGCCTTGCAGCGCGGCGTTCGCATATAGCACGATGCCGTAGCCGAGCTTCGCGAGCGCATCGCGCGACTGCACCGGCGTCTTGCCGCCGATCACGATGTTGATCAGCTGCGGCACGTCGAACAGCCCCGGCAGACGCTCGATGTCGGCGAGCGATTCGGTCGCCTCGATAAACAGGATGTCGGCGCCCGCCTCGATGAAGCGATGACCCCGCTCGATCGCGTCCTCGATGCCATGGACCGCGGCCGCGTCGGTACGCGCCATGATCTGCAGGTTCGCGTCTTCGCGCGCATCGACGGCCGCGCGGATCTTGCCGACCATCTCGCTCGTCGCCACGACTTCCTTGCCCGAGAAGTGGCCGCATTTCTTCGGCATCACCTGGTCTTCGAACTGGATCATGTCGGCGCCGCTGCGCTCGAGCACGCGTACGGTCTGGCGCACGTTCAGCGCGTTGCCGAAGCCGGTGTCGGCATCGACGATCAGCGGAAGCGCGACCGCGTCGCGGATGCGCGCGGTGTGCTCGGCGACTTCGGCGAGGCCGATGAAACCGAGGTCGGGCAAGCCGAGCGACATGTTCGTGACGCCCGCGCCGGTGATGTAGACCGCCTCGAAGCCGGCGTCCTCGATCACGCGCGCGCTCATCGCGTTGAACGCGCCGGGCACGAGCAGGCCCTGACGCTGATTGACCTTGGCGCGGAACGCGGCGCGGCGGGTGACGGAAGTGGTGGTCATGATGCAGGTCTCCAGAAGGAAAATCGGAAGTGGAACGCGGCCGACATACTGCAGGAAGCGTGCCATCGAACGGCGGTTCGCCAGTCGTGCCGCTGGAACAAGGGTTTGCGCGAAGTCGGCTGCGCCTCGGCGTTCGTGGCACAATCGTGGAACGTTTCATGAAACGTTTCGCGGAACGTTTCGACCTTGGAGAGCCGTGTGTCCACGTTCACCCCGTTCGTCGCGAATCCGAGTCCCGCCGTCGATGCCGGCCGCCCCGGGGTCGCGCTCGTCAGTATCAGCCGACTGCAGTCGCTTTGCGAGGCGGTAGCGCCGCGCTACGCCGGCCGCGCGAAATTCTTCACGGTGCGGGAAGGATACGGCGCCGCCGTCGCCGCTCTGCAAGCTTACGTGGACGCGGGTTCCGTCGACGTCGTATTGTCCGCCGGCTCGAACGGCGCATACCTGCGCGAGAACCTCAGCGTGCCGGTCGTGATGGTCAAGGTGAACGGCTTCGACGTGTTGAACGCGATCACGCGCGCCACCGCCACGTGGCCGCGGGCGCGCATCGGGCTCGTGCTGCATGAAGCAATCGCGCAGGAACTGGCCGACCTGGGCCCGCTGCTGAACGTCGATCTGAGGCAGCGCGCGTACCGGTCGATCGACGAAGTGCGACTGGCGGTCGATGAACTCGCCGCGCAAGGCTGCCGCGTGGTCGTCGGCGCCGGCATGGCTTGCGATCTGGCGCAGCAGGCCGGCATCGAAAGCGTGTTCCTGTATTCGCTGGCCGCGGTCGAGGAAGCGTTCGAGCGCTCGGTCGAACTGGCGCGCGTGAGCCGGCAGAAGGAATCGAAGCGCGGGCGCCTGAACACGATCGTCGCGCATCTGCGCGACGGCGTCGCCGCGTTCGACGAAGCCGGCCAGCTCGAAGCCGTCAACCCGGCGATGCTCGAACTGCTCGGTTCAGGCGCCGCGCAGGAAGTCCCGAAGGACGACGAGGACACTCCCGCGCGAGTCGCGCGCGCGCTCGCGCCGCTGTTGCGCGAAACGCGCGCCGCCGACCAGCCGGTCGACGAACGCATCGAGCAGGTGGGCGGCCGCGCGTTGATCGTCAACTGCGTGCCGATCGTCGAGCAGGGCGCGCGCGCCGGTTTCGTCGTGACTGCGCAGGACGCGCTCGTCGCGCAGCGGATCGACCGTTCGCTGCGCACCAGCCAGCGGCCGAGGCATCTGGTCGCGCGGCATCGGCTCGACGATCTGATCGGCGCTTCGGTGGCGCTCGAGCGCGTGCGCCGGCTCGCGCGCGCCGGCGCCGCGCACGACGCGACCGTGCTGCTGTGCGGCGAAAGCGGCACTGGCAAGGAACTGGTCGCGCAGGGCATTCACAACGCGAGCCGGCGGCGCGGCAATCCGTTCGTCGCGTTCAACTGTGCGGCGCTGCCCGAGGGGCTGATCGAAAGCGAGCTGTTCGGGCACGAGGAAGGGGCCTTCACGGGCGCGCGGCGCGGTGGCAAGCCGGGGCTGTTTGAAATTGCGCACACCGGCACGATCTTTCTCGATGAAATCGGCGAAATGCCGGCCGCGCTGCAAAGCCGGCTGTTGCGCGTGCTGCAGGAGCGCGAGGTGATGAAGCTCGGCGCGGGCCGCGCGACGCCCGTCGATGTGCGCGTGATCGCCGCGACGCACCGCGATCTGCATGCACTTGTCGAACAGGGCGCGTTTCGCGCGGATCTGTATTTCCGATTAAATCTGCTTCAGATAAAATTGCCGCCGCTGCGCGAACGCCGCGCCGACATTGCGCCGCTGGCGCGGTATCTGCTGGAGCGCGGCGCGCTGCAGTACGGCTTGTCGGCAGGGGCGCTCGAGCAGGTGCTCACGCTTCTCGGCCCGCTTTTTGCGAACTACGCGTGGCCCGGCAACGTCCGCGAGCTGGAAAATCTGCTGGCGCGCGCGGCGATTTATATCGGTGACGTAACCCGGGAGATATCCGGGAACCTGGCCTGCGACGGATTGCCAGACTGGCAGGCGGTGTTTCCCGAATTCGCCCGGATCAGCCCGGCTCAGGTCGAGCGGCTCACGCAGGCGTCTCAGGGCTCGGTCCGTGACAGCACGGCGCCCCGCACCACCGTCAGCCGTGAGGACGCGCTGCGCGCCCTCGAACAATCGGGCGGCAACCGCGCCGCTGCGAGCCGCGCGCTCGGCATCGGGCGGACCACACTGTGGCGGCTCCTGAAGGGCTGAAACGCCCCACGCGTAAACCCGATAGTCTGCACCGCCGAAACTAATAGGGTCAGTCTATCGAACTCATTAACACAATCCACTTTACCTATTAAGCGCAGTCTGACATACTGACCTCACTTTCCAACCCCCTCAGAGAGGATTCAGCAAATGCCGATCATCAACAGTCAAGTCAAACCGTTCAAAGCACAGGCTTTTCACAACGGCGATTTCCAGACCGTCACTGAAGAAAGCCTGAAGGGCAAGTGGTCGGTTTTCGTGTTCTACCCGGCCGACTTCACGTTCGTGTGCCCGACTGAACTCGGCGACCTGGCCGATCGTTATGAAGATTTCAAGAAGCTTGGCGTGGAAATCTACAGCGTGTCGACCGATACGCATTTCACGCACAAGGCTTGGCACGACACGTCGGACACGATCCGCAAGATCAAGTACCCGATGCTGGCTGACCCGACGCTCGCTATCTCGCGCAACTTCGACGTGCTGATCGAAGAAGAAGGTCTCGCGCTGCGCGGCACGTTCGTGATCAACCCGGAAGGCGAAATCAAGCTGTGCGAAATCCACGACAACGGCATCGGCCGTGACGCTGGCGAACTGCTGCGCAAGGTTCAGGCTGCTCAGTACATTGCGAAGCACCCGGGCGAAGTGTGCCCCGCCAAATGGACGCCGGGCGCGCAAACGCTGACCCCGTCGCTCGACCTGATCGGCAAGATCTAAGGTCTTCGCAGCTCACGCTGCACCCCGCAGTCTGCATCTGCCGGGAGCTTCCCGGCGCGTCACCGCGCGAATCGCCTGATACGGCGCTTCGCGCGTCCCCGGGCCCAACACGTCCTATCCGGATGCGTGCGGCGCCGGGACCTCCACACCCTTCGTCACGGAATCGCAACGCCATGCTTGACGCCAATCTCAAGACTCAACTCAGGTCGTACCTCGAAAAAGTTAGCAGGCCTATCGAGCTCGTCGCCTCTGTCGACGACAGCGCGCAGTCCCAGGAGCTGCTGGCGCTGCTGAACGACATCGCGACGTTGTCGGAGCGCGTCACGGTGATCGAGCGTCGCGGCGACAGCGAGCGCAAGCCGTCGTTTTCGATTGGCGAAGCGGGCAAGGACACCGGCATCCGTTTCGCCGGCATTCCGATGGGGCATGAATTCACGTCGCTCGTCCTCGCATTGCTGCAGGTGGGCGGCCACCCGGTCAAACTCGACGATGCGGTGATCGAACAGATCCGCAGCCTCGACGGCGACTATCGATTCGAAACGTATTTCTCGCTGTCGTGCCAGAACTGTCCGGAAGTCGTGCAGGCGCTGAACGTGATGGCGTTGATCAATCCGCGCATCCGTCACGTCGCGATCGACGGCGCGCTGTTCCAGAACGAAGTCGACGCGCGCCAGATCATGGCGGTACCGACGATGTTCCTGAACGGCGAAACCTTCGGCCAGGGCCGCAGCGGCGTCAAGGAAATTCTCGCGAAGCTCGACACCAACGCCGGTGCGCGCGCCGCGAAGGAACTGGAGAAGAAGCCGGTGTTCGACACGCTGATCGTCGGTGGCGGCCCAGCGGGCGCGGCGGCGGCCATTTACTCGGCGCGCAAGGGCATCGCGACCGGTGTCGTGGCCGAGCGTTTCGGCGGCCAGGTGCTCGATACGCTTGCGATCGAAAACTTCGTCTCCGTGACCGAAACTGAAGGACCGAAGTTCGCGACGGCGCTCGAACAGCACGTGAACGCCTATGACGTCGACATCATGGACGTGCAGCGCGCCGAAGCGCTGATTCCGGGGCGCATCAACGAAGTGCGTCTGGCCAACGGCGCGGTGCTGAAGGCGAAGACGATCATCCTCGCGACCGGTGCGCGCTGGCGCGAGATCAACGTGCCGGGCGAGCGCGAGTATCGCAATCACGGTGTCGCGTACTGTCCGCACTGCGATGGCCCGCTGTTCAAGGGCAAGCGCGTCGCGGTGATCGGCGGCGGCAACTCGGGCGTCGAGGCCGCGATCGACCTCGCGGGTTTCGTGCGCGAAGTGACGTTGCTCGAATTCGGTGCGACGCTGCGTGCCGACGAAGTGCTGCAACGCAAACTGCGCAGCCTGCCGAACGTGACGGTCGTCACGCAGGCGCAGACCACCGAAATCACCGGCGACGGCAACAAGGTCAACGGTCTGGTCTACAAGGACCTCGCTTCGGGCGAAGTGAAGAACGTCGAGCTCGAAGGCGTGTTCGTGCAGATCGGTCTCGTGCCGAACACCGAATGGCTGAAGGGCACGGTCGTGCTGTCGAAGCATGGCGAGATCGTCGTCGATGCACGTGGCGCGACCTCGGTGCCGGGCGTGTTCGCCGCCGGCGACGTGACCACGGTGCCGTTCAAGCAGATCGTCATTGCCGTGGGCGAAGGCGCAAAAGCATCGCTCTCCGCATTCGACCACCTGATCCGCAACAGCGAAGAAGTCGCGGCGGCGAGCGAGGCGGAAGCGGAAGCTGAGGCAGCGGTTTGATCCGGTAGATCAGAGACTCAAACGGCGGCCCGCGGGTCGCCGTTTCAGTTTGCGCATGCAACAAGGCCCGCATTCGTGCGGGCCTTGTTCGTTAAAGGACGGAAATCGGTATCAACGCCGGTCGAACGAATATTTGCCGGGGCCGGTCACGCACAACAACAGCAAGCCGCCGATGATTCCAATGTTCTTGTAGAAATGAATCATGTTGTCGTACTGCATCGCGCCAGTCATGTTCCAGTAGTGATGGCCGATGATTGCGGTGCCGAGCGTATACAACGCAAGCAGCAGCGCGAGCGGTCGCGTGAAAAATCCCACTAGCAGCGCGACGCCCACGACCAGCTCCATCACCACTGCGATAACAGCCGACAACGCCGGCACGGGCGCGCCTGTCGATGTCATATAAGCGACGGCGCCAGAAAAGCCGATCAATTTCGACCAGCCGAACATCACGAACAGCACCATGAGCAGGATTCGAGCGACGAGAACGACGACGTCTTTCTGGTTTTCAAACAGCGTGTAGCGCATGATTTTTCCCGATAGCGTAGAGGGGCGAAGCTCGCTGGAAATCGTCGTCCAGCGAGCCGCGTTCAGATTAGCTTGTAGCGGTGCAAGCGGAGCTTATGCCCACAACGCCGAGGTTTCGATGTTGCGCAGATCGAACACCAGCACTTCCGCGTCGCGGCCTTGCGTGAACGTCAGCGCTTGTTCGCCGCGCACCCGCGCGCCGTCACCCTCGCCAAGCTCGACGCCATTCACCGTGACGCTGCCGCGCGCCACTTGAACATACGCATAGCGGTCGTTCGCGAGTTCGAGCCGCGCGGTTTCGTCGCCGTTGAACAGACCGGCGTACACGCGCGCGTCCTGCCGCAACTGCAGCGAACCGTTCGCACCGTCCGGCGACAGCACGAGCCGCAGCACCCCGCGCTTGTCGGCCGCGCCGAAGTGCTGTTGCTGATAGCGCGGCTTCGCGCCTTGCTCAGCCGGCGCGATCCAGATCTGCAGGAAGTGCACCGGCTCGCTGTTCGAATGGTTGTATTCGCTGTGCGCCACGCCGGTGCCCGCGCTCATCAACTGGATGTCGCCCGGCACGATCACCGAGCCCGTGCCCATCGTGTCCTTGTGTTCGAGCGCGCCTTCGAGCACATACGAAAAAATCTCCATGTCGCGATGCGGATGCTTGCCAAAACCCTGCGCCGGCGCGACACGGTCATCGTTGATCACGAGCAGGTCGGAGAAGCCGTTCTGCTTCGGATCGTGATAGTGCGCGAACGAAAACGTATGACGCGAGCTGAGCCAGCCGTGTTCCGCGCGGCCTCGTTGGTTGGCGTGTCTGACTTCGAGCATGCTGTTTCTCCTTGAGTTTTGTCGTGTGATCCGGGCCAGATGTTTGGCTGCGATCCATGAACGACAGTGTAGGTCAATCATGATGACTATAATCATGGCAAAACCGGAAACACTGTCGCTATGGAGTGGACAATACGATGCAACTCGATGACATGCGGATCTTCGTCGCGACCGTCGACGCCCACAATTTCACCGTCGCTGCGAACCGGCTGTCGCTGTCCAAACAGTTCGTGAGCCGCCGGGTGATGGCACTCGAGGAAGCGCTCGGCGTGCAACTGTTGATCCGCAATACGCGCAAGCTGGCGGTGACCGATCTAGGCCAGGAGTTTTACGAGCGCGCGAAGCGCATCCTCGGCGAGGTCGAGGACGCCGAGCAGGCTATGTCGCTGCGCCGCGCCGGGCCGCGCGGGCTGCTGCGCGTGAGCGCGCCGATGTCGTTCGGCATGATGCATCTGTCGCCGCTCGTCGCGGCGTTTCTGCGCGAGCATCGCGACGTGCGCTTCGACATGGAACTGAGCGACCGCGCCGTCGATGTGGTCGGCGAGGGCTTCGACATGGCGATCCGCATCGGCACGCTGGCGGACTCGTCGCTGATCGCGCAGAAGTTGATCGATGTGAAGATGGTCGCGTGTTGCAGCCCCGGTTATCTACGTCGGCGTGGCAGCCCGACCGTGCCGGCCGATCTCGCGAAACACGAGTGTCTGCTGTACGGTCACGGCGGCGCGGTGAGCTGGGAGTTCAGCATCGACGGCGCGATCAGGAGCGTCGAGGTGCGAGGGCCGTTGCGGGCCAATAACGGCGACCTGATTCGCGATGCGGCGGTGGCGGGGCTTGGAATCGTTCGGCTTCCCGATTTCATCGTCGCCGATGCGCTGGCAAACGGCCAGCTCGTGCCCGTGCTCGAAGCGTTCCTGCCGACCACGACGGGTGTCTATGCCGTCTATCCGCAGCATCGGCAAAGCTCGGTGACGATCCGGGTCTTCGTCGAGTTTCTGCGCAAGCATCTGAGGAAGAAGCTCGCGGGTTGATGTGCAAGCTGAAGTCCAGGCGGAAGTCGAACCTGAAGCCGAACCTCGGACACATGTCGTCTAAACCCCGTCAGCCATCGCGGAAAATAAAGCTGTACGCGCTCAACGCCGGCACACCGCCCAGATGCGCATACAGCACGCGCGAGCCGGCCGGAAATTCGCCGTTGCGCACCTTGTCGATCATGCCGTGCATCGACTTACCTTCGTACACCGGATCGGTCAGCATGCCTTCGAGCCGCGCGCACAGACGGATCGCCTCGAGCGTGCCGTCGTTCGGCAGACCGTACTCGGGGCCGCCGAAGCGCTCATCGAGCACGATGTCCTTCGCCGTGATGTCGCGGCCCAGTTCGACGCGCTCGGCGGTCCGCTTCGCGATGCGCGTGATCTGCTCGCGCGTCTGCGCCGGTTTCGCCGAGGCGTCGATGCCGATTACCCGATCGGCGCGGCCGTCCGCGGCAAAACCGACGACCATGCCCGCCTGCGTGCTGCCCGTCACCGAGCACACGACGATGTAGTCGAACCTGAAGCCGAGTTCGGCTTCCTGCTGACGCACCTCGTCGGCAAAGCCGACGAAGCCGAGCCCGCCCAGCGGATGATCCGAGCAGCCGGCCGGAATCGCGTACGGCTTGCCGCCGGCCGCGCGCACGCTGTCGAGCGCGTCTTCCCAGCTCTTGCGAAAGCCGATGTCGAAGCCATCCGGCACGAGCCGTACGTCGGCACCCATCATGCGCGACATCTGGATGTTGCCGACGCGGTCGTACACCGCATCCGAGTAGTTGACCCAGTTCTCCTGCACGAGCACGCATTTCAGGCCGAGATGCGCGGCAACCGCCGCGACCTGGCGCGTCTGGTTCGACTGGATGCCACCGATCGACACGAGCGTGTCGCAGCCCTGCGCGAGCGCGTCGGGGATCAGATATTCGAGCTTGCGGGTCTTGTTGCCGCCGAACGCGAGGCCGCTATTGCAGTCCTCGCGCTTCGCATAAAGCTCGACCTTGCCGCCAAGATGTTCGCTCAGACGCTTGAGCGGCTGGATCGGCGTCGGTCCGAAGGTGAGCGGGTAGCGGGGGAATCGTTGCAGGTTCATCGCGGCTCCGGTGGTGAGTGGTTTCCGTGAGTTCATGGTAAGAAAAACGGCCAGAAATGAGCTTGCGAAAAAAGTGGCCCGCACGTATTTTTAGAAATCGAACAATGTCCGGTCCCTAACAAAACTTCGTAAACATTCCGATGAACGCAACAAAAGTTCGTGCTGGATCGAAACCTTCAGGCACAACCCAGACTCCTCCCGCATCGCCGGCCGATCCCCGCCACGGGCTGGACCGCATCGATCGCGCGATCCTGCGGCAGTTGCAAACCGACGCGTCGATTTCGAACGTGGCGCTCGCCGCGAAAGTGAAGCTGAGCGCGCCGGCGTGTTTGCGGCGCGTCGAACGGCTGAAGGAGTCCGGGTTGATTCGCGGGGTGGTCGCGTTGCTCGATCCGAAGGCGGTCGGCGCGGGCATGCTCGTGATCATCGGCGTCGTGCTCGATCGCTCGACGCCCGAGTCGTTCGCCGAGTTCGAAAAGGCCGCGCAGAAAGTGGCCGGCTGCATGGAGTGCCACGTGGTGACCGGCGAGTTCGACTATTTCATGGTGATCCGCACGCGCGACAGCGACAGCTTCAATCGCCTGCACGCCGAGCAGTTGCTCTATCTGCCGGGCGTGCGGCAGATCCGCTCGTTCATGGTGCTAAAGGAAATCCTGTCGACCACCAAATTTCCGCTGTGAGCCGCGCGGCCGCGGCCGCGCAGCCGGCGGCGAAAACGCGCATGCTGTCATAAACGCCGCGCCCGCGCGACCAAGCTTCGGCGCACCCGCATGCGGCCGTGGCAACACCGTGCGACGGCGGGCTGGCGTCGGCACTTTTCCGGAGCGACCATCATGACTCGCAACAGACGGCAATTCTTTACATCGTTCGACGACATCCCGAAACGCTCACGTGTGGCCGCGCTGTCGTTGCTGCTAGGCGTGGCCGCGCTCGCGTTGCCGCTCGCGCAGCGCGTCGCGTTCTCGGCCGAGAGCGCCGTCGCGATCGCGCCGCCCGCGCTCGACGAACCGATCCAGGCCAGCACTGCGCACGAGGAAACCGCCGTATTCGCGGGCGGCTGCTTCTGGGGCGTGCAGGGCGTGTTCCAGCATGTGCGCGGTGTCACGCGTGCGGTATCGGGCTACTCGGGCGGCTCACGCGACACCGCGCAGTACGAGACCGTCAGCGGCGGCGAGACGGGGCACGCCGAATCGGTGCAAGTCACGTTCGATCCCGGCAAGGTGACGTACGGTCAACTGCTGCAGGTGTACTTTTCGGTGGTTCAGGACCCGACCGAGCTGAATCGTCAGGGGCCCGACAGCGGCACGCAATATCGCTCGGCGATCTTTCCGCTGAACGACGCGCAGCGGCGCGTCGCGCAAAGTTACATCGCGCAACTCGACAAGTCGCACGTGTTCCCCGCGCCCATCGTCACGAAGACGGAGCCGTACAAGGGCTTCTATCCGGCCGAGTCGTATCACCAGAACTATCTGACGTTGCATCCCGATTCGGCCTATATCGTGTTCAATGACATGCCGAAAATCGCCAACCTGAAGCACCTGTTTCCCAACCTGTATCGCGACAAGCCGGTGCTCGTCGAAGCCGGGCAATGACGCCTGTGAGCGGCGGCGCCAGCCGCGCCGCTGCATCGCCCGAGCCGTCGTCGCGTTGCTCCTCGAGCGCTCGTCATCAATCCTCCACAGAGTTGGCGCATATCTTGCACACCAATGCGACGTTGGCCATTGTCCGCGTCACCGCGGCGTGGTCACGCGGGCTCGCCGCGCCTCGTGCGCACTGCGCAGCCCGCGTCATTGGCTAGAAAAATTACACGCCGTAAGTAACAGTGCGGCGGTCGTCCGGGCTTTTGAGTCCGCACTGGACCCCGGGCGAGAACCTAACCTCCTCGCGACGAGTGAGATCGGAGGCTTCCGGTGTTGAACAGCCGTAGAAAGAAGCGGGGCGCCACGCCTCGCCACCAACAAACCGGCATCGCGGCGGGCTCGCTCGTCGCCGCGATTTTGGGAGCGATGGGCTGCGTGCCCGGTGTGGTTTTCGCGCAGACGCCATCGCCGCTCGGCGAATGGCAATACTCGGTGGGTATCCCGCTGCAGAAGATGTGGCAGCCGAACATTCCCGACTGGCAACTGCGCTTCGGCGTGGCGACGTCGTTCCAGCCGCGCTTCGAGGGATCGGACCGCTATCACGTCGTGGCCGGCCCGAGCATCGACGTGCGCTACAAGGATCTGTTCTTTCTGTCGAGCGGAGAAGGCCTCGGCGTCAATTTCGCGCAAGGCGAGAACTGGCGCATGAGTCTCGCGGCCGTCTACGACCTCGGGCGGCGCGGGCAAAACGATCCCCAGGAACTCAACGGGCTTGGCAACATCAATCCGGCGCCGGGTCTGAAACTGTCGGGCGAGTACGTCGTGTCGCAGGATTTTCCGCTCGTGCTGCGCGCCGATATCCGCCGCTATTTCGGCGGTTCGAACGGCTGGATCGGCGATCTCGGCGCCTACATGCCGATGCCCGGCAGCACGAAGCAGTTGGTCTGGTTCGCCGGCCCGAACGTGACGCTCGCGGACTCCAATTACATGAACAGCTGGTTCGGCCTCAATCAGGAGCAGGCCGCGCACTCGCAGTATCCGCGGTACCACGCGAGCGCGGGCTTCAAGTCGGTGGGGTTCGGCGTCAGCGCGATCTGGCTGCTCAGCAAGCACTGGTTCGCGACCGCCGACGGCGCGTTCGAGCAGCTCGTCGGCAGCGCGGGCAACAGTCCGATCACACGCAGCCGCGCGACCGGCGTCGCCGACGTGTCGATCAACTACCGGTTCTGACGCAACGCCGCTGCGCAGCATCTCGCCGCGACCGACGACAGACACTCATGCGGAATCGACTTGGCCCGGCAAACCCGCTTAGACTTGAGGTTTGCCCGTCGTCCCGCGCCGCGCCGACGACCGCGACAACAGGCCTGCAGAGGCCGTCTTCAAGGACCCGTCATGTTCGAGCATATTCCCGCCTATCCGGGCGACCCGATTCTGAGCCTGAACGAAGACTTCCAGCTGGACCCCCGCCCGAACAAGGTCAACCTCAGCATCGGCATCTATTTCGACGACGCCGGCAAGCTGCCGGTGATCGACGCGGTGCGCCGCGCCGAAACCGCGCTGCTCGACGCGATCGGCCCGCGCTCGTATCTGCCGATGGCGGGTCTGCCGCTCTATCGCGACACCGCGCAGGCGCTCGTGTTCGGCGCCGACAGCGCGGCGCGCGCCGAAGGCCGCGTCGCGACGCTGCAAACGCTCGGCGGCTCGGGCGCGCTGAAGGTCGGCGCCGATTTCCTGAAGCGCTATTTCCCCGGCTCGCAGATGTGGATCAGCGATCCGAGCTGGGAAAACCATCGCGTCGTGTTCGAAGGCGCGGGGCTGACGGTCAACACGTATCCGTACTACGACCCGCAAACCGGCGGCTTGCGCTTCGCCGGCATGCTCGCCGCGATCGACGCTTTGCCGGAAAAGAGCGTCGTGCTGCTGCACGCGTGCTGCCATAACCCGACCGGCGTCGATCTGAGCCCGGCTCAATGGGCGGAACTGGTGCCGGTTTTGCAGCGCCGCAAGCTGATCGCGTTCGTCGACATGGCCTATCAGGGTTTCGGCGCGGGCCTCGAAGAAGACGCCGCACCGGTGCGCCTGCTCGCCGACGCGAACGTGCCGCTGGTCGTCGCGAACTCGTTCTCGAAGAATTTCTCGCTGTATGGCGAGCGCGTCGGCGCGTTGAGCGTAGTCTGCAAGAGCGCCGACGAGGCGGCGCGTGTGGCGGGCCAACTGATGTCGGCGGTGCGCGCGAACTACAGCAACCCGCCGACGCACGGCGCGCGCCTGGTCGCCAACGTGCTCGCCGATGCGACGCTGCGCGCGTCGTGGGAAGCCGAGCTCGGCGCGATGCGCGAGCGCATTCTGGCAATGCGCAAGGTGATCCACGCGGGGCTCGCCGGGCGCGTCGATGAAGTGATGCGCGCGCGCTATGTCGCGCAGCGCGGCATGTTCACGTACACGGGCCTGTCCGAAAGCCAGGTCGAGCGTCTTCGCAACGAATACGCGGTGTACGTGCTGCGCTCGGGCCGCATGTGCGTCGCCGGGCTCAACGCGCGCAACGCGGACTATGTTGCGTCGTCGATCGCGGCGGTGGTGTCGGGCGCCTGAAGCCGTGCGGCGCTCCGGCCGCTGTTGCAACCCGCGTGAAAAAAAGGTGGGCGGCGCGCACCGGCGCGCCGTCACAACGACAATCATGGAGACAGCGACGATGGCCACGACCTTCGAAGCGCAACCGGCAAGCCCACCCAGGTCGGCCACGATGCATGCCGACGAATGGCAGGCTCGCGTGCAACTCGCCGCGTGCTACCGGATCTTCGATCTGCTCGGCTGGACCGAGATGATCTACAACCACATCACGCTGCGCGTGCGCGACAGCGTCAGCGGCGCCGGGCGCCAGTTCCTGATCAACCCGGCAATGATTGAAGCCATGCGTAAAAGAGCGCGGCAATCAACGCTGCGATAACCCCCCCAACAGGCAAGGATTCAGGCGATGAAAGTAGCGATCTACGGCGCCGGCGCGATCGGCGGCTGGATAGGAGTGAAGCTCGCGCAGGCGGGGCATCAGGTCAGCGTGGTCGCGCGCGGCGCGACGCTCGACGCGGTGCGCCAGCATGGTCTGCGGCTGATCGAAGGTGGCGTGATCTACGCCGAGCAGGTGAAGGCGAGCGACAAGCCGGCCGATCTCGGTGTGCAGGAGCTCATCGTGATCGCGGTGAAGGGCCCGGCGATGGCGGCGGTGGCCGCGCAGATCAAGCCGCTGCTGGGCCCCGAGACGATCGTGCTGACGGCGATGAACGGCGTGCCGTGGTGGTTCTGTGACGGCCTCGCCGGCGAGCTCGGCGGCCAGCGCCTGAAGACGATCGATCCCGACGGCGCGATCGCTGCCGCGATCCCGGCCGCGCAGACGGTCGGCTGCGTCGTGCACGCTAGCTGCCTGACCGACGCACCCGGCGTGATCCGGCATCACCAGGGCAACGGGCTTATCGTCGGCGAGGCGTCGGGCCGGCCGAGCGAACGCGTCGAGCAGCTCGCCGCGCTGCTGCAGGCGGCGGGCTTCCATGCGACGGTCTCGGCGCAGATCCAGCGCGACGTCTGGTTCAAGCTGTGGGGCAACATGACGATGAACCCGGTCAGCGCGATCACCGGCGCAACGACCGACCGGATCCTCGACGACGAACTCGTGCGCGGCTTCGTCACGCACATCATGCTGGAGGCGAAGGAAATCGGCGCGCGCTTCGGCATCCCGATCGACCAGCCGCCCGAGGACCGTCACGCGGTCACGCTGAAACTCGGCGCGATGAAGACGTCGATGCTGCAGGACGTGCAGGCCGGCAAGGCGGTCGAACTCGATGCGCTGGTCGGCGCGGTGCGCGAACTAGGGCAGCTGACGCGCGTGCCGACGCCCTATACGGATGCGTTGCTCGGACTCGCGCGGCTGCATGCGAGTACGTTGGGCTTGTATCCGAGGACCAGCTCGAAGGGCTGAACGATCTCGTCGCAACGTCCGTTCGGGTGCTGGCGCGTCGCGCCGATGGAGTATCTGATCCAGCGTCGCGTTCACGCGTCATGTCGGCCTGCCGCCGACGCAGTATGCTCGAGATGCAGCGGACATCGTTGCTCAATAGCGATTCAGATTCGATCCACAGACGTTTTCGCCCCGGCGCCCGCGTACGAGAGAAAGGGCAGCTTCATCATCGGTTGTGAGCAGGTTTGCTCCCACGAGCTTTTCCCTACACACGGCTGTAGCCAGGCTCTGACCTCGCTTCTGCATCAGCCATCGAATAGGCCATACCCGCGCGGTCTGATCCGCGGACGCGGTCACGACGCGCCGGCCGTCCGGGCTGAAGGCGGCGGAGAAAACCGGTCCCTGATGTCCGGTGAGCTTCGCGATCACCTCGCCGGTCGCCGCGTCCCACACCCGCGCGGTCCCGTCCGCGGACGTGGTCACCACGCGCTGGCCGTCCGGGCTGAAGGCGGCGGAGAAAACCGCTCCCTGATGCCCACCGACCTGGGCGATCTGTTTGCCCGTGGCCGCGTCCCACACCCGCGCGGTCTGATCCGCGGACGCGGTCACCACGCGCTGGCCGTCCGGGCTGAAGGCGGCGGAATAAACCAGATCCTGATGCCCGCTGAGCTGCGCGATCTGTTGGCCCGTGGTCGCGTCCCACACCCGCGCGGTCCCGTCCCAGGACGCGGTCACTACCCGCCGGCCGTCCGGGCTGCAGGCGACGGAATCAACCGGGCCCCGATGCCCGCTGAGGAGCAAGATCGGTTTGCCGGTGGCCGCGTCCCACACCCGCGCGGTCCCATCCCAGGACGCGGTCATCACCCGCTTGCTGTCCGGGCTGAAGGCGGCGGAGTAAACCCACCCCTGATGCCCGTCGAGCTGAGCGACCGGTTTGCCCGTGGCTGCGTCCCATAGCCGCGCGGTCCGATCCCCGGACGCGGTCGCCACCCGTTGGCCGTCCGGGCTGAACGCGGCGGAAAAAACTGCCCCCTGATGCCCGCTGAGCTGCGCGATCCGTTTGCCCGTGGCTGCGTCCCATACCCGCGCGGTCCTGTCCGCTGACGCAGTCACCACCCGCTGGCCGTCCGGGCTGAAGGCGGCGGAAATAACTGATCCTTGATGCCCTCCGAGCAGCAAGATGCCCATCGCCGCGTCCCATGCGCGCGCGGTCCTGTCACGGGACGCAGTCACCACCCGCTGACCGTCCTGGCTGAAGGCGACGGAATTCACCGGCCCTTCGTGTCCGGTGAGCTGCGCGATCACCTGGCCGGTCGCCGCATCCCACACCCGCGCGGTCTTGTCATCGGACACGCTCACCACGCGCTGGCCGTCCGGGCTGAATACGGCGGAGCTCACCGGTCCGCGATGCCCAGTGAGCTGCACGATCAAGTGGCCGGTCGCCGCGTTCCACACCCGCGCGGTCCCGTCCGCGGACGCGGTCACCACGCGCTGGCCGTCCGGGCTGAAGGCGGCCGCGAAAACCGGTCCCCGATGCCCTATGAGCTGCACGATGACCTGGCCGGTCGCCGCATCCCACAGCCGCGCCGTCTTGTCATCGGACGCGGTCAGCACGCGCCGGCCGTCCGGGCTGAAGGCGGCGGAGCTTACCGGTTCCCGATGCCCGGTGAGCTGTGCGATCACGTGGCCGGTCGCCGCATCCCACACCCGCGCGGTCCTGTCCGCGGAGGCGGTCACCACGCGCCGGCCGTCCGGGCTGAAGGCCGCGGAGAAAACCGGCTTCTGATGCCCGGTGAGCTGCGCAATCTGTTTGCCCGTAGCCGCGTCCCACACCCGCGCGGTCCTGTCCGCGGAGGCGGTCACCACGCGCCGGCCGTGCGGGCTGAAGGCGGCAGAATAAACCAGATCCTGATGCCCGCGCTGAGCTGCGCAACCTGTTTGCCCGTAGCCGCGTCCCATACCCGCGCGGTCCGGTCCGCTGACGCAGTCACCACCCGTTGGCCGTCCGGGCTGAAAGCGGCGGAATAAACCAGATTTTGATGGCCACTGAGCTGCGCGATCTGTTGACCCGTGGCCGGGTCCCACACCCGCGCTGTGCCATCCCAGGACGCGGTCACGACCCGCCTATCGTCCAGGCTGAAGACGGCGGAATCAACCGCATTCTGATGCCCGCCGAGCAACGCAATTTGCATCGATGCTTGCGCGCCACGCATAAGCTCAAGCTCTGCTTCGACTGATCCCGGCGAGAGCCAACCCTTGCGCATCCCCAGCATCGCGAAGCGCATTGCGCGGTCATAAATTCCCGCGTCGTTCGCCGTCGTCGCGGCCGACGCCAACGCAACAGAAGTCTCGCGTGCGACCGTCCGAGTCTGGTGAATGATCCACCCCGAAGTCACGATTAGAATCAATACGATTGCGCCAATCAGTATCTGGATGCGTCGCCGCGCGCCCTGTCCGTGCCTGCTGTTCCTTGACATGGGCTTGATCCTCAACGATTGGTTGCAACTGCGACTCGCCCGCCCCGGGCGATCGCGACGGCGCGCGTCCGTGGATCGCGTCCGTCGACGAGCGGCGGCACCGCGGCCGGGTGGCGGCGCGGCGCGAACGGATACGGTTTGAACGGGCGGGTCATGCGCAGGTCGCCGCAGCTTCGGACCGCCCTGGCTTCACCCCGCGCTGGCAGTCTGCGACGGCTGCCGCATGGCCAGCCCGCCGGTCGCCGCATGACATGCCTCGATCATCGAGCGGAACGTCGGCGAGGTATGCATCGCGCCGGCCGCATCGAGCTCGACGCTGGCTTCCGGCGCGCCGTCGACGCCGACGCCGACCACCAGCGTCGCGCGCGGCCGCCATTCGCGCGTGCGCCGCAGCATGTTGCGCAGATACAGCGGCGAGTCGGGCGCGTCGAGCGACACGATGCAGATGATCGACGTGTCCTTGAAGCTCGGCTCGTCGGCGCGCGCCTTGCGGTAGCCCGAGTGGGTCGCCATCAACGGCGCGAAGCCCTGGCGGTTCAGCAGTTGCACCGCGATCGCGGTCGTCACCTCGTCGAACGCGCCACGGCCGGGTACACACAGCACCGCCGCCTTGCCCGCTTCGTCCGGGTGTTGCGTGCGCGTCAGCAGGCCGCCGCCGTAGCGCTCCGTGGTACCCGCGCCCGGCGTCGTCCGATCCGGCGCCCCAGCAAGCAGCGCGCTACCCGGGTCCGCCGGATCGACAGGCGACAGCGCATCGCGCAGCCCTTCGGCAATGTCGAGGTTCTCGACGATATCGACGAGCGCGTCGTTGATCCGCTGCAACTGGTCGGGCATCAGCACGCCGCGCTGCGCGTCGTTGCGCGCGAGGCGCAGGCCTTCCAGCGCGACCTTGTCGTAGTAGTCGATCAACGACATCTCGCGCAGCAGCCGCTCGGCCTGCACGATCGCCTCGTGCGGATCGTCGGCGAGCAGGCGCTGATAGAAGTTCTGCGCGGGCGTCAGCGCGGGCTGATCGCCGAGCAGCACGGTCAGGAAGTTCAGCCGGTCCGCGTAGCGCCCGAGCGTGACGACGCACAGCGTGAGCGGCGTCGACAGCACGAGGCCGATCGGCCCCCACAGCCAGCTCCAGAAAATCGCCGCGACGACAACCGCGAGCGGCGACAGGCCCGAGCGATGACCGTACAGCAGCGGCTCGGCGATCTGGCCGGCGACCACGTCGACGACGATGAACAGGATCAGCGTGAGAACCGCCATCGTCCATTGCGGCTGGATCGCGGCGGCGAGAAACACCGCGAGGATCGCCGCGATCCAGATGCCGATGTACGGCACGAAGCGCAGCAGCGCGGCGATCACGCCGAACAGCAGAGCGCCGGGCACGCCGATGACCGCGAGCCCGATCGCGATCATGCCGCCCGCGCTCAAATTGACGCCGAGCTGCGCGACGAAATAGCGTGACAGGCGCCCGGCGGCGTCGTTGATCGCGGTGGTCGTGCGGTGCAGGTCGCGCGATCCGAACAGGCTGATCAGCCGGTCGCGCAAATCCTCGCGCTGCAACAGAATGAAGATCGTTACAACGAGCACGATGAAGGTCGTCTCGATCGGCGCGATGGCCGGCGTCAGCGCGCGCTGCGCGAGCTGCACCGGCGTTGGCGCGGGCTCGTGCACCTCGACCTGTTGCGGCACCTGCGGCGCGTTGCGCGCGGCGCGGCCGGTCGGGCGCGGCGGCGCGGGGCGCGATGGCGCCACCCGCTGCAGCGCGCTGGCAGCGCTGCTCATCAGGGCATCGGCGCGGCCCACGGTCTTTTCCTGCACCGTTTCGATCTTCTGCTCGATCGCTTCCTGATACTGCGGCAGGTCGCCCGCGAGCTGCACGAGCTGCGCGCCGATCAGCGCGCCGATCGCGAGCAGCGAGGCGAGCGCGAACAGCACGGCGATGAAGATCCGATGGCAACTGGCCCATGTGCAGACGCCGCAGCGTCTGCACGAGCGGCGCGAGCAGGAAGCTCAGCAGCACCGACAACGTGATCGGAATCAGCACCTCCCGCCCGAAGTACAGCCCGCACACGACCACCACGCCGGTGATCAGCGACACCAGACCATGCAGGCCCGGCGTGCCCGGCGGGTAAACGCGGTTCGGCCGCCCATGCGGCGGCGGTAGCGATATTTTCATGTGAACAGAATTCCGGTTGGGACGCGCTGACGACCGAGCGGAGCACGGTTCGTCAGCAAGACAGATGCCCGAATTGTAGGCGGTTTGGCGGGGTGGGGATGCTTTGCGACGTCGCGGCGACCGGTAAGAGGCCGATTCAGATCGCCGGCAGCGCATCGGTCGAGCGGTGGTCGTGCAGCGGTACGAGCACGCGAACACTTTGCGAGCCAATGAGCAGACCCGGCAGCGCATCGTCTGGTTCCTGGAAGGCTGGTACGACGTACGCCGCCTGCACAGTAGGATTGGCTACCGTTTGCCGCTCGAATTCGAGAACGCCAACACCCAACGGCGAGACCGTGAGCGAAGGGCGACGCATGCCAGGGTCACCAAAGGCAACATGGCGTCAGCGGCTGTCGAACTTATCGACACATTCCGACATGCGACTGATGAACGCGTGCGCCGGTCACGCACCATGCATCGCGGGCTAGATCGCAATGAGCACTGCAACTAGCACAGCACAATGGTCAGAAGGCTGGAGCGGCCTTTTATTGCGTAGGCGGCAGTTCACCGGATGCGAAGGGGCGCTCGCGCTTTCGGCTATGACGCCGGTCTGCATCGAGGTCGAGCATGTCATTTAACAGGTACACGGACGACGCACAGAAAGAGAAAGAAACAAAGGCTATTGCGTCGGCGCTCAATGCCTCGACGTTAGCAAACCGGTGCGAGGCGAGAGGCGGCACGAACATAAGGACATTCTTCACCCATTGATAGGCGAGGCGCGCATCTCTTTGATGACGAGCCAAAGGAGCGGTCTTTTGCTATCAAACACGACCGTTGCGTGATTGCCTTTGGAGGCCGCAGCCTGGATGCTTTTTCCTCCAACGACGATTGCCTTGCGGGCCTGCTTCCACACGGGCACGTCAGCGCGGGAATCGCCGCAATAGTCGAAACCCTACGCCGAACTCGACCGTCAAGGCGCCGGCTTTGCTAGCGCCTGATAGATTTCGCAGCTCGTTGCTCGCCATCACGCCTTTGAAGAAGCCGAAATGCGAAGCGATCTGCTCTGTAAAGCGTTGATCGCCTGAAGGTACAGCGGTCAGGAAACGGGTTCAGCAGACCTTACGTACTATTCTGTTTCGGTTTGTCGCGATATGAGGCGAAGCTCAGAGAATGCCTACCCGACGAACTGTGGTCCCTCGTCGAACCGTTGCTACCCGTGGGGGCGCTCGAAACAGCTTCCAAGCCGACAGAAGTTCACCGACTGAGTACCGTCACAGCGGGAAATCGCATCAGATACCAGGCGTCCTGACTGTCTCCCACATAGCGAATATCAAGCAACCTCCCCGGGCGAACAGGATCGGCCGCCACGCCGCGAGCAACCAGACGCTCCAGGACGTCATGACGCAGCCAGAAAAGCGTCCCATTGTAAATCGCGGGCAGATAGTCCGTCTGGAATTCGGCGACGGAGTATATCCCGCTGTTGCTGCTCCAAAGGCCATGTGTTTCGATGACTTCCGGACGTTCCTTGCTCAGATAGTCCGCAAACCCTGCATACCCGCGACGCGCCAGCGATGGGTTGGTCAACAGCGCCGAATCCAGAACGTCCAGATGTTCGCAGCACAGTGCGGCGCCACCAACGTCTGGCGTCATGAACTTGAGCGTCGGTTGCCCCAGATACTCGCGCAGATGATCAACCGAAGCACCCGTCATCGCGTAGTTCGCCGGCGTTATTCCGCGCCAGTCACCGGGGAAATCGTGCCACGCTCTTTTTCGGGCCGCGTCTCCCGCCGCATTCAGCGCAGCGGGCAGCACGCCACGCATCGCCGCACCAAGGATTACCGTGTCGACGTTGTCGCGCAGCAACGCAATGTTGAACAGGAAAGTCCCAGAAAGGCACAGCAAAAGCCCGCGAAATACATATGGTTGACGCATATTCGCAAAACGTTCTGCGAGAGAAAGGACGAAAAGGGGAACCACGGCCATGAACATCCGCCCGGTATAGCCCCAATTTTTTCCCGATACGAGCGCGAATACGGCAAAAGAAAATATTAGAAGTACAGACATCGGATCCAGACGGCGCTTTTTCTCTCCCTTCCGGCTCAGGTACATGCCAGCCAGAAACGCGGCATTCACGAAAAGGAAATCCTTGAGACCGCGCAGCTTTACCAATACGCCGTCCCAGCCTTTTTTACTGTAGGGCATTTGCAGCTTGGCCAGGATGGTATTCGGCAATAGCGTGCCGAAGACACGATACCTCCAGATTGTCATCAGCAGAAAGCAAAGCATGAGCCAGACGCACATTCGAATGGCATGCGGCCTATCCTGCGGGCAAAACACGACCATCCAGCCAAGCGCGAATCCCAGATAGAACACCGCCTCGAAGCGAGTCAGCATCAGAAGAGGCAACAGTGCATAGGCAAGTGTCGATCGCACGCGCCAGGAGAGCACGAACGCAAACAGCAGCAACGCAAAGACCGTCATTTCCATGCCATTGATGATCTCGGCCTGGCAGGCTGGCAGCAGTCCCAGCAAGCACACCACAATGAGGCGATGCGTTGGGCTCGGCAGGTACGCTTCAAGTGCGCGCCACACGAGCACCAGGGTAGCGCTCATTGCGATGAAGGAGAGCAACTGCGCCGTCATGATCGCATCCAGAAAGCCTGGATGCATCATCCACTGCCCTATCGCCAACATCGCCGTCATGAGCAAAGTTGACGTACCTTCTGCCGGCGCCGAAGCTGATGTCAACGCGAATACCCCGTGTCGCCCGAGTGTATGCGCATAGGCAATAGTGATGGCGCCGTCGTCCCAGCCATAAGGGCCGACCAACGCTATCGCTGTCAACGAAAGCGCCGCATACGCGACGACGAAGAGGAACCCGGTGGCTCCAACTCTTCCCTCGGCACTGTGTGTAAGGTTCTCGGACATAGCCAGTCGACGTAAGTAGGATGGCTGATAATACATCGGGCAAGCGGCGAGGGAACGTGGCCCAGACTACATGGACGCCGGTTGGTTCGACTTAATACGGCACGTCGGAAGATGAATGAGTTCCGTTTTGTACAGACCATTGTCCGATTTGCGCGTGACGAAATGCGAAATGATTTCCGAACGCGGCATGCACGAGTCAGAGAATTGCTCGATGCTTACTCCTTGATCGAAACTGGGATCGAAACCGCATCAGTGAAAAAGTACGACGTCCTTCGGCCGATCGACGGCATGGGAGACTACCGGTAGGGGCCGCCAATCCGCACGCTAGCCCGCATGCACCCGCACCATCTCCAGCAACAGCGAACTCACATACAGCAACAAGCCGATAAATCCACCGACGATCGTGCCATTGATCCGGATGTACTGCAGATCCTTGCCGATATTCAACTCGACCTGCCGCGACATCTCGTGCGCGTCCCAGTTCTTCACGGTATCGCTGATATGGCGCGTGAGGAATTGCGCGAACTCCGGCGCCATCGCGCGCGCCGCTTCCTCGAGGTGGTCGTTCAGCGATTGCCGCAACGCCGGATCGCGCGCGAGTTCGCGGCCGACCCACGCGCCCATCGCAGCGACCCGCGCATGCAGCGCTGAGTCGGCGCTTTGCAGATCGCGCTTGAGCCATGCGCGCAGATCGCCCCACATATCCTTCACGTAGCTGCTGAACGCATCGCCCTCGACCAGATAGCGCTTCAGCGCTTCGCCTTGCTGCAGGAAAACCGGATCGGTCTTCAGCCGCACGATCAGCCTCTGCACCGCCTCGTCGAACTTGTCGCGCAGCTCGTGCGTCGGGTTCTGCGCGATCTGTTCGAGCATCCGGTTCGCGGCGCTCGCGATCGCTTCGGCGCCCTTGTCGCCGAGCCACGCTGATGGCAGGAACTTCTCCATCGTCGGATACTCGCCCTTCACCCAATCGACGATGCGCGCTGCGATGAACTCGCGCGCCGGCGCCTCGCGCAGCACTGTGATCAGCTGATCGATCGCGGTGTCGAGCAGTTCCTGATGACGGCCGCCGCGCGTCAGCGTGTCGAGAATCGCGCCGAGCGATTGCGACAGATCGACCTTCGCGAGCACGTCGCGCAACGCGTCCCTGATGAAGCTCTGGATGCGCGCGTCGTCGGCCACGTCGAGGATGCCGCCGGTGAGCCGCACCACGTAGTCGCCGAGGCGCGCGGTGTTGGCCGGCTCGCTGAGCCACGCGGTGATGGTCTGCGCCGGATCATGCCGGCGGATCAGACCGATCAGCGACGGCACGTCGAGAAACTTGTCCTGCACGAAGTGCGCGAGGTTATCGGCGATCTTGTACTTGTTGCGCGGGATGATCGCGGTATGCGAGGACACCAGCGGAATCGGCACGCGGCGAAACAGCGCCGCGACCGCGAACCAGTCGGCGAGCGCGCCGACCATCGCGGCCTCGGCGACGGCCTTGATGCCGTCGACCCACAGGCCGCGCGGCAGGAACGCGGTGACGACGAAAACGCAGGCGGCCGCAGCCAGCAGCAGTAAAGGCGTGCGCTTTGCCTTCTTCAGGTCGGTGGTCTTGTCCATCGGCTCGGTTGATCCTGTCGGGCGGCGGCTTCAGGGCGGCGGGTCAGCCGGTTCGATTGCAATGATGCGATACGGCCGGCGCGCGCGTCCAGCCTGGATACGCGCGAGCGCAATACGCGCCGGCGCAATACGCGCCGACGCTTCGGCAAGGTAACATTCGCGCTTGGACGCCTCGTCGAGCCCGACGCGAGACGACGCAACGCAATCGCAATGGAGGCACAGTGATCAGGTTTCTGCACACCGCGGACTGGCAGATCGGCACGCAATTCGGTCAGTTCGAAGCGGACGAGGCCGCGCATCTCGCCCAGGCGCGCTTCGACACGGTGCGCCGCATCGCCGAAGCAGCGGCCGCGCGCAACGTCGACGCGGTGCTCGTCGCAGGCGACGTGTTCGATCTGCAGACGGTGTCGGACACCGTGATCCGGCGGTTGTTCGCCGCGCTGCAAGCGTTTTCCGGTCCGTGGATCATGCTGCCGGGCAATCACGACGCGGCGCTCGTCGAAAGCGTGTGGACTCGCGCGCAGCGGCTCAATTGCGTGCCGCCGAACGTGCGCCTCGTGCTCGAATCCGGCGTCGTGCTGCTCGACGCATGCCGTTGCGCGCTGCTGTGCGCGCCGCTTACGCAGCGCATCACCTACGACGACACCACCGCGTTCTTCGATTCCACCGATACCCCCGCCGGCTATCACCGGGTCGGGCTCGCGCATGGCAGCGTCGGCGGCATTCTTCAGGAGGGCGTCGATTCGTCGAATCCGATCGCACCAACGCGCGCCGCCAGCGCGCGACTCGACTACCTGGCGCTCGGCGACTGGCACGGCCATCTGCGTGTCGATGAACGCACGTGGTACGCGGGCACGCACGAGCAGGACCGTTTCCGCGCGAATCAGCCGGGCTTCGTGCTCGACGTCAGCATCGGCGAGCCGGGCGCCGCGCCGCGGGTCGACGCGGTACGGGTCGGGCAATATCGTTGGCATCGCTGGGACGAGACGATTTCGGTGCCGACCGACGTCGACGGGTTGAAAACCCGCCTCGCCGAACTCGGCGCGCATGACGTGCTGCGCATCGAGGTTGGCGGCACGGCGGCGCTCGCCGATGCCGAAGCGCTGCATGTCGCGCTCGAAGAGGCCCGTGCCCGCGTGCGCGCGTTGCGTGCCGATGTGGGCAGCCTGCACGTGCTGCCCACCGCCGACGATCTCGCCGAACTCGGCGCGCAAAGCGGCTATCTCGCGAAGGTGGTCGCGCGGCTGCGCGCCTTGCAGGAAGACGCGCAGGCCGATTCGCAACAGGCGCGACGCGCGGCGGAGGCGTTGCTGCTGCTGGCGCGTTTCGCGCGCGAACAGCGGCAACGCGATTCTGATGCCGCACCCGCCGCGCAGGCGCGCGAACGGCAACAACCGGAACTGCCGCAAGAAGGAGCCTGCGCATGAAGCTGCAACGTATCGCGATTCGGGAATTCAGGCAGTTCGGCGGGCAGCTCGTGATCGACGACCTGCAGCCCGGCCTCAATCTGTTCATCGGCCCGAACGAGGCCGGCAAGAGCACGATCGCCGAAGCGGTGCGCACGGTGTTCCTCGAACGCTACAAGGCCTCGCATCTGAAGGACCTGTTGCCTTGGGGGCTCGCGAGCGGGCAGCCGTCGGTCGAGGTCGGCTTCGAGCTCGATGGTGTGGCGTGCCGTCTGTCGAAGCAGTTCGTATCGCGCCAGCGCTGCGAGCTGAGAATCGGCCAGGCCGTATATAGCGAGGACGAGGCCGAAGACAAGCTCGCCGCGCTGCTCGGCTTCTCGCGTGCGGCGCGCGGTCCGATGAAAGCCGAGAACGCCGGCGTGCCGGGTCTGTTGTGGGTGCAGCAGGGCGGCACGCAGGAGATGCGCGATTCGACCGGGCACGCGGCGCAGTATCTGCGCGACGCGCTTACGCAACTGTCGGGCGGCCGCGAAGCCGGTGGCGAGGACGCGTTGATCGCGGCCGTGCAGCGCGAGCTGCGGCAACTGCTGACAGCGCGCACGCAGAAGTCGACCGGGCCGCTCGCGGAGGCGGAGCAGAAGCTCGCCGCGCTGGGCACGAGCCGCGACGAGCTGCAACTGCAACGCCAGCAGTTCGACGACAACATCGCGCGCCTCGCCACTCAACAGCAGGCCTTCGACGAGGCCGAGCGCCGGCGTCCGTGGGAGCTTCACGAGCAGAAGGCCGCGCTCGCGCAGCAACGCGCCGCAGAGGTCGAGCAACTCGAACGTGGTCTCGAAGGGCTCGCGCAGTCGTTGAAGATCGGTGAGGCCGAACTCGCGTTGTCGGTACAGCAGGAGCAGGGCGCGCTCGAACTGGAGGCGGCGATCGCGCGCGAGCGCGAGCAACTCGACGCGGCGCGCGCCGAGGTCGCGGCCGCGCAGACCGCGCACGCGCAGGCGGAAAGCCGGGTGGCGCAATTCGAGCAGGCAGCGGCCGAGGCGAACCGCGCGCTCGAACTCTCGAACGCGGCCGTCACCGCCGCCGATCTACGCAGCCAGGTCGATTTCTACCGGACTGAGAGCCGGCGGCTCGAAGCAACGATCGTCGAGGCGGACAAGGCGAGCGCGGCGGTGCTGCAGGCTGCGCGCGACGCGGCGGCGCTCGAACTCGACGACGCGCAGTTCAAGCGTCTCGTCGCGTTCGACGGCGAATTGACCGTGCTGCGCGCGCGGACCGAAGCGGCGATGACGCGCATCGAGTACCGGTTGAATCGCGAATTGAGCGTCGGCGATCAGACGATCAGCGGCACCGGCGTGCTGCGCGTCGACGAAGAAAAGCGCATCGGCCTCGGCGAGCTCGGCGAATTGCGCGTGATCCCGGGCGTCTCGGATCTGTCCGCGCGGTTGTCGGAGCTGGCATCGCTCGAAGCGAAGCACGCGCAACTGCTGCGGGCGCTAGGCGTCGCATCGGTGGGCGATGCGCAGGCGCGTCATGAGCAATGGAAAGCGCTGGTCGCGCAGCAGAAGAGCCAGGCCAGGATTCTCGAGGTGCACGCGCCGCAAGGCATCGATGCGTTGCGGGCGGCGCTGGCCTCGACGGCGGCGCGCTTGCAGGCGTCGAGCGAGCGCCTGGCGAGCCTGCCCGATGTCTCCGCGGCGGCGCCGCTCGACGACGCGCGCCGCAACGCCGATATCGCGCGCGACGCGTTGGAGGCCGCGCGCAAGGTGCTCGCGCAGGCGGCTGGCGCGCAATCCACCGGCGTCGCGAAGGCCGATTCGCTCGCGGCGCAACTGCAGCGCAAAGAAGCGCAGTTGAACGATGAAGCGTTTCGGCGCAACCGCGCGCAGTGGCAGACGCACAGCGTCGAGCAGCGCATGAAGGTCGACGCGTTGAAGAACCAGCGCGGCGAGCGCGAGCGCGAACTCGATGCGGCGCGCCTCGACGATCCCGTGGCTCAGGCGAAGCGCTATCGCGCATCGGCGGAACTCGCGCGCAATGAGCAGCGCGAGCGTCAGTTGCGGATCGCGGAGCTGCGTAGCCAGCTTCAAACGATGGGGGCATCGGGCCTCGGCGAACGGCTTGCCGCGATAGAAGCGCAGCTCGAGCAGGCCACGCGCCGCAAGGACGAACTGAGCCTGCGCGCGAGCGCGCTGAGTCTGCTCGACGAAGTGCTGGTGGACGAACGCGACACGGCGCTCGCGCAACTGCGCGCACCGTTGACCGAGCGGCTGGGTCACTATCTGAAGCGGATTTTTCCGCAGTCGAGTCTCGCGCTCGGCGACGATCTGATTCCGGCGCTGCTCGATCGCGACGGCCGCGCGGAACTGCTCGACGCGCTGAGCTTCGGCACGCGCGAACAGCTCGGCATTCTGACGCGGCTCGCGTACGCGGACCTGCTGCAGGCCTCGGGCCGGCCAACCTTGCTGATGCTCGACGATGCCGCGGTACACAGCGATGCCGCGCGTCGCGACGCGCTCAAACGCGCATTGATCGACGCGGCGACGCGGCATCAGATTCTGGTGTTCACGTGTCATCCGGAGTTGTGGGACGACCTGGGCGTCAGGCAGCGGGCGGTGGAAGACCTGAAGGTGGTGTGAGCGCAGTGGGCAGGTATGGGTACGTCCCGCTTACTCGTACCAGCGCGGCGTGTACACCCACTGCGTGCCGTTATCGCCGCAAGCGAATCTTCGCGTCAGCGACGACCCGACGATCACCATCGTGCGCATATCCACGTCGGCCGAGCGAAGCTCGCCGAGCGTCAGTGTGCGCAGCGTGCCGCCGGGCCGGCCGATGTCGCGCCCCAGCACCACTTGCGTCGATGGCGCGCGATACTCCCGCACGATGTCGAGCGCCTTGTCGAGTTGCCACGGACGCGCGCGCGAAACCGGGTTGTAGAACGCCATCACGAGGTCGGCTTGCGCGGCATGGCGCAGGCGGGCTTCGATAATGGTCCACGGCTTCAGGTTGTCCGACAGCGACAGCATGCAGAAGTCGTGGCCGAGCGGCGCGCCGGCCTGCGCGGCGGTCGCGAGCGCGGCCGACACGCCCGGCACGATCGTTAGCTCGACGGCGGCCCATGCGTCGTTCCGGGAAGCGTCGAGCGCTTCGAGCACCGCGGCCGCCATCGCGAACACGCCTGGGTCGCCCGAGGACACCATCACGACCGAGCGGCCTTCGCTCGCTAGCTCGAACGCGTGGCGCGCGCGCTGCATTTCCTCGCGATTGTCGGTGCCGTGCACACGCTGATCGGCGCGCAGCGGGCCGGCCATTTTCACGTAGGTGTCGTAGCCGAGAATGTCGGTCGCTTCGCTCAACGCGGTGCGCGCGGCCGGCACCATCAGTTCGGCGCGGCCGGGGCCGAGGCCGATCACGCTCAGACGACCGCGGGCACGGCCGATCGTCGCGGGGTCGATGGCGAGCGGGCAGAGGGCGAGCGCGACGCTCGCGTGCGCTCCGTCGTGCAGCGTCTCGTGGGGGATGCGCAGCGCGGCGCGCAGCAGCGCCGCCGCGCCCGGTCCGCCATTTTCGGCGCTGGCATCGGCGAAGCGCAGCGGCACCCCGAGAAGCGTTGCCGCTTGCGCGAGCGCCGGGGCGGCCATGCTTGCCGATGGCGCGAGCAACGCCGCGAGCGAAAGCGCTGCGAAACCGCGCGCGTTCAGTGCCGCGCGCACGCGTGCGACGATCGTGTCGGCGGCAGTGGCGTTGGCTCGAGCGCACGCATCGTCGATGACCACCGCCGCCACCACACTGCGCGGATGGATCACGAGCTCGTCTTGCCGCCCATCCCACGCGCGCGGCGTCACGCGAATCGCGAGACGCGCCGATGCCGAGCGTGGCAGTTGCGCGTCGTCGAGCCACGGCGCGTCGCCTTCGATGCGCGTGCTTTCGCCCGCGAGCAGATCCGACACGAAGCGCTTGCCCTGGCCGAGGTCGGCGAGCGCATAGCCGTCCGGCGGATTGAGCACGCAGGTGCCGAAGCGCAGTTCGCCGCTGGTCGTGATCGCGGGCTGCACGGCCAACGCGGCGGCGATGTCGCGTGCCATCAGGTTGACGCCCGCGAGCCCGCCTAGCAGCGGCACGACCGCGCTGCCGTCCTCGGCGACCGCGAGCACCGGCGGCTCGGCGCCTTTGTTCGACAGCAGCGGCGCAAGGCAGCGAATCACGATGCCGGCCGCGCACAACGCGACGATCGGCGTGCCGCGCGCGTACAGCTCGCGCAGATGCGCGCCGAGTTCGGTGTACGAGACATCGGCCTCGACGCGGCCTTGCAATGCATGCACCCGGCAGTGCGCGGCAACGCCCGCCGCGACGTGCTCGCCACGTTCGACATACAGCGTCTGAATTCGCCGCGCGGTCGCGAGCGCGCCCGCGCCGAGAATCACAATGGCGGGCGGGTTCATCCTTGCCATTTTTGCCCCGGCACGACCAGCAACGAAAAATACGGCGACGCCATCGGATCGACTTCGGTGAGCGGCACGATGCGCTGATTGCGCATCGTCGCGCGTTCGACGTACAGCGCGCGCTGCGCGAGTCCGAGTTCGTCGAGCACGCGCCGCACCTTGTCGAAATTGCGGCCGAGTTTCATGATGACCGCCGCGTCGGCATCGGCGAGACGGCGGCGCAATTCGTCTTCGGGCAGCACGCCCGACAGCACCGACAAGCTCTGGTTGCGATACACGAGCGGCGCCCCGAGCACCGCCGCGCCGCCGAGCATCGAGCACACGCCGGGCACGACTTCACTGTCGTAGCGCGCCGCGAGCCGGTCGTGCAGATACATGTACGAGCCGTAGAAAAACGGATCGCCTTCGCAGATCACGGCGACGTCGCGGCCCGCGTCGAGATGGCCCGCGACGATCTCGGCGGCGGTGTCGTAGAAGTCCGCGATGATCGCTTCATACGACAGCGGCGGTTCGAGCGCTTCGGTCGTGACCGGATACACGAGCGGCAGTTGCTGCTGCGCGTCGTGCAGATGCGCCTCGACGATGCCGAACGCGTTGCCTTTCTTGCCCTTCGCGACGAAATACGCGACCACCGGCGCGGCCTTTAGCAGACGCAGCGCCTTCAACGTGATCAGTTCAGGGTCCCCGGGACCGACGCCGATGCCGTATAGCCGGGCGCGACGGGTTAGCTGGCTCGCCATTTATTCGACCTCCGTGGCGAGCGCGTTGACCGCGGCGGCGGCCATCGCGCTGCCGCCGCGCCGTCCGTGCACGACCACGTACGGCACGCCACGGCTGTCTTGCGCAAGCGCCGCTTTCGATTCGGCCGCGCCGACGAAACCGACCGGAAAGCCGAGAATCAGCGCGGGCTTCGGCGCGCCGGCGTCGAGCATGTCGAGCAGATGAAACAGCGCGGTCGGCGCATTGCCGATCACGACGACGCTGCCCGCCAGATGCGGACGCCACAATTCGAGCGCTGCGGCCGAGCGCGTGTTGCCGATTTCGCGCGCGAGCGCGGGCACGTCCGGGTGCGCGAGCGTGCAGATCACTTCGTTGTTCGCGGGCAGTCGCGCGCGCGTGATGCCTTGCGCGACCATGCCCGCGTCGCACAGGATCGGCGCGCCTTGCGCGAGCGCGCGGCGGCCCGCGCTACCGGCGCCGTCGCGGAACGCGAGGTCGTCGATCACATCGACCATGCCGCACGCGTGGATCACGCGCACCGCGAGTTTTTCGAGGTCGGCGGGGATGCGCGCGAGGTCGGCTTCCGCGCGAATCGTCGCGAACGATTGGCGATAGATCTGCTGACCGTCGCGAATGTAATCAAGCATGTGGAGTACTCCGGGCGAGGCGCGCGAGCAGCGCGGCGGCCTCGTCGATCGTCAGTTGCGGCGCGACGCATTGGCCGAAGCCGGGGCGGCCGTCGCGTCGATAAAGGTCGTAGCGGCCGGGCGCGGCGGCGAGCAGCGTGTAGGGCGCGCGATGCGCGGCCGCGCACGAGCGCGGGCAGCCGCTCAGATGCACGTCGACGCCGGCGGGTAAGCACTCGGCGAGTCGCAGCGCGTCGCTCCTGGTGTCGGCGAGGCCATTCGCGCAGCCGGCCGAACCGGCGCAGGCGATCACATGCGTGATGGCCTGGGCGGGATCGCAGGCGAGCTCGAGTGCGCTCAGCTTCGCGAGCACCGCGGGCACCGCGGTCGTCGCGATGTCGGGCAGCAGCACGCTTTGCCACGGCGTGGCGTGCAGCATGCCGTTGCCGTGTTGTTGCGCGAGCGCGGCCAGCTGGCGCAGCGTGGCCGCGTCGATACGGCCGAGCGACGGTTGGCCGCCGACGTGCCACGTGCCGTCGTCGCGCTGCGCGTGCGCGCCGAGCCGCAGCGACGCGTCGGCGGCGATGTGGCGCTGCCAGTGGCTCAGCGATGCGTCGCGCGCGAGCGGGAAATCGACGTAGCGCTGCGCGTGCCGCAGCAGCGCGTCGGCGGAGTGCGTGGCGAGCAGGTCGCGCATGCGGGTCGCGTCGGCGGCGGCGAGGTCGAGGAACGTGTGCAGCAACGCGCGCACGAGCTCGGGCACGCGCGACAGCGGCACGGCCGCAAGCGCGCCCGTGCCGTTGGCCTCGCGATGCTCGCCGACGCTTGCGTTGGTGCTGTTGGTTGCGGTCGCGCCAGCCGAACCCGGACACCCCGCGAGGCCGAATACGAAGCGCACACCCGCTTCGTCAGGCGACGCCGCGAGCCACACGTCATGCGGATGATCGACTCGCGCGAGTTGTTCGCCGCCGTCGAGCAGCAGCGCGAATTTCGGCGACAACGCGACGAAGCGCGGGTCGCTTTGCAGCAGCGTGAGCAATGCTCCGCACAGCGGCGTCGTGTCGATCAGCGCGTGCGGATCGCGGCCGGCGGCGGGGCTGATCATCACGTTGCGCACGTCGTCGGCGCAACTGAGTGCGGTAGGGTCGGTGGTATGCGGGTGGTTCGCGGTGGCGTGTGCGGAAGAAAGCTCGGCAGCCGGTCCAAGCCCGGCGCGAATCAACGCCGCGCTCAACGCCGCTTCGTGTCCGCTGCGCACGCCGCGCAGTTGCAGGTTCGCGCGATTGGTTAGCTCGGCGACGCCGTTCGCGTGCCGTGTGCTGGCATCGGCGATCGCGCGTGCCTGTGTCGCGCTTAGCACGCCGCCCGGCAGCTTGATGCGGCAGATGCCGCCGTCGCGCGCGGGGACGATGCGCAGCAGCCCCGGACATGCCGAGGACCGCGGTGCCGTGACCGCGTGGGGCAAAACGGTGGGAGGCGAAGCTCGATTCAAGAGGACACCGGGTTTAGTGTCGCGCGACGGCATGGCTGCGGCCTCGCTGCATGCTGCCCGATGAGGGCCGGCGCGAACCGGGCGGCCGAACAGCGCTTCGGGCTGACCGTGAGCAAAGAAAGCGGCCATTATATCTTCAGGCTGCGGCCGCAGCGCCTGATTGTCGGCCATCGCGGGATGCCGCCGAGCCCGACGGCATTGCGCCGCGCCGCGAACCCGCGGGGCGCATGGCGGCGGTATCATGCGGACTTTCGCAACCCGCCGTTCGACCCTGCGCGCAGCCGCACGCGTGACGCGGCGTGGCGCAATCGCTAAAGAATCGACGCAACCGATGAGGATGGATAGATGCCGGCATGGCTGACCGTGGTGGGCATTGGCGACGACGGCTTCGCCGGTCTGGGGCGGCCCGCGCGGCGTGCTTTGCTGGGCGCGGCGGTCGTGTACGGCGGTGAGCGCCATCTGGCGATGCTGCCCGCGCGGCTCGCCGCGCGCCGCGCCGCGTGGCCGCGTCCGTTCGATCTCGCGCCGTTGCTGGCCGAGCGTCCGCACGCGGTGTGCGTGCTCGCGAGCGGCGACCCGATGCTGTTCGGCGTCGGCGCGACGCTCGCGCGGAAGTTACCGGCCGGCGAGCTGCGCGTGCTGCCCGCACCGTCGTCGTTGTCGCTGGCGGCCGCGCGGCTCGGCTGGCCGTTGCAGGATGTCGCGACCGTGTCCCTGGTCGGCCGGCCGCTCGCCGCGCTGAATACGCATCTGCATGACGGCGCGCGCCTGTTCGTGTTGAGCGCGGATGGAGGTACGCCGGCGGCGTTGGCGGCGTCGCTCGCTGCGCGCGGTTTCGGCGCCACCTGCATCACCGTGCTCGAACATCTGGGTGGCGAACGCGAACGGCGTGTCGATGGCCGCGCGGATCGATGGCCGGCCGGCGAGATGGCCGCGCTCAATCTGATCGCGCTCGACTGCCGCGCGTCCGCGCACGCGCCGCGTCTGCCGCTGACCTGCGGCTTACCCGACGACGCCTTCATCCACGACGGCCAGTTGACCAAGCGCGACGTGCGCGCGATCACGCTCGCGCGCCTCGCGCCCGCGCCCGGCGAATTGCTGTGGGACGTCGGCGCGGGCAGCGGTTCGATCGGTATCGAATGGATGCGCGCGCATCCCACGTGTCGCGCGATCGCGATCGAAGCGCACGAAGCGCGGCAGCGCTTCATCGAACAGAACCGCGATGCTTTGGGCGTGCCCGGGCTGCAACTCGTGGCCGGCCGCGCGCCGGACGCGTTACGTGGGCTGCCGGCGCCGCACGCGGTGTTTATCGGCGGTGGAGTGACGCAGCCGGACCTGCTCGACATCTGTTGGGCCCAACTGCGCGACGGCGGCCGGCTCATTGCGAACGCGGTGACGCTGCAAGGCGAGGCGGTGCTCGCCGCGTGGCGCGAGCGGCATGGCGGCACGCTGACGCGCATCGCGCTCGCGCACGCGCAAGCTCTCGGCGGCTTCGATACGTGGCGGCAGGCGTTGCCGATCACGCTGCTCGAAGTGACGAAACCCGCGCAACTGTCGACCGATTCGTGATGCGTGACGAGACCCCCGAACAACCGGCGCCGCTGCGCAGCGGCTATACGACCGGCAGTTGCGCGACCGCGACGTCGCTGGCGGCCGCGCGTCTGCTGCTGGCGGGCGAGTTCAGCGAGGTCGCGGAGATCGTGTTGCCGAAGGGCCAGCATGTGACGATGCGGCTCGCGTTCTGTCGTCTCGCCGCCATCGATGGCGAACGGGTTGCCGAAGCCGGCACGATCAAGGATGCCGGCGACGATCCCGACGTGACGCACGGCGCGCTCGTGTTCGCGCGCGTGCGCCTCGTGCCCGAGCCCGGTGTGAGCTTTCGCGCTGGGCTGGGCGTCGGCACGGTCACGCGCGCGGGTCTCACGCTGCCGGTGGGCGAGCCCGCGATCAACCCGGTCCCGCGCCAGATGATGACGCAGCACCTCGTCGAACTCGCCGCGCGCCACGCGTATCGCGGCGGCTTCGAAGTGACGATCGGCGTCGAAGGCGGCGAAGCGCTCGCGCTGAAAACGATGAACCCGCGTCTCGGGATTGTCGGTGGACTGTCGATCCTCGGCACCACCGGCATCGTGCGGCCGTTTTCGTGCTCGGCGTATATCGCGTCGATCCATCAGGGCATCGACGTCGCGCGCGCGAATGGCTATACGCATGTGGCCGCCTGCACCGGCAACGCGAGCGAGGACGCGATGCGCGCGCACTACGGCCTGCCCGATATCGCGCTGATCGAAATGGGCGATTTTGTCGGCGCGGTGCTCAAGCATATGAAGCGCGCGCCGGTCGAGCGTCTGAGCATTTGCGGCGGCTTCGGCAAGCTCAGCAAGCTCGCGGCCGGCCATCTCGATCTGCATAGCCGCAACTCGAGCATCGATCTCGAACAGCTCGCCGGCTGGGCCGCCGCGCACGGCGCGGACGCCGCGCTGCAAGCGGCGATGCGCGCGGCCAACACGAGCCAGCAGGCGCTCGCGCTCGCTCACGCGCGGCAGGTGCCGCTCGGCGATATCGTCTGTCAGCACGCTTTGGCCGTTGCTCGCGATATCGTGCCGCCGCAGGTCAGCGTCGAAATCTTCGCGATCGACCGGCAGGGCAACATCGTCGGAGTCGCGCGATGACGCGCATCCTGCTGCTCGGCGGCACCGGCGACGCGCTGAAGATCGCGCGTCAACTCGGCCCCGCGCAGGTGTACAGTCTCGCGGGACTGGGCAAGGTGCCCGACGACCTGGCGTGCGCGGTGCGTGTCGGCGGCTTCGGCGGCAGCGAGGGCCTTGCGCGTTACCTTGCGAGCGAAGCGATCGGCCTCGTGATCGACGCGACGCATCCGTACGCGGCGAGGATCAGCGCGAATGCCGTAGACGCGTGCCGCGCGGCGAAGGTGCCGTGCTGGGCGCTGCGGCGTCCAGCGTGGCGGCCGCAAGTCGGCGACGACTGGCGCATGGTCGATGACTGGAACGAACTGATCGACACGCTCGCGCCGTTCAGGCGGCCGCTTTTCACGCTCGGTCGCGAACCGCTCGCGCATCTCGATGAGATTCCGCCGCATCAATTTTGGACCGTGCGCGTGCTCGATGCGCATCCGGACACCGCACGCTCGCGCATCCTCTCGGCGCGCGGACCGTTCACGCTCGACGGCGAACGCGCGCTGTTCGCGCTGCAGGCGTTCGACGTGGTCGTCAGCAAGAACAGCGGTGGCGGCGCGACCGAGGCCAAGCTCGAGGTCGCGCGCGAGCGTGGCTTGCCGGTGATCATGTTGCGACGGCCGCGGTTGCCCGCTGTCGATCGCGAGTTCGCCACCGTTGCCGATCTTGTCGATGCGTTGCGCCCAGGGGCGCATCCCGATTCAGATAATTGAGCCAATCTCGGAGTGCTGAATGACAGTGTTTTTTATCGGCGCGGGTCCGGGCGACCCGGAGCTGATCACGGTGAAAGGGCAGCGCCTCGTGCGCAGTAGCCCGGTGATCCTGTATGCGGGGTCGCTGGTGCCGGCGGCGGTGCTCGAAGGGCACAGCGCCGAACAGCTAATCAACACCGCGGAACTCGATCTCGACCAGATCGTCGCGTTGCTCGCGGCGGCGCACGCGAACGGGCAGCACGTCGCGCGCGTGCATTCGGGCGATCCGTCGCTGTACGGTGCGATCGGCGAGCAGATCCGCCGCTTGCGCGAACTGGGCATTCCGTATGAAATCGTGCCCGGCGTGACCGCGACGGCCGCGTGCGCGGCGGCGCTCGGTTGCGAGCTGACGCTGCCCGGCGTGTCGCAGACGCTGATCCTCACGCGCTATGCGAGCAAAACGTCGATGCCCGACGGCGAGCGGTTGGCCGATCTCGCGCGGCATCGCGCGACGCTGGCGATTCACCTCGGCGTGCGGCATCTCACGCGCATCGTCGATGAATTGCGGCCGCATTACGGCGGCGCGTGTCCGATCGCGGTGATTTATCGCGCGAGCTGGCCCGACGAGGAGAAGATCGCCGGCACGCTCGACGATATCGTCGCGAAAGTGCAGGGCAGCGCGATCGAGCGCACCGCGCTGATTCTGGTCGGGCAGGTGCTGGCAGCCGAAGGGTTCGCCGATTCGACGCTGTATGGGAAGGGCGGTTGACCGCGCCGTGAAAGCCTGCCAACTGTCAGTAAGCCGCGTGCGTTGTCGATCATAATGTGACGCAGCGCGCGAACGGGCCGCCCGCCTGCTGGCAAAACGCGAAGGCACGAACCCGCAAAAGTCCGCAAGTTCTGCACCGCCCCGCGCCGCGCAGACCGCTATCGTGGCGCTTGACGGTGTCGACGACGCTCTCGCCCATGGAGCGCTTCTGCACGTCGCCCGAAGCCGATGCGATCTGCTCGCCGCCCGAAGCCGCGAGTCTCGCGCACGAAGCGGGCGCGCCGGCGCTGACGGTGGAGAGGCTATCGGCCGAAGCGAACGCATCGCGCGCGCATTCGGGCGACTCGTATCGCGATCCGCGCATCAAGGCCGCGTTCGCGATTGCGCCGGCGCTCGGCGAGGCATTCAACAGCTCGTCGTTCAGGGAAGTGACGATTCCGGTCGCGCTGCTCGCGGGCGAGGCCGATACGACCGCGCCGGTCAACACCAACATTCACCGCATCGCGGGCTTCATGCCGCAAGCGACGGTGACGATGGTGTCGGGCGCGTCGCACTATACGTTCATGGATGTGTGCGAGCCGGCGGCCGTCGAGCGTCTGGCGCCGATCTGCAAGGACGGGCCCGGTGTCGACCGCGCCGCGATTCATGCGCGAACCGCCGCACAGGTGCGCGATTTCTTCGTGGCGACGCTGCCGGCAAGCGGGTCGTAGCGCTCGCACACGCGCGCCGCTCACTACGCCGCGCGACTCGAACGCGTGAAGACAAGGCCGCGGGACATGAAGAGCGTAGTATCGGTATGTTGAGCGCGTCGGCGGCCCGCTGGAGGCTGTGCCGCGACGCATCAACGCGGCCGCGCGTGGCGGCCGGTCAGGCGTATGCACCTTGCGGAGAATGCGTGCTCGCGCCCGGGCAGTTGGCCAGCCGGCCAGTATGGGCACGACCATTGCGTATTCTGGTTTCCCTTTGACACATGGAGGACCATTATGAGGATCGAATTCACCGGACGCCGGGAAGCGGTGGCTGCTGCGCGCGTCGCTTTCGAAGCCAATGTGGACGGGACGGACGTATGGTGCAGCGTGTCGCTCGACGCGCTCAATGACCATTTCGGCAACGGCAACCTCGGCAACGGCAGCCCCTCGGCTCACGATCTGGTGGGAGCGTTCGAGGCGAACCGCGCCCGCATTGAAAATGCTACGCGGCGGGTGCTCGAACGAAATGGGGGACGGTCCGTGGAACTCGAGACGCGCGACTTCGATTGAGCGACCCGCTCGATTTCATCGGGTAAAGCCATTGCGGTCGCGGCGGAAAGGACTCTTCCACCGCGGCGTCTGTATTCGCCGCGCCGGCGCGCCTACAGTTGTGCTGCACGCACCGATTCAGGTGAGTGAGCGAGAGAGTTGGACCCGGCTGCCGGCAGCCGGGTCTTTTTTATGGCGCGTGCAAGCACGCCATGATTGCGCTGGCAATTCGCCGCAGGCGCGTCCGGCGCTTAGCACTGTGATTCGCGCGACGATTGAAAGGCTGCGGTATAGTCGCGGCAATTTAAATCCGTCTCTTCGATTCTCTGGAGAATATCGTGCAGGAAATCATCGAAGGTCTGATCCGCTTTCAACGCGAGGTCTTTCCGCAGCAAAGCGCGCTCTTCAAGCGTTTGTCGACCGCGCAGAATCCCAGCACGCTCTTCGTGACCTGTTCGGACAGCCGCGTGGTGCCCGAACTGCTGACGCAGTCCGAGCCGGGCTCGTTGTTCGTGATTCGCAACGCGGGCAACATCGTGCCGTCGTACGGCCCGGAACCGGGTGGCGTGTCGGCGACCGTCGAATATGCGATCGCCGTACTCGGCGTGACCAACATCGTGATCTGCGGCCATTCGAACTGCGGCGCGATGACCGCGATCTCGGCCTGCACGAATCTCGAGCACATGCCGGCGGTCGCGAGCTGGCTGCGTCACGCGGATGCGGCGAAGGCGATCAACGCGTCGCGCCACTATGGCTCGGATGCGGAGCGTCTCGCGGCGCTGGTCGAGGACAACGTGATCGCGCAGCTCGCCAATATCCGCACGCATCCGTCGGTGGCGGTCGGGCTCGCGAACAGGACGCTGCGGCTGCATGGGTGGATCTTCAATATCGAAAGCGGCGACATGCTCGCGCTCGATGGGAAGACGGGGAAGTTTTTGTCGATTACGGCTAATCCGGAAATATATGCGGTTTGAAGCGGGATCAAAGCGGGTTTTCAGGGGTGTCCGTATTTTATTTGCCGGTTGACAGGCTAACTGTTCCGGGTAATTTGGTGGAAAGGGTTAAGCCGCCATTGGCGATATACGGTTGGCGTAATGGACCTTAGTTCGAGAGAGGAATGTCGAATCAAACTGTCGCGCTGCTGTTGACGATTGACGCTGACAAGGCGACGCTCGAGGCCGCGCGCCCGCTGCCGACCCACACCGTTGCGTCACTGCGCGAGAAGCTGACGCTGGAGTGGACGTATCACTCGAACGCGATCGAAGGCAACACACTGACGCTGCGCGAAACCAAGGTGGTGTTGGAAGGCATTACGGTCGGCGGAAAGTCCCTTCGCGAGCACTTCGAGGCGACAAATCACCGTGACGCGATCCTTTACGTTGAGGAAATCGTCGCGAAGCATGAGGCGCTGAGCGAGTGGCAGATTCGCAATCTGCACTCGCTTGTCCGACCAGACGCCGACATTACCTGGGCGCCATTACGCGCAGCACGGGATGTCCGTCAACGTTCTTCAGCGGGAAAAATGTGTGATGGGTGGCGGGGTCGATAGCGACCACGTGCGCGTTCGGCCCGAGCCGGCCTTCGCCGATTTTGGTGACATTCGAGCCTTTGACACTGAAGATGGAAACGATGCCGGCTTCCCCGGCCACATACAGCCTGCCCAGTGCCGGATCGAACGCGAGCACGTCCGGGTCTTTGCCGATGTCGAACGACTGCACGACCCGCCGTGCTCCCATATCGAACACGAGCAGCTTGTGGTTGCCCTGACAGGCGACGAAGGCAAGCCGGTCAGGTGAATCGATCAACAGTCCATGGTTCTGTTGGGCTCCCGGGAGCGCATGACGGGCAACGATCCTGTCGATCGTCGGGTCGATTTCAACGAGTTCGTTGCGTGTCTGAACACTGACGAAGATGTGATGCGATTGCGAATCGTATTGCGTATTGCCAACCTCGCCACCAAGCGGAATGGTCGCGACACGCTGGTTGCTCTGGACGTCAACGACTGTCTCGGTGCCACCGGTCTCGTCTGATGCGTAGAGTTTATGCACGTCGGGCGCGTAAGCCATCCCGTCGGGGTAGTGTCCGCCAGGCATGCGTGCGACTATCTTGAGCGTTGCCTCGTCGATTGCGACGATCTCGTCCGTTCCAGTCGCCGAGGCGTATACGCGCGACATGCCGGGAATGGCGAGCAGGCCGTGAACCGATGAGACGTCAGGAATTCGCCCGATCACGCGCGATGCATTCACATCAACGACAATCACCTCCCCGTCGCCGAGGTGTGCGATGAACAGCAGGTGGCGATCGGGATCGTAGCTTTCGTAGTCCAGCCGAGTCGCGCGACCCGGCAACGGGATATCGGCGACGTGCGTCAGCGGCAGGTTATTGATCCCCTCGTCCGCTGCAGCGTGTGGAACCGGATGGACCAGTCCGCCTGCAACGGCAGATAAAACGAGAAGGACGAGGTACGTCAGGACGGCCGGGTGAAATCGGCTGCGTTGCAAGGTTTTCATGAAACCCTCCCACGACATGATCGCCACCGCTACGGCGAGCCGCCGGCATCATCGCCGCTACGTGTCGCGGCGCAGCAGGCGACAAAGTGATTGGATTCCCGGATTTGCCAGAGCAGGGCGCGCGAGTCACGTGCGAGAGCGCGCGCGAGCGCGGGCATAATCCTATCCAATTACCCACGCTCACAGCACCCTCCATGCCGCCCGTCGTCGCCGTCCGCCCGAGCGCCGTACCCTTGCGCAGCGTCGCGCTGATCCTGTTTGAACAGAACAATGCCCGTCGATTTCGGACACATCCCCGACCAGATCCGCCGATTCGTCGGATGTTGGGTCTAAAAGGAAAACACTGTGATTCGGATCGCCCACAATTTGATCCATGGGTCGGTCGGATGCGCGTGCGTGTTGGAATGGGGAGCGTGCCTTGTATAGCGAACCGAGAATGATCGTGTTGACGGGCCTCGTCTTCGGCGCGGTGACGATTGGGGCCTATGTGTCGCAGCTCGACAACGACTGGTCGTCCGGCCAGGGCGCGAGCTTCGCCGCCGACACAGAGCGCGGCGTCAGCACCACGGACGGGGCGGCGGGACAGAGCGAAGGCCGGGCCGGCGCGCAGGCCACGCGCCGCCATGCGCTGCGCGATGACGTGACCGCCTTGCGGGCTCAGCCGGCCGCGTCGATTGGAGCACAGGCGGGCGACGCGCTGGCCATCGCGGCGCTACAGTTCGCGCGGGAGGCGAACAAGGCGCAAGTGCAGCCGCAGCCACAGCCACAGCAGACGAATTTGGCGCCGCAGCCCGCGGTGACGGCGAACCGGACACAGGCGCCGGCCCCGACAACGACCAGCCACGCCCACCATAGCCGCGTGGCGTCGGGCGAGCATGGCAAAGGCGCGTCGGGCACCGCGACGAAACCGCGCTCAGCGCAAAGCATTGCGACCACATCGGGTACACATCATGCGCGCGGCGGCAGTCACCGCAAAAGTTCCACCGCCGACCGGTCCGCGAAAAAAGCGGCCGGCGTCACGCCACACGCATGGCCGTTGCCGCAGTACGCCACGCAAGGCGTCGAGTCGCCATGGTCGATGCAGCGCTCGGACCAGGCGACGCAAACCGCGACCGCGGTTTCCAGCAACGCCCCCAAGTCCCGCGCCGAGGTAGAGGCCGAACTCGTGCGCGCGCGTGAGAACGGTACGATGCCCGCGTTCGGCAGACCCGAGCCAGCGGGATCAGGGGCGCACTGAATCAGGGCCTCGCGCCGCGTCTCCAGCAGCCGTCAGCTCAACGACGCGGCGAGCCGCGCGAAGGTGGCTTCATCGGTGCGATCGAACGCGAGCGGCGTGACCGATACGCGACCCGCCGCGACCGTTGCCGTTTCGCTGTCGGCATCGTTGTCGCGGGGGCCGCGTTCGAAGCGCAGCCAGTGATACGGGATGCCGCGCGGATCGACTTCCGCCAGCACCTCGATGTCCCTGACGAGCCCGACGCCCTGGCGCGTCGGCGTCAGCGGACCGGCGTCGGCGGCATCGACGTCCGGAAAGTTGATGTTCAGGCAGGTCGGCGCCGCATGCTCGATCGCGAGCAACTTGCGGATCACGCCGGGCGCGAGCGTGCGCGCGGTGTCCCAGCGCACCCGCTCACGATCGCTGAACGCCTGGCTCAGCGCGAACGACGGCAGCCCGAGCAGCAGACCCGTCATCGCCGCGCCGACCGTGCCCGAGAACATCGTTTCGATGCCGAGGTTGCCGCCGCGATTGACGCCGGACAATACGAGCGACGGCGGCGCCTCGCGCATCAGATGACGCACGCCCATCACGACGCAATCGCCGGGCGTGCCGGTCACGCCGAAACGGCGCTCGCCCTGGCGGCTCACGCGCAGCGGCGAATGCAGGCTGATCGAATGCGACGTACCGCTCTGGTCGTGCTCGGGCGCGACCACCCAGACTTCGTGCGCGAGCTCGGCGGCAACGGCTTCGAGCACGGCGAGGCCGGGCGCGTCGATACCGTCGTCGTTCGTCAGCAGCACTCGCGGCACCTTGGATTCATAAGCGGACATCGCGTCAATCTCCTGTGGGTCGGGGAATCAATCGTACGGAACGGACGCCCATTATCCGGTTTTCGCCCGACGCGCGTACGATGACGGTGAACCGCCCACTGAGCCAGGACGCCTCATGCAGATCCACCCGTTTGAGATAGGGATCGCCGATCAGGACATCGACGAACTGCGCCGCCGCATCCGCGCCACGCGCTGGACACCCGCGACGCCCGCGCCCGCGTGGCAGCAGGGCGCCGACCCGGCCTGGCTGCGCGAACTCGCGACCTATTGGGCCGGGCAATTCGACTGGCGCGCGGCCGAACGCAGGTTGAACCAGCTGCCGCAATTTCTCGCCGACGTGGACGGCCAGACCGTGCACTTCGCGCATCGGCGGGCCGCCAGTGTCGTGCCAGGCTTCCAAGCTTATCCGCTCGTGATCACGCACGGCTGGCCCGGCTCATTCTTCGAGTTTCACGCGCTGCTCGATCAGTTGTGCGATCCGGCCGCGTTCGGCGCCGATCCCGCCGATGCGTTCGACGTCGTCACGCCGTCGCTGCCGGGCTTCGCGTTTTCGCCTGCGCCCGCGCAGGCCGGCACGTCCGCGTTCCAGGTCGCGGACCTGTGGGTGGCGCTGATGCGCGGGCTCGGCTACGAGCGCTTCGGCGCGCAGGGCGGCGATCTCGGCGCGGGCGTGTCGATCGCATTGGCCTCGCATCATCCGCAGGCGGTCGACGGCATCCATCTGAACTTCCTGCCGAGTTCCTACGAGCCCGCGATCGGCGCGGCGCAGCTGGAGCTGACGTCGGCCGAGCAGGACTATCTGCGCGAGAAGAACGACTGGGCAGCACTCGAAGGCGGCTACGCGCATCAGCACAGCACCAGGCCGCTGACCATCGCCGCATCGCTGAACGATTCGCCGGTGGGACTCGCCGCATGGATCGGCGAGAAGTTTCGCGCGTGGAGCGACTGCGGCGGCGACGTGGAAAGCGTGTTCTCGAAAGACGATCTGCTGACCAATATCTCGCTGTACTGGTTCACGCAGTGCATCGGCCCGGCGATGCAGATGTATTGGGAAAACCGCCTGCAGCCGATGCGTTTCTCCGACGGCCAGCGCATCGACACGCCAGTCGGCTTCGCGCTGTTTCCGAAGGAGATCAATCATCCGCCGCGCAGCTGGCTCGAAAGAACCTTCAACGTCGCGCAGTGGAGCGAAATGCCGGGCGGCGGGCATTTCGCGGCGATGGAAAAGCCCGCGTTGCTCGCGGCCGAGATCCGCAAGTTCTTCAGGCCGTTGCGACAGAAAACGCGCTAGGCGCGCAGCGCAACGCGTCACGCTGCTTCTCTTCGAGCTGGAAGGTGTGCTGTCGCACGGCGATCGCGTCGCGCGGCGTTCCACAACGCGAGCGACCCTATGGCTCAGCTAAGGCAGCCTCGTCAGACTGACGGCAATCCTTTTCACTTCGGCACGAGAACACCATGAACAAATTGCCCGCGCCCCGATTGGATGACTGGCTCAACAAAGTCCCGGAAGTCACACTGTCGTTCTGGATCATCAAAATCATGTCCACAACGGTGGGCGAAACGGGGGCCGACTTCCTGGCGGTCAATGCGGGGTGGGGCCAGGGAATCACCCGCTCGGTCATGGCCGCCCTGCTGGCGGTCGCCTTGCTCACGCAGGTGCGCACCCGCCGCTACACCGCGTGGATCTACTGGCTGACGGTCGTGCTGGTCAGCGTAGTCGGCACCCAGATCACTGACCTGCTAACCGACGGCCTGGGGGTCAGTCTGTATGTCAGCACCTTCGTGTTCGCGGTGGCGCTCGTCGCGATCTTTTCCGTCTGGTATCGGGTCGAACGCACGCTGTCGATGCACGACATCGTGACGCGCAGCCGGGAGCTGTTTTACTGGGCCGCCATCCTATGTACCTTCGCGCTGGGGACAGCGGCCGGTGATCTGGCGACCGAGGCGTTGGGCCTGGGCTTCAGCTGGGGCGCGGTCGCGTTCGGTGCGTTGATCGGCGTTGCCTTTGCCGCCTGGCGCATGGGGGGCAACGCTGTGCTGACCTTCTGGATCGCCTACATCCTGACTCGTCCGTTCGGTGCCGCGCTGGGCGATCTACTGACCCAGGCCAGGACCTACGGCGGCCTCGGCATGGGCGCCATGTGGACCAGCGCCCTGTTCCTGATGGTGATCGTCGTGCTGGTGGCCGTCGCGCAGTTCGGCATGACTGCAGGCCGATCGGCACCAGCGGCCGACTAACCCTCGTTCCACTTCTCCAGGAGAAACCATGCGCAGTGCGCACCCCATCGCCCGTCGTGTCGCCGTCGTATCGGCGGCCGTTCTCGTCGCCCTGGCAGCCGGTTGTTCCAGGTCTGCCGACCACGTTGGCCCGGGCACAGCGCCGGCCACATCCGCGCAGGCCGCCACGGCATCGCAGGACAAACTCGTCTCCAGGCTCGGCGACCTGTCGGCGTTCCGCAACATCGCCAGCGACGTGGCAACCATCGTGGACAATGGCGATCTGCCCGCAGCCAAGGCCCGCATCAAGGATCTGGAGGTGAGCTGGGACTCGGCCGAGGCTGGGCTGAAACCACGGGCTGCCGATGACTGGCACGTGCTCGACAAGGCCATCGACAAGGCCTTGGCAGCACTGCGCGCGGATACGCCTAACCAGCAGGATTGCAAGGCAGCCATCGGCAACCTGGTGAAAACCTTTGACACACTCCAAGGCAAGGTCTGACCAGCGAACCTGTCCGATGAAAACATCCACTGAACGCGCGCTGGCCAAAGTCCCCGAAGTAACGCTGGGGTTCTGGCTCATCAAGATCGCCGCTACTACGCTCGGCGAAACCGGCGGCGATGCCGTCTCGATGTCCATGAATCTGGGCTATCTGGTCGGAACCGGCATCTTCGCGGCAATTTTCCTGGTCGCCGTGATCGCGCAGATCAAGGCCAAAGGATTCCATCCCTTCCTTTACTGGACCACCATCGTCGCCACCACCACGGTCGGCACGACGCTAGCCGATTTTGCGGATCGCTCGCTCGGAATCGGATACGCTGGCGGCGCGAGTTTGCTGCTGGCCATGCTGCTCGGATCGCTGTTTGTTTGGCATCGCACGCTAGGCTCCGTGTCGGTGAGCACGATCAGTTCGCCCAAAGCCGAAGCCTTCTACTGGGTGACGATCATGTTCTCCCAGACCCTGGGCACGGCGCTGGGCGACTGGACGGCCGATACGGCGGGTCTGGGCTACAGCGGCGCGGCCATCGTATTCGGCGGGCTGCTCGCCCTGGTCGCGGCCGCTTACTACCGGACCAGCGTATCCCGCACGCTGTTGTTCTGGGCGGCGTTCATCCTGACCCGCCCGTTGGGCGCCGTGGTCGGTGATTTTCTGGACAAGCCGCCGAGCGCAGGTGGTCTGGCCTTGAGTCGCTATTCGGCGTCGGCCGCGCTGCTTGGCTTGATGCTGACGGCTATCCTGCTCTTCAGACAGCGGGCAGCCAGGACCGCACATTGAACGACGATTGAACGGAGGGGGAATGCGGGTATTGCTGGTCGAAGACGACCCCATGATCGGTGAAGCGATCCAGGGTGCGTTGAATGATGCGTGCTATGCGGCGGACTGGGTGAAGAACGGGCGGACTGCGCTCACGACGCTGGCTTGCCAGCACTATGACCTGGTGTTGCTCGACCTGGGCCTACCCGGCAAGGATGGACTGGACGTACTGACCAGCATCCGCGCCAGCGACAACCCGGTTTGCCTGCTCATCATCACGGCGCGCGATGGCCTGGATGACCGCCTGCGCGGCCTGGACGGCGGGGCCGATGACTACGTGCTCAAACCCTTCGAGATGGCTGAACTGTTGGCCAGGATGCGTGCCGTGCTACGACGCAAGGCAGGCAGCGCAGCGCCCGTTCTTAGCAACGGCGTGGTGTCGCTCGATCCGGCCACGAGAGAGGCCAGCGTCAACGGCGGTTCTACAGTGCAACTGTCCAACCGCGAATTCTCGTTACTGCAAGCGCTGCTGGTTCGGCCGGGCGCTATTTTGTCACGCAGCGAGCTGGAAGATCGCATCTACGGGTGGGGAGAAGAAGTCGAAAGCAATGCTGTCGAATTTCTGATCCATGCGCTGCGGCGCAAGCTGGGCAGCGAAATGATCAAAAACATCAGAGGGGTTGGATGGATGATTTCAAAAGGCGCCTGAACGAGTCGGTTCAGCTCAAGCTGTCGGTTGCCCTGTCGGTGGGCATTCTTTTCGTGGCTTTGGTAGCGGGCGTTTTTTCGTTCCTGTCGGCCTTCGATGAAGCGCACGAACTGCAAGACGATGTGTTGCGCCAGGTGGCGCAGCTCATGGATCGGCAGCGCCTGTCGCCATCCCCTCCGGATTCCGGTACCCGCAGCAAAGACGGCGATGAAGAATCGCGCGTGATCGTTCAACACCTGGGCGACGCTAATCCGACCTCGGTAGCCGTGGATGACGGTGGACTGCTTGCCTTGCCTGCAACGCTGGCTGATGGTCTGCACACGCTGGATGTCGGCGGCGAGACATTCCGCGTGCTGGTCAAGACGATGGCTGCTGGCGAGCGCATCGCCGTGGCCCAGGAGTCTGGTTTCCGCAATGAAATTGCTCGCGATGGTGCGCTGCGCACCGTGATGCCTTTCCTGATCCTGGTCCCGGTGCTGCTGCTGATCGTCGCCGACCTGGTGCGCAAGATGTTTCGGCCCATCGCGGCACTCTCCGAGGAAATCGATCAGCGCGCCGAGCAGGCGTTGCATCCCATCGAAGATCGCCACCTTCCCGTCGAGGTACGGCCGTTCGTCGTGGCGATCAATCGCCTGCTCACGCGTGTGGGTCAGTCCATGGAGTCTCAGCGCCGTTTCGTCGCGGATGCCGCGCACGAGCTTCGCTCGCCGCTGACCGCCCTGTCCCTACAAGCGGAGCGCCTCGCAGACACGGAAATGTCCGTCCCGGCGCGCGAACGGCTGACTGTTCTATGCCAGGGAATCGAACGAGGCAGAAACCTGCTGGATCAACTCCTGACGTTGGCCCGCGCGCAGTCGGTGGCCGAATCGCCGAAGTCGCCGATATCCGTCCAAGGTATCTACCGCCGCGTGCTTGAAGACCTGATGCCGTTGGCCGAGGCCAGGCACATCGACATTGGGGTCGAGGGAACTCAGGACGCGCACGTGTGGGTCGGTGAGCTGGACATGATCGCCGTAGTCAAGAACCTCGTCGATAACGCCATTCGCTACACGCCTGAAGGAGGACGGGTCGATCTTTCGGTGAGTATGGAGGAGAGGCGTGCTGGGCTGCACATCAAGGACACGGGCCCTGGTATTCCGTTGGCGGAACGGGGCCGGGTTTTTGATCCGTTCTACCGCACTCTGGGCAGCGAGCAGATTGGTTCGGGGTTGGGCCTTTCTATCGTCCAAACCATTGCCGATCGCATCGGTGCCGAAATCCTGTTCGACTTCTCCGATCAGCAGAAGCAAACCGGCCTGGACGTCACCGTCCTCTTTCCAGTGACTGTCCCGGCCCATGCAACCCAACAGTAGCCCGCGGGAATAAAACCCGCCGCACGCCAGTCATGCCTCACGAACCGGGTTCGGTTCGGCGAATCCCTATCGTGAGGTCATCATGTCGTCACAACATTCATTCGATCCGGCGCGTCGCGGCGCGCTGAAGTGTCTTGCGTTCGGTGGCCTTGGCACCGTGTTCATGTTGTCGGGCGGCGTGCTGACGCCGGTCGAGCTCGCGCTCGCGGCCGACTCGAACACCGCGCCATCCGCGGCCGGCGTGCCGCTTTTCCTGCAGATCAGCGATACGCATATCGGCTTCAACAAGGAAGCGAATCCCGATGTCGCGGGCACGCTGAAACAGACGATCGACTACGTCAACGCGATGCCGGCGCGGCCGCCGCTCGCGATTCACACCGGCGACATCACGCATCTGTCGAAGCCGTCGGAGTTCGATCTCGCCGCGCAGCTGATGTCGGGACTGAAGATCACCGAGCTGCATACGGTGCCCGGCGAGCATGACGTCACCGACGGCCCCGGCACCGAGTACTTCAGCCGCTTCGGCAAGGCGTCGGATAACCGCGGCTATTACAGCTTCGACCACGAGGGTGTGCATTTCGTCGGCCTCGTCAACGTGATGCATTTCAAGCCGAACGGCCTCGGCGGTCTCGGCGACGAGCAGCTCGAATGGCTCGAAAACGATCTGAAGGGCCGCTCGTCGAGCACACCGGTCGTCGTGTTCGCGCACATGCCGATGTGGACGATCTACGAGCCGTGGGGCTGGGGCACCGGCGACGCGGGACAGGCGATGAGCTATCTGAAGCGCTTCGGTTCCGTGACGGTGTTGAACGGTCACATTCATCAGATCGTGACGAAGGTCGAAGGCAACATCACGTTCCACACGGCGCGCTCGACCGCTTATCCGCAGCCGACCGCCGGCAACGGCGATGCCCCGGGGCCGCTGAAGGTCGCGAGCGACCAGTTGCCGAAGATGCTCGGCGTGACGAGTGTCAGCATCGCGCGTCATCCGCTGAAGGCGACGCTCGACGACACGACGCTCGCCTGACGGCACGCGCTACTTTTACGCTTCAGGAGATCAGTGATGTTGACCAATACGATGGGCCGCGCGCTCGCGATTCTGTTCGGCAGTCTCGCGATGCTGGCGGTGTCGGCGGGGCTCGGCTTCGCGCAAACGACGACGCCGATGCAGATGCCGATGAAGGCGCAGCAACAGACCGTCGCGTCGACCCCTAACGCGATAGTCATCAAGAACTTCATGTTCACGCCGATGGAGCTGACCATCAAGGCCGGCACGACGGTCACGTGGAAAAATCTCGACGGCGAGCCGCACACCGTGGTCAACGACGCGGGCCTGTTCCGCTCGGCCGCGCTCGATCAGGACGACACCTATCAGTACAGGTTCGATAAACCGGGCGTGTATAAGATCTTTTGCGGCATCCATCCGAACATGAAGGCGACCATTACCGTGCAATGAGTCGTCCAATGAGCCATACAGTGAACGGCGCAACCGCGCCGCTCACGCGGTATGCAGCTCGCTCAACCGGCACAACAGAATTCCGTAGCCGGTCAGATGCCCGAGGTACACGCTCGTAAATACGTTCGACGCGGGCAGGTCCCCGGTCAGCTGACGCAGGTCCTCCAACTGCAACGGCGGCGCCGCGAGCGGCGCTCGCTCGCGGCGCAGGTCCGCCGCCCCAACTGCCGGTGCGCGTTCACGAGCTTCGCGAGCCGCGCGAGAAACGCTTCGCGCCATGCGGCGTCGAGCGCCGCGAACTGATCGTGAAACGTGTCCATCGTTTCGAGAAAATTGACCAGCGAATCGAAGGTCTCCTGATAGCTCGCGAACAGCGGCAGCCGTGCCGCGTTGCGCTTCAGATGCGGCGACACCCAAGCCTGCTCGATGTCGGTCTTCAGCAGTTGGTGCGCCTGCTTCAGGTTCGTGCCCAGCGTGCGCAGCTTCGAGGCCGCCGGCTTGATCCGCGCTTTATCGAGCCGACCCGCGGCCAGTTGCGCGACGACGTCGGTGGCCTGTTCGTTGCCATCGTTGACGAGAGCGACGGCCGCAGCGCGACGATGCTGAAGATCACGAGCGGCAGCAGCGCCGCGCCCATCCACAGGTGCGGCGCGGTCAGCCAGATCAGCAGCGTGCCGATCGGCATCGCCACCACGTTCGAAAACACGCGCTTGTGGAAGTAGCTTCTGGCCGCCGAAATCGAGCTACCGAGCGCCAGTGTCAGCATCGTCGAACCGGCGAGCGGCACGGCAACGTCCGGGTAGCCGAGCAGATAAGGGAGACCGAAACCGATCCACAGGCCGAGCGTCAGCTTCGTGTACTTGGCGGTTTCCGAAAGAGAAAAGCGAGCGAGCGCGCGACGCAACGGCGTGAGTGGCTTGTGCTGATACCTGTTCGACATGATTTCTATGCTGACGGATAACGGTAGGCCCGGCCCGGCCCCGCGCGGCGGTCGCGACATGCGCGGACCTGACCTTACCAGTCCACCGCCAGGCGCGGTTATTGCATGCGAGACAGCGACCGCGTTGGCGCGTTTTGCAGGACCCGCGTCGCATCGAGCGTAGCGGCCGACGTCAGGCGCATGGCTGCCTGTCTGGGGTTCTAGCTGGGTGGGCGTTTTTTACCAGCTTTGCACACTTTTTTTGCCAACTCGCGCAGTATCGGGCGGCGTTCGTCTGGAGCACCACGGAAGCGAGGCGGAAACGCAACGCTGCTGTGTTGTCGCGCGTACGCGACAGGATTACATTCGATGGGCAGTGCGTGCAAGCGACAGCCCGCGAGCGCGGCCTATCCGCGCGCTCGTCGATTGGTCAGCTTGTAGCAGGAAGTGGCATACCCGGAGCGTATTTCGATGGCTACCGATCCCGACGATACCGACTTGCGTGATTCCGCAGCGGACGGCCGGTACTCCGGCTTCAATCTCGACGGCCCCAACGAATCGGGCGCGCCACCGCCGCGCTTCGGCCGCCTCGCGCTGTGCCTCGCGGCAGCGGGCGCGCTGACCTTCGGCGTGATGGGCACCGTCGCCTACGGCGTCTGGTTCAATCAGGATCAGCAGACCTATGCGGATGCCATCGCCGGCGCGCGCCAGGCGCTCGGCTCGTCGGCATCGGGCGGGGTGCCGACGGTCGCCGTCGCGCACGCGCCCCAGGACGTTGCCGCGCCGTCGGCCACGCCGCCAGCTATACAGTCGGTCACAAAGTCAGCCGCGCAGCCCACCGCGCCGGATGCTGCGCTCGAAGCGGCCGGCGCGAAAGGCGGTTTCGAGGACACCAACCCGGCCGTCTGGTCCGGGCCGATTCACCCGATTGCGCCTGACCCGAGTCTCAACGCCACGCTGGCCGATACGCCGGTCGATACCTCGGTCGATCCGTCGCTCGATAGTTCGGCCGACCCGCCCGCGACCCCGATTGCTCCCGCGTCATCCTCGCGCTCCACCCGGCACGTCAGCAGTGCCGCCGGTTCCACCGCGGCCGGTTCCACCGCGGCCGGTTCCACCGCGCAGCCCGCGGCCGGCCACGGCGCGAAAGAAACGCGGCTCGCGCAGCAGGAGCGGCGCGCGTCGTCGAAGCACAAGAGCAGCAGTCTGTTTGCGCGGATCGGACAGTTCTTTCGACGCGTGAGCTATCGTCAAAATGACAACGGCCGACAGCAACGAGATACCTACTCCCATCCCTGAGGGAGCGGCCGTCGGGGCGGCAGCGCCAACCGGGCCGCGCGGCGGCGCACTCGCGCGCATGCCGGTGCGGCCCTTCCGGCCGGGGCCCGCGAGCATCGCCGTGGCCGCGCTGTTGTGTCTGCTGTTCGGCTTGCTGTACGTGGCGATGCAGATCCGCACGGTGTTTTCCGATCAGTTGAAGCAGGAGTACGCGGGCCTCGTGCTCGAAGCCGCCGGGCGCGTCGACAGCGCGCGCGAACAGTTGGCCGTGTGGCAGCGCATGGCTAATGCTCCAGCGAATCACGACGCGTCGTTCGTGCCGGCCTATGACGCGGCGCGCGCCGAACTCGCGCGGCGTTTCGCATCGCTCGCGGCGCTCGTCAACGCGAGTCCGTCGCCGGCGCCGCCCATTCCATCGATGTCACCGACGCAGGCGGCGCCCGAAGCCGTCGCGACCGTGCTCGGCAGCGTGTCGGCCTACTGGCGCGCGCAACGCGACGCCGCGAGCGCCGACGTGCGGCTGCGCGTCGCGCACGTCGCGCGCACGCTGATCGCGCTCGCCGCGCTGCTGTTCTGCATGCTGATCACGGCGCTCGGCATGTACGCGAAGCGCAACCGGCAGCTTGCGGGGCAGTCGCACGAGTTCGAGCACGCGTCGCTGCACGATCCGCTGACCGGCCTGTCGAACCGCCGCAAGCTGCTGGCCGCGCTCGACTCCGCCGCTAAGAACGCGCGGACTTCGGTCGCCGAGCAGCGGCTCGCCGTGCTGTATATCGACCTCGACGGCTTCAAGCAGGTCAACGATTCGTTCGGGCATCGCACCGGCGACGAATTCCTCGCCGCGGTGTCCGCGCGGTTTCGCGCGTCGGTGCGCAAAGGCGATCTGGTCGCGCGCATCGGTGGCGACGAGTTCGCGGTGCTGGTGCGCACCTTCGCGGGCGATGACGAACTGGCCGAGATCGCGCGCCGGCTGATGGCCTGCGTGGTCGACACCGACGAGCAGATGGGAATCGGTGGCGTGCGCGCGAGCGTGGGCATCGCGAGCTATCCCGACGACGTCGACGATCACCGCCGTCTGGTCGCCGCTGCCGATGCCGCGATGTATCGGATCAAGCGCACCGGCAAGAACGGCTTCGCGTTCGCGGCGCGGACGGGCAGGGAAGCGACGTTGTGAACCCGCGCGAGCGTCACTGATCGTCGTTGCGCCACTCGGTCAGCTTCTCCCGCTCATTGAGTTCGATAAACGCGGGCCGTGCGCGCAGCCTGCGGATATAGCTCGCGAGATGCGGCCAGCCCTCTGTCGCCGGGCGCGGCATGTTGCGGGTCCAGCGCATCAGCACGAGCGCGAGCAGGTCGGCGGTGCTGAGCTTGCCGCCCGCGAGGTAGCCGTGGCCGTCGGCGAAATGCGTGTCGAGCCGCGCGCACGCCTGCTCGATGCGGCGCCGCGCGAGCGCGCGCACCGCGTCGGCGCCAGCCGGGTCGCCGTCGCTGCCGGCGTAGAACCAGTCGCGCATCGCGGGCAGCAGCGTGTTCGCGAGGTAGATCATCCATTCGAGCCATTCCGCGCGTGCGACCGACCCCGGCGCGGGCGCAAGGCCGGCCTCGGCGTGGCGCTCCGCGAGCAGCATCAGCAGCGCGGCCGATTCATGCCGCGGCTCGCCATCGACGATCAGCGTCGGCACGCGGCCGGCCGGATTCAGACGCAGATACTCGGGATCGTGCTGCTGGCCGGCGTCGATATCGACGAGCCGCGCTTCGAACGGCACGCCGATTTCGAGCAGCATCCAATGCACGGCCATGCTGGCCGCGCCGGGCGAGTAGTACAGAACGTAGGACATTCAATGCACCGACGCGTGCTTTTCCTGCTCGGCCGCGCTCGGCTGTGTAACCGCGCTGACGATCGCGAACACGATCACGTTCACCGCGAGCGCGACGAAGCCGATGTTGACGTCCTTCAACGCATCGGGCAGGAACGGCATCAGTTGGCCGACGCTCCAGTGCAGCGTCGTGCTCAGCGTAACCACCGCGACACCCGCGACGATGCCGCAGAACGCGCCTTGTTTGGTCGCGCGGTCGCGTGGAAACAGGCTGCAAATCACCGCTGGGAAAAGCTGCGTGACGAAGCTGTAGCCCATCAGCAGTAGCGCGACGATGGTTTCGCCGCCGTTCAGCGTGAAGCCGACCGCAACCAGCGCCACGACCGGCACGAGGACGCGCGCGATCGTCGCGACCGACGCATCCGACGCGTTGCGGTTCACCATGCCGCGATAGACGTCGTTGGCGAGCAGCGTCGATGCCGCAGTCAGGATCATCGAGCCCGGCACCAGCGCGGTCAGGATACCGGCCGCGCCGATCACGCCGATGAACCACGGATCGAAGGTCTGCAGCGACAGGCGGAACAGCGACAGGTCGATGTCGGCGCCCTTCAGGCCCGGCACGCGCAGCGTCGCCGCGAAGCCGACGAAGAACACGAACAGCAGGATCAACTGATAGAGCGGCAGGATCGCGGCATTGCGGCGGAAGATCCGCTCGTCCTTCGCCGTGAAGATCGAGCCGAACGTGTGCGGCCACATGAAGAAGCCGAGCGCGGTCAGCAGCACCGTGGACTGGAACCACACGACGCTCGAGCCACGCGCCGGGAAGGTCAGGAAGCCGGGACGCGCGGCGTCGATCGTGCGGAACATCTCGCCGAAGCCGCCGTAGTAATGCAGCGGCAGATAGATGCCGAGGAACAGCACGATCGCGAGAATCAGCAGGTCCTTGACCACGGAGTTCCACGCGGAGCCGCGCACACCCGACACGATCACGTAAGAGGTCACGACGATCGCGCCGATCCAGATCGCCGCTGTCGACGTGATCACACCGTACGACGCGGTCGCAACGATGATGCCGAGGCCCTTCAGTTGCAGCACCAGATACGGAATCAGCGCGGTCACGCCGACCAGCGCGACCAGCGTGCCGAGCGCCGGACTATCGTATTTGCGCGTGAAGAAGTGCGGCTGCGACACGAGGTGGTGCGTTTTCGCGTAGCGCCAGATCGGCGGCAGCATCCAGTACGACAGGATGTACGCGAGCGTGCCGTAGGCGAGGATGTAGTAGACCGGCGCGCCCTTGCCGTACGCGAAGCCGCTGCCGCCGAGGAACGTGAAGGTCGTATAGATTTCGCCGGCCATCAGCAGGAACACGAACGCGGTGCCGAAGCTGCGGCCGCCCACGCTCCACTGCTCGAGGTTCATGTCGTGGCCGCGCCTTGCGCGCACGCCGAGGAACAGCGCGAACAGCGTGACCGCGGCGATGATGACGAGTGCGCTCATGAGCGAGCCTCCTCGCCAGCGGTGGCGACGTGTCGGTTGGTCGGATCGAGGTGGTAGATGATCGCCATGATGATCGCGCTCGACACCACCCACATGACGATCCAGGCCAGCACGAACGGCATGCCGAGCACGAGCGGCTCGACCCGATTGACAAACGCAATGCCGACCAGCATGCCGATGAACGGCAGTGCGGCAAGAACTCGAAGCAGCATGTGGGCAACTCCTCGAACCAGTAGGTATGTGTCGTTGAAATTCCGGGCTTCGCTGACGACTGTATGCCGGATGCTTCGGTCCCGTAAAGCAGGTCAAAATAAATGTGAGGACTTCGACCGTTGCAGATGCATCTTCCCGGCCCGGGTTGCTGCACCGCAAGGCGGGACGCGCGGCGGGACGCAAGTTGCTGTGCAGCTTTTTTTGCAAGAGTCACGGGCGCGCCGCGATATCATCTGCGAGCATTTGCAGCATTTTCCGGACCGCGCGATGCGTGCCGGCTTCATCGCCGTCGGCGCGAACCCGCGCATGCGCACTCAAGCGCACGCAGACGCACGCAGACAAACACAGACGCACGGGCACGCACATGGTCGAAAGTCTGATCTCGGACATTCTGTTTGGCTTCACCGGCTTGATCAGCATCATCAATCCGTTCGGCGGCGCGTTTGTGTTTCTGGACCGAACCGCGTCGTTGACCCTCGACGAGCGCAACGCGCTCGCCCGCAAGATCGCGATCAACGCCGCCTGCGTGCTGCTGGTGGCGTTCTTCATCGGCACGCCGATCCTACATTTCTTCGGTATTTCAATGGAAGCGCTGCGCATCGGCGGCGGGCTCGCGCTTGCGGTGGGCGGCTGGCAGATGCTCAACGCACCCGATACGCCGGCGCTCGAGCAAACGGGAGTCAAGCGCGTCGACGCCGAGAACGCGATGTCGCGTGCTTTCTTTCCGCTGACCGTGCCGCTGACCACCGGGCCCGGTTCGATCGCGACCGCGATCGCGCTTTCCGCGAATCGCACGCACAAGCTGTCGGCGTTCGTGATGTCGAGCATCGCGTCGGTCGCGATCACGTTCGCGGTGGCCGTCACCGTGTATCTGATCTATAGCCGCGCGACCGTGTTGGCGCGCTATCTCGGCGTCGAGGGCACCAAGGTCGCCTTGCGGGTGTCGGCGTTCCTGCTGCTGTGCATCGGTGTGCAGATCATCCTGACCGGCGTGTCGGAATTCCTGATTCCGATCGCGACGATGCCGCGGGCGGCGCGCTAGCGCCGCGTCGTCCGGGCGCGCTCTTGGCAAAGAAGAGAAATGTCGAATCGCACGATGCGTTTCGATTTGGCGGACGCCGAATTGCCGACTATCTAACTCGAATAGTGTCAGCGGTATCGAAGGACATACTGCCACGGTCACCGTGCCCGCGTCCTCATCCGCTCCCGCGATTTCCCCATAACGCGCAAACCGCTTCGCGATCCCCTTATCACGTATTGCCATCTCGAAAAATGGAAGGATCGTGATTTGTCGTTGTTTGACAGAACCGTTGAAAATTTCAGACACCCGCCCGTCAGCCCGATTGACGTGTTCGTGTTGCAACCCTAGATTCCTGCGCCAGAAGCTGAGAACGCAACGATTTCGCATCGTTTCTTTCAACCGGACAGGGATGGCGTATGAATGCTGTGACGAAGGGCTTTACGGATGCGCTGCGCCACCCGAGCGCGCGACTGACCCAGCACCTCACGCTGTGGATCGGCAGGAAGAAGCACGATCTCGATGTGCTCGACTTCAAGGTGGGCGGCGGGTTCTGCAAGGACTACAAGGTCGATATCACGGTCACGTCACCGCAACTCGACATTGACGGCAAGGATTACGTCGGGTGGCGTGCGGGCCTGCAGGTCGACGAGCGCGCCGCGGTGCCTTCGGCGAACTGGACCGAACCGGCCGATCACGCGGCGGCCACCTTCAATGGGGTCGTGACGTGCTGGAAGCGCATCCGCACGAGCCGCGACGAGGCCGCGTACCGGCTGGTCATCGAGCCGCGCTTTGTGGCCTACTGCAAACGCATCATCAGGAGCGACGTCTACAAGGACGTGACGTTTCAGGAGATGCTCACGCAGGCGCTGGTCGACCGGAAGAACTTCGAAGCCTTCGATGTCGAGTTCCAGATCGAAGGGCTGCAGGAGAAGATGGAAGAAGTCGTGATGTACGAAGAGTCCTTATGGAACTTCATCACCCGTCACTGCCGCCGCCTCGGTGTTTTCTGGTTCTACAAACAGGGACGCGGCGAGGACGGCAAGCTCGACACCATCGTCTTCGCCAATAATCCGCGTGCCTACATCCACTCGATCGACGTGCCGCTGCTAGCCGCCTCGGGCCTGAGCAGCAACTGGCATGAGGCAGCGCAGGCGGTCCACGCGCAGCGCACGCTGGTGCCAGCGACCATCGAACTGTGGGAGCGCAACTACCGCACCCCGGAGGATCCGCTGCGGGCCACGGCGAGCGTCTCGGATGAGGCCGATGACCGTTCGGTGTTCGGGCAGATCAGCCTCAGCGCGGAAGGCCATCTGACGCCGGAGCAGGGCGAGGCGTTCGCGCAGACGCGGCGCAGCGAGCAGATCGCGCGTCAGGTCACGCTGGCCGGGGAGAGCGATGCGAAAGGCATCGCGGCGGGCGTCGTGATCAAGCTCACCAACACGAAGCTCGCGAGCGCCGAATACGGCTTCGTGATCACGTCGTTCAGGATGAAGGGCAGCCGCATGAAGCCGGCCTATACGCGCTTCAAGGCGATGCCCGCGCATCTGACCTACCGACCCCGGTTCGACTACCAGCGGGACTGGCGTTTTCTGGCCGGCCCGGTCGTTGGCATTGTCACAACGCTGGACTCGACCCCCTACGGGTACATGGATGCGCACGGACGCTATCCGGTCCTGCCGAAGTTCCTGCAGGGCTCGGGCAACACCGACAACAAGCTGCTGAACCTGCGCCTGCTGCGTCCCTCGTCCTCGTCCCAGGGCGGCTTCCACTCGCCCCTGCTGCCGGGGACCGAGGTGCTGCTCGACGGCGAAAACCGCGATGTGGATCGCATGCTCATCAGCGGCGCATTACACGATTTTTCGCACCAGGATCCGGTGCGGGGCACCGATGCACTCTTCAGTTATGCCACCTGGCGCTCGCCATTGCTGGGGGCCGAGGTCGTTTTTAACGATCTGCACGGCAAGGAGAGTGCGCGCCTCGCGACTGTGTACAGCCAGTCGGCGTTCAACCAGGGCTACCTGCTCGACAGCAAGAAGCTCGCTCGCGGAGAGGGGTTTGAGGCCACCACTAAATCGTGGGGCACGGCACGCGCGGCGAAGGGCCTGTTCCTCTCGGCGGACGCGGCAGCCGGGCCGGATACCCCGCACCTGGACATGCCCGCCGCTGTCGCGCAGCTCAAGGCGGCCCTGCAGCGCGTGACGGATCTGGCAACGGCGACCACGCAGGCCGGTGCTGATCCGGCCGACCGCGCCACGCAGTCGGCGCTGCTCGACGGGCTGAACCAGCTTCGCGACGCAGGGCTGCTCGCGAGCGCCCCCGGCGGCATGGCGTTCGTGACGCCGAAATCAATGCAGCACTCGGCGGGGCAGAACGCGATTGTCACGGCAGGCCAGGACATGGACGTGAGCGTCGTTAGGCGCCTGCGCATGGCGGTGGGCGGCATGATCTCGCTGTGCGCGCACAAGCTCGGCATCAACCTGACTGCAGCAAAGGGCAAGTTCACGGCCTCAGCGCTCACGGACGGCATGGACCTGTTCGCGAAGCAGCAGGTACGCATGGCCAGCGAAAGTGCGGACGTGCAGGTCTCGGCGAAAACGAAGATCGCGCTCAACAGCGGCGGGGCGTCGCTTGAGATCGAGGGCGGCAACATGACGTTCCACTGTCCGGGCTCGTTCACCATCAAGGCGGCGTCGTTCACGTTCGTTGGCCCCGACAACGTGCCGACCCGGTTGCCGTCCCTGCCGAGAAGCAGCCTGAAGATTTCCGACCCGTATTCGTCATCCCACTGAAGCCATGATCATCAGCCCTCCCTTTCTTCCCGCGTCGGGCCTGACGGCCAGCGACGCGTCGAAACCGGACACCATGATGGATACGGTCGACCAGTTCGAGATCGGCCATCATGGGGTCTGGCCGGTCACCTTCGACCGGCGTTCTCATTGCGGCATCCATCTGAACCCGGGTGAGCAGACGGAACCTGTTCGCGCGATCGCCGATGGGGAAGTTGTCGCGTACCGGGTCTGCAAGAACGCCATCTCGGACGGCTCGACCGATTCGACGAGCGGGCAGCCTCTGCTGAACTCGAATGCCGGGTTCGTCCTGCTGCGGCACCAGACCGACACGGGCGACGGACGGACGATCACGTATTACTCGCTCTACATGCACCTGCTGGACATGACCAGCCAGGAGCACATCGTCCCCCAGCCTAACGATCCGCCGGAGACCGGCTCGGCGAATGCGCTGCCCAAATGGCTGCTCGATACGGCAGGGGGCAAGGATGGGGTGGTCCAGACGGGCGGCACGAAGAAGGTGTATCGCAAGGACATGCTTGGCTACGTCGGCCAGTATCAGGGTGTGGCGCATCTGCACTTCGAAATCTTCATGGCGGACACTGATTTCACGGCCTGGTTCGACCAGGCTGGTCACAAGGTTCAGATCGGCAAAAAGAATCCGGTTCAGCCTCAATCGGGCGACTATTGGGGGCACAGCTATTTCATCATTTCCGGCCCCCAGGAGCTTTATCCCCAGCCGGCAGGCATGGATGAGAAGTGGTTTCCCAAACTGCCGGGCGGCTCGCTTGGCGCAGGCGACACGCTCTATGTCGAGGCGTGGTTCAACAAGGGGCAGCGCTTTACGCGTGCGTGGATCGATAACGGCGGTAGTGGCAACGTGACGCTGCTCACGGCGGACCCGGTCGCAGACCCCTATGACAGCGGGACCGACAGCCACCACAATCCAAAGCGCTACGAATATGATCTGTATGAGCGTGCAATGGCGCTCTATCCGACGTGCCCGAGCGATGGTTATGAAATGCTGCGGTTTGGACGGATTCTCTCGGACCATCCGACGCTGACGGGGACGGCTTGTGCCACCTGGATCGCGGTGCCGTTCGACGGGAACGGCACGCTGGGCTATGTCAACATCGCGCCGGACGCGATCAGGAAGTTGTCTGATGCCGATTTCCCGTTCTTTACGGGGTGGCAAAAGGTGGATGGCGACAACACGCCGTTCAACGACGCTGGACGATGTGATTACGCCACGCTTTGCGGGTTGACCGGCATTCAGGATTCGCTGCCATCGGCACAGCCGCTCGAAACCGATCCAAACAACAACAATGAGGTCAACCTTCAGCTTGCCAGCTACGTACAGAACACGGACGGCGTGGATGAAAAGCTCCGGGGGATGGTGTTCAAGGCGCGCAGCGAGTGGGATCCGTCCAACAACGAGGAGCGCTACAAGGACCTGAACGACCCGTCTGGCTTCTTTGGCAAGCAGAAGGATACCAACCCCGATGGGTACGCCAAGTTCACCGATTTCCTGAGCAAGTTCCAGTTTCTGGACAAGACGCCCCTCGTCGGGCAGAAGCTCTGGTTTTTTCATCCGTTGGCGCTTATCCGGCATTTCAGGAAGTGTGGGTGGCTCTCGGCAGACGAGTTTAGACAACTCCTTCCAAAAGAAGTACTTCGGGAGGGGGCGCATCACGCTGTTTACTATGAGACAGTGAGCTATACGCAGAGCCGGAGGCATTTTGCAGAGAACAGCCTTATACCGCTTAACTATGCATTAAGAAAATATAATTTGAGCATACCGTCCCGAGCGTCAACTTTTTTTGGAAACTCAGCGGAGGAAACGGCATGGTTTGGTTCCCTCTATGAAAATAATGCCGGTGAGTGGTATCACCCTTGGGACGGTCGGGGCTTTCTTCAACTTACTGGCCCGGAAAACTACATGCACTATTGGGACTTTAGGGGGCGAAAGAGCCAAATATCCGATGCGACGCGAGTTAGACTAAAAGAGAGCTATCGTAACGCGAGTAACAGCCGATCTAACGCTGCACATTATCTGTCTGATTCCGTTAGCGGTGTAACGGCGCCAATGATTGCATGGCGAGCGCAAGTTTCTGCGAACTCGATGCCTCCTTCGGATGAAGATGTAATGGCGCCATCAGATAGCGCGGGATTCTATTGGATTTTTTCTGGCATGGGTGTTCGCGCCGACAAGCAAATTGCCCTCGAACGGCGAGGGGTTACGGCGACACGCCCACCCGTCCACCACCAACAGAATTCGAGTAATCCGCCAGTTAGCAAGGTTTACTATCATTGTGCCTCATTTAGAGATGCATCGGCGGCGGTCAATCTCCCGGCGGCAGTTGGGCATCCAGAGAGGCCATTCAATGGGTATATCGCGAGATGCGTCGGCTACGCTCAAGCGCTAGCCGTCTTGGGGGATATGTTTTTCCCAGATGCGCAAGGTGCAATGACATTGGGATTCCCAGAAGGGCGCGAGCCGAGGAGAAGTTGATGGTTAAATTTAGTGCTGCTTTGAGGGCTGTCTTCGGGATATGTATCTATTTCTCGCCGGGATTTTCGGCGCACGCCGGTCAAGAAATAGTTTATGTCGATATGGGGGGCCGGTGTCATATCGGCATTGAAGATATTTATGAAGGGCATTTCGCAAGCAAGATGCCACTGAAAGCGGGATATTGGACGGACACTCCACCACACAAAACTGATATGGAAAATTTTGGTGTCCCGTTTGAGTGCCAAATTTTGAATGGTTCCACGGTTGATCAAGTTTCCATGCGATTTGGCGCAGTTCCCGATAAAACGGCAGACGAGGGTTGGTCAGTCTATTACGAGTCTGATGAGGATCGCGATAATTTGCACAGCTTGACTAAAGTCTATGCATTGAAGGCAGTAAATGCGAGCGGATTTTATATGGTGCAGGATGATAACGATGGTGATGAAGCTACGCGCCAACGTTATTTCTCATATTGCCTTTTCCACGATCATTCGGCGGTTTGCGGTTCCCGATCTGTTATGCGCCTCCAAAACCCGCGGGGTAGTGTCTTGCCTGAAATTGTTAATATTTTGAAATCTGTAAGATTTGTCGACAATTGATAATATAGCGGGGTGATGTATGACGGCCAAGGTAATCACAAAAACACTTATTTCAATCGTATTTCAGACCTTTTTCCTGACAGCGTGGTCGAGTGTGCTGGCAGACGAGGCTTCTCCTATGCTTGCCGATCTTGGTATTAATGAGGCATACAAAGATTGCAGATTATTTGTATTTGACAATAAAAATGATGCGGTACTCTTTTCTAGTGTGAGCCACTTTTCTAAATTGTCAGAAACCTATGGGAATCAGGATGTACACGATCAATGCATAGTAGGGCTAAGGTCTAAAGTGTTAATGGGCGCGATCAAATTTGAAGTGCAACACCTTGCTCGTGTAAGGTGTGCCAATGCAAAAAAGAAGTTACCAACAACTGCAGCCTGAAGAACGCATGACGATTGCAAGCATGAAGCAGCAGGGTTCGAGCGTTCAGGTCATCGCCCGAACACTCGGGCGCGCGGCGTCAACCGTGAGCCGCGAGCTGACCAGGAACACGTGTTCTGCCGTGGGCTATGCGTCTGCACCAGCGCAGGCGCTCAGCACGAGCCGACGCGAGGCTGCGCGCCCGTGTCCCAAGCTGCACCCTCAAAGCGTGTCGTGGCGCGTGGTACTCACCCTGCTGGAATGGAAGTGGTCGCCCCAGCAGATCTCAGGTACCCTCAAGCGCATGTGGCCCAACGATCCGACCCAGCATGTCTCGCACGAGACCATCTACACCGCCATCTATGCCCAGCCACGCGGCGAGCTGCGCCGCCAGCTTATCGCCTGTCTGCGCCACGGCCACAGCACGCGTATGTCACGCAAGCGGGGCACTGACCGGCGCGGCCAGATCCCCGACATGGTGAGCATCCATGTGCGCCCGCCTGAGGTCGATGACCGGGTGATGCCAGGCCATTGGGAAGGCGACTTTATCAAGGGTGCCGGCAACCAGTCTTCCGTCGGCGTGCTGGTTGAGCGCACCAGTCGCCTGGTGCTGCTGGCGAAGATGGACGACGCCACCGCCGCCTCGGCCCTGGCCGGCTTCACTGCGAAGCTGAATTCGATCGCTGCGCCCCTGCGCCAGAGCTTCACTTACGACCAGGGCAAGGAAATGACCCGCCATCAGGAGCTCAGCGCCGCCACCGGCGTGCGCGTGTACTTCTGCGATCCGCACAGCCCCTGGCAACGCGGCACCTGTGAGAACACCAACGGGCTGCTGCGTCAGTACTTGCCAAAAGGCACCGACCTCTCGATCTACAGCCAGGACGAACTCGATGCCATCGCCGACAGCCTCAACAGCCGACCGCGTGCTACGCATGCATTTCATTCGCCATTCGAGGTGTTCGAACGTATGCTCGCAACCGCTTCCATAACTTCAGCTTCCGTTCATTAACCCGCTGTTGCGCTTCACCTTTGAAACCGCCATGCCTATGTCGTCAACCGACGCACATCAGGATGGAGAATTTGTGAATATCATGATTGTGCGCCGAGCTTATCTTTCTCCGAGTTATCTTGCGAAGGAAAGCCCGACTATGACGAATGCTTAGAAAAGGCTGTACTCAATTACAACGGATTTTACGAGGGATATCAAGGTCGCTGGGAAAGGAAGGTCTATAATTTGGGTGATGCTGGAGGCGAGTTGGAGAAGTCCATGTCGGAAACCATTAATGGAACCATACGAAATTCTGATGGAATTACAGTTATCAGCGAATGGAAGCGTCCGTATCATTTTCCGGATCAAACGGGCAGTGATTTGATAATTCTTGACGTAATAAGACGCACCCCATTCGGGTACGTCTTCGCCGGCGGAAACTATGGTATTGCTATTCCGGTTGACAAAACGGAAGGATCGCAAATAAAAGCCACCGAGCTTATCAATCGAGTGATTGATGTTGTTCAAAGTGTTCGCATGAAAAATGGTGGCTGATGCTGTCTAATAAAATTACGGCATTCGCAATGCAAGCGGCATTTCTATTTAATCTGAAAGCGCTAGAAAAATGGAACAGAATGTGTTGGTGACGCGATGACGTTTCCCATCCGCAAAGGCGACGAACTCGAACACGGCGGCGAAGTGACTGGCGGCTCGCCATGGATGAACTTCATGGGCAGGCCGCTTGCCCGCAAGGGCGATGAGGCGATCTGCGCGCAGCACGGCCCGACTGTCATCGACGAAGGTTACGCGAAGTTCCCCGACCGCGACGGCAAGGAGGTTGCCTTCCATCATTACCGCTGCGCGTGCGGCTGCCGCCTGATCTCGTCGCTGCAGAACGTCAATATCGCGTAATGCCGGTCGATCTTTCTCCTGCCGGACGCTCCAGCGCGTATCCGCCCAGGATGCGCTTCTGGCCATGGGCGGTTACCTGCTTCGTCTGTAACGTGTTCGGCCCCGTGATCGTGCTGATAATGTGGCCGAAGGGTGAGTCTGCAAACGGCCTCAAGTTCTGGAACTGGGCGGTGGGGGCGCCGAACGGGCTGTTCCTGGTCCTGCTTGGGTTTGCACGCGCGGGCTACGAAGCGCTGTGGTATCGCGCGTACTGGCGCAATCATCATCGTGACCGCTGGCTCGCGGAGAAAATCCGGTTCGCGCAGCGCCCGCTGCACGTACTCGGTGCAGGGTATTGCCTGCCGCTGGCGGGCAAATCCTTGGCAGACGTTCTCGCAGGAAAGCAGTCGCTCCTGAAGATGCAGAGCGCGCGCCATGGCTCGGGCAAGGTCCTGTGCAATCGCTTTGAGGACCATGATCCGCTACTGGCCGGGCTGCCCATGGTGGGTGAAGACGAAAGCGAGGGCGGCGGCGCAGGCGTTCTGACGAAAACCGCTCTCGCTGTCCAGATGATCCGTGCTGCGCTTGAGCCGCTGGCCGGAAGTATCCAGGCGCTAACCCGATACGACAAGGCGCACTGGCCGCAGGTGCGCGTGCTGGCCGGGCCGGAGATTGCGGGCCTGCGCGTGGCCCAGGTCCGCGACGCGCTGCGGCTGGCGGCGCTGCCGCCGCTCGAGGTTCAGGTTGTCCCGGCATCTGACGGGCTGCTGGTGGCCGATGCCTGGCTCGATGCGCGCGAGTGCCGTCCGCTTCTCGCCATCGCGGCAGCGTGGTATGACGATGCCATCGACGAAGGTCGCGCGGAAGGATGCGCTGCAGTGCTCTTCGGCCCCGGCTACTTCAGGCTCCCACCGGAGGTCAGCCCGAAAGCGGCGCTGCACCGGCCCGTCCAGGGGATCGACGGTGAGGCCGGGTACGGCTTCGCGAATGCGGCGATCTGGGGCAAGGTCAAAGCCGCCGCAGTGACGCGCGCGTGGATCACGCACCCGGTTGAGCACTGCGACCGGGCTCTGGCTGCTGCGGGTTTTCAGGCCGCTTCGAAGGATGCCGCGCAGTGCCGCCTGGATCGTATTGTCGGCGACGCCGGCGCAGCCAACGGTCTGCTGGCAGTTGCCGCTGCGATCGAATCCGGCACCGCAGGCGGACCGCAACTGGTTGTCGATGGCCTGCAGTTGGCCATCCTCCATGTCTTACCCGCAGATCAAGAAAACGCATCCACGCATGACGATACCCAAAAATAACCTGCAGAACATGGAGCCTGAAACCGCGGCCAGCAAACCGGCTCCGAGCCGCGTGGCGATCTGGGGCATGCCCCTCGCCGCGCTCGTCCTCTCCATCGCCGGACTCCTGCTGGTCTGGTTCGGGAATAACCGTCTTGGCATTCCGGATGGCGTACCGCGCACTCAGCTATTGATCGGTATTCCGATAGTGCTGGTCATCATCGTGATCGCCCATCTGTTCGCCGTATCGACAGGCGCATATCGTGGGGCGGCCAGACTGTTCCGCTTTGAAACAGGCGACCGAACGAAGGCGGAGAAACCCCTCAGGCGCGATGCGTGGCTGCAGCGTGTGGTCGAGGAACTTCGTGTTTCGCACGGCTGGTTCTGGCGCGGCCGCCAGCGCTGGCTACTCGTGAACGGTGCGGACGAACGCGTCAATCAGGTCGCGCCCAGTCTCAAGCAGGCGGGCGTCATGCACGTGGCCGAAACCATTCTCGTGCATGCGGCGCCGGACGGGATCGAGGCTGCGAGGTGGCTCGGCCAGATCCGGCAGTTGCGCCGCCGCCGTCCGGTCGATGGCGTTGTGCAGGTCGCGCGCGCTGACGATCCCGATCACGAATTACCGCGCACGCTCTCGGGAATCGCCACCGCGCTGGGCTGGGCTGCGCCGATTGCCTTTCTGCATCCGGTCGACGCGAAGGGTCGACAGCCCGAATGTTTCGAGCCGGTTGGCGCGTTCATGCCGGACGGTTCGCGCCGACAGGCGCAGGTTGCCGCAGCCATGCTGCCGGACGTGCTCGACGAACTGGAGCAGAGGGCGGCGGGCGCGGGCGTACGCCAGTGCGGTGAGCCGCACCGGATGACCTGGCTGATGGAAGTCTCGAAGTACGTCGGCGACCACGCCGGACGGATGACCGGAAGCCTGCGCGCGCTGGGTGCGTCGAACTGGCTGCGCGCGCCGCTGGCGGGCGTCATGTTCGCGCCGGTGTTTCCGGGCGCGCCCACCGTGCCGGTGCCGGTTGCCGAAGGGGAAGATGTGCCCGGCCAGGCTGCCCCGGCGGTGCCGGTGAACGGGGTCATGCGCGAACAGCCGTCCGCACTACTGCCCGTCTGGCAAAAGATTGCGGCATCAGCGGCCCATTATCGTGGCCGCCGCATGGGTCTGTACTGGCCGGACGTGCTGGCGGTGTGCGTCCTGCTTGGGGGGATCGCGTGGACGGTGATGCTGGTGATCTCCGGTCTCGGCAACCGGGCGCTGGTTCAGGACGGACAAACGGCAACCACGGCGGCGCTGGCCGCTTCTCCTGGCACACCGCAGGCGCTGCGCGCGCAGATCGCCCTGCAGAAGCAGATCGACCTGCTCGAATATCGCCAGCAGCACGGTGTGCCGTGGTATCTGCGCGCGGGCCTGTCGCGCAACGATGACCTGCTCGAAGCGCTCTGGCAGCCCTACAAAACCGTCGCCACGCGCAACTTGCGGCAACCGGTCGTCCAGGCGCTGGAGGGCCAGTTGGCCCAGCTCTCGCAGATCCGCGCCGACGAGCAGCAGGGCCACGACGCGCAACAGCAGGCTTACAACCGCCTCAAGGCATACCTGATGCTCGGCACCCCGGCGCGTGCCGATGCGCGGTTCCTCAAGGACCAACTGCTGGACGTATGGCCCGGGCCCACCGGCATGCGCGTGGGGGAATGGCTCGACACCTCGCGGCAGCTGGCAGGTTTCTGGGCCGATCACCTCAAGGCGCACCTCGACTGGCGGATCAGCACGTCGATACCACTTGTCACGCTGATGCGCTCGACGCTCGTGAACCAGATCGGCCTTGCGGCAAGCGACGACGTGCTCTACCAGCGCGTGCTCGACGCGGCGCGAGGCAAGTACGCCGATGTATCGCTCGCGACGCTGCTCGCTGGCGCGGATGCGCATGGTCTCTTTACGACCACGCAGACGGTGTCGGGCATCTTCACGCGCGCCGCGTGGGAGGGTGTCATCGGGCAGGCCATCGATGACGCCGCGAAGCAGCGGCACGTCGAAGACGACTGGGTGCTGACCGGCGGCCAGCCGGTTGCCCAGGTGAGCGCCACCACGGTTGAAGGGGCGATCGGCGCAGCGCGCACCGCCGTCGATGCGAAGCACGATGCGGACGATCTCAGGCAGCGGTTGCGCGCGCGGTATTTCACGGACTACACGGCGGCCTGGGCGGCCATGCTCAACAGCTTCCACTGGATCCCGGCCACCAGTTTCTCCGGCGTGATCGACCAGCTGACGCGCCTGACCGATGCGCAGACCTCGCCGCTGCTGACGGTCATGAAATCGGTGCAGTACCAGGGCGAGGCGGGCCGTCCCTCGCAGGCGCTCACCGATACTCTTGTGCGCGAGGCGCAGGGGCTGCTCGGCGGGGGCGACAGTAACGCGACGCAGGCTCCGGTGGTCAATCCGCTGGACCGCACGTTTGGCCCGCTGCTGGCACTGTTGGGTGATGCGAATGCGGCTCCCGCCAGCGGCAACGCGGGCAACAGGCAGGCCGCGAATGCCGCCGCGTTCAGTGGCGTGAGCCTGTCGCGCGTGCTGACCGCCGATACGACCGTGCGGCTGAAGCTCCAGCAGATCCAGGCGAGCCCGGACGCGCAGGCGATGGCGCGCTCGCTTGCGCAGGCGATCTTCCAGGGCAAGCTCTCGGACCTGTCGCAGGCGCGCGAGGACGCGGCGCTGACCGCCGCAAGCCTGGGCGCGCAATGGTCGGGCTTCGGGCAGACCCTGTTCGTGCAGCCGCTCGATGCGGCCTGGCAGGCGGTCCTGCAGCCCGCTGCCGCGAGCCTGAACGACGCATGGCGCGCCGCGGTGGCCGCACCTTTCCAGTCGTCGTTCGCGACGCGCTATCCGTTCGCGCCGACGAGCGCCGATGCGTCCTTTGCTGAATTCGGTCGCTACGTGCGGCCCGACACGGGGCTGATCAGCCGCTTTATCGATATCGAGCTGGCCGGTGTGCTCAAGCGTCAGGGCGACCAGTGGGTGCCGAACGAACTTGCGCCGCAGTCGCTGCAGTTCGATCCGAAGTTTCTCGCGATGCTGCGCCTGATCGGGCCGATGGGCACGCATCTCTACGTGCGGGGCGAGTCCGGTTACCACTTCGAAATCATGCCGCAGCCGACGCCGGACGTGACGCGCACGGAGCTGACGGTGGACGGCCAGCCGGTCGTCTACTTCAATCAGCACGAGACGTGGACGCCGTTCGCGTGGCCGGGCAACGGCCTGAACGGCCACGCGTCGCTGAACTGGCAGACGCTGAACGGGGGACTGCGCCTCGCGTTCGACCGCACCGGGGACTGGGCCTTCCTGCGGATGCTGGAGAAGGCCCAGGCCAAGCCGCTCGATGATACGCGCTACGAGCTGGTCTGGAATGGTGGGACGGCGACTGACGAAGCGAAGGCCGCGTCCGCTACAGGCGGGACGGCAAATGAGACGACAAATGGGACGACAGGCGGCAGCGCGAACGGCGATGCAGCAGTGCCGCTGCGCTACCTGTTGCGCGTGCAGGTGGGAGCGGGGCCGCTGGAGCTGCTCAGGCTGCGCGGTTTCAGCATGCCCGGGCGCATCTTCGTGACGGGCCGTGCCGGCGTGATATCCGGACTGCCACCCTTACCCCCGGAGTTACAGCCATGACGGCGCCGTGGAAGCCCTTCCAGCAGGAAGGCCGGAACCCGTTCCTGAAATATTTCGAAGCCGAGATGCGCTACCTGCGCGAAGCCGGTCGCGAGTTTGCACGCGACCAGCCCGACGCGGCGCAGCGCCTGGGCATGCAGTACGGCCAGGAGAACGACCAGGTGCGTGCAGTCAACGAAGGCTTCGCGCTGCTCGTGGCGCGGCTGCGCCAGAAGCTCGACGACGCGATGCCGGAACTCACCGAAGGGATGCTCGATAACGTCTACGAGCATATGGCGCGGGCGATCCCGTCGCTGTCGATCATCGAATGCACGCCACTGAACCGCCGGGACCTGAAGACGGCGCAGATTCCCGCCGGGGCGGTGGTGCGCTCGGCGCCTGTCGGTCCCGATCGGGTGCAGTGCCCGTTCCGCACGACCCAGGCAGTCGACCTGCTGCCGCTCTCGGTCGAGGACGCGGCGGTGGCGGTGCGCGCCGACGGGTGCACGGTCATCCGCCTGACGTTCGGCCTCTGGTTCGGTGACCAGCGCGAGCATACGGACCTGTCGCGGATCCGCCTGTACCTGCATGGCGAGCGGCGCGCCGCCGCCGCGCTGTACGCGGCGCTCACGGGCCAGGTCGCCACCATCGGCCTGCGCCTGCCCTCGGTGCGCGATGGCGCGTTGCAGCCGCTCGACGGGATGCGCTTTGAGCCTGCAGGGTTCGGCCCATCGACGCGGCTGTGGCCGGTCATGGACCCCGGGCGCAACGAGTCGGTCGACCGCGAGCAGACACTGCTGGAGTACTTCGTTTTCCCGCAGAAATTTCACTTCGTCGACCTGTGCGGCTTCGACGGCACGCTGGTGCCGACGGGTGAAACGCGCCTGAGCTTCGAGATCGAACTGGCCGGGCGCATGCCTGGCGACCAGCCGGTGAGGCGGGAGAGCTTCCGGTTGTTCTGCACGCCCGTGATCAACCTGTTCGAGGTCGATGCGCTGCCGTTGCAGCCCGCCGACCTGCATGACAGGGAGCACCGCGTGCGTGTGCAGCCCGCCGTGGCGGATCACGTTGAGCCCTATGATCTGCTCGCGGTGACTGCGACCGACCCGGAGGGCGGCGCACAGCACACCTACCGGGCGTTCACGAGCTTCAAGCATCGCGGCTGGCTGCTGCACTACGAGAAGCCGGAGCGGTACTTCCATACCGCGACGCGCCATGGCGTGCTGGGGCGGGAGCTGTGGGTGACGCTGGCGGGGCAGCTCTGGGCCGGGACGTACCGTTACGCGCCGAACGATGAGGAGCGTCCGCAGTCCGACCGCCATCTGACGATGCGAGTGCTCGCGAACAACGGACGCCTGCCGCGCCTGGCGCTCACGGAGGCAACGATCACCGAGACGGTGTCGGGCTTTACGGGCATTGCCTCGGTGCGCAATGTGACGGCGCCGAGCCTGCCGCAGTATCCGCCGCGCTACTTCCCTGGCTACGACTGGCGTGTGCTGGGACACTACACCGCGAACGGCGCGAATGAACTCAACCGGATACTCATGGAGGGCGCGCCGGTCCTGCGAGAGGTGCTCGAACTCTACGACTGGACGCCGGACGACGCGATCGCGCAGCGCATCGACGCGCTCAGGACGGTGGACTTCTCCGAGGACCAGGTCCTGCAGCGCGCTCACGTGCAGCGGGTTGCACGCATCCACATTGAGCTCGACGCGGGCGGGTTCGACGGGCCGGGCGACGCGGTGCTGTTCGGCGACGTGCTGAGCCACTTCCTCGGGCGTTACGCGAGCGTCCAGTGTTCGATGCAGCTGGTGCTGACCATCGACGGCCAGCAGACGGTCTACCCGCGCACCGATTTCAGGGGGGCGCCGTTCTGATGCGTATGAAGATCATGCGGAGCGCTCCCGGCGTGCTGCTCGCGCTGGCGGTAAGCGGGTGCGGTATGTGGCAGTCGGTGAAGGACGGCACGGTCGCGGCGACGCAGGCGGTATTCGAGACGAAGGTGAAGCAGATGAACCTTGTCGTGACGGCGCGCAGCGCACTGAATCGGGACGCGCGCGGCGCGTCGCTGCCGGTCGTGCTGCGCATTTACCAGTTGAAGGACGACAAGCCCTTTGCGACGGCAAGCTATGCGCAGCTGCTTGAGGGTAACGAGGCGCTGAAGGCCACGACGCTCTGGAGCCGGGACGTGACGCTGGGCCCGGGGCAGACGATGAAGATATCGGAGCCGATCGGCGACGCGGCGAACTATGTGGGCGTGGCGGCGTTCTTCCTCGATACGGCCAACACCGAATGGTCCGTGCTGGTGCCGAAATCGCAGTGGAAGAAAACCGAACCGGTCAAGCTGAGGCTGACAGATAACCGGCTCGAGCTGGAGGCTGAGAAATAGCATGAAAGCCCTGCAAAAACCGGCGGGGAAAGTAGCATATCTCTGCACCAGACGGATTCCAGCCCGATGGTGCGGCAGTCAATCCTTTTAAATAGAGAAGAGACAGAAATATGGATTTCATTGATGAAGTGAAGGCATTGGCAGCGCGCGTCGCGACAGCGAAGGATATGGTGCAGACGGAAGAGGCGACCAAGAATGCGATGGTAATGCCGTTCATCCACCTGCTTGGGTACAACGTTTTCGATCCGCAGGAAGTGACCCCGGAATTGATCGCCGACGTTGGTACGAAGAAAGGCGAGAAGGTCGACTACGCAATCCTGAAGGATGGCAAGCCTATCATGCTGTTCGAATGCAAGAAGTGCGGCAGCGATCTTAATATCAATCATGCAAGCCAGCTATTTCGATACTTCCATGTAACAGAGGCGCGATTTGGTGTACTCACAAATGGTCTTGTCTATCGGTTTTTTACCGATCTTGAGCAGTCGAACAAGATGGACGAGAAACCGTTCTTCGAATTCAATCTCACTGACTTTCGCGATCAGGATGTCGAGGAGCTAAAAAAATTCGCCAAGACCGTGTTCGATCTCGAAAATATCCTGACTACGGCGAACCACCTGAAATATACACGCGCCATCAAGAACACTCTGAGTGAATGGATGGCTGAGCCGCCCGAGGAATTCGTCCGCCTTGTTTCAGCGGAATTCCTGGCCGGCAAACAGTTCAGGACGACAGTGAAGGATCAGTTTACGCAGATTACGAAGCACGCTTTCCAGCAATTGCTGGCTGACAAGGATCAATGAGCGCCTGAAGGGGGCGATGACCCCGGAGCCAGCACTTGCTCCGTCGGTTGCGCAGGCCGTCGGTGACGCTACTTCAGGAGATCCGTCGGAGCCGACCGCCATGGAGCTCGAGGCATATCAGATGATCCGTGCCATCGTACGTTCTGTTGTGCCGCCAAACCCGGTGGCGATACGCGGTGCCGCTACCTATTGCGCCATTCTGTTCGATGACAACAATCGCAAGCCCATTTGCAGATTGCGTTTCAAGAACGAGAACAGACTTGTCATCGGTGTGTTCGATGAGAGGAAGGAGGAAGACCGGGTGGCGCTGCAAAGTCTGGATAACATTTTTGACCTGGCCGACAGACTGAAAGCGTGCGTGACGTCGTACATGAAACCTGCCCGGGAAGATGAAATCGCTGCCGCACAGCTTTGATCGCCTTGCCCGATACCGGATCGCGATATTGGGGCGGCGACAGGTGGTGCTTCGACAGCCGTCCCCGCCGGAGCAGGCCACTGAACCCAAGGTCACGCGCACGCCACTTACTGACGAGTGCATCGAATAGTGCGTAGTTGATCAAGCGGCATATCGAACATGTTTTTCCTTGAACAGGTTGCGAATCACGTGAGGCTCCTTTTGCCGACGATGCAGATTACGCCGGATATGCCGGATCATTTCCACCTTGCTGGTCGGTCGGCTCTTGCCGAGCGCATTGGTTTTCACATCCTGATTCAGCAACTCGTCCGGGTTCAGTTCCGGGCAGTAGCCCGGCAGCCGAATCAGACGCAGATGTTCAGCGTTCTGGGCAACGAACTGCTTGACGGCGACGCAACGATGCGCCGGATGCCCGTCGACGATCAGGTAGACCTTCCGCGTGGCCTGTTAGAGCATGTATCGCGCACCTTCCTGTACGGCACGTTCGGCTACGTGCGCAACGGCAGCGACTCGAACTTTTCGCTCGAGGCCGCGCCGCGCGATTCGACGACCAATACGAATCCGCCCGTCGGTGAATCGCAGACCGGCGCTTACGTCGGGATGATGCATCAGTTTTGACAAGGCGTCGTTTCGCGACGCCGATCGCCTCGCGATTTCAGCGCTTGAGATTCGACGCGCGGCGCACGCCGGCGTCATGCGCGCACCGGCGGCGGCGCCTCTGGCGGATCGCCTTCGGGTGGCGGGTCGGGATTGCCGGGCGGATCGTCGGGGACCGGATCGGGGTCGATGTTCGGCGGCGGCGTCTTCGGCGCGATGTCGGGGTCGACTTCGGGCGGCATCGGCGTGTGCAGATGCAAGGTCGTGTCAGGTAAATCCATCAAGCTCTCCATAGGTCTTCGTTGATACGCGCAACGCTCGTGCCGCGGCGTAACGGGCGTCGTACGCGTGGAACGGCAATTGCTGACAGCGGGCACGCGCGCCGCATCGCGATGACCGCGCGCGCGCCGCTCACACCGGACATCGCCCCCGCCAAGCACAGCACGAGGAACGCATATGGCCCGACACAAGGCCGACGTTGCTGACGACGAGTTCGAGATTTTCGCCAGCTATCACGGAACAGGCGACGGCCGCTACATAGGTGGATTGAAGGTAGTGAGGAAAGCGGACAGGAGGATCCTTTTTCCGTTCGACGGTGCTCCGCAGATCGGCCCCTACGCGACCGCCGACGAAGCACGGCGCGCCGCGATCGCGTATGGCCGTGGGATCGTCGCGGCCGATCGCGCGGCGCCGGAAAGCTGAGCCGGCAGAGCCGGCCTCGCACTTGTCGTGCGAGGCGCGCAGGCGTCATCAAGGCATGCCGCCGAGCGACGGCGAATTCGTGCTGCCGCGCGCAGGATCGTCCGGATGTTCGTCGGACACGCGAATAGTCGCGATGCTCATGAAGTTCTCCTTTCGGTTCTCCTTTTTTACAAAGACATCATGCGATGCGCCTGCATTCGACGTCGCAACGGCCGTGCCCGTCGCGTCGTGTGCGCGCTTCACGGCTGAGGCGCGATTGTTGCTGCATGAACCAGATGCCCGTTCGACGCAGCGTGCAACGACGCGAATCGACGGCGGAACCAACGAGGAGGGCGTCATGCAGAATCCCCGATCGACAGACTCCCGGCAGCAGGGCGTGGCGGCAGGCGGCAAGCAGCCCGCGCCGTCGGACAACCGCGGCGGGCCTCCGATGTCCGACGAAGTCAAAGCCCGCAACAAGCCGAGCGGCACGCACTACGTCGAGCCGAGTCCGCTCGGCATCGAACCGGTCGAGCAGGCCGGCGTGGACAAAGCGACCAATCCGCCCCGTTCGAGCGAGCGGCCGCGGCACGGCGCCGAAGTGCCGCTCGGCACGGGCGAGCACGCCGAGCCGCCGGGCGGCGGCGGGCGCGAATCGCATCGCAAGCAGCCGGGCGAGCAATGATGCGGCGCGTTGCGTGGCAGCCCTGTATGAAATCCATCAACACCTAACCGGAGAAAGCGCATGCAACCGGACAATCCTACCGAACCGATGAACCCCGGCGACGAAGCGCCACCCAACACGCCGGGCGCTGGCGAAGACCTGTGCCGCGCGTGCCACGGCACCGGCAAGGTCGAGGGAAGCCGCTGCACACTATGCGGCGGCACGGGCAAAGTGCTGCAGGGCATCGGCGGAGGCTAGCCGTGCGGTCGACCGCAAATTCGCGGCAAGCGCATCACAGGCGAGGAGCCAACCATGTTCAATGAGTCCAGGCACGGCTTCGACGCCGCCAAGACCGAATTCGAAGCGTTCATGCTGGAGCCGCACGACTGGGTACCGAACAACAGCAAGTTGCCGGTCGTGCTGTACCGGCGCGCGCTGTCACCCGGCAGCGGCAATCTGGCCGCCGCGTTCGAAATCCTGTTCGAGCGCAATGCATGGCCCCCGCAATGGCGCAACAGCATCTTCGACTTCCATCACTTTCACGCGACGGCCCACGAGGTGCTCGGCGTCACCGAGGCCAGCGCCGAGGTGATCGTCGGCGGGCCGCGCGGACGCGTCGTGACGGTGCGCGCGGGCGACGTGCTGCTGCTGCCGGCCGGCACCGGCCATTGTCTGCAATCGTTCGAACGGCATTTTCAGGTGGTGGCGGGCTATCCGTTAGGGCAGCAGTGGGACATTCGCCGCGAAGCGCTGACGCAGCAGGAAACCGCCGAGATGCTGGCGTTGCCGTTTCCGCCGCTCGATCCGATCGACGGCAAGCATGGTCCCGTGGTCGAGCTTTGGCTGCATGCGGCCTGAACTTCGTCGTTCGCGAAGCAACTTTCTGGTGGTGGCGCTGCGTGCAGAGTTGCGCGGTTAGGCGCATCATCGGTGGGCTTCGCCGCGTTTTTCCCTCGCGCTTTCGTCCGCGCGCCACGCGGCGCGTGCCGGCCGTCTTCCGAATCGCCGAACAAGGAGCGTCCCATGCAAAACGATCCCGCCCTCGATCAGTTGTGCATCAACACGATCCGCACGCTGTCGATGGACGCCGTGCAGAAAGCCAATTCCGGCCACCCCGGCACGCCGATGGCGCTCGCGCCGCTCGCCTATCACCTGTGGCAAAACCATCTACGTTACGACCCGGACGAGCCGTTGTGGCCGAATCGCGATCGCTTCGTGCTGTCGGTCGGGCATGCGTCGATGCTGCTGTATTCGCTGCTGCATCTGGCCAATGTGAAGGCGGTCGACGAACATGGCAAGCCGACCGGCGCGCCGGCCGTATCGCTCGACGACATCGAGCATTTCCGCCAGATCGACAGCAGGACACCGGGCCACCCCGAGTATCGGATGACGACCGGCGTCGAAACCACCACGGGACCGCTAGGGCAAGGGCTCGGCAACAGCGTCGGCATGGCGATGGCCGGGCGCTGGCACGAGAGCCACTTCAACCGCGCGGACGCGCCGCTGTTCGACTACCGCGTGTACGCGCTGTGCGGCGACGGCGACCTGATGGAAGGCGTCTCGCACGAAGCGGCCTCGCTCGCCGGGCATCTGAAGCTGTCGAACCTGATCTGGATTTACGACAGCAATCGCGTGACGATCGAAGGCCATACCGACCTCGCGTATAGCGACGATGTGGAAAGCCGCTTTCGCGGCTACAACTGGCACACGCTGCACGTCGACGATGCCAACGACGCCGCCGCGCTGGAAAAGGCGCTAGTCGAAGCGAAGAGCGTGACCGACCGGCCGACGCTGATCGTGGTCCGCAGCGTGATCGCCTGGGGCTCGCCGAACAAGCAGGACTCGGCATCCGCGCATGGCGAAGCGCTCGGCGTCGAGGAAGTCGCGCTGACCAAGAAGGTGTACGGCTGGCCCGAGGACAAGTTTTTCTACGTGCCCGACGGCGTGCACGAACGCTTCGCGCAAGGCATCGGCGCACGCGGCAAGACGGCGCGCGAACAATGGCAGACGAAGTTCGACAGCTATCAAAAGCGGTATGCGGATCTCGCGCGCGAGTTCGCGCAGATGCAGGCGCACGAATTGCCACAGGGCTGGGACAGCGACATCCCGAGCTTCGACGCGGACCCGAAGGGCATCGCAACGCGCGAATCGTCGGGCAAGGTGCTCAATGCGATTGCCGCGCGCGTGCCGTGGATGATCGGCGGCGCGGCGGACCTGTCGCCGTCGACGAAAACCAACCTGAAGTTCGAAGGAGCCGGCAGCTTCGAGGCGGATAACTACGGCGGCCGCAATCTGCATTTCGGCATTCGCGAGCATGGGATGGGCGCGGTGGTCAACGGTCTCGTGCTATCGAATCTGCGCGCGTACGGCTCGACGTTCCTGCTCTTCAGCGACTACATGAAGCCGCCGATCCGCCTGTCCGCGATCATGGAAGTGCCGGCTATCTACGTGTTCACGCACGATTCGATCGGCCTCGGCGAAGACGGTCCGACGCATCAGCCGATCGAGCAACTCGCGTCGCTGCGCGGCGTGCCCGGCCTGACGCTGCTGCGTCCCGGCGACGCGAACGAAGCGGCCGAGGCGTGGCGCGTCGCGCTGACGCAGCCGCATCGGCCGGCGTGCATCGTCTTGTCGCGCCAGCCGCTGCCGACGCTCGACCGCAGCCGCTATGCGCCCGCGAGCGGCGTCAAGCACGGTGCGTATGTGCTCGCCGATGCGCCCGCTGGCAAGAAGCCAGAGGTGATCCTGATGGCAACCGGTAGCGAGCTATCGATCTGCGTCGATGTGTACGAGAAGCTGAAGAGCGAGGGCATCGCGGCGCGCGTCGTGTCGATGCCGTCGTGGGACATCTTCGAGCGCAAGGACAGCGCGTATCAGGAGTCGGTGCTGCCCGCGGATATCGAAGCGCGCGTCGCGGTGGAGCAGGCCGCGTCGCTCGGTTGGGATCGGTATACGGGGCGGCTCGGTGCGCAGGTCGTCATGCATACGTTCGGCGCGTCGGCGCCGATTGCGGATCTGAAGAAGAAATTCGGCTTCACGCCGGACGCCGTGTATCAGGCGGCCAGGCAGCAGATCGAGCGAGTGAAGAAGGGCAAGGGCGCCGCCTGATTTGCTGCGCTAGATGCGGTGGTGAACCTTTCGCCCGGTCAGACAGAGTTCAGCTCTTTCTGGACGTTTTTGGCACAAATGGCGTGGGTATGTGCTGAACCTGCTCGCTTCCGCATTGCGGACAGGGCGGATGGGCGGTTTCATGCTCGGCAAGATGCTCGGCATGTTCGAACGTCTGACCGCACTTGTCGCACCTGTACTGGTAAGTCGGCATGGCATTCCTCCAACGAGAATCGTGCGCGTCGTACTGGCCAGATACTGTCTACGACGCCCGGCAATAATCCATTCTACGTGTTTCAGCGGGAAATATGATGAGCTTCCGATCTATTGCACAGCCGGCGGCGCAGCGGTCGACATTGACGAAACGTTTACCGGCGATGTTCGACGCGACGAACCGAGTTTGTGAACGCAATCCCCTGATTGCAAGCGGAGGATTAAATGGCTAACTCCACCAGGCCGCGCGTCATCGGCTTCAACCACGTCGCGCTGGAAGTCGGCGATATCGAGCAAGCGCTGGCATTTTATGGCCGCATCTTCGACTTTCAGTTGCGCGGCAAGAGTAAAACGATGGCCTTCATCGATCTTGGCGATCAATTCATCGCGTTGCAGGCCGGGCGCAAACAGGCCGCCGATGACGGCCGGCATGTCGGCCTCGTCGTCGATGACAAGGAGGCGGCGCGCGCCGCCCTCGAGGCGGCCGGCGTCGAGACGATCGACGGTCCGTTTCTGGATTTCCGCGACCCCTGGGGCAATCGCATCGAGATCGTGGGCTACGACAACATTCAGTTCACCAAGGCTCCGAACGTTCTGCGCGGCATGGGCCTGACGCAATTGACCAAGAACGAGAGCGCGAAAAAGGAACTGGCGGACAAAGGCATGGCGGCGAGCTAATCCCTTGTCGATGATGGTCTCGTGCGGGCCGGATTGCGGTCCTTCAGTCACGCTCGTTGGATGGCCGCCTCGCGCCACCAATACCAACCGATGCTTCGGCGTATGAGACTAATGCCCTTTGAAGACGGGTGGCCGCTTTTCGAGTGTTGCTGCGAGCGCTTCAATATGGTCGTCGGTGTTGTGGCACATGCCCTGGAAGACGGCGCAGTGCTCAAGGAAGTCCGCGAGTTCCATCCGCTGTGCGGCCTTCATGAGCCGCTTGGTCAGGCGCAGTGCGCGAGGCGGCTTGCCGGCGAAGCCTTGCGCCAGACGCTGCGCGGCGTCGAGCAACTCGTCAGGTGCCGCAACGTCAAGGACAATGCCCATCGCCTTTGCTTCTTCGCCGTTGAAGGTGCGGCCCGAGAACGTGAGCTCGGCCGCGCGCTCGTACCCGACGAGACGCTGAAGGAACCAGGCGCCACCGTCGCCCGGGATAATCCCAACGTTGATAAACGTCTCGCCCAGAATGGCGTCCGGCACCGCCAGCCGGATATCACACATGCAAGCGAGGTCGAAACCAGCGCCCACGGCAGCTCCATTGATTGCGGCAATGGACGGCACTTCGAGCTTCTGCAGGGCCAGCGGAATTCGCTGTACCCCGGCACGATAGCGGTTCTGAACCTCGTAGACGTCACCGCCGAAGCTGCCTTCACGGTGAAGCATATGCTTGATATTCCCGCCCGACGAAAACGCCTTGCCGGCTCCGGTGATAATCAGGGCCGCCACATCTTCGTTCGCGTTGATCCACGCGACTGTCCTTTCTATGTCGTCGACCAGTTTTGTGCCAGTCAATTCGTTGCGAACGTCGTCACGATTCAGCGTCAATGTCACGACGCGTCCACTGCGCGTGACGATCGCGTCCGTCAGAGTTGGGACCAAGGTCATGTCGGGCTCCCTTTTCGATCAATGGCTGCCGTCTGCGACGCGGCATCGAGCAGAATCCGTGCATCGAGAATGCTGACTCCCGACGGGTAGGCCATCACCGGGTTGAGATCCAGTTCCTCGATTTCTGGAAATGCCGTACACAATGCCGAGATGCCTAGCATCAACTGGACCAGCGCGTTTTTATCGGTGGGAGGTGCGCCGCGAACGCCGTTCAGGATCTCGGCCGCCCGTATCTCTTCGAGCATTTGATGCGCGTCACCTTCGTTCAGAGGCAGTGAGCGGAACACGACATCCTTGAGCACTTCGACCAGTATTCCGCCGAGTCCGAACATCATGACTGGGCCATAGGTTGGGTCGCGCACGACACCGACGATGACCTCGACTCCTCCCTTCGGCGCCATGGGTGTCACGAGCACGCCAGTGATGTCCGGGTCCTGGATGAATTGACGGCTGTTTGCAAGAATGACGTCGAAGGCCTGCCTGACCGCGCCGACATCGCCGACCTCCAGTTGGACGCCGCCTGCGTCGGACTTGTGAATGATGTCGCGCGACACGACTTTCATTGCGACCGGGACTTCGCCGAGCTGCCGGAATGCCTCTACCGCTTCATCAGGGCTGCGTGCAAGGACCGCTTTCGCCGTCATCGGAACACCGGCGTCGGCCAGCGCCTGGCGTGCCTCGTGTTCGAGGACGACGGTGCGGTTCTCGGCGCGGCAGACGTCCACGATCCGCGCGAAAGTGCTCGACCGTTTGGCTGGAATCGGTGCCTGGCGTTCGGTTCTGGTGTGAGCTTCGCCGACCTCGGCGAGCGCCTGAAGACAGCGGACGGCCATTTCCAGCGAGTCGTAGACCGGAACCCCCGCCGTGCGAATCGAGGCCAGAGGGGCTGGACGCAAATCGGCATACAAGCTTCCGTAGAGGCTGTGAACCACCACCGGCTTGCCCGATTCGTTGTGAATCCGCGCGATCCGGGCGGAAGTTTCCATCTCGATGGGCGTCAGCGACTGCGAAAAACGCACGCCATATCCTCCATAGAGCCCTGTAATCAGCAGACCATCGACATCCGCATCGTCAAGGAGAATTTGCGCACATTCGGCGAATACGGCGGGGTTTGAATCGGTGCCGCCGGCCACGTCGACGGGGTTCGCGGTCGCGGCCGCAGGCGGCAGGAGGGCCGCGAGGCGTGAGCGCGATTGCGGGGACAGCGTCGCCAGTACGAGTCCCGATTCGCTCAACGAGTCGGCGGCAATCGTTGCGTGTCCTCCACCGTCGGCGAGCACCGCCACGCGACGCGACCTGAGCGGCTTGAGCAGCGCCAGCGCTTCGGCCAGCGACATGATTTCGTCGGATTTCGTGGCCAGCACGGCGCCGGCCTGGCGCAGAACGCCCTCGCTCACTGCATAGTCGCCGGCAAGTGCGCCGGTGTGCGATTTCGCCGAAACGATGCCGGCACTGGTGCGGCCCGACTTGTACAGCACGACTGGTTTCTTGCGGGTGATGCGTCGCAACCCTTCGAGAAATTCGGCGCCGTCTTTCATTCCCTCGACGTACGCAACCAGTACCCTGGTGTTCTCGTCATCCGCGAAGTAGTCGAGATATTCGTGGAACCGGATGTCCGACTCATTGCCGATACCGACATAGGTCGACAGGCCGATCTGACCATTCGCCTGCGCCTCGGTCACCAGCGACAAGGCCATGTTGCCCGACTGTGACAGGAGCCCGATGTCACCCTTCCTGAGGTTGCTGAAGCCAACGATGTTGCAGTTCCTGTGGGTGTTGAAAATACCCGAAGTATTAGGTCCCACGATACGAACGCCGTGCTGGCGCGCCACGCTGACCATCTGTTCCTGAAGCAGTCGGCCGTGCTCCCCAGCCTCCGCGAATCCGCCGGCGAGCACCACCGCACCCTTCGCGCCTTTCTTCCCGCATTGTTCGATCACCTCTGGAAGTGTCTTCGCCGGCGTGCAGACGAGCGCGAGATCGAAAGCCTGTGGAATCTCCTCGATACTTGCATAGCATTTCAAACCGAGAATTTCCGATTCCTTCGGATTGACCGGATAGATTGTGCCGGGGAAGCCGTCTTCAAGCAGCTTATGGATGGACCGGAAGCCGCGCTTGGTTTCGTCCTTCGAAGCGCCGACCACGACGATGGAATCCGGGTAGAACACGTCACGCAAGTTACGGGCTGGCATGCTTACTCCCCCTTGAAAACCGGTGCACGCTTTTCGGCGAACGCATCGACACCTTCCTGCCAATCCCGCGTGGTGGAGCAGAACATCATGCCCTCGAGTTCTGCGGTCAACGCAGCATCGAAGGTCCGTTCACCCGCGAAGTTGAGTTGATCCTTGGCGAGCCGCATCGAGTGCGGCGCTTGACTCGCGACCTTGCGCGCGAATTCCCGGGCGTGCTGCAGGAATCCATCGTCCGGAAAGACCCGGTTCGCCAGGCCGATCCGCGCCGCTTCCACGCCATCGATGCGCTCGCCGAGAAAAACGAGTTCGCGCGCCTTTGCCAGTCCAACGAGGCGCGGCAGAAGGTACGTGATGCCGCCGCCGAGAAAATTCCCGATGCTGATTTCCGGAAGCCCAATCTGCGCGCTTTCGGCCATCAGAACGAAGTCGGACGCAATCGCGATTTCCGCTCCGGCGCCGAGCGCGAAACCATTGACCGCAGCGATCACGGGCTTGCCGAGCGTGAGAAGCCGCTTGCAGGCCACCTGCTCGCCGCGCAGGTACTCGCGGCGCTCGAAGGGCGTGCGGCCGGCCTTGTGTTCCTTGAGGTCGGCGCCCGCGCAGAATGCCCGGCCCTCACCCGTAAGCAGGGCAACCCGCACGCCGCGATCCGCCTCGACCATGGTCAACGCTTCGCTCAATTCGTCGTAAAGCTTTTGCGTCACTGCATTCAGACGGTGCGGACGGTTCAGCCGGATTTCGGCGATCCCGTCCTGCACGCCATAAAGAAGCGTTTCAAATGCCATCGGAGACTCCATCGGTGAACCGGATCACAACCACGAATTGACACAACGTATGTTGCTATCAATATAGGCACAAGAAACGAATGTTGCATTGTGGCGTTTACCCGCAAATCGCGCCGTCGCCGTACCGGCTGTCATTTTCAACGAGGGTTTCCCACGACTAAATTCTTATTGACGACTGTTTTTGGTGTACTAGTATTGGTCGTGACAACATATGTTGTGCATCGTAAGAATATTGCACCGCACGTTGCAATGCACCCAGGGTGTTGTCGCTCGTACCCCGCCTCCCGGAGGGGCATCGTCAATCACTGCGGAGAATATCCATGGGACGTCGTTCCTTCCTCATATCTGTCGTCGCCATTGCCATGTTCGGAACGAACCTCGCGCACGCGCAAAGCAAAGAACTGATCGTCGGCACTGACACCTCTTTCATGCCGTTCGAATTCAGGCAGGGTGACAAGTACGTCGGTTTTGATCTCGACCTGTGGGCCGAAATCGCGAAGGACCAAGGCTGGAAGTACAAGGTCCAGCCGATGGATTTCAGTGGCCTGATTCCAGCTCTCCAGACCCAGAACATCGATGTGGCGCTGTCGGGCATGACCATCAAGGAAGAGCGCAAGAAGGCCATCGACTTTTCGGCTCCCTACTACGACAGCGGGCTCGCTGCCATGGTCCAGGCCGACAACACCAGCATCAAGTCCATCAACGACCTGAACGGAAAAATCATCGGCGCCAAGACGGGTACGGCGACAATCGACTGGATCAAGGCACACCTGAAGCCGAAGGAAATCCGCCAGTTTCCTAACATCGACGAAGCATACCTGGCGCTGGAAGCAGGCCGCGTCGATGCGGCAATGCACGATACGCCGAACGTCCTGTACTTCGTGAACACCGAAGGCAAGGGCAAGGTGAAGGTGGCGGGCGCCCCGGTCAGTGGTGACAAATATGGAATTGGCTTCCCGAAGGGCAGTCCGCTGGTGCCGAAGGTGAACGAGGAACTGATAAAAATCAAGGCGGATGGCCGCTACGCCAAGCTGTACAAGAAATGGTTCGGTTCGGAGCCGCCCAAGTCGTAATCGTCCGCAATGAGGGCGCGGCGCCAGTCGCCGCGCCGTTGACGAATCAACCAGGAGCGATTTGTGGAATTCGATTGGTCAGCCATCTGGGCTGCACTTCCGGACCTGCTGGAGGGAGTGAAGCTAACGGTATTCATTGCTTTTGTCGGGCTCATCGGTGGGTTCATCGTCGGCATGATCACCGGCATGTTCCGGGCGTACGGCCCCCCCGCACTGAACGTTCTGGCCCAGATCTACATTGAACTGATCCGCGGCACGCCGATTGTGGTGCAGGTCATGTTCCTGTACTTCGCACTGCCGTTGCTTGCGCATATCCGCGTCGACGCCCTGACAGCCGCCATCATTGCCATCACCGTGAACTCGGGAGCCTATCTGAGCGAAGTCATACGTGGCGCATTGCTGTCAATTTCCAGAGGTCTCACGGAAGCGGGTCTGGCGATGGGTCTGTCGATGCCCCGGGTGCTGCTGAAAATCGTTGGACCACTGGCGTTCCGCCGGCTGATTCCGCCGCTTGGCAACCAGTGCATCGTCAGCCTGAAGGACACGTCGCTGTTCATCGTCATTGGTGTGGGTGAACTGACGCGCAAGGGACAGGAGATCATTGCCGGGAATTTCCGGGCGGTTGAAATCTGGACCGTCGTGGCACTCATCTACCTGATCCTGACGGGAGTGATGACAATCACGCTGCGTCTTGTTGAAAGAAGGATGCGCATACTATGAGCATGATCGAATTTCACGGTGTATCGAAGAGCTTCGGCCATGTGCCCGTGCTCAAGGACATCAATCTGAGTATCGACTCTGGCGAGGTGGTGGTCGTGGTCGGGCCCTCCGGGTCGGGTAAGTCCACCATGCTTCGATGCATCAACGCGTTGGAGAAGATCTCGGGCGGCGAATTGCTGGTGGATGGTCAGAGTGTCAAGGGCAACGCGTCGGTCATTCGCAACATCCGGCTGGAAGCCGGCATGGTCTTCCAGCAGTTCAACCTGTTCCCGCAGATGACCGCGCTCGAGAACGTCATGTTCGGCCCCATCCAGGTGCGCGGCGCCTCGCGGGCCGAAGCCCGCGACCAGGCGATGGCGCTGCTCGACAAGGTCGGTCTCGAATCGCGGGCCAATCACTTCCCGTCCGAATTGTCCGGCGGACAGCAGCAGCGTGTGGCGATTGCGCGGGCGCTCGCCATTCGACCGAAGCTGATGCTCTTCGACGAGCCGACTTCCGCCCTTGACCCCGAACTGCGGCATGAGGTGCTGAAGGTTATGCAGGACCTGGCGACTGAAGGCATGACGATGATTGTCGTCACGCATGAAATCGGATTTGCGAAGCGCGTCGGCACGCGCCTGCTTTTCATGGATCAAGGCGGGATTGCGCAGGATGGCGAACCGATAGAACTGGTCGAACGGCCGCCTACGCCGCGGCTTAAAGACTTTCTCAAACACGTCGCCTGAGCGAGATCATGTTCAACATGCAAGCATTCGCACCGACGGTCATCGCCGGTTCGCCGTATGAAATTGGTCTTGCTCTTGGCCAAGCCGCGCGTCCGGTGATGGACGCGTACATGGGACAGAGCTCCGCCTGGCGGGCGGTCAGACAGTGGCGCGGGCATCAGTTCGTGCAGGACCTGCGCCAGGCCGCCGAAGCCACGTACCCGGATCAGGTCGTCGAAATCGATGGCATGGCGGTCGGCCTCGGCTGGCCGGCGGAAGACGCATTCATCTGGAACTGCCGGGGGGAGCTGATTCACCATGCGCCAGACGGTTGCACTACGCTAGCGGCAAGCACGCCAGACGCACGCTTCATTGCGCACAACGAGGACGGCGACCCCTACCTGCGCGACAAGTGTTGCATGGTGGACATCCGGCCAACCGGCAAGCCCGGGTTCGTCAGCTTTTACTATCCTGGCTCGCTGCCAGGACATACCTTCGCCGTCAATCGTGCCGGTCTTGTTCAGGCGATCAACAATCTCCGCATCAAACAGCCGGCAGTCGGCGTGCCCCGCATGGTCCTATCGCGCGCCGTGCTCGACGCGGCTTCGCTTGATAACGCGGTGCATGTCCTCAATAACGTACAACGAGCAAGTGGCTTTCACCATACGCTGGGCTGCGTCGGCGATGAGCGGCTGATGAGCGTCGAGGCGACGGTCAAACGCTGCTCGGTTTCGCAAGTCCCCGGTAGGTCGGGTCATGCGAACCATCTGATCCATGCAGGGTGCGACGCTGAGGCGCAGATTGTCACGCGCTCGTCAGGCGACCGCCAGGCGCGGGTCGATCTGCTGCTTGCGGCCGGTGGCGACATGAGTGGCGCGAGCCTGCTGCAGGTGCTGTCGGACAGGGCTCCCACGGGCCTGCCGATATATCGCGACGACCCGGCCGACCCTGACGAAGAAAACACCCTCGCGACGGCGCTTTTCATCCTTACGGACGCCGGTGTGAACTTCGAGGTACGCCAGCAGGGCGAACTACGGTTCAGCCAATTCCTTACCCCTCAGACGCACCCCTGAGTCGCGTCCTGAACACACCGAGGCAAGGCAGTACGGCGAACCCGATCCGTGCGGGCCGGATTGCGGTCCTTCAGTCACGCTCGCGGGAACTGCACACTTGCTGCGCCTCAGCCGTCCAGACACGCGCGCAGCGTTCGCGCGAGACGGCCTGCTTCACCCGCATCGGCGATGTTCGCGAAGCCGATTACGAGGCCGCGCGGCGTGCGCGGCGCGCGGCCGTTCGCGTACCAGATCGAAAGGGGCAGCACCGCGAGTCCGAGCTCCCGGGCGCGCGCGGCGACGGCGACATCGTCGGCCGGGCCATCGGGACCTTCTGGTAATTGCACCGCGAACTGAATTCCACCGGGCGGCAAATCGACAATCAACCGCTCCCCGAACGCCTGCTCCAGCGCATGTACGATCAGCATGCGCCGCTCTGCGTACAACGCGCGCATCCGCTTCAGATGCCGGGCAAAATGTCCGTGCCTGATGAAATCGGCCGCGGCCGCCTGCAGTAGCGTCGGCGAGCCGGCGTTCATGCTGTGTGCCACCCGCGCCACACGCTCGACAGCTCGCTCCGGCACCACCGCATACGCGAGCCGCAAACCGGGAAACATCACCTTGCTGAACGTGCCGCGATAGATCACGCGATCGCGCCGGTCAAGGCTTTTCAAAGCGGGCAATGGCCGGCCCGCATAACGGAACTCGCTGTCGTAGTCATCCTCGATGATCCAGGCAGACGCCTTTTCTGCCCAGTCCAGCAGCGCGATGCGTCTTGCGAGCGACAGCGTGTGTCCGAGCGGACTCTGATGCGACGGCGTGACCAGTGCGAAGCGCGCCTCCGGGTCCAGTCGAGTGCCGCGCTCGATGTCGATCCCTTCGCCATCCACTGGCACCGGCACGAGCTGCACGCCGGTTTCAACCAGAAAACCACGCGCGAGCAGATAGCCCGGATCCTCGAACCACATGCGATCGTTCGGGCGCGCGAGACTGCGCAACACGAGCTCGAGCGTCGCACGGTAGCCGCCGGTAATGAACACCTGTTCCGGCACGCAGGTCACGCCGCGCGACAGCCCGAGATAGGTGGCGATATGTTCGCGCAGCGGCCGGTAGCCGGCCGGGTCCGGGTACGCGAGCATCGCGCGTCCGCCGCTGCGCGCGCGCTGCGCAACGAGCCGGTCCCATACCTTGCTCGGGAACGCGTCGAGCGCGGGCAGCCCGGGTTGCAGCGGTCGCGGCTCGCCGCTCATGGCGACGGCGATGGCCAACTGGCGCGGCGCAGGTTGACCACCGCGCGATGCGTCCGGCGAATTCAGCGGGCCCGTGCCTTCATCGCCCGGCTGAGCTTGCCGGTCCTGAGGACCTTGCCGACGCGGCGAGCGCATTACCGATGCCGGCAGCGTCGGCGAGACGAACGTCCCCGCCGCGCCGCGCATCTGCAGGTAGCCTTCGTCGACGAGGATCGAGTAGGCCAGTTCGACCGTGCCGCGCGCCGTGCTCAACTGCATCGCGAGGCCGCGTAGCGCCGGCACGCGATCGCCGGGACGCAGATGCCCCGAGGCGATCGCGGTCCTGAAACGCTCGCAGATCTGCAGATAGATCGGCAACGGCTGCTGCCGATCGATTTCGATGATCAAAGTGGGAGTCGGCAAGGTCATGACGGTCTCGCGGCCAACGGAAGCGGAAACGACATGGACTAGTCGGATCGGCAATTCTTGGCACTTATCGGTAGGGCATGAGTCTCCCACAATAGCCTCACGCGATGGGACGGCCGCGAACACTTTCACGCAATACGACTCCCGCCAGGCGTACCCACGCATTCATCGTTCATTGTTGTTGCTCTGGAGAATCTGCCATGAAGTTCGTCGTAATGGGTGGTTCCGGCCTGATCGGGTCGCGTGTTGTCGCGCTGCTCAACGAGGCGGGTCACGAGGCGCTAGCCGCGTCGCCGCGTACCGGTGTGAACGCCGTGACGGGCGAGGGACTGAGCGACGCGCTCGCGGGAGCGGACGTCGTAGTGGATGTGACGAATGCGCCGTCATGGGAGCCGCAGGCGGTGCTCGATTTTTTCCGCGCCTCGGCGCGCAACCTCGGCAAGGCTGAAGTGGCCGCAGGGGTACGCCATCACGTCGCGCTATCCATCGTCGGATGCGATCGCACGCCGGAGAACGCCTATTTCGTTGCCAAGGTGGCGCAGGAACAGGTGATCGAGGCGGCGGGCGTGCCGTACACGATCGTGCGCGCGACCCAGTTCATGGAGTTCATCGGCGCGATTGCCGATTCCAGCACGGACGGCGGCACGGTGCGCGTCGGCGACGGGCTGTTTCAGCCGATCGCCGCGGACGACGTCGCGGCGAACCTCGCGCAGATCGCGCTTGGCGCGGCGCTGAACGGCACAGTCGAGATCGCCGGCCCAGACCGTGCGCCCTTCGCGGAGATCGTCGCGCGTTATCTGAAGTCGGCAGGCGACGCACGCCCGGTGGTGACAGATCGCGACGCGCGGTACTACGGTGGCCGCGTAGAGGAACAGTCGCTCGTGCCGCTCGGCGACGCGCGCATTGGTCGCGTCAGTCTCGACCAATGGCTGGCACAGGCTAAAAAGGGTTGATTGAAGGGCGTCGTTTCGCAAGCTCGATTACCGCGTGGTTGCGACTTCGCGTTCGATCAAGCCGAAGACTACGCCGCCGTAGTGAATGTGAAAGGAATCCGCGTGAATGCGGTCGAGCCAGGGATCATCAGGTCGCCGATGCACGCGCCGCAAACCCACGAAGCGCTGGGCGCCTTCCATCCGCTCGGACGCATGGGCGAGATGAGCGATATCGCCGACGCGATTCCATTCCTCGACTCCGCACCGTTCATCACGGGGGAAATTCTGCATGTCGATGGCGGGCAGAGCGCCGGTCGCTAACAGTCGTCGGGCACCGTAAGCCGGTGCCCTTTCGTGTATCCGTACAGTCGTCGTTCGTCGGCCAGGAGCGCCGCGTCCGGGGGATTACCACATGCGCCTATCCACAACGAGACAGAGGTGGGTCCGTTCACTGAATGAATCGCAATTCAATGAACAGGAATTGCCACGTTGAAAATCAGCACCATGATCAAGCCCACCACGGCCACGATGGATTGAACCACCGAGATCGTTTTGGTGGCTTCGCCCATGGTCATGCCAAAGGATTCCTTGACCATCCAGAAGCCGGCATGGTTGGCATAGTTGAAAAACAGCGAGCCGCAGCCAATGGACAAGGCCAGCAAAGGCAAGCTCAGGCTGGGATCGGCGCCGGCCAGCGGCGCGAGCAAGCCGGCTGCGCCCACGATACCTACGGTGGCCGAGCCGGTAGAGACGGAGAGCAGCATGGCGATCAGCCAGCCAAGAATCAGCGGGGGAAAGGCGAACTGCTGCGTCAGATGCACGATGGCATCGCCGACCTTGGCACTGGTCAGCATTTGCTGGAAGGCGCCGCCTCCGGCAATGATCATGATGATGGAGGCAATCGGCTTGAGACTCTTGCCTAGTGCGTCGCGAAGCTTTTCGGCATCGCCTCCGCGCGCGAGGACCAAGGCCACGGCGGCGAACAGCACACCCAGCAGCATGGCGATCAAGGGATCGCCCAGAAAGCTGGCCACATGCAGGGCCGGCGTGCCCTTCGGCAGCGCCATTTCGGAGACGGCATGAACCAGCATCAAGATCGCGGGCAGCAAGGCTGCCAGCACCCCGAGCCCGACGCCGGGCCGCTGGCCACCGCCAGTCTTCTCGGTGAGGGTGAATTGGTCCAGCAAGGCCTGGTCGGGCTTGGTCCTCATGCGCGGCGAGATGAATGCGCCATAGAGCGGGCCGCCCAGAATCATGGCCGGAATGGCCGCCAGAAAACCGTACAGCATGGTGGGGCCCACCGAGGTTTTAAGGGTCGCGATGGCTGTCAAAGGGCCAGGGTGAGGCGGCACCATGCCATGCATCGCGGCGAGAGCCGAGATCACGGGAACGCCGACGTACACATAAGCCGAGCCTTTGAAGCGAGCGTGGCTTTCCAGCTTGCGCGCCACGCTGAATATCAAGGGCAACATGACCACCAGACCCACTTCGAAAAACATGGGAATACCCACCACGAAGGCCACCAGCGTCATGGCCCAGGGAATCAGCCGATCCGAGGCGCGACTCAGAATGGCTTCGGCGATTTGCTCGGTGATGCCAGCATCGGCAAGAATCTTGCCCAGCATGGCGCCCAGGGCGATCACGATCCCCACCGCGCCCAATGTTTTGCCCGCGCCGTTGATCAGGTGCTTGACGATGCTTTGCGGCTCCATGCCGGCTGCAAAGCCCACGCCGATGGAAACGACGAGCAGGGCTAGAAGCGGGTGCATCTTGATGCGCGACACGATGAGTGCGACCAGCACCAGCACGCTGACCAGCGCTGTCAGCAACAGTTGTATATCTAGATGGGTCATGAATGAATTTATGGTTTTGACCGAGTTCTACCGACGCGCATTTTGCATCCGATCACGTCTGCCAAATAAAAAGGACATGCACGTTCCAGCTGTAGGCTGTTGCGTCGGCGCGCGGCAAGATTGATGAGGAAAGGGCTGTTTGCGACAGCTGCAGTTATGTTGTTACCTGATCGTTGAATCGTCACCTAAATATCGTCGAACATGTAGATGCTGGCTGGTGTGCCCGCCAGAACCACGCTGCGCTCTTCCTCATCCGGAATCAGTGCGCACAACAGTTGTAGCGCACGGGAAAAATGCTCGCGTGCCTCGAACTGCGTATGTGGCCAGTCGCTGCCCCACATCATGCGATGCACGCCAAAGGCCGCTTTCAGGAGACGGAACGCCTCGTGCATCTCCTTGCCACCCCCGTTATCGTCCGGCCAAATCCGGTATGCGCCCGATACCTTGACCCACACGCGCTGTGTGTGAGCCAACTCGAGAAGACGGCGAAACCCGGGGTCGCCTGCACCTAGGCCAGAATCGGGCCTGCCGAAATGGTCCACGACCACGTTCATTTCGGCCTCCAGAAGCGGCTCGACGATACTTTGCAGCCTCGCAGCTTCCGCGTGCACTTCGACGTGCCATCCCAGTTTTTTAACATGCGCTAGCGTGCGCGCGCTAACCCAGCTGTCGAGCGGCTGATCGGCACGTCCGATAAGGTTTAGCCGGATTCCCGCGATGCCTGCTCGAGCCATTTCAGTCAGGGTATCGGTTCCGCAATCGCGCTCGATCACCGCGACGCCGCGTAGCCTGTCAGAGGCGCGACGCAGCGCACCGAGCAAATAGTCGCAATCGGTGCCAAGAAAGCTGGGCTGCACGAGCACGCCGCGCGATACCTGGTTCGCGTCGAGTTGTGCGAAGTAGGTGTCCAGTGGCGCATCGTAGTCGGGCGCATAGCGGTGCTGCTGGGCGAGCGGCAGCCCGCGCTCGAATACATGGGCATGCGTATCGATCGATGCGATGCGGGCCGGACGATGCGCGCCCTGCTGGCGACTCGCGGCGGTCCACGACTTATCCGTCATTCATATTCCTTCATCAACAGTGTTGCGCGGCTCGCCCAGCGCGTTAACGCGTTTGAGCGTGAGAGAGTGGACCGCGGATGTCCATATCGAGAGCCGCTTCGCCTAGCACGCGGCCTCGTGTCTCCGGCAGCATCAGCACGGACAGCACGACAATGGCGTAGGCCAGTGCTGCATCAATGCCGATCGCCGTTCCGAGCGACATACTCGCGGACATATGCCCGACCAGCACAGGGAATCCCGCGGATACGACGCGGCCGAAGTTGTAGCAAAACCCGACACCCGTGCCGCGCATCCCGCTTGGATACAGTTCGTTAAACAGCGCGCCCATGCTCGCCGGAATGCCTGCTGCAAAAAATCCTAGCGGAAAGCCGAAGAACAGCATCGCGGTATTGCCGAGCGGAAGAAACAGATAGGCGATCACCGTTATTACGCAGCAGATCGCAAATGTGAGAATGGTTTTGCGGCGTCCGATGCGATCCAACAGTTGCGCACTCACGAGGCAGCCGCAGAAAAAGGCGATGATCACCACAGCAAGGTAGCCGCCGGTACTTAGAACGGACAGATGGCGCTCGCTCTTCAGGAACGTCGGCAGCCAGGTCATCAGCGCGTAATAACCGCCATGGGCGCCGACGCCGAGCAGCGCACCGATCAACGTCATGCGCAGCATCTTCGGCGAGAAGATGCCGACGATCACGCCAGATGCCGGCTCGTCGTGACGCGCGCGCGTGTCACGCGCCGGGGTCGGCTCCTGCACGCCACGTCGAACGTACAGGATCAGCAGCGCGGGAACGAGGCCAATCCCGAACATCACGCGCCATGCCGTTTCTACGGGCAGCAGCGAGAACATCAGCGCGTAGAGCATCACCGCCGCGCCCCAGCCGACCGCCCATGCGCTCTGCACGCTGCCCATCGCCTTGCCGCGATGCTCGTTGCGGATAGTCTCGGCCATTAGCACGGCGCCTGCCGCCCATTCTCCGCCGAAGCCGAACCCCTGCAGCGTCTTCAGCACCAGAAACTGCGGATAGTTCTGCGCGAACGCGCACAGGAACGTAAACACGGCGAAGAACGCGACCGTCCACTGCAGCGTCTTAACCCGTCCGAGCCGGTCCGACAGCATACCGGCGATCCAGCCGCCAAGCGCCGACGCAACCAGCGTGACGCCGCTGACCAGGCCCGCCTGGGTGCGGCTTATCGACCATTCGGCGATGATCGCCGGAATCACGAGGCTGAACATCTGCACGTCGAGCGAATCGAGCGCCCAACCGCCGAAGCACGCCCAGAATGTCCGACGTTCATTGCCCGAAATCTCGCTGAACCACTTAAACATTGCTGTCTCCTCCTCGTCGTCCCATGCTGAGAACAACGCATTTTTGATGGCGCCAGATCGCTAGCGGATCTCCGCCTGGTAGATGAATTCGCTGGCGGGTCCGCGCGAGCGGCGCCATTCGAGCGGCTGTCGGTCGTAGCCGTACGCAAGACGCTCGATTACGACAGCCGGCGTGCCCGGTTCAATGTGTAAGAGCCTTGCGTGCAGCGGGCCAACGGCCTCGACGGTCAGGGTTTCCGTGGCGGACGCCACAATCTGGTTGCATTGCGCCTCATACACTGGGTACAAGAGGTCACCGACTTCGTTCAGCTCCATTTGCGCAAACGCCGCGAAACGTACGTAGGGCAACCAGATTTCTTCAACGAGCATCGGCACGCCGTCGATGAGTCGCACGCGCGACATCTGAATCACGCGCGCGCTACTCGAAATCTGCAAGGTCGCGGCGACAGCCGACGGTGCGTCGACCACCTCGCGGCGCAAGATGCGGCTCTCTGGAATGCGGCGTTCGCCTTGCCGCGTCTGGAACCGGAAGAAGCGAAACAGGGAACCGTCGAAGTTCGCGCGGCGCACGAACGTCCCTCTACCCTGAAAGCGCTCGAGCAGACCTTCCGCAACGAGCAGATCGACGGCCTTGCGAACTGTCCCGATGGCCAGGCCGTAGCTATTGGCGAGCGCCTGTTCCGTCGGAATCGCCTCACCGGGGCGCCAATGGCGAGCCGCGATAAGAGCGACAATTTCGTCCCGCAGGCGCTGGTAACGGGGCAACCGGGCGTTGACGTCCATCGTCATCTCCTTCAATTCATCTATATGATTGCATGTTTACGCCGCCGGCGGAACGGGGATAACCCGTGGTATCCATTGATCCGCTGAGCTCGTTAGCGTTGCCGACAGAACGTCCGATAATACATATATATGAATCTGTTCGAGACGGGATTGGGGCCGACCCATGCCTGCCGAGCAGGGTGCCGTGAAGAGCTTCACCTGGCCGGTGCCGCTAGTGATCTCTTTCGAATGACGACCGATCGAGCGCCGGGCCTTTTATTCACCTCTCAATTCGCCGGAATCGTCACCACCGGCGCCTTGCTGCTCGTATCGGCCTCCGCGAGCGCCATCAGATTCTGCACGACCGTAAACGCGTATTTCGAATCGAAGTCGTTGCGCTCGACCCAATACACCGACGGTCCATACGCGATCGACACATAAGCGTCGGCCGGCGCGGCCTGGCCCGAGTGCACGATGATCGTCGGCCGCGTTTCCCCGCCGATCAACCCGACGGTCGGTTTCGTCGAACCATCGCTGATGCGCTCCCGGGGGACCTGCACCTGCGCGCCGAGATCGCTGAGAATGCCGAGCACCGAGCGCGTCACCATCGGAATGCGCTCGCCGTTCTGAGAACTCGACGACGGCCCGTACACGATCTCATAGCTGCGCGTCTTCGCCGACAGATGCAGCAGCTTGCGCACGCGCGCGACATCGGCCGCCGTGCCCGGCGAGCCGCCGCTCGTCGTCGCGCCGATCGACAGGAACACCGCCAATGCGGGGGTCTGGCCGCCTTTCAGATCGGCCTTCGTATCGAGTTGACGAGTCTCGACGTTCAGTTCGCCGGCCATTTGCAGACGACGCAACGCCTGCAGCAATTCGAAGAAGCCCGGCGCGCCCGCGCTGTTGTCGCCGCCGAGCACATTGCCGTTCTGCAGACCGCCGATCGATTGCGCGGTGATGCGCAACAGCAGATCGATCGGCACGCCGCCCTCGGCGAGCGGCAGCACGAGCGCCGGCGCGAGCGGCCGGATGTACGCGGAGGCGAACGCTTCGCCGGTGGTTGGCGTGAAAGTGAAGGTCGGCCGATTCGAGTACGACACGCTGCCAGTCGCCTGCGCGTAGTTCGGCATGCTGCCCGAGCCGGCGTTGACGGTCGCGCCGCCGGTGGTGTCGAACGTGTAGGCGGCGATGATGCTGCTGACGCTCAGGAAGGCCGGCGCATCGCCGTAGCGCAGACCGATCACGGCGGCGAGGATCGCGCGCTTCTTCGCGTCGCCGAGCGCGCGCGCATAGTCGACCTGATCGGCCTTCAGACGCGAGGGGCCGATATGCACACAAGCGGACATCAGGCAGGCCGCGCACAACGAGGTGGCGACGCAAGCGGTTCTGCGCATGGGCGGGCGCGAGCGGAGGCAATCCGCTGAAAATGGAATCTGCGCTCGGCGGTAGCAGAAGCCATTCCCGCGCAGGCGGCGAGCCGCACCCGGGGCCGCTTGTTGTCGGTCCGACGCATGGCCCAGCAGCGCCGTGGCGCGCGTGTTGGCGTGACAGGCCCGTGGCACGCTTTACCGTCGCTTTGCAAGAATTGCAGAAATCCGCGCGGAGCAGATGCGGGGCTATCAGGCTTTTGCGTCGATGCCGTCTGGCGCGTTGTCCTCGCCGCGTCGCAGCGCGCGACCCGCTGCGCGCGCTTCGAGCGGCCGGCCCGCCGCGCCTCGTCGAACCGCTACCGCGTCATTTGTCCCGATGCCCCGGCAGCACGGCACCGAGCACCTGCTTCGCCGTTTCGACGACCACGTTGCCCTCATCGGGATCGCCCTTGAGCAAGGTTTCGGTGAACGCCTTTGCCTGCGCGAGCGTGACGTGCGGCGGCAGCGGCGGCACGTTCGGATCGGACTTCACCTCGATCACGACCGGGCGATTCGACGCGAGCGCGTCGTCCCAGGCGGTGGCCATCTGATCGGGATTGTCGACATAGATGCCCTTCAGACCGATCAGCTCCGCGAAGCGGTGATACGGCACGGACGGAATGTTCTGCGAGGCCTCGAACTTCGGATCGCCTTCCATCACACGCTGCTCCCACGTCACCTGATTCAGGTCGCCGTTGTTGAGCACCATGCAGATCCAGCGCGGATCGCTCCAGCCTTGCCAGTACTTCGCGACCGTGATCAGCTCGGCCATGTTGTTCATCTGCATCGCGCCGTCGCCGACGAGCGCGATCACGGGCCGCTCGGGATGCGCGAACTTCGCGGCGATCGCATACGGCACGGCCGCGCCCATCGATGCGAGCCCGCCCGACAGCGAGCACATCATGCCGCGCTGCACCTGCAGATCGCGCGCGTACCAGTTCGCGACCGAGCCCGAATCGCTGGTGACGATCGCGTTCGATGGAATGCGCTTCGACAGCTCCCATACCGACAGCTGCGGATTGAGACCGTCCTTCGCGGGTTCGTGCGCGCGCTTCTCGAGCGTCTTCCACCAGTCGGCGACCCAGCCTTCGATGCGCTCGCGCCACAGACGATCCTTCTTGTCATCGAGCAGCGGCAGCAGCGCGCGCAGCGTCTCGGCGCTATCGCCGACGAGGTTCACTTCCATCGGATAACGCAGGCTCAGCATGTCGGCCTTGATGTCGATCTGCACGCCGCGCGCGTCGCCTTCCTTCGGCAGAAACTCCGAGTACGGGAAGCCCGAGCCGATCATCAGCAAGGTGTCGCAATGGGTCATCATGTCGTAGCTCGGTTTCGTGCCGAGCAGGCCGATCGAGCCGGTCACCCACGGCAGATCGTCGGGCAGCGCGGCTTTGCCGAGCAGCGCCTTCGCGACGCCGGCGCCAAGTTTCTCGGCGACGGCGATGACTTCGTCGGTCGCGTTCAGTGCGCCCGCGCCGACCAGGATCGCGACCTTGCGGCCCGCGTTCAGCACGTCGGCGGCCTGGCGCAACTGCGCGTCGCTCGGCACCACGCGCGGGCGCGCGTAACCGATGCCCGAATGCAGGGTGCCGTGCTTGCGCCCCGGCGGCTCGTACGGAATGTCCTGCAGGTCGTTCGGCAGTATCAGCGCGGTGACCGCGCGCTCGGCGAGCGCGATACGCACCGCGCGATCGACCAGATGACGCACCTGCGCGGGCATCGTCGCAAATCCGACGAACGAGCCGGCGACGTCCTTGAACATCGCCGGCAGATCGAGCTCCTGCTGATAGTGCCCGCCGATTGCCGCGCGCGCCTGCTGACCGCTAATCGCCAGCACCGGCATGTGATCCATGCGCGCGTCGTAGAGGCCCGTCAGCAGATGCGAAGCGCCGGGCCCCGAGGTGGCGATGCATACGCCCAACTCGCCGGTGAACTTCGCATGCGCGGAGGCCATGAACGCGGCCATTTCTTCGTGACGGACCTGGATGAATTCGATCGGGCCCGGCTGATCCGTGCCTTTATCGCGTTTTCTCGCTTCGGCTTGCGCGCGGTTCAACGCGCCGAACACGCCGTTGATACCGTCGCCCGGATAGCCGTAGATTCGCCGCACACCCCATGCGTGCAGCCGCCCGATGATGAAATCGCCGACGGTTTCAGCCATGATCCTCGCTCCTCGATAGCCAGTCGATGCCGCCCTGCGAAACGGGCGGCCGTCGTCGGTATCGGCGAGCAAGGGTCGTTCCTTGTGAGTGGCTTGCTACCCGGTCTTGATCCTTGGCTGCGGCGCGTCGAGCGGTTCGTGCCCGAAGCGCTCGTATTGCGATATCACCTGGGCGCCGAACAGCAGCAGTGTCGCGAGCCATTCGAAGCTGAGCAGGATCACGATCGCCATCGTCAGCGAGCCATAGACGACGCTGACCTGCGACAGCGTGGCGAAATACCAGACCAGCACGTGCCGCGTGATCTCCCACAGCACGCCGGCCACCACGCCACCGATCAGCGCGTGTTTGAGCGACGGACGTCCCACCGGCATCACCAGATACACCGAGGTCAGCACGAAGATTTCGCCGGCGAGCCCGAACAGATACAGCATCACTCGCGAGAAGCCCTGCAACGACACGTGCAGACTAAACAGTCTGAGTCCTTCTGCGCCGATCGTGTCGAGCGCGCTCGACACGAACGTGACGATCAGCAGTCCCACGCCAAGAAACAGGATGTAGCAGTACGGCAGCAGCGCCGAGATCAGGAAGTGGCGCCGCTTCACGACGACCCGATGCACGAAGATCAGCGACATCGCGTTTTCGAGCACGGTGAACGCGAGCGAGCTGAAGAAGATCATCGTCAGCAGCAGCACCCAGCCGATCACCGCGCGATGCAGCAGGAAGTTCGACAGCTCACGCACGAGCGCGGCCGATTGTCCGGGCACGAGCCAGCGCAGCAGATGCGCAAGCGCGTCGAGCACCAGCTGCTGCGGCACCACGCGCGACAACACGATGACGATCAGGATCAGCAGCGGCACGATAGACAGCAACGCGTAGTACGCAACCGCGCCCGCTAGCAGCAGCCCCTGGTTCGCGCGAAACGCCTTCAGCGTTTGCAGCAGGAAGCGCCAGGGATGTCTGGCGATATGCAGCGCTTGCTGGTCGAGCAGGATCGGCATGGGACCTCGCGGTGCGCGCCGGGCACTGCCGGATGGCAGCCGCTCTCGACACGCCTGTGTGCTTTATATACCGTAAGCAGAAACGGGGCCATCAATGGCGCGGCATATAGTTTGCGTGGCCGCGTTCGGAAGATCGCATTCCATTCCCGAGGACAGCCAATGGATCAGCCGCTGCGTCAGACCAACACCGCGCCGCAAGCCGACGATCTGGTGGTCGCGCGACCGGAGGGACTGTATTGCCCGGCTGGCGATTTTTACATCGATCCGTGGCGGCCGGTCGAACGCGCGGTGATCACGCACGCGCATTCCGATCATGCGCGCTCCGGTCATCAGCGCTATCTGGCCACGCGCGCGGGCGCGACCGTGCTGCTATCGCGCCTGCCCGGCATCGCGCTGCACACGCTCGACTATGGCGAGCCGTTGACGATCGGCGCGGCGCGCGTGTCGCTGCATCCGGCCGGGCACGTGCTCGGCTCGGCACAGGTGCGCATCGAACACGCGGGCCGTGTGTGGGTCGCATCGGGCGACTACAAGCTCGAAGCCGATCCGACCTGCGCCGCGTTCGAACCGGTGCGCTGCGATACTTTCATCACCGAATCGACGTTCGGTCTGCCGATCTATCGCTGGGACGCGCCGCAAACCGTGTTCGATTCGATCGATTCATGGTGGCGTCGCAACGCCTCCGAAGGCCGCGCGTCGGTGCTGTTCTGCTATTCGTTCGGCAAGGCGCAACGCGTGCTCGCGAGCGTCGATGCGGCGATCGGGCCGATCTTCTGCCATGGCGCGGTCGAGCCGCTCAATCGCGCGTATCGCGACGCGGGCGTGCGTCTGCCGCCGCTCGGTCTCGTCAGCGAAATAGCCGCGAAACAGAAGGCGCTATTCAAACAGGCGCTGATCGTCGCGCCGCCGTCCGCGCAAAACAGCGCGTGGCTGAAGCGCTTCGGCGATTACAGCGATGCGTTCGCGTCGGGCTGGATGCGCCTGCGCGGCACGCGTCGCCGGCGCGGCGTCGATCGCGGCTTCGTGCTGTCCGATCACGCGGACTGGCCGGGTTTGCAAACGGCCATACGCGAGAGCGGCGCCACGCGCGTGATCGTCACGCATGGCTCGATCGAACCTATGGTGCGCTGGCTCAACGAACAGGGCCTGCAGGCCAGCGCATTCGACACGCAATACGGCGACGATACCGTCGAGGCCGATGCGGCGGGCGCCGACGAAGCGCCGGCGACGAGCCAATCGTGACGGGCATCGTATGAAACGCTTCGCGGCCCTCTACACCGCGCTCGATGCCACCACGTCGACGCACGACAAGCTCGCGGCACTGACCAGTTATTTCTCGGTGGCCGAGCCCGCGGACGCCGCATGGGCGTCGTACTTCCTCGCGGGCGGCAAGCCGCGGCAACTGGTGCCGACGCGATTGCTGACCGAACTCGCGCGCGAGCGCGCCGGCTTGCCCGAGTGGCTATTCGCGGAGTCGTATCACGCGGTGGGCGATCTGGCCGAGACCATCGCGCATATCCTGCCGCCCGCGCAGCGCAGCTCGGAGCTTGGCCTCACGCAATGGATCGAGCAGCGCATGCTGCCATTGCGCGGCCTGCCGCCCGACGAATTGCGCACACGTCTGCTCAGTTACTGGGACGAACTGGACTGGGGCGGCCGTTTCCTGCTGACCAAGCTGATCGGCGGCGGCTTTCGGGTCGGCGTCGCGCGGCAACTGGTGGTGCGCGCGCTGGCGGAAGTGGCCGGCGTCGATCACAAGCGGATCGCGCAACGGATGGTCGGCTGGACCGATTCGCGACAGAAGCCCGACGCGGCTCGTTATCTGCGTCTGATCGCGCCGCAGGCCGACGACGATACGCAAGCGCACGCGCTCGAATACGACAGCGACCTCGGCCTGCCGTATCCGTTCTTTCTCGCCCATCCATTGCAGAGCGATCCGGCGACACTTGGCGATCCGTCGCACTGGCTGATCGAATGGAAGTGGGACGGCATTCGCGCGCAACTCGTCAAACGCGGCGGCCGCGTATGGTTGTGGTCGCGCGGCGAGGATCTGATTACCGATCGATTCCCCGAAGTCGCGGCATTGGGCGAGTCCTTACCCGAGGGCTACGTGATCGATGGCGAGATTCTCGCGTGGGAGCCCGGCGCGGCCGCGCCGTTGCCGTTCGCGCGGCTGCAACCGCGCATCGCGCGCAAGACGCTGACGCGCAAGATACTCGCGGATTCGCCGGCCGCGCTGCTCGCGTACGACCTGCTCGAAGCGAACGGACAGGACCTGCGCATGAGCCCGCTCGCTGAACGGCGCGAACAGCTCGATGCGCTGGCCACCTCCGTCGATAGCACGCTCGCGGGTGGTCTGCTGCGCGTATCGCCGCTCGTCCCTGGTGCGGACTGGAGCGCGCTCGCGGCATTGCGCGACCAGAGCCGTGCGCGCGGCGTCGAAGGATTGATGCTGAAGGAGCGCGGGTCGATGTATGGCGTGGGCCGCACCAAGGCATCGGGTACGTGGTGGAAATGGAAGATCGAGCCGTATGCGGTAGATGCCGTACTTGTATACGCGCAGCGCGGTCATGGCCGTCGCGCGAGTCTTTACACCGACTACACGTTCGCCGTGTGGGACGAAGCCGACGGCGTGCGCACGCTGGTGCCGTTCGCGAAGGCCTATTCAGGGCTCACCGACGAAGAGATGCGTCGGGTCGATGCGATCGTGCGCAAGACCACCGTCGATAAATTTGGCCCCGTGCGCAGCGTGACGCCGACCCTCGTGTTCGAGATCGGTTTCGAAGGAATACAGGCCAGCTCGCGCCACAAGTCTGGCGTGGCCGTGCGCTTTCCGCGCATGCTGCGCTGGCGTACGGACAAACATATCGACGATGCCGATACGCTCGCGATGCTGAAGGGCTTCATCGATGATCGTGCGGGATAACCCGCAGAGCACAAACCCCTAACATGTCGCGCATTTTTTATCGGGCTTCGTCGCTTATCCTTTGGGTATGACCGCGTGATCGATCCGCGCCATCAAGAGCGCTAGCGGCATGCATTGCGTCATCCCCTCAATCCGTCGAAATACCAATACCGTGCGACGCCCCTGAGCGAGGCGGCTGCACGAAGACAGAGCGCCAACCGATGTTGCGCAAAGCGCGCATCGCAAGCGCCGTCATTCAAACGCCGCGTTCAATGGGCACGCTGAGCCCGCGCATTCCAGCTCGTTGCAACGCTGGAATGCGCGACGAAGCGCGTTGGCCGCGGCATTGCGCGGACGAAGCGGGAATCGCGAAAAACGGGCCGTAGTCTGGCCGACGCAATGGGATCGAATCTTGCGCGCGTGGCGCGAGATGCCCTTCAGGGCGAATGGAAAAAGGGCGACAAATAATGACTGTGTTCAACGACAGCGTGGACAGCAGCGACGACGTGCTCGTGTGGCGGCCGATTCGCTACGCGATGGCGGCGCATCGTCGCGTGCTGGTGGTCGACGATTACCGGGAAGCAGCCGAGGCGCTGCAAATGCTCCTGATGGCCGATGGCTTCGAATGCCGTGCGCTCGACGATCCGTTTGCCGTGTGCGAGACCGCGCGCGAATGGCAGCCGTTCGCGGTGGTGCTGGACATCAAGATGCCGGGACTCGACGGGCTCGAACTCGCGCGCCGTCTGCGCGCGCATCCTCAGACTTCCCACATGTTGCTGGTTGCATGTACCGCGTTTGCGTCGCGTGAAGATCGCGCGCTCGCGAAGGCCGCCGGCTTCGATGCGCATTGTGCGAAACCGTTGACGCCCGAGCGTCTGTTGCGCGTGCTCGAATCGGCGGCGGCGTTGCATGCGGCGGGGCCGTCATGACAAAAGGCGGACGCTGCCGCGCGACCATCTGAATCACGCTGTTAGCGAAAACTGACTGACAGTGCAGTCATTTCTGCACGGTCGTCGCCAGAAAATCGCACTCGGCGCTGTGCGAATTCTGTTTTGTCATCTACCTGACATCTGTCCGCCTCGGTTCTGTGCGTCGCAGTTCGCCGCGCTCGCGCACGCAGGCCCACTCGTTGCTGAAGGACCGAATGACGCGGCGCGTTCGTGCGCGCCGCCCATGGTCATTCGCAACGAGGGGATCCGTCATGAGCGACACACAACGTCCGGCACCGCCGTTTCCAAAACAGCAGCAGAATCAGACGCCCGGCCGCACCGCCGACATGAAACCGCAACCGGATCACGGCGAGAAAACCTATCAAGGATCGGGGCGTCTCGCGGGCAAGGCGGCGATCGTGACGGGCGGCGACAGCGGCATTGGCCGCGCGGTGGCGATCGCGTTCGCGCGCGAAGGCGCCGATGTGCTGATCGCCTATCTCGACGAACACGACGATGCGCGCGAGACCGCACGCTGGGTCGAGGACGCGGGCCGCAAGGCGGTGCTGGTCGGCGGCGATATCCGCGATCCCCAGCATTGCGAAGCGATCGTCGACAAGGCGATCGAGGCATTCGGCCGGCTCGACGTGGTAGTCAACAACGCCGCGTATCAGATGAGCTATCCGTCGCTCGACGCGATCAGCGACGAAGAATGGGACAAGACCTTCGATACCAACATCGGCGCGATGTTCAGGATCACACGCGCGGCGGTGCGCCACATGAAGCCAGGCGGCGCGATCGTCAATACGTCGTCGATCAATGCCGATCATCCGAATCCAGGCCTGATCGCGTACGCGACCACCAAGGGAGCGATCCAGAACTTCACAGGCGGCCTCGCGCAATTGCTCGCGGAAAAAGGTATTCGCGCGAACTGCGTGGCGCCGGGACCGATCTGGACCCCGCTGATTCCATCGACGATGCCGCCCGACAAGGTCGAGCAGTTTGGCAAGCAGGTGCCGATGAAGCGCCCCGGCCAACCCGCGGAGCTCGCGGCCGCGTATGTGATGCTCGCGTCGGATCAGGCGAGCTACATTTCGGGCGCGACGATTGCCGTGACGGGCGGCGCGCCGATCATTTAGCTCGTCGAACTGAAGGCGGCGTGGCCGCCAGCGATCGCGCACGAGGTTCGCGCAGTGGGTTTTGATAACGTCATCAGGGAGAGTGTCATGAAGATCGATCTATCCGTCAAACTGGGCGCCGCGCTCGTTTCGGGCTGCCTCGCGCTAGGCTTTGCGCAGGCGAGCTTCGCGCAGACCGGCTCCAATCCGTCGATGCAAAAGAGCAAGCCCGGCGCGCAACCCGGCGCCGGCCTGGAAGAATCGCGCACGCCGGATACGAGCAGCGCGAACGATGCGAACGGCAATGTCGGTGAGTCGGGGGGCGCCACCAATGGTGTCGCCGGCAGCGGGAATGGCAAAACCACTAACAAGCGCTTCAAAGGCGCGACGCCTCCGCGCGCGGGGAGTGGGGCGGGGCAATAAGCGATCCGTCGAGCGCGTCGGCGTGCGTTGCGTTGAGCTGCGTTGAGTTTCTTCGCGTCGCGTTACGCGACCCTTTGTGAGGAGAAAATCCGATGGCTACTCCCGAAGCTGAAGCCGCGCGGGCCGACGCGCCCGTGTCGCATGCATTGACGTTCGAGATCAACGGCGAGACGCGGTGCTTCGACGTCGAGGCGTGGACCTCGCTGCTCGATCTGTTGCGCGAGCACGCGCGTCTGAGCGGCACCAAGAAGGGCTGCGATCATGGCCAATGCGGCGCATGCACGGCGATCGTCAATGGTCAGCGGATCAATACCTGCCTCGCGCTCGCGGTCGTGTACGACGGCGCATCGATCACGACGATCGAAGGTCTCGCGAGCGGCGACACGCTGCATCCGTTGCAGCAGGCGTTCATCGATCACGACGCGTTTCAGTGCGGCTACTGTACGCCGGGCCAAATCTGCTCGGCGCACGCGATGCTCGAAGAAGGGCACGTGCGCTGCGCCGCCGACGTGCGCGAGCAGATGAGCGGCAATCTGTGCCGCTGCGGCGCGTACACGAACATCGTCGCGGCGATTCTCGATGCGGCGCATCTGGCCGACGCGGATGACACGCAAGCCGTCCCGCTCGCGAATCAACCCGGAGCGCGGCCATGAACCGCTTCTCGTACATGCGCGCCGATGCGGTGCAGGACGCGCTCGAACGGCATCGGTCGGACAAGCGCGCGGCGTTCATCGCGGGCGGCACGAATCTGGTCGACCTGTTGCGCGAAGATGTTGCGCGGCCCGCTTTGCTGGTCGACATCAACCGTTTGCCGCTCAGGCAGATCGAGGCGTCGGAGCAAGGTGGCCTGAAGATCGGTGCGCTCGTCACCAACAGCGCGCTCGCGTATGACGATACCGTCGCGACACGCTATCCGCTGCTCGCGAAAGCGATCCTCGCGGGCGCGTCGCCGCAGATTCGCAACGTCGCCACGGTCGGCGGCAATCTGCTGCAACGCACGCGCTGCTACTACTTCTACGACGTGGGCACGCCTTGCAACAAGCGCGAACCCGGCAGCGGCTGTCCAGCGCTGCACGGCGTGAACCGCATTCACGCGATCCTCGGTGCAAGCGAGCACTGCATCGCCGTGCATCCGTCCGATATGTGCGTCGCGCTGGCGGCGCTTGGCGCCACCGTGCATCTGATCGGCAGCGACGGCGCACGCACGCTGCCGTTCGCGGAGTTTCACCGGCTGCCTGGCGACACGCCGCATATCGATACCAATCTGCGCGACGACGAGCTCGTAAGCGCGATCGAACTGCCGCCGCAAGGCTTTGCCGCGCATCACGCGTATGTGAAAGTGCGCGACCGCGCATCATATGCGTTCGCGCTGGTGTCGGCCGCGGTCGGTGTCGAGCTGGACGACGATTCTCGAATCGTCGACGCGCGTTGCGCGCTCGGCGGCGTCGCGCATAAGCCGTGGCGCGATCCCGCCGCCGAAGCCGCACTGCGCGGCGAGACGCTGAACGCGCGAAGCGTGCGCGATTTTGCGGCGGCGCTGCTGCGCGATGCGCACGGTCGGCACGACAACGCGTTCAAGATCGAACTCGCGGCGCGCGTGATCGTGCGCGCCTTCGGCGAGGCCACGCAACATTCGTTCGAGGAGGCCGCGCGATGAACCGTGCCCGAACCTTGCCATCGACCGGCAGCATCAAGCCTGCGACCGGCGCGCCGCATTCGCGCGTCGATGGGCCCGCCAAAGTGACGGGCGCCGCGCAATATGCGGCCGAATTCTTCGCCGAGGGGCTCGTGTATGGCGTCGTCGTGTCGAGCACGATCGCCAGCGGCAACATCGTATCGATCGATACGTCGGCCGCCGAGGCGTTGCCCGGCGTGCTGCTCGTGCTCACGCATCGCAAGCGCGCGGCGTTGCCGTCGGACGTCGACGCGTTCAGGGACTTGATCGCGCCCGGCGGCACGCCGTTGAGGCCGCTGTGGGACGAGCGCGTGTGGTACAGCGGGCAGCCAGTCGCGCTGGTGGTCGCGCGCTCGCTCGAACTCGCGCGCTACGCGGCGTCGCTGGTGCGGGTGCGCTACGAGGCTACTTCACATCAGACCGATCTCGAAGCCGCGTTGATGAGCGCCGTGCCGCCGTCGACCGAAAAGGGCGGCTTCGATCCGCCGCCACCCGCGCGCGGCGACCCACGCAAGTCCCTGGCCGATGCGAAGGTGCGTGTGGACGCGTTCTACACGACGCCCGTGGAATATCACAATCCGATGGAAATGCACGGCTGCACCGTAGTGCCGGACGCGCAAGGACGCTTGACCGTCTATGAGAAGACTCAGGGCGTCGTCAATACGAAAGGCTATCTGACACGCGTGTTCGGTCTGCAAGATGACCAGGTGCAGGTGGTGTCGCCGTTCGTCGGCGGCGCGTTCGGCTCCGGCTTGCGGCCGCAATATCATCTGGCGCTCGCGGTGATGGCCGCGCGTGAACTCGGTAAACCGGTGCGCGTCACGCTGACCCGGCAGCAGATGTTCACGTTCGCGCATCGTCCGCAAACGGTGCAGCGCGTCGCGCTCGGCGCGTCGGCGGATGGCCGCCTGCAGGCGGTAATCCACGAGGCGGTGTCGGAAACCTCGCGCTACGAGGATTTCTGCGACGTGGTGGTCAACTGGGCGGGACAGCTATATCGATGCGAGAACGTATCGATGGGCTACAAGGTGGCGAAGCTCGACGTGCCGACACCAGCCGACATGCGCGCGCCCGGCGCGACACAAGGGCTGTTTGCGCTCGAAGTCGCGATGGACGAACTCGCCCAGGCGTTGCGGATGGACCCGCTCGAATTGCGGCTCGTCAACTATGCGGAGCGCGACGCGAACAAGGACCTGCCGTATTCGAGCAAGGCGCTGCGCGACTGCTATCGCGAGGGCGCGGCCCGCTTCGGCTGGGCCGGGCGGCCGCTCGAAGCCCGCGCACGCCGCGAAGGCAACGAGTTGATCGGCTGGGGCATGGCGACCGGCGTGTGGGACGCGATGCAGAACGAAGCGGCCGCACGCGCGGTGTTGACGCGCGATGGCCGCGTCGAGGTGTCGAGCTCGACCGCCGACATCGGCACCGGCACCTACACCGCGATGACGCAGATCGCCGCCGACGCGCTCGGCATGCCGCTCGCCGACATCTGCTTCGAACTCGGCGATACGCGGCTGCCGAAGGCGCCGATCGAGGGCGGGTCGTGGACGGTGTCGTCGGTGGGCAGCGCAGTCGATGCCGCCTGCACGCGCCTGCACAATCGTCTGGTCGAACTGGCGCGCGAACATGGCGGCGCGCGCTTTGCGTCGGTCGCGCGCGAAGACGTGCGGCGCGAGCGCGACCGGCTCGTGTGCGGTCCGCACGCGGACGACTCGATCGAGATTGCGACGCTGTTCGAGCGCGCCGGTCTCGACGAACTCGAAGAGCAGGCGAGCGTGAAGCCGCACGAAAAGCAGCAGGCGTATTCGATGGGCACGCATTCGGCGGTGTTTGCCGAGGTGCGCGTCGACGAAGCGCTCGGCACCGTACGCGTGACGCGCGTGGTCAGCGCGGTCGCGGCGGGGCGCATCGTCAATCCGAAGACCGCGGGCAATCAGGTCGCGGGCGGCGTGGTGTGGGGCATCAGCATGGCGCTGCACGAGCACGGCCAGTTCGATCACGCGCTCGGGCGGCAGATGAATCACAACCTGGCCGAATATCACCTGCCCGTGAACGCCGACATTCATGCGATCGACGTGCTGTTCGTCGACGAGCGCGACGACATCGTCAATCCGCTCGGCGTCAAAGGCGTCGGCGAAATCGGCGTGGTGGGCGTAGCGGCAGCCGTGTGCAACGCGATCTGGCATGCGACCGGCAAACGCATCCGCGATTTGCCGATCACACCGGACAAACTGCTGGGCTGAACGCAGCTGCTGCGCCGCTCAATCCGCGTATTTGAACTCCGGCAGCGCCTCGAGCGATTTCTTCGTCGCCTCGGGCAGCACGATGCGCCGGTTGTCGATCTGCAGATCGTTGAACGGCACGGCGACGAGATGCTTGCCCATACCGAGAAAACCGCCGACCGACAGGATCGCGTACGTGGTGCGCTCGGTGCCCGGCGAGACGATCAGATCGTCGAGCGTGCCGATGTCGTCCTTGTTGCGGTTATACACGTCCGCCCCCGACAACTTCGACGCGCGATAGCCGCTCGCGAGCTGCACGACGTCCGTGCGTTTTTCGGTGATCGCCTGGGGCGCGCCCTGCGCGAACGCGCTGCCGCACGTGGCAATGGCGGAACTCAGCGTGATGGCGGCGAGAAGCGATGCGGAAGCGGCCAGCGGGTTGATCTGTAGGTTGCGCATCATTTGGGTTCTCCCTGTTTGCTGTCGTGGCTTGCGGCGGCGCGCAACGCGTGCGTGCGTTAGCCACTGTGCTGCAAATCGCGTGCCGCGGCGTTAATCTGAAGGCGCACCCGGCCGGGCCCGTAAGTTGCTCATCAAGCCCGCTTGCTGCGTTGCGCGTACACTGGATCACGCGCTGCACGCTGCGAGAAGACGTGAAAAGGCAGTTGAAAAAAGCACCTCACGACCCGGAACTACCCACACCTTTGCGTCCACAGAGAACGCTTATGTCATCCCCAGCCAGCTATTCGACGCGCATTTCCGAAGGCACGCCGTTTCCGCTCGGCGCGACATGGAACGGCAGCGGCGTCAACTTCGCGCTGTTCTCCGCGCACGCGACTAAAGTCGAACTGTGTCTGTTCGATGAAACCGGCGAGCACGAACTTGAACGGATCGAGTTACCCGAATACACCGACGAGGTATGGCATGTGTTCGTACCGAATCTGAAACCGGGTGCCGTGTATGGATACCGCGTGCATGGACCTTACGAACCCGAGAACGGGCATCGCTTCAATCCGAACAAGCTGCTGCTCGATCCGTATGCGAAGGCGCACATCGGCGAGCTGATATGGGCGCCGGAAATTTTCGGCTATACGCTCGATTCGGAAGAGGCCGACCTGTCATTCGATGAACGCGACAGTGCGTCTTTCGTGCCGAAGTGCAAGGTAGTCGATGCGAATTTTTCGTGGAGCCATCCGGAGCGCAACGCGCTGCCGTGGGAACGCGTGATTCTCTACGAGACACACGTGCGCGGCTACACGAAACGTCATCCGCAGGTGCCCGAGCGTTTGCGCGGTACCTTCGCGGGTCTGGCGCAGCAGCCGGTGCTCGACCACATCCGCAGCCTTGGCGTGACCTCGGTCGAACTGATGCCGATCCAGACCTTCGTCAACGACAGCCATCTGCTCGACAAGGGCCTGACGAACTACTGGGGCTACAACACGATCGGCTTTTTCGCGGCCGATCCGCGTTTCTTCGCGTCGTCGACCGAATCGGTCGGCGAGTTCAAGGAGATGGTCGACCGCTTTCATCAGGCCGACCTCGAAGTGATACTCGACGTCGTGTACAACCACACCGCCGAAGGCAACGAACGCGGGCCGACGATCTCGTTCAAGGGCATCGACAACGCGTCGTACTACCGGCTGATGCCCGACGAGCCGCGCTACTACATCAACGACACCGGCACCGGCAATACGCTGAACCTGTCACATCCGCGTGTGCTGCAGATGGTGACCGACAGCCTGCGCTACTGGGTCACCGAGATGAAAGTGGACGGCTTCCGCTTCGATCTCGCAACGATCCTCGGCCGCGAAGATCACGGCTTCGACGAGGGCGGCGGCTTTCTCGACAGCTGCCGCCAGGACCCGGTGCTCTCCAGCATCCGGCTGATCGCCGAGCCGTGGGATTGCGGCCCCGGCGGCTATCAGGTGGGCGGGTTTCCGCCGGGCTGGGCCGAATGGAACGATCGCTTCCGCGACACCGCGCGCGCTTACTGGAAGGGCGACGAAGGCACGGCCGCCGATCTCGCGACGCGCGTCACCGCGTCGGGCGACAAGTTCAACCATCGCGGCCGGCGGCCGTGGGCGAGCGTGAACTTCATCGCCGCGCACGACGGCTTCACGCTGAACGATCTGGTCTCGTACAACGACAAGCACAACGACGCAAACGGCGAGGACAACCGCGACGGTCACTCGGACAACAGGTCGTGGAACATGGGTGTCGAAGGACCGACCGATGACGCCGACATCCGCCAGCAACGCGAGCGCCAGAAGCGCAATCTGCTGGCGACGCTGCTGCTGTCGCAAGGCACGCCGATGATCCTCGCCGGCGACGAATTCGGCCGCACGCAGCAGGGCAACAACAACGCGTATTGCCAGGACAACGAGATCAGTTGGGTCGATTGGGATGCGATCGACGACGACGGCCGCGCGCTGAGCGAGTTCGTGCGCAATCTGACTACGCTGCGCCACCGCTTGCCGGTGCTGCGGCGCGGCCGCTTTCTGACCGGCGAACACAACGACACGCTCGACGTGACCGACACGCGCTGGCTATCGCCGGACGGCACCGACATCACCGACGAGCAGTGGGCCGATCCGGCGATGCGCTGCTTCGGCCTCGTGATCGACGGCCGCGCGCAGGCGAGCGGCATTCGCCGTCTCGCGTCCGACGCGACGTTGCTGCTGGTGCTGAACGCGTATCACGATGTCGTCAACTTCACGCTGCCCGACATTCCCGAGGGTGGGCTCTGGACCTGCCTCGTCGACACCAACATGCCGGTTCGCGCCGAGCTGCCGCAATTCAGCGCGGGCGATGCCTTTCAGGTGACCGGCCGCTCGCTGCTGCTGTTCGCGCTCGAAGCGCCGAGCCGCGCAACGCAGCGCGTGTTCGATCGGCTCGAAGAGCAACTGACTTCCGACGAAGGCGACGTTTCGCCAGGCTAGTGAGCGATGCCTATTCCGTTGCAGTAGCGGGCCGCAACCCAGGTACAACGTTTGCTCCCTCTGTGGGTGACGACACGCGCGCGTCTCCGATCTTCGTCACGGCAGGCGCGCGCACCCAAACAGCCAGGCCGGGGTGAACAAATGGACCAGGAACCGAGCATCGACGAGATGATCCGCATGCGCGCCTACTATCTTTGGGAGCAGGCGGCCGAGCCGAAGGGCACGCCCGAGCAATACTGGGAACAGGCGCGCAGTGAGATCGAGAAGGAGGCACCACCGGTCGAGAGCGGGCCGGTGCCGGGCGATACTTTGAAATAGACATTACTCGATAGTACTGAGTGATCAGACTCTGAGCCGGCGCATCGCGCGCGGCTCGGAGACGGTATTCCCATGCCCGAGTTTCGCTCCACAAGATGAACGACGCACCCGAGTCGCGCGGCACGAGACCCGCCGCACGCATTCCCGCGGCATCCGCCGCAATCGGTATCGAGGGCCTCGTCACGTTCGGCGTCGCCGTGATCGCGGTCGCCTGTCTGTACTTCGCGAGCGCCGTGATGATTCCGATCACGCTCGCGATCCTGTTGAGCTTTCTCGTTGCGCCGCTCGCCGATGCACTGTCCCGGCTCAGGCTCGGCCACGTCGCGTCGGTGTGCGCGGCGGTTCTGATCTCGGTGTCGATCATCGCGCTGCTGTGCGCGGTGATCGCCACCCAGCTGACCGATCTCGCGGCCGGCATGCCGCGCTATCAGGCGACCATCGCACACAAGCTCGACACCGTGCACAGCCTGACGATCGGCAAGTTGAACCGTTTCGCGAGCGAGGCGGGACAGGCGTTGCAGCGCGCGACGATCGAGCCGCCGCAACCGCAAGCGCCGAACGGCGCGGCGGCCGCGGCGAGCCCGCATGCATCGGCGGCGGTGCCGGTGGAAGTGCGCGAGCCGGTGCCGACGCCGTTCGAGCTCGCGCGACGCGTGCTGTCGCCGGCCATCAGTCCGTTGGCAACCGCGTTCATCGTATTCGTGGTCACGATCGTGATCCTGCTGCAACGCGACGACCTGCGCGATCGCGCGATCCGGCTGTTCGGCTCGCGCGACCTGCACCGCACGACCACGGTGATGGACGAGACCGCGCGCCGCCTGAGCCGTTACTTCGTGTCGCAGCTAGGCGTGAACACCGGAGTCGGCGTCGTGATCGGCGCGGGGCTCTTTCTGATCGGCGTGCCGAGCCCGATCCTGTGGGGCATTCTCGCGGCGCTGCTGCGGCTCGTGCCCTACGTCGGCATCTGGATCGCGGCGATGCTGCCCACCGCGCTCGCCGCCGCGGTGAGTCCCGGCTGGACGATGGCGATCTGGTCGCTAGTGTTGTTCGTGGTCGCCGAGCTGACGGTGGGGCAGGTGATCGAGCCGCTGTTGTACGGGCGCAGCACGGGCCTGTCGCCGTTTTCGGTGGTGGTCGCAGCGATCTTCTGGAGCTGGATCTGGGGGCCGATCGGCCTGATCCTGTCGACGCCGTTGACGCTGTGTCTGCTGGTACTCGGCCGGCATGTGCGGCGTCTGGAGTTTCTCGACGTGCTGCTCGGCGATCAGCCCGCGCTGACGCCGGTCGAAAACTTCTATCAACGCGCGCTCGCGGGCGATCCGGACGAAGCGATCGAGCAGGCCGAAGTGCTGCTGCGAGACCGCTCGCTATCGGCTTACTACGACGAAGTCGCGATCAAGGCCTTGCGGCTCGCGGCCAACGACGTGACGAGCGGCAGCGTGACGAGCGCGCAGCTCGCGCGTATCGAGTCGACGACCAACGACCTGGTCGACGGCCTCGACGGTTATGAGGATCGCGTGCCCACGCCGCTCGGGCCGCTCGGGCCGCAGGCGAACTGGGGCGCGGTAGGGCCGATGGCGCCGCCCGACGAAACGCAGGCCGCGCGGGTGATGCCACAATCGGTCGACGCCGCGAATAGCAGCATGAGCACCACTACGGTCGCGCCGGAACCGACCCACGGCCGGGAACCGGCGGCGATCAGCGAACCGTCCGTCGCGGCGCCCGTGTTCGCCTGGCATGCGCCGACGAGCCGCGTGTTGTGCCTGCCGGGCCGTGGCCCGCTCGATGCGCTCGCGACGGTCATCCTGCTGCAGTTGCTCGCCAAGCGCGGCTTTGCGGCGCGCTCATTGCCGCACGAGGCGGTGTCGCGCGCGTCGATCGACAGCCTCGAGGCGGACGACGTCGGCATCGTCTGCATTCTGTATCTGCAGATCGACGGCGTTCCGTCGCATCTGCGCAATCTGGTGCGGCGCATTCGCGCGCGCTTGCCGAAGGTGTCGGTCGTGGTCGGCCTTTGGACGCCCGAGGATATGCGGCAATGGAGCGCCGATCAGCAAGACTCGCTGGAAGCCGAGTGCTCTGTGACGTCGTTGCAGCAGATGCTGGCCGCGTGCCGCCGCATCGATGCGACGCGAACGGTGATTGCGGAGCCGCAGTTCGAGCATGGCTGAAGCCGCGCGGCATCGCGGCCTGTGATCCGCCACTGCCTGGCGGCCTCGCCACGCCGGTTGCGCGCGCCGCATCGGCATCGCTCTGCCAGCCGCCTGACTTCGTTGCGAGTCGCGAACCACCAGACGAAGCCGACGAGACCAATCAGGATCACGACCGCGCCGAAGATGATCAGCGGCTTCTTGCAGGGCTTCTTGTCCTTCTTGCCGCCGTTGCCGTCGCCGCGATCATCGCGGTGCGACGCATCGCGCCCCGATGCTTCCTGCCCGGTGCTGGCCGAGCCGGTCTCGTCTGACATGATCAGTCGTTCCGTCGTTCCAGTGGGTCGAGAATGGCTGAGCGCAACAGCTGCCATCCGCGGCCGCCCGCGATCACCGCGAGGGCCCGGGCGCTCGGAAGGCGCGTGGCAGCGCGAACCGCGCTGCCACGCGTCTATTGACCGGCGGGTTTGTCGTGCCCGGCCTTTGCCTTGTCCTGCTCCGGCTCGATCCTGGTGGTGCCGCCCGTCGAAGGCGGGTCGCTAGCCGGGAAGCTGTCTTCGATCTGCGTGTCGATCTGCTTTTCGCTCTTTTCGCTCTTTTCCGAGTGCGGATGCTGCGGATGCTTTTTCTTGTGTGTCGTCATGTTGGCTCCTTCCTTCAGGTTGAACGGCAAGACATCGGATCGCGCTGATCCACGTACGCATCGTCACGACGTGGTCGGTTCCGGCGCGCCGCGCGTCGTTGCATCGGGCGCCGCCGCGCCGATGATGGCGAGCGCCTCGGCGCGCGACAGCCCGCCGCGCATCGCGTCGGAGAGCCGCGCGGTCAGCGCTTCGCGCTCGCAGGCAAGTAACGCGTCGACGTTGCCGTCGCGCACGTACAGCGCGATGAACTGGTGATGATCGAAGTCGCCATCGACGACGATCTCGTCCCACTCGCTCGCATGGCCGAGGTATTCGAAGTTCTTGCCGTAGTGATAGGTCCAGAAGAACGGCACGTCCAAATAGCGATTGCGCGCGCCGCACATGTTCTGCGCGGCAATGCGCGCATGCTGCTGCGCGACGCGCCAGTGTTCGATACGCACCGGCTCCTGGTTCTCGCGCAGCGAGAACACGGCGATATCGCCGGCCGCATACAGACCGCACGCGGCGTGCATGCCGGCATTGACGATCACGCCGCCGTCCTGCTGCAACGGCAGACCTTCGACAAACGCGGTAGCCGGCGCAACCCCCGTGCCCAGCAACACGACATCGGCGGGGATGGCCTCGCCGCCGTCGAGCATCACCGCATGCACGTTGCCTTCGTCGCCCTCGAGCGATGCGACCTTGGCGTCGAGATAAAACTTCACGCCGTTGCTTTCGTGCAGCGCGCGAAACATCTGGCCCGCGCGCTCGCCGAACTGCTTCACGAACGGCACCGTGTCTCGCGAGATCACGGTGACGGGCACGCCATGCTTGCGCAACGCGGACGCGACTTCGAGGCCAATGAAGCTGCTGCCGAGAATCGCGACGCGGGTTTGCGCGGCGTCGTCGCCGAGCGCGTCGATCAACGCGGCGGCATCGTCGAGGTGCCGCAGCACGTGCACGCCGCCGAGCTCGCAGCCGGGAATGTCGGGCACTGTCGGCACGCTGCCGGTCGCGAGCAGCGCGGTGTCGTAGGTCAGCGGCTCGATGCTTTGCTGGCTGCCAGCCGCGCCGGCCTCGAAATGGATCGTGCGCGCGGGCACGTCGAGCCGCGCGACCTTCGCGACGATCCGCTCGATGCCGTGCATAGTCAGCCAGTCGGGCGGCAGCAGCGGCGGCACGTCGGCGGGCGCCATTTCGAACGACGGTACGAACTTGCTCAGCGAGGTGCGGTCGTAGGGCGCGTGCGCTTCGTCGCCGATCAGCGTGATGCGGCCGTCGAAGCCGAACTCGCGTAACGCGGCACAGGCGGCGGCGCCGGCCGCGCCCGCGCCGATCACCACGTAGTGTTTTGCCGGTGCGGCGGCAGCGTCCGGTGGCGTGTGCGGCGCCGGCTCCGGACGCGCGATTTTTTCCGCCGACACGAGCACGTCCTCGCCATCGAGCGTGACCGGGTAGCGATCGAGCGGCAGCAGCGCGGGCGGCTCCAGCACGTCGCCGGTCGCGACGTCGAACGTGCCCTTGTGCCACGGACAGATGATGCGGCCGTTGCACAGCGCGCCCTCTTCGAGCGGGCCCCCGGCATGCGGGCAATCAGGTGAATACGCGCGCACGGTGTCGCCATCGCGCACCAGCAGGATCGGCGTGTCGTCCACGGTTACGCGCACGGCACGATCCTCCGGCAATTCCGATAGCTGCGCGACGCGGCGGGCAGACATGGACATGGTGAGGCCTCGCGAAAGGAAGGGCTCGTGTAGCGCACGCGAAGGAAGGCATCGCGAGCGGTGGCGGAAGTGGGATTGCCATCGAGCAGCGATAAGAGACAGCAATCGCTGTGCCTGCAAGCGTCGGCGATGTGATGGTGGCAACCCACTTTGGAAGATAGGCCGAGTTGGGGTAAATTCCGAGACAGGGGAATTAGCGCGCGAACAGCGACGTGCGTAGCGGCGTGCGAATTCGCAGGCAATGCCTTCCCTGACCGTATGCAAATTTGATGGAGCAGGTGACCGTGCAGCGTGCAGAACGTGCCGCAGTCGATGTGCCGATGCCGTCGCGCAACTTCGCGGCGACGCGGCGCGTGCTGCTGATCGTGCTGGCCGTGTCGATGGTGTTTCCGTTGGCCTGCCTCGTGGGTTACGGCTACTTCGACTACCAGCGCCGAATCTCCGATGCGAACGATATGATCGACCGCCTCGCGCGCGTGGCCGAGGAGCAGGCCGTCAAGGTGCTGGATCTGAACCGGCAGATGGCCTCGCGCGTGATCGAGCTGCTCGGCGATTCCGACGATGCGCAGATCCGCGCGCGCGAGCGTGAATTGCACGAGCGTCTGCAGACCATCGGCGGCGATTTTCCGCAGGTGGCATCGATCTCGCTGCTCGGCGTGAACGGCGAGCTGCTCGCGTCGAGCTTCGCGTATCCGGCGCCGGCGATGACGATCGCCCAGCGCGACGACTTTCTGAGCGCGAAGGCGATGCGGCCGCAGCCGTATTACTCGCTGCCGATGTTCGCCAGGCTGTTGAAGATCGACGTGTTCACGACCGCGATCGGCCGCTCCGATGCCGACGGGCGGTTTCTTGGCGTGGTCACGGTGGAGCTGCGCAACGAATATTTTTCGCACTTCTATCGCGAGCTGACTAACGGCGATCCGTCGCTCGCGCTCGCGCTATACCGGCAGGACGGCAATCTGCTGGTGCGCTATCCGTCGTGGCCGGCCGGCGCGCGGCCGTCGATTCACAGCGCGTTCATGTCCGCGTTGCGCGACAAACAGCTATCTGGCCACGTGCGTCTGGATTCGACCGTCGACGGCGTCGAGCGGCTGCTCGCGTTTCGCCGCGTCGGCGACTATCCGTTGTATGTGATGAGCGCGTACGCGACTTCGTCGATCATGGCGGCGTGGCGCACGCACTTCCTGCTGATCGCGGCGCTGACGGCGCTGCCCTGCATCGGGATCTGGGCACTCGTGCTGTATTCGCTGCGTCAGCTCGAAGCGGAGCGGCGCGCGTGGGAGCGCTGGCAGGGCGAGGTCGCGATGCGGCTTTCGGCCGAGGCGTCGAGCCGGCAGCTGCAGCGCATGGGCGCGCTCGGCAATCTGGTCGCCAATGTCGCGCACGATTTCAACAACCTGCTGATGGTGGTGTCGGCGAACACCGAGCTTGCGCGGCTCAAGCATTACAACGATGTCGAGAAGGAAGTGCATGCGGTCGAGCGTGCCACCGCCACGGCCGAAGCGCTGACGCGGCGTCTGTTGAGCGTCGCGCGCAAGCAGCCGTTGAAGCAGGAGCCCGTCGAGCTCGCGCGCTGGCTGCCGGGCGCCGCGCCGCTGATCGACGCGGCGCTCGGCGACACGATCGAGCTGGCGCTGCGCGTGCCGGAGAACCTGTGGCATGTGCTCGTCGATCCGACCGATCTCGAGTTCGCGATCGTGAACATCGCGATGAACGCGCGCGATGCGATGCCGCGCGGCGGGCACTTCGCGATCCGCTGCCAGAACAATCGGCTGGTCGGCAGCGACACGCTGCTGCCGGACGGCGAGTACGTGCTGATCGCCTGTTCCGACGACGGCGAAGGGATGCCAGAATCCGTCGTGCGACGCGCGTTCGAGCCGCTCTTCACGACCAAGCTGCGCGGCTCGGGCACCGGCCTCGGGCTCGCCCAGGTGCTGTCGATGTCCGAGCAGGCCGGCGGCACCGCGAAGATCGACAGCGTGCCGGGCAGCGGCACCACGGTGCGGATCCTGCTGCCGCGCTATCGTGAGCGCGACGCGCTGGCCGGCGCCGACGCGCGCGAGCCGCTGCCGATCGCGGCCGGGGCGGTGCTGCTCGTCGAGGACAACGAGGACGTCGCGGCCGGCGTGACCGCGGTGCTCGAAACCTTCGGTTGCGAGGTGCGTCACGAGCCGACCGCCGACCAGGCGTTCGACGTGCTGAGCGCCGGCGAGCGCTTCGAGCTGGTGCTGTCGGACATTCAGATGCCGGGCAAGCTGAACGGTATCGACCTGGCGGAGAAGATCCGCAGCGCGTGGCCGTCGCAGAAGATCGCGCTGATGACCGGTTACGCCGACGAGCTCGAGCGCGCGCGTCGGCTCGGCATCGCGATACTCGCGAAGCCGTTCAACATCGACGAACTGCATGCGTTGGTGGCGTGCGGCACCTGAAGCCGCCGCGCCGTTTCGCGCATCGCGTCCATCTGCTTTTCCTGTCGTGCTGTGCTGCGGCACAACACTTGCTGAAAACAACGCGAGGTATGCGCGTGCGGCCACCGCGCGCCCACTTCTTTTCGACACTCTCGACACCCAGGAGAAACGCCATGAAGATCAGACACGCAGTGCTCGTTTCCACGTTGCTCGCGGCTTCGTCGCTCGCGATGGCCCAAGGCGCGGGTGGCGGCGGCGGGGGCCCGGCCGGCAACGACCCGAACACCAATGCCGCGACCTCGAGCCGCGAGGGCGGCGATGCGGGGCCTGCGGCGACCGCTACGCCTTCGACCCACCATCACATGAAGAAGCATTCGAAGATGAAGAAGCCCATGAACGACACGACGAATATGCCGGGCGCCGACGCGAGCAGCGATACGAAGGGGCAGTAAGCGCAGCGTAGTCAGGCAGTAGGGCGGCTGACGCCGCGCGTCGGGCATCGTCCGGCGCGTCGGCGCCGGCCGTTTTTTTGTGGGCAGCAGTTCCCGCCGGCGTGCGGTGCTGTCGGCAGCGGGACAGGGGTTTTATGAGATGGTGTCTTGTTGCACAATCGGGCCTCGTCAATTGATTGTAAGGCACGATGACTTCACTTTTTCCCGGTTCTCACCTCGACGTCCGAGAAAGACGCTACGGACACTTCTTCTGGCAGAGCGTTCGCAAATCGATCTACCTTCACATTCAATCGCCCCGCATGTTTGACGCGGACCGGTGGTTTCATTTTGCGCTGCACGCCGGAGCACCCCGCGCGAGAAGCGACGACCTGGCGCAAGGCATGGAGGAAGCGCGCGCAGCGTGGCTGCGACACGCACTCTCAATGCTGCTGTCCCTCCAGTCGTACGAGTTGCGCGACGTGCTTGGCCGAAGCGACAACCGATTCGAGATGCGCAGGATGGACGACCATGAGGTTGCCACGGCCCTTTACAACGAAGTGCAGAGCGGCGCGCTGCTCTTTGTGCCGGAACGGGAGGATATGCGCAAGTGTGTGCATGCAATACGCGAGCAGCGCGAAAAGGGTGCCAAGCCAGCGCACGCGTGCACACAACAGCCAGCCGACGCGGACATGGCAAAGCTTCTTTATAGCAACAGCTCGCGCGTGCCGCAGGATCTTGCCAATGCAAAGCCGTTCGAGTACATACCCGACCCGGTAAGCGGCGTCGTTGATGTACTGGCGGGCGGCGAGGGAATGCCGGGTAATAATCAGGCGCAAAACAGGCAGACTCGTGATGTCGCAACTGCCTTGGGCCTCAACAAAAATCAGGCCCAGCAGCTTCATCGGGAGATTGGCGGTCGCGGTCTCGGCTATCACGAAATAATGGAACGCGCGAAAGATATGTTCAACTTGTGGTAACGCGGCCAACAAACACCGGGATTATCGAATGATCAACACACGAGAAGAGATTGAGCGCCGCCTGTCAGCGATTGAAGGACTGTCGATAAGTGCGGTACACCATGCAGCAGGCACACTTACGATGCAGTTTGGCTCGCTACGACCGGTAGCCAGTTTCAAAGGTGCGCTCAGGCACGTTGGGGAGTGGTCGTTACACGTTCAATGCAACTGGAATATAGAACAGGCTGGCACTGCTATTGCGACGCAAGACGATCTTTTCGGGCCCGACGAAAAAGCACACGGTTCGGCGCAGCGCATCGACGATTTGCTGGTTAAGCAGGGCCCGGCAATCGTGAAGAGCGTATCGGGAAGCGAAGAAGGTGGCGCGGTCATTTTATTGTCCGGTGGATTGCGGCTTGTCATTACACCGAACAGCGCACCTGATCAGGAAGACTGGCGCTTTTTTGACCCAACCTCCGAGGCAAAGCACTTTGTCATCGAGGGCGGCAAGGTTGATCCGTGGTCTTTATCGTGACCGAACGCGAAGTCACAAGCGCCGTGATATGGGCAGCGTGGATTTTGTGCGCGGACGGGTTCTAACCCGGAAGCCTTTGACCGTTGCTCCCGGGTACCTGCGCCCGCGCGCGGGTTCAATCCTTTTCCATCGCCGCGTCATACTTGCCGAGCGCGGCCGCGCCATTCAGGCGCGCGCGCTTGAGCAACGCCTGCTGCGCTTCCTTCACGTTGCCCGGCTGACCGCGCCACGCCTGCAACGGCGGCTCCTGCAACGCGCGCCCGTACGAAAAACTCAGATTCCACGGCAGCGCGCCGAGCCGGTTCATCGCGTCGAGATTGGCGGTCGCCTCCTCGGGCGACTGTCCACCCGACAGGAACACGAGACCGGGCACCGCCGAAGGCACCGTTCGCTTGAGCACGCGCACGCTTGCCGCCGCGATATGCGCCGTGCTCGACTGCTGCTGATGCTCGGAGCCGGGCAGCACCATGCTCGGCTTCAGCAAGATATGTTCGAGCACCACGCGATGCCGATGCAGTGCATGAAACACCTCGTGCAACACCGCCTCGGTGACTTCCGCGCAACGCTCGATCGTGTGATCGCCATCCATCAGCACCTCGGGCTCGACGATCGGCACGATGCCGGCTTCCTGGCTGATCGCCGCGTAGCGCGCGAGCGAATCGGCGTTCGCTTCTATCGCGAGGCGGCTCGGCAGGCTCGACGTGATGTTGTAGACCGCGCGCCACTTCGCGAAGCGCGCGCCTTGCCGTTTGTAATCGACGAAGCGTTTGGCGAGGCCGTCGAGGCCTTCGGTGATCTCGTCGCCGGGAGCGAGCGCGAGCGGCACCTTGCCGAGGTCGACCTTGATGCCGGGCACGACGCCGTTCGCCGCGGCCACTCGCGGGAACGGCGTGCCGTCGTCGGCTTTCTGGCCGAGCGTTTCCTCGTAGAGGATGACGCCACTGACGAACTCGCCGAGACCGGGCGTCGTCAGCAGCAGGTTGCGATAGGCACGGCGGTTTTCCTCGGTCGATTCGACGCCGATCGTCTTGAAGCGTTTGGCGATGGTCGGGCCGCTTTCGTCGGCGGCGAGAAGACCTTTGCCCGGTTGAACCATCGCTTTGACGGTGGCTTGCAGTTCGCTACGGGTGTCCATGACGTGTGCTCCGTTGGGTAGGCTCCGTTCGATGCGGTACAGCTTCCTTTGCGTGACGCGTGAATGCGATAGCGGACTTCATTCGCCGAGCAGATGCAACACGATATCGCGCGGCTGCGGGTGACGCCGATGTTCGAACAGATACAGTCCCTGCCATGCGCCGAGCACCATCCTGCCGTGCTCGACGGGCACCGACAGTTGCGTCTGCGTGAGCGCAGTGCGCAAATGCGCGGGCATGTCGTCGGGGCCCTCGGTGTCGTGCTCGTAGCGCGCGGCGTCTTCGGGCGCGAGGGTCTCGAAGTAGCGCTCCAGATCGCGTCGCACCGACGGATCGGCATTCTCCTGAATCAGCAGCGACGCCGACGTGTGCCGGCAAAACAGCGTGAGCAGACCGGTACGGATGCCCGTATCGTCGACGAAGCGGCGCGCGTCGTCGGTAAATTCGACGAGGCCGCGCCCGCGGGCCTGGATGATCAAATGATGGATAGCCTGGCGCATGACGGATGTCGACTCTCAGAGCGACGCGAACGCATCCTCGATATCCTCGACGCCGCGCGGCCGCACCACGCGCGCGAGCTCGGCGCCATCGCGCATCAGCACGAGCGTCGGCCACAGCTTGATTTTGAACGAGCGGCCGAGCGGGCGGCCGGGGCCGTCTTCGATCTTCAGATGCCGCAGGCCCGCGTGCGGCGCGAGCGCCTGCCGGATCGATGCCTGCGCGCCCTGGCAATAGCCGCACCAGTCGGTGCCGAACTCGACGACTGTGACGCCGGGCAGGGAGTCGAGCTCGGCGCGCGTCGGGGCTTTCGTGGAATAAGCGGTCGGGGAGGTCATGCCTGCTTCGCTCATGATGATGATCTGCCAAGGGTAGCAGCTATGCCGCGGATCGTCAGCGAGACGGCTTTGGGCCGTCGATGCGCGCAGTGTCGCCGCGGCATGTTAAAAAGCGGTGCGCGCTCGCTCGACCGATCGACGCGCCGCGTCATCCACGAAACCCCGCGCACCAAACCTCGCGCACGGAACCTCGCAAAAAATGAATGCACGAATCTTTCTGCAACATCCGCAGCACAAGGACGCTATCGCGGTCGCCACCGGCTTTAGCTGGGGCGCCTGCCTGCTGGGCTTTATCTGGGCGCTGTCCAAGAGAATGTGGTTCGCCGCGTTCGTGATGCTCGGCATCAACGTAATCCTGCTCGGCATCGGTTTGTGGGGCGAGACGGCCGATCTGATCGGCTTCGTGCTGTCGATCATGTTCGCGTTCGCGTGCGGCGCATATGGCAACCGGTGGCACCGCTGGACGCTCGAACAGCGCGGCTACGTCGCGGTGTGATGCGCTCGCGCTGGAGCGAGGATTGCTCCGCGCAGGCGTGTGATCGAGGGCGAGTTCAATTCGTCATGGAGGCGTTTCATGCTCATTGCATCGGCAGTCCCTGGTCTCTCCGGTAATCGTTTCCCGATGCGCGGCGCCGCGCGCCGCGGCGTGCCTGGGGTCGCCCTGGCCGTGTCGTTGGTCATGCTGGCGATTGCGCCGCTCGCCCACGGCGCCGATGCGGCGCCAGCCCCCGACACGGTTGCCGCCACCGCAGCCACGCCAGCCTCCGCCCCCGCCGACGACACCTTCCTGCTGACCATCTTCCTGCGCCACGACGAATCGAAGCCGCTGCCGAAGATCAACGATCAGCTGCGCGCGCAGGGCTTCTTCAAGACCTTCCCGCCGCCCGGCATCGAAGTCGTTTCGTGGTACGTGATGATGGGCATCGGTCAGGTCGTGACGCTGCGCGTGCCCGCGAGCCGGCTGCGCGAAGTGAACCGCGCGATCGAATCGACTGCTTGGGGCGGCTACCACACTGAGTTCTATCCGACCTACGACTACAAGGCGCAGGCGCAGCAAATGCGCGCAACTGAGGGCAAGTAGCAGCGAGCGCGCGATCAGCTTGCCGCTAACGGCACGCATCGCCACAGCACGGCGGGAGCAGCCCGATGCACCAGCGCGCGTCCCACGGAATTGGGACAGCGCTTCGCGGGTTTACGCGGGCCGCGCTCCGGGTCGATAATGCCCCGGTCGTTCCGGCCCCGAACCTGCGGCGCCAATCGTGCCTTCGAGCGCATTGTTGCGCATCGCGGCTCGCCCCACCTGACCCACCGTCCCCGTGTTGAAAACTGCGCGCTTTTTCGACCTGCTTCGCATTCATGGCTTCAAGCCGCTCGCCGCCGCCACGCTGATGCTCGGTGTGGCGATGTCCTTCACCGCACCGTATCTGTCTCTGTTCGGCATCGAACGCGCCGGCATGACGCCGTTCCGGCTCGGCGTGTTCATGACGCTGATCGCCGCGAGCGGCGTGCTCGCGAGTACGCTCGCCGGGCGCTGGAGCGACAGGAGCGGGCGGCATCGACCGTTATTGCTGGCGGCGCTCATCGCGGCCGCGCTCGGCTACCTGAGTCTGTGCGTGGTGCGCGATTACCGGCTGCTGCTCGTGGTCGGCATCGTGTTCATCGGCGCGGGCGGCTCGGCGATCTCGATGGTGTTCTCGTTCAGCCGCGCGGCGCTGCCGGTGCCGGACCCCGCCGAGCGGGTGTTCGCGAGCGCGACGCTGCGCACGATCCTGTCGGCCGCATGGGTGTTCGGGCCGTCGGTCGGCGCGCTGGTGCTCGCCGCCACGAGCTTCACCGGGCTGTTCCTGTTCGCGGCCGCGAGCTTCGCGACCTGCGGCTTCATCGTCTGGCGCATGCAGGAGCCGCGCAGCCATCTCGGTGACCACACGGTCGAGGACACCGCGGCGGAGCCGTCCGCGTCGATCACGGTGCCACCGCTGAGGCAGCCCGGCGAGGACGCGCACGAAACACTGCCGGTCGCGTCTGCGAACGACATCCTGCGCTCGGTGACCGCGCTGACCTTGCTCGGCCTCGCCGCGAACGCGACGATGATCGTGCTGCCGCTGTACATCGTGCACGGCCTGAACGGCACGCATCTCGATGTGTCGGTGATGCTCGGCCTCGGCGCGCTGACCGAAATCCCGATGATGCTCGCGCTCGGCGCGAAGTCCTCTTCGCTGCACAAGCCGAACTGGCTTGCCGCCTGCGCGGCCGTGCATGCGGTGTACTTCGTCGCGATGTCGCTGGCGGGCACCGTCAGCATGCTGATCCCGATGCAGATGTTGAACGCCTTCGTGGTCGCCGTAACCTCGTGCCTCGGCATGACCTATGTGCAGGATCTGATGCCGCATTCGCCCGGACGCGCGACCGCGCTGTTCTTCAATGCAGCGCGGGTCGGCTCGATCCTGTCGGGCGTACTGTCGGGGCTGCTCGTGCAGGCGTTCAGCTATCGCGGCACGTTCCTGTTCTGCGGGCTGCTGGCGCTGTGCGCGCTCGTGCTGTTCGCGGTGCCCGGCTATCGCTACCCGCTGATGTGGCGCGCGTTCACGCGCTTCGCGGCTGCGCAATACCTGAAGCTGGCCGCGCGCCGCGGCGTACGCGTGCCCGAGCGCGGCGAATGACGGGGGCGCCGGCGCATTCGCGTTCGAGCGGATGCGCCGCGCCTCCAGCCGCCCGGAGCTTTGAGCCGCGCCGCGCCTCTGCAAAAAAGTGCGGCTTCGTTCGACACATTCGGCGTTCCTCGCGACACAGCGCCTATGCTTAAGGGCAGCCACGCCGCCGCACAACACGACGACCAGAAAATCTCACAGCGCAACGCAGCATCTTTCGGAGCGAGCCATGCAGCTAGGCATGATCGGATTGGGACGGATGGGTGCCGACATGGTGCGGCGCCTGTCGAAGGGCGCTCAGCAATGCATCGTCTACGACGTGCAGCCGGCGGCGGTCGACAGGCTCAAACAGGAAGGCGTGGCCGGCGCGAGCTCGCTCGAAGATCTCGTCGCGAAGCTCGACAAGCCGCGCGCCGTTTGGCTCATGGTGCCCGCGGCCGTGGTCGACGCGACGCTCGACAAGCTCGTGCCGCTGCTGGAGCCGGGCGACGTCGTGATCGATGGCGGCAACTCCTACTATCACGACGACATTCGCCGCGGCCAGCAACTCGGTGCGCGCCAGCTTCACTATGCGGACGTCGGCACGAGCGGCGGCGTCGCGGGGCGCGAGCGCGGTTACTGCCTGATGATCGGTGGGGATGCCGAGATCGTCAAACGGCTCGAACCGATCTTCTCGACATTAGCGCCGGGCGAGGGTACGGCGAGCGCGACACCGGGCCGCGCGGCGGGCGCCAGCACCGCCGGGCAGGGCTTCCTGCATTGCGGCCCGCAGGGCGCGGGGCATTTCGTCAAGATGGTCCATAACGGCATCGAGTATGGCCTGATGGCCGCTTATGCCGAGGGTCTGAACGTGCTGCGCCACGCCGACGCCGGTCGGCACGCGCGCGAAGCCGACGCCGAGACGTCGCCGCTGCGCCGCCCCGAGCTGTATCAGTACGATCTGAATCTCGCGGATATCACCGAAGTATGGCGGCGCGGCAGTGTGATCGGCTCGTGGCTGCTCGACCTGATCGCCGGCTCGCTTGCAAGCGACACCGAACTGAAAGGCTACGCGGGCCGCGTGTCGGATTCGGGCGAAGGGCGCTGGACCGTCGCGGCGGCCATCGACGAAGGCGTGCCGACGCCGGTGCTGAGCGCGGCGCTGTTCGCGCGTTTCAGTTCGCGCGGCGAAGCCGATTTCGCGAACCGCGTGCTATCGGCGATGCGGCACGATTTCGGCGGCCACGCGGAAAAACCTGTCGCCCCGGACGGCGGGCTGAAGTAGCCGAGCCGTTCACGAGTCCGCTATCACGCCGATCCGGCGAACCGTCCCGCGAACCGCCACCAGGAGCCGCGATGCCAGTCACTTCCGCTACGCCGCACGACGTCGTATTTCTGTTCGATTGCGACAACACGCTGCTCGACAACGATCACGTGTTGCAGGATCTGCGCGCGCACATGATGGGCCAGTTCGGCGAAGAGAACAGTGCGCGCTACTGGGAAATCTTCGAGAACCTGCGCGCCGAACTCGGCTACGCCGATTACCTCGGCGCGCTGCAACGCTACCGGACCGAGCATCCCCGCGACACGCGCCTGCTGTTGATGTCGTCGTTCCTGATCGAGTATCCGTTTGCGAACCGGCTTTATCCGGGCGCGCTGGACGCGCTGCGGCATGTCGGCAAACACGGGCCGACGGTGATCCTGTCGGATGGCGACGTCGTGTTCCAGCCGCGCAAGATTTCGCGCTCGGGCCTGTGGGACGAAGTCGACGGGCGCGTGCTGATCTACATCCACAAGGAGCTGATGCTCGATCAGGTGATGGAGTGCTATCCGGCGCGCCATTACGTGATGGTCGACGACAAGCTGCGGATTCTGAGCGCGATGAAGAAGGCTTGGGGCGCGGAGCTGACGACGGTGTTCCCGCGCCAAGGGCACTATGCGTTCGATCCGAAGGAAATCGCGAGCAATCCACCCGCGGACGTGACGCTCGGGCGGATCGGCGAGTTGGCGGAGATCGATGTGCAAACCCTGTTGCGTAGCGCGAAGGGCAACTAGTGGGCGCCGCTGCGCCGGGCGCCGCTGCGCTAGCCGTGGCCGAACAGCTTGACCAGCAGCCCGAACACACCAATCGGGATGGCGACCGCCACGCACAGCACCACGAACGTAAGGACCAGGACCACGAGCACTTTGATCGCACTGGGAGATGTCGACATAACGGCCATTGACCTGAGACAAAGGAACCCCAAAGGAAAGCAGGTCGCGCAACGCGAATGCAGTGCGAATGCCACGTTCGGCGCGACATACTGTGACAGGTAGCAGGCATTCGCCACCGTTTGAGCAGCTTAGTACATTCGACTCGCGCACCACGGCTTCGTTTCGATTGCATCGAATCATCCTCTGCCGATTCGTGCGAGCCCATCACTCATCCACTACCGCATCATCCGCCAACCCGCTTGACAGTCGTTTTCGAGGAGTGACGCCATGGCCGAAGCAACCTCGCAACCCACCCCGCCGCAAGTGCTGGACCAAGACACGCTGCGCAATATGGATCGCTACTGGCGCGCGTGCAATTACCTGTCGGTCGGCATGATCTATCTGCGCGACAATCCGCTGCTGCGCCAAGCGCTGAAGCCCGAGCACATCAAGAACCGGCTGCTCGGCCATTGGGGCTCCGACGCCGGACAGAGCTTCGTGCTCGTGCATCTGAACCGGCTGATCCGCAAACTCGATCTCGACGTGATCTATCTGTCCGGTCCCGGTCACGGTGCGCCCGCGAGCCTCGCGCACTGTTACCTGGAAGGTCATTACTCGGAGATTTATCCGGATCGCAGCGAGGACGAAGCAGGCATGCAGCGCTTTTTCCGGCTATTCTCGTTCCCGGGCGGCATCGGTTCGCATTGCACGCCGGAAACGCCGGGCTCGATTCATGAAGGCGGCGAACTCGGCTACTGCCTGTCGCATGGCTACGGCGCCGCGTTCGACAATCCGGAGCTGATCGTCACCGTGATGATCGGCGATGGCGAAGCGGAAACCGGCCCGCTCGCCACCTCGTGGCATTCGAACAAATTCCTTAACCCGATCCGCGACGGCGCGGTGCTGCCGGTGCTGCATCTGAACGGCTACAAGATCGCCAATCCGACGCTGCTCGCGCGCATTCCGCGTGAAGAACTCGAAGCATTGATGATCGGCTACGGCCATAAGCCGTATTTCGTCGAAGGCGACGATCCGGCCACGATGCATCAACAGATGGCTGCGGCGCTCGAACAATGCATCGGTGAAATTCGAGCGATCCAGCAACATGCGCGGCAGAACAATGACGCGACGCGGCCGCGCTGGCCGATGATCGTGCTGCGCTCGCCGAAAGGCTGGACCGGGCCGAAGGAAGTCGACGGTCACAAGGTCGAAGGATCGTGGCGCTCGCATCAGGTGCCGGTGGCCGATGCGGTGACCAATCGCAAGAGTCTGAAAATCGTCGAGGAGTGGCTGCGCAGCTACGGCCCCGACACGCTGTTCGACGCGAACGGCCGGCTCGTCGAGGAACTGCGGGCGCTTGCGCCCGAAGGCGCGCGCCGCATCAGCGCCAATCCGCACGCGAACGGCGGGCTGATGTGCAAGATGCTCGATATGCCGCCGTTTCGCGATTACGCGGTGGCCGTGAAGAAACCGGCAGCGGACTATACGTCGCCGACGGCGGTGCTCGGCACGTTCCTGCGCGACGTGATGCGCAACAACATGTCGAATTTCCGGTTGTTCGGTCCCGACGAAACCGCGAGCAACAAGCTGCACGCGGTTTATCAGGCATCGGGCAAGACCTGGGTCGCCGGGCTCGAAGCGAGCGACGCCGACGGCGGCGACCTGTCGCCCGATGGCCGCGTGATGGAAATGCTCAGCGAGCACACGCTCGAAGGCTGGTTCGAAGGCTATGTGCTGACCGGTCGCCACGGACTCTTCGCGACCTACGAGGCGTTCGTGCACGTGATCGACTCGATGTTCAACCAGCACGCGAAGTGGCTCGAAAAAGCCAAGCGCGATCTTGGCTGGCGGCAGCCGGTGCCGTCGATTAATCTGCTGATCACGTCGATCGTGTGGCGCCAGGACCACAACGGCTTCACGCACCAGGACCCCGGATTTCTCGACGTGGTCACGAACAAGAGTCCGGACGTCGTGCGGATCTATCTGCCGCCCGACGCGAACTGTCTGCTCAGCGTCGCCGATCACTGCCTGCGCTCGCGCGACTACGTGAACGTGATCGTGTCCGACAAGCAGCCGCATCTGAACTACCTGGACATGGATGCGGCCGTCACGCATTGCACGAAGGGCATCGGCATCTGGGACTGGGCATCGACCGATCAGGGCGTCGAGCCGGACGTCGTGATCGCGTGCGCGGGCGACATCGCGACGATGGAAGCGCTCGCCGCCGTGCAGATCCTGAAGGAGCATTTCCCGACGCTGAAGATCCGCTTCGTCAACGTGGTCGATCTGTTCCGCCTGATGCCCGAGCATGCGCATCCGCATGGACTGTCCAACCGCGACTTCGATTCGTTGTTTACGACCAGCAAACCGGTGATCTTCAACTTCCACTCGTATGCATCGCTCGTGCACAAGCTCACGTATAACCGCAAGAATCACGAAAATATTCACGTCCACGGCTATCGCGAGAAGGGCAACATCAATACGCCGCTCGAACTCGCGATCATCAACGGGATCGACCGATTCACGCTTGCGATCGATGCGATCGACCGGGTGTCAACGCTACGCGGCGTTGGCGATCATACGAAGGAGTGGCTGCGCGGGCAGATCATCGAGCATCTCGCGTACGCTCACTCGGAAGGGATCGACAGGGAGGAAATCCGCGACTGGACGTGGAAAGGCTGAGCGAGGACGCGCCATGCACGATCACGATCAGGAACGGAAGATTCTGGTGCTGAATAGCGGCTCGTCGTCGCTGAAGTTCGGGCTTTTCGCGCACTCGGCCGACGACGAACAGCTGCTGCTCGAAGGGGCGGCCGAGGGCATCGGCCGCGACGACGGCCGCCTGCGGATTAAGGCGGCCGATGGCCGCGTGCTGTTGCAGCAGCAGCGCAAGCTCGAATCGCAGTCCGACGCGCTGCAGAAGCTGTCGCAGGTGCTCGTGCAACAGCATCATGCGCGCCCCTGTGCGGTCGGGCACCGCGTCGTGCATGGCGGCCCGCATCTGCGCACGCACCAGCGCATCACCGGCGACGTGCGCCGTCAGTGGCACGACGCGCTGCACTTCGCGCCGCTGCATATTCCGCCAGCACTCGCGCTGATCGACGAAGCCACGCAGATTTTCGGCGACGCCGCGCATTTCGCCTGCTTCGACACCGCGTTTCATGCGACGCTGCCGCCGCGCGCCGCGCAACTCGCGATACCGCGCCGTTACGCGGACGCGGGCGTGATCCGGTATGGCTTTCACGGGCTGTCGTACGAATCGCTGGTCACGCAGATCGGGGCGGCGTTGCCGTCGCGCGCGGTGTTCGCGCATCTGGGCAACGGCTCGAGCGTGTGCGCGCTGCTCGATGGGCGATCGGTCGATACGTCGATGGGCTTGACGCCGACCGGCGGCATTCCGATGGGCACGCGGTGCGGCGACCTCGATCCGGGCGTGCTGCTGTATCTGATGCGCACGGAACGGCTCGACGCCGATGCGCTCGAAACGCTGCTCAATCGCCACAGCGGTCTGGCTGGTTACGCGGACGGCGAAAGCGACATGCAAGCGCTTGAAACTCGCGCGACGACTGGCGACGCGCAGGCGTCGCTCGCGCTCGATGCCTTTGCGAGCGCGCTGCGCAAGACGACCGGCGGATACGCGGCCCTGCTTGGCGGCATCGATCTGCTGGTTTTCACTGGCGGGATCGGCGAGCACAGCGCCGAGGTGCGGCGACGCGTGTGCGATGGGCTCGCGCTCGTGGGGCTCGTCGAAAACGATCCGACGGGCAAGGTGAGGGTGCTGCACACCGAGGAGGAACGGCAGATCGCGCGGCATTGCCGGGCATTGCTGCAAGCGGGCGAGGGCTCGGCCCGGTCCGTCTGAGCCGCCTGATCCACGTTAGGGCGTTCGGACGACGGTCCGGTCCGCGATCGCCGTGACGCCGAACAGCCGCGTCACGTCTTCGAGCATCGCGGCGCGCTGTGCTTCGCGCTGAAGCTCGCCCGACAGCGTGATGCGCCCCCGCGCGACTTTCACGCACACGGCGTGCGGCGGGACGGCCGAGTCCCACGCGAGTCGGCGCGTCGCTTCGGCGGCGATCTGCGCGTCGGTCAGGCGGGGAGATTCGCTCGATCTCGAGCTTGCGGACCGCATGGACGCTCCACGAAACAGAATGCTGATCCACTCACACTAGCAGATGTGGCGGGTTTTGCCCGCGTGCGCGCTTTGCCCGCGCTTCGCCGCGACCGCCGCGCGATCGCGGGTATGCTCACGATTCGTTCCGCCACGTTTATCATGATGACTACCTGACAAAACGCGCTGTCGAGCCGTGAACGGCGCGCGCATCTTCCACGAGACCTCGCATCCCCATGAATTCGACTCCCGACGCTCCTTCCCGACCCTCGCCGCGCGCGCTGACCACGCTCGAAGGACGTGTTCTCGGCGTGCTCGTCGAAAAGCAGCACACGGTGCCTGACAGTTATCCGTTGTCGCTGAACGCGCTGACGCTCGGTTGCAATCAGAAGACCGGCCGCGCGCCGGTGCTCAACGCGACCGAGGCCGAGGTGCTGAGCGCCGTCGATGGATTGAAACGCCTGAGCCTCGTGTTCGAGGGCAGCAGCAGCCGGGTGCCGCGCTTCGAGCACAACATGAACCGCGTGCTCGGGCTGCCGGGACAATCGATCGCGCTCTTGACCACGCTGCTGCTGCGTGGCCCGCAAACGGCCGCCGAATTGCGCCTGAACAGCGCGCGCCTGCATGGCTTCGCCGATATTTCGTCGGTCGAGGCGTTCCTGGACGAGCTTGCCGCGAACGATCCGCCCCGCGTGATCCGGCTGCCGCGCATGGCGGGCGAGCGCGAGCCTCGCTGGATGCATCTGTTGTGCGGGGAGTTCAGCATCAGCGAAGCCGCGCAGTCCGCGATCGCCGAGGACGACAGCGTGCCGCCGTCCGCATTCGAGGCGCTGAAGGCCGAGCAAAAGCGTCTCGCCGATGAAGTGACCCGGCTGCAGACTGTCGTGCGGCGCATGGCGACGGAGCTGGGTATCAGCGCGGACGATTTGTGATCTGAACCGGAAACGAAAATCCGACCGCCTGTTTCACGCATCCCGCCGACGCGGCCTGTCCGCCAGCAACGTGCGCTGCGTGCGATAGAAGATCCGCGGTGGCACGTTCGGCGAGTCCTCGGCGAGCCGGTCGAGTTCGGTACGGATCGCGCTCAGGTAGTGCGTTTCGCGAGCATCGGCGTCGCCGGCAAACACCGCTTCGAGCCGCCGGCGCACCGCACCATAGCGCGCACCGGCCGCGCGATGCTTCTCGGCACGCTCCGCATAGCGCAGGAACGTCTGCAACGCGGCCGACATCGCCGCCGCCACGCTGACGAGCCCAACGACAATCCGCATCCCGATCGACACCGGCGGCGCGCTCAGCGAGGCGAACACCGCCGTGCCGACGAACGCGGTCAGCGCGGTCACGAGCCACCCCATGCGGCGCTCGCGCGCCGACAGCAGATCCGCCATGTCGTAATGACTCATCTGCGATTCGCGTGCGCGGCGAATCCATTTCAACAGCAACTCGGTTTCGTCGACGGGCGGCTCGTAGGCGGGCAGGGTCGTCATCGTTCAGCGTTCGGCACGCGCATCAATCGTAGGAAAACGAGCTGCCGAACTTCTCGATCCGCTCCAGCGCCATGCCCGAGCCGCGTACGACGCAGGTGAGCGGCGCCTCGGCGACGAACACCGGCAAGCCGGTTTCCTCGGCGAGCAGGCGGTCGAGGTCGCGCAGCAGCGCGCCGCCGCCCGCGAGCATGATGCCGCGCTCGGCGATGTCGGCGCCGAGTTCCGGTGGCGTCTGTTCCAGTGCGATCTTCACCGACGACACGATCTGGTTCAGCGGATCGGTCAGCGCTTCGAGGATTTCGTTGCTCGACACCGTGAAGCTGCGTGGAATGCCCTCGGACATGTTGCGACCTTTGACTTCCATCTCCATGACCTCGGAGCCCGGAAAGGCGGAGCCGATTTCCTTCTTGATCGCCTCGGCGGTTTGTTCGCCGATCAGCATGCCGTAGTTGCGGCGAATGTAGTTGACGATCGCGTCGTCGAACTTGTCGCCGCCGACGCGCACCGAGCCTTTGTACACGATCCCGCCGAGCGAGATCACGCCGACTTCGGTCGTGCCGCCGCCGATATCGACGACCATCGAGCCGGTTGCGTCGGACACCGGCAGGCCGGCGCCCGTTGCCGCGGCCATCGGCTCCTCGATCAGATAGACCTGCGAGGCGCCCGCGCTATGCGCCGCCTCCTTGATCGCGCGGCGCTCGACCTGGGTCGAACCGCACGGCACGCAGATGATGATGCGCGGCGATGGAGCAAACAGCCGCGACTCGTGCGCCATCTGGATGAAGCGCTTGATCATCTGCTGGGTGATGTTGAAATCGGCGATCACGCCGTCTTTCATCGGGCGGATCGCCTCGATGTTGCCCGGCACCTTGCCGAGCATCTGCTTCGCTTCGCGGCCGACGGCGAGGATGATCTTCTTGCCGTTCGGGCCGCCTTCCTGACGGATCGACACGACCGAGGGCTCATCTAGCACGATGCCCTTGCCACGCATGTAGATCAGCGTGTTCGACGTGCCGAGGTCGATCGCGAGGTCGTTGGAAAAGTAGCCGCGCAGAAAACCGAACATGCGTATTCCTGTCTTTGCGTAGTCGGGCGCTTGAGCGCCGCCGGGAGGCTGTCGGGGTCTGCCGCTTGCACGCGGCGGGCGGCCACTGCGGCCGCGCGACAGCAAGAATAGCAGTTTATCGACGGGCGCGGCCGCGAAGCCGCACTATATCGTCGGCTATCTCCCGCTCGCCGGCCGAGCCGCGCCGCGATCGTGCGGCATGCCGCAAGCAGCGGCTCGACACGCAAATAGCCCCTAAATCAAGGCTTGCGCGCGCAATCTGATCGAACACCATCTTTAAGCCTCCTTTAAGTGGAGGCCACTACATTACGCACCCACCACGTAACCCTCGGCAAAACTCCCTGACTATGATCACCAAAAAGTATTGGCGCGGTAGCGCTGCGATCTGCGTTGTCCTCGCAATCGGCGGCGCGTATGCGCTCAGCCAACGCAATGCCGATGCGTCCGTGAGCGACGCGCAGGGCCCGACGTCGTCGCCGCATGCGGCGTCGGATATCGTCGGCTCGCGCACGTCGGCCCCGGACTTCTCCGGCATCGTGACGCGTTATGGCCCGGCGGTCGTGCACATCGGCGTCAAAGAAGCCGCATCGGTCGACGAAAACGGTCAACGCAAAAGCGGCGGCGAAGCGCTCGGCTCGGGCTTCATCATCAGCCAGGACGGCTTCATCCTGACCAACAATCACGTCGTCGACGGCGCGACCAGCGTGAGCGTGAAGCTCACCGACGGCCGAGAATTCCGCGCCCGCGTGATCGGCAAGGACAAGGCCACCGACGTCGCCGTGGTCAAGATCGACGCGACCAATCTGCCGACCGTGAAGATCGGCAATCCGGACAGCAGCAAGGTCGGCGAATGGGTCGTGGCAATCGGCTCGCCGTATGGCTTCGACAGCACGGTGACCTCGGGCATCATCAGCGCGAAATCGCGCTCGTTCTCCGACGATAGCCCGATCCCGTTCATCCAGACCGACGTGCCGGTCAATCCGGGTAACTCGGGCGGCCCGCTGTTCAACCTGAACGGCGAAGTGATCGGCATCAACTCGATGATCTACTCCCGCACCGGCGGCTTTCAGGGCCTGTCGTTCGCGATTCCGATCGACGCGGCGATGCACGTGAAAGACCAGCTCGTGAGCACCGGTCACGTGAGCCGCGGCCGCATCGGCGTGGCTGTGCAGCCGCTTAGCGCGGACAAGGCGAAGGCACTCGGTCTCAACTCGGCGGGCGGCGCACTGGTGGGCTCGGTCGATCCCAACGGCCCCGCGCAAGCAGCCGGTCTGCGCCAGGGCGACGTGATCGTCGGTGTGAACGGCAAGCATATCGGCAGTACGACAGAATTGATCGGTCAGGTCGCGCAGCTGTCGCCGGGCAGCGCAGCGACGATCAGCGTGTGGCGCAACGGCGGCGAACGCAAGCTGTCAGTGGCGGTGGGCGCGCAGCAAGCGTCGGACGTGGCATCGGCCGCGCCGCGCGAGGAGCAGCAGCAACAGCCGCAGCAGCAAAACCGTCCGCGTCTCGGCGTCGCCGTCCGCGCGCTGACCCAGGACGAACAGCAGCAAGCGCAGCTGCCGGGCGGCGTGGTGGTGCAGCAGGCCACCGGTCCGGCCGCCGAAGCCGGCATTCAGGCGGGCGACGTCATCATTGCCGTCGACGGCAAGGTGATTCACGGCGTAGAGCAGTTGCGCCGCATGATCGCTCAGGCGGACGATAGCGTGTCCGTCACCGTCGTACGCGATGGTGAAGAAGCGTCGGTCAACGTGACGCTGGGCTGATCGGTTGGGCCCGCCGGTGCAAAGCCGGCGGTGGGCACGGCGCGCTCAGGTAGCGCGCGTGCCTCAGTTGGACGGCTGGACCCCATCCGCGTGAGACGTGCGTTGCGATACGTCGCGCGGCTCGTCGGGTCCGCCTCCCAGCGCGACATAAAGCGATACGCCATTCTGCAACGCCGTCGCCCGAAGCTGGATCAGTTGCTGCTCGGCGGCAAACTGATTGCGTCGCGCATCCACCACCTCGAGATAAATCGAGATTCCGTTTTCGTAGCGCAGCTCCGCCGTTTCGGCGAGTTGCCGCTGCGCCTGCACCGCCTGCTCTTGTGCAGCGATCTGCTCCTTGTAGCGTTGCCGTGCGACCAATGCATCGGACACCTCACGAAACGCGTTCTGCACCGTGCGCTGATAATCGGCGACCATCTCGTCGCGTCGCGCGCGCGCCTGCGCCAGCTGTGCCTGGCGCTGTCCCGCATCAAAGATCGGCATACCGACCAGCGCGCCGAACGACCACGCCTGCTTGGCCGGCACGAACAGATCACCGAGTTCCGGCGATACATAACCGAAGCTGCCGGTCAGCGCGATGCGCGGAAAGAAGTCCGCGCGCGCGGCGCCGATGTCGGCATTGGCCGCGCGCAGCTGCTGCTCGGCCTGCCGGATGTCCGGCCGGTCGATCAGCAATGCGGACGGCAAGCCCGCATCGAGCTCGCCGAACTGTGCGGCGTCCGCGATCGGCGGCGCGTGCGGTAGCGCCTCGCCAAGCGGCCCGCCGATCAGCACCTCGAGCAGATGGCGCTGCTGCGCGGTGGTCCGTTGCAGTTCCGCCAGCTGCGTCTGCGCCTGCGTGACCAGAATCGCGGCCTGGTCGTAATCGACCCACGATGTGACGCCCGCGTCGAGCCGCAGCTTCGCGACTTCCAGCGCGTAGCGGCGACTGTCGAGCGTCTGTTGCGCAAGCTCGATGCCTTCTTCGCCCGAGCGGATCGCGTAGTAGTTCGACGCGACATTGCCGATCAACGACAAACGGAACGCGCGCTGCGCCTCGGCGCTCGCCAGATACCGGCGCCGCGCCGCTTCGCTGGTGTTGCGCACGCGTCCCCAGAAGTCGAGTTCGAACGACGTGACCGCAGCCTGAACGTTGTACTGGTTGAACTGGACCGAGATATCCGTGTTGTCGAACTCGGGATCGATCGAGCCGAGCGGCGCCTTCGTGCGGGTCGCGCCCGCGTTCGCATTGACCTGCGGTAGACGCGCGGCGTTCTGGATGCGATAGAACGCGCGCGCCTGCTCGATGCGCGCAATCGACGCCGCCAGATCGCGGTTGTGCTCGAGCGCCGCGTCGATCAGCAGCTTCAGTCGCGGATCGGCGAAGAAGGTCTGCCAGTCGACTTCGCTTGCCAGATGCGCGTTGGCCGGATTGGCGGTCTCCGTCGTGTCGAAGTGATCGGCGATCGGCAGTTGCGGCTGCTGATACTTCGGTGCGAAATTGCAGGCGGCGAGCGAGCAGCAGAGGAGGGGCAGCAGGCTCTGACGAAAGCTCTTACGCATCGCGCTGACCTCCACCCAATTCGCGAGGCGTAGCCGTCGGCCGATCGTCATCGTCGAGATCGATGCTGCGTTTGTTGCGACTCAGCCAGCGGCGCGCGGCCACATAGAACAACGGCGTAAAGAAGACGCCGAACAGCGTCGCGGTCAGCATGCTGCCCATTACGCCGGTGCCGACCGCGCGCCGGCTCGCGGCGCCCGCGCCGGTTGCGAGCACGAGCGGCAGCATACCCAGCACGAATGTGACGCTGGTCATCAGAATAGGGCGAAGACGCTGCTGTGCGCCGCTTTTTGCGGCGGCCAGCGCGTTTTTGCCTTCGGACTCTTCCTTGATCGCGAACTCGACGATCAGAATCGCGTTCTTCGCGGCAAGGCCGATGATCGTCACGAGGCCGATATTGAAGTACACGTCCGCGGACAGCCCACGCAGCATCGTCAGCAACACCGCGCCGATCACGCCGAACGGGATGATCAGCAACACCGCCACCGGAATCGCCCAGCTCTCGTACAGCGCCGCGAGCAACAGGAACACGACCACCAGCGACAGCCCTAGCAGCATGCCGATCTGGCCGCTCGCCTGTTTTTCCTCGAGCGCGGTGCCGGTCCATTCGTAGGTCAGGTTGCCGGTCAGCACGTGCGACGCGATGCGCTCCATCTCGGCGATCGCCGCGCCGCTCGAACGGCCGGGCGCGGCCTGGCCGGACAGCGTCGCGGACGGAAAGCCGTTATAGCGTTCGAGTTGCTGCGGCCCGGAAATCCAGCGCACGCGCGTGAACGCCGAGAACGGCACCATCTCGCCGCGGCTATTGCGCAAGCGCAGCGAGGTCACGTCCTCGGCGCGCATCCGTTGCTCGGCATCCGCCTGCAACAATACCCGCAGCACGTTGCCCTCGAACACGAAGTCGTTCACGTAGTTCGAACCGAACGTCAGCGCGAGCGCCTGGTTGACCTGGCCGATCTGCAGGCCGAGCGCGCGTGCCTTCACGCGATCGATCTCGACATAAAGCTGCGGCGCCTCCGGCATGCCCTCGGCGCGCACGCCCGCGAGGAGAGGGCTTTGCGATGCTTCGATCATCATGCGCCGCGCGGCCTGCTGCAGCGCTTCGCCACCGACGCCACTGCGATCCTGGATCTTGATCGTGAAGCCGGTCGCGTTGCCGAGCGACGGAATCGCCGGCGGATCGAGCGCAAAAATGATCGCCTCGGGAATCTGCCGGAACGCGGCATTCGCGCGCCGCACCAACGCGCTCGCCGAATCGGCATCGCCCGAGCGTTCGTCCCACGGCTTCAGATCGACGAACGACAGTGCCGCCGATTGCCCCTGGCCAAAGAAGCTGAAGCCCGTCACCGACGCGACGTTGCGCACCTGCGGCTGCTGCCGCAGAAACGCCTCGACCTGGTCGATCGCGCGCTGCGTGCGCTGTTCGGTCGAACCCGGCGCGCCGGTGTACGTGATGAAGATGTGCCCCTGGTCCTCGGTTGGCAGAAAGCCGGTCGGTAGCCGCGCGAAGAAAAATGCGGTGATCGCGCAGGCCGCGACGAACACCAGCAGCCAGCGCAGCGGCGAGCGCAACATCGCATCGACGCCGCCGATATAACGGGTGGTGCCCGCATCGAGCCCGGGATTGAAGGCGTCGAACACGCGGTGCAGTAGACGCGCCGCCGGATTCTTCGGCCGCTCGTTGGCCGCTGCCTCGCTGCGCAACAGCGCCGCGCACAACGCCGCGCCGAGTGTCAACGCCAGCAGCGTCGACAGCAGGATCGACACCGCGAGCGTCACCGAAAACTGCCGGTAGATGCCGCCCGTCGAGCCCGGAAAAAAAGCCATCGGAATGAACACCGCGACTAGCACCAACGTACTCGCGATCGCCGCGCCCGCAATCTGCCCGATCGCCTTTACCGTTGCGCGCGGCGCGCTGAGCCCTTCCTCGCGCATGATGCGCGCGACGTTTTCGACGACGACGATGGCGTCGTCGTTGAGGATACCGATTGCGACCACCATGCCGAACAGCGACAGAATGTTGATCGACAGCCCGAACAGATACAGCCCCGCGCAGGTGCCGATCAGCGCGATCGGCACGACGATCGTCGGAATCACGGTCGCGCGCCAGTCCTGCAGGAACAGGAACACCACGACGGTCACGAGCAGCAGCGCCTCGATCATCGTGCGGATCACGCCGTGCACCGAGGTCGTGATGAACGGCGTGGTGTCGAACGGCACGGTCCACGTGACGCCGCGCGGGAAGGTCGGCCGCAATTCGGCCATGCGCTGGCGCACCGCGCTGGCGACCGCGAGCGCGTTCGCGCCGCTCGCGAGCTGGATCGCGATGCCGGCCGACGCCTTGCCGTTGACGCTGAGCCGATTGCCGTAGCTGTCGTTACCGAGTTCGACGCGCGCGACGTCACCCACACGCACGGTCGAGCCATCCGGATTCGCGCGCACGATGATGTCGCGGAACTGCTCGGGCGTCGAGAAGCGGCTTTGCGTGACGATCTGCGCGGTGAATTCGGCGCCCGGCGCGATCGGCTGATCGCCGAGGCCGCCGCCCGCGGTCTGGCTGTTCTGCTCCTGGATCGCCTGCAGCACCTCGCTTGCCGACAGGCCGAAACCCGCGAGCTTGCGCGGATCGAGCCAGATCCGCATCGCGTACGACGAGCCAAACAGCTGCACGTCGCCGACGCCGTCGATACGGCGCAGCTCGTTGACGATGTTGTTCGACGCGAAGTTGCCCATCGCAACGGCGCTGGTGGTGTCGTCGGTCGCCTGCAACGCCAGCAGCATCAGAAAGCCCGACGACGCCTTCGTGACGCGCACGCCGACCTGACGGACTTCGAGCGGCAAGCGTGGTTCGACGCGACTCAGACGGTCTTGCACCTGGGTGCGCGCAATGTCGAGATTGGTGCCGGGCTTCAGTACCACGGTGATCTGCATCGAGCCGTTCGCGCGACTCACCGACGACATGTAGAGAAAGTTTTCGATGCCGTTCATCTCGTCTTCGACGATCGACGTGACGGTACGCTCGAGCGTGCTCGCGTCCGCGCCGCTAAAGGCCGCGCTGATGCTCAGCGACGGCGGAGCGACGTCGGGGTACTGCTCGACCGGCAACAGCGCAAGCGCGATCGCGCCGAACAGCACCGTGAAGAGGGCGATGACCCACGCGAAAACCGGCCTGGCGACGAAGAATCGATTCATCGGCGAGCCCGTCAGTGCGCAGCGGAAGCGGCAACGGGCGACGCGGCCGAGTGTGCCGTTGGCGACGCCTCGGGCGCGGGCCGCGCGTCGACACGCTGACCCGGCTGCACCTTCTGCCATCCATCGACGATCAGGCGCTCGCCAGGCTTCAGGCCATCGCGCACGGTCCAGCGTCCTTCGCCCTGCTCGCCGAGATCGATGTTGCGGCGGACCACGGTGCCGTCGTCGGCAACCAGCGCGACGCTCGCGATGCCGTGATCGAGCTGCACCGCGCGCTCGGGAATGCGGATGCCCTGCAGATTGCCCGCCGCGATGATGCGCCCGCGCACGAACTGCCCCGGCAACAGCGTGCGGTCCGGATTCGCGAACTGCGCGCGCACCGTCTGCGTGCCGGTGGACGGATCGACAACGAGGTCGGCGAAGTCCAGAAAGCCGCGCTCGTTGTAGACCTGGCCGTTGGCGAGGATCAGCTGCACCTCGACATGCTTCATGCTGGTCGGCTTGCGAGTGCCTGACTGGATCTGCTGTTCGACATCGAGCATCGCGGTATTCGACTGCGTGAACACCGCGTTGATCGGCGTCAGCTGGTTGACCTGGGTGAGCAGCGTGGCCGCGCCCGCGCTGACGAGCGCGCCTTCGGTGACGAGTGCGCGGCCCGCACGCCCGGCGATCGGCGTGCGCACGATGCAGCGATCGAGCCGCAGCTGCGCGAGCGAAACGGCCGCCTGCGCATCGGCCACGCTGGCCTGCGCCTGCTGCACCGTCGCGAGCGCGGCGTCGTATTCCTGCGCGCTGACCGCATGACGGCCGACCAGCGGCTTGAACCGGTCGACTACCGACGCCGCGTTGTCACGCACAGCGGTCGCGCGCGCGAGCGCGGCCTGCGCCTGCTGCAACTGCGCGCGATAGTCGCTCGCGTCGATCTGGAACAGCGGGGCGTTGGCCCGCAGGTCCGTGCCTTCCTGATACAGCGTGCGCTCGACGATGCCATCGACGCGCGCGCGAATCTCGGCGGTACGCACGGCCTCGATACGACCCGGCAACTCGACGACATCAGCGACAGGGGTGGTGGAAACCGTTTCGACGAGCACGGGGAGCGGCGGCATCGACGCGGCGGTGGGGGCCTGCTGGCGGTCGTTGCAGGCGGCAAGCAGAAGCGGCAAACCGGTGATCAACAGCGATATGGCACGACTACGCAGGCGGAGTGCGGAGCGAAGCAAGAGAAACTCCTTTGATCAAGGCAGTCTTTTTTGCGCGTGAGATCGGTGAAAGCTTTAACGGTTTGCGGTCGAATTAACTATTGAAAACGTGTGGGCGCGTTAACGCGCGGAAAAGATTTCCGTCGATGCTACCGTGTCTAGATGGCTTGTCAATTTATTCTTGGTCGTGTCGCGTGGAGTGGCGTCGCAGCGGGCAAGTGGCGGATCGGGCGGGCATGACCGGTGGCTTTCCGCTCGCAGACGACACACATGTTGAATGGCAATTGTCAATCACATGTCAATTACGATTCAACAATGCCGCTATTTAAAGTTCGACGTCCGCGCTGGCCGACGATATCGGCAATGGTTTTGCGTGCCATGTAACCGGTAGCGGCCAATGATGAGTCGTCCCTTTCAAATGGTGATCAGGCGCGAACCGGCTCGACTGCTAGCGGCTCGTGGAGCACGACCAAAACATCCGTTGCCGCGCACGGCAACGGCCGTGAAATCCGCATGCTTTGTGGGTGGCGATGCGGCAGCACCGTCGCGGGTTTGCACGGCATCGGGCGTGCCGCGGCGTCGCATTTGCGCGCTTGCGGAATCGGCGGTGAATCGTCGGCGACTCGAGGATTGCGAGGCAGGCCTCAGCCGATGCGCCCGCGCCGCAGCACGGTGCTCAGACCGAGCGAGTGGCCTGGGTCGTAGTAGTGAATCAACAGGGTGCGCCGCTGGCCGTTTCGCACGTCGAGGTTCGCATGCTGAAGTGCGAAGCCGTTGAATTCGTAAACGCTGCCGGGTTTGACCCGAATGCGCCTGCAGTGACCGACACGCAGATCATGCAAGGTATGCCAGGTGCGCCAGCTGAGCGGCAGGCTGTGCAGGAAGCCGTGGCGGATCTTGCAGATCACGTTGGTCAGCGTGGTCACCGACAGGCGCGGCTTGCGGTACATCACCAGGTCGCCGTTGTGAACCCCGTCGGGCGCGAGCTGAAGCGGAATCAGCAGCGTCAGCAGGTGCGAGTCGTAATGGCGGCAATGGCTCTCCGCCAGCGAGGTGTTGCTGGCACAGCGCAGCACGGGGAACGCCTCGGTCGGTAAATCTGTATGGCCAATTTTCGCGGCCATCGCGCGCGTATTCGCGCAGATCGCCTGCTCGAGTTCGCGAAAGGCTAGACCGCGACGCAGCAGGTCGGCGATTCTCGCGCCGGACTGCGAACGCTCTGGCGTGTCGCCGAACAGGTGGTCGATGAACTCGTTGATTTCGGCGATCGTCTCCAGTGGAATCACGTCATCAAAAGACTTCAAAGCAACATTTCTGCCGATTCGAATCCGCCTGGAAAGAATATGCCCACGCACGTCTGTCAGGGTGTCCATCGCCCAAATTTCCATTCGTTTATTGCTCTGCGACCGTAATGAAAAATATGCTTTACGAGCCTCCAGCAATGTGCGCCAGCGTACACAAGATGCTCGGGCGATTGAGCGAGGTCATCGAATCTTAAGTCGATTCCCCAGTCGAATTTGTTAAATATCGTTGGAGGAATTTGAAACGGCTGCGGCTGCGACGATGTGTGCGCGAGTTCGGCAAAATGCGGAAATAATGGGTCGAATTCGAAATCTTCCTTGTCGATGTCGAGGCCATTCTGAAACGTCGTAGCGGCAGCAAAGTAGAAGTGTCGCGGTTTGTGTCCTTGTTATCTCTTTGACGAGGTTTTGAGCCGTGCTGCTCCAGATAGCCGCGCGTTGCCTCGAAATAGCTGAAGGTCGATTCGGTCGCCGTGAAGTGCAGCGCCATCAGCCGGCTGGTCGCATCGTCGATGTACACACAGCAGCGTGCACGCCGCGGACCGTTCCTCGAACCAGCGATGATCGCTGCCATCGATCTGGATCAGTTCACCGAGGCACGCGCGCCGGGCACGCGGCTGGTAGATCTTCGGCGGCCGCTGCCGGCGTGGAATCCACAGCCCGGCCTCCGTCGTCAGGTGACGCACCGTTTCCTTGGACAGCCCCAGCCCGTGACATTCGCGCAGCTTCTCGCACGCCAGCGTCGGCCCAAAATCCGCGTAGCAGTCCCGGATCAGATTCAACGCCCGTTCAGCCACGCCATCGGCCAGCTGATAGTTGCTCGGGTGCCCACGATGTCGCGACAGCAGCCCCGACGCGCCCTGGCTGCGATAGCGCAGCACCAGACGTTCAACCTGACGGACGCTCAACGCAAGGGGGTCCGCTGCCTGGCCCGGCTTCAGACGTCGCTCGCAAACAGCCTGTACCACTTTCAACCGGTCCAGCTCGGTCATCGTCATGGTGATCATCCCGGACGTCCTCACGCGAGCCTCCCATTCAATGGTCAGCCAGCATGACATGCGACGCTTCAGCTTTGCCCAGGTACGACATTACAGCTTTGCCCTAACATCCGGATTGTTGATAATTAACATTATGTCAAATTATACATCCCTCGAAACCGGCTGCCACGACGCACTTCACCTGTGGTCGTGCCGATTCTCACTCAGAGGCATTACGATCCCCGCGCGTATCGGTTTGATTCATGCACGAGCTATGCCCCATTCGCTAATTGTTAAATATTTCGTGCGCCGCGAGAATAATCTTTGCAGGAAAGACAAATACCCCTATTGAGGATCGAAGCGAATTTCTTCGTTGGCATCAGCTACATGCATTTCGACGTGGCATTCGAACGCAACGTGATCGTCGCGTCGCCTCTCGCCGTGATTTGCGACGCATGTTCGAACACGCGCAGACGCTCGGCATCCGCGATCAGTCGTTTCCTCGTCGTCGAGCGTCCCGTCGACCCGAAGCCCATCACCTTTTCGTATTCGCGCGGTCTGCCGTGCCTGAAGCGGTTAAAAAAGTCATCGCCCGGCAGACCGTTGTCGAGACTCATCAGGCAACCGTAGTCGAGCGACGCGCAGTCGCTCAGCGAGCGCGCCGCTTCCTCCAACGCGCGATAGCGGCTTTGTAATGGATCGTCGCGACCGAAAAGCGCGTGCAGTTCCTGATACGTCACGAGCCTTTTGCGCTTCGCGGCACGCAATAGCATCGCGGCAATATCGCGGGTCCTATCCGTGTTCACGTTGTTCTCCTTACCGCGTGCTTGCAAAGACCACAACTATTACCGCAGCTATGCGTATCGAGTCATAAAGTGCCCGGCATAGAAGTAATTCCGGATTTGAATCATGCAGCCAGATTAAGCAGATGTTACTGGACTGGGAATTCACAGCGGCACCTATCCATTCAAAACCCCGCGAAGCGTTTCCAATCCGCAGCATCCTTTTCGCAGGGTTGTGGCAAATATCAGCACCACGCATCGAAGAGTGCACCCTAATAAACATTCACAAAACAGCAAGGTGTGCCAGGCGAGCCGAACGCAACAGATAAGGTTATTTAAATCAGTTCAATCAGGTTAGCAAACGTTAAATTCAATCTCAAGAAGAATCTTTAAGTTGGTAGAAAGAAAAACGTCATATGACCGACCTACGAGAGGTTCAAAAACGATTTTTCTATCAAACGAAAGCCGCGATTAATTTTTATTATTTTAGACACAGCCGCCAACTTTTCGATTATTTCTAAGTTGCGCGCCCTGCTTTGTGTCTGCCCGGGTAACCGATTACAGTCCGGTCAGCGACCACCAACGGTGGAGTTCTCGATGTATCGACCGAATGACGATTTGCCAACCGTCGCACGGCGTCTCGCGGCGGGGAAGAAGCTGCTCGACGGCGTCGCGGCCGCCGTGGTCGCGAAAGAGATGGGCATGACAAAGACGACGGTCGAGCGATATCGAAAGCTATTGGAGCAAGGTGGACTGGACGCACTCAGAAACATGAGCGTCGGCGGCCGCCATTCCGCGCTGGCGGTGGCGGATCTCGACTGGCTGGCACAGGCGCTGAGGGCCTCGCCGCGAGACTACGGCTTCGACGCCGACGGCTGGAGCAATGCGCGTATGCGCGAGCTGATAAGCCGTCAGTTCGGCATTTCGTACTCGCGAGTCTATGTGTGGCAACTGGCCACCAGACTCGGCGTCTCTTACCGGCTTGGAAGGAATGCGCAATAACGCTGCGGCCGAGCTAAAGCACGCGCGTGTGCATCGGCTTATGCGCTTTCGCGAACCTTCGGCAGAAACTGCGGCGCCAGTTCGACCTCCGACCACTGGAATGGCACGGCGGCGCCGCTGCGCCGCACTTCGGTCACATGAAACCGCACGAGCCGCTGCGCGCCTGCAAATGCCGCGAGTTCGTCGCAGTCCCATATGATTCTCGCTTGCACCGCGAGATAAAGTAGATCGCCGGTCGCGAAGTCGATAAACAGCAGACCCGCGCGTGGATCGTGCACGAGGTTGCCGATCGTGTTGAAAAGCCGGTTGCCGCTATAGTCGGGCGTGGTCAGCGTATTCGCGTCGTCCACGCGCACGAAGCCCGGCGCACCGCCCCGATGCGAAACGTCGACGCCCTTCCCCAACCCCGCTTCCTCACTCAGGTTCGCACTGGCGATAAAGAACGTGTCCGCGCTCGCGAGCAATTCGCGGTCGGCATCGCTCAGATGAGCGGCGATGTCGGGCTGTGCGCGCATCAAGCTCGCATCCCGTTCGGCGAAATACGGCGTGCGGCTCTGGATGTACTTCGGGCAATTGCCGAAGCTCTGCAACACTTCGACCTGCAACGTGCCACCGTCCACGGACCGTACGACGCCATTCGCCCGATTGCGCCGCCGCGTGCGCGGCTCGATGCCCAGCGCTCCGAGCTGCGCGCCGACGCGCCATCCCGCGGCGAGCGGATCGCCAGCCAGGGCGCCGCCCTCGATACGCAGCGTCCGCGCATCCGGTGACGAGACGAAACCCGGCGCACCCGCGCGCAGCGTCGCCCACGGCTGACCGCTCGCGTCGACGCCGCCGATCACGACAAACGGTTGCGCGGCAAAAAACTCGCGGTGCTGCTCCGGCATGAAACGGCGAATCCCCCGACGTCCGATCGACTCCGCGATGTCACGCACACCCGCACGCTGCTGCGCATGCAGCTCGCCCGCATGAAACGGCGACGCGTCGGCCCCCCAGCTATTCAACGGAACGAATTCGGACATGATCGGACTCCTGTGCAAAATCTGACGCGGCGCTGAACGCGCATCACGCCGCCAGCAACCCCGCCTTGGTCGACGGCATCGCGATGAACCGCGGCAATGCCTCCACGCGACGCAGCCACGCGCGAATGTGCGGAAACGGCTGCAACGACACGCCGCCCTCGGGCGCGTGAGCGATATACGTGTGCGCGGCGATATCGGCGATCGTGACGTGGATGCCCGCCACGAACGCCTTATCGGCAAGCTCCGCGTCGATCACGTCGAACAGTTTGACGGCGATCTTCTTCGCGCGCTCGTGATCGAGCGGCGCGCCGAACACGGTAACGAGCCGCGCCGCGCACGGCCCGTATGCGATCTGACCCGCCGCGAGCGACAGCCAGCGCTGCACCGCCGCGGCGCCGCGCGGGTCTTCCGGGAGCCACGACGCGTCGCAATAGCGCTTCGCCAGATAGACGAGAATCGCATTCGAGTCGAACAGCGTCAGCTCGCCGTCCTGAATCGTCGGCACCTGACCGAACGGATTCAGCGCGAGGTACTCGGGCGTGCCGTTCTCGCCCGCCTTCAGGTTCAGTTCGATCACCTCGAACGGCAGATCGAGCAGTGTCAGAAACAGCTTCACGCGATGACCGTGGCCCGAAAGCGGCGTCGTGTACAGCTTGATAGGCTGGGCGGGTCTGGCGACAGGCATGGACGGCTCCGGAGGCGTTGAATGATATGCCCAGCATAAGGCGTAGGCACACTCGCGCGGAAGCCCGATAATCCGGGAAACATAGTCAAGCGGGAATGGACAATCGATCATGGCCGATGTGCGCAACGTGAACCTGAACCGCCTCGCGATCTTCGTCGCGGTCATCGACGCGGGCTCGCTGAGCGCCGCGGCGACCCGTCTCGGACTCGCCAAGACGATGGTCAGCACGCACATGCAGCGGCTCGAGGCGGAGGTCGGCGCGAGCCTGCTCGTGCGGACCACCCGGCGGCTCGGTGTGACCGAGGCGGGCCGCGCGTTCTACGAGGCGAGCGTGAAGATTCTGCGCGCCACCGAGGACGCGCTGAAGGCGCTCGGCGGGGAAACGTCGCCGGTGCGCGGCACGCTGCGCGTCAGTGCGCCGAACGACTACGGCACGCTCGTCGTCGCGCCCGCGCTGGTCGAATTGCGCCGCACGCATCAGCAGCTCGACATCGAGCTGCTGAGCAGCGACCGCTACGTCGATCTGATTGCCGATGGCATCGACGTTGCGATCCGGCTGGGTCGTCTCGCGGATTCCAACTATCGCGCGGTGAAGCTCGGCAGCTTCGTCAAGTGGCTGGTCGCGAGTCCCGAGTTCGTGCGGACGTGGGGCGTGCCGGGCACGCCGATCGCGTTGGAGACGCTGCCCTATTGCGCGTTGTCGGTGCTGCCTCATCCGTTGATGCTCGATCTGCGGCACGTCGACGGCAAAACCGCGAGCGTGCGCTGCGCGTCCGCGTTGCGTGTCAACACGGCCGATGCCTGCCGCGCGGCGACGCTCGCGGGCGGCGGCATCGGTCTGTTGACCGATTTTTCGATCGCGGACGACGTTGCGGCGGGACGGCTGATCCGGCTGCTGCCCGAATGGACAACCGCGCCGGCGAGCATCCAGGCCGTGTTTCCGCCGACCAGCCACCCGCCAGCGAAAGTGCGTGCCTTGATCGACACGCTCAAACGAAGGCTCGCGGCGGCCCCCGCGGATCAGAACGAAAACTAGCCTGCCGGTCCATTGGCGTTCCCGTTCCAGCCCTACGGCGGTTAGCTTCTATCCGCGCAAGCGCCCGATTTGCTCTACTGCGACGATGCGCGCCGCGCCCCGCGGCATCGCCCGATCGTCAATGTGGAGAGCTTATGTCCGCCGTTTCACGTCCTGCTCAAGGGGTTCTCACCGTCGCATGTCCGAGCGCGGCGGGCCAGGTTGCCGCCGTCGCCGGCTTTCTCGAACGGCATCGTTGCTATGTCGACGAGCTCACCGTATTCGACGACGAGCTCAGCGAGCGCTTTTTCGTGCGCTGCGTGTTTCACCACGTCGATCGCGACGCCTCGCTGCGGATCGCCACGCTGACGCAGGAATTCGCGCCGATCGCCGAACGCTTCCGGATGACCTGGGCAATCCACGATCTGTCGAGCCGGCCGAAAGTGCTGATCATGGTGTCCAAACTCGAGCACTGTCTCGCCGACCTGCTGTTTCGCTGGCGCATGGGCGAACTGAAGATAGACATCGTCGGCATCGGCTCGAATCACCGCGACCTCGAACCGCTCGCACGGCAGCACGGCTTGCCGTTCCATCATCTACCGATTACCGCAGATACCAAGGCACAACAGGAAGCCCAACTGCTCGACCTGTTCGACTCGTCCGGCGCGGAGCTGCTGATCCTCGCGCGCTACATGCAGATCCTGTCGGCCGAAACGAGCCGGGCGCTCGCCGGTCGCGCGATCAATATCCACCATTCGTTCCTACCCGGTTTCAAGGGGGCGAGGCCGTATCATCAGGCCCATGCGCGCGGCGTCAAGGTGATCGGCGCCACCGCGCATTTCGTCACCGACGATCTCGACGAAGGTCCGATCATCGAGCAGGGAGTCGAACCGGTCGATCACTCGTACAGCCCCGAACGGCTGCTGACGACCGGACGCGACGTCGAATGCATTACGCTCGCTCGCGCGGTGAAAGCGTTCGTCGAGCGGCGTGTGTTCATCAACGGCGAGCGCACCGTCGTGCTGCGCTAAACGGAAAAACGCCGCTAAAAAGCGGCGTTTTCATCTGCTGCGCCGACGCTTGCCGGCTTACTTCACCCAACTATCCACTCGATCCGAATGCGCGCTGATCCACGCGTCGGCGGCCGCGACCGGTTTTTCGCCATTCTGCGTGGCCAGCATCACCGTGTCGATCTCGCCGGGCTTCCATTGGAACTTCTTCAGGAATGCGACCACCGTCGGCGCCTTTTTCTCGAGCTCCGGATTCACCACGCTATCCACGTGCTCCGCTTCACCGAATACCTTCTTCGGATCTTCGAGGAATTTCAGCTTGTACTTCGCGAACATCCAGTGCGGCTTCCAGCCGGTGACGATGATCGGTTTGCTGGCCGCCTCCGAGCGCGCCAGTTCGGCCGTCATCGCACTGCCCGAACTCGGCATCAGCTGATAGTCGAGCCCGTAGGCCTTGATCGCCTCGCTGGTTTTTTGCATCACGCCAGCGCCAGCATCGATGCCGACGATACGCGCGCCGAATTCCGACTTCTTCGCCTGCAGATCGCCGACGCTCTTCACATCCGAGTTGTCCGGCACGATCAGACCGATCTTCGCGTCGTTGAAGTTCGGCCCGAGGTCGACCACCTTGTCCTTGAAGTTGTTCCAGTACGCGCCGTGCGTGACCGGCAGCCACGCGGACAGCGTCGCGTCGAGATCGCCGCGCGCGACGCCCTGCCACATCACACCGGCGGCCACCGGCACCAGTTGGACCTGATAGCCGAGGCGTTTCTCGATCACCTGGGCGGCTACGTTCGACGTCGCGACGCTATCGTCCCAGCCCTCCACGTAACCGATCTTGATGGTCGGCTTCGAATCGGCCGACACGCCCGCACTGCCCGCCGCCAGCATCACGCCCAACGCGCTTGCCACCACTATCTTTCCGATCAGTCTCATCGCCGTTCTCCCGTTGATCCATTTGCCCATTGACGCGTTAGCTATCGAACCGCTCATCGCTCCTTTAGAATCGCCAACCAGAATTGCCGGGTAGCGTTGTTTTGCGACATGCAGTTGTCCGCATGCGACTTCCACGCAAATCCGCCGAGTGTTTGCCGTGCTCTCGTGGTTATCAGTCGTGCTACTTGTCGACGACGAGATCGGTCAACGGCTTGCTACAGCACAGCAGCACCATGCCCTGATCGATCTCGCGCTGACGGATACCGCCCGCGTGCTTCATCGCCACTTCACCGGACACGAGCTTTACCTTGCAGGTGCCGCACATGCCTTGCGTGCACGACGCCGGCAGCCGCACGCCCGCCTGCTTCGCCGCATCGAGCACATGCTGGCCGCCGCCGCACTCGATCTCACGATGACTGCGCGTAAAGCTCACCTTGAAACGCGTTGCGGTTTCGACCGGGGCGGGCGCATCGCGCGGCGTGTCCGCGACATGCGCTTCAGCCGGTTGCGCGGCCGCTTCGCCGATAGTCTCGAACGAAAAGCTTTCCTCGTGATAATGCTGGCGATCGAAGCCGCCTTCGTCGAGCAGATTGCGCACCGCCTGCATGTACGGCGCAGGGCCGCAGGTGAAAATCTCGCGCTCCAGAAAATCCGGCGCCACGAGTTTTAGCAGCGGCAGCGTCAGAAAGCCGGTGATGCCGGGCCAATTGGTGCGCGTGCCCACGCGCTCACAGACGAACGCGGTACGGAAATGCGCCTGATTCGCGGCGATCAGATCGAGCTCGCGCGCGAAGATGATGTCGTCCGGCGTGCGCGCGCTGTGCACGAAGACGATATCGCTGTCCTCGCCGAGTTCATGATGCGCGCGGCTCATCGACATCAACGGCGTGATGCCCGAGCCCGCCGACAAAAACAGGAACTTGCGCGCCGGGTGCCGCGCGCAGGTGAATTCACCGGCGGGTCCCAGCACGCGCACCTGCATTCCCGCATGCAGATGATCGTGCAGCCAGTTGGACACGGGGCCACCCGGCACGCGCTTCACGGTAATCGAGATCGTATGCGGCCGCGTGGGCGGCGACGAAATCGTATAGCAGCGATTGACCCGCTCGCCGTCTATTTCCAGTTCCAGCGTGATGAACTGCCCCGGCTCGAACACGAACGCCCGACCGGATGGTGCGCGGAAGAAAAAGCTCTTCACGTCGTGCGTTTCGTTGCGGACCTGGCAGCACTCCAGCGTGTCGTCGGCGTCGCTGTTCCAGCGCGCGGGCAGCGCGTCCCAGAAGCGCGGCTGCGTGACGCGGCTCGGCGCGCCACCTGAACCCGGTGAATTCTTCTCGATGTCCGCTTCAAACATGGCCTGATCGCGCATCATGGTTGTCCCCCCGCTCCTCATCGCGGTATTGCGCTCAGCGCGCGAACGACACGACTTTCTCGTCGTGCAACGGCCGCAGCTTTGCGTCGAAATCCGCGAGACGGCCGATATACCACTCGCAGAACTTTTCAACGAGCCCCTCGGTGAACGGCGAGTACGGACCGGGCTGATACGCGCTGCTCGTCGCCCCGCGCTGCGAATATTCGACGAGCGTGCGATCCTGGTCGTTCGTCGCACGCCATACGGCGGTCAGATTGTCGACGTCATAATCGATGCCTTCGCGTGCGTCCTTGTGCACCAGCCATTTGGTGCGCACCAGCGTTTTGCCGGCCGACAGCGGAATCACCGAGAAACTGACGATATGGTCGCTCATGAAGTGATGCCAGGAATTCGGCTGGGTCCAGAACGACAGGCCGCCCAGATCGGCCAGCTTGAAACCGCCGAGCAGCTTCTTCGAGGCGACCTTGGCATCGAGCGTCTGCGATTCGCCGTCGCGATCGAGCGGCAGCCGTTGCGTACGAAAACCTGTGACCAGATCGGCGAGCCGCTCGATTTCCGCCGACGGCAACTGCATCGCCTCCCACTGCGCGGTGCGACGAGCCACCGTCGCCTCGAACGCGGCCATGCCCTCTTCGTTCGCGGGCGTGCGCTGATAACCGAAGCCGTATTCGTACAACGAGATGGTTAGCTCGGGATGGTTCGCGACGCAGTGATAGCACTCGCGATTGTTCTCCATCGTCAGCTTCCAGTTGCCCTCCTCGATGATGTCGATCGACGCGGCGATCTTGCAGCCGGCCAGATCGTGCGGCAACAGATACGGCTCCATCGCCGCGCGCATCACGGAAAAATCGGCGGGCGGCTGCTCCGCGAGGCAGATGAAAATCAGCCCGGCGAGGTTCTCCACGTGCACCGCTTTCAGGCTATGTTTGCAGCGGTCGAACTGCTCGCCCATGTGCTCCGCGAACATCAGGTCGCCATTGAGGCTATACGTCCAGCTGTGATACGGACAGACGATATTGCCGAGTGAGCCCTTGCCAGTATTGCACAGACGCGCGCCGCGATGGCGGCATACGTTGTGAAACGCGCGCACCCGCATGTCGTCGTCGCGCACGATCAGGATCGAATCGTCGCCGACTTCCACCGTCACGTAGTCGCCCGGCTCGGGCACGTCGGGCTCGACCGCGACCTGAATCCAGTGCTGCCGGAAAATCGCGTCGATGTCGAGCGAGAAGATCTCCTCGCTCGTATAGAACGGCGCTTCCAGCGTGTAATTCTGCTTGCGGCGTTCGATCATTGCGCGAACGTCTGCGGAAACTTTCATTGTGTGCTCCGTTGCGTGTCACGTCTGGCGCCGCGCCAGGCCCTCCTGGTCGCATGCTGGCCCGAACCGGAATTCAGTAATCCACCAGTTGATGCTCGCGCAAATACGCGAGTATCACTTGTGCTTTTTCGACGGAACTCCCTTCAATTACGACGCTGCCGCCGCGGCTCTCGGTCGTCGTCGCCGACAGCATGCGCGCGTGGCCCGAGCGCTTTTCGGCGGCGGCGAGGCGCACCGGTTTCGCTGTGGCGGGGCCGATGGTCCATGCGGAATGTTCTCGATCGGTACCGCGCCGGACATCGGCGAGCGGCACGGCGGCGCACTCGATCGTGCCTTCGCGCAGCCGCGCATATGCGTACGACGTCGCGGCGTTCGCGAGCGGATGCACGGCGATCAACGCGGGCAGCCGCACTTCGACGCGCCGTCGCAAGCCCTTCGGCATGAACTGCCGGACCTGCGCGCAACCGTCGCGCAGAGCCAGATCGACGGCGGCGCCGACGAGCGGCACTGCCAGCGCATGCGCGACGCGATACGGCAGCATGCCGCTATCGAAGCCGCCTTCGGCGCGCGTGCCGGTCAGCACCAACTCGTAGCCGCGCAAACGTGCGGCGAGTTGCGGCGCGGGGTCGGCGTCGGGCGGCATCTCGAGCACTTCGACCGAACCCGCGCCGAGCGCCAGATAGTCGTTCAACGCGGCGTTCGACGGATCGCCCGCGTGCAGCACGTCGAGCCTCGCGCCGCTGGTTCGGGCGAGCGACAGCGCCAAAGTCAACGCCGCCGCATCGTTACGGCTGTAGCGCGCGACGCCGTTGACCGGATGGCGTCCGAGCGAAACCAGAACGGCGATCTTCATGCGAGCACTCCTTCGGCAAGCTGGCCGGGTTGCAGCAGCGCGGCCGAGGTGGCGCGCGCGGCGCGCGCCGCGGCCGCCGCCTCGTTGAGCGCCGCGATGGCTTCCTGCGCGTCGGCGATCACGGTCAGATTCGCGCGCTTCGCGATCGGCGCGCTCGCGTCGAGATTCACGGCGATCACGTGGCGGCAATCCTTGATGCCCTGCAGATGCTGCACCGCGCCGGAGATGCCGAACGCGATATACACGCTCGCCTCGACGGTCTTACCGGTCGCGCCGATCTGCTTGTCGCGCGTGAACTTGCCGTCGTCGACAGCGACCCGGCTCGCGCCGATCGCCGCGCCGAGGGTCGCCGCGAGCCGCTCGAACGCGGGCACGTCGCTGACGCCGTTGCCGGCCGACACGATGAAATCCGCCTCTTCCAGCGCAACCTGCGCCGCGTCGATTTCGTCGATGCCGAGATCGCGTATCGCGCGTTGTGCGTTTGCGGCTTCCACGTCACGGTCGAAGCGCCACGGGAGCCGCTCGCCCGCGCCGACGAACGGCAGCTTCGGATCGACCGCATTCGGCGCAAGCAGCACGACTTCGGGCAGCGCGCGGCTGGCGAGCGCCGTATTCGCACGCATATAGGTGGCCGCATGGCCGGCATCGATCTCGACGACGTGCGTCGCGACGCTTGCATCGGCCGCCGCCGCATAACGGCGGCCGAGCTCGCCGTCGCCGCTCGCGTTGTCGGGCAGCAAGACATGGGCTGGCGCGTAGGCCGCGACGCACGCGGCCAGCGCGTTAAGTTCATCGTCCGGCGCGTACGTGCGGCGATCGAACGTCGGCAATTCGATCAGCTTGTCGGCGCCGAGCGCGGCGGCATCGCCGGTGAATTCGCCGAACACGAGCAGCATGACTTCGGTGCGCGCGTCCGCGATCAGCGCGGCGGCGGCGAGCGTCTGGCGCGCGTGTTCATCGAGCGCGCCGCGGTCCGCGTGCGCCGCGATCAGCAGCACATGATGCGGCGTGGCCGTCGTGCGGCGCGGCTTCGGTTGTTCGTGATGCGCCGTGTGACGCGCATCAGCCAGCAACGCACTGCCGCCGGCATCCGCCACGCCAATCACGCCCAGCGTGATGCGCCTGAGTCCCTGTGCCGTCACCGTAAACGGCCGGCGCGGATCGATTCGTTTGAGCGTATTCATCATCGCGTTACTCCAGCGCCGCGGCGACCAGTTCGGCGACGTCCAGCACTTCTGGTCGCGGCCCCACCACCCCTTCGAGCATCGCCGTGCAATTCGGGCAGCCGACCGCGACGATCCCCGCGCCGCTCGCCCGCGCGTCGTCGATACGGATGTCGGGAATCCGCCGCTTGCCCGGGATATCGGTCAACGGTGCGCCGCCACCGCCACCGCAGCAACGTCCGCGCAGGCCGTGACGCTCCATCTCGACCACCTTGATGCCGATGCTCTTCAGCACGCGGCGCGGCGCTTCCGTCTCGCCGTTGTAGCGGCCCAGATAGCACGGGTCGTGATACGTGATGTTGCGCTCCGCGACGGCGGCGGCCACGCGCGGCGACAGCTTGCCGCTCGCGATCAGTCCGTCGATCAGCGCCGTGTGATGCTGCACCTCGTAGAAGCCGCCGAGCGCGCGATATTCGTTGCGCAGGCTATGCAGCACGTGTGGATCGGCCGTGACGATGCGCGTGAACGAGTACTGAGCGAGCGTACCGATCAGCGTACGGGCCAGTTGCTGGAACGTCGCTTCGTCGCCGAGCCGCCGCGCGGTGTCGCCGGTATCGGTTTCGACGCCGCCCAGCACCGCGTAATCGACGCCCGCGCGGTTCAACACCTTGACGAGCGCGCGCAGCGTGCGCTGATAGCGCATGTCGAACGCGCCTTCGCCGGCGATCAGCAGCACGTCCACGTGCCGGCCCGGCTGCGCGACCTGCACCTGCAGATCGACGGCCCAGTCGTAACGCGCGCCGATGTCGTAGCCATTGATGCTGCCGGTTTCACGCAGATTCGCGAGCGTCACCGGCCCCTTGCCCGGCACGCTGCCTTCGACGAGCGTCTGATTGCGGCGCATGTCCACGATCGCGTCGACGTGCTCGATCAGCATCGGGCACTCCTGCACGCAGGCGCGACAGGTCGTGCAGGACCACAGCGTGTCCGCTTCGATCAGACTGGAGATCAGCGGCTTGCCTGGCGCGCCCGCATGCTGGCCAACCGGAATGCCGGGCGTCGGGCTACCTGCGTACTGCGCGTCGGTGCCGCCGACCATGCCGGTCACCAGATCCTGGATCAGCTTCTTCGGATTCAGCGGCTGACCCGCCGCGAACGCGGGGCACGCCGCTTCGCATTTGCCGCATTGCACGCAGGCGTCGAAGCTGAGCAACTGGTTCCAGCGGAATTCGACCGGCTTGCCGACGCCGTATTCCTTCGCGTCGAGCAGCGGCGCTTTCAGCGCGGTGGGCGGCACGGCGTCGCGAGCGGCGGCAAAACCGGCAAAGCGCTCCTGACGCGGATGAAACGCCAGATGCAGCAGCCCGGCCAACGCATGTTTCATCGGCCCGCCGCGCGCCGCGCCGAACGTCATCGTGAACGCGCCCGCCGCGATCAGCAGCGCGACCAGTACGGCAAGCGAGCCGGACATCGCCGTCGCCGGCAGCGCGATGAACAGCGCGAGACCGAGCGCGAACGCGCCGAGCAGCAGCGGCAACTGATCCCATGGCCCGCGCGACAAACGCGCCGGCACCGTCTTCGCGCCATGCCGGCGGCGCCACACGAACACCGTGCCGATCAGCATCGCCAGCGCGGCGACGAAGATCAGCTTGTCGAGCCACGGCGAGTAGATCGCGAGACCGTAGTTGACGAACACGAGCGCCATCGCGAGGAGCGCGCCCCCCGCCGTGGCGACGTGCGTGCGGGCGATGTACGGATCGCGCGCGACCACGTGATGCAGGTCGACGAAGTAGCGCTTCGGGATCGAGAGCAGATTGGTCCAGCCATAGGCTCCCGCGGCAGTCGCGCGGCCCTCGCGCCAGTACGCGGCGCGGCGTGCCAGCGCGAACGCGAGACCGGCCACCGACACCCACAGCAGGACGGTGATGACAAACACGGGGCTCATCGTCAGAAATCCTTGCAAAGGCGCAGCGCGTCGTAGATCGCGCCGTGAATGTTGTGCATCGAGATGCAGTCGCCGACCCGGAACAGCAGGAAGCGGCCGTCGCCGAGCGGCTCGTCGAGACACGGCTGCGGTTCGGACGCGAACAGCTTGTGCACGTCGAGCTGGCCGCGATTGACCGATTCCGGCTTCAGCCGCCAGTAAAGCTGATCGTTCGGCGTACTGCCGTTTTCGATCACCACCTGGTCGACCGCGCGCTCTTCCTGCTCCTCGGTGTACTCGTTGCGGATCACGGCGATCTTCTTGCCGTCGTCCTCGTACACCTTGTCGAGCCAGTAGTTGGGCGTATGGATCACGCCTTGCGCGTATAGACGGCGATAGAAAATCGGGAACGTGGTGCCGCCGACGTCGTCGGCGACCTTCACGTCGGGCGTGACGATCTCCACGTTCGCGCCGCGGCTCGCGATGAAATCGGCGACGCCCGCGCCCGCATGCGTGCTGACGCCGTCGTACACGAGCACGTTCCTGCCCGGCTCGACCTTGCCGGCGAGCACGTCCCACGAACTGACCGCGAGCCCCGCGTCGACACCCCACGCCGCGACCTGCGACGTGAACGCCGAACCGCCGGTGGCAAGCACGACGATGTCCGGCTTTTCGGCCATGATGACGCGCTCGTCGGCGGCGACACCGAGGCGGCGGTCCACGCCGAGCCGCTTCGTCTCCATGTCGAACCAGCGCACGATGCCGGCCATCTGCTCGCGCTGCGGCGCTTTCGCCGCCAGCATGATCTGGCCGCCCACGTAGTCGTTCTTCTCGAACAGCACCACGTCGTGACCGCGCGACTTCGCGACGCGCGCTGCTTCGAGCCCCGCCGGTCCGGCACCGACCACGACGACCTTGCGCTTCGGCCCGCGCGACTTCGCGATCACGTGCGGCATCGTCGCTTCGCGCGACGTCGCCGCGTTCTGCACGCACAGCACGTCGAGCCCGTTGTACTGCCGGTCGATGCAGTAGTTCGCGCCGACGCACTGCTTGATTTCGTCCTCGCGGCCATCGCGGATCTTGATGACCATATGCGGATCGGCGATCTGCGCGCGCGTCATGCCGACCAGATCGACCATGCCGCTCGCGAGCAGCCGCTCGGCCTGGCCCGCGTCGCGAATGCTTTGCGCATGCATCACCGGCACCTTCACGACCTGCTTGATGCCGGCCGCGAGATGCACGAACGGCTCGGGCGGCAGCGCCATCGGCGGCATGCAGTTGGCAAGCGTATTGTGCGTGTCCGCGCCGGAACCGATCACGCCGAGATAGTCGATCAGGCCGCTCTCGCTCATCGCCTGGGCAATCTCTTTCAGTTGCTCGTGATCGAGCCCATCTTCATGGAATTCGTCGCCGCACATGCGCAGGCCGACGCAGAAGTCGGCGCCGACGGCCGCGCGCACCGCCTGCAACACTTCGACGCCGAAACGCAGGCGGTTTTCGAGCGAGCCGCCCCATTCGTCGGTACGGAAGTTGGTGCGCGGGCTCCAGAACTGATCGATCAGATGCTGGTGCGCGGCCGAAATCTCGATACCGTCCATGCCCGCATCTTTCACGCGCTTCGCGGCCGCTGCGAAGTCACCGATGATGCGGCGGATCTCTTCGACCTCGATAACCTTCGCGTTGCCGCGATGCACCGGCTCGCGCACGCCCGACGGCGACATCAGATGCGGCCAGTGCTCGCCGTGAAACGCCGAACGGCGTCCCATGTGAGTGGCCTGAATCATGATCTTCGCGCCATGCGCGTGCATCGCTTCGGCGAGCCGCGCGAGCGGATCGACAATTTGGTCGGTGGCGAGATTCACCGATTTCCACCAGCCTTGCGGGCTGTCGATCGACACCGGGCTCGAGCCGCCGCACACGGCGAGTCCGACGCCGCCCTTCGCCTTTTCCTCGTAGTAGCGGATATAACGGTCGCCGGGCAGGCCACCCGGCTCGGCATAGACCTCCGCGTGCGCGGTACTGACGATGCGATTGCGCAGCGTCAGCTGGTTCAACGTGAGCGGCTTGAAAAGGTTCGGGTAACGCATCGCGATCGACCTCGGAATGCTCGGATTAGATGGACGCGAGCGGCGACACTTCGAACACGCAGTGCTCGTGTCCCTCCGCCGCGCAGCGCGCTTCTTGCGATTGCGACGGCGGTCCCCGGCGCGCACCTTCGGGTGCCGTATCGTTGACCCAGTCCATCGCGCCAGCGAACCAGCCGGCGAACATGTAGCAGAGCTTGCCGGTCTTGCCCGGTTGCGCGAGCACGAACGACGAGTGACGCAATTCGATCCGCGCATGCGAGCTGGCCGGATCGGCTTCGATGATCCTGAACAGCCCCCAGCCGCGCTGCGACAGACGGTTCAGGTAGTGCTCGAACACCGCCATGCCGGTCAGCCCATGCTGCTTCGCTTCCTTGTCGCACCAGAAATACGCGGACTTGTGCCCGGCCTTGTACAGAATTTCCGCGTACGCGTCGCGGCCGAGCGCTTCCTCGACGGCGACATGGTTGTTCGTGAAGAAATGACGCGGCACGTACAGCATCGGCAGCGCGTCGGTGGTCCAGACGCCGGTGTCCGGATTCACGTCGATGGGCAGTTGGGGTTGCATGAAAAGACTCCGTTTCTATCCGCTATAAAAGGAAGGGGTGACGCTCACAAGTTCCAGACTTCGCCGAACACCCGTACCCAGTTCTCGCCCACGATCTTGCGGATGCGCGTCTCGCTCCAGCCGGCGCGTTCCATCGCGGCCGTGAGGTTCGGAAACTCGCCGATCGTGCGAATGCCTTCGGGATTCACGACCTTGCCGAAGTTCGTCAACTGGCGATAGCGGCCCTTGTCGTGCGTGATCCAGTCGAAAAACTCGGTGCTGTAGCCCTGCGTGAAATCGGTGCCGATCCCCACCTGGTCCTCGCCGATCAGGTCCACCACGTATTCGATCGCCTCGATATAGTCGTCGACGGTCGCATCCGCTCCGCGCTTCAGGAATGGCGCGAACATCGTCACGCCGACGAAGCCGCCCGCGTCCGCGATCTCCTTCAGCTGCTCGTCGGTCTTGTTGCGCGGATGCTCCTTGAGCCCGGACGGGCAGCAATGCGAATAGCAGACCGGTTTGTTCGACGCCGCGATCGCCTCCGACGAGGTCTTGCCGCCCACGTGCGACAGATCGACCATGATGCCGACGCGGTTCATTTCCTGAATCACTTCGCGCCCATAACCGGACAGACCGCCGTCGCGCTCGTAGCAGCCGGTGCCGACGAGGTTCTGCGTGTTGTAGCAAAGCTGCACCACGTTGACGCCGAGATCCTTGAACGCTTCGATATAGCCGAGGTTGTCCTCGAACGCATGCGCGTTCTGGAAGCCGAAGATGATGCCGGTCCGGTTCTCTTGCTTCGCGCGGAAGATGTCGTCGGTGGTGCGTACGAGCGTCAGGATTTCGCTGTATTGGCGGATCTGCTGCTTCATTTCGGCAATGTTGTCGACGGTCTTCTGAAAACTCTCCCAGACCGACACCGTGCAGTTCACCGCCGTCACGCCACCCTTGCGCATATCCTCGAACACCGAGCGCTCGAACTTCGAAATGTTCAACCCGTCGATGATGATGCTGTTTTCGTGCAGTTGGCTCATCGTTTGCTCCACGCGTACTCAGTAAATAGGAAAGCGCTCGCACAGCGCGAAAATCTCGCGGCGCACGCGTTGTTCGGTTGCGGCATCGCCGTCGGGGGACCCACGCAGCCCATCGAGCACCGCGACGATCAGACGGCCGACCTCGCGAAACTCGCTGACGCCGAAGCCGCGCGTCGTGGCCGCCGGTGTGCCCAGACGAATGCCGGAGGTGATCGTCGGCTTCTCGGTATCGAACGGAATGCCGTTCTTGTTGCAGGTGATGCCCGCGCGCTCCAGCGCCTGTTCGACCTGATTGCCCTTGAGCCCCTTGGGTCGCAGATCGACCAGCAGCAGATGGTTGTCGGTGCCGCCCGTCACCAGATCGACGCCGCCCGCTTTGAGCACGTCGCCGAGCGCCCGCGCGTTCGCGAGCACGCTGTCGATATAGGTTTTGAAGCCCGGCTGCAGCGCCTCGCCGAATGCGACCGCCTTGCCGGCGATCACGTGCATCAGCGGGCCGCCCTGCAAGCCGGGGAACACCGCCGAGTTGATCTTCCTGGCGATCTCTTCGTCGTTGGTCAGCACGAAGCCGCCGCGCGGACCGCGCAAGGTCTTGTGGGTGGTCGACGTGACCACGTGCGCATGCGGGACCGGATTGTCATGACGGCCCGCCGCGATCACGCCGGCGATATGCGCCATGTCCACCATCAGCTTCGCACCGACGCCATCGGCGATCGCGCGCAGCCGCGCGAAGTCGAGCGCGCGCGGATAGGCGGAGAACCCGGCGATCAGCAGCGCGGGTTTGTGCTGTTGCGCCAGCTCCTCGATCTGCTCGTAGTCGATCAGCATCGTGTCGCGCCGCACGCCGTACTGCACCGCGTTGAACCACTTGCCCGACAACGCGGGCTTCGCGCCGTGCGTCAGATGCCCGCCCGCGTCGAGCGACATGCCGAGCACCGTATCGCCCGGCTTCGTGAGCGCGAGCATCACCGCGCCGTTCGCCTGCGCGCCGGAATGCGGCTGCACGTTGGCGAAGCGCGCGTCGAACAGCTGCTTGATGCGATCGAGCGCGAGCGTCTCGATCGTGTCGACGTTTTCGCAACCGCCGTAGTAACGCTTGCCCGGATACCCTTCCGCGTATTTGTTGGTCAGCACCGAGCCCTGCGCGTCGAGCACCGCGCGCGACACGATGTTTTCCGACGCGATCAGCTCGACTTGCGACTGCTGGCGCTCGAGCTCTTTCAGAATGGCGCCGCGCACGGCCGGATCGCGCGCCGGTAGGGAGTCTTCGAAGAAGGGATTCGGGTTCGACATGACAGGTCCGTGAGAACGTTGACGGGAAGGTGGCCGCAGGTCGCCGGGGTAGCGCCACCGCTTTGCCTTGCGTCTATTCTTGACGGTCCGCCCGCGCGTCGATTTACGAATTCAGACGCGTTCTTTGCCTTTTCCGCCATGCGCGTCCTTTTTCGACAAGTCGGCGCGCTCCGCACGCATGGGCCTGCACGACAAGGCGGTCTCCTTGCGCCGATCGGGTGCGCCGAGCGTGCGTCGCGGCGCCGTTCTGGTGCGGCGCAGGTGCCGTTTGATCAGTCGATTGCCTGGCTATTCAGGCTTTTTGCGCAGCGTCCAAGGGTTTAGCCTGATGGCACAGTAGTTGCCCTGATACTCAGAATTCAGATAGTCGCCATCCCCCCAAGGCGACGCGACATTCATCTCAGGAATCACCGTTCTCATGTCCACCGATCGCACGGCATCGTTGTCGCATTTCGCGTTCATGCCGGTTCACAACTTCACGATGATCGCCTTCACCAACGCGATCGAAGTGCTACGCATGGCGAACTATCTGACGGGCCAGCCGCTTTACCGCTGGTCGATCGTCAGTCCCGCCGGCGGGCCGGTCATGGCGAGCAACGGGCTAGCCGTCGATACGGGGCCGGTCGAGTGCGTCGGGCAACCCGATATCGTGTTCGTGGTTGGCGGCATCGACGTGCAGCGCTCCACCACCGCCGAGCATCTGTCCGCGCTGCGCCGTTTCGCGCGCATGGGCTGCGTGCTGGGCAGCCTGTGCACCGGCACCTATGCGCTCGCGCGCGCCGGTCTGCTGGCCGGTTATGCGTGCGCGATCCATTGGGAAAACATGTCGGCGCTGAAGGAGGAGTTTCCCGATACGCGCTTTCTGAAAGAGCTGTTCGTCATCGATCGCGATCGCGTGACCTGCACCGGCGGCGTCGCGCCGCTCGACATGATGCTGAACCTGATCGCACCGCGCGTCGGTAACGCGCGCGTCACGCAGATCGCCGAGCAGTTCATCGTCGAACACGTGCGCGACACCAGCGCGCAGCAGAAGATGCCGCTCGTCGCACGGCTCGGCTCGGCCAACAAGTCGCTGTTCGAAGTGATAACGCTGATGGAGAACAACATCGAGGAGCCGCTGTCGCGCGAAGAACTCGCACGGCTCGCCGGCATGTCGCAACGGCAGTTGCAACGACTGTTCCGCGAGCATCTGGGCATGACGCCCACGCACTACTATCTGACGCTGCGCTTGCGCCGCGCGCGCGAGCTGCTGTTGCAGACCGACATGTCGATCATGCACATCACGATGGCGTGCGGCTTCCAGTCGGCCTGCCACTTCTCGAAGAGCTATCGCGATGCGTTCGGCACCGCGCCGACGCGTGAGCGTCGCCGGCAGGCGCCTTCGCTCGCCAATGCGCCGGTGATGGCGGCTTGATCAATGAATCAGGCGCGCGTGACCGGCAGGCCACGCAGCGCCTTAGCGGCCAGCCAAACTCAAGCCGCCTTCAACAACCCGTGCGGGTCGATCACAAACTTCTTCGGCGCGCCGCCGTCGAATTGCCGGTAGCCCTCGGGCGCATCGTCGAGCGACACCACCGTCACGTTGACGATATCGGCGATCGGCAAACGATCCCAAAGTATTGCCTGCATCAGATCGCGGTTGTACTTCATCACCGGCGTCTGCCCGGTGTGAAACGAATGCGACTTGGCCCAGCCGAGCCCGAAACGCAAGCTGAGGCTGCCCCGGCGCGCGGCGGCATCGGCCGAGCCGGGATCGTCGGTCACGTAGAGTCCGGGAATGCCGATCGCACCAGCCGCCCGAGTGATTTCCATCAGCGAATTGAGCACCGTGGCCGGGGCTTCCTCGTGTGAGCCGCTGCTGCCGTGTCCGTGTGCTTCGAAGCCGACGCAGTCCACCGCGCAATCCACTTCGGGTTTGCCGAGGATCTGCTCGATCTGTTCGCCGAGCGTCGCGTCCTTCGACAGATTGATGGTCTGGAAGCCCATCTTGCGCGCATGCGCGAGGCGCGCCTCGTTCATGTCGCCGACGATCGTGCAGGCCGCGCCCAACAGGCGCGCGGACGCGGCCGCCGCCATGCCGACCGGTCCCGCGCCCGCGATATAGACGGTCGCGCCGGGCTTCACGCCGGCCATCACCGCGCCGTGATAGCCGGTCGGCAGAATGTCGGACAGGCAGGTCAGGTCGCGGATCTTCGCCAACGCCTGCGCGCGGTCCGGAAATTTCAGCAGATTGAAGTCCGCGTACGGCACCAGCACGTATTCGGCCTGGCCGCCGATCCAGCCGCCCATGTCGACATAACCATACGCGCCGCCCGCGCGCGACGGATTAACGTTCAGACACACTCCCGTATGCTGCGCCTTGCAGGTCGGGCAGCGTCCGCACGCGACGTTGAACGGCACCGACACCAGATCGCCGACCTGCAGCGTCTCGACGTCGCGCCCAATCTCGATCACTTCGCCGGTAATCTCGTGCCCGAGTACCAGGCCGACTTCGGCGGTCGTGCGGCCACGCACCATGTGCTGATCGGAGCCGCAGATATTCGTGCTCACCACTTTCAGGATCACGCCGTGGCCGATCGACCTGCCGCGTGGATCGACCATCTTCGGATAGTCGATCGACTGCACTTCGACCTTGCCCTGCCCCAGATACACGACGCCGCGATTGCTGCTCATTGTCTCGTCTCCATGTTCGTGAGCGGTGCGCCCCGCACGCTGCACGGCGCACCGTTTCACCAGCGTAGCGGCCGCCCGCAGCGACACCTGTGCCGAACACGACACGCGTTTGGCCACAACCGACAACGCCGGCATCGCGCGCGTTGCCGCGCATAACTTTTTCTTTACCCTCACGCAACATATCGTCGTTTGCCAGCGTTTCGCGAAAGCCGGATAGTGCAGCCTCCCCCGAATCGCCGATCCACCGATCCACCGATTCACCGATCCACACTCCACGACCGAGGACCCGTTTGCAATGAAGACCCGAGCGCTCAAACTGATAACAACCACCACGTTCGCGCTGTTCATGCTGTCCGCGATCTCACCCGTCAGCCACGCGGCCGAGCCCATCGGCGCGCAACTCAAACCGGCCGTCGATGCCGCGATCCAGCCGCTGATGGCGAAGTACCATATCGCCGGCATGGCGGTCGGCGTGATCGACGACGGCAAGCCTTACGTGTACAACTACGGCGTCGCATCGACGCAAACCGGCAAGCCCGTCACCCGCGACACGCTGTTCGAACTCGGCTCGATCAGCAAGACCTTCACGGCGACGCTCGCGTCGTATGCGCAGCTCGACGGCAAGCTGTCGTTGTCGGACGGCACGGAGCGCTATCTGCCCACGCTGCGCGGCCGCCCGTTCGGCAAGGTCAGCCTGCTGAACCTCGGCACGCACACGCCCGGCGGTCTGCCGCTACAGGTGCCGGACGACATCCATAACGACGCGCAATTGCTGCGGTATTTCCATGACTGGCAGCCCGCTCATGCGCCCGGCACGTTCCGCACTTACTCGAATTCCGGCATCGGCACGCTCGGCCTGATCACCGCGAAGGCGATGGGACAGGATTTCACCGTGCTGATGCAGCAACGCGTGTTTCCGGCGCTCGGCATGAAGAACAGCTACATCGACGTCCCCGCGGCGAAAATGCCGGACTACGCGCAGGGCTATGCGAAAGACGGCGCGCCGGTCCGTCTGACGGGCGGCGTGATTTCCGCCGAAGCCTACGGGGTGAAGTCGACCGCCGCGGATATGCTGCGTTACGTGCAGGCGAACATGAACCTGATTTCGCTCGACAGTCAGTGGCAGCGCGCGATCACGGACACGCATACCGGCCACTTCCAGTCCGGCGTGCTGACCCAGGATCTGATCTGGGAGCAGTACCCGTATCCGGTCGAGTTGCGCACTTTGCAGGCCGGCAATTCGCTGGAGATGGTCCTCAACGGGACGCCGTCGACCGAAATCAAGCCGCCGTTGCCGCCGCAGCAGAACGTCTGGATCAACAAGACCGGATCGACCAACGGTTTCGGTGCGTATGTCGCGTTCGTGCCGCAAAAGCGCATCGGTATCGTGATGCTCGCTAATCGCAATTTTCCGAACGAAGCGCGCGTGAGCGCCGCGCATCAGATCCTCACGGCGCTGGATGCCGGCAAGCCCTGATACGGCGTGGACTTACGTGCGCAGCCGCGCACGCGCTGCGCCGGCGATCCGCGCGAGCGCATCCGCGCTCAGACGGGCCGCGATTTTCTCGACGTACGCATGATGCCGCGCTTCGAGCGGCGCACCGAGCTCCCGCGCGAGCAGATAGCGGATCAGCGCAATGCGCCGATGACGCAGCGCGATACTTTGATCGAGCAGCGCGAGCGCGGCGCCGGCATCGCGCTCATCGCAAGCGCGTGCCGTGAGAAGCGAGGTGGCCGCGCGGGTCGACGTCATGGCGAAATCAGCAAAGCGAGCCGCGCATCGCTCAGCACATCAACGGCTCGGCGGCGTCGAGCATGATCCTGACGAAGTAATCCGCGAAGCTGCGGCGCACGACGATGTCGAAACTGTCGGCGCCCGTGGGCAGCAACGTAATCGACGCCTTGAAGTAATGGCTCTGCGCGCACTGCCCCACCCCGAACAGTTGCGGATGCAGATCGAGCGGACAGCCGCGCGCGAGCACGTCGCGCGTGCGGGTGCCGCTGATTTCGAGCACCGTGCTGCCGCTGCCGACATCGACAGCCGATGCGAACACGCCCGCGAACGCCGCGCCGAGCTTCGACTGCAACGGCGCGGTACGGGTCGCGTCGTGCGCGGCTTCCGAACGCACGAGCCATTCGTCCGGGCCGAGCCACACCATGTCGTAGCCGTTGCCGCGTGCGACCGTGTTCGCCTGTTCCGGCGGCTTGCAGCCGATCACCTGTTCGACCGCGCGGATGAACGCCGCGTCGCGGGTGTCGCCGCGCACGTTCACGAGTTCCAGAAACGGCCGCTCGCCGAGCCGAAACGCGGCGCTCGCGCCTGCCTGATGCTGCTTGAGCAACGCAGCGACTCCCATCAGCGGCGACTCCTGCCATACGCCGCTTTGCCGTCCGGGCGTGCGGGCCACGACCGGCACTGTCCCGCCTGTTTCATTCCACATGTTGACGTGCTCCTTCGCTGTCGTAGAACACCGGACTCGCGATTTTCGCCGCGATCTGTTTGCCGCTCGCGAGCGGAATCGTGACGGTCGTGCCGATCTTGTCGAGACCGCCCTTGACGACCGCCATCGCGATCGAGCGCTTGAGGATCGGGCTGTAATAGCTCGACGTGACGTGTCCCAACATCGGCGCGGTATCGCCCTGGAACGGACCCGCGACGATCTGCGAGCCTTCGGGGATCACGAACGACGCATCGTCCGCGAGCAGCCCGACCAGTTGCTTGCGCCCCGCCTTCGCGGTGTCCGAGCGGGCGAGCGAGCGCTTGCCGAGAAAATCTTTCGACTTCGCGACGAGCCCGCTCATGCCGATGTCGTGCGGCGTCATCGAGCCGTCCGTATCCTGGCCGACGATGATGTAGCCCTTCTCCGCGCGCAGCACGTGCATCGTCTCGGTGCCGTACGGCGTGATGTCGAACTCCGCGCCCGCGGCCATCAACGCTTCCCACACCGCGCGCCCGACGTTCGCCGGCACGTTCACTTCATACGCGAGCTCACCCGAGAAGCTGATGCGCATCACGCGCGATGCCGCCCCCGCCACGGTGCCTTCGCGATATGTCATGAACGGGAACGCCGCATTCGCGAAGTCGATGTCGTCACAGACCTTTTGCAGCAGCTTGCGGCTCATCGGTCCGACCACCGCGAACGTCGCCCAGTGATCGGTGACCGACGCGAGCCGCACGCGCAGGTCGGGCCATTCGGTTTGCAGCCAGCGTTCGAGCCACGTGAGCACGCGCGCCGCGCCGCCGGTGGTGGTCGTCATCATGTAATGCTGCTCGGCGAGGCGCACGGTGACGCCATCGTCGAAGATCATGCCGTTTTCGTCGAGCATCAGGCCGTAGCGGCACTTGCCGACTTCGAGCTTGGTCCACGGATTCGTGTACACCCAGTTCAGCAGCTTCGCGGCGTCGGGGCCCTGAATGTCGATCTTGCCGAGCGTCGACGCATCGAGAATGCCGACGCTCGTGCGCACCGCGAGCGCTTCGCGCGCAACCGCCGCGTGCAGGTCCTCGCCCGCCTTCGGGTAGTACCACGGACGCTTCCAGTTGCCGACGTCCTCGAACGCGGCGCCGTTTTCCACATGCCATTCGTGCACCGCGGTCTTGCGCACCGGATCGAGCCATTCGCCCAGTTCGCGGCCGGCGAAGGTGCCGAACGTGACCGGCGTGTAGTTTGGCCGGAACGTCGTCGTGCCGGTCTCGGGAATGGTCTTGCCGAGCGCCTGCGCGAGAATCGCCATGCCGTTGATGTTGCCGAGCTTGCCCTGGTCGGTGCCGAAACCCATCGCGGTGTAGCGCTTCACGTGTTCGACGGATTCGAAACCTTCACGCGCGGCGAGGAAGATATCGGCGGCCGCCACGTCGTTCTGGAAATCGACGAACTGCTTGGGCCCGCGCGTGGCCAGCTCACGTCCGCCGACGAGCCACAGCGGTTCCAGCTTCGTTTCGCTCAACTCGGCGACCTGCACCGGATTCGGCCGCGCGACGATGTATCCGGCCGCGCGCGCCGCGTCGACGCCGGCGTCGACCGCGAAGCGGATGCCCTGGCCGAGCGTGAAGTCACCTGCGCAGGCGCCGACGCTGGTTTCCGCCTGGAGCGCCTTACCCGGCACGAAGCAGGCCTTGTCGTCATGCCAATGCGCCTTGCCGCCCGACTGCGCGAACAGATGCAGCACCGGGCTCCAGCCGCCCGACATCGCGAGCAGATCGCACGGCAGCTCGCCCCGTTGCGCGGCGATCCGCCCTTGCGCATACGAGGCGATCGCCACCGACGCGACGCGCAGCTTGCCGTGCGCCGCCGTGACGACCGTGCCGTTCAGCACCTTGATGCCATGGCGGCGGGCGAGCGCGGGCAGCGTGCCCTTCGATTCGCCCGCGCGCGGATCGATCACGCTCACCTGGGCGCCGGCCGCTTTCAGGTCGAGCGCGCATTGATAGCCGTCATCGTTGTTCGTGAACACGACCGCGTTGCGCCCCGGCAGCACCGCGTAGCGATGCAGGTAGACCGACACCGCCGATGCGAGCATCACGCCCGGCAGATCGTTGTTGCCGAACACGATCGGCCGTTCATGCGCGCCGGTCGCGAGAATCACGCGTTTCGCGCGGATCTTCCACAACAGTTCGCGCGTGCCCTTGCGTTGCGACACGGGCAGATGATCGGTCAGACGCTGCGTGACCGTGACGAGATTGTGGTCCTGATAGCCGAACGCGGTGCTGCGGCTCAGGATCTTCACGTCGGGCAACTGCCGCAATTCATCCTCGATTTTCTGCACCCACTGCAGCGCGGGCTTGCCATCGATCTGCGCGCCACAGGACAGCAGCGTGCCGCCGAGCTCGGGCTGATCGTCGACGAGCGTCACGCGCGCACCGGACAAGGCCGCCGCGTGCGCGGCCGCGAGCCCGGTCGGGCCGCCGCCGACCACCAGCACGTCGCAATGCGCGAAGCACTTGTCGTAGCGGTCCGCGTCGCGCTGTCGCGGCGCGGTGCCGAGGCCGGCCGCGTCGCGAATCGCTTCCTCGTACTTCGGCCACAATTTGCGCGGCCACATGAAGGTCTTGTAGTAGAAGCCCGCCGGAATGAAGCGCGCGAACTTCTGGTTGATCGCCATGCGGTCCTTCTCGATGCTCGGTTTCGCGTTCACGCTGCTCGCGACGAGCCCCTGGTACAACTCGACTTCGGTGGCCCGCGCATTCGGCACCGTGTAGGCGCCGGTCTCGAGCTGCACGACCGCGTTCGGCTCCTCGACGCCCGCGGTCACGATGCCGCGCGGCCGATGATATTTCCAGCTGCGCGCGACGAAATGCACGCCGTTGGCGAGCAATGCCGACGCGAGCGTATCGCCCTGATAACCCTGGTATTCGGCGCCGTTGAACGTGAAGCTGAGCGCGATCGCGCGGTTGATCCGGCCACCGGTCGGGAGTCGGTCTTTCTGGCTCATGATGCTTTGCCCTCTTGCTTGTTGCCTGCCTGTGCGTCGCTACTGTCGAGCGACGGCAAGGGTCGCTCGAACGTCTGGTAGCCCTGGAATGCGTAGCTGACGGTGTCGCGCTGCGCCTTGAACCAGCGGCGGCAGCCTTGTGCATGCAGCCACTGCTCGCGATGCACGCCGCGCGGGTTCTTGCGCATGAACAGATAGTCGCCCCATTGCTGGTCGGTGAGCGTGTCGGTGTCGAGCGGGCGGACGATGTCCGCCTCGCCGCCGCACGAGAATTCGGTTTCGGCGCGGGGACCGCACCACGGGCATTCGATCAGCAGCATCTGTGTCTCCTCTTCGTTGCGGCGCGTAGCCTTAGTGAGCCACGGCGGCCGCGCCGTGCTCATCGATCAGATGACCGGTATAGAACCGATCCAGCGAGAACGGCGCATTCAACGGATGCGGTTCGTCCTTCGCGATCGTGTGCGCAAAGACCCATCCCGAGCCGGGCGTCGCCTTGAAGCCGCCCGTCCCCCATCCGCAGTTGAAATACAGCCCCTTGACGTCGGTCTTGCTGATGATCGGGCACGCGTCCGGCGACACATCGACGATGCCGCCCCACTGCCGGTTCATCCGCACGCGAGAAAACACCGGGAACATTTCGACGATCGCCTCGAGCGTGCCCTCGATGATATGGAAGCTGCCGCGCTGGCCAAAGCCCGTGTATTGATCGACGCCCGCGCCGATCACGAGATCGCCTTTGTCGGACTGGCTGATATACGCGTGGACCGCGTTCGACATCACGACCGTGTTGACGACCGGCTTGATCGGCTCCGACACCAGCGCCTGCAACGGATGGCTTTCGAGCGGCAGCCGCACGCCGGCCATATCGGCGAGCGTCGACGTGTTGCCGGCCGTGACCACCGCGACCTTCTTTGCCTTGATGAAGCCCTTGGTCGTGTCGACGCCCGTCACCTGGCTGCCGTTGCGGCGAATGCCGACGACCTGGCAGTTCTGCACGATATCGACGCCGGCCTGGTCCGCGCCGCGCGCGAAACCCCAGGCCACCGCGTCGTGCCGCGCGACGCCGCCGCGCCGCTGGATCGATGCGCCGAGCACCGGGTAGCGGCTGTTCAGATTGATGGTCGGCTCGAGTTCCTTGATCTGGGCGGGCGTGAGGAATTCGGCATCGACGCCGTTCAGACGGTTCGCGTTGACGCGGCGTTCGGTGTCGCGCACATCCTGCAGCGTATGCGCGAGATTCATCACGCCGCGCTGGCTGAACATCACGTTGTAGTTCAGATCCTGCGCGAGCCCTTCCCACAGCTTCATCGCTTTCTCGTAGAGCCCGGCGGACTCGTCCCACAGATAGTTCGAACGCACGATCGTCGTATTGCGCGCGGTATTGCCGCCGCCGATCCAGCCCTTCTCGAGCACCGCGACATTGCGCACGCCGTGCTCCTTGGCGAGGTAGTACGCGGTCGCGAGACCATGCCCGCCGCCGCCGACGATCACGACGTCGTACTCACGTTTGGGCTCGGGGCTGCGCCATTGCCGCTCCCAGTTCTCGTGATACGACATCCCGTTGCGCAGCAGGCTGAATATCGAATAGCGGCTCATCGTTGGTCCTTTGCGGTTTTGCTGATGCTGTGTGCTTCAACACTCGATGACGTTCACGGCGAGTCCACCGCGCGACGTCTCCTTGTATTTCGTCTTCATGTCGGCGCCGGTTTCGCGCATCGTCCGGATCACGCTGTCGAGCGACACCACGTGCTTGCCGTCGCCCTTCATCGCGAGGCGCGCCGCGTTGATCGCCTTGATCGCGCCCATCGCGTTGCGCTCGATGCACGGGATCTGCACCAGCCCGCCGACCGGATCGCACGTCATGCCGAGGTTGTGTTCCATGCCGATTTCGGCGGCGTTCTCGACCTGGGTGGGCGTACCGCCCATCACGGCCGCGAGCGCCGCGGCGGCCATCGAGCAGGCCACCCCCACTTCGCCCTGGCAGCCCACTTCGGCGCCGGAGATCGATGCGGTTTCCTTGTAGATGATGCCGATCGCCGCGGCGGTCAGCAGGAAGTCGACGATGCCCGCGTCGCTCGCCGCATGCATGAACTTCACGTAGTAGTGCAGCACTGCCGGGATCACGCCGGCCGCGCCGTTGGTCGGCGCGGTGACGACCCGGCCGCCCGCGGCGTTTTCCTCGTTGACCGCCATCGCGTACAGGTTGACCCAGTCGAGCATCGACAGCGGGTCGCGCAGCGATTCCTCCGAGTGCGTGCGCAGTCGCTCGCACAGCTCGGCCGCGCGGCGCTTCACGCGCATCGGACCGGGCAGCTCGCCGCGCGCCTTGCAGCCGCGCTCGACGGACGCGGCCATCGTGCGCCAGATCGCCAGCAGGCCTTCGCGCACTTCGGACTCGGGCCGCGTCGCGGATTCGTTGCGCAACGTCACTTCGGCGATCGACAGACCGCTTTCGCGGCACACCCGCATCAGATCGTCGCCGGTGCGAAACGGATACGGCACCTCCGCGTTGGCGCGCTGTCCGTTCACGCGATCCCCGTCGCGATTGACGACGAAGCCGCCGCCGATCGAGTAATACTCTTTTTCGACGAGCAACTGACCGTTTTCGTCGAAGGCCTGAAAGCGCATGCCGTTCGGATGCACGACGCCCGAACCCGGTGCGCCCGGCATCAGCTTGCGGTAGAAGCCGACATGTTCGCGCTCGTCGAACGCGACCGGATGCTTGCCGAGCAGCACGAGCTGTTTGGCCGCGCGGATCGCGAGCAGCCGCGGCTCGATCAGGTCCGGGTCGAGCCGGTCCGGCAGATTGCCTTCGAGGCCGAGCAGCACTGCCTTGTCGGTACCGTGGCCCTTGCCGGTCGCGCCTAGCGAGCCGAACAGCTCAGCTCTGACGCGACGCACGAAGCCGAGCAGATTCGCGTCCTCGATATGCGACGCGAAGCGGCAGGCGGCAATCATCGGCCCGACCGTGTGCGAGCTGGATGGACCGATGCCGATCTTGAACAGATCGAAGACGCTGACGTTCATGGCGAGCCTTGTGCGTTGGGCCTTGCGCGTTGCGATGACCGGAGCGCTTCGCGCTGACTGATGCGCCCGGATGGAATGTACGTATTGCACCGCACGGCGGGCCGGATCGATAGAATAAAAACGGCAACGCAGTGGGATGGCGTCGTCAACCGAGCCACCACGCGGGCCGCTGGGCACACCTCGCGACCCATTTGCGACAGGCGCCCCAAGTTGCGCCGGTGATGCTGAAGGCACGCGGTGCTATGCTTGCCTCACCGTTTCGGTTAACGTTCGTTCCTCTTTCGCCGTTCCTTTTCGCCGAACCGCCGCGCGCATGAATTCCGCTCAAACGCTTGCCCCTCCCTCGCGCGACACCGCCACGAAGCAGCGCATCCGCTTCGGCATCATCCTGCTGCCGAACTTCACGCTGACCGCATTCTCGGGTTTCGTCGACCTGCTGCGCCTGTCCGCCGACGAAGGCGACTTCAGCAAGCCGGTACGCTGCTCGTGGAGCGTGATCGGGGAAACCCTTGCTCCGGTGCGCGCCAGTTGCGGCATCCAGATCACGCCGTGGGAAACCTTCGAGGCGGCCGAAAAATTCGACTACGTGGTGGTGGTCGGCGGACTGCTGCACTCGGGGCCGGCCGCGAGCGAGGCGACGCTCGCGTTCATCCGCCGCGCCGCCGCCCGCGACGCGACGCTGGTCGGCATGTGCACCGGCGTGTTCTCGCTGATGCGCGCGGGCGTGCTCGACGGCCATCGCATCTGCGTGAGCTGGTTTCACTACTGGGATTTCATCGAGCGCTTTCCTTCGGTCGACGAACAGATGCTGGTCGCCGACCGGCTGTTCGTGATCGACCGGCGGCGCATCACCTGTTCCGGCGGCCGTGCGTCGATCGACGTCGCCGCCGCGATCCTGCTGCGTCATTTCGAGACCGCCACGGTGCAGAAGGCGCTGCGCATTCTGCTCGTCGACGACCTGCAGAAAGGCAACGCGCCGCAGCCGCATCCGCCCGGTCTCGCGCCGGCCTCGCATCCGAAGGTCAAGCGCGCGATCCTGCTGATGGAGCAGCACGTGGGCCGCGCGCTGTCGCTCGACGAGCTGGCGGGCAAGCTCGATCTGTCTCCGCGTCAGCTCGAGCGGCTGTTCAAGGCGCAGACCGGCAAGGCGCCGCAGGCGTACGCGAAGCTGGTGCGTCTGCGCACCGCCGCGTGGCTGCTGACGAGTTCGGACAAGACCGTTGCGGATATCGCGTCGAGCTGCGGCTTTTCGGACGCGTCGCATCTGGGACGGGAATTTCGCAAACAGTTCGGCGTGCCGCCGATGATGTATCGCGAGCAGCGTGGCACGGCGGCGCAAGTCGACGATGGCTCGTGCTACGACGAAACGTTTCCGGGCCGCGCGAAGGCGATCTGAATTCGCGCGCCCCGCTACTCCGACAAGCGCCGCTCGACGCTCGGCGCATGCCCGAACTGCGCGCGATACGCCTTGCTGAAATGACACGGCGAATGAAAACCGCACACCGTGGTCACGCGCGCGATCGACGTGTCGGTATTGCGCAGCAGCTCGCGCGCGCGGCGCAGCCGCAAGCTCAGGTAGTAATGCGTCGGCGACACGTTCAGGAACAGCTTGAACATCCGCTGCAAATGACGCTGCGACAGCTTGACGAGCCGCGCGAGTTCGTCGAGCGATAGCGGCTCCTCGATGTTCGCTTCCATCAGCCGCACCACTTCGATCAGTTCAGCGCGCGACAGGCCGACCCGCGCGTCGACCGGAATGTGCTGGTAATCGGTCGAGCCGCGAATCCGCTCGACGATGAACTGCTCCGACACCTGCGCGGCCACCGCGGAGCCAAGCCGCATGCCGACCAGATGCAGCATCAGATCGAGCGGCGCGGTGCCACCGGTGCAGGTCAGCCGGTCGCGGTCGATCACGAACAGTTCGTCGTCGAAATGCACGTGCGGATAGCGCTGATGCAACGGCGACATGTCCTCCCAATGCACGGTCGCGCGATAGCCGTCGAGCAGCCCGGCCGCGAGCAGCGCATACGGGCCGGTGCAGATGCCGCCGAGCGGCACGCGCTGAGCGGCCGCCTCGCGCAGCAGCGCGATCACCGCGTCGTTCACATACTCGCGCACGTGCCAGCCCGCGCACACGAACAGCAGGTCTGGCATGCCGGCCTCGGCGAGCGTGGTGGTCGGCTTCACCGTGATGCCGTTGCTGGCGGGCGTCGGCTCGCCGTCCGGCGTGATCACCGACCACCGGTAGTGCTGCGCGCGGCCCACGTAGTTCGCCATGCGCAGCACCTCGACCGCGCTCGTGAACGCGATCATCGAAAAGTTCGGCAAGGTCAGAAAGCCGACGTGGGCGACCGCGCACAGCCGCGCATCGGCTTCGGTGGAGACGATCGGGTCGCGCTTCATGGCCACGTTCGAGAGCCGCATCGGATCAGCGCATCAGCCGTGTTGCGCCGCCGGCTCGCGGCGCACTTTCATCGCCTGGCGCAGCCCCGCGAACAGCGGTGCGCGTGCCTTGCCCGGCGCCCGGCCGAAACTCTCGGTGATGCGGTCCAGAATGATCGCCAGCATCACGACCGACATGCCGCTTTCGAAGCCGAGTCCGATATCGAGCCGCTGGATGCTCGCGAGCACGTCGTTGCCGAGGCCGCCCGCGCCGACCATCGACGCGATGATCACCATCGACAGCGCCATCATGATGGTCTGGTTCACGCCGGTCATGATCGACGGCAGCGCGTTCGGAAACTGCACCTTGTACAGCAGTTGCCACGGCGTGCAGCCGAACGCCTGTCCCGCTTCGACGATTTCGCGATTCACGTGCTTGATGCCGAGCGCGGTCAGACGCACCGCGGGCGGCATCGCGAAGATCACCGTCGACAGGATGCCCGGCACGCGGCCGAGGCCGAACAGCATCGCGGCCGGAATCAGATAGACGAACGCGGGCATCGTCTGCATCAGATCGAGCACGGGGCGCACGATCATTTCGACGGTGCGGCTCTTCGCCATCCAGATGCCGAGCGGCACGCCGAGCACGAGACTGATCACCGTCGATGACAGCGTGAGGCCGAGCGTGATCACCATCTGATCCCAGAAGCCGGTGCCGTAGATCAACAGCAGCGCCGCCAGGGTAAACAGCGCGAAGCGCCAGCCGACCCGCCACAAGCCGATGCCGACGAAGAACGCCATCAGCGCCCACATCGGCACGGCCTGCAAACCGTGCTCGACCGCCGCCGCAAAACTCTCGATGACCTTGCCGATCGTGTCGAAGGTCTGCGCATCGTGATCGAGCAGGTAGTGAACGCCGTGATCGACCCAGGCGCCAAGTGGAATGACTTCAGACATGAGAACCTCGATGGCGCGTGAGAACGTTCAGCACGTTCGTCTTGTTGACCGAACCGCAGTAGGAGCCGTCCGCTTCGACGACGGGCAGCGGCGCGCGGCTCGCCACCACGCGCGCGACCACGTCGTCGAGCGGCGCGCTGCGGCGGATGCATTCGATCTGGTTGAGCTGCGGCGACGCGCTGCCCGTCGCATCGCGGCACACGAAGCCGCGAATCCGCCGCTCGCTATCGAGCACGAACGCGTAGTCGGCGCTGCCGTTGAACATCGCGGCGACGCTCGACGCGTCGATCTGCGGCGAGTGCAGCAGCGGCACTGCATCGGTCTGCATCAGGTCGCCGGCGGTCAGATAGCGGCTCGTGTCGATGCCTTCGAAGAACGCGCGCACGTAGTCGTCGGCCGGGTTCTTGATGATTTCCCGCGGCGTGCCGATTTGTACGACGCGGCCGCCTTCCATGATCGCGATGCGCGTGCCGATGCGCATCGCTTCCTCCAGATCGTGCGACACGAACAGGATCGTGCGCTGCTGCTCGCGTTGCAATTCGAGCAGCACGTTCTGCATCTCCTTGCGCTTGAGCGGATCGAGCGCGGAGAACGCCTCGTCCATGATCATCAGCGACGGGTTGACCGCGAGCGCGCGGGCGAGCCCGACGCGCTGCTGCATCCCGCCCGACAGCTCGGCGGGCAGTTTCTGCGCGAACGGCGCAAGGCCGACCTGTTCGAGCACCGTCAGCGCCCGCGCTTCGCGCTCCTTGCGGCCGACGCCCGCCACCTCGAGCCCGAACGCCGCGTTGGCCAGCACGCTGCGCTGCGGCATCAGCGCGAACGACTGGAACACCATGCTCATGTCCTTGCGGCGCAGCGCGATCAGCTCGGCGCGCGGCACGCTCGCGACATCGCGGCCGTCGATCAGCACCTTGCCGGCGCTTGGCTCGACGAGCCGATTGATCAGGCGAATCAGCGTCGACTTGCCCGAGCCGGACAGGCCCATCAGCACGAAGATCTCGCCCTCGCGAACCTCGAACGACGCGTTGTGGACGCCGACGATCTGACCGGTGCGGGCAAACACCTCTTCCTTGGTGGCGCCGCTGGCCAGCATCGCGAGCGCCTGTTTGGGGTTGGTGCCGAACACCTTGCACAGTCCTTCGACCACGACCTTGGGGGAATTCATCGAATGCTCTCCTCGCGTGCGGACGTCCGTCCGCGCTGTGCCTACATAGTTGCCAGAAAAAAGTGCGGCTAGCCGACTAATTGCGACAACCACATGAGGAAATGCGACACCCGGGCGCGGCGCGAGCGCTCGGCTCGGCGACGAAAGCCCTGTGGGATAAGGGATTGGCGCGGATTGGGCCGGCGCGCCGAGTGTGTCGCGCCAGAGCAGATCGTGCTCCGCAACGGCGGTGAGCGCGAGGCGCCCGCGAATCGCCCCGCTCAGGAAATCGACACGCCCAGCAAGCGCCCGACGCCGAACGTAAACCCTGCCGCGATCAGCCCGATGATGATCTGCCGCAGCGCCGAAAACCCCGCGCTGCGTCCGTTGAACAACGACGTGAACACGCCGATCGACGCGAGCGCCAGCATGCTCAGCACGACACACTGCACGATCGCGCTGACGCCATGCGTCCACAGAAAAGGCATCACCGGAAAAATGGCGCCAAGCGCGAACAGACAGAACGACACGCCCGCCGCCGACCACGGATTGCCGCCCAGTTCCGCCGGATCGAGACCGAGCTCCTCGCGGGTCAGGGTGTCGAGCGCCTTGTCCTTGTCGCGCATCATCTGCGAGGCCACGCGTTTCGCCTCGTTCGCGTCGAGCCCTTTGGCGCGGTAGATCAGCGCAAGCTCGTGCTCCTCTGCTTCGGGCTGCTCGTCGATCTCCTGGGCTTCCTTCGCGATCTGCGTGCTCGCGAGTTCGCGCGCATTGGTGACCGATAGCCATTCGCCGAGCGCCATCGAACAGGCACCGGCGATCAGCCCGGCGAGGCCGGTCAACAGGATCGCCTGGTTGGCGGTGCCCGCGCCGGCGACGCCCATGATCAGGCAGAAGTTCGACACGAGGCCGTCGTTCGCGCCGAGGACCGCCGCGCGCAGATCGTTGCCCGACGAGGCGCCCTTGTGCCACGACTCGGCCGACGCAATGCGCGCGCCGGGCGACAGGTCGGTATCGCGGGTGCCCGCGAGCGTCTGCACGACCGCCGCGTGATGATGTTCATCGGCCGACATGTGGCCCGCGTCGCGTTGGCCTTGATATTTGTTGCGGTCCGCGTATTCGGCGGCGGCGAGTGTCGGCAGCACGAAGTCCGCGCCGCACAGACGCACGAGCCCCTTCATCAGGCGCGTTTTGACCGCATGCCCACGGCCTTTCGGTTCGATGCCGTTGGCCCTGAGCTTGTCGGCCCACACCTGCGCGTGGCTGTGTTCGGATTGCGCGAGATCCTGATAGACCTGCTTGCGGGTTTCGTCTTTCTCGACGTTCGCGAGCGTCTCGTAGAGGGCGGCGCTGTGCAGTTCGTCGGAGAGATTCGCCGTGTAGCGTTTCACTTCATGTCGGGTTGCCATGATCATGCCTCGCAACTGCCCGGCGCCTCGTCAACGATGAATGCGACGCCGGGCGTCCGCCTGTCCGTTACTGGCTGGCAGGCGCACCAACGCCGGCTTTCTTCTGGGCTGCCTGCAGCTTGTCCGGATAGTTCGGATCGTTCTGCGCCGGCTGGTAGCCCGCCTCTTCGAGTTTCTTCAACTCGGCGTTCTTTTTCGCGCGAGCCTGTTTGCGCTCTGCCTTGCGCTCGGCCTTGGTCGGCTTCGGGGTGGTCGTCGTCGCGCCCTGCTGGGCTGCGGCGTCCGTCGAGCCCTGTGCGACCGCGAGCGGGATCGTGCCGGCCACCAGTGCGACGACCGAAACGCCCAGCATGATTCGTTTAATGGCGAAGCTCTTCATCACTGATATCCCCTGAAAAATTGGCAACAACGTACGAGTTGCGTCTGCGAATCGTGAACCACCAGAGCGGGTCGCGCAGCCTCCACGCGAGCCCGTCAACAGGAGCTTACAGCCAAATAGCGGGATGCGGGTCGCGAGCGCGGAGGGCAACGTTCGTCGCTCGATCGACGGCTATGCAGGTGAAACCTTCCATGCACCGTTTTATGAATTGCTGCATTGGAGAATTACTAATCGATACGGCTTTGCTTCGCTTTATATCGCAATCGGCAAATTCTGCTCTGTTACAAAGGGACCTACGAGGTAAATAAAACCGCTCCTTGGGCTTTTACGCAGCGCTGGCATTTTGGCAGCGGGACGCCCCTGCGGCCTCATTTTCAGAATCGTCCGGGTTTTGCCGCGGATTGACTCACGAACAATGGTGGCGCGGATCGATTGCATCACGGCCATGCTTAATTCCCAGTAGTCGAACTCGAACGTATGAGGCGATCCGCTTCCATTGTTTTCTACATCACTAGCTGTAAACGCTTATGAACCACGGCGAGAATTTCTCTTACTACAAGATCGACAAGCTGTTTTGGCGTTGGAAGAAGCAAGACGGGGCCCGCATGGTGCGTGAGGTCTCGCTCTCGACGGACAACGAACCGCCTCCGCTTCCGGCCCCGCCCGATGCGAAGTCGAAAGCCGTGCCGAGCCTGCCCAGGTCTCCGAAACCTGATCCAACCGTAAAAATGATTAACGACCTTCTCAAGGTCGCGGAATCGGTTTCCCGCTTCAGAACATGGTTGAATACGCCGGTGCCGCCCAAACCACCCAAAGCGGCGAAGGTCGCAGCCCCGAAAAAGACGGTACCGCCATTCGATATCCAGGAAATACCGAACGCTCTGCGCAAGGAAATGATGCCCATCGGGGCCACGTTAATGGAGCGATGGTTTGCCGGCCGGTTGAACTATTCCGCAATCCCCAGCGACGAGTTCCAGGAGATCAATCAGGAAGGCAAACCGTATCCGCCTGACATGTACGATACAACCACGATAAAGATGGACTGGGTACTGAAGTTCGCTCGCGCCAGACGGAAATACGACTACCTGATCAACGATGCGATCCGCTCACCCGCGGCACTTCAAGTGCTTCACAACAAGCTCCGTTTCTACAAGCACAGAAGCGAGCTATCTACGCACGATATCTGTCGAGACGATCCGCAACATCTACATCAATTTTTCCAGTTCCAACGCGTCGAAGTTGACGGTACGTTTGCCGAAAAAATCAAGCTACAGCTGATGGCGGATGCTGTGAGAACAGGTGTCCCCGACGATTTGACCGCTGCGCTTGGATCGTTCGTAATCTACGCCGCTATTGCTCACGTCCGACTGTCAAGGGACCCATTTGGTACGCAAAAGACGACTGCCGAAGTAACGGGTGCATGGATATACGTAAAAGATAACTTCACGTTTACCGATGAGCTCGGGCAGCGGTCACAGTATCTAGGGCATTGGAGCAGTAACGGCGTTATCGTGATGCCGCTTGATGGCATAGCGGCGGCGTCCCGTTATATTCCCTATGTGGAATCGCCGGTTACGCTTGGCGATCCGGTTATCAAAGGACAGGTTTACTACCCGATCCATAACAGCGATTTCCGGCAATGGGCGATCAGACATCAGCGCGGCGGCGATTTCATCATCTACTCGGACCGTCGCTTCGTTCCACTCTTTCCGCCGATCGTGCTCTATCTATGAAACGCATCTCTACGCATGTCGTATTGTTAGCGGGTCTCATCGCCGCGCTTTATTTCGGTCTGTTCGACCATACTCCGCAAGGAAGCGAGTGCCGCCAATCGGCACCTGCCCACGGCCTGTACACGGCGGAGCTTTGCCTGTTGCGATGGATTCCGGGCCGCAGTGGAAGCCCCGAATATGTCGGCCGGCTATTCGACGCC